>NZ_CP200292.1:0-880000 GCF_057365025.1 Erythrobacter sp. JB1-4
GATAGCGTCTTCGCGCTTGGATGCGGGCGGATGTTTGAAGGTGAGCCTAAACAGTTCTGGGACAGCCTCTCTCGAGATCAAGGCGCTTCCTCCAGAAACCTTGCTGTATTGCGCGCATGAATACACGCAATCAAACGCCGAGTTCGCGGTGCACGCGGACCCAGACAATGAGCAACTCCGGGCCTATGCGTCATGGGTTGTGGATATGCGCAAACAAGGTGAACCGACAGTTCCCGCACAGCTCGAGCGCGAGCTTGCCACAAACCCGTTCCTTCGCGCCGATGACCCTGCTCTGCAAGCACGCTGGGGCGGTGACGCGCCGCATGAGACCTTCGCCGCGATCCGAGCGGGTAAGGACAACTTCTAAGCCATCATGCAGGCTCTACGCGTCGAGGAACTGACACCGGACCTTTCGGGCGTCCATCTGGTCGACATGCCAGAACCCACTCATGCGCCCGGCGAGGTGCTAGTACGAGTTCATGCAGCCTCGCTCAACTTCCCAGACCTCTTAATGACCAAGGGCGAGTATCAGTTCAAACCCGAGGTGCCCTTCACCAGCGGCCTTGAAATGGCGGGCGAAGTGATCGAGGCAGACCCGGACAGCGGCTTTGCTCCGGGTGACAAGGTCATCGGAGGCAAGAAAACCGATGCCTTTGCGCAGGTTGCCAGCGTGCCGGCGCGAGGCCTCTCTCCCCTGCCCTCGGGCTTGAGCTACGCGCAGGGCGCGGCAATGGGCGCGGCCTATCAGACCGCCTACACCGGGCTTGTCGAGCTGGGCGCTGTAAGAGCGGGACAATGGGTGCTCGTACACGGTGCGAGCGGGGGCGTTGGCCTTGCCGCGTGTGATCTTGCAAAGGCGATGGGGGCCCATGTGATCGCTGCGACCGGGGTCGAGGCCAAGCACGATGCCATCAACGCAGCAGTCGCGCCCGACGCGGTTATCACAGCTGAAGGCCGCTTTCGCGAACAGGTGAAAGACCTCACCGATGGCAGGCTTTGCGACATTGTATTCGACCCAGTAGGCGGCGATGTGTTCGACGAATCCACCCGCTGTGTGAGCTTTAACGGCAAACTTATGGTGGTGGGCTTCACCAGTGGGCGCATCGCTGAGATTGCGACCAATATTCCCCTCATCAAGGGGTTCAGCGTCATGGGCCTTCGCGCTGGCGAATACTCGCGGCGATTCCCTGAGCGGGGTAAGGCCATCACAGAAGCTATCGCCAAGCTAGCGGCGTCTGGGCAAATCACCCCCACAATCGATCGGACCCTTCCCCTATCCCGCTGGCGCGAGGGCTTTGACGCCATGGCGGCACGTGAATTGGTGGGCAAAGTGGTGTTTACGATGTGATTTCCTGCGAAAGCAGGGTCCATCTCCAGAGGCCGGTTGATGGGCTCCTGCCTTCGCAGGAGCGCACAGCAAATTAAAGCGAGCCGATGACCTCGTCCGCCAAGGCCTTGTCCGCCTCTGCGCTGTGCTTATCAGCAATCAACGCACGCGATGCGACAGCGGCTGCATCAACAGCAGCAGTGCGAACGCCGGCAACCGCGTCACGTTCAGCAGCGGCAATCTTGTCTTCCGCCATACGCTTACGGCGGGCAACCATTGCTTCACTGTCAGCTTCCGCCTTCGCGAGGATGGCGTCGGCTTCGCGCTGAGCGCCTTCCATCATGGCTTCGGCGTCTTTTTCAGCGCCAGCGATCTTGGCTGCATACTCATCGCGCAGCTTCTCAGCTTCTGCACGAAGGTCTTTCGCCTCGTCGAGCTGCTTCTTGATCTCTTCGATCTTGCCATCGAGACCGCCGGTGATGAGGCCGGGGACTTTCTTCCAGACAAAGACGCCGATCAGGATAAGCATCGCAAGCGACACCCACTGATATGAATCCACACCGAAAGCCGATGGGCCATCGCCCAAAAGGAGAAGAGGAAGATTAGCCATTGGCAAGAGCCTTCTTCACAGCCGAGCGCGCTGAACGCTTATCGACTTTGGTGCCTGCAAGACGCGAGACGATGTCTTGGGTCGCTTCAAGAGCAACGTCCTCAACCTCAGCCATGGCGCTCGTGCGCGCAGCTTCGATATCGGCTTCAGCCTTTTCAAGCTTGGTATCAAGACGCTTTTGCGCCGCCGCGAGCTTCTTCTCAGACGCCGCTGCCGCCTTTGCTTTCGCCTCAGCGATGAGCGACTGAGCCTGCGCACGGTTTGCGTTCTCACGCTCGCGCCATGCCTCTTCTTGTTCGTCAGCTGCATCACGTGCGCCTTGCGCCGCGGCAAGATCGTCTGCGATCTGCTTGTCACGCATTCCGACGGTTTCCATCACTTTGGGGACCATGCCCCGCCCGATCAGGAAGAATGTGATGCCGAAGAAAATCAGCGCCCAGAAAACTTGGCTGGACCAGATTTCGGCAAGTTGAGCAATTTGAGGCATAGGTGATGGCTCAGAGCGAAAAGAGAATTGGGACGTTTGAGCAGCCCCGCTGAGATATTCTCAGCAGGGCCGCGCAAACAGATTTAGGCAGCTGGGTTGGCGAAGATCAGGATCATCGCAACAACGAACGCCAGAAGGCCGAGAAGTTCAGCTGCGGCGAAGCCGATGAAGAGGCGGCCTTGCTGACCGTCTGCGGCACCTGGGTTACGAAGCGCGCTCTCAAGGAACGAGCCGAAGACGTTACCAACGCCAATCGCTGCCATGCCGGCACCGATAGCTGCGAGACCTGCACCGATAAGGGCTGCTGAAATAGGATCCATTGTGAAAACTCCTTGGAAGATCAAAAAAAGCGTAAAATCAATTCGATTGAAACGGTTGTAAAAACTTTAGTGGAGGTGCTCAGCGTCGTTGATGTAAAGCGACGTAAGCAGAGCAAAGACGTATGCTTGAATACCAGCGACGAGGATCTCAAGCGCGCTGATCGCGACCATGAGAACAAAGCTCGGCATAGCGACCATAAGGCCGGTGCCTACCCCGCCGTTCATCCCATCGATGACAAAGCTGGAGAGCACTTTCAAAAGGACGTGCCCCGCCATCATCGCCACAAACAAACGCAGCGCGAGGCTGAACGGGCGGATGAGGAATGAGAACAGCTCGATCACGAAGATCGCCGGGATCATCACCGCTGGCGTACCGTGCGGCACAAACAGCGTGAAGAACTTGATGCCGTGCTTCCAAAAACCGACGATCAGCACAATCGAGAAGCTGATCGCGGCGAGCACACCGGTGACGGTAAAGTGGCTGGTAAAGGTAAAGGCGTGGACGCCCGGAATAATGCCAACGGGGACGAGGCCCAAAAGGTTGGCGAAGAGGATGAACATGAACAGGCTAAAGACATAAGGCACATATTTGCGCCCCTCTTTGCCAATATTCGCCTCAAGCATATCGTCGATAAAGCCGGTGAAGGTTTCGACTGCCATCTGCCAGCGACCGGGCACAAGCTCACGCTTCATGCCGCCTGCGACAAACACCCAGATAAGGACGACAGTGATGGCCATCCACAATGCGGAGTTGGTGAACGCGATGTTGAAGCCAGAGATTTCCCAGCCAGAGCCGAAGAGAGGCTCAACCTGGAACTGCTTCATCGGATCGACTTTGCCAGTGTCGGCTGCCACGATCTCTTGTATCCCTAAAACTGTCAAAACGCTCAACGCGGGCTAGGTTTGGTCCTCGCCACCGTCATCGCTTTGCGTGTTTGCTGCGCGAATAATGTTCCTGAAGGCAACGCCAATCCCGAAGAACAGCCCAACCAACAGACCCCAAGGCAGCGTATCGAAGACCCAATCAAAGAGCCATCCCATGACACTGCCCCCAAAGACCCCGCCGAGCAGATCAGCCAGTACCCGGTTGCCGCTGCGATAGTTCGCATCGACCCCTTTGACCTTTGGCTGAGTGCGGTCCTCTTCGCGGCTCTTGGCGGCCTTAAGCCGCGCTTCGAGCGCATCAATTCGCGCATCTTCAACGATGGGTTCTCTTAGCGGTTTTTCGTCGCTCATGCTTGCGTCCTTTAAGGGATGCGAATGCGCGAGCTCAGAAAGGTGCCCGCCAAGGGCGTGTGCCCCCTAGAAGAGGGCGATTCTTGAGTCAATGGTAGTGTGATTGGTTTTCCGCGTACCCATCCCGGTACGCGTCCTCGCTTGACGTCCTCCCCCCGGATCAAGTCCGGGGTCCGGACCCGCTGCGGGCGGCCAGTCAGCCTTGCAACGCTAGGCGTTGTCCTAGCTCTTGAAGCTGCCGGTCACCTATTGCGGGCAAATCGGCAGGCGTTCGGGCGGCGCGGCGGTGCGGGTTTTCCACGATCCGTCGGGGGCCTGATACTTTTCGCCTGGCACAGTTCGAGCAATCGCCTGACACCCGGAAGTGGTCGCATACTGCTCAACCGTCGCGTTATTCTGCTGTGCCTTTTGGGTGTAGACCGCTCGGCGTTTGATATTGATATTGTTCACAAGGCTCTGAAGATCAGGCGTCGCTGCGCCCACTACGCCCAAATAGCCATCAATCTGCTCACCCACGCTGCCATTGGCGCGCGCGGCGGCATAGGCTGGGTCGCGCTGCGCTGCTGCTGGGCTGGCAAATCCGGTCAGGACGACAGCGCCTGCAACAGCGGCCAGCATTGTTTTGCGCATAATGGTCATTTCACTTCCTCCTATCTTCGGCAGCGGCTTAATCGCCAGCATCAGAAGATATCTGCATTCTCTTCAATCGTATTCTCGGCATCCTCTGCCAAGCGATACAAAACTTCGGCCTGGATATTGATGTTAAGCTCAATCACTATCGGCTCTTCAGGAGCCGCCACATTAATGCACCCGCAAAGCCCCAAAAGCGCGAGACTCAAAAGCCCAGCATTCAACATCATTCGATCCATTTTCGCTCCCCGACCGACTATGTGCTTGTGTGTGGCACCCCCGGTCAGAGAGGTCAATTTCACATGTGTCATAGCTCGTCATCGCTTTCTGCAGGTTGAACGACAGGTTCATTGCGGCGTTCAGCTTCGCCGGGATTGGGTACTGGAGATGGTGCTGGCGCCGGTCCGTTTAGGGGCTGGAACACCCCGATGCCCAGCTGTTGGCGCGCATCCTCGCGGTCAAAGATACTGGGATCGAAAAAGCCACGAACCACCTGTGTCAGCTGGTAGAAGTTTTCCGAGCGCACATTGATTTTGAACCGGATGGGCAGGTCAGCAAGCTGGCGGGTGATGAAATTCTGGCTCGTTCCCTCGCCTTGCCGCACGCCATCAATATTGAAATTGGTGACGATCTCACCCGCCAGATTGCCGTTCAGCTCAATGCTCATCTGATTGTAATCGAGCGAGCGAAGCGTCTGAAACGCATAATTGGCCATGGTGCCAAGGTCTTCGTAGCTGAGCTCTCCAACGTACGAAACATTGCCACCCGGTGGTCGCGAGATTAGCAAGCCGCCTTGGATCGTACCATTGCCTTGAGCGTCAAAGATGATCGGAATAGTCCCATCAAACTTGCCGCTCGCACCAAGATTGGTGAGCTCCATTTGCGTGACAAATGCCGCCGCATCGAGCCCGACGAGTTCAAAAATATAGCTTTGCCCCTGCCCGCCGCCGTAATCGAGCACCACAGGCCTAAGGATCAACTCCCCGCCCATAAAGGGCCAGCGCCCGTCCTCAAGCGTGATCAAAGTGCCGTCTTTTATCGAGTAGACAATCCTTCCGCCAAGCGCCTCAATCCCTGGATTGACCGAGGCGATGGTGGCGACTTGTGAGGGCGCGGTGGTCATGCCGAGGAGATCGGTGAACTCGATCTCTCCCTTGACCCCCTGCACAGGGCCAAAGGCGGCTGCGAAGTCAAACCGGTCGGTGGCGAATTTGCCCGAGCTTGTGAGCTGATCGCCGTCCCATTCGACGACGCCTTGTCCGGTGATGACGCCATCAGCAAAGGCGATGAGGCTCTGTGTAAGGGGTGTTAGCTCTTCAGGCTGAAACCCTGCGTCAAAGCCGAGGCCCGGTACTGTGATGTCCGCCCTTCCCTTGGCCGCGTTGAGATCGTGACGAATGGCAACTTCAGCAATCCCGCGCGAGGTTAGAGGGTGAAACAGGTCCGCGTTTGCCCTAATAACGCCGTCTTGGAGGATCAGCGACGCATCCTCAGCGCCAAGCGGTTCGATCCGTTTTTGTACGCCCGCTGCGACGCGTTCGGTGAGGATGAAGGCAGCCTGATCGACCAACAGCACACTGTCCGCAAAGCTCCATGTTCCGCTTATCTCCGAAAGATCAAGCGGGACGATGTCTAGAGCAGCACTCGCCCCCTCGAATGTTCCGCTAAGGCTATCCTCGAAGTTTGCATTGAGCGTTCCCGCAGTAAACCGCACGGCATTGTCATCTGCGCCAATCTGCGCGGACAGCGCCTCGAGGCTTGATGCGCCGGGATAGCGCAAAGTAGCGCTGCTCGCCGCCACTTGGACAGGGCTCTCTCCTAGGTTCCCGGCAAGCGCAACATCGCTGAGTCTGGCGGAAATTTGAAGCGTGTCGGTGTAGCGCACAATCGCTCCGCCTTCGGGGCATAGCGCGAAGGTTTGGGGCGCAAGACCGAGATTATATGCCTCGAGCCCTGCAATCTTGGCATCAAGACACTCAGTGCCCAGCGCCAGGCCAGTGCGAGGCGAATATCCCCCTCAATCGGCATCTCGAGGCCCCGCATATTCCCGCCGGGAATAGGACCTTGCGCGCGTGCAATGCCAGTAAAGCGCACCGCACCATCTCGACTTTGCCGCGCCTCAAGCCTGGGAATTGCAATCGCGCTCCCTCCATCGCGGTACTCAGCCATGGTCATCCGCGCAGAGATATCGCCATTCGAGGTCGGCTGAAGCCTTGCGTTGATCCGTGGCAGGTCTGCGCCGCCTGTCAGAATATTGGCGGTGAGCCGCTCAGGTGTGCCCTCGCTCACCGTGTTGTAACTCAACCTCGACAAAGCAATAAGTGTGTCGCCATCGGATCCGCGCAGCCTTGCTTCGGGAACAACAAAACGCACGCTATCCGCATCGGTGCGAAGGGAAACATCACCTGCAAACACGCTACCTTTTGAAGCACTTGCAAAACCTCGCTCCAATCTGCGCAAGAGATTGCCAACAAATGTGCCCGCGGCGGCTTGTCTTGCGCTAGCCAAGCCGCCTTCGCCCATCAACGCATCAACACCAATATCCTTGCCCGAAACCCTCGATGTCCATTCATTGCGGGCAAAGCTTGCGGTGCTGCGCAAAGTGCCCTCAGCGCCAAGGGTTCCAGCATTGCCATAAGGCGTGCGCAAGTTTTCCCCGGTAAGATCGTGGCGAAGGCTGAGTTCCCCATCAAAAGCCCAGGCAATATTCGCATTGCCGCCAAGCTTTGCGAGTTCTATCGCGCCCGATCCAAGCGAGGAAGAGGAGAGCGCCAAATCCCCCTCAACCGACCCAAAATCGCTGGCTAGTGTCAGGTTCGCCCCAATATCGGCGGCCTCCACCCGGCTGCCCTCGCACTCCACACCGCGAAGCCGCACAGGACCATCGAAACCAAGCTGGCCATCGACGCTCGTAAGATCGCCATAAAGCGTCGCCTCCTTCGCACCGCAGCCCTCCACGCCAATCCCCGGAGCGGTTGCAGCAAGCTTGCCCGCAAAGCCATCATCGAGCCTGCCAGCGCCATCGATCTTCGCACCGATGCGGCCATAATCGCTCTCGATAAGAGCGCGGCCATCCACGACCCTCACATCAAGCGCGGGTAGCCCCGCAGGCTCCTCACTTTCGGCAAAAAGCAGCGGGTCAAGACTGCCAAAACTAAGCTCGCCGTCTTTGAAGGTCCCGAAAAGCCTAGGTTTTTCCAAAGAGACCCGGCCGATCTCTGGCGGCCCATAGGTGTAGGCAATATCAAGTATCACCCGTTCGGCAGTAAAATCGGGTGCTTCCGGGTCACCTACCACCAGGTCGGTGATAATCTGCCGCTGCGTTCCGATATTTTCAATTTCATAGGAAGCCTCAAGACCATTCTTGTTGAGAGCATCGTTAATGAAATCGGCCGCAATTTGTTCGCGGTTGAACCATGCTGCTGCTGCCACAAGCGCAAATAGGACGGCAAGCACAAGGCTTACCCGCCAACGCCATCGCTCGGGCCACATTCGCCAAGCTCTGGTCTTCTCGGGACCCAAATCGGGTAAGTCTGTGTCGGGTTTGACCTCGGCCATCACACTCATAACTTGCGCGTCTGGCTCCTAAAGGCAATGATGCAAGGCGTTAAACCAGTGCGAGAAATAAGATTGCCCCAATCTGAAGACGCATTTGACTTTGGTGAAAACGGTGCAGGCAAGCCTGTACCTCCCGCCGATGCGCTTAAAAGCGACACATCGACAAGCGATTCTGGAAAACATGCTGGAGCCGGTCACAGGGAGCGTTTGAGAGAAAGGCTGCTCAAAGGCGGCGCAGAGGCGCTTGCTGACTATGAGGTGCTGGAGTACCTTCTTTTTGCAGCCATTAAACAAGGCGATACGAAGCCGATCGCCAAAGCGCTGCTTGCACAATTTGGCTCACTTGCGGGCGTTCTAAACGCTGATCCTTCAGCGCTTCAGCGGACAAAGGGCGTTGGAAAGACGAGCGCGGCTGCGCTCAAAAGCGTAGCGGTCGCAGCAAGACGAATGGCGAGAAGCGAGGTCAGCGAGAAACCCCTCCTCAGTTCTTGGCAAGCGCTTTTAGACTACCTTTCTATCGATATGGCCCATTTGACAGTCGAGCGAGTGCGCGTGCTCTATCTCGACACAAAAAACCGACTTATCGATGACCATCATGTTGGTGATGGTTCGATCGATGAAGCCTCCATTCACCCACGCGAGGTGATCCGACGGGCCATGGATGTGGGCGCCGCTGCTCTTATACTTGTCCACAACCACCCGTCAGGCAGCCCTGAGCCAAGCCGAGCCGATATACAAATCACTCATAAGATCGCAGAAGCGGGACGGCTGCTTGGCGTAACGCTTCATGATCATGTCATTATTGGGCGCGAAGGACATGTGAGTCTGCGCGCAAAAGGATTGATCTAAGGCTGCCTTGATCGTTTTTCCGACGCACCGATTACAAATCACCGCTTAGAAATCGCCGATCAAAGATCAAAACCCCATTTGCGGTATTGTGCAGCGACATCAGGCGAGCGAGCCAGCGCCTCAGAGATATCAGCTTGCCCCTCTTTATCGCCGAGCTCCAGCTTGATGAAACCGCGCAGCAAAAGGGAGGCAGACAACTCAGGCCTTAATTCGAGCGCGGCTTCGATGTCTTTAAGCGCTTCTTCAAACATACCGAGACGATAATAAGCCATCGCTCGGCTATCCATAGCATTGGCAGTGCCACCGACTTCGACCGCGCGAGTGCACACCTCGGCAGCGTTGCCAAGATCAACCTTCCAAACGCCCATGTACCAGCATTTGTTATTGAGAAGACCGGAGTCGTTAGGATCATCGGCCAAGAGTGAATTGTGCCTATCGAGACCCTCTTGGTCCCTCCCCTGCATGCCGTCAGCGTGCGCCATCCAATACGCAAGACTGCGACGCATCTCTTCATCGCCGTCTTCAAACTCAATCGCAGCGCGCGCGCCTTTTGCATCGCCCATGTCGAGCAAAATGGAAGCTAAATCTATTGCTCGGCCTGGGGTGGGGTCGAGAGCGTAAGCCTCTTCCAAGTCAGCTTTAGCAGAAGGATAATCGAGCAATTGCTTCTTCACAGTTGCTCTTTGTGAGTAATATTCTGCAGTGCCCTCTATCTCGATAACCTTGTCCATGTCGGCAAGAGAACCGGCAAAATCAAACGTGTCATAGCGGAAGGCTGCGCGCGTCAGATAGGGATTTGCTTTCTCCGGATCAAACTCGACCAATCTTGCATAAGCGGCATCAAGCGCTGCCAGCTCTGAGCGATCTTTGCTTTGCGCGAACCGCCACAAACGCGGTGTGTCTTTCGGCGCTACAAGTTTGAGTTCATTACGCGCAAAGCTCATGACCTTGCGGCGTTCGGCAAGCACTTGCGAAGGGGCGATTTCACCCCCTGTTGCCGAGAAAGTTTCGGAGTAGTTGAAGAAATCGCCGTCCAGGTCTGCTGTGCGTTCAACCCGGCGTCCAGCAGCCTGCGCTTCGATCTCTTTCTCACCGATCATCTCATAGCTTCTAGGATCATCGGGCAGGGTCAATTGAAGGGCGACTTGAGCTGCAAATGGCCCATCAACCATGACAGGTACGTCGCGCCAGTCGCGCCGAGAGCGATCAGGTGAAAACTGAAAGTCAGTTATCACACCTTCACCTCCGAATTCTCCGCGACCATTTTCAAAAACAAAAGAAGCAGGCACAATGCCTTCGAAAACCATGAAGGCTTCACTATTGGTTTTGCCCTTGATGAATTCGACATCAATCAAATCCATTTTCGAAGACCCATTACGGGCCATTCGGCGCTTCATATCGTCAGTAAGTTGATCAGCAGCCGCGTTGATTTGAGCAGCCGAGGCACCGAGCAACTTCATTTCAAAAGTTGCAAGGCCCGGCAAATCTGCACCAGCTGACGAATCGACCCGCATTACCATCGTCATTTCTGGCACACGAGGTAGCACTTGAACGATTGGCTCCAGCTCCGCGCCTGCAGCACGGATGGGCAGCGCGAATTGGAAACCCGGTACATTTCCAGCAAGAGCAACGCTTGCCCCCGCAGACGTCCCGTCGAGATAATATAGCTGGCCATCGATAGTTGCTCGTACGAGCACATGGTCAAAAGCCCCTGGAATAGGGAGCGAAACTTGAGCCGCGTCACCTGCATCAATGTCGACCAAAACCGGTTCAGCCTCAATCCCAAGGTGGTCAAGTAATGCCAGCAAGATCAGAGTCTTGGCCTTGCAATCGCCATACTTCTTATCCCAAGTGGTTGCGACGTCTTGGGGAATATAGTTTCCACCATCCAATCCGTTCAGCAGGTAGCGGACTTCGCTTTGAACAAGATCAAGGGCAGCAACGGCTTGCTCAAGCTGCGTGCTTTTTTCAGCGCGGATCGCGTCAGTTCGCGAAATCAGCTCATCTAAGCCTGAAAGGGCATCGTCTACATTGTAGTGAGGATGCATCGTGGCTGAGACCTCAGACCAATCAGCAAACGTGCCCACCTGAAGAAATGCAGGGCGCCGAAAGCGTGAGGGCGCATCGTATGGCATATCCTTCGCCTCTGGCAATGGAAGCGAAACATTGAGCCACTCATAATCTGATCGCGATTGTACAGGGCCCAATTCGGCCTGCGGCCAAGCTTTGTAGGTCACATCTAGAGCTTTGGGCCAAGACACAAGAACGCGCGCAAAATCGGCGCTTTTGTCGGGCTCCCGCCAAAGATAAGACTGACTTTGCACCTCATTCCCGAGCGCCTGATCAGAAAGAGTGGTCGAATAGCTAACGCGTAGCTCATCACCAATTTGCAGGCCGGGTACGAACAACGTTGCGGTCAAAGATCCGTCGATAACAGCCTGTTCTAGCCGGCGTTCACGACGAAGAACTTCAAATTTCTCTCCACCTTCAAGGACATCGATAAACTCTCCATCGCGCAAGACGGCAACATCATGAATAATCAGATCGCCTTTGTCCGGATACCAAACCGCTTGGACGGTACCCGCCTTGGTCAATTGCTGAGCACCTGCGATACGGATGACCTCATCGACATACTGCCAATGACGGCCTTCCTCGATCCGGATTTGGGTATCATCGACCACAACAGTCTTTGAAATATCCCGATCAAGCTGTGAGAGGTCGACCCGTTCCACCCATTCTGGCGCAGGCTGATAAAGAGGGGTATCTCCGGCAAGAACCGCAGAAGACCAGCCCAAAGCGAGAAGTGGCATTGAGCACAAAGCTGTAGAAAGTCGCATTAAGAATCCCTGTGTTGCGGCTATTTATAAATAAACCACCACCGAGTTCTAGACTTTTTCGACTTGGCTTTAAATCAACTCAAAGTCCCTCACTAAGACCCTGCCTTACCTGTTATCAGGCGGACCCCTGAATGCTTGGCAAAAAAGCTCCATGCCCAGTTGACCAAGACTGTCACCTGATTTCTTGCGCCGGTAAGGAAGCCAACGTGGACGACGCCCCATAGCCACCACGCGATCGCCCCAGACAGCTTAAAAGCTCCAAAATCGGCAACGGCGGATTTGCGGCCAATCGTGGCGAGGCTCCCCTGGTGTTTATAGACAAAGGGTCCGGGGCATTCCTTATCGAGCAATTCTGCCTCGATCACGCGGCTGACATAAGCGCCCGCTTGTTTGGCGGCAGGAGCCAAGCCGGGGACAGGTTTGCCATCCCACGCCGTGCTGCCAGCGGTGTCGCCAATGGCAAAGATGTTTGCGAACGGTTCGCCTTCGCTATCCAAAACGCGGCAAAGGTCATTGACTTCAGCGCGCCCGGCCCGGTCGGATTTGGCGCCAAGCCATGTGGCCGCAGGTGATGCCGCAACACCCGCTGCCCAAAGGACGGTTTCGGTGTCTAATCTGGTGTCATCGCCAATGCATACATGTGTCTCAGCAATCTCGGTCACGCGCCCGCCGGTGCGAATTTCCACGCCAAGGTCTTCCAGAGACTGCGCAGCTTTAGCCGATAGTTCTTCTGGAAACGCGGGAAGGATGCGGTCGCCTGATTGCACAAGGATCACGCGGGCCGAGGCCGGGTCGATTGTTCGAAATTCACGTTCAACGCTTACCTTGGCAAGCTCTGCGATTGCGCCTGCAAGCTCTACGCCTGTGGGGCCAGCGCCTACGATCACGAAAGTAAGGAGGCGCTTGATCCGCTCCTCATCGCCGGAGGCTTCTGCTTCTTCGAACGCGTTGAGGATAGAGGCACGCACGGCAACGCCGTCTTCGATAGTTTTGAGGCCCGGTGCAAACGCGCCCCATTCATCTTTGCCAAAGTAACTGTGCGTCGCCCCGGTCGCCAGAACCAGCCGGTCGTATTGAAGCTCGGCGCCATCCCCGTAGGTTAAGGTTCCGGCTTCCGCATCAATCCCGGTGACCTCACCCTTTAGCACCCGCACATTGCCGTCGCCTTTGAATAGGGATCGGATCGGGGCTGCAATATCAGCAGGGTTCAGCGTCGCTGTTGCGATCTGATAAAGCAGCGGTTGGAACAGATGGTAATTGCGCTTGTCGATCAAAGTGATGCGCACGGGCAAACGCTTGAGGCGCGCGACCGCAGCAAGCCCGCCAAAACCTGCCCCTACCACGACCACGTGAGGCCAGCGGTCCGGGATTTCAGAGTAATCGCGGTCAAACAGGATGTTCTTTTCCAGCCAGCTCAGGATTGCCCTGTCGATAGAGAAAAGCCCCGCACCTTTGGTTTCGTAAATCGCAAGAAAGAGAAGCGGGAACAGCGTCACATTGGGGTGCGCCCCTGCGATCATGAAAGCCGCAATGAGGAAGAACAGCCCGTAAGAGACGATCACCGCGCCAAAGCCTGTGAAGAAGAACCCAGCCACAACGATGGCTAGCCAGTCCGGAAAACCTGAAAATATCGTCACTGGAAGCCATGTCCTGACCGCGATAGAGGGCTCAATGACATCGGCATAGGCAAGGAGGCTCACGCCCATCCATATCCGCAAAGCCGCCATGACGATGGGTGCCAAGTGCTCACGCGACCATTCCCCTGCGATTATTGTAGGTCGTGCGAGCGGGAGTGCAGAAGACTTCAAACCCAAAGCCATAACCCGGTCCAATGAGAACGCACCGGGACCATGGAATATATACCAGATCAGCATCGCGCTGATCATCAGATTGGTTGTTGTAGGGGTATACACCGCCTGGGAGACAATCGTGAGCGCCGCCATGGCCAGCGCGGCTGGCCGGGTGAACAGGCCTGCCAACAGAAGAATGGGCCCAATAAGCTCAATGGCAAGGCCCGTCGCCGCCGCATTGGCAGGGCTCATCCAGCTGACGGGATATTCCTGAGTGGCGAGCAAGAGCGCGGTGTCATAGTCCGCCGCTTTCACAAGCCCGGAGCGCAGGAACCACATAGCGACAAAGAAGCGGATCGCGAGATCGCTGAACGGCCAAAAGGTTTCGGTGCCCTCCAAATACCACTTGGTCCACCGCCTGAATGTAACGCGCAAAAATGGGGGGTAACGCTCTTCTTGCAAGCGCTCGCCAGTCATTAAATCGCTGGTCATTGAAATGTCCTCCTGCCCTGCACTTTCGCGAAGGCTCCCTCTCCGGTTACAGGTGATACAGCAGCTTTGCCTCTTGCCAATAGGCGCAGGTCAGAATAGCCGCGCCTCAAACCAACTCATCCACATCAAAGGACGCCCACCCGATGGTCCCTCGTTACGCCCGCCCTGCCATGACCGCTCTGTGGGAGCCGGAAGCCAAGTTTCGCATCTGGTTCGAGATTGAAGCGCATGCGACGCAAAAGCTTGGCGAAATGGGCGTTGTACCGGAAAGTGCGGGCAAGGCGCTGTGGGATTGGTGGGCGACCAACCCCAAAATCGACGTTGAGGCCATCGATGCGATTGAAGCGGTGACCAAGCACGATGTGATCGCCTTCCTTACATGGGTTGCCGAGCAAGTAGACGAAGCAGGCTACACCGGCGAAGCGCGCTTTATGCACCAAGGTATGACGAGCTCGGACGTGCTCGACACGACGCTCGCGGTGCAATTGGCGCGCGCGACTGACTTGCTCCTTGAGGATATGGACGCGCTTCTCGCCGCAATCAAAACGCGCGCTGAGGAACACAAGTTCACTCCCACAATCGGCCGCAGCCACGGTATTCACGCAGAGCCAGTGACCTTTGGTCTCAAACTCGCGCAGGCCTATGCCGAGTTTGACCGGTGTAAGACCCGCCTAATCGCCGCGCGCGCCGAAATCGCGACTTGCGCAGTGTCGGGTGCGGTCGGAACATTTGCCAATATCGATCCAGAGGTTGAGGCCTATGTGGCGGAGCAACTCGGCCTTGAGATCGAGCCGATCAGCACGCAGGTTATCCCACGCGACCGTCATGCGGCATACTTCGCAACGCTGGCCGTGATCGCAGGCTCAATCGAGCGTCTCGCCGTCGAAGTGCGCCATTTGCAACGCACCGAAGTTTTGGAAGCGGAGGAATTCTTCTCCAAGGGCCAAAAGGGCTCGAGCGCTATGCCGCATAAGCGCAACCCGATCCTGACCGAAAACCTCACCGGCCAAGCGCGCATGATCCGCGCCTATGCCCTGCCTGCGCTCGAAAACGTCGCGCTGTGGCATGAGCGCGATATCTCGCACTCTTCGGTTGAGCGTTTCATCGGGCCTGATGCGACGATTACATTGGACTTTGCCCTCGCCCGCCTCACTGGCGTGGTTGAGAAGCTGCTGGTCTATCCAGAGCGGATGATGTCCAACATGGATAGCATGGGCGGCCTTGTGCATTCACAGCGTGTTCTTCTCGCCCTTACTCAAGCGGGTGTGAGCCGCGAAGACGCCTACCGTCTTGTTCAACGCAATGCGATGAAGGTTTGGGAATCGGGCGGCTCGCTGATGCTGCTTGACCTGCTCAAAGGCGATGAAGAGGTCACAGCGGCGCTCTCCCATGAGCAATTGGAAGAAAAGTTCGACCTCGAATACCACTTCAAACATGTCGAGACGATCTTCGAGCGAGTTTTCGGCTAAGCGCGTCTTACTGGACTTGAGCCCCAAAAGGCCTAGTTTGGACGCTCGGGACGATACGCCCCAAAACGATAAAGAGGGACCTTTTGCCCCATGCAGATAGTGCGCACCATTTTGTGGGTCATATTGGCCTGCGCCATCATGCTCTTTTCATTCCTCAACTGGACCCCGGTTGAGGTGACCTTATGGGACGGCTTGCTGGTCGAAACCAAAGTGCCAGCGCTTGTGATCCTCGCTTTCCTCTTGGGTCTTTTCCCGATGTGGCTGTACCACCGCAGCGTCAAATGGGGCCTTGATCGCCGCATCCGCAGCCTTGAAAACTCGATCAAATCCGCTGCCCTTGCACGCCAACGAGAGGAGCCTGTGGGTAAGCCTGTTGAAAAGCTTGAGGATAAGTCTGAGGACGCACTGAAACCGGTTGAGGGGTCCGCGTCGTGAGCAATCCGGTATTCCTCGCTCTCGACGTTCCGCAAATCGACCCTGCCAAAGCGCTGATTGAAAAGGTCAAAGCGCATATTGGCGGGGTAAAACTGGGCCTTGAATTCTTTTGCGCGCATGGCGGGCACGGCGTCCACGAAATCGCCCATATGGGCCTGCCGATCTTCCTTGATCTCAAGTTTCATGACATCCCCAACACCGTCGCATCCGCGATGATGGCGATACATGTCTACGAGCCCAAAATCGTCACCATCCACGCCAGCGGCGGGCGAGCGATGATGGAAGATGCCAAGGCGGCGGCGGCTGAAGGTTGCAAGGTTGTCGCGGTCACAACGCTGACCAGCATGGACGCCTCTGACCTTGCCGCAACCGGGGTTAGCGGAAGCGCCGAAGATCAGGTGATGCGTCTGGCCGAACTCGCCCATGCATCGGGCCTTGATGGCATCGTGTGTTCGGGACAGGAGGTGGGCAAAGTCCACAAGCAATGGAAAGACGGCTTTTTCGTTGTCCCCGGCCTTCGCCCCGCTGGCTCTGGGGCCGGCGACCAAAAACGTGTCGTCACCCCGCGAAAGGCCCGCGATGATGGCGCAAGCGTCCTCGTAATAGGCCGCCCGATCAGCCGCGCCGAAGACCCCATGGCCGCAGCGCGCGCGATTGAGGCAACGCTGTAAGAAAGCGGCTCTTTCATGGATATCGCCAGCCCCAACCTGCCGTCGCGCGACTTTGACGCATCCGAAGCTTTCTACACAAAGCTGGGCTTTGAGCGCACCTATCGTGACGCGGGCTGGATGATCCTTGAACGCGGATCGGTGCTTCTAGAATTCTTCCCCCACCCCGACCTTGACCCGCTCACCAGCTGGTTCAGCTGCTGCCTTCGCCTTGATGATCTGGGTGGTTTTGTCGAAGCGGTGAAGGCCGCCGGTGTGCCGGTTAAAAACAAAGGCTACCCAAGACTGCTTATGCCTCGGGTTGAGCCAAGCGGTATCACCGTGGGCTATCTCAACGAGATTGATAACAGCCTCATCCGGCTGATCCAGAACGATTGATCGATGAGCATCCAAATCAAGATTTGCGGCCTCACCACTCCTGCCAGCATCACCGCTGCGGCTGACGCTGGTGCGACGCATATCGGGCTCAACTTCTACCCGCCCTCCCCGCGCTATGCCGATGCGCACCTTGCTGCGAAATTGGCCGCCGAGGCTCCCAGCACAGTTCAAAACGTCGGCGTGTTCGTGAACCCGGATGACGAATTTCTTAAGGAGAGCATTGCCGCAGGAAAGCTCGATGCGATCCAATTGCATGGCAGCGAGGATGCGGCGCGCGTTACCGAGGTAAAGGCGCGCTTTGGCCTACCGGTTTGGAAAGTGCTCAGCATTGAAACCGCCCAAGACGTTGCGCGTGCGGACGATTTTTCTGATGCTGCCGATTTCCTCTTATTTGACGCCAAGACGCCAAAGGGTTCTGCGCTTCCTGGCGGCATGGGCCACGGCTTTGATTGGAGCCTTTTGAAGGCGTACAAAGGACCGCTCGAATGGGGGCTTGCAGGCGGCCTTAACTCGGACAACGTCGCAGAGGCGATCCGCGCCACCGGCACCGCTCTAGTGGACACCGCATCTGGCGTTGAAAGCGCACCGGGTATCAAGGACGTGGACAAGATTGCCGCGTTCTGTAAAGCGGCGTTAAACCCCTAACCACACCCGTTCGCCCTGAGCTTGTCGAAGGGCGCTCGCAGACCAATTGGCTGGGTCCGAGGCCGAGAGCAGGCTTCGACAAGCTCAGCCCGAACGGAACTTTGTTTTGAACGACCAACCCAACTCCTTCCGCAATGGGCCCGACGACCGAGGCCACTTCGGCGATTTTGGCGGACGCTATGTCGCTGAAACATTGATGCCGCTGATCCTTGATTTGGAGCGTGAATATCGCGCCGCTCAGCAAGACCCCGCGTTTCAGGCCGAGTTTGACGACCTGATGGAGCATTATGTCGGCCGTCCCTCGCCGCTCTATTATGCCGAACGCCTGACCGAGGAACTGCGCAAAGACGCTGGCGAAGGAATGGGCGCGCAAGTTTGGTTTAAGCGCGATGAGCTCAACCACACCGGCGCGCACAAGATCAACAATTGCATCGGTCAGATCCTGCTTGCGAAGCGCATGGGCAAGACCCGCATTATCGCGGAAACCGGCGCTGGCCAGCACGGGGTTGCCACCGCCACCGTATGCGCACGCTTTGGCCTGCCTTGCGTGATTTACATGGGCGCAGAGGACGTGGCGCGCCAATCGCCCAATGTCTTCCGAATGAAGCTCTTAGGAGCCGAGGTCGTCCCCGTCACCAGCGGCGGCGCGACGCTCAAAGACGCGATGAACGAAGGTCTGCGCGATTGGGTCGCCAATGTGCATGACACTTTCTACATCATCGGCACCGCCGCAGGGCCCCACCCCTACCCCGAACTGGTGCGCAATTTCCAAAGCGTCATCGGCACCGAAGCGCGCGCGCAATTGCTTAGCCGTACTGGTCGCCTTCCCGACCTCCTGATCGCGTGTATTGGCGGGGGCTCAAATGCGCTGGGCCTGTTCCACCCGTTTTTGGACGATGCAGACGTAAAGATGCTCGGCGTGGAAGCGGCAGGACACGGCCTTGATGGCGATGAACACGCAGCAAGCCTGCTTGGAGGCGCTCCCGGCGTGCTCCACGGCAATAAGACCTACCTTCTGCAAGATGCAGACGGCCAAATCACCGAAGGCCACTCGATCTCCGCAGGGCTAGACTACCCCGGCATCGGCCCCGAGCACGCCTGGCTCAAAGACACAGGCCGCGTCGAATACACCGCCGTCACCGATGATGAGGCTTTGGAAGGCTTCCAACTGCTCTGCCGCACCGAGGGGATTATCCCTGCGTTGGAGCCCAGCCACGCCCTCGCCGCTGTTGCCAAGCGCGCACCGCAGATGCACGAGGACGAGATCATCTGCATGAACCTGTGCGGGCGCGGCGATAAGGACATTTTCACGGTTGCTGAAAAGCTTGGGGTGGAGATGTGAAGCCACGCAAGATAGTTGGCGGTCTAGCCCTTGCTGCCTTGGCCATTTCGTCGTTTGTCATCGACCTAGAAGCAGAATCAGTCGGCGTGAGGCTAGCGTTCGGTTCGGCCATACTCGTTGCGATGTTTGCCGCTTTTTATGACCAAAAGAACTACGAGGGACTTGAGGTCGGCTTTAGTCCAAAGCGGGGTGCGATGTACTTCCTCCTAGGCTTTCTTGCCTTCCCTCTTTCACTCGGAGTGAAGGCTGCCTCCGGTGCAGACTTCACAATCGAATCTGCGATCATATTCACCGTACTTGCATCGGTTCTCATTGGTGCGATCGGCACATTCACGGACATTCCAGGTATATGACCCGCCTCCAAAACGCCTTTTCCAAACCCCATGCCGCTTTCGTCGCCTTCATCACCGCTGGCGATGGCGACACGGCTGCCAATCTTGATGCACTCGTCGAGGGCGGCGCTGATGTGATTGAGCTGGGGATGCCCTTCACCGATCCGATGGCCGATGGGCCTGCGATCCAAGCGGCAAACCTGCGCTCGCTTGGCAAAGGCACGACCACCGCCAATGTGCTGCAAATCGCCTATGAGTTCCGTGAGCGTCATCCAGACGTGCCGCTGGTCCTTATGGGCTATGCCAACCCGATGATCCGGCGCGGGCCTGAATGGTTTGCCAAGGCTGCCAAAGGTGCAGGCGTCGACGGCGTTATCTGCGTCGATATTCCGCCAGAAGAGGACGATGCACTGGGCCCGGCTTTGCGCGATGCGGGCATATCGCCCATTCGCCTCGCCACCCCGACCACCGATGCAAAGCGCCTGCCGCAAGTGCTCGAAGGGTCGAGCGGCTTTCTCTATTACGTTTCCGTCGCCGGGGTCACCGGGCTGCAACAGGCCGCGGCAGGCTCCATCGAAGAGGCTGTCGCAGCGCTCAAAGCGGCCACCGATATCCCCGTCGCCGTCGGCTTTGGCGTGCGCGAACCGGCACAAGCCGCAGCCATCGCTGCCCATGCAGACGGGGTTGTCGTAGGGTCAGCCTTTGTTGACTTGGTGGGCGAACATGGCGCAAAGGCTCCGGCAAAGCTAAAAGAGCTGACGGCAAGCATGGTTGAAGCCATCAAGTCGGCTTAAGGGATACAAATATGAGCTGGTTAAACCGCGTCCGCAATTCGCTGGGTTTTGGCGATGAGAAGACGAGCACTGAAAAAGACCTTTGGATCAAATGCTCCAATTGTCAGGAGATGCTGTTTGTCTCCGATTATGAGGAAAACCTCCATGTGTGTCCGAAGTGCGATCACCATGGGCGGATTAACGCGAACACGCGCCTGTCTTTGCTGCTGGATGATGGCTTCGAGGTTTTGCCCATCCCACAAGTCACCGAAGACCCGCTCAAATTCAAAGATTCCAAGAAATATATCGACCGCCTGAAAGCCGCGCGCGCAAAGAGCCCGCATGCCGATGCGTTTGTGACAGGCTCAGGCTCGATCAACGGTCAGGCAGCCGTTGTCGGCGTGCAGGATTTCTCGTTTATGGGCGGCTCGATGGGCATGGCCGTGGGCGAAGCGTTTTGTCAGGGCGCGCAAAAAGCGCTGGACCGCAAATGCGCTTACGTCGTGGTGACAGCGGCGGGCGGTGCGCGCATGCAAGAGGGCATTTTGTCCCTCATGCAGATGCCGCGCGCGACCGTGATGACCCGGCGTTTGAAGGCAGCGGGCCTTCCCTACGTTGTCGTCCTTACCGACCCCACCACGGGCGGCGTGACGGCGAGTTATGCGATGCTCGGCGACATCCATATTGCAGAGCCCGGCTGTTTGATCGGCTTTGCAGGCCAGCGGGTGATCCAAGACACCATTCGCGAGCAATTGCCCGAAGGTTTCCAGCGCGCGGAGTACCTGCACAAGCACGGCATGGTCGATATGGTTGTGCCGCGCAGCGAGCTGAAAGAGCGTTTGGCGACTGTCCTCGACTTCCTTCAGCCGGCAGATGAAGCCGCCTAGACCCCATGGATTTTGGCCGCTCGGATGACCCGCGCGTCCAGGCGCAATTGGACCGTCTAAGCGCGCTTAGCGTTCCGCAAGGCCGCTTGGGGCTTGAGACGATACGCGCTCTGATGGAGCGCCTCGGCAATCCGCATCGCAAACTGCCGCCAGTATTCCATGTCGCAGGCACCAATGGCAAAGGCTCGGTCTGCGCGTTTTTGCGAGCGATGCTTGAGGCCGATGGCAAGCGCGTCCACGTCACCACCTCGCCGCATCTGGTACGCTACAATGAGCGGATCAGGGTCGCGGGAAAGTTGATCGAAGATGGACCGCTGGCGGAATTGCTCGAAGAAGTGCTCGATGCAGGCGAGGATCTTGCGCCAAGCTTTTTCGAAGTTACCATCGCGAGCGCTTTCCTAGCCTTCAGCCGCACGCCAGCCGATGCCTGCGTCGTCGAAGTGGGCCTTGGCGGGCGCTTAGATGCGACCAATGTGCTGGAACCAGAGGCGCTTGCAGCTTGCGGGATTGCGGCGCTTGGGATTGATCACGAGCGGTTTTTGCTCGCACCAGAGGAAGGCGTGCCGGAAGAACCGATGGCGCGGATCGCGTTTGAGAAGGCAGGGATTGCGAAGAGGGGCGTGCCGTTGGTGACGTTGGGCGAGGACGACTACTCCAATGACGCGCTTCGAAGCATTGAACGCGTGGCGGAAGAAAGAGGGGCGATCCACTTCGAAAAGTCGCGGCAATGGGGCGCGACAATCGGCATCAGCCGGAGTGATGTCTATCGCGATGAGGTCGGGAACCGTTTAAGGCTTCCTCACCCGGCATTACGAGGTTCGCACCAAGGCGAAAATGCCGGATTGGCGATTGCTATGCTGCGTCACCAGGACAAAGTGACTGTTTCGGATGATACGATTGGGACTGGGCTTCGCTTCGTCACATGGCCTGCGCGAATGCAGCTTTTGTCCAATGGGCCGCTTATTGCTCTTACCTCTGATCGCAAAGTCTGGCTCGATGGTGGTCACAACTCGAGCGCTGGCGATGCAATTGCCCAATCCATTGATGACCCAATCCACCTCGTGATCGGAATGCTCGACAATAAGGACCCGCGGGCATTGCTCGATCGTTTGGGTGAGAAGATCCAAACTTTGCAAGTGGTTCCAGTGCCCGGTCACGACAGCCACCCTGTGAGCGCCTTTGGTGAAGATGCCGTGGCTCGGAAGGACCTAGAGGATGCCCTGCTCAACGTGGCTGATGACGACTATCCGGTCCTTATCGCGGGCTCGCTCTATCTCGCAGGTGAAGCACTGCGATTGAACGACGAAATCCCGGATTGACAAGATGTTCCGTTCGTCCTGAGCTTGTCGAAGGACGCTCGCAAGGGTGGCTGTGCTTCGACAAGCTCAGCACCAACGGTTGTGTTTAGTCAGGTTTCCCGACCAGCACTCCCCATCGCCTCATCGACAAGGCCTGTGCGCATCATCCACCAGAACAGCGCTATCCCCGGCAAGGCAAGCACAGTGGTCAGCAGGTAGAAGTTCACATAGCCAATCCCCTCTATCAGCCTGCCCGCGGTGGTGCCTGTGAGCAAGCGGCCCACCACGCTCGCGCCTGCGGAGATCAGCGCATATTGCGCGGCCGTGAAGCGCAAATCGCAAAGCGCTGAGAAATAGGCGACGACCACCACTCCGCCATATCCGCTGGCGAAGTTTTCAAACCCAATCGCGCCCGCCATCGCCCAGTTGGAGTGCCCGACCACAGCCAGTCCTGCAAAGCTCACATTGGACACCGCCATCAGGATCAACGCGATCATCACCGAGCGCTTGAGGCCCAATTTCGCGTACAATATCCCGCCGAGGAATATGCCCCCCATATAGGCCCAAAAGCCCAGCCCCACATCGTAAAGCGCGATCTCGTCATTGGTGAAACCAAGGTCATCGAACAGCAGGCGGAAGGTGAGATTGGCGAGCGTATCGCCGATCTTGTGAACGAGGATAAAGGCGAGCACCAACCACGCGCCGTGCCTTCCGAGGAACTCCCGAAAGGGCCCTGCGATGGATTGCCACACGTCGGAAACGCCCTTTTTCGCGATGTTGACGGTGCGCCTTGCGGGCTCTCCCATGATGAGAGCCGTTAGCATGGCGGGGAGCGCGAAGGCGGCGCAGGCGAGATAGCCCGCTGACCAACCGTAACGCGCCGCGACTACCAGTGCGAGCGCCCCTGCCCCGGCTGCTCCGATCCGCCAGCCATATTGGCTCATGCCAGAGCCTGTGCCAAGCTGATCGGGCCGCAAAGTCTCGATCCGGTAGGCGTCGATCACGATGTCGAAGGTAGCCCCTGCAACGCCTACGAGGACGGCGGCGATGATGGTTGCGGTAAGGCTGCTCTGAGGGTCGACCAGCGCCAAGTTTACGACGCTTGCGATCACCAAAACGCCGGAAAACAGCATCCACGAGACCCGCTGCCCCATGCGGCTTATGACCGGCAGGCGCACGCCGTCCACCACCCATGCCCAGAACACTTTCAAATTGTAGACGAGAAAGGCGAGCGTAAAGGCCGTCACCGTCGCCTTGTCGATCCCGTCTTGGGCAAGCCGCGTTGTCAGCGTTGCCCCGATCATTGCGTATGGGAAGCCGGAGGATACGCCTACAAAGAAGGCCGCGAGTGCCTCTTTCTCAAGGTAGGGTTTTATCGTGCCTAACACCTTACCACTCACCGTTCGTCCTGAGCCTGTCGAAGGATGAACCGCGTTAGCGAGCGTGCTTCGACAGGCTCAGCACGAACTGGTGTGGTTTAATGGCTAACTTGCAGGCTGCGCCTCAACATCGTCCGTACCCATCTTGGACTGGCGATACCATTCGGCAAGACACAGCAGTACGGCGAAAAGCCCAATAAAGGTCGTCAGCACAAACACGTCGAAATAGCCCTGGGTCTCTATCATCTCACCCAAGGCCCCGCGCCCCAGCGTGCCCACCAACAGCGTGAGCGAGGAGAGAAGCGCGTATTGAACCGCTGCATATTTCTTCGACACGATGGAGGATAGCCACGCGATATAGGCAGCCCCAGCAATGCCAATCGCCAAATTCTCAAACATGATTGTGAAGGTCAGGCGCGGCAAAGCATCAGAGCCGAAGGGCGCGAAAGTGCTGATAAGCCAAGTGAAACCCGTAAGATCACTTGCCCACTGCATATTCGCCCCGCCCACGGCCATATCGGCGTAGAGCAGATTGGTGAGCGCCGCCATGAGAGCGCCTAAGGTGAGCGTAAGCATCCGCCCCAAACCGGTAAGCATGTATCCCCCCAAGGCAAGCCCAGCGATAATCGCGCCAACACCAAAGAACTTGGAGGCAAAGGCGACCTCATCATTGGTGTAATTGAGCTCACCCAGATAAAACGGATAGGCAAACGTCCCCCAGATCGCATCGCAAATCCGGTAGGTCAGAACGAGCGCCAAGATGAGGATCAAAGGCCAGCCGATGCGGCCTACAAACTCCACCAATGGCGCAAGCAATGCCCGGTAGAGATGGTCGACGGCGCCAGAGGCTCTCACTGTTGCGTCGCCAGCGCCAATTACGTCGTGTGCATCGGCTTTGCGGCGGTGCAGGATGCCAGCAATTGCCGCAGGGACGATGATAGTCGCTGCGATAATGAACGGCCCCATCTTAGCGGTGAACTCGGTTGGATCAGGCCGCCCGCTTTCGTTGAGAGCGAACATGCCAAGCAGCCAGTTGGGATCGAGCGTGAGGAACCCCAAATCAACAACGCCCATCATCGGCACAAACCCGCCAAGCGCGCGGACCATGAAAATGCCAAGGATCGTTAGCGCCCAGACCCAAAGGCCCACAACCGCCCAAAGGAACTTGCGGCGCACTTGCGGGCGCACTTCGCCCACTTGGTAAAGCTCTTCGATCTCGTCATCGCTGGCGTTTGCGACCTTCCCGCGCTCGCTATCGGGCGCGAACAGCCCTGCAAAACCGATCAAAAGGACGCTTGCACCAAAGATCATATAGGTCTCAGGCCAGCCGATCCGCGCCGCGATGATAAGCCCCAATGCGCCGCCGAAAAGCGAGGCGAGGCGAAAGCCCATTTGGTAGATCGTCGAGAGCATATCGAGGGTTGCTTCCTCGTCTGCCACATCGATGCGCCAAGCGTTGATGGCAATGTCCTGCGTCGCGCTGGCAAGAGCGCCAATCCCTGCGAGGAGCGAGAACCAGCCGAGCTGCGTCTTGGGCTCCAGAAGGCTGAGCGTCACAAGGATGATCCCGAGGCTCAGCTGCATCGGCGCGATCCACTGCTTGCGTTTGCCCAGCTTGCGAAGTCCCGGCAAATCGACCTTGTCCACCAAGGGCGACCAGATAAATTGGAAGGCGTAGGCAAGACCGATCAGCGAGAAAACGCCCATCGTCTCCAAATCCACCTCAGCCTCTGACAGCCAAGCGTAAAGCGTCCCTAGGAACAGCGCGAAGGGCAGCCCGCTGGTGAAACCGAAGAGCGCCATATAGGCGGACTTCTTGTTCCGCAGCGCGCGCAGGACTTCGCGAATGCCGGGCTTCTTAGGCTTTTCAGGCTCTGCGGCTTCAGCTGTGGTCACGTCTTGCTTTATCCCTTTTGATTTCATCCCAAGTGTGGGGCATAACTCGCCCGAGGGAAATAGGGAGAGGGCGATGAACGCCGCAACAACGCAAGATTTGCCCAACTTAAGCCCAACCGCGGGCCAACTCGCGCTGGCTGAGAGCATTCGTGGAGGCGAAGCGCGCCGCCCGGTGGATACCATCGGCACAGTCCCGGCCAGCCGTTACACCTGCCCCGATCACTTTGCGCGCGAGAAAGCGGGGCTGTTTGATCAGCTCCCACAGGTGCTCGTCCCCTCAGCGCTGCTCCCCGAACCCGGCATGATGGTGCCGCACGATGACACGGGCCGCCCGCTTCTCATCACGCGCGACAATGACGGCAAGGCGCACGTCTTCCTCAATGTCTGCCAACACCGAGGCACGCGGCTGGTTGAAGGCAAAGACGTGGCTTGCGCCAAACGGATGGTGTGCCCCTATCACGCTTGGACATACAAACTGGACGGCAAGCTCCTCGCTCTGCCCCGCCCTGAAACCTTTCCCGGCCTCGATAAATCAGAGCACAGCCTTGTCGAGCTGCCCTCGCTGGAAACTGGCGGCCTCATTTGGTTTGCGCCAGTCGAAGGCGCCAATTTCACAGACGCTAAAGCGATCAGTGCCGATTTCGACGCTTTTGGAATGGCAAACTTGCACCTCTTCCGCCGCAAAACGCACCAGGTGAAGGGCAATTGGAAGCTCATCATGGATGCGTTTTTGGAGAGCTATCATGTGACGCGCCTCCATGCGAACACCATCGGCCCCTTCTTCAAAGACGGCATCACCAGCGGCGATATCGTCGGCCCGCATATGCGCTCTGCCGTGGGGCGTTTGGAAGAAATGGAGGACGTTGACCTCACCGATATGGCCGCCATGCGCCGGGTGATTACCTTTGCTTATCAACTGTTTCCCGCAACCGTCATCGTGCCCAGCCCCGATTACGTGAACATTATGGTCATCATGCCGAGCGCGCATAACCACACCGTGGTCGAGGACTTTATGCTCATCCCAGAAGAGCCGAAAACTGAGAAGGCTCTCAAGCATTGGGAGAAGAGCTGGAACCTGCTTGATGGCGGCGTTTTTGCATCCGAAGACTTCCGCGCAGCAGAGCTTGGCCAACAAGGTTTGGAAAGCGGCGCGATCAAAGAGCTCACCATGGGAACGCTGGAAAGCGGCATCGTGCGCTTTGATGCGATTGTGCAGGAGCACTTGAGCGCCTAAAGGGCGTCTCATGCCCACAAACCCCAAGAAATCCGAAGATCGCCCCGAGGGCGACCGCATCGCCAAATTGCTCGCCCGCGCAGGTGTGGCGAGCCGCCGCGAGATTGAGCGGATGATTGCCGACAAGCGCATCACGCTGAACGGGGATGTGGTGGAAACGCCTGCGACCTTCCTCACTTCGCTTAGGGGCGTGAGCGTCGATGGAAAGCCTGTGGGACCGCCCGAACCCTCTCAGCTTTTCGCCTTTAACAAGCCAACGGGCCTTATCACCGCAGAGCGCGATCCTGCGGGCCGCGCAACGATTTATTCCGCGCTCGTAAACGCCCTTCCCAAGGATACCGGGCGCGTCATGCCCATTGGGCGGCTCGATTTTAACACAGAGGGGCTTTTGCTGCTCACCAATGACGGCGGGCTCAAACGCATGATGGAGCTTCCCTCGTCAGGCATCCCGCGCACTTACCGCGCGCGTGCGTTCGGCGAAATTGCGCAGGAACAGCTGGAGGCGCTAAGTGAAGGCGTTGAGATTGAAGGCATGCGCTATGGCTCTATCGACGCGAACCTAGAGCGCGGTTCGGGGGGTAAGGGTCACAAGAACCACTGGATCGAGATGACCATCACCGAAGGCAAAAACCGCGAAGTTCGCCGTGTGCTCGAATATCTTGGCCTAGAGGTAAACCGTTTGATCCGAGTGGGTTATGGACCGTTTGCGCTGGGCGACCTTCCGCGCGGACAAGCGGTGCGCATCAAAAAGGGCGACCTTGATCGCTTTATCAGCACCCTCAAAGAGGGCAGAAGATAATGCGGATTATCGCAGGCGAGTGGCGCGGGCGCAAGCTTGTTGCGCCCAAGGGAGACGCCACAAGGCCCACCGCTGATCGCACGCGCGAGACGCTTTTCTCAATGCTCACCAGCAGGCTTGGAAGCTTTGAAGACTTGCGCGTCGCCGACCTTTTCGCAGGATCGGGAGCCCTCGGCCTCGAAGCGCTGTCACGCGGCGCTGCGCATTGCCTCTTCGTCGAACAGGACCGTGAGGCTTTGGACACAATCCGCGCCAATGTGACCACGCTCGACGCCCGCGCGCGCAGCACTATCGAAGCTGGCTCGGTCATGGGTCTTCGCCCCGCGCGCGAGCCTTACGATGTGCTGCTGCTCGATCCGCCTTATCGCACGGGCGCAGGTGAAGTTGCGCTAGACCGCCTTCAGCGGCTTGGCTGGATCAACGAAAGCACATGGATAGCGCTAGAAACAGCATTTGATGAGGAGCCCGAGATCAAAGGCCTTAAACTTGAGAAAAGCCGTAAGGTTGGCAAGGGCAGGCTCACACTGCTCACGCGTGAGCCCGCCCCTGCTCCCGACACAGGTGAGACGCCGGACTGAATAGGCGCCACTGCCTGCCAAAGGACCACTTTGGTGTGGGGGAGAGACTTTTCGAGCTATGACGACGCGAATTAAGACGAAGCGGGCGCGCGTGCCTCAATCTTGTTCCACGCCGCATCGCGCTCTGGCCCCGTCATCGCGGTGAGCGCAATCTTGTCCTGATCGGCCAGCTGCCAGAACAGCATCTGGCGTGGTTTGGGCAGCTCCCAATAATAGGCCTGCGTCTCACCAGGCCACAGCTCATATTGCGCCTGCTGCGTCGAGGGCCAGCTGTCGAACTCAGCCTGCTGCTCGGCCGACAGTTCAGGTGATGATGGCGCCGAGGATGATGGCGCATCCTGCGGCTTAGCGCTGATAGGAGCAGCGGCCACAAAGCCAAAAGTCGCAAGCGCGACGCCGAAGAGATAGAGATGTGAAATTCGCACGGGGGTTCTCCTTAAGTGAACATTCCCAAGCGATGACGAACGCCCTCTATCTCGCACCAGTTTGCCCCCTCGCATAGCCCCCCGCCCTGCCCAGATCGCGCGAGGCACACGCATCAGCGAGAGGTGTTTCCCAAACGGGCTGAGACGATTTATCGGGGACGGCGCATCACAGGTGCGTGCGCGCGGGCCCACAATATGCGAAGTTGCATTTCCAACATTTGTTCTATACTTGTTCTGCCGATATCATGAGTGCAAACCTTCCCCAATCTGCTCCCAATAGCGCGCCCGAAACTGGCGTGCCGCCCTATGCTGCGCGTTTGAACCCGCCGCAGCGTGAGGCTGTGCTGACAACGGAAGGGCCTGTGCTCATGCTGGCCGGCGCCGGAACGGGGAAGACGGCGGCGCTGACAGCGCGCATGGCGCATTTGGTGGCGACCAGGCGCGCGTGGCCAAGTCAGATCCTGTGCGTCACCTTCACTAATAAGGCTGCGCGCGAAATGCGTGAGCGAGTGGCGGGTCATTTGGGCGCTCCGGGAGAGGGATTGCCGTGGCTTGGAACCTTCCACTCGATTTGTGCAAAAATGCTCAGGCGGCACGCAGAACTGGTGGACCTGCAAAGCAATTACACTATCATCGACACCGACGATCAGCTGCGGCTCTTGAAGCAGCTTATCAACGATCATGAGCTTGATGAGAAACGCTGGCCTGCGCGGCAATTGGCTGGGTGCATCGACCGTTGGAAGAACCGGGGCTCAATCCTGATGATCTCGATCCGGTCGAAAACGAAGCCTACGCCAATGGCAAGGGCGCACAGATGTATAGGGCCTATCAGGAGCGGCTGAAGGCCCTCAACGCCTGCGACTTTGGCGATCTGATGCTGCATATGCTCAATATCTTTCGCAAGCACACCGATGTGCTCGCCGAGTATCAGAGCCGCTTCAAATACATCATGGTGGACGAATATCAGGACACCAATGCGGTGCAGTATCTCTGGCTGCGTCTGCTCGCCCAATCCCACAAGAACATCTGCGTGGTCGGCGATGATGACCAGTCGATCTATTCATGGCGCGGGGCAGAAGTTGCCAATATCCTGCGGTTTGAAAAGGATTTTCCCGGCACAGCTGTGGTCCGGCTGGAGCAGAATTACCGCTCCACCCCGCAGATTTTGGGTGCGGCCTCGGGCCTCATCCAAGCCAACTCAGAGCGCCATGACAAGACGCTTTGGACACAGGCCAATGGCGGCGACAAGGTCAAAATCATCGGCGTGTGGGATGGTCCCGAAGAAGCGCGGCGGGTCTCCGAAGAGATTGAGCGATTGGAACGCGAAGGCGCACCGCTTGACCAAGTCGCTATCCTTGTGCGCGCGCAATATCAAACCCGCGAATTTGAAGACCGCTTCATCCAAGTGGGGATCAACTACCGAATTATCAGCGGTTTTCGCTTTTACGAGCGCGCCGAAATCCGCGATGCCCTCGCTTACTTGAGGGTGATTGCACAGCCGCAAGATGACCTCGCGTTTGAACGGATATACAACCAACCCAAACGCGGGCTTGGCTCCAAAACGCTGGAGAAGATGCACATTCACGCGCGCCGGGTGAACTTGCCCTTGGCGGCGGCGTCTTTGCAATTGGCCGATAGCGACGAATTGCCGAAGCGCGCGGCAAACACCATTGGCGGATTGCTGCGGCAATTCTTGGCATGGCGTGAGGCGGCTGAGGTTATGTCTCCCGCTGATCTCCTGCGCCTTGTGCTGGATGAGAGCGGCTATAACGATATGCTCGCAAAGGACCGCTCGGCCGAAAGCGCAGGGCGCGCGGAAAACCTCTCTGAACTCGCGCGCGCGATGGAGGAGTACGAGAGCCTCGGCGACTTCTTGGAGCATGTCAGCCTTGTCATGGACAATGACCGCAGCGATGCGGAAGAAACCGTCACCATCATGACGATGCACGCGGCGAAGGGTCTGGAATATGACAACGTCTTTTGCGTCGGCTGGGAAGAGGGCGTCTTCCCCTCTCAGCGCAGCATAGACGAAGGGGGCCTCGCCAGCCTCGAAGAAGAACGCCGCCTCGCTTACGTTGCGATTACGCGGGCGAAGCGCAAATGCATCATCTTGCACGCCGCGAACCGCCGAATTTATGGGCAATGGACAAGCTCCATCCCATCTCGCTTTATCGAAGAGCTGCCGGAAGAATTCATCGACCAAGAGAGCACCATGACCGGCGGCGCATCTTTATGGCGCGCCAATTGGAGCGAGAACGAAGACCCCTTCGCCCATGTAGCTCAGCAAAACCCTTCGCGCGCACAGGCGCGAGGCCCAGGCTGGCAACGCGCGGTCTCGACAGGCTATGAAACGCAGCAAAAGCGCCTTGCCGAACCGGGACGCTCGGCTGCGAGTTTTGCCAGCCAGCCCCGCTCTGACATCGCAATAGGCGCTATGGTCGAACATGCGAAATTCGGCGTTGGATGCGTGATCGATCAGGAAGGCAATAAGCTCACCATCCAATTCGAGGATGCGGGCGAAAAGCGCGTGATCGACAGCTTTGTGACCCCGGTGACCTAAGCAAGCTCCCCTTCCCCATCTCGCAAACACCTGTAATATGCGGCGCTTGAGAGGGGAAAATTTATGCGCACGATACTCGGGATCACACTGGCTCTGGGGCTAGGCTCAGCAGCGCTCGCTCAAGACGCGCCTACGATGACGCTGGGCAATGGCGAGAAAAACTGGATCACGGTTGAAGGCCTCAGCCGTTCAGCCGACGCAACCTACACCGAGCAACGCATCACTTCCGGGAGCAGCGCAGTGCGGCGCGGCGATGGCGCAAAACTAACCTTCAAAGAGGTGCATATCGACGGGGATGGTTGGCTTGTTCTTCACCCCTTTATCGACGGCAAACCCAATGGTGACTGGGTCGCAGGCTATACCTTTGTCGAGAGCGGCACGAACAAAGACGTAAGCATCACGCTTAACCCTGCACCAGAACCCGGCACCATGTTCCTCGTCATGCTGCACTCGGACAGCAATAAGGATGGCGTGTTTGACTTTGTGTTCGTGGAAGACGGCATCAACGTCGAGGACCGCGCCGTGTTCGAGGGCAATCGCATGGTCGCCCACGTATTTGCGGCGCCTTAGGCTGCGCCCAAACTGCCCACAGCCAGCCAGATAGCGCCGAAGAACGAAAGCCCTCCCCCTGTCCCGATGGCATGCCAAAGGGGATAGCGGTAAGGCATTGTCTTACGACTATAAAACAACGTTCCAACGGTATAGAATGCACCGCCCGAGGCAATCAAAGCGAGGCTTATGCTGGGCAGTCCCACCCAGAAGTCAGGCAACGCGACAACCGCAAACCAGCCCATGCCAACGTACGAAATCAGCGACCATTTGGAGTCCGGGTTTGCCCCTCCCAGTTTAAAAACCACTCCGCCAATCGCAAATGCCCACAAAACGCCGAGGATCGCATAGCCGCTCCATGTGTCGCACACGACCAGCAGCGGCCCAAACACGCCCGCGATGACGACATAAATCGCCGCGTGATCCCATTTGCGAAGGCGGGCGCGTAGCTCGTGTCGTGGCAACAAATGGTACGCAAACGAAATGCTGATCGAAAATAGCCCCGCAAAAACGTAGACCACCACCCCAGCCAAAAGCAGAATGTTGCCGGTTTCAAATCCCGCTTTGATCAAGAAAACACTGGCCGGCGCGAGAAAGGCAAGGCCAAGCGCATGGACCCAAAAGTCGGCCTTGCGTTCAGGAGCGGTGGTGCTGGGAAACATCGCCTTTGCGCTTAGCGCGGTGCAAGGGCCTTAGGCTAGCGGTTTTGTCTAATCTGCCAGTTTGAACAGGGTTAGCTGCCAAATCCTTGGTCTAGGAAGCCAGGCTTTGGTCCGTTCCATTCTCCAGGAGCTGTGGGTTCATCATCCCTATCCTGCTTGCGGGCACGGGTTTTGCGCTCTGGCTTTTCAGCAGCGTCTTTCGAGCGTTCGCGGGTTGGATCCTTACGCGGGGCTTTCTTGGATGTGTCTTCCTCGACGTCGGACTTTGCGCGGCGAGCACGCTTTGGTTTTTCTTTTGCCGCTTTTCTTTCGCCGTCATCACCCTTGCCCGGATCCGCCAATTCGACCCGGACGTCCTCTTTGCCAAACACTTTTACCGGGTGGCCGGTTAGCTTTTCGACATTGGCAATCGCCTCTTCGTCTTCGCCCGATACGAGCGTAAACGCGCGTCCCTTTGCCCCGGCGCGGCCGGTGCGGCCGATACGGTGGACGTAGTCATCCGGGTGCCACGGGGTGTCGAAGTTGAAAACATGGCTGACACCTTTGATGTCGAGCCCGCGCGCCGCAACGTCGGAGGCGACGAGGATATTCACATCACCTGATTTGAACCGCTCAAGCTCCTTCAAACGTGAACTTTGGTCCATGTCGCCGTGTATCTCGCTCGACGCAAAGCCGTGGCCTTGAAGGCTCTTGTTAAGCTCACGCACGGTCGTCTTGCGGTTCGCAAAGATGATTGCGGTTTCAACGTGATCGTTTTGGAGGATCCAGCGCAGCGTTTCACGCTTTTTGCGCTTATCAACCGGGATCTTGAACGCGGTGATGTCCTTGTTCGTGGTCGCCGCGCGCGCCGTTTCAATCCTCTTGGGATTGTTGAGGAACTTCTTCGCCAGTTTCTCAATCGGGGGCGGCATTGTCGCTGAGAACAGCATTGTTTGACGCGTATCGGGCAGCTTGTCGCAAATGAACTCGATATCTGGGATAAAGCCCATATCGAGCATCCGGTCGGCTTCATCGATCACCAAAAGCTCACACCCATTGAGCATGATCTTGCCGCGCTCAAAAAGGTCCATCAAGCGGCCCGGCGTCGCAATCAGAACGTCAACGCCCTCGTTCAAAGCCTTGATCTGGTCGCCCATCTGCACGCCGCCAATAAGCAACGCCATTTTCAGGTCGTGGTTCTTGCCGTATTTCTCAAAGTTTTCGGCAACCTGTGCTGCCAATTCGCGGGTCGGCTCCAAAATCAGTGAGCGCGGCATCAAAGCGCGTCTGCGTCCTGCAGCCATCACATCGATCATCGGAAGCACAAAGCTAGCGGTCTTGCCCGTCCCTGTCTGCGCAATGCCGATGAGGTCTTTCATCATCAAGACGGCGGGAATCGCCTCTGCTTGAATAGCGGTAGGCTCTGTGTATCCAGCAGCATCCACTGCTTGGAGCAATTCATCAGAAAGGCCGAGATCGGCAAAAGTCATAGGGTCGCAAAGTTTCCGGATTAAGTGAGGCAAGCCTGCTTGTACGTTAGAGAGCTTTGCACGAAACTGCGTGCTTGCCCTCTATAACAGAGGGCCCGCTTGGCCAAAAAGGCTCTTAGAGTCAAGAAAAGGGGGTGATTGGCGAAGGCAACTGTCTAATCCGAAGACGGTCTGCAGCGCTCAACGAGGTATTTAGTCTTCGGCAAGAACCAAGCGCCGCATGCGCTCGACTTCGCACTTTGCACCGCTGCGCGACTGCAGCAAATCGCGTTTTACGCACAGCCTACCATCGTCATTGCGCTCAACATAAAAGCCTGAATAGAAGTCTCGAGCCTCACAGCCTCGGGCAAGGTTTACGCTGACGATGCGTTCATCGCGAAGAAACAAAAGCAGCCGATTGCCTGTCCCGGTCTGCACTCCGGCAATTCCAGAGACAGCCACACAGCTCGCCATCTCGCGTTCCTCATAGGCACGTGTGACACCGCGCCTTGGAAGCTGTGCGAACAAGCGGTTGCGATTGCTTTGGCGATAGGGCGTTATGCGCACAGTGACGCTGCGCTTGATGCGCACTTGGTTCACGGTCCGCGAGTTATACAATGCATCCAACGCATTCGTTCCGCTCAATTGCGAATTGGGAAGTTCAGACTGCCTTGGTGGTTTTTCGCTGTGGTTTACCGATTGGCCCACACTCGGATCGATTTCGGATGCGGACTGACAGATCGGTGCATGCGAAGAACCCAACGTGTCACTTTCGACCGCCGGAACATCGCTCGCAAAATTTCCCTGCCCCATGAGAGGCAAGATGAGCGTTAGAGACGCAGCAAATGTATAAAGGCTAGACATCGGCGCCCTTAAACCCTCCCAGCGGCATTCCCTTAAGGACGCACTGCGTCCGTCGGGTGGTGAGCGCTCTGGCTAGCATTAGTGATTGAACGCTGCCTTAACTGTTCTTCCATGGCCGCCTCAGCTCTAGTGCATTAACCCGCTTATGTGGCATAGGCGCAACAATGACGACACTCACTGACAGCACAACCGTTTTTTCTAAAGAAACTTCTCGCATTCTTGGCCCTAAGGGCTGGACACGTCTCGATGATGACCTTGAGCCATGGTTGACCGATTGGCGGGGACGCTATTCGGGAGCGGCGCTTGGACTTGCCTCACCGGCTTCAACTAATGAAGTTGCAGAAATCGTCAAACTTTGTGCGCAACACCGCGTCCCTATCGTGCCACAAGGGGGCAATAGCGGCATGGCAGGAGGAGCGACACCGGACAAAAGTGGCGCTGCCATCTTGCTTTCTTTGCGGCGCATGAACGCCATCCGCTCGCTTGATCCGGGCGCTGGCCAAGTGATTTGCGAGGGCGGTGTGATCCTGCAAAACCTGCATGAGGCCGCTGAAGAGACAGATATGCGTTTCCCGCTGACGTTGGGCGGTAAGGGATCTGCGACAATCGGAGGGCTTATCTCCACCAATGCTGGCGGCACGCAGGTGCTGCGTCATGGGACAATGCGCGCACAGGTCCTGGGACTGGAAGCTGTTCTTGCCGATGGAGGCATTTTTGATGCGCTCACTCCTTTGAAGAAAGACAATCGCGGTTTTGATCTCAAGCAGCTTCTGATCGGTTCTGAGGGGACGCTGGGAATTGTGACCGCTGCGACATTGCGCCTGCTCCCCGCTGCACGTGCACGGGCCACGGCTTGGGTCGGTTTAGGGTCGATCACCGATGCTCGCACACTTCTTCGACAGGTGGAGCGAGCACTTGGCGACACTCTTGAGGGATTTGAAGTGGTCCCCGATCACTGTTTGGACAGCGTCCTCGCACACTTTCCCGATGCACGCTCGCCTTTGAATGGACGACACGCTTGGAATGCCTTGATCGAATGCGTAGCGGCCGAAATCGATGACGCGGCCTTGCGCGAAAGGTTGGAGGGCGTGCTAGGCGATGCAGCTGCAACCGGCTTGCTGAGCGATGGCGTGATCGCCTCAAACGAGCGACAGGCAGAAGAATTCTGGACACTTCGCGATTCCATTTCTGCGGCTGAACGCGCACTTGGCCCGGCTATGCAGCATGACATTTCAGTCCCCGTCGACAAGATGCCCGAGTTCATACTCGCAGCTTCGCCCGCAATCGAAGATGAGTTTGCAGGCACGCGAGCGGTTGCTTTTGGCCATCTGGGCGACGGCAATGTGCATTTTCATGTGATAGCTCCGAAAGGAGCAGTTCCGGGCGAATGGGAAGAGAGACAAGGAAAACAGGTCAGCGCGCGCGTCTATGATATGGTCACCGCTTGGGGCGGATCAATTAGTGCAGAGCATGGGATAGGGCAGATGAAAGTGGAAGAACTCAACCGCCTTGGTGACCGGGTATCGTTGGACATAATGCACCGTGTAAAACGGGCGCTAGACCCACACGGCTTACTTAACCCCGGCAAGCTTCTCGTAAATGAGGGCGCGTAACCACCCTCGTGCTTGCACCCTAGCAATTGAACGCCTAAAGCGCCTGCCAACTATGGGTGGGACTGCGTGATTGTGTGCGTCGACTATCCGGGGATGACAACAGATTAGGTTTTAGGAGACTATCCATGGCGAGCGCGCCACAGCCACAACTTCCGCTTTTCTACAAAGACTTGCTTCCACTTAACAGCCGCGATCACGCGGACTGGAAAGTTGCAAGCTTTGACGATGCCTCTTTCATGGCCGACACTCATGCAATTCCACTTACAGTGGACGAGTTCGTTGATGCGCAACGCCACTATCCTATCGTCTTTACCGCGAATGACGCGCCTCTTCCAATTGCGCTGATGGGCCTCAATGAAGGCGTGAACACTTTCATCGAAGAGAACGGTAAACTCGAAGCCGGCGTATATGTCCCGGCATACATCCGTCGCTATCCTTTCATCCTCGCAAAGCTGAACCAGGGCAGCGAAGACATGTCGCTTTGCTTCGATCCAGAAGCGGGCGTTGTTGGCAAAGACAACAAAGAAGGCCAGGCACTTTTTGAAGCCGATGGTGATGGTCACAAGCCAACGAAGTACACCGACGACGTGCTGGAATTCTGCCGCCGTTTTGAGACGTCTGGTCAACGCACCAAGGCGTTCCTCGACCAACTTCAAGAGATGGACCTGCTCATGGATGGCGAAATTGCGATCACACGCAACGATATGCCTGAAAAGCCATTTGTCTATCGCGGTTTTCGTATGGTCAATGAGGAAAAGCTACGCGAACTTCCCACAAAGAAAGTGGAAGAGTTGAACAAAAGCGGCATGCTTATGTTGATCCATGCGCATCTCTTCTCAATGAACCTTATGCGGGTTGTCTTCGAGAAACAGAGTGCGCAAGGCAAAGTCCCTATGCCCGACGCTTAAGCGTCGACTAGAATAAATAGAAGTCGGTTAAAAGACTGTAAGATGAGAACTCAATTGTCTCTTTAACCCTCTGATTTAGGTAAATCGCGTCCATATGCGATGCAATTTGGGCGGCCTACATCTTGAATGTAGGCCGCCCAAATTCTATTTAGCGTGCGGGGGCGGTTACCCCCTCATGAGCCGCTCCGGAACGCGCATTCTCGCGCGATCCTCCCTGAACCTGGCCACCTCGTGCTTCCCCCCTTTCGCACGAGGTGGCTTCTTTTTGTCAGGGCGCGGCATAACTACGCCCAATTGAAACGGGCTGTGAAATCTCCGGATTATTTCAGGAAGCTCTATTCGGCCGCCTGTGCCACCTGGCCGCGTGAACCCAGTCCCGCCGTTTCAGCTCCCAATATGCGAACAAGGCTCGCCAGCATCTGCGCCAATACCTTCGCATTTGGCGTGGGCTTATCGAGTGCTGCATCCAGGTATGTACTGCGACAAACCTCGATCTGAATGCCATGGATGCCTTGCGGGGGACGAGCATGGCGATCCAGGACATATCCACCCGAATAGGGGCGGTTATGTGCGGTCACACAGCCTTGTTGTTCGAGGTGACGAAAAGCACTGCTCGAGAGTGCTTCATGGCAGGATACACCATAACGGTCACCAAGGACGATATGAGGAGCATGTCTTTCCCCTGCTCGGCGGCGCAAAGGAGGCATGGAATGAAGGTCAATCAAAAGCGCCGCCCCCCACGAATCGCGAATCCGAACGAGTTCCGCTTCCAGAAACTCGTGATAGGGTTGATGGATATGCTCAATCCGCCGCTTGACCTCTGCTGGGGCGATCTTTGAGCGCCAGATTTCTCCAAATCCGGGCAATCGGCGCGGAACCAGTCCAAGGCCACTGCGCGCCCTTGAGTTGCTTGAATTCTTAGCCCTGCAACGACGATCTATGGCTTCTATAAACACAGACTTGTCGAAGTCCTTTGGCTTTGCCATCATTCCCCAGTCAATGTCATCAGCCGCACGATTAAGGTCCAACATCGCCCGAGGAGCATGAGCGACCAGCAATCCTGTGCCCGTCGCTTTCGCGATGTCTACGCCAACGGTATCGATGCGCCTGTCCTCTAACCGCAATTGGCTGCGATCAGCGTCGCGCATCTGAGTGATCACTTCAGAAGGATAAGCGCGGCCAGCGTGAGGCACAGCGATCAAAACTGGCAATGGCATATGACGCGGGGCTACATGTACATATGCGGGCGCTGGCTGAACCTTTTTATCCCCTGCGCTCACATACCCCCTTTGGATGTGACGAGATCTCGGCGTTCAGAAGCCTCGACCGCAGTAGCAGAACTGCGCTCGAGAATTGAATGAGATTGGGGCGCTTTGCGTGGCGGGAAACTTGCGAACATTGCGCGTTAGTGCTGCCCGCAATGTTGCCACGAGTCAAAGGCAAAACTCTCTGTTCTGGAAGCAGCACCAATGATCTCAAGCTTCCTTGTGTTTGCGCGCGGGCCGCTCTGCAATCCGGCGGGCTTGAACGGGATAAGAGCATTTGCCGATAAAGATGATCTATTCTGGACGTTTCAAAAAAGGGCACCTCTATGCAAAGCAAAAGATTTCTTAAGCGATTGCTTGTATCAGCGATGCCATGAACACGACGTCATCCCCGCGAATCCTTCTTGCCGAAGATGAAGAGGCCATGCGTGCCTATCTCGAGCGCGCTCTCACCAAGGCTGGTTTTGAAGTAACCAGCGTTGACCGGGGGACAGAGGCCGTCCCGCTGCTTGAGCAAGAACAATTCGATCTGCTTTTGTCAGACATCGTCATGCCGGAAATGGATGGAATCGAGCTCGCACAACGTTGTGCAGAGGTGTCGCCTCGCACCAAAGTGATGTTCATCACAGGCTTCGCAGCGGTAAGCCTTCGTGCAAGCCGGGAACAACCGCATGCAAAGGTTCTTTCTAAACCGTTCCATCTGCGTGACCTTGTGCTCGAGGTTGAACGTACTTTTGAAGAACAACAAGAAGCACGCGTTTAAGCAAAACGAAGGCGCACGCCGCGAATCGCTTGCACTCGAGTGTGAGCTTCGCTAACGCGCCGCTTCCTCTATCGGAAATGATGGGGGTTTGGATGATGGTGCGGGCGTATAGCTCAGGGGTAGAGCACTATGTTGACATCGTAGGGGTCCCAAGTTCAAATCTTGGTACGCCCACCATCTCCTCAATGAAGCATCCTTCATGAAGGCGTCGCAATTGCGGCGCCTTTTGTTTATCCCTTGGTTTTTCGTACCATTAAAGAGGCGATGGAGCTTAACCTTTGACGCAGTCTTCAAAAGCTGACTGGTGCGATATCGTTTACGCATTTTGGTGTGCCGAGCTCGAGCCCAGAGACTGGTTTAGAAAAAGCGCCACGCTCGATAAACAGATCAAAGAGCGTTTTGGTGCGCTCCATGCTCAGCTCTGTGCCAAAACTTCGGCTGATTTTCTCACAACCCCCAAAGAAGCTTTTTGTGCGATCATCTTGTTTGACCAACTTTCTCGCAACCTGTTCAGGGGTGATGCTCGAAGCTTTGCTACTGATCAGCTGGCTCTGGAGATCGCATGCGAAATGGTGGAAAGACGGTGGGATCATGAGATTGACGTGGCTTTTCGCGTTTTTGTCTATTTGCCTTTTGAACATAGCGAGAAGCTTGCGGACCAAAACACTGCCGTTGATTTGATAGCTACAATCGGGGACGAACAGTTTACCCGCTATGCGCATGCCCACCGCGACGTGATTACCCGCTTCGGGAGGTTCCCCCATAGAAATCTCGTCTTAGGACGCACTTCAACACCGGAAGAACTGGCCTATTTGAGCGAGCCCGGAAGCGGTTTTTGACTACGGTCCGCGTAAGGTCAGCGGCCTGACTTGCGCAACGCCGCTCCTCTGCTAAAGCCCCTTGCGGGGATGGGATCAAACATCCGCACAATCAATTTAATGACTTTCCTCTGGACGGAAGGAACAGGCGTTCGCCATGCAAAAAATTCAGGTTAAGAACCCAGTCGTCGAACTCGACGGCGACGAGATGACAAAAATCATCTGGCAATGGATCCGTGAACGGCTGATCCTGCCTTACCTCGATGTGGATCTGAAATATTACGACCTCTCGATTGAAAAACGCGACGAGACAGATGACCAGATCACCGTAGACGCGGCCAATGCGATCAAAGAGCACGGCGTTGGCGTAAAATGTGCAACCATCACTCCTGATGAAGCGCGCGTTGAGGAATTTGACCTAAAGAAGATGTGGCGCTCGCCTAATGGCACGATCCGCAATATCCTTGGCGGAGTTGTCTTCCGCGAACCTATCGTAATCGACAATGTGCCGCGCCTTGTGCCCGGTTGGACGAACCCCATCGTTGTTGGCCGTCATGCATTTGGTGATCAATACCGTGCAACCGACACGCTTATCCCAGGCCCCGGCAAATTGCGTCTGGTGTACGAAGGCGATGATGGCACGAACCTTGACCTTGAGGTTTTCGAATTTGAATCGAGCGGCATTGCCATGGCGATGTACAACCTTGACGATTCCATTCGCGCTTTTGCGCGCGCCTCTATGAACTATGGACTTGACCGTAAGTGGCCGGTCTACCTCTCCACCAAAAACACGATCATGAAAGCCTATGATGGCCGCTTCAAAGACCTGTTCGAAGAGGTGTTTGAAAACGAATTCAAAGACAAGTTTGCCGAAGCTGGCATCACTTATGAGCACCGCCTGATCGATGACATGGTCGCCGCGGCGCTCAAATGGTCAGGCAAATTCGTTTGGGCTTGTAAGAACTATGACGGCGATGTTCAGTCTGACACCGTCGCACAAGGCTTCGGTTCGCTCGGCCTCATGACCTCGGTCTTGATGACACCTGATGGTAAGACCATCGAAGCAGAAGCTGCTCATGGTACGGTCACTCGCCACTATCGTCAGCACGAAGAAGGTAAAGCGACGTCGACCAATCCGATCGCGTCGATCTTTGCTTGGACGCGTGGGCTTATGTACCGCGGCAAATTCGATGAAACCCCTGACGTGGTCCGTTTTGCTGAGACACTTGAACGTGTGTGCATTGAGACGGTCGAAAAGGGACAGATGACCAAGGATTTGGCGCTGCTCATCGGTCCATCACAAAACTGGCTCACCACAGAGCAATTCTTTGAGGCGATCGTGCAAAACCTCGACGACGAAATGAAGAGCTGGGCCTAAGCAGTTTTTCGAAAACGAACTTTTAAGGGGCGGCTGTTGGAACGAACAGCCGCCCCTTCTGGTTCTGACTCTATAGTGCATTGCAAACCGCGGGTTTGACAGCGATGTGATCACACGCGGCACTGCAACCTCCACGCGGTCCCAAAGGAGCTACCAAAGGCATTTATGGCAGGCGAACTCACCCTTTCCCCGGTAATGCAAGACGCCTTGGTGATTTTGGGATCAGCAGGCATTGTCATCCCGGTATTTGCCCGTTTTCGGATCACTCCGATTATCGGGTTCATTCTGATTGGCGTTGCTGTGGGCCCTTTTGGCTTAGGTGCTTTGGTCGCTGAAGCCCCTTGGCTGCAGTACATAACCATTTCAGACCCTGAGCGATTAACGCCCTTTGCTGACTTTGGAATAATTCTGCTGCTCTTCGCCATAGGGTTAGAACTTTCCTTCAACCGACTGTGGCAACTCAGAAAATTGGTCTTTGGTCTTGGGAGCCTTGAGCTTCTCATCATTGGCAGTATTTCTGCTGCGTTCTTTGGTCAGTATTCAGGGATGGACACTACGGCTGCTTTGGCTTTGGGTTTTGCCCTCGCCTTCTCCTCTACTGCGATCGTGCTTCCAATTTCTGGCACTAAGAGCCCGGTGGGTCGGGCGGCTCTTTCCATGTTGTTGTTTGAAGACATCATGATCGTACCAATTATCTTCATCCTGGGTGCACTTGCCCCCAATACCGCGGGAGATGGCGTCGCGGGCCTCACGAGCACTCTCATCTATGGCGGCTTGGTGATTCTGGTTCTTTTGGTCGTTGGGCGTTTGGCTTTACCGCGACTATTCAGTCAGGCGGCGCGTACCAAAAGCCCCGAGCTATTCCTCGCTGCCACAATGCTAGTGGTCATCGGTGCAAGCCTTGCAACCTCCGCAACCGGCCTCTCGCCAATTGTCGGCGCGCTCATCGCAGGGCTACTGATCGCAGAGACAGAGTATCATGGCGAAGTCGAAACCATCATGGAGCCGTTTAAGGGCCTCGCGCTGGGCGTTTTTCTCATCACCATAGGCATGAGCGTCAACCTGTTGGAAATTTGGGCCAATATCGGAGAAATACTAGGCGCCTTGGTCGGACTGCTCGTTTTCAAAGCCATCATCACGGGAACTCTTCTCAAAATGATGGGAGCCCGCAGGAGCACGGCAGCAGAAACCGGCGTCCTGATGGCGAGCCCATCGGAAACCACTCTAATCGTGCTGGCAGCCGCCACGAGCGCGCTGGTTGTTGATAATGAGACGGCACAATTCTGGCAGATCGTGACCGCGCTTGGCCTGACCATAACGCCCGTCTTGGCTCGTTTGGGCCGCGTTATCGCTAGACGAATTGAGGCAACTCCCGAGCTTCCTGAAGAAGACATCGATGAAGCTCGCACGATTATCATTGGCGGAGGCCGGGTTGGACGCCTCATTGCCGAAATGCTGACAACCCACGATCAACCTTATGTCATACTCGATTCCAATCCCGATCTTATCATAGATGCCAAGCGCGCCGGTTACCGCGCGACCTTTGGTGATGCTGCACGCGGAGACGCGCTTAGCAGGCTTGGAGTTGAGACAGCACCTTCCGTGGTTCTTACCATGGATGAACCAATCCTGGCGCAGCGTCTGGTTTCAAAACTGCGCCGGGAATACCCCGACTTGTTGATTGTCTCGCGCGCAAGAGACACCGATCACGCCGCACAGCTCTACCGCGCGGGCGCTAGTCACGCCGTGCCAGAAACCCTTGAAAGCTCACTTCAACTCTCCGAAGCGGTTTTGGTTGATATTGGCGTTGCGATGGGACCGGTCATCGCATCAATCCACGAGAAACGCGACGAGTATCGTGAAAAGCTCGAGATCGATGGGGGACTAAAGGATCGCCCCAAGCTGCGCACATCAACAGCGGACGGTTAAGCGGTCACGCCCGCCAAAACCTGTTTGACCGCAGCGATAGCGTCCGCAGCCTTCGAGCCATCCGGGCCGCCGCCTTGCGCCATATCAGGCCGGCCACCGCCGCCCTTTCCGCCCAAGGCTTCAACACCTGCGCGTACCAAATCGACAGCGCTGAACTTATCGGTGAGATCGTCGGTGACCGCTGCTGCAATGCTGGCCTTGCCGTCATTAACCGCGACAATAGCCGCGACCCCGGTGCCAAGACGCTGCTTGGTTTCGTCGAGGAGCGGGCGCAGTTCCTTGGGGTTTAAGCCTTCCAGAACCTGGCCACTAAAGGATACTCCGCCAACGTCCTCGTCAGCTGCCGAGTTAGCGTCACCGCCCGAACCGCCTCCGCCAAGTGCAAGCGCTTTCTTGGCCTCTGCGAGCTCTTTCTCAAGCCGTTTGCGCTCTTCCATCAAGGCTGTGATACGGTTTGGAACCTCTTCAGGTGTCGCCTTAATCACGCTCGCAGCGGATTTGAGTGCCTCTTCGCGGGCCACCAGCCAATTGCGGGCAGCATCGCCCGTAAGCGCCTCAATCCGGCGGACACCCGATGAGACGGCGCTTTCAGAGATGATACGGAATAGACCGATATCCCCGGTGGCATTGACATGGGTTCCGCCGCAAAGCTCGACTGAGTAGTTACGCCCCTCGCCACCTTTACGGCCCATCGAAAGAACGCGCACTTCGTCGCCATACTTCTCGCCAAACAATGCCAATGCTCCTGCGTCAACGGCATCGTCCGGGCTCATGAGGCGGGTCGCCACTTCCTCATTGGCCAAGATTTCCGCATTCACCTCAGCCTCAATTGCAGAGATATCTTCGGCAGAAAGTGCCTTAGGATGAGAAAAATCAAAGCGCAGCCGGTCATCAGCTACAAGAGAACCTTTCTGTGTGACATGGTTCCCTAGCTGGTTGCGAAGCGCTGCGTGGACGAGGTGAGTGGCCGAGTGGTTTGCGCGAACACGATTGCGGCGCACAACGTCCACCTCGAGCTGTACATTGTCCCCTACTTTGACTTCGCCTGCGGAGATTTTTGTGTGATGCGCGTGAAGTCGGCCTAGAGGCTTGCTCGTGTCTGAAACTTCTGCAGCAAAACCCGCTGAGGTCGTGATCTTGCCAGTGTCGCCGGCCTGACCGCCGCTCTCGCCATAGAACGGTGTCTGGTTGGTAAGGATCACCACATCGTCGCCAGCAACAGCAGCTTCGACCTCGGATCCCTCTTTTATGATGGCAATAACCGTGCCCTCACCCGCTGTTGCGCTATAGCCCGTAAACTCGCTTGCGCCTGCGCGGTCAGCGATATCAAACCATATCTCATCTGAAGCCGCTTCACCCGACCCCTTCCACGCAGCACGCGCTGCTTCTTTTTGGCGAGACATTGCCGCGTCAAAGCCAGTTTTATCGACTGCTATCCCGCGTGCACGAAGGGCATCTTCGGTTAAATCGTAAGGGAAACCGTAGGTGTCATAGAGCTTAAACGCAGTCTCACCATCGAGCTCCCCGCCCTCGCCCATATCACCGGTTGCCTCGTCCAAGAGTTTGAGACCCTTGTCGAGCGTCTTGCGGAACTGTGTTTCTTCGCGAAGCAGCACTTCTTCAATCAGCGCTTGCCCACGCCCAAGTTCCGGGTACGCCTGCCCCATTTCGGTCACAAGCGAAGGCACAAGCCGGTGCATCAAAGGTTCGCTTGCGCCAAGAATATGCGCATGGCGCATGGCGCGGCGCATGATGCGGCGCAGCACATAGCCGCGTCCCTCGTTTGAAGGGAGCACACCGTCAGCCATGAGGAATGAAGTCGAGCGCAAGTGGTCTGCAATCACTCTGTGTGAGGCTTGGCTGTCTCCTGTGGCAGCGACACCTGTTAACCCTTCCGATGCCGCAATCAGCGCTTTAAATGTGTCGGTATCGTAATTGTCGTGCTCGCCTTGCATTACCGCAGCAATCCGCTCGAGACCCATGCCAGTATCGATAGAAGGCCTTGGCAGGTCCTTGCGCGTACCGTCTGCCGCCTGATCAAACTGCATGAACACAAGGTTCCAGATCTCGATGAAGCGGTCCCCATCTTCATCCGGGCTTCCAGGAGGCCCTCCGGGAATGTGATCACCATGATCATAGAATATTTCAGAACATGGACCACATGGCCCAGTCTCGCCCATTGACCAGAAGTTGTCATTGGTAGCGATGCGAACAATACGTTCTTCAGGCAACCCGGCAATCTTGCGCCAGAGATCAAACGCCTCGTCATCGGTGTGATAAACGGTCACCAGCAGTTTATCTGCAGGAAGACCCCATTCACGCGTCAAAAGTGTCCAGGCATTCGTGATGGCCTGCTCTTTAAAATAGTCGCCAAACGAGAAGTTGCCGAGCATCTCAAAAAAGGTGTGGTGCCGCGCGGTGTATCCTACATTGTCGAGATCATTGTGTTTGCCCCCGGCCCTTACGCATTTTTGCGATGAGGTTGCGCATGGTCCAGGAGCCGCCTCAAGCCCGGTGAAGACGTTTTTGAAGGGAACCATACCCGCATTCACAAACATCAAGGTCGGATCATTATAAGGAACAAGCGGGGCGCTAGGCACAGTCACGTGGCCTTGCTTTCCAAAGAAATCGAGAAATGAACGTCGGATATCGTTGGTAGAGGTCATGTGAATTTTCGTGCTTCTTATAAGGCCTTCAAAGGTGTTGCGAGGCAGGTAAGCTAAGCGCGAGGCAGCGACAAGCGAAAGCTAACGGCAAATCTTCGATCAGACTGAACATGTGGCGCTTGCACACAGCTTACCCCATCCAAGAAATCCAATGAAAAACCGGCGCAAAGCGTGCCTTCGCTCAAGAGCGAAAGCGCTTTTGCGCCGGTATTCCATGTCTCCGGAGGCGGAAGCAATCTCCCGCGCTTTGTGCCCAAGCTCAACTTTAGAGCATCATGAGCGCCCGCTTGAGGAGCTAACGCCTCAGTCCGCGTCCGGACCGGTCATCATTTCCTCGGCGACCTCATCGGTTTTACCGCGAATGGCGGCTTCCAATTTGTCGCAAACTTCAGGGTTCTCTTTGAGATACAGCTTCGAGTTTTCACGCCCCTGCCCAATCCGTACGCTGTCGTAAGAATACCAGCTTCCCGATTTCTCAACGATGCCGGCCTTCACGCCAAGATCAAGAATCTCACCAATTTTGGAGATGCCTTCCCCATACATGATGTCGAACTCAACCTGCTTAAACGGCGGCGCCACCTTATTCTTGACCACTTTCACACGGGTCGAGTTGCCGATCACTTCATCGCGGTCCTTGATCTGACCGGTACGACGAATATCGAGGCGAACCGAGGCGTAAAACTTAAGCGCATTACCACCAGTCGTTGTCTCAGGGTTACCATACATCACACCGATTTTCATGCGCAGCTGGTTGATGAAGATCACCATGCACTTTGAACGGTTGATGGAGCCGGTCAGCTTGCGCAGCGACTGTGACATGAGGCGCGCTTGAAGGCCGACGTGGCTGTCGCCCATTTCGCCTTCGATCTCTGCGCGGGGCACAAGCGCCGCAACCGAATCGACCACAAGAATATCAATCGCGTTTGAGCGTACCAGAGTATCGGTGATCTCAAGCGCTTGCTCACCAGTATCAGGCTGTGAAACGATAAGCTCGTCAATATCAACGCCCAGCGCCTTTGCATACACAGGGTCCAGCGCGTGCTCTGCGTCAACAAAGGCCGCTGTCCCACCTGCTTTTTGCGCCTCAGCAATAGCATGCAACGCAAGCGTCGTTTTGCCAGAACTTTCCGGCCCATAGACCTCGATCACGCGCCCTTTCGGAAGACCACCAATCCCAAGCGCAATATCAAGCCCAAGGGAACCGGTTGAAATCGATTCGACCTGCATCGCCTCTTTCGAGCCGAGCTTCATCGCCGAACCCTTACCAAAGGCACGGTCAATCTGTTGGAGTGCCGCGTCCAGCGCTTTTTGACGGTCCACGTCTTTATCCTTGTCTACCAGCTTAAGTTGCGTAGCCATCGCATGCACTCCTTCGCTTGCATAGGCCGGATTAATGACTTTTAACCGACCATTGTGGGAAGACACCTTTGCCGCCCCCTGTAGGAGTTCATGTATCCCATTTGTTCTCATAGAACAAGGGGGGAACAAATATTTTTTTCTAAGCGAACATTATAGGTCTATTCAGATTGCGAACCGGCGCGTGTTTCTCGCATGATCGTTGCTACCTTTTCGGTGATAGCGGAGACACTGAAAGGTTTAGGCAAGAAGTGCATATTGGGGACATCAATATCTTTGCGAAGAGCCTCTTCTGCATATCCGGACATGAAGAGAACTGGGATGTCAGGGTGGTCCTTGCGGATTGCACGCACCATCGCGGGGCCGTCCATCCCGGGCATCACGACATCGCTAACAACTATGTCAAAATCGCTATCCTTTTGCATCGCCTCGAGCCCGTCTTCGCCATCGCTGCACGCTGTGATCTGATAGCCCGCGCGCGACAAAGCGCGTTCTGCTACCGCCCGCACCATATCCTCATCTTCTACCAAGAGCACCCTGCCCCCAGCCGACCAATTGGAAGACGGCTCTGCCGAAGCGGGCTTGCGTCGCTGTGGGGCTTCTCCTGCGTGAACCGGGAAATATATCGTGAAGCGTGCGCCCATAGGACGGCCAGAGGCATTCATCACATTATCGGCAAACACAAAGCCGCCTGACTGTTTGACAATGCCGTAGACCGTCGAGAGGCCAAGACCCGTTCCTTTGCCCAATTCTTTCGTAGTAAAGAATGGCTCGAAGAGCTTGGGCAGGACGTCTGCTGGAATGCCGCCTCCATTGTCCTGAACGATCAGAAGGGTGTAATCATCGGAGGGCAAGACCTCGGCGCCAATCTTGATTGCCTCGGTCGATTTGACACTCCTGGTGAGAAGCGAAATCCGGCCCTGCCCTGCCTCTTTGCGGGTGCGTCCGTGGGCGCCGTTCATGTTGATCGCATCCCGCGCATTCACCGCAAGGTTCATAATCACCTGCTCTAATTGCTGCGGGTCAGCACGCACCGGGCCAAGGTTGCGATCATGTTGTACGTAGTAGTCGATCTTCTCACCCAGAAGACGTTTGATAAGCGGTCCCACTTCACTAACCACATCAGGCAGTTGCAATATCTCAGGGCGAAGAGTCTGCTGCCGCGAGAAGGCGAGCAATTGGCGGGTAAGAGACGCGGCACGGTTGGAGTTTGCTCGGATCTGCTGAATGTCGTCATAGTCGCTGTCGCCTGGCGTGTGGCGCAGCAACATAAGATCGCATGTTCCAATTATAGCGGTCAGCACATTGTTAAAGTCGTGCGCGACCCCGCCCGCAAGTTGGCCGACCGCCTGCATCTTCGTTGCCTGCGCAACCTGCCTTTTAAGCTCAGTTTCTTCAGTGCTGTCAGCAATACTGAGCAAAACCGCTGCCTCTCCCAACCCGCGCACACCTGCAAGGCCCATGGAAACAGGCTCATCACGCCGCGAACTGAGGCGCACCGCCATATCGCCGCGGCTAGCAGGCCCCCTACCATAACGGCGCACTGCATCGGAAAGGGGCGCCTTATCTTCGCGTACAACGAGATCTGTAGGGAACGCTGGCAACTCACCTTCGGGCTTTCCAACGGAGCGCAAAAAGGCCTCATTACCGAAAAGGAACCGCCCATCACGGTCTGTCATTGCAAGGCCCAAAGGTAACTGAGCCAAGAGCCCTTCAAGCTGAGCGACACCGGCCTGAGCGGAGCCGTCCCAACCACTTCCAACACCAACCCCGCTATCGACAAGCAGCATTAAGGTGGTGCCGTCTTCAGGAGCTGGAGGTGCGCCCGCAAGGCCCGGCTCACTAAGAGGCACATCAATAAGCGTTTGCGGCGTACCATTGCGGCCCTCGCGCGCAAAGTAAATGCGCTCACGCTCGTCCGCCCGCAAATAGGAAACGAGGGACTGACCTACCAAGGTTGCTTCGCGATCACCAACTGCACGTTCTGCAAAACCAGAGCCAACACTTCGGATTGTGCCGTCAGCACTGGTTATGGCGGCTTCGATCCCCGCTCTGCTTAATAGAGCGCCAAAGGTCCCAGTGAGATCCATCTGCAGGGTTTCATCAGCTGTCGGGATAATTAGGCGTTCAAACCGCCAAATGAGGTGATCTTCCCCTCGCCCGGCACGTGCGGCATTCACAGCCCACTGACGTAATTTGCTATCATCGAACGCCTCGATCAAAGCATCACCATCGCGCCATGCCGTGCGTGCTGCGCGGTTCAGCGCCTCCAAAGCTGGGCGTTCTGCATCTAGCATAGGTGGTGCGTTGTCGGCACCAAAAGCATGGACATAGGCCTTGTTCGCGCAAACCAGGCGATTGGCGCGGTCGGTTATGGCGATCGCCTCGCCAAAATTCGCATCCTTGCTTTCTATAGCGGCCACAGTGACCGACCAATCAGGCGCGGCAACCTCTGCGTTGATCGGTTGTCTATTGATGCGCTCGGCAGCAACAACACCCAACAACAGAACAATCAGCCCACCGATGTAGGCCCCCGTCATAACGACACTTGAGGTTGCAGCGAACAATAGCCCAGCGCTAACAACAAGCGCCGCGCCCAAGCCAATCAAGAGCATCTGACTTGGCTTTCCAGAAGGCATTGCGGTGTATGCACCAGCTGCTTGGTTCAGCTTCGCGCTACTGTCTGAAGAATTGCCGATGATGCTTTTGTCGGCCAAAGTCCCACTCGCCTAGATTACCGCACGCAAGAGACCCACGCGGGCACTCTTTCGATTGCTTGGGCTTGCAGTCCTACTTCGCGCCGTCCACGTGGTCGAGGGGCTGAGCCAATTGTGCACTGTATTTTGCCCGTTTGCGTGCGACTTTACGAGCGACAATCACGCGCCAGACGGCGCCAGCTGCAAGGTAACCGATGGCAGACGTGACAACGGCCAGCACAAAGAACCCCACAACAGTCACGCCCGCAACTTGGAACGCATCGACGATGTAGACCCACAAGGTACTATCAGCCTGCGTCATGACCATCTCTGTTGCTGTTGCATCAATCCGGAGGATGAAATTGCCAACCCGGTTTGCGACAACGGCCCAAAAAGCAATGGTGAAAGGGTTCGTCACAAACGTCACAGCGGCCGCAAGCGGGACGTTTGCACGCGCTGGCAAAGCCATGAATGCTGCGAGAAAGATCTGACCCACGGGTATGATGAACGCCGCAAAAAGCCCGAGGGCCACTCCGCGAGGAACAGAGCGCCTTGTGAAACGCCAGAGTTCTGGATTGAGAAAACGGTGGGCGATAGGCGCAAGATATTTGTTCTTCGCCATTGCCTCGCGGCTTGGCATTGTGCGGCTAAGGCGGTCTGTCATCCAAGCCCAGGGGTTTGGAAAAAAGCCAGGCGCGGATTGGGGCTTGGCTCCCATCAGGCACACAGCCCTTCTGACGCGCCGCAAACCACGTCAAAAACCGCCTGTGAAAGATCCATTGCCACCTTCATGATCGTTATATGGGTAGCACCCCTTGTCTGACCAATGGGTGAATTACAAATTGCATAAAATTACGTCGCCAAAACGGTGCGGTTCATCAGATTTCGCAGAGCGCGTGCTCAAGACCGCTCGCGCATTAGCCGCGCTTTGTCCCGTTTCCAATCACGCTCTTTGACGCTAGCGCGCTTGTCGTGGGCTTGTTTACCCTTAGCCAGAGCCAGCTCGACCTTCGCGCGGCCCGTGCGGTTGAAGTAGATCGACAATGGCACCAATGTCATGCCCTTACGCTCAACCGCGCCGAACACCTTGTTGATCTCACGCGCGTTAAGCAGCAGTTTGCGCGGGCGTTTGGGTTCGTGGTTTTGGCGGTTGCCGTGGCTGTATTCAGGCAGGTTCGCATTGACGAGCCAAACCTCTCCATCGCGCACCTCGGCATAGCTTTCCGCAATGGTCGCCTGCCCTGCCCGCAGCGCTTTGACCTCGGTCCCTTGCAGCGCAAGCCCTGCCTCAAACTTATCCTCAATATGATAATCAAACCGAGCGCGCCGGTTCTCGGCGACGGTTTTGAGCTTATCAAAGGTTTCGGGTTTCGGGCGTGCCATGATGAGGGGCAGATAGGCCTATCTGCCAATTTATTAAAGCCCCCTCGGGCTTAGACCAATCCAGCATGCTCCAAAGCCGCATCCACCGCTTTGCGCGAGGCCTGTGACGCCTCGACAATAGGCAGACGCACGCTGGGTGAAAACCATTCTTGCACCCGGCTAAGAGCATATTTCACCGGCGCTGGCGAGGCATCAGAGAACATCGCATAATGCAGCGGGAAGAGACGGTCGTTGAGCTCGCGCGCGCGCTTCAGTTCGTTGTTGTTAATCGCCTCTTGGAATTCTGCACAAAGGGCTGGTGCAACATTGGCGGTGACCGAAATCGCTCCCCTGCCCCCTGCTGCATTGTGTGGAAGCCAGAGCTCGTCATTGCCAGAAAGCTGACAAAAATCGCGGCCAATGCCCATGCGGTGATCGGCAACGCGGCTCAGATCACCGCTTGCATCTTTGATCGCGACAATTTGCTCGGGGTATTTGTTGACTAGAGCCACCACGGTCTCGTCCTCAAGGTCCGTTACCGTGCGGCTTGGCACGTTGTAGAGAACTATCGGCAAATCGCAGGTTTCCGCGAGAAATCCGAAGTGCGCCATAAGCCCCGCTTGGCTCGGCCGGTTGTAATAAGGCGCGACACACAGCCCCGCTGCTGCGCCTGCCTTCTTCGCAAAGTTCATATGCAAAGCGGCATTGCGCGTATCGTTCGACCCGCACCCAGCAATCACCGGCACTCGGCCTGCCGCTTGCTCAATGCACACTTCGATGACGCGGTGATGCTCGGCATTGGAGAGAGTTGAGGCCTCGCCGGTTGTCCCGCATGGTACAAGCGCCGATGAACCATTTTCGATTTGCCAATCAACGAGTTTGCGAAAAGCGCTCTCGTCAAACGATCCGTCGCGAAAAGGAGTCGCTAGAGCGGGAATGGAGCCGCTGAACATTGTAAAATTCCAGTATTGATCAATAGACGTTTATTCGGTTGAAGGGGCGTCAACCAGCCCTCTCGTTCAGCGCCTACTAAGGAGCCCATCGGCACTATGTCCAGCATGGTCAGAAATTTGCTTACTTCACCTTTCGTCATAGCAGCCCTTGCGGCAAGCACAGCAGGGGCTTTGGCGACACCTGCCTGCGCGCAGATGGGCGCTTCTGACAGAGGCGGCAATATGGTCGCCTCGCAGCCGCAATTTGCGGGCGCTGCGATCCAGCGGTGGGAGCAATTGCAGGGACAGGGCACTTACACTTTTGCGACTTACGCAGGCTTCGCGCTCAAATATCCAGATTTCCCGCGGATGGAGATTATCCGCCGCAAGGCAGAGGCGCGGCTCGATGAAGAAGCGCCTTCTCAAGGCGAAATTCTCGCATTCTTTGATACGCACGCTCCCCTCTCAAATCCGGCGCGGGCACGCTACGCTTTGGCGCTTGCGGGCGCTCAGCGTGCAGATGCCTTTGACGCGGCCCGCGAGGCATGGCGCGGCGGCGAGATGTCTGGTCCAGCAGAAGCGTATCTGACGGGTCTTTACGGCTCGCGCTTTACGCCAGACGATCACGCGGCACGTGTGGATGCACTCTTGTGGCAAAGCGAGGCAGCGGCGGTAGAGCGTAATCTCATCAATCTTGACCCGTCAAAGCGCGATTTGGCGCTGGCGCGGCTTGCGCTGGTTCGAGGCTCGACACCCTCGGCAGCAGGTCTAAGCGTGCCCAATGGCGCGATGAATGATGCAGGGTACGTCTATAACCTTGCAAGCTTTTACATGAAGCGCGGCGACCGAACGAGCGCTATCAACCTTCTGAAAAACCGCCCCGTTTTTGCCTCCCCTGCATTCAACGCAGAGGAACTTGTGGGCGTAATGCTGTCGGCTGCGAAGGCGGCCAATATCTCTGACACAGTGCGTCTTTCCAGCAAGATCGACGATCTGTTTGCGCCGGGGACCGACATTTCCAAAGGCTCCTTTCGCTTGCGCGATCGCTACACCGACCTGATGTGGAAAGGCGGCACCAACGCGCTTTGGCGTCAAGGCGATGGAGGGGCCGCTGCGCCTTTCTTCTATCGCTACGGCGATGCTGCGCGCACGCCTTTGACTAAGTCGAAAGGGTATTTCTGGGCAGGCCGCGCGGCGCGCGCAGCTGGGCTGACTGCCGATGCGAACCGTTATTTTGAAAAAGCGGCAGAATATCCGCATTACTATTACGGTCAGCTTGCCCTTGGGGCCCTTGGCCGTCCGATGCCGACTTTTGCTGAGCTCCCGCAGGTCCAAATGGACGCTGGCGCACGCGCTGAATTCGAGGCCCGACCTCTGGTGAAAGCAATCCGTTCAATCGCCAGCAACCGCCAGAAATGGCAGACCGAACGCCGGTTCTTCCAAGCCATCGGTGCAAGCGCAAAGACACCTGAAGATGTCGCTGCCTATGCAGAGCTTGCAGCGCAAACGAGCCTTCCGGAAATGGCCGTGGTTCTGGGCATGGAAGCGGGCGCTTCGGGTATTAAAGGGGTCGAGCGCGCTGGCTTCCCCATCGTGCCAACACCGCGCGTCAACGATTGGACCATGGTTCACGCCATTGCGCGCCAAGAAAGCGAATTTGACCGCACCAGGAAAAGCCACGCCAACGCCATCGGCATGATGCAGCTTTTGCGCAGCACTGCGCGCGAGGAAGCAGGCATTCTGGGCATTCAATATATGAGCGCAAGCCTCACCGAAGACCCGCTCTACAACATCACTTTGGGTGATGCGCATTATGCCCGACGGATGAGCCTGTATGGCGGTGCCTATCCGCTCGCCATTGCAAGCTATAACGCTGGGCCCGGACGCGTGCGCCAATGGGTGCGTTTGAATGGTGATCCGCGTAATGGCAGCATCGATTGGGTCGAGTGGATCGAGAAGATCCCCGCCAATTTTGAGACCCGCTATTACGTCATGCGCGTGATCGGCAATGCGGTGACATATTCGCATATGTACCCGCAACAGGCCGGATTGCCTCGCACGGTCGACCGCTTCCTCCCCTGATGAGCAAGCCTTTAGGTCCGCCCATAACGCCGCAGGGAATGGCGGCGCTAAAGACGCGTTATGACCATTTGCTGGGCAAAGAGCGCCCGGAGATTGTCGAGATCGTCTCTTGGGCGGCGGGCAATGGCGACCGCTCGGAGAACGGCGACTATCTTTATGGCCGCAAGCGCATGCGCGAAATTGACCGCGAGCTTGCCTATCTCTCGCGGCGGATGAAGGCGTGCCGTGTGGTGAACCCATCCGAGCAACCCGACAAGGCCCGCGTGTTCTTTGGCGCGAGGGTCGAGCTTGCCGATGAAGATGATGAGCGGATGCATATCCAGATCGTTGGCGATGATGAACAAGACGCTGGCGAAGGCCGCATCGGGTGGTCCTCGCCAATCGCAAGGGCGCTCAAAGGCGCATCTGTCGGGGATTGCCGGACGGTGAAGCTTCCCGGCGGGCTCAAAGAATGGGAAGTGATGACGGTTCACTATGATTAGAGCCTCCCTGCCCTTGCTTGCCCTTTTGGCCCTGGAACCGCCCGCTTCGGCGCGCGATAGCCTTGGCGTATACTCCAATTGGGCAGCTTTCCGCGATGACAGCCCCGCGCGCTGCTATGCCATTGCAAAACCACGCGGGAACAACTCAGCTGGCCCTTATGTCACCGTCGCCACATGGCCGGACAAAGGCCTTCGCGGACAGGTGCATATCCGCCTCTCGCGCGAGGTCGGGGAAGAGGCTGAGGCCAAGCTCACCATTGGCGAGGCTGAGTTTGAACTCGTCGCCAAGGGCCCAAACGCCTGGGCTAAGGACAATACGATGGACGCCGCCATCATCGCCGCCATGCGGTCAGCCCCGCGCATGACTGTCGCGGCGCGGGGCAGCAATGGCGCACGTTTCTCTGACCGCTATTCCCTCGCAGGCGTGGCCACAGCAATGGATGCAAGCGTCGTTGGATGTGCTCAACGCGGCTAAGGGCTGACAAACCGCTCGCGCCGCCTTATATGCGGCCCCAATCATGGCAGATACGAACCTAATGACGATCCCCGGGCAAGTGGACCCGGTACCTGTTGCGCGCGATATTACGCCGCGCGAGGACGGACGTATTGACCTTATGGGTGTTGCGCGCCCGCGTATTCGTCAGATTTTCGAAGAGGCAGGGCTGGACGCGCGCCAAGCCAAATTGCGCTCGAAACAGGTATACCACTGGCTCTATCACCGCGGCGTCACCGATTTTGACGCGATGACCGATATTTCCAAGACCATGCGCCCATGGCTCGCCGAACGGTTCGTGATCGGACGCCCGAATGTGGTCGAGGCTCAGCATTCATCGGACGGAACGCGCAAATGGCTGCTCCAGACCGACGATGGCCATGATTTTGAAATGGTGTTTATTCCCGATGCAGACCGGGGCACGCTTTGTGTGTCCTCTCAGGTCGGCTGCACGCTCAACTGCACCTTCTGCCATACAGGCACCATGCGCCTTGTTCGCAACCTGACGCCGGGCGAGATTGTCGGCCAAGTCATGCTCGCGCGCGATGCCTTGGGTGAGTGGCCTAAGGGGGTGATGGACGGTCTTGAGACGGACGAGGACGCAGGCCACTACACATCTGACGGCCGCCTGCTCACCAATATCGTTATGATGGGCATGGGCGAGCCCTTGTACAATTTCGACTTCGTGCGCGATGCCTTGAAGCTGGTGATGGACGGCGACGGCCTTGCCCTATCCAAGCGCCGCATCACGCTTTCCACCAGCGGCGTAATCCCCGCCATGGAACGGTGCGGCGAGGAAATCGGCGTGAACCTCGCGGTGTCCTTGCACGCGGTTACCAAGGAAGTGCGCGATGAGATCGTGCCGCTCAACAAGAAATACGGCCTCGAAGACCTGCTTCAAGCCTGCGCCGACTATCCCGGAGCCTCCAACGCAAGGCGGATCACATTTGAATATGTGATGCTCAAGGACAAGAACGATTCGGATGAGGACGCGCATGAATTGGTGCGCCTTCTCAAGAAGTTCGACCTGCCTGCTAAAGTGAATTTGATCCCCTTCAACCCATGGCCGGGTGCGGAATATGAGTGCTCCACGCCAGAGCGTATCAAGTCCTTTAGCGATATCGTCTTTGAAGGCGGCATCAGCGCGCCTGTGCGTACCCCGCGCGGCCGCGATATTGATGCAGCGTGCGGCCAGCTAAAAACGGCGGCAGAAAAGAAAAGCCGAGCGCAAAGAGACCGTGAGGCAGCAGCAGCCTCGCAAGAGGCGAACCAAAGCTAACGCGTCTTCGAGAAGGTTTGCTGCGTATCTGACTGGGTGGGATCAGGATGGAGCGAATATTATGCGTGCCAAAGATCTGTTTTCACCCCTTGCCTTAGCAGTCGGCCTGTTGCTGGCCTCCCCCTTATCAGCGCAAGGCAAAGCCCCTTCTCCTGAAGATGTCATCATGGTTGGTGAAAAACTGCCCGGTGCTTTCTTTGTGAAGCCTGAAGGCGACGGCCCCTTCCCCGTGATCATCTATCTGGGAGGAAGCGAAGGAGGGGACACAAGCGCGCGGCGATCAGCACCCTTGTTTCTCGAGCAAGGATACGCAGTCCTTGGACTTCCTTACTATTCTCCTGCTTGGGGTGACCAACCACAGCAATTTCCGGACCTCCCCCGAGCCTTTGCAGAAATCCCGGTGGACAGCGCCGAAACGGCCAAGGCTTGGCTCGCAGGACGCGATGACGTTCGCGCCGACGATATCGGTATCTACGGCGTCTCTAAGGGTGCAGAATTCGCACTTCTCGCAGGCTCTAAGATCGAGGGCTTCGCTGCAATTGCCGCTATCGTCCCTACCGACGTGGTTTGGGAAGGATGGGGCACAATGGATGGCTCGCGGCCAAGCTCGTTTAGCTGGCGCGGCAAAGCGCTCCCGTTTGTACCCTATGAGGGGATGAATGAGGAATTTGCCAATCCGACAGGTGCAAATGGTCGCCCACGCATTCGTCTTCCTCACGATAAGGGCCGCAATGCCAACCCGATGCGCGCAGTGAAAGCTCGCATCGACATCGCCGCAATTGATGAGCCGGTCTTAGTTGCCGGCGGGGATCAGGACATGACCTGGAACTCGGGCGAAATGGCTCAGACTATTGCAGAGCTGCGCGCCGAGAAGGGATTGCCTACCGTTAGCCTAGTCTTCACCGACGCGGGCCACGCGCTCTCGGGAACCGGCAAACCAAACGACCGGCGAGCGACAGCAGATACAGAGGCTCAAAAGGTAATCTGGCCTGCAACCCTCGCGTTCTTCAAAGAACATTTACAGGACTGAAGGGGTGCGGGCCCTAGCTCGCGCTATTCATCAACACCAAATGCATCTTCGAGATCGTCTTTGATTGCGTCTGTAAGGAGCACACCCGCCCCGACAGCGGCCCCAAGTCCAAGAAGAATAGCACCGCCAGTGCCGATCCCGCCGCCGTCTTTTTCCTCGTCTTCGTCGACCGTCAAACGCGGTCCAAAGGTTGCGATCCGCTGATCATTGAGAAGCAACCGTGGATTTTGCTCAAGCGTGAAAGACAGCTTGGAAGCATTAACGGTTAATCTTTCAAAGTTGAGGTCCGTTCGCTTAGGCAAAACGCCTTGGGAGGGGCCCCATCGCTGCGAAGACAAAGTGAAATCGACGCGCGGTTTAGATTGTCTGCTGCCGGCATGCGCTCCGAGAGGAATAACGACAGACGCTGTTGCGCGATGATCGCTTTGCCCGGTCATTTGAAGGTCATGCAAATTCTGCGCGCTTACACCTTGCGCAGCAAGGCCCGCGACTGCCACACTCATGCACAGTCTTAGTAAGAGAGTCATTTCCGTATTCCCCTAAGGTGTTGTGTTGCAGTAGCATTAACCTGCTGATTACGGCTAAAAAACGGCGAGAGGATCACTTTGACCAGCAACATCGATCCAGCAACCTACGAATTTTATCAAAGCCAAGCCCCGCACTTTTCGTTGAGCGCTGGGATCAGTTACTCACGGCATTTGGACAAATTTTTCGACCGCGTTGCCGCCGCAAGCCCAGTGCTTGAGCTTGGCTGCGGCGCGGGCCGCGATGCTGTTCGTATTAGAGAACTTGGTTTTCAACTCGATGCAACAGACGGCGTCCCTGCGATGGTCGCAAAGGCGAATGAACGCCACGATCTCAATGCGCGGGTCATGCGATTTGATGAGCTTGTGGCGGAGGACAAATATGACGCGGTTTGGGCGCATGCCTGCCTATTGCATGTCCCACGCGCACAGCTTCCGGGAATTTTGGAGCGCATCCACCGCTCCTTAATGCACCGCGGGCTTCATTATGCGAGTTACAAGCTTGGCGATGGCGAGGCCAAAGAAGATGGCCGCGACCTGCTTGGCCGCTTGCACAATTTCCCATCGGCTGAATGGCTCGTCGAGACGTATCAAAATGCCGGATTCAAGATACTTGAGAAAGAGATGTATGCTGGCAAAGGTTCAGATGGCACGCAACGCGATTGGCTTGCCCTTACGGTCAGAAAGGCTTGAATTTTCGGATGAAGCATATTGTCGAAGCAATTTGCACTGGCACCGCCCGCCCCTTCAACGGTGCCGAACTCAGCGCCTTTGTAAAGCGACCTCGCGATGGCCTTGTACAAATTCTTGAGGAAGGCCTTGCACCCGATGAGCAAGCCGACCGAAAGAACCATGGCGGCCCTGATATGGCAGTGCATCTGTATCCGTTGGCGCATAACGACTTCTGGCGCCAAAAGCTGGGCGATCTCGACCTGTTGAACGAACCGGGTGCATTCGGATCGAACCTTGCTGTGGCTGACCTAACTGAGAGCCAAGTGCACATTGGCGACAAATTCCGGCTTGGCACGTCGCTTTTAGAGATCAGCCAACCGCGCAAGCCTTGTTGGAAAATAGAGCACCGCTTCGGCTCGCAATGCAATTCCAAAGGCATGGTGGCCGCGATAGTGAAATCGGCTCGGTGTGGCTGGTATTTCCGAGTTCTAGAAATCGGTGAAACTAAGGCTGGCGACACACTGGAACGGGTCGAAATGGGTGACGAGCGTTGGGATATAGCGCGTGCATCTTTCGCGCTACACGCAGGTAAAGGATCACCTGAGGACTATGCAGAGCTTGCGGCAATGGACGCTCTGTCCGCCAAAGAACGCGCTCGCGCGAAAGCGAAGTTAGGGTAACTCCCCGCCGCCGCTGACTATCTGGCACCGCCCACCGATCCAGACACCTCCGGTTTCGTCTTGTTCGCAGTGTACAAGGCCATTTGCGCCGATCTTGCGCCCTTGTCCCGTGCGGTATGAACCCTTGACCAAACCTTCACCGAACAGGTGAATCGCAACACCTGCGTTAAAGCTGCCGGTGACGGGGTCTTCGGTCAAGTTCTCGAAGGTGTCTGCAAAGAATGCCCGCAGTTCCCAATCTCTTTCGAAGCCTGCTGGATGTGGTCCGGCAAGCCCTATGTCGGTTCCCAAAGGTCCTTTGGAGGCGGGCTGCGCGGCGAGCACGTCTTTGGCACTTTTCAAACGCAAGAGTTGCCATTTCGGCCCGTTTACGACGTGTATTGCCTCAACCAAGGCTGCTTCATCAATCCCCGTTATTGCGATGGCAAAAGCGCACTCTTCGTCGCTAAGAGGTTCATATTTCAGCAATTCTGGTGCTTTGAAAGCTAGGTTTTCGCCTTTCCTACGAATTTCGACAAGGCCAATGCCGCATTCCTGGATGATTGCACCCTCGCGTGCTGGCTTACCGCCAGCTTTCATCCACGAATGACACGATCCCAATGTCGGGTGGCCTGCAAAAGGCAACTCGCCGCCGGGATAGAAAATGCGCAACCGGTAATCGGCACCACCTTGCGTTGGTGGCAGCAAGAATGTGGTCTCCGAAAAGCCCAGCCAATTGGTAAAGGCCTGCATTTGCTCTGTCGTAAGGTCATCACCGCCGTGCACCACGCCTAGCGGGTTGCCCGAAAGCGGCTCATCGCAAAAGACATCGACCAGATCACACGTTGGCAACTTTCTCTCCTTCTCAGCGTATTGCCACATGTCGCTGTTTACAGGCGGCATGCAAGATGGAAAGACCTTGAAGTATGAGCGACCCGCAAATACCAGCCGTCCTGATCACTGGAAGTGCAACGCGCATTGGCGCTGAGATCGCGAAAGGCTTTGGCGAGGCGGGTTGGCATGTGGTGATCCACCATTTGACTTCGCATGAGGAGGCCGATGCTTTGGCCGCAACGCTTCCCTCTGCTGAAACGGTGTCATGCGACCTCAGCGACGATGAAGCGGCCACTGCGATGATTGCGCAATTGTGCGGGCGGCTCTCCGGATTTCGGTGCCTGGTGAACTCCGCTTCGATTTTTCACTATGACAGTGCAACCAAAATGGACGCCGATACGAACCGGCAAGCGATGCAAGTGAACGCGCTAACCCCCGCTGTTATGACACAGAACTTCCTCGAACATGCTAATGGGGATACGCCGCTGTGCGCAATACAAGTAACCGATATGAAGCTTGCCAACCCAAACCCGGACTTTTTCAGCTACACCATGTCCAAACACGCTCTCGCCTCGACGATTGAGATGTTTGCGATGGAAGCAGGTAGCAAGGCGCGCATTTACGGGATTGCCCCCGGTGCCATTTTGGCAAGCCATGATCAGACCGAAGATGAGACTGAAACCTCGCACCGCCTAAACCTGCTCGACCGCAAAACGGGAGCGGATGAGATTGTCGAGGCGGCGCTGTTCCTCAGCACTGGCGCGCTTAAGAGCGGCTCCACCTTGTTTATAGACAGCGGCCAGCACCTGCTCAATCAGCCGCGCGATGTGATTTATCTCGCTCGGGAAGAGGCCTGATGAGCGGCAAACCCGTCAAGCGCCACGCTTTGTCCACGCGTGTTTGGCACTGGGTGAATGCGGGGGCTTTTATCGTGCTGTTTATGTCGGGCCTTGGCATCTCAAACGCGCACCGTTTCCTCTATTGGGGCGATTACGGCTTTGACCCCGCCGATGCATGGCTGGTGGTGCAGCGGTTTCCTGCATGGATAACAATACCTCAGCGCTATGACCTTGCTGAAAGCCGCGATTGGCACAATTTAAGCGCTTGGGTGTTCGCGATTGGCCTACTCGTTATGTGGGTGATGAGCCTGATCAATCGCCATTTTGTCCGCGATCTGGCAAGCTCTCTTGGTGATTGGAACCCGCGCGCTTGGCTAGCAGCGATCAAGGAACACGCGAGGCCCGGCACCCATGGCGACCGCGACTATAACGCGCCGCAAAGAATCCTTTACGGCCTCGTCTTGGGCGTTGGGCTCCCCATGATGATTGCAACCGGGCTTGCCATTAGTCCGGGCTTTGAAGCCATCGCCCCTTGGCTTGTTGATGTGCTTGGCGGTCGTCAGAGTGCACGTTCTTTGCACTTCCTTTTTGCATGGAGCCTTGCAGGGTTTATCCTCATCCACCTCATCATGGTTTTGTGGTCCGGCCCGCTCACGCAGATAGGCCGAATGATCACTGGCGGTAAAAGGGAGGATAGCCCCAATGCCTGATATCAAACGTCGCTCCCTGCTTGCCGGGTTAGCCGCACTGCCAGCCGCCGAATGCACGCAGCTTGCCGATACTGAAGCGGTGGGCGACCTGTTCGATGCCGCCGAAGATTGGCACCGAAAGGCGCACCGCACCCTCGCCTCGCGCCAGGCTTTAGCGCCCGAATTTGCACCAGACGAACGCTCTGCGGACATAAGAGGCAATGGCACAGTTCGCATCGATAACGCAGCCTACCGCGAGCAAATGGCCAAGGGTTTTGCCGATTGGAAACTAGAGGTGCGCGGGCTTGTCACAAACCCGCTAAGCCTCTCAATGGCCGACCTCAAAGCCCTGCCCCAGCGCACGCAGATCACCCGCCACGACTGTGTGGAAGGGTGGAGCGCGATTGCGCAGTGGTCTGGCCCGCAATTGTCCGACCTGCTCGACCAAGCAAGGGTAAGTGACAAAGCCAACTTTATCGTCTTTCGCTGCGCCGATGTGCTGTATGGCCGCCATTATTACGAGAGCGTCGATATGGTCGATGCCTATCACCCCCAGACGATCATCGCGCATGAGCTGAACGGTGAGCCCCTGCCAGAGAAAAACGGCGCGCCCTTGCGGGTCCGTATTGAGCGCCAGCTAGGCTACAAACACGCCAAATACCTCACCGCCATCGAGGCAGTGGAGAGCTTTGATGACCTATACGGTGGCAAAGGGGGTTTCTGGGAAGATATCGGCGATTATCAGTGGTATGCAGGGATTTAATCTGGATAAATACGGTTCATTGTCGCCCAATCGGTCGCGATCATCTCTTCCAAAACCTCTAAATCAATATCGGCAAGCTTGTTCACGTAGAGGCACGATGCCCCCGTCTTATGTTTGCCCAACCGCGTTAACGCCTCTTCGCGGTGTTTGGCGGTAATGTCGTCGCAATATCCCCCCATCAGATAGAGGGAATGCTTGGCTTTGCGCGGGCTGAAACCGGCACGGCACATGTCACCCTCGCGCCCGCTTTCATACTTGTAGTGATAGCTGCCATAGCCAATGATCGAGGGGCCCCACATCTTGGGCTCTTCCCCGGTCACTTTGCGAAACAGGGTGTCCAAAACCTTGGCATCCTCGCGCTTCGAGGCAGGTTCAACAGCCTCGATAAAGGCCTCAACCGACACCTGTGTAGGCTTCGTCTTATTCTCAGCCATAGTGATCCCTCCCCATCCAAGTGAATTCACATTATTGACACAATAGCACAATTCCCGGCACACCCTTCAAAAATCAGCAGAAGGGGACTGCGAAGACTATGTGGTTGCTAGACAAATTCTTGAAGCAAGCGATTAAGCTTGGCCAACTGATCGTCACTGATCATGAGGGCAATGAACACACCTATGGGCCCGGCGGCGAATATGATCCGCTGGTTGGAGGACGGCCGGGACCGATCCGGATCAAGCTTACCAACAAGAAGGCGGCCAATCACATCGTGCGCTATCCGCAGATGGGTGCAGGCGAGGCGTTTATGTGGGGCTGGCTCGTTGTCGAAGAGCCGCATGACATCCGCGATATGATCCTGATGGTCACAATGAATGCCAAGCGTTTGGGCGACAATTCGCTCAAAGCCAAAGGTCCTCTTCGCAAAGCCGTCCAGAAGGTGAAAGCCACCGTTGATGGCATCAATTTGCGCAGCTCCGCGCGCTCCAATGCTGAGCACACCTATAACCTCACGCGCGAGCTGTATGAGCGCTTCCTTGATGAAGACCGCCAGTACACCATGGCGTATTACCGCGAGGATGATCCGACTCAAACGAGCCTCGAACAGGCGCAGATGGACAAGAAGGCTCACCTTGCCGCCAAAATGCTTTTGAAGCGGCCCGAGGACAATGGCGGCAAGCCTATGCGGGTGCTCGACATTGGCTGTGGCTGGGGCGGTTTCGCGCTGTATCTCAACAAGATGTACGATTGCGAAGTGCTTGGTGTCGCACTGGCACCAGACCAAGTTGCCTTCTCCAATGAACGCGCCAAAGAGCTTGGCGTTGATGACAAGGTCAAGTTTGAGCTGTGCGATTATCGCGACGTTCAAGGACAATTTGACCGTATCTCCAGCGTCGGTTTGCTGGAGCACGTGGGCACGATCCACTATCCGCAATTCTTTGAACACACCAACCGGCTACTCAAAAGCGATGGCGTGATGATCTCGCACTGTTGCGGACGCAGCGGCGCGCCGGGCTATACCGATGCCTGGACCCGCAAATACATCTTCCCCGGCGGTTATATCCCTGCCCTTTCTGAACTTGTCACCGAGAGCGAGAAAAACGGCTGGCAGGTGATGGATGTGGAAGCCATGCGCTATCATTACTGTCACACGCTGGAGGAATGGTACAATCGCACCGTCATACACCAGAGTGAGATCACCGAGATGTATGATGAGGTGTTTTACCGCATGTGGCTGTTCTATCTTGCGGGAGCTGAGCAATCGTTCCGCAACGGCACTATGGTCAATTGGCAGCTGCAATATGTGAAAGACCGCAGCGCCATTCCGATGACGCGTGAGTACATGGAAGAAGAGAGCGCGAAGCTGCGCGCCCGCGGCGATATTCCGGGCTGGCGCTTTGATCCGGGGCTGAAGGAAGCGGCTGAGTAGGCCGCTCAAGCCGCCTTCCCGCCCGATTTCTCCCGGCGCCGTGACATTAGTTCATAGACCGGCCCAAACCCTAAAAGCGCAGCGCCTACAAAGGGCGCTGCCACCACCCATATGCGTAGCCCTGTGATACCTTGAGGGCTTGCGATGGTGATGCCTGCTGTGCAGCCTAGGCCAACGCAGATCAGCAGCACGCCAGCCACCACCCTCGCCTTCGGGACAGTTCGCCCCCCTCTAATCGGGGTGAAGGTGCGCTCGTGTCGCACGAACAAGCCGATCAATGGCAAGGTCGCTAAGATATAGATCGCCAGCCACAAGGGCCGTGACACCCACCATTCGCTGGTCCCCGGCACGCTATCAAGGCCCAGACCGCCAAGCGCAATCCACACGAAGGTCATGACCAGTACAAACGCGGTCAGATGCCAGAGGAATACTGTCATGATCATGCCATTCATCAAGACGGTCGCTGTCCAAATCCGGACGTTGTCCAGCATTCGCCTGCCCAGCGGCTCTAGCCCCAGCACAAGCCCAACCTGCACGACGCCCAGAGCAAGGAGCGCAAAGGTCGGCGGGAGCGAGTTTGAGAAGCCATCGGGCGCTGAAACCATAGAGACCGGGTAGAAGCCGTAGACTGTAACTGACACCAAAACGGCAAGCCCAATCGCAAACCAAAGCCCGGTAAAGACAGGCGACTTAAACTTGGCATCTCTCCAGGCAAATCCCAATTGATGGATCGCAAGGAAGACCCAGAGGAAGTTGGTGAAGCTGATATACGGCACATTGTGTTCAAATCTCAGCCAATCGACCAGCAACACAAGCGGGACGAAAACCGCAAAGCTCGCCCATCCAAACCGCTTCCAAACTTTCATCGCCAGCGGTGTGCAAGCCGTGACCAGCAGATAGACCGCCAAGAACCACACCGGGATCAAGGCGGCTTCGGTTGCCATACGGATTTGGTCACGTGGGAAGCCCACTTGTGTGAGAACAACGGCTATCACCGCCCAGACTAAGAGCACGGGGAACGTAGGCGCAATCAACCGCTGCACGCGGGCAGCCAGCCAATCGCGGTATACACCCACTTGGCCGGGTTTAGCCTTCTTCAAGGTCCCTTCCCAGCTCACCGAATTGGAATAGCCTCCAACAAGGAAGAACACGGGCATCACTTGGAAGGCCCATGTGAGCCAATGCGTCCACTGTGCGGTCTCTATCAGGTCGCCGCGTTGCAATGCGCCTGCATCGTCCACATAAAGGCCAGCCATCAACCAATGGCCAAAGACCACCGCCATGATGGACACAGCGCGCAGGAAATCGACCCATCGATTGCGCTCTGGCGGCGTCATCTCGGCCATCTCGCGCGCTTTGTTCCACATGGCTGGCACTAGGGTCTCTCCTATCCCTCTTTGCAGAAAATATTGGTGGTCATATGCCCCTTGGCAAGTTTAAGGCGCTTCTCGACTACAGACCGGACGGTCACTTGCACTAGAACCGGCCTCTTGAAATACCATGAATAAGGGCTCCCAAATGTCTGACATCAAGCGTGTTGTTCTTGCCTATTCGGGCGGTCTCGACACTTCTGTTATCGCAAAGTGGCTGAGCGTTGAGCGCGGGCTTGAGGTTGTGACCTTCACCGCGGATCTTGGCCAAGGCGAAGAGATTGAGCCCGCACGCGACAAGGCGCGGGCCATGGGCATTCCTGACGAGCACATCTTCATCGAAGACCTTCGCGAAGAGTTCGTGCGCGATTTCGTCTTCCCCAAGATGCGCGCCAATGCGCGGTATGAAGGTGACTATCTGCTTGGCACCTCGATCGCCCGCCCGCTTATTTCGAAGCGCTTGGTGGAGATCGCCCATGAAACGGGCGCTGATGCCATCGCCCATGGGGCAACGGGCAAGGGCAATGACCAAGTGCGCTTTGAACTCTCCGCCTATGCGCTTGACCCGTCGATCCAAGTGATCGCCCCTTGGCGCGAGTGGGACCTGACCAGCCGCACCGCGCTGATCGCATGGGCCGAGAAGCACCAGATCAAGGTTCCAACCGACAAGCGCGGCGAAAGCCCGTTTTCGACCGATGCCAATCTGCTCCATACATCCTCCGAAGGCAAAGTGCTCGAAGACCCGTGGGAAGAGACCCCCGATTACGTCTATTCGCGCACCGACCACCCCGAAGATGCACCCAACCAACCAGAATACATCGAGATCGGCTTTGAACGCGGCGATGGCGTGTCGCTCAATGGCGAGGCCATGTCGCCTGCCACTTTGCTCACAGCCCTTAATGACCTTGGCCGCACCCACGGTATTGGCCGCTTGGACCTCGTCGAGAACCGCTTTGTCGGCATGAAGTCGCGCGGCATGTATGAGACACCCGGCGGCGAAATCTACGCGGTCGCTCACCGGGGCATTGAACAGATCACCCTTGACCGGGGCGCGGCCCACCTCAAAGACGAGCTGATGCCGAAATACGCCGAGCTCATCTACAACGGCTTCTGGTTCGCCCCCGAACGCGAGATGTTGCAGGCTGCCATCGACCTCTCCCAAGAGAAGGTCACCGGAACCGTGCGCCTCAAACTCTATAAGGGCCTTGCCAGCGTTGTGGGTCGCAAGTCGCCCCACTCGCTCTATTCCGAGGCGCATGTGACCTTTGAAGACGACGCAGGTGCATATGACCAACACGATGCGGAAGGCTTCATCAAGCTGAACGCGCTGCGCCTCAAGCTGCTTGCCCAGCGGGACCGTTAAGGGCCGTCGCGACTCGATATGACCGAGTCGGGTGAGCTCCACAGGGTCACTTCGCAAGATCACGAAAGCAACACTTTGCGAAAAGAACCAAACCTGACTCCCAATCGGGTCAGTTGTTCCCTCGCAAACCAAGTAAATGCGACGAATTGTTGAGTTGTCCACCGCTCTCCACAAGTCATCTTGGGAAAAGTGGATAAGTCGCTCTTGCACACCTTGCGAAAACGCGTGTCAGGGCGCAGTTTCAAATTGTCTTCGGGACAAACAAAGCTTCGAAAGAAGGACCGCAAGGAACTGATTTCAAAGGGTTTTGATTGAAACAAAGACACGGTTGCTGCTGTCCACGCAGCTCTTGAGAGAAGGCATGCATAAGGTTTCGACTAAGTGCAAGTTTGATCGTTTGAGAGAGAAGCGAAGCAATGCAACCGTTGAAGGCCGTAATACTGGCTGGTGATAGCTGTAGGAAAGAGCTTTCGAGCGACAACTGATCAGCGTTTGACTTACCAACCGATAGTATAACGGTCTCGGCTATGCTGAGCGGCAGGCTGGAACAAAGGGGAAGCCTCGACTGAAAAGGAGGGGCAGAACCAGAGGGAAAGCAGGCAATAACGCCAAGCAAAGCCGGATGCCGGCGCGAGCACCGGTGGAAAGCACGCGAAGCAAGGCGGCGATGGACATGGGAAACCCGCAAGGGCAAGAACATGAAAAACGCAGCTGGACGCGAGCAGAACACCGGTTGCCAAGTGTGCAGGCGGGACATGCGAGAGGTAAGGCTTGCCGAACCAAACGCAAGAAACGTGAGCGCCCACGCGCAGGTGAGAGTGGGGTCGGCAGCAATGCCGGCCCCATTTGCTTTTGGGCCTGTCGAACCGAGCGGAGAGAGTGCGTTTCTGACAACTCGGTCTTTTTGCGCGACCACCCGAAATTTCTCAAATTGGCATTCGTCACGCTCCTCGTGTACACCGGTTTCCGGATGGGAGAGAGGTTGAGCATAAGGCCTGCGGCTGCCCGCAAGGGACGCAGCACCATAGCGGGTGGACCCACGCTCCGCCTGTTCCTCTTTTGCGCTTGCATTTTCGGCCTTTCACCGGTTGCATCCTCAGCCCAGACCAACGAACTCGCCGTGCGCTATGATGAGGCCGGTTCTTCTTCATCAACGGCCCGCAAGAACGATTTCAACGCCGAGTTTGCCGATATTCTGGCTCCTTCTGAAAGCAACATCGCCGACATTGATCTGGCTCTTCCCAGCACCGCAGTGGACCTTGGCACATTCGAACCACCCAAAGAGGTCGTTCCCAAAACCAATGTCCTGCGCACGCTTGGAACCGGTGTCGCCTCTTATTACGGACGCCGCTTCCACGGGCGCCTCACCGCCAATGGAGAGCGCTTTAATATGAACGCCATGACAGCGGCTCACAAAACGCTTCCCTTTGGCACCCGTGTGCGCGTCACAAATCCGCGCAATGGCCGCTCAGTCATCGTTCGCATCAATGACCGCGGGCCCTTCATCAGAGGTCGCACCATCGATCTCTCACGCGGCGCCGCTCAAAAGATCGGCATGATTTCAACCGGACACGCACGGGTGAAGCTCGACATAGTCTCGCGTTAGCCAGTAGGAAAGCGGCTGGCCACTGTGGGGCCAGTGTGATGGGCCCAATGTGATTGGGTCAGTTCCCCCAGTCGGAGCTGCCACCGCTTTCGCTACCCCATCCGCCATCGTCATATGATGAACTGTAACTGCCTTGCGCATTCCAGGCAGCGTCTGCCTCAAATTGCGCAACGACTGGCGCCATGCACTGGTCATAAAACGCCTCAGCCTCGCTTTCGCTCAGTTCGAACTCGCCGCGACCTTCCAAAGCCCCGCGTCCTTGTCGGTACATGCATTTGCATCCTGACCGGCTCTTGTGAGCTGGCAAACCGGCCTTCGCCAACTCATTGGTGCAAAAGCTGACATATTCGCTCTCGCTTTTGAAACGGTAGTCGCTACCCCCTGACGCCATCACTCCGACAACGCCCATAACAACCACCCCAATCGCGCCCCAATATCCGTTCATATCGCATGCCCCTTCCGAATGCTCCAACAAACGCTATGAGTACCCCATTGAATTTGCGTTAACTCTCAGCGGGCGCATACCGCGCCGCTAATGAGACGCGACAAGGGGTTGGGCACTTGCAAGGCTTCTATTTTCTCACCGAGGCATTCATCCTCCTTATGGGCCTTGCCATGGCAGAGGTCTTGGGAGGGTTCGCCCGCGTCCTCAAGCTGCGCGCCCGCAAGCGTGCCGGGATCGTACAGGCCGACGCCGTTCGCATCGGCACCCTCACCCCGCTGCTCGGCCTGTTTGTCATCGTCGACCAATCCACCTTCTTCATGCACATGTTCTCCATGCGCGAGACCATGCCGTTTAACGCTGCCACCATCCTTGGCATCCTCGTCACCATCGGCTGGTACTACCTTATCGCTGCCATGACCTTCCCCGATGAGCCCGCCTCCTGGCCCGACTTTGACGAGTGGTTCTGGCAGCAGAAGCGCTTCGTTGTCGGAGGCGTCATCGGGGTCAACCTGCTCAGCCTCATCTCGCAGATCGCCTTTGCAGACCAGGCAGAGGCGGGACGCTCCATGGCCTGCATCGATCCGTTCTGGGGCCTCATCGCCGCCTTCATCGGTTTCAGCGCCTACCCCATGATGATCTGGCTCTTCTTCAGCCGCAATGCGCGCGTGTGCCAGTTCCTCATCCTCGCCAATGTCGTGGTCCTCGTGGTGTTCGCGGCCATCACCTTCACCACGCAGGAGGGCGTCCCCGCCGCTGATGGCGAAGGGTGGGAGTGCACTGTAGCGCAAGATCCGGGCGAAGCGCCCCGCTAAGGCGGCCTCAAAGCGGGCCAAACACCCGCCCCACCACCCTATCCAGCCCCCACATGGCCATTGGCGTTTGGCACACTTGGCACACTGTCCAGAGGGGGAAATTGCGTGTCCTGCGGCCTATCGTGATAAGGCGCATCAAGCGATTGAGAAACCTCATCTATTTCAGGCGCGCCCTCCCATTCCGGAGCCTGCGCCAGCGCTGCCACCTGATGATCAAAGCCCGCCATCGCATCAAGGACATGGCGGTTTTGCTCCAACCGATCGAGCCGCCCCAAATGCGCCAGCAGCAAGCGGCTATCATAGCGCGTGCGCGTCGCGACTTCCTCCCCGTGGTAATAGACGCTCTCCTGCGTCCCATTAAGCGCGCGGTCGGCCAGCACCTCTTCGACTAAGGGGCGCGCATGAAGCAGCGCTGCATCCCAAAGCTCTTGAAACACAAGGCACTCGCGCCGCATCCGATAAGCGGTCGTGCGCGCCACCCCCACAGCATTGCAAGCGCTGCGCACATTGCCCCAAGTGGCAAGGGTTTTGAGAAACTTGGCCTGGAGCGAGCGCGGGAATGCGCGGGTGTCCGTGATGAGGCGGTCAGTTTGCGGGAGGGTGCTGGTGTTGGGCATCGGCTGAAGCTCCGTTGGGGATTGGGAGCCGGAGAGTGTAGGTAATTGTGGGGGAGTAGGAAAATCCGGACGGTCGAGGGGCCACACGACAAACCCCCTCCCGCCTGCGGGAGGGGAGCGAGACTTGGCAGCTTGCTGCCTAGTCGCAGCGGGGTGGGCCAACGCCAACCTAAGCCGCACCCATTGTCCCGAACAGCCGCCCCGTCATCCCGAACTCGTTTCGGGATAACCCTCTCAGTGGGGCACCAAGAGGCAAGGGTTATCCTGAAACAAGTTCAGGATGACGAACCGACACAACACCCGTTCGTCCTGAGCCTGTCGAAGGACGCGCGCCGACCCGAAAGCCAGCCACCAAGCCAAGCCCACCCCCAACCCCTCCCGCAAGCGGGAGGGGAGCGAGTATCAAGAATTTCCAAGCAGGCTTAAATTAGAGATCTCTCTTGTGGCGGATGGTGGGGATCGGAGACCGCACCAGCATACAACGAAACGAAGACCTCACGGGAACTGAGTGCGTGCTCAAGGCGGTCCGTGTGATACAATGCACAATAAAGAGCTGCCGCACGTGCTTGGCAGTTGATGGATTTTTCGGGGTTGAATTCGATGTCGGTAAAGCAGTCAACCTGCCGCACCCTCTCCGAAATCTCAGTGTTCTTGACCAAAGCGTTGATATATATCCAGTCGTAGAACGCGGTTTTTGGCTCTAAACCCCAATCCTCGCCAAAAAAACTGAAGCCCACCAAATCCCCACTCGTCTTGAGGCGATTGTCTCGTTTTGCATCGATTGGCGTCTTGTCAAAGATATCTCTAAACGGCCCTCCAGACTCAAAAACCTTGCTGCCTTGGAATGCATTCTCAACTCGAAGCTCTCTGCCCTTGTGGGTAACAAAGGACAGGTTGAACGACGACAGAGCTACGCCAAGCTCATTCTCCGACTTCGACGAAACTTCGAGAGGATTGCTCAATCCGAGCTCACGTTCGGCCATCCGATGAAGATCGCGGATGCTCTTTTGTTTCTGGGATTTAGCAAAGCCGGGGAACCATTGGAATTCAACATAGCGTTCAAGGACGAGGCGCTTCCCATCAAGCATCGGAATAAAAATTGGTCTCTTGGCCATAACGATCACCGAGAACTGAGATAATACTCTCTAGCGCCATAAATGCCGCGTTTTGTACCAACCTTACTTGGCACGCGCCCGAGCATAGCATGATACGCGTCTTGCGTTGCTTTGTCCGGAAAAAAGACTCCTTGCACGTACCCTTGATGAATTTTGCCCTGAACAAGAACCTCGGCTTGCACGTTTGTGGGGTCACATTTGCGCAGATTCTGTGCGGTTCTAGTCTCGATGCCATCTTGTTCGGCAAACAATTTCTTGAATGCGCCAACTCCTGACAAGCTAGCATCGCTTGCACCGGCAATTTCTGAAGATGCAGCATTCTTTGAACAGAAAAGAGTAGGCGCGAGCGACATTACTTTTGGATCCACAGCAAGAACAATCCACTTCACGCTGGGATCCTTACGTTGAAACTTGTAGAACATTTTTGAATTTGGAAAAGAGATGCTCAAGCATGAATAACCTCTACGACGATCAAACCTATGCTCGTCGTTTGTCAATCCTGTCGCTAACCCAACATCGATCCAAGCTCGCGGCACAAGTCCATTTGTAAAGATGCTAGGCAGGTTCTGTGCTTGGGTGAAATGCCATAAGGATTTTATTTCTCTTTCAAATCTATACTTCTCTATTTTTTCCTGCATTTACCCGCCAATATTATTTGATGCACTATAATTCGCTACTTTGAATTCTACTTGCAAATCAACTATTGGCGCCATTAATTCGATAATTTGGCACAGGAAATATCCATCTACCATCCCCCCTCAAACAAACACCCCATGAAACCCAAGCGGCAGGGCCACCCTACTGCGCCAGCTCGCCGCCGGTCCTGCTTCCACCGCGCCAACGCTCAGCACATGCAGCTCGGTCGCTCGCGCCCCCAGGTTTAGCGTTGTGCCGATAAGCCACCCGTCGCCCTCCGCGCCGCTCGCGCCGGGGACATAGCGGAACTCCTCGACCAATTGGTGCTCGCCGAAATTGTAAGCGCGGCTCACGCCCCGCTCCCAATCATACACCCCTACCCCGTGCGGAAACGGCGTTGCTCCATATCCAGTCACATGCGCGCTGAAACGGCGCTTTGCGGTGACGAGGCGCGGGTCGGATGTGGGAAACTCGGCCTCAATCCCGGTGCCCTCCACACGCCCGCGCCCATCGGCATAAAGCGTGATCTGCGACAACTCAGCTTGAGCCACGTGGAGGTGCTCGCCTTTAAGAAGCGCCTTGGCGGACGATTGACCAAAGCTTGGGTCTTGGCTCAGGCATCCGTCAAAGCGGATCGTGCCGCCCCCTGCGCCATCATCTTCCTCCCAAGCATCGCCATAGTGAAAGGCCGAAAACGCGGGCAGCTCGTAGCGGCGCACTTTGGTGAGATCATCCTTGTCGATCACCAGCACGAGCGTGCCCTGATCCGGCTCCCACTGAAGGCTATCGACAATGGGCATGGTGAACCCGCGCTGGTTCCACGGTTGGAGCACGAGCACCAGATGCCGCTTCGTCATGGTGAAGTCGTGGGTGTAGCTTGCGCGCGGCAACTCAAATGCCTGAGCGGTGCGAAGCGCGCCATCGGGGCCGATATGCCAGATCACCATAGTGCGCCCGGCCCACCCGATGTTCCAAACGCTGCCATCGGCCTCATGGCGCGGTTGCGCGGAAAAGGGGAGGTGTTTTAGAGCGTCGCCCCAATCCTTAAACCCCAGCGTTGCGAGCGTGTCCGCGTCCATGCGTGTCGCCGATCCCCCTTCCCACAGCGCGAGGAGCTCGTCTCCCAACATCATGACGGAGGTGTTGGCGGCGTTGGCATCGTCGGGGTTCTCGAGAATCGCGCCCTCACCTGTGGCGGTGCCAAAGCCGGGGACCATCATGCGGCCCGCGTGGGTTTCTTGGCGGCGCTTGGGCGTATCGGCGAATTTGGCGGAGAGCTGAGCACCGCCCTCCCCGATGTGGAACCTTCGGATCAGGCCATCGCCGTCGAACCAATGCGAGGCGCTCTTACCCCCGCGCCGGAATTTTGCCGGACCATTGCGGTAGAGCGTGCCGGAGAGGCCACTCGGCGCCCGTCCGTGGATCAGCTCCAGAGCATGGGGCGCAACATCGCGCTCCACATCCGCCACGCCCAGCGTCCAGTCCGCAGGGGCAGCCCCCGCCAGCGCCATATCAGGCGTGATCACAGCGGCGGCGGAGAGGCTGGCGAACACCGATTTGAGCGCAGCGCGGCGGTTGAGGTCTAGGGTAGCGGACATGGGGTAGGCTCCTATGCGGGGTGAGGCGATTAACGGAAGGCGATGGTCTGCGTGGTCGGACCTTCCACCGCAAAAGCGACCTTGTCCCACTTCGCTGGCCCCATGCTGGCACGCGCATTGTTGGAGAAGGCAAAGGGCTCGGTCGGCATTCCGAGGAAATTGGTGTCCATTGTCCCGTCGCCATCGACATCGTGGAACATGCGAAAGCCGTATGTGCCTGTCGCGGGCAGCTCGACGAGGAGCGTCTCGGTGTCGGCATCCACAGCCACGATATGGCCTGAGACCGGCTTGCCTGACCCGTTGTAGGCGTTTTCCGAGTTGTAGATCGAGATCATCACCTGGCCTTGGGTTTTCTTAAAGCCGGTGAGTTCAATGGTGAGCAGGATGGTTTGGACGGTGTCTGGCGTGGTGGGCGAAGGCGCCTCAGCGAGGACAGGCGCCGGTGTCATCAGCGCTGCGGCAAGGACTGAGCTAGCGACGAAGAGTGGACCAAAGTTTTGCATATGTGCCTCCAAGAGTTTGTGTGGGCTGACCTGAGGTTTGGATCAGGTTTCCCGCTGGTTGATGACCCTTTTGTGAGGCGGTTCGGGCTGTGCCGCGAGCGGCTTTGCGGCAACGGGCGCGTTTCAGCGTGAACTGGCGTTTTGTGCGGGGTTTGAGGGAGCGTGTACCGTTGGCGATGCGTGAGTTGGCAGGCGCTGCGGATGCCTTCCCCCTTTCAAGGGGGAGATTGAGAGGGGGTGATTGGCGACCCCCTGCCTCCCAATCCGTCATCCTGAACTCGTTTCAGAATACTCCTCTAAGCCATGCACCAAGTGGCAAGGGTTATCCCGGATCAAGTCCGGGATGACGAATACACAGAACCCACGCCCCAAACCGTCATCCCAGCGGAGTCGAAGACGGCCGTAGGCCTACGCTGGGATCTAGGGCCACAAGCGCAGTTCCCAGCCGCCCTAGACCCCAGCCTACGCTGGGGTGACGAGTTTGTGTTTTGTGAAGGCCAAACCATTACCCCCCCGTTCGTCCTGAGCCTGTCGAAGGACGCGCGCGAGCCCGAAGGACGCGCGCGAGCCCGAAGGACAGCCACCAAGCCAAGCCCACCCCCGACCCAGATACCCTCCTATGCAAAAGCAGTAGTCAAGCGGAGGGGGAGAGAGACTTGTTGAGTCGGCGAAAAAGTAGATTGAGTTGAGGTCAGCCCGACGCACTCGGAACACGTTGTCAGATACATCTGACATACTGCAATTTATCTTTAGGCGGACTTCAAAGGCCAAGAGATCGTTACGATGACCGATTTGAGAGTAACCACATCATTATCCAAATTACCCTTCCGATCATCTTAGAATTACCGCTATTGATGAGAGAACGGGATTTCTAAAGTTTATTCTAATAGCGCCTTCATGACGGCACCCCGCATCCAACCTTATCTAAGCGTTCATAAATCTATTTTCCTACGCGACACTAGTTATCTACGCTTTTAACATGTTGCACGAATCGAATTTTCGCTACGCAGACCTTGGGCAAAAATCGCGCACATTCTGGTACGTGTATAATTCAGTGTACACTTTCGTAACTTTACTTCTATATAAAGTTCGAATCATAAGTGAGTATAGGAACACGTGCTTCCAGACGGCTTCACAATCCAGTTTGAAGGCAGGGAGCGCGCGGTCGCGTTTGATGACTCACTGTGGGAGATAATGGGCGAAATCTTGCCCCAGATAAGAGCAAGAATGGAAGCACTGATGCTTGCATACTGTGAACACGGTCCGCAGCATATTCCTCCGTCGGGATTTAAGTTCGAGATACATTATGAAGAAGCGGGTAAGAAAACACGGGTTGAAGCTTTCAAGAGCCGCCATGTTCGATTCTACGGCACCTGTGGCCACCTCGGCGGTCGGCCTGTTTTCCTTGTCACTGGATGCGATACATCAAAGAAATCAAACGCGGCGGATCGAAAGAAGCTAATTGCCGCGGGAAAACGCGGCCATCAGTTAGTTCACGGACAGACAGCCGCCAACAAGTCAAAGACTCAGTCTAAAAGAAAGAGAAGGCGTTAATGGCGAAAACCCATACCGCAGAGAATGCTCAAATTGATGAGACTGCTTATGAAGTGCTCCTAGCGCAAGAGGCACTCGTGCTTGACGCACAAATGGCAATCCAAAGAGTCCTCAACGAAAAGAAAATCAGCCAACGTCAATTGGCGGGGCTTTTGGGCGTTGGAGAATCTTATGTCAGTCAAATGATGGGCGATACAGCCCGGAATCTGACGCTTAAGACCATTGCTAAGGTAATGCACGCCTTGGGTGAAACTGCTTTAGTCACCACTCAGACCTTCGCCAAAGGTTTCATAGAACCTCTGCGGCCATATGATTGTGACGCAGAGTTTGGGCCGTGGGGGAGATTATCTCACTCAGCCCAGGCACAAATTCACGATCGGTTGATTGGTCTTCTGGTGATTGGGCAGCAAACGAAAATCCAGCGTCGGAAACTGCTTTGATCGAAGCTGCATAACGGATCTCGATATGACCGAAAAATCTTCGGACAAACAGAAAGTGAACCCGAGCGACTACAATCGCCTCGTGGCTCATGCAAAGTTGAACACGATCAGACTCATCTCATCAAAGTATGACATGAAACCCTCGGCACTATCTGACGATCGGGAAAACTGGAAGTATCGTGTCAGCCACAAACTCCTAGATTGGAAATGCAGCAATGAGGATAGCATGCTTAGCGGGACTTGGCAGTACACCGCTTCGTGCACCAATGGTCGTAAGCAAATGCTGAAAGTTGTTGCGAACTTTCTAGTGACTTATCGACTCAGCGACGAGTGCGATGAGGTTGCCGGACAAGAGTTTTTTGAACGAGTCGGTAAGTTTGCTGCTTACCCATATTTCCGCTCAACATTTGCGATTCTAACTCAGCAGAGCGGCATCTCTCTGCACCCGTTGCCAATTATTTCTGATGGACCTAGGTGGGTCACTCCACCAGCAGCTAAGAACTGAGCCCTACTCCGCCACCTCCCGCGCCCTCTCCAACATCGGCCGCAAGTACTGCCCTGTAAACGAGCGCTCGACCTCCGCCACCTCCTCAGGCGTCCCACTCGCCACAAGCTCACCGCCACGCACACCGCCATCGGGCCCCAAGTCCAGAATATGATCCGCGGTCTTGATGACGTCCAGATTGTGCTCGATCACCACCACCGAATTGCCTTGCTCGACCAGCCGGTGGAGGACTTCTAGGAGCTTGCGCACATCTTCAAAGTGCAGGCCCGTGGTGGGCTCGTCTAGGATATAGAGCGTCTGGCCCGTTGAACGCTTGGCGAGTTCCTTGGCGAGTTTTACCCGCTGCGCCTCTCCGCCGGACAGCGTGGTCGCTTGTTGGCCTACTTTCACATAGCCCAGCCCCACTTCGCACAGCATCGCCATTTTGTCGCGGATGGGGGGGACGGCTTTGAAAAATTCGGCGGCATCCTCAATCGTCATGTCGAGCACGTCGGCGATGGAGTGGCCCTTGAACTTTACCTCCAAAGTCTCTCGATTGTAGCGCGCGCCGCCGCATTCCTCGCAGGTGACGTAAACGTCGGGGAGGAAGTGCATCTCGATCTTGCGCACGCCGTCGCCTTGGCATGCCTCGCACCGCCCGCCTTTGACGTTGAAGGAGAAGCGCCCCGGTTTGTACCCGCGCGCTTTGGATTCGGGCAGGCCGGCGAACCAGTCGCGGATCTGGGTGAAGGCGCCGGTGTAGGTCGCGGGGTTGGAGCGCGGGGTGCGGCCGATGGGCGATTGGTCGATCTCGATCACCTTGTCGCAGTGTTCGAGGCCGGTGACCTTGTCGTGCTTGCCAGCGATTATGCGCGCGCCGTTGAGCGTGCGCGCGGCGGCGGCATAAAGCGTGTCGATGGTGAAAGACGATTTGCCCGAGCCGGAGACCCCGGTGATGCAGGTGAAGGTGCCAAGCGGGATGGAGCCGGTCACGTTTTGCAGATTGTTCGCCTGCGCCCCGTGGACGGTGAGCTTGTGTCCATTGCCCTTGCGCCGGGTGGTCGGGACCGCAATTTCGCGCCGCCCGGTCAGATAGTCTGCGGTGAGCGACTTCTTGGACTTCATGATCTGTTTAAGCGTGCCTTGTGCAACGATCTCGCCCCCGCGCACCCCTGCGCCCGGGCCAATGTCGACGATATGGTCTGCGGTGCGGATGGCATCTTCGTCATGCTCGACCACGATCACCGTATTGCCAAGATCGCGCAGGCGTTTGAGGGTTTCCAGCAGCCTGTCATTGTCGCGCTGGTGGAGGCCGATGGAGGGCTCGTCCAGCACGTAAAGCACGCCGCTAAGCCCGCTGCCGATTTGCGACGCGAGGCGAATGCGCTGGCTCTCGCCCCCTGAAAGCGTGCCGCTGGTGCGGTCGAGGTTGAGGTAGTCGAGGCCGACATTGTCGAGGAAGCCGAGGCGCTCGTTGATCTCTTTAAGGATTGGCTTTGCGATTTGGCTCTGCTGATCGGACAGGTGATTGTCGAGGTCGAGGAACCACGCCTTGGCATCCGAGACGCTCATCTTCACCGGCTCTGCGATATCGGTGGGGCCGTTGGCGCTTGGGATCTTCACGGCGAGCGATTTTTCGTTGAGGCGTTTGCCCCCGCATGCTTCGCACGGTTGGGACGTTTGGAACTTGGAGAGCTCCTCCTGCATCCACGCACTTTCGGTCTGCGCCAGCCGCCGGTTGAGATTGCCGACAACGCCTTCAAACGCCTTGTTGACGGTGTATTCCTTGCGCCCATCCTTGAAGGTCAGCGGCACCGGCATCCCGCCCGTGCCGTGCAGAATAATGAGCTGCTGATCGGGCTCCAAATCCTTCCACTTGGTGGTGATGGTGAAGTCATACGCCTTAGCCAGCGAGGTCAGCACCTGCATATAATAAGGCGACGGCGGGTTGGATTTCGCCCACGGAGCGACCGCGCCTTGTTTCAGCGTCAGCTCCTCATTTGGGATGACAAGCTGCGGGTCGAATAGCTGTTTTTCGCCAATGCCGTCGCAGGTCGGACACGCGCCTTGGGGGGAGTTAAAGGAGAACAGGCGCGGCTCGATCTCTTCGATGGTAAAGCCGCTCACCGGACAAGCGAATTTCTCGGAGAAGACGATGCGGTTGGCAGGTATCCCCGCCCCCTTCATCGCTCCGCCTGAGTTATCCTCATCCTCGCGCCCCGGCACAACGCCATCAGCAAGATCGAAATAGGCAAGGCCTTCTGCGAGCTTAAGCGCGGTTTCAAACGAGTCCGCCAGTCGCGTTTGCAAACTGCCGTCGCTCGTATGCTTCACCGCGATCCGGTCGACCACGACTTCGATGTCATGCTTGAACTTCTTGTCGAGCGCGGGCGCTTCCTCAATCGGGTAAAGCTCCCCGTCGATGCGCACACGGGTAAAGCCCGCCTTCTGCCACTCGGCGAGCTCCTTGCGATATTCGCCCTTGCGGCCCCGAACCACCGGCGCGAGCAGATATGCGCGGGTTCCCTCTGGCAGCTCCATCACCCGGTCGACCATTTGTGAAACCGACTGCGCGCTGATCGGCTTTCCTGTAGTTGGCGAGTAAGGCACACCCACCCTCGCCCACAACAGCCGCATATAGTCGTAAATCTCAGTCACCGTCGCCACGGTCGAGCGCGGGTTGCGCGACGTGGTCTTCTGCTCAATCGAGATCGCAGGAGAAAGCCCGTCGATATGCTCAACATCGGGCTTTTGCATCATCTCCAAGAACTGGCGCGCATAGGCGCTCAGCGACTCAACATAGCGCCGCTGCCCCTCGGCATAGATGGTGTCGAAGGCGAGCGAAGACTTGCCCGATCCCGACAGCCCCGTGACCACGATCAACGCGTCGCGTGGAAGGTCAATATCGACCCCTTTAAGATTGTGCTCGCGCGCACCACGGACAGAGATTTTTGTAAGAGACATAAGGGCATTTGTTCCGGAAATGTTCGCGCTGGTCAAGGGCAACTGGGTGAGTGCTCCACCACCCACTTATTGCCAACTTCAAGGTCGTCGCGAAATGGCGATGTTTGTTCGCAATTTCAACGGGCGACGCGCGGCGAAGTTCCGGCTTGGACTGCGCTATTCGAGAGAATTTTGCATCGCGTGACGGGGGTCACGCGTGCAAACATAAGCGTGGCCCTAGTTGGAAAGAGCGACTTCAACAGGGGACTTGAACGATATGAAACGCACAATCAAAACGCTCGCCACCGCACTGACCGCACTCGCACTTACTATGCCCGCCCTCGCCCAGGACGATGCGTCGGCCGATGCTGATGACGGTGGGACAAGCACCGAGACAAAAAGCTTGCTCACCTATTTGGGCCTAACTGCCGCAGGCGGAAAGACCACCGTCGCAGACGGAGCAGGTGCAAGTGAAGCCTTTCTCTTGACCACTCTCTTGATGAAAGAACCGGTTGGCCTCATTCTTGATGCCCTTGCCAAAGGTGATGGAGACACCGCAAACGCAAGCAAGACAACGCCGGAGGGCCCGTTTCGCTATTTGATTGTCACCGACAAGGATAAGGTGGACTTGGCGGTACATGGCCGCGTTAAACGAGCGATCGATGCTTTAGCAGACGAGGTTGCAGACTTAGATAAAATCCCAGAAATAGCCAAATGCCGGGCCGACCACTCAATCGATAAATCGAACAAATCAAATGGTATCGAGATCTCGTCAACTGACCCAAAGGTAAAGCCGGGTTTTGCCGATTTCTTCGGAGCCTTGCTAACCGACACAGAAATCAAAGCAGCTTCGGTAAATCTTGAAACGGATCTGCTGGTTACCGCCATGCTTGCCGCCAACGCCAATAATCGCGGGAACAAAGACAAGACGCACCATGACCTGCGGGTCTGGTCTGAGGTAACGAAGCCAGACGAGGCCACACAATTCACTACAAAGCTGATTGAAAGCGAGAGAGCTATAACCCTTTTAGAGACGCTTTGCGTAAAAGGGGACAGCGCAAGTGCGAAAGCCATCACAGCTAAGCTCACGCCTCTGAAAAGTGCCATTACCCTCCTGCGCAATCCGGGAAAAGAAGGCGCGCCCAGTCTGCTCGATCAAGCAGAGCGGATTGACAGCGTCTATCGCGTTGCACCCGATGAAGAGAACAAAGAACTGCGCATCCTGCGGATTTCGAAACACCACTCTGGTGGAACGGTCGTCAACAACAATTCTATCTGGACTTCTATCGGTGTGCCCGGAGTGACGGTGCGCTCCGCTTTGGTGGTCTCTTACCGGGTGATAAAACCTGCCGGAGGCAACGTTGAGAAATTCGGGATTTGGTCCTGCGCCTTTCCCAAGAAAAACCTCGCCACTGTGGCCGCACTCGACAAGACCAAACTCGAAAATGAAGCAACCTGTATCGACCCGCTAACGCTTCAAAAACCGATTATGCCATCTGGTTGAGCGCAGCGCACCTTATGCCGCGTGCTGGTTTGAGTTCCCATTAGCAGCGGCACAAGGCGGCGCGCGTTTGGAGGGGGCGAGACGGGTGCTCGCTCCCTCAATTTGTGGTGCTAAGGGCATCGGAAGACAGAGCCGTATCCTCATGGACAAGATCAAACGGCTTTGTGTGCACAGCAACACCCTTCCCCTCACTTGCACAGTTCCTCTCGGTCCTCTTGCAGATTGAGCGTGCGCGCATTGCACTCAATAAACTCAACCATTCCGAGCGTGTGTGTGATAAAGAATGTCAAACAGGTGTCCGAAGCATTTAAGGACGCGCCTGCATGCGTCATCGTGGAACAATTCGGACTTACGTTGAACCACGGCCGTTACGCCAGCGGCTGGACTACAGCCCTGCTAGGGAAGGCGCAGCCAGACGAAGAACTGATCAATATAACCCTGTAACTGTGCCATGATCCCTATGCCAACATCGTTGCCAGCGATTGAAGCGATGGAACCGGCCGCGGTTAAAAGGCCCATCGCAAATGAGCCAAGCGCCAGCGCTAGCCGTTTGGCAGTGAATTGGCCGTTGCCGGTGTAATTGGGATGCGCCATGCGCGCAGTTAAGTCTTTGATCGAGGTCGAAAGCGTCGCCAAATGCGCGTTCAATTCCTCGCTTGTCTTGGCCTTGGCCTTTACCTCCTGGTAAATGTCCTCAAGATCGCCCGCCAGCATATCGCTCGCCTCTTGGTCGAGTTCGGGTACCGGGATCGATTGGAGGTCGCGCATGCGCTCATCGGCATTCTTGAGCGAGGTGATACAGGCATTGTGCGCACCGATCAGACGTTGGAGTGCATCCATCTGCCCTGCATGAAATTCGCGCGCGTCCATCTCGCCAACGCCGTTGCTAAAGACCTGCATCAACACATCAAGCCCGTTCCAGCTTGCATTGAGGCCCTTCTCCTCAATCTCTGCGCTATACCGGGTGAGTGATGCTTGCATGGTCTGCGAAAGGTTGCCCGTGGTCAGCGACACAACATCAAGCAGCATGACAAGCCGGCTAAAGGCTTCGGCAAGATCGGCTGGGACTTGCGGACTATCAAATTCGGCATTGGCCTCCAGCACAAGTTCATTGTCATTGGCCGGGTCGTTGGAGGGGACGATGTTGGGGCTGATCGTGTCTTTAAGGACGCCCTCGGCCCAGGACTTTGTGGGTGTGGGCGGCGACCAATCGATCCAATCGCGAATGGCCTTTTGGCGGGCCGCTGATTTCAGTCCGATGAGGCTTTTATAGACCACCTGTTTCATCAGCGGCTTTAGGTCGCATGGCTCGAGGAGAAATGGGACAATGCGCCGCTCGGCCGAAGAGGGGTCGAGGTTATAGAAATAGTTCCACTCCGCATTGCAGTGGTCGGACGCCATGTAGGCGTCAGAATACAGCGGAATGATGCGCTTGGCGTTCTTCATCGCCGCGTTCATGGCATTGACGAAGTTTTCCCCCGGGCCAAAGTCGCGGTATTGGACAAGGTGGGATTTGCCCAGCTCATCAAGAATAGATGCAACCTCGCGCGCCTGAGCCTCGTTCGCATTGGCATAGCTGATGAAATAATCGACTTTGGGGTCAGTGGTTGGGGGTTTTTTGCGTTTACGTAAAGAGTCGACGAATTCGGTGATCTCGGCGTTGACCTCGGCGGGTTCGCGGGACCACCAGTCATCGTCTTGCTCAACTATCCAGCGGTAGAATTGTTTGTCTGCTTGAGTATCGAAGTCTGCGAATGCATGGCGCATACCCTCAATGCGACCGTAGTACCATTCGCGCCAGATTTCGAAGCCAGACTTTGAGACAGATAGCCATCGCCGTGCGAGGTCCCAAGAATGGCTCCACCAGTCCGGTTCCTTGGTCCATAACGGGGTATTCAGAAGGTCAGAGGCATCTTCGAGCTGCTCGAGCTTATGGCAATCCTCGGCTAGCCGCTCCCAAGGCAAAAAGCCGGCAGTGACCTCCAGTATTGACTCTTTTGCAGCGTCTGCCGCTTCCCCTACTTTATCAATAACCTCTAGTGGATCTTCCGGGCCGAAGAGGTGGTCATCAACCGCCCAAGCAACTGCCCAAGAAGGATTGCTGTCAGCGATGTCTGTCGCTGCAACATCAGCGTCTTTGATGGCCTGCTCATTACGCAAACTTGGATACAAGGTACTCGCTGCCGAAATCACCAGCGCTCGCAAAACTGGAGAAAGACCTACGTCGTCAGCGACAGTATCCTCGACGGCTGGATGGAATTCTAATGGAAAAACCCTCAGCGCACAGCGGAGTGCCACCAATTGAGACCACTGTTGCGGCTTGTCCTTAAGCCACTTCTCCAGCTCCTCCCGCGATGTTATCTTTACCGCCATTGCGCACCTATCCCCACACCGCTGCGCAATGGCAAGCCCCAAGCGCTGATCCTTAGCAGCGCTTATCCCGACTCACCCCCGTGCTCACCCAATTACAGCCTGTTAACTGGCTCTTTGCGGGCAAGTGTCATATTCAGCTGACACACCTTGCGGAAAAGAACTTTACGGTTAACTCTCTGTAAAACCACAACTTAACCCTCGAAACAGGGGGGCTACAGAAAATATGAAGTGCCGCTCTTTTACAAAGTAAGCCATACATCGAGGCCTCTTTAGCACTCTCTGGCTGAGCGTCCTTCGGGTCGCAAATTTGAAGGCGCCTTGTGAGAAAAAGTTTTAGAGATGCGGCGCTCCTAACCCGCCGCTCCGGGCTGGTGTGTCATCGCTCGCAAGAAGGTTCGTCGCTGCACCCGGCGCCCCATTCTTGCCCTTAAAGCACGATGCATCAGCCCGGAAACCTTCCCCCCAAATGCCCCCATGCAAACACCGGTGCATGAAAACGATGCTCCCTTTTGATCGCCTGTGTTGCTCGCCCCCAATGCTGCTTCCCGATGCTACCCCCAACGCTGGCATCGGCGTATTGCTAACGCGGCGTTCACCATCTTTGCGCCGCGCGCCATTAAGGTCCTCCTGGTAGATGTGCGTAATCGGGACAGCCCCCTTAACGTCCCTCGCAACACACCCTTTTGACCGGTACGCGCACCAAGCGCGCTATGAAAAACGAACGCTTCACCTTTGGCCATAAGCCGATTTTCAAATCACCCCCCGAGGTGATCGAAGGCGCTTGCGCCAACGGCACAGCAGGTCTGAAAGAGCGCTTTAAAGAGCACAGCAGCCTTCGCGATAGGATACAAACGACACAAATCACTGAGCGTGTTAGCACTGCGGTCAATGTGGGCGCTTGTACGAACACCATCGCGGCGCCAACAGCAGCGCCCCCCAAGACCCCGGCTCCAAGCGGCGAGTTACCGTGGCTCGATGATGAACCGGATCTTCCCGCACAGCGCAATGAGAGCTTGGTCGGAAAACTCGCCGCTTTCCTGCGTAAGCCAAGTTCAAAATCGCCGTCTCGGGTGATTGCCCCTGCCCCGCCAGAGGTGAGCAATTGTGCGCCGAGCGACCCTGCGCCAAGCGAAAAGGCGCAAACATCAGGTAAGGATGGCCCAGCCACTGGCTCGATTTTTGGCCCGGTTGTTGGCCCAGCTATTGAACCGCCGTCCAGCGAGGCGCAACCAAGCCATCGCGCCGCCGTCAAACCCGCTCGCCCGCCACGCGACTGGTCGCTGACCAAACGTGTGGCAGCTTTGCTGGGTGTTGTGGCGGTGATTGGCGTGCCTGCTATGGCGGCTCCGCATAATTTTGGTCAGCTGCCCGGCGATGCGCCCACCGAAGCGGAAATGGTGGGCCTTGCCCTGCAAGAGCAATTGAAGCGCAATCCGGCCATGCCGTTTGAAAAACCGGGGCAGAGCTTTCCGGGGTCTGCGTTCTTTTTCCTGGCAGAGCCCCCTCAAGATGCGCTGATCGCTTTGCCTGACCTTGATGCTTTGGCACGCGGTATTGGCGAGTCAGGGCGCGAAGTTGGCGAGATTATCGACGCAGGCGACAGCGCCAACCCTTTCTTTGGCGCAGGCGGCACCGCGCAAACGCGCGCACAAAGCTGCCTTGCGCAAGCCATCTGGTATGAGGCGGCAAGCGAGAGCGAAGCAGGCCAGCGCGCCGTTGCGCAAGTCGTTCTCAACCGTGTGAAGCACCCCAGTTGGCCAAGCAGCGTTTGCGGTGTTGTTTATCAAGGCTCCAATCGCAGCACTGGTTGCCAGTTCACCTTCACCTGTGATGGAAGCCTCAATCGCAAAGCAGGCGGGCGCAGCTGGGCACGCGCTCAGGATATCGCAAGCGAAGCGCTTACCGGCAGCGTTTATCAGCCCATCGGCCTTGCAACACACTATCACACGCTTTGGGTGAACCCATATTGGGCCTCAAGCCTTGATCATGTGGGCACGATTGGCGCGCACCGTTTCTATCGCAATCGCGGGAGCGGCGGTCTTAAAGACGCCTTTACGCAAAGCTATGCCGGGGCAGAGCCGGGCGTGAGTGATCGGATCACCGCTTCGCCAAGCTTTGAAGCGCAAGGTTTGCCGGGCAATGCGGGTCTGGGCGCTGGCGCTGAAGGAGTGTCAGGTGCAGGTTACCTTCCAAGCTTGCCAAACGCATCGTCGGTGCAATCAGGTGGCCTGCCCGTTTCTGGGACGGGCGCTGGAACGGGAACTGGTGTTGCAGCTGGCGCTCCGCCTGCTGCGGCAGTTTCGGGCCCCGGCTCTGTGCGCGCGGGCCAAAACACGGTGGGTGCCGGTCAGGTTCGCGAAGATTACGCGCAGGCCGGACAATGGAAAAGCGATGCAGCACGCTCGGCCTTAGCCGAAGAGCAAAGACGAAGCGCACAAGAGGCCGCAGATGCGGGCGGACAGCTTCCACCACTACCGCGCTGAAACCATTGGGGTTTCGCAAGGGCACCCCTAATCAAGGTTAACGCGCTCTCAACCCTAGCTCCACACAAAGCCTTAGGCGGCCACGGTTAAACACCTAGTCACATTAGCCCCTAGCCCCTTTGGTCCCTCGCAAAAGTGCGTAACAGCGCACTGCTTGCAGACGGGCCCCCTTAAGATTGGACTTAGACACAACATGTCGATCCATTTTGCCGCAGCAAAAACTTCAAACGCCGTCCATGCCTGCTCGCCCAATGCGCGGATGTTGACTGTGCGTGCGCAGGCCAAAGTTGCCAATGACAACACCGATTTCGTCGGAAAGTCGGCCCAAAATGAGCTCGTCTTGCGCGCCGCCTTGAAACACTTTGCCACCCATGGGCTGGGCGCTGCAAAGGTTGCGCGGGCGCAAGCGGAAAAAGCCTTCTTCCAAGGCGACCGCGAGACCTATGATTGGTGGGTGGGCATCACCCGCACTCTCGACAGGCGGATGGCAGCAAGTGTTTCGGGTCAGAAATAGTCGAAAAGAACGCTCTCAAGGTCTTCTAAACGCTCGTATTTCTTAGGTATTTGGGACGCGGAAAAGAGGCTTTACAAAGGGTTAACGCCTGTTGACAATCTTGTAACCTTGGGCCAGCAGTGGACCCATGGCGACAAAGGCACATCAGGATCAATTTGCCGACACTCATCCGAAGGGTTCTGCGGCCACCCCATTCCTTCTGCGCGATACAGGCGCTGAGGAGGGAGGTACCCTTGCCTCCAATACGATTTCTCGTGTGACGAGCAACGGGGTTGAGACGTTACCGATCTGGCATCCTGATAGAGCGAGGCCAAAGCTCGATTTTCCGAAGGCTTTGAGACACTTCAGCGTCATCGTGAAAGACAAAGAGCGCACCGACGAAATCTTCGGCTACTTTGATGCCCTGCCCTGGCGCAGTGTGGGGGAAACGGCGACAGCTTTCCTGAACAGCGAAGAAGGCAAACGGATTTACCAGACCGAGCCGTTTATTCCCGATATTCTGGACGATCATGAAACCTTGAGGAAGATGCCGAAGGGCAGCTTTGCGCAGACGTATTGCGATTTTATGGTTGCAGAAAATCTCACCGCTTATGGCATCGTTGAGGAATCCGAGGTTACCCGAAAGGGGCAGGTGAGGATTGATGATGGTATCGAGTGGTACAATGATCGTCTGCGCGACGTGCACGATATCATTCATGTCCTGACCGGATACGGGCGCGACACTTTGGGTGAACAATGCCTCTTCGTTTGGCAGTCACACCAACGCCCCTGCCCCGGCCGCCTTTCGATTTCTTGGATCGCAATGCTACTTATGAAAGCGAAATTGCGGACCAAAGCCCCGATGTTTGGGGCCTATTTTCAAGCGCGGCGCAATGGGCAGATCACAAAGCGTCTTGCAGAGCAGTCCATTCGCGACTTGCTACCCCTTCCCTTGGAAGAAGCCCGCCGCAGGCTCAATATCCCTGAGCCTACCATCTACCTTGAAGCCATGGACATTTTGCGCCGTGAAGGCGTCGATCCTCATGCCCTTCTGGGTGCGGACGACACGTAAGGCAGGCCGGCACAGCCAGCCAACAAGCCCCACAGGTTAGATGTTTGAGCCGCGATCGAGCGGTTTTCAAAAGCACCTGTGTATGCCCCGTATAGGCGGTGTTAACCACTTTGTGAGCTTTTCCTCCTAGACCGATCCTCGGTAACAGCAGGATAGGGCACATTACAAAGGCAATAAATCACTTGCCAGGTCGCGATGAGGAAGAAGCGATTGATCAGATGGTTCGTAGGACCCTGGTCAACGCTTTGTATTCAAGCCCCGCGAGCCTAGTCAACGGCGCGGTCGCTACCGTCGGCGCTGCTTGTGCTGCCGCGTGGGTTTCGGGAACCCCAGAGCTTTGGTTTGCCGCTATTGCCCTTGCGGTCATTGCATGCGTTAGAATTCTTGCCTCGCTCGGGCTTTCACCCGAGGGCGAAGACAACTCAACCACTGTCCTTGAAGTCACCTACGAAATCGGCGCCTTCAGCTTTGCCTTGGCGCTGGGCCTTACCGCTGCTTACACAATTTTCGTCGATGCGCCCGCTCAGACACAAGTGTTGATGGTCGCAAATGCGCTTGGGTTCGGGATCGGTGTGTCCGCTCGCAATGCTGGACGTCCGATTATCGCGATTGGCCAACTTACGTTCTCGTGCCTGCCGATTGCCGTTTCATCGTTCGTCACAATGAAGCTCGGCTATGTGGCGCTTGGCGTGACCATCCTCCTGCTTATTCCTGCACAATCCGTCATAACCCGCCGCATCTTTAGCGAAATCCGCGACTCCATCTCCTCTGCAAATGCCAATGCGAGGCTCGCTGACAAGATGCAAAGGCTTGCACGCACGGATGTCGTAACAGGCCTTGCCAACCGCGCAGGCCTCAACCACGCCGTGGGGCAGGTCATGGATGACACAACGGCCGATCTTACGCTGGCCCTGATATGGGTTGACCTTGATCGCTTTAAGGAAGTGAATGACCTTCTTGGGCATCCGGTTGGCGATAAAGTTCTCAAAGGCGTTGCCCAAAGGCTGGTGGAAGTATCACCCCAAGGCAGCACCGTTGCCCGGTTTGGCGGCGATGAATTCATCGTCTTTTGTCCGGTCGACAATGTGAAACACGCAGAGCTTATCGCCAGCGAGATTCACTGTGAGATCATGTGCCCCATGCGCATCGAGGGTGAGCTTCTCGAAATCCGCGCATCGCTTGGTGTGGCGCTTTTGCCTGATAATGCTGAAGATGCTGACCAGTTGATGCAGCGTGCGGATTTGGCGCTCTACCACGCGAAAGTTGGGGGACGCGGTCAAACCTGTTTCTACGATCCGTCGATGAGCCGTGATCTTGTGCGCCGCCGCGAGATTGAGGCAGAGCTTCGCACCGCTATTCAACGCGACGAGCTTTCCATTTTCTTCCAGCCGATTGTTGATCTTGAGACGAGCCGGATCAAAAGCTTTGAGGCACTGGTGCGCTGGTTCCACCCGGAGAAGGGTGAGCTTAGACCGGACGAATTTATTCCCGTAGCCGAAGAGACCGGGGTTATCGTAACGCTTGGCAATTGGATCACGGTGCAGGCGGCAAAGATCGCGGCCAGTTGGCCCGATGATGTGACCGTCGCTGTAAACCTATCCCCGCTACAAATCCGCGCCCCTGGTGCGGCTTTGGGTATTAAGAATGCCCTTCGCGAAGCCGGGCTCGCGCCAGAGCGGCTTGAGCTTGAGGTGACAGAGAGCCTCTTTATCGAAGACAACCACTCGACCAGCGCCTTTATCGAAGAGCTGTCGGAGATGGGCGTGCGCTTTGCGCTGGATGACTTTGGCACAGGCTATTCGTCCTTGAGCTACATCAACACCTTCCCCTTCTCCAAGATTAAGGTTGATCGCAGCTTTGTCTCTGGCGCGCAGGCCGGACAAAAGAGCGAGGCGATCATTCAGGCGGTGGCCAAGATGGGCAATACGCTTGGCATGGATATCGTGGCAGAAGGCCTTGAGACCGCCGAGCAAGTGAGCGCTGTTCGCAAGGCGGGCTGTACCTTGGGGCAAGGCTATCACTTTAGCCGCGCTGTTCCGGATTATCTCGCCGCTATGTTGCTTGCACAAGAGCGCGACAACGACGATCTGCGCGCAACAGCGTAGTTTCCCCCTCGAAATGCTCCCAGACTATCGATAGCTACGTGCCTGCGCGTAACCTTATTGCAATTGCGAACTATTTGCGTAAATAACCGTCGTATAAGACCTTTTGCCTGTTGCAATCACCAATTCACAGGCTTAACCCGGCATAAGGACGGGAGCTTGGCGGGTTGGGACGGTCGCCTTTATTGCTTCCCTTGACAAAACATCCGTCTCCGAAAAGTTTTGGGAAGGATCACCCCCTTATATGGCCCGCAAGAAAATCGCGCTTATCGGCTCTGGTATGATCGGCGGCACGCTCGCCCACTTGGCTGCTAAAAAAGAGCTTGGCGATATCGTCCTGTTCGACATCGCTGAGGGCATGCCTCAGGGTAAAGCATTGGATTTGTCGCAATGCGGCCCGGTTGAGGGTTTTGACGCGAAGATCACTGGCTCCAACGACTATGCCGATATCGCAGGCGCAGATGTGGTGATTGTTACCGCTGGTGTTCCGCGCAAACCTGGCATGAGCCGCGATGACCTTTTGGGCATCAATCTGTCCGTCATGAAGTCCGTTGGCGAAGGCATTAAAAACAACTGCCCTGACGCATTCGTTATCTGCATCACCAACCCGCTGGACGCGATGGTTTGGGCTCTGCGCGAATTCTCCGGTCTCCCCCACAACAAAGTCGTCGGCATGGCTGGCGTTCTCGACAGCGCGCGCTTTGCGACCTTCCTTGCTTGGGAGTTTGGTTGCTCGGTCAAAGACGTCAACGCCTTCGTGCTTGGCGGCCACGGCGACACCATGGTTCCAGTGAAAAGCTACACCACTATCAACGGCATTCCGGTAGACGACTACGCGAAGATCAAAGGCGTTTCTGCCGACCGCATCGACGAAATCGTAGACCGCACCCGCAAAGGCGGCGGCGAGATCGTTGGCCTTCTCGGCAATGGTTCAGCTTACTACGCCCCGGCCACCAGCGCGATTGCGATGGCCGAAGCTTATATCGGCGACCAAAAACGCATCCTGCCATGCGCAAGCTTTGTGACAGGCAAATACGGCCTCGACGGGCTTTACGTTGGCGTGCCCACAGTGATCGGCGCAGGCGGCACCGAGGAAGTGGTCGAGATCGAGCTTAGCGACGAAGAGAAAGCCAACCTCAAGGTCTCAACCGACGCAGTCGAAGAGCTGCTTGAGGCGTGCAAGGGTTTGGATAGCTCGCTTGCCTAACCCCAGCCACTATCGTCACCCCGGCGCAGGCCGGGGTCCAGTTGCGAGCGTTGGACTGGATTCCGGCCTTCGCCGGAACGACGCTTGAGGACGGTAAGAAATGGAAAAGGGCGGCCTTGTCTACATCATGGCAAGCCGCAAAAACGGGACGATTTACATTGGTGTGACCTCAGATTTGCCCAAGCGGGCATGGGAACACCGGGAGGCAAGGATTGAAGGCTTCACGAAGAAATATGGCTGCAAGATGCTGGTCTGGTTTGAGCCACATGCCACTATCGAAGCGGCCATCACTCGCGAGAGGCAAATGAAGGAATGGAAGCGTAGCTGGAAGTTGCGCGTGATCGAAGAGAAGAACCCCAATTGGGACGATTTGTTCGAGAGTTTGTTTTGAGTTTCCCGTCACCCCGGCGCCCAGAGATTTTGGGACCGGGGTCCAGTTTGGCTCGGACGGCACTTTGTTTCACTGGATACCGGCCTTCGCCGGTATGACGGATGAGGTTTGATTATGAGTATTCTGATTAATAAAGACACGCGTGTAATCACCCAAGGGATGACCGGCAACACCGGCACCTTCCACACCCAGCAGGCGCTTGATTACGGCACCCAAATGGTGGCTGGCGTTACGCCGGGTAAAGGCGGGACCGAACATATCGGCGTGCCGCAATTCAACACCGTGCGCGAAGCCAAGGCGGCGACGGGTGCGACCGCGAGCTGCATCTACGTCCCCCCACCCTTCGCAGCAGACGCGATTTGCGAGGCGATTGAGGCGGAAGTTGAGCTAATCATCTGCATCACCGAAGGCATTCCTGTGCTCGACATGGTGCGCGCGAAAGCTGCACTCAACGGCTCCAAATCGCGCCTTATCGGCCCGAACTGCCCCGGCGTTCTCACCCCTGATGAGTGCAAAATCGGCATTATGCCGGGCTCCATCTTTAAAAAGGGCAGCGTCGGCGTCGTCTCGCGCTCAGGCACGCTCACTTATGAAGCCGTGCACCAAACGACCGCTGTTGGCCTTGGCCAGACCACGGCTGTTGGCATTGGCGGTGACCCTGTGAACGGCACCAACTTTATCGACGTGCTCGACCTTTATCTCGACGATCCAGAGACCAAGTCGATGATCATGATCGGCGAAATCGGCGGGTCTGCTGAAGAAGAAGCGGCGGAATTCTTGAAGCAAGAAGCTGCCAAGGGCCGCTCCAAGCCTACCGTTGGCTTTATCGCAGGCCGCACGGCGCCTCCGGGTCGCCGTATGGGTCACGCAGGCGCGATTGTGTCGGGCGGTAAAGGCGGCGCAGACGACAAGATTGCCGCGATGGAAGATGCCGGCATCCGCGTATCGCCATCACCATCAGAGCTCGGCACCACGCTCGACGCGATGCTGAAAGAAATGGCCTGATACTTCGGGCGCTTCGGCACACGGCCGGGGCGCCCACTCAACTGTTCAACTCCTCCCCAGGACCACTCCCATGAACAAAGAGACCGCAAACTTCATCCCTGACATGACCGACCAAGAAGGCCCGCAGCCGGGACCATCTTGGGGAAACGCCAAATGGATGGCTGAGGTCGCCGATGCAGGCGCTGATCTCAATGCCGCGATGGACCCCACGCAAATGCGCATGGAGGTCGAAAAGGCGGTGAAGTCTGCGTCGAAAGCGGCTGGCAAGCCCACCGATGAAGAGGCGCTGCGCTACGCATCGGACCTTTCAAACAAGGCGATGACCCTTGTGCGGCTTTACCGTGTGCGTGGTCACTTGGCGGCGGACCTTGACCCGCTGGGCCTGTCGAACAAACAGGGCGATCCCGCTGACCTCACCCTCGCCTTTCACGGGCTTGACGGGAAAGAGAACGAAGAGGTCTATGTCGGCGATGTTCTGGGCATGGAGTGGACCACAATCGGCGCGCTCTACAAGCGTCTGCGCGAGGTGTACTGCGGCAATGTCGGCCTCGAATATATGCACATCGCCGACACTGAAGAGCGGCGCTTCCTGCAAGACAAGTTCGAGAGCCCCGGCGATACCATCCAGTTTACGCCCGAGGGTAAGAAAGCGATCCTGGCCTCCGTCCTTCGCGGTGAGGGGTATGAGGAATTCCTCGGCAAGAAATATGTCGGGACCAAACGCTTTGGCCTCGATGGCGGCGAATCCATGATCCCGGCGCTTGAGGCGGTGATCAAACACGGCGGTTCGGCAGGCGTGCGCGAGATCGTTTACGGCATGGCCCACCGCGGACGTTTGAACGTGCTCGCCAATGTGATGAGCAAGCCGTACAAAGTGATCTTCCACGAATTCTCTGGCGGCACCGCCAACCCAGAGGACGTGGGCGGTTCGGGCGATGTAAAATATCACCTCGGCACAAGCACCGACCGCGAGTTTGACGGGATCAGCGTCCACATGTCGCTCACCCCCAACCCCTCTCACCTTGAGACGGTGAACCCGGTGGTTCTGGGCAAAGTGCGCTCTCAACAGGCGATCCGCGATGATCTGGAGAAGAAGGATCAGGTTCTTCCTGTCCTGATCCACGGCGATGCCGCGTTTGCTGGTCAAGGCGTTGTGTGGGAAAGCCTGAGCCTTTCAGGCGTCAACGGCTATGACACAGGCGGCTGCATCCACTTCATCATTAACAACCAAATCGGCTTTACCACTTCGCCCAAGTTTGCGCGCAACTCGCCTTACCCATCGGATGTGGCGAAAGGCGTGATGGCGCCGATCCTGCACGTGAATGGCGATGACCCCGAAGCGGTGACCTTCGCATGTAAGCTTGCGATTGAATACCGCCAGAAGTTCCACCGCGATGTGGTGATCGATATGTGGTGCTACCGCCGCTTTGGTCACAACGAAGGCGACGAGCCTAAGTTCACGCAGCCGCTCATGTATGACGTGATCAAAAATCACCCCAAGGTGAGCCGCGTTTACGAAGAGCGCCTGATCGCTGAAGGCGTGATTGAACCCGGCCACCGCGAGGCGGTTGCACAGGAATTTGTCGATCTTCTCGAAGAGGAATTTGAGGCCGCCAAAAGCTATTCCGCCAATGAAGCGGACTGGTTTGGCGGGCGCTGGGCAGGCCTCAACAAGCCTGCTGATGATGAGACCGCGCGCCGCAATATCGAAACCGCGATTGAGCCAAAGACCTTCGATGCGCTTGGCCGCACATTGACGCAGGTTCCCGAGGATGTGACTATTCACAAGACCTTGGGCCGCGTGCTTAAAGCCAAATCTCAAATGTTTGAGACAGGCGAAGGCTTCGATTGGGCAACGGCTGAAGCGCTCGCTTTCGGCAGCCTTGTGATGGAAGGTTACGGCGTTCGCTTGTCTGGCCAAGACTCGGGCCGCGGCACTTTCTCACAGCGTCACGCCGTGTGGGTCGACCAGAAAACCGAAGACAAATATATCCCCCTCACCACCCTGCCCCACGGCAAGTTTGAGGTCTATGACAGCACGCTTTCCGAATACGGCGTGCTCGGGTTCGAATACGGCTTTGCGATGGCAGACCCCAAATCGCTCGTGCTTTGGGAAGCGCAATTTGGCGATTTTGCCAACGGCGCTCAGATCATGATCGACCAATATATCGCCAGCGGTGAGGCCAAATGGCTGCGCGCCAATGGTCTGGTGATGCTGCTCCCCCACGGCTTTGAAGGTCAAGGCCCAGAGCACTCCTCGGCACGCCTCGAACGCTTCCTGCAATTGTGTGCGTCGGACAACATTCAGGTGTGCAATATCACGACGCCTGCAAACTACTTCCACGTGCTGCGCCGTCAAATGCTGCGATCTTTCCGCAAGCCGCTCGTCATTATGACGCCAAAGTCGCTTCTGCGTCACCCCATGGCGAAAAGCCCGCGCGAAGAATTCCAAGGCGATTGGCAGTTCAAGCGGATCAAATCCGACACCACCGAAATTGCCGATGAGAAGATCAAGCGGGTTGTCCTGTGTTCGGGCAAGGTAGCCTATGACCTCATCGAAAAGCGCGATGCAGAAGGCATTGATGACATTTCGATTATCCGCATCGAACAGCTCTACCCCTTCCCAGGTGATCCTTTGGGACTGCGCTTTAGCCGCATGAAAAACCTGAAAGAGGTCATCTGGTGTCAGGAAGAGCCTAAGAACAACGGCGCATGGTTCTTCGTCGAAAGCCGCATTGAAAAATCGCTCGAACTGGGCGGCCACTTTGGCATGCGGCCTTTCTATGTCGGGCGCGATGCCTCGGCCTCGCCTGCAACGGGTCTTGCCAAACGTCACGCAGAACAACAAGCGCGGCTTGTCGCCGAAGCGCTTGGTCTTGCTGAATAATTTTACGCCAATTCAAATTTAGGATTTTAAGAAATGGCTACAGAAATCACAGTCCCGGTATTGGGTGAATCGGTCACAGAAGGCTCCATCGGGGAATGGCTCAAACAGCCCGGCGACGCGGTTGCCGTCGATGAACCGATTTGTTCGCTTGAGACCGATAAGGTTGCAGTGGACGTGCCCTCACCCGTCGCTGGCGTGCTGAGCGAGCACCGCGCAGCCGAAGGCGACACCGTCGAGGTGGGCGCTGTCCTTGCGGTGATCGAAGAAGGCGCAACAGGCGCTGCGACGAAGGGCGAAGAGCCAGCGCGCGAGGCACAGGCCCGCGAGGAAATGGAAGAGGCGCCCAAGAGCGCTTCGACCGCGTCGCAAACGCTTTCCCCCGCTGTCCGCCGCGCGGTTCTCGAACACGGCGTTGATCCGTCCACGATCAAAGGCACCGGCAAAGATGGGCGTTTGACCAAGGAAGATGTGATTGCTGCGGCAAAGGCGAAGAGCGATCCGGCTCCGGCTGCTGACACTTCTTCCAAGGCAGTGACGGATGTCGGCAATCCGGGCGACGGTAAAGCCACGGGCGAACGGCGCGAAGAGCGCGTCAAAATGACCCGTATGCGTCAGACCATCGCCAAGCGTCTTAAAGGCGCTCAGGAAGAGGCAGCGCTGCTCACCACATTCAACGATGTGGACATGAGCGCGGTCATCGAAGCGCGTACCAAGTACAAGGACATGTTCGCAAAGAAGCACGATATCCGCCTCGGGTTCATGGGCTTTTTCGCAAAAGCGGCCTGTCTTGCATTGAAAGACGTGCCGAGCGTCAACGCCTATATCGAGGGCGATGAAATCGTTTATCACGACTATGTCGATATCTCGGTCGCGGTGTCTGCGCCCAATGGTCTTGTGGTCCCCGTGATCCGCGATTGTCAGGACAAGGGCTTTGCCCGCATTGAGAAAGACATCGCCGACTTCGGCAAGCGCGCGAAAGACGGCACGCTCACCATGGCGGATATGACCGGCGGGACATTCACCATCTCCAACGGCGGTGTGTTCGGGTCGCTGATGTCGACCCCGATCATCAACCCGCCGCAATCGGCCGTGCTCGGTCTTCACCGCATTGAGGATCGCCCGGTTGCTGTGAATGGCGAAGTTGTGATCCGTCCGATGATGTACATCGCGCTGTCCTATGATCACCGCCTGATCGATGGACGCGAAGCAGTGACCGCGCTTAAGATCATTAAAGAAGCGATCGAAGATCCGACACGGATGCTGATTGATCTGTGATGGCTGTGTGCTCCTGCGAAAGCAGGAGTCTATTTCCTACGGTCCGTGATGAATTCCTGCTTTCGCAGGAAAGCACCTAAGCTGGATATGGTATGAAGGAAGGCTGGCTGTATCTGCTTTGCAACAGGCGCAATGGTACGCTCTACCTAGGCGTCACCAGCGACTTGCGCCAAAGGATCTGGCAACATCGCGAAGGCGTGGTTGAGGGTTTCACAAAGGAACACGGTTGCAAGCGTCTCGTTTGGTTTGAACACTACCCCAACCTCCACGATGCCCGTGCAAGAGAAGCTCAGATGAAAAAGTGGAAGCGTGAGTGGAAGGTCGAATTGATCGAAAAGGATAATCCCGACTGGCGCGACCTATGGTTCGAGATCAACAAGTGACCAATTTCACCCTTATGATCTCCTGCGAAAGCAGGAGTCCAGCTTCTACCGCTGGAGATAGGCTCCTGCGTTCGCAGGAGATCACACCCTGACTGCGGAAACCACCTTCGACGAGCGCCGCTATAATCACTCCGTCACTCAAACCCTGCCCCAATTTTGGGCGCGGTTTGGTGGGGTGCCGGATGTAGCGGGGAAACATGTCCTAGACTTTGGCTGCGCGCGTGGGGGCATGGTTCACACCGTGCTTGAGGCCGGAGCCAAGAGCGCGTGCGGCATCGATATCAATCCGGACTATATCGCCTTTGCAAACGCCAAACACGCAGCGGAATGGGGTGATCGCGCAAAGTTCATCTGCGGCGATATCCGGGAAGAGGCGCTAGAACCTGCCGACATCATCACGTCGTGCAATGTCCTCGAGCACGTGATGGCTCTGGCGGAAACCCTCACCGCGCTGGTCCAGTGCGCCAAGCCCGGCGGTGAGCTCTTCATCGGGTTCTCGCCCCTGTGGCACTCGCCCTATGGTCACCACCGATTGATGGATTCAAAGCTCCCCTGGGCACATTTACCGCGCGGCAATCGCGCTTTTCTCGATCGTCTCGTCGATGACAAAGGCCAATCGCCAGAGAGCATTCAAGAGCTTGGTTTTAACGGAGCGACCCCTGCCGACTTTCGCGCAGCGCTCAAGGGCCTGCCAGTGGAGATCATCTCCGCACGGCGCAATGTAGCAACCTCGCCGCTCAAACAGGCCGCGATGAAGGCGATGCTTATCCCTTCCATCATCGCGCCCCTCGAAAAATATGTGACAATCGGAATTTATTGGCATCTGAGGCGCACAAAATGACAAGTCCTGCGCCAAAAGTAGCAATAGCGCTTTCACCCCGAAGCTCCTAAATAGGACCCGGATCAAAATTCACGCCATCACAACGGGATCATAGGAACCATGGCTGACACTCAATACGACTACGATTGCCTTGTTATCGGCGCAGGCCCAGGCGGCTATGTTGCGGCCATTCGCGCGGCGCAATTGGGCCTCAAGACGGCCTGTGTTGAAAGCCGCGAGACGCTTGGCGGCACCTGCCTCAATGTGGGCTGTATCCCGTCAAAAGCGCTGCTCCACGCCTCTGAATTGTTTGACGAGGCGCAAAACGGCCACTTCGCGACATGGGGCATTGAAGCCAAGGCGACCTTCGACCTGTCAAAGATGATGGGCGAGAAGACCAAGGCTGTCGGCGAGCTCACCGGCGGCATCGAATTCCTGTTCAAGAAGAACAAGGTGACGTGGCTCAAGGGTCTTGGCTCTTTCGAAGACGCTCACACGGTCAAAGTAGGGGACGAAACCGTCACCGCCAAAGACATTGTGATCGCAACGGGCTCCAGCGTCACCCCCTCCCCGGTGTCGAAGTCGACAACGCGGGCGGGCGCATCGTTGATAGCACCGGCGCGCTTGAGCTTTCCGAAGTGCCAGAGCATCTTGTCGTGATCGGCGGCGGCGTGATCGGCCTCGAGCTTGGCAGCGTATGGCGCCGTTTGGGCGCGAAAGTCACTGTGGTGGAGTTCCTGCCGCAAATCCTGCCCGGCATGGACGAGGAAGTGCGCAAGGAAGCGAACAAGATCTTCAAGAAGCAAGGCATTGAATGGATGCTTGGCCACAAGGTCACAGGCGCCGAGGTTAAGGGCAAAGGCGTCAATCTCACCATCGAGAAATCGGATGGCGGAGAGAGCCAAACGCTAGAGGCAAGCCACGTGCTGGTCTCCATCGGCCGCCGCCCCAATACCGATGGCCTGGCGCTTGAAAAAGCGGGCCTTGAAACAAACAATCGCGGCCAGATCGAAATCGACCACGACTTCCGCACCGCAACCTCAAACATCTGGGCAATTGGCGATGTGGTCCCCGGCCCGATGCTCGCTCACAAAGCTGAAGACGAAGGCGTTGCGGTGGCTGAAAACATCGCTGGCGAAACCGGCATTGTGAACCACGATGTGATCCCCAACGTCGTCTATACAACTCCCGAAATCGCTGGCGTTGGCCTTACGCAAGAGCAAGCCATCGAGAAAGCAGGCGGCGACAAGAAGGCCGTCAAAGTCGGCAAATTCCCGATGATGGCGAACTCACGCGGCAAGGCAAACCGCGACACCGACGGCTTTGTGAAAGTCATTGCGGACGCTGAAACCGACCGCGTTCTGGGCGTGTGGATGATCAACAGCCTCGCAGGCACCATGATCGCACAGGCAGCGCAGGCCATGGAGTTCGGCGCAACGTCCGAAGACATCGCCTACACCTGCCACGCGCACCCCACGCATGCCGAGGCCTTCAAAGAGGCCGCGATGGCGGTTCAGGGTAAGCCCATTCATATGTGATGGCCGCGCCCTTCAAACGGGGTGGCATACTCTTCCTCAATCACCTACCCCGGTGGGTGAGAGAGGGAGACGACACCATACATGGCCTATCCAAAACTGACCGATAAGCCGGGCGCTTTAGAAACCGCGGCGGATATTCGTGCTGGCAAATTGTCTGTTGCCGAAGCAGTGGACGCTGCGATTACGCGCATTGAGCATTTGGATGCCGAGATTGACGCGCTGGCTGTGCCGGATTTTGAGCGCGCCGCCGACGCCGCAAAAGCGATGGATCAAGCGGGCCCGCCCAAAGACCAAGGCCGCGACCAGCCGCTTTTCGGTGTGCCGATGACGGTCAAGGAAAGCTTCAATGTCGCCGGCCTTCAAAGCTGTTGGGGGCATGAGAGCCTCACCGATTACGTTCCCACGACCGACAGCGAGCTGGTCCGCCGTATGAAAGCGGCGGGCGCGGTGATTGTCGGCAAGACCAATGTGCCCGTCGATCTCTCCGATTGGCAGAGCTTTAACCCGGTCTATGGCCGCACCAACAACCCGCACAATACAGGCCGCTCTCCGGGTGGTTCGTCTGGCGGTAGCGCGGCGGCGGTTGCCTCTGGCATGGTGCCTTGTGAGTTCGGGACTGACATTGGCGGATCGGTCCGCGTGCCCGCTCACTTCTGCGGGGTTTGGGCGCATAAGCCCACTTGGGGCCTTGTCTCCAAACTCGGCCATGTTCACCCGCAAATGGCGTCGCGCGAAGGCTTTATTGCGGCGCATGATGGAGCGCTGTCGGTCGCAGGGCCGTTTGCGAGGAGTGCACAAGATTTGGCCGTGATGATGCAAATTGCTGCGACTTACGCAATGCCGCGAAGGCCCAAGCCGCTTAAAGACTGCCGCATTCTTGCCGTGACCGAATATCCGGGCTCTCCTGTGGATGCCTCTGTTGCGGGGCCCACTGAGGCGGCGATTGAGGCGTTGATCAAATCCGGGGTTAATGTTGACCGCGCGTCTGGTGTTTCTGGCGAGCTCCTCCCCGATCTTGCCAAGCAGCAGGATGACTACATGCTCATGCTCAATATCGCGATGGCCAGAGGCGCTCCATCTGCGGGCGGCGCGCGGGCCAATGCGACCGATTGGTTCGACCTGCTCGATGCGCAAGGCGCCAATCAAGCGCAATGGGCAGCGCTGTTCGAGACCTATGACTTCGTGCTCGCGCCCCCAGCCCCGGTGCTGGCGATCCCCCACAGCGACAAACGCGCCTTTGACGAACCCATGGTGATCAACGGCGAGGAAGCGCCCGGTCCATCGGGACTTGCATGGGCGGGAATTGCGACATTCCCGTGTTTGCCGGCAACCGTGCTGCCCATCGGCTCTGGCACCTATGAAGGCGCTGAATTGCCATGTGGAATGCAAGTTATAGGACCCCTCATGAGCGACCTTGATTGCATTCACGCCGCCCAAGAGATCGGGATTATCTTGCACGGGTAACAAAGCTCAGCCATGGGCGCGGCTATGGCAAACCCCTCTCCTTTGAAAACTCTCGCCCGCTGGCACGTCTGGCTTGGTTGGCTTGTTGGCGTGCCAATCGTCATGTGGCTCGCAAGCGGGCTCTTCATGGCGATCAAGCCCATCGAAGAGGTGCGCGGTGAGCATTTGCGCATCGCGGCACAGGACGCGCCACTGGTCATCGAAGGCAGCGACTTTGCGCAGGCCGATGCTCGTCTCAAAGACATGCGGCTTGTCATGCAGGAGGGCCGCGCGGTTGCACTGCTCACGACTTTGGACGGCGTCACCACAAGGGTCGATTATGCGAGCGGCGAGACAATCGCGCCCGTGACCGCTCAAAAGGCACGCGCAATCGTGGCAAACCGCATTGTGGGAGGCGATAGGGTCACCTCCGTGCGATCGTACGAAGCCGACGAGGTTCCCTTCGATTTCCGCCGCCCGCGCCCCGTTTGGCAAGTCACTTTGGAAGACGCAACCCACGTCTATGTCGGGCGCGACACTGGCGAAATTGAAGCGGTGCGCACGCAATGGTGGCGCTGGTTTGATTTTATGTGGGGTCTGCACATTATGGATATCTCGGAGCGCGAGGCGACCAGCCACCCGATCCTGATCCTGTTCGCAGCACTCTCGCTGACGGGCGCAGTTCTAGGCTGCATCCTGATGTTCCGCCGCCGCAAAGCTCGGCCCGTGACCGCAAGGCGATGAACGAGGCCATCCTCACCCCAATCCTCGATTGGTTGGACATCGCAGGGATTGCGGTGTTTGCGCTTTCAGGGGCACTCGTTGCCGCGCGCGAGCGGCAGACTTTTGTCACGATGGGATTTTTCGCGCTTGTCACAGGGGTTGGCGGAGGAACGGTGCGCGACCTTTTGATTGATGCGCCGGTATTCTGGATGCAGGACCCATGGGTTGCCGCCGTTTGCCTAGGCATCGCGCTGATTGTCTGGTTCACACCTGTCAGGTGGTGGGATGGCCAATTGCTCGACTATGCCGATGCGCTCGGCCTTGCTGCATACGCTGTGCTCGGAAGTGCAAAGGCGCTTGCCTACGGAATCCCACCATTGCCAGCAGCTCTTATGGGCGTGATCACAGGATGTGTTGGCGGGGTTATCCGGGACGTGGTCGCAGGCCGCCCCTCGATCATCGTCCGGCCAGAACTCTATGTGACCGCAGCCGCTTTGAGCGCAGCAATCACCGTTATCGCGATGCAGTTTTCTGGCGCGGTGGCGATCAACAATTGGGCAATCTGGATTGCCGCTTTTGTCGCAGGGTTCGTACTGCGAGCAGGGGCCATCCGCTTTGAATGGGGCCTGCCAAACTATGGGAGAGGACAAGAGCCCTCCCCCAAAGCATCAGACGATCCCGATTGATATCACTCGGGAAATTCTTCACCCGGAAGCGGGCCACCGGGATAAGCGGGCTGGCGCGCATCATTGGGATCAATCGCCAGATCAGGGCGCGTTGTACCGCCCACATCTGAGCGTGCCCGAGCATAGCGGTCATCTGACAATTGCCCTTCGGCACGCTCGTCATTGAGGGCAAAAGTCTGGTTGTCACCGCGCGACGACACTGCGCGCCCGCGCCCGTAATCGATACCGGAAATCTGACCCGAATTGTCGATCTGACACGAGAAGCCTGAGCCATCGAACAGCGAGCCGGTCACGATCCAGCCTGAGCCGACACGGCTTGCGCCATCAACACTATCAACGCGGATGTCTTGCTCTATTTGATTAAGGCACATGGAAACCGCGTTATCGATGCCAGAGCCGCTATTGGTTGAACGGGTGGTGTTGCGCCGGTTTACGTCGCGTGTTTCAGGACGATAGCGATAGTCACGCTCGCGCTCTCTCTCGACCACCACCACATCGCGATCACGACGGCGGTTGTTGCTGGCAGCGCTGGCGATTGCGGCAATGCCGCCCAGGATCACTGCGCCTGCAAGAATGTCACCGCCGCGAATGCCTCGGCGATAGCCGCGCCACCCTCTGCGACCGCGCCATCCACGGCGCCAGCGGCGGTATTCCTGAACGCTGTGCGTCCCGGTCGCTGCAAGGGGGCCCTGAAAACCTGTGATTGAAGCGGCCATGGTGTTGGGCGACTGTGTTTGCGCGATAAAGCCGGTTGCGTATCCGGCCGTGCCAATGGGTGCCATTCCGGCAGCTTGGGGACTGGCAGCTTGGGCCTGCGCTGGGGTGAATGCGAGTGAGGTGGCGGCTATCAAGCCAGCGACACCTGCGATCCGTGATTGGTGAGCCATATGCTCCCTCCTGTTTGGTATCAGTTACAAGAAAGCGCCCACCAAACGCCCCGTATGATGAATATAGCTAGGCGGCCCAGGCTTACGCAAGCCTGAACCGCCCATGGTGGAGAACTCTAGGAGTTGTTTAGTGCGTGCTTCAAAGGCCGCGAATGCCTCTGAAGTCGATCTGTGGACGGCCACGCCCTTCGACAAAGCAGGTGAACCGGCCGCGATCATAGCCTTGGTTACCATAACCATAGCCTCCGCCGCGCAAACCTTGGACTTCCATCCGGCCCTTGACGCGCCAGCCATATCGGGTGCGGTCAACATCGCGGATCTGGGTCACATCGGCAAAGCGGTAGCCTCCAAAGCGGCGCGCCTGGCGCTCGGCAACCCGGATACAGCGCTCAATCGCTCGCTCGCCGCCGCCGCGGTTGTAGGCGTTGCCATTGTTATAGTGGCGATTGTTGTAATTGCGGTTGTTATAATGCCGATCGCGCTTGCCATCGAAAGCCCCTGCAAGGGCAGCGATGCCACCGATAATCACTGCGCCTGCGATCACGTCGCCTGCATCAATCTTGTCGCGGTGATGGCGATCATTTGCCGCAGCTGGGGTTGCAGACGCCAGGGCCATCGCGCCAGCCGCGACAGTCCCGAGCGTGGCCTTAGTGAGTGTCTTTGTAAGATCAGTCATGTCGGTTCATCCTCGGGTTTTCAGTGGATAGGACCATTCCCGTTCACTGTGAGACCCTTTTAGATGAACAAACCTGAGATGATTCTGAGCAAGGCTTGCAGGTGGTGTTCAGGTAAGGGGCGCTTTATATGAACGCACCCGAACTCACTCCTCCAACGCCGCCAGCACGTCGCGGGTGAATGCAGCGATGTCGAAGCGCTTGCCAGCAGGGTCCTCCCCGCGCCGTACGATCACGACATCGCGCGAGGGCACGACTACGATATATTGCCCCCTGTTGCCCGCCGCGAGGATTGTATCGGCAGGAATGCCCTCTTCCTTATTGAGAAGCCACCACCCAGCACCATAACCCCAACTGCGACCCTCAGGTTGAGGACCGCTAGGCGCAGACACATATTCGAGCCAATTTTCAGGCAGCAATCTGATCCCATCAGGGGTCACCCCATCGTTGAGATAAAGCTGCCCCAAGTCCGCCAGATCAGGGGCGGTGGCCCAAACTTGGCTTGAGAGGATGTAATCCCCGGACCAATCTGTCTCCGCCACCGTGTGCTCCATTCCAGCGGCGGTAAAAAAATCGGCAGGCTCGAAGAACTTGTCGGTGTCTGTAATCGCCTTCACCGCCATCAGCGTGTCATTGTTGGCGTAGCGGTATTTGCTGCCCGGCTTGTAGATCAGTGGCCAGCCGGTGGCGGTCTCCTCAACCGTCGAGCCGCCTGCATAAAGCGGATCGGTGCGATTGCCCGGGGTGTCCGAGTAACGACCCGATGCCATGCGTAAGAGATGATCGATTGTGATAAAGGTCCGCGCGTCATTGCGCCATTCTTTGCGCACGAGGGGCTCGTTCACATCGACTTGACCTTGGTGAACCGCAGCGCCGATGAGCGTCGCTGCAATACTCTTGGCAACCGACCAAGTGCGTTGTGGGGTGAAGTGGCCGAAGCCTTCGGTATAGTGTTCAGCTGAAAGCGCGCCCGACCGAACGATGACAGCCGTTGTTCGCGCTCCCTGCCCGTAGTCCCCGTTAAATGCAGCCCCAAATTGCGGCTCAAGCCGGTCGGCAAACGCACCCTTGCCCCTTCCGGTCTCCAGCTCCGTCAGCTGCGAGGGTGTGTAGCCCCAAAAGTATGGCATCATTGGCTCCATGCCAATCGGCGCCAAACGACATCCGCCGATCCGCGTGGCCGTTGCAAAACGTGCGGGCATATCGTCGGTCCAATCCACCTCAACCCGCGCGACGTTTCCCTCATCTTCCCGCACGATCCGGTAATCGAGATCGCGCACAATCCCATCGATTGCGCTGTAAACCCCGGTGAGCTCCCACTCATGCACGCTTTCGGGCGTGCGCGCGGCGCCATTGCGTTCTGCATTGGCAATCGCGCCGCACATAAACAGCGCCTTATAGCCCGCAGCCATCGCGAGGTTGTAACGCTCCTCGAGGCGTTCTTGAGCGGATTGCGCAGATAAGGGGGTCCCGAGGATGAGCGCTGTGGCAGCGAGGATGAGTTTGTTCATACCCGCGCACAGTAACCCTGCGGCCCCAAAAGAAAAGGGCCCGCAGATTGCTCCGCAGGCCCCTTTTTGTCTTAAAGCTCGCAGCGCTTAAGCAGCGGCTTCTGCTTCCGAGTACTCGTCAACTTGGCTCATGTCTGGGCCTGAATCCAAACCACGAGCGTCTTCGTCGCGGTCAACAAGCTCAATGACAGCCATCTCAGCGGCATCCGATGCACGAGGGCCAGCTTTAATCACGCGGGTGTAGCCACCATCGCGGTCTTTGTAACGCTCAGCCAGAACGTCGAAGAGCTTCTTGAGCTGTGTTTCGTCCTGAAGCTTGCTCATCGCAAGACGACGGTTTGAAAGGCCGCCATGCTTTGCAAGCGTGATCAGCTTCTCGATGTAAGGACGAAGTTCTTTCGCCTTGGCGCGCGTTGTCAGGATCTGCTCATGCTTGATGAGGTTTGCCGACATATTGCGGAAGAGAGCCTTACGGTGGCCCGATTTGCGCGAAAGCTTACGCTGTGAAATTCCGTGACGCATTATTCAATTCCTTGTTCGTAAAGGGCCCGTATCAGGTAGCCCGGTACTGGCGGCGCTTCCCAATCTCTTGGAGGCGCGCCGCCGGAACCCAGTTTAGCCAAAAGGCTTAGCCGAGAAGCTCTTGTTCGAGCTTCTTAGCCATTTCTTCGATGTTCTCAGGCGGCCACCCGGGGATGTCCATTCCGAGGCGCAGACCCATAGATGACAGCACTTCTTTGATCTCGTTCAAAGATTTGCGGCCAAAGTTTGGCGTGCGCAGCATCTCGGCTTCGGTCTTTTGAACCAGATCGCCGATATAGATGATGTTGTCGTTCTTGAGGCAGTTTGCCGAACGAACGGACAGTTCCAGCTCGTCGACCTTCTTGAGAAGGTAACGGTTCAGCTGGTTGGCATCGTCCTCTTGCGGGGTCGCTGCCTGACCGATCATTTGCGACTGTGGCTGCGGAATGCCGTCTTCGAAGTGTACGAAGAGCGTCAACTGATCCTGAAGAATGCGTGCAGCATAAGCCACCGCGTCTTCAGGAGTAACCGTGCCATCGGTCTCAATTGTGAGGCTGAGCTTATCGTAGTCAAGCTCTTGACCAACACGTGCGTTCTCAACCTTGTAGCTCACCTGACGGACAGGCGAATAGAGCGAGTCGACTGGGATAAGGCCAATCGGCGCGTCTGCTGGACGGTTCTGTACCGCAGGCGCGTAGCCTTTACCCACATCAGCGGTCAGCTCCATATTGAGCGTCGCGCCTTCGTCGAGGTGACACAGGACAAGGTCCTTGTTCATCACTTCGATGTCGCCGGTCACAGCAATATCGCCAGCTTTCACAGTCGCAGGCCCCGTTACAGAAAGCTGAAGACGCTTTGGTCCCTCGCCTTCCATTTTGAGCGCGATTTGTTTTACGTTGAGGACCATATCAGTGATATCCTCACGCACGCCTGCAAGGGATGAGAATTCGTGCAGCACGTTCTCAATCTTGATCGAAGTGATTGCCGCGCCCTGAAGCGACGACAAAAGCACACGGCGCAGCGCGTTGCCCAAAGTCAGACCAAAGCCGCGTTCCAGCGGTTCGGCGACGAAAGTGGTCTTGCGCTGTTTGTCGCCACCTTCTTTGATTTCGAGAGCGTTGGGTTTCTTCAGTTCCTGCCAGTTCTTCATATTGACGGACATGGATTTCCCCTAATTCGCTTACGTTAGCGGGTTCGATTTTTAAAATTCGGGTCCAGAGCGCTCGTCAGCAACTAAGAACCCGTTGAAGGGGCGGTCGCGCACCCCTCAATCGGATTGAGCGTCTCTGGGTTAGACCCGGCGACGCTTAGAAGGACGCACACCATTGTGCGGGATTGGCGTCACATCGCGGATAGAGGTGATGTTGAAACCCACAGCTGCAAGACCGCGAAGCGCGCTCTCACGGCCTGAACCTGGGCCCTTAACTTCCACTTCCAGCGTACGTACGCCGTGCTCAGCGGCTTTTTTGCCTGCATCGTCCGCTGCAACCTGTGCTGCATACGGTGTCGATTTACGGCTGCCTTTAAAGCCCATCATACCAGCAGAGGACCAGCTGATCGCATTGCCCTGTGCATCGGTGATGGTGATCATCGTGTTGTTGAAGCTCGCATTGATGTGAGCAACACCGCTACTGATGTTCTTTCTGTCGCGCTTCCTGACTTTTCCGGGTTCGCGTGCCATGATTTTGTATTCCTTTAACTCGTCAGAAGATGCTTTTCAGACGCTAAGCGCGTCGCAAAAGACTTACTTCTTCTTGCCTGCAATCGGCTTGGCCTTACCCTTACGGGTGCGGGCATTGGTGTGAGTGCGCTGTCCGCGAACGGGAAGGCCATTACGGTGACGAAGGCCACGGTAAGAGCGCAGATCCATCAAACGTTTGATGTTCATCGCGGTATCACGGCGAAGGTCGCCTTCCACCTGATGATCAGCATCAATCGTCTCACGAATGCGAAGAACTTCCTCATCGGTAAGATCTTGCACGCGCGCGGTGTGCGGAATGCCAAGCTTGTCAGCGATTTGGACAGCCGTTGTGCGGCCAATCCCGTGAATATATGTCAGCGCGATGATTACACGCTTATTTGTGGGGATATTTACCCCGGCAATACGAGCCACTTAATTCTCCATGCTCCACAAAGGTTTGGGTGAATGGTCACCGACCTTCATCTCGACGCTAAAAACACATCGACAAATCCGCATCCTGCTTCAAACGGCAAAAGCCCGGATGGAGCGCCACATGAAACGGGCTCCTGACCGGACTGGATTCGACTCTGTCGAGTGAGAGGCGCGGATAGGGCGAGATCGCCTGTCGCGTCAACAGGCAAAGCCTCTCAGATAAGCTGTTAGTAAAACGGCCGAAAAAACGAAAACCTAATTCATGGCATCGAAAGTCGATCTCACCCGGCAAGCACGCGATGAGCGCAAAGTTAAGGAACCGACAAACAAAGCCAATGTCTGTGTCTAATTATTTGGCCCCGCTAAAACCCATTTCAAGGTTTTAGCGCGTGATTTCAGAAAGGTTCTTCTGTCTGCATCAAATAGCCGATATGTGATGAGCCACTGCAATCCGATTTTGACTGGTAGGCCCCATTTGGCCCGCTATCTTGTTCCCTCATCTTCAACGTCACCGCCGCTAAGGTCCTCAAAAGCCTCCTCAACGCTCGGCGCTGTTGCTGGCGCCTGCCCCTCAAGCTCAGTGGCCTCATCACCATCGTCAGTGGCGGCAGGCAATTGGCTTGCCAGTGCATCAAGCTCTATCGCAATGGCTTCGGCAGAACCATCAGGGGCATCAGGAGCACCATCAGAGGGCTCCTGCGGGACGTCATCAGCAAGCGTGTCTTCCTGTGCCTCGTCTGACGCCTCCTCTTGCGGCTGTGCACCCTCACCTGTTTCCACCTCGGAACCGGGCAGCTCAACAGGCCCAAGCAATTGCGCAAGCCGGGTCAACTGAATGGTCATCACCCCATCGACCGCGTTAGAGATCACCGGCACCGGGTAACGCATTTTGCCACCGACATTGTATTCCCACACTATCCGTGTGCGAGCCGCCCCATCTTCGCCCGCTTCCGCCTCGCTGATAGCAATCGTGAGAATGCCGGTGACCGGTTCGCTTTGCAAAGGCCCCAATGCGCCCGACATGCGCAAGGCAACCTCAGGATAGGCCTGGATCACCCGCATATGCTCAACGCTTCCTTCGAGCGTAAAGCCGCCATCAGCCTTTTCTGTCTCCGGAATAGTCTCGCAAAAACAGCCTCCCGCCTGAGGGGTAAGCTTGAGATTGGCGCTATTGGCCGACCATGTGTGGCTCTTATCCCACCAGCGCGCCGGGCTTATCAGCGCAAGCCAAGTGGCTTTAGCATCCGCCTCAACAACCGCCTCAGCACGGGTAATGAAATGATCGTCATGCGCCTCGACGACTTTGGCCAAGACTGGCGACGCGCACGCCGCAAATGCTGCGCCGGAAAGGGCCACTAAAGTTTGGTTGAAACGGTGCAATGCAATTTTCCTCCCACGCAGCCCGATATAGACCCACGGTTAGGAGATCAGATGCAAACTGAAAAGCCGCTTGAGGGCTGAACCTTACGATTTACCCCGCAAGGATAGCGTCAATATCGCCAGCAACCGCGTTGATGTCCGCCATGCCGTCGACCCGCTTGACGATACCGCGCGCTTCATAACCCGGCAAAATCGGTGCGGTCTTTTCGGCGTATTCCTTGTTACGCGTGCGCACCGTTTCTTCATTGTCGTCGGGCCGGCGCTTAAACTCGGTCGAACCGCAAGTGTCGCAAACGCCCTCTTTCGAAGGTTGATTGGCGGTATCGTGATAAAGCGTGCCACAATTGGCGCAGGAATACCGGCCCGTGATCCGCTCAACCAAAGCGTCAATGTCAACGCCAAGTTCGATCACATAATCAAGCTTACGCCCATGCTTTTCGAGAAGGCCATCAAGCTGTTCGCCTTGCGCCGCGGTGCGCGGATAGCCATCAAAGATCGCACCTTGATCAGCAGGCATTGCAGCCAAGTTTTCATCGATCAGGTTCGAGACGATTGCATCGGAAACGAGCTCGCCCCGGTCCATCACAGCCTTCGCTTCAAGACCAACAGGGGTCTGCGCTTTGACCGCTGCACGCAGCATATCGCCGGTCGACAATTGCTTCATGCCATGGCGTTCAACAAGCCCAGCACTTTGCGTACCCTTACCAGCCCCTGGAGGACCAAGAAGAATGATGTTCACTGATCAAACGCCCCTTTTAATCTGCGCCTCTCTCATGGGGGCACTCCCCCAACAACGCAGAAGTCTCAATGTTCGTTCCGCACAGATGCCTTAACGCATCCGGCCTTTCAACTTAGCCTTTTTGATTAAGTCGCCATATTGGTGCGCAAGCAGGTGCGATTGCACTTGGCTGATCGTATCGACGGTGACGTTCACCACAATCAGCAGGCTTGTTCCGCCAAGGAAGAGCGGAATACCAGTTTGCGCGATCATATACTCTGGAACAACGCAGACAAAGGTGAGGTAGGCCGCGCCCACAACGGTGATGCGGGTCAGCACATATTCAAGATATTCCGCCGTGCGCTTGCCCGGACGAATGCCCGGGATAAAGCCGCCGTTTTTCTTCAAGTTCTCCGCATGCTCCTCAGGGTCGAAGACAACCGCGGTGTAGAAGAAGCAGAAGAAGATGATGCCAGCTGCATACAGCAGCATATAAATCGGCTGACCGTGCTGGAGATATTGGAGCGTCGATTGCAAGACGCTGCCGGTCGTGGTCGAGGTGTCAAGCGATTGGCCTGCAAATGAGCTGATCGTGAGCGGCAAAAGCAAAAGCGAACTTGCAAAGATCGGCGGGATCACACCAGCGGTGTTGATCTTCATCGGGAAGTGCGAGCGGTCTGCTTGCATCATCCCGCGCTGTGTGGCGCGCTTTGGATATTGGATGAGAAGGCGCCGCTGAGCGCGTTCCACCCAAGAGATCAGAAGGATGAGGCCAATCACCATCACGATAAAGGCAATGATAATTCCAGCAGGGATCGATCCGGTGCGCCCGCCCTCGAACATGTTCATCGCGAACACGGGGAACTGCGCGACGATACCCGCCATAATGATAAGGCTCACCCCGTTACCAATCCCGCGCGAGGTGATTTGTTCACCCAGCCACAAAAGGAACATGGTGCCACCAACAAGGCTGATCACCGCGCCAATGCGGAACATGTAGCCCGGCTCAACCACAGCGGCAATGCCCTGCTGGCCAGCATAGCTTTCAAGACCGGTTGCAAGGAAATACCCTTGAATGGCGCACAGGAACACTGTGCCGTAACGCGTGTACTGGTTCAGCTTCTGACGCCCCGTTGCGCCCTCTTTCTTAAGAGCAGCAAGCGTCGGGTGAAGCGCGGAGGCCATCTGCACCACAATCGAGGCTGTAATATACGGCATCACACCCAGAGCGATCAGGCTCATATTCGCCAAGGCGCCGCCTGTGAACATGTTGAACATGTCAAGGATCGTCCCCTGGTTCTGCTGAGCCAGCTGGTCCAGCGCCAGCGGGTTAACCCCGGGCAGTGGCACAAAGCTCAAGAAACGGAACACGATCAGCGCACCAATGGTGAACCAGATGCGTTGGCGCAATTCGGTCGCCTGAGCAAAGTTGCCCAGGTTCATATTGCTGGCGATATTATCGGCGCGTGAAGCCATGTTTCAGATACGATCCTATGGGTGCCTTTGGGCAAACGCCCAAGGAGAAGCCAAACTGTGAGGGCCTAGATAGGAACCACTGGGCGACTTGTCGAACCCTGCGGCGCACTTTTCATCATCCCGAAGCGCTCTAGAGAGCCTTCGGGACGATAAAAGAGGCTTATTCAGCGTCCGCTGCAGCTTTCGCAGGAGCGGTCACTTCGACGCTGCCGCCGGCTTTCTCAACCGCAGCAATCGCGCCTTTAGTAGCGCCAGTGACGACGAACTTGGCTTTGGCTTTGATTTCGCCCTTGCCCAGAAGACGCACACCGTCTTTGCCACCGCGGGCTAGACCAGTCTCACGAAGAACTTCTTCGGTGATGTCTTTTTTGGCGTCGATTTTCTTTGCATCGATCCATTTTTGAACCATGCCGATGTTCACTTCCGCGTGGTCTTTGCCAAACGGGTTGTTGAACCCGCGCTTTGGCAGACGCATGTGAAGCGGCATCTGACCACCGGCAAAGCCTTTGATGGCTACACCAGAACGGGATTTTTGACCCTTTTGACCGCGAGCCGCAGTTTTGCCTTTGCCAGAACCGATACCACGGCCCACACGCATACGACCCTTGCGGGCACCATCATTGTCACGGATGTCGTTGAGTTTCATCGTTGCACTCGCTTTCGCTTTCAGAACGGCCCCACCATGGGGCAACGCGCTATTTTTCAAGGCGCAGCCGTTAGCGGGAAGTGCGCGGGGGCGCAAGGGGAAATGGGAAAGCTGAAACCTAACAAATCTTCGCTGCCCCACTGCTGACGGGCCCCGAATACACGCTACTGTCGCAAGAAAGTAAAATCTGTCTGGGTTTGGGAGCTTTCAGCAGAGCGTTCTTGCGCTGCTTCAGCCACAGCGAGACCCCCTGCCTCGCGCTGCGCTGCTTTCTCGCGCTCAAACTTGGCCCGGTCCTGTGCCGACTTGCGTCATCGTTCGGCCAACTGCCGCCAGGTTCTCTCAGCCCGAAGGTTGCCGCAAGGCAGCATGCCCTGCGGTCGTCGCGTCAAATCGTGAAATGAAAGGAAGTCGTCGTCAGGTTTACGCCGGGGCCAACAAAGGCAAGCGGCGGTCGTTTAAAAATCGAAGTCGGTCGCAAACCTCGACGTCAGCTCTCGCGCCAAAGCAGCATTCACGCAAATCACCGAATTCTAAATTGAGTTGGATGATTATTGTGTCCGTTTTCGCCCTCAAAAGATCGCACCTTGCGACTGGGCATCTTGGCAGGTTCCGCCATTAGCGCCCACCGCGCATACGTGCGATGAAAAGAGTGAGTGCGCGGTATAGGCTGAACTCCATTGCCCTGGAGAACTGTATTGCCTATGCAATACAGTAATACATCTCAACGAGGGCGGGAATCTATGAAAAAGATGCTATTGTTAACCTTTCTGGCCCTGGCAGTCCTAGGCTCTGCGCTCGCCTCGTGCGCCTATTTTACCGATAGAGGACGATTAACCACCGAGCCACAGTTTGCAGACCTCGCCGTTCAGTATGCTGATGGCATGCTGCGCTCCCCTGCCCATCCGCAGGCCAATTTTCGTGTGAGTTCAGACTATGACTATCTAGGCGGCCAAAAATTCACTTTGTATGGGGCAGCCGATGTCGAACAGCACTTCTTTGTGAAAACCTCGGGCGATGGCATGATTGAGAACGCTCTACTCTTTCAATTTGAAAGCGTTAGAGAAGGCGTGGATTGGCAATATGACTATTCGGACTCTGAACTGCGCTCCACCATCGGCGGGCTCGACTTTTTTACGGACATGGCCCCGCATTCTCTTCACCTTGTTTTTCCGGGTGGCCGGCCAGGTAGCGATTTCTACCTTGAGCAGAATTTCCTGCGATCAAAGGGCTATCGCTACCCAAAGAATTATGTCTGGGCGCGGCTGGTACATTTGCCAACGCAAGATAAGCGTCACGAACTTCTGGTCGTCTTCACTGAAAACCTGAAGCCCAAGGGATTGACCCGCGCTGACTTGGAGCAGTCAGGTGACCACGCTGACAAATGGCCGTCAATTGCGAGAAAGCATCTCGAAAAGCTTGAGAGCGTTTTGAGCATACGGGCACAAGAAGCAGACAGCGCTTCAGATGCGCGATGAGCATCTGAAGCGCTAACACAGCGATCTTCCCTACTCCCGAAAAACCCCAATCGCATACTGACACGGCTCCCTGTCGCAGCGGATCATCTTCACACGGATGATTGTTGTCACTTCCTCGTCTGGGTTGAGCTCGACGATCGGGATTGCATCTTCAGCTGTGTCGCTGGCAATTTCCGTCCCGTCCACTTTATAAACGCCGATATCAATATCAGTGCATTGGGTATCACAAAGCGCGACCACCAGCTGCCTTCGGCCCGGCCCTAGCAGATAAGTAAACCCGGTTGATTTCCCGCTATCAAGTACTCCGCCAGTCGTGGCACGCGTAGTACGAAACCCGCGTCCTTTGGCGATATTGGTGACTTCACTCAGAAGTGCATCAAAATCCCCTTGAGGCCGCATTGGCTCCCGGCACCCCGTAGCAGGGCAAAGAATTGCTGGCTCATTTTCAATCTGAGAAGCGCAGCCCGATAGGCTGATCCCCATTGCCACAAAGGCAACCGCCCCCAACGTCCCAGAATGCTTCAAATTTTCAGTCCCGTACCGTTTGAACGGCAAGACAGGAGCGTAGCACTCTCCCTTCTCAAGAGCCACCCTAGTGATCTCTTGCGAAAGCAGGAGTCCAACTTCAGCCTTCGATGATAGGCTCCTGCTTTCGCAGGAGCGCACAAGGGTTTGCCAGAGAACCACCCCCCAAACGCAAGCGGGCCCGCCATGCGGCAATCGCATGACGGGCCCGTCTTGAATGTCGCTATCGACTAAAACTTAGTCAACAACAGTCACCAGATGCGGGATCTTGGCGATCGCGCCGCGCACTTCAGGGGTGTCCTGACGTGTCACGACTTTGTGCATCTTGTTGAGGCCAAGACCGATAAGGATCTTACGCTGGCTCTCTGGACGACGGATCGGCGAACCGATCTGTTTGATTTTAATGGTAGCCATGATGAATTACTCCACTACTGCCGCAGCGTCGACCGCCGCTTCAGCTTCGCTGGCACCGCCGCGACCCAAAAGATCGGCAACTTTCTTGCCGCGACGCTGAGCCACTGACTTGGGTGAAGTCTGGTCGCTAAGCGCGTCGAAGGTTGCGCGGATCATGTTGTATGGGTTCGACGTACCAACCGACTTGGTCACAACGTCAGCAACGCCAAGGCTCTCAAACACAGCACGCATCGGACCACCGGCGATGATGCCAGTCCCCGGAGGCGCTGTGCGAACGGTGACCTTGCCCGCACCAAAACGGCCATTGCCGTCATGGTGCAGCGTGCGGCCTTCTTTCAAAGGAACGCGGATCATCTTCTTGCGAGCAGCGGCAGTTGCCTTAGTGATCGCCTCAGGAACCTCACGCGCTTTACCGTGACCAAAGCCGACACGGCCCTGACCATCGCCAACCACTACGAGAGCTGCAAAGCCGAAGCGCTTACCACCCTTAACCGTTTTGGAGACACGGTTGATGTGGACGAGCTTCTCGATGATGCCGTCATCTTCCTCTTCGCGCTTGCCACGACGATTGTCACGGCCACCACGACCACGGCCACCGCCACGGTTGTCATTACCGCCGCGACCACGGCCACCGCGTCCGCGCTGTTGCTCTTCAGCAGGCGCTTGCGTTTTGGGCTCTTCGGTTGGTTGAGCAGAAGGCTCTTGCGCTGCCGACTGATCTTCAGCCGCCTGCGAAGGCGTTTCAGCTACAGCTGGCGTTTCGGTTGCAGCGGTTTCGGTCGCTGCCTCTTCTGGTTTCTTGTCGTCAGCCATCATTAGAACTCCAGCCCGCCTTCACGAGCGGCATCGGCCAGCGCTTTCACGCGGCCATGAAACAGGAACCCGCCGCGATCGAACACGACAGTGGTCACGCCAGCCTTTTTGGCAGCCGCTGCGATGTCTTTACCCACTTGGGTAGCGGCATCGACATTGGCGCCTGAAGCCTTCGCACCAAGGGTCGAGGCGCTTGCCACGGTTTTGCCCGCGGCATCGTCGATGACCTGTGCGTAGATGTGGCGACCTGTGCGGTGCACCGAAAGGCGTGGCTTGCCACCTGAGCGAGCCCGCAAAGCGGTCCGCACACGGCGACGGCGACGTTCAAAGAGAGATAGTTTTGCCATCTTACTTCTTCTTCCCTTCCTTGCGGAAGATATACTCGCCGCGATACTTAATACCCTTGCCCTTGTAAGGCTCAGGCTTGCGCCACTTGCGGATTTCAGCAGCAAACTGGCCAACGGCCTGTTTGTCGGTGCCGGAAACCTCAACAGTGGTCTGATCGGGCGTTTTCACTTCGAGACCTTCTGGAACAACCAGATCGACGTCGTGGCTAAAGCCAAGCTCAAGCTTCAAGGTTTTCCCTTGCGCCTTTGCACGGTAACCAACACCGGAGATCTCCAAAGTCTTGGAGAAACCATCAGTCACGCCTTCAACCAGGTTAGAGACCAGCGTGCGCTGCATGCCCCAGAAGGAACGCGCTTGCTTGCTGTCATTAGCCGGTGTCACAGCGATTTCGCCGTCTGCGATCTTATATGTGATCAGGTCAGACAAGCCCATCGAAAGAGTGCCCTTAGGCCCCTTCACGCTAAGCGTGCCTTCCTTGATCTCTGCCGTCACACCCGCAGGGATGCTGACCGCTTTTTTACCAATGCGGCTCATCAGAAGACCTCCGCAAGAACTTCGCCGCCGACCTTGTTTTCGCGTGCTTCAGCATCCGAGAGGACACCGCGCGGGGTCGAGACGATGGTGATACCAAGGCCGTTGCGCACAGTCGGAAGTTCCTGAGAACCCGAATAGACGCGGCGGCCCGGCTTTGAAACGCGAGCGACGTGCTTAATCGCTGGCTCGCCTTCGAAATACTTCAGCTCAATGCGAAGCTGTGGGTGCTTACCCGAAGCATCGTCGGAATAGCCACGGATGTAGCCTTCGCGCTGAAGCACTTCGAGAACGTTTGCACGCAGCTTTGACGCTGGGCTTAGGACGCTGTCCATTTTCGCCCGTTGGCCGTTGCGGATGCGGGTGAGCATATCACCCAGTGGATCGGTCATAGCCATCTGTTAGCTCCTCACCAGCTCGACTTGGTAAGACCAGGGATCATGCCCCGGTTGCCGAGGTTACGAAGCTCGATACGGTTGATGCCGAACTTACGGTAATAGCCGCGTGGGCGGCCGGTGGTGGCGCAGCGATTGCGCACGCGGGTCGGATTCCCGTTGCGGGGAATCTCAGCCATTTTGAGGCGGGCCATCAGGCGCTCACCTTCATCAAGGCTTTCATCGTCCGCGATAGCTTTCAGCTTCGCGTACTTCGCTGCGTACTTCTCAACGAGTTTCTTACGTTTCTCGTTCTTATTGATCGAACTCAGTTTCGCCATTGGACTTAAGCTCTCTTCCTATTGAATTGCTGACATGAAGGAACGGCTTAAGCCGCCTCCTTCGCTTCGCCTGCCTCACCCTGGAAGGGGAAGCCGAACAAACGCAAAAGCTCACGAGCTTCTTCGTCGGTCTTGGCGGTGGTGGTTACGATAATGTCCATACCCCGGACCTTGTCGATCTTGTCGTAGGAGATCTCTGGGAAGATGATCTGCTCTTTGATGCCCATGGCATAGTTGCCACGGCCGTCAAACGACTTGGGGTTGAGGCCACGAAAATCTCGAATACGAGGCATCGCGATTGTGACGAGACGGTCGAGAAATTCGTACATGCGCGCACGGCGAAGGTTCACCTTACAACCAATGGGCATGCCATCGCGCAGCTTAAACTGAGCGATTGATTTCTTAGCCTTAGTGATAACCGGCTTTTGACCAGCAATCAGCGCCATTTCTTCAGCAGCAACCTGGATCTTTTTCTTATCCTGGCTTGCCTCGCCTACACCCATGTTGAGGGTGATCTTCTCAATCTGAGGGACTTGGAGACGGTTGGTATAACCAAACTTCTCAGTCATCGCCTTGACGATCTCGTCCTCATATTTAGACTTAAGACGCGGAGTATACTCAGCCATCGATGACCTCCCCACTCTTTACAGCCACACGAACCTTCTTGCCGTCTTTTTCTTCAAAACGAACGCGGGTTGGTGAGCCATCTTTAGGATCAGCCACAGCAACCTTTGAGATGTCCATCGCAGCGGGGAAACGCTCGATACCACCTTGCGGGTTGGTTTGGCTTGGTTTGCGGTGACGGGTCGCAACGTTCACGCCTTCAACGATGACTTTGCCATCTTTCGGCATGACTTGCTGGACAGTGCCCTTGCGGCCCTTGTCCTTGCCCGACAATACGACGACTTCGTCGCCCTTTTTGATCTTTGCAGCACCCATCTTAGAGCACCTCCGGAGCAAGCGAGATGATTTTCATGAAGCCTGCACCGCGAAGTTCACGAACGACTGGGCCAAAGATACGTGTACCGATGGGTTCGTTCGACTTGTTCACCAGGACAGCTGAATTGCTGTCGAAGCGAATGACGCTGCCGTCTTTACGACGAACGTCCTTCTTGGTGCGCACGATGACGGCGCGGTGTACGTCGCCTTTTTTCACCTTGGTGCGCGGCTGGGCCTCTTTAACCGAGACCACGATCACGTCGCCAACGGAGGCAAACCGGCGCTTAGACCCGCCCAGTACTTTAATGCACTGGACGCGCTTTGCGCCGCTATTATCCGCGACGTCGAGATTGGATTGCATCTGGATCATGGATCCGTTTCCTTCTCTTGGCTTGCTGGGACACCCGACTGTGACCGGGGCTCAGCAGTTCCTCGTCAATTAGTTACCAGCTGCCTCGACATCGAGATCAGCTTCAACCGCTTGAACTCCACCAGCCACAACACGGTCCTTTACGACCCATGTTTTGGTTTTGGAGATCGGCTTGGTTTCTTCAATACGAACGATGTCACCAACAGTGAATTCGTTGGTTTCGTCATGCGCGTGATACTTCTTCGAGCGGCGGATGATCTTCCCGTACAACGGGTGCTTCACCTTACGCTCGACCAGAACGGTCACGGTTTTGTCGGTTTTGTCAGAGCTGACAGTACCGGTAAGAATACGCTTTGGCATCGTCTACTCCTATGCTTTCGCAGCAGCTGCAGCACGCTCATTTTGGAGCGTTTTGATCTGAGCGATCGTGCGGCGCACTTCTTTGATGCGTGACGGCTTCTCAAGCTGGTTCGTGGCAGCTTGGAAACGCAGGTTATACTGCTCGCGCTTAAGCTCGGTCAGGTCAGCAGAAAGCTGATCGTCGGTTTTAGCGCGCAGATCTTCAGTGGAAGCCATGGTCATTCACCTCCCAAGTGCGAGGTGTCGCCAAAACGGGCAACGACCTTGGTTTTGATCGGCAGCTTCATTGCGGCACGCTCAAACGCGAGCGCCGCAACGGGGCCTGGTACGCCATCAAGTTCAAACATGATGCGTCCTGGCTTCACGCGGGCAGCCCAGTATTCAACCGAGCCTTTCCCCTTACCCTGACGAACTTCGGCAGGCTTCTTAGAAACCGGCACATCAGGAAATACGCGGATCCACAGACGACCTTGACGTTTCATCGCACGAGTGATCGCACGGCGAGCCGCCTCGATCTGACGAGCAGTGATACGCTCAGGCTCAAGCGCTTTGAGACCATAAGAGCCAAAGTTCAGCGTAGTGCCGCCCTTTGCATCGCCCTTGATCTTGCCCTTGAAGGCCTTGCGATATTTAGTTTTCTTTGGTTGCAGCATTTTTCAATTACCTCAACGAGCAGGACGCACGCCGGAAGTCTGAGCTTCCATCATGAGACGATCCTGCGCGGTTGGATCGTGAGCGAGGATCTCGCCTTTGAAGATCCAAACCTTGATACCGATGATGCCGTAGGCGGTAAGAGCCTCGGTTTCAGCGTAATCAATGTTTGCACGCAGAGTGTGGAGCGGCACGCGGCCTTCGCGGTACCATTCAACGCGGGCGATTTCAGCACCACCCAGACGGCCACCACATACGATCTTGATGCCTTCAGCACCCAGACGAAGAGCCGACTGAACAGCGCGTTTCATCGCACGGCGGAAAGCCACACGGCGAATAAGCTGATCAGCGATACCTTGAGCGACGAGCTTAGCGTCGATTTCCGGCTTGCGGATCTCAACAATGTTCAGCTTCACTTCGCTGCCGGTCATAGAAGAAAGCTTGGCGCGCAGCTTTTCGATGTCTGCGCCTTTCTTACCGATGATCACACCAGGACGAGCCGCGTAGATCGAAACCCGGCAAAGCTTTGCTGGACGCTCAATCACAACCTTCGAGATCGCTGCCTGTGGCAGGTTCTTGAAGATGTACTTACGGATCGTGATGTCTTCTTTCAGGAGCCCCGCATAGTCACGCCCTTCAGCGTACCAGCGGCTATCCCAAGTGCGGTTGATCTGAAGACGCAGACCAATTGGATTACTCTTCTGACCCATGGTTTATGCCTCTTCTGCTTCACGAACAACGATGCGCAGCTTGCTGAATGGCTTCAGGATGCGCGTCGATTTACCACGACCGCGCGTATGGAAACGCTTCATCGTAATCGACTTGCCAACCGATGCCTCAGCAACGACGAGCGCGTCGACGTCGAGATCGTGGTTGTTTTCCGCATTGGCAATCGCTGATGCGAGAACCTTGCTGGCGTCGCGCGCCATTGCTTTGCGAGAAAACGCGAGGATGTTGAGAGCCTCTTCAGCTTTCTTACCGCGGATGAGCTCGGCAACGAGGTTGAGCTTTTGCGCAGACCCGCGAATTTGCGTGCCTACTGCGAGCGCTTCGTTGTCAGCAACGCGGCGGGGAGACTTTGCCTTACCCATTATCGCTTGCCCTTCTTGTCAGCCGCGTGACCGGGGAAGCTGCGCGTGGGCGCAAATTCACCAAGCTTGTGACCAACCATTTCTTCCGAAACAGCCACAGGGATAAACTTGTGACCGTTATAGACGTTGAATGTGAGCCCAACGAACTGCGGGAGAATTGTCGAACGACGCGACCAAGTTTTGATCGGCTTCGAGTTTCCAGCGTCCTGTGCCTCTTCTGCTTTCTTAAGCAGGCTGAGCTCGACAAACGGACCTTTCCAGACGGAACGTGCCATCGTGTCTTACCTCTTCTTCTTCGCGTGACGCGAACGGATAATCATCTTGTCCGTCTGCTTGTTCTTACGAGTGCGAGCACCCTTGGTCGGCTTGCCCCATGGTGTCACTGGGTGACGACCACCGGAGGTCCGGCCTTCACCACCACCGTGGGGGTGATCAACCGGGTTCTTCGCAACACCGCGTGTCAGTGGCCGGCGGCCCTTCCAACGGGTGCGGCCCGCTTTACCAAAGTTCTGGTTCTGGTTGTCAGGGTTAGAAACCGCGCCAACCGTGCCCATGCAATCGCTGCGAAGGTAACGCTGCTCACCTGAGTTCAGGCGAACGATTACCATGCCGCGGTCACGGCCAACAATCTGGACATAAGCGCCAGCAGAGCGAGCAATTTGACCGCCCTTCATTGGCTTCATTTCCACATTGTGACAGATCGTGCCCACTGGCATCTGACCCAGAAGCATGGCGTTACCAGGCTTCGTGTCGACCTTTTCACCGGCAATCACGCTATCGCCAACGGCGAGGCGTTGTGGTGCAATGATGTAGGCAAGCTCGCCGTCTTCATACTTCAAAAGCGCGATGAAAGCGGTACGGTTAGGATCGTACTCAATCCGCTCAACCGTTGCAGCCATATCCCACTTGCGACGTTTGAAGTCGATGATGCGATACTTTTGCTTGTGACCACCAGCGATACCGCGCGAGGTCACATGGCCTTTGTTGTTACGGCCACCGGTCTTGCGCTTACCTTCTGAGAGCGACTTGACCGGACCACCTTTGTGGAGACCAGTTTTGTCGACCAGAATAAGGCCGCGGCGTGCCGGGCTTGTCGGGTTGTAATTCTTAAGTGCCATTAGCCGACCTGCTCAGTGATATCGATCATTTCGCCTTCGGCGAGACGCACCACTGCTTTCTTGAAATCGGAACGCTTGTAGGGCTTGCCCCGCCAGCGCTTGGTTTTGCCTTTAATAAGGATGGTGTTCACCGAGACGACTTTCGTCGAATAGATGGCTTCCACCGCTTCCTTGATCTGCGGCTTGGTCGCGTCGTTTGCCACTTTGAACACCACGGCGTTAGCCTCAGAAGCCATAGTAGACTTCTCAGTGATGTGAGGGGCAACGATCACGTCATAGTGCCGCGCGTCGATCGCATCTTTTTTAGCCATTGAAGCGCGCCTCCAGCTTAGCGACCGCATCCTTGGTAAGGACGAGCGTGTCGTGGTTGAGAATGTCGTAGACGTTCGCACCAGCAGCCGGCATCACATTGATACCGATGAGGTTGTTTGCAGCGCGGGCAAAACCAGCGTCCACAGCTTCACCGTCGATCACAAGGACTTTGCCAGCAAAGCCGTGCTTGTCGAGGTGACCTTTAAGAGCCTGTGTCTTGGCATCTTTAAGAGCGAGGCTGTCAACAACAACCAGACCGTCTTTCGCTTTGGTCGAAAGAGCCATCTTCAAGCCGAGCGCACGAACTTTCTTGTTCAGCGACTGGTTAAAGTCACGCTTGCGCGCTCCGTGGGCCTTACCACCACCGATAAAGATCGGAGCTTTGCGGTCACCGTGACGGGCGGTACCACCACCCTTTTGGTTGCCGAACTTCTTGCCCGTGCGAGCAACGTCAGAACGCTCACGCGTTGGACGTGCGGTGCCGCGGCGATTTTCAAGCTGCCATGTGACAACACGGTGCAGGATGTCAGCGCGTGGCTCAACACCGAAAACGGCATCGTTGAGCTCAATATCGCCGGACGCCTTGCCGTCGAGTTTTTGGACCTTCACCTTCATGGTTTAGCCCTCCTTATTTTCGTCAGCTGCAGGAGCGTCAGCGGCAGGCGCTTCAGCTTCTGGAGCAGGTGCGGCTTCTTCAACGACTGGAGCAGCAGCTTCGACGACAGCACCCGGGAACGGGAGATCGTCAGAATGCTTAAGCTTCACGGCGTCGCGAACGAGGAGCCAGCCATTCTTCGAACCAGGGACAGAGCCCTTGATGAAGAGAAGACCGCGATCAGCGTCCGTGCGAACCACTTCGAGGTTCTGCTGCGTGCGCTGACGGTCACCCATGTGACCAGCCATCTTCTTGCCTTTAAAGACGCGACCCGGATCCTGACGGTTACCCGTCGAACCGTGTGAACGGTGAGAGATCGAAACACCGTGGGTTGCACGAAGACCGCCGAAACCCCAGCGCTTCATAGCCCCAGCAAAACCCTTACCTTGGGTATGCCCGGTGATGTCGACTTTTTGGCCATCCACAAAGTGCTCTGCGCTGATGAGAGCGCCGACAGGTACGAGACCGTCTTCGCCTTCCACGCGGAACTCAGCCATGCGGGCTTTGAGACCAACGCCGGCTTTCGCGAAATGCTCGCGCTGCGGCTTGTTTACGTTCTTTTGTTTTGCTTCGCCTGCACCAAGCTGAACAGCGAAGTAGCCGTCCGTATCTTGTGTGCGGTGGGAAACGACCTGGCAGTCTTCCAGCGAAAGAACAGTCACGGGCACGTGCTGTCCATCCTCCTGGAAGAGGCGGGTCATCCCAACCTTTTTCGCGATCACGCCAGTGCGCATCGTCGTGTACTCCTTACAGAGGCACCCTTGAGACCATCCCAAAGGTGCGTGCCAACCCAAATTTTTTACCTGAGCCCCGTCTGGGCTGATGCTCTCCAGGTCAAATGACCTTTTGAGCGAGACGGAGGACTCAGCCCGGAATTTCCGGCGGTATCCAATTGTCCGAGAGCCTAGCTCTCTAACTCGTCATCCCGGCGAAGGCCGGGATCCAGAACCCAAAGTGGGACGATGCCACTCTGGACCCCGGCCTTCGCCGGGGTGACGCTCACGTGTTAAGCGAGCTTAATCTCAACGTTCACGCCAGCAGCAAGATCGAGCTTCATAAGCGCGTCGACCGTCTGGGCGTTTGGCTGCACAATGTCCAGCAAACGTTTGTATGTGCGAACTTCGAACTGCTCACGCGACTTTTTGTCGATGTGCGGACCGCGGTTCACAGTGAATTTTTCAATGCGCGTTGGCATGGGAATGGGGCCACGAATAAGAGCACCCGTACGACGAGCTGTATCTGCGATTTCGCCAGTTGCCTGATCGAGAACGCGGTGGTCGAACGCCTTAAGGCGAATACGGATATTCTGTGCTTCCATTACCTACTACCAATGCGAAAGAGCCAAGGAACGTGTCTCGGGGGAAACCCGCTCCCAAAAATAAAAAGACCGCCCTTATCCGGATTGTCCGGCCAGGGGTGGTCCCATGAAATTCGTTACATCAGCAACGGAATCGCTGACGAGTTGGCGCGCGTATATCGGGGACGTTGGATTCTGGCAACCCCAAAAGACCGCCAAAGCATATCTGTCACAAAACACGCATCAACTGGGCCACACCAACGGCATTCGCTGATGGAATGGTCCTTACATAATAAGAGGCCCGGCGCACTTTCGTGAGCCGGGCCTCATTATCTCGTAATCGTTCCGAGGAACGAAGCCGAATTAGGCGGTGATTTTCGCCACAACGCCTGAACCAACGGTACGGCCGCCTTCACGGATAGCGAAGCGCAGACCTTCGTCCATAGCGATCGGTGCGATCAGCTTGACGTTGATGGTCACGTTGTCGCCAGGCATAACCATTTCCGTGCCCTCTGGGAGGATCACTTCACCGGTTACGTCAGTCGTACGGAAGTAGAACTGCGGACGGTAGTTTGCGAAGAATGGCGTGTGACGGCCACCCTCGTCCTTTGAAAGAACGTAAACTTCTGCCGAGAATTCTGTGTGCGGGCTAACCGAACCAGGCTTACAAAGAACCTGACCACGCTCAATTTCGTCACGTGCAACGCCGCGAACCAGAGCACCGATGTTATCGCCAGCTTCACCGCTGTCGAGAAGCTTACGGAACATTTCAACGCCGGTAACGGTCGTTTTCGCAGTGTCTTTGATACCAACGATTTCAACTTCGTCGCCAACGTTCACAACGCCGGTCTCAACGCGGCCGGTCACAACCGTACCACGACCAGAGATCGAGAACACGTCCTCGATTGGCATGAGGAAGTCTTTGTCGACCGGACGGTCAGGCTGCGGAATGTAGGTGTCTACAGCTTCCATCAGTTCCTTGATCGAGTTTTCGCCGATTTCAGGATCACGACCTTCAAGAGCAGCCAAAGCTGAACCCTTAACGATTGGAATCTCGTCGCCGTCAAAGCCGTACTCGCTCAGCAGTTCGCGAACTTCGAGTTCAACCAGCTCGAGGATTTCTTCGTCGTCAACCTGGTCAACTTTGTTCATGTAAACAACGAGCTGTGGAACGCCAACCTGACGCGCAAGCAGGATGTGCTCACGAGTTTGTGGCATAGGACCGTCAGCTGCGTTCACAACGAGGATCGCGCCGTCCATTTGCGCTGCACCAGTGATCATGTTTTTCACATAGTCAGCGTGGCCTGGGCAATCGACGTGTGCGTAGTGACGTGCGTCAGTTTCATACTCAACGTGCGCCGTTGAGATGGTGATGCCGCGCTCACGCTCTTCTGGAGCTTTATCGATGTTACCGAAGTCAACAGCAGAACCCTGAACCTTGGTGATTGCCGCGGTCAGAGTGGTTTTGCCGTGGTCAACGTGACCGATGGTGCCGACGTTTACGTGCGGCTTATTACGCTCAAACTTTTCCTTCGCCATTTCTCTAAAAACCTTCTTGTCTAAATTTCATTGTTAGCGGGGAGAAAACGGCGCCCGCATCAACGTGGCGCCGCCCATAGATTGTGTTGCTCGCTTAAGCAAGCTTCTCCTTGACCTCTTGCGCCACAGCTTGTGGCACTTCTTCGTAGTGGCTGAACTGCATGGTGTATTGCGCGCGCCCTTGGGTGAAGGAACGCAGCTCGTTCACGTAGCCGAACATGTTTGCCAGCGGCACGAATGCTTCGACAGCTTGTGCGTTACCGCGGCTGTCTGTGCCTTGGATTTGACCACGACGAGAGTTCATATCGCCGATCACATCGCCGAGGTAGTCCTCAGGAGTGACAACTTCAACCTTCATCACTGGCTCAAGCAGCTTGATGCCGCCACGTTCTGCAGCTTCGCGCATTGCGCCTTTACCGCAGATTTCGAACGCCACGGTGGACGAGTCGACATCGTGATACGCGCCGTCAAATACGTGGATCGTGAAGTCGATGATCGGGAAGCCGATGAGATAGCCGCTGTCGGCTTGCTCACGGATACCTTTTTCAAGCGACGGGATGTATTCCTTCGGAATGTTACCGCCTTTGATGGAGTCTTCGAACACGATGCCCTGACCACGCTCACCAGGGATGAACTTGGCTTTAGCACGCGCGAACTGACCGGTACCACCAGATTGCTTCTTGTGGGTGTAGTCGACTTCGATCTCACGGCCGAGCGATTCACGGTAAGCCACCTGCGGCGCACCAACGTTCGCTTCCACCTTGAACTCGCGCTTCATACGATCAACGAGAATGTCGAGGTGAAGCTCGCCCATGCCCTTGATGATCGTCTGACCGCTTTCGTGGTCGGTGGTGACGCGGAAGCTGGGGTCTTCAGCCGCAAGGCGGTTGAGGGCAACACCCATCTTCTCTTGGTCAGCCTTGGTCTTAGGCTCAACGGAAAGCTCGATCACGGGATCGGGGAATTCCATACGCTCAAGAATGATCGGCTTGGATGCATCACAAAGCGTATCACCAGTGGTGGTTTCTTTGAGACCTGCAATCGCCACGATATCGCCAGCAAACGCCTCATCAATGTCCTCACGGTCATTGGAGTGCATAAGCAGCATGCGGCCGATTTTCTCTTTCTTGGCCTTCACCGAGTTCAGAACCGAACCCTTGGTGAGGTGCCCGGAATAGATGCGCGTGAAGGTGAGCGAGCCCACGAATGGGTCGTTCATGATCTTAAAAGCAAGTGCGGAGAACGGTTCGTCATCTGATGATGGACGTGTCTCTTCTTCGTCACTATCAGGCAGAACACCTTTAATGGCATCCACGTCGAGAGGCGAAGGCATGTAATCGATGACAGCGTCGAGCAGAGGCTGAACGCCTTTGTTCTTAAACGCCGAACCACACAGAACAGGCACAAACGCTTGCTCAAGCGTACCCTTACGGATGAGCGCTTTGAGTTCCTGCGCAGATGGCTCATTGCCTTCGAGATACGCTTCCATCGCGTCATCGTCTTGCTCAACAGCAAGCTCGATCAGCTTCTCACGATACTCAGCCGCTTCGTCAGCCATATCGTCAGGGATCGGGCCAAACTCATACGAAGCACCCAAGTCTTCGTTGGTCCAAGTGATCGCGCGGTTGTTGACAAGGTCAACCAGACCAATGAGCGAGCTCTCAATGCCGATCGGGAGATACAGCACAGCAGGCGTCGCACCCAGACGATCGATGATCGACTGAACGCAATATTTGAAGTCAGCGCCGGTGCGGTCCAATTTATTGATGAAGCACATCCGAGGCACGGAGTACTTGTCCGCTTGGCGCCAAACTGTTTCGGATTGTGGTTCAACACCAGCAACACCGTCAAAGCAGGCTACCGCGCCGTCGAGCACGCGAAGGCTCCGCTCAACTTCAATGGTGAAGTCAACGTGGCCCGGAGTGTCGATGATGTTGATGCGGTGCTTTGGCGTGTTTGCGCGCAGTTCAGCTGGATCACCCATCACGTCCATCGTGGGATCTTCAGGGTTCCAGAAACAGGTCGTTGCAGCAGACGTGATCGTAATCCCGCGCTCCTGCTCTTGTTCCATCCAGTCCATCGTCGCGCCGCCATCGTGGACTTCGCCGATTTTGTAGGACTTACCAGTGTAGTACAAAATACGCTCGGTAGTCGTAGTCTTACCAGCATCAATGTGCGCCATGATGCCGATATTGCGATAGCGCTCCAGCGGATATTCGCGGGCCATGTGCAATTCCTTAAAAAACGAGGGGGCCGCCGGATAAGCGGTCAGCGCCCCATATAGTTACGAATGTGACAACCCCAAGACGTTCGCCTCGCGGTTTCCACAATCACCTTACCAACGGTAGTGCGAGAAGGCGCGGTTAGCATCCGCCATGCGGTGCGTATCTTCACGCTTCTTCACAGCGTTCCCGCGGTTGTTGGCTGCATCCATCAGCTCACCCGACAAACGAGCGCTCATGGTGGTCTCTGGACGCGAACGCGCCGCACCGATCAGCCAGCGAATAGCCAGCGCCTGAGCCCGCTCATCGCGAACCTCAACCGGCACCTGATATGTAGCACCACCAACACGGCGTGAGCGAACCTCAACCTGCGGCTTTACGTTGTTCAAAGCGTCATGGAACAGCTGCACAGGATCCGCTTTGGCTTTCGCCTCAACCGCATCAAGGGCTGTGTACACGATACCTTCTGCAACGGCTTTCTTACCGTCGAGCATAAGGTTGTTCATGAACTTTGAGAGAACCTGATCACCAAACTTGGGATCGGGAAGGATAACCCGCTTTTCGGGCCTACGACGACGTGACATACATTTAAACTCCTTCGGAGTGCGGCACCGGCCCTCTCCACCCTAATCCGTTTCCGCCCTTCCACCCGGAATTTTACCGTGGTGATGGAAGGGCGCGGGAGAGGCCCGCCGCCGCGTCAAACTTATTTCGGGCGTTTCGCGCCGTACTTCGAGCGGGATTGCTTGCGGTCCTTGACCCCTTGCGTATCGAGCACGCCGCGAAGGACGTGGTAGCGAACGCCGGGAAGGTCGCGCACACGGCCACCGCGGATAAGCACAACGGAGTGCTCTTGCAGGTTGTGACCTTCGCCCGGAATATAAGAGATGACCTCACGGCTGTTGGTGAGGCGAACCTTGGCCACTTTACGCAAAGCGGAGTTCGGTTTCTTCGGGGTCGTCGTATAGACGCGTGTGCAAACGCCGCGCTTTTGCGGGTTCTGCTCCATAGCAGGGACCTTAGACTTGGCCTTCTGCGGAGTGCGGCCCTTGCGGACCAGCTGGTTGATAGTTGGCATAAGTTACTCTTCACCTGTTTGGCGTTCAAAGGCACCGGAGATGAAGAGAAGCAGTATCGTGCGAAAACCGTTCGTCCTGGGCTTGTCGAAGGATGAACCCTTCAGCCAAGGACCGGCTTGCACGAGCCTGAAACGCTCCACCCAGCACAGTCAAAGCACCGGATTACTTTGCCGACCCATTTACCATGGAGATGAATGGAGCCGCCAATGTTCAGCTCAATTGTGAGTTAGGGGAGCGCCAAAGCGAGCCCTGCCCTCAGATGGGAGGGCGCTTAGGGGGTTTCTTTGGTGGGGTCAAGGGTTGAGAACTCACTCGTAATTTTCGGGCGGGATGCCCGGGTCGTACGATCCCATCAAATCTTCGAGGGTCATGATACCGGTTCGCGGTCTAAAGTCGCTATTCTTGAGCTGCCAACCGTCAAACGCTGACACTTTAAAGAACTTCGGATCTGTTCGGTAAAACTCGACATCGCTGTTTGAAAGCTCTTGGTAGAGCCCACCAGGGTCACGGGAAGTGCCAATCTTCTGGAAGGCGGAGTCGCTGTCCCACCCCTTTCGTTCAACCTCATAGATTGGGAGCCACGCAGCGGTTGCCAAAGGTAAACGCCGATAGCGTCTACGCATCGACTGAATCTCGAGAGAGAATAGGCCTTTGCTTCGTCCATGCATAAGCATGAGATCGACTAGCTCATTGGAGATCACGTAGGCAGCCGAGCAGACCTGTTTCCCAACCTTTACGTTCAGGAAAATCGCTGCGTAGAGAAACCACAACAAACTACCCACGTCATTACGACGAGCTGTCGTCTTAATGCCCCAAGATAGTATCCGTCTCACATCAGAGCTTACCGGCTTACGGCGCCAGATACCCAAGAGAAGTGGAAACACCCAACGCGCTTGATGCGGCGCAGCCAACAAGAGCCTCTGCAGATACTCGCGAACAAGGTCTTGTTCAGCATTCTTTGCCAGCGCTTTAGCGAAGCGTTTGAGAGCATAGCCTAAGACGTTGGCGTCGCTTCGCGCGCTGACTTGTTTATAGAGTATCTCGAAGAAATGCTCGACGAAGGATTTGCCGCGTTGATTTCTGACTATGTCGAAGTCCCTTTGGAAATACGCGGGCGCAAACTCCAATCCCTCGCTAATCTGGGTTTTAAAATCATTCAATTGTAGCTCGTAACGCGTAAGAACCCGAACGAAACGGGATTGAGCCTCCTCAGCCTCACCGAGATCCATGACTCCAAACTGATAGTCGTCGATGTTGTGAAAAATCTGATTGGAAGACAGGCCTGAGCTGGCTGAACATAGTTCTGCATCGAGGCGTGAAAGGATTAACTCGGAGATTATGCGTGATGTGTCTGGTCCAATAGGCAAACCGATCGTTTGACGTTGATTGCAATTACGAGCGAACCTATCGAGATGCGCGCTCCAGTGATTGCCAAGCGTGTTATTGCTAAACCGTCGCTTTGCCTCTTTCTTGCCGAGAACCGCCCAAGGAATTGCGTGTGTGTATATCGAACCGTAGAATCGATTGATATCGAGGGAGAGAATAACGGGATAGGCGCTTGCCAAGTGACGTTGCGCGGTGCGTTTTGAGCTTAGACTTACAGCCTCAATTGCCCGCCCATCTGCCGACCGCTTCGGAAACTTTGGACGCGCACCAGACGAAGAACTAAGCCGATTGGTCGCGACGATGTCTGACCAGTTCTGCGCAATATGCCTACTCAATAAGAAGTAATTTACGGGGTTAATGACCCCAAACTTCCTAAGTGTCCCACGAAATGTGGCACCGTCGAAAAATATAGTTTCTCCTGCATAACCATTTCCTGGGCTAAACGTAGTTCGGACCTTAGAAAAATTCGACGTTTGAAAAGGAGGTGGAAGCTCCGTCGCGTAAAAGCCCCTGTCCAACAAACGAATAAGACGACTTGTTTCGGTCATTGTTACCCCTTCAGACCAAACTGATAGACAAGTCTGCGAATAGTTAAAGTCAACACCGCATTTTCCTACACGCAAATAATCTGCAATCTCCCCCGGTCCTTAGTTTGTTTTCGCCCTCAAGCGCCGGGCGCGACGCATCCGCGTCGCTTGGCTACGGCCTAACGTCCGGCGTGCGGTCGCGCTTGCGGTCGGCTCGCAAGGTCACGAAACAGCCCACCCCCAGCCCCTCCCGCACGCGGGAGGGGAGCCATGTTGCGCCCTTCTTCACCCCTCCCGCCTGCGGGAGGGGCAGTGGGACTTGGGAGCTTGCTCCCTAGCCGCAGCGGGGTGGGCCTTCTCACGGTCGATGTAGGGTTTGCCGCGCCTGCAGCGTCTGTCTCGCCCACCGCTAACCGCTGGCCCCACGAGCCTTCTACGACTCCCCGCAAGCGGGAGGGGGATGCTTCAGCGCGCGCCGCCCCTCCCCTAGCCCCTCCCCTAAAGAGGAGGGGCACTTCTTGGCGCTGGTTCAGCGCGGAGCGCCGCAAGGGCGACCGCCCGCAGCAGGGCGGAAGCAAATGCGCAGGCCGTCTAGCGAGGGAGTCGAAGACGGGCGAAGCCCACCCTCGCCCGGATGGGCGAGCATAAAACAAACACTCCCTCCTCCTCCACACAAACAATTTTCCTACACGCCGAGATTGTGTTCAATACCCTCGCGCTATGCCCCGCCCCGAAGACCCATTTGACGAGCCCTTTGACCCCGCAGACCTGCCAGAGCCCTTTGCCGACTACCTAGAAGAACAGCGCGAACGCGATGACCACTCATATGGCCCTTCACACGGCCCATCTCCAGGCGACCCCACCATCTGCACAAGGGCAACAGAGCGCCAAGCGACCTCGGCAGTTGCGCATATCGGCTTGCCGCCGGACCCTGACGATCCGCTGCTTCAGTTTGAGCCCTATCGCCACAAACGCCCGCGCGCGAACTCGATCACTCCGGATTTGCAGCGCGCCTTTGTCGCGCATCTCGCGGCAACAGGCCTCGTGACCTCCGCAGCGCTCGCCATCGGAAAGTCGATGGAGGCGCTGTATAAGCTGCGCAAAATGCCGGGGGCGCAAGGGTTTGCCGAGGCCTGGGATGAGGCGGCGCGGTGGGGTATCTTGCGGTTGGAGGATTGCGCGATTGAACGCGCAATGGCGCAAGGGCTTTACAACACGCGCGCCAATTCGATGCTGGCATTCGTGCTCAGCCATCGCCGCGCCGAATGGGTCGATGTAAGCGACCTTGACGCGGGGCATCCCGTCTATGAAGCTATTCGGCGTGAGGTTTTGGAAGAGTTGGGGCGAGAGCCTGATCCGGCCTCAGGGGATTAAGGCGCGGGATTGCAGCGCGCTTCAGCTTTCCGCATCACCCTCAAAAACCGCCAGTTCATGCGGCTGGAGGTTCCCCATAATGCCGTATCGCGCGGTCTTGATATCGCTTTTGAGGATCTTGCCCGGATTGCCTGCAACAACGCTGCGCGCGGGCACGTCTGCCGTAACCACAGTTCCCGCCGCGATAACGCAATGGTCTCCGATGGTTACTCCGGGCAGGATGATCGCGCCCGCTCCAAGGAAGCAGTTGGAGCCGATGTAGGTGCTGACATGCTCGCGCTTGACGAAATCGTGGGTGAAGATGTGCACACCGGGCGTCACGATGGTGTAGTCGCCGATGTGAACGCCCTTGGGGTGGGTGTAGTCGAGGTTGGCCTTGCGCGAGATGCGCACGCCCTCGCCGATGGTCATGCCCCAGATGCGGCGCAGGTAAGCGCGGGTGATCCCTTGGCGGGCGACGTAAAGCTGGGTGCGGATTTTCGCGAGCATTCTTGTGTGATGACCCCTAAAGCGCGCCCTATTCGCCGCGCAGCTTGCCGTACCAATAGACGTCGCACATGCCAATGTGTGTTGCGTCATGCTCGCGGAAATGCGCCTCGCGGGTAAAGCCAAGGCTTTCGAGAAGGCGCACCGAGGGAGTGTTGCGGGTGTCGACTTCGGCGGTGAGCTTGCGAGCGCCCTCAGACCAAAGCTGAGCGATCAGCGCTTGCGCGCACTCGCCCGCAATCCCCTGCCCTTGCGCGTGCATTGCGACGATATAGCCGATCTCGAACACCGGCCCCTTGCCGTCATTCGTACCGTGACCGGGTACTGCGACAAAGCGGCCAACCACTTCACCATCAGCATCCTCAGCGATCCAAGTGCGGCCATTCCAATCAGGGTCCGCGAACCAGCCCCACAGCTCCTCTTCGCTCTCAAACTTTGGCCGGGTCAGGTACAGAGCCTGCTCTTCATCCGCCATTGTCGGGAACATCGCCGCCTCATCCCCGCGCTTCAATGAGCGCATGGTAAAGCGGTTGGTCTTTAGCGTTGGGACTTCAACCATCGGTCAGGAACTTAACCAGCGCCTTCACCTTTTTGGAGCGCCACTGCGGCACCGGCGCAACCAGCCAATAGGCGCGCTTGCTCTCCACCGGCTCATCCAGCTTTTCCAGCCGGCCATCGGCCAAGGCGCGCTCAACCAATGCGAGCGGCAACACCGTGCGGCCCATGCCGGCCAGCGCCGAACTCATCGCCTGGCCAGCACTGCTGGTCTTCACACAAGCGCTGATTTCCGGGTCGAGCCCAGCCTCAGGCCAATCAATCCATGCATCACGTGCACCGGGAGCTGCCACGCTCACCTGTAAAGCAGGAGCCAATTGCACGCCCTGAAGCTCCCCCGGCCCCGCAATAAAGCGGATCGCCAAATCCAAATTCGCCTCGGTAAAATCGGACGCCTCATCAGGTGCAAGGATGTATTGCACTCCCGGCGTTGACGCCTGAAACGGAGCAATCCGAGGCGCCAACCACGAGGCATAAAATTCGCGCGGGGCAGCAATGGTGTAGCGGTCACTCGACTGCCCCATTTGCATCGCCGACACGCTCTCTTCAAATCGCAAGAACCCCTCACGCAAGGGATCAAGTCCAGCTTCACCCTCAGGTGTCAGCTCTAAGCCTTTGGACGTGCGCCGGAACAGCACAACGCCAAGGTGATCTTCAAGGGCGCGGATCTGCTGACCCACGGCGGCAGGGGTCACGGCAAGTTCGTCAGCGGCCCGCGTAAAGGACAAGTGCCGAGCCGCCGCATCGTATACGCGCAGGGCGTTCAAAGGAAGATGAGTGCGTTTCACAAGACGCGGCTTAAGCCGCCATTGCATCTACTGCAAGATGACTGAACGAAACGCCTTGTTTGGTTTGCCTAGGAAAAGCTTTTCAACGCCCGTCCGCGCTCAGCGTTCTGCGGTTTCTGGCGCAGCGAGTGGAAAGAACGGGATGCGCACTTCCATCGAGGTGCCATCCGCCTTTGAGAAAGTATAAAATCCTTCCATCGACCCATGTGTCGTCGTGAGCGGGCAGCCGGAGACGTAATCATGGGTTTGGCCCGGCGAAAGCAGTGGTTGTTCACCCACAACGCCTTCACCATCGACGTGGTTTACCATGCCGCGCGCATCAGTGATTCGCCAATGCCGGGTCAAAAGCTTCACTTCCTCGTGAGAGCCGTTCTCGATGCGAATATGATAGACCCAGAACCACTTACCCGCCTCCGGATGTGATTGCTCCGGCAGAAAATTGACCGCGACGCGCACGGTAATACCATCAGTGGTGGCTGCGTGTTGGAAGAGTTCTTTCATATCGATTCTCAAGCTAACGTGCGCTTGTCTGCCTCACAAGAGTATCAATGCAGAAAATCCCCTTAGTATCCCATGAATGAGGAAATAGCTGTTGCTGGAAACGGAACGGCTGCAGGATTGGCGGTGTTACTGAGAAAGGAGGAGGCCGGTATGGGCACACATCGAAGCGCCCCGCCACGTTGGCTGGACATCTCGTATAATTCGATCCCCGAAAGCGGACTTTCGGATGGCGGCCCCGAAGACGGCATTGAGCCGCCGCATTCTTTCCCGAGCTTACGTAAGCCTCTTGCTCTTGGGTCTACGGCGCATTGCTAAGCGCTCAATCCGCTGTGAACGAACGGTCTCGGCTAACTTGGCGTGTACCTCCGACAGCTCATCCGAAAGCGCTCCGACCTTCCTGTCAATCAATTCGTTGATCGCAGCTTTTTCTGCCCTTCGCTCCTTAATGATGGTCTTAGCGCGCGCCAGCGGGTCAGAAAGTTCCTTAAGCACAATCCTTTCATCGCGATTGACCAGGCTACCGTCATGACGCGGCGTGACTAGGAGCCATCCGACAACTTCATTGGCATCATCATTGGCTTTCAGCGGCATGCGGAACAAGAAGATCGGATCATTTTTTGCGATAGAGAATCCCTTGGGACCGCTCGTAGGTTCCCAGTTTTCAGCCCAGTCAGCCACTGCCTGCGCATCCACTTCGTGCGTTTTCAGGACCGTGCGCCCATCGCTGTCAAGGATGGCCGCACCCTTGGCATAGACTGCCGGAACAATGCGCTTCAATGCTGCGTCAAGCAGATCATCAAGAGTGGCCGTGTGGCGCATATCGCGCATCGTCTCGGGCAAATCGTCGCGCAGGCTCACCAGCTTCTTCTGAAAGCGCCTGTCCGACCAACGCACCAGCGCGGCGTGCATCGGCCCTAGGCATACAGCGGCGAGCGCCGCCGCGATTCCATAGGAGATAGCCCCCAGATCGTCCCCCAGATATGCGCGCCCTGCAAAGTTGATCGCGCGTTCAACAATGAAAAAGCCGATGCCGAGAAACACAGTGGTCAGCACATAGGTCGTCGTCCGGCCCATCACGACATCAGCGTCGTAAAGGCGATAGCGCAGCAGCGCGATCAATATGCCAATCGGCATGGCAAGCGGCGCACCATTCCCAAGAACCTGGCGCAATATGTAGAGAATGCCGCTGACCCAATTGAGCTGCGCGCCGGGAAATGCGCTGTCCATGAAATAGCCGAGCTGTCGCACAAGTACGGAGAGGATGATCCCGAAGGCCATGACCGAGAAGCCCAGAAACACCCATCGGAATTGCTGACGCGATGCGGGATCCTGCTCACGCCGGTATTTGAGCCCGATCTCGACTGCCACCATCAACAAGATCATCGGAACGGGAAGCGTCAGCCAGCCCGGCCAGTTCATAAGCTGTGCGATCCCACCCAGGGTCGCAGAGAAGACTATGAGTGCCGCAATCACCAGCGATGCAGGGCCGCGGGTTCGCCCGTTCGGAAAAATAAGTAAGCCTAGCAAGACCAAGATCAGCGGCAGCGAATCCCGCAAGACGGCAACAAAAGCCGGCAGATAATCGCGCAAGAAAGCTTCGAACGGAAATAGGGCCATAAACAGGAAGCCTGCGGCCAGAAACTGCGGCACGACCTCCTGTCGTCGGCGGAACATCAGGATCGCCACCACCATGAAGGCTATCTGGGCCAGAAAGTTGAGCGTGATGTTCAACCGGTAGTAGTTGGGTAGGGTGAATATGCCGCCCAGCGTCGTGACACCGTTGGCTTGCGAGCGGGTCAGGGTCGCCGACTGGCTGACACCGTCGGCGCCCTCGAAATCCAAAGTGGCCGTCCCGCCTTCCTCGGTGCGGTCGAATGCCTCCATCATCTCGGCATAGGAAAGGCCGGAAAGCTCCGTGCCATTGATCGCGGTGATGATGTCGTCCTGCTCGATCCCCTGCGCGACAGCCTCATCGGTGCCGACCTGAAAGACGGAAAGTCCATCGCCCGTATCGGACAGGTTTGCGCCAATGCCCGCTTCGACCAGATTGACCCGGTCGACGTCGGCATAGCGGCTCGTTTCGTAATAGATGGCGAGCGGGTAAAGGACGGCGGCCAGCGCGATCCAGATGATCGTGTAGGCCTTCAGCCACTGGCCCTTTAGCGGCTTCAATTGAATACCACGCTTTTCGTCTCGCGGCTTTTGCGGTGCGCCACTGTGCTGGCTTGATTGAGACGTCAATTCGCAGTTCCCCCTAAAGCCGCCAACTTATGTTTAACTGTAAACACCCAAAGAGCAAATGAGCGGCTTGCCAGGTCGTAATGTCTATGTGCGCCCTCACTTCCAAAGCAGAATGCCCGCTATTGACGCACAATCCGCAAACCCGACTTTAGAGCTGCTGGCGGCGTTCAAATCCCCTCAAGTCCAAGAGGTGCGAAAGGTCCAAGGATAAGCTGCTCGAACACGCCCACGCCCCTAGCGTTGCCGCCCGCATCCTCGACGCGGCAGATCAGTTGCACATGGCGATTGTCGAACCCAGCAGGATCGATGGCGGCAAGGTCGTATTCCTCGCGCTCAACTTTGAGCGGACCGTGGTGGATGCCGTGGCCCCACACAGGGTGGGTGTAGCCAAGGCCCTTCATCTGAAAGCGCTCAATGGGCACGAGGGTCAGCTCTTGCGGTGCGCCCTTTGAGCTTTTGAGGAGCGGACTAATCGCGGAGAGCACCCCGCCTGCTGGCCAGCGGCTGCCCGCCTGAGCTTGGCTGGAGAGGGTTGCGGAGCCTTCGATAATGCCGCCGGCGTTGGCTCCATCGGGCGCGAAGGCGGCGCGGGTGTTCCAGGCATTGCCATGGGCGTCTGCGTTGATGTGGAAGAAGAGCGAGCCGTAGTCGAGATTGATCGGCGTCCACTGCCAGAAGAATTGTAGCGCTTCGTGCCCCGGATTGGGCTGTGGATCGCGCGCGCCTACGGGCCGGATGCCCCAGCTGCGGTCGCGTGTGCCCATGGTTCCTTTGGCCATCTCTTCGCGCGCGCCATCCAAGCTGATCCAGCCAGTGAAGTGGCCGTTCTGCGTCATCCGCGTGTAGTCCATAAAAGCGCGCGGGCCGATGCGATGGACGAAACGCGGCTCTTCGATGGGGAAGCTGCGCCCGGTGAACTCAAACTCGCCTGCAATGCCGTCGGTTTCCTCGATGGTCACATGAAGGCGTTGAAGCGGTTCGATAACCTCAATGCTGATTGGCCCCACACGCATCGCCATACGCTCCATCCCAAGCTCGCATGAAGCGTGGAGGCAATATTGCTGGCCATCGCGGATAAAGCTGAAATGCGCGTCGGCCACATCGAGATGCGGATAGACACCGAAAGCGAGCGCAAAAAAGCCGCTGCCATCGGGCGCATAGCCGTTGAAGAAATAGCGGTCGTAGAAATTGCGATCCGTGCCCGCAAAGGCGATCGGGTCGGGGGTTTGGTGGATGGGATATTCATCCCCGAATGAAAGGGTCATTGTCTGCTCGCCTCTTCCAGCGCTTCGAGAGAACCATGTTCCAGCGCGAGCGCGCAGGCCCCGCGCACCATGGATAGGAAATTGGCATCGCCGCGGCTTGTGCGCTCAACAAAGGCAGCGCTGAATACGCCGGTGGCAAGGCCGGTCAACGCGCCGATCCGATAGTCTTGCCAGATATCCTCGCGGGTGAGGGCAACCCCGCGTGCCGCCATTTGCGATAGGTAAAGCTCAAGAAGCTCATCTTCATGCGCGCGCCGCAATGTGTCGCCAATCCCCGTACCCATAAAATAGCCGATGTCGGACATAGCCTTGCCGCTGGTGACGGTTTGCCAATCGAGGATAGCAATAGGCTCGGCCCCGCCCTTCACATCAAACAGCATATTGTCGAGGCGAAAGTCGCCATGGACGAGACATTGCGGGGTTCTGAAATGCGCTCTCAGGGCATCGTAATAGGGGGCAAACCGGGCGCAAAGGTCGAGATATTCGGGCTCAAGAACCCCGCTGTATCGCTCAGCGAATGTCGTTTGCGCCTGAAGGTACATGCCAGCGATCTGATTTGTGATTGCATCGGGCAAATGCAGCCAATTCTTGCCCGTCAAATCCGCGCGGCCCCAGCTTGGCGCGTGGATGGCGGCGGCCTGTTTTATACCTTCACGCGCATCGGAAACATCGCAGCCTGCAATCTGATTGCCGCCGCGCGCTGGGCCTAAATCTTCGAACAGGAGGATGAATTCACTGCCATCGTCGGAAACTTCGCTGGCATAGGTCCGGGGCAGTCTTGCGCTCAAATGCGGCGCGATCTCGCCATAAAAACGCACCTCTTTTTCATAGAGCCGCATCATTGTCGCAGTGCCGCGGCTGGTCTGATCCTCGGCGGCGAATTTGGCCGCAAGGGTGGAGGTTTCCCCGCTGTCATGGGTAAGCGTAAAGCGCACGCTGTCGCCCACTTGGCCTGTGCCGATGGGCTCCCATGAAACGGCGGTAACAGCGCCTTGTTCAAGCGCGTCTGACCCTTCCAGCAGGTCGTTTAGCCAATCAGGGGTGACCTGATCAGGGTGCGTTGGAAATCCTCTCATGGAAAGGGAGGCTAACCCTTCGCGAGCTCTTCTTCAATCTGGCCAAGGCGTTCTTTGCCAAAGAACATTTCGGTATCGCCGCCTTTTGGCCCCACATACATTGTCGGAATACCAAAAGCGCCGCGCTCAACCGCGTCAGAAGTGTTGGCGACAAGACCGTCTTTCACCTCTTGGCTTTGGCTGCGTTCAAACAGGTCTTTTGCATCAAATCCAGCCGCCTGAACCGCTGTGCCAATCGCTGTAGGATCGGTGATATCAACACCCTCTTCCCAGATAGCGGGGAGCATCCCTTCGACAAATTGCACCCCGCGCCCGTCTTGATCGGCTGCATAAAGCATGCGCTGCAAGGTGATGGAATTAAATGGGAATTGGGGGTGAAGCTTATACTTGGTGAGATTGTGCTTAGCGATAAAGCGCTGCATCTCGAGCACGTCGTACTCAACCTTGCCCTTCACATCCTTGTTGCGGATCATCGGCGGGGCATTGCCGGTCAGCTTGTGCATCCCGCCAAGGAACACCGGCGTCACATCAAGCTCCGCTTCAGTGCGCGCGACCACATCACGAAGCGCACCCCAGATCAGATAGGCATTGGGGCTCACAAAATCGAAAATCAGCTCAACGCGGTTTGCCATGGGTTTCCTCTCAAATATCGTCTGTCATCAGGGCTTGCAGACATCGCATCGCTTTTCAAGTCTGATTTACAGACGAATGCGCGCAATCAAGTCCGGCCTCGCGAATGCAGTTAAATCTGCGTTAAGGCCATTCCCTGCGAATTCCTTAGTACGATACTGCAATAGCGAAACCGTACCGCCAGAAGGGGGTACCGGCTAACCGCCTAGAATAGTCGTTCCGACCGCTCTTATGTCCTGTCTTTAAGAGTGGGTGTGCTTAGGAGCCGGGGTGCTGCGCAACGCGCGAGCGCTCCGGCTCTTTGCTTAAGCCTTGCTTGGATCAATGGGGCGCGAGGCCCAGTTCAAGACCCGTGCGATCCTCAAGGGCGAATTTATCGAACAAATCAGCGCTCGCCGCGTTAAGCCCCACAACCCGCGTGTGCCGACCATTGCGGCGCATACGTTCGACTACTTTTTCCAACGCACCGATGGCTGAGATATCCCAGAAGTGCGCTTTGGAGACGTCGATCACCACATGGTGCGCTGCGTCTTCATATTGGCTTTCGGGGCCAAGCAGGCTTTCAAATTTCTCAACGCTGGCAAAGAAAATCTCCCCCGTGACGGCATATACCGCGCTGTTGGGGCGGCGGACACGGTCGACGGTGAAGAGCCCTTTGACCTTATTCGCAAAGAAGATGCCCGAAAGCAGCACACCGATCAGCACACCCATCGCAAGGTCATGCGTCCAAACCACAACGGCAACCGTTGCAACCATGACAATAGAACTGCTTGGCGGGTGGCGGCGAAGGTTGGGGATGGAATTCCAACTGAACGTCCCAATGCTCACCATGATCATGACGGCAACGAGTGCTGGCATTGGCACTTGCCCGACATAGGGCCCAAGAACAGTCAGCAAGAACAAGAGAAACGCACCAGCGGTAAAGGTCGACAAGCGCCCTCGCCCGCCAGAGGCCACGTTGATCACCGATTGCCCGATCATCGCACAGCCGCCCATGCCGCCAAAGAACGCTGCAACGATATTGGCGACACCTTGGCCTGCCCCTTCGCGTTGTTTGTTGCTGTCGGTGTGGGTCATATCGTCGACGATTTGGGCTGTGAGGAAACTCTCAAGCAGGCCTACCGCCGCCATGGTCGCTGAGTAAGGCGCAATGATCCGCAACGTCTCCCATGTCAGCGGCACATCGGGGATTGCGAAGACAGGCAGGCCGCTTGGAAGTTCGCCCTCGCCCGCGACATTGTTGACCGGGAGGCCCCAATACACCGTCGCTGCCGTCAACAAAACAATCGCGACAAGCGGGCTTGGCACAACCTTTGTGAGACGCGGAAAGCCATAAATGATCGCAAGGCCTGCCAAAACCATCGCCCAGGTCCACGGGCCAACGCCTTCATTGCCTGGGATAAGCTGCGGGAGCTGCGCCATGAAAATCAGGATCGCGAGCGCATTGACGAAGCCTGTGATCACACTTCGGCTCACAAATTGCATCAGCAAATTCAGCCGCAAGAGCGCGGCGATGCCTTGAAACACGCCCATCAAAATGGTTGCGGCAAACAGGTATTCGACCCCGTAATCACGCACCAAGGGGATAACCACAACGGCGACCGCCGCCGTGGCCGCTGAGATCATACCGGGACGCCCGCCGGTAAAGGCAATGACCATCGCAATCGCAACGCTGGCATAAAGGCCAACGCTGGGATCAACGCCTGCGATAAGAGCAAAGCCAATCGCCTCCGGGATCAGCGCAAGCGCGACGACGATCCCTGCAAGAATATCGGCGCGGGGCTGTGCCAGCCAATCACGGCGCACGGTTTCCCCAAAGGAGAGGGCTTGGGTCATAAGATGAGTTGTTTCCAATTGATCCCGAGCGACACAACGCCAAGACACGGCCACGCTGCGGGAGAGTTGCGGCTCCTTTAGAGCAATTGTTAGTAAGGACAACCGTGGGAATGGAATTGTGTTCCGCCGATCCCCGGCCCATATGCCATCGCCAGATACTGGGTAAGCTGGTCGGCAACAGGTTCGCCCTTACGGCACCTCAATGAAGGTGGGAACGGCGTAAAAGGGCAGCTTTTGCAGCTTGGCGCCAAGCGCCTTTGCGATGGTGTCTGCCGCGCGCGTTGCCCCTTCGACCGCGCCATAGTCGTCAAAGACCACCAATCCACCGCGAACCATATTTGGCATCAATTGCTGAAGTGCAAAGTCGGTGGGTTCAAGCACATCCATATCGAGGTGCAAGAGCGCTATGCGTGTCTCTGGTCTTTTCTCCATATACACAGGCAAGGTCTCAAATATGTCGCCCTCGATCAGCTCGATATTGCCATAACCCTTCGCTTTTAAGGCCTTTTCGAGGCCCTGCCGGCCAATCCCCGGGCCGCCTGCCCCTTCGAAATCATCGATAAACGCCTTATCACTCGCCCCGTCCACACCGCTTCGCGGAAAATTGCCAAACGCATCAAAACCAATGATTGATCGGCTTGTTTGAGTTTCAAGAAGGCTGCGAAAACAGGCAAATCGCATCAGCGAGGCACCCTTATAGACGCCCGCCTCCACCACGGCTCCGGGTAAGCCAATGATCTTTCGATAAAGCTCATAATGCGCCAACAGCTTGGCCATGCGCGCAGGATCACTGCGCAGATAAAAGGTGTTTTCAACCTCATAGATATCCGATGTCGTATCGATCTGATAACGTCTCATGCCACATGTCGCCCGCTGAATTTTCAGCGTTCACCATAGGCCTTGGCCGCAAAACGTCACTTAAGGGAGATCACTAGAAGGCGAGAGACCGCGTTGCGGCGGGAGGCCGTGTGGAGGAGCCCAGCCCTTGCAAAACCTTGGACGAGCGCATCAACGATCTTGATTGTCCTGTGCCATCCCAAGGATATCGCGCGCACTTTGCTGGGCTGCCTCTTCATCCGGTTCATCCGGAACCTCACACGCTTGCCCTGCCAAATACCCTTTTAGGAAACTGCGCCTTGCAACCCCTGCATAGATCGCAGCTTCCCACCGCTTCTTCTCTGCGCGGGCGCCAGAAATCCGGCGTACAATACCGCGAAAAGGGATCATTCCGCCCAGCACATCGCCACCAACGTTAAGCCCGCGATTGATCAGGCCTTTGCGCTCAGCGGGTTCATTCGCGTCCGGGCCAAGCACGCTATCAAGCCGAGCGATTTCATTTCGCACTGCCTCGCAACCCTCGACCTCGGTGAGGTTATAGGGTTCTTGTTGAGCCAGCGTCAGGATAAGCGGAATATCCTTTGTGCGAAGGTTCAGATCGCTAAGCGGCTGGGTCACAGCATCGACCGCATCCTCCCCGATGCTGTCCCGCTTTGCGCCGCTTTGCGCATGCGCGGTGGTGGCCGCGACCAAGGACACTGCCGCCCCGATCGCGATTAGTCCGATGTGTCGCCTCATGCCGCTTGCTCCTTCCTGTCAACCTGTGCCGCTTCAGCCTGCATCAATCGCAATTCGCGCTTCAATTCAGCCTTATCGATAAGCCTTGCAAGGCCGCTATTGATGAGACCTGCAAGGGCAATCGCGCCGTGTACGATCAATGGGATCATCGCGCCTTGCTGAAGAAGGTTTGCCGCAAGACCGGTCAGTCCGACCAGCATCAGAAACTCCGCTGAAAAGATCGTCAGCACCCGAATTCTGAAAAGACCGCCGATAAAGAGGAGGCCGCCAAAGATTGCCCACTGCATGGCGACAATTTGAGCTGCGACACCGCTTTCAAACCCGGTCATCGGCCACACAAGAAGAGGCGCAAAGAGCTGGGTGAAACCAAGTCCTGCAACAAACATCGCAGTGACCGCTGCAATATGATCAACCGCGCCGCCTTGCTTTGCGGGCCTTTGCGCAACCGAGTTCATCTGCGGTTTCATCTGCGGTTTCATGGTGCTGGTTTCCAACGTCATCTCTTCACTCCTCTCTTCCCTTAAAGCTGCCTGCGCAATCAAAGACGCGCTTGGCGCTCGCTTGCACGCTGCGCTTCGGCTTTAAGAGCACGGCCCTCTTCGATTTTGGCCTCTGCCTGATCGACCGCGCCTTGTGCACTGCTCTGGCGACGCTGGGCCTTCACAAGGTCACGTTCGCCCTTTTCGCTGCGCTTTGAGAACTTTTCCCAATCTGATGCGTGCTCTTGGGCCTGTTTTACCCATTCACCGGCATCTTCAACATCGCCAGCAAATGGACGCGCGGTCAGGTTTTCAAACGCCTCTTGTGCATTTTCAGCACGGCTAAGCGAAGTGTCGCGCAGGTCCTGTGCATTCACGACAGCAGCGCTGTATTTCACAAGGTCGCGCTGTGCTTTTTGCAGGTCGCTTAGGCCTTCGGCCTCAAGGCGATTGCCACGGTCCCAATTCTGCTGGAACTCACCCGATACAATGATGTCAGCAGAAGCTTGGCTGTCTTGAGCAACAGCGACCTGAGGCGCTGCGAGCGAGGCAAGAGCAAGTCCGGTTGCGATTACAAAAGTCTTCATTGGGTATCTCCTTCAATCTGTTGAGAAGGCGAATAGAGCCGATTTAATATTTTGAGAAACGCGATTGTCTGAATTTTCATTTCGGGTTATCGAAATTGAAATGGATATTGCGACATTTCAAACCTTCCTCGCAGCGGCTGCCACAGGAAGCTTTTCCGGTGCGGCGCAACGGGTGAATGCGAGCCCCTCGAGCGTGACGGAACGGATCAAACAGCTCGAATATCGGCTTGGCACAAAGCTCTTCATTCGAGACAAGCGAGGCTGTCAGCTCACCCCTGCAGGCGAAAAATTCATGGGCCCAGCACGTCAAGCGGTGCGCGCATGGGAGGTTGCTCGCCATGAGGTTTCCCTGCCTGACCGATTTGAGCGTTCGCTGTCATTTGGGGGCCAGTATTTCTTGTGGGACCGCCTGCTTTTAGGGTGGCTCGATGACGTGCGCGAGGCGGTGCCGGACTTGGCGTTGCGGGTAACAGCGGGTGCGTGGGCCAGGCTCAACCGCGATTTGGCTGAGGGCGTTTTGGACATGATCGTGGTGCATGACCCGGTGTTTCGCCGCGATATTGGCGCTGAGCGTTTGTTTGAAGACAGGCTGATCCTCGTCACCGCTGGCGCCCCCGACAGGTGGAAAACCGATTTTGTCCGCGTGGATTGGGGCCGTTCGCTTGGCCTTGAGATTGCATCACGCCTTGGTATCAAGCCCGAAACCGGCCTTGTCCTCGACCTTGGTCAACGCTCGGCCAGATGGCTCATCGCCAATGGTAAAGCGGGTTATATGCCGGAGTATTTGGTCGCGCCGCTGCTGCAAAGCGGAGAGCTGTCAGCGATTGAGAACGCCCTCAGCTTTGAATTTCCCGCCTATGTGTGCTGGCGCGAAGATATGGATGCCGAGCTGGCGCAAGAGGTGGTCGAAAGCCTTCGCGAAAGCGCCCCTGATGCCGCTGTGTGAGGTTAAATTCCGGCAGCTTGAAGCGCCTGATCCATATCCTCGATGAGGTCGGCAATATCCTCAAGGCCCACATTGATCCGCAACAGTCCTTCGGTCACGCCCATCTCGGCGCGGGCCTCGTTGCCCATATTGGCGTGCGTGGTGCTGGCCGGGTGGCACATAAGGCTGCGTGCATCGCCGATGTTGTTGGAGATATCGATCAGCTCCATTGCATCGAGGATCTGAAACGCGCGCTCGCGGGTTTGAACGTCGAACGCAAAGATAGGCCCAGTTGCATCCATCTGTGTCATCGCAAGGTTGTGGCGCGGATGGCTCTTTAGCCCCGGATGCTGCATCACTCCGCCAGCTTTCACCACGCGCGGCTCAAGAAACTCACCGAGCGCCACAGCATTGCGGCTCTGCTGATGGGCGCGCAAGGAGAGCGTCTCTAACCCCTTGTGCACCACCCATGCATTGAATGGGGAGATGTTGGGTCCGGTGTTGCGCTGAAACGGGAGGAGTGTTTCATTGACCCATTCCTCGCTCCCGCACACCGCACCTGCAAGCACGCGGCCTTGCCCATCCATCAGCTTGGTCGCTGAATAAGCCACGACATCTGCGCCAAATTCCATCGGGCGTTGCAACACGGGCGAGGCAAAAGCGTTGTCAACGACGGTGGTAATCCCATGCGCGCGGGCAAGATCGCACACGTGCTGAAGATCAACGATATCCAGAGTGGGATTGGCAGGGGTCTCGAAGAAGAAGACCTTAGTGTTAGGCCGGATCGCCGCTTCCCATTGCGCATTGTCCGCGCTGTCGATGACGCTGGTTTCCACCCCGAAACGCGGGAGCAAATGATCGACAAGCCAGCGGCATGACCCAAAGGCTGCGCGCGCGGCAACCACATGATCGCCTGCCGACACCTGGCACAATAAAGCCGCCGTCATCGCTGCCATCCCGCTTGCCTGAGCGCGGCAGGCTTCAGCCCCTTCCATCAAGGCGATACGTTCTTCGAGCATCGCCACGGTCGGGTTTTGGAGGCGCGAATAGGTCATGCCTTGCGCTTCGCCTGCAAAGCGGTCCGCAACCGTCTGCGCATCCTCATAGGTGTAGCCGGAGGTGAGGAACAGCGCCTCGCTGGTCTCTCCATGCTCTGAGCGCCAAGTGCCGCCGCGCACTGCTTGGGTTTGCGGGCGCCATTTGCGCGTTGCGGCGCGGTCCATTCCGGTTGTCTTTTTCATATCCCGTGCCGCTTAGTCGCCTGCCAAATTGCTGGCAAGAAGTCCTTCGCGGGCCGTGCGCGCATGGCCGATTGTGCTGAGCATTTGTGCACCCTCTACAAGTGTCAGAAGATAGCGCGCGCCGCCTTTGGGATCTGGATCACCTTCGGGCATTTGCTGTTCAAGCCAGTCAAGCAGGCGGCTCATAATGCGCTTTGCCGCCTCTTTGTGACTTTCGCTCCCGCGCGAGGCGCCTGCGACGATTTCCCACCACAGGCTCATAAAGGGGTGCATCGTCGGTTCGCGCATGGTCGCAAGAATGCGGGCGATGACGTCTTGGCGGGTCGCTGCGGGTTCATCCCCCATGGACGCATCGAGCGCGGCCGAATACGTGTCGGCAATATACTCAAGCACATCTGCAATCAGCTCATCCTTATTGCCAAAATGATAGATGAGCATTCGGTCGCTCGTGCCCGCAGCTTTGGCGAGCGGTCGAAGACTGGCCGCGCTTAGCCCTTCGCTGAGCACATGGGCTGCAAGCTTTGGCAGCAAGGTCTCTTTGGACATTTGTGATTTGGATGGGCTCTTTTTCATGTTCACAATCGAAGGGTCTTGTAGCGGGCGCTACATTGCGCTATCTCAGCATGCGTAGCAAGTGCTACATAAATCTGGAGATTCGGTTATGGACTATCTGCACATCCTCTTTTTCCTCCTCGTGGGTGCAGCCCTCATCGCCGTGGGATACATCATCGTGGCAAAGCCAACCCATGGCAGCCCCCTTGCTGCAGCCATCCTCGCAGGCCTGTTCGCTGGCTACACCGCAGTGCAGATTGGCGAGGAAGGCATCATGATGTTTTTCACCAACCACGCCTCAAACCTCACCGGCATTCAGGTCTGGTGGGATATCATCATGGTTGTGGTGATCGCGCTTTTCTTCATCATCCCGCGCGCAAGGGCGCAGAATATGAACATCGTGCCTTGGACGCTGTTTGTCTGCTCCACGGCAAGCATCGGTCTTCTTGCGATGTGCGCAAGGTTGTTTTGGCTCGAAAATCAAAGCGAGGTTGCAGCCCAGACCAAGACGCCCGTTCCTGCAGAACCATCTGCGGTGTAAACCACTAATCCCCCTTGCCCTTTTCGTGCCGGTTCCCCTAAGCGTCGGCCCGCAATGGCTGAGGCAGATTCTTCCCAAATCGAGGCGAGTGACGAGCAAGCCGCACTACCCGGCCCGCTCCCCGATCCTCCCTCTGGTCCGCCATTTCATCCGGCGGACCCATGGCGGTGGTGTATTGCGATTACAGCCGCCTTTGCAGCGCTCGCCTCAATCCGCCTAACCATCCCTGCTGCGCCTTTCTTTGATGAGGTGCATTATTTGCCAATTGCGCGCGACCTGCTTGAGGTGTGGGGCGGCGGCGAGGCCCCGTATAACAACCGCGAACACCCGCTTCTTGGCAAGACCTTGATTGCGCTTGGCATGAGCGTGTTTGGTGACAATGCTCTTGGGTGGAGGATTATGCCGCTGCTTGCCGGTATCCTTACCATTTGGGCCTCTACGCGCGCCATGTGGCATGCGAGTGGTCAGCGCACCGCGACCATCTATTTTGGTGTTCTTTTGGTGACCGGGTTTCACCTATTTATTCACGCCCGTATCGCGATGCTCGATATCTTTATGGCAAGCGCGCTTAGCGTTGCGGCATGGCATTTTGCAGCGGCCATCCGAAAACCTGAACAAGGGCGCTGGCGGCTTGCTTTGACCGGGATCGCCATTGGCTGCGCGCTGGGTTCAAAATGGAACGCGGTCCCCCTTGCCATGACCTTTGGCATCACGTTTTTTATTGCCCGCGCCTTTGCCGGGCGCCGACGCCTCCTGTTTAGCCGCAGAGGCGCCCCCATCCCCGGTATCACTCTGGCAGAAGCATTCGTGTGGCTGGGTGTCTTACCCCTCATCGTTTACGCAGCGACTTTTGCGCCCGGCTATTGGTTGGGAGAGGAATTGCGGCCCTCACCGCTTGTACAAAACGGTCTGATTGGCCTGCATAAAGAGATACTCGACCTGCAAACACAGGTTTTGGCACCCCACAATTATCAAAGCACTTGGGAACAATGGGTGCTCAATTCACGGGCGATTTGGTACTTTTATGAGGAAATCGACGGTGCAATGCATGGCATCGTTTTGATTGGAAATCCCGCGACGATGATCTTGGGATTGCCGGCCCTTGTATGGTGCCTTGCCGCTGGCATTCACCGAATGGATTGGGCAAGAATTGCGGTGGTTGTGGGCTATTGCGTGACCCTTGGCCTTTGGGTGATTGCGCCAAAATCGGTGCAGTTTTACTACCATTATATCGTCCCAAGCATGTTTATGCTGGGGGCGTTGGCTTTGTCTTTGGACGACTTAAAGGATGCTGGCTGGCCCAAATTGAGTTACAGCCTCGTTGCGCTTAGCGCTGCGATGTTCGCGATGTTTTTCCCCATCATAAGCGCCGCGCCGCTCGCCGGGCCTGACACATGGACCGATTGGATGTGGATGGAAGGCTGGCGGTAGTGAGAACCGTCCCCAGACGCGGACGGTGTTCAGAACCGCCCCCACACAAAGCGGCTCGACAAGGCATAATTCCACACTGATCCGACAAGGATACCGGCAAGCGCTGCCAAAACCCAGAAAAGGCCCTGTCCCTGCAGCAGGGTCGCCACCGCGATGTTGGCAAGCCCTCCGATTGAACAGGTGAGGATAAATCCGACCCAACCGCGCAGGAACGCGCCCCAAGATTTGAGACGTCTATCCCGATAGGTCAGCCAATTGTTCAGCCAGAAATTGAAGCTCATCGCGGTGAGAACGGCAATGCCTTGGGACAGTGCAAAGCCCTCTCCCACCACGAACATAACAAGCGCGAGAACCGCCATGTGGACCACCACACCAAGCGCACCGACCGTGCCGAACAGAGCAAAACGGGTGGGTATCACCTGGCCTAGGGTCTTGTCGTAAAGCCCTGCCAAAAAGTCGAACAAAATAGCCCTATCCAACTTGCTTTCCCCTTCTCGGCGCGCCGCGAATTTAAGCGGAAATTCCTTGACGCGGGCCGGGCCATCGCTTGCTGCCAGCAGGTCTAACAAGATTTTGAAACCAATCCCTGAAAGCCGGGGCGCAAGTCCGCGCGCCGTCTCAGATGAGAGCATGAAATACCCGCTCATCGGATCGCTTAGCGTCACACCCGTGATCCAGCGCGCCGCCTTATTGGCCATGCCGGACAAACGCTCGCGCTCGGGCTGGTTCCAGTCCGCGGTACTTGCGCCTTCGATAAAGCGGCTGGCAACGCACACTTGCGCCTCACCTGCTTTGAGAGCTTCCAGCATGGGCGCAAGGAGCGCTGGATCATGCTGGTGATCGGCATCCATGACCGCCACAAATGGCGCAGCGGTTGCACAAAACCCTTCGATCGCGGCGCTTGCAAGGCCCCGCCTGCCAATGCGTTGGATCACCCGGATGCGCGGGTCCTTGAGGGCCAATGCGCGTCCCTCGTCCGCTGTGCCATCGGCGCTGTCATCATCAACGATGAGGACTTCCCAGCCGCTCCCGCCCCCGCCTCCGCCGTCGCGGTCGCGGTCTCGGTCGCGGTCGCCGTAACCGTCACCAAGCGCGCTCTCAATCCGCTCAATCAAAGGGCCAAGATTGCCGCTTTCATTAAGCGTTGGCAAAATGATCGCTAGCTCAAGCGCCACGGGCGATATCCCTTGTTAGAGCCGCTCAAGCACCGCTTGGCCGATAGCCTGCGTCCCGTGCGTTCCGCCAAGGTCACCGCCATGGACGCCATCGCAGAGCGCAGCGGCAACCGCTGCCTCGATCCGGTCCGCCTCCGCTTCAAGACCAAAGGAATGGCGCAGCATCATCGCGGCCGAAAGGATCATCGCCATCGGGTTCGCCAAGCCCTGCCCTGCAATGTCAGGCGCACTGCCGTGGATGGGTTCGTAAAGGCCAAACAGGCCGTATTCCGTCTCTCGCTCACCTAAGGATGCGCTTGCCAAGAGCCCAATCGACCCCACCGCCGCGCTTGCCAGATCAGAGAGGATATCGCCGAACAGATTGCCGGTCAGGATCACGCCAAATTTGCCCGGATTGCTGACGATCTGCATCGCTGCATTGTCGACATACATATGGGTGAGATCGATATCAGGGTGCGGGTCTGCCGCCGCAATGACGGCATCGCGCCAAACCTGGCTGGTCTCCAGAACATTGGCCTTGTCCACGCTGCACACGCGGTATTTATCGCCGCGGCTGCGTGATGTGCGAAAGGCAACCTGAGCAATCTTTGCTACCTCTTTTTCGGAATAGGACATCATGTCCCACCCCTCACGCGAACCGTCCTTGCCAACGCGCGTGCCCTTCTCTCCAAAGTACACATCACCATTGAGTTCACGCACGAACATCATATCGATGTCGCGCGCTTTTTCAGGGCTAAGCGGGGAGAGATGTTCAAGGCCGGGAAAGACTTTGGCAGGGCGCAAATTGGCAAACAGGCCCAGCTCTTTGCGAAGACCAAGGATCGCTTGTTCAGGGCGCAGATGCCGATCAAGCCCATCGCAATCAGGATCACCCACAGCGCCAAACAGGACCGCATCACACTCGCGCGCCATGGTAAGCGTTTCAGGCGGCAGCGGATGGCCGTGGCGCTTGTAAGCTGCGCCGCCAACGTCGCCGTCAAACAGGATAAGGCCGGGAAGCTCCAACGCCTCGAGGACCTTCACAGCCTCGGCGATCACCTCTGGGCCAATCCCATCACCGGGCAGAATTGCAATTTTCATGGGCGCAAACCTTATTCCATCATGCGTTTAAGCCGCTCTCCCAAGGCGGTTCGGGCGGCCATAACATCGCGAGCGCTCCCTGCAAGAAGGTAGTCACGAATGGGGCGGTGAAGCTGGCGAAAGCTCTCGAATTGTTCACAGAAATCGGCCTGAAGGTCAGGTTTTGCCCCGCCATATCCCAATTCGCGCAACAACATTGCCTCATAGGCGACCATCACCGCAAGCCAGCCGCGCGCACTGGGCGCTGCGCAAATTGCATCGAGCAATGCATCAAGACCGGAGTACAATGAGGGGTATGGGTTACGCTCTGCCAGAGTGCTGGCCGTCAACGCGCAGGCCCATTGAATAGCAGCAGCAGGCAGCGGCTCTGTCATCCAAGGGGCGCGGCTTTTGGAAAGCTCGATTTTGGCAAAAGGAAGCTGCGTGTCCGATTTGCTCCGCATCTCCACTTCGACCGCATTGCCCGGGATCATAACGGGCCCCATACGCTTGCCCCGACCGCCCGGCACATAACCTGCGACAAGCCCGTGCTCCTTTGTCAAAACACGGGCAATGCTCGCATTTTCACCATGCGGCCGGCTGGCGATTAGGATTGCAGGGGCAGATAGGTTCATTCAGGCTCTGAAAGCCCCAGCTTCTCTTCCAGAAACTCAGCCTGAACGCGGTAATAGAACAGCTGGTTGGAAAGCTTGCGCCAGCCGTGCCCTTCATCGGGGATCCGCACAAACGGCGCCTCAACCCCGTTCGCGCGCAAGGTTTTGACCATCACCTCGGTCTCATAAATGTCGATGCGCGGGTCTTTGACGCCGTGCGAGTAAAGCACCGGCACGGTGATCTGATCGGCTTTGCGGATAGGCGAATTGTTGAGGTAGAACGCTCGCCAGCGCTCCTCAGTGATATCGCCATATTCGATCCGGTCGGCGGCCTTCAATGCAGGGGAAGCAATCTCAAGCGCGGTGATCCAATCGGCCACACCAAAAAGCGATACCCCTGCGACAAATTCACCCGGATATTCGGCCAACACCGCGTTGACCATGTAGCCGCCGTAAGAGCCGCCCATGACAGCTGCGCGGGTTCCATCGATCAAGCCATCGGTTGCAAGAGCCTGTTTGAGGTCCACCAGGTCGCGCACGGAATCCAAACGGTTTTCGCGATCATCCAGCGTTGAATACGTCCGTCCAAGCCCGGTGCTACCCCGCACATTGGGTTCAAACACCGCAACCCCGCGCGCCGCGTGATATTGCGCGACGGCATCAAAATTTGCCTGCGATTGAGACGAAGGGCCGCCGTGAACCGAAAACACAACAGGCGGCGCATTGTCGGCCTTTTGTGCGCCCTCTGGCAGATAAAGGAGACCCTGCAATTCCACCCCGTCTTGCGCTGTGTAACGCACGACCTGAGGACGGATCAGGCGGCCGGCATCGAGCCCTGCGAAATTAGCTGCAAAAATCTTTTCGCCCGTACCAGCGATCGGGTCGACCATCCAAAGTTCGCCCGGCGTTTGCCACCCATTAATGCGCACCAAGAGTTTGGGATCAACTTTGCCCTCACAATCAAGCGAGTAATTTCCTTCCGGCAAGTCGGGCACGATCCGGTCCTTGCCATTGCGGCCATTGCGAATGCGCAAGGTATCAAAGCCGTCGCGGTTCTCTGTATAGATGACGAGCTCGCTTTGGCCCTCCCCGCACACTTCAAGGTTCTCGATATCTGCATCGGGGCTTGCGACTATGTTCATCCTGTCATTGGCGATGGAATATGTTGTCAAAGCGCCAAATTCTCGGCCCGCGTTGCTGGAAAAGCCGAAACTCAAGGAATCATCGCGCCACTCAAAACCGCCAAGCGTGTGGCTCGCTCTGTCCTCGGCTGCGGGTTTGGAAATCTCTGTCATCTCGCGGGTTGCAAGATCGAGGAGATAAAGATTGTCCCCATCCTCGCCCACTGTTTCGGTCACAATCGCATATTTGCCGTCAGGCGAGATCGAGCGTGCAGCAAGGCCGAGCTCGGATTGGATGATCATCTGTGACGCACCATCCGGCGTGCCGCGATAGATATCGAACACCCCGCCCCCTCGCGCGGTAGAGGCGTAGATAAAGCTGCCATCAGCGGCAAAACCGCCAAAAATGCGAAAGTCGCCGCGTTTGGCGGGAAGGATCTCGGTCTCTGTCTTGCCGTCTGCTGAGAGTAGGAAATAGCCGGGCTGTTCATTGCCATCGCGGTCTGCGGAATAGAACAGGTTCTTTCCATCTGGCGTCCACACAGGGAAGCGCACCCCTGTTTGAAACGTCATTTGCCGAGGCACGCCGCCGGTTGCTGGCATGACCCACAATTCTGGCTGGCCGGTCACATCCCAGGAAAAGGCAATGGTCTTACCATCAGGGGATAAGTTCGCCGCACCAGGGCCGTTTGCCAGCAGATATCGCGCAATATCCGCCGGATACTCGCCAGCGCGCCCCAAGGTCACGTCAGCCCCATCAGGCTCCATCGCCTCTATCGAGAGATCAGCGCCCTTGGCACCGCCAAAGGTTTCCTGCGCCTGTAAGGGAGCGGTATACAAAGGAGCGCAAACCGCAAACGCTGCGAGACTGCCAAGCAATAGGGGACGGGTCATATTTGGGCTTTCGATGTCGTGTGTGTGACCACAGACTAATCGAACAGCTTGCCCGCGCAATGCTCTAAATTGTGGGGCCCTAAATCATGGGCCTTATTGATATGCCTTATTTCTCTGCGAGCTTCGCTTCGAGTTCGGCAACTTTGGCTTCAAGAGCGTCAGCCTGTTCGCGCGCTTTTTGCGCCATCGCTTTGACGGTGTCGAATTCTTCGCGGCTGACAAAGTCCATGCCGCCCAAACGCTCACGCATACGCTCACGCGCAGTTTCACGCGCCTCGCGAGACATGCCCGCAACCGTGCCAGCAGCACCGTTGGCGATTTTCACAAGGTCGGCGATCAATGGGTTTTGGCTTTGCATGAGCCGCTATTTGGAGATGAGAGGCGCAAAGAGCAAGAGTTTTGGGGCATTAGTTTTGGCTGACGCGCGGGAGTCTCGGCTCACGCGCGGGAGTTTTGGCTGACGCACGGGCGTTTTGACTAAAACTCGACCCGCTCCACCGCGCCCGCCTCACCAGCACTCGCGCCGCCATCAGGGTTTTGGGCGATGAACTGCCAGTTGAGCACGCTCGCAAAGACAACCCAGGCAAGATACGGCACAAGGATCAAAGCTGCGATCCGGCGGACCCTGAAAAACAGAACCATCACAACAAGCAAGGTCAGCGTCGTGTAAATCAGCACGCCCAGCCCGGCCTGCATATTCTGCATACCAAAAAAGGCATAGGTCCACGCAAGGTTGCCGATAAAGTGAAAAGCAAAGGCAACAATCGCAAGCCCCCGACCATGCGCGCCCCAAGCGCTTGCAACAAGTGCCACGGAAAAACCGATCACCACATAAAGGATCGTCCAAACAATCCCGAAGGCGGCAGGGGGCGGGAAGATCGATGGTTTGGTCAGGCCCTGAAACCAAAGGGTATCAGGACTGCCCAATTGCCCGCCCAAAAAACCAAGCAGAACAATCAGAGGAACCATGAAAAGCGACCATCGCAAGAAACTTGCCCGCAATTGCGCTTTGGATGCCAGAAAGTTCATTGTGGTTCCTCAAAAGACCCATCGCCACGCCGATCTCGCCGACGCGTTTTGGTCGCCTGATGCGATACACGAGCAGCTTTTTCGTGCAAATCGCCCAGTGACATGCAGCGCGCACCTTGCGGCATTTTCAACAAAGCCAAATAAGCATATTCGCGCTTTCGCCACATTGTGTTAGCCTTGCCACATTCTTGCCGTGATTCGGAGCGCCGCGGTAAGGCATTATCCTCGCGCTCCAGATTCCAACTGGGATGAAACGCTCTTTCGAGCTTTTGCCCCATTTGAGGGGAACATTTGATGAAAAAGACCAACTTTGCCTCGCTGCTCGCTGTTTCTGGCGGTCTCGCACTCGCAACTGCTGCTTGTTCAGCTCCTGCTGAAGAAGCTGACACAACAGCTGACGAGACTTCAGTAGAAGAAACAGCATGTGCTGGCGCTGAGTGTGGTGCTGCATGTGAAGGCGCTGAGTGCGGTGCTGCATGTGAAGGCGCTGAGTGCGGTGCTGCATGTGAAGGCGCTGAGTGCGGTGCTGCATGTGAAGGTGCTGAGTGCGGCGCTGCATAAGCTAACGCATTCACGCTTAACGCGTATCAAGACGGCCGGTGGCAACATGTGTTGCTGCCGGCCGTTTTGTATCTGAGGAATGAAAAATGCGCGCGCTGCAATAGCAATTCTCACTGTAACTTTAATGCAAGACCGCTAGAACCCTTTGCATGACCACTGCGACGACGACCAAAGAGATGATGAGCCCTGTTCAAGCTGCCCATGTAGTGATTGAGACGATCACTCAAATGGCACAGGAGCAAAAGCCGCTGATGCTGCGAGTGGTGCCAGAGGACGGGGCAACCTATTGGACGCATTATCCCAAGAACGATGCGCGGGACAAATTTTGCAAAGCGCGTTGGTATTATCATGTGCATGCGCCGGGAAAACGTGATCAGGGCGAGCATGGGCATTTTCACCTGTTCCTCCACCGTACCCAATTGCCCGAAGGTTTAGAGCCCAAGGTTTGGCCTCCTAAGGGCGAGGATGCAAAGGCACACGTCACCCATCTGATCGCTCTTTCCATCGACACCAATGGCATTCCGCGCAGCTGGTTTACGGTGAACCACTTTGTGACCAATGAATTCCTCTATCCCGCCGATGTTATGATTGAGCATCTGCCCGATTTCGATGTCGATCACACCAAGGAAGACGACCTCGTCAATCGCTTTGTCACCGCTATGGTCGCGCTATACCGCGAGGAAATCGCCGTGCTGCTACGCGAACGCGATATGCGTCAGGCTGAGCTGGTCGCTGAACTGGGCGATGATGCTTACACTAAGAAGAGCGGCGTTGAGGTTTTGAGCCAAATCCCGATTGATCTGGACAGCAAGCTGGGCTCGCTTGATCTGGGTTAGGCGTTAGGCTCGCAACGCTGAAACCAAGAACTCAACATTGCCTTGAGGTCCGGTAATCGGGCTTTGCACAATACCTTCAATATGCCACCCAATCCCCTCTAACCAATCGCGAACTTCGCCGCAGACACGCTCATGCAGTGCCGCGTCGCGCACCACTCCGCCTTTGCCGACCTCGTGCTTTTCGACCTCAAACTGAGGTTTGATCAGAGCCACCAAGCGGCATTCCTTTGCTGCCAACTGAAGCGGCACTTCGAGCACTTTGGCAAGCCCGATAAAGCTCGCATCGCACACCACCAGATTGCATTCTTGCGTGATATGCTCGCGGGTCAAAATCCGCGCGCTCGTTTGTTCGAGCACAGTGACACGCTCGTCTTGCCGCAGCTTCCAAGCGAGCTGATTGGTGCCCGAATCCACTGCAAAAACGTGCGCCGCCCCGCCCTGCAACATGACGTCAGTAAATCCACCGGTGGAACTGCCGATATCCATCGCAACCGCGCCGCTCACATCAATGCCGAAGTGCTCGATGGCGTGGGCAAGCTTTATCCCTCCCCGGCTGACCCAAGGGTGGTCGCGCCCGCGCACCTCTAACGGCGCATCGGCGGCGATCTGTTGCCCTGGCTTTGCGACTTTGCTCTCGCCTGCAAACACCACGCCTGCCATCACCAGCGCCTGAGCCCGCGTGCGGCTTTCTACAAGGCCGCGTTCGACAAGCAAGTGGTCGACCCGGCTTTTGGGTGATTTTGTGGCTTTAGTCATAGACGTTTGTGCCGTTAGCGCGCATTTAGGCGGCATGAAAGCGACTTACTTTTTTGCAGCGGGCGCACTTGCGCTGACTTTTGGAATTGCAGCCTGTGTGGCAGGCCCTGATTTGCCTCCACCAGTGATTGCGCCGTCTCCAACAGTGACTGCCGCGCCTGCTCCTGCGCCCGCGCCAACTCCGGTGACCCCGCCGCCTGTTCAAGAGCCGCGGTATGACAACTATTTGGATGCGCCGCAGACGCCGGGCACTTGGGGCTATGCCGATGATCCCGGAGAGACGTTTGCTTATTATGGCGAGGGCGAGAATTTTCGATTTCTAATCCGGTGTGACAAACAGACCCGCAAGCTTGGTATCGCACGCCGCCTTGAAAACGGCAGCCCGAGCGAGCGGGCCATCGACATATCGACTGAGACCACACGCCGAACCGAAACCCTGACACCGGTCGCAGAAACGCTATTTATCGCGGCAGTAGAGCTTGACCCGCGCGATCCGATTTTTGACGCCATGGCGATCACAAAAGGGCGCATTGCCATCGCGGTTGAGGGCGAGCGCACGCTTTACCTGCCTGCGTGGGTGGAAATCAGCCGGGTGATCGAAGACTGCCGCTGAGCCCGGCTCCACCCGATTCTATACATTAATATCCACAGGCTTATGCACGCTGTGTCCACATGGCGTGACCCCCAAGTCTCTGAATCAAAAAGCGCCCTTGGAAAATCCTCGGACGCTCATCACTCGCCGTGTGTGGCAAGGGCGATGAGTATGACGTGGGAAAAGATTATTTCAAGTCTTGCGATGCGCTCGCCAGTGATTCACAAAGATGCTTGAGGCCAGCGGCACACGCGGCTCTCGGCTCCCCCGGTGAACGGCTGGAGTCTTGGCTTAATAGCGCGAAAGGAGGTGATCCGATGTCTCATGGTTCAGTTAAGGGGTCGGCAAGTTTCCGCACGGAGCATACTGGGTAATTTTATTGCCTCGTAAGGCTACGTGAGCGGCGCTTACCGCCGCTGACCATGAAAGGGCCAATCCGACCCACGCGTATCTGGCGTGCGAGGATTGGCCCTTTTCATTTGGAGTTTTTGTTTCATGCACCCGCATCCGCGGGCGCGTCCTCGCTAGACGGGCAGGCAAGCTGCCCCCGCTGCGGGCGGGCGGTCGCCCTTGCGGCCCTCTGGACCGTAGTGGTTCCCTTTGCCAATATCCTTGCCCTTGAGCGCGCTCACTATTATCGGCGTGTCCCATGCAATTCACTTCCATTCCCCACCCTTCCCCCACCCCCGATGCAGAGCGCACGGCGCGCATCGCTGATCCCGGTTTTGGCAAGGTCCACACCGATCACATGGTGGTGATCGATTATGACGCAGAAAAAGGCGGCTGGTATCAGGCGAGCATTGGCCCGCGCGGACCCATCGCGCTCGATCCGGCGGCATCGGTCCTGCACTATGCGCAAGAGATTTTCGAAGGGATGAAAGCCTTCACCCACGAAGATGGCGGACTCGCCATGTTCCGGCCAGAGGCAAATGCGCAGCGGTTCAACGACAGCGCGCGCCGTATGGCGATGCCCGAAATCCCCGAGGAGCTGTTCCTTGAGGCGGTCAAACTGCTGGTCAAAAAGGACGCCGACTGGATGCCGCAGGTTGAGGGCGGATCGCTCTATATCCGGCCCTTCATGTTCGCCTCCGAAGCCTTCCTCGGCGTGCGCCCCGCGACGCAGTACAAGTTTGTTGTGATCCTCGTCTCGAGCGGCAACTATTTCAAAGGCGGCGTGAACCCGGTCAAAATCTGGGTGAGCCAAGACTATGTCCGGGCTGCTCCTGGCGGCACTGGCGCGGCGAAAACCGGCGGCAATTATGCAGCCTCACTCGTCCCGCAAGCCGAAGCGATTGAGCAAAACTGCGACCAAGTCGTCTTCCTTGATGCGGTTGAGAAAAAATGGGTCGAGGAGCTTGGCGGCATGAACCTGTTCTTCATCCGCCGCGATGGCTCAGTCATCACCCCGCCGCTCACCGGCACAATCCTCCCCGGCATCACCCGCGACAGCCTCATCGCGATGCTGCGCGAAGAGGGCCTTGAGGTGCGCGAAGAGCCCTATTCGATCCAGCAATGGCGCGAGGAAGCGGAAAGCGGCGAGCTCTTGGAAACGCTGGCATGCGGGACCGCCGCAATTGTGACCCCCGTTGGCACCGTCGCCTCACACGAAGGCGAGTTCACCATCGGCACAGGCGGCATCGGCCAAATGGCGCAGAAAATGCGCGAGAAGCTGATCGGCGTGCAGGTTGGGCGTGTTGCGGACCAACACGGCTGGGTGACGCGGGTTTGAACAGGCGGGCGTAGTGGAAAACGAAAATCAGGGGCGTTCAGCAATAAAGGCAGCTTGGCTCCGTTGGCTTGCAATGTATATCCCACTCATGATTGCATTCGGTGTCGCGATTATCTGGTTGGATTTTGCGATAGTCATCGCGTTACTTCTCGTTCTTTTGATAGCGACCCTTCTTTATCAACGCTTCGTCAACAAGCGTTCGTGGCGCTCAATCCTCTGGGGAGTGCATGATACAACCGAATAACTGGTTGAACTCCTAACTCAGACAAATCCCGCCAACCCGCTTGTCGAGCCGCCGTCATCCAAGCTAAACGCCCGTTCTATGTCCGCAGACCAAAACACCTTCCAAGTCGCAGCCCTCTACTGCTTCACGCCGTTTGAAGACCCGGCGGCGATCCGCGAGCCGCTGCTGGCGATCTGCGAAGAGGCAGGGACCAAGGGCACGCTTCTTCTCGCCATTGAGGGCATCAACGGCACCATCGCAGGGACCGACAATGCGATTGGCGCGGTGGTCGATCATATCCGCTCGCTCCCCGGTTGCGCTGGGCTCGACGTCAAATACTCCACTGCATCCGAAGCGCCCTTTGCCCGCATGAAGGTCCGCCTCAAACGCGAGATCGTCACCATGGGTGAACCCGGCGTTGACCCTCGGATGAGCGTTGGCCGCTATGTCGCGCCGGAGGATTGGAACGCACTTATCTCCGACCCCGACACCATCGTGATTGACACGCGCAACGACTATGAAGTCGCCGTGGGCACGTTTGAGGGCGCGGTGGACCCGGAGACCACTTCATTCCGCGAATTTCCCAAGTGGTTCCGCGACAATCGCGAAGAATTGCTCGAAGGCAAGAAGAAGGTCGCGATGTTCTGCACCGGCGGTATTCGCTGCGAGAAATCGACCAGTTTCCTGCGCGGTGAAGGGGTCGAGGATGTCTACCACCTCAAGGGCGGCATTCTGAAATATCTCGAAACTGTGCCGGAAGAGGAAAGCAAGTGGCACGGCGACTGCTTCGTCTTTGATGAGCGGGTGACGGTCAAACACGGGCTTGAAGAAGGCGACTATCACCTGTGCCGTGCCTGCCGTCGTCCCATCACCGACGAAGACATGGAGCACGATCACTACGCCGAGGGCATTTCGTGCCCTTATTGCTATGACGAAAAGAGCGAAACACAGCGCGCACGCTATGCGATGCGCCAACGCCAGCGCGACCTTGCTAAAGAACGCGGAGAGACGCCCTGAGCCAAGCTCCCATCCTCTACTCCTTTCGCCGCTGCCCCTATGCGATGCGCGGGCGGATGGCGCTTTGGATTGCAGGGGTTACGGTTGAATTGCGTGAGGTCAAACTCGCCAACAAGCCGCCTGAACTCATCGAAGCTTCCCCCAAGGCCACCGTCCCCGTGCTGGTGCTCGATAACGGCGACGTTATTGACGAAAGCATTGCGGTCGCGCGCTGGGCGCTCTCCCAAAACGACCCCGAGGACTGGCTTTCGGGCGATGATGCGCAGCTGATCGCGCAGGCCGATGGCCCCTTCAAACACCACCTCGACCGGTACAAATACCCCAATCGCTATGAGCACGAGGCGGGCCACGGCGAGGTCGACCACCAGGCCGAAGGGCTCAAAATCTTGCATGAATGGGACGCGCGTCTCGCCAAACACGGCCAGATGGCGGGCGCCAGCCGCACCCTTGCCGACATCGCGCTCTTCCCCTTCATCCGCCAGTTTGCCAACCACAATCGCGTATGGTTCGATGCTCAGGCCCTCCCCCATCTGCATCCCTGGCTCGAGGAGCATTTGGCCTCTGATTTGTTCGCCAGTATCATGCCCAAATTCACGCCTTGGAAGAATGGCGACCCACCAATAGCTTTCGGGCAATAATTGCAGAGTTTGCGGTTATCGGCACGTTAACCTTGCGGGTATAGCTTCGGCCCCATGCAAGATTTGTCCCCCTCTTTTACGGTTTCGCGCGACGACCGCGCTCGCGAAATTCATTGGGCGGCCAAAGGCTTGTGGGAAGAAAGCAATGTGGTTGCGCTCTTTCAAAAATTGCTCGAGGTCTCAAAACCTTTTCGCGATGATCGGCAAGGGTTTCGGGTGATGGGTGATCTTCGCGAATTCCCCACACAAAAAGCCAATATCGCAGAGCGTATCCGCACCTCGCAAGAAACCTCAGCGCAGCTTGGCGTCGACCGGATGGCGATTGTCTACACCTCGACTTTGCAAAAGCAGCAATTTCGCAGGGTAAGCAGCGCCCTTGATTGCCAATTTTTCACCGATCGCGCCGAAGCGCTCGCCTGGTTACGCAGCTAGGGTTACGCAGCTAGGGTTACGCTTCCACGGGGCTACCCCCTAGTGGCCAATCGCCCATCCTTAACAATCTCGCGATTATGGCATCATGCATGCAATCGCTCGCGCCAAAACACATGATTTCATCGAACACAGCCCGGGCCGAGGTGACCTTCACTATCACCGGCTTTTATGATTATGACGCGATTCAACAGCTGCATGATGAGCTCGACAAACACGCGTTTCCGCTGTTCAAGGCGGGCAAGAAAATCCACGTCCTTGGCGATATGGATGGGTTCGTCACCCAATCGCGTGAAACGGGAAATGCCATCGCAAACCATCTTGCGCGCTCTCAGGACTTCAACCTGTCGCGCATTGCGATCTTCAACGCATCAACGCTCGTCCAACTGCAATACAAGCGGATCAGCACCGGTATCGAGGTGGAGTTTTTCGAAACGCGCACCGATGCAATCCGCTGGCTTCGCAGGCCTTATGCCAACGCGGCCTGACCACCCAAAGCATCCATAAACGCATCAATCAACCAACTGGTCGCAGGGCCCAGCAAGGTGTCCCGGCGCCAAAGCGCATAAAGCGTGTATTGAGCGCCCGGTTTTTCCGGCAAGTCCAATTCGACAAGGCGCGCTTGCGCCAAATCATCGGCCACCATATCGCGCGGCATGTTGCCCCAACCCAGCCCCTCTTTCAAAAGCGAATGCTTGGCCGACAAATCCCCCAACCGCCACGTCAGCGGGCTCAGCACCGAAAATTCACGGCCCTGCGTGCGGGTTGAGCGATCCGACAACACCAATTGCAAGTGTTTGCGGCTTTCTCCAGCTGCGATATTGCTGGCCGTTAAAGGATGGCTTGGGGAGGCCACCGGGATAAGCTCAACCTGTCCGATTGCCTGGCGTTCCAATTGCAGGTCATCGCTGACTATCGGGCCGCCAATCGCCAGCTGTGCGCCCTCTTCGATCAGGCACTGTGCCACCGCGCCCAGCCCCTCTACCCTGAGATTAAGCGCTACGGTGGGATACCGCTCACGAAAGGCGGCAAGCACATGCGCGGTAACTTCGCCCGGCATCATGACGTCGATAACAAGCGCCAGATCGCTCTCAAGTCCGGCATGAAGCGAGCCGGCCTTCGCAAGCAGGCTGTCCACCCCATCTGCCACATGGCGCGCTTCGGCGAGCAGGCCTGCCCCTGCCTTGGTCAGTACCGGCTTTCGCGACCCTTCCCGCTCAAACAGCGTCACGGCCAGCTGCGCTTCCAACTGTGCAATGCCATAGCTGATCGCGGAAACAGCGCGGTTCATCCGCCGCGCTGCGCCGCCAAAGCTGCCTTCCTCCACTACGGTCAGAAAAATCCGCAAATGATCGAGACTGGGATCGCCGAGCTTCATACGATGAATGTTCAGATATTTCGAACATTTTAGCAAGTTTTATCGCAGTTACTTGACCGACAATCGGCGGCTATCTCCTTTTTCAACGAAGCAAACAACGCCCCAATCCAGGGGGTGTGAGCATAGACAGGAGTAGCACCGTGACCGATCAAACAACCGGCCCCATCATTGAATTGCGCCCTTTTGAAAGCCTTGGCGGTGCAAACCACGGCTGGCTTGATGCGCGCCATCATTTTTCATTTGCAGGTTATCACGATCCTGCCCGTGTGAACTGGGGTTCGCTCCGGGTTTGGAATGACGACACCATCGCCCCTGGCACCGGCTTTCCCACTCACCCCCACTCCGACATGGAAATCATCACCTATGTTCGCAAAGGCGCGATCACGCACCGCGATAACCAAGGCAACGAGGGCCGCACCGAGGCTGGCGATGTACAAGTGATGAGCGCTGGCAACGGAATTCAGCATTCGGAATACAACCGCGAGGACGAGGACACACAGATTTTCCAGATCTGGATCGTCCCAGACGAGCGTGGCGGAACGCCTCACTGGGGCGCTCGTGAGTTCCCTAAAGGCGAGCGTGCCGGGGCCTTTGTGACCCTCGCAAGCGGTTCTGCCAATGACAATGAGGCCCTGCCTATCCGCAGCAATGCAAAGGTTTTGGGCGCCACGATCAAGGCCGGTGACAGCGTGACCTATGACGTGGCCGACGCCTCGCGGCACCTTTATCTCGTGCCTGCCCAAGGCAAGGTGCGCATTGAGACTGTCGAGGGCGTGGAGGGCGCACAAGCCGGGGCCCGCGACGGCGTTGCAATCACGGGCACCGACACTGTGACGCTCACCGCGCTTGAAGACAGCGAAGTCGTTCTCGTCGACGCTGCCTGAGCCATCCCCAACCCATCCCCAACCCATCCCCCCCGGGGCCGGTTACTTCCCCTCTCCTCAACCGGCCCCAACCCTTCTTCCAATCATTCAGGAGCTTTTCTTATGCCTCACATCCTCCACATCACCTCCAGCATTCGCGGCGATGAAAGCGTTTCCAACCAGCTTGGCAATGCGCTCGTCGAGGGTTTGGCCGCCAAATCAGGCGCGAACATTACGAAACGTGACCTTGCCGCAAATGACATTCCCTTTGTGGATGCCGACCGCTTTGCCGCCAATCTCGCGCCCGCTGGTGAGCGCACCGCTGAGCAGGCCGAACTTGCTGCGATTGCCGATACTCTGATCGCCGAATTGCAGGCCGCAGACACCATCGTCATCAGCTCACCGATTTACAATTTTGGCGTCCCCGCGGTCGTCAAAGCATGGGCCGATCTGGTTGCGCGCGCCGGCACCACCTTCCAGTACACACCAGATGGCCCCAAAGGCATGCTCGAAGGAAAGAAGGCCTACATCACCATCGCCTCGGGTGGGACGCCTGTGGGTTCAGACATCGACTTTATGAGCAGCTGGCTGACATTTTTCCTCGGCTTTCTTGGCATCACGCAGGTCGAAGTTGTTGCAGCAGACGGTATCATGGGCGGTGATGGCCCAGCCAAGCTCGACGCTGCTCATGCCAAAATTGCGCGGCTCGCTGCATAAACTATCACGTTTTTGAGGAGATTATCGATGACCACACCTGCGCACACTCACGCCGCTACCTCCACTTCGCAGGACGCTCTTGCGCTCGTTGGGCGGCTATTGCTCGCTGCTCTATTTGTCCTTGCCGGGATCAATAAGATTACAGGTATGGAGGGGACTGTCGGCTACATCAGCTCAGCCGGATTGCCATTGCCAAAAGCTGTCTATTTCGGAACGGTCGCATTGGAAATTGGCGGCGGTCTTCTGCTCGCAGCCGGTTTCAAAACCCGATATGTCGCTCTTGCATTGGGCGTTTTCACGGTCTTGGCCGCCGTCATCTTTCACAGTGATTTCTCTCAGCAAATTGAGATGACGATGTTCCTCAAAAACCTCGCGATTGCAGGCGGAATGTTCGCTGTCGCCGCCTTTGGCGCGGGACGTTATTCACTGGACCGCAGCTGACCCGCAATCAACTCGCCCTAGAATACGTGAGACACCGGGCGGCCAGGCGCTTCCCGGTGTCTTCTATTTGGGAAGAGCGCCCTCGGAAAAAGCGCCCTCTGGGAGCGCGGCGCGAACCTCGGCAAGCCACACGTCGGCCACCGCATCGCTGGGCGCGCGCCAGTCTCCGCGTGGGCTCAGAGCACCTGCTGATGAAACCTTGGGCCCATTGGGCATGGCGCTGCGTTTGAATTGCGAGAAGCCGAAGAAGCGTTTGAGGAATGTCTCAAGCCATTTGGCAATCTCACCAAGGTCATATTCGCTCTTGCGGTGCTCTGGGAAACCAGCGGGCCATGCGCCCGCCGAAGCATCACGCCATGCGTGCCATGCGAGGAAAGCGATTTTGCCGGGACGCTGACCAAAGCGGACGGTGTGGTGCAGGAAAAAGTCGTGCAGCTCATAGGGGCCAACGGTTGCCTCGGTGTCCTGGATCGCGCCGTCCTCGCCCGGTGGAATAAGCTCTGGTGAGATCACCGTGTCGTAAACGCTCATCAGGATATCAGCGCAGGCATCATCGAATTGCCGAGTTTCAGCGGTCCATCGGATCAGGAACCGGATGAGCGTCTTTGGCACGCCGGAATTGACGCCGTAATGGCTCATATGATCGCCAACACCGTATGTGCACCAGCCGAGCGCAAGTTCGCTAAGGTCGCCTGTGCCCACCACAAAGCCCGAATGTTGCCCGGCAAGACGGAACAGATAGTCTGTGCGCAGCCCCGCCTGCACGTTCTCAAAGGTCACATCATATTGCGGCTCACCGCTCGCAAAGGGGTGCCCCATATCTTCGAGCATTTTGGTAGCCGCTGGCTTGATATCAATTTCCTCGGCGGTGACGCCAAAGACTTCCATCAGTTTCCAAGCGTTGGACTTGGTGCCATCGGACGTGCCGAAACCGGGCATGGTGTACCCACGAATGGTGGTGCGTGGCAGGCCCAGCCGGTCACACGCCTTGCTCGCCACGATCAAAGCATGGGTGCTGTCCAACCCGCCTGAAATGCCGATGACCAGGCTTTTCGCATGGCTCGCCTCAATCCGGCGCATCAGAGCATCGACTTGGATATTGAAAGCCTCAAAGCAATCATCATCCAGCGTCTTGGGATCGTTGGGCACGAAGGGGAAACGGCGCGAAGGGCGCAGAAGGCCGATGTCTTTGTATGTGCGCTCTTCCTCGTCCTGCCAGTCGGGGTCCACGCCTTTGTGGTCAAAATCAACGAGGCGGATGGTATCCTCCGGGCGTCCTTCTGCCTCAGCGGCATCGCCAAAGGTCTGATTGCGCATGCGTTCAGACGTGATGCGATCAAGGTCTATATCGACCACGCACAGCTCAGGCTCGCGTTCGAACCGCGTGCTTTCAGCCAGCAATTCGCCCAGTTCATAGACAACGCCCTGCCCATCCCAAGCAAGATCGGTGGTGCTCTCGCCATATCCGCTGGCGGAATAGACATAGGCGCAGATCGACCGCGCACTCATAGAGCGGCAGTGCAAATGGCGATCATCCGCGCGCCCAATGGTGATGGGGGAGGCAGACAGATTGCAAAGCACATTTGCGCCAGCGAGCGCTAACCGTGTGCCGGGCGGATTGGGCGCCCAAAAGTCTTCGCAAATCTCCACGCCAAAGGTGAAGCCGGGAATATTGCGAGCGGAGAAAAGGAGGTCGGTGCCAAACTCAAACTCATCCTGGCCCAAGGTAATCCAAGCGTTTTCAATCCCGCGCCCATGCGCAAAATGCCGCTTTTCATAAAATTCACGGTAATTGGGAAGATAGCTTTTTGGCACAATGCCCTGCACCTGCCCGCCCGCAATCACGACAGCGCAATTGTAGAGCCTGCCATTGCGCCGCAAAGGTGCCCCGATGACGAGCACCGGGATGAGGTCTTTGGTCGCCTCTGCGATGTCGAAAACTGCATTTTCCACTGCGACCAACACGGCATGCTGAAGCAGCAAGTCATCGATAGCGTAGGACGATACGCACAGCTCTGGGTACACGACCAGATCGACGTGCTGGTCATGCGCTTTTCGCGCCTCGGCCAAAATGCCCTTAACATTGTACGCCACATCCGCGGTTCGCAAAGCGGGCGTTGCGGTGGCGACGCGCACAAAGCCGTGTTCGTGCATATCGTAAAAGGGATGCGTGTTTTCAGCCATATGCGCCTCCTAGCGGCTAAGCGTTAAAGCTCCAAGAGTTACACTAGATTGCCTTTCACCCCTGACAGCGAAACATTGTTCTCGTCCGCTTGCATCAAGCGCGTGAAAGCGCCACCTTTCGTGACAACAGTGAGGCGAGGAATGGCTCCTAGCCTTAAAGCAAAAGGACACAAGATGGCCGACCCAACCTACACACCGCCCGCCGTTTGGAGCGCAGACACCGAAAGCGGTGGCCGCTTTGCCAGCATCAACCGCCCGACTGCCGGCGCGCGCGAAGAAAAAGCATTGCCGCGTGGGCAAAATCCGTTTCAGCTTTACTCGCTTGCAACACCCAATGGTGTGAAGGTCACGATCATGCTCGAGGAGCTGATTGAAAAGGGTCACGCAGGCGCAGAATATGACGCCTACACCATCAACATTGGCGAAGGCGCGCAGTTCACAAGCGGCTTTGTCGATGTGAACCCCAACTCGAAGATCCCTGCGATAGTCGATGCGAGCGGCGATAAAGACGTGCGCGTTTTTGAAAGCGGCGCGATCCTTGTGCACTTGGCTGAAAAGTTCGGCGAATTCCTCCCCACCGAACCGGCGGCGCGCGCTGAAACGCTGTCTTGGCTGTTCTGGCAAGTGGCATCCGGCCCTTTCATCGGCGGCGGTTTTGGCCATTTTTACGCCTATGCACCGGAAAAATATGAGTACCCGATCAACCGCTATGCAATGGAAACCAAGCGGATTTTCGACGTCGCAAACCAGCAGCTGGCCAAAACGCAATATTTGGCAGGCGATGAGTATACGATTGCCGATATGGCAAACTTCCCATGGCTTGCACCGTTCTTTGCAGGCACGATCTATAACGAGGCCAAGACCTTCCTTTCAATCGAGGAAGACTACCCGAACGTTGGCCGCTGGGCGCGCGAGATTGCCAAGCGTCCCGGCGTTCAGCGCGGTCGCCTCGTGAACAAGGTCTGGGGCGATGAAGACCAGCAAGTGCCTGAGCGTCACTCTGCAGCAGACTTCGAAGGCAAGAACCTCGATTTCACGTTCTAGGCGCAGTTGGCTAATCGGCACTCGCTGACCAACACACTTTTTGATCAGACGAATGGGCTGGAAGTTTTATCGCTTCCGGCCCATTACTGTTTGAAACATAAGGGACTGAGGATTTGGCCCAAGAAGCAGAGCAAGACGAACGCATCGGTTTGGGCGAGAAGCTGGGCTATGGCGTTGGAGACTTAGCCTCGGGCTTGATGCTAAATTTCTTCGGCTTTTATCTCCTTTATTTCTTCGTCGACCTTGGAGGTCTCGCACCTGCTGCGATTGGCCTCATGTTCCTTGTCACAAAGCTGATCGACGCCTTTACCGACCCGATGATGGGCATGGTCGCCGACCGCACACGCACGCGTTGGGGGCGGTATCGACCATACATATTGTTCGGGTCAGTGCCCTTGGGGCTGAGCATGGTCCTCATCTTCAGCGTGCCCGGGGATATGGGCGAGACAGCGCTGCTCATCTGGGTCTACGCAACATACTCCTTGTGCATGCTCGCCTTTACTGTGGTGAACGTGCCTTATGGAGGGCTCTTGGGCGTGATCTCGCCATCGTCAGAACAACGCAACCGCGTCACCGCTTTCCGCATGTTCTTCTCAGCCAGCGGCGGTATCTTGGTGGGCGCGCTTGGTACGACGCTCGTGCGCGAGCTTGGCGGCGGGGATGAGCGGCTTGGCCTGCTCCTCACCATTTCGTGTATCGCAGCGGTCTCGGTCGCGTGCCTTCTCACCACATTTGCAACCACCAAAGAACGCATTCCGCCCGCCCCGCAAAACGGATCGGTTGCAGGCGACTTGGGCGTGCTTTTGCGCACAGGTCCGTGGATCGTGGTGGTGATCGCCGCCATCCTCGGCGTCACGTCCATCGCTGCGCGTGCGGCGACCGCGCCGTTCTTTTTCAAATATGTCGCAGGCGATGACGGGAGCCCGGTGTTCCTCTTCTTCGACCGCCCTGCCCTGTTCCTGACCGCCTTGGCATTGGGTCAGGTGTCGGGCGTTATCATTGGCAATTTTTTGATGCGTTGGGTCGAGAAATCGCACCTGCTTATCGCCGCAGGCTTTTCGATGGCGGCCTTTATCATGGTGTTTTACGCGCTGCCGCTTGATGCCATTTGGCCTCAAACCACGATGCAACTGGCAATCGGTATCGGGTTTGGCCTTTTGATGGTCCTCTCCTATTCAATGTTCACGGATATTGCCGAATTCATCGATTGGAAGACCAAGCGGCAGATGACCGCTTTGGTTATTGCCGCCTCGGTTTTCGGTGTGAAAGCCGGGATCGGCGTTGGATCATTTATTCCCGGCGTCACCCTTGAGTGGACAGGCTTCACCGCTGAGGGACAAATGAGCGAATCGGCGTTGATGGGCATACAAATTGCATTTGCATTCATCCCGGCAGGAATTCTTATCCCAGCAGCAGGAGCGCTCTTCTTTTACGGCATAAATCGCCGTGTCATAGCCGAAGCGGAAGGCGAACTTTCGCAGCGGCGCGAGGCCCTCTTATGATGTCTGTCACAAATTTAGCAAAATCGCCTCTTCACATCCGCGAAAGACCCGCTATATCGCGCTCTCTGCTGGGGCGTCGCCAAGTGGTAAGGCACCGCTTTTTGGTAGCGGCATTCGCAGGTTCGATCCCTGCCGCCCCAGCCATCTTTCCTTATTTCACCGCTTCCAAGACCGCCGCTGCAAGGGCGCGGCCCGATAGGAATGCGCCTTCCACGCGCGGCGAATGAAGATAATCGCCTGCGAGCCCCAGGTTCAATGTCGCATCAAACCGCGCTGCATCGCCTTTGACAGGGGCAGGCATGGCATAAAGCCAGCGGTGAGCAACCAAGTGGATCGGCTTGATCGCAGGCCCGCCTGTTTGAGCAAAGAAATCCGCAAGCAAAACGGATGCCGCCTCTTCCTTTGGCAGATCGATGATCTCGTGACTTCGCGCAGGGCTTGCATGAAGCACCCAGCATTCATCGCCTGCCCTTTCAGGCTTTGCAGAATTGCGCGCGGCCCAGGAAATCGCCGCCTCCGGGTCACGCAGGCTGTCCGCCGTAACGCCCAAGGGTTCAGCAAAGGCCGCCATCACCGCCCAGCACGGCTCTGAGCGAACAGACGCTGGGATTGCGGCTAAGCCGGGCGCAACGTCGGCAAGAAGCTCAGCTGCCTGTTCTGCTGGCACCGTGATCAGCACCGTGCCTGCGCGAAAGCTCTCCTCGCCTGCATCGATGTGCCATTCATCGCCGTCGCGTTTGAGGGTGAGCGCGCGGGCGCTCCAACGCACGTCAAGCTCCCGCGCCATCGCCTTGATCGGGCCGTTCATGCCCGGCGTTCCCACCCAAGCCTCGTTCCCCGCTGCCGGCCATTGAGCAACCGCGCCTTTGGCCTCCCACGCCTTTACAACGTCTTGGAAAGCGGCGTCGCGTGCGGTGAAATATTGCGCGCCGTGGTCAAATGAAACCGTTTGCCCCTCAATCTCAGCGCGCCTTGCAGCCATCCGGCCACCGGGCCCGCGCCCTTTGTCGAGCACGCGCACATCGCGCCCCTCGCTGGAAAGAATCGTTGCACAAGTCAGCCCCGCCATACCGGCGCCGATGATAAGAATGTCGGTGTAAGGTTTGTCCATGCAGGGCAAACGCCCCGACCCGCTTTGGTTTCCCGGCCTCGGCAGTCTTATTCCTAAGGCGCGCTGCGATTGGGCCGCGCTTCGGCAAGGATCATTGAAAACCGCTCTTTATCATCAAGCCAGCGCGCCTGTGGTTCCCACCCGCCTGCAAGCAGCATCATGCCAGAGGTCCGGCGGTTGAACTTGTGGCTGTTTTCGGTGTGGATGGTTTCACCCTTGCGCATGGCAAACCGGGTTCCAGCCACGGTGAAAGCGGTGTCGCCCTTTGCAACCAAATGCATCTCAACGCGGGCATATTCATCATTCCAGCGCGCTTCATGAGTGAGCAGAGCCAGATCAATATCGCCTTGAAGCTCGCGATTGATGCGCCTGACCAGATTATAGTTGAACTGCGCCGTCACGCCAGCCGCGTCATCATACGCCGCTTCGAGCACATCGACATCTTTGATAAGGTCCATACCAATCAGAAGCTTAGAGCCAACACCTAAAGTCTCACGCATATTGCGCAGCAGATCGACCGCGGTTCGTGGGACCATGTTGCCGATCGTTGAGCCGGGAAAAAACCCAAGTTTAGGCACGTCCGCGATGGCAGTGGGCAGCTTCACTTGCCGCATAAAGTCCGCCTCAACCGGATAGATGGGCACTTGCGGAAATTTGGCGGCAAGCTCTTTTGCCGATGCCCGCAAAAAATCGCCCGCAATATCAAGCGGCACATAGGCGGCCGGGTCTATCGCTGAAAGGAGAAGCGGCGTTTTCACAGATGAGCCAGAGCCAAACTCCACCACCGCGCAGCCCGGTGCAATCATATCGGCAAAGCTTGCCGCTTGATGCGTGAGGATCTGCGTCTCGGCCCGCGTGGGATAATATTCGGGAACCTGCGTGATATCCTCAAACAATTGCGAACCGGCATCATCATAAAGCCAGCGCGCCGCAATGGCCTTTTGCTCTTGGCTCAGCCCGGCGAGCACACTTTCGCGAAACGCGGTGTCCACTCCGCTTTCGTCAAGATCGACGAGTTGGAGGCCTTCATGGGTGCTCATAAATCTAAAGGTCCTTTGCCAGCCTAAGGCCGGTGAATTGCCAGCGTTGGTGGGGGTAAAAGAAATTGCGGTAAGAGGCGCGCGAATGGCCCCGCACCGTGGCGCAGCTTGCGCCTTTGAGGACGAATTGCCCGCTCATAAATTTGCCGTTGTATTCACCCACCGCGCCTTTGGCGGGCGCAAAGCGCGGGTATGGCAAATAGGCAGAGCGTGTGAATTGCCAACAATCGCCAAACAAATCCTGGCCGCCCGATGGTAATGACGGCGCTTGCCCATCCAGCTGATTGCCAGAGGCAGGACTATGCGCTTGAGGGGTCCCTTCCCCCTCTTGACCGCGAGCAATCGCCTCCCACTCAAATTCGGTCGGAAGCCGCGCACCGGCCCATGTCGCAAAGGCATCGGCCTCGTAATAGGAGATATGCGCAGCGGGCGCATTGGCATCTCTTGGCTGCCATCCGGCATGGGTAAAGTGCTCTTCATCGCGCCAGTAAAGCGGCGAGCCAATCGCGTTTTCGCGCACCCAGGCAAGGCCATCAGAGAGCCAAAGCGAGGGTGTCTTATAGCCGCCGTCAGCGATAAATTCGTCCCATTCGCCATTGGTGACCAACCTATCGCCAAGCGCAAAGGGTTCCAGCAAGACGCGGTGGCGCGGGCCTTCATTGTCAAAGGCGAAACCCTCCTCGTCATGACCTACAAGCGCAATGCCGCCGGGATGCTGATGCCAATCCATCGGCTCAGTCGCAGCAGTGTCCATCGGCTGTTGCGCAAACATCGCTGGGCCAAGAGGGTTTTGAAAAAGCGCATGCTTTATGTCCGTCAGCAGCAATTCGATGTGTTGCTGTTCATGCGCAATGCCAAGGGCAATAAGATCGGCAAGCGACGGGTCATCGAGCAATGGCTCCATCGCCGCGGCAACGCATGCGCGCCAATCAAGCACTTCCTCTAAGGTTGGCCGAGACAACATGCCGCGCGAAAACCGAGAAATCCGGGCCCCTTTTGCCTCATAGTATGAGTTGAAAAGGAACGGCCAATCCTCATTGTACAAGGCGTAATCGCTTGCGTGTTCGCGAAGCAGGAAGGTTTCCCAAAACCAATTGGTATGCGCCAGGTGCCATTTGGCGGGGCTTGCATCCTCCATCGATTGAATGGTCGCATCGGCGTCTGACAGAGGCTCCACCAGGCTTCCCATCAGCGCGCGCGTTTGTGCAAACTGGTCTGCCAGTGATTGATCGGTAATGACAATGTGCGCGCGGGGCGCGGGGGTAGACACTATATGTCCCCTCAACGTGAGGTGTGCGTTATCGCTTGGCGTAGATATCCGGCTCTGTGGCTGAAAATCAAGGCATAGTCGCAATACCAATACACACCGCTGTGTCGCAGTTTGATGACACAGGTGTGGGCGGAGCGCAGCGCAGAAAGTGTTTTCCTACATCAGGCATGCGCGTCATGATGGCTGCGGCTCTTTCACAATCAAATCCGGCGGCGAATTGCGCTTACAAAGTGTCACTTTCTCAGCAACAGCAAAGCATTGATAAAGCTTGGCTTGTTGGGAATTTATGTTGGAATAAGGTGACACATGTGTCACCTTGCATTTTTCGCAACTTATGAGGTTGGCGTCGTTTCGCTGGTTTCCCAAAGCACGGCGACCAATCGCTGAACCTCTCCATCGCCCCCTCGCATATTGCAGGCTTTAAGCACCATCGAACGCGGTGTGTGATCGGACCTTTGAAGCGTGAATTGCACCTCATATGGCTCTGTCCGATCAAACTGATCACGAGCAATCGAGACCAGATCGACCCCGGCTTGTTTGAGCCGCTGTGTGATCTCGCTTTGCGACAACGCTTGATCATCCGATATGGCTTGTTCGCCCGCACCTCCAAGCATGCGTGAAAAGCCATCTGAAAATCGCTGCGATCCGGTGGTGAAATCATAATGCCACACGCCGCGCTGTGCTGGATTGTGGTCAGCCCTTAGCATTTCAAGGAATGCGTGCACCGCGTCAGATTGGGCCCGCAATTCGCGCGAACGCTTACCCGCTTTGCGCCGACGCGCTGAAACCCGGCCCACCGTCACCAAGGCAATCATCGCCATGGCAAGACACCCCCAAAGAAGCGCGTCATTGGTGAGAAACGTGCTCAGCATCTCTCCCCCGGTCGGGGCAGGCGTGTTGTCTGGTGGCAAAGGGCTGGGCGTTGCAAGGGCGGACATGGCCCGCGCAAGATAGGCGCAAAGCGCGCGCTATCCCAGCACGCTCACCTCCATTACGGCGATTACTTTGGCTTTACGCTGCGTCGGCTGCGCGCTGATCGTTGACTTCGGTGTTCAGCATTTCAGCCAATGCGAACGCCAATTCAAGCGATTGCTCTGCGTTGAGGCGCGGGTCACAATGGGTGTGATATCGATCGCCCAGACGCTCATCGGTGATGGCAACAGCGCCGCCAACGCATTCGGTCACGTCCTGACCTGTCATCTCAATATGGATGCCGCCTGGATGCGTGCCTTCGGCGCGGTGGACGTCAAAGAAGCCCTTCACCTCGGTGAGGATACGGTCAAACGGACGGGTCTTATAGCCGCTCTCCGCCTTGATGACATTGCCGTGCATTGGGTCGCATGACCATACCACTGGATGCCCCTCTTCTTTAACCGCGCGCACCAGTTTCGGAAGGCCATCGAGCACCTTGTCATGGCCATAACGCGAAATGAGAGTGATCCGCCCTGCTTCGCGTGATGGGTTCAGCTCATCAAGCAATCGAAGCAGCGCATCAGGCTCAAGGCTGGGCCCGCACTTCATACCGAGCGGGTTTTCAATTCCCCGCGCAAACTCAATATGCGCGCTGCCGGGGAAGCGAGTTCGGTCGCCGATCCACAGCATATGCGCAGAGGTTGCATACCAATCACCGGTCAGCGAATCCTGCCGGGTCATGGCCTGCTCATAAGGAAGCAAAAGCCCCTCATGGCTGGTGTAAAAATCAGTGCCCTGCAATTGCGGAACTGTGTTGGGATCAACCCCGCACGCTTCCATAAAGTCGAGCGCCTCGCCAATACGATCAGCGGTCTCGGCGAATTTCTCGGTCCACGGCGTGCGGCCCATAAAATCGAGCGTCCACTGGTGCACTTGGCGAAGGTTGGCATAACCGCCACCTGCAAATGCACGCAGCAGGTTCAACGTTGAGGCCGCTTGCGAATAAGCGCGAACCATACGGCCCGGATCATTGCGGCGCTGATCGGCGTCGAAGTCGATACCGTTGATGTTATCGCCAAGATAGCTTGGCAGCGTTACATCACCTTGGGTTTCAGTGGGCGAAGAACGCGGCTTTGCAAACTGCCCTGCCATCCGGCCCACTTTGATGACCGGACGCTTTGACCCGAAAGTCATCACGACCGCCATCTGCAAGAGCACGCGGAACGTGTCGCGGATGTTGTTGGGGTGGAACTCCTTAAAGCTCTCCGCACAGTCACCGCCCTGAAGAAGGAACGCGCTGCCATCGGCAACCTTTGCAAGGTCTGCTTTCAATGCGCGCGCCTCGCCTGCAAAGACGAGCGGCGGATAGGCACCCAAAGTGGACTCAGCATCTGCCAATTCTTGGGCATCCTCGTAATGAGGCAAATGCCGCGCTTCGAAGTCTTTCCAGCTATCAGGTTGCCAATTGTGGGCCACGGTTCAACTCGTTTCTTTTGAGACTATTTACAGTGTATTCAATGCAGTGCGGGCGCGCGCCTAAGCGCATGGCGCATATATGTAAAGCCATTGGCACGCGCGCGACACCTTTATTTCAAGGACTGTCTTATCGACGCACTCGATTGTGTTTAGCGAGCCGCTGCCCCGGCAGGGGCCACCACAACAGGAGCATCCACACGAAGACCTTGCGTCTCAGTCACTTCCGCCAATTCCTGACCTTCCGGAATGACCGCCAGCTTAAGCGGATTTGGCCCATTGAAATAGCGCTGAGCCAGGAGTTGCATAATCTCTGGGGTTGTTTGCGAATAATCGATCAGCATCGAGCGCAACAGCTCAATTCGCGCCGGATCGCTGCTCGCGCCTTCAAGATTGTAGAGCCAGAACTGATTGCCGGTGGAGGCACGGCGCACCTGCTGGCCCAACGGCTCAGTCGCGCGGCTGATATCGTCAAGGCTTGGCGGAGTTGCGGCAAGCTCGCGTGCGATACGTTCTGCTTCTGAGAAGAAGACGGGCACAAATTCAGGCTTCAGCTGAGCAAGCGCAACGATTTTGCCACCGCCATTGATTTCATCAGGCCAATCGGAAAAAGCCTGGGGCGCGTAGCTTGCACCTGCCTCTTCGCGCAGAGCATCAAGCAGGCGGTTGCTGAAGATTTTGACCAGAATGGCGAGCTGGCGCGATTCGCGAACGCCTGCCTGCCCCGCGCCTGTTGGCCATGCAACAACGGCCGCTGCCTGATCAGGGTCACCGCGGTGCGTTAAGACTTTGGCCTTCGGTGTTGGCGGTGGGAAACGCGGCACACGCGCGGCAACATCTGCTGGAATGGGCCTGCGCTCGGGCAAGGCACCAAAGGTGAGGCGCAACTTTTCAACGATTTCGGCTTGATCAAATTCACCAAACACGAGCACTTCAACAGGGCCCTGCGCAAGAAGCGGCTCCCACACCCGGCGGAATTCTTCAGGCGTCGCATTCTCAAGCATTTCGGGCGTCGGCGTGCCGAAACGTGCATCATTGTTGCTAAGGACATATTCCAGATCACGCGCCAACACCGCATCGGGGCTGGTGGAATAGGAATTGTATCCAAGTTGCGCCAGACGCTTTACCCGCTCGACGGGCAGCGGGTCCCAACGCGGCATGCCCAGCTTTGCCGCAAACAAATACAGCTGATCAGCAACATCATCTGAGCGCGATTGCGCTGTGAAAGTGAAGACCGCGTCGTCGATACCAAAATCAAGACCCAGTTTGCGTCCTGTGGCAAGTCGCTCCAATTCATCAAGCCCAAGCTCGCCAATCCCAGACCGCATCAGTGCAGCCGTTCCAAGCGTTGCATAAAGCGCGTTGTTTTCATCAAAGGCGCGCCTTCCAGACCCAAAACGCACACGCACAGTCACCCTGCCCGGCTCCGCGTCATTGGCCCAAAGAATTGCTTTCACACCGTTCGCAAACTCAACCTTTTGTACCTCGAGGATGCCCAGAGGCCCCTGAGAGGTGATTGTGCCGGGCTCGCCAACCGGGGGCAGTTCGTCAAAAGAGATATCAGCAGCCGCAAAGCGCGCCGTTTCATCGGAAATGGCCTCGCTCGACAATGCAAGATTTAACGCAGCCTTATCCGCCTCCCCGATTGACGGTGTCACATACAAAGATCGCACCACACTTCCCTGAAAAAGAGCCTTGGTGCGAGCGTGCACTTCCTGCGGGGTCATGCGAGGCCGAGCGCTGCGGAACACGTCGAGGAAGACCTGCGGGCTAGCAACAGTTTCGCGAATATCGACTGCGCCGATAAGGCTGTCTGTGAGGCTGCGCCCTGACTGCACGCGCTCCTGCTCAAGAAAGTTGATATAGCCTACCTCAAGCTCAGAAGCTTCGCGGTCGATCTCTTCTTGTGAAGGGGGCTTCGCGATTGCATCGGCGATGATCCCGCGCACTTCCGCCAAAGCCGACTGCCAATCATCAGAGATGGGCGAGACCGCGACGCTTGTTAAATGCGCCGAACGCGCCACGGGGGATTTTCCAACGCCGCCAGTTACGAAAGAGCCACCGCTGCGCGCTCGCTTTTCGATACGCCGGTTAATGATCATCAATGCAAGGTCGTCTATGATCTTGCCTTCATTGTAGACAATGGTGTCCTTCACTTGCCTCCAGGGGCGGGCGATTACAAACGTCAATCGCCGGGAAAGGTCAGGTTCAACAACCACAGCCATCTCACCAAGCGGTGCGTCAATGCCGGGCATCAGCCCCGCCCCTTCGGGCGCGACGGGGTCGCCAAAATCCGGAGCGGTCCCGGCCTCACCGGTGCCCTCCCATTCGCCGAACCACTTTTCAACAAGGCCGGCAAGAACCTGCGGGTCAGCATCGCCTGCCACGGCAATCACGGTCTTTTCGGGGCGATACCAGCGATCATAGAAGGCTTGCAGTTTTGCACCGCTCGCCGCCTGTAGAGTTTCCTCGGTCCCGATTGGGTCACGGTCGACCAGGCGTTGGCCTGCAAAATAAATGCTGCGCGAGAGCTTGCTTACCCGTTCTGCTGCGCCGCCACGCTCGCGTTTTTCTGCAAGCACAATCGGAATCTCGGCGGCCACATTCTCATCGGTTAAGACCGGCCCCTTGATCATGCCTGACAGGAGCTTGAAACTCTCATCCAGTTTCTGTGGGCTTATGTCTGGAATATCAAGCTTATAGGCTGTGTGGGTAAAGCTCGTCTCCGCGTTTGTGTCCGCGCCAAAGGTCGCCCCTAAACGCTGCCAAGCGGCAATCGCTTCGGCTTGCCCCAAATGCGTGCTTTCGCGGAACAACATATGCTCCAGAAGGTGAGCATAGCCTCGCTCTTCATCGGTCTCATGCAAAGAGCCTGCGTCAATCCGCACTCTAATCGAAATCTGATTAGGCGGCACACCATTGCGGCGCACAGCATAGCGCAGTCCGTTGTCCATCTTACCAAAAAGCCACTTGCGATCGACGGGCACGTTACTGCCCTCATAAATCCAAGGCGTCTCATCCTCGCTTTGCACAGCGGTCGGCTCGGGCACGTTATAGACAGGCTCAGAAAGCGGCATGGCCAGCACTTCTTGAGCGGTCGCTGGTTGCACAGCGAAGAGTGCGGCGGCGAATGTGAGAGCAGCGCTTACGCGGATTGGGAATTTCATGCGGCGTATATAGAGGTGCAAGGCATGAAGGACCAGTGAATGGTTGGTGCGAATTGGCACGCTTGCCGCAGGGCCTTATCGCTCCTATTTACTGTTGCATGTTTATTGAGACAGAAACCACACCCAACCCCTCCAGCTTAAAATTTCTGCCGGGCCGCACGGTTATGCCGTCGGGCACGCGCGAATTTGCATCGCCCGAGGCGGCCGAAGCAAGTCCGCTTGCAGAGGCAATTTTCAACACAGGTGAGGTGGTCAATGTCTTTTATGGCTGGGATTTTGTCACGGTCACGGCCGCGCCAGGTTCTGACTGGAGCGCGCTGAAACCAGAAGTTGTCACGATACTTCTCGACCATTTCGTATCCGAAGCCCCGCTGTTTGTCGGCGGCAGTGCGGATGGCATTTCGGTTCCGGGCGAAGAGCTTGGCTTGATGGTGGAAGATCGCGAGGAAGATGCAGAAGTCATCGCATCGATCCACGAACTGCTAGAAACGCGTGTTCGCCCTGCGGTTGCGAGCGATGGCGGTGATATCGCGTATCGCGGTTTTTCGGAAGGCGTAGTCTATCTCACCTTGCAAGGCGCATGTGCAGGTTGCCCATCAAGCACTATGACTTTGAAGCAGGGCATCGAAAGCCTGCTCAAGCATTATGTGCCAGAAGTCAGCGAAGTGCGCGCCGCCTAAATTAAGGGTCACGCTGCACGAAGGCATGTTGACTTGCGAATGCGCCCGACCTGAGGCAGTGCGCTTTCATGGATGACGCCGGGCGCACTCTTGTCATTGAAACCGCTAGTGAAGCGTGTTCTGTGGCCCTGTTTGAGGGCACACAGATCATTGCGCATGATCACCAGACGCTGGGCCGTGGTCATGCTGAGCGATTGATACCGATGATCGAGGCGCTTCCTGATAAGGGGCAGTCCGAAACTATCCTGACATCGCTTGGTCCGGGGAGCTTTACAGGGGTGCGCATTGGGATTGCAGCCGCCCGGGCATTGGGCGTTGCCTGGGGCGCGAAAGTTCTTGGTTACCCGACGCTCTCACTCATCGCTGCAATCGCTCGCCGCGAAACGGGCCAAGCTCAACCTGTGACCGTTTGTGTGAATGGCGGCCATGGTGAATGGTTTGTGCAGGATTTTACCGCTGATGGGATCCCCTCAAGTGACGCGGCATCTTTGACACCTGAGAAAGCTGCCGCAAGGGACAACGCCAAATGCATCGCCGGAAACCGGGCACAAGACCTTGCTTCATTGATCTTGGACAGTTCGCACACAGCCATTAACCTGCTTCCCAACGCGTCGATGGCGAAATCCCTGCCCACCCCATGTTTCACCCCAAACCTCGCCCCCATTTATGGCCGGCCGCCAGACGCTAAGCCACAATCGTTGCAAGGGCATTCAACGTGAGCACCCGCCCAAACATCTATTCAGCCCCCCATCCAAGTAATGTGGCCCGGATTATGAAGGTGATGGATGAGGCCTTCGACCCTGTTTTTGGCGAGGCATGGAACACACGCCAGATCACTGACGCGCTCGCCATGCCAAGCACACGCAGTTTGGTGATCGATGGAGCCGGGCAATTGATACCGTGCGAATCGCCCGTCGAAGGAATAGAATCAGCCGCTGGATTTGTACTCACACGCCAAGCTGCAGACGAAGAAGAACTGCTTTTAATCGCAGTATCGCCCGAATTTCGACGCAAAGGACTTGGCGAAAGTCTCATCCACAGACTTTTTGAAGACGCCAAACAGCGCGGCACCAACCGTATTTTCCTCGAAATGCGGCGAGGCAATCCGGCGATCCATCTCTATGAGAAAGTTGGATTTAAGCCCATTGGCCAGCGCTTGGATTACTATCGCCTCGCAGACGGCAAGCGTGTCGATGCGATTACTTTTGGCTGCTTGGTCTAGTCAATAATTGTATCCAATTATTGGACACAAAGCCTCGTTTTTGGCACTGTACGCGCGCGCATACTTGCGAACAGTCAGTTTGTAATCCATGCGCTCAAAAATCGGAAAAATCCGAACATATAATAACGAGGAACTCATGCAAAACTTAGAGATAGAGATGAAAGAGACGTTGATAACGCTTACCAGCGATATCGTCGCAGCCCATCTCAGCAATAACAGCGTAGAAGTCGACGCTGTGCCTGGGCTGATTACAAACGTTTATGGTGCACTTTCAGGGTTAGGTGAAGAGCCGGAGGCTGTTGAAGAGCGTCCGGATCCTGCAGTTTCCATTCGTGCATCGGTTAAACCAGATTACATTGTGTGTCTGGAAGACGGCAAAAAACTGAAGATGCTGAAGCGCTATTTGCGCACAAATTACAACATGACACCCGAAGAATATCGTCAACGTTGGAACCTTCCATCAGATTATCCGATGGTGGCTCCAAACTATGCCGAGAAACGCCGGGATCTGGCTAAGAAAATTGGTCTTGGCCGCAAGCCAGGTGCAGCAAGAGGCCGTCGCCGCGCTGCTTGATTACAATTGAATTGGCAGTCGCTGGACTGCTTTGGGTCGCTCCAACGGGCACTGCTAGGCACTTGCGAGTGTAAGCGGTGCCCTTTTTTCATGTGGCTGCGCGATTGTTGGCCGGGGGATCGATGGCTGGGTGATCTTTGGCCAAGCAATTGTCGAATACTACAATCGATTTTCTTCAACAGCTGCGAAACTTGAGCATTTCTGCAAGCGCTAGTAAGGGGAAGAACGATCCCAAGCCGGAGCGATCCGGCACCCCGCTACAAAGGATGGTATGGCGTGAGCCAGAAGATTGACCTTGAGCAATTGTGCGCAGAAAAAGGCCTGCGTATCACGGAGCAACGCCGCGTCATCGCGCGGGTATTGTCGGAAAGCGAAGACCACCCCGACGTCGAACTGCTCCACGAACGCGCTTCGGCAATTGATGACAAAATCTCGATTGCGACCGTTTACCGCACCGTACGGCTTTTTGAAGAAGCGGGCATTCTTGACCGCCACGACTTTGGTGATGGCCGCTCTCGTTATGAGCCCGTTCCCGAAGCGCACCACGATCACTTGATCGACGTGGAGACGGGCAAGGTGGTCGAATTTGTCGATCCGGAAATTGAGGCGCTTCAAAAGCAGATCGCCGAAAAGCTTGGTTATCGTCTCGTCGATCACAGGATGGAACTGTACGGCGTGCGCCTTTCGCGCGACGATTAAGAGACTTGCGGCATAAGTCGCACTTAAGGGATACAAAGATGACCACACCCGCGCGACAAACAGACACATCGATGGGCGGGGATGACCAGGCATGGGGTTTGCGTATTGCCGCTGCCCGCGGTGAGGACACTCCGATTTCCCTGCGCGGTTGGCTACGCATTACCGTGAGAGCGCTTTGCCTGGCAGCTCTTATCTTTGTGATGGTGCCTCTGCATTATATATACCGCATCTTCGCTTACGGCTCGCCCTTCCCCATGTGGTTTCTGCGTTTTGCAGCTCGCATTTCAGGCGCAAGGGTCAAGGTTCATGGAACCCACCTCAAGCGCGATGTCTTCTACGTGGCGAACCACGTGTCGTGGTTAGACATTTTGAGTTTGGCAGGCGCGTGCGGAACGGCCTTTGTTGCTAAGGCTGAGCTTGAACAAGCGCCTATCGTGGGCTGGCTTGCTAAGATCAATCGCACCGTGTTTGTGAAGCGCGAGGCTCGGATGAGTGTCGCCAATCAGATCAACGCCCTGAAGGAGGCGCTCGCCGACAATTGGTCAGTGACTGTGTTTCCCGAGGGGACTACGACTGATGGCCAATCGCTTCTACCCTTCAAAACGAGCATGCTTTCGGTGCTTGAGCCTCCCCCTCCTGGCGTAATGGTGCAACCCGTGCTCATCGATTACGGCCCGGTTGCTGAGTGGATCGGTTGGATCGGCGAGGAAGGCGGGCTCAATAATGCAAAGCGTGTCCTTTCACGTAAGGGCACTTTTCCGCTGCATATCCACTTCCTCGAGCCATTTAGCCCGGCCGAATACGTTGGCCGCAAAGCCATCGGAATTGAGGCGCGCCGCCGAATTGAAGAGGCGCTGTGCGATGCGCTGGGAAAGCCTTTGCGTGATTTTGCACATGATGTGCCGCCCATTCGCTACGAGGCGGATGATGTGGCGAAACAGCACGCTATCACCAAGATTTAAACCGGTTCACCCCGGTCTAGAGACCAGCGCGCACCAACCAATCGTGAAACAGCCGAACAGGGCGCGTCTCAAGCGCAGTAGGCTTGCAAACAAACCAGTAACTATAGGGGCTATGGACATCAGGGCCCGGCAGATTGGTGAGGCGGTTGTCAGCTGCACGGCGCAGGTGATCATCATGCATGATCGCAATACCCAACCCTTGCGCCGCTGCTTCAAGCATCAAAGCACCTGAATCATAGTGATCAATTGCCGCCGGCTCGAAGTCGTCGAGATTATTCGCCTTCTTCCATGCAACAAAGCTTTCGGGCAGTTCATTGTGAATAAGGAACGTCTGCTTATCGAGCACTTCGCGATTGAGATCATCGCCGATCGCACCAGCCGCCGCGCGTGAACAGATCGCATGGACCAGATTGTGATCAAGACGCACCGCATGCAGCCCGCTGGCCGGACCACGCGACAAGATGATCGCGGCATCCAACGTGTCACCAACCCGGTCCTCCAAGTGAGGCGCTGTATCAATATCAATGTGGAGCAGCGGGTGGCGTTTGCGCAGCTCACCCAATCTTGGAAACAGGCGCTGGCTCCCAAACATGGGAAGGACACCAAGCCGGAGGCGAAGCAGTGCGATATTGTCCGATTGACTTTCAACCGCCCTTGCCAGCGCTTCCATATGCGGGTTCACAGCCTCATAGAACGCTTGGCCCTCGTCGGTCAGTTGCATCGACTGACGGGCGCGGGTGAACAGCTTCTTTCCCACAAACTCTTCAAGATTGGTGATGCGACGAGAAAGCGCAGAGGGGCTCAGACCAATCTCCTCAGCGGCCGCACGCGCAGATCCTAACCGGACGGTGCGCATGAACGCTTCGAGCGCTCGCAAAGGGGGAAGACGACGTGACACCATTGAATTTCAGCTCCTTTGATAGGAGCTACGCAAACCTGCAAGAAGTGGATGCAAAAAAGCGAAGGGAACTGTAAAAAACGGCCCAGAGGATGATATTATTGCAAGCCACTCTCATTAGGAGTGTCGGCTGGCGCATGCAGCCTTAGGCGCTTCACATGCGTTTCATCGCCCGCGGTTACTTCAATGCGCCACCCGCTTGGATGTTCCAACATGCTGCCTACCGTTGGCACCGCTTCTGCAAGAACAAAAGCCAGCCCGCCCAATGTATCCACCGCTTCTTCCACCTCGGCAAGGCGCGCATCAACCGCCTCAGCCACATCCTCAAGCTCTGCGCGCGCGTCGCAATCCCACATGCCATCGCCAATCGGCACTATCAGTTCCTCTGGCGTCTCATCATGCTCATCTTCGATTTCACCAACGATCTCTTCGACAAGGTCTTCAATCGTGATGAGCCCATCGGTGCCTGAAAACTCGTCCAGCACCACGGCCAAATGCACCCGGCGCGCCCGCATATCAGCCAGCACATCGAGAGCCCCGCGCGTTTGCGGCACATAAAGTGGTTGGCGCATCAGCACCGTCCAATCGCGTGGCGGCGCTTTGCCATTGGCAAGGTATGCGAACACATCTTTGACGTGGATCATGCCGATCACATCATCGAGCGTATGGCGATAGACAGGCATGCGCGAGTGTCCATGCTCTGCAAACTGCGCGACCAGATCATCCCAGCTTAGCGATGCATCCACCGCGATGATCTCTCCGCGAGGCACGGCGACGTCATCGGCATCATGTTCTGAGAAGTGCAGGAGGTTGCGCAGCATCTGGCGCTCGACCGGTGAAAGATCACCATTGTCGCCGCCTTGCCCATCATCGTTTTCAGCATCGTGGCCGTTCTCGCCCTCGTGCTCATCGATTTTCTCTTCGATTGCCTTGCGCAATGACCGGTCCGCCTCATCGGCACCGACCATCTTTTTAAGAGCGGACCCCAAATTGGCGATGAGCCCGCTGCTACTCTCCGCGTCTCCTGCGGTTGGACTGCTACTATCGGGCATTTCTATTCCGAGGGCCCTCATGAGGTTGTATCTGTGTCATCACTGTCACTTGCGTTGTCTGTGTCACCATATGGGTCTGCAATTCCCAGTTTGGCAAGGGCCGTTATCTCCAAAAGCTCCATAGCCTGCGCTTCTTCGTCGCAATTGACGTGGTCATGCCCTGCCAGATGGAGGAGCCCATGGATGATGAGGTGGCTTGCATGATGGCCCAGCGGAACGGCCTTTTCGCTCGCTTCACGCGCGCAGGTTTCATATGCGAGCGCAACATCCCCCAATAGCACAGGGGGCATTTCAAGGTGGCCGTCCGCGTTAAGGTCTAACAGCTCATCGCGGGTGAGCATCGGAAAGCTCAGCACATTGGTGGGTTTATCCCGGTCTCTCCATTCGCGATTGAGAGCATGCACTTCGGCATCGGACGTAAACACAAGGCTCACCAACAAACGCGCGTTAGCAAGCTCTGGCACTACCTCACAGATCGCCTCAGAAGCGCGCTGTGCAAGCTCTTCCCAATCGCCTTCGGGCCAGTCTTCGATGTCAATCTCAAGCTGCATCGTAACCGGAGCCTTTCCAGTGACTTAGGGATAGTTTGGCACACTTGGCACACTGTTCAGGGGCAGAAAAGCAATCGGGACCAATTGGGCGAGCCTTTGCGGGCAGGGAATCGAGGGGTGAAAGGCGGCACATGATGGTGGGATAACGGTTTTTGGGACGGGTAGGAAAGGCTGTGTTGGAGTTCGCTAGGGGATAGCGCCGGAAGGCCGTAGCGGTGCCGACCCGACGCTAGTTTTGCTTGCGGGTTTCGAGGTATTCCTCGAGCTTGCGAAGCTCAACTTCGGCGACAGGGGCGATCTCTTTAAAGATAGATCGAGCCTCATCGAGATAATCAGTCGCCTGCGCCGTATTGTCGAGTGCATCTGCAGTCTGACCCTGAACCAAGGCCAGCGTTGCGGCCCGGCGCGGCAGCCAACTTTCGACTTTCGCTAAGTCAGGCAGTGCGGACAGAATTTTTGAAGCCTCCTCGCCTTCTCCGGTCAAAGCCGCAATACGCGCTCCAATCACCCGAATTGAAACTGCTTGTGACTCATCGGGCGAAAATCTTTCCGAGCACTCTTCCAAAAGCGTCCCGAACGCCTCCCGAGCCTCGGCATATCGGTCCTGCAAAATATAGCATCTAGCAAGATCAAGACGGATATTGCTCCAACTCAACCAATCAACACGTGCAATCTCTTGATCGCTCGCGACAGCTTCGAGCAGCAAATCTTCGGCCTCTTGGAACTCACCCAACTCGATCAATATGTACGCCAGGAGCCGCCTACTTATGTAAGGAATGAGCCGGTCTCCTCCCAATAGCTCATCGTACAACGATACCGCTTTTCTCGCTATGGGTAATGCTGCCTCACTCTTCCCTTGCTCAACCAATGCAAACGCCAGCTGATGTGCGACCAAAGCGTAATCGGCTTCCTGCGTTTTATCATTCGTCTCGAAAAACGTCATTGCGTCTTTGTAAGCTTCTTCTCCCCCTTGCCAGTTATGAAGCATCAGTTCTGCATAACCAATGGACGCTAATGCGAACTCTCTTGCGGCGTTGTCATCCTGATAAAGTTCAGCCATTTCCTTCGAAAGCTCAACGACTTTGGGCCAGTCCTCATCAGAATACCGCGCCTTGCCAATAGCGATCTTGAACTGCTCAACGGACCACTTGTCTCGCTGTTCATCCTTGTTTTCGGCAGCAGCAATCACAAGTGTGCGCTTCTCTGCTTCGGTCGCCTTTTTATCTTCCGCCCCGCGGCTTGCATCCACCGTCTGGTTGTTCACAAACTCAAGAGCGTCTCTGATCGCGCACAGCGCCTCATCTGCCTCAACGCCCTGGGCCTGCATTTGGCCGTGCAGGTTCTCGATATCATTTGCTCGGCGGTTCGCTTTGGCGAGGCTTCGTTTGCTTTCTTCCGATGAAACACGCGCGGCTCTGGTGAGACCATCAAGCTCTCCCCTTGTTTTCTCAACAAGCGCTTCAAACTCGGTTTTGCTTTTCTCTACCGCCTGCTTGGCCTCCTTGACTGCTTCTTTGCGAGCCTCCTCAATCGCTTCGCTTTTGGTTCGAAAAGCGATGAGGATTACGACAAACGTCAGTAAGGCAGCAAAGGCTGCAAGGATCAGTTCGAGCCGCGCAAAAGCTGCGACATTAAGCTCTTTCTTTGCTTCAAGGATGGCGTTGCGGCGCTCGAGTTCGGCGATCTTTTTTTGGCTCTGACTGTCCAGTGTGGTGCCGTCACCCGATGCGCCTTCTCCCTCCCCCGCCGAAGCGGTCGCCGGGGTGCCGGATGCAGCTGGCTCATCGCCCGGGCTGGCGGCAACGGGTGCTACACTTATCGCACCAAGCGCCAAAGCTATTGCAAACCGTCTCATGTATCCCCCCACCAAAGCCCTCAATAAAGGCGCGGTGTTGAACCTATGCCTAGGTGTAAAAACAGTCAAATAGAGCCCTAATACTTAGCGTTAATTTTGCGGTGAGACTCTATCAGGGGCCTTACCCAAGGTGTGTTTCAGCCCGGTACTACCGGCCCTGTGTAACACCCGATGCACTCTCGCATCGCAGTCCATCGACGGATCGCGGTGCCTCATTGGTAGTGCATTTTATGGATACGACACACAGCTCAACCTGCTCATTCTTGCGCAATCTTGCCCGAGATACTGGCGCGAACACACTCGCTATTGCGGCGGCTGCCTTGGTGCCGATTTTGGCGATGGTCGGCGGGGGTGTGGATGCAAGCCGGTATTATATGACGCAAACCCGCCTTCAACAGGCGTGTGACGCAGGCGCGCTTGCCGCGCGTCAGGCGATGCTCACTGAAACGCTCACCACCGAGGCACGAGAGAGAGGTGAGGCATTTTTCGACCAGAATTACCCCGAGGGCATTTTCGGGACGCAGGACATGACCCGAACCTACTCCGCGACCAATGGCGAGGTGCTTGGCTCTGCCAATGGAACGCTTCCGGCAACGATCATGGGGGTTTTTGGCTTTCAGGATTACAGCCTTTCAGTGACGTGCAAGGCGGATATCAATATCTCAAACACGGATATTATGTTCGTGATCGACACGACGGGCTCAATGGCGTGGACCCCTCAGGGGCGCAGTTGCGGGTTTTCCAATGGCTTTTGGAACGAGTGTTCGGGTTCGCGGATCCAGGGCGTTCGCGATGCAACCTTGGCCTTTTATGACACGGTCGAGGAATCGACCTCCCCGCGCGCGCAGGTGCGGTATGGCGTGGTGCCCTACTCCTCCAGTGTGAATGTCGGGGCCGCGGTTTTGGACGAAAACCCTAATTGGATGGCGCGCAACCACACCTACAACTCGCGCGAGGGGGAAATCACTTTTGGGGAGTGGGAACCCACCAACACCGATTATGAGCGAACTGGCGATGGCAGGAATTGGGTGTTCCAAAACCGCCAAAACTACAACACAACTCAGCCCACGTTTGATGATTGTGTCGATTATTACAACAGCTTGCAATCAACAGATAACTTCAATTCGAGCGATCAAGCAGGATGGACGCAGGTCTCTGCAACAAACTCCAACCCACGGACCGTGACATACACCGGCGTTGCCAACTACACCGGCTTTTATGGCGGCGGCGGTCAGTACACAAACAGGTCCGGCCAATGCGACTTCGACATTCTCGAATATACCTATGATGCAGACGCGACCATCACGGTCACCGAAGAACGCGACGAGAGCTTCGAGTGGGTGTATCGCCCCGTCTCCTACAGTTTGTCGCCTTTGTATGACGATAACCAGATGGACGCGCCAACAGGATGGAACAACGCGGCCGAAACGGTGACATGGGATGGCTGTATCGAAGAGGCGAGCACGGTTGCAAACTCGGTCTTTGACCCTGTACCGGCGGGGGCCTTTGACCTCGACATCAACCTTCGTCCGAGCAATGATGATCAGCGCTGGAAGCCGGCATTGCGCGACCTCACATGGATGCGTGTCAGCAATCCGAACCAATGGTGGACTTACACACGCGACGATGTGCGGATCGATGATCAGGATGTTGAGCTAGAAAACTCGCTCTACTTTTGCCCTCGCCCAGCACAGCGTCTTGATGAACTCTCTCGGTTTGAGCTTGAAACCTATGTCGGCGATCTGCGCCCGGACGGTGCGACCTATCACGATATCGGAATGGTCTGGGGAGCACGCTTTATTGCGCCCGATGGCATTTTCTCTGACGATAATGCGGCAGCGCCCAACGGGGACGACATCTCTCGCCACATCGTGTTCCTAACAGATGGAGAGCTTGCTCCTAACGACCGGGTCTACACCCCTTATGGCACGCATTGGTGGGACCGGCGCATTCACGATGGGACGGACAATAACCAAGTCCGCGCCAATCACGCTGCTCGCTTCCAAGCGGCATGCAGAGCCGCGCGAAATGAAAACGTCTCCGTTTGGGTGGTCGCCTTTGGAACGACCCTCACGCAAAACCTCATAGACTGCGCGACATCGGGCCGGGCGTACTCCGCGCAAGACACGCAAGCGCTAGAGGATGCATTCCGCGAGATTGCACAAAAGATCGCTCAGCTTAGATTGACGCAGTAACCTCAAGGCGCAGGTGAGCTTGTCTCACCCACGCCACATGACCTCACCCCTCATAGGCCTCTACGATGCGCCCAACGATGGGATGTCGAACAACGTCGGCAGCGGTAAAGCGGATGGTGCCAAAGCCATCGACACCCTCAAGCTTGTCCACCGCGTCAGCAAGCCCGCTCATACGGTCACCGCCGGGGATATCGACCTGGCGCGGGTCACCGCACACCACCATCCGGCTGTTCTGGCCAAACCGGGTGAGGAACATCTTCATCTGCTCGCGCGTGGTGTTTTGTGCCTCATCAAGGATCACAAACGCATCAGACAGCGTGCGCCCGCGCATAAAAGCGATCGGTGCAATCTCAATCTCGCCAGAGGCAATGCGCCGCTCCACCTGTTCGGGCGGCATACAGTCATTCAACGCATCATAGAGCGGGCGTAGATACGGATCGACTTTGTCTTTCATATCGCCGGGCAGAAAGCCGAGCTTTTCCCCCGCCTCCACCGCCGGACGCGACAGGATCAAGCGCTGGACGCTTCCGCTGATCAACTGGCTGACGGCCTGTGCCACGGCGATATACGTCTTACCTGTCCCTGCGGGCCCAAGCGCAAAGATTATGTCGTCACGGGCAAGCGAGCGCATATAGCTAATCTGCGTGGCAGAGCGCGGCACAATGGTTTTGCGCCGTGTGCGGATCATGATGGGCGGTTCTTTGTTATCGCCGCTTATGATGCCTTCCAAAGTCGGCTCGTTTGACATGGCGATGAGCGATTCAATAGCGCCTGCATCCAAGTCCTGTCCCTGCGCTAAGCGATCATACATGGTCATCAAAGTTTCGCGGGCGCGCGCCACATTATCCTTGGTTCCCTCGATCACAACCTTATCACCGCGCGCGTGGATGTAGACGCCAAGACGGTTCTCCACCTGCACCAGATTGGCATCAAACTGCCCAAACAAAGTGCCCAGGAGCGATTGGTTTTCAAAGGAAAGTTCAGCCTTTGCTCCGCCACCAGAGGGTGATGGCTCGTTGGAGTTTATGGCTGCGGGAACGACCGTCGGGTCAATCGATCCAGGCGTCTGCTTACTTGGTCTGCGTCCCATAGGGTCCTTCGCAGTTGGACCCCGCAAAGCAGCGCGGCCTTCATGAGTCGCAAAGGTAACCCCAAGCGTCGTCTTGGCAAGTTACAACACCCCAATGGCCGGTGGAAAGTCATCTATAGTTCATAAATCGAAGTATAGCTTTTGTAACGGAGGTGCCAGCAGGAGAGATGACGATGGCTTCAATTTCCCTTATTTTGGCGACGGCAACTGCCACAATCTCTTTCCAAGCCGGCCAAGCTCCTGCGCCCGAAGAGGTGCAAGCACCCACGGTGCAAGGCACGCAAGAAACCGCGGTGTCCCAAACACAATCCCCGCCTCAAACCACCGATGACGACACCATCATTGTTGAAGCGCCGCTAACCGAACGCGAGCGCCGCAGTGAGCTTCGCCATATGGCGCAGGACATTTTAGAAAAGCCCCGCTTCACACAGGCCGTTGGCACATATTCTGAACCGATGTGCCCAAGGGTCTTTGGCCTTCCAGAAGAGGCCGCCAAGGTGATTGAGAAGCGCATGCGCGAAAACGCAGTCGCTTTTGGTCTTAATCACGAGAACTTTCCCGAGGGGTGCAAACACAATACCTCTGTTATCTTTGTGCCCACGGACCAAGGCGAGGCAAGCACGTGGCTCAACTATGATTCTGATGCGCTGGATCACTTACTAAGCTTTGAGCGCATGCGCGTGCTTACGGAAGAAGGCCCAGTGCGCGCTTGGCGATATCGCAAGAAAAGGGCCATCGGCCCGGTCAATGTGCCAACCTCAAACGGGATTGGAAACGATCGCCTCGCCTTTTCAAGGGCCACCCAAAAGGACTTTTACGCAACACGTCTGCAACGTGCGCCCAACCCTCTTGGTGGAGCAGCGGTTTTGATCGAATTGGAAGCAGCAGACGGTAAAACGCTAACCCAGCTGGCCGACTATGCAAGCATGCGCACGTTTGGAAACAGCAAAGGCATATCTCCCGACGCGGTGCCAGCGGCCCCGACAATTCTGACCCTGTTTCAGGAAGGCGATGAGGCTCCCGAGGAGCTGACCTCTTTCGACAAATCGCTTCTCACAATGCTTTACGAAACCCCATCACGCGCAAGTCGGACACGCTTTTATGGTAACATTGCAAGCCGCGCTGTTCGGCTTGAAGAGGAAGAGTAAGCCCTGAGCGCGAGGGCAATACGATAGGCCCCCGCAATTTCCCCTAATCGGCCATCTGTCTACCTACAATTGCCGTTGATCGAAGATTGGGAGCAATTTCGGCTCTCTTTCGTTTGATAGGCCAACCCCGCAATTAACAAGGTGATCATTCCTGTGCGTCGACTTCTTTTAGCCTCAAGCGCCGCGCTTTTGAGCGCTGTAAGCCTGCCACTCTATGCGCAGGACACCTCGTCCACCGATATAGCAGCCACTCAGTCTGATCAGACTGACCCCTCCATCATCGTTAAGGGTGACCTTGAGAACGACGAAAGAGTGAGCGAACAGGTGCGACGCGTTGGCCGCGCGATTACTCGGCCACAGCGTTCCGGCAAGCCCGCTGCAAGGCTTGTTGCACCCTTGTGTGTCATGGTCTCAGGCATGCCAGATGATTTCGCCGCGGTCGTTAAAGAGCGGATCGAAGACAATGCCCGGCAGTTGCGAGGCATGAAGATCAATGAAAAGGCAGATTGCGACCCCAACGCATTTCTGGGCTTCCTTAACAATGTGACCGATGCTGTGAAGCAGCTTGAGGATGATGAGCCATGGCTCTTTGAAGGGCTAAAAAGCTTTGACATCGAACGCATTTATGCAGGCTCTTCGGCGGTGCGCTCTTGGCATCGGTTCGACCGCCGCAATATCGATGGCTCGGCTCTTCCTGGTGAGCGACAAGTCGGAAGAGGCGCTGGCCAGTTTGTCAACCAGACCGAAGTGGCAACCCGGCTTAACAAAGATCGGATCAACATTGTGGGCGCCGTGGTTCTGGTCGAGACAGGCGCGCTGAAAGAAAAGACTCTTCGTCAGATCGCCGATTATGCGACCATTCGTTTGCTCGCCTCGGTTAGCGATGATGTGAAGAACGAGCCGGGCACGCCTCAAACCATCCTCACCCTCTTCAACGAGGAATTCGCCCCTGCATCTATAACAGATTTCGACGTGGCGTATCTCGAGTCGCTTTATGAGCTGCCCGCAAACACACGCGATGGTACGGTTATCGCAGCGGCTGTGAAGCGGTTTAACGACCGCCAGAACGCGGCGCCGGGCGGCTAAATCAGCTCACCTCTGATTGAATTGGGGCCCGCCTCGACAAGCTTGACCTTGATAAGGTCACCGATCTCAGCAGTGCGCCCCTCTTCTTCGGCAAACCACACACTGGTGAGCCAAGGCGACTTACCGAGCCATTGCCCGGGAAGCTTGCCTTTGCGCTCAACCAGAATGTCGCAGGTTTTGCCCTCTAGCGCGTCATTAAAGGCGCGCTGATCACGGTTGAGGCGCGCTTGGAGACGCTGCAGGCGGTCGTCCATAACGTCCTTGGCGATTTGATTGTCCAAGGTGGCAGCAGGCGTGCCGGGGCGCGGTGAGTATTTGAAGCTGAACGCTTGGGAATAACGCACCTCGTCAATGACGCTGAGGGTGTCCTGAAATTCCTCTTCGGTCTCACCAGGGAAGCCCACGATAAAATCACCCGAAAGCGCAATATCAGGCCGCGCCTCGCGGAAACGTTCGAGGAGCTTCAAATAACTTTCGGCTGTGTGCGCACGGTTCATGGCTTTGAGCACCCGGTCATTGCCCGACTGCACCGGCAAATGGAGATAAGGCATCAGCTTATCGACCTCGCCGTGGGCTGCTACAAGATCGTCTTCCATGTCGTTGGGGTGGCTTGTGGTATAGCGGATACGCTCCAACCCATCGAGCTTTGCGATAGCGCGGATGAGCCCTGCAAGCCCAACATCCCTACCCACTTCATCTTCGCCCGCCCAAGCATTGACGTTCTGTCCCAGCAACGTGATTTCACGCGCGCCTGCTTCGATCAGTTTGCAAGCCTCGCCGATTAAATCACTGAAAGGCCGCGAAATTTCCGCGCCGCGTGTGTATGGCACCACGCAATAGGTGCAGAATTTGTCGCAACCCTCTTGGACCGTCAGAAACGCCGTTGGAGAGCGCCGCTTGCGTGCTGGCAAAGCGCCAAACTTGGCAATCGCGGGCATATCGGTGTCGGTCGCCCGTCCGCCTTCGACGGCTTTATCGAGCATATCGGGCAAACGGTGATAGGCCTGCGGACCCACCACCATGGAGACCGCCGGCGCGCGCGCCATGATCTCTTCGCCCTCAGCCTGAGCGACGCATCCCGCCACCGCAATCATCGGCGCTTTCTTTTGCGTCTTGCCTTTGGTCAGCCGCCCAATATCGGAATAAATCTTCTCCGCCGCCTTCTCGCGAATATGGCATGTGTTGAGCACGACCAAGTCCGCATCCTCGCCCTCAGGCGCCGCCGACAGACCTTTTTCGTCGAGAAGCTCGCCCATACGCTCGCCATCATAGACGTTCATCTGACAGCCGAAGGACTTGACCCTGTAGGTCTTAGGGGGATTTTGCGGTTTCATGATGCGGAGCGCTTTAGCGATCTGGCGCAATAATGCCAAGCTGTGTGATCTCCTGCGAAAGCAGGAGCCCATCATCAAAGGCCGGAGATGGATTCCAGCTTTCGCAGGAAATCACTTCGGCTCATCCTTCTCGGGCCGCGATTGGTGAACGCATGGAACGCTCTCACGGTAGCCCACGCCGGGATGCCCTTCAGTATCGCGCCTGCATTCCACCATGGGCCGCTCAATCCCTTGCGCCTCAGCGAAATCGAACGCGTCCTTATCCGAGTACGCCGCGATCCACGTCAGGCAATCGGCAAGCAGGCGAATGCTGTGTTTGGTGATGCTATTGCGCCCTGGCCTGCAATTGATGGTGTAAACCTCGGCAGCGGGCGCAGACTTAAACTTGGCAAAGCGCCGCAGCAGCTCTCCGCGCTCGTTAAAGACGGTGCGCTGCACATCGTTCGACATGGCATCACCCCCGTAAAAAGGCGAGGTGTTGAACATAAAGGCGCGCACTTCTGGGTTGGCAACAGAGACTTCGGTCGCCAGCGCCCCGCCCAGCGAATGGCCCGTCACCACCCAAGGCACGCTATCGTCGAACCGCGCAGCTTCTGCCGCAAAGGCATCAACCGCGAGTTCAATCTGATCATTGCGCAAGGAGCCGTAGAAGATATCGGAAAACCCGTCGAAATCCGTACCTCTGAAGGCAAGGATGCGGGCGATGGGCTGGCGGTTCTCATCATCCGAAGTTCCGGGCGCAAACTGATTGAACAGCTCATAGCCAAAGCCCTTATCCGCCGCCTCCTCATCAATCGGAAGCGCTTCTATCGGCTCCAGCATCGCAGGCGGCGCGGTGTAGAGGTCGCTATCCCCCACATATGCTTGCAGCGAGGCGATGGCGTAAGGATAGGCATCCACTGCCCCCTCTCGCACAAAAGAGCACCACCCACCCGGCTCCATCCGGCAGGGCGAGCGCGATTGGGAGATATCGGGGAATGTGGTGCAGGCGGAGAGGGTGAGCAAAAGCATCACTAGGATAGATCGAGAGATAACCATCAATTCTCGCGCACGCCCATACCAAAACCGCTCACCCTGAAAATTATCAGAGCAAGCGGTTTTTGAAATTTTCCTGATGAATGTGGGTTTAAGCCACAGTCGCCTTCACAATCTTGCCCGGTGCCGCAGGTGGCTCACCCTTTGGCAGCGCGTGGACGTGTTCCATGCCGCTCTCAACATTGCCCCAGACAGTGTATTGGCCATCGAGGAAGCCAGCGTCGTCGATGCAGATGAAGAATTGTGAGTTCGCGCTGTCGGGGTTTTGCGCGCGGGCCATAGAGCAAGTGCCTTCGACGTGCGGGGCCGCGTTGAACTCAGCCTTGAGGTCAGGCTTTTCTGAGCCGCCCATGCCGGTGCCGGTTGGGTCGCCGCCTTGCGCCATAAAGCCGTCGATCACGCGGTGGAACACTACGCCATCGTAGAAGCCTTCGCTTGCAAGCTCAGTGATGCGCTCAACGTGACCCGGAGCCAAGTCTGGGCGCAGTTTGATGACAACGTCCTTTGGTGAGCCATCGCCGGTATCGAGCGTGAAAGTGAGTGTGTCGGCCATTCTTAATCTCCAAAAATACTACCACCGTTCGCCCTGAGCTTGTCGAAGGGTGATTTGCGGCGGGGTTCGTACTTCGACAGGCTCAGCACGAACGCAATAAACGAAATTCTTGGTAGGCTCTTTAGCAGGTGATGCGCCCCTGTCACCCTTCAGCTGTCACCCATCAGCTGTCACCTATCTGCTGTCACCCGGTTGCTTTTCAGCTTGGCACAACTAAACCCGCCCCCATGGTCGATCCCACAAACCTCGATGATGTGCGCCTTGCCACGGATGTGGAGGAAATGGTGCGCCCCGATGACCGGATCGATGATGAGCGTCACGATGAGGAAAACCGGCTTAAACGCTCCTACGTAAGTTCCGTGCGCGATGCCCTGGATGAAGGCGACACGGGCGCGGTTTATGAGCTGGTGGAACCGCTCCACCCTGCCGACATTGCCGACCTTATCGAGCTAACCGAGGAAGAGGACCGCTCCGACCTCGCCACCGCGATCACTGACCTTATGACGCCTGAAGTCGTCGCAGAGCTCAACGATCACGTGCGCGAATTGATGATGGAGGACCTCGCCCCAGAGGACGTTGCCACCATCACTGAGCAGATGGAGACCGATGACGCGGTCCAATTGCTCGAAGACCTCGACGAGGACGACCAAAAAGCGATCATCGCCGAGTTGGAGCCTGAGACACAGGCCGCGGTCACAAGCGCGCTTTCCTATCCAGAGGAGACCGCAGGACGCTTGATGAACCGCCACTTTATGGCGGTGCCAGAGCATCTGACGGTCGGCGATCTTATCGATTACCTTCGCAAAGAGGGCGATTTGGAGCATGATTTCTGGGAAGTCTTCGTGGTCGATGCCTCGCATCATCCTGTGGGCACTTGCGCGCTCAATTGGATTTTGACGACGCCGCGCTCGATCAAACTCACCGATCTGATGAAGCGCGACCAGACCCTGATCCCGGTAACCACCGATCAGGAAGAAGTCGCGCTTATGTTCCAGAAATATGCGCTGATCTCGGCAGCTGTCGTTGATGAAAGCGGGCGGCTCGTGGGCCAGATGACCGTCGATGACGTCGTGCACATCATCTCTGAAGAGGCGGGCGAGGACGCACTGTTGCTCTCGGGTGCAGGCGACGGCGACATTAACGAGCCGATCCGCGAAGCCTATTCCAGCCGCGTGCGCTGGCTTGTGGCGAACCTTGGAACGGCAGTGATAGCGTCTGCTATCATCGCCTTCTTTGGCGCTGCGATTGAGCAATTGGTGGCGCTCGCGGTGCTCATGCCGATTGTGGCGAGCATTGGCGGCAATGCAGGCACACAGACGATGGCCGTGGCCGTTCGCGCGATTGCAACCAATCAGCTGACGCGCGCCAACACCTGGCGTATCGTCTGGCGCGAATTGCGCGTGGCATTGCTCAACGGCGCGACCGTCGCGGTCCTTATCGGCATTGCTGCGGGGCTTCTATTCGGGCCATCCATGGGCGTTGTTATTGCGGTAGCCATGGTGATCAATATAGCCATTTCAGGCCTTGCAGGGGTGTTGGTCCCCGTCGCGTTTGAGCGCATGGGTCAGGACCCCGCTGTGGCTTCCAGCGTATTTGTCACCATGATCACCGACAGCATGGGTTTCTTCGCCTTTTTGGGGCTAGCAGTGGCAGCGGGTCTCGCGCCGCTATAAATCGGGACGCGCGGATGTGGGGATTGCTCATGGCGAGCACTGGAAACTATTGCCGCAATCTCTAGTTTACTTTTCATGCCCCTTCACCTCACGAAAATCGCTTATGGTGCACAAAGCTATGCTGAGCTTGAAAGCTGGTATCGCGGAAACACGCGCGCGCCCTATCTCACCACCAAATATCGCCCCACCAAATGGGAGCAGTGCATTGGTGGCTCACTCTATTGGATCCACCAACACTCCATCGTGGCGCGCTCGGAGATCATAGGGTTTTCGCAAACTGACAGCGGGCGCTGGCTCATTGAGATGAAACCAGAACTCGTCCGGGTTGAGCCCCGCCCGAAGCGCGCGCACCAGGGCTGGCGCTATCTCAAAGGCGAACCGCCACGTGATCTTGGCGCTGATGAGGATATCGGCGATGCTCTGCCCGGTAAGCTTGCCGCAAAGCTTGAGCGGTTGGGTCTGGTCTGAGCCTTTACGGCCTTGCGCCCTTGCGCCAAGCGCGAAGATCAGCGCCGAAGTGCATCAAAGCTTCAAGTGCTTCAGCAACCCGCTTTGACCGCGTCTTATCCGTTTTCGCAGATACTACATGCTGGGCTAACATGCGCTTTTTGCCCGGCGTAAGGCGCTCCCAAGCCTCAAGCGCTGCCTCATCTGCATTTAGCGCCACGTCCAATGCATCGGGCACGTCAACGTGGGACTGGTCTGCGATCTTGAACCGCATCTCCACCATATCGCCTAGCCCCACATCGGCCTGTTTGAGAACATTTGGCGCCACGATCACGTAGGATCGCCCATCCCCGGTTGGCATAAAGGCATTTGCGATGGGGATATCGGCAATCTCCCCTTCCACGCGAAGGCGCGGAAACTCATCGAAGGGCAGCTGCGCTTTCAATTCCTGCGGAAGCATGAGAACATTGTACCAAATGACGCGCGACTTGCCGACGCCAAACCGCTCAATCGGTGCCTCAAAGGTGTAGGCATAGATCGACATTTATGTCAGCGGCGGCGCGCCAGAATAAATCCAGAATGCGATCCCAGCAGACACGGCAAGCGCTCCCAGCGCCCTGCCCCATCTGGCGTCTGAATTGTCCTCAACACCCAGCGCTTTGTCGCCCTTGCCGCCGACCATGGGGCCAATGAGGTTTTGCGCTTGGAATGCGCCGTAAAGGCCAACAGCGGTGATGTGCAGGCCAATCATGCCGAAGACGACGTAGTAAAACCACTCGTGCGTATCGGTGAGGAAGTCGGCTGTGCTCACTCCAACCAGCGGGTTCAAAGGCCCAGTCGCGCCGTCAAACGGGTCGCCTGCGAAGAGCCCCATGGTGACCTGTGCGAGGGCGAACCCTAGAAGCGCCAATACGGCAAGCGCGCCCAGAGGCGTGTGGCCTTTGTGTTCTTTGTGCGGAAATTCCCCGCGAAGGTATCCCAAGACCGCGCTCGGCCCTTTCACAAAGCTCGTAAAGCGCGCCGTGTCGGTGCCGATCACGCCCCAAATGAGGCGAAAGATGATCAGCGCCAACAACACATGCCCCAGCCGCATATGCCAACCCCATTGCGAGTTATCGGCAGTGATATACATCGCGGGCAAAAGGAGAGCGAATGACCAGTGCGTCAAACGCACCGGCCAATCCCAAATCTTTACCTCGTGAGTCCTTGGAGCAGGTGGAGCCTCGCTCGGCGTCTCCTCAAAAGGCTCCTCAATTGAACTGGGCTCCCCCTGCTCGGTCGCATCAATCATCATCAACGCGGTATTTGTCATGGCATGCCTTACAGGCGTTGAGGCCAAGGTTGCCCACCTGCCCTTGCACAGCCTCTGCATCGCCGGTTTCAGCAGCGGCCATCATATCTGCGCTTGCGGCTACGGCTTGCTCGATTGTTTTAGCATAGCCTTCGGGGTCTTCCCAAATGGAGGCAAGAGCTTCGGTGTCATAGCCTGCTTCCATGCTTGTGCCCTCAGGGAACAGATCGGGCAGACGCTGAAGACGCTCGTTGATATCCGCTGCTGCCGGAGTGATGACGGCAAAATCAGGCGCATCGGTTTCAAGCTGTTCGCGGATCGCTTTGAAGCTGTCACCGATGGCTTTGAAGTTTTCCTGGCGCTGCTCAATTTCAGCAGGCGCATCGCCAGCGGGCGCAGCAGCTCCCTCTTCGCCAGTATCGGTCGCCTCTCCGCCACAAGCGGCAAGCAAGGCAAAAGCAGACAGAGCGGCGAAAACAGGAACGGGGGATTTGCGGGCCATAAGGCTCTCCTTAATCAATGACGATCCCCGGATGAGGGGTCTAACGTAGTCTTGCGATTGCGCAAAGTGTGTTTTCAATTGGAGGGCGGCTTTGGGAAAAGCGCAGGCGTGTTTTCACGATATTCCTGATAGTCTGGATCATCGCCCCAGCGTTCCTTCGCCTGTGCATCTTGCAGATTGATCCCGCTGATCCGAGTGAGAAGAACATAGACGAAAATGGGCGAAATGACCACCAACCACGATAGGCCGGAGAGCACTGGGATAGCGATCACGAGAATGCCGAACCACAAGGTGATTTCGCCGAAATAATTGGGGTGGCGACACCAACGCCAAAGGCCCACATTGATAAATTTTCCCTTGTTTGCAGGGTCATTTTTGAAGCTGGATTTCTGCGCATCGGCAACGCTTTCGAAGATAAAGCCAAGCAGCCATATCGCTGTACCTACAAAGAAAAACACGCCAATGGGGACACGCGTCTGAGATGTTATGATGGCAACCGCTGCAGAGGCCGTTAGGATCACCCAAAGCCCTTGTAGCGTCCACGCGACGAGGAAGCGCGCGGGGTTCACGCGGATTTTCTCAAACCGGCTGTCCGCACCGCCCGCTGCATGAATGCGTTTGTATAGGAACGTGCCAAGGCGAATGCACCAGATGGCGACCATTCCAGCCACGACCATGCTGCGAGTGTCGAGGTCACCGTGGTGCCCAATCGCCGCGTACACCGCAAAAGCTGTCACAGTGAGGTACGTGATAGCGCCAATTGTGTCATAGAACTTGTCGCTTTGCGCGGCGGCAGAGGGCACGAATGCCACCCAATTGATCACTAGCGCGAGCCAACCTGCCAGATACATTGAGGGATAGCCTGCAAATTCGACGCTGCCGCTTCCCGCGAACCCAGAAAATGCGACGGCGATGACGGTCACCACCGCCACCACGATTAAGCTCTTGGCCGAGGCCCCCTTTTTCTCGCTCATCAACTACCCCTGTTATTTTCTCTTTTCTTGTGCGGCTTTTGTAGCCCGTTCAAACATCAATCGGACGTCGTATTTCTCATCATCTTCGATCGACGTCGCATAAGTTTCATAACTAGCGCTCAACTCGTCCATCCGTTCCGCGATGCGCACCTGATTGTATCCATGGCTGACCACAAAACGGCGGCGTGCAAGGATTTGAGGCAGGATGATGTCGATGTAATCTTCAACCGGGAGGGCTTGGCGCATGGCTTTCTCCGGACCAATGCCAGTGAAGACCCAGCCCGGAATGATTGTGCCAAGGTGCACATGGGCGGGCAGATCCTCGCGCATGCTTTCCGTGATACCGAGCACCGCGTGCTTCGCACCAATATAAGCCGCTGTTTGAGGGAAGGCGGGAAACAGGCTGTTCTCGCTCCCTGTGTTGTACATTGCGCAGTCAGTACCTTGCTCAATCAAACGAGGCGCAAAAGCACGGCAGCAATTCCACACACCCCAGAAATTGATATCGAAATGCGCCCGCGCCGCGTCAGGATCGACTTCCCAAAGCTTGCCATGAGGGCCGCCAACGCCTGCGTTGTTGAAGATCAGTTCGACCCTGTCTGTCGCTCCAAACGCAACTTCGGCAAGCGCCTCGACTTGGGCGAGATCGGACACATCACATGGGTAGGTGTCGAACCCTTCCCCCTTCAACGCATCAAGCTTTTCGCTTGGCAGATCAGCAATGAGCACGCCCATCCCGCGGTCCGCCAAACCTCTTGCCAGCCCAAGGCCGATGCCGCTTGCCCCGCCTGTTATGACAGCTGATTGTGGTTGAAATTCGCTCATGTGCCCCTCTCCCCTTGGGCAGCTTAGCCTCTTAGTTTGCCGCCCCGCTCTGAGCCCGCATCTTTTCGACCACTCGCCTCAACACATTCACATAAGTTTCAGGGCTTTGCGCCCCTGGAACTAGGAATTTTTGGTCGATGATCATCGCAGGAACGCCCGAGATATTGCGGTCCCATGCCGATTGCTCTTCAGCCGCCACACGCGCCTCAAGCGTTTCGTCATCAATCGCGGCTTTGGCAGCCTCGCGGTGAAGACCAACGCCAGCGGCTATATCGAGCAACACCTCGCGATCAGAAAGGTCTTGGCGCTCGTTAAAATGCGCTTTGAAGAAGGCGAGCTTAAGCTGTGTTTGCACCTCAGGCCCCATCGTATCCAGCGCCAGCGCCAAAAGCTTATGACAATCGCGCGTGTTCCACATCATCGGTGTGGGTGCGGGGTCCTCATCGCCTTCATAACTCAGCGAAACGCCCGCTTGCTCTGCGATTGCCTTCATCTGCCCTCGCACTTTCGCGCCTTCTTCGGCAGAGCGACCATATTTGCGCTGGAGGTGCGCCTCTTGCTCTTCGCCAGATTTCGACATGTCGGGATTGAGCTCAAACGGACGCCACCGGATTTCCGCCTCAATCTCGCCTTCAAGTTCGCCAAGCGCCTTTTGCAATTGGCCATATCCAATCGCGCACCATGGGCACATCACGTCGGAGAAGATATCGATAGTGAGTTTTTCAGCGGTCATGCGTCTTTCTCCAGCCACCATTGCATCAAATTATGCGCAATCGCATGGGGCGGCGGCGCGTGAAAAGGCCCCTCGCCTTTCAATGAACTCGCCACATCCTCGCGGGCAAACCATTTGACCTCTGCCATTTCGGTCTCATCAATGGTGAGCGCGTCGTCGTCGGCATAGGAATGGCAAGCAATCATAAGCTGGCTCGGAAAAGGCCAAGGCTGGCTTGCCACATACTCGACATCGCGCACACGCACGCCTGCCTCTTCGAAGACCTCGCGGGCGACCGCCTCTTCGATAGTTTCGCCCGGTTCAACAAAGCCTGCGAGTGCGGAGAACCGCCCCTCAGGCCAGTTCTTACCGCGCCCCAGCATGAGTTTACCTTCATACTCGGCGAGCATAATCGTAACTGGATCAGTGCGCGGAAAATGCTGAGCGCCACAGCCTCCTTGGTCTTCTGGCAAGCAATTGCGCTGCCAACCACCCTTGGCGATCTTTGTAGCTGCGCCGCATTGGGCGCAGTGACGGTGGCGCGCGTGCCAATCGATGAGGCTCCGTGCTCCGCCATAAAGCGCAAGATCGCCCGGATGCAGGTTCGCCATAAGCGCCCACAAACGCGGGTTTGCCATGCGCGGGGCGGCATCGCCCTTGGCTGGAACGGCTGCAAAGCACGCCTTCTCGCCGCCTTCGCTCCGATCAAGACCGAGGAACACCAGCTCCGCATCCTCTGGCGCGTCGGCTAGCGTGCCCCATGCAAGACGGCCCGCATCATCAAGCAGCGGCATAAGTTGATCGAGCAGAAGGAACTTCGCCTTCCAATTCATCAACCCGCCCAAAGCGTCCTTGTCAGCGCGAATATTGTCCGCCCGGTCAAGCGGCGAACCGGCAAAAGACACCTGCCCTTTGAAGCGCCCCATTTCTTTACCCATTAAGCGGCTTTCTTGGCGCGCATAGCTGCAGTGTCAGCCTCAAGCGCTGCAAGATACTCGTCGCGGATCGGGTAGGCTTCGGTGGGCATATACTGCGTAAAGAGGCACGCGCGAAGGCCAAGCTTGAAGTCTACAGCCGCAAGCGTACCTGCCGCTCCGCCCCAACCAAATGTGCCATTGACGCTGCGCCCGCCAGCACCGTGACCTTGGCCTTCCATCCATGTGCCAGCAAGGTCGGTCCCTTCGGGGAAAAGGTTAGAGACGCCTTTGCGCACTGCGGCCTCGCTCATCACCCGTTTGTCACCAAGTTTGCCGTAGCCCAGCAGCATGCGCAGGAAGCGGTCATAGTCTTTGGGTGACGAAACCAATCCAGCACCGCCGGTTGGGAATGGCCCTTTCTCCAGGTAAATTGAACTAGCCCCCGGATCGATCGGGAAGGCGTTTCCGTTCAAAATGCCGTAATTGTCGGTGAGGCGCGCTGCATTTTCAGGCGATACAAAGAACGCAGTGCTATCCATTCCGCAAGGATCAAAAATCCGCTCTTTCAGGAATGCGTCAAACGCTTGCCCGCTAGCCACCTCGATGACACGTCCAAGCAGATCAAGGCTCATCGAGTAACTGAATTTGGTGCCCGGTTGAAGGACAAGCGGGAATTTGGCGAGGCCATCGGCAAATGCCTCCAAACTGCTAACAGCATCACCGCGGAAAAGGCCGGGGATCGGAAGCTTCGTCACGCGGCCCGCAACCAGCCCTGCGTTGTTATACGCCTCAACAATCGGACCCTTTTGAATGATGCCATAGCCAATACCTGCCGTATGCGTCAGCAAATGCCGCACGGTGATGGGGGTCTTGGCAGGCTCCAGATTGTCTTCAGTGATGGCACCATCATAGTCAACTTGGACCATCATGTCTTTATAGGCAGGCAGGTACTCATAGATCGGCTGATCAAGACCAAGCTTACCTTCGTCGATCAAGATCATCGCCGCCATGCCGGTGACCGGCTTGGTCATTGAATAGATGCGATAGAGCGTGTTTTCATCGACCTCCACATCAGAGTTCAGAGCCAGAGTGCCTCCGCCCACGTGGTGTGCATGATCTTGCTGCCCCCAGCCAAATGTGAGGTACATCTGTGCAACTTTGCGCTCATCGATGTATTTCTTTGCCAGCGCTGCGACATTGGGCCAGCTGTTTTCAACATTGTGCGCAAGCAATTGGCTGCCCAGCGGTAACGAGGCGAACGATGCACCAAGCGCGGCATATGCGCTCCCCCGAAAAAGCGAGCGGCGCGAAAGGATGGGGTCTGCGAAATTGCGGTAAGCCAAGAATATCTCTCCGAAGGGCGCAAGGAACCCCTGCGCTGTTGGCTATCTTTTGGGGGAGCGCAGCTGAACCGTCAATTACGTTGTCGTAAGAGACTTGGGTCAAAAGAGACTTGGGCGAAAGGAGACTTGGACCAAAAAAAGGCTTGAAGTGCTTTAGTGTGATACCTATGTAACACACATGGGTAACATACTTGCATACATTTTCGGCCTCATCAGCCTCGTGATCGTCATCCCTTCGGTCATCCCGTTCTTGGGATGGGGCAATTGGCTGGCTATGCCGCTGATTGTGATTGGGATCATCTTTGGCGCGCTGTCATCGAGTGACGGGGGCCGCAATTTCTGTTTGGTCGTATTCCTGATCGCGGCCGTTCGCTTGGCCTTGGGCGGCGGATTTTTCTAAGACCTAGGCCTAAACTTGCGCTCGCGCTAACCTTGCGGCTTTTGCGAAGAGAGTTGGAAGACCGGCTTCTTCGATTGTGTCGATAGGCCACCATTCGCCCTCACCCTGAGGCATTTCGGTCCCGCTGATCGCAACCACTTCAAGCGTCAAATGCGCGTGAGTAAAGGTGTGCCGTACAGCGCCTAGGCTTTTGGCCTCTGCACCCAGCGGTGCATTGCCGTTTCCATCTTTCCTCGCACTCCAGCCATCATCGGGAAGGCTGCGCATCCCGCCCAGCATTCCTGTTCCGGGGCGTTTAATGAGCCAGACCCTACCATCTCGCTCAATCCAAAAAGCCCGGCCACACCGCTCAGGCTTTGCCTTTTTCGGCGGTTTCACCGGAAGGCGCTCGGGCTCGCCTGCTTTGCGTCCTTCGCACATCGCAGACACCGGACACAGCAAGCAGCGCGGCGCTTTGTTGGTGCAAACTTGCGAGCCCAGATCCATCATGCTTTGCGCAAAATCGCCCGCACGCAAGTCGGGAGTGATTGTGTCAGCTTTCTCGCGGATTGCCTTGCGCGAGCCCGGAAGTGGCTCTTCAATGTTGAACAGGCGCGAGACCACCCGCTCCACATTTGCATCGACCACCACGGCCCGTTTGCCAAAGGCGATGCTGGCAATCGCAGCTGCTGTGTAAGCGCCCAATCCCGGCAGTTTAAGCAGCTCCGCCTCTGTTTCGGGAAAGCCGCCAAGCTTCGCCACTTCCCGCGCGCATTTCACCAGATTGCGCGCACGGCTGTAATATCCAAGGCCCGCCCAAGCTGCCATGACGTCTTCATCGCTTGCTTTGGCCAAATCGAAGACGGCGGGCCATATTCCGATGAACTTTGCAAAGTATGGCTTCACCGCTGCAACCGTTGTTTGCTGCAACATGACTTCAGACAACCACACCCTGTACGGATAGGCTTGGTCGCTTGGCCGGGCCTCTCCTGGCGGGATACGCCAAGGAAGAACCCGCGCATGGGCATCATACCAGTCCAAAAGCGTGGATGAGATGGTAGCGGTCACCGCGCGCCTATGGCATGAGCGTTGGCGAGATGGGAAGTGACACCGACAAGAAGCCCCCAAGAAAGGGCAATGCTGGAAAGGGACGCCCAAAGAAAGCGGGGCAGCGATACACGCGCCCGCGCGGACTGGGCGCAAAAGCCATCGGCGACCTTATGCCCGATGTGGGCCGAACCGCGTTCCGGCGCTTTGGCTTTGTGCAAAGTTCAGTAGTCACTCGCTGGCCCGAAATTGTGGGTCCCACTCACGCGCTGATCTGCGCACCAGAGGCGATCCGTTTCCCTCCCGGTGAAAAATCGGAAGGTATCTTGCAACTTGTGGTAAAGCCCGCACACGCGCCGCTGATCCAACAGGTGCTGCCTGAAATCATCGAGCGGGTGAACCGCTTCTTTGGCTACAAGGCCGTGGCGCGCGCTAAAATCCGGCAAGGCGAGGTTAAGCCGCCATCGGGCAGTGACCGCCCGAAACCGCCGCCATCGCTTAAACCCATTCCGATGGAATTGGGCGATAGCCTGCGCGATATTGGGGACCCAGAGCTTCGCACCGTGCTTGAATCGCTGGCGCGCAGCCTGGGTGAAGAAGAGAAAGACGACTAGGATATGATCAGTCTTAAGCGGGCCGCTTTATTGGCAGCGAGCGCTATGGGTTTGACATTGGCGGGCAGTGCTCTTGCACAAGACTCCTCAAGCCAGGAAAACCAACTCAAGGACCCGCCATCGGCTTTCATGGCCGACAGGCGCAAGGCCTCTTGGCACGCAGAGGTTCAAAAGACCGAGCGCGGCTATATGATCGGCAACCCGAATGCTGAGGCCTCGTTAATCGAGTGGATCAGTTACACCTGCGGCCATTGTGCGACTTTTGCGCGTGAAGGCGAAGGCGCGATGGATTTGGCCTTGCTTGCGCCGGGCCATATGAATGTTGAGGTTCGCCCAGTCATCCGCAATTCGATCGACCTCGTCGTCTCAATGCTCGTCCAATGCGGGGCTGAAGATGACTTCAAAAACCGCCACCGCATGTATCTGATGCAGCAGGCCAAATGGATGGAGAAGCTGCAAAATGCCCCGCAAAGCCAGCTCGCCGCTTGGTCAAGGGGCGACAAAGCCACTCGCATCAGCGTCGCTTCAGCGCTTGATCTTGACGATATGCTCGCCAATCGCGGCGTATCGCGCATGGAAATCACAAGCTGCCTAAGTGATGATGCAGTAGCGCAAAAACTCGTCCAAAACGGCGCTGCGGATAAGGAAGAATTCGCTGTTCCCGGCACGCCCAGCTTCGCGCTTGATGGTGAACTTCTCAATCAGGTTCATTCATGGGGCGCGCTTTATCCGGTGATCGCTGAGCGCTTCAGACCTGACAACTCCTCTCAATAGGAGCGATTTTTTCGCGTCTTCTCAATTAAATCCGGGTGGATTTTCACGTAGTTTCACTTATCCATCCGTGTAATGCACCGTTTTTGCACAGGCCGCCGCTTTGGCACCCTTCCCGACCACGGGACCATACGTATAGTCTTTTTGCTTAGATCAGAGGATTCTTAACAACCATGACCGCGTTTCGCAGCTCTATAAAATTGGCCATCGCCGCCCCTCTTGCACTTGCTCTTGCCGCCTGCGGCTCAGATGCTTCCGATGGCGACCTTGAAGGCGACGTCATTGCATCGATCGATGCGCCTGAAGGAACGCAGTGGCTCGACACTGTGACAGTGAGCGAAGATGGCCAAGGCTTCATAGTCGGCAATCCGGATGCTCCACTAAAGCTCACCGAATACGCGTCCCACACCTGTTCCGCCTGCGCTTTCTTTGCGCAGAATGGCAAGGAGCCGCTTAAGGAATACGTCAAAACGGGTGTGGTCAGCTTTGAGCAGCGCGAGGTGTTTTTGAACCCTTATGATGCTGTCATCGCAACGATGGTTCAATGCGGTGCGCCCTCGCAAGTGCAAGCTTTGTCGGACGAGTTCTGGCAAAACTTCGACAGCGCAATGAACACGCTGCAAGCCAACCCAGCCGGCGTTCAGGCGGCAGGACAACTTCCTGCAGAACAAAGGTTTATCGCTTTGGCGCAGGCGACCGGACTTATCGACTTTTTCGCAGCTCGCGGCATTTCCGCTGATCAGGCGCGCACATGTCTGGCAGATGTTGAGAAAATCCAAGCAATGGACGAGCTTGTGAAAGCGCGCGCTGCTGAAGTGCCCGTTACCGGCACCCCTACCTTTGTGCTCAACGGTCGCAAGTTGGACGCTCTGCAATGGGACGATGTTGAAGCAGCACTCCAACGCGCCGGTGCACGAGAAGAATAACTCCAAAGAGCAAGAGGAACACTCAAGCAGCGCTTATGCAGATCAGTCGGCTTAAAGTTTCAGGCTTCAAAAGCTTTGTCGAGCCGGCTGAACTGCGCATTGAACCGGGCCTCACAGGGGTCGTGGGTCCCAATGGTTGTGGCAAGTCCAATGTCTTGGAAGCGATCCGCTGGGTCATGGGGGAAACCTCGGCGAAGTCCATGCGCTCAGGGGGCATGGAAGATGTGATCTTCGCAGGCACGGATGCGCGCCCGGCACGCGCCTTTGCCGAAGTGGTTTTGCACGCCACCGATGATCAGGGTGAAGAGCTGGTCGTGACCCGCCGAATTGAGCGCGGTGCTGGCTCTGCCTACCGCGTCAATGGCCGCGATGTGCGCGCCAAAGACGTGGCACTGACATTTGCAGATGCCGCGACAGGCGCGCACTCGCCTGCTTTGGTTAGCCAGGGTAAGATCGCTCAGGTGATTGCTGCCAAACCTGCCGAACGACGCATGATGCTGGAGGAGGCGGCCGGGATTGCGGGCCTTCATGTCCGGCGTAAGGATGCAGAGAGCAAGCTGCGCTCAACGGAAAAGAATTTGGAGCGGCTCGAGGACCTGATGGCGGGTCTTGATGCGCAAATGGCAACCTTGCGACGTCAGGCAAAACAGGCTGAACGCTACACCAAACTGACCGAGCAAATTCAGCACGCCGAAGCGCGGGTGGTGTTCGCCCGTTGGCGCGATGCAGCCTACGCCGCCAAAGAAGCACGCGCCGCGGCCCAAGGGGCAGAAGACCGTGTAACGCTGGCACAGGCCACCGCAGCAGAAGCACAAAAGCAGCAGGCACAAGCGGCAACCACATTGGCAGCGGCGCGAGAAGAGCTCGCAGATCGGCGCGATGATGCAAGCGCGCATGGCCACCGCATGGCGGCCTTGTCAGAGAAACTGGAAGCAGCAGAGCAACGCCTCAAAGATCTTAACCGCCAACGCAATCGCCTTGAGGAAGACCGCAAGGACGCCGACCGTCTGACAAAGGATGCAGCTGAGGCTCTCACCCGCCTTGAACGCGAGGTTGAAACATCGCGAGCGGCGGTCGAAAAGGCCGATGGCGAGCGCCCTGCCCTTGCCAATCGCAGCGAGGACGCCGAACGCGCCAGCCGAACGGCGGAATTGGCATTGGCCAAAGCGACAGCGGACCACGCAGGCGTCGAGGCGGAATGGCGCGTTGCGCAAGCCGCGATCAGCCAAGCGCAAGCTCGCCTCGAAAGAGTGGAGCGCGAAGGTGAGCGGATCGCCGCCATGCGTTCAAACCTCGAAAATGGCGAGGATATCGAAGCGGCTGTAGATGATGCTAAGCAAGCGGCCGAGGATGCAGCAAAGGACGTCGCCCGTCTGCGCACCCGGCTTGAAGAAGAGCGGCAGCGCAAAGGCGAACTGCAGACGGCGCGCGATGATACGGCGACTGCACTGGCGAGTGCTAAAGCAGAATTGGCAGGGGTCGAGCGCGAATACACCGCTTTGGTGCGCGACCGCGACGCGCGGGCGAAACGTGAAAAGGGCCGCCAGGGCCTCCCTGCAGCGCTTGATAAAGTCCAGATTGCAAAAGGTTATGAACGTGCAATTGCAGCTGTGCTGGGCCGGGATGCGAAGTCACCTTTAGGGTTGCCGCCGGACAATCCAGATGGCCGTTTTTGGACTGGCGGCGCGGATGGGCCTTCGCCGGTTGCCGACAATCTGCTCGATCATATCACCGAATGCCCGGAGGAATTGCGCGCGCGTTTGTCGCTGGTCCATGTTGCCGAGCGCGACGATGATCGCCCGCTTGGCCCAGGCGAATGGCTCGTCACCAAAGCGGGGCATCTTCGCCGCTGGGACGGATTTGTTGCTCGCGGCGAAGGCTCAGCAGAAGCGGCGCGGCTGGAGGCGGCCAACCGGTTGACCGAGCTCGAAACCAAGCTGCCGCCTTTGCGTGAGGCTTTAGACAAAGCGACCACTGCAGAGACTTCGGCGCGCGAGGAGCTGTCCGCTTTGCAGGCCGGGCTCATTGCTCAGGAACGCGAACTGGCGAGGGTAATAGACGCCGAGCGCGGCGCATTGCGCGCCCTTGATCAAGCTGAAGCTGCGCGCGAACGCAATGCTGCAAGGCTTGAAGAATTGGCCGCGTCCAGCGCCGACCTTGAAGAACAGCTGACCTCAGCCAAAAGCGAAGTCACCGCCGCGCAAGAGGCCCGCTCAGCCCTCCCCTCGCCCGACACAGGCCGCGCCGCGTTGGAGGCAGCGCGGGCCAAGCATGAAGCGGCCAAATCGGGCGTGCAGGCCGCGATGGCTGAACTCGCAGCGCACGATCAAGGACTTGCAGTCGCCCGTGAAAGACTGGCGGCACAGCAGGCGGACAAGAACAACTGGGAGGCCCGCTCTGGTGAGGCGACCAAGCGCGTGGCCGATGCCAATTACCGCCTCGAAGAAATAGAAGAAGAGCGAAATGTCGTCGCGGCAAAACCGGCCTCGCTCATGCAGGAAATCGAGCAAGGCGACATTATTGCTAAGCGACTATCAGAGGAATTGACCAAAGCGCAGGCCGAAATGGACCGCTGCCAAGGCGCTATTGCCGAAGTAGAGCGACAGCTTGCGACCGCGCAAGAGGCGCTGGCGGTCGCGCGCGAAGGCCGTGCAACTCTGGCGGCGCGGGCCGAAAACGAGGAGGCGCGTCAGGCAGAAATGGCGCGTATCTCCGGCGAGAAGTTCCAATGCCCGCCCCCTTGCTCGCAGAGCGTTTTGAGTTTGACGAGGAAAGCGTCGAACCTGCGTCCACCGAAAGCGCAGAAATGGAGCGTCTCACCGCCAGCCGTGAACGCATCGGTCCTGTGAACCTCGTTGCTGCTGAAGAATTGGCGCGGATTGAAGAAGAAGCGGGCGCCAGCGCGTCCGAACAGGCAGAACTGACTGAGGCGGTCGGCCGCCTTCGCGCCTCAATCGGCAACCTCAACCGCGAAGGTCGTGAGCGTTTGCGCGCAGCCTTTGAGGAAGTGGATGGGCATTTCAGAGTGCTGTTCACTAGGCTTTTCCAAGGCGGTAAGGCGCATTTGGCCCTGGTTGATAGTGACGATCCGCTTGAAGCAGGCCTTGAGATTTACGCGCAGCCTCCGGGCAAGAAATTACAAAGCCTCTCGCTTCTTTCAGGCGGCGAACAGGCATTGACGGCGACTGCTTTAATCTTTGGCCTGTTTCTTACCAACCCAGCCCCAATCTGCGTCCTCGATGAGGTCGATGCGCCGCTGGATGATGCCAATGTTGAGCGGTTTTGCGACTTGCTGGAATCCATGGTTGAGACCACCAAAACCCGCTATCTCATCGTCACTCACAATGCCGTCACCATGAGCCGGATGCACCGTCTGTTCGGCGTCACTATGGCGGAAAAAGGTGTCTCGCGGCTTGTGAGCGTGGACCTTGGCGAAGCGGAATTGATGGCGGCAGAGTAAATCCTCCCGGCCCAAAAGTCAGCGCCTCAGCTTTCGGAATAACGCAGGAGCATCCACTTTTTGCCGTGCAATGCGTCGGTAAGGCGGTCGTGCGCATCGCTGGGCGCGCCGTCATAGAGCTTCGCGATATCCAAAGCCAAGGCGCGGGCCTGATAGCGCTCCAGAGGCGCGTCGCTAAGAAAACCGAGATTGCTTGCGCCCACTCCAAACAGTCTCACCGCGTGATTCTCTTCAAAATGCTTCGCTACCGCAAAGGACTGCATCGGCGTCCAATCGCCCATAAAATATCCATTAGGAAGCGCTGCCAGGGCATCCGAAGCTCGGCTCACCGGTACGAACTGAAAGTGAAATTCGCGCACCAAATCGGGGCCTAGCGCCGTGTCAGGATCATTGATCAACGCATCGGGAAACACCGGGCTTTCCGGATCCCCACCCTTCCAATTCAGCACGCCGCACGCATCATCGAACAAAGTGTCTGCACAAAGCGTGTGAAGGTTGTTGAGCCGAATGGGCAATTCCGCTTCAGTGGTCAGATATCCAAGGTGCTCCCCATCCTCGAAGCATTCAGCAGGCAGGCCGGAGAGGTCGTGTCCGTCTGTATTATCGAGCCGATGCGTCGAGGTTGCATGGAAAGAGGTATAGATCGCCTGTGCCGGGTTATCGAGCGTGACGAGTATGCGCTTGTCGGGATGCTCCATCTGCAGGCGTGTGTAGGTCTCGCACAGCACCTCGAAGCTGCCCAGATTTTCGCCCATCACCCCGTTGCAAATGAGATCGTGAAAGCGCTTTTTGCCCGCCTGCTCAAACGGCGTAATCCGCGTGGGTACTGGCTCAAATGGGGGCTTTTTTGCAGGTTTGCGCTTACCAAAACCAAACAGGGCCATGCGCGGGCGTTATGCCTCAATCGCGCGGGCCAGCCGAGCGCGGATTTGCTTTAGCTTTGCAATGCTTTCGGCAAGATCAGGACCATTAGCAGGCTCAGTCGGCGGGCTTGATTCAGCCTTAGGCTTGGCCGGTGTGGGCACATAATCCTCACCATCACGTCGGTCGAATTCGCGGCGTTCAGCTTTGCGACGTTCAGCACCCGAGACACCGCTTGCGCGCAGAACCGCTTCTGCACCTTTGAGCGTATAGCCCTCTTGGTTTACAAGCTGATCAATCGCCTCAACCATTTCAATGTCCGTTGGACGGTAAAGCCGCCGTCCGCCACTGCGTTTCATGGGTTTAAGCAGCGAAAACTGCTGTTCCCAGTACCGCAGGACGTGCGGCTTTATATTCAGCGCCTCGCTGACTTCGCCAATCGTACGAAAGGCGCTCTTCGCTTTTCCATCTGCGAAATCAACCATGGGAAACGCCCGCTATCCTGCCCAAATCAACTGCGCATTACGCGCCAGCGATTTTCTCTTTTAGAAGCTGGCTGGCGCGGAAAGTCAGGACGCGGCGCGGGGTGATGGGCACCTCAACACCGGTTTTAGGGTTCCGGCCAATCCGCTCATTCTTATCGCGAAGAACGAAGCTGCCAAAGCCCGAAATTTTGACGTTCTCGCCTTTCTCAAGCGCATCGGACATCTTGTCCAATATCGCCTCAACCAGATCGAGCGATTCCGCACGGCTAAAGCCCATTTTGCGATTGATAGTCTCGGCCAAATCGGCCCGGGTAAGTGTGCCAACTGAACGCATCATATGCATGTCTCCAAAAACCGGCGCGACCCTATTAAATGCTGACAGCTTAAGGCTTTTCTTAGCATCGCGCAAACTTATGTGTCGCTATCACGCAATCTTGGCGCGTCTATACAAATGTGCGTCACATTCGGATGAGACTGGCACCCCACGTAAATCCGCCACCCATCGCCTCCATCAACACAAGATCGCCGGGCTTGATCCTGCCGTCTTTGCACGCAGTATCAAAGGCGAGCGGGACAGAGGCAGCGGAGGTATTGGCGTGCCTATCCACGGTCATCACAACGCGTTCTGGTGCTATTTTGAGCTTTCGCGCGGTCGCATCAAGAATGCGCTTATTGGCCTGATGCGGGACGATCCAATCGATTTGCTCGGCAGAAATGTCAGCCTCGTCAATGACTTCCTTGAGCACATTCGAAAGGTTGACAACCGCGTGCTTGAACACCTCTGGCCCGCGCATGCGCAAGTGGCCAACTGTTTGCGTGGTCGATGGCCCGCCGTCGACATAAAGCAAATCATGCTGGGCACCGTTAGCGTGCAGGCGGCTTGCGATGATACCAGCCCCGGTTTTTTGCGCCGAACCGGATGCATCTTGCGATTCCAGTACGATAGCGCCCGCTCCATCACCAAAAAGAACGCAAGTTGAGCGGTCTTCCCAATCAAGGATCCGGCTGAATGTCTCCGCGCCAATGACAAGCGCTCGCTTCGCCATGCCGGTTTTGAGCAACGCGTCTGCCGTTGTGAGCGCGTATAAAAACCCCGAACACACTGCCGCCACGTCAAAGGCAATACCGCCGTTACACCCAAGGGCATCCTGAACTTTGGTGGCGGTCGCGGGGAAGGTGTTATCAGGCGTCGCGGTGGCTAGCACGATCAAGTCGATATCGGCAGCGGTTAGCCCCGCGTTGTCAAGAGCTGCCCTTGCCGCTTTCGTCGCAAGGCTCGAAGTCGTCTCCCCATCGCCTGCGATATGGCGTTGACGAATGCCTGTACGCTCAACGATCCAGTCATCCGATGTATCGACCATTGTTGCCATTTCGGCATTGGTAATGATGCGGCTTGGCAGGGCTGAACCTGATCCTAATATCCGCGAGCCGAGCGTTTTTGATCCTGGCACGTCTGATCTTGGCACATCTGATCGTGGCAAGGGGATACTCCGCTGGCTTTCCGTAACGTTAGGTTGAGGCCGCTTTCGGCGTCTTTCACTTACGTTTCAAGGCCTCTTCACCCAATTCGCCCAAATCATCCGCAATCCGGTCGATCAAACGGTTTTCTAACAGGCGCGCTGCAACAGTAACGGCTTGCGCGACACCTTTGGCGGTGGCGCTGCCGTGGGATTTCACCACAACACCGTTGAGCCCCAAGAAAACAGCGCCGTTGTGGTTGTTGGGATCGAGGTGATGGCGCAGCAATTCGGTCGCTGGCTTAGACACCAGAAAACCGATTTTAGAGCGTAGCGAGCTGGTAAAGGCCTGTTTCAACAGATCGGTCACGAACCGCGCAGAACCCTCAATCGCTTTAAGGGCAATATTGCCAGAGAAACCGTCGGTCACAACCACATGGGTTTCTCCGCGGTTGATTTTATCACTCTCGACAAAACCATCGAAGTTCATCGCAAGGCCCGTCGCATCGGTCAGCAAAGCGGCAGCATCACGAAGGCTTTCTGTGCCTTTGATATCTTCTGTACCAATATTGAGGAGGCGCACGGTCGGGCTTTCGAACCCGTTTACAATTCGCGAATACGCCGCGCCCATAACGGCAAACTGTACAAGATTGCGCGCATCGGCTTCGGTATTCGCGCCAAGGTCAAGCATCACGACATCATGCGGCTCTAGCGTTGGCATAAGCGCCGCCAGAGCAGGGCGATCAATTCCAGGGAGCGTTCGCAGAGCAATCTTGCTCATCGCCATCAAAGCGCCAGTGTTACCAGCACTTACCGCAGCACCAGCCGCGCCCTCTTTCACCGCGTTGACAGCAAGGCCCATACTGGTCGTTTTGGCACGGCGAATGGCTCTAGACGGCAGTTCGTCGCCGCTGATCACGTCATCGCAGTGGAGAATTTCCGATGCGCCAGCCATCCCCGGGTGGCTTTCAAGAGCACGCTCAATGCGCGTCTGATCACCCACGAGAAGAAATTGGAAACTGTCGTGGTCGCGGCGAGCAAGCGCTGCGCCCTCGACCATGGTGCGCACACCTTCATCGCCGCCCATCGCGTCAATAGCGATACGCGGGAGGGTCATGCGCAAATTCCTTTATTAGTGACGGCTCAAATGCCCTTGGGGGCAAGCACCAGACGGCCGTTGTAATAGCCGCAGTGGTGGCACATCGTGTGTGGACGATGCAATTCGCCGCAATTGGTGCATTCAGTGAAAGCTTCAACTTTCAGCGAATCGTGTGCGCGCCGGTTACCACGGCGATGCGGGGAAACTTTTCTCTTAGGGACAGCCATGGCTCAGCCATTTCCTCAAATAAAATCGTTGTCAAAACGCCGTATTTCAGCGCTTTTCAAAGTGTGTCGGTGACGCCCTTAGGCCAAGGCCGCCATGCGCACAAGGTCAATAACCCTCCTACGCCGCGTCCAAGCCTCAATTGGCAGGAAGCCGCGCGCTATACCGAAAATTTCAAAGCTTGCAAGCGTTGCGAAGCGGAGTAGGAGCGGCTAAGATCAGTTGCAGAATAAAACGTAAGAGGGGATCGTATTGGTATGACTGTTTTGCTTCCTGTCACATTGTCATCCGCAGCAGCGGCTGGAATATTGGGTGTTTGGCTGATGCTGCGCATTGGTCGGGTGCGTTTGAAAGAGAAGATCAGCATTGGTGATGGCGGCAATAACCTACTGACCCGGCGCATGCGGGCTCAGGCCAACTTCGTCGAAAATGCGCCATTTGTGCTGGCCCTCATCGCTGCGATTGAGCTGTCTGGCCGGGGCGATCCATGGCTCGCATGGGTTGCGGCAATTTTCTTTCTTGGCCGTATTTCGCACGCCATCGGCATGGATAGCGGTGATGGCCCGCCGACACGCTCAATCGGGATCGCAACCACGATGCTAACCCTGCTGGGGCTGGCAATTGTGGCGGCTCTCATTGCAGCCGGGGTGATGTAGAAAGTGCTCGGGGCGTTCGCTCGAGCGCCCCGTTCAACTCAACACATAATCACTTACAAACGCATTGGTTTTACGCTCTTGGCCAAATGTGCTGGTGGGGCCGTGGCCGGGGATGAAGGTGATGTCTTCACCCAATGGCCAAAGGCGCTTTGTAATCGAATCGATTAGGTCCTGATGATTGCCGCGCGGGAAATCGGTGCGTCCGATGGAGCCTTGAAAGAGCACATCGCCAACGATTGCAAACTTGCTGGGCCCGTGGACGAAGACCACATGGCCAGGCGTGTGGCCGGGGCAATGGATCACATCGAGGGTGAGCTCCCCCACCGTCACCGTATCGCCCTGCTCTAACCAGCGGTCAGGAGTAAAGCTCTTCGCTTCCATCCCATAACGCGCGCCGTCACTGTCGAGTTGTTCGATCCAGAACAGGTCGTCTTTGTGCGGGCCCTCGATGGGAACACCCATTTCCTCCGCCAACATCCCCGCTTGCCCGCAATGGTCGAGATGGCCGTGGGTGATGAGGATTTTTTCAAGGGTCACGCCCGCCTTGGCGATACCATCTTTGAGCTTGTGCAGGTCCCCGCCCGGATCGGTGAGCGCCGCCTTCATCGTCTTGGTGCACCAAATCAGCGAGCAATTCTGCTGCAACGGCGTTACCGGAAGGATGGCGGCCTTCATTGGAGGCATCTTTTGCGTGTCGGTCATGTCATTTGGAATGGCGTGCACGAGGCACAATTGCAAGCGCCCACCAGCCGCGCTTCTAAAAGTAGGTTTCATTCGAAGACCCATTCGCTATGACTAGGCGAAACAGAGAGAAGCAAAACAATGACACTCGCGAGAAAGCTCACACTACCCTGCGGCGCGGTGCTGCCCAATCGGCTTTCTAAAGCAGCGATGACCGAGGGGCTTGCCGATCCGCAAGGCCTCCCCACCCGCGAACTCACCCGGCTCTATAAGATTTGGGCAGAGGGCGGCGCGGGGATGCTTCTTTCGGGCAATATCCAAATCGGCGCCGACCACCTTGAGCGCCCCGGCAATGTCATCATCGACCGCGAACTTTCCGAAGACGAACGCGCGAAGTTTCGCGAGTGGACAGCAGCAGGGACCTCGGGCGGCAACCACTTCTGGGCACAGATCAGCCATGCGGGACGCCAGTGCTTCAAGATCGTCAACCCGCGTCCAAAAGCTCCTTCTGCCGTCAAGGTCGGCATCCCCGGGGGACAGTTTGGTGAACCGGTCGCGCTGGAGGACCACGAAATTGAGGCGATCATCGCCAGTTTCGTTCGCGCGGTTCGCACCTGCAAAGAGGTCGGCTTCACCGGCGTTCAAATCCACGGCGCGCACGGCTATCTCATCTCGCAATTCCTTAGCCCGCGCACCAACATCCGCACCGATGAATGGGGCGGGAGCCTAGAGAACCGCGCACGGCTTCTCACCGAGGTAATCCGCCAATCACGCGAGGCTGTGGGGCCGGACTTCCCCATCACCGTCAAACTCAACAGTGCCGACTTCCAAAAAGGCGGTTTTGCGTTTGAGGACAGCGTGCAAGTCGTCGCGTGGCTTGAGGAACTAGGCGTAGACCTCATCGAAGTCTCAGGCGGTACGTATGAGCAACCCAAACTTCTCGGCATTGAGGGAATGGAGCCAGCCGAAAACCCCGATGTAAAGGCCTCCACCGCGGCGCGCGAGGCGTACTTCGTGGACTTCGCCAAAGCCATGAAAGAGGCGTGCAAAGTGCCGCTGATGGTCACCGGCGGCTTCCGCAGCAAAGCGTCGATGGAACAGGCCTTGGAAAGCGGCGCTGCGGATTTGATCGGCTTAGGGAGGCCCTTGTGCGCAGACCCGGATGGGCCAAAGCGCTTGCTCGAAGGCGAGGCAGCCTTGCACCGCTATGAAGACGAACTCTCGCTCTTCCCCGCCCCCTTACGGTTCCTGACCGGCATCAAGGCCCTGCGCGCAGCAGCAAGCTTTGCAGTGCAATTCTGGTTCTATGGCCAGATCTATGCGCTCGGGCGCACGGGCAAGGCGGATAAGAACCTCTCCGTCTTCGCCGCATGGCGTCAAACCGAGGCGACACATAAGGATTGGCTGAAGCGGCGGCGGGGTTAGTTTTTACCTCCCTCGTCCGTTCGTGCTGAGCCGGTGGCGCTGCGCCACCGGCTCAGCACGAACGGACGTGAAGATGGCATCTCCTAATTAGCCCCAAAACTGGATCGCACCCGCAACCATAATGACTGCACCTGCCATGAGCCGCGCAAGCATTGTGCGGGCAGAACGGCTAAGCACCATGATTGCCACGGCCAACCCTGAAAGCAAAACCACCGCTAGGCCACTCATTAAGTAAGCCTCTTTGCTCGCATACCGCCAATTGCCCGCAACAGGTCCTTGCGCGCCCCAAGGGTAACAATCGGGGCCTGCGCCAGTGGAACCGCAAGCTTGAGCTCCTAGAGCAGAAGGTAAATCAACAAGAATGATGACGGAGATGAGGCTGAAGAATGCGATGGCCACCCAAAGCACTGCGTCGAAGAACCTCATATCCGTCCGCCTTTCCAAACCACGCGCCCAATCACTTCCATCTCATCCGCCGCCACATCTACCGGCGGATACGCTAAATTCTGGCTAAGAAGCGAAAAGCGCCCTGCCCCTGCTTGCGCCACACGCTTCACCATAAGCGTATCGCCAAGGCGCACCACATGCACCCCGTCACGAAAAGGCCTTGGCGCGGTGTCGATCAGGATTTCATCACCATTGTTAAGCAGCGGCTCCATCGAGTCGCCCTCGACCGTGATCGCGGAGAGCTTTGCGCCTTCCAGCCCCTGTTCCGCCATCCACTGGCGCGAGAAGCGGAAGGCGTCGAACATTGCCTCACTTCCCGGAATAGCACCCGGCCCTGCTGATGCCCCGATATTAAGCCTCGGGACGTCGATCCAGTCGGTACCTTGCGTTGCGCGAACCGTAGTATAGGATTTTTCCTTTGCTCCCGACTCAGGCGCACCCAGCTCCGATTCATCCACACCAAAGAACTCTGCAAGCGTCCTGCGATCCCCCTCTTCGAGCTTTCTCGGGCTGCCTTTCTTAATGAATTGCTGAAGGTAAGAGGCGTTTCTTCCGAGCAATTCTGACAGGCTTGCAAGGCTTGCCCCGCGTTCTTTTGACAATTGTGCCAAGCGGTTACGCGCATCTGACTGGCTCATATTCAAACCCCTTTCGGTGAGAATGTAGGAATCATCCTTACCAAATCCTTCCTACATCAAAGATTTTTCCTAGACAAGTAGGAATTGGAGTGGAACATTATAGGAACAACGAGCGATCTCGCGGTGCAGGCCTTGAGCTCGGTGAAATGGATGAAACTCACCGGACGGACCTACAAAGGGGATCAAAATGTTGATTCGAAAAGTTGAAAGCTTCCTGCAAACCCACAAAATGGCCGCGACCAAGTTTGGCCGCCTTGCCGCGCACGATCCGCGCTTTGTGCTTGATCTTCGCATGGGCCGGATACCGCGCCCGCAAACCGAAGCGCGCACGCTCAAATGGATGCAAGAATACAGCGCCGGGCACTGCTTTGAAGCGCGCCCGCATTCTTTCCGCGTGGCCGCCAATGGCATGCCCGCAATCGAAGTGAAGGGATTTCGTTATGCTGCTTGATCCGCAAACCATCGCTGGTGCGCCTTTTGGCAACGCACTGGGCACGCTGTTGGGCGGCCCTCCGCTGGAAACCAAATCTGCTCAACCCAAAGCCAAAAACGGCCCTCACCCCATGCGTGGGCGCCGGACCACGGCGGATCGTTTGCGTGCGGCGCTTCTTGAGCTTGCTGGAGGCGTGGGCACCTGCGTTGGCCACGAAGAAAAGGCGTGGAGTTCAATCACCTTTGCCGGAACGCGCCACGAGATCACTTTGCGTTTTGAAGGCGCAGAGGCGGTGGCGCAGGGCGAAGAGCTGATGGAAATCCTGCCTGAGCATGAGTTCGCTATCCCCGGCCAATTGGTCGCCGATGCGAGCATCCGCGAGGTCGATCACCGCTTCGGCATGCACGAACGGCTGACGATTACTGCGGTGTTGTTACTGCTGGAGGAGAGCTGAGGCTCTCCCCCAAAACATCACCCGTTAATTACGATCATCTTTTCAATCGTCATTTCGTGCATCGTGTAAGGAATGCCTCCGGTGCCGTGGCCTGATGTTTTCAGCCCGGCAAACGGCATCCAGTCCACGCGGAACGCAGAGTGGTCGTTCACCATCACGGCCGAGGCGTTGATGTTGCGATAGGTGTGCATTGCGCCCTTGAGATCGTTGGTGAACACCGCCGCCTGGAAGGACACGTCAAGGCTGTTGGCTTGCGCAATTGCATCATCCACGTCATCATAGGTGTAGATGCAGACCACGGGTCCAAACACTTCCTTGGTCGAGACCTTCGCGTCTTTGGGCGGGTTCAAAAGCACGGTGGGCGCATAGGTCGTGTCGGAGAGCTTTTCGCCCCCGCACAGGACCTGCGCCCCACCGTCGCGCGCTTCCTCGACCCATTCGGCCACGCGGTCGGTCTCGGCAGGCCGGATTAGCGGCCCGCATTCGGTATCCTCGGCGGTTGCATTGCCGACTTTCAATTCCTTGGCCTTTTCCGCCATGCGCGAAGAGAGTTCATCGACGATGGAAGAGTGCGCGAAGATACGTTGAACCGAAACGCACACCTGGCCTGAGTGGTAGAACCCGCCCTTCATCAGGGCAGGCACCGCTGCATCAAGGTCCGCTGTCGCATCGACGATCACTGGGGCAACCCCGCCATGCTCCAAGGCACACCGGGTGCCGGGTGAGAGCTTGGATCGAAGACCCCAGCCAACGCCTGCCGAGCCGATGAAGGTGAAGAAGGCGACGCGCGGATCGGTCACCATCTTCTCAGACGCCTCACGCGAAGGCGCAACCGCTTTAGCCCACTCCTTGGGAAGACCCGCCTCGTGCAGGATGTCGATGAATTCAAAACACGACAGCGGCGTATCGCTAGCAGGCTTGACGATCACGGGGCACCCGGTCGCCACGGCTGGCGCAACCTGATGTACGATGAGGTTGAGCGGGTGGTTGAAGGCCGAAACCGCCACCACCGGCCCGATTGGCTCACGCGTGGTCCAAGCAAACCGCCCATCGCCCGAAGCGCTCAGCCCCATGGGGATTTCCGTACCCCGCACATTGCCAAGGTCCTCGATGCAAAGCTCAACGCCCTTGATCGCCCGGTCCGCCTCAACGCGAGCATCGATCAAAGGCTTGCCGCCTTCATTGGCGATCTGAAACGCCAGATGGTCGCGCCGATCCTTCATGATCTCCACAACCTTCTCGAGGATGCTCGCGCGCTCATGCGTTTTCATCCAAGTCGAGCGGTCCTCGGAAAGCTCATGCGCACGAGCCAGAAAGGCGTCGATTTCGTCCCACTCGGCCTCAGGCACCTGCCCGATTTCGGAAAGGTCGAAAGGGTTGACCACAGTCTTCATCGTCATCTCCTGATGAGAGCGTGTGCGAGCTTAGAGCTCGGCGCTCAGTTTCTTGATGTCGTGGTTCAAGATTTGGTCGTTTTCCGAATAATCAACCGGGCAATCAATAAGATGCACGCCCGGCGTATCGCGGCAGTGTGCCAACACTTGGGTTAGGTGCTCAGAGCTCTCCACCCGGTGACCATGACCGCCGTAGCTTTCCACATATTTGACGAAATCTGGATTGTTGTACGTAAGGCCAAAGTCCTCAAAGCCCATATTCGCCTGCTTCCAGCGGATCATGCCGTAAGCGCTGTCGTTGAGGATCAGCACGGTGATGTTGAGACCGAGACGAACCGCGGTTTCAAGCTCTTGGCTGTTCATCATAAAGCCGCCGTCGCCGCACACTGCCATCACATGGCGATCAGGATAAAGCATGGCGCTCATCATCGCAGACGGCAGGCCGGCACCCATGGTCGCAAGCGCATTGTCGAGCAGAACCGTGTTGGGCAGATAGGCGGTGTACCCACGCGCAAACCAGATCTTGTAAACGCCGTTGTCGAGGCAAATGATGCCATCGTGCGGCACACAATCGCGCACTTGTTTTACAAGGTGCGGCGGGAAGATCGGGAAACGCGTATCGTTTTCGAGCGGCTCTGTGTGAGCAACTTCTGCAGCGCGGTAGCTCAGCATTTGGTCGAAATTCCAGCTGCGGTTTGGCGAGATGTCTTCTTTCATCTGCCAGATTGCATTGCCGATATCGCCGATGACTTCGATCTGCGGGAAGTACACGGGGTCAACTTCTGCCGTCTTGGTCGAGACGTGGATCACGGTGACGCCGTTGTCGTGCATGAAAAACGGCGGCTTTTCGATGACGTCGTGGCCAACATTGATGATGCAGTCTGCCGCTTCCACCGCGCGGTGAACGAAGTCGCCTGCCGAAAGCGCGGCACAGCCTAGGAATTTGGGATGGCGTTCGTCAATCACACCCTTGCCCATTTGCGTGGTTAGGAAGGGGATGCCCGTTTTCTCAACCAATTGCTCAAGCATGCGGCCAGCTGTCTTGCGGTTGGCGCCAGCGCCGATGACCATAATCGGGTTCTTCGCCTTCTCGATCGCCTCGACCGCCGCTCGAACCGCTTTCGCTTCAGCCGATGGGCGGCGCGCAACGCTTTTGGGAAGCGGGTGCCAGTCAGTCGTGGGCTCTTCTGCGATATCTTCGGGCAGCTCGATCAAAGTCGCGCCGGGCTTTTCCTCTTCGGCGAGGCGATAGGCTTCACGCACGCGGCTGGGGATATTGTCTCCGGCTGCAATCTGAATTGAATATTTGGTGACAGGTTCCATCAGGGAAACAATATCGACGATCTGGAAGCGGCCCTGCTTCGACTTTTTGATCGGCTTTTGGCCGGTGATCATCAGAACCGGCATCCCGCCAAGCTGAGCGTAGGCAGCAGAGGTCACAAAGTTCGTTGCACCCGGCCCAAGCGTTGCAACGCAAACGCCGGTTTTGCCGGTGTGACGGCCATAAGTCGCCGCCATAAAACCAGCGCCTTGTTCGTGGCGCGTCAGGATCAACTTGATCTTATCCGAGCGGCCCAGCGAATCGAGAAAATCGAGGTTCTCTTCGCCCGGCACACCAAAGATGTACTCACAGCCTTCTGCTTCCAGACATTCGATGAAAACGTCGGACGCTTTTTTGGTATCGGTCATATTCGCAAATTCCCCCCGTTGGGCGAGTGAAACACACGGTTACACGCCCGCAAAAATCATGCGTTCTAAGGAAGGGCGGTATTCTGCCGAGCGCAGACCTAACCAGAATGAACCATGCCCCCCACAGTTCGCGCTTCGCAGCTCTCATGAACCACTTGCGAGACCCTGTATTGCAGGAATCCGCCAGAATCCAAGTGCACAATGCACATTTTGCAATTGGGAGAGGGGCTAATAGCCCAATTTAGGGTCGAAAATCGGGGCGACAGGCTCACCGCGAAGGTACTTTTGCAGGTTCTCAAGGAACCGCTCAGCGCTGCGGATAAACATCATGTTCTGAGCGCGGCCAGAGAGATGCATTGAGATATGCGCGTTGTCGAGGGTCCAGAGTTCGTGGTCCTCAGGCAGCGGCTCGGGGGTGGCCACGTCAAGAAACGCGCCTTCGATTGAGCGGCTCTTAAGCGCTTCGATCAAGGCCGGCTGGTCGACCACTTCGCCGCGGGCAATGTTCACCAGCACGCACTCGCGTTTCATCGCAGAAAGTTCATCCGCGCCGATCATGTTCGCGGTCTCAGGCGTTGAGGGAACGGCCAAGATGACCCAGTCAAACTCGCCCAATTTGCCGCGCCACTCATCTGGGGTGAGTACGCCGTCCCCGCCAGAACGGCGCACGACGGTGACTTCCACATCAAAGGCTTCAAGACGCGGTTTGATGAGTTTGCCAATCGCTCCGTAGCCAAGAAGCAGTGCCTTTGAGCCTGCGAGTTCGCGCTTGCCGGGACTATCGAACAACCATTCGCGCCGTTCAGCTGCGCGCATGACTTCGCGGTAGCCTTTGGCGATATTGAGCATACCCATGATGGTGTATTCGGCGATGGTGATCGCGTTGATACCAACGCCGTTGGTGACCGTAATCCCGCGATCAATCAGCACATCCATCGGCAGGAAATCGAGCCCGGCGTAGATGGAATTGAGCCATTTGAGATCGGTGGCTGCGTGGAGCGCTGCGGCCATCGCAGGCTTCTCGTTCATATCGAACCAGCCGATTTCCGCGCCCTTGACCGCTTCGAGGGCTTCCTCGTGGGTCATAAACCAACTGACTTCGAGGTCTTTGGGAAGCTGGGGTTCGAGGAGGGGGCGGATGAGGCCAGATGCAGCGAGTTTGGTCATTGAAATCTCTCTTATCGTCATGCCGGACTTGATCCGGCATCCAGCTTCTTGGGTTCGGGTTAGTAGTAAGCTGGACCCCGGATCAAGTCCGGGGTGACGTATAATTTAGATGTCCAACTTCCAATCCCAGCCGAGCGGATCGCCGTCCATAACGTCCACGCCTTTGACAGCAAGTTCATCGCGGATCGCGTCAGAGGCGGCAAAGTCCTTCTCGGCGCGCGCAGCTTTGCGGCGGACAAGCGCGTCTTCAATCTCATCCTCGCTGATTTCGGCGGAGACAGGGCGGATGCGCAGTTCTTCACGGGTAAGTTCAAACAGCTGCAGGCCAAGAACCGCATCCATATGCTCGACCACAGCCCGCTTAATCTCAGGCGCGACCTTCTTTACCGCTAAGGCGTCTTCCAAAGCGGTTAGCGCGACCGGTGTGCCCAAATCGTCTGAGATTGCGTCGTCAAACTTGGCAAGGGACGCTGCAAATTTCTGATGCTCCGCCACCGGCTGGCTTGCCGCATCTTTCAAACGCTCCGCCGCCATCACCATGCGTTTCAAACGAGTAAGCGCCGCCTCGAGCCCTTCCCATGAGAACTCCAACTCAGAGCGGTAATGCGCCTGCAAGCACATCAAGCGATAGCTTAGCGGATGAAAGCCTTTGTCGACGAGCAATTGCAGCCGCAGAAACTCGCCAGACGACTTCGACATTTTGCCAGACCGCTCGACAAGGAAATTGTTGTGCATCCAAATGTTGGCGCCCGAATTGCGCGCTTCGTTAAGCCCTTCACCCCCGCAGCATGAGAACGCTTGGTTTTGCGCGATTTCATTGGGGTGGTGGATTTCGCGGTGGTCAATCCCGCCGGTGTGAATGTCGAAGGGGAAGCCAAGCAGCTTCTCGCCCATGACCGAGCATTCAAGGTGCCAGCCGGGCGCGCCTTTGCCCCATGGGCTATCCCACTCCATTTGGCGCGTTTCGCCCGCCGGGGTTTTGCGCCAAATCGCAAAGTCGCCCGCATTGCGTTTGCCTTCAAGCTTCTCAATCCGGCCCTCACCTTCTTCGGTGACGGCACGTGCAAGCTTGCCGTAATCCGCGACGGTCGAGATATCGAAATAGAGACCGCTTTCGAGCTCATAGCAGTGCTTGTCCGCCATGCTTTTGCCCCAAGCGATCATTTCTTCAACATATTCGGTGGCGCGCGGGTGCTGCTTTTGTTGGACGTTCAGGCGCGCCAGATCGGCTTCAAAATCGGCTTGATAAAAGGCGGCGATATCCCAGGCGCTCTTGCCTTGGGTGGCAGCCATTTTCTCCATCTTGTCCTCGCCCTCATCCGCATCAGAGGTAAGGTGTCCGACGTCAGTGATGTTGATCACATGGGTGAGTTTGAGCCCCTTATACTGAAGCGTGCGGCCAAGCGTATCGGCGAACACATAGGCGCGCATATTGCCGATGTGCTGATAGTTGTAGACCGTTGGCCCGCACGAATAGACGCGCGCCTCGCCTTCGTGAACGGGGACAAAGGCTTGAGTTTCGCGGGTCAGCGAGTTGAAGAGTTTAAGCTCAGACATGGTTGGGCGCTTTTATGCGAGCGCGCCGCATGGTCAACTATTCAAAGCCGTGAAAGCTGACATGTTCGTCCAATGGCACCCGCTCACGCTCAAAATTGTTGAGCGGTGCGTCGGGATCGCGGTAGCCAATCGCCATGCCGCAAAAGAGCATGTAGCGCTCGTGATCGAGGCCAAGGTGATCGCGGATCGTGTTCGCGTACATCGCCATCGCCTCTTGATAGCAGCTGTCGAGGCCCTCTTCGCGAAGAAGCAGCGCCACCGTTTGCAGCCACATGCCGGTGTCCGACCATTGCGGCTCTTTCATAAAACGCGGGAAGTATGTGAACATGACCACTGGCGCGTCAAAACTGGTGGTGTTGCGAGCCATGGCTTTCATGCGTGCTTCGGTGTCGTCGCGCGCAATCCCCATCGCGCCAAACATCCCAGCGCCCACCGCGTGAAGGCGCGACTTATAGGCGTCTTCTTGTTCTGGAGCCGTCCAGTCATATTCCGGCTTTTGCGGGCCGTTTTCAATGATCTTGGCCTGGAGCGCTTTAAGCGACTCCCCGGTGACAACAGCGGCTTCCCAAGGCTGAAAATTACAGCCTGAAGCGGCCCAACGCGCGGTGTCGAGCACACGCCGGATGGTTTCAAGCTCGACTTTTTGGTCGGTGAACATGCGCACAGAGCGACGGCTGGTTACAGCTTCGGTTACATTCATGAGCGCAGTGCTAATGCTCCGCGGCTTTAAGAGCAAGCCGCTTGCATCAACCACACCCTACCGCTTATTGTGATGCCCGCAACGCATTGCCGGGGGGATCAGTGCCTGACGTTTTCATTTCCTATTCGCGCCATGACAAAGAAGCGGTCGCACGCCTCGCGCAAAAGGTCGAGGCGGCGGGATACGACGTTTGGTGGGACGCAGAACTGCCGCCACACAAAAGCTATGGCGATGTGATCACAGAGAAGATCGGCTCGGCAAAAGCGGCAATTGTTGTGTGGTCTGAAACGGCATCGGCAAGCGAATGGGTGCGCGCCGAAGCAGACGTTGCCCGCAATCAGAAGAAGCTTATTCAAACAGCGCTCGGCGACATAATCCCGCCTTTGCCGTTTAACCAGATCCAGTTCGCAGACATTGGCGATTGGCAGGGCGAAGACGACCACACCGGCTGGCGCAAGGTTCTGGCGAGTCTCAAAGATTTGTGCGGAGAGCGCGCTGGGGCGGCTGTTGCCGGAGCAGCGACAGCGGCAAGTGTTGCCCCACCACCTTCACCCCCGCCTCCTCCTCCACCCGAGCCGGTCGCTGAGGCCTCCACCCCATCGAAGTGGCCGCTGTTTGCAGGGATTGGGATTGCCACGCTCGCGATTGTGGGTGTTGGCGCGTTTATGCTGGGTTCCTCTGGCGGCGAGACACCTTCTGGCGAAACCCCGCCGCTTGTTGCTTCCGAAGAACCCGAAGCCCAAGCGAGTGAGACACCGGACGCCGCGCCAACCGAGGTGGTAGCTGAACCAGAGCCCGAACTCGCCCCACCGCCAAGCGTTTCCGCAGCACCGCGCGGTGGTCAATCGGGCGGCCAATCAGGCGGACGCAGGGTCGCATGCTATTTCAGCACGCCGGTGGGCGAATATGACGGGGCATGCGCCTTTAGGGCCAAATCAGGCGGAGACTTTGTCACCACCAGCCTCGACGGGCCTTATCTAGAGAACATCAACCAAATTGGTCTTGATGTAACCGGCGAAGGGATCGGCGTTCTGGAAATCTACGGCGACGCCTTTGTTACCGAGCGCTTCGACGTGCGTCGCAGCACTCGGGACCGCGCGTGTTGGGAAGGCGAAATGGTAGTGTTTTGCGCGCGATGAATTTGACCAAATTTAGGCCAGTCCAGCGAATATTGCCGCCGTACCTAACACTACCGCTAAAGCCCCCAATCGCCGAATGGTCTTATGGCTAAGATCAAATCTGGGCTGATAGGCTTCGAGTTCGCGTCTCTCTTCAAAATAGGCCTCTGGCGCACCCTCATCGAGTTCCTTTAAGCGCCGAGCATGATTGCGCTTCGATTCTGTGATGAGCGTCTGTGGAGCGATCACCGCACCCACGCCCATAACAACCATAGCGGCACCCAAACCGATGATTCCAATTGCCATGACCTAACGCCGCCTCACACCCTTCTCATCCTCAAAGAGCTCTGCAAGCTGCTCCATGATCGTACCGCCAAGTTGCTCGACGTCCATGATCGTCACTGCGCGGCGGTAGTAGCGGGTTACGTCGTGGCCGATGCCGATGGCGACGAGTTGCACAGGGCTGACATTCTCGATCCAGTCGATCACGCCGCGAAGGTGGCTTTCCAGATAGCCGGCTGAGTTCACGCTGAGCGTCGAATCGTCCACCGGTGCGCCGTCGGAAATCACCATCAGTATGCGACGTTCTTCGGGGCGATAGACCAGCCGCGAGTGCGCCCACAAAAGCGCTTCGCCGTCGATGTTCTCTTTGAGCAGCCCTTCGCGCATCATCAGGCCGAGATTGCGGCGCGCGCGGCGCCATGGCTCGTCGGCCTGCTTGTAAATGATGTGGCGAAGATCGTTGAGGCGGCCCGGACCCTGCGGCTTGCCATCGGCAAGCCACGCCTCACGGCTCTGCCCACCTTTCCACGCCTTGGTCGTAAAGCCGAGGATTTCGGTCTTCACGCCGCAGCGCTCCAACGTGCGCGCAAGGATATCGGCGCTGATCGCGGCAATCGAAATCGGCCGCCCGCGCATCGAGCCCGAATTGTCGATCAGCAAGGTCACAATCGTGTCCTTGAACTCAACATCGCGCTCGACCTTGTAAGACAGCGCGGTACCAGGCGAGACGATCACGCGGGACAGGCGCGCTGCGTCCAGAACGCCCTCTTCTTGGTCAAAGTCCCAGCTGCGGTTTTGCTGCGCCATCAGGCGGCGTTGGAGGCGGTTTGCGAGCCTTGTCACCACGCCCTGAAGCCCGGTTAGCTGGCTATCGAGATAGGCGCGCAGGCGGTCCAGTTCCTCGGCATCACAAAGCTCTGGCGCTTCGATCTCCTCGTCGAATTTCTCAGTGAAGGCCTTGTAGTCGAGACCTTCGGGAATGTCGGCTTGGGGGCGATTGGGGCGTGTGGGCGCGTTGGAGGCATCGCCATCTTCGCCGGGTTCCCCTTCCTCAAAGTCCTCATCGCCCTGCATCTCGGCCTCGGTGTCACCGTCAGCCTCGCCCTCTTGCATTTCGCCTGCAACATCGGCGGCGTCGGGTTCGGCCTCGCCCTCTTGCTGCTCGTCGCCAGCGTCCTCTTCGTCCTGACCATCGTCCTCGTCGGAATCGTCCTCGTCGGTTTCGTCAGGCGTTTCGGTAGGGCGCGTCAGATCGAGGTCGCGCAGCATATCGAGCGCGAGTTTCTGGAAGGCTTCTTGGTCTCCAAGGCTATCTGCAAGCGCGGACAAATCGCCACCCACCGCCTTCTCAATTGCCTCGCGCACAAGGCTGAGGCCCGTCACAGCGCGGTCTGGGATGGCCTCTCCGGTGAGCTCCTCACGCACCATCAGGGCTAGCGCGGTTTGCAGCGGCACTTCGGAGGCGTTTTGCGCGCGGGTGATGCCGTCGGAATTGAGGCGCATCTCGGTTGCGTCGTCGAGGTTTGCCTTGATCCCGTCGAAGCGGTTTGCGCCCAGCGCCTCGTAGCGCACCTGCTCAATCGCATCGAAGCATGCGCGCGCGACCGGCTCAGGTGGTGCGTTCACGGCGTGGAGCCCTGCATCATGGTGGCGCAGTTTCAGCGCGAAGCTATCGGCAAAGCCGCGCGCTTCACTTACTTGCTCAGACGGCAAATCGCGGCCTGGCAATGGCACTCTAAAACGGTTGCCAGACGCGCCGGGCACATCGGCGCTCCACGCAACTTCGACCTCTGCGTCTTGAGCGATGGCGCGGGAGGCTCCGGTGAGCGCTTGTTTGAATTTATCGAGGGGAGTTTCTTCAGACATCGCGTGGGTCATTAGCAACTTGTGATCTCCTGCGAAAGCAGGAGTCCATCATCGAAGCTTCAGGAGTTGGACTCCTGCTTTCGCAGGAGATCACGGAGGTCAAATAATCGACTGCCCCGTTGCTTCCCAATCCTTGAGGAAGCCTTCGATGCCTTTGTCGGTGAGCACATGGTTGAACAATGCATGGATCACCTTGGGCGGCGCGGTCATGACGTCTGCGCCGATCTTCGCGCTTTCGAGCACGTGGGTGACGTGGCGAACGCTGGCGACAAGGATTTCGGTCTCAAAGCCATAGTTGTCGTAGATCAAGCGGATATCTTCGATAAGGTCCATGCCATCAAAGCCATTGTCATCGTGACGGCCCACGAAAGGCGAGATGAACGTTGCGCCCGCTTTCGCCGCAAGCAGCGCTTGGTTCGCTGAGAAGCACAGGGTCACATTGACCATCGTGCCCTCGCCCGTCAGCGCCTTGCAGGTCTTGAGGCCGTCAACAGTCAGCGGCACTTTGATGCAGACATTGTGGGCGATTTTGCGAAGGACCTCGGCCTCTTTCATCATCGTTTCGTGATCGAGCGCCACGACTTCGGCGCTCACCGGGCCATCGGTGATGCCGCAGATCTCTTTGGTCACTTCCATAAAGTCGCGGCCCGATTTGTGGATCAGCGAAGGGTTGGTCGTGACCCCATCCAAAAGGCCCGTTGCAGCGAGGTCCTTGATCGCATCAATCTCAGCGGTGTCGGCGAAGAATTTCATCAGCTCGGCCTTTCTCAAATGTGTTTCGGTGTCCGCTTGCCCATCTCACAAAAGATTCGCAACTGAAGGAGCAAAGAGGCTCGGGGAATTCTTATCCGCTATAGAGAGCGGCCTAACCCAAACACACCGATCAGAAGCGGGTCATTGGTGGCTTGGGGGTTCGAGCGGATGAGCGCCTCCTCATAGCCAATCTCGTTCCAGATGGCATCGTCGATATTGCCCGCAAAGCCTTGGACAATGCCGCTGATATCGGCCCCGCTCACCTCGCGCAGCAGTTGCGAAACCGCAGGGTTCGACGCAATCCGAAGAGCATCGCCAAGCTCTGGCACCATCTGTTCGACCAAGCGCCCGCCAAGCTCACCGCGCAGCGCGCTCGTTGCCGCTTTAGGCCCGCCGCGCACCAATTCTACAGCGTTAGCAAAACCGATAGTGCGCACAGCCTCGGTCACGATTGGAGCGGCTTTAAAGGATGCATCGACGGCAAAGTCGGCAAAAGCGTCTTCCAATTGGTCCTTTACCAAAGTCGAGGTGAGAATGCGGGTCAGAACGCTACCGCGCGATCCCAACATATCGCCAAGGCCAAGCTGTGCGACTTGGCTATCCCAGAACCCGCCTTGCGCCGTCAGCCGAGCAAACGCATTTTCACTAGAAAGCAGGAGCAATCGGCGCACCGCCTCGGTTAGGCTAAGGCCAGGAACACTGGCGCACGCTGGCAGAGTGAGCGCGGCTGAAAGCACGAGCCCGCCGCTCAGGAATTGACGCCTTCCAAACGGACTTTGATGTTCTTTGTGCATATCTGCCTCTCCTCAAGCTGGCATATCCATCGCGCGCGGCATAGTTATGTTTGCGATGCAACGCGTTCGCCTTCTTGTCCTTAATGCAGCACTTGGGGCCCTTGATTACAAGTTGGCCAATGGAATGACTGTGGAAGCAGGCAGCGTGGTTGTCGCTCCGCTAGGCCCGCGCACGGTGACGGGGGTCGTGTGGGATGAGGGGCGATTGCCGGGCGCTGAGGTGGATGCGTCCAAGCTTCGCGCGCTTCGCGAAGTGGTGCCGGTTCCGCCGATCTCCGCCCCGCTTCGCCGCCTGATCGAGTGGACGGCTGAGTATTACTGCGCGCCTTTGGCAAGCGTTGCCCGGATGGTATTGTCGAGCGGAGGCGCCTTGGGTGGCCCGACAACGACCACCGAATATCGGCTGGTCGAAGGCGCAGTGCCTGAACGTATGACGCCCCAACGCGAGGCGGCGATTGAGCTTCTTCAAGGCGAACAAGGCATTTTGCGCGAACTTGCCGACATTTCAGGAGTGTCCACCGGGGTCTTGCGGGGCCTTGTAAACCAAGGGGTGATTGAGCCAGTGACAGTGGCGATTGATCGGCCTCATGAACCAAGCGATCCAGACTTTCATCAACCCGCCCTGTCCGACGATCAAATGCGCGTTGCCAAGACCCTCGTGCAAGCGGTTGAAAAACGAGCGTTTGAACCCTTCTTGCTCGATGGCGTCACTGGGTCGGGCAAAACCGAAACCTACTTTGAACCGGTGGCCGAGGCGCTGCGCATGGGGCGTCAGGTCTTGGTGTTGCTCCCCGAAATTGCGCTGACCGAAAACTTCCTCACCCGGTTTGAGCAGCGCTTTGGCACGCCGCCGGTGCAGTGGCACTCCTCCCTTAAGTCAACCGAACGTCGCCGCGCATGGCGCGCGATCAGCGAGGGCTCTGCGCAGGTCATCGTTGGGGCGCGGTCCGCGCTATTCCTCCCCTATGCAAACCTTGGCCTTATCGTCGTCGATGAGGCGCATGAGATCAGCTTCAAGCAGGATGACGGCGTGCGCTACAATGCCCGCGATGTCTCGGTCATGCGCGCGCGGTTTGAGAAAATCCCTGTGGTTCTGGCGAGCGCAACACCAGCGCTTGAGAGCCTCCACATGGCCAACAGCGGGACATACACCAAGCTGGAGCTCCCCAGCCGATTTGGCGGCGCGACGCTCCCCGAGATCAAACTCATCGACCTCACCGAGTATAAACCCGGCGCAGGGTGCTGGCTGGCAGAGCCGCTTGTGGAGGCGCTGCAAAAACGGCTGGAGGCAGGCGAACAATCGCTCTTGTTCCTCAACCGCCGTGGCTACGCACCGCTCACGCTTTGCCGCAATTGCGGGCACCGGTTCCAATGCCCCAATTGCAGCGCTTGGTTGGTCGAACATCGCCTGTCCCGCCGCCTCTCTTGCCACCATTGCGGGCTTGAGGGACCGGTGCCTGAGCAATGCCCCGAATGCGGTGAAAGCGATTGCCTAGTCGCCTGCGGTCCCGGTGTAGAACGCATCGCGGATGAGGTCGCAGAACGCTTCCCCGATGCGCGGGTTGCTGTCGCAACCTCCGACACCCTCGGCTCCCCCGAACGCGCCGCCGAATTCATCGCCAAGGCCGAAGCCAAAGCTATCGACGTCATCGTTGGCACGCAGCTCGTCACTAAAGGCTTCCACTTCCCAGAACTCACCCTTGTGGGTGTGGTGGACGCTGATCTAGGCCTCGAAGGCGGAGACCTGCGAGCTGCCGAACGCACGTACCAACAGGTCGCACAGGTCGCAGGGCGCGCAGGCCGGGGCTCAAAACCGGGCGAAGTCCTGATCCAAACGCGTCACCCCGAGGCAACGGTTATCGCCGCCCTAGCCGATGGCGACCGCGATGGGTTTTACGAGGCCGAAACCGAGGCGCGCCGCGAGGCAGGGGCCCCGCCCTTTGGCCGGTGGGCCGCGATCATCCTGTCAAGCGAAGACGAGCGCGAAGTGCGCGATAGCGCGACGCGCATGGGCCACGCGCGCCCTCATCTTGACGATGTGATGATTTTAGGCCCCGCGCCCGCCCCCATGGCGCTTTTGCGGAACCGCTACCGCTATCGCTTTCTCATCAATGCGCGGCGCAGCGCTAACCTTCAAGCAGCGCTCAGAGACTGGCTCGCCGCCCAAGAATTCCCGCCCGGAGTGCGCGTGGGTGTCGATATAGACCCCTACAGTTTCGTGTAAGAACACCCTTGTTTACATTGGAAGTTGTTGGCATCCTCTTCCTCCAAGATTTACTTTGGGGGCTGACGAAATGACTGCGTTTTTCCGCATGGCTTTGCCTGCGCTGCTTTTGTTGTTCTTTGTGGCAGACGCGGCTCATGCGCAAAGATGGTCGCGCGCAGATACCAAGCACTTTACCGTCTACAGCAATGGCCCCACCAAAAACCTAGAGAAAGCAGCGACTGACTTGGAGCGGCTCGATGCGCTTATGCGCCGCTTGCTTCGCATCCCGCGCGAGGACCATCCGCACAAGATCGACATCTACATCGTCGGAAGCCAAAATCAGGTCGCAGCCCTTGCTTCAAGCGATGGTGTCGCCGGTTTCTACAACCGCAACATCGATGGCTCTTACATTGTCGCCCACCGCGAACGCTCCGGGTCTAGCCGGATGGCAGGCCAAGTGGTGCTGTTCCATGAATACACCCACCATTTGATGTACCGGTATTTTCCTTCCTCTTACCCGGCATGGTACCGGGAGGGGATTGCCGAGTATCTTTCCACCACCGATTTCGATGATGACAGCTTTACCGTGGGCAGACCTGCAAACCACCGGTCCTATTCGGTCCTCAATGGCAATTATCTTCCGCTCACAGAGATCCTTGAGCCCACGGAAAGGTCACGGACAAGGGACGGTCAGTACATGTTTTATGCCCAATCGTGGGCGCTCACCCACTATTTGATATCCGATCCACAGCGAAACCGGTCGATGGTGCGATATCTTGCGATGCTGTCGAGAGGCGAGGATGCGATTGAGGCTGCAGAAGAAGCGTTTGGGGATCTTAAAGCGCTTGAAAAAGCGGTTGAGCGATATGGGCGCGGGAAAATGGTATATCGCCGGTCTCCTGAGCCCATTGCGATTGATGGAGCAATATCGGTGCGAAAGCTCGACGCGCTTGAAAGCGAGTTGGTGCAGGCGCGTTTATACAATCGTCGCCAGTATAAGCTCCAAGACGCTCGTAACGATTTGATCGGGCTTACTGCGAAACACCCGGGCAACGCGGATATTTATGTCGCGATTGCAAACACGGAGCGCAATCTCGCGCATGAGAATGAGACGCTCGATTTCACAGCTGCGATGACGGCAATCGACAAAGCGCTCGAACTCGATCCAGAGCACGAGGAGGGCCACATCCTCAAGGCGCATTTGATGCTTGAGCCTGATGATCATCCTGAAATCGCGCAAGGGGAGCTCGATTGGGAAGCGATAAGGGCCCATGCGATCAAAGCGAACACGATCAACCCGGATAACCCCCGCGCGCTGTTTACCTATATCGAGAGCTTCGCGCGTGAAGGCGGCCCAATGCCAGAGGTCGCAATCCCAGCGTTGGAGCAAGTGTTCGGCACCATCCCTGAGGTGACGAATGTGCGCGTTATGCTGGCGCAGCTTCACGCAAGATCCGGCAATTTTGACCGCGCTTTGTCCCTGGTGAGCCACCTTGTCGCCGATCCACACAACTCCGAATACGGTCGCCGAATGGTGGCGCGCATTGAAGCGATGCGCGGTGGGGACGATGCATCAACCGGCGCAATAGCTGACGATGCCGATGAAGACGCTGAATTGGTGCATTTGGGAACTGTGCACGAGCATTAAAACTTTCCTCACCCACCTCTGGCATTAGGCAAGAATACGTGTCCAAACCTTGCCAGAGGAACCAATGTTCAAGTCCGCGTCCGCCGTTTTCGCCTTAGCGCTCGCTGCATCCGCTGCGCCTGTGATTGCGCAAGAACGATCGTCCGAAGAGACCGCCAGTTGGTCATGGGATCAGGCCGATAGCCAACGCCCACGCGATTGGTATGTGATGATTGCAGTTGAACAGGCCGTCGGGCCATCAGGTTGCGACACTTATCGTTACAAAGTGAGCTCGGTGCAGCCGATCAAGATCAAAGGTCCGCCGGAAATTCGCGCCGCTCATGCAGATGAAATCGCCTCGTGGTGGATGATGTATGTGCAAAGGCGCGCTCCTCTACCTTATCGCTGGCTGACCACGTCGGCCGGGCACAATCCGCCCGAAGTGTATTTCCGCGAGACAAAGGAGGCGGTGATCGAGGCCTTCCGCGCGGATGGCCACCTTCGCAACAATCGCAGCTGTTCAGGCTCAAAGCTTGTGGGACTGCGCACTGCAAACTTTGAGTTTGTCGCGCCCCCCGGTTTCACAACGAGTGATTTCGGATTTGAGCCAACGCCCCAGAACGTCACCGTCTCGCGTAGCCTTTCACCTGTTCCGGGCAAGAAATAAGCGGCACAAATCAGGCTCGCGCGCGTTAGCGTGCACATGACTTCATGCCGAACCCTTATTCCCGTCCTTGGTGATCAACTGTCCAGCACGCTCGCGTCCCTAACAGGAGCCGCCAAAAAGGACAGCGTTGTCCTGATGATGGAGGTCTGGGACGAGGCGACTTACGTTAAGCACCACAAACAGAAGATCGCGCTGATCTTCTCCGCCATGCGTCATTTTGCAGCAGAATTGCGCGCAGATGGCTGGCAGGTCGATTACGTAAAGCTTGATGATGACGACAATTCAGGCGACTTCACTGGCGAGGTCGCGCGCGCGATTGAGCAGTATGATCCTAAGCAAATCCGCGTCGTTGAGCCGGGCGAGTGGCGAGTTAAGGAGGCCATGGACCAGTGGCCCGACAAATTCGCCTGTGACGTGGATATCCTGACCGACGACCGCTTTATCTGCGCAATACCGGAATTTCGCGACTGGGCAGAAGGGCGCAAAGCCCTCACCATGGAACACTTCTATCGCGAAATGCGCAAGAAGACCGGGCTTTTGATGGACGAGGACAACAAACCTGTCGGCGGCAAATGGAACTATGACGCGGAAAACCGCGAACCTTTGGATGGCGATGACCTGTTCCTCCCAAAAGTGCCCAAGTTTAAGCCTGATGATATCACCCGCGAGGTATTAGAGCTGGTCGAAGAGCGTTTTGGCGATCACTTCGGCAAGCTGGAACCCTTCGAATGGCCCGTTACCTCTGCCGAGGCCGAGAAGGCCGCCGATGCATTCTTTAAGGAGCGGATTGAAAACTACGGCCCCTATCAAGACGCGATGGTGTACGGGTCCGATGACCTTTACCACTCGATGCTTTCAACCAGCATCAATTGCGGGCTGCTCGATCCGATCAAGCTGTGTGAACGCGCCGAAAAAGCGTACCACGATGGCAAAGCGCCTTTGAATTCCGTTGAGGGGTTTATCCGCCAAATCATCGGCTGGCGCGAATATGTACGCGGGTTTTACTGGCACTTTATGCCGGGGCTCAAAACCGACAATGAAATGGACGCGCACCGCCCTCTTCCAGAGTTTTTCTGGACCGGGAAAACCGATATGCGGTGCCTCTCGGACTGCATCCGCTCCACCCACAACAACGCCCACGCCCACCATATTCAGCGGCTGATGGTGCTCGGCAATTTCTGCCTGCTTGCAGGGATCAACCCGGCTGATGTTCAGGACTGGTATTTGGCCGTTTACGCCGATGCCTTTGAGTGGGTGGAACTGCCCAATGTTGCTGGCATGATCCTTTATGCCGATGGCGGAAAACTGGCGACCAAGCCGTATGCAGCGTCTGGCAATTACATCAACAAAATGTCGGATTACTGCAAAGAGTGCCGGTATAAGGTGAGCCAGAAGACCGGGCCGGATGCCTGTCCATTCAACCCGCTCTATTGGCACTTTATGGACCGCCACCGCGAACGCCTTTCAAGCAATCACCGTATCGGCCGTATCTACGCAACATGGGACCGGATGGGCGATGATAAGAAGCGCGAGTACCTCGATACGGCGGACGCGTTTTTGGAAGGGCTAGAGCCTGCAAAACCCGGTTGGGCACGCGAGCCTGAGGAGGGTTAATCGGGCCGCAGCGCCTTTAACAGACCAGCAGCCGCGCCCGTATCCACATATTCGCGAAGGCGGGTGATCTTGCCGTCTGCAACCTCGCCTACAACACACAGAACCAGCTTAAACGTCGATCCATCCGGAAGCGTGCCGCACACATCATGCTCTTCAACAAAACCGCTTTGCGTTTGCCAGCGCACCGCGTTTTCATAACGGAAATCAGGCACAATCGAATGCACCGCGCCTGTGAACTGCATCAAGGTTGACTTGTCCATCGCAGGTCCGCCATTTTGGCTGCCCTCAAACGTATCAGCACACAAGGCTGACGCGCTTTCGAGGTCATTGGCTTGCAAAGCAGTGAAGAACCGGCGAGCGATTTCGATCATATCCATAGGAAGCGAGGCTAATGCGCGAATGGGTGATTGGAAAGCCCACTCTGCCGCATCGCCTTATTGGATCGGCACTTCATGCGCTTCGGCATCCTCGCGCTTCACCAACTTGTGCTGCGTTTCCGTCAGGCCGAGTTTCCAGTAGCTGGAGGTGTAGAGGTTGTGAGGGGCAACGCCCGCCTCCTCGCGAAGGAAAGAGCGCAAAAGCTTCATCCCCTCAAACTCACACGCCGCCCATCCGGCAAGCTCGCAATCCGGTAGCTCAACCTTGCGTAAAGCGTCCGCAAGAAGCGAGGGATGCAGGCCCGGTTCTGGGTTCAAAATCCAACACAATTCCATGCCCTCAGGCGCATCAATAGCAATCGCATCTTCTTCATGCTGCACCTCCAGAACCGCTACACCTGTCACATCGCGCGGCATGGCTTCTAAGTTCGCCGTAATTGCAGGAAGCGCCGACATGTCGCCGGCGATAAGGTAAAATCCGCAGGTCTCGGGCGAAGGCTTAGCAGGCCCCGGCCCGCGAATGGTCATGGGATCGCCAACTTGCGCGCCCAAAGCCCAACTTGTCGCTGGCCCCGCCGCATGCCCGCCGTGGAGCGCGAAAAGCACATCAATCTCAGTCTCACGCTGACGGCGGATGGTATAAGTGCGCATCAACGCCTTTTTGCCCTCACTACCAGGTTCAAGGATCAGCTTAAAATAGCCGCCATCCTGTCCCTTGGGAAAGTCACGCAGGGCCTCACCGCCAAGGGTGATTTGATGCATGGAAGGGGTGACACGCTTGGTCGCTGTTACGGTGAGATTATATAATGCTTGAGCCATGCGAGATCACTTAATGAGAATAATTCTCAATTCAATAGGTGCGGCACAATTTCACTCGACACAGCGTCCCCCTTCCCTCAATCAGTAAGACAAATCAGGAAAAGGACGTAAGCCCCCATGCTCACTATTCACCACCTTCGTATTTCGCAATCTGAGCGCATCGTCTGGCTGTGTGAGGAGCTTGGGATTGAGTACGACTTGAAGCTCTACAACCGCGATTCTGAGACGCGGCTGGCCCCGCCTGAATTGAAAGCATTGCACCCAATGGAGATCGCGCCCGTCATCACCGATGGCGACCTTGTGCTAGGCGAAAGCGGCGCGATCATGGACTATATCGTTGGTAAATATGCACCCGATACCAACCTTGTACCAGGGGCTGACAACCCCGATTTTGCTCGGCACTTATATTGGTATCACTTCGCCAATGCGACGCTGATGACCAATGGAATGATGAGCATTGCGGTGAATGCTGTGGGCGCACAGATGCCCCCGCCCCTCGCCAAGCGCATAACCAACGCATGGGCGCATATTGAGAAGGCTCTGGGCGAAGCGGATTACTTTGGCGGTACGAATTTCACGACCGCTGACATCATGCTCGGCTTCTCGCTAACCACCGCGCGCGCCTTCAACGATATGAGCATTGAGGGCATGCCTAACCTTCAAGCCTATTTGAAACGGATCGGCGCGCGGCCTGCGTACCAAGCGGCAATGGCAAAGGCAGAACCCGGCTTCCCGCCGAAGTTGGACTGAGGGACAGACCTAATGGAACCCTACAAACCGCTAAGCCGTTCTATCGCGGGCCACAAAGCCATCATCACCGGTGCGGCAAGTGGTATGGGCCGAGCCACTGCACATCTCTTCGCCTCGGAAGGCGCGCAGGTTGCGGTGACTGACCTTGATCAGTCCAAATGTGAGACGGTCGCAAAAGAGATCAACGAGGCAGGCTATCCTGGCACGGCCTTTCCGCTTGCAATCGATGTTAGCGATGATGCTGCGATTAAGGTCGGGGTCGCCGAGATCGCCGGGAAATTCGGCGGTGTCGATATCGTCATAAACAACGCGGGCTTTGCGAGGCACGCATTGATCGAAGATGAGCATTATCCAGGCGTTTGGGATGCGAGTGTGGCCGCTATGCTCACCGCTCACCAGCGCATCATCCGCTGCACCATGCCGCATTTGCGCGACAGCAAGTGCCCGCGCATCGTCAATATTGCCTCGACCGAGGGGCTAGGCGCGACGCCGGGCAACTCGCCTTATGTGGCGGCAAAACATGGGGTCATCGGGCTCACGCGGGGCCTCGCAGTCGATCTTGGGCGCGATGGAATCACCGTGAACTGCATCTGTCCAGGTCCCATTCGCACAGGGATCACCGAGGCTATCCCGGATGAGCACAAGGAAATCTACGCCAAGCGGCGCGTGCCACTTCGCCGATACGGTATTCCGGAAGAGGTCGCGCATATGACGCTGTCACTTGTGCTCCCCTCGGCGAGTTTCCTCACTGGGGTGGCAATCCCCGTGGATGGCGGGCTTACGATCAAGAACGCCTGAGCGAACTTATTGTACCCGTTTATTGGGGCGGATCTTCGCGCTTTTCGGGATCGTCAATTTCGTTGACTTCGATGTTTTCTTCATCGCCTAAGTCAGCAGTATTCGGTGTGTCGCCCTCTGCATCGACCGCTTCAACCCCGGGGACCGCTTCCTCGATCTCCTCATCGGTGGACGAAGCACCCGTATCGGTCTCTTCAGCGGTCATCGCCTCGTCATCTTGGGGAGCCTCGGCACCGCAAGCGGCAAGGGCGAGCACCAACACAGGGGCACTTGCCAGAAACAGCGTGTTTGAGAACGATTTACGCATTGCATTCCTCCTTTGAGATTTCCCCCTAAACCCATAAGAGGCGCTCAAGGTTCCAAATCTTATGGGAAACGCAAGGGTCTAGTAAAAAGCAATCTGGTTCGAAATCGCGAGGAGCTTTCGTGCAGGCGACCAAATGCGTGTTGTCTGTGAGAACCTGCCGCTGAAGACACGATCGGCGGTTGCCTCGATCAGAAGAAAATCTCCGCCTACTTCATCCAGATCAGCCTGCGTGCAAAAAACGTGCAGGTCGTACTGCACCGTTGCTCCAAAACGCGGAGCTGTGTCCAAGAAGAATGTGCGCGGCATTGGTGTGTCGGATACCGCAAGCAGCGCTTTGGCGTCCCATGGGCGATCCTGTGCATCCTTCACCCATAGAGCGGAATGCGGGCGCTCTTGTGCGGAGAAGGGCTCGCCCAAAGCAACGCGCTGCTCATAGCGGCTGAGGAACTTGGGTCCAGGTGAACCCGGCAGAATGTCTGAGTCCTGCGGAGCCTTCGCATCAGGAAAATCGCAGGCGTAATCGAGCGGCTTTTCCTTCATGTCTGAAAACACGTAGTTGGCAGTAAAGACGGGCTCCGCTGGCGCATCTTCGCTGGTGAATTCCGTTCGCAGGAAGGAAGTGCGTCGGCCATCACGAAGGGTGCGCACATCAATATCAATCGCCGATTGTGGCAAGGGTTTGAGGAACGACGCCGTCGTGCTCGCCAACATCGCGCCTTGCGGCTGTGCCTCTTGAATGGCGCAATAGCCCAAAGCCAAGGCCCAACCGCCAAAGGCCGATTGAAAATTCCAATAGACCTCTCCGCCGCTGGAGCGGACGCGTGTATCGGAAACGCTGGTGAGCTCAGTTGCGGTATCGAGAGCGTATTGGGTCATAGAAATGCGTCCATTTGTGCGCGCCGCGCGTCGGCAATTGCAAATAGTGAACGCATGAGTTCATTTTTGTTCCAGTGGTGACCGAAAAAAGGTGTGGACCTAGCTTGCGAAAGCTTCCTTTGCCGCCGCTTCAACACCTTCCATCGCCGCACGCCAACTGCCAGGACCGTAGCTGACCCGCGCAACGCCTAGCGCCGCAAGCTCTGTATTGCTGGCCATTCCAGGCAAGCGCATCACGTTAACGGGGCAATCGAGCGCCTGCACTATCTGTGCAATCATCTCTGGGTCGCTTAGCCCCGGAATGAAAACGCATCCTGCCCCAGCCTCGGCATAGGCCTTGCCCCGCTCAATCGCGGCCTCGACAAATTGAGGCGTGTTCGGATTGTCACCCGCCATTAGCGGCCCGAGAAAAATGTCAGTCCGGGCGTTCACAAACAAACCCGCCTTAGCGATTGCGGCGATCCGCGCGCATTGCTCGGCGGTGTCGAGCAGCCCCTCGCCACCAATAATGCGATCTTCGAAGTTACAACCAACAGCGCCCGCGTCCTTCAAAGCCGAAGCGTTTTCGGCGACGCCTTCAGCATCCCCCGCAAAGCCCGCCTCGAAATCGACAGACAGCGGCACTTCAATGGCTCCGGCGATCTGGCGTGTGGTGGTCAGCAGCGCCTCGAACGGAATGTCCTGACCATCGTCATAGCCTTGCGCACCCGCAAGCGACGCGCTGCCCGTGGCGATGGCCTTGGCACCGGCTTTCGCCACAGCCATTGCGCTGCCAGCGTCCCATACGTTGTAAAGGATCAGCGGGTCACCAGCGAAGTGCAGTTTTGCGAATGTGTCGATGCTCATGAAAACAACTCCTCTTGCGCGTCCCTGCTGTCAACGCCCTCACGCTTCAGCAATTCGGCTTTAATCTCTGGGCCATAGGCATAGCCGCCCACCCCTCCGCTTGCTGGCACCACACGATGGCATGGGATCAGCACGGCGATATTGTTCGCACCATTGGCACTCCCCACAGCGCGGCTGGCCTTGGGATTGCCAAGCATCGCGGCCTGTTCGCCATAGCTGCGGGTTTCGCCAGCCGGGATTTTGCGCAAGGCCTCCCAGCAACGCTGCTGAAACGCCGTGCCCTTCACGTCCAATGGTATGTGCGAGCTGTCTGAACCGGGCTCTTCCACAGCTGCCACGACTTGGTCGAAGAGGGCTTTAAATTCGTCGCCAGCAGCGACAATCTCTGCCTTTGGGAAACGGGCGCGCAGGTCCTCTTCGCCCTCATTAAACGACAAGCAGCACACGCCTATTTCGGTTGCCGCGACCAACATTGCGCCAAAAGATGTATCGATAACGCTCCAATGCACCCGGCGGCCTTCGCCACCGCTCGCCCAATCGCTTGCCTGCATTCCTAGCCGTCCTTTTGTATCCGCGTAAAAGCGCGATGGCGCAGAATAGCCTGCCTCGTAAAGCGCCTCGGTGACGCTAGCGCCCATTCCTAGAGCATCGCGCACCTTCTCCTCACGCAGCGCTCTTGCAAATGCAGCGGGAGACAGACCCACTGTACGTTTAAAGAGCCGCTGAAAATGCGTGGGAGAATAACCGGTGAGTTCGGAAAGCTGATCCAAAGTCATCGCACCCTGACTTCTAATTGCGGCGATAGCTGCAAGCACACAGGCTTCTTCTGCGCTTTGTGTGTTTGGTGAACACCTTTTGCACGCACGCAGCCCGGCGCTTTGCGCATCGTAGGAATTGGCGAAGAACTCCACATTTTTGCGCAAGGGCAGCCGCGCAGGGCACGACGGGCGGCAATAAATGCCGGTGGAATGGACGCCTGTCACAAACGCACCATCGAAGCGGCGGTCCTTTGCGCTTATGATTTGCCAGCGCTGGTCATCGTTGAGATCGGTTTTGGTCATGCCGCTCTTGTAAAGGCGTCAGAACGCAAGAGCATCCCGAGCCTTGCGCTCAATGTCCTGTGTCTTTTTCAAGCGTTTCTTTCAAAGCGCCCAATCCTGCCTGCACGATACCGCGAATGGTGGGCTCTTCACTATCGGGCAGGACATCTGCGATCCATTGGACCTTACAAGTGTCACCTTCGCCAGCGAAGACTTGCATCGAGGCATTGTGGTGGTCCCATGTCCCGCCCTGCGCTGTCCACGCGATCAGCATTGTCTCGTTATCATGAGCAATGATGGGCTCGATCAGGGTTACGTCATTGGTGAAGGTCACCGTCCTGATGTTCGCCTCAGCATCGTATTCACAGCGAGCAACCAATTGCGGAACGCTGGTTTCCAGACCGCCAATATCGCCAACCGCCGCCCAAACTTGCCCAGCTCCCCGCGCAATCGAAATCGTCTCTATAATTCGGGCCATTGTTTCTCTCTCGCTCAGCGGCTTTAAAGGGTTTCGTCGCTAAGCTATGCGAACATGGCCTTGTGGCCAAGCGCTACGGTCCTTTAAGGACGAGGTCCAATGCAGATGATCTTACGATTCTTGTGTGGCGCATTGTTGGCGCTGACCTTACCGATCCATGCGCTGAGCGCTGATCCCGGCGATATCGATGCAGCCGCGCGCGGCGTGGTGCGCGTGGTGTTGATCGATGAAAGCGGCGGGGATGCAGAACCGATCACCCACGGCAGCGGCTTTGCAGTGTCACCGCGCATGATTGTCACCAACGCACACGTCATTCGTGAGGCATTATTAGATGACACTCTGAAAATTGGCATTGTCCCAAGCGAAGGGGATGCGGGCACTTTTGCAAAGCCGGTCGCTGTTAGCCCGCGCAATGACTTGGCCTTGCTTGAAATCACCGATGGCAATTTGCGTTTGCCCCCGCTTACGCTGTCTGGCGGCGTGAGCGGAGACATGGGCGAGGTTTCGGCAGTCGGATATCCGATGAATGTGGACTTAGCCCAAGGGTTAGAGATCAAAGACATTTTCCGCGCTCAGCCTCCCGTTAAATCTCGCGGGTTTCTTTCAGGCGAACGTCCCAGCCGCCAATTCGACACTATCCTCCACACAGCCCCTATTGCGCGGGGCAATTCTGGTGGGCCGCTGCTTGATGGGTGTGGGCGGGTTTTGGGCGTCAACAGTTTTGGCGCTGATTCAGATGGCTCTGATGCAGAATTCTATTTTGCGGTTTCATTGCGCGAGCTTTTGCCGTTCCTGCGCGATAACAACCTTGAGCCTTCGGTGAATGCGCTTCCCTGCACCTCGATTGATGATCTCAACCAGGCTGAACGCGCGCGGTTCGAACAACAACGCGCAGAGGCCGAGGCACGGCTTGAGGCGCGCGAGGCGGAATTGCGTGAGAAGCGCGGCACTGCGCAGCTGCAGGCTCAAATTGAAATTCTTGATGCACGCGACAATGCGATGGCTCTGGCGATGATCTTGCTGCTGATCGGGATCGGTGCAGGCTATACCGCCGGGCAATTGCGCGCCTCGATGGCGGACAAGCCAGAGGACGGACAGCGGGCGCAAAAACAAGCGATGATCGCTGCAGGCGTTGCCGGAGCGGCCTTGATCGGAGCCATGCTCGTTTGGATTACCCGGCCTAGCTATGGCGATATCGAAGAGCGGGTCGCGGTTCTCATGGGCGAGATCGAAGACCCTGATGCCCCAGCGCCTGATGGAGAGCCCGCTGCCGACGGCACACTCATCTGTACGCTTGATATCGAGCGCAGTCGCGTCACCGGGGCACGCACCGATGACGTAGAATTCGATTGGCAGGCAAATGGCTGCGTCAATGAGCGCACGCAATATGGCATGACCGGCGGGGAATGGACCCGTGTGTTGGTGCCCTCCTCTGAGGCGGCTGTTTCAGTCAGCACCTATGATCCTGAGACCCGCACCTATCGCACTGACCGCTATTTGTTGGGCCAAGCCGCAATGGAAGCAGCGCGCGAGGCACGCGGTCAATATGACCCACCTGGTTGCGGCGTCACCGATGGAGCCCGCGTTCTGGGTGAGCAGCAGTCGGCGCTTATTGCGATGCTGCCCGACCGCCCGAACGAGCGGCTCGTTTACACGTGTGAGACGAAGAAAGCGGGCGGTGTTGGCGGCGCGCTAGGCGCAGCGTTTGATGAAGAGTTTGGGGCGGGTGAGTAGGCCCTAAACGTGATTGCGAGGAGCCAAAACGGACCGTCTTAGCGGTCCGCAAGGCCGACGGGCCGTCGCGGCTAATGCCGCGCCCCCTTGGAGCGGATGGCGTCAGCCATCCTGCCGTGAGAGAAAACTACGCCGCGAGCGCCTCGCCCGATAACGTAATCCGGTGCATTTCGCGGTAGTGACCTTGGTAGTCGTTGATCGCATTGTGCCAGGTCGTGCGGTTGTCCCAGATCGCAATGGTGCCGGGCTTCCATTGCAAGCGGCACTGGTTCGTTTCGGTTAGTGCAACTTCGAGGAGCTTGGTCAAAAGCGGCAGGCTTTCCTCACGGGTCTGCCCCACGAAATGGATCGTGAAGCCGCTATTTACATAGAGCATCTTGCGGCCCGTTTGAGGGTGACGGATGACCACAGGGTGGATCGCGCCGGTTTTCAGATTCTGTCCGCGAAGGTTCTTACCCATATCGGTCTGGGCATAAAGGCCGCCTTCTTCATAGACGTGGTCGGCGGTGTGATACGCCTCAAGGCCCTCGATTTGCTCTTTGAGTTCATCTGAGAGCGAATCGTAAGCCGCGCCCATATGCGCCCACATCGTGTCGCCGCCTGAAGGTGGAAGGTGCCGCGCCACCAATACCGAGCCCATCGCCGGAATTTGATCGTAGGAATGGTCAGTGTGCCAAGCGCCGCCGATATTGGTCTGTTGATCGGGCTCTTTTTTGACGATGGCAATCTCGTTGAACTCTTCCTGCAGCGGGAAATAGTTGTTCACATCGATCCCGCCCCAGCGGCGGCCGAACTTGATGTGGTCTTCGGGTGAGAACTCTTGGTCGCGAAAAACCGCGACGCCGTGCTCGTATATCGCCTGACGGATCGCTTCCATTTGGCCGTCTGTGCAGCCCGCCAGAGACACGCCAGAAACCTCAACGCCGCATTGGGGCGCCATTGGTGTGAATTCCATTTTCCCTCTCCTTATCGAGGCGTTTTCGCCTTCGTGTGGAAGCAATCTTACTCAAGACGCGCCGCCTGTCCAGACAAGTGTCCAGAGAATCCCTCTCACACCGCTTGCATCCATAAGACCCCTTTGCTAGGCGCGCGGCGACTTCGGCAGATGGGATTGGGATGTCCTTGCATCCTCGCACCTGCCGACACAACTTTTCTCATTCCTCAAAGAGGACAATCAACGCGTGGAAACTTCCGCCGGTATTCAGTCTAGCCTTCAAGGGCGTTACGCCTCGGCTCTTTTCGATCTCGCCAGCGAGGACGGGACCGTGACTGCGGTCGAAAAAGACCTTGAGACTTTGGGCGCAGCATTGAGCGAATCGGCTGATCTCGCCGCCGCCACCACCAACCCGCAATTGACCCGCGCTGAGCAAGGCGCGGCCGTGGCGGCTGTGGCCAAGAAATTGAAGCTGTCCGAGCTCACCACCAATTTCCTCGGCGTTCTCGCAGGCAATCGCCGCCTGTCGAAGCTGCCAGAGATGATTGCGGCCTTCAAAGCCATCGCAGCGAACCAACGCGGCGAGGTTTCGGCCAATGTCACGAGCGCGCATCCTCTCACCAAGGATCAGGTCAAGACGCTCAAAGACAAGCTCACCGCCCGTGTGGGCCGCACCGTTATGCTTACAACCGATACAGATGCCGATCTTCTCGGCGGTCTGGTCGTTACCATTGGATCAGAGCGCATCGACGCCTCGATCCGCACCCGTTTGAATTCACTATCGCAGGCCATGAAGGCTTAAAGGACTACAACACATGGAAATCCGCGCCGCAGAAATTTCAAAGGTCATCAAAGACCAGATCGCCAATTTCGGTAACGAAGCTGAAGTCAGCGAAGTTGGCACCGTGCTCAGCGTTGGTGACGGCATCGCCCGTATCCACGGCCTCGACAAGGTTCAGGCAGGTGAGATGGTCGAGTTCGCCAACGGCGTTCAGGGCATGGCTCTGAACCTTGAAAGCGACAATGTCGGCGTCGTGATCTTCGGCTCTGACGCTGAGATTAAAGAAGGCGACACGGTTAAGCGGACCGAGACCATTGTGGACGTTCCTGTCGGCAAGGGCCTTTTGGGCCGCGTTGTTGACGCGCTTGGCAACCCTATTGACGGCAAAGGCCCGATCACTGACGTGACCCGCCAGCGTGTTGAAGTGAAAGCGCCGGGCATTATCCCGCGCGAATCTGTGTCAGAGCCAGTGCAAACCGGCCTCAAAGCGGTGGACGCTCTGGTCCCTGTGGGCCGTGGTCAGCGCGAGCTTATCATCGGTGACCGCCAAACCGGTAAAACCGCTGTGGCGATCGACACCTTCATCAACCAGAAGGGCGTCAACGCAGGCGATGATGAGAAGAAAAAGCTCTACTGCGTCTATGTAGCCGTCGGCCAAAAGCGTTCGACCGTTGCGCAAATCGTGAAGCAACTCGAAGAGAACGGCGCGATGGAATACTCCATCGTTATCGCTGCGACCGCTTCTGAGCCTGCTCCGCTGCAATATCTCGCGCCTTACACTGGCTGTGCAATGGGTGAATTCTTCCGCGACAACGGCATGCACGCCGTGATCGTGTATGACGATCTTTCCAAGCAAGCTGTTGCCTATCGTCAAATGTCGCTTCTGCTTCGTCGTCCTCCGGGCCGTGAAGCGTATCCGGGCGACGTTTTCTATCTCCACTCACGCCTGCTTGAGCGTGCTGCGAAGATGAGCGAAAGCGAAGGCCACGGCTCATTGACCGCTCTGCCGATCATTGAAACGCAGGCTGGTGACGTTTCCGCCTACATTCCAACCAACGTGATTTCGATCACCGACGGTCAGATTTTCCTTGAAACGGACCTGTTCTACCAAGGCATCCGTCCTGCGATTAACGTCGGGTTGTCGGTGTCGCGTGTGGGCGGCGCTGCGCAAACGAAAGCGATGAAGAAGGTTTCAGGCTCGATGAAGCTCGACCTTGCGCAATACCGCGAAATGGCGGCGTTTGCTCAGTTCGGTTCGGACCTTGATGCGTCCACGCAAAAGCTGCTTAACCGCGGCGCGCGTTTGACCGAGCTGCTTAAGCAAAAGCAATTCGCGCCAATGCCGTTTGAAGAGCAAACCGTTTCGATCTTCGCTGGCACCAACGGCTATATCGACGATGTCGCTGTTGAGCGTGTGGGCGAATATGAAGAGCAAATGCTCGCTTACTTCCGCAGCGAACACGCTGACGTTCTGAAAACGATCCGCGACAGCGGCAAGTTCGACGACGCCAAAGACGCAACCGTCGCAGCGCTTCAAGCCTTCGCCAAGCAATTCGCATAAGGGAGGCCGTCAGTGCCCTCACTTAAGGAACTAAAGGATCGGATCGGGTCGGTTAAATCGACCCAGAAGATCACCAAGGCCAAGCAAATGGTTGCAGCGGCTAAGCTGCGCCGTGCTCAGGCCTCTGCTGAAGCCGGACGGCCTTATGCTGTGCGTTTGAGCGCCGTTATGGCCTCGCTCGCTGGCAAAGTGTCCGGCGACAGCGCGCCAAAGCTTCTTGCAGGCACCGGTAGCGACCAGCGCAACATTCTGGTTGTGGTCAACACCGATAAAGGCCTGTGCGGCGGTTTGAACTCGAACATCGTCAAGGCTGCCAAAGCAAAGGCGGCCGAGCTTCAAGCGGCTGGCAAGCAGGTCGAGTTTTATCTCGTCGGTAAGAAGGGCCGTGCACCGCTCAAGCGTGAGTTTGAAAAAGCGATCACGGGCGGCTTTGACACCAGCACGGTGAAAACGCCGGGCTTTGAAGAAGCCGACGAGATTTCTGCTGAACTCATCCAAATGTTTGAAGACGGCAAGTTTGACGTGGCGCACCTGATCTATCCGACCTTCCAGTCGGCTCTGGTGCAAAACCCAACGGTCAATCAGCTGATCCCGGTCCCCTCACCGGAAAGCTCGGATGAAGGCGGCGCCGTGGTTGAATATGAGCCGGGCGAAGAGGAAATCCTCGAAGCTCTCCTGCCGCGCTATGTAAAAACGCAAGTGTTCGGCGCTTTGCTTGAGCGTGAGGCATCAGAGCAAGGCGCTTCGATGACCGCGATGGACAATGCGACCCGTAACGCAGGCGACCTCATCAACAAGCTGACCATCCAGTACAACCGCAGCCGTCAGGCCGCGATTACGACTGAACTTATTGAAATTATTGCTGGCGCAGAAGCGCTGTAAACGAAGGCTAAGGAAACACCATGGCTACCGCACCCGCACTTAACCAAACAACCAACGGCACGATCAGTCAGATCATTGGCGCTGTTGTTGACGTGCAGTTCCCCGGCGAACTGCCCGCAATTCTCACCGCGCTCGAAACCAAGAACGACGGCAAAACCCTCGTTCTCGAAGTGGCACAGCACCTTGGCGAGAACACCGTTCGCACCATCGCAATGGACGCGACCGAAGGTCTCGTTCGCGGCGCTGAAGTGATCAACACCGGCGCGCAGATTTCTGTGCCTGTTGGCCCGAAAACGCTCGGCCGCATCATGAACGTCGTTGGTGAGCCAATTGACGAGCTTGGCCCGGTTGGCGCTGATAAAGCCATGCCTATCCACGCAGAAGCGCCTGCCTTCGTGGACCAGTCCACCGAAGCGGCTATTCTCGTGACCGGCATTAAAGTGATCGACCTTCTCGCCCCTTACGCAAAAGGCGGTAAGATTGGTCTGTTCGGCGGTGCCGGCGTTGGTAAAACGGTTCTTATTCAGGAACTCATCAACAACATCGCAAAAGGCCACGGCGGTGTGTCTGTGTTTGCCGGCGTTGGTGAGCGTACCCGTGAAGGTAACGATCTCTACCACGAATTCCTCGACGCAGAGGTGATCAAGAAAGACGACAACGGCGTTGCAACGCCAGAGGGTTCAAAAGTGGCCCTCGTCTTTGGTCAAATGAACGAGCCTCCCGGCGCGCGTGCCCGTGTTGCGCTTTCAGGCCTCACCATGGCGGAATATTTCCGCGACGTTGAAGGTCAGGACGTTCTGTTCTTCGTCGACAACATCTTCCGCTTTACGCAAGCCGGTTCCGAAGTGTCCGCGCTTCTTGGCCGTATTCCTTCGGCGGTGGGCTATCAGCCAACTCTGTCGACCGACATGGGTAACCTGCAAGAGCGCATCACCTCGACCAACAAAGGTTCGATCACTTCGGTGCAAGCCATCTACGTTCCCGCAGATGACTTGACCGACCCTGCGCCTGCAACATCGTTTGCTCACTTGGATGCGACCACCACGCTGAACCGCGCGATTTCAGAGCTTGGTATTTACCCAGCTGTTGACCCGCTCGATTCAACCAGCCGCGTTCTTGAGCCATCGGTTGTTGGCCAAGAGCACTATGACACCGCTCGCCGCGTTCAAGAGACGCTGCAGAAGTACAAGTCGCTGCAAGACATCATCGCCATTCTGGGAATGGACGAGCTTTCGGAAGAAGATAAGCTCACCGTTGCGCGCGCTCGTAAGATCCAGAAGTTCCTTTCGCAGCCATTCCACGTGGCAGAGGTCTTCACCAACATCCCAGGTCTGTTCGTGCAGGTCGAAGACACGGTGGCCTCGTTCAAGGCGGTTGTGGACGGTGAATACGATCACCTTCCAGAAGCAGCCTTCTACATGGTTGGCGGCATCGACATGGTGGTTGAGAAAGCCGCCAAGCTCGCTGAGGAAGGTTAAGGCGACGTGTCGGAATTGCTCGATATCAAGGACTGCGTCAACGAGACCTGTCCTTGGTCGGGCAAGCCGGTTTCGCCGGATAGCTTGACGATGTACCACGGAAAGGTCGTGGGGTTCTGCAACCCGGGCTGCCGCGATAAATTTGAAAACGCTGCGTCCCGTTTTGACGCTTGCACTGATGGATAAACACGAAAATGGCACTCCATTTTGAACTCGTAACCCCTGCTAAGCAGGTCCGCTCTGAGGAAGTCCACATGGTTGTGGTTCCCGGCTCAGAAGGCGAATTCGGCGTTCTCGAGGGCCACGCGCCGTTTATGAGCACGATTCGTGATGGCGCTGTTCAGGTGTTTAAATCAGCCGGCGGTGAGCCTGAGCTCATCAACGTCAAAGGCGGCTTTGCGGAAGTCGGCGAAAACGGCATCACAGTGCTTGCGGAACATGTTGAGGGCTGACTGCTATCAATAATTCGATATCCTATTGAAGGGCGATCAGAAGGTCGCCCTTTTTCATTTGCGCGATGCGCACCCCTTTATTGAATTCAGAATAGTGCTAGCTTTCCTCACCGTTGGTTAATCGACGAGGGGGACACCAGTGACAGAGGAACAAGCACTACCGACAAAAAATCCGGCGGGCGTTGTCAAAGGGGCCATCGAAGCGTGTGGGCGTCATCCCTTCGCGACGGGCTTGTTTGCGCTTCTTGGCTTTTTCGGTCTGATCTTCGCGTTCTACGACTTTAATGTCTCCCAAACACAAGCCGAAGAAAGTTCGGTTGCTCAGGCAGAGATCAAGGACGAGATCAAAGCAGTTGGCGAAGCAGTAGCAGAAGCCACTGTTGCGAATGAGCCTGCCGAAGCAAAGCCGAGATTTGTACCTATCGAAGCAGCATTTAGCGAAACAGATTACACCAGTGACAGAGTTACATTCGACAAGGCGTTTATAAATGATAGCAATCTCGATTTCTCCGGAATGGCCAGCTACGAAACGGCGAACTGGCTGAAGACTAATGACCCCCGCGCCGTGCAGGACTTCTTCGTCGCAGCCTTCTCTGTGACTTCGGCCGCAGACCGCGACTATGTTCAAATAGCCCCGTACATCGTCATTCAAGTCATTGAGGCCAAGCCGTTCGGAGATGATTACGCGTTTATGGATGTCGGAGAGTACGGCGGCGGCGCAAATGTCCGGGAGTTCAACGGGAATGTGAGTCCAGAACAAGGGCTGCAATTCATTCCACTCGTGGACACCTATTCTGGTGAAATTCGCAGGGATATTGACTTTTTCACTCTTGCGCCAAGAGAGCCAGAAGAGTTTGTGCTTTGGTTTTCAACGCGCCCTGGATACCGATATGTCGTTCGTGCAGGCCTTCACTACAAGTTTGACAGCGAACACAGCATTCACTGGGTCTCAAGACCATTCGTCACAGGTTCGCCTGCTGAAAATCACGTGGTGCATCAGTGGGACGGGACCTTTCAAGAACCAACTGACTGGTATTGGGATTCCGTAGCGCTCCAAAAATTTGATCGCGACACCGAAAATCAAGCCAAACTTGCGGAGAGCGGAAAGGTCTTCAGGCCATCGCAAATTCCGGATTCGGCATTACGCCTCGAATAACAAACTAAGCGACCTGCCTCTGCACCCACTGCGCGACGTCAACAAAGTGCTCTGGCTTCCCATTGGCCGCAGCCTCTTGCATGATAATGGCGAGCGTCTTTGAGGCTAAAGCATCGCGGTAGGCGGCTTCCGCCTCGGCAAAGGCGCTAGCGATTTCGCATGGGGCTTTGCAATCGGCGCGTTTTGCGGCGCACGGGCCGTTCTGGCGGATTTCGGTGCACCGGAACGCAGGCGAAGGCCCTTCAATCGCGCGCACGATATCAAGCAGGCTGATGTCGTCAGGGCCGCGCGCCAAGCGGTATCCACCGCCCTTGCCCCGCACGCTTTCCACAATCCCTGCCCGCCGCAGCAGCTGCATTTGTTTGGCGAGATAGGCCGACGGGAGCTCATAAAACTCAGCAAGTGCATCCACGCTTAGCCCCCTACCTGGCGGCAAAATCGCTACAATCGTGCAGATGTGCGTGCACCACTCCACGCCCTTACCCAATTGCATGCTTGACTCCTTAACCGGACATTATTTATCCGGATATAAATTATCTGATTAAAGGGGGATGGCATGGCTCTCACATCTAGGCAAGTTCGCGAGGCCCATGGGCGCGTTGCATTATTGCTGCTGATCTTTATCGCGGTGCATTTCGCGACGCATTTCAGCTCACTTGGCGGGGTGGAGGTTCACACCCAAACACTGGGGTGGGCGCGGCTCCTTTATCAGTTTCCTCTGATCGAGATCGCCCTTGTTACAGCGTTTGGCGCGCAGGTGGTGCTTGGGTTCAAGCTGCTTGGCATGATCCGCCAGCGGAGGACCACAGATCGCTGGCATTGGATGCAGTTTTTGAGCGGGTGCTATCTTGCCTATTTCATCATCCAGCACACGGCAGCTGCGCTGATTACGCGGCTTTATGCAGGGCTCGACACCAATTTCTATTGGGCGGGCGGGACGCTCATAATCGAGCCGATCAAGTATGGCTTTGTGGTATACTACGCGCTGGCGGTGATCGCTGTGGTGTGCCACCTCCTTGCTGCCCTGCACTTCCGAGCGCCCAAGAATTGGCATACCCCGGCCCTTGTCCTTGGCCCAGTGATCGCCGGTGCATTCTTGATTGGATATAGCGGCGTTCTCGCACCCTATGACCTGCCGCAAGAATACCGGGACTATTATACGTTCTTTCCCGGCGTAGAGAGCTAGAATTCCCCCTTCACAAGGCTCCCACAAACCTCCACATACCAAGGCAGCAATCCTGTTTAGGAGAGAAGGTTTGAAACTTGTATCCACTCTTGCTTTGGCGGCTGTCATGACCATCGGCGCTGCAACCACCGCAAATGCCGACGATCACACCGATGATGGCGTCCCCGGCCCCGATCAAGACCCCTACATCTGGCTCGAAGAAGCTCGCAGCGATGAATCGCTCGCCTGGGTCACGAAAGAGAACGAACGCACCCTTGGCGTTCTCGAGGCCGACCCGCGATTTGAGACGCTGAAGGCCGAAGCGCTTGCCATCTTCGATAGCGAAGACCGCATTCCTTTCGTGAGCTTCCGCCCCGATGGCCTCTACAATTTCTGGCAGGATAAGGAGAACCCAAAGGGCCTCCTTCGCCGCACAACGATTGAAAGCTATCAATCCGATGAGCCGGTTTGGGAAACAGTGCTCGACGTCGATGCTCTTGCCGAAGCAGAAGGCAAGGAGTGGGTCTTCAAGGGCTCAACCTGCCTGCCTACAAACATGGAAATGTGCATGGTCGCGTTATCGGATGGGGGCGAGGATGCCACCATCATGCGCGAGTTCAACACCACCACAAAACAGTTCGTCGAAGGCGGCTTTGAGCTACCTGAAAAGAGCCAAGGCGGAATTCAGTGGGTCGATGAAGACACGCTAATGGTGGGGCGCAACTTTGGCGAAGGCACCCTCACCGACAGCGAATACCCCTTCACCACCCGCGTGTGGAAGCGCGGCACTGACATCGCTGATGCGCAAGAAATTTACCGCGGTGAGGCAAGCGATGTTTGGGCAGGCGCGAGCCTTGTGCGCGATGCAGCGGGCACGGTTCACGCGACAACCGCGTTCAGAGGCGTAAGCTTCCATGAAAGCGAATACTTCTGGCTGAGCCCCACAGATGAGTGGGTGATGCTCGATATTCCAAAGAAGGCGTCCCCTTACGGTATCGTCGATGGACACATGCTGGTTTCCACCGATGTGGATTGGGAGACAGATGGTCAGACCTTCCCTGCAGACAGCCTGATTGCCGTTGACCTTGAGGAGTTCAAAAAGGATCCCAACGCGGCGGCCAAAACGCTCGTCTGGGCGCCCGGTGACCGGCAGACCAAACGCGGCGGCGCGATTACGGCTGGTGCGCTCTATGTGGGCCTCCTCGACAACGTCGTTGGCAAAGTCCTGAAGTTCAACTTTGAAGATGGCGCATGGAAGAGCGAAGAGGTCGCCCTGCCCGACAACGCCACGGTAGGCATTGCGGCAAGTTCGAATGAGAGCGAGCAGATCATGTTCACTGTCACCGACTTCCTCAATCCCACAACGCTCTATTACACAGATGGTTCGGGCGATCCTCAGCCGCTCAAGACCTCGCCAGCGCGTTTTGACGCGACCGGCATGGAGGTCGAACAGCACGAGGCGACCAGCGCTGATGGGACGAAAATCCCGTACTTTATCGTCAAGCCTGAAGGCATGGAGATGGACGGCGAGACGGCGATCCTCATGAGCGGCTACGGCGGCTTCCAAATCCCCCGTCTGCCAAGCTACCTTGGCTCAACCGGCAAGATGTGGCTGGAGCGTGGCGGCGCCTATGTGCTCGCAAACCTTCGCGGCGGCGGTGAGTTTGGCCCTGGCTGGCACCAAACCGCTATTCGCGAGAATAAACAGCGCACATGGGATGACTTTATCGCTGTGGGTCAGGATCTTGTGGACCGGGGCTTCACCGCGCCTGAGCACCTTGGCATCCAAGGTGGCTCGCAAGGCGGTCTGCTTGTCGGTACGGCGTTCACGCAGCGCCCTGATCTATTCAATGCCGCCATCGTCGCAATCCCGCTGTTCGACATGCTGCGCTATCACGTCATTGGCCGGGGCGCTTCATGGATCGGCGAATATGGCGATCCGCGCATTCCTGAGCAACGCGCATGGATTGAAGGCTATTCGCCCTATCAGATGATCAAAGAGGGCGTGGATTACCCTACCCCCTTCCTTTGGGCATCAACGGCTGACGACCGCACCCACCCAGCGCATGCGCGCAAGGGGGCCGCTCGCCTCAAAGAGCAAGGTCATGACTACTACTACTTTGAGGATATGACCGGCGGCCACTCAGGCGGCGTCGACAATGAGCAGCGCGCCAAGCTTCAAGCGTTGCAATATATCTATTTGATGCAGCAATTGATGGACTGATTTGAACCTCAATCAAGGGTCCAACGATTCTAGAAAAGGGCGGTTTCCTCGCAGGGAAATCGCCCTTTTTCTTAGAGCCTGTAAGCCAATCCGACACTTTGAACTCCATTCGTCGCAGGGGAAACACGGGAGCTTGCGTCAATGCGAAATTAACCGTCTCTGGCAGGGCCTCGTTAAGTCGAAACTCCAATTCTTGTCATCACTAGGGGCGAGAAAAGGAGTAAATCGAATGGCGTACCCACGTGACATATCCATCGCCCAAGCGATCAAGCAATATGGTCTTCCCAAGAGCCACCGCGCGCATTGGTCCCCGGCGCGCAAGGCTGGTGTTGTGCGCGCTGTGCATGAGCGTGCCATGAGTTTTCACGAGGCGCGCGAGCGGTATCTCCTGTCGCGCAGCGAGTTTGAAGAGTGGGAGCGCGACTATACCGGTGGCACCGCCGCCTTGTCTGGCTCGCGGCTCGAAGACGCTTAACAAGACACCCCCGAGGTCGCCAGCCCGTGGTCTTCGGTGCCCTACCAGCTAAACCTTCCCGCTGGCAGGTATCCTATTGGGCGGCGACCTCAACCATCACTTCATTGCGGCGCAAAGGTCCGGGCACCATTGGAGCATCATAAAAGGCATATTTGACACCACCGATGGCGGTCAGACCTTGAGCAGCAATCCATTGGCGCAGCTCCGCCTCTTTCTCCATCAAATCGCCGTCATCTGCATTGCCAGAAAAGGTTATTGCAGCTGTGCGCCGTGCCGGAACTTCTATCAGATCAATATCAGAAGGCGGGGTTGGCAAGGTCTCCATGGTGTATTTTGACGGCATTACAAACCGCATCCGCCACTCGCCCTCACCCGTCTGATCAGACATAACCGGCGAGGTCATTGCAATAGGCTCACTTTGATCCACCCGGTCTGTCATCACCGGGGAGGTCATCGCAATTTCTTCACCGCCTTCGGGCCGATCATTGGCAAAGATATAGGCAGCAAGCCGCTGAAAGCTTTTGCCGCGAACGCTATTGCGCGATCCGGAGTGGGTGACCTCAGCGACAATCATCGGCTTATAGTCGCGAACCTCAAAGTCGCCATCGGCCATGACGACCGTATAATCTGGCTTTTCAATATCGCGATACTGCGCAAAGGCGACTGCAGCACCGACCGCTGCCAAACCCGCACCTGCCGCGACCCATTTGCCGATAGCCATTGTTTCATCCTTTCAATTGCTTCGTCCCACTAAGCAATTGGCGGGTGCATTGGTTCCTTTGAGAATGTTCATCGCCTGGTTGGCGCGTGGAAATCGGGTTCTTTGCGCTCCACCCATTTAACGAATTTGGCAATCGCTGGATTGGCGCGGATGGTATCCGGATCATCCCCAATGCGGGCAAGCTCGGCATTGGTGAAATTGGTGTGGATCGCCTTGTGACAGATCGGGTGCACAGGCACGGTCGCGCGGCCCTTCTTCGATTTGGGCACAGGGTGATGCCATTGGATGAGTGTCTGGAAGGGACGGCCGCACAGCCAGCAGACGTTTGGCGGCTCGGTCACGAGCCTGGGCCGAGCACCTGATCGCGATAGTCTCGCCATTTGGCCAGGGCCTCTGGGCCAACTGCTTCTTCAAAGAACTTGCTCTCAGCGCTTTCAATCCCGCGCACGCCCAATTCATTCAACAGGCAAGCGATCACAGGGATCGAGCCGCTATCGCCTCGCACATGGAGCGCGAAACTCATACAAGGGTCTTTGTCATTGATATTGAACTCAATCGACCAGCCACCGCCCTCCAAAACGCCCCAATCGGTATCGTCGAAACTGACCTCGGGACAAACCCGGCGGATCGTCTCAATCACATAAGCACGCTGACCAATTGGCTGAGGTTGGAAGGTATCTGGTATGTCATCCACGCTGGCATAGTCGCCAAAGTCCTGAACAAATATATCCCAGCTCATGGCTCACCGATCCTTCTTCGCCGCCGCCTTCTTTTTCTTCATCGTGTCATGAAAGCGATCGGCCCAGCCCGGCTTCACGCTTTGCTCTGCGCGTACCATGCGAAGGTCGCCAGCACCCACATCGCGGCTCACCGCTGAGCCTGCGGCAACGATTGCATCATCACCGATAGTGACGGGCGCGATGAGGGCAGAGTTTGAACCGATAAAGGCACGCTCGCCGATAGTGGTCTGATATTTGAAATAGCCATCGTAATTACAGGTGATCGTACCCGCGCCGATGTTCGCGTCTTTGCCGACGGTTGCATCGCCGATGTAAGAAAGGTGGCTGGCTTTGGCGCCGGGACCAAGGGTTGCCTTCTTCATTTCGACGAAATTGCCGACAAAGCTGTTTTCTTCCATCACCGCGCCGGGGCGAAGCCGAGCGAAGGGGCCTGCCTGCGCGCCGGTTGCGAGGGTCGCGCCTTCTAGGTGGGTGTAGGCCTTGATGTAGACACCGTCTGCAACGCTTACGCCGGGCCCGAACACCACATGCGGGTCGATGGTCACATCGCGGCCAATCTTGGTGTCGTGACTGAAAAACACAGTGTCAGGAGCTTTTAGCGTCGCGCCTTCTGCCATCGCCTTTTGCCGGCGAGCGGCCTGCCAACGCTGTTCGGCTTCGGCGAGTTCGGCGCGGGAGTTGATCCCGGCAACTTCGTCCGCATCGCATTCAATCACCACGACCTTATCGCCGCGCGCAATTGCTCCGGTGGCTACATCGGGGAGGTAGTATTCGCCTTGCGCGTTATCATTGTCGACCGCGTCAAGCAGAGGCCACATATCGTCCGAATGTGCGACAATGAGCCCGGAATTGCACAAGTTCACGGCGCGCTCTTCTTCGCTCGCATCCTTGAATTCGACCATCTTGGACACCGTGCCATCGGTATCAGCAATGATCCGGCCATAGGCGAGCGCGTCGTCAGGACGAAAGCCCAGCACCGCAACCTTTGCCCCGCTTGTCAGAGCGCCCAGCAGCCGCTGAACCGTTGCAGCGCTAACCATCGGCACATCGCCAAAGGTAACCATCACATGGCCGCTAAAGCCCGAGAGTGCCTCCTTCGCCTGAAGCGCCGCATGCGCCGTCCCGTGCTGCGGGTCTTGCAGCGCCGTTTCCACCGCGCGCCCCTCAATCGCGCCATCGATCTGCTCGCGGCGGTCACCCACAACCACCACGGTCTTCTTGGGGCTAAGCGTCTCAAACTCATCGAGGATGTGCATCAGCATGGGCTTACCCGCGATCGGGTGAAGCACTTTGTGCATATCGCTTTTCATGCGAGTGCCCTTGCCCGCGGCAAGGATAATGGCGGCGAAATCTGTCATGGTTTGACCCTATACCACGGAAATTCTCAAATTCCGGTTCGCTTGCCAGCAATTGCTTGCAGTTTGAAGTCCGTTCCTTCACCCACGCCCCCGATATGAGCGATTTTCCCTTTTCAGCCGTCGGTTTTGACCTTGATGGCACTCTTGTCGACAGCTTCCGCGATCTGGGCGAAGCGGTGAACCACGCGCTTGGACATGGCGGGTTTGACCGTGTTTCGGTGGAAAGCTCTAAGGACCTCATCGGTGGCGGGGCAAAAATCATGCTGAGCCAAGCTGTCGACGCGCAAGGCGGCTTGCCTGCCGATGAGTTCAAAGTCCTCTACAAGAAAATGCTGGCGTTCTACTCTGAGAACAACGCCGTACACACCCGCCCTTACCCGTACGCACGCGAAGTGGTCGCTAAACTCAAAGAGCGCGGCGTGAAGGTCATTGTCGTCACCAACAAGTTCGAAGAGTTTGCCCGCAATATTCTGACCCAGATCGACTTTATCGATCCGTTCGAGGGCGTAATCGGCGGCAACTCGCTGGGCAAAGGCCCGGATGGGCAATATCTCGCCAAGCCCCACCCCGACCCCATTATCAAGGCGCGCGAGATCTGCGGTGGCGGCAGTTTCGCCTTTGTCGGGGACAGCACCTACGACGTGAACGCTGCCAAAGCCGCCGGCGTGCCAGTGATCGGCGCGGCTTATGGATATTGCGACAAACCTCCCCACGAGCTTGGCGCAGATGCTGTGATTGATTCGCTCGATGGCCTTATTCCCGCCCTTGAATCGCTGTAAGTCATCCATCTGACGCTACGGCAGCGCCTCTGCACAAAACCCCCTGTTGCAACGCAGCGAAAATCCTGCCACCCAGCGCCCCACAACAAGTTTACGCGCGCGTAAAGCTCGCCTCAAACCGATAAGAGAATTTTGGACGGAAAGGATACCACCCCCATGAGCATCGATTTCAAAGATAAGGTCGCCATCGTCACTGGCGCAGGCGGCGGTCTGGGCCGCGAATACGCTCTCGAACTCGCCCGTCGCGGCGCAAAAGTTGTCGTCAACGACCTTGGCGGCTCGCGCGATGGCACTGGTCACTCTGACATGGCTCTTCAAGTCGTAAAAGAGATCGAAGAAATGGGCGGCGAAGCCATATCGAACGGCGGCTCTGTCACCGAATACGACCAAATGGAAAAAATGGTCGCCGATGCCAAAGCAAAATGGGGCCGCGTCGACATCCTCATCAACAACGCTGGCGTTCTTCGCGATAAGACCTTCGCCAAAATGACGCCTGATGATTTTGAGTTCGTCCTCAAAGTCCACCTGACGGGTTCGGCCTTCGTCACCAAGGCATGCTGGGAAACCTTCCGCGAGCAAGGGTATGGCCGCATCCTGATGACCGCGTCATCCACCGGCCTGTTCGGTAACTTCGGGCAAGCCAATTACGGCGCGGCGAAACTCGGCCTTGCTGGCCTTACCAAGACGCTGCAACTCGAAGGCGCGAAATACAACATCCGCGTGAACTCACTCTCACCAGTGGCCGGTACGCGCATGACCGAAGACCTCTTCCCCGAAGAAGCTTTCAAGCTTTTCGACCCAGTGAATGTCGTCCCAGCCGCGCTCTACCTTGTGAGCGAAGATGCCCCCACCAACGCCATCGTTGGCGCTGGCGCTGGCGGTTTCCACTCCTCATGGGTTGTCATGAACGATGCAGTTTGGCTTCCCGATGGCGAGCGCACTGTGGAGGGCTTCGCGGATCGTTGGAGCGATATCAGCGATTTCTCTAACCTCATTGCTCCGCAATCGGGTTCTGAGCAATCTGGCGCTATTCTCAAGGCGATGCAGAAAGTCACCGGCACTGGCCCAGACAGCGCTCGCGGATAAATCCGCAGGCTAAGCCACACCAAGGCTTGCATTTTTTCGGCTCCCGCGCAGAAATGTGCGGGAGCCGTTTGCTTTAAGAGCATTGCCGCAGGCAATCATACGGCGATCAACAAGGGGGACCATTGGGTGCAAGCCGAAAATCTGCGCACGCCTGCGCTTATTGCAACAATTTCAGCCTGGGTGGTGTTGGGCTTTTCTGCCCTTTCGGCCCTTGCTCACGCAGCTTGGCTGCTCGCCTATTTCCAGTTTGAGACCTACGCGGGCCAGATGCTCGCTGTTCAACTGCTAGACTTGTTTGGCAACCTTGCCTTTTTATTGTCTGTCATCGCGGTTCTGGTGTGGACCTTTACCGCACACAGCAATCTCCACCGCGCGGGGCTTACCGGGCTTAACTACTCGCCAGCTTGGGCAACCTTCAGCTTTCTCGTACCGTTCGCCAATCTCATCGTGCCCATGCGCGCCATGCGCGAGCTCGCTAACCGGAGCGCAGGAGAGCCTGAGGAGTTTTCCGAAGCGGAAGTCAACGAGGTGCAGGCCTGGTGGTCGCCATGGCTGGGATCGATATTCCTTGGGCTCTTCGTCACCTACACACAGCTCGTCGACCTTATCCCATTCGTTTTTGTGACCACGCCATTTTGGGCGACCGAGGGCCTTATCATTTTGACCAATGTGTTCTTGGCGACTTCGGCCTTCTTCCTCATCAAAGTGGTCGAATTGGTTACCCAAAACCAATTGAGCGGGATAAATCCTGCCTCAACATTTGAATGAACGCATTCTGGGGGAACCCGATCTGAGCAAAAACGACGAAGGCTTAGTCGTCCACCGCTTTCATGAGCCGTCGCTCCATCGGTGCCAGAACGTTGGCGAGGTCTGAACCCCGCTTCAAGACCTGTCCATGTTCACCAAAAAGCGTGTACATACCCTGTTTATTGCGAAGCGAGGGCCGCTTTTCGATACGCGCGTTCGGGCGCTCAGCGGCTCTGCGGAAGGCTGAAAAGGTGGCGGCACGCGGGTCGAAGTCCATGGCGTAATCGCGCCATTCCCCTGCGGCGACCATTCGGCCATAGAGGTCTAAGATGCGCTGAAGTTCGTCGCGTTCAAAGCCGATCTGACCTTGAGCGGACTTGCCGGGGAACCTTACAATTTGGCCAGTCCTGACCTGACCGCTGCCAGACTTCATCAATCAGCAGTCCCGCTTTTCTTGTCCAATTCAAAGCTCGCCTGAATAGGTTCAGACGCGGCTGACGAGCTGGCTGCCTTTAAAGCGGCTAATTCTGCCTTCATCTGGCCTAGTTCGCTTTCAAGCTTTTCGATGCAGTCGACCTTATTGCCGTCCGCGTCCTCGCACTCCATCGCCAATGGGGTGCCATAGGGAATAAAGTCCTTGAGCCATTCCTCTGCGGGCACAAGCGTCGAGCGCGCTTTCATCGCAACCATGGTCGCGCCCGCTGGCACTTCTTCCATCACCACAGCATTTGCCCCGATCCGCGAACGCTCACCCACAACGATGGGACCGATGACCTGCGCGCCTGATCCGATGATGACATTGTCCTCAATCGTCGGGTGACGCTTTCCACCTTTGCCATTGGTAGGGTTGGTGCCGCCCAGAGTAACACACTGATAGATGGTGACATTGTCGCCAATATCGGCGGTCTCTCCAATCACCGTGAACCCGTGGTCGATGAAGAAATTCTTTCCAATCTTTGCGCCTGGATGAATATCGATCGCTGTCAAAAGTCGGCTTAGATGGTTCACGAAACGGGCAAGGAAAAACAACTTAGCATTGAAAAGCCAATGAGCCACGCGGTGAAGACCAAGCGCCAAAACGCCGGGATAAAGCAGCACCTCCCAACGCGAACGCGGCGCAGGATCGCGCTCCTTTACAGAGTCCAGATAGGCTTTGAGCTTTGTGAACATGACCAGATTCTCTCACCAAAGGTGCACAAATGCAAATTTTTTGCAGCTGTTCCGCCTTACAACAACTTTGCCTGCGAAGGCCCATGCAAAGCTTCCAGCGCAGCGCGCCACACTGACATGGTGGCAGGAACGGCGCGTTCAAGACTAATGCGATCAATGGTGGCGACCAGTGTTTCTATATCAGCAAAGCTTCGCCGTGTGCGCGGCACCAGATAATCGGTGGCACCTTCTGCCAAAGACAAAGAGCGCGCCTGTGCATGCGCGTTGATCAGCTCGGCTGCCATGTCGTCATCTGGTTCGCCAATGACTAGCTGAAGGGAGCCTCCGAGGCGCGATTTGAGATCGGGAAGAACCACCTCCCACGGCGTATCATTTGCGATAAGAAGCAAGGGTTGGCCTGCGTTTGAGCCACCGTCTTGAACAGAGTTCCAACGGTGGAAGACAAGAGCCTCCTCGATAACATCAGCGCCATCGAGAACATCAATCCCTTGCGCCAAGGCCCAACGCCCAAGCAGCGATTTGCCGGAGCGCTCAGGCCCCGTCAAAACGGCGGTGCGAAAGGGCCAACTTGCCGGGTTGCGAAGGGCCTCGACCACCCTTGCATTGGCGTTGCCTATCACAATGCGCTGAGGCTCGCCGCTAGACCCAATTGTAAGCGGCAGGGCAATTTGCGACGGGATATCCTTCACCTCAGCCATACACAATAATCCGAATTTATCGGCTTATGGCAAGCGCGCCTGCCCCTTCGCGAACCGCAAAACCGCGCGAGCGAAGGGCAGCGGCAAGCGCGGACAGCTCACCGGCGTAGCTTACCTGCATGACAGACGTGCCACCCATGGCCGTGCTGGTCACAGACACTGCGCGTATTCCGGAAACTTGGCGCACGCTGGAAAGGCTCGCATCAAACGCCATTGCATCAGGCGTTGCGAACTGGATCGTGATGTTCTGAACCGAAGCCTGGGCAGGCGCCGGCGTATTAGGTGTCGCGATGACTGTTTCTGGCGATATGTTCGCAGCAGCTGTTGCCTCTTCTTGCGCTTTGTTACGCGCCTCGATCGCCCGCCCAATTTGGATCAGACGCGCGATGGCAGGGTCAACTTGACCCGAGCTGCCAAGACGCAAAGTGGGATCTGGTTGCAGCTTACCTTCAACAAGTGCCTGCTCATAAATCCGGTCAATACGGTCCACAGCCTCCCCCAACATCTCAGGCAGAGCGCCCGGACCATCGGCCTCGAGGGTAAAGCTCTCGAGCAAGACGCTATCAGGCCCATAACGCGCTGTGAACGTCCCGGTGATCGGGCCGCCGGGGAATTGGTGATCCAATTTAGCGATGGGGACCAGCGCATCGGCGGCGCCATATTGGTCGAGGGTCAAACGCCACCATGCACGACTGCGACGGCCTGCTTGCCCATAATTGAGCAACAGCGAGATCGCCACCTGCGCCCGATGGCCGGACATAGTCGATCCGGCTCGTACCAGGATTGAATTCCGCCCAAGCGCGCTGCCATGGATTGCGGACCTCGAACGCTGTGTAACTTCCACCGCTTACCACCACCGGGATGAGGAGCATCGGCGCAGAAGACCGCTTGGCCGCAGCACCGCCCAAGAAGCGCCCTGCACGCTGACGATCGAAACTTACGCCAAGAGTTGCAACATAGCGTTTTGGGCCCAAGCGCTCGCGCTGAATGACGATTGCAGCCACCAAATTGTCGAGTTGGCTATCAGAAACCGCTGGGCCTCCGGCCTGTGCCCAGGCTTTTCGCGCAGCTTGTTTCCACGCTTTCGTGCGCGCGTCATTGGCATTGTCGCCGCGTACATCGACTTCGATCCCGCGCACTTCGATATCTGCGCTCGATGCCGTGGGTGCGATGCCGCGCTCACCAGAAACTTGTGCCAAGACAAAGGCGTATCCGCCAGCCAGAAACACAATCGCCAACAGGCTCGCGGCCACCCAGCGGGCGCTAAACGCGGCTCTCACAAACGGGCCAGAAGGGTGTGCTATTGCCGCCATCGGGGAAATCTCACCCGTCTTTGCCCAAACACGCGTGGAATTCCAAGCCTATTTGGGTAAAGCCCACAAAATGGACGGTAAAAACTCACCTTACACTTACGCCGATGCAGGCGTGTCGATCGAAGCGGGCAATGCTCTAGTCAAAGCCATCGCACCCTTAGCCAAGGCAACAGCACGTCCCGGCGCGACGAGCGAGCTTGGCGGATTTGGCGGATTCTTTGATCCCAAAGCGGCCGGGTATAAAGACCCTCTGCTGGTTGCTGCGAACGACGGTGTGGGCACCAAACTTAAGCTCGCGATTGAGTTCGACAAGCATGACACGGTGGGCATCGACCTTGTGGCCATGTGCGTAAACGATCTCATCGTTCAGGGCGCAGAGCCTCTGTTTTTCCTCGACTATTTTGCAACTGGCAAGCTGGAAAATGGGATCCCTGAGCGCGTAGTCGCTGGCATTGCCGATGGCTGTAAGCAGGCTGGCTGCGCGCTGATCGGCGGAGAGACCGCCGAGATGCCAGGCATGTACGGTGATGGCGACTATGACCTTGCAGGCTTTTGCGTTGGCGCGGTGGAACGCGGCGAACAGCTGACCGGAGACAGGGTCGGCGAAGGCGACGTTCTGATCGGACTTGCAAGCTCCGGCGTGCACTCAAACGGATATTCTCTGGTGCGGCGACTCGCTGAAGATAAGGCGTGGAAACTGGACCGCCCTGCCCTGTTTGATCCTGAGCGTTTGTTGATCGATGCTCTGATTGAGCCGACGAAAATCTATGTGGCGAGCCTTCTGCCACTCATTCGCGAGGGGTGGGTGCATGGCCTTGCACATATCACTGGCGGCGGGCTCTTGGAGAATATCCCGCGCATTCTGCCTGACGGCGCGCACGCTCAGGTGAACACAGACCTTTGGGAGCAACCGCGCTTGATGGCCTTCTTGCAAGCCCAAGGCGCGATTGAGCCTCAAGAAATGGCGCGCACCTTCAACTGCGGGGTCGGCATGGTGCTCGCCGTGGCGCAGGATCAGGTCGACGCGGTCACCTCGCGCCTTGAGGCTGCGGGCGAAACCGTTGTCCAAGTGGGCCGGATCGAAGCAGGCGATAAAGGCTGCACCGTTCGCGGTTCGCAAGGCACTTGGGGCGGAATGGAGGACTGGGAGGCCACACACCTTGGCTAACCGCCCGCGCGCCAAGATTGCCGTTTTTATCTCGGGCAGCGGCACCAATATGGCGGCCCTGCTTTACGCTAGCCGTTTGGAGAGTGCGCCGTTTGAAATCGTACTGGTTGCTAGCAATGTCGAAGGCGCCGCAGGGCTAGCTCTCGCTGAAACCGAAGGCGTCTCCACATTCACTCACTCGCACAAGGGCCACTCGCGCGAAGCACAAGACGCCGCAATGGAAGCCGCAGTTCTGGATGCAGGCGCGGACTACATCGTGCTGGCAGGTTATATGCGCATCCTCTCCAAAGAGTTTGTCGAGCGCTGGGAAGGCCGGATGCTCAATATCCACCCCTCGCTTTTGCCGAAATACAAGGGGTTAGACACTTTCGCACGCGCTATCGAAGCAGGCGACAGCCACGCAGGGTCAAGCGTGCATATCGTCACGCATGAACTCGATGCGGGCGAGGTGTTGGCGCAGGTTAAAGTCGCGATTGCTGCGGATGATACGCCCGAAACCCTCGCAAGCCGCGTCAAGATCGCCGAGCATCAACTCTACCCGCGCGCAGTTGCGGAATATGTGAGCCGGGGGAATGATCCCGACTATCTCTACGCCAAGGTCAGTGAGCTTGCTCTGGCGCTGCCGGAAACATACGAGAAGACCAGCCATGGCTCGCCGGGCTTCCGGGTTGGCACCGAAAAATCGGGCAAGTTCTTTGCCCATTTCAGCCAACAACACCACGGCTCGCAGCATATTGCTCTTTTGGTCAAAACCAGCGGGATGGATGAGCTGCTATCCCTCGCCGAGACGCAGCCTGAGGTCTATTACAAGCCCGACTATTACGGCGCGAGCGGATGGGTTGGACTGATCCTCAACCGCCCAAATGTCGATTGGGGTCATGTAAACGAGTGGCTTGAGCGCAGTTGGCGGACATGTGCGCCAGCGCGGCTCACCAAACTCATTGATGCAAGCGATATGTTCTGATGGCCAAACGGACACGCGAACATCTGCTTTCGCGTGGGCCTTTGGCCGACCGCGCTAACGCGTTTCTCAAGCGGGCTTGGGAGCGGGGATGGTTGCCGACGCCCTCGTTATCCCCCCAAGCGCTTTGGGATACGGTTGCACAAGGCTTCTCAAATGCGCAAGTTTGCGAGAATGGCGGGCGCACCAGCGAGGATGCCCAAGACTTCAGGCTCAGGCTCGAACGGCTTTGTTCTGCAATCAATGAGGAAGCACAGCTCAATTCCCTCGGCCAAGCGATGGCCTACGGTCAGCTTAGCCGCGTCATCCGAAACCGCCTCGCTTTCGGCTTGCTGTGGCATGGACGACCGCAGATATTAGAGACAAAGCTCGCTCCGCCGATCATTGTCATCGGCCACATGCGCAGCGGCACGACGCGCATTCATAAGCTCCTGGCCGCAGACCCTGCGCACTCGCACACGCGCTATCAGGATGCGTATCACCCCGTGCCAGCCAAGCTTGGGATGAACCGGGTGAAGTCGGCCTTTGACTTGGCGATGCTGGGCGCGCTCAATCCTTGGCTTCAGTCGATTCATCCAATGGCGGCGACAGAAGTGGAGGAGGAGCTCGCGTGGATATCAGCCGCGCTCCACCACTCGATCTACAGAATCGCAATGGCATATCCCGGCCTACAGCGCCTTTAGCGAGGCACGCGATCCCGCTCCGATTTACCGCGAGTTTGCGAGGATCCTGCGCACCGATGCGGCAACGCGCAGGAATGCGGACAAGCCAAGGGTGATGAAAGTCCCTGCCTTTGCCGAGGACCTGCCTGCCCTGCTCGCCCAGTTCCCCGACGCGCGGCTTGTGATCGCCACCCGCAACCGCGAGGCAGTTCTACGCAGCGCAGTTTCGCTGTGTGCGAACCAGATGGCCGTGCAATCAGATGCCTGCGATCTCGCCCGGATTGAGGCGCTTTGGGAGCACAAGATCACCTTGCGCGATGAGCGCATGGCCGAGGCACTCAATGGATGGAAAGGCCCAATCGCGCAGGCACATTTCGATGAGCTCAACAGCGATTGGGAAAGCGCAATCAAGCGCTGCTACGCCGACCTGGATTTGCCTCTTAGTATCGAGGCCCACAAGGCGATGCGCAAAGCCATGGCTGATAGCTCAAAAGGGACGCATCACGGGCACTCGGCTCAGCTAAAACGCTTTGCAGCCGAGGGTTAAAACGAAAAAGGGCCGCCCCAAAGGACGACCCATCTCGTTTACACGCAAGCCAAAAACACCTGCATGGTAAATGCTAGCCGACGATTTCGTCGTCGTTGAAGAAGTATGCGATTTCGATCGCAGCGTTCTCTTCGCTGTCTGAACCGTGAACCGAGTTTTCGCCGATAGAAAGCGCAAATTCCTTACGGATCGTGCCTTCGTCAGCGTCCGCCGGGTTGGTTGCGCCCATAACGTCGCGGTTGCGCTTCACAGCGTCTTCGCCTTCGAGAACTTGGACAACCACAGGCTCGCTCATCATGAACTCGACGAGTTCACCAAAGAAAGGGCGCTCTTTGTGGACGGCGTAAAAGCCCTCGGCTTGCTCTTGGCTCATGTGAATGCGCTTTGATGCAACAACGCGAAGGCCAGCTTCTTCTAGCTTGGCAGTGACAGCGCCGGTGAGGTTGCGCTTTGTGGCGTCGGGCTTGATGATCGAAAAGGTGCGGGTAACCGCCATTGGATAAGTTCCTTGTCTTGACAGAGAGGAGCGCGTGAAACCCACACGCCAAAATTCGTTGGCGCGCCCCTACCGCCGAGCGATCATAAGTTCAAGCTTTGCGTTAGAGCAGCGTTTGAGGCGTCAACCGGGGTCTTCGCTGATGGTGAGTTGGCCTGTAACTCCCCCATCATCATCTGGCGACACGCTGACAGAGAAGGTTGTGCCGTTGGCCTCGTTCTCTCCCCCTATCATCTTACTGCCGTTCATATCGGTTTCGATCTGGATCGTGATCCCAGCGTTTTGGGCTTCGGCGCGGTAATATTCGATGATTTCATCCGGGTTCATGTCCGTTTGAAAACTGATGAGCCCCCCTTTGGTGCCGCCTTGATCAACAATAGTGCTGTTCACAACTGTCGCGCCGCTAATCATGGTAAAGCCTGCTGGCAATTCATCGGGTAGCGTTTTGCCTTGGCGGAAACTCACTGGACCATCTTCGGTCTCAACGGTCATAGAGGCCTCGCCGCTATCGATGTCGATTGTGTATTCGCCCGTTTCGCCGTCCTCGGTGGTGAATTCACCCGAGGTCTCCGATCCGCAGGCGGCAAGTGCAAGCGCGCAGGATGCTGTCAAAATGTGTGAAACTCGCATGGTGTCTTCCCCCGTCTTGTTGACCGCGTATGGTTTCTAAGCGACCCTTACCCATTTGCCGCCGTCTTGGCGAAAAAATGCCCGCTCGAGCGCTTCGACGCCGTCCAAACTGCGCCAAGTCGCCCGGGCGGCGTCGACCGTACCATCATCGAATAACAGAAAGCTGCGCGCAAACCTGTCCTTGTTGCGGTACTCGCCATCGGCAAAGATCACATGGCTGGCAGAATTGGCGGGCACGGGTGCATCAGACAGCAGGATAGGTTGGTTCTGTGCACCCGACGCGCCTGCGTCACCATTGGCGAGAAAACTCTCAGGCCCTGCTTTCCAAAGTTCACGGCTGATGGCTTGGCGTTGCTCGGGCGATTTGCTCACCACGAGCAAACGCTCGCCTGCCTCCAGCACACGGCCCGCGATAAGAGCGACGACCTTTTCAACCGGGTCGCGTGAGAGTTGCCAGAAATCGACTTTCATGTGCCGCTGTTCTTAGAACGCTTACACCGCTCTGAACAATACTTCACATTGTCCCAATCGCGCTCCCATTTCTTGCGCCAGGTGAATGGGAGACCGCAGGTGAGACAGGTTTTGGAGGGAAGGTCCGACTTTTTGCGCATCCGCGCCATGAGAAACGCTACTCCGCGTTATCGGCGACAAACTGATCGATCAGCCTTGCGCCATAACCGGTCGCACCCTTCTCGTGGGTCGCACCCGGCTTATCCGACCACACCATGCCCGCGATATCACAGTGCGCCCACGGGGTGCCTTTCTTGATAAAGCGATGGAGGAATTGAGCAGCGGTAATCGAACCTGCCCAGCGCCCGCCGATGTTCTTCATATCGGCGATCGGTGAGTTGATGAGCTTATCGTAGGCAGGACCGATTGGCATGCGCCACAGTTTGTCATCAGTGGCTTTACCCGCTGCAATCATCTGATCAGCAAGCGCGTCATCATTGGCAAAGATCCCGCCATGCTCATTGCCAAGCGCAACGATCATTGCGCCCGTGAGCGTGGCAAAATCGACAATGTGCGCCGGGTCAAACTGTTCCTGTGCCCAGTGGAGCGCGTCGCACAGGACAAGGCGGCCTTCGGCATCGGTGTTGAGCACTTCGACCGTCTGGCCGCTCATCGTGGTGAGCACATCGCCGGGACGGATTGCGTTACCGTCGGGCATGTTCTCAACCAACCCCATGACGCCAATCACATTGGCTTTGGCCTTGCGCGAGACGAGCGCGAGCATTCCGCCAGCCACCGCGCCAGCGCCGCCCATGTCCCACTTCATATCTTCCATGCCGGGAGCCGGTTTGATTGAGATACCGCCAGTGTCGAACGTCACGCCCTTGCCAACGAAGACAGAAGGCTTGTCGCCCGGGTTGCCGCCATTCCACTTGATCGCAAGCAGCTGCGATTCGCGGCGCGAACCTTGCCCAACGCCCAGCAACGCGCCCATGCCAAGCTCAGTCATCTCCGCTTCGCCAAGCACAATCAGCTCAGCTCCGGTGCCTGCGAACGCTTCCTTGCATAGCGCGACGAAGCTTTCAGGATAAACGATGTTCGCAGGTTCAGTGACCAGCTTCTTCGTAAATTCGACCCCGCGCGCAATAGCAGCACCGCGTTCCCAATCAGCTTCACTGCCCTCAGGCGCGCCAATCACATGGATGGCTTCGAGGGAAATCTTCTTATCGGCGGTCAATTTGGTGCGATATTCGTCATGCGCCCAGCTGCGCAGTTTCGCGCCCAAAAGCACAGCGCCTGCATCATCGGCAGAAAGGCCCGCCTCGCCAAGGTCCAAAACAAGAGAGGTTTCGCCAGAGCGCAGATATTTGGCAATCACTGCCCCGCCAGCGCGCTCCAAATTGTGGCGACGATTGTCAGCGCTTGCCTCTCCTGCCCCGACCAATGCGGTGCGGGTGGCTTTGCCGTCCACGCTCACAAACCCCTCAAAAACCTGTCCTGCCGAACCCTTGAAGCGCGACGCGTTGGCACCTTCGGCAAGCACCGGGTCAAATCCGGCAGGCGTACTGCCTTGATTGACAAGCGTTACCAGAACGCGTGTTTCGGCAGGCGGGGTGGCGGAAAAATGGAATTGCATGAGTGCTCCAACGAGTGGGCCCAGCAGATGAGCCTAAAAAATGAACGCTTGGACCAAGCTTCTAGAACACTTGATTGTGCGCAAGGGTTCTTATGCTTGGAAACGCGATTGCGATTAGGCGCGAGCGGTGCAATAGGCAAGCCATGTCGGGAGTTTTCGGGGTCATCTTGGAGGGACTTGAGCACAGCTCTATGCGTTGTCTAAGCAGTCCGCTCGCATTCATGAGCGCCGCTTTGTTGTCGAGTGTTGCCTATACACCGGCTGCATTTGCGCAAGAAATCACCTCTGAAAAGCAATCACAATCCCCGGTCAGTGAGACAGATCGCTCGGCTGAGGCAGAATTGTCTGGCAAACAAGGGGTGGGCGAACAAGAGGCGGGCGATCAAGACGCTGGCAAACAAGAAGCACGCGAGCCAATCTCGTTCGAAGCGGACGAGGTCGCCTATGACGCGCAAGGCGAAACGGTCATCGCTCAAGGCGATGTCATCTTGCGCAACAGCCAAGCGTCGGTGCGAGCCGACACGGTCGTGTGGGACCGAAACTCCGGGATCATCACAGCAAGCGGCGCGGTGCGCTTTGTCGATAAGTCCGGCAACCAGGTTTTCACTGAGACGGTAGAACTCAACGACGCATTCGAAGCAGGTGCGATGGATGAGTTGCTGCTTGCGCTGAGGACCGGTGGCAGACTTGCCGCGCGATCAGCGGAGCGGGGAGAGGACGGCATCGTCATGCTGACCGATGCCGCGTACTCAGCCTGCCCTGTGACCACCGAAGACGGCTGTGCCAAAGACCCAAGCTGGCGCATCACAGCGAACCGCGTGAGCTTTGACCCTGAAGAAAGTCGCATCCGCTTTGACGGTGCGATGTTAGAAATTTTTGGCGCTCGCATTTTGCCGTTGCCGGGTCTTGCGTTGCGCACCGATGGAAGCGCGGAAAGCGGGTTTCTTGTCCCTAAAATCCGCGTCGATCAGGTGAATGGGCTTGAACTGTCGGGCGAATATTATTGGCGGCTTGCTGATAATAAAGATTTGACGCTGGGAACGCATGTTTTCACAAATGCCCCTCCGATGGCGCGCGCACAGTTTCGGCATTTTACAGAAAAAGGCGCGTATCAAATCACCGGCTATGCAACCAACAGCAGCCGGGTCGCCAATTTCGGAGTTGCTCCTACCACCACCAACGAGCCGCGCGGGCATGTGTTTGCCAATGGTCGGTTTATCTTCTCACCCGAATGGAGCCTAACGGGCTCTGTGCGCATCGCCTCTGACCGCACCTTCCTTCGCCGGTACGACATCAGCCGCGATGACCGTCTGCGCTCAACCATCAACCTTGAGCGTATTGATGACAATTCTTACCTGAGCGTTGCGGGCTGGGCGACACAGACACTTCGCGTCGCCGCTGATCAAGGACAGGTCCCGCTTGCCGTGCCCGCGATTGATTACCGGCACATTGTGGGCCGCGATATCTTGGGCGGGCAATTGCAGGTTCAGGCCAACACGCTGAGCCTTATCCGTGATGAAGGACAAGATACACAGCGCGCCTTTGCAGGGGCGCGTTGGGATTTGCGCAGGCTCACGCCGCTTGGGCAATTGGTGACGGTCACAGGGCTTGTGCGCGGCGACGTTTACAACACGAATGACACACTCTCCACTCTCACAGCCGTTTATCGCGGCAATGAGGGATGGACCGGACGCGGCGTTGCAACCGCGGCGGTGGATGTGGAATGGCCCTTTGTCGGCGAAGCGTTTGGCGGCACGCAAGTCTTCACCCCAAGGGTCCAATTCGTTGCAAGCCCCCCTATCCGCAATCTGGCCGTCCCCAACGAAGACGCGCGGGCGATTGACCTTGAGGATTCCAACCTCTTCGCGCTCAACCGCTTTTCGGGCTATGACCGTGTCGAAGACGGTGCCCGCATGACTTATGGCATGGATTGGGAACTCAACCGGCCCGGCTGGCGGGTCAAAAGCAACATCGGCCAATCCTATCGCCTTTCCAATGAGGAAGAGATTTTTCCAGACGGCACAGGGCTTTCTGACCGCTTTTCAGATTTCGTCGGGCGCACAGAAGTGCGCTATCGCAATTTTGTGTCCTTCACCCACCGCTTTCGCCTCGACAAAGACAATTTTGCAGTGCGCCGTAACGAGATCGATGCAACCGTCGGCTCACAGCGTAATTATGTCGAGCTGGGATATCTAAGGCTCGACCGGAATATTCAAACGGTTGAGGATTTGGCCGACCGCGAGGAAGTCCGCGCCGCTGCTCGTTTCACGATTGGTCGCAATTGGTCGGTCTTTGGCTCAGGCGTCTTCAACCTGACAGACGAGGAAGAAGATCCCGTCTTCACGCCGGATGGCTTTGAACCAATCCGCACTAGGCTTGGGATTGCCTATCGCGATGATTGCATCGAATTTGGCGCCACCTGGCGGCGCGACTTTATTACATTTGGCGACGCAGAAGAGGGCAACAGTTTTCAGGTCTTCTTTGCTTTGCGCAATCTTGGCTTTCGATAAAACCCATCCGACAAAATCGATTGCGTTGCATCGCGCCGGATTAAGCCCCGGCCAATGCACTCACGCGCGTTGGCACGATTGTAAAAACGAGCTAAGGGGCGCGAAGACGCGTCCACGGTGCACTCAGCCTGCGTTAAGAAGGCTGAATTTAGTGGGGGATGTCATTTGGTTGATACTCGATCACCAAAAGGCGGTTAGAGGATGCCAGTGGCAGCCGTTAAACGCTTAAAACAAAAACGATTGAACGATGCGAGAAACCGGGATCAAAACTGTGACCTTGAAGGCTTTTACCACTTTGCGCACATCATTTTCAGCCATTGGCGCTTTGGCTTTGGCAGGATCGGTGGCCGCGTTGGCGCCAGCCTCGGCGCAAACCCAGCCAACCCCAGCCCAGCCAACCCCAGCCCAGCCGACAATTGCCCCTGCAAACCCTTTGGGTCTGCCAAGTGATGTCGAACTGCCAAGCGCGGCCAATCCCAACAACCGCAGCGCGACTGCAAAGGTGAACGGCTATGTCATCACCGGCACCGATATTTCCCACCGCGTCGCTCTCGTCACCAATGCCTCGCAGGTCGAAGTACCCGAAGAGGAATTGGAAAGGCTGCGCGCGCAAGTGCTGCGCAATCTCATCGATGAGACTCTCAAAATTCAGGCCGCTGAAGCTCAGGAAATCGGTGTTCAGAAAGAACAGGTCGAGCAGACTTACGGTCAGCTTGCGGTCCAAAACTTTGGTCAAGAAGCCAAGGCGATGGATGTCTACCTTAAGTCAATTAACTCTTCTGCCGGCGCTCTAAAGCGTCAGATTGAAGGCGAGCTTGCTTGGGAAAACCTGATCCGCCGCAATATCAGCCCGTTTGTGAATGTCTCTGCCGAGGAAGTGAACGCTGTTCTCAAACGGCTCGAAGCGGACCGCGGTAAGGAAGAGTACCGCCTCGGCGAGATTTACATGAGCGCAACGGACGAGAACCGCGAGGCGGTGTTGGCCAACATGCAGCGTATTGTTGACCAACTTCAACAAGGCGGCAGCTTCGTTGCTTATGCGCGCCAATTCTCCGAAGCTTCAACCGCTATTCAAGGCGGCGACACCGGATTTTTGCGTCTTGGTACATTGCCTCAACCAATGGCGGAGGCCGCGCGCCAGATGCAGCCAGGGCAATTGGTCGGGCCGCTTGCAATTCCGGGCGGCTTCACAGTCATGTATCTGATCGACAAGCGCCAGGTTTTGACCGCTGATCCTCGCGATGCAGTGCTTAGCCTAAAGCAGATTTCGATCGACCTTCCCGCCGGTCTTAGTGAGGCGCAAGCGAGTGCCAAATATCAAGAGTTCGGCACCTATGTGCAAAGCTTGCAAGGCTGCGCGCAGGCTGAGAATGCAATCGAAGCGATTGGGGCATCAGTCGTCTCAAACCCTCAGATCCAGGTGCGACAGCTGCCAGAGCAATTGCAGAGCATCCTTTTGGGGCTGCAAGTCGGGCAAGCCACTCAGCCATTTGGCACACCCAATGAGGGTTTTCGTGTACTGATGCTTTGTGGACGCGATGATCCCAAAGATGCAAACGCTCCAACATTCCAATCGATCATGAATGAGATTGAGGAGGAACGCATTAACAAGCGGGCTCAGCGTTATCTGCGCGATCTTCGCAACGATGCTTACATCGAGTACAATTAGGCTTTGTTGACATAAGTGGTGTCTGATCTGCCGCCCCAAAACCCACCAATCGCTGTATCCTTGGGCGATCCTGCGGGAATTGGGCCTGAGATCATCCTCAATGCCTATGTGCAGCTTCGACAAACGGACCTGCCTTTTTTTGTAGTCGGCGGCTTTGATGTTCTTCGCGCTTGCGGCAAGACATGGGAAGACGCTTGCCGGGTCATCGCAATTGCCGACGCCAGCGAAGCGCATGAGGCATTTGAACGAGGCCTCCCGGTTCTTGCTGGCGCTGATGCCGCCTACACTCCGGGTGACCCAAGCGATGAAGGCGCAGCGCTTGCCCTTACCTCTCTTGCCGAAGCGGTGCGCACCGTTCTTACCGGTCAAGCAAGCGCGGTTGTCACAGCGCCTGTGAGCAAAGCGCAGCTGGGAAAAGTTGGGTTTGACTATCCAGGGCAGACCGAGTTTCTGGCGAGCGTTTGCGGCCTTGCGCCAGAAGACGCGGTAATGATGCTGGCAGGGCCAACTTTACGCACAGTGCCCTTAACTGTGCATGTGGCTCTTGCTGAAGTGCCGCGACTGATTTCACCAGAACTGATCCAACACAAGGCTGCGATTGTTGATGCAGCCCTTAAGCGAGATTTCGGGATCACCGCGCCGCGCCTCGCCATATCCGGGCTTAACCCGCATTCGGGCGAAGATGGCCAGTTTGGCGATGAAGAGACACGCGTGATTGAACCGGCTATCGAAGCGCTCAGGGCAGATGGCGTTAAGGCATTTGGTCCGGTGCCAGGTGATGCGCTTTTCACCCCGCTCATCCGCCCGAGCTTTGATGCAGCTCTTTGCATGTATCACGATCAAGCCCTTATCCCGATCAAGGCGCTGGAATTTGACCAAGGTGTCAATGTCACCTTGGGCCTGCCTATCATCCGGACATCGCCGGATCACGGGACCGCGTTTGATATCGCTGGCACAAGAAAGGCCGATGCAAACGCCATGATCGCCGCGCTCAAGATGGCGGCAAAGATGGCTCGCGCGCGGTCGGGTGCCTGAGTGAGCGACCTTCCCCCATCCGCGAAACTATCGCCAGGCACCGTCTCTCGGCAAGCAAAGCGCTAGGTCAAAACTTCCTACTTGATGAACAATTGCTGGGTCGGATCGCGGCGCTTCCCGGCGATCTTTCGGGTGCCAATGTCCTTGAAGTGGGGCCAGGCCCAGGCGGCCTCACGCGCGCACTTCTAAGAGCTGGCGCCAATGTGACAGCGATCGAAATGGACGCGCGCTGCTTGCCCGCTCTTGAGGAACTGGGCGATGCATTTGCGGGCCAGCTTACGGTAATTCAAGGCGATGCGATGAAGCTCGACCACGCAGACGTCATGGGTGCCAAGCCATTTCACGTGCTCTCCAACCTACCCTACAATGTCGGCACGGCCTTGTTCGTACGGTGGTTGTCAGGAGAGGCTTGGCCGCCCCTATGGCAATCGCTTACCCTGATGTTTCAACGCGAAGTGGCAGAGCGCATTGTCGCTCAAACAGGGACCAGCGCTTATGGACGCCTCGCGGTGCTTGCCCAATGGCGCGCTGAGGCGAAGCTAGCCATGAAAGTGCACCGCAGCGCCTTCACACCGCCGCCCAAGGTGATGAGCGCGATTGTCCATCTGACCCCAGCCCAAGCACCAGAAGGCGTAGACGCCAAAACCCTTGAGCGCCTCACCGAAGCCGCCTTTGGACAGCGCCGCAAAATGCTCCGCCAGAGCCTTAAGTCCGTGCCCGGCGCGCTTGACGTGTTGGATGAGGTCGGCATTGATCCGACGCGCCGCGCCGAAACGGTCAGCGTTGCGCAGTGGGTGAAACTGGCAAGCGCATTATGAACAACCAAGAAGGTAAACGCGGCGCTAAGCATATTTTCTAGGCAAAGCCGTAAGCCGGTATGGCTAATACTGCCTAAATGACGCAAATCGCTGAGCAATATCCAACAAAGGCAGGACCGGTTGCTCCGGCTCAGCCAATTGCACAAGCCCAGCGCCGTATGGTCAAGCGCGTCACTGTCGATTTTCCCGCAGCTCTGCACACCGTCTTGTGCAAGATCGAAGGCAAGATTGCGGACATCACCCCGAGGGGCGCAAAGCTAAACGTCGGCGCGCCGGTAGAGGTTGCGGGTTCTGCGCGGCTGCTTATCGAGGGCCAAGAGGTGTTTTGTGACGTCATCTGGAGCGACGGCAAAGCCTGCGGCGTTCGGTTTGAGCGGGAGCTGTCAGAAGACCTGTTGGCCACAATCATGAAAGACGCCGTGGAGCGTTTCTCGCCCGTTGCTTGCGCCGATTGGATCCCTATGGGCACCAAACGCGGCGGGAGATTGGTGTGCGAGGGGTGAGCGGTTAGCGCGTAGGCAGCGCTCTGTAGCACAAGTGCATGACGATGGGCGCTGTGCCCGCACTTGCGGCAGCACTTACAAGTCTGTGAGCTTTACCTGGTTCTTCTTTCTCCCCTTCCACTGCGGTTTGATAAAGCCACACAAGCGCGACCAGCGCGGATCATGTGTATATCCGCCATTACGCGCCCTCCAATTCTCGAACCATTTCAGCGCGTTGAAGCATCAGACCGAGAACCTCTGATCGCTTAGCCGCCCATTCTAAGATGTTCGAGAACATGAGGATTTCGATGCCTTCCACACCTTCCATGCGGATACCATACTCTTTGCTCAGCGTGTTCCACTGTGCTGGCTCAACGTTCATTTTGGAAAACGGCAGAAAGAGATCGCGGCAACCATATTTGAACGGCGGCGCAATCGAGAGGGTCAACCCGTCCTCATGCACCCCAACCGTAACCGGCGGATGGCGGTGGGATTTGAGGTCGCCTGAAAGGTGCCCCCAGCGAAAACCGGGCTGAGAAATGCGGACCATGCCCGTCAGCTTCTTTGCAATCGGTGCGCGCGGCTCAATGACGGCGTAGAGCCGTTCAAAGTCGCGCCAACGCGAGTTGCTAGCGTGGATGATATAAAACGCTATTCCACCGACAATGGCGAGACTGACCATACTGACGAACGCCATGTACGCTTGTTCTATAATGTCTCCCATCGTGCATGCTCCGGTTGCACTTGCGATCATCGACCGCGACTATGCGAAGCTTAGAGCAAACCGGTGGAAACTTCGTTTATCCCGCTTTCTTAACCTGACGCCAGCTGTGGAGCAGCGGTTCGGTGTAGCCTGAGGGTTGTTCCACGCCTTTGAAAATCAGGTCTTTGGCCGCCTGGAAGGCTGGTGCGTCCTCATTGCCGATGAGCGGCTGGTACGTCGGGTCATTGGCGTTCTGCGCATCGACCTTGGCCGCCATGCGGGTGAGACTATCCATGATCTGATCTTCAGTCACAACGCCGTGAAGCAGCCAGTTTGCAAGGTGCTGTGACGAAATGCGAAGGGTTGCGCGGTCTTCCATCAATCCCACATCGTTAATGTCGGGCACTTTGGAGCAGCCAACCCCTGCATCGACCCAGCGCACCACGTAGCCAAGCAGACCTTGGCAATTGTTGTCGAGCTCTTGGGTGAGTTCTTCATCCGACCAATTGGTGCCTTCAGCAAGCGGGATCGATAGCAGCGCATCAAGCCCAGCGGGCTCGGGAAGGTTCTTTTGAATATCGAACACATTTTCGGCGTGATAGTGCAGCGCGTGGAGCGTTGCAGCGGTGGGGGACGGCACCCAAGCGGTGTTGGCCCCTGCGCGAAGGTGGCCGATTTTCTCCACCATCATCTGACCCATAAGGTCGGGCGCTGCCCACATGCCCTTGCCGATTTGTGCTTTGCCAGAGAGGCCGTGTTTGAGGCCGATGGCGACATTGCGCGCTTCGTAAGAACCGAGCCAAGCCGCCCCCTTCATCTCGCCTTTGCGCATCATGGGGCCCGCACGCATTGAGGTGTGGATTTCATCGCCGGTACGGTCGAGGAAGCCTGTGTTGATGAAGACGATCCGGTCTTTCACCGCCTCGATACACGCGCCAAGGTTGGCAGACGTGCGGCGCTCTTCGTCCATTACACCAACTTTAATCGTGTGGCGTTTGAGGTCCAACAGGTCCTCCACCGCATCGAACAGATCGTTGGTGAAAGCGCATTCCTCGGGCCCGTGCATCTTGGGCTTCACAATATAGATGCTTCCGTGTTTCGAGTTGCCATACTCGGCATGGCCCTCAACATCCAAAGTACTGATCGCGCTGGTGAAAACGGCGTCCATAATGCCTTCGGGGATCTCGCTTCCGTCAGGGAGCAGGATCGCGGGGTTGGTCATCAAATGCCCGACATTGCGCACAAACATAAGGCTACGACCCGAGAGTGCGTGCTCGTTGCCAGAGCCGTCCTTATAAGTTTTGTCGGCGCTGAGCTTACGGGTGAGCGTCTTGCCGCCCTTGTTGAAGCTTTCTTCCAAATCGCCGCGAATAATGCCCAGCCAATTGGTGTAGGCGAGCAGCTTGTCCTCGCCGTCGACCGCCGCGACAGAGTCCTCGCAATCGGCAATTGTGGTGAGAGCGGCTTCGAGGTTGATATCGGCAATGCCAGCCTTGTCGGTCTTGCCAATGGGGCTCTCGCGGTCGAAGACAACTTCGATGTGCAGGCCGTTGTTTCGGAACAACAATCCTTTGTCGGTAAAGCCCACCCACTGACTTTCGTCCTGAAGCTTGCCATCCTTCTCGTCTTTCAGATCCGCCCAGCTCTGATCCACCAGTGGCAATGTTTCGTCCAAAAATTTACGCCCGCGCGCGATCACTGCTGCGCCGCGTTCCTCGTCATAGCCACCGGGGCGAGCCGGTGGCGCGTCCAGAGCATCAGTCCCGTAAAACGCATCATAAAGGCTCCCCCAGCGCGCATTGGCAGCGTTCAAAAGGAAACGCGCATTTAGGATTGGCACCACCAGCTGCGGCCCCGCCATGGTCGCGATCTCAGCATCGACATTCTGCGTGCCAATCTGAAAGTCAGCAGGCTCTGGCACAAGATAGCCAATCTCACGCAGGAACGCCTCGTATTCGGCTGCGTCATGCGGCTTGCCAGCGCGGTCTGTGTGATAGGCGTCGATCTTTGCCTGCAAATCTTCGCGCTTGGCCAGAAGCTGCGCGTTGCGCGGCGCTTTATCAGAAAGAAGCTCAGCGAAACCTTGCCAAAAGGCGTCCACATCGCGGCCTAGAGGAGCCAGAACCTGTGTTTCCAAAAGCTCTGCCAGTCGGGAATCGACGGAAAGGCCTGCGCGCGGAGTATAATTGTGCATATGTGTCCTCAGATGCCATATTCGGTTGGTATCCTGGGGAGGAGGACGATTGGCCTATGGCCAAGCTGCGCGCACAATGCAATCCTGCCCTTACGTAACCATCTTAAACACGGCTAGCCTTGATAGTTTAAGCGCCGCCGTTAAGACCAGTTTCCGATGAAACCAACCAGTCTAACCGATTTCGACGCTGACACTATGCTTGCTCAGGTGCAAGAATGGTGCGCCATTAACACGGGCACCGCTAATCTAAACGGGTTAGCGCGCCAAGCAGATGTCTTGGCCCAAGCGTTTTCGGCGCTTCCCGGCGAAGTCGAACTGATTGAGCCTGCACCGGTCACAGTTATTGATGCCGATGGTAATGAGGTCGAAAAAGCCCACGGCAAACACTTGGTCGTGCGCGTGCGCCCAACCGCCAATCGCCGCATCCTGTTGACCGGCCATATGGATACCGTCTTTCCCAAGGATTACCATTTCCAAGACGTCACTTGGCTTGAAGAGGGTGTTTTGGGCGGGCCCGGCGTTGCCGATATGAAGGGCGGGATTGCGGTTATGCTCCATGCGCTGATGGCGTTTGAGGAAGGGGCTGGCGCAGGGTCGCTTGGCTATGATGTGCTGCTCAATTCCGATGAGGAAACGGGCTCGCTTGCCAGCAATGAACTCATCGCCGAAATGGCGCGGGGCAAGCTCGCAGCGCTCACCTATGAGCCAGCCGCGCTTCCCGATGGCACCCTTGCCCATGCACGCGGGGGTAGCGGCAATTATTCGGTTATCATCACCGGCAAATCCGCTCACGCAGGGCGCAACCCGGATGATGGGCGCAACGCTATTGTTGCGGCGGCTGATTTAGCGGTGCGATTGAAGGCGATGCACTGCCCCGATATCTCAGTGAACCCGGCCAAGATCGAAGGCGGTGGAGCGAACAATGTCGTCCCCGATCACGCAATCTTGCGCTTCAACATCCGCCCGCAATCAACCGAAGCTGGGACAAAATTTGAACATGATCTCAGAAGCCTGCTGACAACGATTGAGACGGTACACGAAATCTCCACCCACCTCCACGGAGGTGTCAGCCGGCCGCCAAAGCCGGTGGATGAAAAGGCGCAAAAGCTGTTCGACCTGGTGCGCGAATGCGGGGCAGAACTGGGCCAAGACATAAAATGGAAGTCGACAGGCGGCGTGTGCGATGGCAACAATATCGCTGCTTGCGGTATTCCGGTCGTGGACACCATGGGCGTGCGCGGAGGGTCAATTCACTCCCCGCAAGAATTTTTGATCACCGATAGCTTGGCCGAAAGAGCCGCGTTGTCAGCACGGGTGATCCAGAGATTGGATGAAGGGGCACTTTCTTGAGTTTTCGTCTACGGGCCGCGCGCCTCTCCGATCTCGAACAGCTTTATCAAATGGCAAAGCTCACAGGTGGTGGTTTTACCAATCTGCCTGCTGATCGAAAGGCGCTCACGTCCAAACTGGAGCGCGCCACATCCGCTTTTGAGAATACGCAAGATGAGCTTGTCGATGAGCAATTCGTGCTCGTCCTCGAAGACCCCAAGTCAAGCGCGGTTCGGGGAACGTGCCAGCTGATGACTAAGGTGGGTCAGCAATGGCCGTTCTACTCCTACCGTCTCAATACGCTTACCCAATACAGCCAGGAGCTTGACCGGACGGTGCGCACCGAGATGCTCAATCTCGTCACCGACTTGGAAGGATCAAGCGAAGTGGGCGGGCTCTTCCTCCATCCCAATGAACGCGCTGGCGGCCATGGCCTCTTGCTCGCGCGCAGCCGCTATCTTTTCATCGCCATCCACCGAAAGCGTTTTGCAGACCGCATTCTCGCAGAGCTTCGCGGGATCATAGATGAGCGCGGGGATTCGCCTTTCTGGGACAATGTCGCAGGCCGGTTCTTCGGCATGAGCTTTAACGAGGCGGACTATTTCAACGCGATCAACGGCAACCAATTCATTGCCGATTTGATGCCCAAACACCCTGTCTATGTCGCCATGCTTGATGCTGAAGCGCGCAAAGTGATCGGCGTCCCTCATCTTTCTGGAAGAGCCGCCATGCGCATGCTCGAAAACGAAGGCTTCGCCTATGAAGGCTATGTCGATATTTTCGACGGTGGGCCCTCAATGACGGCACGCACGGATCAGGTCACAAGCGTCAAGAACAGTGTGGATGCGAAAGTCACTGCGATGGACATCGAAGAAGGCGAACGCGCGATTTTGGCGACCGGCAAGCTTTCCGATTTCCGCTCATGCTACGGTGCAAGGGTGCTTGATGGTGACGGCGGGATTGCCATCGATTCAGCAGCAGCAGATGCCCTTGATGTGTCGGTAGGTGACACTGTGTGGAGCGTTGCGCGTTAAGCGGGCTTTTCGAGCGCGATAACTGTGTAGCTGGTCGCATATTCACCAAGCACGGGAAGCGCCATAAGCGTGTTTCCAATCGCTTTTTTAGCGCCCGAATGTCCAAAGCCGGACTTGTCCAGCCGCTCAATCCTCAGACCAACCTTAGCCACCATCCGGCGAAAATCGGCAATATCAAGGCCGTTGACATAGCCCTGCTCAGCAAAGCTCTTCCACTGCGTCCATTTGTTGGGTTTCTTTGAGCCGTCGGGGTTCAAGTCCCAATGGCGCGGGACAAACGCTGGATCATCGTAAATCGCGGCTGCGGCCTCAAACATCGCTTTTTCGCCAAAGACCACATGCGCCCAAGGAAGCGGGATCAGCGCCTCCATATGCGGTCCCCACGGTCCCTTAAACGGGAACCACTCGATCAACACGCGGCCCCCAGGCCGCAGCACACGCATCCAATCAGAAAGAATGCTCTCAGGGTCCATGACATGCTCGAGGCAGTCAAAAGCGGTGATAAGGTCGATACTACTGTCCGATACTGGCAGACCTTCAACCGAACCTTCTACGAATTTGAGCGTTCCAGATAGTTCGGGATGAGTGTCCAAGGTCGCCTGAGCACGGGCCAACGCGGCTGTATCGATATCAACCCCGGTGATCGACTTCGCGAGCCCTTTGGCGGCAAGGAACACACTCAGCTGCCCTGCCCCACACCCAAAATCCAGAACGTCTCTTCCCGCAATCTCAGCGTCTGAAAAATGCCGCCAGCTTTGGGTCAAAGACGCATCGCGCCAATCGGCATATTCCGAGACATCCGCCATCTTCGTGTCTGGCGGGGTCATAAAGCGTCTCGAAAGCGCGGCGCAGGCTCTAGTTCTCAGGTCCATCGCGCGCGATAATAGTGGACTTGTCCTAATGCTCATTTAAGGCTCGGCTGATGGGAACAAATTATGCTGGCGCAGGCGCGCTTAAAGAGATCAATTTCGATGGGATCGTTGGTCCCAGCCACAACTATGCAGGGCTGAGCCTGGGCAATATTGCCAGCGCAAGCCACAAGGGTGATCCATCATTCCCGCGCGCCGCAGCCCTTCAGGGGATGGCCAAGATGCGGCGCAATTTGGGGGCGATTGGCGTGCAAGGGTTTTTGCTCCCGCTGCCGCGCCCCAATGCCGCTTTGCGCGATGCGCTCAACCTTGATGGCAGCGAGGCCCCTGCCTTGCGCGCAGCGCCTTGGTCAGCTTCCAGCATGTGGACCGCCAACGCCGCCACCGTCTCGCCTGCTCCCGACACCGCTGATGGCAAATGCCACCTGACGCCAGCGAACCTCATCACCATGCTTCACCGCGCTCAGGAATGGGGGGACACCAAGGCTCAATTGGACATTGCGTTCGGCGATAAAGAGCACTTCACGGTGCACGACGCCGTACCGCCAACCTTTGGCGATGAGGGCGCTGCGAACCATGGCCGCTTTTGCGAAGGTCATGGCGCACCAGGGGTCGAGTTATTCGTTTACGGCAGGCCCGGCGGCAAATTCCCCGCACGCCAACATGAACAAGCCAGCCGCCTGGTCGCGCGCTCCCACGCACTAGACCCGGACAAATGCGTCTTCATCGAACAAAATCCCGCTGCAATCGAAGCGGGTGCGTTTCACAATGACGTGGTGAGCGTTGTGAACGAGCGCGTGCTCTTTACGCACCAAGAAGCCTTTGCCGACCAGCAAAGCGCATATGAAGCGATCCGCGCCAAGTTTCCCGCATTGGAAGTGGTCGAGGTGCCCTCCAGCGCGGTCAGCATGGAAGAGGCCATCCGCACCTATTTGTTCAACGCGCAGCTTATCACTCTGCCCAACGGAACCATGAACCTCATCGTGCCAGAAGAATGCCGCGAAAGTGCCAGCGTGTGGGCGTATTGCGAGGCAATGATGGCCTCCAACGGCCCTATCCGCGAAGTCGTGCCTGTTGATGTGCGCCAATCCATGGCCAATGGCGGCGGCCCGGCTTGTCTTCGCCTTCGCGTGGTGTGCGATCCTGCGACCGTGGACCCGCGCTTTATGCTGGATGAGGCCAAGGCAGATATGATGGAAGGCATTATCGCAAAAACCTGGCCCGAGCAGATCGACCCGGCAGATTTGGGCAGTGATACACTCACCAATTGCGTGGTCAAAGCGCGTCTTGCACTGCTCGAAGCATTGGAACTTCAAAGCCTTGCTTAAGGCTCATGGCACATAGGGTTAACGCGTTTGCAAGGAATCGTCGGAAGCGTTTACACTTGGCTCAGCGTTAACCTTTTAGAGCCGCAGCAAACCGTTCTTGGCACGCTGCTTGCTCTGATAGACACGGACCAAGGAGTAACTATGCTGCGCAAGATCGGGCGTCTTTTCGTAATCAAGAACCGCTTTGAAGCGTTCGCGATTATCTATGCTCTTGCCCTTGGTGCGACGAACCGCGGTCTTGCTTATCTCAACACCTTCCCCCCTATTGGGGTGAAGCGCTGTTTCTTGCAGCCTGCTTGGCAGTGCTGATGGCGGGCGCAGCGATTTTGGACTCGCTGAAAACAAAGAACGAGCTTGCAGAATTGAAAGCAGAGCTTGCAGCCTATCGCGGCGGGCAAGCACCTTAACATCGCGCGCGAGGTTAGTCGGCTAATGGATCGATAATCTCAGGATTGCCATCGCTATCATATTCCGGAAGCAAGGCGATATCATCGGGATTGTCCACGGCCAAAGTGACCTGCTTACGCCGCCGATCAAGCCGTGCACCCACCCAGACAGGCGTGAGACGCGGCTCCCCTCGAACCACGATACGGCGATTGCGAAAGTAAGAGCGCAACCTTGAAAGCGTTGGCTTGAGCACCTCGCGGGTTGCATCACCCTCAACAATAATCGCGTCCTCGCCCTCTTGGTGCTCAAATTGCGGGGCAAGCATTGCGGTGGTGTTGATCATGTCGGCAAAAGTTTGCTCATCGATTTCGATGATGATGACGTTGGGATTGCGTCCACCGCGCCGGTTTGTGGTTAGACCACCAACACCGGTGCTAGAGCTGGTGTCGATACCGGCTGAGCCCAGCAATTCGCGCTCAAGCAATGCTGAACCTTCTATGCGAATGTTGTGCAGTTCGAACTTATCGCCCACTTTGTAAACTTCGGCCACATCCATGATAATCGCCATGTCGTCTTGTGCGCTGGCGCCGCGTTTGCGCGCGGCCACCTTGAATTGGCGGGGCTGGAGACAATCTGCAGAACAAATGTCGCGCAAGCGATCCAGATACTCCGGATAAGTCTCAGCAGACACCGAGGATGGGACAACCATCGTGACCGCGAGGCTTGCAAGCAATGGCGCAATGGCGCTTTTCATCGACCAATCCTTCCATCAACTGGTGGGGGTTTCTGTTGCTAGCTACCCACAATGCTGTTTTGGGGAGAGGAGAACCGTTACCCCTATGGCAAAGGTGGCCCTTCCAATCAAAACAAGAAAAGTAGGGAGATTCTGTTGCTAGCCTCTCCCCGGGGCCCCGGAATCCGCTTCTGTTGCCCGGTGGGTCCAACCGCGCATAGGCTTTGTAAGATCAGGCCGTTAGGCCGTCAGATTACGCAGCGATTGCGAGTGCTTCGTTATCGTTTGCACTTATAAAAATGAACAGTTTTACGGGGTTTTCAGCCCGGGCAAAAACTACGCTTTTCAGTCCACGTCGATCCTAGTTCGGCCCCGTCAAAATCCTCTGAGATCAGAGGGTTATGGTGGAGCCGCCGGGTACTGCCCCCGGGTCCGTTGTACCTATTGCACGCAGCAATTTATCGCCATAGCCCGCAAAAAACGGGCAAGACCTATATAGGCCTCGCCCGCTTAATGTGAAGTGTATTGAAGACAGAGCGCTTAAAAGCGCTGTGTCTTATTTTTTAAAGCGTCGCGGATTTCGATCAAAAGATCGATTTCGCTTGGACCAGCTGGCTCTTCGGCTGCTGCTTCGGCCTCTTTCTTTTCGGTCGCCTCTTTAATCTTATTGGCATAGCGCACGAGCAAGAAGATGATGAAGGCAAGGATGATGAAGTTGATGATCGTCGTGATCAGCGCGCCATATCCGATCATCGCTGCGCCTGCTTCTTTCAAAGCGGCATAATCAGTCATCGAGCCTTCATAGCCTTCTGGCGCCGATAACAGGATAAACTGCGATGAGAAATCCGCACCGCCAAAGACATAACCGACGATTGGCATGATGACATCGCCGGTAAGCGACGCGACGATAGTGCCGAAAGCGCCTGCGATAATGACCGCGACGGCCAGCTCCATGACATTGCCCTTGGCAATGAATTCCTTGAATTCGTTTAGCATAGTGATCCCCAACTTATCGTTTTGATTACGCTGTGTTTAGAGATGCATGCGCGCCTTGCCAAGCGCTCTGGTCAAAGGTTTACACGCCTTGAAAACGCGGCATGGTGCCCTATATTGGCAACACACACGGAATTTGCTGCGCCTGATAGCTTTCGAGCTGAATCATTGCCGCAGCCCAAAGGAGGGAAATCCATGAATCTTCGCAATTTCGGGCCCAAAATGATTAAGGGTGTCGTCGTCGCTGCCGTTTCATTGACGCTGGCCGCTTGCGGCATCAACTCGGTCCCGACGGCTGAGGAAGAAGCCAAGGCGAAATGGGCCGATGTCGAGGCGCAATTCCAACGCCGCGCCAACCTAATCCCGAACCTTGCCGAAGTCGCGCAAGGGGCAGCGGAAAACGAGCGCGGTATCCTTACCGAAGTGACCGAAGCGCGCGCACGGGCAACCTCGATCAATGTAACCGCCGATGACCTTGGTGACACAGCGAAGATGGAAGAATTTGCAGCTGCTCAAGGGCAGTTGGGTCAAGGGCTCGGACGTTTGCTCGCAAGCTTCGAAGCTTACCCGCAAATCCAATCGAACCAGAACTTCTTGGCGTTGCAAAGTCAGCTTGAGGGCACGGAAAACCGCATTGCGGTGGCGATCCGCGACTACAATGAGGCGGTGCGCAAATACAACACTACGATCCGCACCTTCCCTGACACAATTGGTGCAAACATCATCCACGGCGCAGAGCCGCTCGCGCCCTACAGCGCGGTGACCGAAGGCGCAGAGACTGCTCCGACGCTTGATCTGACATCCGACTAATCGAGGGGCACACATGCGCCTCTTGCGTAATCTTCTTCTAATCCTGGCTGGTGTGGGGGCGATCCTTGCGTCTCCCGCCTATGCTCAGCCTGAGTTCCCCGCGCTCACCGGGCGCGTGGTGGACACAGCCGATATCATCCCCGCCGATGTTGAGGCGCAGCTCACCGCCAAGCTCGAAGCTTTAGAGACCCAGTCTCAGCGTCAGCTTGTCGTGACCACTGTGCCCGATCTTCAAGGGTATGATATCTCCGACTATGGCTATCAGCTGGGCCGCGCATGGGGACTTGGCGATGCGGAGAGGAATGATGGCGCTCTGCTGATCGTTGCGCCCAACGACCGCAAAGTGCGCATCGAAGTGGGTTACGGTCTTGAAGGCTATTTGACCGATGCGCTCTCATCGATCATCATCCAGAACGACATTCTCCCAGCTTTTCGCAATGGCGATATGCCGGGCGGGATCGTTGCGGGGACCGACGCGATGATTGCGCAATTGCAACTGCCCCCGGACGAGGCGGCGCGCGTTGCGCAAGAGGCGACCGAGACGCGGTCAAGCGACGGAGGGTTCCCCTTCGGCTTCCTCATCTGGATCGGCTTCATGTTCTTCTTCTTCGTGCTCCCGATTATTCGCGGCAGCCGCAGAAGACGCAAGTACCGCTCCAAGGGCAAAGGGCCATGGGGAAAACGCAAGCGTGACGATGATGATTGGGACGATGACGACGATGGGTTCGGCAGTGCGGTTGGCAACATCATCCTGTGGGAAATTGGCACAGCTATCGCACGCGGCGCCATGTCTGGCGGCGGTGGTGGCGGCGGCAGCTCCGGCTGGGGCGGCGGCGGCGGATTCTCGGGTGGTGGCGGCTCATTTGGAGGCGGCGGCGCCTCGGGGGGATGGTGAGCCATGAGCTACCTTAACGAAGAACAGCACAAAATCGTCTCAACCGCCGTTAAAGAGGCGGAACTCACGACCTCTGGCGAGATCGTCACCGTTTTGGCGGACCGCTCGGATGGTTATACCGATGTGGCGCTATGGTGGGCCTTGGGCCTTAGCTTCACCGCGATGAGCCTGTTTGCCTTTATCCCTGCGCCATTCCTCGACCTTTGGGATGCGCTGATTGGTGGGTGGAGCCACGAATGGACTACGGGCGAGCTTGCCAGCATGACCATCGGCCTGGGGCTGCTGACGTTCCTCATCGCATTGGGCGCTCAGCAATGGCAGCCGCTCAAATTCTTCCTCATCCCCGGCCCCGTCAAAGCCGCGCGTGCCCATGATCAAGCGATCAAGCATTTCAAGGTCGGCGCAGAACGCCGCACCGTAGGGGCGACCGGCGTCCTCATCTACCTTTCGATGCAGGAACACCGCGCAGAAATCGTCGCGGACGACAGCATCGCCGAAAAGGTCGAGGCCGAAGTCTGGGGCGAAGCGATGGGCGATATGCTTGTGCGCATTCGCAAAGGTCTGATCGCTGAAGGTATGGCCGCAGGCGTGCGCGATGTGGGCTTTGTGCTCTCCCAGCACTTCCCTCGCGGCGAAGATGACGAAAACGAGTTGCCCGACCGCTTGATTGAGGTCTAAGCCAGCGCTCACATGAGCCATTCCAATTACACCAAAGATGCCGACGCCAATCTCCCAGAAGAAACTCGGTGGGAGGGCAAATTCATCGTCGCCAAAACGCGTGGACGATGGGAATATGTGGGACGCTCTCGCGGCATTCGCGCAGCTGCCATCATTGCAATTGACGAGGACGCTGACGGCACCCGCCACGTTATCCTAGTGAGCCAATACCGCGTGCCTTTGGGCCGTTTCTGCCTCGAAATTCCCGCCGGCCTTGTCGGCGACGATGACGGCGCAGAGGGCGAACAGGCCTCCGATGCCGCCTCACGCGAGCTCGAAGAAGAAACCGGCTACAAGGCGGAGCGTATGGAAGTGCTGGGCGAGTTTTACTCGTCACCCGGCATGGTCTCCGAATGCTTTACCCTGCTGCGCGCGACGGGCCTGACGAAGGTCAGCGAAGGCGGCGGATTGCCGGGCGAAAACATCACCGTACACCGCGTCGCTTTGAGCGATCTGTCTGATTTCGTGGCCGAATGGCGCGAGGCAGGTCACGGCGTGGACGTGCGCATAGCCATGCTACTGACACCCGAATACCTTGGAGAGGAAATCAAATGACTAAACGCTGCGAAGGCAAATTGGCCCTCGTCACCGGCGGCGCACAAGGCCTTGGCCGCGCGCATTGCATCCGCTTGGCGCAGGAAGGCGCGCGCGTGCTTGCGACCGATATCAACGGCGAAGGTGCTGCGGAAACGGCCGAAATTGTCAACGCCCAAATGGGCGCTGGCACTGCGTTTAGCATTCAGCACGACGTCACCGACCCCGCCGCATGGGAAGCCGCCGTCGATGCGGCGCGCGAGCAGATGGGTGGATTGAATGTGCTGGTCAACAACGCTGGCATCGGCGTTCCCGGCAATATTGAGCAATGCGACTTTGGCGATTGGCAGCGGTGCTTTTCGATCAATGTCGATAGCATCTTCCACGGCTGTCAAAAGGCCCTGCCCCTGATGCGCGAACACGCGCCGGGTTCGATCGTGAACATTTCCAGCATCGCCGGCCTTATCGCGAGCGACACCATGCCCGCCTACAATGCGTCGAAGTCAGCGGTTTGGATGCTCTCCAAATCGATCGCCCTGCACTGCGCGAAGAAGAACATGCAGATCCGGTGTAATTCGGTGCACCCGACTTTTGTCGACACGCCGATCCTTGATGGCACTGCAAAAGCTGCCCAACTCGACAAAGATGTTCTCCTCGACAAACTCGCGCGGCAAATCCCGCTGAAGTTCGTGGGTGAGCCCAATGATATCGCGAATGCTGTGGTTTATCTCGCGAGCGATGAAAGCCGCTTTATGACGGGCGCTGAGATCAAGCTCGATGGTGGGATCAGCGCGATGTAGGCGAAACAAAAGGGGCCTAACGCGAGGCCCCTTTACCGGTTTTCAATTGTGTCGCCGGAGACCGCTGGCGGTTTGAAAACTGGCTCTGCAGGTCTTCAGTCTGCGATCAATGCAATCGCGAGGTAGATCAGGATCGGGAAACCGACGCCCAGAATGACTGCGCCGACAAATCCGATGCGCCAGATCAGCGCGTCAACACCGGACCAATTGGCAAGGCCTGAGCAGACGCCGAACAGCTTGCCGCTCTGCTTGTCGAGGCGGAATCCGCTGCCCTGACCATTATGGGGCGGACGGCTGTTGTTTTGGGTCAAATTGCTCATGCGAGAACTCCAGTGGTCAAAAGTACGGTGTCGGGTGTGGCGGGAGTGATGGCGGCATTAAGGCTTCCGGCCATCAAAATAACGGTGATGATTAGCGCTCCAGTGGCTGCCATAACGCGGGCCGCTTTTGTGCTGGAAAGGTCGAAGAAAGAGTACATTATCCTATCCTGTTGGTGGGAAGTGCGAGGGTTCAATCAATCGGCTCAAGCGATAACGGGTGAGCCAGGGACGATTGCGTAGGCGAAGACACCGGCGGTCACGACAACTGAGAAAGCAGCTGCGAAAAAGCGGTTGGCGGTTTCACTATTGAACATTGGGTTAGTCCTTTCGAATGGGGTTGATTTAAGCAAGAGCAGGGGTTGCTGGGACGATTGCGTAAGCGAACATGGCGGCTGATACGACAACTGAGAGAGCAGCAGCGAAAAAGCGGTTTGCGGTGCTGGTGGCAGTCATTGTTGGTCTCCTAATTCTTAGTCTTGGTTTGTTTTCCCGACTTATCCGGGGGACACCAAAGACAATGCAGGGGCCGTGCCAAACTTGAAAAACCTGAGAATTCTGCGGTTTACGCGATGTTACAAGCTTTACCGTTTGTTCAGCATTCCGAAAGGTTGGTGATTTTTACCAATAGTTGGTATTGGTGATTTTCGGTTTCCAAAGGCTGTGCTTTTGCCCCGCCCCTGCTAGGCGAATGGACGACCATGGCGCTCGCAAAGATCACCCTTCAAAACTTCCGCAACCATGCGAGCAGCGAGCTGACTGAAACCGCGCATTTTAACCTGCTTGTGGGAGAGAACGGTGCGGGCAAGACCAATGTGCTTGAAGCGATCTCGCTGCTTTCGCCGGGCCGGGGCCTAAGGCGCGCAAACCTTGCAGACTTTGCGCGTAAGCAAACTGGCGGCGCACAGCCGGGCGCTTTTGCCATTGGTGCAAGCCTGATCGAGCAAGGCCAAACGAGCGCGCGTATCGGCACCTATACTGAGGCAGAGCGCCCCACCCGTCGTCTGGTTCGCATCAATGGGGCCGATGCAAAGTCATCCTCCTTAAGCGAGTGGCACGCGGTCTCATGGCTCACCCCTTCGATGGATGGCCTGTTTACAGACAGCGCAGGCGCGCGGCGGCGCTTTGTCGACCGGATGGCCCTGGCGATTGAACCGGGACATGCAAAGGCTGTGAACCAGTTGGAGACGGCACTGCGTGAACGCAACCGCCTGCTCGAAGACCGCGGCGATGCGCGCTGGCTTGATGCGATTGAAGCGCAGGCCGCGCAGCATGGCAGCATAGTCGCGCAGGCGCGTGCGACATTGGTGGCGCGATTGTCGGATGAACTCTCCGCCCTTCCCGCAGAGCCTTTTGCGCGGCCGATCCTCACCTACCGCCCCGGCGGTCCCGTAACACCAGAGGAATTGCTTGCCGAGTTCGCGCGCAACCGCCCACGGGACCGCGCCGCTGGCCGCGCGCTCACCGGACCGCATCGTGATGAGCTGGAAGTGGTGATGGCGCAAAAGGATCGCTCCCCCGGCCCTCCCGCTGCGTCTTGCTCAACAGGCGAGCAAAAGGCGATGCTGATCGCGATCACTCTTGCTCACGGTGTTCTTGCAGCCACGGGGCGTCCCAGTGTGCTTCTCTTGGACGAGGTCGCTGCGCACCTTGATCCCGTGCGGCGCACCGCCTTGTTTGACCGCCTGCGAGCAGGCAAAGCCCAAATCTGGATGACCGGAACCGAGCTTGCCCCCTTTGCCGACATTCAGGAAGAAGCGGCCATCTGGCAGGTTAGCGGCGGGGCGCTAGAGCGGCTCTAACCCTCATCAGAGGGAAGCGCTGCTGCTACATCATCAATCGTGGACGCCACAAGCGCCTCAATTCCCTCAGCCGTCGGGTGAATGCGGTCGTCTTGGAACAATTGCGGTTGCTGATAGATATCTTCGAGCCAAAACGGGATGAGCGCTGTGTTATACTTCGCCGCCATATCGGGATAAATGGCATCAAAAGCAGCCGTATATTCAGGTCCATAATTGGGCGGGCTGCGCATCCCCATAAGGAGCACGGGTATTTCCGCTGACGAAATCATCGTCAGCATAGCGTCAAAATTGGCGCGTGTTTGTTCAGGCGATAGGCCGCGAAGAAGGTCATTCCCGCCAAGTTCAAGGATGAACAAGTCGGGTTTCTCTTCTTGCGCCTCAAGCACAAATTCGAGCCGGTCGAGCCCGGCCGCGCTCGTATCTCCGGGGACGCCTGCATCAATCACCTTTGCGTTGATCCCGCGCGCGCGCATCGCCACCTCAAGCCGTTCTGGATAGCCTTCGGGCTCTTTCAGATTGTAGCCTGCAAAAAGGCTGTCCCCAAAAGCAAGAACCCGCACCTCTTCGCCCATGACAGGGATAGCCGCCTCACCCTCTTTAAACGCGCCGTCTGCGGTGCCTGCAACAGGCTCGTTTGTCGTCGCTTCCGGCACTGCCTCTGCCCCGCACGCCGCCAGGCTAAGCGCCAAGACGGAACCGAGGAGAGCCTTCATACGTAGTGGCTTTATCTGCAAGCTGCGCATAGCGTTCTGCGAACCTTTCAATTGGTACTTGTTTGAAACTCGTCCCTATCCCATCTGGAGCCATGTGACAAAGCTCTCTTCCGCCTCAGGCACTTCCGCCCCATCCGGCCCCCTCGCCATTAGTGCGCGCGGCCTCACACTCACGCTTGGCAGCGGCGATGCGCCCGTCGACATCCTTCGCGGGATTGATCTTGATATTGCGGAAGGCGAAGTCGTAGCGCTGCTGGGACCTTCGGGTTCGGGCAAAAGCTCACTCATGGCAGTGCTGTCAGGATTGGAGCGCGCGACGGGCGGATCGCTCACCGTGGCGGGACAAGACTTCGCATCGCTCAATGAAGATGGCCTTGCCGCTGCACGCCGGGGGCGGATCGGCATTGTGCTTCAAGCCTTCCACCTGCTGCCGACTATGACCGCGACCGAGAATGTGGCGACCCCGATGGAGCTTGCGGGCAGCAAGGACGCATCACCGCGCGCTCAGGCTGAACTTGAAGCGGTTGGTCTTGGCCACCGGATTGGCCACTATCCCACACAGCTTTCTGGTGGTGAGCAACAGCGGGTTGCCATCGCCCGCGCAACTGCGCCGCGCCCCACCCTCATCTTCGCAGATGAACCCACCGGCAACCTTGATGCCTCGACCGGTGAGGAAATCGTCGATCTCCTCTTCACCCGGCGTGAAGAGACAGGTGCAACTTTGCTGATCATCACCCATGACGCCTCACTTGCTGAGAAATGCGAGCGGGTGCTGACCATGGCAGACGGCGTCATTGTTTCGGACCGCCGCACGGGCGCTCAAGCGAGCGCTGAGGCTGCAGAATGAGTGCTGCGAGCACTGTAAATGCGGCCGGAAATGCGGCCAGTACAGGTCTCACGTGGGGCGATGCATGGCAGATTGCCCGGCGCGATCTCAATGCCCGGTTTAAGGGGTTAAGGCTCCTTCTTATCTGCATCTTCCTTGGCACCGCCGCGTTGGCCGCCATCGGCACTCTTACCGCTTCGATTGAGCGCGAGTTGCAATCCTCGGGCCAAGAATTGCTTGGCGGCGATATCGAGGTCGAGGTGTGGCAACGTGATCTGAATGAGGACGAAAAGCTTGCGCTCGCCGAATATGGGGAGGTTTCCGGTGGTTATCGGATGCAGGCGATGGCCAACACGGACGACGCCGCAGCGCCGGTTGAATTAAAGGCGGTGGAGGACAATTGGCCGCTTTATGGCAGCTTCACCCTTGTCGATGGCCGCGCGCCCGGAGCGCCAAGCTCAACCGATGCATACCTTGCGCAAGGCGCGCTGGACCGGCTGGATATCGAGGTGGGCGACACTTTCCGCCTTGGCACACTGACTATGCGCGCAGCTGGCGTCATCGAAAACGAGCCTGACCGCTTGTCCGAAGGGTTCCAGCTTGGTCCAACGGTGCTCGTTGCTCGCGATATTCCTGTGAACGCAGGGCTTTTGCAGCCCGGATCGCTTTATCAAAGCAAGTACCGCATCGCGTTTGCCGATAGCGGCGCGGACCCTGAACCGGTTGAGGAGGCTCTCACCGAAGCATTTCCTAATGCAGGCTTCGATTTTCGCACACGCGACCGTGCATCGCCCGGCGCTGACCGCTTTGTTAGCCGGATGAGTGACTTTCTGACCCTAGTGGGCCTTGCTGCATTGGTTATCGCCGGGATTGGGATTGCAGGCGGCGTCTCGTCTTATCTTGACCAACGCCGCGCTAGCATTGCGACGCTCAAAGTGCTGGGCGCATCTTCTCGTGACATTGTGCGCATTTACGCCCTGCAAATCGCAGTGGCGGCCTTTTTGGGAAGCGCGCTTGGGCTTGCCACGGGCGTTTTGGTGACCCCGCTTTTGGGCATGGCTCTTCAAGGGCTCCTCCCTGTCGAAGGCGGCTTTGTGATAGAGCCTGCCCGGCTTATTCTGGCCGGTACATATGGCGTCCTGGTTGCATTCGCCTTTGCCTCTGCACCTTTGCTGCGCGCGCGTTCTTTCCCGGCGATGGCTCTTATGCGCAGCCGTATAACGCCGCTGGGCCGCGACCGCCGTGCATTGATGGCAACCGCTGCGGGCCTTGTCGCAATTTGCGCGCTTGCCCTTTTCACCACCGGACAAGCATGGCTCACTGCAAGCTTCCTAATCGGGGCAGGCCTTGCTTTGATAGCGCTCGCAGCGCTCGGCCTTGGCCTCCAATACGTCGCACGCAAATTGCCGCGTCCCTCGAACCCGCTCTTGCGCTCAGCCCTCTCCAATATCCACCGCCCCGGTGCACCCACCAGCGCTCTTGTGACAGCTCTTGGTTTTGGTCTTGCCGCCTTTGTGCTGCTTGCCGCAATCCAAAGCGCAATTGACGGCAATATCCAAAGCCGCGTCCCCCAAGAGGCGCCCGACTATTTTGTGATCGACGTACCGCCAGAGGGTGAAGAACGCTTCTTCGAGCTTATTCAAACCCCCTTCCCCGAAGCGCAAGTGCGCACCGTCCCAAGCCTTCGCGGCTCAGTCCTTGCTTTTGGCCCGGAAGGCGACATGCAGCGCACCGCTGACCTTGAGGAAATCCCCGAGGGCGCTTGGGCGCTTCGCGGGGAGCGCGGGATCACATATTCAGACAGAGCCCCCGTTGGGAGCCGCGTGGTCGAAGGCCAATGGTGGAGCCCTGTGCATACCGGCGAGCCGCTGGTCTCAATCGACAAAGAGTTTGCTGACGCTGCAGGGCTTGGCGTGGGCGATATGCTCACGATCGGCATCCTTGGCCAAGAACGCGATGTGCGCATTGCAAACCTTCGCGAGATTGATTGGGAAACGATGGGTTTCAACTTCACCATGGTCTTCTCGCGCAATGCCATCGCCGATGCGCCGCACAAGCTTGCCTCAACTATTGAGCTGCCTGATGATGCCGGAACCGAGGACCGCGCACAGCTCCTTCGGGCAATGGTGCAGGAATTCCCATCAAGCTCTGTCATCGAAGTGGGCGAAGTGTTGGTGCAGGCGCGCACTTTGCTTGAACAAGTTGGTTTAGCCACGCTCGCTGCGGCGGCGGTTGCCGTTCTGGCGGGTCTTGCTGTGCTGATGGGAGCTATCGCGGCTGCACGCGCCGCGCGTACCTATGACACGGTCGTGCTGCGCGTCATGGGCGCATCACGGCGGCAAATTCTTGGCCTTCAACTGGCAGAATACGGCCTCATTGCAGGCGCGCTTGCCCTTGTCGCGCTTGGCCTTGGTTCAGGGCTTGCTTGGGTCATCATCACCCAGCTCTTCGAATTCGACTGGCTGCCTGATTGGGGCGTGGTCCTCGCGGTCCTTGGGACCGGCCTTGCGATTGTGCTCGCCTTTGCGCTGGGCGGATCGCTCCCCTTGTTGAGAGCAAAACCCGCCCAAGCGCTAAGAGAGCTCTAGTCCGAACTCCTTCGCCTCGTTCTTAAGCGAAGGTATCTTCCAGTGCCTCTGTGTCGTGGTCGGTAAGCTCTGCGTGAAGGCACGCATTCATGACCACGCTGACGATCGAATAGATAATGAAGAGCGGGAAGAAGAGCAGCAATACAACAAAGCCCGCTCCCAAAGCCGCCAACCCCGCCTCAGGGCTAGCGCCGCCGCCTGCCACATCAAGCGCCCCAAACATCCCGCCGATCAGTCCAAGCGGTAGAAGGATCATCACCAGACCAAGCGCCAGCACCGCAATCGTCACGAGAAAAATGCCCAGTACATTGCCGGAGGTCACCGCCCATGTGCGGGTGATCGCAGTGATCGGATTAAAGACGCGCTCAACCGCAACAACAGACAAAAGGATCGAGAGGCGAAGCGCCAGATAGATAATCACCGGCAGGAACACTATCGCCGCGATAATTCCAACCACCTCGGCCAAAGAGGCCAAAAGACCGATCACCAGCGCAAATCCTGCGCCGATAACGATATAGGCAATCATCATCAGCACCGTGACCCCCAAAAGGGTAAGCGACGACTTGAAACCGGTGCCCAAAGCTTCGCCAAAATTGCCGTCTTCTATGGGCGAACTCAAGGCCGCGGTGGCCGCTTGGCTGGCGAAAAGGAGTACGAAGTAGCCGATGTAAAACAGCAGCATGAAAATGATAAATCCAGCACCCATTCCGCCAAGCGCAGCCTCAGGACTATCAAGGCCCGCCCCAAGACCACCCAAGGCCATCATTGAGCCACCAAAGAAGGCCGTTAAGACGACATAAAAGACCATCTGAATGCCGAAAAAGACAGCCCACATGCCAATCAACAGCCAAAAGCGTCGCTTGGTCATTTCCCAAGTGCTGGAAAGCACACGGCCAACATCAAGTTTCATGAAATTTTGATCCCCTAACTGGTTATCCAGCAAGCGACCACAATTGCTAACAAGTTTCAAGGACTTCTGGCAAAGCTTGAGGGGAAAAGGCGCAGCAATCGCGCCCAATCAAAGAAAAAGGGCCCCGCGCGGTAATCCGCACGGGGCCCTTTTTACAAAGGTATGGTCGCAAAGACTTAGAACTTAAAGCGCACAGTACCGCCATAAGTGCGTGGCTGGTTTGGATAACCCGAAACTGTGCCAGACTGTGCAACACCATCGAAGACAGTGAGGATGTATTCATTGTCGAGCAGGTTACGCGCCCACACCCCGGCTTCAAATCCGCTTGGGAATGCCAAGGTGATCGAACCGTTCACATTGTTCACTTCGCGCTCGAAGATCTCAGTGTTGCCGTTTGCGGTGTTAAATGTTGGCAGGCCGTTGTTGATATCAACTTCGCTTTCGAACTGATAATCAAGACGGGTGATCAAACGGTGACCGCTGTCCCACTCATGTGTGTGCGTCGCAGAAGTCGACACCGCCCATGATGGGATACCCGCAGGGCGTTGGCCGGTGAGATCGCCGACGACCGAGCCGGGGAAATCATCAAACAGCGGATCGAGGTGCGTCACCGCGAAGGTGAAGACGAAGCCGTCAATTGCAGTGACCGTGGTGTCGAATTCGAAACCGCGAACCGACTGCTCACCTGCGTTACGAAGCGCAAAGCCTGTGCCGGTGAAGGCAAAGCTTTGGAAGCCCTCAATCGATTGGTCGAAGACAGCCAGATTAAAGCCGAAGCCATCGAATTGACCTTTGACGCCAACTTCCCAAACTTCCGCTTCTTCAGCGCCGGCAAAACGCGTTCCTGAAACAAGGTTTGGAACCGCAAGACCTGCATCGAGAATTGGCGATGAAGGCGCAGCGAACGTCGAGTTGCCCGTGCCCGGCGTTACCGCAAAGTCAGTGCCCAGCGGACGGCTGTCACGCGAGAGGTTCACTGAGCTTGCTTTAAAACCAGTGGCGTAGCTGAGGTATGTGTTGATCTCAGGCGTTACCTCATAGGAAATACGCGCAAGATACGTCAGCTTATCATCAGCAGTTTCACCAGGCTCAACCGAGTTCGGGATCGTCAGGAACGGCGGCTGGAACTGGAACGGAGCCAGTGGCAGCAGCGTGTTGACGGTCGGATCGGTCGCTGCCGCGAGCAGACCTTGCTGAACAGCGGCAGGAAGCGCTTGGAACGTTGCGCGATCAGTGATCAACGGCAAGTTTGGATCGGCGGCACTCGCGCCTGTGATGAAGGCATCAACCAGATTGATGTTTGCAAGCGGATCAAAGCTTTGCTGTGCAAGCGCGAACGATTTGCTGTCATCGGTGTAGTTGGCACCCACAGTCAGTACGAGGCCATCAGTTGGCTCGAAATCAACCGTACCGTAAATGGAGAACGCCTCGTTATCCATGCTGAACTGTTCGGCAGTCAGCAGCGGAGTGTTGAAGATCGTCTCTTGGGTCAGACCAAGACCGGCTTCAACCGCGTTGAACACACTTGGTGCGCCGGTGAGAACATCGGCTGGGTTGCCGCCTGCAAGGATCTCGAAGAAGTCGCGAATTTGGCGACCGTTTTCGATTTGGCTTTCCTGAGTAATCGTCTCATCGAAGTAGAAACCACCAAGCAGGAAGTTGATCGGGCCGTCGAAATCGGACGCGATACGGAATTCCTGAGTGAAGGTCTCAACCGCTTGGTCGCGCTGCTCGGTCGCGATGTCCGCGCCGGTGTAGTCGATGTCAGAGCGGAAGAAGTTATCAAGCTCACGGTATGACGTGATCGATGTGAATGACAACGCGCCAGCGGTATAGTCCATTTGGACCGAGCCGCCGTAGTTCTCAACCTGGTTGATCGGAACCGTATTGAGGCTGGCTGTGCGATCAAAGAAGGTGTCGAAGGTCTGAACATTACCGCCAAGCAGGTTCAGTGCCGGAGCGGTTGGGCCTGCAACAACGGTCCCGACTTGGCAGCACACCTCGTCAATGCTCGAATAATCAGCAATCGCGCGGATACGAAAATCCGACGAAGGCTCAATCAAGAGCTGACCACGAACCGAGTAACGATCGCGGTCGTTTTGATCGATGCCTTGAGCGCCAAGGTTGACGATTTGCGATGTACCATCACGCTTTTGAAGTGATCCATCGATCGAGAACGCAACGCTGTCCGTGATCGGGCCGGTGATGTCGCCTTTCAGGAAGACGTTGTTGAAGTTACCGTAAGAAAACTCAGCCGAACCGCCGAACTCAAATTGAGGCTCACGGGTGACGATGTTGATCACACCAGCAGATGCATTCTTACCAAAGAGCGTCGATTGCGGGCCGTTAAGGACCTCAATGCGCTGAACGTTTGGAAGGTCGGACAGGGCGCCTGCAGAGCGTGAGCGGAAAACACCGTCGATGAACACACCAACCGATGGTTCAACACCGAAGTTGTTATCGCCGTTACCAAAACCGCGAATGATGAAAGTCGATGCAGATGAGGTCTGCAGCTGGCTTACACGCAGCGAGGGAGTGACCGACTGAAGGTCGAGCACGTCGCGGATGTTCGCTTGCTCGATAGTCTCAGCGCTGGTCACAGACACAGCAATCGGGGTTTCTTGAAGCGTTTGCTCACGCTTCGAAGCGGTCACGATGATGACATTGCTGTCATCTTCATCACCAAGAGCTTCCGCAGCCGCAGCGGCATCGTCATCCGCATCTTGTGCAAAAGCAGCCGTTGGTGCGGTGAGTGCAAAACCGGCAGCGCCTGCAAGCAGTGCAAACCGAAGCGACCCGGGGGTTCCGGAATTAATTGAACGCATGGATATCCTTCTCCTCGTATCCCATCACAAACGCCCGGCCGATTATAAATGCATCCCCAGATGCGCGGCAGTGTCATTTGTGATCTGCATCACGTGTTAGGCCAGTGCTTACACGGCTACAAGCGCAGAACGCACGTAAGAGTGGGCGCAGCCGCTGGTCTGTTGCGAAGGAGTCACACCCGCGATTCCCCCTGTTTGCAGTGCAGCAAGCCCTCAGAAAAAGTACCGATTAACAACTTACGCTGCGTCAAGCTGAGCTGCGTCGTATGTGTTGCCAATTTGGCGCGGGGTGCCCTGGTGTGAATTACGCCCTTGTTGCGCCGCAGCACAGCGTCTAGGGGGCGGGCAAATTCCCAAACTTCTTTTCCAAAATGAGAACGCTTATGTCTCGCGACCTGCGCAATATCGCGATTATCGCTCACGTTGACCATGGTAAGACCACTCTGGTTGACCAGCTTTTCCGCCAATCGGGCACTTTCCGTGAAAACCAACGCGTGGAAGAGCGCGCGATGGATTCCGGCGATCTGGAAAAAGAGCGCGGGATCACCATCCTTGCCAAATGCACCAGCGTTGAGTGGGAGCATGACGGCACAACGACACGCATCAACATCGTCGACACGCCCGGCCACGCTGACTTTGGCGCCGAGGTTGAGCGTATTCTGAGCATGGTCGATGGCGTTATCCTGCTGGTCGACAGCGCAGAAGGCGCGATGCCTCAAACCAAATTCGTGACCGGTAAGGCGCTTGCCCTTGGCCTGCGCCCGATTGTGGTCGTCAACAAGATCGACCGTCCTGATGGCCGCCCGCAAGAAGTGCTCGACGAGGTATTCGACCTTTTTGCGTCGCTCGATGCCAATGACGATCAGCTCGACTTCCCATCGCTCTTCGCCTCTGGCCGCGATGGCTATGCCAGCGATGATGAAAGCGCGCGTGAAGGCACGCTTGATCCGCTGTTCAAGCTGATCACGCAGCACGTCCCCTCCCCCGGCCTCGATGAAAGCGGCCCGTTCAGCTTCTTGGCGACGCTGCTCGACCGTGACAATTTCATGGGCCGTATCCTGACCGGCCGCGTCCAATCGGGTACGCTGAAGGTCAACGATCCGATCCACGCCATCGACGCAGATGGCAATGTGGTTGAAGCAGGCCGCGCGACCAAAGTGCTCTCTTTTGACGGGCTCGACCGGGTTCCGGTTCAAAGCGCACAGGCAGGCGATATCATCGCGCTTGCCGGCCTTGAGAAGGCAACGGTTTCTAACACCATCTGCGACCCCTCTGTGAAAGAGGCGATCGAAGCCCAGCCGATTGATCCGCCAACGCTTGCCATGCGCTTTGCGGTTAACGACAGCCCGCTCGCCGGGCGCGAAGGCGACAAAGTCACCAGCCGGATGATCCGCGACCGCCTCTTCCGCGAGGCCGAAACCAACGTCGCTATCCGCATCACCGAAAGCGCCGACAAGGATTCTTTCGAGGTTGCAGGCCGCGGCGAATTGCAGCTTGGCGTCCTTATTGAAACCATGCGCCGCGAAGGCTTTGAACTTGGCATCAGCCGTCCCAAAGTGCTCCTACGCGAAGAAGACGGCCAGAAAATGGAGCCATATGAGACCGTCGTCATCGACGTGGATGATGAACACTCAGGCACCGTGGTTGAGAAGATGCAGCGCCGCAAGGCTGACCTCACCGAGATGAAGCCCTCAGGTCAGGGCAAGACCCGCATCACCTTCTCCGCGCCCTCACGCGGGCTTATCGGCTATCACGGCGAATTCCTCTCCGACACGCGCGGCACCGGCATTATGAACCGCCTGTTCGAGAAATACGGCCCCTACAAAGGCCCGATTGAAGGGCGCAATAACGGCGTTCTCATCTCCAATGGCGACGGCGAGATCCAACGCCTATGCTCTCAACATGCTTGAAGAGCGCGGCGAGCTTTTTGTCGGGCCTTCGATGAAGCTTTATGAGGGCATGATCATCGGCGAGAATGCCAAGCCCGATGACCTTGAGGTTAACCCGATGAAGGCAAAGCAGCTCACCAACATCCGCTCCTCGGGCAAGGATGACAGCATCCGTCTCACCCCGCCGCGCCGGATGACGTTGGAGCAGTCAATCGCCTATATCGATGACGATGAAATGGTCGAGGTGACCCCGCAAAGCATCCGACTGCGCAAAACCGCTCTCGACCCGCATGAGAGGAAGCGGGCGAAACGCAGCAAAGCGAGCTAGGTCAAAGTCGGAGCCGGGCATAGACCTGTCACCAACTCTTCCTTCTCTTTCATAGCGCGAGTTATGAAATCCATGACAGCGCGAATGCGCGGTGTTTGGCGCAAATCAGGATGCGTCAGCACCCAAAAATCATGCAGAGGCGTCGGCGCTGCATCGGTTAAACGCACGAGATTGGGTTGAGGGTCAGCCATATAGCAAGCACCGCGCGCTATCCCAAAACCCTCAACCACCGCGTTGTGCCGCGTGACAATATCATCGATCATAAGCCCCACCGGCGCGTCGGGATAAGGTGACTGCGAAAGCCAATCAGGCGAGCGCCCCGCCTGCGTTGGGACAATCCACTGAAGCTCATCTGGCGGCGTGTTTGAAAGATAGTCTCGGTCACCGTAAAAGCTCAAGACATTTGCAAATAGTCGGCGCCCCACCAGGTGGTCCGGCGGCTGGCTGGTCCCTCGCACGACGATATCGGCCTCGGATCGATCAAGATCCACAAGCCGTACGCTGATATTGATGCGAAACTCAATCTGGGGAAAGATTTTTGGCAGCTCGCACAATTCTTTGAGCAACAAGAATTGCGCGACAGGCTCAGGTATCGAAAGCGTCACTACGCCGGTAAGATCCTGCTCCACGGCACGCTCATAGCGCGCGGCAGAATGGGTGAGGTTCTCCATCCCCTGTGCCACATCAACAAGCGATTCTCCCAAGCGGGTCGGGCTGTATCCGCCCGCTCGCTTTTCAAAAAGCTTGCCGCGCCGATCTTCGACAACAGCGAGACGGCGCGAAACAGTCGTGTGCGTTAGGCCCAGATGACCGGCAGCTGCACGAAGCGTTCCCGCACGCGCAATCGCCAGGATCAGCCGATAGTCATCCCAGTCGTTCATTGGCACGATTTCGCACCAATGAAGCAAGAAATCTAGCCGATACTTCTCTCAACCACTGATCCATGGTGCATTTATCAACCATGGATCAACGGGAGTCAGGCATGTCCAATCTCAGACGAAACGCACCACTCATAGCAATCAGCTGCACCGCGCTCATTGCTCTATGCGGCACGGCCTTCACCTCGCATGCGCAAGATGCACAAGAGGCACCCGCCCCTGCAAGACAGGGGTTTACTCTGAAAGCTGACAAAGGCCAGGTCATTCAAGTGATCGCTCCGGACGCACGCGAAGGTGCTCAGGCGGCGCGCCAGACCTATTACGATAGCACCGGCCCACTTACTCGCCCGCTGGGTTTCACACGCATCGGCCAACTCAATGTCAGCCGCAAGATCATCAGCGATTATGATCCAGGAGCGTTCATTTTCTTCTCATGGCCCGACGAGGCATCCTATCAGGAAATTCAGAAGGACCCGCGCTGGCCCGCAATCTCCGCAACGCGATCCGATGGATGGGACGAACTCAGGATTTACAGCCTGACTTTAGACGAAGACCTGGCCCTCACGTTTGATCCGGCAAAACAGTACACGGTCGTGGTCGCGTGGCTCGAAGATGCGGAAGACTATGACCGCTATCTCGACGGGATCGAACCGGCGATGGAGCGGGCAGGAGGCCGCTTTGTCTATAAGATGCGCGGGACCACAATGGAGGCTCATAACTCGCCACCAGGAGCGCCCGGGCAGATAACCTTTGTCGAATGGGATGATGAGGAAGGTTTTGCCCAAGTCCAGCAATCAGCCGAGTACAAAGCCCATCAGCAGTTCTTCCGAACAGGAGTGACACGGTTCGAATTTTACTGGCTCAAGACCCGAAACTGATAGGAGGGCTCACTGGGCGAAGGCGGCAGACCAAGGGTGGCAAAAACCTTTTTGGTTCACCCCTTCGCCGCCATCGCCAGCGCGAGGAAGTTAGGCTGCCCATTGCTCGCTGTCACGCCGCCATCGACGGGCAAATTCACACCGGTTACAAAGCTTGCATCTTCGCTTGCCAGGAATGCCGCTGCTGCTGCGATATCTTCAGGCTCGCCAATCCGGCCCAAGGCAACGCGCTGCATAAACGCGCCCACCATCATGTCATTGCCGGTAATGTCATCAACCATATCCGAACGCGTGATCGAGGGGTTGATTGCGTTCACCCGAATGCCCATCCCGCCCACTTGCAATGCCAGCCCGCGTGTGAAGTTGCTCACTGCGCCCTTGGAGGCATTGTACACGGGAAGCATGGAATCTCCGCCCATGCCCGACACGCTGGAGATATTGATGATCGAGCCTTTAGTGGCTTTCAGGTGAGGGATCGCGGCGCGGCTCACATAGATGACGCCCTTGACGTTGATATCGATGATCCGGTCGATTTCCTCATCAGACGTCTTGTGCACCATGGAACCGCCGCCAACGCCGGCGTTGTTGACCATCACATCAAGGCCGCCAAATTTCTCGACACAGGCCGCAACGATCTCATTGGCAAAGGCGCTTTTGCTTACATCACCGGGCACCACGAGCGTGCGCGCAGGATCGAGATTCTCCGCCATTTTCGCGCATTTCTCAGCGTTGCGCGCATTGATTACAACATTTGCACCTTCATCATGGAAACGCCGCGCAATACCCTCTCCGATACCAGTGGATGAGCCGGTGATGATTACCGATTTGCCAGCGAAGCGTTGCGTGATTGTCATACTGATTTCCTCTGATAGAGCGGCGACTGGACTCCGCCCTATCAAGGCTCAGAAAATGCGCAAGTCAGGAGCCCTCAGGCGATCAACGCAGGATAATATCTTGGAAGCTGTCTATCGAGCCATCCTCACGGAACCCGCCAGAATTGGCCCGCAATATGGACTCGCTCGCATCCAAAGTTTGAACGCCCTTTCGCCTGCGGAAAGCAGGTTTCGCTAGCTCTTCGGCGAACGGATCTATCTCGGCCAAGCTTTTACCTTCGCCTTTTCCGAAGCGGAATTTCAGCTTGGTCAGTTCTTCGATTTCTTCGATCGGTCGCTGATAACTCTTCCATTCACTAAACAATTGGTCTCGCGCAGGCGCGCTTTCCCGGTAATCGAACTTGTCGGGGTCAATATAGCGCTCGTGGCTGAGCAAAAACGCGGTGGCGAACAACTTATTCTCAGCGTCAACCGCCACAATGACTTTCCAGAACTCAATCGGCAAGTTCACGCCCTTATAAGGGGGGTCGAATTCATTGAAGATCGGGCCGCTCATAACTTGAACCCTGAAGTTGTATTCCCGCGCGGTTCGCTCAAGGATATACTGCTCCAGCCCCTGCCATAACAGAACGCTCTTCTTATCAGTTGTCTGATTACGGTTGAACGTCTCAAACTGCGGCACAGCATTAGTCAGTACATTCGTCGCGTTTGCACGAAGTGTCGCGTCATAAGGGTTTTTACCCCATTCAAGCGCTTCGCGCCTTGATAGATGACCGATGTCGAAATAATTCTTGTAATAGAAGTCCTTGGGTAACTGATCCTCGGTCGAGATACGTCGATCATTGAGCCATTTGTCTTTGGGACGCCCAAGCCCCCAGTTTATGCCGCCATCAACATTAGCGGCGCTGTAGTAGGCCATGCGGCGTTCGGAGTTCATTGCGACGGTGACGTTTCGATAGTGAAGCCGCCCATGCTCGATGTCACCCGCCAATGGTAACTTCCCATAAGCATCTGGGGCGATTTGATCGGCAGATTGCTCTTTTCCGTCAGCAGCCCTCAACTTCGCCAGTGGGCCCATTCCTTGTTTCAGCCATGCGCGCTGCGCCCGCTTAGATGCTCTGTCCTCGGCCTCCCAGTCCGGGTGCTCTAAAACGGGCAGATGCACCCGCTTGGCCTCTTTGTCGTCTTTTTTATCTGTATCTTCATCAAAGAGAAAATACTCGTCAAATGGCTTGTTCCAATGGTCTTCGGGGTAGACCGGCGCATGTGGCGGCTCCTTGTTTTTCTTGCTTTCAAGCACCCCAGAGGCATCCATCGACTCAGCTGCATCCTGCTCGACGACCTCAACCTGACCATTCTCCACCGCCAGCGTTACCCGGATCAATTTGCGTTCCATAGTGTTGTCCTTTGCGCTTGTGAGGTGAAGTGAGTGGTTCGAAGTGACTTGATTTTGCGTATCATGCGATTGCGGCGCTGTTAGAGGCGGCGCAGTCGGTGGCGAATTGGGCGGTGGCGAATTGGGCGGCGGCGGATTCGGCGGCGGCGCGGCGCTCGGCTTCATATAATCTGCAACCGACACAGCTCGCGCGATTTGGACCAAGCTATCGGGCAGCCTCCCTCCTCGAAACATCACCGGTAGGCGGCTTGAGATATCGCGCACACCAACATTGAGCATGGGCGCAATCAGCGGGTGCGTCGCAATTTCCAAATCGGTGCGCAAAAGCTCAATAATCTTGGAGATGCGAATGCCTTCGTTCGCGATCCAATCAATGTCGGCATCGGTATGTATGCTGGGATCATAATCGTTCCCATCCACCGTCTTCCAGGCGCCACCTTCGATGCGCGGCACGCCCGAATGATGGAGCGCCACCACCAGCCAATCGTTTGTAAAAACGGGAGCCCCTGAGGAACCGCCCAGAGTGTCGGTTGAATACCACAGCACGTCTTCGCTTCGCGCCAAGAACTGATTATCGCGCGCGCACACCTGTTTGCGCTCGCCATTGGGGTGTTGGATGATGGTGAGCCATTCACCCTCCATCACCTTGCCAAGCTCTGCGATCAGAGGAAGCCAGCCAGCCTCTTCGAGGGTCGCCATGCCGCCGACAGATTGCTCATCCACCGCGACAATGGTGAAATCGAGCGGTTCATTGGTGTAGAACAATTTATCGGGATCGAGCCGAAAGCGAAGCGGCGTGCGATCCTGCCCCAGCAAATCGCGCTCATAAAACATCTGGATCTCGCTGTTTTGGGCAAGCTCAAAATTTTTGAGGACGTGGTTGTTGGTCATCAACACGCCGTCGCCCACGAAAAAGCCCGAACCAAATCCAAGCCTGCGCCCGCGTGCGTTGATGATTTCCACCCGAACGACCGAGCGCGCAACCAAGGCGCCGCGAGGCAGATAATTGGCATCTTGAAGTTCGTTCCCGCCGATGATCCGCTCAAACGCCTCTTTCGCCTCGCGTTCTTCGGAATAGAGATTTTCGAGCATCCGACGGCGCTGCTGCTTTTGATGTTCGCTCGCAACTTGTTCAGGTGAGCCCATGCGGATTTCGCGGCTTAGCCGTTCAATATCGGTCCCACTCTCAGCAATACGCGCCGCCGCCTTATTCGCGGCTTCAAAGAAATTTGGAGTTGAAACAGCCATTTTGTCCCCCCGAACACGCACGCCATTTTCCAGTGTATGGGCACAAGCTTAGCACAAAATGGCAACTATTTGGCACTTGCATTGGAGCAACGATGTGACAGTTGACACATTGGCGGTACGAGATTGCAATTTTCACCTTCAAAACAGAGTCTTAGAACAACGCGAGAGAGTAAGTATTCACCCCCTCCAAGAGTTTCATCGCGCCCAACACAGATGGGCCCATTCCGGCGACTTAAAAAATCGCCCGATTTTTATTTCCACGTGTAACCAGCCCGCCCACGCGCGCGAACACCAGACAAACCGCGGCGCTCTTTTGCGCCCATACCCTTCTGGAGATCACGATAATGACCCGCCTTTTTCTGATCATCGCCGCCATTGGTGCCATCGTCGTTGGCGCGACGCAGCTCACCGCTCAGGCCAATGCCGCGAATTGGACCACCTATGACGAAGCCGAATTTATGATGGCTCAAAAAAAGGGCAAGACGATCGTGGTTGATGTCTATGCCGACTGGTGCCCGACATGCCGGGCGCAGGCCCCGATCCTTGATGAGCTGCGCACCCAAAAACAGTCGAGCGATGTGCTTTTCGTCAAAGTGAATTTCGACGATGAAAAGGCCTTCCTTCGTGCCAACCGCGTGCCGCGTCAGTCGACCGTTCTCGTGTTCAAAGGCATGGACGAGGTCGCCCGCTCTATTGCTGAGACCAATCGCACCCGTCTTCGCAAAGTGGTGCTGGACGCGCTTTAAGGGCGCGCCATCAGGTAAGGCTTAACATCATGTTTGGCAGCGCATTCCTGTCCTTTATCGCGGGGCTGGTCACAATCCTGAACCCTTGCGTCCTGCCGCTTGTGCCGATCTTGGTGGCATCAGCGCTGGGCAAGAGCAGGTTTGGCCCGCTCGCGCTTGCCGCCGGGCTTGTAACCAGTTTCACCGCTTTTGGCTTTACCGTGATCGCCTTTGGCTATTCGCTTGGCATCAATGAGCAATTTGTGCGACTATTCGCAGGCGGATTGCTGGCGGTTGCAGGGCTCGTGCTGTTGGTGCCTCAGGCGCAAGCAGCGCTCAGCGCGGCGGCTGCGCCCATCTCAAACTTCGGCAATCAACGCCTGTCATCGCTTAGCGGTGACGGGTGGTATGGCCAATTTGCGGTCGGCTTGCTGCTGGGCGTTGTGTGGGCACCGTGTGTGGGTCCAACCCTTGGCGTTGCGATTGCGGCAGCCAGTCAGGGGCAGGACCTACTCGCAAGCTTTTTCATATTCCTGATCTTCGGGATTGGCGTTGCGACAAGCGTGCTTGCCTTTGCCTATGGCTCGCGCAAGGCCATAGGGGAGCGCCGTCAGACCCTTGCCGTGCTCGCCAAATACGGCAAACCCCTGTTTGGAGCAGCGCTTTTGGTGGTGGGCCTGATGGTGGTTAGCGGCTTTGATAAGGTCATCGAAATCGCGCTTCTCGATGCGTTGCCTCCTTCGGTGATCGAGTTCACAACCCGGTTCTGAACCAAGCACCTTTGCTTAGTGCTCGATGGCGCTGTAAGCTGGTTTCAGGAGGACGGGCACATGAATGAGACAACACAACCCCGCAGCACCGGACCACGCGTCACTGGTTTAGGCGGCGTATTCTATGTGGCGGCTGATCCCGAAGCCACACGGGCTTGGTATCGCGATAAGCTGGGAGTGGACGGCGAATATGGGCCGCAGTTTGCTTGGTCTGATGAACCCAAGAAAAAGCCATACTCCCTCATCAGCCACTTCAAAGATGATGAGTATATTCAGCCGGGCCAAGGCGGGTTCATGATCAACCTTCGCGTCGCTGATCTCGACGGATTTGTTGAGCTCCTAAAATCGCGCGATGTCGACGTGCTGGACACAGCGGACGAGGGATATGGCAAGTTTGCCTGGATCCTTGATCCCAATGGCGTCAAAATCGAGCTGTGGGAGCAGATGGTGGACGATACGCCTTAGATAGGTACGCCTTAGGTAGTTACGCCTTAGGACAAACCGCCGTGCAGCTTGCTGGGCTGCGGTGGGCCGCGTTCATCGTACATCCGCAGCACCTTGAGAAATTAGAACGGCCCCAACGTCGGGGGAAGACGTTGAGGCCGTTCGGGTACCAAGGGCGGGGTGGCTTTACGCTCCTCAAAGAGGCGCCCTTCGCAGGATGGACACTGGCGATAGACCAGCATTTCTTAAGTGGATTTAATAGGAGACTTGGGGTTCAATCTGAGGTTCCAATTTAGCCTCAAGTTTGAGGCGGACGGCTTCGGCGGCGTGGCGCGCGCCAAGTTTGTGCATCATGTTGGCACGGTGGATTTCGACAGTGCGCGGGCTGATATCGAGCTCACGGGCGATGACTTTATTGCTGGATCCTTGGGCCAGCCATTCCAATACTTCACGTTCACGGGTTGACAGACTTGCGATCCGGTCGCGCGCCTCGATCATACGGCGGCGAGCTGCCCCGAAGACTTCGGCCTCTTTCTCAATCCGAGAAAGACAGCGTTCGAACCGATCCGGATCAAGTGGAAGAGAGAGATAATCAAGCGCCCCCGCTTTGATTGCCTCTACAATTCGGCCCGGACGCGGCTCTGCCTCGACCGCGATCAGGGGCAACCAGATGCCCAATCGGCTGAGCCGATCGAGAATCATCGAGACGCCGCCCTGATCAGGCAGATCGCGGGCGATAATGATCCCTTCGCGCGGTGGGTGAATGGATAATTCCGAAATGTCGCCATACACTTCTGAATGGTGGCCCAGGGAAAACCCTATGCGTGCCAATTCAGCGCGATGACGGCTGTTGGAATCGATGAAATGGAGGGTGGCTTTGCGTGACATGCTTATCTTGGTGCGCTCACCAAAATTTTAATTCACGCAGCACTAACCCCGATATGGAGTCATACGGTGAGGGATTCTGCGCAAACGGCTGAATCCTTAGCCCTTAATACCTCCAATATCGACCAAATGTCTGATACAAAATCGGGGTTATTTGCAGTTTAGCCGCTTGCCCTAACTCTGAACCTTATTGCGACTCGAGTGAATAAGCGGGAAGCGATTCGAACGCAGACTTAAGCGCATCACCCCAATTGGAAGAGATAGTGCCGAAGTATTCATCCTCCGGCGTGATGCGGCGTTCATGGGTGGGTGCAAAATCGTCTTTGCCAATCACCATAAGGTCAAGCGGGAGCCCAACAGACAGGTTCGCCTTCAAGGTGGAATCAAACGACACCATGACCAGCTTCACCGCATCCTCAATGCTCATATCCGGCTCATAGCCCCGGATCAGGATCGGGCGGCCGTATTTGGTTTCGCCAATCTGGAAGAAGGGCGTGTCAGAGCTTGCCTCAATGAAGTTGCCTTCCGGGTAAATCATGAACAGACGCGGCTCCATCCCCGCGATCTGGCCGGCAAGGATGATCGAGGCGGTGAAGCGTGACTTTGAATTGTTTGCTTGTTGCACCTCGCTAATTGTCTGGCGCAGCAACCGCCCGATCTCCGTTGCAACGGTGAACATGGTGGGCCCGTTCAAAAGCGTAGTTTCGCGCTCATCGGGCTCTTTGGTGCGTTCCTCAAGCTTACTCACCACAGCCTGCGTTGTCGCCAGATTGCCTGCAGTCATCACCGCGATCATGCGTTCCCCGGGCACCGACCATGAGAACATCTTGCGGAACACAGAGATATTGTCGACGCCCGAATTGGTGCGGGTATCGCTCATCAGGACAAGGCCCTTATCGAGCACCATGCCAACGCAATAGGTCATCAAATTCTCCGGTTGTTTTAATCCGCGCCGCTTAGCGCAGCTTGTCGAGTGAGTCTTTTGTTTTTCGCACGCCCATCCGCGGATTTGTGGGCGCAAATCCAAAACATACAAAAAGCCTACTGCGCTTGCTGCTCGACTTGGAGATCAACGGTAAGCGCTTGGGAGGAAGTGCCAAAGCTGATGCCGGTAACTGGGCTTGCATCGCGGTAGTCGCGGCCTGTTGCCACCCGCACGTAACGCGGATCGGGACTGATCCCATTGGATACGTCAAAACCGACCCAGCCAAGCCCCTTAATATGCGCCTCGGCCCAAGCATGGCTTGCCTCTTGCTCGATGCGGTCGTTCATCATCAAATAGCCCGACACATAGCGCGCAGGGATATCGAAGAAGCGGGCAAGGCCAATGAAGATATGGGTGTGATCCTGACACACACCCTCGCCCGCCGCGACCGCTTCCTCGGCTTTCGTCGTAACACCGGTCACACCCGTTGTGTATGTGACACGCTCAGCGATGGTTGATGAAAGTTCGTGGAGAAACTCGACCCCCGGCTCATCAGGTTTGCCAAGCTCTCTTGCGAGATTGTGCATTTGCAATCCGGGCCTTGTAAGGTCGGTTTGGCCAAGAAAACTCCACAAGGGCAAATGGCCCGAGTGAGTTCCGATTACCCCTGCGACATCGCTGGTCTCGACCTTGCCTTGGCATGTGACTGTGACCTCATGTGCGCCCGGCTCCACGGCGATGAGGGTGACCGTGTTGTAGTTCTGATCCTCGTATTCAAGCTCGCGGTGCGCGTTCTCATAGTGCATATCCCACTCAAGGATACGCTGCCCCTGCGTCTCTTTGGGTGTCAGGCGCAGGCGTTGGAGCGCGTGCACAACCGGCTCTTTAAAGGCGTAGCGCGTGGTGTGGCGGATCGCGAGTTTCATTGCGCCATTGTCCTTATAGAAACCCTCACGCTAGGAACCTGTAGTCTTCGGTGACCGCTTCGCCGATCTCGCCGTTGTGCGCCATGAATTCGGTGAGGAATTCATGCAGACCCTGCTCGAAGATGGCCTCTGCGGTAAGGCTCGAAATGTCGCTTTCTTTCGCCACCAAGAGCGCTGCGCATTTGCCTTCGCGCTCATGTATCTCGGCAAGCCGTTGCAGATGGTTGCGCACTGCATTGCGACAAAAGGCAAGGCTGCGCGGGAAACGCCGGTCGAGGACCAGGAAGTCAACGATAGAACGCGCATCAATAGTGCCGCGATTGATGTTGCTGTAACTGCTCACCCCGGCGACCGAACGCAGGACCTGTTCCCATTGCCCTGTATCAAGGCTGGAGCCCACATAGGAAAGTGAGGGCAGCAGCAAATAGTATTTCATATCGAGAATGCGCGCCGTGCTCATCCCGCGCTCAAGATAGGTGCCAACGCGCGCAAAATGCCGTCCCTCATCGCGAAGGATTGTGCCATCCATCGCCCCATGAACCAGCATCCCGGTGCGCCGCAAACGCTCCAACACATCGCCAAGCGCGGTTTGACTGACAGGGCGCGAAAGCTGTTTGTCGAGAACCATCCAGTTCTCGTTGACCGCTTCCCACACTTCGGCTGAGAGACATGTGCGCGCTGTGCGGGCGTTGCTGCGCACCGCACCCATCATCTCGCGCACATTGGCGGGGTTGTCGCGGTCGCGCAGGACGAAATTCCAAACGCTTGCACCGTCATAGCTATCGTTTGCCTGTTCAAACGCGGTCTTGAGACCCAAGGTCGAAATGACCGAGCGCCATTCATCCTGCGCGGTCTCCACATCGCGGGTGAGCGCCATGCGAAGCCCTGCCTCCATCAGGCGCGCAGTGTTCTCTGCCCGTTCGAGATAACGGAACATCCAGAACAGGCCATTGGCGGTCCGGCCTAGCATGTCGGTTCTCGTGTGATGTTTGGGGCCCCCATCAGTCTTTCAGAACCCAAGTGTCTTTGGTGCCGCCCCCTTGGGAGCTGTTCACCACCAAAGAGCCTTGCTTAAGCGCCACACGGGTGAGCCCGCCCGGCGTAATGTCGATGCCATCTGGCGAAACCAGCACATAAGGCCGCAAATCCACATGGCGAGGCACAAGCCCTTTGCTGGTGAAGATCGGACAGGTGGAAAGCGAAAGCGTAGGCTGTGCAATGTAATTTTCAGGCTTTGCCTCAAGCTTGGCGCGGAAGGCTTTGATCTCCTTCTTCGTCGCGGTCGGCCCGATCAGCATGCCATATCCGCCGGAGCCGTGGACTTCTTTGACCACAAGCTCCTCCAGATTGTCGAGCACATAACCAAGGCTATCCGGATCAGCGCAGCGCCACGTCTGCACATTGGGCAAGAGCGGCTTTTCACCTGTATAGAACTCAACGATTTCGGGCATGAAGGAATAGATCGCCTTGTCGTCCGACACGCCCGTTCCCGGAGCATTGGCGATTGTGACACCGCCTGAACGATACACATCCATAATTCCCGGCACGCCGAGCACGCTATCAGGGTGAAAGGTCAGCGGGTCGAGATATTCGTCGTCCACACGCCGATAAATCACATCCAAAGGCTCAAACCCGCGGGTGGTGCGCATTTGCACGCGGCCATCAATCACGCGAAGGTCCGAGCCCTCGACAAGCTCTGCGCCCATTTGGTCGGCGAGAAACGCGTGCTCAAAATAGGCGGAGTTGTAGATCCCCGGCGTCAGCACCGCGACATTGGGCTTGCGCCCGCCGCTTGCATCAAACTTGGGCGGCGCGCAGGCGGCAAGGCTCCTTGCCAATCGGCGCGGGTAATTCGCAACCGGCTCCACCTTCACCTGAGAAAAGAGGTCCGGGAACATCTCCATCATCGTCTCGCGGTTTTCGAGCATGTAGGAGACACCCGAAGGCGTGCGGGCGTTATCCTCCAACACAAACCACTCATCCGGCCCCGTGCGCACCAGATCGATGCCGACGATATGGGTGTAAACCCCGCCCGGCGGCGTCATGCCCACCATATGCGGGAGCCATGCGTCATTGTTTCTCAGCAGCCTTTCGGGAAGACGGCCCGAACGGATAATCTCTTGGCGGTGGTAAAGGTCATAGAGGAAAGCATTCAGCGCCCGAACCCTCTGCTCAATACCCTTAGTGAGCCTGCGCCATTCGCCAGCGGTGATAATGCGCGGCACCATGTCAAACGGGATCAGACGCTCTTCCGCCTCATCCTCGCCATAGACGTTAAAGGTAATGCCAGTGCGGCGAAAACTTTCATCTGCCTCACGGTTCTTGCGCTTGAGGAATGCAGGGTCTTGCGCGTCATACCATTCGCCATAGGCAGCGTAAGCGGGCCGCGTGGTCCCGGCCCCGTGGGTCATTTCATCAAAGTTGTCGGGTGTCCCCGAAGCGCTGCAAGCCATCTATCCCCGCAAGTTTGCTGCAAGTGCGAAAGCATACTCTAACGCGCCGTTCTCAAAAGGAAAGCCGCTTATGATCGGCCATCTGGCCTATGCAGGCGCCTTGTCGAGCTCTTGTAACACCGCAAGGATTGCCTTTGGGTCATAGGTAAAGCCTGAGTGCGTGCAGCGAAGGACAATCGCCCGGTCGCGTTCACCCGGCTTACCCGCCGCACTGCGCGGGCCAATCGCGCCATCATTGGGGCTCCAAAACGCCACCGTTTCCACCTCGGGTTTCACCGTGGTGTCTGTGTCAATCCCCGGCTCATCCACGCTCTCTCCGGTGATCACCGAATAAAGCCGCCAGATGTTGTTGTTGCGCCGCGAGCCCGAAAAGGGCGACCCCATCGTGATAACCTTAGTGATAAGATCAGGGCGCAGCTTTGCCAGTTCTCTTGCGTAAAGCCCGCCAAGGCTCCACCCGACCAATGCAACAGGTCCGCGTGAATTCTCGCAAACGTCCAAAAGCCGTGCTTCCAAAGCGTCCAATGTCGCCTCAGCCACTCCCCAATTGCGCCCTTGCCCCCAGTCTTTGACTGTATGGCCTGCCTCCTCCAACCGCTGCGCCATGTACCGCATGCGTGATGGGCCATGACCAAAGCCGGGGAAGAGGATGACCGTTTGCGGGCGGTTTGCCTTTGGCACCTCAAATTTGCGCACCAGCCGGCGGGCAGGTTCGATCAGAAGGTCCGCCTCGCCCATAAACTTAAGAAAGCTGGGCTTCCCAAGCTCCTCTTGCGCATAATCCCCCGAGGCAAGCTGAATGCGGCGCGCCACCTCCGTTTGAGTGAGCGCCGCTTTCGATGAGGCCAAGAAATGTTCAATTTTGGACATCAGCGTCCCTTTTTTGGTGCATCGCCTAAAGACGGTTCATCACATGAAGGAACGCTGAAACCCATTGGTTCTAACCGTCGCAATCGCCAAGGCGTTCTTGCACCATGTTCATTTCAATATCGGCCTCGCCCATCTCCGCGAGAGTGCCTTTGGTTTTGACCGCGATATCTGTGCGAGTGGGGCTGACCGTGCCGGTCATGGTCATTTTCATTTCGCCTTCATCAGGTGCAGAACAGCTCATCGCCATGTCGACGTCGGTGCCGGTCAAAGCGAACTTATCAATCTTGCAATTTTCGCCCTGCCCCTCGGTCAGCGATTCCTCAAAGCCTTTCTCGGCGTCTTCTTGCGTCAGACAATATTCAAAATTGTTGTTCATCATCCCGCCCATCATCTCGAGCATCTCTGGTGGCGCTCCGGGGATCTCAATCTTCACCAGTTCTAGATTGACAGAATATTTGCCCGGCTCAGGACGAAGGTCTGATACAACTTCGCCAACCTCTGCGGCCGTCACTGTGCCGTCACCATCACTGTCTGCATCCACAGTGCTTTCGCTGCACCCGGCAAGCAGAAGAGCGGATGCAAGAAGCCCCGTAGTCACAGTTTTGGCGGTAAAATTGGCATTGGTCATTTGGAAAAATCCTCCCTCATTGTCGGCAGGGGTGAATAGAGCGCCCTTGGGTGCTTCACAACCGCCTTCTCATGTACCATATCTGTTCCCATGAGCGAGTTAGTCATCAGACGCGGGCTGGAAGAGCCTGAAACCGGTGAAGATTTCACCCCCCACCGTCCCGCGCGGCCTGAAAAGTCGATGCCGGGGAAACCGTTTAAGCTTGTCTCGGACTATGAACCGGCAGGCGATCAACCCACCGCGATTGCTGAGCTTGTGGCGGGTGCGCGCGAGGGGGAGCAGACGCAGACGCTTTTGGGCGTTACCGGGTCAGGCAAAACCTTCACCATGGCGAGCGTCATTCAGGAATTGCAGCGCCCCGCCCTGATCCTTGCGCCCAACAAGATCCTCGCCGCGCAATTGTATGGGGAGATGAAAAGCTTCTTCCCTGAAAACGCGGTCGAGTATTTCGTCAGCTACTACGACTATTATCAGCCAGAAGCCTACGTCCCGCGCTCGGATACCTATATTGAGAAAGAGTCGAGCGTAAACGAGGCCATCGATCGCATGCGCCACTCGGCAACGCGCGCACTGCTCGAACGCGATGATGTGGTGATCGTCGCCTCGGTCTCATGCCTATACGGTATCGGCTCGGTTGAGACCTATTCGGCAATGATCTTCGACATCAAGAAAGATGAAAGCGTCGACCAGCGCGAGTTGATCCGCAAGCTGGTCGCCCTTCAATACAAGCGCAATGATGCCGCCTTCACCCGCGGGTGTTTCCGGGTGCGCGGCGACAATCTGGAACTCTTCCCCTCGCACTATGAAGACATGGCGTGGCGCATTAGCTTTTTTGGCGATGAGATTGAAGAGATTGCCGAATTCGACCCGCTAACCGGCAAGACCGGTGCGAAATTGGACCGCGTGCGGGTTTATGCGAACTCGCACTATGTGACGCCGGGGCCGACCATGAAACAGGCCGCCGAAGCGATTAAGTTTGAGCTGGCGGAGCGTTTGAAAGAGCTGGAGGCCGAAGGGCAGCTTTTGGAGCACCAACGGCTTGAACAGCGCACTCATTTCGACCTTGAGATGATTGCCGCCACCGGGTCTTGCAACGGGATTGAGAACTATTCGCGCTTCCTAACAGGTCGCCTCCCCGGAGAGCCGCCCCCCACCCTGTTCGAGTACCTTCCCGAAAACGCCCTGCTGTTTGTCGATGAAAGCCACCAAACCGTGCCGCAGATTGGCGCCATGGCAAGGGGCGACCACCGCCGCAAAATCACTCTGGCTGAATATGGCTTCCGCTTGCCGTCGTGCATCGACAACCGCCCATTGCGCTTCAACGAATGGGACGCGATGCGCCCGCAGACGGTCGCTGTCTCAGCGACTCCCGGCCCTTGGGAGATGGAGCAAACCGGCGGCGTGTTCGCAGAACAGGTCATCCGCCCGACCGGCCTCATTGACCCGCCGGTTGAAATCCGCCCGGTCGAAGATCAGGTGCAAGATTGCATCCAAGAATGCCTCGCCACTGCCAAAAAAGGCTACCGCACCCTCGTCACAACCTTGACCAAGCGCATGGCCGAAGACCTCACTGAGTTCATGCACGAGGCGGGCGTGCGCGTGCGCTATATGCACTCCGACGTTGAGACGCTGGAGCGCATTGAGCTTATCCGCGACCTTCGCATGGGGGTTTATGACGTGCTGATCGGTATCAACCTGCTGCGTGAGGGGCTCGATATCCCTGAGTGCGGCCTTGTGGCGATTTTGGACGCGGATAAGGAAGGCTTCTTGCGTTCAGAAACAAGCCTCGTCCAAACCATCGGCCGCGCGGCGCGAAACGTTGATGGCCGAGTGATCCTCTACGCTGATCGCATTACCGGCAGCATGGAACGCGCCATGGCCGAAACCGACCGCCGCCGCGAAAAGCAAAAGGCTTATAACGAAGAACACGGCATCACGCCCACCACAATCAAGCGCGACATTGCCGACATTGTGGCACACACTGCATCACAGGACGGGGTCACAGTCGACCTAGAGGACGACGAGACCAACAACCTCGTGGGCCATAACCTACGGGCCTACATCGAAGACCTCGAAAAACGCATGCGCGATGCGGCGGCCAACCTCGAGTTTGAGGAAGCTGGGCGACTTCGCGATGAAATCCGTCGGCTTGAAAATGACGAGCTTGGCCTGCCTGATGAGCAGAAAAAAGCGCCAAGGGTCGGGCGAAGCAACGAGGGCAAGCCGGGGACGCGCAAGACACGTTACGGCAAGGTGAGAGCCAAGCGGATGGGCGGGAAGCCGTGAGGACGCTGACGCTCCTCACTCTCCTTGCCCCCGTAGCTCTGGTGACCGCGTGCAAACCGCCTCCAACGGACGCGGATATGCTGCGCGCGGTGCCAGAAGCATCGCCCACATTTGCCTCATCGCCGCTCCCCTCGCCCGATACCCAAGGGGCGGCATGGGCGCTTAGCGCGCAAAGCGAGGGGCGCTTGATTTATGGAATTCCCGGCCAGTCATCTTTGCTGGCGCTCGATTGCGATGTGGCAGGCGAACCGGCCATCCAGATCACGCGCATTTCCCCGGCCGATGAAGGGGCAGGCGCTTTGCTCGCACTGGTTGGCAATGGCCGCATCGGGCGGATCAAAGTCGATGCAACCAAGGTGCAAGACCAGTTCTTTTGGATCGGCAGCGCCCCGGCGGCAGATGAGGTTTGGGAACCGCTCATGGGCGCTGGCGAACTTATCGCGACAGTTCCTGGTGCCGGAATGGTGACGCTTAATTCCGATCCCCTGCCGGGCCAAATGGTCACATTTTGCCGCGCTGGAGAAACCTTGGATGAGGCGGCTCTGGCCGCGTTGGCTGAAGCGGATGCTGACGAGGAAGGGGCTGAAGAACCCGAGGCAGAGCCAACAAACGCCTCAAGCCCCGCGCGCTAACGGTCTTTTTGGGCCCGCTCGATCAGCATTTCGGGGGTCAGGACTTGGGGCATTTGTTCCGCCTCTTCGCCCGGTTCGTACCACAGATAAAGCGGAACACCTGCCGCGCCTTGCTCGGTTAAGAACTGCGTGATTTCCTCATCGCGCACCGTCCAATCGCCGACAATGGTTATCACGCCCGCCCGTTCAAAAGCGTTTGCCGTCGCCTCGCGCTCAATCGCGACGCTTTCGTTGACCTTGCAGGTGACGCACCAATCGGCGGTGAACCAGACGAACACCGGCTGTCCACTCTCGCGCGCGCTGGCCAAAGCGTCGCGGCTGAAAGCCTCGGGCAAAAGGAGGGACTGCGAAAGGTCGCGAACGGGCGGGGAATAGGCATAAGGCAGCGCGAAGGCGCCAAAGATCAGGAAGGGTGCCGCGACCAGTCCAAAGGCGGGCCATGCCATTTTGCCTGCGCGCTGAAGTCGCCCAACGATAAAGAGCGCAAGCACAATCCCAAACAGCATCACCAGCGCCGACAAGCCAAACCCGCGCCCGCCAAGCTGCACCGTAAGCCAGATAAGGGCAATGGCGGTCAGACCCATAGGAAACGCCATCGCGCGGCGGAAAGTGTCCATCCATGCGCCCGGCTTGGGGAGCATCTTGCGAAGCGCGGGCACGAAACCGATCAAAAGAAACGGCAACGCCAGCCCAAGGCCAAGCATTGCGAATAGCAGCAGTGCGAGCGGTGTCGGGAGAAGCAGCGCTGCACCCAAGGCGGCCGCCATAAACGGCCCTGTGCAAGGCGTTGCGGCCACCGCGGCGAGAAGCCCGGTTGCAAAAGCGCTGCGCCCTTGCCCGCCCCCTGTGTCGACGCTGGGAAGCTCAAAAATACCTGCAAAGTTGAGGGTGATGACGGTGGCGAGCACCAGAAGCGCAATCACAACGCTGGGAGATTGCAGTTGAAACGCCCAGCCCACTTGCTCACCTGCTGCACGCAGGGCCAGCATGATCCCGCCCAGAGCAACGCAAGCGATCACCACTCCTGCGGTGTAAGCAACGCCTTCCGCTCGCGCCTCCGCCTCGCTTCCACCAGCTCGCGCCAAGCTCAACGCTTTGAGGCTAAGGATTGGGAAGACGCACGGCATGATGTTGAGGATCAGCCCGCCCACCAGTGCGCCCAATATCAGTGACCACAAAGGCGGGGTAACGCCCTTTGCGCTGTTCATCGTGACCATGCGCTCACCGCCCGGTGTCACTTCGCCAGCATCGGCCACAAAGCGCACACCGGTCTGGCCACCAAAGGACAAGATACCCCTCACCGTATCGGCCTCACCTGTGCCAAATTCGCTTAAAGCAATCTCGACGATGAGCCTGTCACCATCGCGCCAAAAGGATTGGGAGGGGGTGTAGTTCACCAGCTGTGTGTTCGCGATAAACACATGCGGGTCAGATAGCTCAACACTGGCAGGAAGCGGAATGCCAAGGCGCAAAACCTCGCCTTCAATGGCGAAGGTGGCAGCAGCATCGAGCATTGGCGCAACCTCGGCGCGCCAGCGGGCAAAGTCGCCGCCAGATGCGCTTGGCTGCCCTGCCATAAGAACCGCGTCCTGCGGCACGCAAACCTCATCGGTGCAGGCGAGATATTGGACATATCCACCGACCTGCAAAACCCCTTGCGTGTCGGCCCCTTGCGGTACTCGCACTGGCACCAGAACACTGTAAGCGCCTTTGTAGATGTGGTTCATCAAAGCGGTGCCACCGGGCAAGGGCTGCAACAAAGTTTGCGGCACGGGGTAAAGCGCCTCACCAACCTCCCACCCCTCAGGCAGATCAAGGCGCAAATCCATGCCAAGCCCAGCATCCCCCGGGTTCGACCAATAGCCGTGCCATTCCTCGCCAGACGGCGTAAAGCGCAGCGCAAGTGTCCACTCTTCGCCAGCCTTGGGCGCGCCATCTGCGATCAGCTGGACCGCGATATTATCGTCCCCAAAACGCGCCTCTTGGGGGATATCGCTGTCTTGCGCGAACGCAATCGCCGGTAACGCTAAAAACGCCGCAATCGCGAGCATAAGAACCTTGATCCATGCGTTACGCACAAAAGGAGATGCAGCGAATGTCACGTACTTTGGCTTGCCTCGGTTCGGGTGGAAGACCATCTATGGCCCTAACGCGCTAATTAGTCTTCGCAAAGAGAACTTGAAGAGTTACACAGATTACCATGACCACTTCAGCTGAAACCCAAACCCGCGACCTCTTGATTTTAGGCGGAGGCCTTGTGGGTATGGCGCTTGCCTTAGCAGCGGCAAAACAGGGCATTTCCAGCCATGTCATCGACCGCGCAGACCCGGCAGACCTTACCAGAGAAGGCTTTGACGACCGCGCGACCGCTATTTCAACCGCGAGCTGGCATCTGTTTGAAAACATCGGGATTGCCGATTATCTCGAACCGTTCGCCTGCGATATCGCCAGCATTGCAGTGACCGATCAGAATAAGCCGGGGCGCTTGGACTTCACCCCTGAACCACACGAGGGCACGCTGGGCCGGATGTTTCCGAACCGGCGTTTGCGCTTGGCTTTGTTTGAAGCGGCGGCACAGGAGCCACTGATCCACTGGGCGTCAAAGGCCGAGATTGTAGAGCGCGAGCGAAGCGAATTTGGCGTTGCGGCTGTCTTAGCGGATGGGCGCAAGCTCAAAGGCCGCTTGATGATTGCCGCTGAAGGGCGTCAATCGCCAACCCGCGATGGTGCGGGCATCTCAATCGCAAAATGGGATTATAAACACCGCGCGATCATCGCAGGGCTTACGCACTCCAAACCCCACGACAATGTCGCTTGGGAAATCTTCTATCCAGCAGGGCCCTTCGCCCTCCTCCCGATGAAGGATGATGCAGACGGCACTCACCGCTCAAGCCTTGTTTGGACGGTCTCCGAAGAGGACGGCAAGGGCGTTACCAAGCTTGGCGACCGGGCGTTTATGGCTGAGGTGCAAAAGCGTATGGGCGATATCCTGGGCGAAGTTACAAGCGTGGGTGCGCGCTCTAGCTGGCCTTTGGGTTTCCACCACACGGCCAAGATTACAGGCGAGCGCCTCGCTCTTATCGGCGATTCAGCACACGGTATCCACCCAATCGCAGGCCAAGGATTGAACCTTGGGCTTCGTGATGTGGGCGCTTTGGTTCAGGTGTTGGTTGAAGGCGCGCGTATCGGGCTTGATCCGGGCGATCCGGAACTCCTTAAGCGATATGAGACATGGCGTGGGCTCGACAGCTTTATGGTGGCGCTGGCCACCGACGGCCTGACACGTCTGTTCGGGGTGCCAACCGGGGCCGCCAGCGCGGTGCGGCGTCTGGGCATGGCGGCGGTCCAGCGCACGCCATTGCTCAAGACCTTCTTTATGGACGAGGCGCGCGGTGTCTCTGGCGATTTGCCTGAACTCCTACGTGCTTAATTATCGCCATCAAGCGGACTAGGCTGACTTACAACATTGCCTGCCCCATCGCGAAGTCCGCTTTGGTCAAGCACCGCTGCAGTCTCGATCACTTCAAGCGCTTCCATCGCGGCCTTGAAACGCTCAGCATCGGCGATCCATGCCTCAGCCTGCGCCGCGCCGGGCATGCCTTTGATCTCATCAATCGCGTTCTGGTAGCGCCCTTGTTCCAAAGCGGTGCGCGCTCTTTCAAGCCGCAATTGCGGCTGCGGCGAAGGCGTGCTTTCACGGCGCACGACAAACAGCTCACCAAACTCGCGTTGAATGCGTGCCCAGCTCATGCCCTCTTCCTGACTGACCAATTGAGGACCAAGCCCATCAAGGCGCGCTGTCAAATTGTCGACGCGCAACGGATCGCGCGAAAAGCTGATGATTGTGGTGACGGCATTGGGCCATTGGTCAGAGAAACGCAGGCGCAATTGGTCCGCCAAATAACCAAGCTCTGCCCCGCGTTCGACCGCGCGCCTGGTCGCAAAGGCGATCAGAAGACCCTCTGCGCGTGCCGCATTTCCGGCAGCAGCTTGGGCTTGCAAGTCTAACCGCGCGAGGCGTTGTTCAGCGGCGGCAAGACGGAGAATCGATGCCGCCTTGTTGATCGACGACACCGCGCACAACATCGGCTGCACCCTCGGTATCACCATCTTCGAGTGCGGCAGCAGCCTCTGCCAATGGCGTGGGCGCAGCGGTGGTGGTCCCTGTTGGGCTGGGAAGCGTTTCGCCTTCGACAGGGGCAGCAGCTGGCAATGCAGGCGGGCTGTCCGCCGCTGCAATAACCGCTTCATCTGGCTGCATATTGTACCATACGACATAGCCGACAAGCGCGCCGCCTACGCCAAAAGAGGCAAGCGCAGCGGCAAGAAACCGCCCCGTTGAGGCTGGTTTTCTGCGGCTGCCGAATTTTGAGTCCATATCGGGTTACCTTCACGTGCCCGTTCTTGTGATTGCCCCGGCGCAATTTGTGTTTTCTGCCGAGGCAAATGCAGGCTTGTTACATCTATATGGACGCTTGGGCCGCCAATTCCAACATCGCGGCATCATTTGGTGCCTCACAAACGTGGATATCCGCCCATCCCTTGCCCGCAGCGGACGCCACGCGTGGTCCAATCGTGATCAGCGAAATGCGCCCCCGGTGCAGTGCCATGCGCCGCGCCTCGCAATCGAATTGACGCGCTGCGGCCGCTGAATGCAGGAGCACGGTGAGCCCCAATTCCTGAAGCGCGCGCAATGGTTCGGGGAGCTCTAACGCGGCGGCTTCGTAAACAATGCGAGTATCAACGGTGACACCTTGCGGAGCCTCAAGCGGCACATGTTCAGCGCCCGCAAGCCGAAGGAGCTTAGTTCCAGCGGGCACCTCATTGAGGACATTTTGCAATCCGCCCGCACCAACCGACGCGATGGTGAACCCTGCGTCTTGCGCAGCCTCGGCAGTCGCCTTGCCAACGGCGTGGATAGGTTTGCCGGTGAACCCGTGCAAAGCCTCCCCGCCGTGCCGAATTGCATTGGCGCTTCCGATAAGGAGTGCATCAACATCGGCTGGATCGGGGCATTGCCAGCCCACCGGGCGTATCTCAAACAGCGGATATCCTATGGCGTTGAGCCCCATCCGCTTGGCTGCACCAAGCGTTGCGGTGAGACCGGGTTCGGGTCGCACAACAAGGAGCATCCCCGCCATCAACCGCGCTCAGGCCGGCCCGCCGAAATGTTCTGCAATTGCTGGAGTTGCCTTTGTGAGGAGGTCCTTGGCCAGCGCCTTTACGGGAGCCAAATCCAGCGCATCGAACACGGCCTCACCCTCCACTCGCTCGCTGCCATCGGGGCTGAAAAGTGCCGCGCGCATCGTCAGCCCCTCGCCGCCGGGCTGGCACAAGACGGCAATTGGCGAATGGCAGGTCCCGCCAAGCTGCGCCAAAAGCGCGCGTTCCGCTTCAAGCTCGACGCGGGTGCCACGGTCATCAATCGCTGCAAGCGCTGCTTTGGTGGTGTCATCACCTGCACGGCATTCCAGCACAATCGCACCTTGAGCTGCTGCCGGTATCCATTCATCCACCTCAAGCGGTGAACCCACTGCGCTTTCGCCCAAACGCTCAAGACCAGCCGCTGCAAGGAAAGTCACATCCGCCTCGCCCGCCTCAAGTTTGCCAAGCCTTGTCGCCACATTGCCGCGGAAGGTCACAACCTTGCAGTCAGGGCGAAGGTTCAAAAGCTGCGACGCGCGGCGCGGGGCAGACGTGCCCACAACCGCACCTTGAGGAATATCAGCAATGCTTTTTGCGCCCACCAGACTGTCGCGCCGGTCAGCGCGCGGCAGCACAGCGCCAAACCCGAACTCATCAGGCCGGATCGTCTCCACATCCTTGGCCGAGTGCACAGACACATCAATGCGTCCCTCACCCAGCCACACATCGAGCTCTTTGGTCCAAAGCGCTTTCCCGCCGATTTCCGCCAGTGGCCGGTCGAGAACTCTGTCCCCGCTCGCCAATACAGGAACTAGCTCAACCTGCGCTTCATCCCAGCCATGCGCTGCACACAAACGCTCGCGCGTCTCATAAGCTTGCGCCATGGCAAGCGGCGAATTGCGCGTTCCAAGCCGCAGCTTCACCGCTGTGTCAGTGTCCTCATTCACCAATCAAGTCTCCCGTCGCGCTTGCTCTAGCGGGCACAGCCACTAGATGGAAGCGGCATGGGATCAAAACCACACATAGTTTTGGGCATTGAATCGAGCTGCGATGAGACGGCGGTGGCGATTGTCACGTCGGATCGGCGCATTCTGGCAGAACGCATTGCGAGCCAAGAGGAAGAGCACGCGCCTTATGGCGGTGTCGTGCCCGAGATTGCCGCACGCGCCCATGCTGAGCGTTTGGCACCGATGCTTGAAGTGGTTCTGGCGGATGCCGGCATGGCGCTTGGCGAAGTGGATGCCATCGCTGCAACCGCTGGTCCAGGGCTGATTGGGGGCGTAATGGTGGGCCTTGTCAGCGGTAAGGCGCTGGCGATGGCCTCGGGCAAGCCGCTCATTGCGGTGAACCATTTGGAAGGCCATGCGCTTTCGCCTCGGCTTGCTGATGAGGGGCTGGAGTTTCCCTATCTCTTGCTGCTTGTGTCCGGCGGACACTGCCAGATTTTGAGCGTTGAGGGCGTTGGCCAATATCGCCGCCTTGCCACGACCATCGACGATGCTTTGGGCGAGGCTTTCGACAAGACTGCCAAGATATTGGGCCTCGGCTATCCGGGCGGTCCAGCGGTTGAGAAACTGGCATTGCAAGGCGATGCGAAGGCTGTGCCCCTTCCCCGGCCTCTTAAAGGATCGAAAGAACCGCATTTCTCCTTTGCTGGCCTGAAAAGCGCGGTTCTGCGTGCTTTCGAAAGCGGCAAATACGAACCCGCCGACCTTGCCGCTAGCTTCCAGCAGGCCGCCGTTGATTGCCTGATTGACCGCCTTGAAATGGCGCTAGGCAAGGCTGGCTCTCACCCTGCCCTCGTGGTTGCAGGCGGTGTGGCTGCAAACCAAACGATCCGCAGCGCTCTGGAGGCGTTGGCAAGCCGCCACGCGATGCAATTCGTCGCCCCGCCGCTCAAACTGTGCACCGATAATGCGGCAATGATCGCTTGGGCGGGATGCGAGCGGCTTATCACTGACCCAGAATTTGCAGGCGATCCGTTGGACCTTAAAGCAAGGCCGCGCTGGCCACTTGACCCGGATGCTGAAACGGTGCGCGGTGCAGGAGTGAAGGCATGACGATTGGCGTTATCGGAGCAGGGGCATGGGGTACAGCGCTTGCCCAAATGCTAGCGAGCGACGGGCGAGACGTCCTGTTGTGGGCGTTCGAACCCGAAGTGGTTGAAGCAATCAACACAGACCACCGCAACCCGCAATATCTACCCAGCGCAAAGCTTGCACCAAACATCCGCGCAACCGGCGACCTCAACGAATTTGCTGCAATCGATATCGCGCTTGCGGTCACCCCGGCTCAGGTCTTGGGCCGCGTGCTTGAGGGTCTGGCCAAGCCGCCGCGCGACCTCGTTCTATGCTCCAAGGGCATCGAAGCGGGCACTGGTAGGCTGATGAACGATGTGGCCCGCGCCGCTTCTCCGGGAAGCGAAATCGCGGTGCTATCAGGCCCCACATTCGCACATGAAGTCGCAGATGGCCTCCCCACAGCGGTTACCCTCGCCTGCGAAGGCGGACGCGATCAATGGGACCGGCTTTCACCAGCCATCGCACGGCCCACTTTTCGCCCGTACTACTCAGACGATGTGACGGGCGCTGAAATTGGCGGCTCGATCAAGAATGTGCTCGCGATAGCTTGCGGTGTTGTCGACGGGCTTGGCCTTGGCCAGAACGCGCGCGCCTCGCTGATCTCACGCGGATTTGCCGAGATGCTTCGGTTTGGCGAGGTCTTGGGCGCGCAAAGCGAGACGCTGTCCGGCCTATGCGGGCTTGGCGATCTGGTGCTGACCTGTTCCTCCACCTCCAGCCGCAACTTCTCGCTGGGCAAAGCGCTTGGCGAAGGCAAGACGGCAGCGGAATTGATGGCGGACCGCACCACAGTGGCGGAAGGCGCACACACAGCGCCTGTGCTGGCTGGCCTTGCCAAGGACCGCCAAATTCCGATGCCGATTGTGACCGCCGTAAACGCCATCCTCGAAGGCGAAGCGCCGCGTGATGTGGTGGCAGGGCTGCTAGCCCGCCCCCTCACCGCTGAACAAGCAGGCGATCAGGCGGATATCGATTGAGCGAACCTGCACGCCCCTCTGCTGGCGCCTCGCCCACCGATTTGCCGCCCGCCGATAAGGGCGGCGATGATATGGCGACGCTTGCCAAGGGTGGGCGCACAAATACGCTAGGGTTTATCCTGCGCCTTCTCGGCGGCTTGCCGTTCCTTTTTGTAGGTTTCCGCTTTTACGGCGTTGAGGAAATGGGCAAATTCGCCGCCGCTTTTGTGGTGATCGAAATCTTTGCTCTTGTGTGCGCTCTTGGAGAGAAACGCGGGCTTGCACAACGCCTTACACAAGGCATTGAAAGCCACGAAGACACCGCCGCCAACCTCGTGTTCGATGCGATGCTGGTCTCGCTCATTTTCTCAGGTCTCGCGTGCCTTTTGCTGATCGTCTTCCCGGTAATCATCTTCCCAAGCGGCACGGGCAGCCAGTTCGATATGTGGATGATCGCGGCAATCCCGGCCTTTGCGCTGACTGAGATATTGCTCGCAGCCCAGGCGTATAGATATGACATAGCGACCACCGTGAGGGCCCGCGCGCTGGTCGAGCCTTGGGTCAAATCGATCCTCGTCGCTGGCTTGTTTTTCGTGCCCGCGCTTGCTGCGGGCGGAATTGCCTTGGCATTCCTTGGGGCAATTTATGCCGCGTTCTTCACTGCGCTCTATTCCTTCCTAAAGACCTATGGATTGCCCAAAGGATGGCGCCCCCGCCCGCGGTATCTGAGCAAAATGACCTCGCGCGCGGTGCCATTGATTGGCGCAGATGTGATTGAACGCGGCACGAGGCTTCTCGACGTATTCTTGCTCGGGCAGTTCACGTCAGCTGGCACAGTGGGCATTTACTGGTTCGCAAAGGAAGTCGTCAGCCTGCCGCAGAAACTCAAAACCAGTTTCGAGCCGATCCTTGCGCCCGTCATCACCAAAAATCTCAAAACCGGCAATATGGCCGCCATCGCCTCGCAAGTGCGCCAAGTTGGATTTTGGATCATCGCGCTTCAGGCGGGCATTGCTTTGACGCTCGCGATACCGGGCGAAGCGGTGATGGGACTTGGTGGGCCCGATATCGTTGGCGGGACCGGCGCTCTGGCGATCCTGTTGGCCGCCGAAGTCATCGCCTCGATGGCAGTCGTTTCCGAAAGCGTGCTGGTCTACATCGCAAGAAAGCGCAATCTCGCGATTTCGGTCGGCGTGATCACCTTGCAAGGGGTGCTGACGGTTGGTTTTATCCTGCTCATTCAACATTGGGGTTACCCAGAGGGCTTCCAAGCAGCGGGCGCGGCAGCGGCGCTGTTCGTGGCGTTGAGCGTTGCCAGCTTGGTCAAATCCATGGTCCTCAAAACGCTTTTGAAAGCGCCGGTTTCCAATTGGCGCTGGGCTCTCATCTGGGCGGCGGGCCCGGCGGTACTTGTCGGCTTTCTCTTCACCGAATTCACGCCTGAGTGGGTGGAGATCATTATCGGCGGCCCTGCCATATTTGCTGCCTATTTCTGGGTCATCTGGAAGCGGGGTTTTGACGAGTCGGATAAAGTCCTCTTCCGCAAAAATGTGGTCCCGGTGCAAGATTCTGACGAGGCTGAAAAGGCCGCCAAATAGCCAATACTGCGAGGGAAAACCCCAAGCTGAATGCCCCTATTCATCGCGGCTCATGCACCATTCATCTTTGTAATGAGAGGTCTATTGGCGGGGCTAACAGGGATTTGACTTCTCGTCGGAGAAGGGCCGAATGCTGAAGGGTAAGGGCCGCGGGGCAATTCAAGTCTCACGAGCCAAGTAAGGCATTCAGACCAAGCTCCACTGGTGGGAATGGAGGACTGACAAATGCCACTTCAAACGATCGGAACACGGGTCTCTCAAGGCAGAGCCAGAGGCAAAAGAGCGACCATTTTGGGCGCGGCTATCGTTGCCAATATCGCCTTGCTTGCCGCGTGCAGCACCACTTCAGAGGACATCGCCAGCACAAGCAGCGCGCCTAGTGAGGTTGCGATTGCGCCGCCACCGCCACCTCCTCCTCCGCCGCCTCCACCTCCTCCAGCGGTGGCCGAAACAGATCAATCGATTGTCGTCACGGGCTCGCGCCGCCCTCCCCAGTCTACGCAGGATTCAGCGGTCGCCGTTATGTCGGTTACGACTGCTGAGAGCTCCACTCGAGCAGGCGCTGTGCGAGGCGGTCTGGCTGAACGCAAAGCCATTTACGCGCCGCCTGTGGTCGTTCCCGTCGATCCGGGCCGCGAGCAGTATGATGGCGAGGAAGTCTCGCCCGTCAAACTCACCAGCGCAGAACCTGTCAGCACTTTCAGTGTCGACGTCGACACCGGCGCCTATGCCAACACGCGGCGTTTCCTTCGACAAGGCGCAATGCCGCCGCGCGACAGCGTGCGGACCGAGGAAATGATCAATTATTTCCGCTATGATTACGACCGCCCCACAGGCAAATCAACGCCCTTCACGACCAATATCGATGTCGCCAAGACGCCTTGGAATGACGACACATACCTCATGCGCGTTGGCCTTCGCGGTTATGACATTGCGCGTGATGAGCGTCCCGCCTCAAACCTTGTGTTCCTGATGGATGTATCGGGTTCGATGGGCCGTCCGGACAAGCTACCCCTCGTCAAAACCGCATTGTCAGGCCTTGCTGGGGAACTGGGCGAGAACGACAAGGTTTCCATCGTCGTTTACGCAGGCGCTGCCGGCCTCGTGCTGGAGCCCACCAACAACACCGCCCAAATCCGCAGAGCTTTGAACCAGCTCAATGCAGGCGGCTCAACCGCTGGCGGGGCTGGGATTGAGCTTGCTTATAACATTGCCGAAGACAATTTCATCAAAGGCGGCGTCAACCGCGTGATTTTGGCCACCGATGGCGACTTTAATGTCGGTGTCTCCGACCGCGATGCTCTGGTGGAGATGGTCGAGAAGAACCGCGACCGGGGGATTACACTCACGACGCTTGGCTTTGGCACGGGCAATTACAACGAAGCCTTGATGGAGCAAATCGCCAACCACGGTAACGGCAATTACGCCTATATCGACAGCGCTCTGGAAGCCAAAAAGGTGCTAGGCGATGAGATGAGCTCGACGCTCTTCACCATTGCCAAAGACGTTAAAATCCAGGTTGAGTTCAACCCCGCTGTCATCAGTCAATACCGCCTCGTCGGCTATGAAAACCGCGCGCTTCGCGAGGAGGATTTCGACAATGACGCGGTGGATGCAGGCGATATTGGTGCAGGCCACCAGGTGACGGCAATTTACGAGGTGGTTCCTACCGGCAAAAAGGGCTGGATTGCACCGCGCCGTTATGAAGACCAACCAGCGCGTGCCGCCACCGACCGGATCGCTGAGGCTGCTCACGTGAAGCTGCGGTATAAATTGCCCAATGGCTCACGCTCGCGCCTTCTCGAAAATGTCGTCATGAGCGACGCCTTCACAACGGCGCGCGCACCGCGCGGAGACTTCGCCTTTGCCGCAGCCGTTGCCGCCTATGGTCAGCTTCTTCGCGGCGATGATATGATGATGGGCTTCACCCATGAAGATATCGGCACGCTTGCCGGGCGGCAGAACAATTTCTGGCGTCAGGAATTCCTTGAATTGAACTCGCTCGCAGGGTCAGTGAACCCGGTTCAGCGCGGCGGGGGCTAAAGCGCTTTAACCCTTCTGGCTTCGGGCCAATGGCAACCGGGTCTTGCGCCGCTTACCTTCGCAAAGGCCCGGTTGCTGCGTTTCTGGCGGTGACTTAAAAAAAGGTGGTGCGCCGTGCCCGCAGTAGCTGCTAAAGGCTGGGGCCGAACTCCAATCAGTTTAGAGACGATATGCCTGAAAACAGTCAACAGATACTGCCGTTCATCCTACTTGGAATTGCGTTTTTGGTGGCGCTCTGGGTGCTGGTCAGGGCATCGCGCAAAACCACCATTGTCGATAAGGAAGAGGGCGATGTTCTTGATGAAGGAGCAAGCCCTGCTGCGCGCAATCAGGCATTGATCGATGCACCGCAATCGGTGGAGCTCAACACCGGGATCGTGTCGGCCAACGCCAATGCAGACACAATTGCAGCGGCTTCGGCCACCGCCGATGCAGAGGCAGGCCCGCCGATCACACCGACAACCTCTACACCTGAACCGCTCAAGCCTGAACCGCTCAAGACACCTAGCGCTCCCGATACAGGTAATGGAGATGACCTTAAGCGGATCAAAGGCCTTGGCCCCAAACTCGTCACAATCCTGGCCGAGCAAGGCATCACAAGCTTTGCGCAAATCGCGGCATGGAGCGATGAAGACGTCGCGCGCATTGATGCAGGGCTCGGACGGTTCAGCGGCCGCATCACCCGCGACAAATGGGTCGAACAGGCCAAGCTCCTTGCCGCAGACGACGAGGCAGGTTTCAGCAAGACCTTTGGAAACAATGGGTAAGAGCGCGTAGGTAAGATTAAAAAATAGGTGAAGTGTCAAAAGTCTGTTACACTCTGCATCGTCGGGATCAGAATCGTAGGGAGGGGCATGATATGAGCAGCAGAATTTTGATCGCCGAAGACGAGATGATCGTCGCCTATGACCTTTGCGAAACCGTCGAAGAAGCAGGCTTTCACGTTGAAGGCCCCCACTCCGGTATTTCCTCTGCCATGCTCGCCTTTCAAAAGGAAAAGCCGGACGCTGCCATCCTCGATGTGGAGCTTGCCGATGGCAATGTTTTCAACTTCGCACGCACGCTGGAAGCGGAGAACATTCCGGTAATCTTCCACTCCGGCAGCCTGTCCCAGCGCGAGATCAGAGACAAGTTTCCGCAGGCCATCGTGCGGATGAAACCATGCCCGCCTGCGCGCATGCTGGACGCGGTCGATAAGGCCTGCGCCCACAATTAAGCCCTTGCTCATGGTTCCCATAGCTGCTTAAACAAGTTTCAAACGAAACTATATGCCACAGCTCGCTTGGTCGCTGTCGCAGAGTCCGAAGCGGCGGCTGATGCGGCGGCTGTCCTACAATTGGCAAAGGGGTTAAAGAGTGCGCATGACCAATTCTCGGCTCTTTTCGCTGGCGGATGATGCCCCTATGCAAAAGGCGCAGTTTTTCGGCTCAGGACAGTGTGCCAAGTGTGCCAAACTTTGCCCGAAAACCGGGGTAACGCGATGAAACTCCACGCATACTTCCGAAGTTCGACTTCCTACAGATTGCGCATCGCCTTGGAGCTTAAGGGCCTCGATTATGAGGTGGTGCCGGTTGACCTTCGCACCGCGCAGCAAAGCAGCGAAGACTTCACCAGCCGCAACCCCTTTGGCTCCGTTCCGATGCTCGAAGCCAATGGGCGGGATCGCGTGCAGTCAATGGCAATGCTGGAATGGCTGGATGAGGCCTATCCAGAGTACGGCCTGCTGCCAGCCGATATCGAAGAACGCTACACCGTGCGCGAGCTTGCCTATGCGATTGCGACGGAGATCCACGCGCTCAACAACCTGCAAGTGCTCAAATATCTGCGCGCGCCTCTGGGGCATGGCGATGAAGAGGTGAACGCTTGGTATCACCACTGGCTTGCGCGCACGCTTGACCCGGTGGAGGTGCGTTGTGCCCAAATTGGCACCGGTGACTTTGTGTTCGAGCGACCCGGCCTGTTCGAAACCGTCCTGCTTCCGCAGCTGTACAACGCGCGCAAGCTAGAATTTGACCTTGCCCCCTACCCCCATTTGACGCGGATCGAGAAGGCGTGCCTTGCATTGCCCGAGTTCCAGCGCGCATACCCTGACAACCAACCTGATAGCCCCGATTATAAGGGCGTATAAAAGCACACGACCTGGGAGGGTCACATATGAAACTCGCAACGCTCAATGATGGAACCCGCGACGGCAAGCTGGTCGTGGTGTCCAAAGACCTCGCCCGCTGCTGTGCCGCCGGATACATAGCGCCGACCATGCAAGCAGCGCTCGACAATTGGGAACGGGTGAAGCCTGAGCTTGAGCTGCTCGCCACCGATGTCGAGCATGAGGCGGTGCCATGCGAACGCTTCCACGAACGCCAGGCGCACTCGCCCCTGCCGCGCGCCTATCAATGGGCCGATGGCAGCGCATACATCAACCACGTGGAACTGGTTCGCAAAGCGCGCGGCGCAGAAGTGCCAGAGAGCTTTTACCACGATCCGCTGATGTATCAGGGCGGCTCGGACAGCTTCCTGCCACCGCGCGCAGACATCCCCTTGGGTGACACCGCGTGGGGCTGCGATATGGAAGGCGAGATTGCGGTTGTGGTCGATGATGTGCCGATGGGCGTGTCGGTCGAAGATGCAGCCGATCACATCAAGCTCATCATGCTGGTCAACGATGTGTCCTTGCGCGGCCTTATCCCGGGTGAGCTTGCGAAGGGCTTTGGGTTCTTCCAGTCCAAGCCCTCCAGCGCGTTTAGTCCGGTCGCAGTTACACCGGAGGAGCTGGGCGATGCGTGGAAGGACAGCCTCATCCACTTGCCGCTGATGGTGGACTATAAAGGCGAACCCTTTGGCCGGGCTGAAGTGGGCGTTGATGCGACCTTCAACATGGCACAGCTCGTGGCGCATGCAGCGAAAACCCGGCCCCTTTGTGCAGGCACTATCATCGGCTCTGGCACAATCTCGAACAAGGGCAGCGATGGCGGTCCGGGCAAGCCTGTCTCAGAGGGCGGGCTAGGTTACTCCTGCATCGCTGAAATCCGGATGATCGAAACGATTGCCGAAGGCGAGGCAAAAACGCCCTTCATGGCTCCGGGTGACACGGTGAAGATCGAAATGCGCGATGCTGAGAACCACTCGATTTTCGGCTCAATCGAACAGACGGTGGTGCAGGGTTAGTGTGACATCCATCTCATCTCGGGAGCGAATGCATGATAAAGCCATATCCTCTAACCACGGCGCTTTGTGTCCTGCTCACGCTTTCGGCGTGCGCAAGTGGCGAGAGCAACGAGACAGGCAGCAATCCTCAAGAGGGTGCGCAAGTCGAAGCGATAAAACCAAAGATATTAAGCGTTGAACCCCTAGGCGGCGCTAAATGGAACCTAGCCACCCTTGGGCTTCGCAGCGAAGAGGCTGGATATCTGTCGAAGGGCCCGAAGGTTACTGTCACTGACCTTTGGCTGATTGAGCGGGCAAGCGGTGAGACCTTTTCGCTCCTGCCCGATAGGCCGGGCGAAGTGTCGCAGTCCCATTTTATTTCCAACGAGGTTGGCCCTCTTCGCGATACCGCGATGTACAGCAGCTACGATCGTGCGCGCGCTACGTCGGATGAGGGTGAGTTCATATATTATCTAATCACCATTCGAGAAGATGATGACAAAGTGACGCTTTATGGTGGCGCAATCGCCGATAAGGAAACGGCCAAGCTCACCAACCCATATGATGCGATTATGCATTTAGAGATGCTCGCGAACAGCGAACTTGCGGTTTATGGACGCAGAGGACGTAATACTTTTCGAACGCTAATCGACCTGCGAACGCTCAGCCAAGTGGATGAAAAAATTGTCCAAGCGAGCAACTAAAGTTTCGGTAGGTCAACCACTTGCGGTTCATGCCGCCAATGGCGGGCGAGCCTGAGGATATCGGTGCCAGCGAGCGTAACTGTCGCCGTGTTGCGCAAGGGGTGGACGCCGACCGGTTGCTCTACCGCGAGCGCCTCATCCAATACCAATTTGATCACGCCTGGTGCTGCATTGATCATGGCGAGAGGGGTGACGGAGCCGGGGCTCACGCCGATCAAGTCTTCCATTGCTTCGGGCTTGCCAAAACTTAGGCGGCGGCAATGAAGGAGGGGGTGAACGCGCTTCAAGTCAATCCGCGCCTCGGCTGGCACAGTTAGCAGGAAGAACGCGCCGCCAGCATCCTTCAGAAACAGGTTCTTGGTGTGCAGGCACACCATGTCGGTCTTGACTGTGCGGCTCTCTTCGACGGTGAACACCGCTGGATGCTCAAACACTTGATGGGCAATCGCAAGACCGCCAAGGTCAGCGATAAGGCCCGCTTCGCCCGGCCTGGAAAGGGACACGGTCAGACCTCAACAGGCTTGTAAGCGGTCGCCTCATCGCCTGTGTTGGGCGTGCCTTGTGCATCCATAATCAGGAGCTTTGCCTCGCCTTTGCGGGCACACGGTCGGTGCTCGGTTCCCTTGGGCACCACGATCAAATCACCTTGGGCGAGGACCTCGGTGCGATCTCGAAACTCCATATCCAGCTCACCTTCGACCACAAGGAACAGCTCGTCTGTGTCGGGATGCGAATGCCAATGAAACTCGCCCTCCACCTTGGCAAGACGCACCTCGTTGCCGTTGTAATGCGCAGCCAAACGCGGAGCCCAATGCTCATCGAAGAGAGCAAACTTGTCAGAAAGAGTAACCTTTGACGCCATCAGAACACCACCACACTTCGAATGCTCTCGCCAGCATGCATAAGGTCAAAACCCTTGTTGATTTCCTCAAGGGTCAGGCGGTGAGTGATCATCGGGTCGATCTCAATCTTGCCGTTCATATACCAATCGACGATCTCAGGCACATCGGTGCGCCCCTTTGCCCCGCCAAAGGCCGTGCCGCGCCAATTGCGGCCCGTCACCAGCTGAAAGGGGCGCGTGGAAATCTCTTTGCCCGCTTCCGCAACGCCGATGATGATCGAAGTGCCCCAACCCTTGTGACAGCACTCCAACGCGTCGCGCATCACATCGGTATTGCCCGTGCAATCGAAGGAATAATCCGCGCCGCCATCGAGCATCTCGACAAGGTGCGCGACCACATCTGCGGTCTCCTTAGGGTTTACAAAGTCGGTCATCCCAAACTTCTCGCCCCACTCTCGTTTGGAAGGGTTGATATCAACGCCCACAATCCGGTTCGCGCCCGCCAACTTAGCCCCTTGGATGACGTTGAGGCCAATCCCGCCAAGCCCAAAAACGACGACATTGTCACCCGGCTGTACGTTGGCAGTCTTCGTCACCGCGCCCACCCCCGTCGTGACCCCGCAGCCAACATAACAGGTGGTATCAAACGGCGCATCGGTACGGATCTTCGCCACCGCAATCTCGGGCAGAACGATGAAGTTTGAGAAGGTCGAACACCCCATATAATGGAAGATGGTCTCACCCTTATAGCTCATGCGGCTGGTCCCATCAGGCATCAGCCCCTGCCCCTGCGTCACCCTGATCGCTTGGCACAAATTGGTCTTGCCCGAGAGGCAGAACTTACACTCCCCACATTCAGGCGTGTAGAGCGGGATCACATGATCATCGGGCGCGACTGAGGTGACACCGGGGCCAATTTCACGCACCACGCCGCAGCCTTCATGGCCCAGAACACTTGGGAAGATGCCTTCGCTATCAAGACCATCCAGCGTGTAGGCATCGGTGTGGCAAATGCCCGTTGCCTTAAGCTCCACCAGAACCTCGCCCGCCTTTGGGCCTTCCAAATCAAGCTCGACGATCTCAAGCGGTCTCTTGGCTTCGAAAGCGACGGCGGCTCTGGTTTTCATTGCATTCTTCTCCTGCTGCCGGACCATCCTGACAGCAGGAGAGAATTTTGGTCAAGCCGCGATGTCAGGCGCGCTTGGCGTCGATCGCTTCGACAAAGCTGTGGTTCACATCGCGGTGCTCTGCCTCATCGGCGCGAACAGCGATAATGACCTCGCGAAGGCGCGCGTCTTGGGGAAGTTGCCAATAGTCGATGGCAATCTGAGGCGCGGCCACATTCTCATGGCGGCCTGCATCCACTTCGGCGAGGTAGCCGGTGTAGCTGATCACCGCTTCCTCCTCGAAATAGGCGACCACACGGTGCGCGGTGCGCGGGGCAAAGAGGTAGAGGAAGAAGTAGAAATTGTAGAAGATGAGCTGCACCGCAACGATCAGCGCGCGCTCAAACCGGTTGGGTTGAGCGATCTCGATAAAGGTCATGAGGTGCATCCGCTCATTCTCTGCCTCATCGAGGAGAGTGCGGATCCAACCTTCATCATCGCGCATATAGCGCAGCGCTTTTAGGTGCTGCCAAAGCCCGCCGACCATGCCGGGAACGGCTGCGACGGTTTCGAGCACGACGGCGCGGTGGCCATAACGCTGAGCAAAGAAGGTGTCGGCAAAAAAGCGCAGCAGCTTCACGAAAGCAAAGGCGACCTTGTCGCTCTTGGTTTGCGGCGCGACATGGCTGTCAATTACAGCGTCATAATTGACTTGGCGCACGAGCGGGCGAGGATCGACATTTTGCATAGCGGTCTCTCAAAGTACGGCCCACACCCGGTGATTTTTAGGCCAATTTTTGGGCCCATGGTCACCACGGCGCGAACCTGACGTTTCCGATGAGTTGTATATAGGTTTTTGTGGTCCCGATTGCTGTCATAACGCTCGCAATGGCTGTTCGGTTCCATGCAACTAAAACCGGGCGGCGGGCGAAAACACTGCGAAAATCACAACTGTGTGTTTTCCCTTGGGTTCTCCCAGAAAGGCTTCTTATGATCATTGAAAAGCGGGAGGCTTCTGCTAACTGGTTTCTTCTGCAACTAAAGTAGCAACCAAGCGCGTAAAGAGGAGCCGCTATGACCACCTATCCAACAGTCAAAATGCTGATAGGCAATGAATGGATGGAAAGCGGCGGTGATGGGTCGATGGCCATCATCAACCCTGCCACTGAACAGGAAATCGCGCGCGCGCCAAAGGCATCCAAAGAACAATTGGACGCGGCACTGGCAGCGGCGGATGAGGCGTTTGCAGTCTGGTCGAAGACCCCTGCGATTGAGCGTTATCGGATCATCCGAAAAGCAGCTGATTTGCTGCGTGATCGCGCCGAGACCATTGGGCGTGTCATGACACTCGAAATGGGCAAACCCCATGCACAGGCCGTGGGCGAGACGGCGGGCGCGGCGGACCTTATCGATTTCCTCGCCGAAGAAGCCAAGCGTCAAGGTGGACGTCTTGTGCCAGTGCGCAGCGCGAACCTTCTTGAACAACGGGTGACGCAGGAGCCTATTGGCCCGGCCATGCTGTTCACGCCGTGGAACTTCCCGATCAATCTGCCTGCCAAGAAAATTGCAGGCGCGCTTTCGGCTGGGTGCAGCGCCATCCTAAAGCCTGCCGAGACGACGCCGGCAACCGCGCAAATGCTGGTTGAGTGTTTTGTCGATGCGGGCCTTCCTTCGGGCGTTCTCAATGTGGTCTACGGCGATCCCGCCATGATCTCAGAGCATTTGATCACCGCCGACATCACCCGCAAGGTGAGCTTTACTGGTTCGACCGCGGTGGGCCGCCAATTGGGCGCGCTCGCAGCGCAAGGGCTTAAACGATACACCTCGGAGCTTGGCGGACACGCGCCTGTGGTGATTGGTGAAAGCGCTGATTTTGAGCGCACTGTTGCGGCCTGTGCCGCGACCAAGTTCCGCAATGCGGGTCAGGTTTGCGTATCGCCCACGCGCTTTCTTGTTGCGCGCGGGATTTACGACAAATTCGTCGCCGAATTCGCTGCGCGCTCACAAAAGCTCAAGATTGGCGATGCAAGCCAGGATGACAGCGTCGAGATGGGCCCTCTTGCCCACAAAGGACGGCTTGAGGCGATGGAAGGCCTCATGGCGTCCATGGGCGGCGCGCAAGGCGAAATCGTAAGCGGCGGCACCGCGCTTGAACGCCCCGGATATTTCTTCGAGCCCACGATCATTGCAGGGCCTTCTGCGACCAGCCGGATGATGACCGAAGAGCCTTTCGGCCCGGTTGCCGGGATCGTGCCTTACGACACCATCGAGGAAGCGGTGGGCATTGCCAATTCACTGCGATACGGGCTGGCGGCCTACGCTTTCACCGGCTCACTTGATGAAAGCCACTATTTGGGAAGCTCTCTCAAAGCAGGAATGGTGGCGATCAACCACTTTGCCGTTGGGTCGCCAGAGACACCGTTCGGGGGGACAGGTGACAGCGGCTTTGGTTCGGAAAGCGGGGTTGAGGGGTATCTTGGTTATACCGAGACGAAATTGGTCACGGTCGCCAAGTCGGCGCCGTGAGGACTAACCCATTCAGTTTCGAAAGGACTAAGTAAGCTGATCTAGGCGGTTTTTGACGCTTGGTGTTAGCTGAACAAGCCTGAGACAAGCCGCGAGAGCGTGCCCTTCTTAGGCATCGGACGAATGCGTCCGTACCGTGCCCGGCGCGAGCTTTCATCGCCAAAGCACACGGTGCGGCCCATTGCATCTGGGCCAGATGAGATGATGGTTGGTCGTTCCATTGGTGTCGCGTCCCCGATCTCGCGTTTTTTATTGTGCGTAAGCTAACACCATCAATGTGGAAAACTGAGTCGAAAATTGACGTCAGCCGTGACTTTTTACAACTTTTGTCAAGCGTGACAGCACTTAGGGATGCTACTTATCCAACATTCGGCAACAATCGTGCTCAATCAAGCACAATCTGTGCGCTGAGCCCCGGCTTCCCGGACCGCTGCCAAATCGGGATAGCCATTAACCGCCATCAAGAGGTCAGCTTCGGCAAGCATGCTGCGAAGGACCCAGGCGGCGCCCGCTGCACCGCCGATGGCAAGGCCGTAAGTGTATGGCCGCCCTACCCCGACAGCCGTGGCGCCAAGCGCCAATGCTTTCACCGCATCGCTGCCCGAACGCACGCCGCTGTCAAACAAGACGGGTGTGTCGCCAGAGGCGGCAACGACGTCGCCAAGCAGGTCAATCGTCGCAATCCCGCCATTGGCCTGGCGCCCGCCATGGTTCGAGCAGTACACCGCGTCTGCCCCGTGATCGACCGCCTTGCGCGCATCGTCGGGGTGGCAAATGCCTTTGAGAACAATCGGCAAGTCAGTGACGGACTTGAACCACTCCATATCCTTCCAAGTGAGCACCTGGCCAAAGATTGCAGCGAACAGCATGATCGCAGCGCGCGGGTCTTCCTCTGGAGGCTTTTCAAGCATTCCTCGGAAGACCGGATCAGAGAAATAGTTCTGCATGACTTTGCCGCGCAGCTGCGGGAAGTTGGACGCGTTCAAGTCTCGTGGACGCCACCCGGTAAGCCATGTGTCGAGCGTCACCACAATCGCCTTTGCGCCCGAAGCCTCAGCCCGCTTGATCAGGCTTGTCGCAAGTTCCCGGTTGCGCGGGGTGTAGAGCTGGAAGAAAGCAGGGGTGTCACCGCAAGCTTCAAACACATCCTCCATCGGATCATTACCAAGCGTCGAGACGCAAAATGGCACGCCCACTTCAGCAGAAGCCCGCGCCGCTGCCATATCGCCATGGCGGTCCTGCGTGGCCTCACCGTTAAGACCAATCGGTGCCATAAACAGCGGGCTTTTGAGCTTCATTCCAAACAGGTCGATCGACAAATCCCGCTCGGTACAATCGACCATCATGCGCGGGATCATGCCCCAGTGATGGAACGCGCCTGAATTGCTTTCCTGGGTATGTTCATCGCCGCAGCCGCCCGCGACATAATTGGTGAGCATTTCGCCAAGAGCTTTTTGCCCGCGCGCCTCTAGCGTTGCGAAATCGACCGGGTAATCAGGCAAAGTCCCCTGAAGCCCGGCGTTGTATATCTCGTTTTGCATCCCACCGAAATTTTCCATCGCGGCTCTCTCCCAAATTTTCGTTTGGCAGATGTTGAGCGCAGGCGGCTTGCGGCGGCAAGTCTTTTCGAAATTGAACCTTAGCGCAAAAACCTCTGCATGCGCGGCCGCACCCGGAGGAATGCAACATAAAGCCGCTCGAGCACCGCCAAAACGATCCTGTTCTTCGCAATAATCCCAAGCGGCCTTAGCAAGGGGATCGCGCGCCACATCGCCGCAAAAGCCTCAGCGCCGCTTACCACTTTGCCGTCTTCCTCGGCATGAAAGCGGGCTAGCAATTGCGCTTGATCAATCGGGCAGCTTGGATCGCCCTCACCCGACACATCGACAAAATCGATCGCCCCCTCGCGGTCGAGCCGGCGCATCATACTTATCTCGCGAATGCACAAGGGGCACGCACCATCAAACCAGACTTTAAGACGAGGCGCGCGGGCAGCTTCCATAGGGGGCACATGTGGAGCCCATCAGCGCAATTCAAGGGGCAGCCCCGCTTAAAAGCCCCTGGCTTAGCGCTTAAAACTGATCTGTGCTCTTACGGTAAAAGGCCTCAAGGGCGTGCGTTGATCTTCCACGCGGGCGGTGAAGGGATTGCCAAAAGCGAAGCGGTTGCCTTTGGTGTCAGTCAGGTTGAGCGCCTCCACGCGCACTTCAAAATCACCATTTCCCCACCACGCAGCGGCGTCAAATGAGCCAAAGTCGCCCTGCTCCTCGCGCACCTGTGGGTCGATATCGATAAATGATCTGCCAGTGTAGCGCGCGGTGAGGGCTGCTCCGGCTTGGCTATTCTCACCCCAGTCCCACTCGCGCGCAAGGCGGACGTTGGCCGAAAAGTCTGGCACATTGGGAATGCTTGCAGCGATCACCCTTGCCCCCGTCCCATCATTGCTCGGCGCGAGCCGGTCGACATCGGTCGCATTGTAAGCAGCCGCTAAATCAAGCCGCCAACCAGAACCTGTCTTGAAGCCGACATTGGCATCAACCCCGGTCACATGCCCATTGCCGATATTGCGCGTGACGGGAAAGCCATTGGCGTCGATGAGATCGGCCTGAATGTCATCCCAATTGGACCGATGAAAGACGGCCCCATAATCCACGCGAAGTGTGCCTGTGGTAGAGCCTCTTACGCCCAGTTCAAACGAGCGGATTTTATCAGGGTCAAACCGGGCCGTGTCAGGATCATTGTTCTCACCGCGTTCAATCGTCACGCCGCCTGTGCGAAACCCTTGCTGTGCCCTTGCGTATGCGATCATGCCGGAAAGCGGTTTCCACGATAGCGCAAACGCGGGCAGCACACGGATCGGGCCCTTGCGCGGTTCCACCACGTCATTGGGCCCGAAGGACCGCTCCCCTGTGCTCCACGTATAGAGCACGCGCGCGCCAGCCGTGGCAAACAGATCGGTCGCAATGGGATGGCTGCCTTCTCCAAACAGGGCGATTTCATCAAGCTCAAAACTTTGCCGCGCAAAAGGCGGCGGGTCATTCACAGTATCGTGGATATTTTCGACCAGCTGCGTCACATTGTCTCGGTTTCGAAGCGCGCCCACTCCGACCAACCAGTTGAACCCATCCTGATCACCGCCAGAGGCGCGTGTTTCATGGGTTAAAAGGCGTATCTCGCGCGTTTCTATAAACGCTTGCTGGGCATTGGGGCGCATCGTCAGAACGCTGGAATCGAACTGCGTCACAAGGCGGTTATCGACAAAGCCGGTGGCAGACACGATCTCGGCGTCACCCAAATACCCGCGCGCGGTGAACGCTCCTCCATAAATCCTTGCGCCAAACGGCTGCGCCACGCGGTCATCGCGAGATAGGTCTGGCAAGCGTCCGTCGATATATTGGCCATCATCGCTATCAAGCTGCTGACCAAAGCCGGACAATAAGACGCTCCAATCGGACCCAATATCGAGCGAGAAAGCCGCCCTTGCGCCATAGACCTGTGCTTGGTTGATATCCTCAAGCCCGCGGCGCGTGTCATCGATATAGCCGCCCTCTTGTGCGCCATAACCAACAATACGCAACGCTGCGTTGTCAGAGACAGGCAGGTTTAAGACACCGCCCATATCCCAGCTTTCCTGAGCGCCCGGCGTAATCGCGCCGCCAATCCATCCCTCGCCTTCAAAGGCAGAAGGGTCAGGTGCCACAGGGTTCACTCGCAAAAGCCCTGCCAAAGTGCCCGCCCCGTAAAGCGAACCTTGCGGGCCTTCGAGTAGCTCAACCGTTTCAACATCGACGAGGCGAAGGTCAGGATTGGGGGCGCTGAAGATCAGCCTTTGGTCGCCCAGATAAAGGCCGATGGTGGCCTGTGTTGGACCATTGAAACTGCTGTCTGCAATCCCGCGAAGGAATATCTTGTTACGCCCGGGCCCAAGCGCTGTGCCGTTTACCGAGGGTACTGCGCCAAGCAGTTCATCAAGACCGGCGGCATTGGGCACAAGTCCCGGCGTATCAATATCCAGCACTTTGAGCCCGCCAGCATAATCGATGGAAGCCGCAGCCCGCTTGCTCGCCTCGACAATGATCGGGGGAGGAGGTGGTGGTGGTGGCGGCGGTAGTGGCTCAGCTGCGCGCGGGGGGCGGCTCGGCTGAGCTTTGCGCGCGGGCGGCGGGCGTTTTTCGATGCGAAAGCCGCCTCCCCTGACGCTCACAGCGCGGTATGGCGTGCCTTGGAGGAGCTGTCGCAGCGCTTCACCGGCGCTCAAATTCCCCCTTACAGCGCGCGACCTGATGCTGCGAACACCGCGGTCAGAGCTGGCGATGCTTACACGGGTTTGGCGCGATAAGGTGCGGATGGCGCTCGACAATCGCCCTGCCGGGACGTTGACCTCAGCGCGGGCCTGAGCGCTGAGGGGGGCAGGCTGAACACCCATCATGACAGGCACGCCAAATACCAATGTCGCCTTTGCAAGCGTAAGCCGTGCCCAATGCTTACCCGATTGCCTGATCCTCATGGTGGTTCGCATTATGGAATTCGAGGGCCCGTCACAAGCACGCCTGCGCCAATGCTCACCGGTTTAACGCACGTCCCAGACCACACCAACGCCCTGTATTCGCCCCTGCCGTGCACGCGCGCCAAGGAATTGCGCAAATTGAGCAACACTCTCACCATCGTTGTCGGACAAGATGAGAGTGCCTGTGAGCGTCTCTTCCTTAAGCGCCTCAGCCAGATTAACCCGCCCATCAATGCTGCGCTCCAGCATGGCGATGGCCTCGGGGGCAGGTGTATTGTCAAACTCAAGGCGGCCTTGCGACCACGTGCCCACCGTTTCCGGGTCGACCTCGCTTCGCATCAGAGCGCCGCCTGCATGGGTTTGCGTAACCTTTTCTCCCGCGTTCACCGCAATGCTTTGTGCATCAGGATTGATACCGACGATGCCTTCGGCAACCGCAACGCTTACCGATCCATCGCTGAGTACGACGTTGAAGACAGTGCCATAATCGGTGAGCACAAGGTCAGCGACTTCGACACGCAGCGGTGATGGCTCATCTGATGCGATCTCAAAAGCCACCTCGCCTCGCGCGATCTGGACACGGGTTTCCTCCTCGATCAGAGTAACTTGGCTGCCGCCGTTCAAAGTCATTGTGATATCATCTGAGACAGCAACGATCTGCGTCTCGCCCGGCTCAGTGGTGATCAACAAGGGTGTGGGCGCAGCGCTTGGCCACAAGGCGAACACTGCAACAGCTGCTGCGACCAATCCGGCAAAAGGCAAAAAGCGTTTTAGCGGATTGTCATTGGCCGCAAGGGGCAGCGTATCAGCCACCGTATGATCAGCATCTTGCGATAAAACAGGTGCAAGATCAGCGGCGTTCTCGCGCGCCCAATCATCGGCCGCTTCAGCTTCATCAAGCAGGGCGGCATTTTCAGGCGACTGTTCAAGCCAATCGGTAAACGCATCCCACTCGCCTGCGTCCATCTCCCCTGCCCGCACGCGCAGCATCCAATCGATCGCCTGTTCTTTAGGGTCGTTTGCCATAGCCAATGCTTACCTGTTGCCCCCCACCAGCGCGAGTGCCGGTGAGCATGATCCGCGCATTTCGCGGGTTCTTAAGGGAATAGACGGAAGGCTCATTCCAAACCCGCATCAAGTTTCTTGCGAATGGTGATGACGGCCTTGTAGGCGCGCTGGAGATGTTTTTCGACTGCGCTCAAAGACAGTTCACATTCGCTGGCGATTTGTTTCTGACTTTTGCCTTCTACGCGGTAGGCGAGGAAAATCGCCCGCGTGCGCTCCGGCAGTTCACTCAGCGCCTCCATGGTTTTGGCAAGCATATCGCGCGCAGCTGCATTGTGTTCCGGGGTCATATGATCCGCGCGCTCCGGCTCTAGCCCCTGACCGCGGTCGCCCCAATCGCGGCCACGCTGTGCACGCGCGCGCTCTGACCGGCGGTGATCCTCGACCAGATTGGCAAGCATTTGGAAGATATAGGGAACAGGATTGCTGACAGGCTTTGCGCCATCAGCGGCAAGCAATTTTGCCCGCGCATCTTGGAACAGGTCCTGTGCAAGATCGGGGTCGCGCGTCCTTGCGATAAGGAAACGCATAAAGCGGGCCTGCTCACCCTCTAGGACGCCAGAAAGGCCAGCTGTGCCCTTAATGTCGCCCAATTGGCTGCGCCTTTGAATAAAGTGAGCGCCGGGCGAGGAAACGCCCGGCGCTCAAAATCAAATCAGGATGCTTCCGCCTCGGCGATGTCGCCAAGCGCGGCAAGCTGACCCATGCAACCGTTTTCGGCCAAAGCAGACGCGAGCGCATCTGGCTGACGATATGTTTCCGTGAGCGCGACGATCTTCACATCCACCGATGCTGCTGGCACTTCTTCCGAAGCGGGACCGGTGATCGTGTAAGTGCTTCCATCCGCAAGTTTCAGACCTTCCGGGTCAAGCGTGCGCATGCTCTCTTTCTCGACGAAATTAACGTCAAGCGTCATATCGCTGCCCTGCTGCGCAATCGTGTACGTCTGCCCCTCGGTCGCACCAGGACGCCAGAGGCGGACATTATCAAGGTCATACAGGCAGGTTGTGCCAGAGGCTGCGACATTGACAAGCCACAGGTTGGGCATGGATGTCGAGCCACCCTTGCCGCCCCGCACTGCCCCGGTGCGAGCCCGGTTGGATGCGCCTTGGCGGGTCAGACGGGCAAACCTCGCGCGGGTGCGGGTTGCCCCTTCGCCCACGCGAAATGTGCCGGGCCCTTGCATGACCTTTGTGCCGCCATTGACGAGCACGGTGATCTTGTCGCCTGCACGAAGAGTAATCGTCGAGCTATCCGCGACCTTCTTACCCACGGGATATGTTCCCGCCGAAGGTCCGGTTGATTTTACCACAACGCCAGCAGCTGCTGCACCAGAAACTGACATTGCCGCGCCTGCAAGCGCGAGACCCACTGCGCGGGCCTTAAATTTATCCGAGAACATATGCTCCCCCATCATTCAAATTGCGAATTCGGTGCGCGTAGTTTTCTAGCGCCAAATCCTTGGGATGACCAGCGACCACCTGGTCGATAAGCTGCACTGATAGTTCATGATTGCTATCTGAAACCTGAACAGCTTCTTCGAGTTTGCGCCGATCTTCTACAGGAAGGTCCGGCATAGGTTGGTAAATATCGACCGGCTGCGCCCTTCCGCGAAGGACGATGCGGCCCATAGGAACCCACCAATCTGGATTGGATTTTTCGATCAATTCACGGCTTGCAGAAACGCTCGATTGAAGCGGCTTGTTCGCCGCCTCAAGCCGCGCGGCCGTGTTCATGGAATCGCCAAGAGCGGTGTATTGGATGCGGGTCTCCCCGCCAAAATTGCCGACAACCGCCTCGCCATAATGAAGCCCTACGCGCGTTTTGCCGATCTTGGGCAGGTTGGGGTCCATTGCCGCAACTTCTGCGCGGAACTCCTCGCCCGCTTTCCAAATAGCATATCCCGCGTTCAGCGCCCGCTCTGCATCATCTTCGCGGGCAATGGGCGCGCCCCAGAAGGCCACAACCGCATCACCCACATATTTGTCGATCACCCCGCCATGGTCGAGGACCACTTTGCTGAGCATCTCCAAATAGCGGTTGAGCAATTTCGCGACCATTTCTGGTTCGATTGCGTGGCTCATCTTGGTGAAGCCCTCAAGGTCTGAGAACATCACGTATATCTCGCGCTTCTGACCACCCAAAGAGAGCAGATCAGGTTCATCAATGATGGCCTCGGCAATATCGCGCGGGATGTATTTGCCAAGCGCGCCTTGCGCGAAAGACCGCTGTGCCGCCCCCGCAGACCGCGCCGCCGCTGTCACCACGGTAAACGTGATAATCCAGGCGACGATCCACCCCACGGCAGGCAAGCCGTATGTATCAACCTCATTGAAATGCAGCACGAAAGGCAACCCGATGTATATCGCGCCCAGCCCGATCATCAGCGGCACCAGCTTTGGCGCGGACCATTCGAGCAGGGCCACGACCACCGCGCTGCCGACGACGACAAAGGCCATCACCCAAATGCTCCACACCGGAATTTGCGTAAGACGCTTTCCATCCAGCATTTGCGCGATCAGTTCGCCGTGGACAGAAAGCCCCGAAGGCTCATCACCTGTCCACGAGGTGAAGGAGGTCACCACCCGGTCATAATCAAGGATATCGCCGCCGATCAAAACATGCTTGCCAGCGATTTCTTGGGCGACAAATTCAGCAACTGCCGGATCAAGATCAAGAAACAGCTCGATAGAGAGCGTCAGAAAGAGCGGTTCTTCAACAGCCGCTTGCGCATCAGGATCAGCCTCAGGATCATCCGCAAAATCGGCTTTCAGCGCGCGCCGGTACTCAATCGAACCCTCGTATCCTTCAAACTCCTCATAAGGTCCGCCAGCATCAGCGAGCATGGAACGCCCAAGGAGCGGGGGCAGGTCAGGAACAATATCAGGCCACACACGCGTTGCCCCAAAGTCATCATCCAGCCGGATGCTTGCGCGCTTGGCATTGGTGTCGCCTTCCTCAATCGCAGCCATGAATTCATCAAGAAACTCTTGCTGCTGGAACATGATGTCATCGGCATTGGTCGCGACCGTCGCATAGGCAACCGAGGTTGGTGTCTCCATCGCCCTTAGCGTCTCAACCAAATCGAGATCTTCGGCTTGCGGTTGGTCGAACAAAATATCGATGCCGATCGATTTTGCGCCCATGCCATCAAGGTTCCGCAAGGCTTCTGCCAAAGCGCCGCGCGGCAAAGGAGATCGTTTTTCGAGGTTAATCAGCGTTTGGTCATCGAACACGACTAGGACAATCCGGCTATCTTGTTCAACCAGATCGGCGGCAAGATAGGCCCGCGTGTCATACAAGGCGCGTTCTGCATCGCTGGTGATCGCGGTCGGCTCTTGTCCGCCGGGCAGGGCCCAGCTGTAGCGCGCGATAAACAACGAAAACAGCACGAAGATGACCAAGCCGACAAGCTGCAATGTGCCCGCCTCGCGAAGGCCGCGGACATTGCGCGAAAACGTGCTGATCCGTTTTTTTGTGGCCGTTTCACCAGTCATCGACGATCCCCCGTAAGCCCTGCAGCTTACCACACACAGTCAGGCGGCAAGGCGCATGGGCCAGAAAGCAGGTTTGACACGGGCGGGCAAGCGCTAAGGCCCACCATAAGGACTAATCCCCAGCGCCGTTATGGGTCCAATATCGAAAGGCGCAAAAATGTCTGTGACCTGCATCACGTTGCCCGCTCCATAATAAATGGCCGATTATCGTAAAACTTGGGTTCGGGTCAGAACGAGCGCCCTGCTCGTCAATCATGAGGAGTGCACGAATAGCAAAAAATTCACACTCTCCTGCTCTGTTCAAGGATCAACACAGCAAGGCAACGGGCCGGTTATGCAAGACTTATCTCAAATCGCACCGATACTCGGGCCGCTATTGGGCGCTTATGACCGGGTTAGTGCACCGCGACTTGCATACCATTCAACGCTTAACGCTAGATCAGTTGGCAATCGCAGTAAGTCGCGCTATGCAACACGCATGTCGACACAAGCTTTGCAATGGACAAGCGAGACACGCGGGGGAGCTTTAGTGCTTTCACCCAGCGGGCGGGTCGATGAAACCAGCGCCGATGCCTTCAAAGACCACTTGGTGGAAAGCGTTCAATCTGAACATGCCACCGCCATCGTCAATTTGTCGGGCATTGAATATATGTCATCGCGCGGACTTCGCGGTTTGACGCTTGCACAGCGCGCCGCAAATGAAAGCGATACGACCATCGTTCTTGCCTGCCCGAATGAGACCATGCGCGAAATTCTTGCCATCAGCCGCTATGATATGGTTTTTAGGGTGGCAGACACGATTGAGGACGCAATCGGGCATTAGCACACGCTAAGGGGGGACTATGCAGATCCGGTTTTGGGGGACCCGAGGCTCACTGCCCGTGGCGCCGCACGCATCGACCATTAGCGATAAGGTCGCCGATGCGCTTTTGAAAGCGGGCGGCAAGACTTTTTCCGACAAGCAAGAAGCGCTGGATTTCACCAGAACTAAGCTCGATTTTGCCGTGGGTCAGGGATATGGCGGGGCGACCAGCTGCGTTGAGGTTGACGTTGGCAAAGGCGCATTTGTCGTGTGCGATATGGGCTCTGGCCTGCGCGAACTTGGGCTCAATACGCTCAAACGCCTTTCAGAAGGTCATCGCCCCAAGGAATGGCATTTCTTCCTGTCGCACCTGCACTGGGACCACATCATGGGCTTCCCATTCTTCGTGCCCGCCTTTGTTGAGGGCGCGAAGGTTATCATCCACGCAGGCCACTCAGACGCAGAGACCGCGCTTCGCCGTCAGCAAGAAGAAATCTCATTTCCAGTGCCCTTCCACTGGCTCAAAGCCGACATTGAATTTCGCACTTTGGAAACCGGCAAAGAATACCAAATCGGCGAGCTCACCGTCTCACTCATCAAGCAAGAGCACAGTCACGACAGCTATGGCTATCGCTTCACGAGCGCTGAGGGACGCACTGCGATTTATTCCACCGATGCCGAGTATAAGATCGACAAGATGGAGGCCGAAGATGACATGGCCGAGTTCATGTCGGGGGCTGATCTTGTGATTGCCGACACGATGTATTCGCTTGCGGATAGCGTTTCGATGAAGGAGGATTGGGGCCATTCCTCTAACATTGTCGCGGTCGATCTGTGCCATCAGGCGGGGGCCAAACGGCTTGCGCTGTTCCACCATGAGCCGACTTATAGCGATGCCGATATCGCCCGGATGCATGGGGAGACCATCCGCTATGAGGAGTTGGTGCGCGAGGGTGAGCCGCTGGAAGTGATGTGTTCTTACGACGGGCTGTGCGTTGAGCTTTAGGCCGCGCGTGATCTGGGTCTGATGCAGTCCAAGCACAAGCGAATAATCACCGCCGCGATCCTTGCAGGCGCGCTGATCGGCGTCATCATAAGCGCGTTTGGCGGCGAATTTCAGCGCCGCCTTGTGTTTGACAGCTGGCAGCAATGGGCCCCCAGAAGCGCCACGAGCGAGAACGTTGTTGTCGTGATGATCGACGATGCCAGTGTTGCGGAAAAAGGCGAATGGCCCTGGCGCCGCACCGATGTGGGCGCGCTTATAGAAAACATCGCTTTTGCACAGCCCGCCGCCATTGGCATCGACATATTCTTCGTCGAACCCGATCGTCTTAGCCCTGCCAACTTCATCGATATGTACAATGACGATGCGCTTGATGAGGCGACCAAGCAGCGCATTCTTGCCCTACCTGAAGGCGACCAATATCTGGCAGACGTGATCAAGCGAGCGCCCACCGTTCTGGCGCGCGTCACAACGCAGGAAGGCGGGCGCTCGCTTGGCGAACTCACTTTTGAAACTGTTGGCGGGACACCCCCTCAAGGGATTTTGAAAACTGAGCGGCTGCTCACCAGCATCAAGCTTCTCGATGATGCAGCGCCCGGCAGAGGCATTGTCGATGGCTCGCCCGACCCCGATGGCATCGTGCGCAGAGTGCCGCTTGGCGTTATGGCAGGCGACACTGCGATCCCCGGTTTTGCCGCCAAGATGGCCAATATCGTGGCAGGCGATGAGATGATGGAATGGACCCGCGATGGTCTTAAGGTTGGCGAGCGGACGGTGCCGGCTGACCAATTTGCCAATATGGAGTTTAAGATGAGCCCGGATTGGGACGAAAATGTCCTCACCGCGCTTGATGTTCTAAACGGCAAATTCAACGTGGAAGAAATGCGCGGCAAAGCGGTGCTCGTCGGGTTTGGGGCAACCGGTACGTCCGATATCACAGCGACCCCTGTGGCTAGCCGGATGCAAGGCACAGTGGTTCAAGCGCAGGCGATTGACGCCATTTTGGGCGGGCATTGGCTCTCCCGGCCCGCCTTTGCAAAGGCCATGGAAATCGCCTTTGCGATAGCGCTCGTTGTCATGCTGATCGTGGCTGGCATTGGCCTTGCGAAGTGGATGGTGATCCCTGCCGCGGTGCTTGGTGCCGCTCTCCCGATTGGCTCGTTCATCGCCTATGATAGCGCAGGGCTGCTGATCGATCCGGCGCGCCCTTTGATCATCGCTCTTTGCGCTGCCATCGCTCTGGTGCTGGTGCGCTATGCCCTCACCTTTGCAGAACTCGTCGAACAGCGGATTGTCACCGCGGAACAAGAGAAGGAAAACGAAAGCGCGCGCAAATTGCAGCTCACCATGGTGCCATCGGCTGCGCGGCTTGCAAAACTTGGCACGCGCACAGAAATCGGAGCCGTGCTTGAGCCTGCCAAGTCGGTGGGCGGCGATTTCTACGACGCGATGGAGCTTGAGGGCAATCGCCTCGCTTTCCTTGTTGGCGATGTCAGTGGCAAAGGGCTTCGCGCAGCTCTTTTCATGGCGCTTTCCAAGTCAGTGTCGAAAAACAATCTCCTGCGGTCCAGCGGCGACCTCGAAGCAGCGGTTCAGCAAATGAACGCAGAGCTTATGGCGGAGGAGGATCAGGAAATGGACCTCACGCTTCTCGTGGGCGTGATTGATTGCGCAACAGGGCATATCGAGATGGTCAATGCCGGGCACGAGGACCCGATGGTGGTGCGCGCCAATGGCAGCGTGGACGTCTTCAAAATGCGCGGCGGCCTGCGGCTTCGCACGCTCGATGGTTTTCCGTACGCAGCTGAGACACTCACGCTTTCGCCCGGCGAAACTCTGGTCATCATCACCGATGGCGCGACAGATGCGATGAACACCGATGAAGATCGGTTCGGCCTTGACCGGGTGCTCGCAACCCTTGGCGAAGGTGCAAATATCTCTGCGCCAGAACGCGCCAAAGGGATAGCTGCCAAAGTCCGCAGTTTTGAGCGCGGCATGGACCCTGCCGATGATCTTACAATTCTGGCGCTTCGCTATCTTGGGCAGGAGAGCCGGTAAAGACCCCCGGTAAGGGCCCCCGGTAAGGGCCCTACCCTCTTTTATCGGCCCATTTTACCGGACTGTCACAGAGACAACGCGAAAGCTCTCCGCATTATACTGAGCCGGTGTGCGCGCCAATGTATCGCGCGCCCAATGCCACGAACTTGCGACCACATCGATATCATCGCGCTTAACCTCAATCTGGCCCGCCTCGATCCTTTCCAGAACCTGAGCCAGAACCGCGTTGGCACGCTCTTGTGAAAGCTTGTCATTGACCACTTCGCTACCGGCTGCATCGGTGTGAGCAGCGATTTCGATGTGAAGACCGGGACGATCCTTGATATTGGCCGACAGCCATTTTTGCAGAGCGTTGAGTTGATCAGGCGCAAGCGTCCCCTCGCCAAAGGCAAAGGAAAAGTCCCGGCGCGCGGCAAGCGTGGGCAATTGCGCCATCAAATCGCTGTAGAAGGGATCGACCTTATCAAGCTGTTTGAACTTTGGCGCCTTTTCCCCGCGAAGCTTGGCCTGCTGATTAACATTGCCCAGATACGCCTCAGAGCCGTTGTCATATTCGATCACGACCCCGCCAATGTCTTTGCCGGTTTGGGCCGGTGTCAAAAGCGTGACGCGTTCTTTCGAAGTCGCACATCCTGCCAATGCGAAAGCGCTCGCAAGCGCTAGAATTCCAAGAGACTTTAGCATCATTCATCCACCTCAATCACAAAAGTGGTGCCCCGAACGCCAAGTGTCGAAGTCGGCGTCCTGAATTTCATCCGGCCTGATCGCGCAAGCTCACCAGAATCAACGCCCACCGCGCCGCGTTCAATGCGCATTCGCGATTCGCCTGTTCTGCGGGCCCGGTCAAAGCGATAGCGCGAGATGATCATCCGGCTTCCCGGTGCCACCACCATGCGCGTGTTGTCGACAAAGGTGATGCCTGCCCGCTGACCTGCGCGGGTCACAACAATGTCCCCTTCGCGCAAACGGAACCCTGAGATGCCTTTGAGCTTTCCGCCATCGCGTACAACCTCAATCCCACCTTGGGTGACATTCTTGATCCGGCCGATCTCCTGCGCCAACGCAGGCTGAGCTGCCAACGCAAGCGGCGCTGCCAAAAGTAAAAAGAGTTTTCGCATGTATCCTCCCCGGTCAATCTTGTGTTAACACACAATCATGGGCCGCAGGAGACAGTTTTCAGCTTTTGTTACAAAAGATAGCAATTGCGCGGCTGCAATCCGTCATGCCTTGCGATTTGCCCGTGAGTTTCTGGCCGATCATGACTTCGATCCGCGACTTCAGATAAAACTTGCTATTCTAGTCGAAGAATTGGTGGCCAACTCGCTGCGTCACGCAGGAAGGGCGCAGGATATTTGCCTGACGCTTGCGGTTGACGCCGAAGACGACGCCATCAGACTTGAAATCGAGGACGATGGCCCCGCCTTCAATCCCTTAACGGTTCCCCCCATCACCGGCCCTGATCCAGAAACGGGAGGCGGCATTGGCATTGCGATTGTGCAGGCTTGGGGGGAGGAGCCCAGCTATAGACAAACGCCCACGGGTAACGCGTTAAGCCTGCTCTTGCGCTGACCGGGGCGCGGCCTGTGAGCCAAACCCAGATGTGAGCCAAACCCAGATGTGAGCCAAACCCAGATGTGACCCAAACCCACACAAGGGCTGACACCCGCGCGTAAAAAGCGTTTTCCTACTCACGGTGCGCGCGTCATGATGGCTGCGGCTCTTTCACAAGCAAATCCTGACACGAATTCCAAAAGCAAAGTGTCACTTTCGCTGCAACGATCAAAGCGTTGAAATTGATCAGTTTGTAGGAAAAAAGTGTAGGAATAAGGTGACACATGTGTCACCTTGCGTTTCTTGCAAGTCCCAGCGCAACCTAGTGTGAGGTTCGTTTAAAGACACTGAGATCGCATGTGGAAACAGGTGCGAACCCTTCAATTTGAGACGCATCACCAGCCCTGCTTTGATCGCGCACACTTTGATAGCGCATGAGGAGGTAATCGACCTCCCACAGATCGATAAACGCCGCTTGGCCCTCTGCGGAAAGGCGGCCTTCAGCCATATTGCGCGGCTCCATCATAGTGCGAAGCGAGCCAAGTGCTCCTGCTTTGGCGGCGAATGTGTCATCGCCCATGACAAGGATGCGCGCGTCTTTGTCATCGCCAATGCACTTGGAAAGCGTGGCAACATCGCCCGCGCTATCAAACGCGGACCATTGCTGGCTGTCAAAGCGTCCAGAATTTGCAGCTGACAACAGCTGAACGGCGACGAAGCCGGTCACCCAAAGGCCCATGACGCCAGCAAACATCAGTGCGTAGGTTTGACGCTGGCGAACGGTGCGCCCGAGGGAAATTTGCCAGATGACAAAGACCAAGAACACCGCCCAGAAAAAGGCTGAATAATAACGATATTCAAGATATCCCGTGATGATCTGGGGCAGCATGGAGACCGCTAGGAAACACGCAAAAACAAAAGGCAGCGCGCCTTTAAATGCAGCCCCTTGAACACCGCTCATTGGAATGGGTGCCCTTGCCCCAAGGGCTTGAAACGCGCCAAGCACCGCTGCACCCGACGCAATCGATATCCCAAGCGGTGTGGTGAGCAATGCAAGCCCATTTACAATCCACTGCCCTGTATTGGCGAAGACTTTTGCAGCCCATGCAGCTGGATCATCTGCGAGGCTAGCTTGGGCTTCGGGCCACCAATCTGTGACAAAAGCACGGCTATCAAGCGAGGTTGCAATTGCGGAATTGTCGGTCGCAAACACCTCCCCAAACGTGTGGAGCGAATAGGCAATCCAAGGTGATACAGCGATCACAGTGGCGGCAAACGCGGCGATTGCGCGCGCCGGGCTACGCGTGAGAAATGCAATGGCAATGACAGTGAACACCGGCAAAAACGCTGCATCGAACCGGTTCATAACCGCAAGACCTGCGACAAACCCAATCCCGACAGCACGAAGGAGGCTCATCGAACGCCCGGCCATCAAGCCATACAAAACAAGCGCATAGAGCAGCAATTGCAGAGCAATTGTGCGCCCCCCGATCAATTCATCCCACACCATGCTTGGCCCAAGCAAAAGGCTGAAAGCCACAGCGCCCCCCGCCCAAGGCGTATCGATTATCCTTTGTCCAATGCGTTCAGAGACAAGCACAAAAGCAAAGTAGCTCAAAAATGCGAGGTAAAGTCCGGTGCGCGCACCAGTGTTCAATAAACCGTCGACCAAGGCGATGAGACTTGGCCAAAGCGGTGCGAAGGCGCTCGAATAGTCCGATATGCTGGCATAGCTTCGGAAATGGCTAAAGCGGTAAAAGTCGGCAAACACCGTCTTTGAAAGCTCATAGAAAGCCCAGCTGTCAGGCGAATAATCTGGTGCGGCCACCACGCTGGCAAGCAGGGGCAAAAGTACGAAAGCTGCAAGGAGCGACGGCCATATCAGTGAATAGGTTTTGCGCGCCGCCTGCTGCGCTGCCTCCCGCGGTGTGTGCCCGCCGGTTGCAGCCTGCACCGTCTCCCCCAAAAGCGCGAGCTTAGAGGAAAACCCGCCGATCTTTGTCGGCACCTTGCCGCTTTGAGGATAACGCCGGATGACGGGAACATGATCGACTTTGAGGCCAAGCTGCCCGGCCCTGACAGTGAGGTAAAACAGGAGGTTGTACACCTCAAACTCGCTGCGGAATGGGCGCACACCGGGATGGGTGAGATAGCGCGCGGAATAGGCTCTGAAACCGTTGGTGGTATCTGTGAACCAATGCCGGCCTGCGATACTAAGAAGCGGTGCGTGGATAAAACGGTTGGCGATGGTGCGCTCAAGCGGAGTGTTCTCCGCCTCGCCGCCCGGCAGATAGCGCGAGCCTTGGACATAGTCGCAGCCCTGATCAAGCTTGGCGACGAACTGAGCGACCGCCTCCACCCCATCTTTGCCATTGCCATCGATGGTGACAATGCCCTGATATCCCTCACGAAGACACCACGCATAGGCCATGCGCAATTGTGCAGAAAGCTTGCCCGGACCCGTCTTGGTCAGCACAGCGCGAACGCCGATGGGCTCTACAAATTCAGCATCCAGAGAGCCGTCGGTTGAGCCTCCATCTGCAACGATGACGTCGACTTTAAGATTGGCGTTCTTGATCCGGGTAAGCTGTCCCTGAATACGCTCGCCCTCGTTTATGACCGGAATGACAAGCGCGTACTTGTGCCTTTTTGCGCAATAGCTTGCCACGTCATGAGAAGGCACCTCCCACTCGGTATCCTCTGGCGCACTCGAACCTGGCGCGGTGATGCCGGGCATATTGGTGCCGGGGATATTGGCGTCAGGCGCGCTCACGATGCGTTCTCCTGCTCGGGCGAGCCTGCAAAAACGAAGAGCTTGCTCAAGGTGAAGTTCACGAAGAACGATACCCCTGCCCCGCAAATGAGGATCGCCAGCGCGTATTCGCCAGCCAGATAAGCATTGAGCGCTGCCACAACGCAAACACGCACCAAAAGCGTCAGCCCTGCGACCAGCCCGTACTTAGCCCCGCGGGCAAAAGACAATTCGCGCACGCCTTCGCGAAAGCTCCACAGTTGATGCAGCACATAGTTCGCGCAAGCAGCGCACACAAAGCCGATGACCGCCGCAAGCTCCAAGCGCACACCGCCAAGCTCGTGCAGGCCAAATGCGATAGCAATATCAAGAAGCACACCCATCACGGTGACCGCAAAGAAGCGCAGCATCTCGCTCATTTGCTTATCTCCGCGATCAGATCATCGACACCGTCCGAAAGGCTTGGCAAAGCGCCGTAATCGATAGGCGCATAAACCCGCGCAAAGCACTCACCCCAACCGATGGAAGAACCGTTCATGACCTCAAACGTGAGCTTGGTGACCTCGCCAGATGCAACGGGTGTGGAGACTTCGATCATCCTTGCATTCGGGATGCCATAGCGCGGGAAATCGCTCCATTGGGCCTCGGCCGAAGCCCGGGTGAAAGGCGAGTCCTCAGTGACAGTGAGCGCTGCGCCGCGTGTGCTTGCATCAAAGCCCTCGCGCTCAATAAAGAGCGATGCGACGCCAGTTTCGCTCGCCTCCACGGACACTACAAAGCGGCCATATGTCCAATCCGTAATCTCGCATTTCGCCTCTTGAGGACGCGGCGTTGTGTTTGTTCTAATCCACAATATGTGCTGATCACTGCGGCCGATGGGCCTGTAAAGATCGCGCAAATTCTTGAAGAAAGACCAGTTGGCGCGCGTGTTCCAACCTGCCCAGCCGGAGTAATCGGGCGCTATTGTAGTGACTGCAACGGTCTTGCCGAACAGCAGCTCGTTAAAGTCAATCCGCCCCTGCTCACCCAGCGCATGGATCAGTGAACCCACAGGCGCAGGGCTTTTTGTGCCAGCAGCGATGTCCAATGCCGAGGTGTAGACAGAAAGCAAACGCCGGTTCTGAGCAAAACCGCCCTCACCAAGGAAATCTGAGAGGCGTTCCATCGCCGCAAGGTCTTCGGCAGTTTGCGGATTAACGTAAAACCCAAGCTTTGCGGAGTAGACGGTGCGCTCGGTCTGAGCTGATGTGCTCACGAAATTGGCACCGTCCAATGCGACCATGGTGAGCGCTGAGACAGATGCTAAAGCAGGAACCACAAAGGCTGGCGCCTTGCTCCAAAGCGATTTCACGAGCGAGAAGAGCGGCTTTTGAAAGAGTATCAAGGGCGAACAGACACCCAGCACAAATGTGATGGCGTTATATTCTGCGCCGATATGTCCACCGATCTGCGGGATCAACGCGGTGCCCACGATACTGGCTGCGACAAATAGGAACGCGGCCAAACGCACTGGTGAACCTTTCCCTCTCATGCGCTTAACACCGGCAAAGATCACGCTTGCTGTGAGCATGATCAGACTCAGTGTTGAAAACCAATGGCCCGAGATAAAAATTCGCGGGATATCGAGAAGCGAAAGCACGCGCGTGTCTTTATCCCACGGGCCAAAATACCAGAATTGGTCTCCTGCAACGTCCGTGAAATTGTATTGCATCCAACCGCCGGGGTCACCGTGGGTAACAAGCATGAGACCTGCAAAAGCGGAAACTGCAATTCCAAGGATGAAGGCAAGCAAACCCTTCACCGCCAAGCCCCAATTGGGCCAAAGCGCTGCGGCAAGCCCTATGGCGCATGCGATCACTAAAGGTATGCCAGCATCGTTGGACCACAACAGCCCCAGCCCTGTGACAAGCCCAAGCCAAATGGCGGGCACCACCAGTTCAGTCGCCAAGATCCGGCGAATTGCCCAGACGAAAACCGGCAGAACAAAAAAGGGCAAAGCCCCGCGTAAAGGCCGCAAGGAGACCCCGGGATCAAAAGTCGCAGGATAAGGTAGTCCCACCAGTCCTGCGGCCAAAGCGCCGACATAGTAGAACACGAAAATCAACCCGATAACCCAAAGCCAGCGCTGTTGACGCGCAATAGGTCGAAGCATCCAAACGATGGCATAGGCACCTGCAAAACTGCCGATCATGACCATTGCGTATGCAGAGAGTGTCGACGCCCACAAGGTCTGACCAAATGCCACAAACCCCGGCAAAAGCGAGAGGATCATGGTCACGCCAAGATAGGATTGGAACTCCTCCCCAATCTTTGCCCCATCGGCAAAGTTATCAAGAGCAAACCACGTCTGCATCGCACCGTCGATGGAATGGAGGCTGTGGTCATACAGGAGGGTTGCGCCTCTAAGCGCTACCAAAAGTGCCAAGAAAAGCACCAGCAATACTCTTGGCAAAAGCCGTCCGCGCCGCTGATCTACAACTTCAGCGACCGGGCCAGAACGCCCCAAAGCCTCAGGCATATTGCACCCCAAGGACAAAACCAGAATGCAGCTTTGAAAATTCAGGAGCGGTGCTTTGGACGGCTTCGAACAGGTCGTAAATGTTGTCGATCTTGCCGCCTAGGATCGAGATCACCCGGCCGGCACCTGGCGATTGATGATACAGGATGGGTCGCCCGTCATCCTGCTCATTTTTCACCAGCACCGTTTTCACATCATAGATCGAGCGGTGATATTTCGAGCCTTTTAAACACGGCAGATATCGCTGTGCGTCACGCAGCATGAAGGCATAGCGGGTCGCGTATTCACTGCTTGCAAAATGGCGATAGGGATCGCGTGTCGCCCGCTCATCGCTCCAACTTTCATGCGGAGTGTAACGCACATGCGTCAGCGAATAGAGCCCGGCAGATGGATATGGCATGGTCGAGAAAAACGGCCCATCCATCACCGTAATCCCGCGCGCGCTGAGCTCTTGCGGTGGCTCGATCAGGGCAAGTTCTGCGACCTCGTATTTGAGCCGCGCTTTAGGAAGCTTTGCCATCTCCAGCACGGAATTGATCTGCGCATAGGTGATGTTGAATGCGTATCTTGCGGTGATCTCGCTCCCGTCTGAAAGCCCTGCGCTAACGCTATCGTCGCTTGCATCGAGCGCCTCAACCTTGGTCGAAAGACGCAATTCAATCCCCGCTTCATCCAATCGCTTTGCCATGGCATTGGCAAGGATCGAATAGTCGAAAGCGGTCTCAAAACACGCAAAGACCTCTTCCACCAGATCGGCGTCAAACAACGCGCGGTCATTGGGTGAGGCCACTTCAATCGGCGCACCCATGTCGCCAAACATTCGGTGGAATTTCTTAGCGGTCACTTTGGAGCGACGTTTGGCGATCGCATAGAGCATTTGAAATTCATCGACGATCGCTTCGGGAAAATCCTCGAGGAATTTGCGGTGAAGCAGCATGGATTTGACCGCTGTGACAGCCGAGCGCGGGTAATGAAACCCGGTGTGGACGCGCGCCTGATTGACGCGGCTTGCCCGTGTCATCAAAGCGTCCGAGGCTTCCACCAAAAGGACTTTGTCAGAGATTGAGCGCAGATAAAGCGCCAAACAGCAGCCATAAAAGCCGCCGCCGATCACGACATAATCATATGGGGTGGGATGCGTTTTCACAGTCACTCACCACCGCGAACCGCTTTGGGACCGTTGGTGCGCGACCAGTTCTCACTTTCGAGCTCGACATTCAGGTCAACGGCCACCTTGCCAAACAGATCGATCCGGTTGACTTCTTCCGACACACGCTCGCCCTTTTCGCGGGCTTGTTGACGCAAAAGGTGCTGCAATCCAAGGCTAAGACCAAGGGTCGAGACCCCCATAAAGACTGCGCTCACCGCGAGCATCGTATTGGTGGTGAGCCAACCGGGTGCAAGGGTGTCCAACATAATGACAGCGCCAATGATCCAAGCCGAATAGGCCAAGCCGACAAGCGTCAAGATGGTCGAAGAGATCGCTACGACCGAAAGAATGATCGGCGTCAGATAGACCAGCAAGGTTTGGAGCAACTGCATCCGCCGTCCGACGTCCTTGAAAGCGCTGCGAGAAGAGACCTCCTTGGACGTCTTAAATGACGCAAGGGGCAGGCGCGGATCACGTGGAGGATAACGCAAGGCCAAGCGCGGTTCGTCGTGCGCAAGAATATGATTGAGCAGCGTTCGTGGCATCGCAATCGACTGAAAATCGCTTGGGTAAACGGCAAAGCCAGCAAGGCGGCCAAGCGCGATGAAGGGGTAGCTTAAAAGCGTCTTGAACGGGCGGCTCTTCCCGCAATTGGCAAGCGCAATCGCATTGGATTTCTCGGCATGATCGAGGAAAGCGCGCACATCCATATGGGCAGCTTCATCTTCCTGCGCGATCAGAACCAGATCACCGATGGCCTCTTCTGCGGCAATCACGCGGCGTTCGTAATATTCGGTGCCTTTGCGCACGACGAACAGCCGCACATCACTCACCTCTTCGACAAGAGGAAGGAATGCATCCTTCTCATGTGCTTCGACCACCAGGATGAGCTCACGGAAACGGTAAACCTGGTCGAGATCATCGGCGATTTTGCGGATCGTATCGAAGGTCTGCGCCTTTGCAGGAGGTGTTGCGAAACAAACGGATACAACGACATCTTCACGCTGCTTGGCAAAGCTCTTGGCCTGAGGTTCATGCATGAGCGACCTCCCCCATTACACCGGCAGCAATGGAGGCCTGCACAAGTGCAGCGATGGAACTTCTCACACCTATGATTGCGTTATCAGGTCTGCGCATTTCAATGGAAACCGCCTTCGAGTAACCATGCTCAGCAAGTGCGCCGAGGATCGGTGTCAAACGCTCTGGTGCGGCCGGCGCAGGAGCAAGCTCAGGCTCGCTTACGTGGACATGATTAAGGGTGGGGGTGAGAGTTTGGAGATGCTCCGGCACTGCATCGAAGCTCTCATTCATATGCATTGCGCCCAAATCAAGGATCGCAGCGATCGCCGGGTGATCAACTTGCTCAACAAAAGCGCGTGCCTGTTCGAGAGTGTTTAGGAAGTTTGTGCCGTAAGCTGCTGGATTGGCCTCAACAGTTATACAAGTGCCAACGCTTTGTGCCCTATCGCCAAGCTCGCGGAACAGATCGGCGGCCTGATCAAGCGCTGCGTCCATTGCCATTTCGGCAGGTACTTTGCGCTGTTGAGGTGATCCAAATACGAGGTTCGGGATGCCAAATCGGCCCGCAAGATCAATTGCACGGTGCATGCCTCCAACCAAGGCCGCGCGAGCATCTTTGCCATCGAAAAGACCGGCACCTTGAACACCGAAAAGCAGCGACTGCATCGATACAAATGAAAGTCCATGATCCGCTATTTCCAAAAGCGCTTCGGTGGCCTCTGCCTTGCTAGGCACAAAAGGATCATCGCTTGCATGAAAGAACAAACCGGGCGCAATTTCAAGGCCGGTGAAACCCGCGTCCGCCATGGCAAAATAGGCTTCCATTCGCTCTTCAGGAGCCCAAGCGATATTGGACATAGCAAGCTTCATGGCTTGCCCCTTTCGCTCTGATAAAACTCACTCAGCCGCTCAAGCGTATCGTTTGCGCCAAAAAGATAAGGCCCATTTGTGCCCCACAAAACGCCATGTGCCGAATGCATGTCCTCACTGTGCAGGCGCGCCGATGTCTCGGGCATATCGAGACCGGTCAGCCGCTTGTGGATCACTTCAGCTTTAATCGGCTCAGATGCGCAATGCAGATGGCTTAGCCCTGCATCACTTGCTATCGCGATATCGCGCCACAAACGCTCGATCTGGTAATATTGGTATGTCGTCGCGCGGTTGTGAAACTGCGTTGCGGAAAGGCCAAGTTCACCGACAGCCCTATCCAAAGCGGGCCGGCGTCCATCGCTGTTCAAGGAAGGACGATCCAGCTTCAACAGGCCCGTCGCAGCGTCGGGAGTATATAACTCATCGACCCAATCAGCGAGATCCGCAGCAAGCCCATCACGCAAAATGCCAAGCTTCTCAGCCGTCAACATAGAGGGCACAGGGTTCATCAAATCGAAGATGAAATTCTTGCGAAGGCCCTGGCCAAACAAAGCTGGCAAACGCACCACAAGGCTGTTTGCAAAATGCTCCTCTACGAAGACCTCAAGCTCGCGGCGATGGCGACCATAGGCAAGCTCTTTCTGGAAATCCTTCGTGCTTTCAACGTGCTGTCCTGCGAAGTTGGAAAGAACGGCAATTGAAGAGATAAGGATAAAGCTTTCGGCATGCACCTTGGCGAGGCGATCAATCAGGCCGTGTATCTGAGCCCGGTCCCGCTCTGGCGCGGTGTTCGCCTCGAGCATTGATCCCGGAGCCGCAGCGCAAACGACACTGGCGAATGCGTGTCCCTCAATCTCGCCGATATTTCGGCTGTTGAAGCAGGCGTCAAAGGAGGTCTGACGCCGAAGCGCTGTCCCGACAAAACCGGTCGCACCAACAAGGGCTGTGCGCTGTGGGGCGTTTGCTGACCCTGTCATCAAGTGGTCCGTTTGCTGTCCTGTCCACGTGAACTCAAAATTTCACGGTCAGCCATAACTCGGATTGATAAGGAATCTGTTAATCACGCCCACGCTTGATTGACGCTGGGTTCGCGCATTTTCTCAGCCGCTGCGCGGCGCACAAATTAACCGCATTCCCCCTCGGGCCGAAGAGTGATCCGGGACTTGGGATAAGGCGTAAAGCCATGGACCGGCGCAACCTTAGCCCTTCGCACAAGGTGAGCAAGGATTGTGACCGCTTCCATCATCGCAAAACGCATACCGATGCAAATGCGCGGACCGCCAGAAAATGGGATGAACTGATACCGATGGTGATCACCCGAGCGCTCCGGCGAAAAGCGTTCAGGATCAAAGTGATCTGGCGCATCCCACAGCTTGGTGTGGCGATGCATTGGATAGATCGCCAGTACAATCTGATCACGTTTTTTGACCGAAAGATTGGTTAGCTCCACATCTGCATTGGCCACCCGCACCATAGTAGGGGCCGGCGGGTACAGCCGCATGGCTTCTTTGATCACCCATTCATGCACTCGAAGCTCACCCAAATGCTGCGCCTTCACGTCCCCCTCCCCGCAAACCTCACGCGCCTCTCGCGCGAGGTGCTCCTGCCATTCAGGAGCATTGGCGAGCAGGTAAAGCGCCCATGTAAGCGCCAAAGAGGTGGTCTCGTGCCCTGCACCAATAAAGGTGATAATATTGTCGCGCAGCTCAACATCGCTAAGGCCATCGCCCGTTTCCGGGTCGCGCGCATCGATCAGGAGGTTGAGTAGGTCTGCGCGCGCTTGCCCACTCGCCCGGCGTGATTTCACAGCTGTCATCGCATCAACGCGAAGCCGTTCGACAGCCGCCCGGCCTTTGGCACCCCACGGCCGGGGAAGTGATCTCAAAGGCGGCACGAGGTCCAGTAAGTCAATCTTGCCAAGGTGTTCTAGGAAGTAAGCGACATCCGCGGCGATCCTTTCCGGATCAAGCACCTCCTCATCACCTGATAAAAGCGCGCCAGCGATAATCTCAAAGGTCGCATCAATCATGACCGGCAGCACATCACGATCCTGCGAACTGTGCGCGATCCGTGCCGCGGCCTTTCGCGCCGCCACATTCATATCAGGCAGCAGGTCATTCAAACGGTCGTGCCTGAACGCAGGTGCTGCCGCTTTGCGCTGGGTCCGCCAGTCGTGACCTTCAGCCGTCAAAAGCCCATTGCCCGTCGCTCCAGACAAAATGCGATGCTCCACCTCGCCTTTGGGAAAAGCCGACTGGTGCGTCAAAAGAACGTCTTGGAAAGTCTGCGGGTCGCTGGTGTGGACGATATTGCGACCTACAAAGCGGCGCTTGTGGAAATGCTCACGGTAGAGATGGTCTGAATAAACCTCGACCGGATTGCTCAAAAGCTTTCCGATTGCAGCAAAAGTCGACGCATCTTCCGGCAACCGGTTGACCGTTATGGGTTTGAACAATGCAGTGCTTGCCATGGCTTTTCCTCCTCAAGCCGCAGCGCCCGGATACCATCTAAGGGTCCTCTGTTGAATACGAATTCGAAAGCTCCAAATTTCCTCGCGCTTGGCCCGCGCTCGACTTATACTCGCGATGAAAGGGAGACGCCGGATGAGCGACACGACAAATTTCGATCCAAGCGAAATCGAGCGGGTAATGAAAACGGCGCCGGTGATCCCTGTGCTGGTTGTGAAAGACGTGGGCAAAGCGCGCGAACAGGCTGAGGCGTTGGTTGATGGCGGTCTCAAAGTGCTTGAGGTGACGCTGCGCACCCCCGATGCTTTGGAAGCGATCAAGCGGATGAACCTTGTACCCGGAGCCATCGTGGGTGCGGGGACGGTTATCAACCCGCGCCAATTGGACGAAGCGCGCGGCAGCGGGTCGGAATTCATCGTCTCACCGGGCCTCACCCAAAGTTTGGGCAAGGCAGCGATTGCAAGCGGCCTGCCGTTTCTGCCCGGCGTTGCAAATGCAGGCGATATTATGCGCGGCCTTGATATGGGGCTCACACATTTCAAGTTCTTTCCTGCGATGGCGTCCGGCGGCATTCCTGCATTGAAGGCGCTCTCTGGACCCTTTGGTCAGTGCCTCTTTTGTCCCACAGGCGGCATTTCGGCGCAGACCGCGCCCGACTGGCTGGCTCTAAAAAACGTGCTGTGCGTCGGGGGAAGCTGGATTGTCCCAGAGGCTGCAACCCTGGAAGAAATCAACGAACGCGCCAAGGCCGCCGCCGCTTTGGCTTCCTAGGTTTACGCGGAGGTGCGCAGGCGCTCGTAAAGAAGGCGCGTTTCGAGAAGGTTCGAGATACGAAGACCCACTTCGATCACGTCAAAGGGCTTTGCGACGAAATCCTTCGCGCCCAGTGAAAGTGCCTTTCGCCGTGCTTGGATAGTGGTGTCCGCTGTAAGAACCAGAACGGGGCGAAACTCATCAACGGCATCATGGCGCGAGAACGCCTCGAGCAACTGAAAACCATCGATCTCAGGCATCATCAAATCAAGCAGCACCAGATCAGGCTGCAAATCCATGTATGACTGTAGCCCCTTGCTTGAATCGGTGAGGCAATGAACGTCGGTATATCCTTCTCTTTGCAAAAGGTTCTGCAAGAGGAGTACGTTGGCTTCTTCGTCGTCAATTACCAGTATTCGACGAGCGAGAATTTCCTTGGGGTCAATCAATTGGGTTGGCATGGCCGTGCACCTATTCCGCAGCCTGCTGCGCGTCCAGAGTGTGAGAATTGCGGGTTAACGAAAACCAGAACCGTGCGCCTGGATTAAGCGGCGCATAGTCGATTGTGCCCCCCATCGATTCCACCAGACTTTTCGACAGCGCAAGGCCAAGGCCTGTGCCCTCGCTATGAGAGCGTTTGTGTTGGCCAAGGCGGTCGAACGCGGTGAACAAGCGTGAGAGGTTTTCAGGGTCTACACCGGGCCCGTCATCCTCCACAAAAACGGTGACATCATCGCCCTCACCAACAGCGCCCAATCGCACAAACGACCCATCCACATTGTATTTTGCGGCATTGCTGACAAGGTTGAGGATCACTTGAGTTGTTCGGCGCTTGTCGGCTTGTACGATGGCCGGGTTTGCAGGCAGGTCGATCTCGAAACGAAGGCCCGCCGCTGTCACGATCGGATGGGCAAGGTCACGCACCTCTTCAAGCAACTGTGCGATATCGACCGCTTCAATCTCGACCTCTTCGGCACCGGCCTCAATACTCGAAATGTTAAGCAGGTCGTTGATGAGAGCAAGAAGGTGGCGGCCCGCCTTCGCGATCTGATGAATGGCATCGCGGTGCGGTTTGGCGAAGCTTTCCTCGTCAATCTCAAGAAGCTGACCAAAGCCGAGGATTGCGTTTAGGGGCGTGCGAAGCTCGTGACTGGTGCGAGAGAGGAACTCGCTTTTGGCAAGATTTGCCGCGACTGCCTCCTCTTGCGCCGCACGCAAATCTTCCTCGCTGCGCCGTCGTTCTGTCATGTCCCGGGTGACTTTGGCAAAGCCTTGAAGCTCGCCACTTTCTCCACGCAGCGCAGTGATGACAACATTGGCCCAGAAACGCGTACCGTCTTTGCGGATACGCCACCCTTCATCCTCAGCCGTGCCCTTTTTGCGCGCAGCATCAAGCATTTCGTCGGGAAGATACTCGCGTGTGTCCGAGGGGTAGAAACGGCTAAAGTGCTTGCCAACGATTTCTTCTGTCTGCCAACCTTTGATCCGCTCAGCTCCAAGGTTCCAACTGGTCACGATCCCCTGTGGGTCGAGCGCGAAAATGCCATAATCGCTGACTTGCTCGATCACGAGCCGGAAGCGCTCTTCGCTTGCCTTTAGATCATCTTCGCGTTTTCGCAGCAGCGCGCTTGCACGCGCCAACCTTTGTGCAAGGCGGCCAAGTTCATCGGCTTCTTCGGGAGGCGCTTCGAGGCGTTCACCGCGCGCCAATAGCTCGGCATCGCCTTCAAGCTTGCTCACGCGGCGGACAATTCCGGTTGAAAACAGATAGACGGCCGCAAAACTGCCCAAAAGTCCGATGATTGCACTGACCGCGGTAAGTGTCAGAAAGCGCGTGCGCACATCGTCCACAAGCGCGCGCCTGCGATCAAGAACGACACCCTCAAGCCGCTGAATGTTATCAATCTCAGCGCGCACAGCATCGAGCGCCAACTTGTTTGCAACGAGCGCTTCTTCGATCTGATCAAGGCTTGGTTGAGTGGCGGATTGCGTAAGAGCAATTGTTGCGCGCAGACCATCGCGCTTGGTCTGTGTGACCTGCAAAAGCTCGATAAAACGTGGCCGAACGGTCTCGTCTTCAATCGCCGCTTCAAGCCTTTGCAAAGTGACAGGCAGATCCTGTTCTGCTGTGTAATAGGGAGCAAGAAAGCGGTCTTCGCGTGTCAGCGCGTAACCGCGAACGCCTGCCGCCGCCTCGGCGAGCAGAGCGTGCACCTGATAAACGTCGCGCTGAATGGCAAATGCACGGCGCACGTCATCCTCCGCTTCGCTCTCTGCGTTCGAGGCAAGATAAAGCGAAACGAGTGCCCCAAGCAGCACCGCCAAAGGCAAGGCCACGACCACAAGGCCTTTGAAGGCAAGTGGACGATCAGTCCAAAAGTGCCGAGAGCCTTTGATCATCCCGCCAACCTTCAAGCCCTTCCAGCTTGCGCCGACTTGAGCTTGGTTGCGAGCACGGCAGCCTGCGTGCGATCAGCAACGCCCAGCTTTGCAATCAAACGTTCCACATGGACTTTGACCGTTGCAGGGCTGATCTCCAATTCGCGGGCGATTTCTTTATTGGTTTGCCCCTCTGCCACGAGAGCCACAACCTCTTGTTCGCGCCCGGTCAAAATCTCGCTCAAGTCTCCCTTTGCACTCGTCATAGACTCGCTGCTCATAGCGGCGTTGACAAGGTCAAGCGGTATAGCAGAACGGCCATCCATCACCTGCTCAATCGCACTTCGCAGATCGCCTATCTCAGTGTCTTTGAGCACATATCCAGCCGCCCCCGCCGAAAGCGCGGTGCGCACATAGCCGGGCATATCATGAAGTGTGAGCATGATTACCTTTGTGGTAAGCCCCAGTGCCGCAATCCGACGCGTGGCCTCTAAACCATCGATCCCATCACCAAGGCGCACATCCATCAAAACAATGTCAGGGATAAGCTCGCGGACTTTGTCGATAGCTTCCTCGCCTGTGCTGGCAAGGTGGATGGTTTCAAAGTCACCGCCCGAAAGAACAGCACGAAGGCCCTCGCGGGCCAGTTGATGATCATCAACGATTAAGATGCTGGGTGAAATCGTGGCTTGTGACATAATGAATTCCTTACGCCTTTGCGGGGAATTGCACTTCGACGAAAACTCCGCGTTTGTCGCCTGCGCCCCATTTTAATGAACCACCGATTGCCGCCATTCGTTCCTTCATGACCTCGATACCGACATTGTTACCGGGCGTCATGCCTGCTTGTTTGGTCTTTTCAGAGGGGCCAATCCCTTCATCCTCGATCCTGAGCACTGCTGGCTGGGTATCGAAACGGGCGGTCACTTTTACCTTGCATGGCCCGCCTGCATGCTTGCGAATATTGGTCACCGCTTCTTGCGCAATGCGGAACACCGCCGTCTCGATCAATGGCGATAAACGCACATGACCTTCATCAACGCACTGTTCCACCGCAAAACCATCCTCCTCGAGCGCGTCAAACAAGGCTTGAAGAGCTGGCAACAGACCAAGATCATCGAGCAAGGTGGGACGAAGCCCAGCGATCACTCGGCGCAACTCCGATACGAGAGACCGGGCAACTTGCGCAGGGTTCATCGGATTGTCAGACCCATTTTCGCCGTGCGACGGACTTTCTAAAATTCGCACCAAAGCGGTCGCTGTTTGCGCGACCCCATCGTGCAGTTCGTGGCTCACCCGGCGACGCTCTTCCTCTTGCGCTGTAAAAATTTGATCGAGCAATGTCCCAAGCATCTTTTCGCGTTCTTGCAAAGTCGAAAGCAGATTGGTCCGCTCTTGCTCTTTACCAATGCGATCAATCGCAAGACCCAGCAGATCAAGCTCCATGCGGAACGCCTCGCGATCCTCTTCGTCGCGAATTGCCTCCAGCCCGCCAAGCCCTTCGACACATAGCCAAGCCACAACCTCGCCTTGGTCACCCGGTGCATTAATCGGAACTGCGCCTTCGGCATCAGGTCTCTGCATACCCAATGTCACCGCCGCGCCCCTACACCCAACAAAGAACGCAAGTCGCTCCGCACAGCGCCCGACGATTGTTTCCATATTGTCGCTATTGGCGCCTGCTAAGTCGCGGGCTGACACGGAAAGCAATCGCAGGCGTGCAGCACGCGACTCCGCTGCGCGATAGAGTTCGCGCAACTCGGCGATGCTCTCGCCATCAGATGGTAGGACGGACAAAGGGTTCGGCATCCTTTCCATAATAGAGCCGATTGCCAAAACTGCATACGCCATCTGGCTTACGCCGGGAAGCTCGCCAATCGGCTGATTTGGGCGAGCGAGCGTGTGAGTAATAGTTCAAGCCTCGGCGTGTCCGACAAACCAAGAGCGGTGCCTCCTGACCCCACACCCTCCCCCTCCCCAAGATGGGGGCACCGCGATTGGCAAAACGAACCACCGATAACAACCACTTGGGGATCACTCCGTTGCATTGCGTGATGCGCATTAGACGTTTTTGCAAAGCCCATGCCTTAAGCGCCCCAATTACATCGCGTTCCAAACAGACCACCCCAATCAAACGAGGCATAATGTGAGAAAAGCATCCAAGGTCATGAATATATGTGGCCTCGCGCTTCTATCTGGCGCTTTGGCGACCTTCGCCGCTACCCCGGCTAGCGCAACCGAGGATGACTTTAATATCTGGACTGGTCAGTTTGTCACCATTGACCTTGGTGAAGACAAAGACTGGTATGTGCGCGCTGAGGCGCAAGAGCGTTTCACTAACGATGCTGACCGTTTGGGACAGCTATTGCTCCGCTCCTTTGTCGGCTATCGCATAACCGACAAGGTCAATATTGGCGGTGGTTATGCTTACATCTTGACCGATCCCATCGGCCCGGCTGAACTTAATGAACACCGATTTTATCAAGAGCTTAACGTGCGTCTGCTGGAAAAGGATGGCGTGACGCTGGATTCGCGCACGCGTCTTGAACAGCGCACCTTCGAAGAGGCCAATGGCACATCATGGCGCTTTCGCAACTTCGTACAGCTAAAGGTGCCGATCTCTGAAAATAACAAGTTCGTTGCCTACACCGAGCCCTTCATCGAACTGAATGATACCACCGTGCAAAACGGTGGGCTGAGCGTGTGGCGGAATTTTTTCGGTGTTTCGGTGCCGCTTGGCAATGGAGTTGAGGCAGTGCCTGGCTATCTCAACCAAACGGTCTTTCGTGATGGGCGCGAGGACCGGATGGACCACGTTGCCAACGTCAATGTGTTTGTGAAGTTTTAGAGTAGTCCAATAGATGAGCGCGGGTCACATAAACCCGCGCTCTGATTTGTCTGCGACTTCGCTTTCATCCCAGCCAAGGACTTCGCTCATCACCTCAAGATTGTGCTGTCCCGGTGTCACGGGCGCAGTGCGACGCACGCAGCCTTGTGTTTTCGAAAAGCGCGGGAAAGCGTTTTGCATTTTGAGTTTTCCGTGGCCTTCGGTTTCCACTTCAATGATCGCCTCGCGGTCTTGGAAATGCGGGTCGGCGAGCATGTCCTTGGCGGTGTAGACGCGGCCAGCGGGGATTGAATATTCAATCATCAGTGCGTCAAGCTCATCAATGGTCAGCGTTGCGGTCCATTCGTTGATGAGATTGTCGAGTTCCGTTTGATTTTTGCCGCGTGCAAGGTGTGTCGCATAGCGTTCGTCCTCACCAAGTTCCGGACGCCCCATCGCTTGTGCGAACCGCTTGAAAATCGCGTCATTGTTGGCGCCGATCATAAACGGGCCGTCTGAGCAGGAATAGACGTTGCTTGGTGCAATACCGGGGAGGATTGATCCGGAGCGTTCGCGGATGAAGTTGTTTTGGTCATATTCCGGGACCAGCCCTTCCATGACCTGAAGCACGGCCTCGTAGAGCGCAGTGTCGATCACCTGCCCCTCACCCGTTTTCTCGCGGTGGTGGAGCGCCGCCAGCACGCCCATAGTGCCATAGGTTGCGCATAGCGTATCGCCGATGGAGATGCCCATGCGTGCAGGGGGTCGGTCGGGATCGCCCACGATATAGCGCCATCCGCCCATCGCCTCGCCAATGCCGCCAAATCCGGCGCGTGTTGAATACGGGCCTGTCTGGCCATAGCCCGACATACGCGCGATGATCAGGCCGGGATTGGTCTTGTGGAGTTCCTCGGGGCCGAGACCCCATTTCTCCAGCGTTCCGGGCTTGAAATTCTCGATAAGAATGTCAGCTTTCGCGATCAACTGACGAGCAATATCCTGCCCCTCAGGCACGCGAAGGTTGCAAGTGACCGACCGCTTATTGCGCGCGATTACTTCCCATTGGACCTTTTCCTCGCCCTGCCCCCAAACGCGCATGGGGTCGCCCTTACCTGGCGCCTCAATCTTGATGACGTCTGCGCCCATATCGCCAAGCAATTGGCCGCAAAAAGGCCCCGCCAAAAGCTGGCCCATTTCGACTACGCGCAGGCCCTTTAGAGCGCCATTGTTTGCAACATCACCCATGACGTTGTTGATCCCATGAAGGTTGAATTGGCGCGGCAAGGCCGGTTTCTTCCTCGCACGCCTCGCGCAACGCTTCGATGCCGGGGCCATAGTCAAAGAGGGAGAGTTCACCGCGCCCGGATTTCATATCAGCGCGAAGGATATCGGTCGCAGCAAGGTCCACGGCATGATCGTGATCGATGATGACCCCATAATCACGCGCGCCTGCGATGGTGATGAGGCCTTGGCGCACTTCGAGTGCCACCAGCTCAGGATCGCGCTCAAGCGGGTCGCCCCAGCCGCCACCACCCCAGGTGATAAAGTGCAATTGCTCGCCCGCCTTCACCTCGACATCTTCGACCTTGTTGCCGACGATCTCGGTGGTGCCATCGGCGCGCTCGAGAAGCTTGGTCGCGCGTTTGCCGGGGTGACCGCCATTGACGCCCCATGGCGGCACGAACCAACGGTCATCATGGATCGCAATCGCGCCGTCCGCCAAGAAGCGATAGGTCATATGAATGCCATTGCCGCCCCGGTGCAGACCGGCGCCGCCGGAGTCTGGCGAAGTCTCATACCGCTCGATCCGCAGCGGGAAGTAGCGTTCAAGAAACTCGTTGGGCACATTGGTGAAGCCCGGCCAGAGCGAGTGTCCGTCCGGACCATCGCCAAGAGGCCGTCCCGGAATACCGCCAAAGCCGATTTGGAACAGCTGGAACCAGTCCGCCTTCTTGCCTTCTCGGTTGTCCCAGCCCGAGTAAAACAGGTGAGGCGATGAAGAGAAGCCAGCCGCGTTTAAGAACTCAGGCGTGCCCTGCCCCAGCAGACCTCCGAGAATGTCGAAAATCCGGCCCAGAGCGTGGGTGCGGCCTGAAAGCGCTGCGGGGAACTTCGGCTTGAGCAGCGAGCCTTCTGGAATGCGCACTTCGATCAGGTCATAGAACCCATCGTTGAACAGGATCTGCGGGTCAAAGACCATGATCATGTAGATGCCAAAAAACATCTTGAACATGTTCTCATTCAAGTAGAAATTGATCGAGGCCGCGCTTTGAGGATCGGTGCCGTCGAAGTCCAAAATCACCTTATCGCCGTCGCGCCACATGGTGCATTTGATCTTATAGGGACCGTAGCCCTTACCATCGTCGCAGATGAAATCTTCGAAGCTGTTTTTCGCCTCGGGGATCGCCTGACTGATAAGCGCCTTCATAGCGCGGTGGTTGCGCGCGAGCAGTTCCTGCGTTGCGGAATAATAGACATCATCGCCAAAGCGCTCTGCCATTTCGATGAGGCGGTTGGAGGCCACGCGGCAACTGGCGATGAGCGCGTTGAGGTCAGCCTGACACCAATCGGGCTTGCGCGTTTGGTGCATGACAAGCTTCATCAGGTCGTCATTATATTCGCCTTTTTTCCAGATCTTAACGGGCGGAATACGCACGCCTTCTTGGAAAATTGAGGTCGCCTCAATCGGCATGGAGCCGGGCACCATACCGCCAATATCGGACTGGTGCCCGAACATGGCGGTGTAAGCGATGAGCCGGCCGTCCTTGAACACGGGCAGCATGACAAGCCAGTCGTTGGAGTGGCTGATCGCGCCTTCGCATGAGTACGGATCGGAGAGGAAAATCATGTCTCCGTCTTCGATCGTGCCCTCAAAGCTTTTTAGAAATCCGCCGATGAAGCTGCCGAACTGGCCCACGATCATCTTGCCCGATGGGTCTGCGATCAGCGGAAAGGCGTCGCCTTGCTCGCGAATACCGGGGGACATAGCGGTGCGCACAAGCGTCGCGTCCATTTCCGTGCGAGCATTGCGCAGCGCGTTCTCGATAATGTCGAGCGTGACCGGGTCGATGTCGAGTTTTTTGAAGGGCGTTGGATTGGTTTCGATGATTTGTGCTGGCATCGTTTAGCCCTCCATCTTGGTTGGGTTGATGAGGATGTTGCCCACCGCATCAATCGTCGCGGTGCAATCGTGTTCGACGAGGGTGGTCGAATCCATCTCGGTGATGATCGCAGGGCCGGGGATCGTGTCCCCTTGGAGCAGTTTTGCGCGGTCGTAGATAACGGCTGCACGCTCCTCCCCGTCCATCCACAGCGTGTGGTCTTTGATCTTCGCGTTCGTGGGATCGCAATTGCCTTTGGGAAGCTGTTGGGCTTCGAGTTCGAGCGACTCTCCGAGCGCAACTGCACGAAGGTTCACGATCTCGTGAGGTGTATCCATGTTGAAGGTGAAGAGGCGATGGTGCTCTTCATCGAACCTAGCAAGGATGCCTTCAATGCCCTTTTCACGCAAAGTCGCTTGGTCGATTGTAAGCGGAACTTCAAAGGCTTGGCCTGCGTAGCGCACATCGACTTCGAACTCGCTGGTGATGCTATCTGAAGGAATGCCATCGGCCTCCAATTCAGCGCGAGTTTGCGCCGCCATCTCGTCGAGCAATGCGATGAGGTCATTCACATCAGTCTGATCCGCAAGCTTGCTGAAAGAGCGCGCTGTTTCCGTGCGCATCCGCGTTGTCGCATCGCCAAGCGCGCACAGCACACCGGGAGAAACAGGCGAGACCGCAGGCCAAGAGCCCATCAATTTTGCCACCGCATTCACATGCAAAGGCCCTGCTCCGCCAAAGCCCATGAGGGCAAAGTGACGCGGGTCATAGCCTTGCTGAACGCTGATCATTCTCAGAGCGCCGAACATGTTCTCATTGACGATATCAATGATCCCGCGCGCCGCATCCATAAGGCTCACACCCAGCGCATCAGCGATGGTTTGCACCGCTTTTTTCGCGCCCTCACGGTCGAGCTTGAACGATCCGCCCAGCAGGTCTTCGGGCAAGTAGCCAAGCACCACATTGGCATCGGTCACCGTGGGCAATTCGCCGCCCTTGGAATAGGCCACTGGCCCCGGCACAGCGCCCGCGCTCTCGGGACCCACCCGAAGCGCGCCGGTAAGCTCAGGCACGTGAGCAATAGAGCCACCGCCTGCCCCAACCGTCTTCACATCAAGAGCCGAAGCGCGCACCGACAAGTGCCCCACTTCCGTGGTCCGCACCCGGCGCGGTTCAAGGTTTTCGATCAGCGCGACATCGGTTGAGGTTCCGCCCACATCCAGCGTCAGGATGTTCTTGAGCCCCGCGTTCTTCGCCACCCAAACCGCACCCGTCACACCGCCAGCAGGGCCAGACATCAAGATGTTGACGGGATGCTCTTGCGCCTTCTCGCTGCTCATCAAGCCGCCATCGGAACGCAGCAGAGAAAGCTTACCCTTCACCCCTGCCTCGACCAGCTTGTCGCGCAAGTTGGAGATGTAATTGCCCACCACCGGACGCACCGCCGCATTGGCGACGGTGGAGAGCGTGCGCTCATATTCCTGCATTTCGGGAAGCACTTCGTGGGATAGCGAAATCGGTACATCGGGGCCGAAGACTTCCGCTGCAATCGCGCCGATTTGCGCTTCATGCGCGCCGTTTACATAGGCGTTGATGAGGCTGACCGTGATCGCCTCGACGCCTGAGGCTTTGAGCTGTTCCAAAGCCGCCCGCGCGCCCGCTTCGTCGACCGGGCGCACTTCGTTGCCATCGGCGTCCATCCGGCCACCCACGGTGAGCGTGTCCTCAAGCGCCGCCAGAGGCTGAGGCTTGGGCCACACGATCCACGCCGCCAAACCGCCGGGCACAAAACTGCGAGCGATCTGCATGATGTCACGGTAGCCCTCAGTCGTGATGAGCCCGACCCGCGCGCCCTTGTTCTGGAGCACCGCATTGGTTGCGACGGTCGTGCCGTGCAGGAAGAACTCAATATCGCCCGGATCAACACCCGCCTCGGCAGTGATCGCCAGCACGCCGTTGAGGATCCCTTCCGAACTGTCATGCGGGGTCGAGGGCGTCTTGTGCCGCCAGAAAGCCCCAGAATCTTGATCGAACAGCAGCAGGTCGGTGAACGTGCCACCCACATCCACACCCAGACGGTAACGCATCAGGCGGTTTCCTTCTTGTCAGATTGGGCGGTCGGAAAACCGCCAGATTTGGCAACCATCGCCGGAAGCTCTTTGCCCATAATGGGGGAGAGCCATGCGTTGGTTTCAATGAGTTTTGTAAGCGAAACGCCGGTGTCTATCCCGGCCCGCTCCAGCATATATTGCACGTCTTCGGTGGCGACATTGCCCGCAGAACCCGGTGCAAAAGGACATCCGCCCAGCCCGCCGATAGAGGCATCAATGGTCGAGGCCCCCGCCTCAATCGCGGCCCACACATTGGCAAGGCCCGTCCCGCGCGTGTTGTGAAAGTGCATTCGCACGGGCAGGTCCCCCACGACTTCTTTCACGCCCTTGATCAGGCGCGTTACATGCGCAGGGTTTCCAACGCCAATGGTGTCGGCAAGCGCGATCTCAACCGGTCCAGCCTCTGCAACAGCCTTGGCCATTTCAATAACGCGCGCCTCGGCAACTTCGCCTTCAAAGGGGCAGCCGAAACTCGCCGCGATGGTCGCTTGCGCCGTTTTGCCAGCCGCCTTGGCCGACGCAATAATCGCCTTCGCCGCCTCAACCGAGCCGTCAGACGTCTGCCCCTGATTGCGCATTGCAAAGCTATCGGTGGACACACAAACTGCGCCCAGCTGATCAATCCGGCCAGTGGCAAGTGCGCGATCAGCCCCGCGCTGGTTCATCACAAGGCCAATGTAAGTCACATCATCGCGCGCCGGCAGGCCTGCACACACATCGTCGGCATCTGCCATTTGCGGCACCGCGCGCGGGTTGACAAAGCTCGTGACTTCAATCCGCCGTGCACCGGCGTCAATCGCGCGCTCAATAAGGGCAAGCTTATCGGTGGTGGAGACCGCAACTTTTTCGTTCTGGAGCCCATCGCGCGGGCTCACTTCGACGATCTCAACACTTTTTGTATACACTGTTGCCGCCATACTACACCTTATGCCACCCCCTTCTTGAGCTCTTCACGCGCCCCACCAAGGCCCTTATGGGCATCGGCATAAGCATGAAACGCGCGGCGGATGTGCCCTGCCATTATGCTTTTTGCCCATGCCCCATCGCGCCTTTCAAAGGCAACCAAAAGGTCTGCGTGTTCACTGTGCGATGATTTAAAGGCCTCAGGGTCGTAATGTTGGGCCGTGCGCCAAACCACAGGCTGTTCGATAAGCGCTGTGAGAAGCCCCTTAAGACGCGGAGAGCCCGCCGTATCGAGCACAATTGCATGGAATTCCCGGTTGCGCTCCAAGAACGTAACCACATCCGGTTGAGGCTTGGAGACTGCCGCCAAAATCGCTTTATTACATTGCTTTAGCTGAGTAATCACTTCATCCGTCATGCGCTGCGCTGCGCGCTTTGCCGCATGACCTTCAAGCATGGCCCGCAATTCAAACGCATCCGCCACATCATCTAAAGACCAATCAGCGACATAGCTTCTTTGCGACTCGGTCCGACGCACCAAAAGGTCCGCTTCAAGCTGGCGCAAAGCTTCTCTCACCGGTGTTCTGGAAACCCCGCAAGTCTCCGCCAAAGCTTCCTCACGCAAAGCGTCGCCCGACGACAATTCGCCGGACAAGATCATGGCTCTTATCGTTTCATAGGCGCGATCGGACGCTTTGGTCATAGCGGGAATTCTTCGTCCATCAGGCGGGGTTTGCAAAAGGCAATGACAAAGGTTGGAGAACCTTGACTTGCACCAATTGTATACAATAAAGCCTGACACATGCAAGGCGCTCTTCAAAAGCGTCCGAATTGCACGAGTGGCGGGATCCACTTTGATCACCGGGCCAAAGGGGGCCTTTTGATCAGGTGCCAAAAAAACAAACGTGTCAGCAAATTGTTCCAGCACACGCTGGTCAATTGAAGAAGGGAAAACACATGCGTCACCTCCACCTGCTATCTGCAGTATCGTTAGCAAGCCTTGCCGTGGCCGCACCGCTTAGCGCGCAGGAAAACACCGCCTCTCAAGACGCAGCGGAGGAGCAGGACGACAATGCGATCATCGTCACAGCGCGCCGCCAGAATGAGCGGTTGCAGGATGTGCCTGCGTCGGTTTCGGTTTTGACCGCAGACGCGCTGGAGAAAACAGGCGCACAAAACGCAGCGGACTTCTCGCAACTCACCCCAGGCGTCACCATCGTGACCGGTACGGCAGAGGCAGGCGACACACAGATCAACATCCGCGGCATCAACGGTGCGCGCGATGCGGAGAGCTCTGTTGCCCTAGTGGTCGACGGCATCCTTAAGACCAACACCGCTCAGCTAAACCAGAACCAAGGTACACTGCGCCAGGTTGAGATCCTGAAAGGTCCGCAAGGCGCACTTTATGGCCGCAACGCGGCTGCTGGCGCAATTGTCCTCCAAACGATCAAGCCAAGCGACTTTGTCGAAGGAGGCGTGCGCGCTTCTTATGCCAACGAAAACACTTTCGAAGGCACGGCCTTTATCTCCAGCCCTCTGGGCGAAAATATTGGTGTCGTTGCATCAGGCTATTACCGCACGACAGACGGTTTCTTCCGCAATGGCTTCTTGAATGCAGACGTAGTTGATGATCAGGAAGTGTGGTCTGTTGATGGCCGCCTTGTTGCCGATCTGGGGCCTGCGACCGAACTCGACGTGAAAGCGCGCTACTCGCAGCTGCGCGGCGCCTCGATCAACTTCAACTCGTCCTTCCACATCCCGGCATTTGGCGGCACCAACCCGGCCTTCTTTGAAGACGTGAATGAGCATCCCTTCGTTTATAACGGCAATATCCGCCCAACGAACGAACAGGACAGTTTCGATATCTCCGCCAAGATTGAGCATGAGTTTGACAGCATGACGCTCACTGCATGGGCGCTTTATTCCGATGTTGACCAACTGCTCACCGCGGATGGCACTTCCGCCGACTTTGCGCGCTTCATCGGTGCTGCTGATCCAGCAGCACAAGGCGTCGTCGATAGCTGCTTTGCTACCACCGCTCAGCTCACCGGCTTCCCAGTGGCTCAGCCCGGCTTTATCGGGCAAATTCCCGTACCGTTTATCTTCGCGCCCGCTAACGGCTCGACCTTTGGCGCATACAGCCCCACCACCTGTGACGGCACGCAGCTGCAAATTCGCGAGCAATCCGACATCAGCGCTGAAATCCGTCTTGCATCCAACGGCGGTGACGCATTGAGCTGGCAGATTGGGGCATATTTCCTCAACATTGACCGGGAAACCGGCGTGTCTATCGGCGGTGATACAGGCGCTGGGGTCAGCCGTGAGTTGTTCAATGCCCCCGGCAGCTCCAACCCTACAAGCCTTCTTTTGAACGATGAGTTCGACACCACGGTCTATGCTGTATTCGGCAATGCAGAATATGCGTGGGAAGACCTCACCCTTGGCTTGGCGCTTCGTTATGACGTCGAAGATCGTTCCTCGGAAAGTCTCGTGCCTGCGGGCGCACTTGATCCGTTTACTGGCGGGCCAATTAACCCTGGGCTTGCCTTTGGCGCATTCAGCCCTGTGAACGAGACGTTCAAGCAGCTTCAGCCGAAATTGTCCCTAAGCTACCAGCCCAGCCCCGACCTCAACCTTTACGCCAACTGGGGCATCGGGTTTAAGTCGGGCGGCTTTAACAACCAGGGTTCCTCGGCCATTATCGATGCCAACTTTGTCCAGTTCATTGGCGCAGATGTCAGCATCAATGACGTGTACGACAAAGAGGTATCTTCAGCATTTGAAGCAGGGGTCAAAGGCCAGCTTTGGAATGGGCGTGTTACCTTCGATCTTGCCGGGTACTACACCGAAATTGACGACATGCAGTTCTTCGAGTTCTTCGTGGGCTCCTTTGGCCTGTTGCGCGTTGTGTCCAACATTGACGAGGTTGAGGTCTACGGCCTCGAGTTCAATACGAGCTTTGAAGTCGTCGAGGGCTGGAAATTCTTCGGCGCTGTCAACGTGACCGAGAGCGAGATCAAAGCAAACAGCTCCCGTCCTTCAACCGTGGGCAATGAAAGTCCCTACACGGCCGATTACACGATCAACCTTGGTACTGAGATCGACACGCCGATGAGCGATACGGTCGACCTAATTGTGCGCGCAGACTATCGGATCACGGGGCCAACCTGGTTCCACTCCTTCCAGGATCAGACCTCGCCAACACTGTTCTCAGGTTTGCTGCCGGGTTCAGCCCTTGCGCTACCAGCCTTTGTCGGAGATGCGGACTACAGTGTGGCTCAGCGCGAGGCCTTTGGCGTCCTTAACCTTCGCGCTGGCGTAGAGGTAGGTAATTTCACTGCCACCGTGTTCGCAGAAAACGCACTCAACCGCGAGTATTTGAACGAAGTCATCCCTGCCATTGAGTTTGGCGGATCGTTCATTTCGCCGGGTGCACGGCGTCTTATTGGTGTTGAAGTGGGTTATAACTTCTAAGACCAATATAAAGAAGAGCGCTTCGAGCGTCGCGAAAAGGGTGGGCTTTCTAACAAAAGCCTGCCCTTTTTCCTTGGCGGGGCCGAAATTCTTCTGACACTTGGAAAAATTGGTTCGTAAGGCCATCAAGCTGCAATATGGTGCAGCAACATAGCGGCAACCTTACCAAGCAGGATATAGTGGAATGAACGATCAGCGATCAAAGCGGCTGGAACTGAGCCGGCGCCTTGCCCTTAAATCCTTTGGATCGTCGGCAATTGTTGGACTGTCGCTTTTTACAGCCACGGGCGCAATTGCTCAGCCTGTGTTCCGGCAATATCCTTTCCAGCTGGGGATTGCCTCTGGTGAACCGGAGCCCGATGGTTTCGTGATATGGACGCGCCTTGCCCCGCAGCCGTTTGAGCCGGGATACGGCATGCTGCCCGCCCCTGTCGAAGTGCGCTGGGAAGTGGCGAGCGATGAACGGATGCGCAACAAGGTTGCTGAAGGGACCGCAGTCGCGCGGCCAGAGCTTGGCCATGCGGTGCATGTTGAGGTTGCAGGTCTCGAACCTAACCGCCCCTATTTCTATCGCTTCTATTCAGGCCGTGAACGCAGTGGTATTGGCCGCGCGAAAACCACGCCTGCGGTTGGGCAACCCATTGAAGGGCTCCGTTTTGGCGTTGCGGGCTGCCAGAATTACGAGGAAGGCTATTACACCGCGCACCGATATCTGGCGGCGGAAGAGGCAGATTTCATCTTCTGCTATGGCGATTATATCTACGAATACCGCGGCGACCGCATGCGCGCCAAATGGCACGGCGGGGTTGAGGAAAATGTACGGCCACACTTTGGCCAAGAAATCCACACGATTGAGGATTATCGGCGCCGTTATGCCCAATACAAAATGGACCCTGACCTACAGGCAGCCCACGCCTCTGCCCCTTGGTTTGTGACCTGGGACGATCATGAGATCGACAACAACTGGGTCGCGGATATTGATCAGGACGGCACACCCGCGTCGATATTTGCCCTGCGCCAACAAATGGCGATGCAGGCCTATTACGAGCATATGCCGCTGCGCGCCTCCTCTATGCCGCTTGGCAATCGGATGCAGATTTACCGCCAGCAACGCTTTGGCGATTTGCTTGACTTGAACCTTCTCGACACGCGGCAATACCGGACAGATCAGCCGTGCGATGATCGCTGGGCTACAGTGTGTGACGGGGTGGATGACCGCGCGGCACAGGTGCTGGGTAAACAACAAGAGGACTGGCTGTTTGAAAAGCTCGGATCATCCAAGGCTCAGTGGCAGGTTCTGGCGCAGCAGATCATGATGATGGACCTCGACCGTAAGATTGGCGAAGGCGATGGGCGCAATCTCGACAGCTGGGGCGGTTATGAGACACCGCGTGATAGGGTCCTGGCTCAGGTGAAGGAGCTTGGCAAAGACAGTGTAATCGTGCTGACGGGCGACGAGCATCAGAACTATGCAGGCGAGCTTCACTTGGACGGGCAGCGCCCCGGTGCTCGGCCGATAGCGACGGAGTTTGTTTCAACCTCGATCACGTCCAGCGGCGACGGGGAAGACAAACGCGGCGACACCCTTCAAATCCAAAAAGAGAATGAGTGCCTCAAATGGCACAACGCTCAGCGCGGCTATGTCATGTGCGATGTGACGCGCGATCAATGGACGACCGAGTTTAAGACAATGGACTATGTCTCGCGGCGTGGCGGGACGATAAAGACGCGCAAACGCATGGCTGTGGCGGCAGGCGCTCCGGGGTCACTGGCCGAGGCGTAAGGCTCTCCTTAGACAAAAGAAAAGGGGCGGATGAGAACATCTCACCCGCCCCTTTTTCGTGCCGTTTGTCGCCCTTTTATTGCGGGTAATTCGGGACCCCGCTGCCAGCAGTGTAAGGCGCACCGAGGCCCGCAAGCTCATTCTCCAACGCATCCACCCGCAGCTCAATATCGCGAAGCTGAGCAAGCACCGTCTGGAACTCCGATTTAGCGATTTCAAACGCGCTCTTGTCAGAACCTGTCACAGGGGATTGATGGTTCCAACCCCAGCCACGGATTTGCCCGACGCGTTGAGAGATCGAGAATGGCACCGGCTCATTGCGGCTTGCCACCGAACGATCACCGAACAGAGCCATATCGCTTTGATCAAGCAGTGTTTCGATCTGCTGGATCGAAGTTCGTTGAGCGTCATTGGGCTGCGGCAAGCTTTCTACCGCAACCTTCATCAATGCCACCCGATTGCGAAGCTCACGTGAAGCCGCACCAGCTCCGGAAACCGCTTTCGAAAGCTCAGCAGTTTCAGTCTGGAAGGCAAGAACTGCCGCGCGGTCAGTGGCCAGTTCGGGGCTGTTCTCCAGCACTTTGACCGTGAAGCTCTGCGGCGAGCCCAGAGGCGTCACGGCACCGTTAATCCGCTTGCCAAGCTGCACGGTGTATTCACCCGGCAACACAAACGGCCCAACAGGCGCGCTGCTAAAAATGCTGACATTGGGCGGAGTAAGGCTCGCGGGATCAGGCGCAGGATAGCGAAGGTCCCATGCGACCCGGTGCAGGCCTTTGGAACTTGGTCCGGTCATGCGTCGCACAATCTTCCCTGAACTATCGGTGATCGTGAAGACAATAGCGGGCGCATCTTCGCGGTCCTCTTGGCGAAGCGTTTCCCAAGATGGGTAAGGCGTGTCGCCGCCTGTCTTTTCGATCTCGCGCTCGGCCTTGCGGCGCGACTGGGCACGCGTCTCAAGACCATCACGCAGCGTGTAGGTGAAGACTGCTCCAAACGGAGGGTTTTCCGCATACCAGAAGTTGTCGCCATTCGACGCCTGCGCGCCGCCATAGCCGCCCCAAAGGTCACCCTCGATATACATCCACGGGTCTCGCACTTCGAAGAGCATGGCTTCATTGGCAGCGACGCTCGATGCACTGGTGCGCAGCGCTGAATAGTCGTCAAGCACATAGATCCCGCGTCCAAAAGTCCCGATGACGAGGTCATTCTCACGGCGTTGGATCTCAATATCGCGGACATCGACAGTCGGGAAACCGGCCTTCAATTGCTGCCAGTTGCCGCCGCCATTTTGCGAGTAGAATAGGCCAAACTCAGTACCGACAAACAGCAGATTTGGATCAACATGGTCTTCGGCAATTGTGTGGACAGAGCCTTTCGCTGGCAAATTGCCGGCAATCGAGGTCCAACTGCGCCCGCGGTCTGAGGTGCGATAGACATAAGGCGCATCATCGCCGCGTTTGTGGTTGTCGAAGACCGCATAGGCGACGTTCGAATTGTGGTTGGAAGACACGATATCCTCCACCAGCGTCATCTCAGGAATGCCGCGAATTGTAGTGAGGCGACGCCAGTTCGCACCGTTGTTTTCCGTTACCGAGATCACCCCATCGTCTGTGCCAACATAGATGAGCCCCTCGACAAGCGGGCTTTCGCTAAGCGCAATGGCCGCGCCATAAATCGATGTGGAATCATTCTTTGCAATTGCATCGACGCTCCACACCCGGCCCATTACTTCCAAAGCGTTGCGGTCGATCTGGCGGGTCAAATCAGGGCTGATTTTCTCCCAGGAATTACCTCGATCGTTCGATGCAAACAAATACTCAGCCGCGTAGTAAATCCGGTCAGGATTGTGCGGGCTGATCAAAAGTGGCGTGTTCCAGTTCCACTTATACGCAGGCTCGCCGGGTTCAGGCTGAGGGGTCAAAAAGACCCGCTCCTGCGTCCGGCGGTCATAGCGCGCCAAGCCGCCGTATTGATATTGCGTGTACACAAGATTGGGATCGCGCGGGTCGATTTGCGGCTTGTATCCATCGCCGCCCAGCACGATGTGCCAATCGGAATTGGTGATACCGTGCTTCACGGCTGTACGCGATGGACCACACAGCGAGTTGTTGTCCTGCGTCCCACCGCACACATTGTAAAACGGCGCCGCGTTATCGGGCTGAATACGGTAGAACTGTACAATTGGCAGGTTCTGGAAATGCCGCCATTTTTGGCCGCCATCCCATGTCTCATAAACCCCGCCATCGCCGCCAATGATCATGTGGCTCGTGTTGTTCTCATCAATCCAAAGCGCGTGGTCATCCACGTGGCGCGTCGCATTGCTCATATCTTGGAATGTCTTGCCCCCATCGGTCGAACGCTTGGAGAATGTGTCGAGCGAATAGAGCGTATTGGGGTCCTTGGGATCGACCACAATCTCATTGTAGTACTGCGGGCTTGTCGTCATGTGGCTCGAACGCTTTGTCCAGCTTTGGCCAAAGTCGGTTGAGCGATAGACGCCCTTCTCATCGTCCTGTGCCTCAATAATCGCATAGAGAGTATTGGGAGCAGAAGGCGCCATCGCAAGGCCGATGCGGCCCACATCATCCTTACCCGGAAGGCCAGCGGAAACCTTCTTCCAAGTGTCCCCGCCATCACTTGAACGGTGAATGGCAGAACCCGGCCCGCCATTGATAAGCACCCACACATGCCGGCGGCGCTGATAAGAGCTCGCGGTGATGAGGTCATAATTGTCGGGGTGGACAACAAATTCGTTGATGCCAGTGTGCTCGTCAATCTCAAGCACCAAGTCCCAGCTCTCTCCCCCATCGGTGGTCTTATAGAGCCCGCGATCCCCGCCTTCGGACCAAAGCGGTCCTTGCGCTGCAACCAGCACATGGTCGCTATTCTCGGGGTTGATCCAAATTTGGCTGATATGGCCGGACTCCTTCAGCCCCATATTCGTCCAAGATTTGCCGCCATCAGTAGACTTATAAACGCCGTCACCAAAGGCGACCGAACGCTGCGCGTTGTTCTCACCTGTGCCGACCCAAATCGTGCTTTCGTCAGACGGAGCGATTTCAACGACACCGATAGAGTAAGAACCCTCGCGGTCGAAAATCGGGGTCCATGTCGTGCCCGCGTCCTTCGTCACCCAAAGGCCGCCTGAGGCGGTGGCAACGATGTAATGGTGCGAGCCACCACTAAAGAAAGCAAAATCAGAAATGCGCCCTGAGACGTAAGTTGGGCCAATCAACCGCAAGGGAAGCGAAGAAAGCGCACTCTTTTCGTCATCCTGCGCAGTGGCTGGCAGGCTTATCGTCGCGGTCACCGCCATAGCCATGACTGCAAATGCACGCACCACCGATTGGAAAAGATGTCTCATGGCCCTGTGGCCTCCCCGTTTTACGACTCTCTTGATCAGACCTTAGCCAAGATACCAGACTTAGCAACGCGCAACTTTTGTGCGTGCGGGTTTTCAATTCAGCCACGAGTTATCCATCAGGCGAGTGCTTCGCGCTTGACCCTCGCGCCCGGCTCGGCAAACGCGAAGGAAGGCTCCATGGAAAGGCGACGCAATGTCAGATGGATTGGATGAAAATTACGCGAAAGCCTATGGCGGCGTGGCAGGGTTCGGAAAGTCGCCAGCGCTGATCTTAATCGACTTTGTCGAAGGATACTTTGATCCCGAATGCGACCTTTATGCCGATGTCGACGACGCCCTCGCCTCTGCGTTGCGCGTACGCGAGGCGGCACACAAGGCTGGTATCCCGGTAATCCTCACGAACGTTGTCTATCACCCAAAAGCTATCAATGGCGGGCGCTTTTATGAAAAGGCTCGGCCTCTTCGCTATTTCCTTGAAGGAAGCCCCATGGGTGCCTGGCCCAAGGGTTTGGAGCCGACCGAGGATGAACTCATCATCTCCAAACAATACCCCAGCGCTTTCTTCGGCACCTCGCTTGCATCAACCCTCACCAGCCTTGGGGTCGACAATGTCATCCTCACAGGGCTCACCACCAGCGGATGCGTGCGCGCGACCTGTGTTGATGCGATGAGCCATGGGTTCATCACGAGCGTCGTTCGCGAGGCGTGCGGTGATCGACACGAGGGACCGCACGATGCAAATCTTTTCGATATGCAGGCAAAATATGCCGATGTTGTCTCTGAAGACGAGATAGTCGCTCATCTTTCAGCTTTGCCTTCAGACTAAAAGCCATTGATTTTCTTGTAAAACCCCTCCTCGATTTTACAATTTGCATCAGTTTACAACCGGCCTCAATTTTTGTCGCTATATGCCCTCCCAACGAACACAAGGGAGGGGACGACGCGATATGGATCGCCGAGTGGATGACACTACGCCAGATACAAGCACCCTTTGGCTTGCAATCGGCCTAGGCGCCTTCTCGGTTTTCGCCTCGTTCTTCCTTGCGATTTACTGCTCAACCGGCGGCGCCCAACAACACAGCGCCGCAGTCGAAGCGAATAGTTTCGAGACGGTTGAACACGTTGCCGACTAAAGAGCAGCAGCAGTATCATGGACGTGCGGCTGGGCCCTTCGGGTTTTTAGCACACAAGTGCCAAGCCAATCGTTTGAGGCGGGCTCCATCCTAACCCCCCGGAGCCCGCCTCATTCTTTTTGCGCGCGTCTCAAGCATGTGTTTCAGTCGGTAAAAAGATGTAATTTGTAGCCCTTGAATGGCTTCACCGACTGGATTGATCGCCTGAGAAATGTAACACGCAGATGTAACAAACCGTTCATGTTGTACATGTGCCAGAGGAGAGGCCCCATGCGAATTGCCCTAGCAGATGATGACCGTGACATTCGCGAACAGGTCATGGCGCTTGTCAAAAAAGCCGGTCATATTGTTGATGATTTCACCAATGGCCTCGACATGCAAAAGGCCTTGCAGCGTGATACGTATGACGTGGTGTTGCTTGACTGGAATATGCCGGGGCAAACCGGTTTTGAAGTCCTCAATTGGGCGCGAGACAACCTTGAGGCACCACCGCCCTTCATCTTGCTCACCAGTCGTCAGGACAAAAGCGATATTGTCGCCGGCCTTGAAGCGGGCGCTGTCGACTACATCGTCAAGCCTGAAAGCGAAGAGGTCATTCGCGCCCGGATTGAGGCAGCAGCCCGGCGAACAGCGGTCAAAGAGACGCGCGAGTCCGCAGAGTTCGGGCCGTTCGAGGTCAATTACAGCTCGCGCAGCATAAGCCGTGATGGCGAAGTGATCACCCTGACAGCCAAGGAATATGATCTGGCGGTGCTTCTATTTGAAAACATCGACCGGCCATTATCGCGCAGCTATTTGTTCAGCCGGGTCTGGGGCGGAAATATCGACGTCGAAACCCGCACAATTGACATGCATATCTCGCGGCTTCGGTCGAAATTGGGGCTTACGCCTGAATCAGGGCTTGTGATCAGGACCGTTTTTGGCTTTGGTTACCGTATGGATCACTTTGAGGTCGAAGCACTAACCTGATCGGCCTGTCTCCAGTGATCCTATCGAGGGCCCATTGTGGGTTCAACGTGGGAGCTGGTGCAGATGACGATTGAAGGACACGCCCGCACGAAATCGGCCGGGATGTTGGCTGCTGCAACCTTTGGTTTGTCTGCCTGCGCGGTTGGTACGCCTCCCACGATTACGGCGACGCAAACCGATCCGCGTTATGTGACGCAGGTTGAGCTTCTTGGCGAACCGCGCGAAATGGGCCTTCGTTCGCAGTTTCGTTCAGAAGTCACGCGGTCTCTTGCCCAGCACGGCGTCGCGCTGGAAAGTGGAGCGCGCTTTCTTGCCGATTACTCCGTCTCTGAACGTCCCGTCGAACTGGGATTGCAGCCCATCTCGAACGACGCCAGCTCTAAAGACACAGCCGTTGCCAAGGTTGAGGCGGGCCTTTTCGACAAATGCAAACCCAATCGCATAAGCGCTAGCCTTGTGGTGTATTCGCGCGAAGGGGGCAGCATTCAGGCGAAATCCTCAGGCGAATTTCTCGCTTGTCCCGGCGATCTCGCTCAATTGGGCGATCTTGCAGAGCTTTTGGTAAGCCGCACTTTTCGCAAGTAATCAGCCAACCGGCAAGGTGATCACAAACGCAGTGCCCTCACCCGGCGCTGTTCTCACCTCAATCGAACCCTCGTGCAGGTCTACAACCTGTTTGACATAGGCAAGACCAAGCCCCGAACTTGGTCCAGCGCTCGTATCGCGCGCGCCAAAGCGGGCGAAGGGGTCTTCACGCCGCTCTGGCGAAAGACCGGGTCCGGTGTCCGCAACGCTGATCACAAACTTGCGTTGACCATCAGCCTCGAGCCCAAGCGACACCTGCGAGCCTTCGGGCGAAAATTTCACCGCATTGCTGATTAGATTGTCGAGCATGCGCGCAACGGCGAAGGCGTCAAGCCGCGCAAATACAGGCTCATCACCGGCTTCAAAATCCACCCTGATCCGCTTCTTGTGGGCCAATGGAAAGGCACGATCAGCCGCTTCTTGCAGGACAGAATTCATCTCTGTCTCCTCGCGCTCAAGGCCCTCATTGGCAATCCGAGCTATCTGTACGAAGTCTTCGGTGAGTTTAAGCGTGCGGCGAGCCTGATCCTCGATGCGAACAAAGCGGTCTTTTATAGGAAGCCCGTCACTGTCACCATTGGAACTCCTGTGATTGGCAAGGCTAATTATAGCCACCTGAGGCGAACGCATATCGTGGCTCAAAAACTCCAATGTTTCGCGCCTTTGCCGCTCTGCCTCTTTGATCTCAGTGACCTCGCGCAGGGACAAAACCTTGCTTCCCACATCAGGGTCAAGATCAGCCGAAGCAAGCCAGAAGGTGCGCCCATCGCCAAGTGTCAACTCGTCCCGGTCCTCACTAAGCTTACCGCCTGCAACCGCAAGCAGCTCAGGCAGGCCATATCCTAGCACTTCATTCATCGGACCAAACAGGTTTTGCGCCGCAAAGTTACCAAGCGAAAGCCCGCCCTCCCCATCAGTCACAAGCATCGCATCAGGCGAGGCGTTGATCACGTCTTGAATGAGCATCAAATTGCCTGAGACGCCTTTTGTAAGCCGTTTGAGCAGTGCCACTTGTTGCGCGACCACATCAAACCCATCGATTGCTTCGGCCTTGGGTATACTGGCAAGCTCTCGCAGGCTTGCAGCCTCATTTTCCAGAAATCGGCTTACAGACGCCAAACGCCGCCATCCCCAAAGGGGATAAGCGATAACAATCGCCAAAAAGGCAACGCCTACGGGCAGCAAAAGGTTGAACCCGATCAAAGCGATAAAGAAAGCGGCAAACAAAGCGGCGACCAGCGCGATAGCGATGATCAAGGACAAACGCGGCGACATTCGCCAAAAGCTTGCAAACAAAAGGGCGATGACCGCGATCTGAAACGCCAAAGTCCAGCCTATGCCAGCCCGCTCAATCACATTATCGGTAAGAATTGCGCTGGTGAGATGCGCTTGCATTTCGACCCCGGTGAGAATGCCACCAGCATAGGATGGCACCGAATAGCGGTCTTCTAATCCAGGAGCGGTGGCCCCGACAAAGACGATCGCGTCTTCAAAATACTCCGCAGGCACACGTCCCGACAAAACCGCCGTTGCCGGAATATCGCGCAGTCCATTCGGGCCATCGGGATCGCCATATCGAACACTTGCGGTTTGCGGCATTGCACCGCTTTGCCAAGGCTGTTTTCCCGCAACTCTAAGTGTTGCTGCTGCAAAGTGCGCGAACCGGGTGCCTTCGATTTCGCGGTACAGATCAAAGCTTCGGGTTATTCCATCGGCATCCGAGACCAAGGCAACATGGCCAACATCACCTGCGCCATTGTGGAAAGAGGGTAGCGGGAAAACCGGCATATCGCCTTTCTCGCCATTGCTCTTTTCAACAAAACTGTGGGCCAATACAGTTTTTTCGCTCGCGCTGATTGCATCGGCCAATGCCCGGTCGCTCTCAGGGTCAGTAGGCTCCACCAAGAGCACATCATATGCGATCGCGCGCGGGCTATACGAGCTTAAAATCTCGATCATCTCCCCTTGGACACGCCGATCCCAAGGCCAAGCGCCGACGTGTTCAAGCGAGAGCTCATCGATCTTAACAAGGATAAGTGATTGATCGATCTCAGCAGGATTGGCCTGCCCTTCCAGGTCAAGAAGGAAGAGATCAAATCGCTCCATCCAACCGCGCTGCTGCCCCACGATAAGCAGTGCAAGCATAGCTGCAAAAAGCAGCAACCATTCGGCAAGCAGTCGGGATTTGCGGGTTGGAGCCAAGGCTTGTCAAACGGGCCGCAAGGGGCCCTTTATGCCTAGTCGGCCACGTTCAAAGGTTGAGGTTCGTTCCAAATCTTGATGACCTCCCCTTCATCGATCACCGATGTTCCCGTGCGCCACAGATAGGCTCCATTGGGCAGATCAGAGACGTAAAAACCGCCTGAATCAAGCCCGACCTCATCAATAACAAGCGTATCGGGTGCATCTTTGCGCCACATCTGAAACGCGGTGTAGCTGGGGCCTTTGCCTACTGACAACCATGCGAACTTGAAGGCATCGGCAAATGGTGCAGGCTCAACCTGAGCAGAGCCCCCGACACGTTTGCGCCTGAAAGATGGGTCACCCTCTTGCCAAAACCCTTCAAGCCCATTGGCCGCAATCGCCCGTGTGCGCACAGCAAGACGCGCATCATCCACATCGGCAAACGCAACAGTGAGATTGGAAGATACAGCCTCGTCTATCACATCTGTGAAAGTCACATCGCTTGCGATTTGTGTACGATAGGCGGCGGCACCAGATAGCGGAGTGATCGAAAACTCGACCAGCTCTTTTGTCTGAAGCGTGTTTCGATCCGCAACGCTGGGTGCAGGGAGCAAATCTTCAGGCTGACCAAGCCCCGTTGCATCGCTCGCTACGCCCTTACCCGCAGCCGCCGCCGTTGAAGCGCCGTCAATCGAGATATCGACAAGGCCCTCGGTCACTTCGGTCAAAGCAGTGCCGTTTTCCTCGTTATAGGCAACCCGGAAATCTGTTCCGCGAACAGCGGTTACAGCCAAAGGAGTGCCTGTGCGAAACCGTTCTTGATCACGCAATTTGGGCGCCCTGATTTCGCCGCGCCCTTTAAGCACGCGAAGATCCACATCCAGAGCGTTGTTAATGGTATAACGCCTCGCGCGCTTAATCAGAACGCTTGAGTTTGACGGAAGCGAGACGGCAGTGCGACCCTCGCCCGTTATCGAGATAAACGAGCGCGGACCGGTCGTAACAATCGTGTTTTGACGCAGCTGTTGCCCTTGGACAGGGGCCGCAGTCCTGCCGCCCTTTTGAATGCGCACATCCCCGGTGAAATAGGCGACTTGCAACGAAACAGGCTCCCATTTGAGGAGCGAGCGCGGCACGGTGATGACCGCGCCCACCGGGATGCCGCGGTCATTTGCGATGCCGTTGAGGCGCTGAACGCGAAGGGCTGCATTTTCTGAAACGAAATAGTCGCGCGCCAGGCCGTAAAGCGTATCACCTTCTTCAAAGGTGTATTGGACCGCGTCATCTTTTGAGCTGCGGTCTTGCGCTGCAACCGGGGCTGCCAAAGCCACGCTACCAGCCACGCCAAAGATGAGAAATTTGCCAAAACTTTTGAACATTTTAGGCTTCCCGCCAAGTGTTAGACCCTGTCGGGGACACTGATAACGCATTCGCGTCGCCAAGCCAAAAAATGTGCGCAAAATCTGGCGGAAATTTACAAATGTTTGCGCGAGCAAGGCGGCCATCACATCGCCCAATACAGCAAGCCGCTTTGCACCTGCAGCGTTGCTAAAAGCTGTACCGTGCTGATGCCACTGCTGACACTTGGTCGGTTTCTACAACCTGAACGCCGTCCGAGACGATGCGAGCATCCTGTGCGTTAACGCCAAGATTTAACGAGAAGCCGCGCGCGATATCATATCCGGCCCCAACACTGGCTGCGAATTCGGACTGACCAGCGGCCTGTCCGTAATGGAGCTCGCTCGAAAGTCTGAGGCCGCCCAATTGTTTTTGCGCACCGGCAGACACGAACCAGCGATCAAAGTCTGTTATAACTCCGTCCACATTCTCATAGCCCAGCCCAAGATCATAGATCGTGCTGCCATAGACAAGCTCGCCAACAGCGCCCGCGCCGATGGTGTCAAACTCGTCCGTGCCATCAGCCGATGTGAAGGCCGCGCGCCTGACCCGGCCTGTGAAGCGCAGGTCGCGCTGGCGTATGGGGCGTTGCAGGGCAGTGCCGACTTCAAAGTCGCCATTCTCGTCAACGGCAACGCCAATCTGGCTCGCTCCAAAACGGCCAACATAGGCCCCTCCCCAGCGTGACAGCTGGCCGTAGAAATCATCGAATGCGAGAAAGCCATTGCCAACACCGCGTTGACGCCGGGTGAGTTCGCGCACCTGATTGCCCGTGTTGCCGCCTATGAAGGTGCCAAAGCTGGTGCGCACAAAGCCTGCGACATTGTCGTTGTAATCGTCCTGCCCCATCGGCCCGCCAAGGAAAAGACTGCCGGGATCGGTCGAATATTGGCCAAAATAGGTAACGCCCACTTCCCAACGATTGGCGAGCTGCGTTTCGGCGGCGACTTGGAAGTTTCCAACGAATTCAACGTCAATCGTCGGCTGATCACCACCCGTTACGTTGTCGTATTGGGCAAGCACAGGGACATCGGCCACACCGCTGAGTTCGACAGTTATCCCTGCAAACTCATAAGCAATCGGCTCTTCGAGGGAGGAAAGACGATCATAATTGAGGTCGACAACCTGTGCGTAGGCTGGAGTTGCCAAAAGGCTGATCGCAAAGGCACCGCAAAGAAGGCTAAGCTTGGTCATCGATCACGCCCGCTTTGGGAACATAGTGTCGAAGGCGTGGCGGGCGATCTTATTGCCTGCATCATCGGCCGCATTGTGATCCGACATCCAGTGCACTCCGCCGTAAATGCGGCTCATGCCGTTCTCCCAACGCGCTCGATCAAGCGAGGTGAAGTAACGCGTTTTGCCGGTAAGCGTTGGCCATAGGACTTGATCAGGAGACTCGTGACTGAACTTAACAGCGTCCGTGCCAAGGATGAGCTTGGTCATCTCAATGCCAGCCGCACCAAACGTCGAGTGGCCCGACGTGTAGGCGGGAAAGTTTGGCGTTGGGATATAGCTTTCCCACTTACGGTCCTTTTGAACGCGTGGGTCAGTTGCACCCAACTGATCAGCGCGCAGGCAAATCGCGGTTTCAGGCCGCAAAATGTCGTGGTGATACTTGCTATCCCATGCATTGATCGAAGCATCCGCCTGTGTCGCGCCCAAAAGCGCAAAATTGCGCGCCATATCGAGGAAATCATAGCCGCGATCCTGCATCACCTGCGCAGCGATATAGAGGAAGTGTCCAGGCGGCGTGATCCCCCAGGGGCCATCTTCCCAGAACAAAGCAATCTGCGCCTGATCCTCAGTGCGTGAGCGGCTGTTCTTGCCGCCCAATTCCCAAACCTGCTCAAATTCCTGAGCAAACTCAGGACTGCGCACATCGGGGAAATCGGCAACGCGGAATTGGTCCGAACTCTTCATCGTCCAAGGTTTGATCTTGCCATGCCCTGGGAAAAGCCCGCGCTCATACGCACCGACCGCAGGGCCGGGGCGCGCCGCATAGGCAGGACCGGTTGGAGTCCATTTGAGAGTGTCCTCACGGCGCGGATAGCGGCCATGGTAGAAGTTCACACTGTGCGGCTCGGAACCATCGTGGGTGCGCATTTTGTTGATCGCAATGCCCACGCGGCGTCCCCATTCGATGCCAAGCGATTTCGCTTCGCTATCGGGGAACTTGTCTTTGAACGCGCTACGCTCCCACAGAAACGGTTGACCAAAACACTGAGAGGCAGCGGTTGCAAAGGCGACCCCGTAAGCAACCTCAGGGTGAGCACCGCGCGGCCCGTCACCCAAACCATATTGGTCGGCATAGCGGCGCATAATGCCATTGGCGGCGACAAAACCTGCCACCATGGGCGCTGCGAAATTGTACGCGGCACGAGGTGGAGCCACGCGCTGATCGCGGGTCTGCTGCAAAACGATATCGACCCAGTGATAAACCGTGTTGAAGTTCTGTGGATGAACGATGTGAGTCAGATAGCTCGACTGCGAACCAAACCGCGCTGTTGAACAGCCAGCAACCCCCAGCGCACCAGCGCTCGCCAAACTGCCTGCAAGAAACTTTCTGCGTGAGAGATCCATAACCCTAGCCACAATCGAATTCGCCGTTGGGTGACCGCGCTAGTCCATTAAGGTGACTTTATCGTAAATACGCCCGTAACCAAGCGAGGGGGACACCCCTTAGGGTCCAGTTGCAGTGGCTAGGCTCCAAGTTTCTCACAATCTCTCTTGCGTTGCATAATGAAACTCAGGCACGGAGGCGTGCAAAGACACACAAGGGTTTATCGAAATGTTCTCACCCCCGAAGAACGCACAGCGCGCGAAGGCGTCCAAGGTTATATGACCGAGGAACGCCGGATGATGCAGCAAATGGCGCGCGAATTTGCCCGCGATGAAGTGCTGCCGGTCGCGAATAGGCTCGATCCTGTCCAAGGCGATATCCCGCAAGAGCTGATCGATAAGATGGGTGAGCTTGGGTTCTTCGGCATTATGATCCCTGAAGAGCTTGGTGGGCTTGGTCTGGGCTGCTTTGAATATTGCCTCGCTGCCGAAGAACTTGCCGGCGCATGGATGAGCGTTTCCTCGCTTCTGGCGCGCGCCAACACGTTCTACAAATCTGTGCCTGGCGCTACTGAAGAAGAGCGCAACGAGCGGATCGCTATGATGGCGAAGGGCCAGTATATGGGTGCGGTTGCCTTGTCCGAACCCGGCGCTGGATCAGACGCCGCAGCCGTTGCTTTGAAAGCGGTGCGCGAGGGTGATGAGTGGGTTCTCACAGGCTCCAAATATTGGTGCACCTTTGCTGACCGGGCTGATTTCATCCAAGTGGTCGCGCGCACTGGCGCCGAAGAAGGCGCGCCTCGCCATGCTGGCATGACCCTTATTCCGGTCGAGAAACCGCGCGGCGAATTCATGGAGGGGCTTTCGGGCTCGCCCATTCCAAAAATCGGATACTTCGGCTGGAAAACCTATGAGCTTGCCTTCGATAGGGTACGCGTGCCGGTGTATGAGCGCGACCTCAAAAACGAGGGCCGCGGCTTTTACGGCGTTGTCTCAGGCCTAGAGATCGCCCGAGCGCACACCGCCGCGCGCTCGATTGGCCTCGCACAAATGGCTCTCGACACGGCCATCGCCTACGCCAAGGAACGCGAGCAATTCGGCCAGCCGATCAGCAATTTCCAAGCCATCCGCTTCAAAGTCGCCACCATGGCCACCGAAGTCGAAGCCGCGCGCCAGCTGATGTATCACGTGTGCACCGAGATTGATTCAGGCCGCCGCTGCGATCAAGAGGCTTCTATGGTCAAATACTACGCCGCCGAAATGGCAGAGCGGGTGACGAGTGAGGCGCTGCAAATTCTGGGGGTGCGGGATACACAACACATTACCCGGTGGAACGATGCTGGCGCGATGCGCGTTTGACTAAAATCTTCGAAGGGTCATCCGAAATCCAACAGCGCATCATCTCCGATGGTATCTTTGGAAAGCCGGTGGAGCCTAGGTTTTAGGCCAAAATTCTGAACGCGAGAGGGGCATCAAATATGAGCGAGCATGCAGGCAAAACCGTATTCATCACAGGCGGCACCAGCGGGATAAACCTAGGGATTGCCAAAGGCTTCGCGCGTGAAGGCGCAAAAGTCGCGGTGATTGGCCGTGACGCGGACCGTGCGGCGAATGCAGAAGCTGAAATTATGGCCGAGTGCAGCGCAGACGGCGATGCGATGGGCTTCTCATGCGATGTGCGCGACTATGATGCGGTGGAGGCGGCTTTGAAGAAGGTCGCAGATGCCTATGGCACAATCGACGTGCTTGTTGCAGGTGCAGCGGGCAATTTCTACGCGCCGCTCTTGGGGATGAGCCCCAATGCTTTCCGCACAGTCGTCGATATCGACCTGTTCGGCACCTTCAATGCGTTTCGGGCAAGCTATCCCTACCTCACCAAGCCCGGAGCCTCGTTAATCGCCATTTCCGCTGGCCAAGCCGACCGGGCAAGCGCAATGCAGGCCCATGCTTGCGCTGCCAAGGCGGGCGTGAACCAGCTCACCAAAGTGTGCGCGGTCGAATGGGGCCCTGCAGGCGTTCGCGCCAACATCATCTCTCCAGGAGGGATCGCGGACACTGTAGGCGTCCAATTCCTGAGCAAAGATCCTGCAAGTTTTGACGAGGCCATCAACCGCATCCCTGGCAAGCGCCTTGGTACAGTTGATGAGATTGCCGATGCGGCAAAGTTCCTAAGTTCAGACGCGGCGCGCTATATCAATGGCCAAGTGATTTATGTCGATGGCGGGCTTTACGCTGGCGATGCGAGCACAGACTGCCTAAACCCTCCCCCACGAAAATAGCGCATTAATTCAGCCTTCTAAAGCGAATTTCCTACATCTCGCGGCTTTGCTAAGTCGCGGGAGATGGCCCTCTTGCACCCACACAACTCTGATCGATGCATCCGATTACAACGTGCATCAGTAATCGATTGGATTTTCACCCCTGAACAGTGTGCCAAGTGTGCCAAACTTCCTACAACTGAAGGAAGATCGGCCAAAATGGCGAGGAAAACAGCCCGGTTACGAGCTGCAATCCTCTCCCTCTTCACACTCCTCACTGTCATCGACCCAGAAGTCCTCATTACCAGCACCCGTCACAGGGTCATCGATGAGAGGATCATCCTCAAATTCTGAGTCCGGAGTGAGGTCGATAAGTCCACCTTGGAGCGGCCCCTCTGGACGCACATCTGGCGGCACAAGACCATCATCAATGAGGTCGCGCGTCTCCACTTCCGAAGCTTCCGAACTCGGCTCCTGCGAAGGAGGCGGCGGTGGCGGTGGCGGCGGCGGCGGCGGCGGTGGCGGCGGTGGCGGCGGTGGCGGCGGCGGTGGCGGTGGCGGTGGCGGTGGCGGCGGTGGTGGCGGCGGTGGCGGCGGCGGCGGCGGCGGTGGCGGCGTCACGGTAGTTGAACATGACGCGGGGTTGGCAATGACGCAGCCGTTAATGGTTGAACCCACAGCAGGAGTACTGCCGATGGTCGTAACAGCAATCGCAGCGATCCCGGTCTGCCCCCCAACCACACCGTTGATTACGATTGGCTGGGCGGTCGAACCACCGGTCGAGATAGAAAGCGAGTTAACCTCAAACCCGCGGCGATCATCAAAGTCAGTTCCCGTGGCGGTGTTCTGGATGAACACATCGCTTGCCGTGGTCTGGATCGTCAGATCACCTGCCCTGATCACTCCATCAGTGCGCACAACCCCATCGTTATTGGCAAGCCGCGCATCAATCTCAGCAACGCTAAGCCCATCAATATCAACGAAAGCCTGGTCGGTTACAGCAAGGAAGTCGGTCGCGAAGATCGACAGATCGCCCGCAAGACCATTGTTCGCATCTAGGACGAAGACACCGCCATTGGCTGTGTCAATCCTCACGAGGTTGGCAGCATCGAAGGATACAGTGGTGTCCGCGATCGCATTGGCGACATTCACATCGCCCAGAACCTCAATATCGCCTTCAGCGGTGAAGGTGAGACTGCTGGATTGTCCAAAGCTCTGGCCGAACCTATTCGCGCCGTCACCGGCGGTAAAGTCAGAAGCCCCAAGCGAAAGCAGGGCATCAAACCCGCTGCCATTGGAGCGAGCGGTAAAGTTTAAACCGCCCCCTGAAGTGATCTGCGCCAGTTCGGCGTTATCAATTTGGTATGGGTTGTCGTCATCATTAAGACCACCGATGACCATATCGCCAACCGTCTCAAACTCGATGAAGAATGTGCGGTCTGTGGCCCCGATAATGCTGTCATCGCCAAGGGCTACGTCACCCGAAACGACACTGATGGCTTCACCAAGAGCTGTCCCGTTGATCGCGTCAAATGTTCCGCCAGCGTTAACTTCAAGGAAAGTGCCAGCATCGGCCGATCCCTCAATCGTAACGCCGCTCGCCGCTGCAAGGCTGATGTTGTTGCCCGATGCATCGTTGACGATGAGATCGCTGTTCACGCTGCTCAAATTCACATCGCGCGCCGCCTCAGCGATAACCGCAGTCAATGTGTCATCGGCGGTGATATTCACGTCACCATCATCGGCGATCGCTTGTGTATTGAGGCTGGTGCTTGAGGTCACATCAATCGACGAACCGCGCGCGACGAGCACCCCGGCAATGATGGCGTCTGCAACAGTCACCGGACCGCCAAGAGCGCGAAGATTGGCGTTGGGCGCGGTCAAAGCGCCAAGGTCAATTTCGCCGGGTTGCGCAATGACAACCGGCCCACCTGCACTACCGCCGGCACCTCCGTCAGAGCCTGCACGCACATCAACTTGCCCTCCTCCGGTGAGGCTTGCGCCCCGCACAAAGGTCTCAGCCACAAGGTTGGTGGTGGAGCCAGCTGAGAGCGTATCGAACTCAATCTGAGACGCGCCAATGTTCACAAAGGTATCTGCGCTCGATGTGCCAAGGTCAGCTGCGCCGGCTAGACTTGCGAAAATGCCGCCACCAGTTGCGATATTGGCTGTGAGCCCGGCATCGCCATCTGCGGAGAAGTTACCCGCCGCCTCAACATTGGCGAGGTCGATCTCGTCAGCGGAATTGATATCCACATTTCCGCCAGAGGAAGTGTCCCCAACACTCACACCCCCGGTGGTCGAGGTCAGGTCCACGTCTCCGCCAGCATCAACCGTGCTAATCGAGATAAGGCTGCCGGTGATGGACGTGTCACCGCCGCTGATAGCGCTTTGGAGGTTAGGCGAACCTGCCGCGTTGATTGTGATATTGTTGGTGGCCTCGACAACGCCAAAGCTCGCATCACCGGTGGTCGCATCTACCGTGATGGAGCCCGCCGAGGTCACATCGCCAATCGCGATATCAAACGCCTCAAGCGTCACATCGCCGTCGCTGGAAATGTCCGCATCACCGCCATTGTCGGCGATAGAGCCGTTGAACGCATCAAGGTTGATGGCGTTGAAAGAGCTTAAGCTATCGAAGAGAATGTCCGAGCCGCTTTGCAAGAAAATATCGTCGGCCGACACGTTTCCAACCGCGATAAAGTCAGCGCTTACCGAAACTTGGTTGCCTGCATCGATGTCTCTTACATCGACAAAACTTCCATCAATACTGACGCTGTCGCCAGCAAAGATATCGCCACCATTGACTGACCCAGGCGCACTGATTGTGACCTCGGCCCCATCGAGGAAGCCATAGTCCACATTGCCGCCATCCAAACTGATAACGCCCAGCACGCTTGCTGTACCCAAGGACACATCACCAGGCGCAGACAGGATCACATCGTTAGGCGAAACCGCTTCACCGATCGTAATCGAACCGCCAGTGCGGATATTGATATCTGCCCCGCCCTGACTGAAAAAGCCTACACTCAAATCGCCTGGTACAAAGAAAGTCTCGGGCGGATTGCCGGTGTCGAGCAGGGTTGAGAAGAGTTGTCCGTCGGTGACAATAGAACCCAGAATGATCGAATCCCCGACGACCACTTGAACGTCATTCGGGCTCGACAAGCTGCCTGTCCCGATAACGCTTCCCGCAGCCTGAATGAAGATCGAATTGGCACCAATTGATGTGTCGTTCAGCTCCACATTACCCGTGGTGCTTTCTGCGGAGAAGCGGTTGGTTGCATTAAGCTCAGTATCGATCCCGTTCGTGCCCATGACGATGTCATTGCGGGTTTCAATCGAGATATTGGCTGCTTCAATCACCGCTTGTTCAATGAACAGTTGGATCGTGTCATTGTTGCTATCAAGACCGATCTCAATGGAGTTATCGGCATCCATATTGCCAAGGCAAATGATGCCTTCGATGCACGGTCCGGTGAGCAGACCATCGTCATCGCCCAGGAACGCGACATTACTAGGCGCATCGCGCACATCGGCTTTGATCGAGCCTGCGATGAGGTCGCTATCAAGAGCTTCAATCGCGTTACCCTCAAGAATGATAGCCGCATCATTGGCATTGAGCGTGCCGTCGATGACAAGCGAGGCAATTGGGGTAAGCCCGATAGACAGCAAGTTCGTTTCGCCGCCCGCGTTAAGCGTCAAATTGGGTCCGCTGGCAAATGGTGCCCCGGCAATGATCGCATCTGTCGGATTGTTTGCAGCCGACAAGTTAGCGCCCGTTTCAACGATAATATCATCGCCGCTATTGGCTATCAGAGCGTTGTCCGCAGCAACGCTAGATCCTTGCGCGAACACGATGTTGCTGCCGGCCGTGATGTCGATGTCGGCATAGCTCGTGACGGTTCCTGTTATCGTCGCATCAACAAAATCGAATGCAGAGCCGCCACCGCCAAAGTCGAAGACGCCCGCTTCAAGGACGATCCCTCTTAGATTGCTCGATGGGTCTTCCATAGACGCGCTGGCATTGTTGAGGACGATATCTCCACCAGACTGCAAGAAAATCCCCGGGCCTGCCCGCAGATCATTGGCCGAAATGTTGCCAGCAACATCGAAGATCATTTCGCCAGCAGTATTCAGGATCGAACCTGCGCCCGATCTAAACGAACCGCCGATGTTGACATTGATCGATTGGCCTGCATCGACCGATAGGGTGTCCGCCGTGTTATTGATGTGGGTCACATTCATATCGCCGGTGGCATTGAAGGTCGCCCCTTCCGCCACAAGCAATTGCTGTGTCCCGTCAAAGTTGAGGTTGATGTCGCCTGCCTGCGCATCGAGCAACAGAGTACCGCCGACATCGCCGACATCAAGTGTAACCGCCGCACCAGTGATGATTACATCACCTGCACTGCTGACGCTTTCGACAATCGGATTGGCTTTGGCGGTGATTTCAATCGTTGCACCAGCATCAAGTGCACCAAAGCTGGCATCTCCCCCGCTCGCATTTGCCGTTATCGCGCCATCGCTAAGGATATCGCCCATATCGATGGCTTCGGCTGTCAGATCGACGTCGCCGCCGCTTTCGATATCGCCTTCGCCAGGAGTCGTCGCACCGATAATGCCAGCCGCTGAAAGCGTGATTGCAGCTGGCGAGATAAGCCCATTGAAGCGCAAGTCCGCACCGCTTGTGAGAGAGATTACGCCAGCTTCAAGCGTGCCAATCGCGATGTTGCCCGCAGCATCGAATGTCGCCGTATTGCCGACAGTGATAGAACCCAGCCCGGTAATATCGCCGGTGGTGGCTGTCACATTGAGGCTGCGTGTAAGGGCTCCGTTGTCGAGATTAACCGATGATCCGTTCACATTGGAGGTGAAGTTGGCCACCAGATTGCCAACGGAAACCGCACCGAGTGCATCCACACTCACGGCTTGATTGGTCGATTGGACAAGACCCACATCCACGCTTCCTGCGTCAATGGTCACCAGGCTATTCGTTCCTTGGCCAAGGAAATCCCCGCCGGTCAATGCACCTCCAATGTTGAGATCAAGCAGGCCATTGGTTGTGCCGCTGGCGATGTCAGCATCACCATCAACATTCACAGTCAGTCCGGGGCTCGTGGTTCCGGCGAACATATTACCCGCCGTAAGATCACCGCCAATCGTCAAACCAACAGCGCTGCCAGCGGTAACATCGCCAACCACAAGATCGCCGGCAGTGATGACACTTGCTGATGCCGACGCATCGATGCCTACCACATCAGCTCCGCCGCCAGAAGTTACGATTACGCCGCCTTGGGCAGCGTTCAATTGTCCAGCTGTGATGTCACCGACGTCGGTGGTCAATTCGATAAAGGCGCTACCGGTCGTCGACACATCGCCAAGAGCAATTGAATTATCGGCTTCGGCGTCAACTGACGCTACGGCGGTTATATCGCCTCCCGAAATGTCGGTCCCGCGCAGTGTCACCAGTCTGTTCGAGTTAATGTTACCAACATTTGCTGTTTGGCCAGCATTGACGAGGACATCGCCAAAAGTACCGGTGGTGGAGATGCCATCAGCGTCAAAATCAGTCGTCGCAAGCCCGCTAAAGTTGCCCGCTACAACCGTACCAATGTCAATCGCTCCTGCTGAATCCAAGGCGAGCGTGCTTGCGACGGTTGCATCGCCCAATGCTAAATCGCCAACCGTAGATGTCAGATTGACGATGCCGTTCGCATCGAGCGTTCCGATATCGATTGAGCCACCCTGGGCGATAACTTGTCCAATACCGGACCCGGCGCGGCTCGTATCGACCACATCAACGGTGATCGCCCCGCCCGTGTTAAACTCTATGCGTTCAATCCCATCAGCGGTTCCGCCAATTATGTCGCCGCCTGCATCGACGTCGATGAAGCCATCGGTGTCGGCGAACAGAGTTCCAAAAGTCACGTCCTGCGTCGCATTCAGCGTGATGGCATCAATAACACTCGAGCCGGTAATCGTGCCGTCTGCTGTGCCGGTGATCGAACCATTGGTCGCGGTCAGAGACACTGCGCGCGGGGTCGTGATCGTGTTATAAGCGATCTCTTCAGCGGTGACGGTTGCGCCGGTGCCAGCCGTAATAACCGCGTTGGATGAGCTGTCGAAGGAACCCTCGGTCACATTGGCAACAAAGGTTGTACCAGCGTCAATTGTGCTTACGCCGTCCGTCCGATCCGCGTGACTGATCGTGATGTTCTGCGTTGCATCAAGTGTGGTGTTGAAGATCACGCTGCCGGTTGGATTGACGACCAATTGGCCGTCGTTTTGCATCGCGATCACAATGTCGCCGGTCACATCAAGATCGAGGCTCTCATTGACCGTGATCGGGCCGCTATCTGATGAGATAGAGATAAGGCCGGTATCAGTCCCATTATCGCCTGTCGCATCAACGGTCAGGCTGTCAAAAGCGATCAGGCCATCGATGGATGGCGACATATCGCTTATGGTGACGATGCCACCAGAGCTCGCGAGCTGGAAAACACCGCCGCCGCCTGTGCCAGTTGCGACGATGTTCACATCGCCCAAATTGATAATGCCCGGGCTGCCTTCAATAACTTCGATTGAAGGGCTTCCACCAACGCCAGCCCCGCTCGCACCGGGAACTGTATCGAGAGGGTTGTTCACATTTTGACCAGAAGCGCCGCCACTTCCGCCCTGACCGGCTGCTTGCAAGTCAACATCACCGATATTGATCGTGCCGCCCACCGCGCTCAAAGTCGGAGAGCCCCCGCTCCCTGTGCCGCCAACCCCGCCGCTGCCGACAAATTTGTTGTCCGTTGCATCTCCACCTGCGCCGCCAGCACCGCCGGTGCCTGAACTCGACAGCAGGAATGGATCAGAGGTTGGCGCGGTGATGGTAACCTCACCGCCATTTGCCGCGGTTATTGCAACAACTCCGCCGGTGGCCTGACCACCAAGGCCGCCTGAACCTGCTTGAAGGCCAAGAAGCTGATCCTGACCATCTGCGCCGGCACCGCCAAGGCTGTCTGTATTAAGCGTAAAGTCGGCCGCACTAATGGTAATGAGAGCATCGTCTTCAACCGCAATGGTTGCAGAACCGCCTGTCGCATCGCCACCTGAACCGCCGCTGCCGCTTGGATCGATGTCATTGATGCTGCGTGAGCCAAGACCGCCGGCTGCACCTGTTGCCCCTGCGATAATGGAAACACTAGAGTTCGCTTGGAAGTCGGCGTTAGGTCCGCTGACGAGCAAGCGCGCATTCCCGCCCGTTGCATCACCGCCATTGCCGCCGTCAGTCACTTGACTATCGCTCACAACACCGGGGAGCCCGCCGGTTGCTGTGGAATCGATTGTGAGCGCATCGAAGACGACGGTCACATCATTAACCGCAAGCTCTGCCGATCCACCGGTGCCATCGCCGCCTTCACCTGCAAATCCGCCGTCACCACCAGCGCCGCCAATGCCTTGGGAGAGAACTGAATAGGTCTTGGGCGCGGTATCGGACTGATTAAGCGAGATAAGCGCGCTGCCGCCTGTGCCGTTACCAGCATCGCCGCCCGGACCTTGTGCAGGAACGCCGCTAAAGCCGCCGGAACTGCGTCCGCCATCACCGCCGCTGCCGCTGGAATTAACGGTAAGCGTGCCGAATGTAAGGTTCCCAGCGATATCGTTGAAGACCGCGGTTCCGCCAAGCGCGTCACCCCCTGCTCCGCCGCCTTGGTCGGGATCGGTCGGGGAATCGGCCAGACTAAGACCACCACCACCACCAGAGGCCTCCGTCGAGACAACGACAGCAGCTGCGTTTACCGTGGCACTTCCATCTAGGTTGAAAGTCGCATTTCCACCCGTCGCATCACCGCCATCTGCGCCAAGCGTAGCCCGCGATTGACCGCCTCCGCCGCCAGTAGCTCCGGAAGAAACGGTCAGCGTATCTGTAACCGTAAGGCTTCCCGAAATGGCGTTGAATGTCGCTGAACCGCCTGTTGCATTGCCCCCATTTCCTGCATTGGTGGTATCTGTACTGTTGCCGAAGCGAGATGGAATTCCGCCCGATGCACCAAAGCCACCAACGCCGTCTGCGGCAACGTTCAGATTTGTTACGGTTGCATTGCCACCATTGAGGTTGAACACGACTTCACCGCCGGTGGCATCGCCGCCTTCGCCTGTGTTCTGAAACCCATTGATTGGATTGACGCTGCCATTGGCAAATTCACCACCCGGGCCACCAAACCCACTGGAAGAAACAGTGATCTCGTTAGCGGTTAGCGTTCCGCCGAGCACATTAAACTCAGTACGCCCGCCACTGCCTGTGCTGCCATCGCCATCAAAATTCGTCTGCAACACCTCGCCATCAAATACGAAAGTGCCGTCAGTGCCTGCGCTCAATTCGTCGAAGCTAAGGCCGCCGTTATTGCCTTGCACGGTGATGGTGACAGTTCCGCCTACACCCTCACCTGCTTGATCGCCAGCGCCCGCATCTGGCGTCGCAAAGCCATTAGCATCGACGGAAAGGAAGTCATCGAATGCGACTATCCCGTTGTCTGCAAGAATGCTGACATTGCCCCCAAGACCGATCCCTGAATTGGGATTATCGGGATCAGGGATTCCTGTTCCGTTTGCATCAATTAGACTAAATCCAAAGACGTTTATGTTGCCGTTGGTGCGCGATGTGATGGAGATATCGCCGCCAAGGAACCGGTCACTGGCCTCACCACTACCACCTGCACGATTTCCAGCATTTGCATTGAGAAACAGATTGTTTGCAATCAGGTTGCTGCCATCTGCCAAAAGGCTGATGCTGCCTGCCTGGGTCAGATCACCTGGCGCACCTGATACGGCGCTTGTATCAATCTCAAGCGAACCAAAGACATCAAGGCCGGTTGTAAGGCTAAAACCGGTATTAGACGCGCTGATCGAAACAGTGTCACCCGATGGAGCCGCAACAGAACCCGTCGTGGTCGCATCAATTCGAAGCGACCCGGCTGTGACCAAAGTATCAAAGCCAGAGATGTTTATCGCAACAGTACCGCGTTCAGCAGCCCCGCCAAATTCATCAGATCCTGAGCCGTCAAACGAGTCTGCCACGCGTGAGGACACATCGATAAAGGCAGAATCGAAATTGTGGCCACCTTCATTGAAGTTGAGCGTTACATTGCCACCAGTTGCATCATTAGACTGCGCAATGTTCGCATCATCACCTTCGCTTGCCTGAGCGCTGGCTCTAATCGTAAGCCCTGTGGCGGTCAGTCCGCCGCCGCCGATATCAAACGTAACGTCGCCTGCACGAGAGCTGCTGCCTTGCGCGCTGTCGAGAGGGACGCCTCCGGCGGTGCCTGCACTTTGCGCTGATGTATCAGCGATAAGGCTTCCCTGCACGCCGATGCCACCATCATCAAGGGAAAGCGAAACGCTCCCTCCTTGCGCAGCACCATCGCGCACTTCGCCAGTGCCGCCATTAGCCGAGGCATCAAGGATTAGATCCCCGCCAACGCTGAGCCCCGCAAACTGCCCCACGCTGACGCTGATATTGCCGCCAGTTCCATCTCCGCCAATGCCTTGGCCGCCATTGTTCCTGATATTGCCTGCATCATCGAGACCACGCCCGGATGCATCCAGTGTCAGGCTGTTGCCAACAGAAAGTGTCCCGCCGTCAGGGGTGCTAAAACCATCCTCGAAATCAACTGACAGGTTAATGTTGCCGCCGTTGCCGACACCATTACCCGCCGTTACATCGAGTGAACCGCTTACATCGATCAGACCAACCTGATCGACCGAGATATTCACCTCTTGGCCTGCGATAAGCGTGAGGTCAGCTTCGTTTGTACCGCTGCCAACGATAATGTCGCTGTCGTTAAAGTTGCTGTCGGTAAACGCGCGAAGATCGAGTGTTCCCTCGGCAAAAGCTGTTGTATCGGATGTCAGGTTTAAACCAGCGAGGTCGATGCTTCCTGTGGCGCCGCCATCAATCGATGTGTCGACAGTGTTTGAGGAAACCTCAACGTCCATGAAGTTGATGCGTGCGATACGCTCCTGACGTTCAACGCGGTTACCAGTGGTGAGAATTATGTTGCCATTAACAATATCAGCTGCGCCGGCTTGGGCATAACCAATCTGACCGCCAAGCAGCATGGTCAGGGCATTGTTCTTTGGCACAGCAACAAAATACATCGCCTGCTCATCGCTTAAGCCGAGCGACGAAGGGCCTGTGGTCGTCCCTCTGTGAACGATGCCCTCACCGTCCTCAGTGCCCACTTCGACTGTGATATCGAAAAGGTTGTTTTGAATGGTCAAAGTGGCTTCTTCGGCTGCCACATAAGCAACCGAACCATTCACGTTGACCGTGCCGTTTTGAACGATACGCGGCGCAACGAGTGCCACGTAGGAATCGTTATTGACCGCGTTGATGGTCGCCCCGGTCCGGATTTCGACAGCCGAAGCCGGATCAGACGTTCTCCTAAAGTCGATAGAAGACGCACCCGCGATCACGTCATTGGAATTGATCTCGCTGCTTGTGAGAAGCAGGCTTCCGATGTTGAACGAGGCATTTGACCCAATTATCAAACCGCCTGGGCTCGAAAACCAAATATTGCCGCCTTGCGATGCACCACCATTGACGGTCGATGAAACGTTGCCGTCAATGACAACGGGGCTGTCAAACCCGGTAAAGAAGGTCGTCGTTATCCTATTGAGGACGGTGTAATCGCTCGCGTCTCCCGTGAAGAAGAGATTATTGCCGGCACTCAGGAAGCTGATCGGAGTCCCATTTCCGATATCGAATGTCGCCCAATCGATGATTGCTGATGTACCCAAAATTTCAACAGTATCGCCCGAGACAGATGGCGTAAAACGCACTTCTGCATCATCGAACATCGCAGTCGCCCTGACCGAAATCCCGTCAGTGCTCGCCGAGGAGCGAGCCGACGCAGTGGACGGCACGTTTGCTGTGGTTTTTGTCGCGGTAGGCGCTGGGGTGATGTTGACTGGAGGCGGTGGAGGCACTGTTGCTGTTGGTGTCGGTGTGACGTTCACCTGTGTCCGGACATTGGGCGCCACCGCATTGTGCCTAATGGCAGGCGCACCGGCCGGTACAGGTATGGCCCGGGTATTGACCGTATTCGTCGGAACTGTCCGAGCATTTGTAATGCGAACGGGCGGTTGATTTGGCACACGCAGATCGGCTGCACTTGGAGTCCGGAGAACATGCGGGGTCGTCGCACTATGCGCCCCAATTCCGGGATTAACTTGCGCAAAGGCTGGCGCGCCGCTTGCAACCATCGCTGAGGCGGCGGCAAGGATCGAGGCGCTTCGAAGCCATTTCAAACGAAGGGGCTTGCGGTCAGATGGATTGCTTGTGTGTGTCATATCATCCTCCACCGGCTCAATTGAACCAGGGCTTCAATTGCACAGTTAATGTGCCAAGAATTCGTACATCGCCTCTGCTCGCAGCAAGGTCGGGCCGCTCGAGCGGGACAGCTGCGAACAGGTCGAACAGGGCCTGACGACCAATGGCCATGCGAAGGCCACCGCCAACCGAGGTGATGCTATCGGCATCGTCGGCCACATTGTTCACTGAGACTTTGGCATAATCGGCGAATGCGAAGGGTTGCAGGGCGATCCCATCGGGTGTCTCGGGAATTAGCGAGCCATAAAAGGCTTCCAGCTGAAAACCTGCGCCCTCATCGCCAATTATTGCGCCTGGATCATACCCTCGTCCAACGGTGAAGTTACCGCCAGAGTATTGCTCATATCCAAGCAAGGCATCGGGCGACCACTGAAAGCGAGACCTTGCGGTAAACCCGAATTCTGGCGCCGCTCTATAAGTAACACTCGCATCACCACGAACAGCAAACCCGCTTGCATCACCGTCCAGCCGGCTTGGCGGGACAACGCCTGGTGCAAGACAAGCGGCAAAACCCACTCCGCAGTCAGGTGACGCACCGAAAATATCGAGGCCCTGACGCAATTCCAAAGTCGCTTGGTAGGAAATCTGGGGCTCGAACACGGTGAAACCGTTCCGGCCATTAATGCTGTCCTCGTCGGCGCCTGACATATCAAGGCGGGCAAAGGCCACACGAAGTTCATCGCGGCTGAAGTCAAGGTCGGTGAAGTCAACACTCTGGTTGATGAAGTCACCGCCTATCGTAAGGTTGAGGTTCTGTTTTTGAGAACGGATTATAGGATACCGGGCGTAAGCGGAAAGCGCGAGCGTGTCGGTATCAAATACGTTGGGGCCCGGAACGTCAGGCTGTGACCATGCCCGTGTCCCGGAAAGGCCAAACGTCAGACCCTCAGAACCCACTTTGAACTCATGAAATGCCGAGGCGACGATTTGCTCATCGAAATCCTGCGTTGCGTAGGCGCTGATCATTGTCTCATCGCCAAGTCCGGTCAGGCCATTCAGGCGAATTCTGGCAAGACCGCCAAAACGCCCAATAGCTTTGGAACCAAAGTTTTGAATATTGGCGTCGATCAACAACGGCGTATTCACAACGTCGAAAACACCTACGACATCACCAGGTGCCCCGCCCTGCTCTGCCGTCAGGGGCTGCAAGGTAAGCCTAACGTCCAATCCGGGTACATCGCGCGCAAGCAGCAGATACCTCTCCGCCTGATTGGCGTTGAAAATTTCTTGTGATGCCAATTTATCGAGGATCGGCTGAAGCGCTCCTGATTGGTTGCCCGCGTCACCGCGAACCTGAACCGCCTTCATCTTAGCGAGCAATACATCGAATTTGACGGTGCCCTGCCCGATGGTCTGCACAGGCACTTGAACTGCGGCAAGATAGCCATTGGCGCGCAGGATTGTGGCTGCCCGATCCCGAATATCGCAGATCGTGGCAACAGGTATCTCCTGCCCGATGTAATCGTCATATGCAGTGCTCAATAGGCTCGGATCAATTGGCCCAAGGCCCGAAAATTCAGGCGCACTGAAAGTGAATTTAAGGTCTGCGAACCGATCGGCAGCCAAGGGACAAGGCGCACGCTCAATCTCGCCCTCCACAGATACCGGATTTGTCTCTCCGCGCAGCTCCGCTTCCAGCCCGCGCCGATCAATCTCCTCCCTCGTCGGAGCAATCTGGCCCTGAGCCAAAGCGGCAACCGGTGCCAGCGCTGCCAAACAGATGGATGCCACGCCAGCAATTCTAAGCGTCTGTGATGCAAGAGCGCCCATTATTCAGCACTCCCCGCTTGAGCCGCCATCGCAATATCAAGCGAGCGATCTGGACCAGCACCCGTCAACAGCGGACGAGTTGCATCGCCAATCACTGCAAAAGCGGACCAATAAAACGGATGAGACGTCGCCGCCTGGTCCATCAAAAGCGCGCGCGATTGGCCAAGAGCATCACCAATGGTCTGGTTCTCGCCCCTTCGGAACATTTCGATCATTAATCGCTCGGTGGAATCAAAATCGTCAGGCACCGGCCAGTGGCTCGCCATGACCGCACGGCCGCCTGCACCGATAAAGGCGCGAACAAGGCCTTCCAGCTCGCTGCCACCACCCGACTGAATACCAGCAGCCAATGTCGCCTCGACGCTCGCCGCGCCAGCCGTATCACAGGCCGAAAGGATGATGAGGTCGGCATCAAGGTTAAGCTCAAAAATCTCTTCAAAGCTGAGCAGACCATCTGAACCCGCGCCCCCGAATGAGGTCACAAGCGCTGGTTTGGCTGGGCAATTGGGGTTTGGCGGTGTGACTAATCCGTGCGTTGCAAAGTGCAGGACACGAAACTCATCCAAATCTCCGCGCGACTTGATGTGATCATCGGTGAAGCCATCTTTGGTGACCACTTGGGCAAGATCACTTCCGATAAGACCCGCAGCGGTGTTTAGCTCGGTTGAGCTGATGGGATCGTTCCATTGATTTGCAGGCCAAAAACAATCGAGCGGAAATTGTGCAGGGTCGCTCGTAAAGCTTGCAGGGAAAGTGTCGCCAATCGAGGCATTCTCGCCAAAGCCAACGTATTCACGCTTGGCCTTGGAATTTAAAGAACGCCGCGACTGGACAAACGCGTCAGCGGAAACGGCCGTGCTGATCGTGCGCCCACGCGCCAGCCAATTCACATCGGTAAAATCATAATCATCCGCCTCCGGTCCCTGAAGTCGGTCCATGTAGCGCGTCACTGACGCATCATCGGTCACCAAGAGGTCAATCGGGAGGCGCAGCATCGCCCCATCCGGTTCAAAAATGATATGTTCTGCCCCTTCAAGCGAACCAGCGATTGGCCCAAACAAGGTCGCATAAAGGTCGCGCGCCATGGAAATCTCGAACGGGAATGTGATGAGCTGTCCGGCCTCGTAAACCGCAATCGATTCGCGAATGGTATCAACCTGGCTTTCAAGCTCATCAGCTGAGATATCGGCGCGGTAAGCCATTGCGTTTTCGCTATCGGTGAAGAACACATAGACATCATCGCTGACCAGTGCGACGCGGGCATAGACTTCGCCCGGTTTTAGAGCCGCGCGAAATTCGTCCAGTTCTAGCGAGGATTGCGCCAAAACCTTGTATTTTGGATACGCATTAAGCTGAACCTGCGTCTGGATTTGCGCATTTTCCAGCCTATCAATTTGAGCGGCCAACTTATTGGCGCGGGCCCTCGTCTCGGCGGTTTCAGGTTGCGCGCTTAGCGCCTCAAAGCGAATGCGTGAGCGTTCGATCTCGCGGCCAAGGTTCGTCGATTGCCGGAATAAACGAGATGCCTCATCCGACTTTGAGCTAAGCCGCCGCGCAAGCACGGCCTGCGTTTCAGCAACGCCAGGGCGGATGAGGACTTGGGTGGCCTTAAAGAAGTCATTGGCGGCCGAAGGGTCACTTGCGACCCGGTCTGCTAGCAGGCCGTAATAAGGGTTGAGCTGGTTCGCAAAGCCAATGATTGCATTGCGCTTGCCTAAGGCGCGATCAATGACGGAACCGTACAAATCAAGCGCTTCATCCTCTCTGCTTTCACGAAGCAAGAAGGAGGCAAGGCGTGCCTCAGATGCACTCACAGCACGCCTTTCCGGAAATTGCGCACGCACCAGCGCGAGGCCATTGCGAAGATAGGCTTCTGCAAATGCAGGATTGCCCTGCCGCTCAGCAATCAGGGCAAGATCGCCCAGAATTTGGCTTCGAAAACGCGTGATCGAAGTCACCCGGCCATCGCGAACGGCCAAGGCTTGCTCATAGGCGGTAATCAAATCTTCGCGAGCGCCATCAAGATCGCCGCCGAGGCGTTTTGCTGTACCGCGAATTTGTAGCGCCTGCGCATCCACGATCTGAGCGCGCTCTTCCGTTGTAAGGCTAAGCTCATCAACAATCCCGAACAGATATCCGCTGCGCTGCTCACGGTTAAGGCGCTCCGAAATCGGAACGGTGATTGAAATCTCGCTATCGTCCCTGCTTACACCCACGGCGCTTGCGGGAAGAGTTTGAGTGAGCCGCTCAATAGCTGCATCGCCAAAACCCTGATTGAGAAGATGGATCGCCTCAAAATTGCGCAAAAGCCGCGCGGTTATCTGATCATCATTGCCGAACTCACGGGCCCGCTCAAACAGGCTGCTCGCAACCGCAAACTCGCCCAAATTGCTCTTTTGCAAAGCCCTGTTGACGAAAAACTCACCTGGATTGATCGCGGCATCGCCATCTCCTTGAAGCCGCTTCTGCAGGGTTTCAAAGTAAGCAGCGGCTTCAGCATATTCACCTGCCAGATTTCGGCGATATCCTTCGGCCAAAGCCTGCTCTGGCTTAAGCGTGTCCGCTTGCACCCTGGCAAAAGAGAGCGGGTCTGCGACGCTGGTCGACGCCACATCGATTGTGCCTTGCGCGATGGCATCATCCAAAATCGAACGCAGCGCGAGCGAGGTCGCATCGTCGTAAGCGCTAAACCCTTCCGCGTAATAGGTAAGCCCGTCAGCCTCGAGCGTCACCTCGCTCCAATCAAGTTGAGAGCCTTCGACTTTACAGATTTTCTTTGATGAGCCTGTAACAGGCCCAGCACCGCCTCGCGCACTGACTGGACATGCAACCCCAAAACGGCGCATCGCGCGCAAAGCGTTTTTGGCCTCGGCATCAAATTCTTCAAACGCATAGACCTCGGCGATTGGCCTTGGGCTGTCGCGGCACACGATGGCCCATCGCCGGTCGAACATGGATTGTTTTGCAGGATTGCTCAGGCTTCGGTCCTGAACCTGGCACAAGATGCCGTTGCTATCACCGATTGGGAAACTATCAGCGGTCAATACCGAGCCCGTTTGCGCGGAGGCGCCGCTAAAAACGGCCCCTGCCATGGTAGCAGCCAGCACTGCGCAGACAGCCGAAACCCTTGTGGAAATTCGCCCCACTTCTTCCCCCTTTTCGCGCTCTTTTCCTCCCCAAACCCTCTGCTGATCAACCAGCCAAGAGGAGGTAAGCGCACTCACATTGCATATTCGCACCTTAGAGGCACAATGCGCGCCTCAATAGTAAGAACCCGACATGTACAAAGACTCGAGGGGTTCTTTCACGATCGGGTTATACCGTGTTTCGCGTTCACAGACGAATCCGGCGCAGCGACTGGTTCAATTGGGCACAATTCTAAAGGAGCGATAGAAGGCGTGCAGTGATACAAATCACTTTTCCGCTAACAATCCTAGAATTCGCAAAAACCCAACGAAAAAGGGCACCAACAGCGCATCTCAGCGCCATTGGTGCCCCATCATATGAGCCGGTTAAGAGGCTTAGAAGTTGCCGCGGAAACTCACGCCGTAAATACGAGGCTGGTTCACAAACCCGGTGTTGTTGTTGAAGTCGATCGCACCAATGAGGTTTTCTTCATCAGTCGCGTTGCGAGCAAATGCGCCCACTTCGTACTGACCGTCACCAAAGATGTAGCCGACCCGAAGACCCAGCTCATGATTGCCTGAATGGTTGAATTCAAGACTTTCATAAAGGAAGATGTTCGTTCGGCCTTGAATGAACCAATCTGCATTGAAATACAGCTCATTATCACCAACCGGCACAGTGAACTGGGCTTCAATGTTGAAGTTGAGCTCTGGCGCTTGAGGCAGCGGGTTGCCGTCAATAAGCGCCAAGCCATTCGCATTCAGCGGATCGGTCACTGTACATGCAAAACACACAGCAACCGCAAGGTCATCGTCCTTGATCTCAGTGTTCACGTAAGCGAGGCCTGCGCGTACGAAGAAGTAGTCGCTGGGGTTCCAGTCGAAGTCGAGTTCGAAACCCTTTGCGTCCGCATTCTCCGCGTTAATCAGCGAGATAAAGTTTCCAGCGCCGCCCACAGCCGTCAGCTGAATGTCGCTCACCCGGTAATAGAAAAGCGAACCATTGAAGCGAACTGTATCATCAGCGGTGCTGACCTTAAAACCGGTCTCATAAGAGATCACGGTCTCCGACTGGGCTTGGGATGTCGGCACACCAAAGGCGATGCTGCGCCCTTGGATCGATGGTCCCCTAAACCCGCGCGCAACCTTGGCGTAGAGGTTGACCTCGTCAGACGCCTCAAAAGTTGCGGCCACATCCCAGCTGAACTGATCGTCATCGATGCTGGTCATCAATGTGCCGTTGTTGAGTGTGAACCCAGCGTTTGGCACTTGAAGCACTTCAAACGTCTTTTCATCGTCGGTGTAACGAAGGCCGCCGGTTACATTGAAGCTTTCGCTCAACTCAACGTCAACTTGTCCAAAGACTGCCCAGCTTTCAGCATCCGATTGCCACGTTGTGGCCGGTGTTGGCGCTCCGCCAAGAAATGTTGAATCGGTCAGGCTATTTTCAAAGTAGAAGAACCCAACCTGCCAATCGATCATGCCAGATGCGTCGCTGGCAAGGCGCAGTTCCTGAGTGAACTGATCACTGTCCGAACGACCGCCGGTATCCGATGGGAATGGGATGTTACCGGGGAACGAGAAGGTGCCGCCGGTGAATGCGCTGGTCCCACCAGAGAAAGGTGGAGGCGCAACGCCGCCAAAGGCACCTGCAAAATCAATCGCACCGCCATCAATATCACCGCGCCCCGAGCGATTAAGATCGCTGTAGCTGGTGATTGAGGTCAAAGTGATTGTATCCGACACATCAAGGCTCATGCGAAGCGAAGACAAGAAAATGTCGCGATCGGCAGGATTTCCGCCACCACCATCATAGGCAACAACATCGCGGTCAAAGTTGTTGTTCAGCTGGTTGCTGCCAGCGGTGAGAACGTTTGCCCGGAAGAATGTCGCTGATGCGCTTGAATCGGCATAGCTGACCATCGCAAGCGCATTGAAACCGGATGTGTCGAGCTCAAGCTGCAAACGGGCAGCTGCATCATAGAAGCCGCCAGAGAAATTCTCTTCGCCAGTGAACGCATTGTCCACCCAATCGTCCTGACGCTGATAAAGGCCAGACACGCGGAAGTTCAACACGTCTTCAATCAACGGACCGCCAATGGCAGCCTCTGCATTGACGGTGTTAAAGCGGCCGTAATTGAGATTGACCGAACCTTCGAGGACGTCTGATGGCTTTTTGGTGTCGAATTTGACGATGCCGGCAGGCGTGTTACGACCAAACAAGGTTCCTTGTGGGCCGCGAAGCACCTCAACTTGCTCAACATCGAAAATCGGGAAGCCTTTGAGGATCACGTTTTCAAGAACAACATCATCCAAAACAACAGACACCGGCTGAGATGCGGCGGTGTCGAAGTCTGTGTTGCCAAGGCCGCGGATGTAAAAGCGCGGCGACTGACGACCGTTAGAGCTTTCGACATTAAGGCCCGGCACACGGCCGTTAAGACCAAGAACGTCTTCAACGCCAGAAAGCGCGTTTTCAAGAGAGGCGCTGGACAAAACGCCAATCGATGCAGGTACGTCTTGCAAGTCTTGCTCGCGTCGCTGAGCGGTAACGATGATCGTGTTACGCGCACCATCATCTGCGCTTTCTTGATCGGAACTCTGCGCAAAGGCCGGATTGGCGCACGCAGCTGCAGCGACTGCTGCTGAGCTTAAAAGTATACTTTTCTTGACCACAGCGTTCAAACTCCCCTGTTGGTTACGACACAAAACCTTCCCCAAGCACGCAAGCGCAGCCGACCCTAAAGAGCCGATGCCTCGCGAACCTGCCAATCCCAATGAACGTATTATTTCTTTTTTAGAATTTTGACGCGCTAAGGTGAATTTTGAGAGGAGTCAAACGACCCTCTCCCAAAATCCGCAGGTACGGCTTACGTCTTGTAATCATGAGAGAATATCACCGCTTACCTATAAGCGTAGAACGCTCACTCAAGATTAAAGTGTCGTGTTGGCAACAGGTGCTTTGAGCCGACTCCTCATCTTGGTCCCAGTTTCCCAATTCGCATCCAATCTTTCAGAAACTCACAACAGGGCAAATGCCCAAACCATAGTTAACAGCGCCTCAAGGCCTTGGTCCCTATTCCTTTGGTCACGGGTGGACAGATTATGAATGCGATATCTCAAGGGCCGCAAGTCAAGAACGCAGTGCCAAGCGACGCGCTTTGCTTGGACGGGCCGCTCGCACAGACCGCTATCAGCCCCACCGGCAGCAAGGCCGGCGGCCAAACCGAAACTCACACCCAAGGCCCGGCCCCGCAGCCTCCAGCCACAACGCACACGGCAACGGTTCGGCGGCTATTTGGGATACGATCTTACGATCCCAGGTGGGAAGATGTCCAAAGAGAATATCAGAACAAGACCGTTGTTGCCTATATCGTCCAAAACAGCTGGGCGAGCGCAGCTTTTATGGCGTTCGTTGCGTTCTTTTCGGGTATCGGCGAAAAAACCTGGTTGATGCACGTAGCGTTCGCGATCAACGCCTGCGCCGTTGCCTTAAGCTTTTTCTTTTTGCCCGGGGTCGCAACCTGCAAAGTGCGATACAGCACCCCAAGACTTGCATCCTATCCGACCACTTTAACCCTGCTGTTCCTTGCTCTTGGCTGGGTCTGTTTCGGCTACACGGCCATGGTTTATCTCCCTTCTCAATGGCATGGCATAGCAACCGCCACGATTACAGGAGTGATCGCGCTTGGCGGTATTGGTGGCTCTGCTTACCCATTGGTTTCGCTCACTTTTATGGTCCTTGTATGTGGGGGAGCATGTGTTGGCTTAGTCGCGGCGGATAAACCGCTTGCATTGAGTTATCTTGGCTCTTGGTGCTTGCTGATTATCCTTCTTTACAGGCTATATCTCACCCGCTCTAACGCTGCGTTGAAGTCGGTTCGTGACGCTGCCGAACTCGAGGCTAGCGAAGGGGAAAAGCGCGCGGCTATCGAATCCCAACATAAAGCTGAACGTGAATTGCTGCACGCCCAGGACGAAGAACGCCGCCGTAACGAGGCAGACCGTATCCGGAAGGGCGAACGTAGGAAACAAGAATTGATCGAGCTCGCTGCCCAATTCGAAACCACCATCGGTGATGTGTCAGGCAAAGTAACCGCGGCCGCCCGCAAATTCACTGTCACTGCCAAGACGATGTCTGAGCAAGCCTCGGAAGCTTTCGATCAGATCGAACAGATAGCAGAGGCAATGCAGCAAGTTGCCCAAGGAAGCACGGCTGCCGCTGCTGCATCTGATGAGTTTGCTATCTCTATCGACAACGTCACCGCACAAGCGGCCAGTGCTGCAGAACTCGCGCGATCCACCAATGAGACCGCAACGCAAACCGATGCAACATTCGCGCTCCTCACCAACCGTGCCGACAGCATTGGAGAGATCGTCAACCTCATTAACACTATCGCGGGCCGCACCCGCCTTTTGGCGGTCAACGCATCCATCGAAGCGGCGCGTGGCGGCAACGCGGGGCGCGGTTTCGCTGTTGTTGCGCAAGAGGTTAAAGACCTGGCAAGTCAGACCAGCGAGGCAACGGGAGACGTATCGAGCAGCATTCACCAGATGCAGCAGCGCTCGCGCGCAAGTGCCTCTGAACTCAGCGCAATTCGCAAACAGATCGGCGAACTCGAGGCTGCTGCGGTTACCATTGCGACCTCCATGGACCAGCAGTCTCACGCAAGTAAGAACCTTGCAGAAAGCATCGATATGGCCGCGTCTGGTGCGGGCGAGGTCTCTGCCTCCACACAAGAGCTGCGCAATGCTGCAAGCGCGGTGGGTGCTGCCTCGCACGAACTCTTGGCCGCATCAGATGAGTTGGACACCCAGTCCGAACTGCTCAAAGCCAAGGTCGCGCATTTCCTCGACCAGATCCGCAAAGATTGACGCGTTCTGCTCAAGCAGCAAGCGCCTCCATAACCGGCTTGTGTGCATAACCCAACTCGTCCGCTACCGCTTTGTAAGTGACAGCTCCAGCGTGCACATTCAGGCCTTCCGCCAAGTGAGCATCACGCAAAAGCGCCTCTTTCCAGCCGAGATCCGCAATCCGCAGAGCATGCGGCAAGGTCACATTGTTGAGCGCATAGGTGCTCGTGCGCGCGACCGCACCCGGCATGTTAGCGACGCAGTAATGCACCACATCATCGACCACGTAGGTCGGCTCTGCGTGCGTTGTCGCCTTCGACGTTTCGAAGCATCCACCCTGATCAATCGCCACATCAACCAGCACAGCGCCAGCCTGCATCGAGCTCAGCATATCGCGCGAGACGAGCTTAGGCGCTGCAGCACCAGGGATCAGCACCGCGCCAATCACAAGGTCAGCCTCGCCCACGCAATCTTGCAAGTTCGCAAGGTTTGAGAACCGGGTCTTCGCACGCGATTCAAAGTGGATCGCCAGCTTCTCAAGCACCTCAGGATTGCGGTCGAGGATCGTCACATCAGCGCCCAGCCCCGCCGCCATTTGAGCAGCGTTGAAGCCCACAACACCGCCACCAATGACCGTGACTTTCGCCGGCAGAACACCCGGTACACCGCCAAGCAGCACTCCGCGCCCACCATGCGCCTTCTCCAAAGCGCTCGCGCCTGCCTGCACGCTCATCCGGCCTGCCACTTGGCTCATCGGTTTGAGCAAGGGAAGCGAGCCTTCCGCACCTGTCACCGTCTCATAGGCGATGGCAGTTACGCCAGACTTCACAAGGTCAGCCGTTTGCTCAGGGTCGGGGGCCAGATGCAGGTAGGTATAAAGCACTTGCCCTTCGCGAAGTTTCGCACGCTCAACTGCTTGGGGTTCCTTTACCTTCACCACCATCTCGCATTCGGCGAAGATGGGGTCTGGGCCGTCAGTGATCTTTGCACCAGCTTCGATATAGCTTTCGTCCGATGCGCCGATGCCAAGGCCTGCACCGCTTTCAATCCAGACCTCATGGCCATGGGTTGCAAGTTCGCGGGCACTCTCTGGCGTGAGGCCGACACGGTATTCGTGGTTCTTGATCTCTTTGGGGCAACCGACGCGCATTTGGATATCTCCTCTCAAACAGGTGTGGAGGATACCACCGATCAATCGGGAAATTCGCCCTATCATACCGATCACTTTCGCACTATTGGGAGGATACTTCACAATAGCCCATGAAAGAGGGATTTTATGCCAACGCCCGAAACCCGCCTTCTTCGCGAGCTTCAAGGCGATTCCAGCCGCTCGATCGCCGAGCTTGCCGAGTGTGTCGGCATGTCGAGCTCGGCTGCCCATCGCAAGATGCGGAGCCTTGAGGAGGATGGCACAATCCAAGGCTATGCCGCGCGCCTTTCTCCGCGAAAGCTGGGTCTTCGAATGCAGGCCTTTGTCGAGATCAGGCTTGCCAACCAAGGCCAAGAAGCGATGGACCGGTTTGAGGAGGCGGCGCTTGGCTTTGAGGAAATCCTCTCGTGTCACCTCTTGTCGGGCGAGGCTGATTACATGCTGCGCATTGCGGCGCGCGACCTTGATCATTTTGACCGCATCCACCGCAAGTCTCTTGCCAAGCTCCCCGGTGTTGCCACGATGAAAAGCAGCTTTTCGATCCGCGAGGTCAAGCCATGGCGCGGCTATCCCGTGCCTCAGGATTAGGGTCAGGATGCATCTATCACGCGGGCCTGGCGTCAAAATGACGAAGATATCGGGCGAAGCTGCCTGCCGGGAAGGCTGACATGCCTTTCCAAAGGTGGCTTTGTTCGAGATCGAAGTCATTTTGCCGTCCCTTCGGGATTTGACCAATTGGCCCTCTTGCTACGTCTCTTGAGCTTGAAAGTGCGCGGCACTTCCTACGCTCGCGTTTCTTGCAACAGGGCCAATTGCTTCAAACCACGCTCCACGTGATAGATGCAACCTGACCCTGGGGTGATCAAACCCCGCCACGGATCCGCACATTCTCCCCGTTTATCGCCGCTGATGCATCGGACAGAAGGAACGCCGCCAGCTCCGCAATCTGCGAAGGGGCCACCCAATCGCTGAAGTCCGCATCAGGCATCTCGTTGCGATTGGTTGGCGTGTCGACAATCGTGGGTGAGATTACATTCACCCGCACGCCTTTGCCGCGCAGTTCTTCGTTCAATGCCTCGCTCAGCTTGATCACCGCCGATTTGGACGCGGTGTAGGCACCCATGCCCAGCCCGGCTTTGTCCGCAGCCGCCGCGCCGATGTTGACCACACTCGATGGGTTCGCAAGAAGCGGCGCGAAGGCGCGGGCCGAATTGAGCGTCGTCATCACGTTCATTTGGAACATGCGGTTCCATGTATCGGCAGGTCCGCTGAGCATCTCTTCCCACACAAAGCCGCCTGCAATGTTGACCAAACCGCTGAGCGTGACGCCTTCCGATTTGAGCGCATCGGCGATCGCCTGAACCTCGTCTTCGCTGGTGATATCTACGCCGCCGTGCAGGGTCACACCTTCATCTTCAAACGGCAGACTATCCGCCATATCGACGCCGATCACTCGCATGCCTGACGCCGTTAGGCCTTGAGCAACCGCTGAACCGACGATCCCGCAAACTCCGGTGACGAGTACTGTCTTCATTGGTCAAATTCCCTTTGTTTTCAGTGCAAATCGGCTTGTCGAGCCACGAATTGCCACTTTAGGTGTGTTATATGAGTAAAGCAGTTTGGCACACTTGGCACACTGTCCTGGGGCCAAAGTCCACTCGATCAATTCCCCGCCCTTTAATCGGATAAAGCGATTAATCGCGGCAGGTCTGCGTTGTTTCATCCAGCCCAAATAGCAATGCAATACCCGGTAGGAAATTGGCCTCAAGTGACGGCTGCCCGTGTACGATATTCCTCGCGGTCCCATTCGCGTGTTTCACAGATGGCTCGGAGCCGATCCACCGCGTCAGCAATATCGGCAAAGCGCAGATAAAGCGGCGTGATGCCAAAGCGCATGATGTTTGGCGCGCGGAAATCGCCGATAACCTCGCGCGCCTTGAGCGCTTGCATTATGGCGTAGGCCTCGGGGTGCGCAAAGGCGACTTGGCTGCCGCGTTCATCGGGTTTTTTCGGGCACGCAAATTCAAAGCCATATTCGCCGCAGCGCTCCTCCGTCAGGTCCACAAACAGCTCGGACAGCGCGATGCTCTTTTGCCGTAGAGCGCTCATATCGGCTTCAAGCATCAGGTCCACGCCCTCTTCCAAAGCGCTCATCCCCAGAACCGGCGGCGTGCCACATTGGAAACGGTCGATGCCTTGAGCAGGTTCAAACTCACTATCAAAGTCAAAGGGCCGCGCGTGCCCGAACCAGCCGGAGAGCACAGGGTCCGCGCCGTGATGACGTTTGGCGGCGTATAGGTAAGCGGGCGCACCCGGGCCGCCGTTCATGAATTTATACCCGCAACCGACCGCAAAATCCGCTTTGGCGGCGGTGAGATCGACTTCAATCGCACCGGCCGAATGGCTAAGGTCCCACACAACCAGCACGCCTTTTTCATGGGCGCGTCGCGTGACCTCAGCCATGTTTCGGACGCGCGCGGTCTTGTAATGCACCTGTGTGAGCAGCAGCACGGCGACGCTCTCATCCAGCGCGTCCAAAACGTTGTTAGGTGGGACTTCGCGGCATTCCAGATCGCCAAAGCGCGCAAGGCCCTGCATCATGTAATTGTCGGTTGGAAAATTGGTGGTCTCGGTTAGGATAACCCGCCGATCCTTTTGCAAGGACAGCGCGGCAGTCAGCGCCTTGAAGATGTTGATCGAGGTGCTTTCGCCTGCGATCACTTCGCCTGCTTGCGCGCCCAGAAGCTTGCCGATTTTATCGCCAATGCGGGTGGGCGAATTCACCCAGTCCGCAGCCAGCCAACTGGTGATGAGGCCCTCTGCCCACTCTTCCGTCACAGCGCGCTGCATCCGGGCAACGGTCCGCTTAGGCAGCACGCCCAACGAATTGCCGTCGAGGTAAACAAGGCCATCGCGGATGTGGAATTGATCGCGAAAGTGGGCAAGCGGATCAGCCGCGTCCATCTGCGCGATGTGTTCAGCGGTGATGGTCATTGCGGGAGTTCTCTCAAAATAGCGCGCACAGGGCTAGCATCTGCACCCTCGAGAGGGAGCGGTAGTGCGATAAGCTCATATTCGCCCGGCGGCACATCATCGAGGACCAGCCCTTCAAGGATACGCATATCGCCTGCGAGTACCTCGTGGTGGGCGTCCATGGTCTTGCTCGTTTGCGGGTCGAGTGAGGGCGTGTCGACGCCGATAAGTAGCGCCCCACCCTCACGAAGCCGTGCCACAACCTCAGGTGCAATCGCTTTGAAATTCTCGTACCAAGCGGCGTGTGGGAAGGTCTGGTAGGTGCGAAAGAGGACGCGCTGTGCCGAACCAATCGCCTGCCAATCGCAATCTGATACTTCCACTCGCTCGCCTGCGTGACGCACATCCACGACCACACACTTGCCGATATAAGCATCAAGCGAAGATCCCGCGCTATCCACGCCCTCGTTAGAATAATGCAGCGGCGCATCGGCATGCGTGCCAGCGTGCAAGGGCGCGGTGACCTGTCCGATATTGACGGGGCAATCGGGGCCCAAATCCACATTGCGTTGAACCACCAGATCGGGCTCACCCGGCCACAAAGGCGTGCGCGCACCCAGCTTCTGAGTGATATCCCAAATCCTAGTGGCCATAGGGACAGCTTTCATCATCGGCGTAGTTCCCACCCTCTTTGGGGGCCGTCATCCGTGTGCGCATGGCCCAGAGTTCAGGGAAGAACGGCAGCTCCAACGCCTTCACCAGATAGTTCACACCCGAAGACCCGCCCGTGCCGGTTTTGTGGCCAATCACGCGGCTGACGGTTTTCATGTGTTTGAAGCGCCATTCCTGAAAGTAATACTCCACCGAAGTCACCTTCTCGGCGAGCGTGTACAGGTCCCAATGATCCTCAGGCTTGGTGTAAATCGCCAGCCAAGCGTCTTCGACCGCGTCGCTTGGCTCATATTTTTGCGAAAAGTTGCGCTCCAATTTGTCCGCCGGAATATCAAACCCGCGCCGCGCTAGCAGCCGCAACAGCTCATCATAAAGCGAGGGCGCGTGGAGCACTTTTTCCAATTCCGCCCGCTTCTCAGCATCATCATTGTGCACGAGAACAAGGTCTGCGCGCTTTAACCCAAGGCAAAATTCAAGCGCGCGGTATTGGTGCGACTGAAAGCCCGATGCCTTGCGAAGGAACCCCCGGAAGGTCAGGAAATCATGCGGAGAAAGCGTTGCGAGCACCTCCCATGAATGGATCATATGGCGAAGGATCGTCGCTATCCGGTCCAGCGTTTTCTCCGCCTTACCAAGCTCATCAGCGCGCAGGGCCTCCATCGCTTGGGTACCCTCATGGATGCAAAGCTTGATCCAAAGCTCCATCGTTTGATGCATGATGATGAAAAGCATTTCATCAGGCTTATCCGACACCGGAACCTGCGCGTTCAGCAGGCTTTCGGTCTGCAAATGGCGGGCGTAAGAAAGGCCGCGGTCCCATTGAATGGTCTCGCCGTCTATCTCTGCTTCAAAGGTCTCCACCCCGTCGACAATGGTCTTCTTTATGCTCACGCCTGTGCCCCTTGATACTCACGATCACCCGGCAAAGCCTCACCAATTGGGATCAGCGGCAGGTCAGCGACCTCAGCATAAACCTGTTTGAGGCTGGTCGTCTCCATCTCTTCGAGCAGCGCATCGAAGCTCTCAATGACGAAATAGGTCGGCTGAAACTCATCAAAGGGCCACTGCGTACGCATCAACCGAGGCAGATCAAAATGCAGACGGCGCGGTTTATTGCTGCGAAGCGCATGGACGGTTTCGGCGTAGCTCGACATGAGGCCTGCGCCATAGGCACGAAGCTCACCGCCATCCTGGATCAACCCAAACTCAACCGTGTGCAGGTAAAGCCGTCCCAGCCAATCGGAAAAGCCTTGTCTTTCCGCACGAAGCCCTGCTCGCCCATATGCGCTCATAAACTCACCGAACGTGGGATCGAGAAACATCGGCATATGGCCAAAGACATCGTGAAACATATCGGGCTCGTCGCTGTATTCAAACGATGGCCCTTGGCGAAGGAAGTTGGAGACGGGAAAGCGCCGCTCGGATAGCATTTTGAAGAAGGGTTCATTGGGGATGACGCCTGGGACCGCAACCACTTCCCACCCCGTCACATCGCGCAAACGCTCGTTCCAGTGCTCGAATTCGGGGACGCCCAAAGTGTCCAGTTCAAGCGCGCGCACACCCTCAAGAAAGGTCGCCGAGGCAAGGCCGTCCAGCGCCTTGGTCTGTTTGGCCGCGAACTCGCTCCACCGCTGGTGATCGGCATCGGAGAATTGCTCCCAATTCTGGGGCATGCTCCAATCATCACCCACACCATCGGGCGGCGTTTCAAACACATGGGTCGCGCCCATTCTTGCTGGCTCCTTCATCGGCGAGTGTGGCGCATATGGGGCCTTAAGCGTGCCAAGGCAAACCGTGGGTGACACGTGGTGGCGGACATATGTGACGCATATCACCGAACGCTGAGAGGATGCCCGCTAGAAGCGCCGCAGATTAGATCGGTGCAATGATCTTTAGGGGGAAATATGATCCGTATATCGACGCTCGTCAGCGTTTCGCTGGCCTCTCTCACCGCGTGTATACCGCAGGGCGCGATGGCACAAAGCTATGGCTCTTTCGGCGACAATATCGCTGATCCGGGGAACATTCCTGAGATTATTGAGGCTGGCAATGAGGCAAATGGGACCAATGATGATCCCAACTTCCCGCCCTCGCCCCCCGGATTTGGCAACCGTTTTTCCAACGGGCGCACGGCTGCGGAAATCCTGCCTGAGCTCCTCGATTTCAACCTGACTGACATAAGTAATGAAGCTGTCGGCAATGCGTTTTCAGACAAGCTCCCGGTTAGCCTTGCAGGCGGCATTTTGCTTGGCAATGGCAGCTCTATTCCCGGCCCCATCGGGCGCGGTCTTACGTCTTTGAACGACACAGATATTGCGACACAGGTCGACAATTATCTGGCGCGCGTGGGCGACCTTAGCGAGGGCGATGTGATGCTTCTCTATGCGTCCGGCAACGATGCAGCACTGGCTTTGAACACCGCAGCTCTCACCATGGCGCCCCCTGATCAAGCCGCTCAGCTTGCGATTTCTGGAGCGCAGGTCAACGCGGTGAACACTGCAGCGTCGGCCCAGAAATTGCTCGACGCAGGCGCTGGGACGGTGCTGGTTTCGAACTTGCCCAACATTGGTCAGACCCCCGCTGCACGCGCTGGTGGATTGTCGGGAGTGCAGCTTGCAACGCTGTTTTCGACCACCACCAACCAAGGGCTTGTAACCTCGCTTTCAGGCCTCAACACCGGCGATGGGACACTGCTTCTCGCGGATACATTCACCCTCACCAACGACATCTCTGCGAACCCTGGAAAGTATGGCTTTAGCGACGTCACAAACCCGTGCTCGCTCGTGCCAACATGCGTGAACGCAGACCGCTCTGTGCAGGACCAGTTCCTGTTCTGGGACGCGTTCTTCCCAACTGCGCGGGGCCATGAGATTTCGGCGGCCTTCCTCGCCGACACAATCAACGCCCCGCGCACTTTGCCAGCGCTCACCGAAGTCAGCCGCTTTGCCACTGAAGAGCAAGCCCGCTCGCTTTTGAGGCTTGAGGGCGATGGTCTGTGGGTCGCAGGACGCGTGGGCTACAACCGCATGCGCCGCACCCGCGATACCTATGCAGTTGGCTATGAGGCGGATGGTCCAGGCGCACAGATTGCGCTTGGCTACACCCTGCTCGACAGCTTCACCGTGGGTGTGGCTCTGGGCTACTCCGACACTGATGTGGATTTCGATTTCGTTGGCGGAGGGTTCGACAAACGCTCCCTGCACATCAGCGGCTTTGCCACCGTCGAGACGCCTTTCGTCGACCTATCAGCCGCCATCAGCTACGGCTCTGACGATATTGAGAACCTTGCGCGCGTCACCAATGTGGCGGGGCAAACGTCGGTCGGAGAGACCGAAAGTGACAGCATGGCTGTGGTGTTCGAAGCCTCGCGCTCCATCGCCCCAACCCCTGTGATCACAATCCGCCCAACGTTACGCGTGGGCTATTCGGAAAGCGATGTGGATGGCTTTACAGAAAGCGGCGCAACGGGCCTTTCGCAAGTGGTCTCCGATCTCACTCTCGACAAAACCTTCGCGGAATTGGGCGCAAGGGCGCAAGTAGAGCTTGCCGGGATCGACGCCCATCTCTCCGGTTTCTACCATGTTCGCCTTGATGGTGGATCGCAGGAGATAGCTTCCGCGCTTGTCACCATCCCGGACTTCACCCGCACCGCCACCGCGCGTGCAGGCGACCGCAATTACGGCCGCGTCGAGGGTGGGCTGTCCAAGACCTTTGGCAAGTTGCGAGTTGGCGTGAACGGCACAGCGACCTTTGCCGACAGCGAGTTCAGTCACATTGGCGGGAATGCCAATGTGACTGTCTCATTTTAGGCCGAGCGGCGGCCTTTGTTCTGCGCCATATTGTCCACCACGCTCCCGGTCTTTTGGTCGAGCTTTTCAAGCTCTTCCAGCAGGATCGGCGTCACCTCTGTGCTCGCATTGCGCCCGATAAACAGGTCCATATGACCGTAATCGGGAATGATGCGCTGCGAATAGAGGTCTTTGCCATTATGTTGCGAGAGCCAAACCCGCGTCCGCTGCCCGCTTTCGGGATAGAAGATTTGGTTGGTCGCCCCTGACAGGAAGGTGATCGGCAAAGCCAGACGCCGCGCCGCATCTTCGCTGGTGTAAACAGCATCGCCATCTTTGTTCACGGCAAGGCCTGCGCGCATAATATCCTGCAAATGCTCGAATGGTGAAAGCGACACGCGGCTGAACATAGAACCCAGTGCCAAATAGGTGTCATGCCCCAGCTGCCGGATGTCCCAGCTTGGCCCGAACACGCCGAACACACGGCGCACCGTTGGGCTTTTGCACTCCTGCCCATCTGGCATTGGCACCTGATACATCACCGCATCAATCTGATTGTCAGCATCGGTCCCTTGGCTGACGAAATCCATATGCCCGTCGAGCAAGGAAACCTCGCCCAAGGCCCCGGCTATGCCAAGGTCTGACTTCATGTAATTGAGCCAATCGGTCACCGGATGAAGCGTCAATTGCGAGCTGATGAGAGAGCGCACATCGCTTACCCAGCCAGCGCCAATCCCCATCAGAAGGCTCATCGAACCCACGCAATGAGCAAGCACTTGAACGCTGTCTGCGCCTGTCACTGATCGCACTTTGCCGATGGCTGCGGGCCAGTCGTAGCGTGCAATGTCGTCGATATTGAACTCTGGCGGTTTGACGGTGTCATTGCCGGAGTCCGCACTTGCCCGGTAATCGAACAGCCAGACATCGTAGCCTTCTTCGACAAGGCTCTCTGTGAGGTTTTTCTCAACCGTCGGCGTCGCAAAGCTGGAGGCTTTGACCGAGAAACCGGGGGCCAGCATGATCGGCCCGCGTGAGCCTCCACGATAGCGGGTGAGCCCCACGTTCACGCCATCTTCGGTCGGCACCGTGTAGCTTTCAGCCTTGGGCAAATGGAGCTCGCGCAGCACGAGGTTTTCCGCATCCTTGGTCGGGAAATCATTGAGCGTCGCCAGCATCCCGCCGTAAGCGCGGAACACATTCATCGCGAAGAAGCCTGCGTATTTCGCCATGAAATAGGCCTCGATGGCTTTCTTCGCTTTGGGGATCAGGTTGACCACATGGCCCACAAGAGTGTCACTGTCGTGGACGGTAATTGTGGTGAGCTGGCGCATGAATTCATCAATGCCAAGCTTGAGAACACCGCGCCCGATAAGCTCGCCGTCTTCATCGCCATCGCGCACGGTCACGAAGAGCGTCGTGAGGTCTGTCCACGGGTCAGATTTGCCTCGCTGTTCCAGCGTCTTGTGACCATGGAAATGGATCGGTCCATCAGGTCCGTCGAGCACCATGGTGTAATTCATGGTCCAACTTTCGGCCTTGTCCGGATTGGTGACCAGCAGCTGGAACTCACCCTCACGAACCTTCAGCGGTTCGGGTGAAATATCTGTAATCAACACGTCGCCGGTGATGCGAGACCTATGGTGCTTATCCTCAATCATCCGGTGGAGATTGTCAGTCGCAACGGTCAGTTTGAAGGAACACAGGCTCTTTTCAGACTGCCCCCATGCCGCACCGTTCTCATAGTCATCGCGGATGCGTTCTGCATGACCACAAGGGCGGTGATGGCTTGCCGTGGCCGAGATATAGCCCGCCATCGTCTCGGTGAAGTCCATGCCCGGGCTCATCGCTTCGGGATGTTCTTTCACCAGCTTGCGAATAGCCGTCTTGCCCTCTTCGATTGCTCCCGATTTGAAGTGCTCGGCCACATTGATCACACTGTCGGCGACAGGACCAATGGCATGGCCTGCCACCCATTTGGCGATGCCGAGTTTGAGGTGATCCTTATGCGGAACCTCCTGCGTTTCCTCAGCAATCTCATCATCCAGAACAAGCTCTGGAAGCGGACCTTCGGCTTGGAATGAGTAGTCGATCACCCAACCTTCACGTTGAGCGAGTTTCTCAATGGCTCGCTCAGACACGGCGGTGATGGTGAGAAGCGGGTTCACACCCACCGCGCCCGGAATGACCGAGCCATCACAGACATACAGACCTTCGTGGGTCTCAGTGCCCGAAGTGCCTGCAAACACACGGCAAGTGTCATCGACAACGCCGGTTTCAGCATCATCGCCCATCGCGCAGCCGCCAATTGGGTGCACGGTGATGAGCTTTTTGCCCATCGGCTCTGACCACAAGGGATCGGAGAAGTATTGCGCTTGGATCGCCTCTGCGGCCTCACGCATTTTGTCGTCATCGCGGCGGAAGGTGCGCTGTTCGCCAGCGTGCTTCCACTCGATTTTAAGCCGATCGTCTTCGAGTTTGAGCTGACCACCAGAATCATCAACGCTCATCACTAGGTAAGTGAGCGTGCGCGCCATGGGGCCTTTATAGGCAAGGTCAGCGATGGACGCAGGGTCAGTTTGCACCGCCTCGCCCATGGCCTTGGCGTCCATCAGGCGCGGTTTGACTTGGTCGAAACCAAAGCGGGTGAAGCCGTCTGCCAGTGCCTCTCCAAAGAAGAATGCTGGGCCGAGACCAGCGGCGAGAATGCCGGGGGCAACGCCCTCTTCGATGACGAGGCCCTTGGTCACATCCTCAGTGCCCCGCATGTCGATCACGCCGGTTATGCAAGGGCCGGGATAGGCCTCTTTCGCGACGTCATTCGCGCCTACACCAATGGCGTAGAAGGGTTTTGCGTGTACCTCGTCGTCGACCTTTTCGGACTTGAAATAGCTGTCGTAAGCAAAGCCCAACGCATCACCATTGCCAGAGAAACTCGAGCCCAGGCGGCCAGAGAGCGCAAGGCCCTTCTCACGCGAACGCAGCAGGATTTCGGTCGAACCCAAAGTGCCCGCACCCAGAACCACATGGTCTGCAGTGATGACAACTGGAGCGCGATCCTCGCCGCCATCATTGTGCGCGACATGGACGTGCCATTTGTCGCCAACGCGCTCTACATGGCTCACTTTGGCCTGCGTAAATATCTCCGCATCATGGTTCGCCGCATCGGGCAAGTAGTTCATAAGCGTGGTGTTTTTCGCGCCCACATTGCAGCCAGACGTACAATCGCCGCAATTGTTGCAGGCAGGTTGAGGCACGCCAAACTTGTTGGTTTTATCCTCGAAATTGACGTTGATTGGTGTCTTGTAGAAACGCTCACCCATCGCCTTGGCTGAGTGCTCCAGCGCCTCCAGCTTGCCCAATGTTGGATGAGTATCGGGGTAAACATCGGGGCTGAGCATCTCTCGCGCACGCTCGTAATATGCGTCGACCATATGCGGATCGTCGCGGAACGCTTGGGGCCAATGAGCCTGGTCAAGCAGACGCTTGTCGAGTTCCAAGGAGACGTTTGCGTTGATCAGCGAAGTCCCGCCTAGACCACAGCCCACCAGCGCATATTGGTCGTCATTCACATGCACTTCGAACATCGCGTCGGGCGCGCCAATGCGGCCACCCTTGACGTTGAATTGCATGGCGTCTTGCGCATCGGCGATCTTGTTAGGATACTCACCCGGCAACATCTCTTTGCCGCGCTCAAGGACGCAAACGTCCTTTCCAGCACGCGCCAAACGCGATGCGGCAACACCTGCGCCATAGCCTGAGCCAACGACTAGAACGGTGTAGTGAGATTTCGCATGATCTAGCGATTTGGCGATGCGTTTTTGCCCAAATGGGGTCTGCTGAATGCTCATTCTGCTGCCTCCCGCAGAGATTCTTCTGACTGTTCGAGGAGCTTCGCGACGCGCTTGTCGGCCTCCTCGATGATGCGCTGGTGGACGATTTGTGAGAACTCGGCCCACTCGGCGCTCGCTGCCTCAACTGCGGTAATTGTCTCATCCACCAGCTTGGCTTTGCGCCCGCTTCCTTCGACCCGGACTGGCGCCATAGTGCCATCGGTCGGGTCGTTAAAGAGGCGCAAGGAGGCGACTTCCAACTCGTCAGACACGAGCATCGCCGCGCAACCTTGCACCGGCATCAGTGTCGGCTCATCAAGCACCCAGCCGCCGGTGTTGAACACACCCACAGGCAAGTCGAACCCGTCGACCATCAGCTCGTCTTGGAACGGCTTATGCGTGTGGCCGAAGATGAAGTTTACTTCGCGGGGTTTGAAGCCCAGCTCCTCCTCTATCTCAAGCGCCACAGGGCCGCCGAGATACCAGCCGAGATCATCAACCTCGTCCGCCCCAAGCACAGCCCCGTGCCCATCGCGCTGACGCTCTGCTGCGCGCCCTGCGGTCAAGTCCACCCCTGCCTTAATCAGATTGTCGAGGGTGATGCCGTATTTCAGCTCCATCTTGGGATTGATGCCCAGTTTGGAGTTCAATCCGCCCGTGATCCGGCGGCCAAGGCTTTCAGCAAAATCGTGGCTGGCACCAGCGCTCAGCATGGTTTCATACAGCGAGCCCACCTCATTGCCGACTTCGCCAGCGCTGCCGAGGTCTGACCACAGGAAGTCAATCCAAGGGCCATTCTCTTGCTCCAATTGTTGCATGGTCGCAGGACGAGACTCTGTGCCCTCCAAAAACCCGCGCATGTTGGACAAAGCGCGGTACATTCCATCGAGGTAATGCCCGTGGTGCATCACCACAGCGCGGTTCAGCTCTTTGTCGGCAATACCCCAATTCGGATAAGCAATGCGCACGCTGGCATCTGATAGATGCGGACGGTGACGCAGCAGGCTCTCCATCAAACGGCAACGGCGCGAGGGCGTGCCAAAGATGCGGCTTGTGCAGGCAAGGTCTCCGGGAATATCGCCAGCCTCAACAGCGTCCAAGAACCCTTGATCCTGCGCGATACGCCACAAATGGTGGTCGTGATTGCCAGCGATATAGATGATTTCGCGCGCGAAAATGTCCTCACCATCCGCGAGGTAAAACGCATCAAGCAGCTGCAAAAAGCTCTTCGACACATCGCCAAAAGGTGACAAGCCGAGATCAAGCGCATCACCTAAGAGAACAAGCTGCGGCTTGGTCCCATCCAAAGTCGCGCGCATACCTTGGGCAAAGGCGCTCATCACTTCGGACGGGCCGTCCACGATCTCTTCGTAATTGCCCAAATGCGTCATTATGCTGTCGCGCGCGCCGAGGTGAATATCGGATAGGACTACGTGAGCGATACTCATGAGCAGTTCTCCAAGCAGGTGTAAAAGGCATCGCGCACCATTTTCTCGCGTGGGTCATCCCACTTGCCGGTGCCAAGTTGGTTGGTGATCCAGGCGTAGGAAACGCCATCTTCGGGGTCGCAAAAGGCGAGGCTTCCGCCGACGGCAAAGCTTCCAAAAGCGCTTCTGGTGCGCGCGAACTCCCACAAGCTAAACGGCTTTTCGAAACCGTAGGAATAATACATGTCAGCGGAAAGGACTTGGTCCTTGAGCCCTTTATTGGGGTAAGCGTGCCCTTTCATGAGGGTCGCCATCACTTGCGGCGTCACACCCAGCTTTTCGCCGCCGCGCGCAAAGGCATTGTAAGCATGTGCTAACCCGCGCGCAGACGCCATGCCACCAGCAGCCCCCTGCCCCACTTTCCAGAAATTCTCGTTGTCGAGAGCACCCGGTCCCTTGAGAACAAGCGGATTGTTCAAAGTGCGGAAGGCCAAAGTCCCCGGCAAGCACATCTCAATTGTCAGCGCCCATGGCATTGTTGTGTGATGGATAAACAGGTCTTGGAGGCCAAACCCCTTGATCCGCGCAATGCGTGAGCGGTCGAAATTTGCAGGGAGCCCAACAAACACATCGAGCCCAAGCGGGCCTGCAATCTCTTCAGCGAAGAATTGCGGCAAACGGCGGCCATTGGGATCGCGGCGGTGGATCAGTTCACTTGCGATCCAGCCCAGCGTATAAGCGTGGTTGCCCGATTGATCGCCCGGCTTCCAATTGGGCTTTTGCGCCGCGATGGCTGCGCAAATCGCTTCTTCATCGCCTATGTTTTCTACCGTCAGCTTGTAGTCGATTGCGGCAAGCCCAGCTTGCTCTGACAACGCCTCGCCAACGGTCACATCGCCTTTGCCATGAGCTGCGAACTCAGGCCAAATGTCGGCGACTTTCTCATCATAGGAAAAAAGGCCGCGCGATACTGCGACGGCCCCTGCCATGCCCGTGAGGCCCTTGGTCAGCGAATAGACAAGGGTGATATCATCCTCAGCCCAGCCTTGCGTGGCGGCCTTGTCTCTCCAACCTCCATATAGGTCCACCAAGACCTCATCATTATGGATAATCGTGCAAGCCGCGCCCAGTGCCTCGCCTGAGAGAACACTTACTGCAAAAGCATGAGCGACCGGCTCAAAACCTTTTGCCACAAAACCATTTGCGCCGTCGCACACTTGGGCTTGCGACACGCATTCGAGTGACGGCGATCTTCTGTTAAACTGCATTGTAAAACCCCGTTCGCACACTGGAGATTAAGCCAGACGGGCCACCACCCAAGTGCTTCGTGAACAGGGTTAGGAAAGATTGGTTAACAGCAGGTTAGGTACGCACCCTTATATTTTACTTGGAAAGAGAAGCTGAGAGCATTTTTCGAACAATAAACTTCGCACACAAGCAATATTCACTAGAACTCAGTCAACTGTTCTTAGTCCAGCATTGCCTTGGCTATTGCGTTCTCAATACCGGCAGTAAGTGGATGTAAGCCGTTCTTATAGGTGCAGTCTGGATCGCAAAGCCGTGCAATAGAGTTCAAGTGTGCAGCGACTAAAACATCTGCATATTCAAGCGGCAGCCCGCCTCCTGTCTCAATATGGAGAGGCCGCCCCTCGCAGATGACTTTTACTCTCTTGCCAGAAGGCAGCGCGTAGCTGGTCACGTGATCGCGGATCTTCGTTCCTTGGGACTGCCCCCAGAATTCGGCGATTGGTTGCTTCGCGTTCGAAGCCTCGGCACAGCAGATGAACGAGCCTTCTGGCAAAAGCTCAAGCTCATCAGGGCTAGGCCGCGCCAATTGGCTTGAGGCGGCAAACAACACCTCGGCTTCGGGCAAGGCCTGTTCGAGAGAACCTGCTTGGTGTCCGTCGAGAATTGCTTGGACAGCCTTCACGCGGTTGTCTTCGACCACGATAACCCGCGCGCCATAGGCCTTCGCCATCTTGGCGATGCCCCGGCCAATCGCGTTATAGCCCAGAACCACCGCGCAGCGCCCGGCGATCTGAAGATTGGTAATGTCGAGGAAGCCGGAAACGCAAGCCTGCCCGATGCCGTTTTCGAATACGCAAGCCCTTATCAGTTGGCTAGCGCCCAGATGGATCACGGGCACTGGTAAAGTCTGAGCGGTTTTATGCACCTTTTCGGCAACAATGATGCTGCCCTTAAGCCGTGCAAAATCGAGCCCGAGGCAATCTCCATCATAGTCAAGCAGGAGGTCAATATCGCGGCCAGAGAAAGCGGCGCGATCGGTGCAAATCACCGCGCCTGCTTGCCGGGCTGCGGCTAACAAATCTGCGTTATGGCCCTTGGAGTTTTCATCAAAAATGCTGACGGCAAACCCGGCCTCGATAAGCCAAAGCGCTAGGCTGGCATGCGCCGCGTCAATCGGAAGAGCGAGCCCTATATGGCAGGGTGTCGTCTGTTCCAGAACGTTCAGCGCCGCCTTGCTTACAGGCATTGATCTGCGCGCCCATGCGATGCGTTCAAGACCGGTCGCGGCGCTCACAATTTGATCCTTTGCACCCAACCGGCCACGTCGTCCGCTTGCTCTTCTCGAGCCTCGACTAGGCCAATGCCGAGCGACGATAGTTTTGCAGCAGCGATAGAATCGTCGACTGACTTAGGCAGGATATGAACGCCGGGCTGCATCGGGGTATTGATCAAATGATGCGCTCCGAGCCCTTGAACCGCAAAGGTCAGGTCCATGATCTCAACCGGGTGCCCGCTCCCACCAGCTATGTTCACAAGAGCGCCGCGTGAGAAGACATGGATGTCACGCTCGCTCAGTTTGAAGGTGTGTATCTCATGGCCTGAGAGAACCTCATGATCCGCGTTTGCGGCTAGCCAATCGACATCAATTTCCAGGTCGTGGTGCCCTGCGTTGGCGAGCACGACATCGCGCCGAAGGTGTGCAAATTCAGGTTCGCCAAGCGCGCGCATTCCGCCAGTCGCCGTCACAACAAACTGCGCATCGGGGAGCACAGCTTCGGCGGTGCCCACTCGCATGCCGTCCATGTGTGCCTCAAGCGCCCGGACCGGGTCCATTTCGATGACGCTTACCTGCGCATTCATTGCATGCGCATATTCCGCAATTCCGCGCCCGACATAGCCATATCCCACCACGACCACCCTCGCGCCTGCGACTTTGCGGCCCGTGAGCGCCAACAGCGCCTGCATCGTGGTCTGCCCAGTGCCATAACGGTTGTCGAACAGATGCTTGCACCTCGCATCATTGGCGGTGAGCGCGGGGAATGGAAGCTTACCCGCCTCGTGCAAAGCATGCAGGCGCGCGGTGCCGGTTGTGGTTTCTTCTGAGACACCTTTCAGGCGTTTGTAGAGATCTGGTCGGTGCAGCGCGATGCGCATGGTGAGCTCCGCGCCGTCATCGATGATGTATTCAGGCTCAAGGTCGGCGGCGGCGAGAAGTTCCTTCTCCCAGCTTTCGTGATCGCCGCCTGCATCGGAAACGACACGAATGCCACGATCACGCAAAGCTGCCACTACTGAACCATGTGTCGTCGAAGGATTGCTTCCCGCCGCGATCACCTCGGCGCCCGCCTCGGCGAGCAACAACGCTAGGTAGGCGGTCTTCGCCTCTAGGTGGACGACAACGGCAATGCGCTTGCCCTTGAGAGAACCGTCGCTAAGCCGATCCCGGACCATCCCGCGCATGACGGGGGAGTGCTGCTCCACCCAGTCAATGCGCGCGTTGCCATCGTCGACGATGGCTTGGTGATCCGGTCCGTTGTCGCCCGGATTTGCCACTAGGCAGCGACAGGAGGTGCGTATTTGGTGAGGTTGATGCCTTCAACGGCGGCGGTGTATTCCTCAATCGTTGGCGTGCGGCCAAGGATCGTTGAAAGCACAACAACCGGCGTCGATGACAGAAGGCTTTCACCCTTCTTATCGGAAGCATCTTCCACCACGCGGCCTTGGAACAGGCGTGTCGATGTTGCCATCACCGTGTCACCCTTGGCCGCTTTCTCTTGGTTGCCCATGCACAAGTTACAGCCGGGACGCTCAAGATAGAGCATGTTTTCATAATCGGTGCGCGCGGCGTTTTTGGGGTTCGTGTCGTCGAACTGGAAGCCTGCGTATTTCGCCAGAAGCTCCCAATCGCCTTCCGCCTTCAGCTCATCAACGATGTTGTAAGTCGGGGGCGCGACCACGAGAGGCGCTTTGAACTCAACCTTGCCGTTTTGCTTCTCAAGGTTTTGGAGCATTTCGGACAGGATTTTCATATCGCCCTTGTGCACCATGCATGATCCGATAAAGCCCAGATCGACCTTCTTCTCGCCACCATAATATGAGATCGGGCGAATGGTGTCATGGGTGTAACGCTTTGAAATATCGTTATTGTTGACATCCGGGTCAGCGATCATGGGTTCTGCAATAATGTCGAGGTCAACCACCACTTCGGCGGCATACTTCGCATCAGCATCAGGACGCAGAGCAGGCACTTCGCCAGAGCGGATTTCGGCAATGCGAGCGTCAGCCTTCGCAATCAGACCAGCCAGCACGCCTTTGGCATTGTCCATGCCTTTGTCGATCATGATCTGAATGCGCGACTTGGCAATTTCGAGCGATTTAATCAGCGTCTCGTCTTCGGATATACAGATCGAAGCCTTCGCTTTCATCTCTGCGGTCCAGTCGGTGAAGGTGAACGCCTGATCGGACAGGAGCGTGCCGATGTGCACTTCGATCACGCGGCCTTGGAAGACGTTATCGCCAAACTGCTTGAGCATTTGAGCCTGCGTCGCGTGGACCACATCACGGAAATCCATGTGGTCTTTGAGTGTCCCTTTGAAGGTCACTTTGACGCTTTCAGGGATCGGCATGGTTGCCTCGCCCGTTGCCAGCGCCAGAGCCACAGTGCCAGAATCTGCACCAAACGCGACGCCTTTGGACATGCGCGTGTGGCTATCCCCGCCCACGATAACCGCACGGTCGTCAATGGTGAGGTCATTCAGCACCTTGTGGATCACATCGGTCATCGCCGGGTATTCACCCTCTGGATCGCGCGCCGTAATAAGGCCAAACTTATTCATGAAATTCATGAGTTTGGGGATGTTGGTCTGCGCCTTTTTGTCCCACACCGATGCCGTGTGACAGCCGGACTGATACGCGCCGTCCACGGTTGGCGAGATCACGGTCGCGGCCATCGCTTCCAATTCTTGGCTGGTCATCAGGCCGGTGGTGTCCTGCGAACCCACGATGTTGACGCCTACGCGCACATCAGAGCCAGCGTGAAGCGTTTGGCCGTCCGCTACGCCCACAGCATTGCGGTTGAAGATTTTCTCAACTGCGGTGAGACCTTGGCCCTCATGGCTAATCTCACGATTGGGCGCATAGGAAGATTTGAGTGGCAGGCCCAAGGTGATTTGCGCAAATGACTGAATCTTCTTGCCGAAGACAACAGCGTAAGAGCCGCCCGCCTTCATAAACTCCATCTTTTGCGCGGTGAAAGCGCTCGAGATATCTGCGAGCTCTTCGTCGCCCTCGTAGAGTTTCTTGGTCTTTGTGTTGATGGTCAGCACCTTGCCGGTTTCCACCGAATAGGCCTGCTCAAGGATTGGATCGCCGTATCCATCTTTCACAACCTCGCCGTTTTCGTCGGTCTTCTTGACCCAATTCTTAAGGTCGAGACCAATGCCGCCGGTTACGCCAACGGTAGTGAGGAAGATTGGCGAAATGCCATTGGTGCCCGCCACAACCGGAGCGATGTTGACGAACGGTACATAGGGGCTCGCCTGCTTACCCGCCCAAAGCGCGACGTTGTTGACGCCGGACATGCGGCTGGAGCCAACACCCATTGTGCCTTTTTCCGCGATCAGCATAACACGCGCATCGGGGTGCTTTTCCTTAAGCGCTGTGATTTCTGCCTGCGCTTCCGGTGTGATCAGGCATTTGCCGTGCAGCTCGCGGTCAGAGCGCGAGTGTGCCTGATTGCCGGGAGACAGAAGATCAGTCGAAATATCGCCTTCGCCAGCGATATAGGTGACGACTTTAATCTCATCGTCCATCTCAGGCAGCTTGGTGAAGAACTCTGCCTTGGCGTAACTTTCGAGGATATCGGTCGCGACGGCGTTTCCGCTATTGTGAGCTGCGGCGAGACGATCAGTGTCCGCCTCGTAGAGGAAAACTTGCGTTTTCAGGACCGCTGCTGCCTTGGTCGCATTCGCTGCGTCATCGCCAAGCGCAAGATCGAGCAGAACCTCAATCGAGGGGCCACCCTTCATGTGAGAAAGCAGCTCGAATGCGAATTCAGGCGTAATCTCGGCAACGCTCGCTGAGCCAAGGATGATCTTTTTCAAAAACGCCGCTTTAACGCCCGCCGCGCTCGTGGTGCCCGGAAGCGTGTTGTAGATCAAAAACTCTAGCGAATCCGCCCGGTGCTCGTTGCCCTCATCTTTGATTTGCGCAATCAGCTCAGCGACCAGCGCGCCATCATCGATTGGCTTTGGCGCGAGGCCTTGGATTTTGCGGGTTTCAATCTCGTCGAGGTATGATGCGTAAAGGCTCATGGCAGATCCCAGGTTTTGTGTGTGAGCGCGCGTCGTCGCAAATTGCGATGTCAGGCGTGCGCATTCGTCCTGCTGCGCCGGGTATTCAAGACTTGGCCCCCGCGCAAGGGGTTTCAGCGCGCACTAGCCACAAGTATGAGGCTCAGGCAAAGACCCAAGGCGCATGGACACCAAGCGGCCCTAAGGGAAAGGCAAGCGGTGTTTATTTTTTGCTATCGACCCTGAAAAGATAGACTGGGCCCAGATCGACTTGCTGCTCGGTTCCGCCGAAATAAAGCTCAAGCTCTGCCCCGCCTGGATCGTAGGCACGCGGCGCACGCGTTTCAATCCTGATCAGCTGCCACTTGGGACCTATCCGGAAACGGTTGGATGCAAAGCTCTCAAATGGGGGGCTTGTACCTTGTATGCGTGAGGCCGCGACCGCTTTGCCGTCGGGCGTATTGGCGCTTAGCGTGCGCGCGGCGATGGCGACCATAAGTTGATCGCCCTCGGCAATAGCCTGATTGATAGGGATGGTGGCCGCCAGATCCGTAAGGTTCGAAGTCCCGTCTTCGACGTCAAAACGGGTCGCCTTCATCATCCAGATTTCGCGCTCGTCACGGTTTTCATAGGTGCCAACCGAACCGCCAAACTTCCAGAACGTCTGGCTTGGGTTGTTGATAAGCGTGCCTGCGTCTTTGAGCCCCTCGGGCATCTCCAGCTCTGGCACAGCAAAGGTCGCCGCCGCGACGGTTACCGGCCCTTCTTCAGCAATAGTGTCAACTCCGCTCACCACGATGGCCTGACCAATTTCGAGGATTTGCCGCGTACGGCCAAATTGAATTGCGACAATGCCGTCGCTGGAACGAAGGCGCTGTTCGGCCTGAGCGGTGACTTCATACCACGCCCAATCCTTGCCGATTGACAGGGTCTTTTCACCAAAACCCGGATACGGTTCGACATTGCGTTGAAAGCGCACACGCAGCACGCCATTGCCGTCATCCGTTTCAGCCGAAACAGTCCGCGCATAAAAGCCGACAGTGACAGCCTCACCGCGCGCCACCGGCTTGGTAAAAGGCACATTTGTCCCGGCAGTATAGATGAACTCGGCCGCGCGCTTGATCTCGAACCGGCGCGCTGCCCCTCCTCCAGGGATGCTGTCATCAACCACCGCAGAAGCGGCAAGATCAGCGCCGTAGCTTTGCCAATCGATGCGCGATGGATCATTTACAAGATCGCCGGGAAGCTGTGCGTCGAGCTGCTCGAGTGCTGCATCGTCTTTCCCAGAATCCTTTGCGCTTGCCGAAGCAGCCAGCCCCAAGCCCGCAAACGACAACCCGAATGCCGCGAGCAAACCAACTGTAAACTTCACTTTCCCTCTCCCATAGTTCGCAGTGCTTGACACACTGCATTTTTCCGTGATTTTGATAACGTTACCAACATCATGCCAGACGATCTCAAGCCGTCCTTAGCGCTGGTTTTCTTAAGCCGCTTTGGCTGGACAGTAATGAGCCAGATAATCGCTGTGCGATGGCATATTCTGGACCAGGAAGCGGATGGACTGCTCCATCTCGTCGACCTCTTTGCGGGTCTCGGACTGATCTAGCGAATCCGCCATCGCGTTGTGCCCCTGCATGGTGACCCCCTGCCCCATCATGACCGCGGCCCAGCTGGTCTCTGTGAAAAGCTCATCCTCTTCGCGGAAGATTTGGCCATTGGCTTTGAACAGCTCCACTTTCTGCGTGAGCGTCTCAGGCACATCCATGGTGCGCACGTAATTCCAGAAATCGGAATCATCGCGCGTGGTCGCGTTGTAATGGAGGACCAGAAAATCTCTGATGCGGGCATATTCATTGCCGGTCAGGCGGTTGAATGTGTCCTCTTGCGCCTGCGTAATCCCTTCCATCGACATAAGCGAAATCAGCTTGTCGATGCCGGTGTTGACCAGATGGATTGAGGTGGATTCAAGCGGCTCCATAAAGCCTGCTGCCAACCCCAATGCCACAACATTCTTGTTCCAGAATTTCTTGCGGCGTCCGGTGGTGAAACGCAGGAAATTGGGATCAGCCTGCGGCTTGCCAGCAATATTTCCAAGAAGAATATCAAGCGCTTCCTGATCTTCCATATAGCTGCTGCAATAGACATGACCATTACCATTGCGATGCTGCAACGGGACCTGCCATTGCCATCCTGCCGAATGCGCGGTGGCTTTGGTAAATGGAGGAGGCGGGCTTCCATCATCGCGCCCACACGGCAATGCAACCGCGCGGTTGCACGGGAGCCAATGGCTCCAATCCTCATAACCGGTTTTGAGTGTCTGTTCGATCAAAAGCCCGCGAAAGCCGGAGCAATCGATGAACATATCTCCTGCGATTTCCCGGCCATCCTCAAGCTTGACGCTGGTTACAAAACCACTTTGCGCATCAAGCGCAACATCGCCCACTTTGCCCTCTTGGCGCACCACACCTCGCCCTTCGGCAAGCTTGCGCAAGAAAGCGGCGTACTTGCCTGCATCAAGGTGGTAAGCGTAATTGATAGGAGGCAGATCATCGCGCTGCTTTTGATAGTCCTCTGATCGCATGAACTTGCCGAAATAGGCAGCCATCGTCTCGACATTGAAGACCTGAATAGGACGGTTATCCCCGTCGCCTGCAAATTTGTGCCAAATGTGATGGAACGAGATCCCGCCCATGGAATAACCGTAGGCACCAAAGGGGTGAATGTAGCTATCGCCGCGCTTTCCCCAATTCTCAAACTGAATGCCAAGCTTGAACGTGCCCTGGATGCTTGCGAGCAGCTCACTCTCTTTGATGCCAATAAGGTCGTTAAAGCCAACAAACGGGGGGATGGTGGCCTCTCCCACACCCACGGTGCCGATTTGCTCGGATTCCACCAGAGTGATGTTGAGCGTACGCCCGCTCTTGAGCCGAGACAGCGCAGCAGCTGCCATCCACCCGGCGGTACCGCCGCCAACAATCACGATATTCTCAATTGGCTTAGACTTGCTCAAGATCGTTCCTCTTTCCCAATTCGATCACGCGGATCTGTTCTAACGCATTAATCGCATGCCCGCTGTGTCTTAGAAGACACAATGCAACATGAAGCGAAAATTGCAAGTCTTGTTAACGTTCACAAGATCAGTTAGGCCTAAGGCAATCGAGAAATCACAAACAAGTGAACTTGGGGAACCTCGGGAGGGGATACACTAAATGAATACGAAACGAATCGCGTCTTCGAGGCGCACTTTTGCGCTCAGCACAGCTTCGGGTCTCGCAATCGCGATGGCAGCCGCAGGGCCTGTTTCTGCACAAGAAACGAATGAGCAAGGCCAAGAAGAAGCCGTGGCCGAAGAGCCGGAAGGCGATGTAATCATCGTCTCGGGTTTCCGTGCATCGCTTGAAAACGCTCAGAATATCAAACGCGATTCCGACACATTCGTGGACGCTGTGACCGCCGAAGACATCGGCGCGCTCCCAGACCGTTCGGTTGCAGAGACATTGCAACGTATCCCGGGCGTCAACATCGGCCGGTTTGAAAAAACCTCCGACCCGGACCGCTTCTCGGTCGAGGGCACCGGGGTTATCGTTCGCGGCCTTCCTTTTGTACGCTCTGAACTCAACGGTCGCGACATTTTCTCCGCAAACGGTGGCCGTGTGCTGAGCTTTAACGACGTCTCACCAGAGCTTTTGGGCCGGGTGGAAGTCTTTAAAAACGTGACCGCCGATATGGTCGAGGGCGGGATTGCTGGTACAGTCAACCTCGTGACCCGCAAGCCGCTCGATAATCCGGGTACGCACATCGCAGGATCGATCGAAGGCAATATTGGTGATCTTGCAGAAGAATGGTCAGGCGGCTTTTCTGTTCTGGGTTCTCAGACATTTGAAACCGACAATGCAGGCTCGCTTGGCGTCCAGTTTGGCTACACCAAGAACGAGCTCGTCAGCCGTACTGACGCATCGCAGATCACTGACCCTTGCTTTCGCGCCGATACGCTGGACGGGCCGTGCTTCCGCACCAATTCAGTAGGCTCAGCAGGGATCGGTGATGCAACCGGTCTTAACGAAAGCAATTTCCCGCCAGCAGGAAGCGTTGTGGTCCCCAAAGGTGCAGGCGTTCGCACCACCGAGCTTGAGCGTGACCGCGAGGCGTTTAACGCTGTTGTTCAGTATGAAAGCCCCAACCGGGACTTTTTGGTGACCTTTGAATGGCTGCGTTCAGAGACGACATTCTCAACCGACGAGGCGGCGATCCTTGCTCTGGTCAACGATGATGCTCTGTTCCCTGTTCAAGCCGCAGGCAGCACATGGCAGTTTGATGACAATGGCGTGTTCCAAAGCGGCGTTTTGAGCCAGCGCATTGGCGATGCCTATGCCAACCCGTTTGGGCGCGGCGGTATTCCGACAGAATTCCTTCGTTTCCAACGTCAAACCGACGCCACTACGCAGGATTTCTCAATCGACATTGACTGGGAAGTGTCTGACCGTTTGCGGTTCAACTTTGAGGCGCAAACGATCTCCTCAGAACTCGACAGCAACGCTGTCATTGGCACTATGTCCAGCTGGTCCAACATCGACCTCGACCTGACCGGCAGCACCCCGCAGGTTCAGTTCCTTGCGCCTCCGGGGGCAGAGACAGACTATTTCGCTAACGGGCTGAACTCCTATTACTGGTTCCTGCTCGACAGCATTGCCCGCAATGAAGGTGACCTTGATACAGCGCGCTTTGATGTCGAATATGACATCAGCGACGATGGCTTCTTCAAGAGCGCGCGTTTTGGTGCCCGTTGGTCTGACCGTGAGCGTATCACGCGTGACACCAACTTTAGCACCTGGGGTAACCTTTCTGCTGTATGGGCAGGCCGTGCTGGTTGTGCGCCATGGAACGCAGGTCCAGGTTGTGCAGCAACCGGCGGCTTCCAACCGGGCCGTTACTTTACCGGTCTTCCAGGCCAAGAGTTTGCGATTGCAGGCGGTGTGTTCACCGACGAATATCCAGAAGCCTCGCAGCTGCGCAACGTCTTTTCAGAAGGGTTCCAGCGCGGCAACGCTCCTGCACCTTTGGGCGGTCAAGGCGCCTTCTTCTTTGGCGGTGATGATTTCCTAGGCGAATATTTGGCCGGTACATCCGCGCGTCAGGCAGGCGAGATCAACACCCTATCGCAAACACCAAACCCATTCTTTGGTGTTCAAGGCCGGGCCGGATGTGATCCATTCTGTGATGCCGAAATCAACATCCAGGTTGAGACAACCAAGGCGCTGTATGGCCGTGTTGATTTTGGCCACGATTTTGCCAGTGGCTGGGTCTTGGAAGGTAACTTTGGCCTTCGTTATGTTGAAACCTCATACGAGACCGAAGGCCTTGTTGGGTTCCCACGCGTTGATGGTATTGACAATGGCCCGGCGGGCAATGGCGACGGCGTTCTCACGGTCGATGAGCTGCAAGCCTCGTGTGGCTTCATTCCCCCAGGTCAGGCGGCACCGGGTTTTTGTAACGCAGCCTTCCCTGCCACGCGTTTGGCAGAGTTCGTAAACGGGTTTAGCAATGCTGCGATCGACGTCAGCGACGATGTCGTGTTTGAAAACTGGCTCCCCAGCTTTAACGTCAAGCTCGATGTGGGTGATGGTTTGCTGTTCCGAGGCGCGGTCTCAAAAGGCATTTCGCGTCCTGATCCGAGCCTCTATCGCTCTGGTGGCGGCATCTTTGATAACACCGCAAACCTTATTGCAGAAGGAACAGCTGACACCGGCCCGCTCTTTGCTTTGAGCACAGGTAACAGAGGCCTTCGTCCAACCCAAAGCTGGAACTACGACCTTTCGGTTGAGTGGTACTTTGCAGATGTGGGCTCGCTCACTGTGTCTGGATTTGTGAAAGACATCTCGGGGATTGTGAATACAGGCCTGCCAATCGTCACCTTCACCGCGCCAGATGGTGCAACAGCTGAAACCGAAGTGCGCCGTCCTGAAAACAACACAGGCGGCACCCTCAAAGGGGTCGAATTGGGTTACCAGCAAACCTATGACTTCCTTCCAGGTTTCCTTGACGGGCTCGGGTTTGCAGGGACTTACACCTATGTCGATGGTGGCTCTTTCGAGAACACCAACCTTGATCTGAACCAAGGGCCGTTCTCTGCTTTGCAGCCGCTTGCCGGGATTTCAAAGCATACGATCAACGCGACAGTGTTCTATGAAAAAGGGCCCTTTGCGGCGCGTGCCGCGTACAATTGGCGCTCAGACTTCCTGATCACACCGCGTGATGACATCTTCCCATTCTCGCCGATTTATCAAGAATCGACCGGGCAATTGGATGCATCGATCTTTTATGCGCTCACTGACAACATCAAGCTGGGCGTCCAGGGTGTGAACCTGCTCGACGAAGTCACTGAGACCAGCCAGGTCATCGACTTTGACGGCACACGGATCACACGGTCCGCGTTCCGGAATGATCGCCGCTTCACCTTCCTTGCTCGCTTCGACTTCTAAGAGGGATCAAAGTCGACGCTTGAACCAAGCAAGCTGAAGGAGACGAGGGGGCTTTGTTTGAGGAAACAAGGCCCCCTTTCCAATGTGGGATGTAAGATGTTTTCTTTCACGGATGGGAGATCGACAGTGCACAAGACTGGATCATTTGTGCTGACGGCATTGGGCATTGGTGCCGCTGCGTGCACTCAACCAACCATAGCAGACACGCCTCAAACTGGCACTGTCCAGCCAGCTACCGCCCCTCTTGACGCGGCAGGCTGGGAGCTGGTCTGGTCAGATGAGTTTGACGGCAATGCGCTTGATCGAACAAAGTGGACGCCAGAGGTGTCGTGTTGGGGCGGCGGCAATCAGGAAAAGCAATGCTATACCGACCGCCCTGAAAACATCTCGGTCGAAGACGGACTTCTCGTTCTGAAAGCGCGCAAGGAGCGCTGGACAGGACCAGCGCGCCCACCCGAGATCGCCGAAGATCCCAACCCTGCCCTCACCCAGCCCTATACATCGGGCAAGGTCCGCACCCGCGGGCTGCACGCTTGGAAATACGGCCGCATCGAAATGCGCGCGAAAGTTCCCGGAGGGCAAGGCATTTGGCCCGCTTTTTGGATGATGCCTAACGAAGATTATTACGGGCGCTGGGCACTCTCAGGCGAAATTGACATTTTCGAAGGGTTCAACCTGGGCGCCAAATGCAAGGAATGCGACACCGGCCGCCAAAACCGGACGGTAAGCGCCCTGCACTTTGGTGGCCTGTGGCCGGACAACCTTTACATAGATCAGTGGGCCCGTTTTCCAGGCGGCGCTTTGCCGACTGAAGATTTCCATGTGTACTCCGCCGAGTGGGGCGAGGGTCTTATCCGTTTTCTCGTTAACGACCGCGTCCATCTGACCGTGGAAGCTGAAGAATGGAGCACTGCGTCCAAACTTGCGCAGGGTAATCCCAACGCACCGTTCGATCAGCCCTTTTATGTGATGATGAACCTTGCCATTGGCGGTGAGAAAATCGAGAACACAAATGAAAAGGGGATTGCCCGAAGCGCAGTTCCGGCGCAATTCGCGATTGATTGGGTGCGGGTCTATCAATGCGCAAGTGACCTTGAGACAGGCCGCGCGTGCATCAAGTGACCTTATACAGGGGGTGGGCAATTAAAATGGACGGGTTCAGTGGCTAGAGGACACAAATCTGTGACCATCCGCGAAGTGGCGGAGGATGCTGGCGTATCCTTGCAGACGGTAAGCCGTGTGATCAACGATGGCCCCAATGTCCGCCCGCAAATGCGCGACAAGGTACAGGCCTCAATTGACCGGTTGGGCTATGTCCCCTCGATTGCTGCTCAACGAATGAGCGGCACGCGTTCGTACATCATCCTTGCAATCAACGACCGCGAACGCACTTTGGCGGATTGGCGTGAGAGGCAAGGGACCGACTGGGTCGACCAAATGCTTTTGGGCGGAATTTTGACATGCTCCAAGCATGGCTACCGGATGATGGTTGAGCTTGTGGACACCCATGATGACCATGTGGAGCGCGAGCTCGACCGGGCGATTTCCGCACTACAGCCCGATGGTGTCATCCTTACCCCGCCCCACTCTGAGAACCTCCTGATTACCCAGCTTTTGGAAAAGCGGGGCATTCCTTTTGCGCGCATTGGTTCCAATGAAGAGAAAGTGGCCGGCATTCCTTTGACCATGGGCGATGAAGAGGCGGCCTACGCCTCGACCAAGCGCCTTATCGAATTGGGTCACACGAAAATCGGGATAATTGCCGGGCCCCAGGCATACAGCCTAAGCGGCTGGCGTGTTGCTGGCTGGGACCGCGCAATGGAAGAACACGCACTGCCAACCGATGGCCTTAATGAACGCGGCGATTTCAGCTACGAATCCGGCACTCAAGCCGCGCGCGCTTTGCTTGATCGCAATCCGGGCCTGACCGCCATTATCGGCAGCAGCGACCAGATGACTTTGGCGGCCTTGGAGGTGGTGCGCGATCGCGGAATGCATGTCCCGCGTGACCTGTCGCTTGTCTCTTTCGACAACACACCCATCGTTCGCTTCTCACAGCCCCCCTTGTCAGCCGTTGACCAACCCATCGCAGAGACGGTCTCAGTCGCAGTTGAAAAGCTCATCACCCTTGGCGGCAAACCCCATAAGGGCGGTGTGATCGATGTGAAAGCGAGCCTTGTTGAACGTGCATCGACCGGTCCTGCTGTGAGAGTGAATTGAACACATCTGCGCAAGGGGCGGCAAAACAACCTCTCTGGTTTTTGGCGCTCTATGGTCTTGCAGCTGGCGGCGGCGCGATTGCCTATGTGCCACTCTTAACCGTCATTCTGCCGCTCAAGATTACAGCACTCATGGGAAGCGAGGATGTCGAGGCGCTTGCCCGCGTTACATTTTTCGGCGCGGTAATCGCCAGCCTTGCAAACATCGCCTTTGGCATGTTGAGCGACCGCAGCCGCAATCGAATTGTGTGGGTTATCACCGGTCTGATCGCCTCTTCATTATTGCTTGTCGCGATGGATTATGCCCGCAATATCAGTGAACTGATCATTCTGGTCATGGCATGGCAAATCGGGCTCAATATGGTGTTGGGACCGCTGGTTGCCTGGGCCGGAGATCTTTTTCCCGATAGCCAAAAAGGTGTGCTTGGCGGCGCGCTTGCTGTGGCCCCTGCATTTGGGGGAATTGCAGGCTCTCTCGTCACGTTCGACACCTTGATTGAGCCCACCTGGCGCTTGCCGATTGTCGCAGGGCTTGTCGTTCTCTTCATCCTCCCCGCTGTCCTTTTTGGCAAAGGCCGAAGTCGGCCCGAATTGATGCGCGCAATATCGCTTGGGGATAGCCAAGATGCCGAAAAATCACACAACCGCTCTATCGTGGTTCGCATGTGGTCTGCGCGGTTTCTTATTCAGATCGCGGAGGCTGGATTGTTTGCCTTCCTCCTGTTCTGGCTACGTTCGCTATCGCCCGGCGTGCACGAGAATTACGCGGCCAATATTTTCAGCCTCGTTCTTATCATTTCCGTTCCGATTGCCTTTGCCTTTGGTCGTTGGTCCGACAAAAACGCAAAGCCCATCGCCCCGCTCACCCTTTGCGCACTCCTCACCGGAGGCGGGCTTGCCGCAATGGCGTTGGCAAATGATCTCAATACCGCGATCTATGGCTATGTGATTTTCAGCATTGCGGCATCGGTGTTCTTGTCGCTTCACACCTCGCAGACTTTGCGAGTGCTTCCAAACCCGCACCACAGAGGGCGGGACATGGGGATTTTCAATCTGACGAATACAGTCCCCTCGCTCGTGATGCCCTGGCTTACCCTCAGCCTGGTGCCCGATTTTGGATTTGCCGCACTGTTTGCGCTTTTTGCCGTCCTAGCCCTTGGCGCAGCGCTGCTTTTAGCCACGCTTCCATTGCGTAAATAAGCGCTTCCTGCTTGCAATTTGCCATGCCTGTCGTAATGTGTTGAGAACGTTCTCAATGGGATCAGAATACCAAAAAGTTCTTGGGAGGGACTTGCTCAAAATGCGTAAGAAATTGCGTCTGGCTGTCGCCAGCGTCGCCTTTGTTAGCGCTCTGTCTGGATGTGGCGCTTCAAGTGACACTGGGCCGCTAAACTCGGCAAGCTCTGCGCCTGCCCCACAAGGCAATGATGAGGCAAACCATAAAGCGGATCACGATGCGCTGGCTGATTTGCTCTCGCGCATGAGCATTGAACGCAAGGTTGCGCAGCTGATCATGCCCGACATTTCAGCGATTACGCCTGCAGATGTTGAGAAATATCGCTTTGGTACGGTCCTTAATGGCGGCAATTCAGGGCCAAACAACAATGACTTGGCCCCTGCCCCTGAATGGTTGGAGTTGGCGGATGCTTACTGGGATGCCTCGGTTAAGCCGCTTGCGGGCGACGAACCCGCGATCCCCGTCCTTTGGGGGACAGATGCAGTACACGGCCATGCGAACATCATTAGTGCGACGGTGTTTCCGCATAACATCGGACTTGGCGCGACGCGCGATCTCGACCTTATCCGAAAGATTGGTCAAGCCACGGCCGTTGAGATCGAAGTCACAGGCATCGATTGGACCTTTGCACCCACCGTCGCGGTTGCCCGCGATGACCGGTGGGGCCGCACTTACGAAAGCTATTCCGAAGACCCCGCACTGGTCTCCGCAATCGGTCAAGCGATGATCGAAGGCCTTCAAGGTAAGCCGGGCAAAGACGACTTCCTTGGCGAAGGACGCGTTGCCGCAACTGCCAAACACTTCTTTGGTGATGGCGGGACGCAGCAGGGCGTTGATCAAGGCGATGTGAACGGCGATTTGGACGAGCTTATGGCTATCCACGCAGCCCCCTACCCCGCTGCGATCGAGGCAGGCGTTGCCAGCATCATGGCAAGCTTCAACTCGATCAATGGCCGCAAAATGCACGGCAACGGCCCGCTATTGAACGATCAGCTTCGCGGCAATCTGGGCTTTGACGGCCTGGTTGTGGGCGATTGGAACGGCCACGGGCAAATCAAAGGCTGCACCAATGACAATTGCCCGCAGGCAATGCTTGCCGGGCTCGATGTTTATATGGTGCCTGAAGACTGGAAAGGCCTGTACGAGAACACGCTCGCACAGGTCAAAGACGGCACGATCCCCATGGCGCGGATTGATGAGGCGGTCACCCGGGTCCTTCGTATGAAGCAGCAGCTGGGTATGCTCGATGGCAGCGCAGATGGCGGCCTTCGCCCATCATCGCGTGAGCATGCAGGCGATTGGGAAAAGCTTAGCGCGCCTGAACACCGCGATGTTGCTCGTAAGGCTGTGGCCAAATCGCTGGTGCTTCTGAAGAATGACGGCGTGCTTCCCTTAAAGGAAGGCGCGAATATCCTTGTTGCTGGGACCGCTGCTGACAACATTCCGCAGCAAGCCGGTGGCTGGTCGGTTACATGGCAAGGAGGCGGTGAGCTTACCGCTGAGCACTTCCCCGGCGCGACATCGATCTACCAAGGCATCGCCGCGCAGGCCGAAACTGCTGGAAGCACAGCCACGCTCGCTGTGGATGGCGCGATACCTGATGGCGGCGCCGATATTGCCATCGTGGTCTTTGGCGAAAAGCCCTACGCCGAGTTCGTAGGCGACCGAAAAGACACCGCCTTCCGCGATGAAGAAGGGCTCGCGCTCCTTAAAAGCTACAAAGAGGCAGGCATCCCAACGGTTGCCGTCTTCCTTTCAGGTCGCCCGCTTTGGATGAACCGCGAAATCAATGCCTCAGACGCGTTTGTCGCCGCATGGCTCCCGGGGAGCGAGGGTGCAGGGGTTGCCGATGTGCTGTTCGGCGCTCGCCCAGCAACCGGCAAACTCTCTTTTAGCTGGCCGATGACTTGCGAAGGCAATCCACTGAATGCTCCTCAAGGTGCCCTCTTCCCATTTGGTTTTGGGCTTAACTATGGCGCGGCGAGTGAGACGGCGAAACTCAGCGAGGAATGCAGTGTCCTCACCGCAGGCGGAGCATCGGACTGGTTCAGCGCTGGACGTCTAGCAGAACGCGTCAAAGCGCTTGCCAAGGGCACTGAGCTTCCCGACCTCCGCGGCCGTGCTGGCGGTATCGTGGCCACCGGCGTCGACCGCAACACGCAAGAAGATGCTCGCCAAATCACCTTTGGGCCGCAGACAGCGCTTGACCTCAGCGGCCCACAAGGTGGCAATGCCTACCGGATCGAGTATCTCGTCACACAGCGCCCCGCTGCGCCTGTGGTCCTCTCCAGCAATGGCAGCCGGCTCGACGTTTCGCAGGAGCTTTTGGTGGCCGAAGGTAAAGGCTGGCGCACTATGGTTTTGACCGAGAAATGTCTTGCAGGATTGAATAATACACTGACAATCGCATCCGAAGCGCCTTTTGCCCTTCAAATTTCAAGTATAGTGCGCGACAACGTTGTCAATGGAATCGAGTGCTCGTTCTAAAGAGGGAAATGAGCGCGCGGATAAGAACATAAAACGGGGAGAGCGGCGGTGACGCTGGAGACAATCGATATCGTGATCATTGCAGGCTATGCGCTTGCGCTTTTGGGGATCGCTCTGTTCGTCAGCCGCGAACCTGCAGGCCACAAAAAGGACACGGAGGATTATTTCCTCGCAGGCCGCGCATTGCCGTGGTGGGCGATTGGTGCCTCCCTGATTGCCTCAAACATTTCCGCCGAACAAATTATCGGCCAATCGGGACAAGGCTTTGCCGTTGGCGTCGCAATTGCGGCCTATGAATGGCAGGCGGCGATCGTCCTTATCATCGTTGCCAAGTTCTTCCTGCCGATTTTCCTCAAGCGCAAAATCTATACCATGCCGCAGTTCTTGGAGCAGCGGTACGGCGATGGCGTCAAAAACCTTATGAGCGTCTTTTGGGTGGCGCTCTACACCGCTGTGAACCTCACCACCGTCCTTTGGCTCGGCGGGCTTGCAGTGCAGTCTCTCACCGGCTGGGGGATCATGTATTGCATGATGGCTCTGGCTGGATTTGCAGCACTCTATTCGCTTTACGGCGGGCTCAAAGCGGTTGCTCTCACAGACATCATCCAGGTCGTCATTCTGGTGATTGGGGGCCTCGCGATCACGTGGTTTGCCCTCGACGCTCTTCCCGCTGACGGTGCGCTTGGTGGCTTTGCTTATCTCATGGGTGAGATGCCGGGTCACTTTGAAATGATCCTTGAGCCTGAGCATCCTGCATACAATGACCTACCCGGTATCTGGACGCTTCTGGGCGGGCTTTGGGTGCTGCACTTTAGCTATTGGGGCTTCAACCAGTACATTATCCAACGTGCCCTTGGTGCAGAGAACCTTGGTGAAGCGCAAAAAGGCCTCGCCTTTGCCGCTTTCCTTAAGATCCTTGTGCCGTTTATCGTGGTGGTGCCCGGTATCGCAGCGGTTATCCTTGCCCAGCAAGGTATGCTTGATGGCGCAGCGCTTGCCGAGAAATCGGACCGTACCTATGGCGAGCTTATGGCCTTTGCGCCTGCTGGTCTTCGCGGGCTCGTGTTTGCAGCATTGATCGCAGCGGTTGTGTCATCGCTTGCCTCGATGATGAACTCGATCTCCACGATCTTCACCATGGACCTTTACAAAGCGGCGCGGCCTGACCGCGATGATCAGCACTATGTGACCGTTGGCCGGATCGCAGCCTTTACCGCGATGGCGATTGCACTTGTGCTTGCCCGTCCTTTCATTGGCGGTTTCGAAAGCGGGTTCCAGACAGTTCAGGAGTACACCGGCTTTATCGCACCTGGGATCGTGGTGGTCTTCCTGCTTGGTTTCTTTGACAAGAAAACCAATGCAGCAGGCGCGCTCACCGCGCTGATTGGATCGCTTTTGGTGAACATTGGGCTCAAATTCGGCATGCCCGATGTGCCCTTCATCATCCGCATCTGGTTTGTGTTCCTCGGCGCTCTGGTGGCCGCAGCGGTCGTGTCTCGCATGACCACCGCACCTAAAGAAGAGCGTACGGTGAAGCTCTCCGACATAGCCTTTGCGACAAGCACGCTGTTCAACACGCTGGCCGCGCTCACAGTGGCGATGCTTGCGGGACTTTACGTCTGGCTGTGGTGACGAATTGCCGGTGATGTATTAGGATCAAACCCATGCAGACCCGGCGTTCCACATTGAAGACCATCGCAGCGACCGGCGTTTTTGCGAGCCTGCCTGTGGGATTGAGCGCCGGCAAAGCGAGTGGGCGGATGCTCGAATATTCCGGTGTCAGAGCGCTCGGCCTGCCAGAGCAGCGGCTCTCGATCTGGCTGCCGCCGGGCTATGACACGAGCACCACGCGTTACCGTGTGCTTTACATGCATGATGCGCAGAACCTGTTTGATCCCGCGCTGTCCAATTTCAACAAGGTGTGGGCCGCGGATAGAGCGATGCTGTCCCATGCGGCCAAAACTGGCGAGGACCCTTGGATCATCGTCGGGATCTGGTCACCGGGCGCGGACCGGTATCGCCAATACATGCCGCAGCCCGCTTATGATGCGGCAAGCCCATTTTTGCGCGCCAGGATGGACGAGTTTGGCAACGGGAAGCCCATCGTCTCACGCGCCTATATCAACTGGATCGCCAGCGTGCTGAAGCCATGGACCGACCGTTACTTACGGACCAAAGCCGGGCCGAATGACACAGCCATCATAGGCTCAAGCATGGGTGGTTTGATAAGCCTTTATGCCTTTCTTGAGTTTCCCAGCATATTTGGCCGCGCCGGATGTGTGAGCACTCATTGGCCGGGGATTGCACCGCAGTCGGTCGAAGGAACAGATATTGAAATGCGCGATATCTGGAAGAAGCTCCTGATCTCGAAAGCTTGGGACACCATTTGGCCGCAAGCTGTGGTTCGACCATGGCACGGCAACGTTGGACGCGTTCTACCCGGCCTATCAAAAAGACATTGACCAGGTGATGAGGCTAAGCAGCTGGAAGCGCGGCACGCATTGGGAAAGCCGCTTTTATCCCGGAGCCGAGCACGAGGAAAACGCTTGGGCGCAGCGTCTTCCCGAAGTGTTCAACTGGGTGCTTGGCTAGATTCTAAAGCTAACTCACTTCGCGACAAAGCGAACCGCAATCCCGCCCGATGAGGCGAGCTTTGCGGTCATCGTTTCACCACCAACCACTTCGATCTCTTCGATGACGATGTCGTAAGGATTGTGGTCCCAGTGAGCGTGCGGGCCATCGCGGTAGACTTGCGCAGTGTAGCTCTTGCCTTCTTCAAGGAAGCTCAGCGGGATCGAGAGCTCGCGCTCATCTTCATCGGTGACAGCGCCAAGGAACCACTCGCCCCCTGCACGGCCCTTTCGAGCAATCGCTACATACTCGCCCACCTCGCCTGCAACAGCGATGCTCTCCTCCCAATCGGCCTCAACGTCTTTGATAAATTGGAAGGCGTCCATGCGCGCTTCGTAATTCTCGGGCAGGTCTGCTGCCATTTGAAGCGGAGAATAAAGCACAACGTAGAGCGCCAATTGCTTAGCCAGCGTTGTCTGCGGGCGGTTATCGGCACCGCCGCGCTGCATATCTTCGCGCAAGGGAGGCTTCTCATTAGGACGCAGGTCAAAGATGCCGGGGGTGAAATCCATCGGACCTGACAGCATGCGCGTGAACGCCAGTATCGAGATATGCTCCGGCGGATTGGGCGGCGTGCCCCATGCGTTGAACTCCATGCCCCGAGCGCCCTCGCGGGTCATCCAATTGGGATAGGTGCGGCGCAAACCTGTATCTTTAACCGGCTCGTGCGCGTTGATCGAAATGCGGTGTTTAGCCGCCTCTTCGAGAACGCGGATATGGTGACCCACCATAAATTGGCTATCATGCCACTCATATTGCTTCACGCCGTTTTCGTCATAGCGGACGATATCGCCGGCGTCCGCCACATAACCGGTCTTCACCTCCCGAATGCCGTTCTCTTGATAGAGCGCAAAACCATCCGCCATCTGAGCCTCATAATTGGCAACATTGCCGCTTGTCTCGTGGTGTCCGATAAGGCGCACGCCCTTGTCCGCTGCATATTGGCTCAGCATTGGAAGGTCGAAGTCGGGATAGGTCTCGGTAAAGCTGAACAGCGCACCATTGTTGAACCAATCGCCATCCCAGCCGGTGTTCCACCCTTCGACGAGCACGCCCTTGAAGCCATGCTTGGCGGCAAAGTCGATATGGCGGATCACATCGGCATTGTTTGCCCCGTGAATGCCATCATTGCCCCAGGTGCGGTCGCGAATGTGCATCTCCCACCACACGCCCACATATTTGCCCGGCTCCACCCAGGATACATCGCCAAGCTTATTGGGTTCATTGAGGTTAAGGATAATGTCGGAATTGATCAGCCCCACCGCATCAGGCGCAATTTGAATGGTGCGCCACGGACTTTTGAAAGGCGCAGTGGTGTGCACTTTGATCCCGTCTGAGCCAGCGCGCAGTTGCGCTTCGAAATCGCCGGGCCGCGCTGCCAAAAGTGACATAGCCGAATAGTCCACCAGCGCCGCCTCGTGGATTGATATGTGAACGCCGTTCTGCCTGCGGAAAGTAACCGGAGTGTGCGCATCATCCACCGTTCCAGCAGGGCCTTTGCGGTAGATATATTCATAGCGGTTGAACTGGCGGCTAGGCGTCCACCACGTGTCAGCATCGGCGCCAATCGCAAACTGGGTCAGCTCATCGGTGATCGCGATTGCGCCTTGGAGCGCGTCCTGCTCAGGCAATTCATAGCGGAAGCCAACGCCTGTATCGAACACGCGAAAGCGGATGATAATTCTGCGCTCAGGGCCTTTTGTAGAGACATAGCCAACCACAAGCTCATTGTGATTATCGCGCACAATGCGGCGCTCACCCCATGGCTGTTCCCAGCGTTCATCGACAGTTTCCCGGCCCGCGACAGGCGCAAATTCGAGGTCGTCTTCAAACCCATGGTGATCACGAAAGAGCATGCCCAAACGCGACGATCGAACCGCCTCTTTGCCATCATAAGTTATCGAATAACTCGCATGGCCACCTTCGTCGCTGACGGTCAAGACGATCCGGCCATCTGGGGAGGTTGTGGTGATTTCTCCAGCTTTAACAGGGATCGCCACGCCCAATGCACCCAATGAAAGGGCGATCATCCCAACCCATCTAACCCAAAGGCCCAGCATAACTCTCTCCCAAAGCAAGGTGTTTCCAACTTGGAAACATATGTATTGCAAATTTTTGCAATCTTAATCCCATATTTCGCGACTATTCCCACTTTTTCGCTTTTCTCCAAGCGAATTTTCTGCAATTTTTTGCAAAACTTCCCAAGGGAGAGGGAAAGCATGACACTTAAGCAAGGCTATCGGCTGGTTAGCGTAACCGCATTAAGCATCGCTTTGGCCGCCTGCGGTGGCGGCGGGGGCAGCGACCCTTCGGCAACCACGCCTGCTGGTGGAACCGCTACGTCGACCCCTACCCCAACCGGAGGCACCCAAACCACTGCAAGTGCGACTATGCCAAGAGGCGCGAACACAAGCTTCGTGAACCGCGCAGGCGCATTCGGATTTGATTTCGGCTTCGGCTTTGGGCCCGGCCTCAACCCTATGGTTGCCCAATTTGCGGGCGGCGCGGCATCGGGCGATATCGACAATGACGGCGATCTCGATGTGTTTGTTACGCGCGGGGACACAGGCGCAAACCTTCTTTTCGTCAACCAAGGCGGCAGCTTTGTTGAAAGCGCGGGCGCGGCTGGCCTCGCATTTACGGCGGGCACCACCAACGGACGCCACAGCGGGCCTACGTTTGGCGATCTAGATGGGGACGGCGACCTTGATCTCATCATGGGCGGCCTCGAGGGCGGTCCGATCAAGCTTTTCGCCAATGACGGTTCCGGCAGCTTTACCGATGCAAGTGCCGGCTCTGGCTTTGACAACGCATCTTCTGACCACACGATCTCAATCGCCCTTGGTGACTATGACGCCGATGGTGACCTTGATGTGCTGATGGCGCATTGGGGCACCCCGCGAAACCCCACAACTCCGGGCGAGACTGAGACACTTTGGCGCAATGACAGCACGCCCGGTGCCATGAGCTTCACGCCGGTCAGCAACACGAGTGGTATCTCAACGCTGCTCGCTTTCGAGCTTCCCCAGGGCGTGCTCGGCCCCAACTACGATTACACGTTCGCCCCTGGCTTTGCGGATATCGATGGCGACCGCGATCTCGACATTCTCATGGTCTCCGACTTTCGCGGCTCCAAAGTGCTCGTCAACAATGGCAATGGCAGCTTCAGCGCCAGCACCTTCAACCCCGATGACGAAAACGGAATGGGCGCGGCGATTGGCGACTATGACAATGACGGCGACCTCGATTGGTTCGTCTCCTCGATCAATGGAAACCGTCTGTTTCAAAACAACGGCGCAGGCGGCTTCACTCGCCAAGGCAGCTCTGGCGTAGAACCCGGCGGTTGGGGCTGGGGATCGTGCTTCGCCGATTTCAATGCCGATGGCTGGCTCGACATTTATCAGACCAATGGCTGGGAAGCGGGCAAGGACCCTTCCGCCTCCAATTACGTCAATGACGTGACGCGGCTTTGGATGAATGCGGGCGATGGCACCTTCACCGAGGAGGCCGAGGCGTCTTCCATCGCTGAAACTGACCAAGGACGCGGCGTGATATGCGATGACTTTGACAATGATGGCGATGTGGATGTGCTTTTGCTCACCGCAGAGCCTAGCGGAGCCGCTTACTATTGGGAAAACCAGCTATCGGGTGCCAACACGGTCAAGGTGCGCCTGCGCGGGAAAGCGCCCAATACCTTCGCGGTGGGCGCGATCATTGAATTGACCGTTCAGGACACGAAGCAAACCCGCATGGTTGCGGTGAACAGCAACTTCACCTCACACAATTCCACCGATCAAATCTTTGGGCTTGGTCCAAATACAAGCGGCGGTATCCGGGTCATCTGGCCCGATGGGTCCGAAACAATTCAGCCCAATGTGAGCGCGGGGGCAGTCTTGGAGATCACTCAGCCGTAAAGATGCGGTAGCCCCACGGCTCGAGCGCAAGTGCGGTGTCGCCCCCCAATTCGCTCGTATCGCCTGACATCGCATCGGTGAAGTTGCCGTGATGGCGGGCTAGCTCGAATCTCACCTCGTGACTGCGCGGTGAGAGGTTGAACACGGCGAACACCCGGTCTGCACCCTCCCCTCGAACAAAGCTCAGAACATCCGTTGAAGCCGAATTGGGCACTTCGACCAAGGGGGCGCCGTGGCGACCATTGTGGAGCGCAGACTCAGCCGTTTTCAACGCGATCAAACGCTCCAAAAGCAGCGCATATTGGCCCTCTTTCCACTCGATCTCGTCCTTCTCAAAGAACGCAAGCTGGCGGTCGAGGTCTGCTTCTTGACCGTTATAGATGAGCGGAATTCCGGGACCGACAAAGCTCAAGGCAATAGCAGCCTCATAGGCCGGGCCATAGATTTCGGACGCCACACCGTCCCACGAATTCTGGTCGTGGTTGTCGGTATAGACCATGCGCAAAGCCGCGTGTGGCCAGGTTGTTTTTTGCGAAAGGTAATAGCCTCGCATCGCCCCTGCACCGCTGCCATCGGCGACAAGCTCTTGCATCGCCTCCTTCCAGCCCCAGCCATAGGTCGCATCAAACGCGCGGATGTGGAGATCGCGCTGCTCCCATTCGGCGAGCATAAACACAGGCTTGATCGCATCGAGCTCGCCGCGCGCCGTCTCCCAAAAGTCGAGCGGGACGAAGCCGGCGACGTCTGCACGGTAGCCGTCAATGTCGAACTCGCGGACCCAATAGGTCAGGCTGCCGGTCATATATTCGCGAAGATCGGCATTGGAGTAGTCGAAGTCGACCACGTCCGACCAATCGGTGCCCTCGGGCGGCATCATCTCGCCCTCTGGGGTTTTGGAGTACCATTCGGGATGCTCGCTCACGAGGGCGTTGTCCCATGCCGAATGGTTCGCCACCCAATCGAGGATGACCTTGAGGCCAAGCGAGTGCGCCTCATCGACAAAGGCGCGAAACTCTTCCTCGGTGCCCAAATCAGGATTGATCGCGCGGTAGTCTTTGACCGCATAGGGGCTGCCCATGGTGCCCTTGCGCTTCTCCTCGCCAATCGGGTGGATCGGCATGAGCCAGACAATATCGACGCCCATTTCGGCAAGGCGCGGCAATTGCGCTTGTGCTGCTTTGAAGGTGCCCTCGCCTGTGAACTGACGGGTGTTCATCTGATAGATGACGGCATCGGCCACCCAATCGGGCGACCGAACCTGCACCACATCGCTTGGCTCGTAGGATGTGGTGACGGCGGTGTCGCAGCTTGCCAGAGCTAACGCTGCAACAGCGCATGGGAGGCCTTTCATCATTCTCATGCCGTCACCGACGCGCCTTTGCGCTCTTCGATCGCGGCGCTTGTGCCATCTGTCACGAAGAAGGTGGCGATGGCTGCAAGAGCAAAGGAAGTCGCCGAAATTGCCATCGCGTAGATGGGCGCTCCGTCGAAGAAAGTGGTGAGCAGGAAGCCCAGCAAAGTCGCTGCGATGAGCTGTGGCACCACGATGAAGATGTTAAAGATGCCCATGTAAATGCCCATCTTCTTAGCTGGCACTGACCCCGCGAGAATAGCGTAAGGCAGCGACACAATCGACGCCCAGGCGATGCCAACTGCGACCATCGGAAGCCACAGTAAAGCGGGGTCGCGGATCATCAGCATACTCGCAAAACCTGCCGCTCCAATCGCGAGGTTGGCTGCGTGCAAATGGGTGCGGTTCATTTTGGCGGCTATGATGATGAAGCCGAGCGCGGCAGCGGCAGCAATGCCGTTGCGTACAGAACCCAAAAGGCTCCACCAATCGGCTGCGTCCTGATAGCCTTGGGTCGCCGGGTCAGGCGCCATAAAGTGGAATTCGGCCACCGCAGGCGTTCCGTAAATCCACATCGAGAACATCGCGAACCAGCTGAAGAACTGCACTACGGCCAGTTGGCGCATGGTTTTGGGCATGGCGAAAAGGTCGTTCACCACCTCCATAAATCCGTTATCGTCATTGCCGCCCGACCGCATCATGCCAGCCACCAGCTGGATCACACCGAAGGCTGCGATCAGCCCTGCGAGCACATAAAGCTCTTGCGCGATCTCCAGATCACCCAGCCATTCGGGCCTTGTGTCCCCGCGCCCCATGAAAACCAGCGCCGCAAAGGCGATGCCAGCAATCAGCCATATGATGCCGCCTTGGTTGAACTGTCCCGATGAGCGACGTGTGGTCTCGCCCGTATCACTTTCAATCCCGAGCGCCTCATTGCGGGCCGCTTCAAACCCGGCGATTTGCTCAGGCGAATATTCGCGCGTTCTGAACACTGTCCAGGCAACCGCCGCGAACAGCGCCGCCCCGCCGATATAAAACGCCCATTGCACGGTCTCCGGGATCTGGCCTTCGGGCGCGACGTTGGAGAGGCCCATCCAATTGGTCATCATCCACGGCAAAGCGCCCGCGATCACAGCGCCAACGCCGATAAAGAAGCTCTGCATCGCGTAGCCTTTAGTGCGCTGGCGGTCGGGCAGGTTGTCGCCGACGAAGGCGCGGAAAGGCTCCATCGTGATATTGAGCGCTGCGTCCATGATCCACAGCATCCCTGCCGCGACCCAGAGCGTGGGCGAATTAGGCATAAGGAATAAGGCAAAGGTCGCGATGATCGCGCCGATCAGGAAGTACGGACGGCGCCGCCCGAACTTCCCCCAAGTCTTGTCCGACATGTGGCCAATGATCGGTTGAACCAGCAGCCCCGTCATGGGCGCTGCAATCCACAGGATCGCAAGTTCATTGACCTCAGCGCCAAGCGTTTGGAATATCCGACTAACATTGCCGTTTTGCAAATCAAAGCCGATCTGGATGCCCAAAAAGCCGAAGCTCATGTTCCAGATTTGACCTGCATTCATCGCAGGCTTGCGACCCTGTATGGGCGCACTTGCGGGCGCATTCACGCTTGCCATTATCCCTCTCCCTTACAGCGGCGCGAGGCAGCATTGCTGTCTTGCTTCGGGCGCGCTGATGCCAATGCCATTACCATACTCGCAAGTAGCCGCGAGGAGGCATGGCACTGAGCTCTCACCACACAAAATGCCGGGGTTGCAAATTTTTGCAAGTTTCTTTGTAACTAATCCGTGAAAATCAAATGCCAGTCTGCACGAAAATTCACTAATTGTATTTGTTTTGCGATATTTATTTGGACCAGAAGCCTTTTCGAGAAAGCGGCACAAAGATTTGCAAATTTTTTCAGTTGATGGCAATTAGCGCTTGGGAGAGGACGATATGAAACGAATCTTGATCGCTGGATGTGTTGCGGCCTGCGCGCTTGGCGCTGCCACGCTTACTCCGATCTCTAGCATTGCTTCGGCTATGGAAGAACCACCAGCGCAAATCGAAGGCACTTTCCGCGATCGCCTGCCGGAAGATGAGGTGGTCTATTTCGTCCTACCTGACCGTTTCAACAATGGCGACAGCGCCAATGACACCGGCGGCATTGAAGGCGAAAAGCTCGACCACGGGTTCGACCCTACTCACAAGGGCTTTTACCACGGCGGGGACCTTGCCGGCCTCACTGCAAAGCTCGATTACCTTGAAGGCATGGGCGTCACCGCAATCTGGTTCGCGCCGATCTTCAAGAACAAGCCTGTCCAAGGCCCCGAGGGCGATGAATCGAGCGGCTATCACGGTTACTGGGTGACCGATTTCACCAGCATCGATCCGCATTTTGGCACCAATGAAGAATTCAAGGCCTTCGTCGATGCAGCGCATGGCCGCGGGATGAAGGTCTATATGGACATCATCACCAACCACACCGCCGACGTGATCCGTTACCGCGAGGGCGAGGACTTCGACTATGCCTATCGCAGTCTTGCTGACTACCCCTATTCGCGCCGCCCCGGGCCAGAAGGATCGACAGGCGAGGCGATCAATGAAGGCTTCATGGGCGATAGCGACCAATCGGCTGAAAACTTCGAAAAGCTGACCGCGTTCGACTATGCCTACACGCCTTACGTGCCCGAAGGCGAAGCCGACGTAAAAGTCCCCGCTTGGCTCAACAATCCGATTTATTACCACAACCGTGGCAGCACGACCTTCTCAGGCGAGAGCAGCCGCTATGGCGATTTTGCGGGGCTTGATGACCTTTACACCGAGCACCCCCGCGTCGTTGAAGGGATGATCGAGATTTATGCAAGCTGGATCACCCGCTTTGGCATTGACGGCTTCCGCATCGACACCGCCAAACACGTCAATCCGGAATTCTGGCAAAGATTTGTGCCCGCCATGCTCGCCACAGCTAAGTCCGAAGATATTCCGAATTTCCTCATCTTTGGCGAGGTTTACTCGTCCAGCCCTAATAGCGGGGTCCTGGCACAATTCACCCGGCGCGATGGATTCCCCGCCGTGCTCGATTTCGCCTTCCAATCCGCCATGCAAGAAGCGATCAGCAAGGGTACGCCGCCGTCCGTAATCGTCGATATGTTTGATGGCGATGTGAACTATGAGGGCGGCGAGGATGCGGCGCGCACCATGCCGACCTTCCTTGGCAACCACGATATGGGCCGCTTCTCAACGCTAGTGAAAGGCGACAATCCGCTGATTTCGCAAGATGAGCTGCTCGCGCGGGTGAAGCTTGGCCACGCCATGCTGATGACCCTGCGCGGCAATCCGGTGATCTATTATGGCGATGAACAAGGCTTTGTCGGCGATGGCAATGATCAGGCCGCGCGCGAGGATATGTTTGCAAGCGCGACGGCAAGCTACAATGACAACAATCTGATCGGTACAGATGCGACCACGGCGGGCGAGAATTTCGACACCGCTCATCCGCTCTACACGCTGATCAAAGAGCTTGCGGCAGTGCGTACTAAGCATGCGGCTCTTCGCCGGGGCAAACAGGTGGTGCGCAGCTACAATGATGAAGCTCCCGGCCTTGTCAGCTTCTCGCGCTTTGATCCGCAGAGCGGTGAGGAATATTTCCTTGCCTTCAATACGAGTGCATCCTCGCTTTCAGTGAAGTCGACCATTGGCTATGGCACCCGCGCCTTGGAGACGCTCCACGGCGCGTGTCCGGGCGAAGTCATCGCTCCCGGCAGTGTGCAGTTGGAATTGCCTGCGCATGGGTGGTGTGTTGCTAAAGCCGTTGAAGGTGAGGCCGAATAAGTGAACCGACAGGTCGATATTCTGGCCGCATCAGGCGGCCAAACAACGCGCGAATGGTGGCGCGGGGCGGTGATCTATCAGATCTATCCGCGCAGCTTTCGCGACAGCAATGATGATGGCATTGGCGACCTTCGCGGGATTGCCGACAATCTCGATTACGTCGCCTCGCTTGGCGTCGATGGCATCTGGATTTCGCCCTTCTTCACCTCACCGATGAAAGACTTTGGATACGACGTCGCGGATTACTGCGGCATCGATCCGACCTTCGGAACCTTTGAGGATTTTGACGCGATCATAGAGCGAGCGCACACGCTGGGTCTGAAAGTCATCATCGATCAGGTCTATTCGCACACCTCCGATGAACACGCATGGTTCAAGGAAAGCAGGGCGGACCGGACTAACGCGAAAGCCGATTGGTATGTCTGGGCGGACGCCAAGGAGGATGGCTCGCCGCCTTCCAATTGGCAGTCGGTCTTCGGTGGATCAGCTTGGCAGTGGGACGGTCCGCGCAAGCAGTATTACCTGCACAATTTTCTGACCTCACAGCCGGACTTAAACGTGCACAACCGCGATGTGCAGGACGCGCTTCTGGATGCGGCGCGCTTTTGGCTTGAGCGCGGCGTGGATGGGTTCCGCCTGGATGCATTAAACTTCTCGATGCACGACCCCGAGTTTCGCGATAACCCGCCGTCTGGTGCACCGATCGAAGAGGTCACGCGACCCTTCGATATGCAGGTGAAGCAATTCAATCAGAGCCACGCGGATATCCCGGCCTTTATTGAGCGTATCCGGGCGACAATCGACGAGTACCCTGACCGCTTCACCGTGGCAGAAGTTGGCGGGCCAACGCCTTTGGCCGAGATGAAGGCATTTACAGCCGATGGCAAACGCCTCGATTCCGCTTACAATTTCGACTTCCTTTATGCGCCCGAACTCACTGCTGAGCGGATCAAGGCCTCCCTCGCCAATTGGGATGGAACGCCAGACGAAGGCTGGCCATCATGGGCCTTTGCGAACCACGACGCGCCGCGTGCGACCACACGGTGGTCTCGCGGCGGCGCGAATTATGACCAGATTGCGCGGCTTTCGATGATGATCCTGCTGTCTTTGCGCGGCAATCCGATCATCTATCAGGGCGAGGAGCTTGCCCTGCCGCAAGGTGAGGTGGCCTTCGAAGACCTGCTTGACCCGGAAGCGATTGCCAATTGGCCGCACACTTTGGGCCGCGATGGTGCGCGAACACCCTTCCCCTGGGCCTTGCGCGAGCCACAAGCGGGCTTTTCAAACGCCAATCAGACATGGCTGAAGGTTGATGCAGCGCAGGCAGAACGCGCTGTTGACACGCAGGATGATAACCCTGCCTCTGCTCTCAATTACACGCGCGGATTGCTCTCGCTTCGAAATTCGCTCCCCGCCCTTCTCACCGGGTCGAGCGAGATATTGGACACGCCTCCTGAGATCATCGCCTTCCTCCGACGAGAGGGAGATGACGCTGTGCTGTGTGCCTACAACCTTGGCGACACAACGCTCGATTGGGCCCCGCCCCCAGAGTTTTGCGATGCAAAGCTTGTCGCAAGCGAGGCAATAGGTAAGAACCACGGCTCAGTATCGGGATTAATGGCACCCCATTCGGGATATTGGGCGGTCAAGAAGGGTGGTTAGGCAGGATGGGAGCGGGTAAAAACGCGAGATTAGAGGACATCGCCCGCCAAGCCGGGGTTTCGATCTCTACCGTCAGCCGCGCTCTTAACGACAGCCCCGCCGTAAACCGCCGCACCAAACAGGAAGTCTGGCGCATTGCCCGCGAGCATGACTACGACTTTCGCTCCACCATGCCCAATGGGCCGATCGGAGCGGACGCCACAATCGCAGTAATTGTGCCCGCCCCGCAAGCGCGCGAGACACGGGTGGCCGACCCGTTTTTCCTCGAGCTTCTGGCTGGCATTGCCGAGGCCGCGCGCGATCGCAAAGTCGATCTTGTGATCAGCCATATCTTCCCGCGTACCGTGGAAGACCTGGAATTCGCGATGACGACAAGCCGCGCCAAAGGCATGATTTTCATCGGCCAAAGCTCGCTTCACGATGGCTTTAACGAGCTCATCGACCGCGATGATCGGTTCGTTGTGTGGGGAGCAAATTTCGCAGATGCGCTTTATTGCACGGTTGGGTCGGACAATGTCGCAGGCGGCAGGCGCGCGACCTCTCATCTTGTCCGCTTGGGCCGCGAGCGAATACTGTTCCTTGGCGATACAGAAGCGCCTGAGGCGGAACAGCGCTATCGCGGCTATCGAACGGCCCTCGAACAAGCGGGACGCGATATTGATGAGGGGCTAATCCTGCCAGCGCATTTCGACGTGCAATCAGGCGAATCTATCACTCGCTCCGCCATTGAGCGCGGCATTAAGTTTGACGCCATTTTCGCCGCCAGCGACCTTATCGCAATTGGCGCGATGCGCGCGCTCAGCCTTTCTGGCAGGTCGGTGCCTGAAGATGTGGCGGTGGTGGGCTATGACAACATTCCTGCCGCGCGCCTCGTCACGCCGCGTCTCACCACCATCGACCAAGACACCAACCTTGCAGGTCGTATGCTCGTATCTAAACTGATCGATACCCAGGGCGGGCAAGCGATCTCAGAAAGGCTTGAAACAAGCCTTTTGATTAGAGAGAGCTGCGGAGCGTAAAGTTATGGATACCCCCAAACCGCTCCAGAAAATCGTGATCGTCGGCGGAGGCAGCGCAGGCTGGATGACGGCTGCGGCTTTGTCCGATGCGGTGGCGGGGTCGTGCGAGATTACTCTGATCGAATCCGAGGCAATCGGCACCGTCGGAGTGGGCGAGGCGACCATTCCGCCCATCCGTAATTTTAACCAGCGTATCGGGATCGATGAGGCGACCTTCGTCAAGGAAACTGCAGGCTCCTATAAGCTTGGCATTCAATTCGTCGATTGGTCGCGGTTGGGGCACTCCTACTTTCACCCCTTTGGCCAATATGGCGCAGAGTTCGATAAGGTCCCCTTCTACCATTATTGGATGCGCGAGAGCATTGCCGGGCGCATTGATGGCCCGATCGATGATTTCTCTATGTGCTGGGCCATGGCAAAGGCGGGCAAGTTTGCGCACCCAGAGGCCGACCGGCGCAAGATCCAATCGACCTTCGATTACGCGTACCACTTCGATGCCGGCCTCTATGCAGCCTTCCTACGTCGCCTGTCTGAAGCGCGCGGTGTCAAACGGATAGAGGGCCGCGTCACCGACGTAAGGCAGCGCGCCGAGGACGGCTTTATCGAGAGCGTAAGCCTAGACAATGGCGAGCGCATAAACGGCGAGCTTTTCATCGATTGCAGCGGATTTCGCGGGCTACTGATCGAGGGCACGTTAGAGGCCGGGTATGACAATTGGCAGCATTGGCTACCATGTGACCGCGCTGTGGCTGTGCCCTGTTCCAAGGCCAGCGAAATAGCGCCCTACACGCGCTCAACTGCAAAGGCGGCCGGTTGGCAATGGCGCATTCCGCTCCAACACCGCACCGGCAATGGCTATGTTCATTGCTCAGAGTTTATCAGCGAGGATGAGGCGACCTCCACGCTGATGGGATCGCTCGATGGCGAGCCGCAAGCAGACCCGCGCACGCTTCGTTTCGTCACGGGCAAGCGCCGCAAGTATTGGGACAAGAACTGCGTTGCGATTGGGCTGTCCGCCGGCTTTATGGAGCCGCTGGAATCCACCAGTCTCCACCTCATCCAATACGGCATCTTGCGCCTCCTCGCGCTCCTGCCAGACAGCGCCATGTCACCACTATTGGCTCAGGAATACAATCGCCAAACCACGGGCGAATATGAACGCATCCGCGATTTTCTGATCCTGCATTACAAGGCAACCACCCGCGATGATGCGGAGCTTTGGCGCTATTGCAGCGCGATGGATATTCCTGAGACGCTTGCATACAAAATCGACCACTTCCGGCAGCACGGCCAGCTTGTTTCAGATGAGCGCGAGCTCTTTGCAAACCCCAGCTGGATTGCGGTTTATCTGGGCCAGGATATCGTACCCCAGCGCGCGCCAGCAATCACGGATATGCGCCCTAATGTGCCGGTTGCAGAGCGCCTCGGCATGGTGTCACAAGCGATGGCAAGCGCAGTCGAAGAGATGCCGACACACGCGGACTTCCTCGCCAAGTTCTGCCCCTCCCCCATCGCGGCTTAAGGCGCAGCAAGAACAAAGCTGCGCGGCACAGCGCAGCGCAATACACCTGCATGGTAAATGCAAAAGGCCCGCTGTTGCCAGCGGGCCTTTCTTGATCGGTGCGACCCGAATTGGTTAGAAGTTTTTACGGATCGTCACGTTGAACGTGCGACCGTATACCTCATGACGGCTTGGGAATGTTCCGATGGTATCACCGCCTGGGCCAAACAGATCGTTCTGAGTCACAAACGGCTCATTGGTAAGGTTGAACACTTCGAACAGAATGCCGAGGTCTTTCAAAGCACCGCTATCGTTCTGGAAGGTATAACCAACCTGCGCATCGACAATCAGCTCGTTTTGAGCCTGCGCACCGCTTAGCGAGCCGTCGAAGTTCTGCACCTCAGAAAGGAAGCCGCTGCGATAACGCCCTGCAACTTTGGCCCTGAAGCCGTCCTTCTCGTAGAAGAGATCACCTGACCACGTGGTTTCCGAATAGCCCGGAATATCCAACGGGGTCATAGTCTGGTCTTCGATCTCAGCATCAGCATAAGTGTAGCTGAAGAAACCACCAAAGCCCTCCAAGGCCGGGGTGAAGTCGCCAAAATCAAGGCGGATGGTACCCTCAATACCGGTAATTGTCCCATCAGAGAAGTTCACAGGCCCGTTGAACACGCCTGTGGCGAGCTCTGGTGAGTTATTGAGGATGCTACCAAAACCAGCGTTGTTAATCGACTGCGTGAGGTCAACGGTTTCGCTGAAATCGATAATCCAGTCCGACAGGTCTTTATGGAACACCGCTACGATTACCGCTGAGCCCGGTGAGAAATATTTCTCAAACGAAACGTCGAATGAGAGCGAGTCGTAAGGCTGCAACAGCGGGTTACCGCCGCCAAGATTAAAGCAAACAAGCGACGGCGGATTGAATGCGATCGTTGTATCAGGGATCTGATCACCGTCGGTATCAGCACAGCTTTTTGGATTGGTGCCGATATTCTGGTTTGCAGCCAGTTGATCGAGCCGCGCACGCGTTACAGTCTTTGCTGCTGCCAAACGAATGAATGTGTCCGTCGCGACTTCAAAGCTAAGGTTCAAGCTTGGCAGCCAGTCATCATAGCTCGCCTCCACCGTGTTCACGAGGCCAGCGCCAATTGTACCGGTTGAGCTTTGCTCTGTGTCGGCATAGCGAAGGCCAATGTTACCGCGCACCGGTACACTGCCAAGATCGCCATCGATGTTGGCTTGGATATAGAAGTTATGGACCTGTTCATTCACCACCCATTCGGTGTCGAATGTCGCAGGCTCAACTACATAGGTGCCATCGGTGAGGAAGCTTGATGGGTCATAGGCCAGAATATTCTGACCCAAATTCCCAGTGTCAGTCGTGCCCACAATTGCGCCAGTTGGAACGGCTAGAGCACCGCCAACAAATGCAGGTGATGCACGCAGGAACGCTTCGTTTGAATCGAAGTCCTTCTCACGGTCAGTATAAAGCCAGCCAACCCGCACATCTGAGAACAGACCGCCATCAAACTCCCACTTGGCTTCGGTGCGCAATTGGTGGAGTTCATCATTGATGCGTGGACGCTTGATAAAGCCGACCTGGCCCCAGCCCCCCGGATCGGTAAGCAGGACGTTTGCTGGGTCGGTGTAATCAAGCAGGCCGTCGATCGAATATTCACCGTTTTCTGCGAAGGCGAAGTTCAGCGTGTCTTGCGCACCGGAACGTGCAGCACCGGTTCCAGCATAGCTCTCAAAGTCGATGTCATCGCGGTCGAGTGTAGAGAAACCATAATCGACCATCAGGCTCAGATTTTCAGTCAGGCCAAATTCTGTGTTCGCGCCAATTGCGAATATCTGTGCTTCGTTTCCTTCGGTATCGGTCCGCAGGATCGGAACAACAGCCGAGTAGCTAGCTGTGTCAGCGAACGGACCAGAACCGGTTGCGCCTTCGAATTGCGCACCACTCCATGACGCGATTGGCGTTTCCGTGCCGCGGAAAATACCGGAATCTTGCGTGTCAGTGAAAAACGCATCGATCATGAGCGAGAAGTCCTCGCTCGGATCAAATTGCAACGAGCCCGCGATAGAAGTCCGCTCAAAATCACGGCTCACCGCACCTTGGCGCGGGTTATCAGATGGGTAGATCAGGCCGTTCGCATCGCGCGAAACCTGAAACTGGTTCGTTTTCAACTCGCGTGAGATGAAGTGCGTTGGGTTCGACTGGTGCGTTGCGCCCAGTGACCAACCTACAGTGCCAGCATCGTTCTGATCGATGTATGACGCAAAGAAACGGTAGCCATCATCGGCGAAGTCCGGGTTGCGCGAGCCGCTGTCATTGTAAACATAGGTTCCCGAAACACTTAGCTGCGTGTCATCATAATCAAGCGGGCGAACGGTGCGAAGGTCAACCGCCCCTGCGATGCCAATCGCCGCCAAGCTCGCGTCACCGGTTTTGTAGACGATGCCTTGCGCGACCAGCTCTGATGGGAATTGGTCAAACTCAATCCCGCGATTGTTGCCCGCCGATACGACTTCGCGTCCATTGAGAAGTGCAAGCGAGAAATCAGGGCCAAGACCGCGGATAGAAATCTGTTGCGAACGGCCACGAACACGCTGCGCGGTTACGCCAGGAAGACGTGCCAGTGAGTCAGCGATAGAAAGGTCAGGTAACTGCCCCAAGTCTTCTGCTGAGATCACCTCAACGATCGATGTCGCATCACGTTTTGCTTGCAACGAGTTTTCGATGGCTCCGCGAAGGCCGGTCACGACGATAGTGTCACCGTCTGTTTCTGCGACATCTGCACCCTCGCCATCTTGTGCGGCAGCAGGCGCAGCCATTGCCACGAGCGCGAGCCCGGTTGCAGCCCCAGAAAGCAAGCGAGCATTAGCGGTGAAACGCTTCAATCCCATAATCATGTCCTCTCCCAATCGCGTTGCGATTTTTTGCATTTTTGCAGTTTTTTTCATAGCCTGGAAAGTGGCGTGAGTGGAAGAGGAAAATTGCGCAAATCCACCAAGGCGAATTTTCGAATTTTAAGCGTTTGCTTTCAGTAGTTTATTTCTAATCTCGCGCGGGGAGAATTGCCCCTCCCCTCCCTTAGGGCGCGCAGTGTGGCGGCATGGTCACACATATTGGGCGGCGCGCTGTCAAAAATTTGCACAAGCCCATCCGAATTGCTGAGCAGCGCTAACCGAATTGATGTTTTTTCTGTTATTTTTTAATGCACTAAGTCACAACCTTGGTGATTGGGGGTGAGTTTGATATCCTTCAGGACGACACACAAGTCGACTTGGGATAGCTTCAGCAAATGAATGATTGGCCAATTTCATTGGATAGCATGAGGCGCGGGAGCTTTTCTCAATCAAATCATACATATATTGAAGTTTCTGACTTCATGAAGACCCCCGAAATCGCGATCAAATTTGCATCTTTGCAAAAATTTGCAAAGATCACTCCGCAATATCCTGGGGTCCGCGCGCTAGTGCCTCAGTCTGTATCGATCGTGTGGCTTGAGCAGTTGTCGCCAGTTTTGGACAACAGCTTTGTGACTGCACCTAACGGGTGGGAAATCCAGGCTTGGTTTTCTCTTGTGACAGCGCGTCCCGAAGAGCTCATCGCGATGCAGCGTTTTCCTCATGTGGATGGCACCGATCCCAACCAGATCGCTATGATGCTCTATCTTCACAACACCGGCCACGGCGGCACGGGCTTTTTTAGGCATCGTTCAACGGGGCTGGAGGCGCTCACCGACGAGAATTTTCCCGCTTATCGCACGGCACTGCACAATGACGTTGCGCACTCAGGCCTGCCTGAGGCTGCATATGTTCAAGACGGCCTCCCGTATTTTGAAAGAATCTACAAAAGCGAGGGGGCTTTCAATCAGGCGATATTCTACAGAGGCAATTTACTGCATTCAGGCATGATTGCGACCGATGAGCCCTTATCCCCTGATCCCAGGCATGGGCGCCTTACCATAAATGCCTTTTTCCGCCCCATTTCATGACGCAAGAGTACAAGCTTTGAGCGATACAAATCCCCAAACACCACCCCAAAGATCAGGACCAAGTAGACTTGTTATTGTGGGCGGAGGCACAGCAGGTTGGATTTGTGCAGCTGCCTTCGCGCGGCTTATGGGCAAGGCAATCGATATCGAGTTAGTGGAATCAGACGCTATCGGCACAGTTGGTGTCGGCGAGGCCACTATCCCGCAGATTATCCGCTTGAACACGATCCTTGGCCTTGATGAGCAAGACTTTGTCAAAAGAACACAAGGGACGTTCAAGCTCGGCATTGAGTTTGTCGATTGGGGCGAGATCGGTTCAAGCTACCTCCACACCTTTGGCGATGCCGGTATCAACCTTGCGAGCGTCCCGTTCCACCAATATTGGGCGCGCGCCGCAGCCAAGGGGCACGATAAAGACCTGTGGCATTATTCGCTACACAAGGTCGCGGCAGATCAGGCGAAGTTCGGGAAGCTCGACCGGGTCGGCAACACGCCCATGACGGGTCTTGCCTACGCCTATCATTTCGATGCGAGCCTTTATGCAGCATACTTGCGCGAGTTTGCGGAAGACAAAGGCGTCAAGCGAACCGAAGGGATCGTAAGCGCGGTGTCACGCGATGGTGAAAGCGGCGACATCACCTCAATCACGCTGGACAGCGGGCACGAGGTTTCTGGCGACTTCTTTATCGACTGCACCGGTTTTCGCGCGCTTCTTTTGGGACAGGAATTGGGGGTTGGCTATCAGGATTGGTCGCATTGGCTCCCCTGCAATAGCGCGCAAGCGGTGCCGAGTGAACGATTGGAAACACTGGTGCCCTACACCCGCGCAACAGCGAAACAGGCAGGCTGGCAATGGCGCATCCCCTTGCAACACCGCACCGGCAATGGTCATGTCTATTCAAGCGAGTTTATCTCGGATGAGGAAGCGGGCGACGTGCTGCTTGCAGGGCTCGACACAAAGCCTCTCGCGGACCCCCGCCCAATCCGTTTCACCACGGGCAGGCGCCAGCAGTTTTGGTCGCACAATTGCGTCGGCATTGGCCTTGCGAGCGGATTTTTGGAGCCGTTGGAATCGACCAGTATCCATCTCATCCAATCACATGTGAGCCGCCTTCTCCAGCTCTTCCCGAGCAGTCAAAACGCCGCAAAAGAGCGCGAGGAATACAACCAGCGCTGCGGAAATGAGTTTGAGCAGATCCGCGACTTCCTGATCCTGCATTACCACCAAACGAAGCGCGAGGACACTGAGTTCTGGCGCTATTGCAAGAACATGTCGGTCCCGGACAGCCTCACGCACAAGATGGAACTCTTCGCCTCAAGCGGGCGTGTGGGCCGGGATGCCGATGACCTCTTCCGAGAAGCAAGCTGGGTACAGGTGATGCTGGGCCAGGGTATCACCCCGCGCGGTTATGACCCCATGGCAAACGGCATTACCGATGACCAATTGGACGAATTCCTAGGCAATGTACGCAAATTGATTGAGCGGGCAGTGGAGCCCCTCCCACCGCATGAGGCTTTTCTAGCGCAGTAAAACCTAGGGTCGTAAAATGCTCAGCCTATGATCCGCTCGATCAACCAGAAGCTCCCCACCGTACCAATCGCATAGGTGGTGGTGGTCAAGGCTCTGCTTTCGACCAAATCGGGCGCTCGTCTGAGGCCTGCAAGGATCACCATGGTGATCGCAACCACAAGCAGCTGCCCGGCCTCAACCCCAACGTTGAAGGCAAACAGCGCCGCTGCAAGCTGCGTTTGCGGAAGGCCAATGTCGGCAAGCGCCCCTGCAAAGCCAAAGCCGTGCACAAGGCCAAAGCCAAAGGCCACCGCCCATGGGAAACGCCGGGTCAAAGTCTGGCGCTCTGGGTCTCGCAATACAATCGCGACCTCGACGGCGAGGAACACAATGGAGAGCGCGATCAGCGCTTCTACTGGGCGTCCTGGCAGCCCTGAATAGCCGAGCACTGTGGCCACCAGAGTGAGCGAATGGGCAACAGTGAACGCGGTCGCCGCCTTGATCACAGGCCACGGACTGCGGATCAAAAGCACCAGTGCGATCACAAACAGGAGGTGGTCCCAGCCAAACACAATGTGTTCTGCGCCAATGATGAAATAATCCCACAAGACGCTCAACGGTGATGGCTCAGCAAGGATCGTGGTCGATGGCTCGTCAGCGGTCAGGCGGAAGCTTTGCGTTGGCGCATCTATTGGAATGTATCGCGCGATGGCGTCCGATTTGCCGAGCAGCTCGGATAGCCCAAATGCACCGCCTGCCGGGTCACCTTCGCACACGATGCTGGCACGTCCCATTAGGGCGGCCGATTGAATGCGCTGGACGGCGTCGCCCTCAATCGCGCAATTGTCAGGGATCACCGGCTCCAAGCGATCCGCAAGCAGGCCAGCACTGCCCACCGAAAGCGTCACCTTCCAATCGAGCGTATATTGCCCCTTTTCCACCTCACGCATTTCCACAACCGACGGGCGCAATTCATGCGCGCTGAGCGGTAGGGCGATAAGAAGTGTGAGGAGGCCGATCAGCCAGCGCAGCATGGGTCTCACCGGTCGACGTCGATGCGGTAGGCGCTGCTGAGCGTTTCAAAGGCTCGCTCTTTGCGCGCTTTAATCTCAGCATTGCGCCAGTCGTTTGCGATGGACACTCGCAAAGCATCAAAGTCGGGCTCAGGCACTTCGCGCGCAGTCAACCGAACCAAGTGCCAGCCAAAGCCTGAGCGGATGGGCCCTTGCCAACTGTCAAGCGGGTCTAGGGCGCGCAGGCCCGCCGCAAATTGCTTGCCAAAGCGGGCTTCGACATCGCGCATGGGCTCGGACATATTGGCAGGCAGGCTGGATGCATCGCCCTTTGGCGCGCTGCCGCCCAATGCCGCGTTCGCCTGCGCCTCGCTTGAAAACACCGCCTGATCAAAAGTCACAACCGCATTTGCCGAAGCTTCATCGGTGTAGAGTTCAGGATTGTCGGCAAGGAACTTGCGCAAGACCTCGTCCGAAGGCTCTGCAGTTTCGGCGGCTAAGCTTGCCGAGAGGTCCATTTTGGACACCAGCCGCCTGCGCACAATCGCATCGCTTTCGTCAAAACCAAGCCGCAATGCCTCGCGGTAAAGCACCTCTTCGCGAACGAAGGCATCAATCGCCAAGTCAAGCTCTGCATCGGTGGGCGCACGCCCCATGGTCAGCGTCCAGCTTTCGGCTATCTTCTCTGTCTCCGCGGCCCCCACGCTGATCACCCGGCTCGAGGGATCAGGCGGATTGCCGCCCCATGTCAGCGCAACGTAAAGCACAGCGCCAAGCGCAGTGAAATGAACGAGCGGCTCGCGCGTCCAAGCAGGTAAATTCATCTTACTTTGCCGCTTTCAACCAGATAGGCGAGGTGTAGGCCCGCTCCTGCGCCACAGCATCGGCCATGGCATCCTCGGAAAGCGTGATCCCAAAGCGCACCGCATCAAACAATGTCCAACGCGGCGTCGGGATCTCCAGAACGCGCACATAATAGAACGGACGTTGGCCCACTTGGTAATCAGGATCGGTCCAAGTGGTGCGCAGTTCCGCTGCGCCTATGTCGTTGGTGTAGGTCGCATCCTCGCGATTCACTGTGTCGCCCACAGAAGGCACTTTTCCGCCCGACTTGCGGCGTGCATCCATGTCGCTCCACACTACGTCGTAGACTTGCTCTTGCATTTCGCCAGAGCTGTCCAGCCAACCTTTGATGACCTGAACACGGTCAAGGTTAGCCCCGTCGGGGTCTTTCATCGCGCTGATGAGGAAGCTTGGCGCTTTGCCTTCGTCGGTCAGCTCGCCGCCCATGGGAACGCCTTCGGTATAACCTTTGCGCACCCAGTCGCCATCCCAATCATCCGCGGTAAAACCAAAGCCGCCGAACACCCGGACGCTCATGCGTGGACCGGTGGTGGCGTAGACTTCGCGGCGCGCAAACGCATCGAAGATTTCGGCGCGGGTGTTGCCCCGTGCCCAGGCCGCTGCGTAGCCGCCTGCAAGGTAATGCCAGCCAAAACGCCCCTCACGTGTGCCAAGGTTTTGCCCGACGATCGAACGGTCGGAGTAGCTTTGCTCATTTCCGGTGTGCTTGCCCCAGAAATTGTCTTCATCACCCGTTGCAAGCGAGGTGTGGCTGTCGGTCGAACCGATCATCCCAAAGGCGTAGGGGTTCACGCCAAGCTGCTGTTCAAGCGTAAGCCCGCGCAGCAATGCCGAGCGCGCATAGGAGCCGGCATACATCGAAGGCTCGGTCTTCTCGCTCAAAGACAGATTGCCAAAGTCCCAGCCTTGGACGCCGAAACCGGCCATCTCATCATTGGGAGAAAGGTAAGGGTGGGTCTCGCTGTCGCCCTTAATCTGGGTCGCCTCAATCACCGGTTCAGCCCACGCGCGAAGGGCAGCGTATTCCTCGGTCATGGGCGAACCATCTTCCATGGTCATTTGCCACATCATACCATTGGAAAGGTTGCCATTGTGCGGGATCGCCAGAACCCGGCCGCCCGTCTCTGCCTCATAATTGCGCATATATTCCCACAGCTGGGGCGCTTTGGTCTGAAGACCGGGAAAAGGCACAGTCTGGCGCGTCTTATCCGAGCCATCGCGGAACATGACCACCCGGTGCAAATTGTTGCCATTAGGCATGGCGGTCCACTCATAGCCGGCAAGCGCAGTGAACACGCCCGGCTCATTGTAACGATCAAGAACGGAAAGCTGTGTGTTCCAAATGTCCTTAGTCGCCTCGGCTGCTGCCTCTGGATCGGCCATTGCCTCTGGCACACGGTCTTCGGCGGCGGCTGAAATGAGCTCACCGATAGCCTTTGTCGATTGCTCTGGGCTTTCGTGCATCATGTCATACCAGCGAAGCACGGTCTCATCGCCAATGACCCAATTCACATACCAGCGCGGCGCATCATATAGGCGACGGGTTGCGCCAAGTGCGTCGGAGTGGTCAGCGATAACGAGGAAGTCGAGCGGACGGGCAAGCTGGGTGTCTGCACCGGTCGTGGCGGTGACGGTTTCCCCACGCGCGAACCTTAGCGCCGCCTCTGGGCCAAGCCGAGTACCAAAGCCAAACGCATCGACCGAGTTATCGGTGTGAAGGTGGGTGTCGCCCCAATAAGGGCGGTCTGGAAACTCTGCCAGTTCGATGGTGTCAGTGCCATCGCCCGATGCTTCCGGGCTTGCCTCAGGCCCATCACCCGAACACGCTGCCACACCAATTGCCAAAATGCTTGCCATTGCAAGCGAGCCAAAACTCCCGCGCATCAGCCCTCTCCCCGATCTGTTTTTTTCGGCGCGACCATTGCTCTCGAATGCCGCTGCGTCAAGCTTGACGCTTCTGACAGGGACCGACCAACCTCACGCATTTGGCGAGCGGGTTCTTGTATTTCCAATTGGTGTATTTGTACGCGCATCCCAAAATGAGAAAAAATAAAAATCGAGAAAATAAAAGTAATATCTCAGTTATAACAATATTCACAGATTCTCTACTTTCACAAGAATACCTTCATCAATATCCTTATAAATACTCGATGCAAATTATTGCTTCATCAAAACAAATTTGTCGTTCGAAGAACATATTGGATTGTGCGGCATCGCCACAGGTGAACTTGGCCCAGCCGCGATCGCTTTGGGTGCATCCATAGTGGGATCGGTCGTGGGCGGAGCAGCGGACTTCAAACTTAGCGGGTATGCATGGGAGACCAGAGACGCCGACAATTACACCGTTAGCGAAGACATGCTTGATTTCTTTGCAACCTCAGCGCTCGGATAAGGCGCTTTTTCACGGCGTGTTGCCCTGTGCGCATGCTTTACACAAATCAATTTGCCCAATGCGCCTAAGCCGTGTTAGCCCTGAAGGCATGCACGCTGTCGCTCAGGCACGATAGCGAGTGGACTGGAAGACATTTTGAAAATTAGGATCGCGAAATGAAACTGAGACCTGCCCTCTTTCTAAGCACGGCTGCTTGCATGATCAGCGCATTGGCCATCACAACGGTAACGAGCGTAGAAAGCGTATCGGCGCAAACAAGCGCATCACAAGTCAAGCCAACCGATGTGAGCCGCATCCCGGTTGCTGAATTCGTCAAGTTCCAAAACATGCGCAGCATTCGCATTTCACCCAATGGTAAGAAACTTGCTTATCTTGCCGGGGTCGGTGGCCAATCTGTTTTGGTGATGCTTGACCTTGAAACCTATAAAGAGAAGCGCATTCTTTCTTCCGAAGAAAGCCGCGAAGAAGGTGACCGCCAGTTGACCGGCTTTCGCTGGGTCGGTGAAGATCACCTCCTTCTTACCGTAATTCTGAATGAAGATATCGGCTTTGGCGCGGGCGATTGGCGCCGTTTGCTGGCCTATGACGTGAACACAGGCAAATTCATTCAACAAGCATGGGAAGATATGGGCGGCGACGGCGGTTCGATCTTGCACGTTGACCATGAGAAGGGCGAATTTCTTCTCGAGAAGGTCAACGTGGCAGACAACACCAGCCGCAAAGGCTATCCCGAAGTGGTCAAAGTCGACATTACGACTGGTGAGACCAAACGGGTTCAGCGCACCAACCCGGTTATCCGCGGTTGGGCCGCAGATAGCGAAGGCGTCATCCGTGCTGGCTTCAACAGAAATAGCAAAAACGGCAAAATCCGCATGCTCTTCAAGCCTGAAGGCGAGCGGAATTTAAAGACGGTCTATAATGAGGCGGATGCGACCTTCACTGAGACGCTCCCTGCGCCTTCCATGTTTATCCCGGGCACCAACTACGCCTACACCATCTCAAACCACGAGGGCGTCGATAAACTCTACAAGCTCGACATGACGACCATGCAAACCGTCGAGACTGTGTTTGAGACCGAAGGGTTTGATGTTCAGGGTCTGCGCACCGCAGACAACGGCGGGAAACTTCTTGGTGTCAGAACCTTCGACGGATCATATGACACCGCGTGGATCGATCCAGAGATGAAGGCCATCCAAAGCGATCTCGATTCCAATTTTGGTGAAGATCAAACCAGTATCATCGATTGGTCAGATGACCTTAATATGCTGGTTATCGGACTTGGTGGGATGACCAATAACCCAGGCTACTTCCTCTGGAATCGGACCACGGGCGACTTCCAACTCCTTAGCTGGGGGCGTGTCGGCCTTAAGGACGCACCGCTCAATCCGGTTAAGGCGGAATGGTACACAGCAAGCGACGGCATGAAGATGCAGGCGATTGTAACGTACCCGCGCCACCGGATGGGTGAGAAAAATCTTCCCGTCGTAGTGATGCCTCACGGCGGTCCTTTCGGTGCCATCTCAGCGACCAATGGCGGCGAGCCTTGGAACCAACCACTCGCTGAAATGGGCTATGTTGTGGTTCAACCAAACTACCGGGGCTCGGGCGGATACGGCAAAGAGTTCGTCGCTGTCGGGCGTGAACCAGGCGGTTACGGCAAGCGTATGCAAGACGATCTCAACGACGTGCTGACATACTTTGGAGCCCAAGGCATCATCGACCCAAGCCGCGCTTGCATTATGGGTTGGTCCTATGGCGGCTATGCAGCCGCACGCGGAGCCGAGCGTGATCCCAATGTCTGGAAGTGCGCTATCGCTGGCGCTGGCGTTTACGACATGCCTCTCATGAACAAATGGGATGAAAAGAACCTTGGCCGCTTTAGCCGCGGGTTCCAGGCAACGTCAGAAGACCCATCGGGTATCTCGCCTGCTCGCAACACGGATGGCGCGTGGTCTCCCATTTTGATCGTTGCCGCCGAGCGTGATGCGCGTATTCCAATGGAGCAAGCTGAAGTTCTGGTGCGCAATCTTAAGCGCTCAGGCAAAAAAGAAGGCAAAGACTTCAAATACATCGTTCAGGAACAAGGCACTCACAACCTGCCGTATGATGACGTCCACATCCAGTGGATTGAAGAGTCGTACAATTGGCTTGAGAAATACAACCCTGCCTATATCGAAAGTGATGAGAGCCAAGCTCCTGAAATGCTAAAGATGTAGGGCTAAGGCTGCGACATTTGTTTGACGCTTTGCCCTTGGGTTGGGCGTCAACACAACGCAAATACACCGCTCAAGCGATACCCTCGCTTGGGCGGTGTCATTTTTTGGGAAGCCGAACCTTCGGCTAATCCGATTGCGTAGTGGCCATTGAAAGAGCAAACTCAAGCGCTGGATCGCGTCCCGCTCTAAACGCCTCAACCGTCATATGGGCGTTAAAATCGGGGCTTATGCCAAGCCCTTTTTCAAACTCGCTCACATTGTTCATCATAAAGAAGAACGGGAGCCGCATGCGCACACCGCTTTCCGGCAGTGTGAGCGTGAATTGCAGGCCGGCCGTCACTCCTTCGGCGCTTCCCCCCGTCTTCTCTCCCACCAAAACTGCGCGGTCCAATTCCTTGAGCCAAGCGCTCATATTGGTGCTGCCCGAAGAGTTGGTGTCGCTCGTTAGTACGATCAGCTTGCCCCTAAACGCGTATCTAGCAGGGCTCACCGACTTCAAATCCGAGCTCACAAAGCGCCTGAGCGCATAAGTACCGTCGTCATTCTTCGAAAAGCCCAGCGGATTTGGGTCAAGCGCGCGGCTGTCCCACGTCCACAAATGCGGTCGAATACCGTCAAGGTCGAGCGTCTTTGCTCGCATCTCCTTCATAGGCCGGTACTTCGCCTCAAGCAGGTTAGCGAGCAGCTCATATTGGGCATCGCCTGATCCCCCGCCGTTCAACCTGAGATCCAGAATAAGGGTCTTAATCCCCTCTTGCCGAATTGCCTTAAACAGAGGCTGGAAAATGTCCTTGGGCTTCACCGGATCACGGTAGTTCACAAAAGTATCGACGCTGAGATAGCCCACTTGCTCAGCGAGTGTTTCGTAGGTCACCGCATCTTTGAAATTAGCCTCACTCTTGCGGCCAAGGCCCGACCACTTAGCAAAACTGACGCGAGGAATTGAGACATCGCGTTCCTCTCCGCTCTCGTTTTTCAGCGTAACTTTGGCCACTTCGGGAATTTCCCACAAAAGCGCGCCGAAATGATCGACGCCGCCACCCATGAATTCAAGCGATTGGCTGATGCCCGACCGCCGGGACCAATCGGTGTATCCATCAACGGGAATATACGCGGAAACCTCTTGGACGATCTCCCCTAGCGGCCTTCCATCAATCGCGATGATTTCCTCACCGCGGGTTGCGTTGACGCCGTCCCCTACGCTGTCGATGATACCGCGTCCCTCAATCCACTCCCAGCGCATAGGAAGATATAGCGGCTTACCTTTACGCGCCTGACGCATGGCACGGGGGAGCTCTGCTTTAGTGTGGTCGCAGCGGATCTGTGTGAGAACACGGTTTACAGCCAGATAAAAATCACCAAGCGGCATTCCGCCATTGTCTTGCGCGGTCTGGCGAACAGAAGCCCATGCATCTCGCATTTCAGCTTCGCTAGCATAGCGGGTATATCCAGGATGGACGCGCGAGAACGCCTCTTCTGCCAGAGCAAGATCAGTAGCCACCTGCTCCGGGGTCATAATCGCATCAGCGGCAACATGATCACGCTTTTGGGGCTGAACCTGTGCTTCGCTGCCCGAAAAAGCAGCAAACAAAAGCGTGGCACCAGCAGCGAGTGAGGCAACGGATAGAATGAGTTTCATCGGCAATCTCCTAGTCCCGCTTTACTGGCACGCACCAGCAAGTCTCATCGCCTCAAATCAGGCGACGGCCTCGAATTTTTATCATTTGCGTTGGACGCCATATGTGTCCACTTACTTGGACATAAGCTGTTTCCGATACTCGCTTGGACTGAGATTGGCATATTGCTTAAAGGCACGGTTAAAGCTCGCCTTTGAGCCGAAGCCAACCACCAGAGCAATCTGCGTCAAGGAGCGTTCGTCGCCCGCTTCGATCAGCTCTTTTGCATATTCCACCCTGAGCCGGTTGATAAAGCCGTTAAAATTGTATCCTAACCCCTCATTTATGGCACGCGAAAGATACACATGGTTCATCCCATAGCGGCGCGACAATGACTGCAGTGACAATTCAGGCTCAAGAAACCACTTTTTCTCAGACACTTGCGCTTTCAGCTTTTGCCCTTCAGCAGCCCAGTCCTTGATTGGCGGGGCAACAGGCGCCTCGCCCGCATCATCCTTGCTATCGCTCATTTTGGGATAGGGGCTGTTGATACCAATCAATGCTTCAAGCGCGATCACGAAGATCAAGAACAGCGCTGCAAAATCCCACGCATATGCATCAAAAAAGTCGAATTCGTACCAAGCCGAAACCACGGTCTTCGCGATCCAAAACAGCGAGGTGAAAATCATCAAAGCAACAAGGTGACCGAGCCAGCTTGCATCAAACTGTTCCCCATCGGCCTGATTGTCGCTGAGCCAGTTGAGATAACGACGCCGCAGCCGCCAGACATACCCCATGCAGGCGGCAATCATGATCCACGTCAGAATTGTCACGGCTGGAAATATGTAAGGTAAGTAAACAGCGCGGCCATAAGCCCATTTTTGCGATGCATCGCCAAGCATGGTGAAGGCCCAAAGTTGATAGAAAAGATGGATCACACCGGGCAATAAAAGCCACCAGAACCGCCCGTTGGGACCCGAAACCATCAAGAAACGGGCGTGAATTAGAATGAGCGGAGCAAGCAGCAAATAGGTTTCTGTGGGCAAAAACGTGAGACCGGGCCAGATATCATACGCCCCGGCAAAGCCGATCACGGTGGGTATGGCCGACACACAGGCAAGGATGACGAAAGCGGCAAAAGCGGCGCTGGCCCTGGGCTCGATCCGGCGGCGCATCAAAAAGATTGCCGCAAGGCTTGCGCACAGCATGATTGACCCGGTCAAGGTCGACCGCCAGTTTAGCGCTAACTGCTCAAATCCATCTGGCATTTTAGTGCAATCGTGTCTCGTAAAATGGGCTTTGGCAAAGTGCTAGCGATGGCCGATCAGTGGAGCGTCTCAAATCTAGAAAATCTGGAAGGTTTTGCCAGTTTTTATGATTTGCATCGCAATACTTTGGCACGCTGCTTTTGAGCCCCCTTTGCCCCAGCGCCCTCACCTCGCAGGTCCCATTGCATCTTGCGCCCTTAAAGGCACGTGCTTCTTCTACCCTTTAGGGCATACCAACGCGCAGGTTACCGGGGAAGCAAAGCAATGGCCTTGGGATCCTATTCGATAGTGGTCGCCTGCCAAAATTACCCCCGCTCGCGAGCCACAGTATCCGCCTATTGGAATTTTCCGAGGCCGTGGTTCGGCTTTTGCTGTTTTCAAGACTAAGCCGCAGCCATGCCAACAGCACTATTCAACAGTATCCGGTGTCAGCACCCACAACACAATTTCCTCATCATGTGTAGCACCTTGGGAGCAGTATCGTGAGTATGAAACTCCCCCTTTCCGGCTACCGCATCATCAGCGCTGAGCAATATGGTGCAGGTCCCTATGGCACGATGCATCTGGCACAATTGGGTGCAGAGGTAATAAAGATCGAGCCGCCGCGAAAGGAAGGGCCCAATAATACCCGCAGCGGTGGGGACACCGCGCGCGCGGTGGGACCTCATTTCCTGCGCGAGGCAGAAAGTGTCTATTTCCATGCGTTTAATCTCAACAAGAAATCCCTGACGCTTGATCTTCGAAGCGAAGAGGGCCGCACGATCTTTGAAAAGCTTGCGGCAAGCTCACATGTGGTCGCGAACAATCTGCGCGGTGATCTGCCGGAGAAATTGGGGCTTACCTACGATCACTTGAAGAAGCTCAATCCAGCCATCGTTTGCGCACACTTGTCTGCCTATGGCCGCGATAATGAGCGGGCGGCGCGGCCCGGTTATGATTTCCTGATGCAGGCCGAGGCCGGGTACTGTTCTGTCACAGGCGATCCGGGCGGTGATCCTGTGCGCATGGGGCTTTCCATGGTCGATTTTATGACGGGCACGATTTTCACGATTGGCTTGCTAGCGGCGCTTGTTGATGCCGAGCGTACGGGCGTTGGGCGCGATGTGGACACGGACCTGTTTGCAGCAGCCCTTCACCAAACAAGCTATCCCGCGCTATGGTACATGAACGCAGGCGATGAGACCGGCAAAACCCCGCGCGGTGCTCATGCAAACGCGACGCCTAGCCAGATGTTTAAAGCATCAGATGGGTGGATGTTTGTCGCATGCCAACTTCCTAAGTTCTGGGATTTGTTGGTGGAGCGGATGGAGCTGCAAGAGCTTGCAAGCGATCCCAAATTTGCCACCAATGCTGACCGATTGGCCAATCGTGAGGTTTTGACACAGGCACTGGATCGTGAGTTTTCCAAACAATCCATGGCCCATTGGTGTGAGCTTCTCGAAGGCTATGTGCCGGTGGCGCCCGTCTACACGCTGGCCGATGCGCTGGATAACCCTTGGGTCGACACGATTGGGATGCGCGACAGTGTCGAGCACCCGGACCGCGATGATCTTCAAGTGCTGGCAAGCCCGATCAAGCTTGATGGAAAGCGCCCGCCCAACCGCGCGGGGCCCCTGCTTGGCGCAGACAATGACGATATCTTAAGCGACCTTGGGTTCGGCTCAGCAGAAATTGAAGCCTTCAAAAGCAAAGGGGTGATCTGACCCATGCCCACTATCACTGACATCATCCTTGCGCCTGCCATGGGATCGTTCTTCTACGATGATCAAGCCGCTATCCGCGCTGGCGCAGTGCATGACGGTTTCGCCTATGTCGGCCGGCCGGCCACCGCCGGGTTTGAGACAATCCGTCAACCCTCGCGCGCTTTGAGCATTGGCCTTGTTCTGGACGGCGGAGCAACCGTTTGGGGCGATATGGTGAGCGTCCAATATTCAGGCGCGGCGGGCCGCGATCCGCTGTTTGATCCTGACAATATTGCTTCTCTCACAAACGAGCATTTGCGCCCAAAACTGATTGGCAGGGACGCGGCTGAGGCGCTGGAGACCAGTCAAATCGCGCTTGAAGGTGACGATGCGTCAAGCCTTCCGCTCGCAATCAAATACGGCGCCAGTCAGGCGATTATCGCTGCTGCCGCCTATGCGAAGAACTGCACTGCGACCCAGGTGCTATGCAAGATTTTCAAGCGCCCCTTGCCCAGCGCGCCCATACCGATTTTCGCGCAAAGCGGGGATGAGCGTTATCTCAACGTCGATAAGATGATCCTCAAGCGGGTTGATATCCTCCCCCATGGTTTGATTAACTCAGCGGAGAAATTCGGTGAGCAAGGTGCGACATTCCTCGAGTATATACGCTGGGTCGCAAAGCGTGCTGATCAGCTGGGCGGCTCCGAATACCGCCCTCGCCTGCACTTCGATCTCTACGGATGGATCGGACTTGGTTTTTCTAAAGAGCCAGCCAAGGTCGCCGAGTTCATCGCAAGGTGCGCAGACGCAGTGCCGGAGTTTGAGCTGTTGATCGAAAGTCCGGTCGACTACGGTGACAGAGGAGAACAGATCGGACGCTATGCTGAGATTGTCGAGCATATCACAGCACTCGGCACATCAGGCAAGATCGTAGCGGACGAACACTGCAACACTTTGAAAGACGTGCAGGATTTCTGCGATGCGAAGGCGGCACATTTTATCCAAGTAAAGACCCCAGATGTTGGCAGCCTGCTCGATAGCGCGCGAGCAATTGAATACGCGAAAGACTCAGGCGTGGGCGCCTATTGCGGGGGTACGAGCGCGGAAACAGATGTGTCCGCACGCGCCTGTGTTCACGTCGCGCTGGCCATGCAGGCAGATATGATGCTGGCAAAACCGGGTATGGGAGTGGACGAGGCGATTTGCATTGTCGGCAATGAGCAAAGTCGCACGCTTGCCCAGATCAATGCGCGCAGGTGACTTGCAATGAGCGTATGCAAATTCGCCATACTGTATACTGAATTTGACGAACTGCGTGTCCACCACCTTGTACAATTCGCCAAATTCTCGTAACCGACACGTGGTTAGCGAGGCGAATATGGAACGAGGCGTACCTGTCAGAGCAATCAGTCGCGGATTTGCCGTCTTGTCGGCAGTGAGCCGCGATGGCCCGATCACACTGATGGGCATCTCTCGCAGCGCCAATGTCCCCTACGCCACGGCCTGCCGGGTGGTGCAAACCTTAATGCATGAAGGGCTGATTGAACGCGAAACAGGGCGAAAGAAGTACCGCGTCACTGCGCTTGTCCAATCGCTTGCGACCGGCTTTCAGCAAGAAGACATGCTCGCCGCTGAAGCGCGCCCGCATATGACAGAGCTATGTAAGAAAGTGGGCTGGCCGATCTCGCTTGCGACGCGGGTGGGAACGCGCATGATGGTGCGCGAATCGACCCACCAGATGACATCGCTCACCTTCACCAATTACTATCCCGGCTTCACTCTGCCGATCTCTGAATGTGCGACGGGCAAAGCGTACCTTGCGCATTGCGATGAAGAAGAGCTCGGCATGATCGAAGACGCATTTCAGGCGACTGACAGTGAAGCGGCGCAGACCGGCCTGCTGCTTTTGTCGGATGGAGTGGCTTTGGCAAAAATCCGCGAGGCTGGGTACGCTATGCAGGCGCGCAATTTGCACAATTTTGAGCCGGGAAAGACATCCTCGCTCGCAGTGCCGATCATGAGTTCAAACGGCAAGCTGATTGGCACAATGGCGCTGATATACTTCGCATCGGCGATCAAGCCCAATGAAGCAGCACAAGAATTCCTCCCGATGATGCAAGAAACCGCCCGCGCGATCAGTGAGACAGTGGGTAGCGATTTTGGTGGGCAGGAAAGCCACGCGGCTTAGCGCACGCTCTTAGCGTAAGCGCCTAGCCTAAGGAGGCAGCGGCGTGCTCTCCAGCAAGGCGGCCTAAAGTGGTCGCTGTCATCAAACCATTGCCAGCAAGATAACCATCAGCGCCCGGCCCTGAGATACCGCGCGCGGCTCCTCCACCGGCGTAGAGGTTGGGAAACGGTGTGCGATCTTCGCGAAGGACGCGGGCATTTTCATCGACTTCGAGCCCGCCTTGGGTGTGGAACAACGCCCCTGTCACTTTCACCGCATAAAACGGTGCCGCAAGCTTGGTTTTCCCGGCGAAGCTTCGTCCAAACTCATCCCGCTCACCGCTGTCCACCAAGTCCCAAGTCTGCTTAACCGAAGCCTCAAGCCCGCCCCCATCAACGCCGATCTGACCGGCCAATTCGGACAAGCTATCGGCCTTCACAAGGCATCCGGCGGACTTTGCCTGTTGGTAATCGTCAAACTGCTCCATGATAGCGTTACGGGTCTCATCATAAATGCTCCACGCAACGTGACCCTCTTGGCGAAGCACTTCTACCGCCTGTTCGGAATAGCCTGACGCTTCATTGGAAAAGCGTTTGCCAGCGCGGTTCACTTGAATGCCGCCCTCAACGATCAGCGGCCAAAGGATGGGGATGCCGTACCCTGCCGCGAGCCCTGCATGCCCTTGGTAAGCGCTGAGATCAGCCAAAGCCGCGCCCAGTTCCTGACCCCATTTGATCGCATGGCCCTTATTGCCCGGATGGCCGTGAAAAGTCGCGTTTTCGAGTTCAGGGATCAGGTCAGAGACCATTTCCTGATTGCCCGCAAAGCCGCAGCAGGCGAGGATAAGCGCCTCGCAGCCCACAACGTCTTCAGAGCCGTCAGGCCGGGTGCAGCTTACTGCGATGACGCGATCTTCGCTGTTCACGTAAAGCGTGTTGACCGTGCTTTCAGTAAAGAAATCAACGCCCGCACTCTCGCAAGCAGAATACAGCGCCCCCATCAATTCACCGCCCGAGCGGCTGGGCATTCCGTGCATGCGGCGCACAGAATGGCCCGGGTATGTGAACCCATCAACAAGGCTGAGTTCGAGCCCGTGTGTCTCAGCCAGCCAATCGATAGTGCGCGGCGAATGGGCAACAACATTGCGCACCATATCGACATCAACCGCACCTTTGGTCTTGGCAACAATATCGTCCACAAAGGTTTCGGCGCTGTCCTCGACCCCGGCTGCCTTCTGAATAGCGCTGCCCGGTGCAGGGATAAGGCCCGTGGACATGGAAGTCGTGCCCAAAGGCTGGCGGTCGCGCTCCACCACCAATGCGTCCACGCCACCGTCGCGCACAGCCAGCGCTGCACAAAGCCCCGTGCCCCCGCCCCCAATGATGATGACAGGCACGTCCATGATCGTTTCAACGGCGTCAGTTCGGATGATGGCAATCGGGTCCATTGCGGGTCTACGCTCCAAAGGTGAGGACGGGTTTGATGGCGGTCTTGTCTTCCATTGCCCTGAAAGCATCCGCGATCCGCTCAAAAGGGAAGGTCTTGATCAGGCGATCGACCGGCAGCGCGCCCTTCTCAAACTGATCAAGCAGATAGGGCAGGAATTGGTGGGGGACCGCGTCGCCTTCGATAATTCCGATGATATTGGTCGTCATAAAGGAGAGGCCGCCGGGGTGAGGGATCGGGTCCTCGAACCCGCCGGGAAGGGTCAGAACGCCCAAGGAACCACCGGGGCGAAGGCTTTGCAGGCTCGCCTCAAACGTAGGCTGCGCGCCCGCGGTATCGAGCACGGCAGCAACGCCCTCGGGCATGACCTCGCGGATGGAGGCTGCAATATCACCTTCAAAACAATGTGTCGCACCCATCTCGCGGGCCAGATCACGCCGCTCTTCGACCAAATCAAAGGCGATGATGGGCGAGCAGCCCAAGATGCGCCCGGCCATGACCGCTGAAAGCCCCACCGCCCCGCAACCGATTACTGCGAGAGGATAGCCCGCTTTGAGCCCAAGTTGATTGAGCACCGCACCCACCCCCGTCTGCACGCCGCAACCAAAGGGAGCTGCATCGACGAAGCTCACGCTATCGGGGATCTTTACTGCATTGCGCATAGTGACCAGCGCATGGGTCGCAAAACAGCTTTGCTGGAAGAACGCACCTCCAACCGCATCGCCATTAGGATGCCAAAGGCTGGGCCGATTGCTCGCGCGCATCCCTTCGATGTTAAGAGCAATCCCATCGACACAATAGGCAGGCCGACCCGACGAACAGACAGAACATTCCCCGCAAAATCCAAAGGTTGCAAGCACACGGTCGCCCACTTCGAAGTCTGTGACCGCAGAGCCGGTTTCAACGACCACCCCTGCCCCCTCGTGCCCAAAGACACGCGGCTCAGTTGACCACTGCGAGATGCCTATATCGGTATGGCAGATGCCCGCAGCTTTTACTTCGATGACCATCTCATCGGGAGCGGGATCATCTAGGGTCAATGGCCCTATCTCAGGAAGTGCGCCGCCACCGGGCGAAATCGCGGCAAGGATTTCGCGTGGCATCAGGGCGCTCCATGGCGCGCTTGAAAAGCCACCACGTCGTCCATGCCCAGCATCTTAGACATCTCTGCAAAATCAAACATATCGGCATGCTCGCTATTCGCATTGCCGCTGGCAAGGCCTTCGTAGAATTTCTGGGCAGCGCGTGCGGCGCTTAGCGGTGCGCCTGCCGGGTAGATGACGAGCTTTGCGCCCAACTCCTCATAACGCTGAGGTGAGAGAATAGGCGTCACCCCGCCGTGTGCAGCATTGAGCAATAGCGGCCGGTCGAGCGCGGCGGCTGCGGTGGCAATCTCCTCCTCGCTTTGCGGGCCTTCCAGAAAAACAATATCGGCGCCCGCTTCGGTGTAAGCCTGCAAGCGTCCAATCGCGGCCTCCAACCCCTCGGTCCGGCGTGCATCAGTGCGCGCGATAATCAGCATTTCGCCATCCGCGCGCGCTTCGAGCGCCACCTTGACCCGGCGCACCATTTCATCGGCAGGCACAGACGCTGCTTTACCCACATGACCGCAAATCTTTGGAAAGCCTTGATCTTCCAATTGGATCGCCGCAATTCCGGCCCTCTGATAGGCCTTCACCGCTCGGTCGAGATTGGTGAGACTGCCAAAGCCTGTGTCCGCATCGGCAATGATCGGAGTGGTGGTTTTGGCGGCAAACCGCGCGAATATCTGAAGGAAGTCAGTGGCCCCGGCGATGCCGACATCCGGCTCCCCCAAGGCAGAGGCCGCGTTCCAATAGCCAGAGGCATAAAGCGCCTTGAACCCTGCGCGTTGAGCGAGTCCTAAGCTCATATGATCATAAACGCCCGGCGCCGTTATGATGCCGGGCTTTGCCAGCATTTCGCGCAAGGCCTTCGCCGGATTTACCGTGTTCGTCATGAGCCCGCCAATACGGCAAGGTCCCGGTCAATCGTGGGGCGTGTTGCATTGCTATCCGTCAGGTGGAGGAAACACGCTTGATGGATCGATTTGTTGCGCCCCTGGTTTCACTCTCGCATCCAAAGTAGTATCAGGAGCGCTCCCAGTGGAAGAGCAGATCATGGAAGAAAACAAGGCGGAAACCGCAATCCCAGCCGAGCTTGGCGATGAGATCAATGGACGCGGACGCGTCTATTTCGACAATGTGGTGTTCGACAATATCCTCGATGCGATGCTTGAATTATCAGCCAGCGTTTGGGCGAACCATGACCGGGTGTTGGTGCTTGAAAAAATCCTCGAGGAGAAAGGCATTTCGGTCTCCCAAGAGATCGAGGCGCATATGCCAGACCCAGCCGAAGTCGCCGCCCGCGCAGCAGAGCGCGACGCGTTTGTAGAGCAAGTTTTCGGCGCTTTCCTGCGCCGCCCCACCCACAATATTGGCCAAGCCGTGGATCAGTCAGCAGATCAGGCCGCCAATACCGGACAGGAGTGATCACATGGACCGCGGTACGATTGGAATTCTCCCTCGCCCAACAACTTTGGCCGATGAAAGCTATCTTGAATTTGTGACCTCTTTCCGCAAGTTCGCCATCCAGCGCGGCTTTCCCGTAATGGCCGCTAATGGCGAGGCGGAGCTAGAACGCGCAGTGGACGCAGGCGAAGTTGCCCGGCCTGACGATGGATCGGACATCCCTCTTGATGAGGTGAAGCAGGTCTTTGCCAAAGTGCCCTTCACCCCGACATGGCAGCGCTTTGTCCGCTCACAACAAGAAATGATGTGGCGCGGCACACGTAAAAGCTTGCTTCGTAAAGGCGATCAACTGCTTGAAGAAATGGAAGCAGCGGAGAAGTCGAACCCCGACAACATCCACTACGATCCCAATTTTGAGCCGCCCAAATACACACGCATGGAAATCCACTGTCAGCCCGGTGGCTACACCGATGATCCCATCGGCGGGCCGGTCTTCCACTATGGCACCAAGATTTTCTACGAAGGGTTCAACGATCAGGACGAGCTTCACATCGAGCTTGCCGAGAAAGCGACACCAACAACCGATGCTGCGCCCAAGAATATCCTCGATATCGGGTGTTCGATCGGTCAGGCGACCACAGTTCTAAAAGACCTTTACCCTGAAGCAGAGGTGTGGGGCCTTGATGTGGGTCTGCCGCTCATCAAATACGCCCACATGCGCGCAACGCAGCGCGGCAAGGATGTGCACTTTAAGCAAGCGCTCGCCGAAGACAGCGGCTTTGCCGATGGCCAGTTTGACATGGTCGTCTCCTACATCCTCTTCCACGAGGTGCCGGTTAAAAAGATGAAGGAAATCATCGCTGAGATGTTCCGCGTGCTTCGTCCTGGCGGGGTGTTCTCGATCTATGAGTTCCCCAACAACAATGACGCGGTAAAAGTTTCCGACGGCCACCGCTTTATGATCGACAATGACAGCCGCGACAATTGCGAACCCTATTCGCCGCAGTTCGTGGCGTCGGACTTTAAGGGCATTACTGAGGACGCTGGCTTTGTGGTCGAACCCGGCCCGCAGCTCGCCAACCCCTTCCTGCAATCGCTGGTAGCGCGCAAACCGGCTTAAGCGTCGGTTTTGAGCCCCAGCAATGGGGTCGTTGCTGGATCGTAGGCGAAGATGCCAAGTGCGTCTTCGTCCTTGATCGGCGTATCGCGGAACATGTCTGGCTTTATCGCTTGGAGGCGCTCACCACCCAGATTGCTCTCGCGTTGGAGGAGGCTGGCGCGCTCTATACGGGTGGCGACATAGCAATCGAGAGCATCGTCCACGTCCTCGCATTCGGCAAAAGCGCGGCCAATGATCACGCCGTCCTCAATCGCACAAGACGCACCCTGCCCCATATAGGGCAGCATCGGGTGGGCAGCATCGCCTAGCAAGACGGTGCGCCCATTTTGCCATTCTTCCAAAGGTTCTCGGATAAACAGGCCCCAGCAGAAGAGCTCTTCTTCCGGGATTTCAGCCAGCAACTCCTGCACGTAAGCCGGGAAACCTGCATATTTGGCGACCAGTTCGCTTTTGTCTGCCTTCACCGCCCAACCTTCTTCGACCCAGCCGTCAGCTTTTGAGAGCGCCACCACATTCACGATATCGGTCCCACGTATGGGATAGCTGACGACATTGCGCCCTTCGTTAAGGTGGTTGATGTTGAGCGCTTCGACGGCGCGCGGGGTGACTTTGTGCGCGGGGATAAGCCCGCGATAGGCAATGTGGCCGCTGAACTCGGGCTCGCCGGTCTCGAACAAAGCATCGCGCACAACCGAGCGCAGGCCATCAGCTGCAATGGCGACGTCTGCCTCGGCGGTGGAGCCGTCTGCAAAGGTGAGCGTAACGCCATCATCGCGCGATATAATCTCGGCGAGGTCGGCGCCCATGACGCAATTCTCCTCGCCAAACGCCTCAATGAGAGCGCCAAGCAAATCGGCGCGGTGGAGTTGCACATAAGGCGCGCCATAGCGCTCGCGGGTGCCCCGGCGGTCTATCGCCATAAGGAGCTCACCCGTTTCGCCATGGCAGAGCTGCTGTTCGAGGGGTTCATTGGCACAGCCGTCGAGGAAATCCGCAAAGCCAAGCGAACACAGCCCCAACACCGCATTGGGCGACATCGAAATCCCCGCCCCCACTTCGCCAAAGGCAGGTGCACGCTCATAGATCCGCACATTCTGTCCCGCTTTCTTCAGCGCAATGCCTGCCACAAGGCCGCCAATGCCGCCGCCGATTATTGCAATCTTGGTCATGAGCCCACTCCTAGACCAAGCGCTCCGGGATTGAGGATACCTTTGGGATCAAGCTCAGATTTGAGCGCCTTCACAAAAGCCAGCACCGGCTCCTCCTTGGTCTCAGCATAAGGGTACATGCGCCCGATCTGGAAATGGGTCCCGCCGTGCTTGCGCATCAGGGCGATGATATCAGCGATCATGGTGCGTGCGAGCTCGCGGCCAGTGAGATTTTCTGGATACTCAGGGAGCCCCGCCAAATAATCCGGTGTCATGCGCGCGTGGTATTCATAGCGTGTGTCGGGCCAGTAAAAGACCGGTTCATAGAGGAAACCAGCGCCCGAAATCCCTGCAAAGAACTCCGCGATTGTCATTCCGCAATCTGCCATTTGCTCAGCATATCGCTGTTTCAAGGCGAGATATTCTGCGTGGAAGCCGTCCATACCATCGGGCGAGAATATGCCGTGAACAGGCACCATTCGGCGGCCATCGGGGTGGGTCACGGGAAGGCTTGGGAACGGATCAGCCCGCATCATCAAAGGCACGGTGTTTACGATCTCGTGCCCGCCCTTGGCGTGAGACCGCAAAGCCTTCACCCGGCTCGCCACATCTTTTAAGTCGCGCCCTTCGATCACAAAGTGGGCGGTGTATTTCGCCTTATCCATAAAGCCGCGTCCGCCCAGCGCCACCCTCGCCATCCGGGCAAGCGCTGCCAGTGGATTGCCCGCCGATACACCCACTTTCCAAAGCGATTTGAGATCACTTACAAGGTTCGGTGGCCCTGCATTCTGGCGCGCGAAATCGGCGTCCATTGCGGTAAACTCACTCGCGAGCCGTCTTCGCGAAACCTCTCCAAAAAGCTTGGCCATCGCGGCAAAATCGTCAAAAGCGAAGGAGAGCCCGGTGACTTTGGCAGGACGCGGTTCGATCTCGAGCGTGACGGCGGTTTTAATCCCCAAAGCGCCCGCGTCATTGGCGAAAAGCCCCGTGAGATCTGGCCCAAAATGGCGGTTGAAAGCGCTTGTTCCGTGCGATCCATCGGAGCCCGTGTGCAGCACTTCGCCAGCGCCGGTGACAATCTCAAAGCTCTTCACCGCATTCGCAGACGCGCCCGCTTGGCCTGATCCGAAGGTGACAGACCCCTGGCTAAGCGATCCGCCCAAAGTCGCGGTCCCTCCAGACATAGGCCCCCAGAACCGCGCGCGCATTCCTACTTCGGCAAGCGCTGTATCGAGCGCTGCCCATGTGCATCCGGCACCTGCCGTTATGTAATCGCGACTAGCGCTGACCTCGCCAATCCAATCAAGGCCGGAGGTGTCGAGCAGGATCGAACGCTCTCCTTGAGGCTGAAACGCATCGGTGTAAGACATGCCGCCGCCGCGCGGATAAAGGCCGATGCCCTCATCTGCGCACAGCTTTACCAAAGCCACCACATCCTCGCGCTTGCTAGGCCTCACAACCGCAAGCGGCAGATCGCCTTCGAAGAACAAATCCTGCGAGAAAAAGCGGCGGTCTGCCTCATCTGTATTGATGCAAACAGGATCGATAACGCCTGCAAGACGTTCCAAAAACACGTCGTGCGAAAGGGTGGGAGGAGCAGATTGGGTCGCCATAATCTCGGTTGTATCAGAGAAAGCGCCTGCCAGCACGAGGGTGCGGCGCGCGCCTATCCGATAGATGGTCAATGCGTAGGGCCTGCATGTTCACAAGCAGCTCAAGGATTAGGTCAGGTTGATGGCAACACTTGCACCCACCACCTCTGATAGCACCAAACGCACGCCGCTAGGCGCGCGGCCGTGGTTTGTGGTTGCAGTGCTCTCGCTGGCTGCAATTGTTGCTTACATCGACCGCCAGATCATCACGCTTTTGGTGGAGCCGATCAAAGCAGACCTTGGCGCAAGCGATGTGCAGATGGGCCTTTTAATGGGCATATCCTTCGCACTCTTCTACGCCGTGCTCGCCATTCCCATCGCGTGGATTGCTGACCGCCAGAACCGCAAGGTGGTGATCCTGGTGGGGCTCGTGTGCTGGTCTGCGGCTACTTTTGCGAGCGGGCTTGCAGGTGTCTTCCTGCTCCTCTTCATCGCGCGCATGTTTATTGGCGTGGGCGAGGCAACGCTCTCGCCCGCCGGCTTTTCCATCATCAGCGACTATTTTTCCAAGGAGAAGCTCCCCGGCCCGATCAGCGTGTTTACAGGCTCCGGCTTTGTGGGGTCTGGCATCGCGCTCATCCTTGGCGGATATCTCTATGCGACGCTTGCCGAGATGGGGCCGACAACGCTGCCGTTTGGGACGTTCGAGCCATGGCAACTCACCTTTATGTGCGTGGCGATGCTCAGCGTGCCTTTGTTCTTGCTTATGCTCTGTATCAAAGAGCCCTCTCGCAAAGAAAATGGGCGCAAAGACTCAAGGCAGGCCACCGCCACTGACGACGCGCCGCCAGCCTTTGAAGTCGCAGGCTTTGTTGGCCGCAATGCAGGCGTATTTATACCACTCTTCCTCGGCTTTTCCTGCCTTGCCGCTGCGCAATATGGCCTTGGCGCTTGGGCCCCCAGCTACTTTATCCGCGTGCATGGGTGGACGCAGCTTGAGGTGGGCCAGATGTTTGGCCCCGTTCTGATGGTGGCAGGTCCGTTGGGCGTTATCTCTGGCGGCTTTCTCGCAGAACGCCTCCTCGCCCGCGGGATGCATGATGCGACTTTGCGCTTGCCGATGATCGCGGCCCTCGCTGCCCTCCCCGCAGCGATTGCTTTCCCATTGGTAAGCTCGCCCATGTTGGCGCTCACCCTTCTCGGCGTCGTGACGCTGCTCGGCACAATCCCCTTTGGCGCGGGCGTTTCGACCTTCCCGCTGATCACCCCCAACCGTATGCGCGCGCAGGTGATGGCAGTGTACCTCTTGATTGCCAATCTCTTGAGCTACTCTGCAGGCCCGCTGCTCATCGGTTGGCTCACCGACAGTGTCTTCGGTGATGAGAAAGCCATCAACCTCTCCCTCGCCTTTGCGCCCCCTGCGACCATCGCAGCAGGCGCGCTCCTCATCCTTCTCGCCATTCGCCCTTACCGCGCAATGGTGGCTACCCAATCCAATGGAGAAATGTGAACCATGCCCCTGATTGACCTCATCCCAGAGACAACCTCTTTCATGTCCAAATCCAAGGGCATTTTGGTGGGCGGCCAGTGGTCCGATGCGACCGGTGACGGCGTGATCAATGTCGTGAACCCTTCCGATGGCGCGACCCTGAGCGCGATTGCCGATGCGAGCGCTGAAGACGTAAATCGCGCCGTGGCAGCGGCTCGCAAGGCATTTGACGAAGGGCCATGGCCAAGCATGAAGCCGGGTGAGCGCGCGGCAATGATCCATGCCTTTGCCGATAAGATCGCGGCTAATCACGAAGAGCTAGCGCAGCTTGAGACGCTCGACACAGGTAAGCCGATCAATTCCTCTCGCGGAGAAGTCTTCGCCGCCATCGGCGCGATCCGTTATTACGCAGGCTGGGCCGACAAGATCACTGGCACCACCCACAACATCAATATGCCAGGCGATTATCACGTCTACACGCTGAAAGAGGCGGTGGGTGTCGCGGCGCTTGTGGTGCCGTGGAACTACCCGATTGTGATGGCGGCAATGAAGCTTGGGCCGTGTTTGGCAGCGGGCTGTACCGCAGTCCTAAAACCTGCTGAGGACACCTCGCTCACTGCGCTTCGTCTTGGCGAACTGTCTCTCGAAGCTGGCCTCCCAGAGGGCGTTCTCAACGTCGTCACGGGCTACGGCGCAACCGCTGGCAATGCCCTCATTCACCACAAGGGCATCGATAAAATCGCCTTCACTGGCTCCACCGTCACAGGCAAAGTGATTGCTCACGCGGCGGCGGAAAACCTCAAAAAGGTCAGCCTTGAGCTGGGCGGTAAATCGCCCAACATCATCATGCCTGATGCGGATCTTGAGACCGCTATCCCCGCAAGCGCGATGAGCATTTTCTGGAACACCGGCCAAACCTGCACGGCAGCTTCGCGCCTCTATGTCCATGAAGACATCAAGGACGAAGTGATCAAGGGCGTTGCCGAGGTTGGCAAATCTCTAAAACTGGGCGCTGGGCTTGATGAAGAGACACAGATCGGCCCCATCGTATCGGAAAAACAATTCGATAAGGTCCAGGACTACATCGAACTCGGCGCAAGCGAAGGTGCAGAAATCGCGTCTGGCGGCGGGCGTCACGGCAACAGCGGCTTCTTTATCGAGCCAACCGTCATCGCTAACACTACTAATGATATGCGCGTCGTGCGAGAGGAAATCTTTGGCCCTGTACTGGTGACCCAGACCTTTAAGACCGAAGACGAAGCCATCGCGCTTGCCAATGACAGCGATTATGGGCTCGCCGGTTCTGTCTGGACCAAGGATGTCTCCACCGCGCACCGCATGGCGCGCCGGATCAAGGCGGGCATTATCGGTGTCAATAATGCGTCTGGCGCGGATTGGGATGTGCCTCTTGGTGGGTACAAGCAATCGGGCATTGGGCGCGAAAACGGGCGTGATGGGCTTGAGCTTTATCTCCAAACCAAATCGGTGTTCACGACTTTGTGAGTGGGAGGGACTATGAACGATGTGCATTACCCAACTGAAGTGAACCGCGTCGATATTGGCGATGCGGAACTCCATGTCGAAGTGACCGGCAGCGGGCCTGACCTGCTGCTTGTCGCTGGATTAGGCGGGCGCGGCGCGTTTTGGAGCAATCAGGTCCAAGCCTTTGCGAAGCATTTCCGCGTCATCACCTTCGACCACAGAGGTTGTGGCAATTCGACGCCTGACAAGGTCGTGTTTGGCGCAGAGCATATGGCCGCAGATGTGCTTGCCATGATGGATGCGATGGGCATTGAAAAGGCGCGCTTTGTTGGCCACTCCACCGGGGGGGCGATCGGGCAATACATCGCTTTGGAAAACCCAGAGCGCCTTGAACGCATGGTGCTTTCCTGCAGTTGGGCCGGGCCTGACGCCTATTTGACGCAACTGTTCCGCACACGGCGCGAGATCCTCATCAGCTGCGGCCCGCAAGCGTACCTCACCACCGGCACCTATCTCGCTATGCCGCCCAGCGTGCTTCAGCCGCAAATGGCGGATGCTGAGACGAGCGCCCGCAAATTTATGGAAGAGCGCCTTGCCGCTTTCCCCGGACTTGAGGTGGAACTCTCGCGCATCAATGCGGTCTACACCCATGATCTGCGCAGTCGCCTCCATGAAATCACTGTGCCCACTTTCTGCATCGGCGCGATGGACGATTCCATAACGCCGCCCGGCTTTACCCAGGAAATGGGCGAGCTGATCGAAGGGGCCGAGGTTCACCTGCTCGAGCGCGGCGGGCACTTCGCCCCGATTGCAGCCACGGTCGATTACAACCCGCGCGTGCTCGAATTTTTGACGGCTTAAGGAGCGCTTATGTCTAAGGAAAGCCCCTACCCACCCGTGGGCCACGTCACAAAAGGCCATTCGGTCATCGTTGGCCCGGATGAAGGCCGCTCACTATGGCAGCCCATGCCCAGCCGGGGCTATGTCAATGTGAACCTTACCGCTGACAATATGCCTTATGACACGTGGTCGAGCGGCATTCAGGTCATGCCCCCCGGCTGCATGGTGCGTGAACATGGGCATAAACAGAACCACGAGCTGGTCTTCGTTTATGAAGGCACGGGCGTTGTCGATATTGATGGGGAGGAGACCGAGTTTGGCCCCGGCACCACCATCCTGTTTGCGCGCAATTGCACCCATTGGATCAGGAATACGGGCGAGACGGACATGAAGATGTTCTGGGTCTTCTTTCCGCCGGGCCTCGAAGACTGGTTCTACGCCATTGGCAAAGACCGGACACCCGGTGACCCGATGCCAGAGCCTTTTGACCGGCCTGACAATGTGCAGGAAGTCATGACCAAAATGCGCTTTCTGCCGCCCCGAACCACCTGATCACACCGCTGGATAGACAATGCGAATAATTCCCCAATCCGTGGTAGAGCGGCTGCTCCCCGTCAGCGCCTGTGTCGATGTCATGCGCGAGGCTATGATTGCTGTCTCAAAGGGCGATGTGACCCTGCCCATCCGCCAATTTATGCCAGTGCCGGGAGCGGCGGGCAAAATGGCGATTATGCCGGGTTCACTTGGCACCGCGGGCGAGGCGCAAGACGCCAGTTTCGGGATTAAGCTCGTGTGCAAATATGAGCGGCCTCAGGACGATCCGCTCGGCACTCACGTTGGCATGGTGCTCCTGTTTGACAGTGTGAAAGGTGTGCCACTGGGGATGGTTGAGGGATCGTCCCTCACCGCAATCCGCACCTCAGCGGCAAGCGCGCTTGCGACCGATCTGATGGCGCGAAAGGATGCCAAAAGCCTCGCAATCATTGGCAATGGCGAGCAAGCCGCGCGCCATGTTGATGCGATGATGGCGGTGCGGCCGATCTCTGAAATCACCGTTTGGGGCCGTGATTTGGCGCGTGCGGAGGTTTTTGCCAAGGCCACTGCCGAGCGTGTTGGACTTCCCATGCGCGTGGTGAGTACAGCGGCGGAAGCGGTGGCAGACGCGGACATTGTCTGCACCACTACCTCTGCCAAAGAACCGGTGCTGGGAGGCGCAGACCTTAAGCCGGGCCAACACATCAATTTGGTCGGAGCCGCAATTCCAACCAGCGCCGAAGTCGACAGCGAAGCCGTCGCGCGCAGCCGCTTTGTGGTCGACTACCGCGCCGCTGCTATGGCCGCCGCCGGGGAATTGTTGAACGCAATCGAAGACGGAACCGTCACCGGAGACCACATCGCTGGCGAGATCGGTGAAATCGCAGCAGGTAGCGTCGCTGGCCGCATATCTGACGATGAAATCACCATGTACAAATCGCTTGGCGTGTCAGCGCAGGACTTAGCCGCTGCCCATGCTGTGTGGTCAGCTGCAGAGGCCGAAGACGCGGGTGAAACGGTGGACTTGCTGGGATGAGAGCTGCGCGCACAGTGCTGTTCGGCGCAGCCTTACTGGCACTGTCAGCCTGCGCATCTTCACCTACGCCAAGCAACACTCGGCCCGCACCCGTGCTGTGCAGCGACAAACTAGCGGGTTCTTACAGCAGTTTCGAACTCACCGTCTTTTTGGGCGAGCGCGAGGTTCCCCTGACCGTATTTCACCCGGATAAGCCCGGCACCTATCCTCTGATCGCTTTCTCCCACGGCGCCTTTGCTGCGCCGGGTCGATACGAAGCGATGCTGGGGCCATTGGCTGGCGCTGGCAATGTCGTCATCGCGCCCATGCATGTCGATAGCGAGGAGATGGAGCGCGCGGAGCCTGCCTCAGCGCAAGAGCAATGGATCACCCGCAATGAAGATTTGGCGTTCGCGCTGACGCCCAATGGAGAAATCCGCGCAGCGCTCGGTGCAAGAGGGCTTTTCGTTGAAACCAATCGAGCGGTCGCCATGGGGCACAGTTTTGGTGCGCTGATGGCGCAGTTTGCGGGGGCGCAAAGCCGGCTGAAGGCAGCCCCGGAGGCACGGACTGGGCAGTCTGGAATGTGGGCGCGGTCGTCGCCTTTTCCCCTCCCGGTCCAATCCCATCGCGGCTTACCGCTGAGACCTGGGAAGGTTTCACAGTCCCCTCCCTCACAATCACAGGGGACGCGGACATACTGCCCGGTTTTATCGATGATTGGACGCTCCATAAGGCGAGTTTTGACAACGCCCCCCATGGCCTTGCTGAATTATGGACCGGAGCAGGCGTCGATCATTATTTCGGCGGAGTGTTCGGGCGGGTAAAGCCAGCCGACGAAACCGCTCGCGCGATGTTTGACCGCGCTATGGCTCAGACCCTTGGCTTTATTGAGCGCAACACCAGCAATCCTGCACCTTGCGATCCGGGTGAGGCCATTCCCGGCGAGAGTTACGAGCGCAACTAGGTCCGGTTGAAGAACGCCCTCTTGGTCTCTTCGCTTGGGTTGCCGACTTTCATATCGCTTTTGAGAACCGCCATGCCGCGCTGAACCGCAGGTCTTGCCTCGACCTTTTCGATCCACGAGGCAACATTGGGAAATTTCGCAATATCAACGCCGTGCAATTGTTGCTGGCGCGCATCCATCCATGGGTAGGTCGCCATATCGGCAACACCGTAATCACAGGTTGGCGTCATCCATTCGTTCTCGCCAAGGTGCCGGTCGACAAGGCCGTAGAGCCGCTGGACCTCCCCCGAATAGCGATTGATCGCATAGGGGACTTGCTCATCGGCATAGCCGCGAAAGTGCCCGCATTGGCCGAACATTGGCCCGATATTGGCGCATTGGAAGAACACCCATTGGCGGATGAGGGACTGCTGCACCGGGTCCTCTGACCAGAATTTCCCGGTCTTTTCGCACAGGTAAAGGAGGATTGCCCCGCTCTCGAACACCTCATGCACCACGCCGCCCGGCCCGTTGTGATCGACGATAGCGGGGACGCGGTTGTTGGGGCTGATCGCGATAAAGTCGCTCGCGTGCTGCTCGCCTTTGAGGATGTTGATCGGCTTGACCGAATAATCGAGGCCGAACTCTTCCAAAGCGATGGAGATTTTGTGCCCATTGGGCGTAGGCCAGAAGTAGAAGTTGATCATTCGCCATTTGCCTTTTGCGCGGCGAGCACCTCCTGGATGGCATCTTGCAAACGCCTGGCCGAAGTGTCGCCCGTGAAGTCTACGTTATAGTGTGAACGGACCGAGGGCCGGGTCAGCGCCTCATCATACCAATCGGACAAAGCAGGCCGACCCTCTCTCCAATTGAAATTGGGGTAGATCGGGTCCTTCGCCTCATAAAACTCAGCGCGGAAACCCAGATAGCTAATCGCATGGAGCATCGCGGCATGGCCGATATCAAAGCGGTCCCAGCCCTTGGCGGCTTCTGCATCCATCCAATCGAGCGAGCGGATAAACTTGGGCCACATGCGCTCAAACACATACATGTTCCATTGCTCAGGCTCCTGCCATTGCTCGGCGACCATTTGCACGGTGCCCTCAAAAATCGTGTCCGCCATGGCAAGCCGCGTGATCGCATCCCAGCGCGCTTCGCCGGGTTCGGGATACATCTTTGCCGCTTTGGAATGGGCATCGAGGAATTCGCAAACCGCTTGGCTGCCGAAGATCACTTGGCCCGTATCGGTCGCCAAGGTCGGTACTTTGCTCAAGGGATTGATCGCAGCGATGGAGTAAGCCTCGCCCTGATCTTCACCTTCGAGGTTTTTGAAGGGGAAAGTCGCGATGAAATCAATATCGTCCCACAACCCGCATTCATGGGCTGTGACCAGCACTTTGTGAATGAAGGTATGGAACGGAGAATAAAACAGCTTCATTGGGGTACCTCCGCTCCAGCTCAAATCAATGCGCGCCGACTTTCTGGTGGTCGGGGGAGACGTCCTTCGTAGAAAGCTCGCCCGCGTCCTCTTTTTCCTTCATTTTTTTGAAGGTGTCGTACTCATTGACCCCGCCCATATCGCGCTTGGGCCAGCGGGTGGCGAAGCCGGTGGGGTAGCGGCTGTCATCATCCTTGCGGCCATCTTGCGACCACACCAGCGGGAAGAGATCCCCTTCAGGCTTTTCGCCATCCAGCATCTCATCAAAGCTCACCCCTGCGATGTTGAGGCAATCGGGGCGCGGCGCCCAGCGGATGTCGTCGCCAAAAACGCGCTCTGAAATGGCGACACGCCAATCATCGGTCGGATTTCCGGCCGAATAATGCAGCACCCATGGATGCACGATTAGCATATCACCCGGATCCATTTCCCATTTGAGGAAGCGCAGGCCCTCTTCACCGCGGCGGCTCTCAATCTCAGGATGAGGCACGCGGTCGTCAGGCTTGATCATCTTGCGGGCATTGGGACTGAACAGCCAATAGGGCACATCGTCATTTTGCGTGCCAGCCAGCACTTCAAGACAGTTCTCTTCCACAATCGGCGTCAGTGGTATCCAAAGCGAAGGCACCATCTTGCCTTCGACCGGAAACGCCATGCGGTCACAGTGCCACAAGGTCGCGGCATCGGATTGCGGAGGCTTGGCGAAGAACTCATCAAAGAAGAAGCGGATTTCCTTGGACTGGAGCACTTTGCCCGCCGCCTCTGCCACGGGTCCCTCGAACATCAGCTTGCGATATTCAGGGATGCAGCGCGCCATGTAGCGGCCAGGGATTGTGGGGAGGAGGCCCACATCCTTTTTCTCGACAATGACCTCGCGCGCTTCTTTCAAGAGCGCATTGACCCAATCCTGGCTCAGCACCTTGCGAATGCATACCGCACCGTCGCGGTTGTAAGTGTCGATATCCTCTTGCGTGATATCTACGAGGGGCGAAGTGTTGAGAGGCATTGTCTTTGGCTCCTTTGATATCGCTGAAGTAAGCTATCGCGCTTTGGCTTTAAGGGCAGCGCCCAATTCTAACCGATGATCGGATAAGTCAAAGCGCGCTTACCGCACAGCGGAGACGCGGGCCAATTTCGCGCCTCTTCGAAATATGCACACCTATTGAGGGTTCCGGGATACAATTCGGAGCACTCGATGAAAGAGTATAACACCAAAGTTGTTGTCGCAGGGGCCGGGCCAGTTGGCACCGTTGCTGCCTATCTGCTGGCTCAGCAAGGGATTGAGGTTGTCTTGGTAGAGGCGCAGGAAGATTGCGCGCTCGACCTACGTGCATCGACGTTTCACCCGCCTACCCTGGAGATGCTCGACCAGTTTGGGATTACTGAGAAGCTGATTGAGATGGGCCTGAAAGCGCCGATCTATCACTTCCGTGAGCGGCAATCGGGCGAAGTTATCGACTTTGACCTGAGCGAGCTTTCCGACCTCACCCGCTTCCCTTTCCGGGTGCAATGCGAACAATACCACCTCTCGCGCATGTTGTCAGAAGCCGTGCGCGGTGCGTCGGGCGCTGAAGTGCTCTTCAACCACCGCGTCGTGGGCTACGAACAGGATGCGCAAGGAGTTAGCGCCTATGTCGAAAGCCCGACGGAAATCGTGAAGATCAACGCCGAATATCTGATCGGTGCCGACGGCTCCAACTCAATGGTCCGCAAATGGATGGGCACAGGCTTTGACGGCTTCACCTATCCAGAGCGCTTTCTTTGCTACACCTCGAAAGTGCCGCTGGAAGAGCATCTGCCTAACCTTTCTTATGTGAACTACGTCTCTGATCCGGAAGAGTGGATGGTGCTTTTGCGCGTGCCGTCGCTTTGGCGCATTTTGGTGCCCGCGAAAGATGAGATGTCAGATGATGAGCTGCGCGCCGATGCCAAGAAGAACGAAGTGTTCGACCGGCTGCTTGGCGATGGTGAGGCGGTGGAGACCGTTCACCGAACGATTTACCGGGTGCACCAACGCGTCGCCAAAAACTTCGTGGATGGGCGCGTTGCGATCATCGGCGATGCGGCGCACCTCAACAATCCGATCGGCGGGTTTGGCATGAACAGCGGCATCCATGACGCGTTCAACCTGTGCGAAAAGCTGGACGGGATTTTCAACCACGGGATGGACGCAAGCGAGCGGCTTGGCCTGTTCGACCGTCAGCGCCGCACCACCACACATGATTTTATCCAGGCCCAAACGATCAAGAATATGGAGTATCTCTCCGATGGTCAGGGCAAGCTTCATGAAAAGCGAAAAAGCGATCTGCTTGCGAAGAAGGAAGACCCGGATCAGCGCCGTGAATTCCTGATCCGTCAGGCGATGATCCAGTGCCTCGAGGATGAAAAGGCGATCGCTTAATGTCTGTTTGGGAACGTCCAAATCCTGATGTTCAGGGGCACCGAAAGCTCTTCGGCGTCCTTGGCCCTTCGACCAATACCATTGTGCAACCCGACTTTGACGATCTGCGCGTCCCCGGTGTCACCAATCACTACAGCCGCATTGTCGTCGATGATGCACAGGCGATTTCTGACGAGACCTTTATGGCGGGCACGCTGGAGATCAGCCGCAATACGCTCGATGCGGTGCGAGGTGTCCTTACATGCAACCCCGATTACCTTGTGATGGGCATGTCGGCGGTCACATTTTACGGCGGGGCAAAGGGCGCGGAGGAATGGCGCTCCAACATCGAAGAGGCGAGCGGACTTAAGCTGTGCACCGGCTCCCAGTCCCTGATCGAAGCCTTCAATGCCTATGGCGGGAACATCAAAAAGATTGCGGTCGTCTCGCCCTATTACCCTTCTGCCAATGCTCAAGTGGCACACTTTATGTCCGACCACGGGATTGAGGTCGTGCGCGACACCTGTCTTAAATGCCCGAGTTGGACTTCGATCGCGCAAGTGCCGACTGCGACTTTGCGCGATGAATTGCACAAGCTCGACGGCGATGATGTCGATGCATTGGTGCAGGTTGGCACAAACCTGTCGATGACCCGCCTCGCAGCAGCAGCTGAGCTCTATCTGGGTAAACCAGTGATCGCGATCAATACCGCGACCTATTGGAACGCGCTGCGGCAAAACGGCATTACAGATAAGGTGTACGGCTTTGGGCGATTGCTTGAAGAGTTTTAGAGGACCCTCTACCCATGTTTGAATACGACTACGTTCCGATTTCCAAGCGCGCCCCATTGAAATGGCCGGGCGGCGCGAAGGTCGCGCTGATGATGACCATCAATTTGGAGACATGGGACCTCGTTAAAGACACAGATCAGCCCTACTATGCTGGCGGCCCTGCTCTCCTCCCCAATGCATTGGCTGGCCGCATTCCCGACTATCCCAATTACTCCTGGCGCGAATATGGTCAGCGCGTGGGCGTTTGGCGCATGTTCGATATGTTTGATGAAATGGGCGTAAAGCCTGCCTGCACCGTCAACGCGGTGACGTTCGAGCGGCGCAAGGAAATGGCCGATGCCTGCCTAGAGCGCGGCGGCGAACTGATCGCGCATAATTATGAGCAAGGCGAGCTGCTCACCGATTTCCACGACGATATCGACACCGAACGCTCCATCATTCAGCGCTCGGTTGCAATGTATGAGGAACACACGGGTCGCAAACCCAAGGTGTGGCTATCCTCGTCGCTGCGCGGCACTTTGAACACGCCGACCATCCTCGTGGAGGAAGGGTTCAAGGCGTACTGCGACATTATGAATGATGACCAGCCTTACATGATCCGCACCGATGCGGGCCCGATTGTGGGGACGCCTTATTCCAACGTCATCAATGACTTCACTATCCTCACCCGCAATGCTCGCACGACTGACGAATACCGCGATCTTTTGATCGAGGAGCTGTCAGTGCTCCACAAAGAGGGCGCGACTTCGGGGCGGATCATGAATGTGGGGCTTCACCCGCATGTCTCAGGGCGCGCATACACCATCCGGGCTTTGCGCGAGTTTATCGAATATGCGCAAACGCTTGATGGCATTTGGTGGACCACGCGTGAGGAAATCGCGGATTGGTATGCCGAAAACCACGAGGCGCATTTTCCGGGGCAATTGGGCTAGGCTGCATTCGCATGGGCAAGATTGAGAAGGCCTATGCGAGCATAAGCGAGGGGCAACTTCATTTGCGACGGCGCGATAGCGCTGCGGGCGTTTTGCCTCTTGTGGCGCTTCACGCCTCGCCCGCTTCTTCTGCTTCGCTCATCGGATTGATCGAAGCGGTCGATGGCCGAACCGTCATCGCCTTCGACAACCCATGCAACGGCCAATCCTGCGCGCCTCAGGTAGACGCGCCGCAAGTCGCCGACTTCGCCGATATGCTTGACCGGGGTTCCGATGCTTTGGGCGCGGAGAAAATTGCGCTTTATGGCACGCACACAGGCGCGCATATCGCGATTGCTTGGGCCTTGGCGCACCCTCAGCGCGTCAAAGCTCTGATCCTCGATGGGGTCGCTTTGCTCGATGACGATCTGCGAGCCGAGATGCTTGAGCACTACGCCCACCCGCGCAAACCCGATGAAACCGGCAGCCAATTTCATTGGGCTTGGCAATATATCCGCGATCAGATGATCTTCTTCCCGCATTATAAGAAAGACGCTGAACACATGCGCCCAGGCGGTAGCTTTGATCCTGAGCTGCTGCACACGCTGACGATGGATATCCTCACCAATTTGGAGAGCTATCACCTCCCTTATCACGCGGTTTTCCGCCACGATGTGCGCGCCGATTTGGTGAAGCTCAAGGTGCCGACCCTCCTGATTGGAGATGGGGGCAACCCGCTCGATACAGGCTTTGCGGAACTTCAATCGCTCGTACCCGATGCAAAAGTGGCCTTGTGTGATGAAAGCCCGGCCAGCAAAGCGGCGGCCATCGACACTTTCCTCGAAAAGGAATTCCCATGACGAAACCCGTCTATCTGGTCGCAGGTGCAAGCCAAGGTATGGGCCGCGCCACCGCGATCCACCTTGCAACCAAAGGCGCGCATGTGGTGGTGGCCTCGCGTCGGACAGAGGCATGCGAAGAAGTTGTCGCCACAATTCAAGAACAAAGCGGAGAAGCGACCCCCTTTGCCTTTGACGGAACTGATGCTGAGAGCTGTGCAGCCCTCATCGCTTCAATCAAGGACACATTTGGCCGCCTTGATGGCGCCTTCAACAACCTTGGTGACACAATCGGCGATGGTCCTTTGCACGAGATGCCATTGGAGCGTTGGCGCGCCAGCCTTACGGTCAATCTCGACGCAGTCTTTTACCTGATGCGCGCCGAAATCCCGCTCATGATCGCAAGCGGCGGCGGGGCGATTGTGAACAACAGCTCCACCGGAGGGCTTCGCGGCACACGCGGGATGGCCGATTATTCCGCTGGCAAATGGGGGCTCATCGGCCTCACCAAATCAGCGGCGATTGAATACGCCTCGCAAGGCCTCAGGATCAACGCCATCGCGCCAGGGATCACGGAGACTGAGAAGTTCACCGAGATCGAAAAGAACATCCCCGAAGTCTTCGAAAACTTGCGCAAAGAGACCCCGATTGGCCGCTTTGGCTCGATGGAAGAGATCGCGCAGACCGTGGCTTGGCTTCTAGGCGAAGCGCCCGGCTATTTGAACGGCACCGTCATCCCCATCGACGGTGCCAGAACCGCCTAAAACGCACAGCCTGAGGCTGCTCTCGCGGCCTAGCCTACCTGCTTAGTAGATCGCGCAAACTGTCTTGAGCTCAAGATAATTCTCAAGCGCCGCCTGCCCGCTGTCCCGGCCCCAGCCTGACTGCTTCATCCCGCCGATGGGGAGCGAGGCATCATACATCGCGTGGCCATTGATCCACACCGTGCCCGCCTTAATCCGGTTGGTGAGGCGCAATGCATTGGACATGCTTTCACTCCACACGCCAGCCGCAAGGCCATAAGCGCTGTCATTGGCCAGAGCGACCACTTCGTCGAGGTCATCAAACTTGCTGGCAACAAGCACAGGGCCAAAGACTTCCTCCCGCACAATCTCCATATCGGCGGACACATCGGTGAGGACGGTGGGCGTCACGAATGACGCGTTGGGCCCCGCCACCTCGCCGCCGCATAGCACGCTTGCGCCAGCCTTTTTGCCGCTTTCGATAAAGTCGCCAACCTTGGCCGTGTGCTCTTTCGAGACCAGCGGCCCCATTTGGGTGGCTTGATTGAGGCCGTGGCCCATTTGGATCGAACTGGCGATTTCAGCGATGCCTGCGGTCACGCGGTCGAACAAAGAGCTGTGGCAATAGAGCCGCGAGCCCGCGATGCAGACCTGCCCACCATTGAAAAAGATCGCATTGGCAGCGCCCTGGATCGCGGCATCCACATCCGCGTCATCCATGATGATCACCGGTGATTTGCCGCCCAGCTCAAGGGTCACTTTCTTGAGGTTGCCTTTGGCCGCATCAAGGATGCGCCTGCCTGTCGCGGTCGATCCGGTGAAGGCGACTTTATCGACGCTAGGGTGCTCGGCCAGCGCTTGCCCCGCTTCACCTCCATAGCCGCACACGAGGTTGATGACGCCATCAGGAAGCCCTGCCTCGGCCATCAATTCCACCAACCGAACTGCGGTAAGCGAGGTGTTCTCCGCCGGTTTCAACACAACCGTGCATCCGGCCGCCAAAGCCGGTGCAAGCTTCATCGCGGTCAGCACCAAGGGTGAGTTCCACGGCACAATCGCCCCGACCACTCCGATAGGCTCTTTCTGCGTGTAGGCAAAAACCTCTTTACCCTCAGGTTGATAATTGATCGAGGTCGGGATCGTCGACCCCTCAATCTTGGTCGCAAGGCCGGAGAAATAGCGGAACTGATACACCGCCCCCGGAATTTCAGCCCAGCGCCCAACGTAAAGAGCTTTGCCCTGATCGAGCGTTTCCAGCTCAGCGAGCTCGTCGATGTTCTCCTCGATCAGATCGGCGATCTTCCACAGCGCCTTGCTACGATCCATTGGGGTTAGGCCCGACCAGCGCCCGTCATCGAACGCGCGCCGTGCTGCTGCCACGGCCGCATCCACATCCGCTGCGCCAGAGCGGGCGATATTGCCTAGCGCCTCACCTGTCGCTGGATCAAGCGTTGCAAACTCGCCTCCCCCGTGGGCCGGCACCCACTTGCCATCGATAAAGTTGAGAAACGGACCGCGCGCCAGAAAGGCTTGTGTCGCCTCACCATGGCCGGGATTGATTACGGAAATCTCAGTCATATGCGCGCCTTTGCGAAAAGCTGTCGTTATGCTCGTATTACGCAGGCGCCGTGATCCCCGAACAACGCCAACGCAAACTCACCGAAGGGTGGACAATAGCCATCCCCTCTTGGCGATTGGAACGCCACATCGCATAGCTCACATCCATGAGCTATCAAACAACCTATAACGCCAGCATAGATGATCCCGACGCCTTCTGGTTGGAGGCTTCCAAGGCGCTTGATTGGAGCCAAGCCCCATCAAAGGCATTGGAGCATGAGGATGCGGCGTGGTTTGCCGATGGGAACCTCAACCTTTGCCACAATGCAGTGGACCGCCATGTCGAAGCGGGGCGCGGGGATGACACGGCTCTGATCTATGAAAGCCCAGTCACCGGTACGAGCGCGACCTACACTTTCACCGAACTGCAATCAGAGGTCGCGCAGACCGCCGGGATGCTCAAAGCTATGGGCACTAAGGCCGGCGACCGGGTCATCATCTATATGCCAATGATCCCGCAAGCCATCTTTGCAATGCTGGCCTGCGCGCGGATTGGCGCGGTGCATTCGGTGGTGTTCGGAGGCTTTTCCGCTGCAGAACTCGCCAAACGCATTGACGATTGCGAGCCGGTGGTCGCTCTTACCGCAGCGTGCGGGATCGAGGGTACTCGCGTCATACCCTATATGCCGATTGTCGAAGAGGCTCTGTCCCTTTCAGACGCGCCTCGCCCAAAGGTCGCTTTGTGGGAACGCGAGCAGTGCGAGGCCACGCTGAGTGATGAGCGCGATGTCTATTGGCAGGCGGCGCTTGCCGCTGCTCAGCCTGCAGCTTGCGTGGATGTGCCCTCAGATCATCCGCTCTATATCCTCTACACCTCTGGCACGACTGGAAAGCCAAAGGGCGTTGTGCGCGAAACGGGTAGTTATGGCGTTGCCCTTAACTGGTCGATGGGCAACATTTACGGCGTGCAGCCGGGCGAGACCTATTGGGCGGCGAGTGATATCGGCTGGGTCGTGGGACACAGCTATATCGTCTATGGCCCGCTCCTCAACGGCAATGCGACGGTGCTGTTCGAAGGCAAACCCGTGGGGACACCGGACGCGGGCATTTTCTGGGATGTCGTGGTAAAACACGATGTGCGCGTGCTCTTTACTGCGCCCACTGCGATCCGCGCTATCCGAGCCGCTGATCCCGACGGTGAGCTTCTCAAGAATGCCAATCCAGAGCGCTTGCGCGCATTGTTCCTCGCAGGCGAGCGCGCGGACCCTGACACTGTTGAATGGATTGGTGCGCAGCTGGATCGTCCGGTGGTGGACCATTGGTGGCAAACCGAGCTTGGCTGGCCCGCGCTTGCGAGCTGTGTGGGTCTTGGCACTGAGCCTGCACCGGTGGGGTCTGCAGGCTATCCAGTACCCGGCTTTGCCTTTGAGGTGCTGGATGAAAACGGCGCGGGAGTTCCGGTGGGGACCACCGGCAATCTCATCATCAGAAAGCCTCTTCCTCCCGGCAGTTTCCGAACGCTTTGGCAAAACCAACACGGCTTCGACGGCTACTTCAGCGCGTTCGCCGGCGTTTATGCGACTGGCGATGCAGGGGTATGCGATCCCGATGGTTCTTACCGGGTCATGGGGCGCACCGATGATATCATCAATGTCGCGGGCCACAGGCTCTCCACCGGGCAGATCGAGGAGGTCGTTGCAGGCTGTGATTGTGTTGTCGAATGCGCGGTGATCGGGGCAAGCGATGAGCTTAAAGGCGAAGTGCCCGTGGTCTACTTCGTGGCGGCATCTGGCGGCACGAACCAACCGGAAAAAGCCATTAGCGAGGCCGTGCGCAAGCAGATCAGCCCTATTGCTGCGCCGCGCGATATCATCGCCGTGAAGACCCTGCCCAAAACCCGTTCAGGCAAAATCTTGCGCAATCTGCTGCGCGCAATCACCAATGGGACCGAGTACATCGTGCCGCAAACAATCGAAGACCCGGCGGTTATTGCGCAGATTGAAGAAAGCTACTGCGAGATCAAGTCGAACCTCGCTTAGCTTCCCTCGATCGCGCCCAAGACTGCGTTGACGATCACTGCATCATCATAGCCTAGGTTCACCTCACCGCTGCGCACGATGGTCAGACCCGCTGAGGGCACAACATAAACACGCTGTCCGCCAAAGCCGTCGAAGAAGAGGACATCCTGCGCCAGATAAGGGGCGCTGTGCGGCACGAAGATTGGATTGTCGGGGTTGTACTCGCGCGTGCCATCTTCAGGAGCACCAAGCCAGACGTGAAGGCCATAATTGGGATTGGTCGGGGCAGGCTTTCCCATGGCAGAAATCCAGTCGCCGGGGACTACCTGTGTGTCACCATTTGCGCCGCCGTTGCGGATCAACTCACCAATACGCGCCCAGCTGGCCAGGTCTGTAAAGATGCCTGAGTAATAGCGAACGCTGCCCTCTTCGCTGTCGAACCACAGCGCCGCCTCACCATTGCCTGCGCGGCACCACAGATTGTTCTCAAAGAACTCCGCATATCTGCCACGGCCAGCATTCTGGAGCGCGCGGTCAAGTGCAATACCCAAAACCTGACTATTGGCGTTGTTGTACGCAAAACCTGCGCCAGGGTCTTCGGCGAGCGGCTTATCAAGGAAGATCGCATTGATATCGTTTCCAAGAAGCTGGCGGATACCCGTGAAGGTGGTGGGCCCCGTTATCTCAAGACCGCTTTCCATGTTGAGCAATTGACGCAGCGTTATTGCACCGCGCTGATCATCGGCCCACTCAGGAATATAGGTCGACACCGGTTCATCAATCGAGCCAACCGCTCCCCTCTCAATCGCAATCCCCAGCGTCAGCGCGACGAGCGATTTTTGCATCGAGAAGCTGCGCACCCATTGGTCTGGCCCGCCACCATCGGTGTATTGCTCGTGCAGGACCTCACCATCACGCATGATGATAAGGCCAACGCCCTGCATCTCATCTGAGTAGCCTTGCGCTTCTTCAATCGCCGCTGCCAGTTTAGGGGAAAGTGCGTTCTGGGACTTCGCCAGTGGAACAGCTTCGCACTGTTCCCCTACAACAACCTGCGGCGTGAACAGCTGAGTTTGGGTTATCGTCGCTGTCTCAAGCTTGGGCGCAAGCCGCGCGATCCTGATCACATCCTGTCCGATGGGGGTCAGTGCAAAGATGCCAAGTCCCACCAGAATTGCAGCGATGATAGCGAGCGGAATTTTGATCCAACGCGATTTTAGCAAGGTTTCTCAAACTCCCAAAAATGAGAATGGCGGGGTAGGATATTGAAACCCTCCCCGCCACTCAAAGCAATTCGATCAGCGATCTAGAAATCAACCGATGCGGTCACGCCATAAGTCCGGCGTTCACCGAAGAACTGACCATAGGTGTTGCCGAAGGGAAGCAGCACAACGAAAGCGTTCGAGGTGTACTTCTCGTCAAGCAGGTTGCGCGCCCAGATACGGATCGAATAGTTCTCGTTGATGGTGAAACCCGCGCTTGCGTTCACAAGGAAACGACTTGGGATGATGCCAACGTTGGCGCTATCCGCGAAGAAATCGCTCTGCCAGCTTCCATCCAGACGGACAAAGTAGCTGTCATCATCGCCAATGAACGAGTCCCACTGCGCACCAAAAGATGCCTGCGTCGGGGCCTGGCGTTCGACTTCATTGCCGCCGATATTGCCGTTTGAGTTACAGACAATGTCATCGCATGGAACCGAGACGCCCGGTGTACCACGGCTAAGGCGGCTGTCGACGGTGTCGTCCGAATAGGTCGCCTCAGCATGGCTGAAGGTCGCATCAAAGCTTAGCTCATCAGTCGCCTGCCAACGTGTCGCCATTTCAAAGCCATACACTTCGGCATTACCAAGGTTTAGCGTGATGGATGGGACGTTGGGGTCCGCTGGGTTGGCAGGATCTTCATCGGCCGCGTTGACCTGAATGTCGGTCCAATCGGTATAGAAGACCGAGGCGTTGAACACGAGATCACCGTTGAGCAAAGTGCTCTTCAGGCCAAGCTCATAGGTCCAGTTATACTCTGGATCGAACACAGAATCTTCAACACTGCGCGCCGTGACGTTGAAGCCACCAGCCTTTGCGCCGCGTGCGACTGAGCCGAACACAAGGACGTCTGGGTTTACCTCGTAATCGACGGTGAAGCGCGGTGTGAACTCTTTGAACGTGTCGTTCAAAGTCGCGCCGCGCCTGTTGTCAGTCGCGGTGATCTCTGTCTCTGAATACCGACCTTCTGCGCCAAGCGTCAGTCGGCCATCGCCTGATGTCCAGAAGACCTCGCCAAAGAGGGACTGTACTTCTGTGCGTGTCTCCTCGCTGGCCAAGAGGATGTTGAAGAACGGTCCAAACACGCTGCCGGTCACCGTGTTTGGCGGTGATCCCACATCGGTGCCGAGGAGAGGCTCAAAAGTATCGGCGTCGGTGATCGGCGCAAGGTTGATCGAGGCAAAACGGTTGGTGTCAGTACCATCCGAGATAAAGCCGCCGACCGATGCACGGATCTGGCCATTGTCGAACGTCAGACGAGCTTCATGGGTATCGTAATTGATCCCACCAACCGGCGTCTGCTGGAAGTTGCACAGCGGCACAACGATGTTGACCAATGTGCCGCAATTGATCGGATCAGGCTCACCGCTGGTGCCAATATTAACGTCGCCATCTACGTTGCCAAAGACGTAGTTGAATGTGAGATCATCTGTCACCTCTGCGTTCACTTCAGCGCGGAAAATTCCCGTATCCGACTGATTTGCAAAGCTTCGTGGATCAACCAGAGCTACATCCGCAGGATCAGGCAGTTCGCCAACGACGAGCGGCGAGAACGCTCCAAAGCGCAAAGCACCGCCATTTGTGATCGGGGTCAAAGCGAGGCTTTGTTCTGGGTCCAGAATACCACCTGAACTGTCGCCAAAGTAACGCGAAGCGCGCGCTTCATTTTCTACATCAAAATGATTGTAGGACGCATTGATTGTTATGCCCGGCGACACTTCCGCAATCGCCGAGACAGAGATTGCCTCATTGTCCCAGCCTCCCAGGTTACCGGTCGTGCTTGGTCCATTAACATTGAGAGTGTCTGCAAATGGGTGCGCATTCTCCCACGACCCGTCGAACTCAGAACGATCATAACTGGCAGCAAAAGCAAAGTTTTCCGTCAGTGAGAAGTTCAAAAATGCGCCAAAATCATAACGCTCATCGCTACCAAGGGTTGCATCAACGGTTCCTGAGATTTCACCCGTCATTTCTGCCTTGCGAGGCACATAATTGATCGCACCGGAGAAAGCATTGCGGCCATAACGTGCGCTTTGCGGACCCTTGACAATCTCAACCCGTTGGAGGTTTGCCGTGCCGATATCTACAGCCCAGGAACGCGGAATATAAATGCCATCAAAGAAGGTCGACACGTTCGATTCAAGCGCGGTTACGCGGGTTGTTGCCTGGCCACGAATGGTCGGCTGGGCGAAGCCACCGGAGAAATCTTCAAAACTGAAACCAGGAGTAAAGCGCGCCACATCATCCAGTTCTTGGATCCCGCGGCGTTCAATGTCTGTTTCGTCAAACGCTGTGATAGCGATCGGAACATCTTGAATGTTCTCTGCCCGGCTACGAGCGGTCACAATGATGACGTTTTGCGTCTCGTCACCTTCTTCCGCCGTTTCGCCGTCTTGTGCGTAAGCCGTGCTAGCAGCGCCGCCAGCAAGGGCAAAAGCAATCCCGGTTGAAGCCATCAGCCGCGTTGCTTTGTTAAAACCAAACTTGCGCTGCATCACAAAATACCTCCGTTGTTTCTCTCGACTACGTATTGCTGCGATAGGCGTCAAAACTTCCTCCATAGGATTGGATGAGTTTATCCGTTCGGCGGTTAGACGGCTCGGTTGAGCCTTTGATTTTGTCAAAAGTCTCCATTGTGCAGTGAGTTTTTTGCAAAGCAGGTTGAGCTAATTTGTGCGATCTGACTTCCCATTTGGTACCGCGATGAAGGTTTCGGATACTGCTGGATTGGAATAAAGCTGTGTATCTATCCGTTTGTCGGAGATATTGTTGCGCGCAATGCCGATTGCAGCACCAATCAGGCATCGCATAGCTATGACTAACAAATCAGTCTTTATCGCTGGCGGAGGGCCAAGTGGGCTAGCCGCTGCCTTGCTATTTCAGCAACTGGGATGGGACGAGATCGTGCTGGCCGAGCGACGCGCATCGCCTGCCGATTTTGAGAAGAACAAGTCGTTTAATTACCAGTTGGACGGTCGCGGGCAGGCGATGCTGGCGCGGCTTGGTCTTGCGGATCAACTGCCGCAGTCCGGGGTCGCCAATGACGCATTTGCCGCAACTATCGTGACCCCAGATGGCACCGCCAAAACCACGCAGGCACCTATCATCGATGCAGACCGTCCCACATGTTATTGGACCACGCGGCGCAATCTGCTGACGCTTTTGGCAGGCGCAGTTGCTGAGCGTGGCGATGGCAGGATCGAGCTTTTGTATGGGCACTCGGTCGAGGGTTTGAGCCAAGCAGACGATAGTTCTGGGCTCAAGATCACCGTTGCAAGCGGCGATGGATCGACCCGCACATTCTCACCCGACCTTATTCTCGCTTGCGATGGCCTGATCTCCACCATCAGAGAAGCCGCCAGTGAGCTTGACGCTGTCCCCGATGGTCACTTTGCGATGACGCAGTGCCCTTCACCCTCGGCGCAGATGCGATATCGCGTCCTCAACTTCCCGCCTAAGTTCACCAGCGCGTCGGGTGATGTGGCGATTGATGATACGACCATGGCGTATATCTTTCCCTCGGCATTCACAGATTTCAATCGGATGGGCTCTTTGTTCGCCTTCCCGGTCGCGGGCGAAGATCAGCCGCGCAGTCTCAATATCATCAGAGAGCCCGATCACCACATTTGGACGATTGATGATGCGCAAGATTTGCTGGATTTTCTCGAAGAATCTTACCCGCAGCTCGATATCCGCGCGCTCATCCCGCTAAGCGAAGCTCAGGACTTTGTCTCGATGAGACCGGGTAAGTTCCCCGAACCGCAATATGCCGCCAATCTGCACGCTGAGATTGGAGGCACGCAAGTGGTCCTCATAGGTGACAGCGCTCACGCCTTCCCACCTGACCTTGGACTTGGCGTCAACTCGGCGCTCGAAGACTTAGAGCGATTGGCGCAGGCAATGGCGCAAGCGGAAGACTGGCGCGAGGCCGTTCAAAACTATGCGAGAGATCGCCTGCCTCAATCCAAGGCGCTCGTGCGGCTCGTCCAAACTGTGTTCCCGGAACAATATGCGACCCGTAAATGGGCAACGCGCCGCTGGGCCGCGATGTTTGGCATTCAGGTGCTGCTGAACAAGTTTGTACCGTTCTTAGTCAACAAGCCCGCGTTCCTTTTGACCCAAAACCCTCGGTTAGATTATGTTGAGATCGAACGCCGAAAGATTCGTTCAGAGCGCAATATCAAACTGATTGCAGCTGGCCTTATGACCATAGTCCTTGCAGGCGCGATCTATCCGTTACTTTAGCGTGTCGCCATCAGCGCCCTGAAGCGCTGCCATTACATTGCCGACGATTGTGGCCATGGATGCCTCGCTCTTGGCCTGAAACGCATCGTCGGGTTGGTACGTATCGATTGCCTCTGAGGCGACAATGCCGTTGTCATTGAGCAGCGTCTCCATCACCTGAACCCGGTCATTGAGCACCACAACTTCGCGCATCAAAGTGATCAGCGCACGGCCCAGATTGTCTACTTGCGCCTCGCCCAAAAGCGCGCCCTCGGGCAGGTTAAAGCTCTTTGGATCAGACGTCATCAAGCGGGCTTTCTACCTTGAACGACATGGGGATATTGGCCTTCCGCTGTCACATCTTCGAAGCCCGCCTCGCGGGCCAATTCGGCCAAATCAAGCAAAGCTGATGCGCGCCAATGCGGCTCACCGCCATACTTCGCTCCGCGGTCCGCTTTCCAAACCGAAAGCTTATCAAGATCAGCATAGCGCGTGACGTCAGACATCAGCATATCGCCGCCTGGCTCCAGCACGCGGAAGGCCTCGGCAAACATTGCCTTGATCGCATCCTCAGGCATTTCGTGAAGAACAATGTAGCTGGTCACAAGGTCAAAGCTTGCATCGTCAAAGCCGGTCGCCTCCGCCCCGCGCTGGTAAAGTGTCCAGTTCCAGCCATTCGCATTTGCAGTGCGCCACGCGTGCTCCATCATCTCAGCGGCATAGTCGATGCCGGTAATCTGAGCATCGGGATAGGTCTTTTGCAGCGCGTAGGTGAAGTGGCCTGAAGAACAGCCCATATCAAGGATATTGGCGTAATTCTCACGAGGAGCCATAGCGGCCACATTCAAACGCTGCTGGAAGATACCACCCGGAAAGGTGCGTCCCAGCATTTTGCGATGAATGAGCTCGCCGTGGATGAAGCCCTGGTTCGCGTTGTTGACCCACCCGCCCGTGGTGCGGTGAAAATTGACGCCGTCATAATAGTCAGGAAACGTGAGGTCTGGATCATATTCGATGGTCGCAGGGCCTTTAGAAGTCGCCTCGATCACGGGGGCTAAATCCCCGGCAATCTCGTCATAGGCCTCCGCGGAAACGCGTCCGTGCATCCGTCCATGCCAATCACCCAAAAGGCGCTGCGCTGCAAAGGCATCGCTATCGGCCAAGATCGTGTCCATCGCCTCATGCCGTTCATCCAAGTCATCAGGAAGTTCAGCCGGGTCAGGCAATTTCGCCGCGATTTCGGCGTTCACTTGGGCAAAGATAGGTCCGGAAGACTTGAGCATTTGTACTAGGAAATCGACCGATGCACGCCCGCGCTGGCGCAGTTCAGGTGCGTTGATATGCTGGTTCATGAGGGTGCTTTCTCACTATTCGAATTTGCGATTTGATCTTCAGTTAATTTGTATCCTGACAGCAGCAACACTGCGATCACGTAAAATATGGCTGGCAACCAAGATACGGCCAGAAGCAGCGCTGTATTCACGCCGTCGCCTTGGGGCACGTCTGGCGGCAGGTCTTTGTTGAAACCAACAAAGCTAAGCGCGACGCCCACGATCAACGGTCCGACCGCTCCGGTTAGCTTTTCAACAAAGCTGTAGAGCGCTGTGAACGCCCCTTCGCGACGAACGCCGGTACGCCCTGCGTCTTCATTGATGATATCGGTGAGCATGCTCATCGCCATGATGACATTGCCGCCAAAAGCGATCCCGACAATCGAAGCGCGCGCAAGGATCGACCAAAGCGGCTCACCCGGCTCAGCGAAAGTCCAGCTCAGCGCGTAGATGATGTTAACTGCGGCCGCGACATAATAGGCGGCCTTCTTTCCATACCGTTTTGAGAACGCGACCAATATGGGTGAGAAGATGATGGTCGAAACCGAGACCACGACAAAGAACATCGCCAGATAAGTAAAGTCGCGCTCAAGATACTGGAGGAAGAAATATGCCATCCCAGCGCCCATGGTTTGCACACCCATGAGCTGCGAAAATTTGACGCCGATGAGACGCACGAAATGCCGGTTGCCGGTGACCGCCCCAAATTCGCTTGCCAATTGTTCAAACTTGTTGGTTTCCGCCGCTTCATCGGGCTGGGTAAAGCGGGCGCTTGCTGTGGTGAGGTAGCTCACCATCATACTGACAAAGATGATCGCGCCGCCGATGATACCCACCGTCGCCCAGCTGCTCGCGGCACCGATACCAAGGTAATCGAGAAGAGCCTTCGTGCCCGCCCCTGCGGCCATCCCGCCAAGCGCCACGAACACCATGCGGAAAGCATGGATCGAAGAGCGCTCGTGATAGCTGTCCGTCATCTCTGCAGGCATGGAGAGATAGGGGATGTTATAAAGCGTGTACCCGAATGCGTAGAGGCACAGCGCACCGAACAGATAAAGCGCGGTGATATATTGATTGTCGAATTGGGGCGTGGTGAAGATCGCCGCAAAGCTCGCAGCGCTCGCGAATGCCCCCCAGGTCAGGAATGGCCTTCGCCGACCTTTGGGAGAGCGATACCGGTCGCTCCAAATGCCGACGATTGGGTCAGTTGCGACATCGAAAAGCTTGCTGACCAAGATAACCGCGCCAGCCAGCCACGGGTCGATGCCAAGAATGCTGACGGCAAAGAGCAGGATGACACCAGATATCCCGTTCATCAGAACCGCGACACCAAACGCGCCGGTCGCCCAACCCAGCTTCAACCCGAAAGTGAGCTTTTCATCGGCAGGCGCAGCGCCCGGTTTGGTGGCAATGCTCGCGTTCATTGGGCCTGCGCCTCCGGCATGGCTTCACCATTGTTCTCTCTCAAATCACGGATCAGCATATTGGGCAGATATGAATTGTCCCATTCCGCCTCAGCAGGCGGTCGACCGCCCATGCGCAGGATCACCATGTCCTTGGACGGCACCATCACGACTGTCTGATTGCCATTCCCATCGAAGAGGAAGATATCTTTGTCGGCATAGGGTTCGCTATGCAGGACCTTGCCAAAGGGCACCGATGGATGCGCGAAACCGCGCCGCTCGAGATAAGGCCCTGCAAGCCAGAGCCCCAAGCCATAGTGCGGGTTCTCAGCTGTGCCCGTGCGCATCTCAGCGACGTAGCCCTCAGGCAAAAGGCGTTCGCCGTCCCATACGCCATCTTGCAAAAGCAAAACGGCCATTCGAAGGAACGAGCGCGCCGGTAAAAGCATGCAGCACCCTGAATGCGCCATCCCGCCCTCGCGGTTGACCCAAACGCTCCCACCGGTCGCACCAATCGGCTCGAGCAGAGCTTTGCTCACATATTCAGAGTATCGCATCCCCGTCGCCCGCTCGATCAGCGGGGCGACCATTTCCGAGGTCGCATTGGCATATTCATAGCGCGTTCCCGGCTCATGGGTGAGCGGGTAATCATTGATGATCACCTCGTCGTGGCGCGGGTGAAGATAGGCACGGTTCAAAACATCGGCGGGATCGCGTGCAAACCCCTGAGGCAGAAAACCTGACCGCATATCAAGCAAGTGGCGGATAAGGATCTTCTCGCGCTCAGCATTGCCTTTCCACTCCGTGATGAAGTCAGCGACCGGTTGATCAAGTGAGGCAATATGCCCATCCCGTAACGCTCGGCCAACGATCAGGGCGGTGATCGGCTTTGAAAGCGATTTTGAAACTAGCGTGGATGCAGCGTCGAAATCGCCGAAATAACTCTCGTGCTCGATTCTTCCGGCGCGCCAGACGATAAAAGCTGAGCTGTTGCGAGCGCCTGCATAGGCCGCAGCGGTTTTCAATGCGTCGTTAGAAAGTGTTGGCTTGGCCGCTGAAGCAATAGGCACAGCGTCCACAGCGCCAGCAACCGGCACTAAAGGGTCATAGGCACCAAGGCCAGCACCACCGCTGCCACCCTCCGCAAGGCGCTTGAAACGCGCAAGATATTCCGCCTCATCGGCCTCAGAATATTGAGAACCAGCCACTGCCTTAGCTGTTACCGCCTCAGATTGACCAGACGCGCCGCTCGTTGACGCACAAGACGCAAGCCCCACTGCCACCAAAGTGGAAAGGCCAAATCGGACTGCTAGGTTAGAGCTTGCGGGCACCATAATCCTTTCGTTCTGCACGGGACGGTAAGCGCGCACCAGAGCTTTTCCGCTCCCACGCTGCGACTTCACCGACTGGCGGAGAACAAGCGACAATCCGCGTCTTAAAGTGGCAATTTCTCGGCAATCTGCACAGATGAGGATGGCGATATTTGGAGCGACAGGCCGCGTCGGCACATCCGCCGCTCGCCAAGCACACGAGGCAGGCCATACATTGGTTTTGCATGCTCGAACGGCCGAAAAAGCGCAGTCCCTCAAAGCTTTCGGCGAAGTGGTCGTTGGCCCAATCGACGATCCTGCAACACTTGCACGAGTGGTCGAAGGCGCGGAGGTCGTATTGTGCACCTTGGGGACGACAAACCGTAAGCCGAACACTGAGCTTTCCGATATGACCCTTGGTATCATTACAATGATGGAACAACTAGGGGTTCAGCGGCTTGTCTGCGTCACCAGCCTTGGGTGCGGAGCCAGCTTCGACCAAGTGTCTGGCAGGATCATGCGTTGGATCATACGCGGGCCTGCCAAAGAAATCTGGGCCGACAAAGACCGGCAAGAAGCCCACATTATGCAAAGCGGCCTTGATTATGTGATCGTGCGCCCCGGCGGTCTGTCGAAAAAACCTGCCAAGGGAGTCTGGCAAGCGGCCTTTGACACCGAACCATTACCCAAAACCAGATGATCCCAATCGATGATGCGGCGACCTTTTGTCTAGAGCAGTGCGTCGATCTCAACCAATCGTCTGCAACTGTTTCTTTGGTCTCTGGCTAGAGAAGTTTGCGCAGCATGCTCTTGGTCTTGGCTAGGAAATGGGTTTTTCGAATACCTTGTAGTGAGCACATGAAGGTGGATCGTTGAGCCTGCCGAGCCTCTTGCGGAGTCAATGCAAATCACGCTTTGGCTATGAGCAACTGAGCTAAAAATGGCTCAAGCTATGATTGCGGTGGACTCAATAGCGTAAGAGTGCATGGCAATTTGATGCGAATGGCGAAGGATTTCAGTCGCTGTGCCATGATCCAGATCACTATCCACAAGCGGATGATCGGGAGATGTGACAACAGCGATCATCATCACATTTCGAGCACCGAGCGAAACCCCAAACCCGTTCGCAAAATCCACCATGAAGCGCACTGCGCGCGAGCGTATTGCACTCAAGTCAGCGCTTGGCTGCGCCCGTCCCCAGTGCCGCATTCCAGCCGGAAGGGCGGGATTCAGACCAGCGACAGTTTGACGGATTGCACTGCGCCAAGCATCATCGATTGTCGGCTCTGATCCGGACGTATAGAGCTGCGAAAACAGGTCTATGTTCACCGCCGATCCAGCAATTGGATCGGTATGAGCATAATGGGCCATCACGTAAACCGGCAGCACCATTGGAAGAGTACCAGGCAAAATGTCTCGCATTTCCGCCTCATTAGGGATCGGGGCGGTGTTCGGATCGATAAGCGATGGGTCAACAATAACATCAGGCGAATACAAGAGGCTAAGGGTGCCCCGAACGCTGGGAGATTTCATCTCTTGAGGCAAAACGCCGCGGCCAGTGTCGTGGTCGACCGAACGGATAAAAAGACGGCCCACCGAAGAGGGTGTGTCGCTGATATCGCGCTCCCAAATGCCCCGTGACACAAGAGCCGCTCGCAAATATCTTTGCGAACCGCCCTCTGGCGGATGGACATGCAAGTCCTCGACAATCGTTTGCGGCAAACCTTCCATCGCTGGTCGCCAAACCCAGATTGGAAGGGCGTCTTCACCGGTTCCCGTAAGGCTAAGCTCTCCCCGCCAAACGCCTAACCGATTACCGACATAGACGGTATTCCGGTTACCTGGGTCGACTACAACCGAAGTCACACCAGAAGGATTTCCGCCGGTGCCATTGTTCGTATTGAGCGGAGCATTGCGAAGGCCAGTTGGAAACCACTTGCCATGGCCGTTATACCACCACAGCACATCATAGGCTTGCACTCCGGAAATCGTCCCATCAGGTGCCGTTTCTACCGCGCCAGTGGTTGCCGCGTAAAAGCTTTCGTGGCCGACAGAGCTCACATCGTGGACTGCAGTATCGGTCCAATGGCTGTTCTTTAGCCTAGGCAGATCATTGATCGCAGGATCGGGAAGTTTCTTTTGTTTTGCGGGCGGCTTGGTAACAACCTCTTCTGACCATTCGCCCGGATCAGCGCCATTCGTTCCGTCCCCGCAGCGGAAAATGCGCACACTGTCCCGGCACAAAACCAGCAAGGCCATGCCATCGTCTTTAGTGAGATCAGTTGGCCGGCGAAGAATGTTGATCACATTGATCGGGTCGGACTTTTTGTCGAACTTTAACTGATCTTGTTTGACGTCAAGCTTGTTGTTTAACGCATCAAAAGCATCCTGACCTTCAGGGATGGTGATCCATGTGAGTGCGGTTTCATCTTTACGCCAATTGTCGCAATACCAAACACGATCAGTTCCAACAAAAACGCGCGCCGTATCATCATCCGAACCCTCTAAAACTGCGGGCTGAGAATAAAACAGGGCATTGTCTTTTGCCTTTTGTTTGGGGCCACGGTTCCCCGGCGACGATGGCTCCGCAGTGGGCCAAAATGACCAAATAGCTTTAACATATTGCCCCATGGTCATATGCGGCTGCGTCGGATGAAAGGCGCAACCGCCTCCATCACCGTGACCAATGCGTTCCCACACCGTGTTACCGACACGCTTGATAATTCCGTTATCCTGAAGGCCTGCAAGCATTGGTCCGTCTAGCGTTGGACAAGAGGCGATGTAACCAGGCTCAACAGTCACAAGTCCGGCATTCAAGCTGACCGAGGGTGGTGCGGCCGCCGGGGGATTGGTGCCCGGAAACCTAAACACTCCTCCATCGCAGCCAATCAGGAGCCCGTTAGCCGCGATGTGCAAGGCATGAACATCCGCGTGTGTTTCGCGCCCAATCCATGACAGAGAGTGACGCGGCCGCTTTGCATGAAGCTGATTGGAAAAACCGGCTTTCAGGTCATTGGCTGCAGCGCTGCCGGTGACACTGAGTTCATACAGTGCTGCTTCCCAACGATTTGATATCCCTTGAAGGCCTTGCCCGCCGACATATACCAATTCAGAACCGTCGGAGCGTTTTGTCACTGCTAAAGCTTGATCGTACGACGCCTGATCAACTTTCCATGTTGCCGCGGTTCCGGTGCCATCTATCCTGTGTGGGATGGTAAAAAGCGTTATGGGAAACTGGTCTACTTCGGCCGCGTTCCAACGATCGTGGCTGAGATCCACCTGCCATAACGCTGCATGACCCTTTAACTGCGCCGATGAAACTTGCGGCGACAAGGTCTTTGTCGACAGGACATAGATGTGTTTCTTACCGGTCCCTGTTTGCGGCAAGGACTGCTCGATAGTCAAACGTTCCCAATGCCCATAATCAGGTAATGAAACTCTCCTAAATGTACCCGAAAGCCCTGTTGAACTGCACCATAAACCAGAAACATTGGGCGGATCGGTTGGTCCCAGAGTGACGTTGCGGTCAATAAATGCATTACATATTCCGACCCAGACGCCATCCTCATTCCACAAAACATCGCAGACCTTTGCATATTCGTTGGCAGCAAAATCAAACGGCTTTTTCGTGATCCTGGTCCAAGTTTTACCCGATGATGGCCCCCCTGTACGTTGCCACAGCCCTGTCGTTGTTGCGGCGACCATGGTGTTGGGATTTCCGGGATCTTGCGCCAATCGATAGATACCCGCCCCGGCCAAATTTGGAGCCTCTCGTTCCCACGGATTGCTTCCGTGATTATCGATTGCATCTTCAATAGGCTGAGTTAAGCGCAATATGCCCAGACCGCCGTAGTGTTGCCCTGCGGTACCGCCAGACGAGAGCGGTGGCTCACCCGTTGCAACATAAACCTCATCGCGGTGTTTACCCCCAACGGGGGCAGTGTCGAAATTTACCAGCAAATCGCCAATCGTAAGCGACAACCCGCTGCGCTCTGTTCCAGCGTTAAGGCCGCCAGAGCCGACCGCCGACCAATTCTCACCAGCGTCACTTGAATACCATACGCCGCCATTGGCAGCGCCTGCATAGATGCGCTGACCATCCGGAGTTGCTCGTATCGCCCGGACACGCCCGGAGACAATCGATGAACCTCTATCAGTTCCTTTACGAAGCAAAGAAGGGCCGAGCGGGAGCCAACGGCGCTGTTCATCGAAATTGGCCTGAATGACGTCATTCAAATCGGCCACGTCGCCAATCATGCCTGCCGTTTTTCCGGTCTTTCCAAACGCCCAGCTGTGTTCAGTCCTTGGTGTCAAACGATCAGAGGATGAGAAGGGTTCTGAGGGCCAGTCATAATCCGCCATTACTGTGCCTCCTGATCTTTGTGAGGCGCTATACGAATATAGCCTTCTTCGACCGAGACACGGCCTTCGGGCAAAAGCGCCGCTTGAGTTGCGGACAATATAGGATCAGTTCGCCAACTGATCGGCGTGTTACGTCTTGTCCAAAGCTGGTCATCGCCAAAGGCCGCAACCTTAGGCAAGCGAACCCGATCAGGATCTATAATCACCGGTCCTACTCGCACTGACGGTGCGATACGCTCTAGCCCATCGTTGACCCACTCACGGAGCAATGAGAGCGATTTGCGCGGCAGAAAGCCAGTGGTTGCATGGACCTTTGCACTTGGGTGCATCAACAGTGTCAATCGGATCGGATGGCCAGAATGCACTTCAACGCGATCATTTGCCGCGATGTAAGGCGAAGTGATCGATGCTTGGGCAGGCAGACCAGCCGAGCTGATCGCTGAACCGACAGTTCCAAGCATGCTCGCAAAGCCGCGTCCCTGTCCCCCGACACGCGCTGAGCTGCTGACTTCTTTCTCGATTAAGTGGAACTTCGAAAAATCATCTCCGATGTAATAGCCGTAAAGTCCGTCCTGCCCTTTGGCGAGTTCGCCAAGACGAACTTGAAATGCCTGTGATTTGATGGTCTCGAAAACACCGGCGTCTATCAGCCTTTGACGAACAGCAGCGGCTTCCTCACCAAAGGCTCCCGTCAGAGCGAGATCATCGGGAATGTCGAGCCATAGCTTGGCTGAGACCACCGCAATGGGCCGTCCAACCAAGCCCGCAATTGCAGCTCCGCCCGCACCAAACGATCCATCAACGCTCCACATGGTCGTATCGATCGCCCGCAACATGGCGCTAAGTGGGCTTTCATCCTCTTCACCACCGTTAGCATTTCTCCGGGCGAGATCGGCATCAATAATCCCTTGAGCAATTTTAGCGGCAGGCAATGATGATGGGGTAACGCTGTCAAACGGGCTTGAGACCGCTGGACCGGCAGCGCCCACACCCCCTTCCCATTTGACACCGCCAGTGATCCCATCTTGTAGAACTTCGCCAAGCGGTGTGCCGTCCGCATCGAAAAATTCAAACGTTTCATCCATGAAATCTGGCAGAATGAAGCAGCTGATTGGATTGATCGTGTTGGCGCGGTTTGCCTGATCGAGAGAGGCCTCTGCTGGATCGGGGCCGGTGTTGGCTGGATCAACGAAGCGAAACATCAGGCGAGAAGGCAGGGCAATGCGCGGCGGCAAATCGAGCATGCGATCCCCGTCTCCAGCGTCCACTTCGAGGGCTTGAGGCAGAGCAATCGAACTTGTCTCGATATCACGAAAACGACCGAAGGTGTCGATTACTCGTGCTTTTGTGAGCTGGGCGCGCCCGGAAGCGATCAATCGCGGCAATCCGGCTGCTAAAAGGTTAGCGGCTACCTTCTCTGGCTCACTTTCGGACTGACCATCAGGACCAAGAGTTGAACCAAGCCACACATCATCCACCCGGTCCAGCGTAATCGAGCCAAGGTCAGTGTTCTTCAAAAAATCTGCCAAATCGGCGAGGGCATCCTCGTGCTGGCTGCTTATCTCACCTGCTTCAGCCAAGTCGCGCTGCGCCTCAGCGGTAAGATAGTCCGAAATGACAGCCTGGTACTTTTGCGCAATGCCGCTTGTGATTGGAGAGCGACCGCGCACCGTTAACTGCCCAGCCACAGAGCGCGATTTGTGTGCAAAATCGAACCGGCCAAGCGCCCAGCCTTGAAGGTCTTCCCCAAGCTCTAAAAGCACCTCCCACTCAAGCCACACAGGGCACCAAGGCTGCGCCCAATTGGTAACAGCCACAGGGCTCGGATCGCGCCCATCCAGAAGTGAGAAGCGGCGCACTTCTTCGGTTATCGCATACCGGGCGGCCGGTCCACGCGCGCTCGCATCCACTGCGACCTGCGCGAAACCGTCATAAACCCCTTGCGGCGAATGACGCAGCGCGATTTCTCCGCGAAGGCGCTGGTCTATCTGTGAGGCGGCGCTGGGTGGGCTTACACTTTGCGCAGCCTTGATCAGCCACTCAACCATGTGACCGTCGCCCAAGAGCGCGCTTTGCAGCACAGTGCCCGCGACATCTGGAACCTCAGGGTGATCAATGGTGGGCATATGGGTCGCACAGTTCACATAATCGCCGCACGTTGTTGGGAGTTCGGTGTTCCACCGACAAACCAAAGTGCCATCATCACTAAATCGCCCGTCTTCAAAACGATTGGTGCGGCCAAAATTGGAAAGACCAACGACCGGTGGAGTAGCCCGGAAGTATCGGGGCCCTGGTCGCTTCACGGTTCGCACTGTGGAACCCCCGGTGAGCCCTACCCCGGCCAGCGTGTGAGTGGAACCAAGACCTGCCGCCTCGCGCACAGCAGCGCGAGAATAGTTCATCCGACCAAGCGTAGAACCGCTCCACACCATTTCAGCGCGCACGGGTTCAGGCGATGCAAGAGCTGCCGATTTTGTGCGCAGCGGTCGTCCAGCCTTTATCGACGTGCGCGCGCGCTCAACGATCACATCGCTATAGGTGTCTGGGCTTTGGAACGTCTCAAAGCCATCAGCATGTTCGGTCTCATCAAGTTCCACAAGGCCATCGCGAGAAGCCAGATTGATGAAAGAGCCATTCGCCATCGCCGTAACGAGGCTCTCGATGTATTCTTTCTCTTTGGGGTCTTCGATCCGCAACCCTCGTGAGGCTTGCGCAGCCATCAATCGTTCAAGCGTTGGTGCCATTGAACACGAGATGTCTTTGCGGTCAGGGGCAAGGTCCTTTTTCACGGCCCCGCGCACGGGCACGCCGTAAACAAAGCCGTGCATTACGGTTTCATAACGGAAGATCGCTTGCGGCATTACGACCTTATCAAAGGCGACCTCGTCGAACTGAGAAAGGAGCGCGGATTGCGATGTCGAAAGCTGCAATTCGCTCTGAAAATCGACCAGTCTGCTGGCTCGGATCGCGCGCTCGATGTTGGCACCGCTGTCAACTGACACGCGACGTTGGGAGGGAGGCTTGGCGCTTATGGTTTCAAATTGAGAGACAAGGGGAGCATCCGAGGCGCTCCAATCGAGCTCCTCGAGCTTGCGTGAGACGGCGATTGGCCAATGCGCAAATCGCAAGGGGTCATGGCGCGCCTGCGACCACCATCCGATCACAGCATAACTTGCAAGCCCATTTTCAGCTGTTGAGCTGGAGACGCCTTTGAGGTCGTCATGAAAAGCAAACCTGTTTTTTGTCGCATCATAAGCCGCCGTCCACATCGGTGAGCCACCGTAGATACCGTCCAGCTCATCAGACGAGATCGCCTCAAGACCAGCTTCGTTTTCGTCCGAGGGGTAGTTTTCAAGCTCCGTGGCGCGTCCAGTTTCCGCCTCTATCACCCAGCTCTTTTGGGCGACTTTAGAGCCAGCTTTTGGACCCGTCATCCGTACGATCAACCAACGATCTGGTAGAGGCCTCATTTTCAAAGGATTATCGGCATCATCCTCCATCTCACCGCGCATCAGCCCATCTGGCAATGCCCAGTGCAGATGGACCCCCTTGGGGCGTTTTTTGCCTTCGGAGAAAGGCTGCGTGATCGTGTCCCCCTCTCCCAGGTCTAGAGGCAAGTGGATACAGGGTTCTGAGCCTGATGATGGCACATAAAGCGCCTGGACATCGATCGGCACTAACAGAGCGGGATTGGTTGGCTTTTCTGGCGGAAGGAACAGCTCACGATCAAGAAAGATATCGGCTCGCGACTGTGCTGCCATCGCCCACTCATTGCGCGAGAGCAGCTCTTCCATGACCTCAGGTTTAAGCGTTGGCATGGCTCACCCCTCCCCCAATCGTTTCTGCAAAATCTGTGTGTAAAGCTCGGGCACTTTGACCCGTGTGGGGCGAAAGGCATCATCCTGGATATTCGCATCGGTTTCCGATTGCGCGAAGACTTGGCGATAGGGAAACCGGATCATCTGCATGGCAAACTCTGCACCATCGATCCGATTGTCCATGTCGAACACCATTCCGGTGCCTTCAGCCGCTACGAAGTTTCGGGCGGTATTGGTCATGTCGATGACGCCGGGCGCACCGCGCCTGAACCTCACATCGATATCCGCCGCGTCTTCGGAGACATCAACCTGCTTGCCTTCATCGTTCACATAGCTGGCTGATTGAACATTTCGGGCGGGCACATATGCCTGCCATTGCCCATTCGTTTGCTGCTCTTTGCGTACCCCGAATTGCAGCCCCTGCCGCGGCTCTTCGAGATGAAGCACCTCGGGCACCCCATCAAACAATGCGAGCAATACAGAAGGGGCCAATCGCTCCAATCGCAAGAGCTTAATGCGTGACGGATGGCTTTCCGGCAGCACTTCCTCGTCATTTTGCGCAGGCTCGGTTGTGTAAGCCCGGACATGCATTCCCGGCCAACCCGCAACAGCAGCAGAGCGCAGGAGGAAACCGGTCACGATGCCCGCACTTCCCCCCATGAGCGCCTCGCTCCCAGGTGACCTCACACGCCGTTCAGCATCATCGATCTCTTTTTCAATTTCAGGATAAAGTGCCTCAAGCTGCGCGCGTTCGATCGTGTTGGCTGTCCCAACGCTAAGCGCGCCTTGAACAAGAGCATCAGTCCACGCCCGGTCGAGAAAGAAGAACCGAATAGACTCGGTTGGCAGCAACTCTTCATCAGCGACCAAAGTGTTAAACGGCACCCCTTCAAGCATTCTGAGCCGGGCAAGAAAATTAAGTATTGCCTCGGGCGCCACCGTTGGCCCCGCATCGCCACCCTTCAAAAAAGCACCATCTTTGAGCGCCGCTGAAACGACATCATAAGTCGAGAAATTGGAAAAGCTCATGTCAGATATCCGTTCTTGTCGCGGACATATTCTTCGCGTGTCTTTGGCTCGGCTTTGTCTTGCAGATCGCGCTTGGTTGGCTCAGCTTTACCGGTAGCCTCTTCCACCAAACCAGAGACAGCTGCCGTGAGGTTTTGTTTGAGCTTGCCGGTGTCAATTTTCTCTTCCAGCCCTTCACCAACAACAAGAGCTGCGACAGGGGGATCGACTTTGCGCAAAGTCGCGATCATCTCTGCGGAGCCGCCAAGCCTGTCCACCCGTCCAAGGATTTCGCGATCAAGGCCAAGGCCATCGGCGATGAGTTCGACCGGCTTTTGCTCAACAACGGCCGAAACGGGCGCTCCTGGATCAACAAGCGGGCGTGCCTTTGCCACAGCCACTTCGCGGTTTTCATTAATAGCTGTGATCAGAACAGCTTCCATATCGCGCTGTATCGTGCCTTTGGCGATCGCTGTTCCGAAGTCTTTGAGGTCGATGCTCGCAAAGTTTTCGCTGGCAAGTCCTGGCTTCACCAAAAGCCCTGCTGCTTGGGATTGACGCGCTCTTGCAGCTCCAAAGGCATCTTCGCGCCAGCGCTTGAGTGCGGCGACAAAGGAAGGCTGGGCCATCGCCATCAGTCGGCCCGTTTCAAAGGCCACTGCTAGTGACACATCTTCGCGGCCCTCCGGCGTCATCATCCGCATCTGATCGCTGACATGGGCAAGCACTGGGAACTGGCTCTCTTCAGCCAGAGGGTTGCGCAAGAGCCGGTGCGGTGAGAGCGGGCCGCGATACCACGCATCGCGTTGGTCACCGGTCCGGGTCACATGCGGCAGCCCGACATGCCCAGTCTCTGCGATTTCCAAAGGAAGTTTCGTGACCGGCGCATCTCCTGGTCCCTCACCCTCTTGCTTCACCGTACATGGCGGAAGTGGCCGTTCATGCCCGCTTTCCGATTTGGTCCCCAACAAGCCCACATCAAGATTGCGCATGAATGTCTCGAAACTGCCTGCACCCGCGGAGGTGAAGCGCCAAGAGGTCAACAGCGGGAAGCGATAGAACTTCTCTTGGATTAAGAGATCGAGCGGTACTCTAAAGCCGCCAAGAGCGCTTGAAACACGCACAGCTTGTGGCTTTCGCCCAGAGCTCCTGAGGTTCGAAAAATCGCCGTCGAGCACATCCTCATTGCTGATGGTCCCTAATCGATTGAGCGTGCCATCCGAAGTGACGCCGGCCCTGTCGATTAGCTGATCGCCATGGAGGACCACGTCGCCCCGGCGCATCGCTTCAAAGACGCTCTCACGGTCGCTTGTATCAAGTTCTCGTTCGCGCGGGCCCGCTTGGACCGGGACGGCAGTTCCTGATTGGATTGCGGTCGCATAACTGCGCGCAAAATCTGTGAGGAACAAATCCTTAGCGTTAAAGAAATCGATGGCTGGTGCAGGCTCTGGCAATGCACCCAATTGCCCCTCAAGATTAATGAGGCAGGCGGTGTAAGCTTTAGGCTTGCAGTTTTCCTCATCGTATTGAGGCATGCGATTGGCGATCACCACCGCCAAAAAGCCATCATCATCTCCCATTGCCGCTTCGGTATCGTCGATGTTGACCTCTCGCACATGGGTGAGCATCCCCAGGTCCTCCACCGTTGGGAAAACCTTTGTTACCGTGCTTTGTGGGACCGAGAGATAGCTTGCGCTGGGCGTATCCACCTCGCCTTCAAGCGCGACACCTGGTGTTACGCAATCGCGCCAAGGCGCATCGTGGACGACATGGCCCTCGCCTTCTGCGATTATGACAAGGGCAAGCCAAGGAGTGCGGTCTTCAACCTTCTGGCCATGAAACTCTTCACCCTCCTCTGCTGCCCGCCTGTCCCAAGGCAATGTGCGGCGCTTCAGGACAATTTGCGGAAGCCTTTGATCATAGGCTCCTTCAGAATTAGCTGGAGGATAGGTCAAAAGAACTTGATCAGGCGGCAGTTTGAAACGAGGCGCCGTCACTTTGATATGCGTGTTAAGCGGAGCAACCGGCAGATCATCGGCAGGATCGCCTGACTCGAGGTCCACATTGACCCTCATCGTGTATTTGCCCGCTTCAAGGGCCGGTACGATGCTGTCGTAAAGAAAGAATTTTCCGCGTGCGACCATGGCTTAAGCAGCTCCCTTGGTGTTGCGCTGTTTGGGCAGTTTGGGTGGCTGCCATTTGACGCGGACAAGTTCAGCTTCTTGCTCGGCCAAGGATTCCACCGTCAATTCAGGTGATTGAGTAAGAAGCTGGGTAGCCAGGCGTTCTGGAGGAAGATCAGAGGCGATCACACCGTCAAGCATGGCAGCTTTTCTCAGTCCGACATCGACTGAGAAGCCCGACATGTCATTGCCTGCTTTTGCGATGCGGCGCTTGTCTTTGGCACTTGCGCTTTTGTGCTCGCCTTCAAGAGCAAAGACGAGGCAGGTCTTCCCATTGGTCGAGACAATAAGGGGCGCAGCGTCAGCCCTCTTGGAGCCAGCAAAGTTTATCGAAATTTGCTCGAGCTCTTCGGGTGTGACCTCGCCATCAAGAATAATTGCGGCGCAGGTTGCCTTATTGTCGAATGTCGTGCTGATCACTGCCGATTGATCGGTCAACGACCCGGCTTTCATCCATCCCATGGCTCCGCGTGAGGAACCGCGATTACGGCTCGCCCCTTCCGCAAGCACAAAGCCACCCCGACATCTGGCAAGTCCGCTTCCAAGGTATGCAAGTTGGCTCCCTTCGAGCCATCCCGCCATCTGTGTCGAACCTGCCTCATCACCTGCAAAAATCGCAAAGGCACGAAGTCCACGTGGCAACACGATTTTGCTGTTTGACGGGTACGAATTCAAAAGGATTTTACCGGTTGTGCCAATAGCGGCCAAACGCGCTTTGCCTTGCACGACAACCGTTCCATTGTCCGGATAACGCGGCGAGGATGGCGCAACGTCAAAGACCGCTATCCCGCCCGGCGCAATCGCCTGCTCAGCTGCCGATTTCATGATCGCTGCCTTTGAGGCAGAAGCCTGCCTTCGAGCGCTTTTTCTTTGATCCGTCGCACGGCGAGAAGATCGACCCGAAACCATCTCTTGCAGCGCTAGCAATTGTGACCGATCAGCCCCGCCAGCAGTACCGCGTGCAGCGCTCAATGGACGGTGCGAGGAAGGGCTTGCCGGGACTGATCTTGCTGCAATTGTTGTCCGGCTGGCAATTGGTTCGACATTGGCTGATCGCATCAAGATGGGTGTGAAACCCGAAACCCGCTGGGTGCGACCGGTGTTAAGAACCGGCGGAGGTGTTCGCGGCACTTTGCGCAAAATTCCGGGCTCCACCGACGTGGTTCGCAATTCGCCCAGTTCCTCGCGCAGTTTCACTGGACCTGACAAGAACCCTCTGATTTTCGGATCCCTGAATGTCAGGTCACGCTCTGGCGCAAGTTGCGGCTTGAATGGGTTGGCATCTCCATGTTTCGCCTTACCGACAATCCGCTCTGACAACAGGCCCACGCGCATCGGAGAACGGCGAGTGCCAGCCCAATCACGCCGAGAAACATCAGCGCTAGCCCCGGCGCGCCAGTCACTGGTGATTTGCACGAGCGCATTGGGACGAAGCCCGCCGAGCAATGCGCGCTGAGACGTCGCTTGAGAGACCAAGCTATCACGCAAAGAGCCAAGCTCCTTGAGCGGAAGCGGTTTGCGTGGTCCTGCCTCGATTTGATTAAAGGCAACCCCGCCTGTGTGTGGCGCAGGAATTTTGCCGATCATCTTAGGCACGAACTTAAAGTCCACGCCTTCGGTTGCCTGTATCACCTCACCTTTAGGGAGCTTTCTGACGTCATCGTCTTGTGGTGGTCCCCAAACTCCAACCGGGAACGCTCCGGTGACGCGGGCAGACATGAATATCTTTTCCAGATCGCCAAGCCGTTCTTCGTTTCGATCAATATCCTTTTTGAGAGACAATACCAAAGTGCTCGACTGCACGTTGAGATTGGCAGGCGCTGCCCCCAGATCGCTGCTTGGTGCTTGTTCCTGGTCTGGAGCGCCCGGCCTTTTGATTTTGCTGATTGGTATCGTCGAGGTGAAAGACAGCTCAAACTCGCTGATCACTTCGAACGGACGGGCCAATGTGCCGTCAGGCGTACCGCTCTCGCTGCCATTTCCATCGGCGCTATCGCGGTCTTTTTGTGCAGGGATCAATGCGCCCTTACCCGCGATGCCGCTTAGCGCTTGGGCTTGATTACCCGGTGCAAGTTCCAGATATTTCGCAGCAAATTCGCTCCAAGACAGGTAATTGGCAGGCACCGGTGAGGAATCGCCAAACCTTACAGTGACATTGATCGGACCAACCTTAACACGTGCCTTGCCGTGGAATTCCGGCCCGCGAACCTCGATTGCAGCGCCCAGAGTGAAGCGCAGATTGATTGTTCCAAGCCATGTCTTGATCTTGATCCCCGCTGACACCCGCGCATGGGCATCGGCTTCGTATGAAAACGGTTCGAAATAGACGATGGCATTGCCGCCAAAGCTCAAATTCGCATAGGCAGGCCCGAACTTGGCGTTTGCGTCAAACAGACCGCCTGCCATGATGGCTTCGGAAGTGAGGGCAAAGTAATTCTCTGCTTTGACCGATATGTTGCTGCCAACTCTCCAATTGAAACCAAGGCGCGGCACCACAGGGTAACCGTCACGCTGGAAATTGGGATGATATCCGCCAAGTGTAAGGACAAATTCGCCAGCCTTATCGCCTTTGAACCAGCTGACAAATGCAAAGCCCCCGGTCAGCCGAGCGCTGCGGTGGAGAAGCCAGGAATTGTCGGTTAGCTGGGCTTGTATCCACAAGACGCCCTCTTCGGTAGAGAAGCGAGCAATAAGGCCAAGTTCGATAGAGACAAGAGCCGCTTCGGGACGGGGCAAGGCCATCCTCGCAAGCCCATAAATCGACAGCTCGAAACCTTCGCCAAATTCAACGGTCACAACCGCTATGCCATCAACAAGAGCGAAGGATGTGAAGCTGATTCCCGCAGCGAACCAGAACTGGTCGCGGCGCGCTGGCAGGGTGTTACGCACCTTCTCCATATTCGCAATGGGATCATCTGGCGGTGAGGCGGCAGGATCCAGCGCCTCAATCATCACAAACTCATCGAACTGCGCCATATTGGTAGGCGGAATGATATCGCGGTTGATCCCAAAACCGCCACCAACACCGGTTAGGAAGAATGCAGGTGGCCCACCGATTGCCCCTGTCACCGCGCCAAACGCGAAGAAGGAGGTGAACTGTCCCTGACTGTCAGTCAGCGTGCCATAACCGCCATAGATTGACAGCCCGTAAGCAGCGATCCGAGCAGTGAGCATACCCATGTATTCAACGCTTGGCTCTGCGTTAGGCGGTGCACCGGGCAACTCAAATTCAATCTTTCTCAGGCCTCCTGCAAGGGACACACCCGAAAGATCAGCCGATATGCCAAGACCGGCAAGGTCCACCTTCCATGCGTCAGCTGAGAAGATGTTATCTGCTCGCACATTGACCGTCAGCTCAAGATCATCGACCACCGCAGAGAGACCCGCGATTGAAATCCCACCGTCAAACAGAATAGAGAGCGACTGCAACTCGTCGTTCGATATCTGCGTACCCAGACCCACTTGCCCGACGTAAAGCGGGCCAAAGCTGCGCTGTATCGGCAGCCACCATGGCCCATCCCCCTCTCCAGCGCGAAAATTAAAGGCGAGACCGCTCTGTGGCGGTCGCCGAGATTGGATTGAAAACGCAGGGCTGAAAGCCGGCGCAAGGGATGCCTCGCCATCATTGGTTTCAGCAAGCATGCTTTGCGCAATAAGGTTGCCACCTGATGCATTGCCAACTGCCGCAGAAATTTCGGCAAGCTCCACCTGAGCCCCGCCAAGCACTTCAATATCGCCCGACGTACCCTCACCGATATCTGCAAACAAATGCAGTGCGATAGACCCAAGTGAGAGCGGATTTTCGATAAGGGGCGCGTTGTTCTTACCAATCCGCACTCCAAGCCCTTCAATCGAGAGCGAAGGTGCAGGCTCAAGTCCGTTTGCGCCGTCAATCTTCAACAGACCAACCGAAACACCTGCCTGCGATGATTCAATGATCCAGCGGTTGTCGTTTTCCAACCAGACCAAGATATCGCCATTGGTAAGAGGAATGCGATCATCCAGCGTCAGCGTGACTTGCGCAATTTTTTCGCCGCCGGAAGTCTTTGAAGACAATGCGATGGACAGATCATCAGCAATCCGCACGCTCAATCCGGAATCAACAAGATTGCCAACCAAGGTTTGAACGCGCGCGACTTTATCTTCAATCAACTGCTGCGTGGTAACACCATGCACTCGGAACAATTCCGCATCGAGCCCGCCCGGCCCCGGCAACAAAAGCACACCTTCCAGAAGGTCCTCGACCTTTATCGAGCCGACATCTGTGTCCAGAAGCTCTTGAATAGGATCAAGCGCTAGGAGGAACGAGCCAAGAAAATCGACAGCGAAATGGAATATGCCTTCGGCCACATCTTGGGGGTCACTGGTGCCTCCAAATTCGACCGAAACCGAGTTATCACCAAGGCCATATCGAACCGCCAGCGCGTCAGTCTTGTTTGCATCAGTCGCAAGACCGATTGTGATGTGCGACGCATTGCCCGGCTGTGTGATCGGCGCTGTGAACGAGTAGTCGACAAATGGCCGCAAGAACACGCCTGAACCTAACTCGATTTCAGCAGGACCAACGCCTCCTGACAGCAAGACAAGCCCATCGGTCTTGTTGAAAACGAGCGTGGTTTGGACACCGTTCAGGAACGGTACGTCCTTTATGTCGGCCTCAATCTCCACTTCAAATGGGTTGCCAGGCCTCAGCTCAATCGCAAGCGTGGATGTCGGCGTTCCAACGTCAGTGAGTTCCAGTCGGACAACGCCCCCCACCGGCGTTGGCACATTGAAGGAGTTCGGTAAAACTGAGGAGAGTGCATTTAATCCGCTCCCCAGCAGACTGGTCCAGCGATCTTGCAAGCGGTCAAGTGGGTCTGCCGCCCATGCAATTAGGGCCGCGCTATCGAATTGATCCTGAACCCTCAGTTCTAAAGCATCGCCAACCTCGGTGACCAGATTGCCAATATTTGGGTCATTATCATCCTTCAGGGCGGCAATTGCATCGAGCGCTGCGGGCAACGCTGCAATTGCGGCCGCTTCGAGGAATTGCCCAAAATTTCCAAAGCTTGGATAAACTGGGATATCGTCTCCGACAGCGGGCCGAAGAAAGATGCGAACGTCCGACCCATTCAAAGTCACATGAACCGCTTTTGTACCAGCAGCGCTCGCATCGAACCCTGCAAACAATGCGATAGCTGGGCTGACAGTACCGGTGTTTGCGATATGCACACCGACCGACCCGCCTACCGCAAACGGCGAGCCGCCCAAGAAAGTTTGAGGGTCGATGACGAGCTCGATGATCGTCCCGCCTGCCTCTCGAACACGCACGGCAAGGCCTGTTGCAATATCCCAAGTCCCAGTAGCGCCAGCAAGGTCTGCACCGATAAAAGGCTTAAGTGCGTCAAGGGCATTGATGACAGTGGACGCGGTGAGCGTCGAACCGTCGCCAAGCGCCTCATTGCTTGCAAACCAATCTTTTGGCTGCGTGAATAAAATAGCAGGCACTGAAACTCGTGCCTCAGGCGCTGCATCAAGAAAACCGAAAACACGCAAGGCCGGATCCATCACCGCTTTGGCGCCCGGATCGCTGTTGCGCACACCTTCAAGAGCGCTGGAAAGAGCAAAAGCGGCCAGTGACGGCAGTGCACTTGGGAGGAGCTCATCCAAGCGATTGGCGGGCCAAATCTGAACCCTCTCAGGCAAATGTCGTAAGGCTGGCGGACCATCGGACGGTAGAGACAGGCTCACCGCCAATGGTGCAAAGGTCGCCTCCAAGTGTGCTCCGCCAGATGTTCCTAACGAGAGCGATCCAGACGGCGCTGAGTGAGCAGCAATATCGGCCTCAAAGCTCCAAGCGCCGAACACGGGTTCATTGGTTGGCCCAGACACAGATACGGATAAGGTGTCAGTATCGCGATCATAGGTCAGGCCTGCGAAATCGCCGGTCAAGTTTCCAACCATGTTGCGCCATTGGAACGCCCGATCTGGATCAGAGATCAGCTCATCCATCGCTGCGCTTGGATCTTCCAACCAGTTGGCAAGCGATATAGCATCAAAGGCATCGACGCCATCAACGATCCCTGCCGCCCGCATCGCGTCACACAATCGGGCGATGGCCGGATCAGTGGACGCCAAAAGGTCGGTCACAATCCGCGCGATCAGCTCCCTTATCTCAGGCGTTGTTGGCGAGGCCAGCCCGTTAATGCCAAGCTCGCCGTCAGCAATCGAAGGGGACAAGGTGAGTTTGGGATAGCTCAAACTACCGATGCGCACGCCGTGCAAAACAATCGTAAAGCGATCAAGCGATGGATCATCGCCGCCAAGAGCACTGCGCGCAGAGATATGAGCCCAACGAAGCTCAAGCGGCAAAGCTCTGGACGACTGCCCCGGACCGCCGACCAACCAGCCCGATGCACGGCGGAGTGCAAAATCAACAGCGACGCGGCGTGATTGGCTTAATGAAAGAGCAAAAGGCTCATCTTGTGCCGGTAATTTCAGGCCGATACATTCCGCTAGAACATCTCCTTGCACCTCAATCCCGCCAGCGGGCGCCGTGTTCGATACTTCGAGGGCAATGCCTAAAGAGGCGGAAGTCGCGGTCAGCTCCTGCCGTTTTGCCGCTCTCGCTCTTGCATTGGAGCTAAGCCCCGCTGCGGCAAGCGCAGTGAGCGCTTTGCGAACTCCCGAATTGCTCATCGCACCATAGATCAGCCGAATATCAAGATCGCTGCGGCGGGTTGCAGACCAACCCGATGGCAAGGACAAATCACTGGAAGCGGGCAAATGCGGATCAAGGTGGGCAGCGAGGAAAGCGCGCGCGGTGCTGAGCGCATCGTCATCACTGTCTCCGGCAGCGAGAGCGGGCAAAAGCTCACTAAGGCGCCTTATCGTTTCGCCAATCAGCGGATCAGACAGATCGATTAATTGGTTAGCTGCAACGGCAAGCCCAACGGCAATCAGCTGGTTATTGCCGGAACCCGCCTCATCCAGCGCTCGCCACGCTGCATGGCCCGATGCGCTATCAGCCAGTACAGTGGCACCGGTCACATTGTCGAGCACAGAGGCAAGCAGTGCGGCTTGGCGCGCGACGCCGCCCATGGCAGGATCATCGATCTGTGCCGAGCTGCGAAGAGGTAAGAGCACATGGTATACACCGTTTGCGTTTGGCAATGGTGTGTATGTCGCAGGATCCCTTCCCGCTTCGCGTAGGTCAGATACTCCGGCGCTTCCGGCGAGTGGTTCAAACTGAGCATCGGGCCCAAGCGCTTGAACAACAATGAGCTTTGCAGGCACCGCGCCAAGCAAGGCTCCGAGATCAAGCCGTTCAAGCAATTGGCTTGCCAAAAGATCTTGGACAACATGGACCTGTGTGCCCGTTGGCGGGCTAAGGATCGGCCGGACTTGGCCATCGCTTCCCTCGAACTGAGAGAGAAGATCAGTAAATGCGCTTAAAAAATTCTCCGCTGACAAACCGCCTGCCAGCGGCGCAACGATATCGGGCAATTCTGAAATTATTGCCTGAGCCAGCGCCTCGAACTGAAGGCCCTCGGCGCCCGGACGCCATTTGCGCAAACTTCGGACTTCAGCGAAATCGGGCAACGGCAATGGCGCGTCAGGTTCCCGCCATGCTGCCAACTTGGGCTGACCGGTTGCTCCCGACAAACCGACTTTGAGCGGGTCTTCGATTGTCCCAGTGCCTTCAACGACAAGGCCGCTGTTCAGATCGCCTGCAAGGAATTTGGCCAAGGGTTGAAGTCGGGATGAAAGGTCCTCATCCACATCTGCGATTAGAGCCGCTAACCATTCTTCGATTGCAGCCTTCGCATCATTGACCAATGCAGCCAAAGGCAGGCGATGGCGAGGTGAGCCGCCCAAGACTGGCGCTTCGGGAAGCCAGCCAAACGCCTCGACAATCTCGCTTAACCAGGACTGATTAACTGCGTCAGAGATCAGGCCAATGATCCGTTCAATCGCATTCCAGTTTTCGGTTGCCATTGCCTCCAGGATTTCTTCAAGGCTTTGGTCAAAGCTTGGCAGAACAAACGGGAGCTCAATTGAGTTAAACGAGAGTGCTGGATTGGGCGCTGAGGGGCGTATTGCAAGGCCCGTATCAGGCTCCCACCGTGCAACCACGCCCACATGGTCAACATCCAGCCTGATCGAACCGAGTTCGCTGGAAAGCCTGTCGCCACCTCTGGCACGGCCAAAAACGCTCACATCGATCGCAGGCCGAAACACGCAAGAGCGTGCGTCCAAATCAATCGCAGCAATCACTACACCAATCCGGGTCTCAATGACGGTGCAGCGTTCTCCAAGATTATCTACAGACTTCTTCAAACGCAGCGCAATGAGGATCTTGCCGTTGTCATCACGCCATATCGAGAGGTTAAAAAGCGCCTCCAAAGGTATGACCCACGGATCCTCGTCCGTGCCAGTGCCTGTCACCGAGCCCGGAGTAGCATCGGCGGTCAATAACTCACGCAAGGTGGAAAAGGCGAGAAGGGCGTCTTGTTGTGCTCCTTCAAGAACAGCTTTCCAATGCTCGGCCAACTTACCCAGGGGATCTGCAAGAAATTCAATGGGGCCAATTGTGGGATAGCCCGGGCTTGCTCCTGAAGGTGCCTGCCAACCAAGGATCACTGAAATCAGATCAGCAAGACCAGTACCCGGCGCAAGGTCATCGAGTTGCTGCAACAGGGGCGCAAGAAGATCTCCGGCCGCCTGACCTGCTGCTGCTGCAAGAGCGTCTGGATTGGTGAGATCGAGCCGCTCATGGAATGTGTCGAGAATCTGAGCGTTATGAACTTCGAGCACGAACAGCGGATGGCGCAGCTCATCGAGTGCAAAGCCAACAACCAGCGTATCGATTTCAACATCCGGGCTCGGCAGGGCCGGTAAATCGAAACTGGCGATAGCTTTGAGTGCTGGCACAGCAACGACGCTGCCATCGTTAAGATCAAGCCTAAGATAATCGCACGCAATTGCTGCAGAGGTGTCTGCTTCTTCCAGTTTAAAAGCACACGAGAAGGTAACTATTGGCCGCCCCGCAGCGCCCGGTACCGCTGCAAAGCCGAGATGAACGATCGCCTGTCCGCCTAAGGGCAGGTCAATTCCACTAGGCTTCGGCGTGCCACCAAACAAGCGCGCTAGGGCATCAAGCCAGTCGGTGAGTATGGCCGTATCGCCAAGGCACTCACTCAGCCAATCGAGGAGTGCAATTGGACCGTCATTGATCAGCTCAGTCACTGGAAACGCAGGGACCAAAGGTGCACTTGTCAAACCCAGAAGGTCAGCGAGCGCTTCCATTTGCGGGCCGGTATTGACGCCCAATTGCGCCTGAATAAGACCAAAAATGAGGTCCAATCCTGCATCTCGCACTTGCTGGGGATTGGTAAGCGACAGCTCTATATCGTTAGGGCTCGCTTCCCCGGGCAATTGCAGCCCGCCAAGCGACAATTCAACAGTGGGATTGCCATCGCTTGCATTGGTAGGGATAGACAGGTTGAGGCCTAAAGATTGCAGCCCTGCCTCGCCTGGCGCTGGAGGTGCTGCGGCCAGATCAACCTGTGCTCCAAGGCCGATCTTACCTCCTGAATTGCCCAAAAGCTCCGGTGAAAGGGAGCCCGATGCTCCTTGTTTCGCAACACGAAACAGCGGAATGACAAGACGGGAATTGCTCAGCGGCAGCGGGTCTTTGGTCGCAAACGTTATACCAAGGAAGAGGTGCAGTTGATCAGAGACACCCGGAGGCGCTTCATCCAGGACCAGCGAAAACGTGACCTCGCCTTTGCCTGCAATAATTTCGCTGAACAAAGCGATCCATTGGCGATTTTCGCTATCTTGCGACACCGCCCCTTCATCGGTACTTCCCACAAACTCGAGGAGTGCCTCGCGCTGATCAGGATTTGACAATATCTGCTTGAGATAGGTCTGCGGATTTCTGAGCCAGTCGACATTGAAGTCATTGCTCGAGTTGGCAAGGCCAAGAGCCACCAATAGTTCGGACATATCGCCAAATTGACCAGGGGACAGGTCGTTCATGATTTGCCCTCCGGATAGTCAAAACGGCCCTGAGATTGGATGAGCAATTGCCCGCTAGAAGCAGAGAGGGCTCGGGGCACGAGAGGGCGCTTCTTCGAATCATATCCAGAGGCTGCTGAAAGGCTCTCAATCGTGTCCAACAGGCTCTCATAGGCAAACGCAATCAAGGCATCGCCCCACACAGCCCCGATAAGGGCGTTACCTCCCGGTCGATCGGGCGCAGCGATCACCATCCCGGTGACCTCTTTCTTTGAACCAACCGCGAAAGGCACCGTCATTACTGCCGCCGCTTCCTGACATTTCACGGGGATAAAGACCTCGATCAAGCCTTCTTGGGCAGAGACCTTCACGTCACCTGCAAACACCATCAAAGTGTTGCGTCCATCGTCCCAGACCACTTGTGCCTGTTCCTTTGAAGCACCTGTAGCTGCCAGTTTCATCAAAGATGCTGCGCTCTTGTCTCCCAATGGAAGTGCAACTCCTGCCTGGCCTGGCTTTAAAGGCTCCTTGGGAAAGGCCTCTGGGAATGCTTTGCTCAGATCTCCAAAAAGGCTCCCGGAAACGGTGCCTAAAACGTCCGCATCCGCAATTCCGATTGCGCCCTTGATCGCGCTGCCGATCAACTCATCGACCACCTCAGGCTTAATGCGCTTGATGAGATCGCCTGGGCTCGGATCTAGTGGTTTAAGGTCACGCAGCTTATCTTTGGCGTCCGGCCTTAACTTACCAATCTTGCCCCGCTCAATTTTACCGGGTTTGGTTATCGTGCCGGGCTTCGTAACACGGGTCTTGTCCACACTTTTACCCGCCGCGCGGGTCGCCTTTGCAAGGGTTGGTTGTTTCGATTGCGTCGTCTTAGATTGGCCCTTTGACGTCGCTTTGCCTCTTTCACCCGATTTCGCTGCTGGCTTTTTGCTCAGCGCAGACTGTGGTGATCTCTTTGCCCGTTTGGCAGAGCTTTTGGTTGCTTTGTTCACAGCCGCCCCCGCGGCGCGTTTATCCGGCTTGATCGGCTTTCTGGCCATCTTCAAAAACCCCCACCAACGCGCACTCAACGAGCACCGAAAGGCGCACGCCTAAGTGACGTGAAATCACGATTGGAAGTGACCGGAATTGCAAAGACCTTTTAGGCCTTGGGCAAAACGGCGCTCATCAAAAACCCAAGCACCCACCACAGAGCAGCGAACGCAAGAAGCTCAAGAGTGAAACTTCCCCATTTGAATAGAGTTTGAGCGATGACCAGAGCCGCAAAGAAAGGCAAAAACTCTTGCTTAAGCAAAAAGCGCCAATCGTTTTTACCAAAAAGCGAATACATAGAATCCCCCAACTCTATTTTTCGCGCCCGACTCGATTTTTATGTCGTACAGGATGGCTTAATTCAGCATCATGTCAATAAACTTTACAAGCTTTCTTGTGAGTATCAGTAAGTTACTTCGCCTAACACGCTGGTCCGCCGCGAGGTGAACTTGTAGCATCGGGCCCCATCAAACTGGTCAAATTTCGCATGAACACAGCCTACAGAAACGCTTGCCACCACTTCAACGCAAGAGACAGACAGCCGGACTTTGAGATACCACTGCTCAGTCAATCACCTTTGCCCGAACGAACTCAACTGCGGGTGTGATATAACCGGCCTTGCGCTCCTCAACCTTGCTCAAATCGGTCGACAAATAGCGATTGTTCCCATCAGGAAACACAGTTGCAATCGCTCTGCCATCGCAGCGCTGGAGGGCAATTCTGATTGCTCCCAAAAGGTTCGCGCCGCTGGAAATACCAACACCCAATCCGATTTCGCAGCAAAGCCGCTGTGCCATCAAGATGGCGTCTCCGTCCTGTATTGCGACGACATCGTCTAGCTGGTCTAACTTGACAATATCAGGAATAAATTCGTCTGAAATTCCCTGAATACGGTGCGAGCCAACCTTGTGCCCAGTGCTGAGTGTAGGCGATTCCGCAGGCTCAAGCGGGTGGACGCAAACCCTTGGCGCGAATTGCTTGATGAACTGAGCGACACCTGAAACCGTTCCGCCCGTCCCAACGCCAGCGACAAACGCGCACAGTTCAGCACCATCCGCCTCTGACTGGGCAAACAGTTCGGGCGCCGTACCCTCATAGTGGGCAAGACAATTGTCGGTGTTGGAAAACTGGCGTGGTAGGAACGCGCCATCGTTTGCACCCATGTTTTCGGCACGGGCGATTGAGCCAAGAAAGCCGCCCTCCTCCTTGGACACCAACCTCAATTCAGCACCAAAGCTCTTGAGAAGCGCCTGACGTTCTTGGCTCATCCAATCGGGCATGAAGATCGTCACCGGATGCCCCAGAGCCCCTCCGACCGCCGCTAAAGCAATGCCTGCATTCCCGCTGGTCGCCTCGACAATGCGTTGCCCCGGTGAAAGCTCACCCGCCCCAGTCGCGCGTTTGAGGATCATCAGAGCCATCCGGTCTTTGATGCTTCCCGAAAAATTGAACATTTCCGCTTTGGCATAAACAGTGACATCGCGGCCCTTGGCACGCATATCCAAACGGATAAGCGGCGTACCCCCCACCATCTTGGATAGGCAGGACCAGCCAAGAGATGGCCGCGTTGAGAGTTGGTCGAGCATGTGTGATCCCTTTTTATGATGGCAAGCCGCAAATTCTGTCATCGAGGGCGGCAAATCATCGTCAAAATCTCTACCAAACACGTATTTTGTGTTATATTTTCACTTATATGAATAACAATACGCAAAATCTTGATGCTAATGACCGTGCAATTCTGAAAGCGCTTCAGAAAGACGCGACCCTTTCGCTCGAAACGCTGGCCCAGACCCTTCACCTTTCGACCAATGCGTGTTGGCGACGGGTGAAGAAGTTGGAGGCCAGCGGTGTGATTGAGCGGCGGGTCGCGCTGGTCTCGCCCGAAGCGGTGGGCTTGAACGTCACCGTCTTTGTGTCGGTCAAGACTGATGACCACAGCGCAGGCTGGCTCCAGACGTTCGCCAAAGCCACCGCCGATATCTCAGAAGTGGTCGAGTTCTACCGTATGGCGGGGGACGTGGATTATCTGCTCAAATTGCTTGTGCGTGATGTGGCGGATTATGACCGGGTGTACAAGAAGCTGATCGCTGCAGCCTCGCTCGCCGATGTGTCTGCAAGTTTCGCGATGGAACGGATCAAATATGAAACCTCGGTTCCCATCCCCTGACCGCTACAAAAGTCCCGGCGTATAAAATTTGTCCGGACAACTCTTCCCATTGGCCAAAGAGCTGCCTAAGCTGCGCTTCATGATCAAATTAGGCAAAATGCTAGCTTTGGGGACTGCCTTCTTGGCAGGTCCCGCCCTTGCCAGTGACACGTTACCGGCAGGGGTTTGGACTAACACCGAAGATGCGTATTTCGCCGAGGAAGAGGGCCGCGAGGAAGCTGAATGGGCAGGCATCGAAGTCAGCGATGATGGCCGGTGGCGCATGATCGACGCCTTTGGTGCTGCGCAAAGCGACTGGTCCACCGCCCCCATCCCAAATCTGTCTCCCCGCGAAGAAGGCGGATGGCAATTGGGAGCGAGCGAACTTCGCCAAGCGCGCGCTATGTCGTGCTGGGTCTCAGTCAAGAAATTTGCGGGTAAGCCCAATGGCGATACCGACTGGACTTTTGCCAATAAACTCAGAATCTTCGACCAAGGCGGTCGCGTGGCGATTGCTGGGGAAGGCTTAGCGCCCGATGTCACCATCCGCGTGCGCAACGTCACATGGGCGAAGGGTAGCCGGAACAAGCCCTCGCTCGTTCTCTACATCCACAAGGAGGATCCGGTCCGCGCAGAGAGCTATTCTTGGGCCGCGCCCGATGCCAATTTGATCGGCGTAAACCTGCGCTGGGTCCAAGCCAGTTGCAGCCGAGAGGAGAGCTGAACCATGCAATCAACACGCGCATTTTTCAAAGAAACCGGCGGGCCAGAAGTCATCGAATGGGTGACCGAAGACCACCCTGCCCCTGCTCCGGGTGAAGTCACCATTGAGCATGGTGCAGTAGGCCTCAATTACATCGACACTTACCACCGGCGCGGCATCTACCCTGCGCCCCTGCCAAGCGGCATGGGACTGGAGGCTGCGGGCCAGATCGTCGCGGTGGGTGAAGGCGTCACACAGTTCAAAGAGGGCGACCGGGTGGCAACTTTCGGCCCGCTCCTTGGCGCCTATGCCACCCATCGCAATATCGGCGCTGAGCACCTGTTTCGCCTCCCTGATTTTATCGATGACAAGACGGCGGCGGCAGCGATCCTGAAAGCCTGCACCACCGAATTTCTTGTCGAGCGCTGCGGCAAGGTTGAAGCCGGATGGCCCGTCCTCGTCCACGCCGCTGCCGGGGCGACCGGACTGTTGCTCGTACAATGGCTGAGCCACATTGGTGCAGAGGTCATCGGTACGGTTTCAACCGAGGCGAAAGCTGAAGTAGCCCGTAAGGCAGGGGCTGACCACGTGATCTTCTACAAGGAAGAGGACACAACCGCCCGAACCCGCGAAATCACAGGCGGAAAGGGTGTTCGCGTCACTTTCGACGGCATTGGCCGGTCGACTTGGGAAACCTCGCTCGATGCTACAGGCCAGCGCGGGCTTATTATCAATTACGGCAATGCCGATGCGCCAGTGGGCGAGGTTGATGTGGGTGTGCTCGCGCTCAAAGGCTCCCTTTTCAACACGCGTCCTATGCTGTTTCACTATTACGAAGACCCTACAGAGCGCGCCGCAGGCGCTGCGCGCGTGTGGGACATGATCGACAAGGGCGCATTGTCCGCGACCATCGGACAGACCTACGCCCTGACTGATGCCGCGCAGGCACACCGCGACCTGCAAGCGGGCAAGACCACCGGCTCCACGGTGCTTGTGCCATGACCCGTATTGCGCCCATGGCAGTCGAAGATCTGCCCCCCAAGACCCGCGAGGCGCTCACCTATGCGCAAGAGATGATGGGGTTCGCGCCCAACGATGTTCTCACCATGGCGCACTGGCCCGAATTGCTTGAGGCGATGGAACGGCTGGTGCAGGTGATCTACAAGCCCGGCGCTTTGGACCCTGTTCTCAAGCGACTGATCGCGACCATCACCAGCGGCGCGGCAGGTTGCCGCTATTGCCAAGCGCACACGGCGCACGGCGCGGTGGAAATGGCAGGCGCGGATCAGGAGAAGGTCGCCAAGGTCTGGGAATACGCAAGCGATCCAGTGTTTTCAGAAGCAGAACGCGCGGCCTTGGACTTGGCACTTGCCGCCGGGACACAGCCTAATGCGGCAACCGACGATCACTTCCGCGCGCTGGAAAGGCACTTCTCCAAGCAGCAGATCATGGAAATCATGGGCGTTATCAGCTTGTTCGGTTTCCTCAACCGCTGGAATGACACGCTCGCAACCGCGCTTGAGGACAAGCCTTTGGGCTTTGCGAGCGAAACCTATTCAAGCGATGTGTGGGAAGCGGGTCGCCACAAGCGAGATTAATTCTTGGCGTAACTAATTCTTCCAGGCCGCTCCGCCAACCCAATCGCCCGCCACACCAAGGAAGTGTTGGACCTCTACGCTGTCCCAAACGCCTGCTCCAAAATAAGGGTCAGCCTCGAAGGTTTGACGCGCTTCGGCTTCGTTTTCAGCCTTGATGATGAGAAGTGAACCGATTGTTTTTCCTGCTTCTTTAAGGGGACCGGCGACTGCGATCTTGTCCATGACGGTCTCGACATGGGCAAGGTGGTCCCTCAAAAGCCGCTCGCGCAGGTTCTCTCCATTGGCGCCGTCCCGGCATAGAAACGCAAACAAAGTCATTGCGGGTTCTCCTTTGGAGGCGTGAAGACCGATGCGTTGATCGGTTCGCCGATAGTGACTGTCTTCCAAAGGACCCTATTGCTCATCACGCCATCGTACAAGAGTGAGACTGAGCGAGCCTGTACCCAACCGCTATCGGGCAGGCGCACAAAGTCATCGTATATCCGCTCATGAAAGCCGCGCGGGCTGTCGAACGCCATGTAGCGGATGAAGCCGCTCTCGATGTCAAACCCGAAGAGGGTCTCTTGCCCGCCGGGGTCGGCGATGCGCACAAGAGTGACGGGGTGGCCTGAGACGTTGCGCGGCGGAGCGAAGCTGAGAGCAAATCCCTCATCGAGCGCTGAACGAATGATGCCAAAGCCGAAATTGTTCGCCCAATAGGCGTCGGCTTGGAGCTTGGGCATGATCCCGTCTTGCGTCCATGTCGTCTCGCCGTCATAGCCAACTTCGAACAGGACGCTGCCCTCGCCGGTTTTGGCGACAATCCGAACCTTGCCGTCTGCGCCATGCGAAACCGTACGCCCACGTTCAAACTCGCGCCACATACGGTAATTGTCGGCAGTGGAGCGGACTGCCCCGGTCGCAGGGTCGAAGAAGGTTGCGGTGCCTGTAAGTTGGAGGGTCTGAGGGTCGATAAAGGTCTCGCCTCCATGCGCTGTAAGTCCGCGTTGAACGACCTCGCTTGGGGTCAGGGGCTCCTCGGCATTCACCGGAATCGCACCAAGGGCAAAAGCCGCGATTAGTGTCATGATCGAGCGGACTATCATTCAGCCAACCTCGACCAGTTCCAACAACTCACCGCCTGCCCCGATCGTGGTTGCAGTCCGGCGTCCCTCATAAAGCGCGCCTTCGCGAGCGGCAGGCGGAGTAATCCACTCGACATCGCAAGCATCAAGGTTGCTCACCGCTAGCGTCACCAGAGCATTTCCCGGCGGCAGATGGCCAGAGTGACGAGGCCTTGGCGTGGTCTCTTGCGGATAGTCATCGACCTCGACAATTGGCATGCGCTCGTGCTGGACCATAGTGATGGTGGTCTGCGTATCGGCGGGAAGGCCAAAGGCGTTGTTGATCATCGAATAGGGCAAAGTGTAATCCGCCCCGCGCGTGAGCCCTACCTTGTTGCTGTACCATTGGGCGCTGGCATCGCGGTCGGGGGTGGCGAGGACGACGATGAAAATCCGGTCCACGGGAGCGCCTGCGCGCGGCAAGTCGGTCCCTGGCATGTCGTTCAAAACCTGATTTAAATAGACCATCTCGCGGCCCGTCCCCAGCACCTGCATCGGGATGAAGGCGGGCTCGATGTTTTCGAGTTTCTTAGGCGGACCGACGATGGTGAAGCCAGCCTCTTCGACCACATCAGGCCAATGCCACACGTTTTCGACCGTGCACTCAAACGCTGCCCAACCATAGCTTCGTGTGGGGAGGAAATCGGGATGGTCTTCTTGTTCGACCAGCCGGAACCAGCAGGGCTCACCGCTTTTGGGGCGCAGCACAGCGTAAGGCGCGCCTGCATTGCCTGCGCAGTCCCAGCTTGCGGCAAGATCATTGGGCAAACCGCCGCGTTCGACCAGCTCAAGCCCAAGACAATCGCGATAGCCGCGCAAGGCCGCTTCGAGATCAGGGACGGTTGAAAGCCCGCCAAGTATGGTCCCGTGCGCGATGCTCATTGGCCGAACTCCGGTTTGCGCTTCTCAACAAAGGCGGTGGTGCCCTCAAGGAAATCGGGGCCAGTGAACGCCTCGCCGAAAACCCGTAGCGTGTCCGCATCGTCAGCGGTCTGAGCGTCCAGAACCCTTCGGACAAAGCCCTTAGTCTCACGGATCGAATGAGGGCTTGCGGCGAGCAGAGCGTTGATGAGGACTTCGGGCGTATCAGTGATCTCTTCGATAAGGCCAATGCGCCTCGCCTCCTCAGCATCAAGCAACATACCGGTGTAAAGCATCCGCTTGGCATGGCCCGGACCGACCAGATCGGTGAGCAGCTTCACATCGTGCAGAGGGTACACAAGGCCAAGTTTCGCAGGCGTAATCCCGAAACGCGCCTTAGCGCTCGCCGCCACACGAAGGTCGCAAGCGAGGGCAAGTCCGCATCCGCCTCCGATGCAGTCGCCTTCGACAACCGCGACAGTAGGTAGCGGCAGCCGCGCTAACTCAAATTGCACCCGGTTGATGGCTTTCTGATTGCGCGCGCGCCAATCGGCATCGTCCTTGTTCGCGAGCAGCTCGGAGATATCCGCGCCTGCGCAAAACGCTCCCTCTGGCTTGGCAGACCGCAGGACCAACACCCGCACGCCCTCGGTCTCGTTCGCCTCAGCAAGCAGCGCAGGCATCGCCTCCCACATCGCCATGTTGAACGCGTTGCGCTTATCCGCGCGGTCGATCAGCAGATTGGCGACCGGCCCCTCGATTTCGAGCCTCAAATTCACGCAGGGTTCTCCGCCATAAAATGCTCGGCAATGCTTTTGCGTGTTGTCACCCAAACGCCTTCACGCGCGCGGACATGCTTGAAAAACTCTTCCAGCGCCCAGATCCGTCCCGGACGACCGATAATTCGCAAGTGAAGCCCCAGGCTCATCATTTTCGGATTGCCCTCCTCGCCCTCGCGATACGCCTGGTCGAAGTTCGCCTTCGCATAATCAAGCCATTGGTGCGGGGTGAGCGCGGGATCGGTCCACATTTTCATATCGTTGTTATCAAGCTGATAGGGGACGATGCACATTGGCGTGCCTGTCGTCTCCCGGTCCCAGAAAGGCACGTCGCCGGAGTAATCATCCATGTGATAGGTAAAGCCCTCTTCCTGCAAGAGCCGCCGTGTGTTGTCGGTCAGCAAATAGCGCGAAAGCCAGCCATAGGGGCGCACGCCGCAGGTTTTCTCAATGGACCGCACAGCCTTTTGGATAAACTCGCGTTCTTGATCCTCATCCATCTTAAACTGATGCACCCAGCGCCAGCCGTGGCTGACCGGCTCATGGCCGAGCTCAACGATGGCCTCGGCAATCTCAGGATGGTTCTCAAGGGAAAGCGCTGCCACGGTCCAACTCGCCATAATGTCATAGCGTTTGAGCAGTTTTACGATCCGGGGTGCGCCGGCTTTGATGCCGTAGAGATAGTTGGATTCATTCGAATAATTGCGCATCTTCGACTTCACGAAAACGCCTAGCTCATCCACTGGCTCCATCCCGCGATCACCGCGCGCGATGGTCATTTCGGAGCCTTCTTCGACATTGACCACAACGCTGAGGGCGAGCTTTGCCCCCTCCGGCCAATCCATGCGTTCTTCGGTAAGAGCCATCAGTGCATCTCCTCGCCGCCGCTGACGTTCAATGCCTCTCCGGTCACATAAAACGCCTCGTCGCTGGCAAGCCAAAGACACGCTGCCGCAGTATCGCTGGGCAGGCCGGGCCGTCCCATCGGATTGCGGGCGCTCATATTAGCAAGGTAATCCTCGACTGTTTCAAAGCCCAGAAGCTTGGAGAAATACTCGTTTTGCCTTGCGCCGAGGCCCGTTGTGACATGGTTCGGGCACACAGCGTTGACGGTGATTCCATGCGCGCCGAGCTCCACAGCAGAAGCGCGGGTGAGCCCCACCATGCCGTGCTTTGACGAAACATAGGCAGGCAGGTGCGGAAAGCCGGTCTTAGCCGCTTGGCTCGCGATATTGATAATCCGCCCGCCATTGCCAGCCTCAACCATAGCGCGCGCGGCGGCCTGTGTTCCGTAGAATGCGCCAGAGAGGTTGACCGCGATTACCTGATCCCACTCGTCAGAAGTGTCGACGTCGAGCAGAGGCTTCATCTTAAAGCCAATGCCAGCATTGTTGACGAAGATATTGACCGAGCCGAAATGCTCTTTCGCCTGAGCAACCAGTTGCTGGCAATCTTCGGCCTTTGATACGTCGCAGGCGATGGTCGCAACCTCGGCCCCGCGCCCGCGCAATTCCTCAGCAACTGCCTCAGCCTCGGCATCAATCGCAAGGTCTGAGACGACACAATTCGCGCCTTCATCGGCAAAGGCCTGTAAAATACCTTGGCCCAGCCCCTTTTGCTTGCCTGAGCCGGTGACGACCACGGTTTTACCTGCGAATTTGCCCACGATTACAAATCCTCGGTCAGGATAAATTGCGGGCTGTCGGCATAGTCCTGAAATGGCGCTGCTTTTGCCTGAAACTCCGGATCCGACACATCGGCGATAAAGGCATCCATATCGGTGATGTCGAGCACCTCGAAATAGGCGTAGGGCGGCGGTGTGTCGGGGTCACCAAAGAGCCCTGTGGCCTTGTGGATCGTGAAGCTAGTGACCGAGGGCAGCGCGCTTGCGGTCGGCACGTCCTTGGTCTTGGCCCACTCTTCATATTCGGCGACATCGGTGCCGGGCTTCAGGTTAAAGGGTACGATAATTCTCATGGGTTTAGTCTCCCTCTTGTGTTTTGGGTGCGCGGTAGGCGCGAAGTTTGTCATCAAGGTGGCGGGCCAGGTGGAAGAGGCCTGCTTCCGCGCCAGCCGCGCCGACGATTTGCACGCCGATGGGTAGGCCGTCCTGTGTCCAGCCAGCCGGAATGCTGATCGCGGGTAGGCCAGCGATGTTTGCAAGACAGGTGAAGTCGGCCTGCGCGGCGGGTTCGGGGTCAGAATGGGAGAAGGCCGAATTGGGGACGGTGGGCATGATGAGGAAGCCATGGGCCTCAACGATGCTGAGCGCCGCAGTGCGGATGGAGGCCAAAATCGCCTGATCTTCTTTCCAATCCTCGAGGGTGCGGCGCGGGCCGTAGGTGAGGAGCTTGGCGAGGTGATCGGAAACCGCGACCCCATCCAAATCCTTAGCCATCAGTTTCGACGTTTCAATAAACCCAGCAAAGCGGATGCGGCTTTGTTTGTGTGCAAGAGAAACCGGCGTTGGATTTGTGTCCAAAACGGCCAGTGCGTTTGTGAATGTCGCGACCACATCGGGCTGCACTTCGACGCCGTGCTCGGTGAGCATTGCGCCCTCGCCGCTGATCTCGCCCTCGCCAAAATCGCTGATAACTCGGCTCGCACGATCTAGCGTATCGAGATCGCGCGCCAAAGGGCCAATGGCGTCAAGACTGGGATCGGCTGGGATAAGCCCCTCTTGGCTCACCGCGTCAGTCGCAGGCTTAAAGCCATAGACCCCGCAATGCGCCGCCGGAATGCGGACCGAGCCCATGGTGTCTGTGCCAAGCGCAACATCGCAAAGGCCCGCCGCCACCGCTGCTCCGCTGCCCCCTGATGAACCGCCTGGGGAATAGCCATCGCGGTGCGGGTTTTGGACAGGGCCAAAGTGCGGATTGTCGGTTTTGGCTCCCAGCGCACCTTCTTCCATGTTCAAAATGCCGGAGATGACAGCGCCTTCTGCGCGAAGTCGCCTCACGACCTCAGCATCAGCCTCGGCAACCCGATCTTCCCACGCACCGATCCCCGCGTGGAACGGCATGTCCTTCACCGCAATATTCGCCTTCACCCCAACGGTGAGGCCCGCGAGCGCACCCTCCCCGCCTGAGGCGCCCGCATCGCGGTAAAGAAAGGCGTTGTAGCGGTCGATCATGGGTTTCCCCTCCCGCTTGCGGGAGGGGCAGTGAGACTTGCGAGCTTGCTCGCTAGTCGCAGCGGGGTGGGCCCACCCCGGCCCCTCCCGCAAGCGGGAGGGGAGAAGTAAGAAAGCGCTGTCCCATCAAACCCCTCGCTCATCGATCAGGCGAAGCGGCTTTTGGCGCTTGTCGATTTCAGTGACCGCAGCCGTGCCACCGGGCTCACAAAGCTGCACTTCAACCTCAACGCCAAGCCCTTGCTTCAGCGTCTCGGCAAGCGCGCCTGCATCTGTTCCACCATTGCTCTCAAGCGTCACGCGCATTGCGTCGCGCCCGCTCGCATCGCGGCTGAGGTGACAGACGTATTCGCCGGTCAGATCAAGCCGGTTCTCAATGATCGCGCCTATTGCATGGGGGAAAACGTTGATGCCGCGCAGCTTCACCATATTGTCGCTGCGCCCACGGAAGCCCGCAATGCGCTTGAAGGCAATTTCGCCGCGCCCATCAAGCTCATGCGTGATGTCGTGGGTGTTGAAGCGGATGCAGGGCGCGATGTCGTCTTTGTAGAGGCAGGTGACCACCATATCGCCGGTATCGCCATGCGCGACGGGCGCGCCGCTGTCTATGTCGAGCAGCTCAAGATATTGGGCGTCCTCCCACACATACATGCCATCACGCTCCGGCCCCTCGCCTGCGATTGAGCCGGTGTCGCCCACCCCGTACCAGTCATAGGCTTTCGCGCCATGCCAAGCGTCTTCGGTTGCCTGCCGGTCTTCTGTGCCCAGGTGTCCGATAATCATGCGAATGTCGATCTTGTCGAAGAGACCTAGGTCTTCGGCTGTGCCTGCCAGTTTGCGCACGTAATCGACGAAGCCAACCACCGCTGTGACGCCAAAATCGGCCATCAATTGCACCTGATTGGCGCTGCGCGTTTCGATCCCTGTGCCAGCGGAGAGGAAGATCGAATTGGTGAACTTGGTGACCGCCTCGCGGATGTAGTGCCCGCCGTTGATCATGCCGTGGCCATAGACCGAGTGAACGACGTCGTCGCTCTCCAGCCCCATCCAGCGGTACATGCGCCCGACCAAAAGATTGCCCACCTCGCGCCCCTTGGGTCCGAACATCAACACCTGCGGTTTGCCGGTGGTGCCGCTGGTCGTGTGGAAGATCACAGGCTCGCGGGTCGCGGGGGCTTCCATGCCGTGAAAGTCGCCATAGGGCGGATGCTCGGCGATGGAGGCCATCAGGTCAGACTTGTCGTAAACCGGCAACTTGGTGATGTCGGCTAGGCTCTTGATATCGCCCGGCTCAATGCCTTTCGCCCCCCATAGACGCTGGTAGAACGGCACCTGCCAGCCCTTGATCATCAACCGCTTGAACTGCGCATCCTGGATCGCGAACAGTTCATCGCGGCTCATGGATTTGTAGCGCGCAACGAACTCCTTTCCGACCGGATAGTCGGCAAGCATCTGTTTATGATCGAGCGCTTCGAAATAGGTTGGAAAGGTCATTGGGGTTCCGTGAAATAGGCAAGAGGGTCATCGAATATGCGGGTGTCTGCATCAGCCGAGGCTAGCTCGCGCGCGAGGTTTAGCTTGGCTTGCGTTTGCTCTGGCGGAAGCGGGTTTTCCGGGCTGCCCAGAGTGTGCTCGACCGGATAGATAATGCTGCTCCCTTCGGCTTTGGTCACCGTCAGGCTTTGCGGGAAAAGTGCGTTGCCGTCGCTGTTGCCATCATCGGTGAGGCGCACTTTCGCAGCGATTGCGGCAAGGTTCGCATCAGCGATGTCGTCAGACGTAAAGCGGCGTGGGTCGATGCGGCCATCGGTAAGCATCAGCGCGCTCAAATAGGGCATGCACAGCCGCGCCCATGCTGGCGACATATCGGGCGAATAAGCACGGTCGACAAGGCGGCGAATAAGCGGTGGGCAAGCAAGTTCAATCTCAGCGACGTCGGCAGGATCGAGAGCCAGTTCCGCGAGCTTGCCAAGCGCTGCATGACTCGCACGGCCTGAGGGGAAAGGCTTGGTGCTGACCTCGGCGATCCGCCAGATGGAGCCCAGATGGTCGGTGTAACGGGTGAGGTCGCCTTCCTCGAACAATTGCAAGTAGCCAAACGGGCCTTCGAGCGGGTCCTTGGGCGCGCCAAAGCCTGCCTTCGCAAGATCGCTCGCCGCGACCGCAGCGCGTGCGGCATTGGCGATTTGGAAGGGCAGGGTTTCGCTGCCCTCAACGTGGGCTTGCATCGTGCCGGCTGCGCTCGAATAGGCAAGGCCGAGCGCATCATCCAGCGGTGCTCCATCAATCCGGGCGACCGCCAGTGCTGCCCCCATCACGCCGCAAATACCAGGGCGGAAAAAGCGCATTGCGCTATCGACACAAAGGCCAAGACCCGAGGCGACATCAACGCCGATAGAAAGCGCCACGAGCGCCTCTTGCGGATCGCATCCCCCGCGCCGGTCGATGACTGCTCCCAGCGCCGCTGTCACCACGCTCATCGCATGCACAACGGCAGGTTCGTGGACACCGTCCCATTCGAGGCAATGCACGCGGTAGCCGTTGACGAAAGCGGCAGATGCGGCGGGGAGCCGTTCTGATGTGCCAAGCAGCCTGCCCTCCTCGCCCGCACCGAAAGTCCGCGCGGTGTGCGCGATGGCCTCCTCGCCCGGTGCGGCGACGGCTGCGGCTCCGATAGCGAGAGTATCACCGAGCAAGCGCACGGCATCATCACGCACGCTCTCAGGAAGCGAATGCTCCGCCCCGGCGAAAGCAAGGATTTGATCGGTCAAGGTCATGACAACCACTCCAAGAGCAATGCGTCGATGGCTTTGGCATCGTCGCCTTGGAGACATAACTCGATCGCTCGATTTGCCTCTTTGTCCGCAATTCCACCCCAATCGCCAAGCGTGTGCATCTTGTCGATGATATGGCCTTTTGAAATTGGCCGTTCAGGATCGCCCAAGGTGTCAGCCAGCTCGAAGCCGTTCACCCTCGCCCCGAAGTGCGCCGGATAGTTTTGAGTGATTTTCGGGTCCTCTGCCACCGACACCTGCGCCCTCAGATCGGCAAGCTCGGCAATCGCAGCTATCGTAAAATCGTCCGGCTTTGCCGCGCGCCCATCCGCCACTACTGCAATCGCATGTTGCAAGGAGAACTTGGCCTCCAGCTCCGTCGCCGGGTCAGGCCGGTCGCAAAATGTCAGCGCATCGCGATAGGTCTCAACATGGAAAGGCGCCCTGAGATCGCCAGCCGACCGCAGCTCCATTGCAGCATCAATCGCAGGGTGGGCGTGACGACAAGCTGCAAAGGGCTTGAAACTAACTTCATGGATCAACCAGCCCCCTTCATTGCCAGCAAGCTCACCTGCGTCCCTCGTCATGGCTGCGAAAAGCCCCTGAGGCCCCTCAAGGATAGCGGCAGGGCCACTTACCCCGGCCCCGGCATGGCGCGCTGCGTCAATCCCGGTCCGTACCGCGTGATATGTGTGCCACTGCTTGGTAAGCACATCGTCGTGCCGCATATGCCAAAGTCCGCCTGCAACCGAACCCGCATTGCCCAGCGCATGGGTCATTTCCTCTTCGTTGAGCCCAATCAGCGAACCCGCGGCCGCTGTCGCTCCAAAAACGCCTGCTGTCGCGGTAGGGTGCCAATTTGCATAGTGATGCGCGTCTAGCGCCGAACCGATAGCGATCACGGCTTCATAGCCACGCACAGCCCCTTCGAGCCGCTCGTCCATCGACGCATTGGCAAAAGCCATCGACGCTGACCACACCACCGGCCCTGGATGCAGAAGCGCGGTGCGATGCACGTCATCCATCTCGAGCACATTGCCAAGGTAGCTCGCACGCTCCCATCCGTGTTCAAACAACTTGGCCGCCGCCTTCGCAGCCGGCGACTGCCGCGCTCCTGCAACGCACGCCAACCAGTCAAGCAAGTGCATTCGTGCACGTGACTTCTCGCTTTCGGTGACAGGACGCGCTAGGCGTTTGGAAAGTTGCGAGAGCAGCGGATCACTCATAAGACGTGCCCCACCGTGAAGATTCAATTGTTTTTGGAAAACGGAGTTTGAGTTGGCTGATGCCACCGCGCCATTGAAGAACAAAAAGACGCCGCGCTATATGCAAGTGGCGAGCGAATTGCGCGAGGCGATCCTTGGCGGGCGCTTTGAAGATGGAAAGCCATTCCCGACGGAAACTTCTTTGTGCCGAGAGTATGATGTCAGCCGTTTCACCGTGCGTGAGGCATTGAAACGGCTCGAAACCGAGGGCCTCATTGCGCGCCGGCGTGGATCGGGAACCACTGTCCAACCAGCAGCAGCTCGCGGCGGTGCGCTTCACCAGCCTTTGTCGAATGTTGGCGAGCTTCTCCAATATGCCCGCAATAGCGAAGTGGTCTACAAAGAGACCGGAGACGGCGCTCTTCCCACTCAAGTTGCCGAGCAGATTGGCGAGGACACCACGGGCAGCTGGCGCAGCTTTCGCGGCACTCGAAGGCAGGCTGCCGAGGCGTCGCCCATCGCTGTCACCGATGCGTATTTTCACGAAAACCTCGGAGACGCCATCGATCGACTTGACCTTGCAGCTGGCACTTTGTTCAGCCAAATCGAGCAATTGGCAGGCGTCACCATCGGGCGCGTGACCCAGGATATTCAAGCGATTGCTGCCAGCGCTGAAACCTCTGCAGCGTTGGGGATCGAGACGGGCGCGCCAGTTTTGCGGATTATCCGCTGCTATCTCGACACTGCTGGCAAGGTTTATGAGATTTCGGTCAGTCACCACCCAGGGGACCGCTTCGCCTACGCGATGCATATCGACCTGGATAGCTGACCCGCTCATTTTTGCCCCAACCCCGGCACCGCGCCGGGTTTCCATTCTTCGCCAGCAAAACGGATCGCAGGGGCAATGTGATTGCCGCCGCCCTTTGCCTCTACGATCAGCCCGCGTTCAGCGATGTGCGGCTCGTCAAGGGCCTCACGAAAGTTGAGGACAGGCGAGAAAGCGACATCCTTATCGGCGAACCACTCTACCCACTCGTTGCGGGTTTTGGTGGCGAAGGTTTCGCGCAAGAACGCAATAAGCTCGCCCTGTTCGCCTGCGGGTGCTTCAGCGAGCGGCAGGAGGTCGAGCCGGTCCAGCGCGGTCAGCAGATTGTTCGCAAACTTGATCTCACGCCCTCCGAGCGCGACATGCTTGCCGTCTGAGGTTTCGTAGACCTGATAAAAGCCAGCCCCGCCAAGCGAGCGTTGGGATTGCGATACGGGGCTTGTCCCCCCTGCAATCGCGCTGCCAGCGGTGTGTGCGCACCATGGCACTAAGCTGTCAAACATCGCGCAATCGATATAAGCGCCCTCGCCTGTTCGGTCGCGCCCGATAAGCGCCATGAGGACGGCGGATAATGCGGTGAGCCCAGCGGCGAGGTCCGCACTCGGGGCTCCGGGGACCACTGGCGTTCCGTCCGGGCCATCGTTGACCGCTAGGAAGCCTGCGAGTGCCTGCACCGCCATATCGTGTGCCGGGTGATGGGCAAGCGCGCCGTCCTGCCCAAAGGCTGATATGGAGCAGTAAACGATGTCAGGCTTGATCGCTTTCACGCTGTCATAGTCGAACCCAAGCCGCTTCATCACGCCGGGGCGAAAGCCTTCGACAAAGACGTCTGCGGTCTCGATTAGCTTGCGCAAATCTGCTTTGCCGTCCTCAGACTTAAGGTCGAGCACAACGCTCTTCTTGCCCCGGTTGAGGTTGGCAAACCACACCGAATGTTCCTCGCCGCCATAGGTATCGAACGGCGCTTGCTCGCGCGCGGGGTCTCCGTGGGCGGGTTCAACTTTGATGACCTCGGCGCCCTGGTCGGCCATCATGACGCTCATCATGGGGCCGGGGAGAAACTGCGAAAGATCGACAACCCGAATGCCGGAAAGCTTGCCCATAACCCCTCGAATTCCCCTAACCTTGTGGTGGTTTAGATCACGCCAGACTTGCGCAGGTCCGTGATCGCAGCTTCGTCATAGCCCAGCTCTTCGAGAAGCGCATCGCTATCCGCCCCAAGTAAAGGCGCTGCGCGGTTCGGCAAGCGCTCTCCGTCGAATTTGAGTGGGTTTGCAAGCACATTGAGCTGCGGATTGTCCGGATGCTCCACTGTGTCGCGCATCCCGATGGTCTCAAGCCATGGGTTGTCGAGCGCGCCACCCAATGAGTGCACTGGCGCAACCGGCATAAAACCGCCGAGCAGCTCCTGCCAATACGCCATAGGCTCTTTGCCGAATTCTTCATCGAGCACTGCGGTGAGCGCATCGCGATTGGCTAAACGGTCAGGATTGCTCGCAAAGCGTGGATCTTCGCGCAAATCCTCGCGACCGATGCGTGTGGTCAGCACGTCCCAGAACTTGGGCAGCTGACACATCACAAACATCCAGCCGTCTTTGGCTTTGAACATCTGACTTGGCGTGGCGGTCGGGTGAGCGCCGCGCGGGGTGCGCTGCGTCTCATCCTGATGGTTCATATACCACAGCGCAGGATAGCTCGTCTGATGCACCGCAGCGGAAAGCAAATCGGTATCCACATCGCGGCCCTTACCCGAGCGCTCCGCATCCACCAGCGCGCCAAGCAAGCCGATGCAAAAGATCGTGCCAGTGATGAAGTCGACCATGGAAAGACCCATGCGCTGAGGCTCCCCGCCGGGCTCTCCCGTCACCGCGCAATAGCCAGCTTCCGCCTGCATCAGGTAATCATACCCCGGCCATTTCGCGCGTTCATTGTCGCGGCCATAGGCGGAGAGGTGCGCACATACGAGCGCGGGGTTGGTGTCTTTCAGTGATGCGTAATCAAGCCCCAACCGCGCTGGCAAATCGCCGCGCATATTGTTGGCGACCACATGGCAGGTCTTCGCCAGCTTGTGCAGGATCGCCTGCCCCTCATCGCTGTTCAGATCGAGGGTGAGCGAGCGTTTGTTGAGATTAAACGCGTTGAAATAGGTGCTTTCACCTTTGCGAAGGTAATGCGGCCCCACCATACGCGCTGTATCGCCGCCGCCGCGCCTTTTGCCGTCTTCGCCAATCTTCCCCGGTGGCTCGATCTTGATGACCTCTGCGCCCATCTGGGCCAAGAACATCGTGCCATAAGGCCCCGCACCGTATTGCTCGGCGCTGATGATGCGGTAGCCTTTTAGCGGGAGATGCGACACTTAGATCTGGTTCTCTTTAAGGTGCTGTTTGGCGATAATCATCCGCTGCATCTCGTTGGTGCCTTCCCCAATGCACATGAGCATAGAGTCGCGGTAATAGCGTTCGATATCGTACTCTTTGGAGTAGGAATATCCGCCGTAAATGCGCATCGCTTCTTGGCTGTTTTCGACCGCTGCTTCGGAGGCGTAGTATTTGGCAATCCCCGCCTCTTTGTCGCAACGCTCGCCCTTGTCATACGCGACGGAAGCATCGAGTGTCAGCAGCCGAGCAGCGCGGGCCTTTGTGACCATTTCGCCTAGCTTCAATTGGATCGCCTGGTGCTGCGCGATAGGCTTGCCCATGGTCTCGCGTTGCTGCGCGTATTCGGTGGCGAGGCGAAGCGCGCCTTCGGCAAGACCCACGCCCCGCGCCGCGACGTTAATCCGGCCAAGCTCAAGCCCGCCAGTCGCTTGAAAGAAGCCCTGCCCTTCAACACCGCCGATCAGCTGGTCTGCGGGGACAACATAGTCCTCCATAATCAGCTCAGCGCTGTCGATCGACTTATAGCCAAGCTTGTCGAACTTCTTACCCGTAGAGAGCCCCTCTCGCTTGTCTGCGATGAAGAGGCTCATGCCCTTATAGCGTGGGTCAGCATCGGGATCGGTCTTCACCAGCATGGCGAAGCAATCACCGTTCAGCGCGTTGGAAATCCACGTCTTAGTGCCGTTCAAGACATAGTCACCGTTCTCATTCTTCGTCGCCACCGTGCGGATCGCTTGAAGGTCAGTCCCCGCATTAGGCTCCGTCAATGCGAGCCCGCCACGGATTTCGCCGGTTGCGAGCTTGGGAAGCCAGCGCATCTTTTGCTCAGGCGTGCCGAACCGCTCAACAGCCGCTGCCATGATGAGGTGCGAATTAAAGATGCCAGTGATCGCCATCCAGTAGCTGGAGATGCGCATCACGATCTTGGCATAGGTTGTCGCGGGCAGGCCAAGACCGCCATATTCCTGTCCGATGGTGGCGCCAAACAGGCCCATTTCAGCCATCTGATGCACCAATTTTTCAGGCCAGATATCGCCGTGGTCGTGCTCTTTGATGACAGGGATAACATCGCGTTCAAGCCACCGGTCGATGGTGTCCATAAACGCCTGTTCGTCTTCGGGAGAGATCGTGCGGATCTGGTCTTCGAGAATTGCTGCGGTTGCCATAATGCTTATCCCTTAGGCATGAAATTCGTATGATTTGATAGAGGGTTATTCGTCGAGCCCGCCATGGCCACGCCGCCACACAAGGACGGTGCGCTTATAATGGCTAACCATCTCGCCATGCTGGTTCTTGGCGATGGTTTTGAAAGTTACGATGCCTTGTTCCGGGCGGCTTTTGCTCTCGCGTTTTTCGAGCACTTCGCTCTCGCAATAAAGCGTGTCGCCGACGAACAAAGGCTTGGTCATGCGCACCTCGTCCCAGCCAAGGTTGGCGATTGCCTTCCCGCTGGTGTCTGAGACGCTCATGCCGGTCATCAGGGCAATCGTGAAAGGGCTTACCACGAGGGGCTTGCCGAATTCGGTGTCTTTGGAAAGCTCATAGTCGAAATGCGCCGGGTGCGTGTTCATGGTGAGGAGCGTGAACCACACATTGTCCGCGTCCGTAATCGTGCGACCCGGACGGTGTTCGTACACGTGACCCTCGACGAAATCCTCAAAATAGCGGCCCTGCACTTCGCGGAAACGGCCCGGAGCCACTTCGATTACACCATCACGCATTGTCAGTTCCTTCTGCACGCGCAAGAACAGCGCGGTATTTCTTCACAAACGGCGCTTCGAGCATTTTGCCCTTGAACCGGATCGCGCGCCCACCACCCGCTTCATAAGCGTCAATCGCCTCGCGCGCCTCGGCCACTTCCGCATCGCTTGGCGCAAAGGCCTGACGGATGGCTGCGATCTGGCGCGGATGAATGGCGGCCTTGGCGTAGAAACCAATTGCGCGGGCACGTGCGCACTCCTGTGCAAGCCCCGCTTCATCATCAAGCTTGATGTAAGGCACATCAATGAGCGGTTTGCGCGCCTCAGCGCAGGCGAGGACCATCTGCTGGCGCGCGGCGAGAAGCGGTTCCCACGCAAGCTCAACGCCGAGTTCACCAGAAAAATCACCGCCGCCAAACATCATCGCCGTCACAGCATCATGACTGGCAATCTCGAGCGCGGCGCGCAGACCTTTTGGCGTTTCGATCAGCGGGATGAGTTCGGGGCAATCTTCACCAAGCGCGCCCACCACCACATCAATCTCAGCCAGCGCTTCGACCATCGGCACAAGCAGAGTGCGCGGCATAACGCCGGTCTCACTCAGCGCCGCCAAATCGCGAACACCTTCCGCCGTTGTCACCGCATTAATGCGAATCGCCCAGCCTTCGCCAGCCCCAGACGCTGCCGCCGCCTCGATCTGTCCCAAGGCCGCCGAACGGGCGCTGATCTTATCGTCAGCTGCCACTGCGTCCTCAAGGTCAATCACTGTAAGGTCAGCGCCGCCCGCCTTCGCCTTCGCAAAACGGTCTTCGCGCGATCCGGGGACAAACAAAAGGCTGGCGGCTGTAAACATAGGCGTTAATCAATGGTCCTCTTAAGGCGAGCCGATCATCGGCCGAAATTCAGACTTCACAATTTGTCCGGACAAATCTAAAGTCAAGCAAGAAGTGACAATTTGTCCGGACAAATTTCGTTGCCGGCAGTCTTTTGGAGGGATTTTATGAAACTCAAACACGCACTTTTGGTTGCAGCGGGGCTTTTTGCAGGCACAATCGGTCTGTCCACGCCTGCATCAGCACAAATGCTCGATCCTTCCAAGCCCGAAGACGCAGTTGAGATTTCCAAGCGCCTGCAATGCGGTGTTTCTGAAGACGAGCCAGCGGTTTATCATTGGTCAGGCAATATCTACGGTCGCACGCCCGGCGAGCGCGATAAGCTGCTCTTCTGGGGCGAAGGAATGAACATCCGTCGGTGTGTTGAGGTCACTGATCCGACACGCGGGACAGGCTGGCGCATGATCAGCCGCGAGATAATGCTGATGCTCGATCCCAAGACCCGCGAAGTGGTCGACACATGGGAAAACCCGTATTTGGGCAAAACCGTAAATGTGATGCAGATCCACAATGATCCGGTGAACGGCCGCCCAAACTTTCCAAAAGGGCGCGATGGATCGCCTTACACACTCTCCACCATGCGTGAGAGCGGGCCGTTCGTGTTCGTGCCGTTTGAAGTGCCGCTGTTCTACCCCAACCCATTGGCGGGCGATTATCAGCAGTTTGTCGGCAATTCCTATCACGCGATGGAAATCTTCGACTTCGCAGCGCTCAAAGATGAGCTTTACGACACCTCAAAGCCGACCGCTTATCCGATGATCAGCTGGGTGCGGATTTCGCCTTGGGCTCCGTGGATGGAAATGGGCGGGCGTCCGGGTCAGATGGTGTTCAACGCTATGGGCCGCAAACTTCCCGGCGGTTTCGAAGAACTCCCCAATGTGCTCAAGGACGAAATTCGCGAGAATTATCCGATTTATGAGCAAGCTCCGCCAAAGGATGACACGCGCCCCAACGAGACGACTTGGACCAAGTTCAAGCTTCTAACCGACCAAGCGCGCGCCGCTAAAGCGGAAGAGAACAAGGGGTCTGAGCATTCCGGACATTGATCCATTGCCCTTCCGCAAGCCCACACGGCGCACGTTCCTAGCGGGGACATCGGCTGCGATCCTCGCAGGCGCTGCGCCGCGTGCGGCATGGGGAAAGACGCAGGTTGATGTTGCAATCATAGGGGCGGGCCTGGCTGGGCTAAATGCGGCGCGGATTTGCGAGGCGGCGGGGCTTTCGGTTGCTGTTCTGGAAGCAGATGACCGCATTGGCGGGCGGCTTCACACACTGGACGACATGCCGGGCAAACCCGAGGCTGGCGGCATCCAAATCGGCACTGGCTACAAGCGGCTCCACGCAATCGCAGGCGAGCTTGGCGTTGGCCTTTCAAGCGATAGCGGCGCTGGCGCTGGCCGGGTACAGACGCCGGGCAATCTCTATTGGATTGGTGGACAGCGTTACACGGCTAGTGAGTGGACGACGCAAGGGGCAGGACCTCTCGCTCCCTCCCTTTCGGTTGAACCTGCAAGGCTGTTGCGAAGATTTGCAGGCGGGCTGACGCAGTTTGAAAGCCCTAGCGATTGGCTGACCGCAGAGCCGTTTTCGGACGTGTCGGTCAAACTGGCTCTTCTCAAAGGTGGGGCTGACCAAGAGGCGCTTCGCCTGATCGAAGCCAACTTCAACGGCAATTCGCTGGACAGCATGTCGCAGCTGCATTTGGCGCGGTCCTTCGCGATTTTCCGCGCTGGAGCGGGCCCTGTTTCGACGGTCGATGGCGGCGCGCAGCGCTTGCCAGAGGCGATGGCAGGCGCGCTCAAAACCGAAGTGCAAACCCGTAGACGGGTGAGCAGTATCCATGAGACCGGAGACGGCGTTCGCATCTCCTATTCGAGCGCGCCTGCCCTTTTCGCCCGCCACGTGATCTGCACCATCCCCTTCGCCGCTCTGCGATCCATGCATGTGCGGGGAAACATCGCACCTGAGCTGGCGCATATGATCGGCGCGCTGCCCTACACACGGGCGAGCTTCATGTACCTTACGGCGAGCGAACCTTTTTGGCAGTCCGACCCCTTCCCAGACACGCTTTGGACCGACGACCCGCTTTTGGGACGGATTTTTGTGCTGTCTGATGGCTCAGGAGACGCGCCGCCCATGCTCAAATTGTGGACCACGGGCGCGGGCGCGGATTACCTCGACCGGCTCCCGCAAACAGTCGCCGAGGCGGAAGTTATCGCTCGGCTCGCAAAGGCGCGCCCCTCATCGGTGGGCAAGATCACATCCGCTTCCCGGTTTAGCTGGCAACACAATCCTCATGCGCGCGGCATCTACCACCATATCGGCACCGGAATGACTGCTACCCATGCCGCCGCAGTCCAGTCGCAAGGCAAACGCCTCCATTTCGCTGGCGAGCATTTAGCAATTGAGGCGAGCGGGATGGAAGGCGCTCTGGAAAGCGGTGAGCGTGCTGCACGCCGGGTGCTTGAGCTAAGCGCTTAGTCAGGGCGCATAGAAAAGGGCGGGAAGCCATAAGCCCCCGCCCCGTTCCACAACAAACCGAAAGTCCAGGTGGGACACGCCCACGCGGACCCCTCCTAACCTAGAACTGGAACCGCAGCACTGCGCCGAAACGGCGGCTCAGTCGGTTGTTGTATTGGAAACCGCGCGATTGGCCTGCCCCGGCAAGCTCGAACGCGTTCTGGATCACCGTGCCGCCAACGACAAAGCTGCCATTGCCGTTCGACGGATCGATAAAGCGCAACACGCCAAGCGGTGCGTCTTCATTGGTGAGGTTTTTCGCATAAAGCGCGAGGCTGGTGTTATCGCCAATGTTGAAAGTGATGCGCGCATCAAGTTCAAACGAGCTGCCCGTTTCTGCCAAGTTCTGCACCTGTGCAAAACGGCTCGACAAATAGTTTCCGTTGATCGCAAAGACGGCTGAGAAACTGTCGCTAAACACCGCTTCATAATCAGCAAAGAACGATGCCTGATGGCGGGCCTGACGCGGCAGTTCCTGACCAATCAGAGAATCGTCACCAAACACCAAGCCTTGTGTCGCTTCTGCACCAGAGGTGAAGCTTGTGTCTGTCCAAGCATAGGTGCCGCCAATCGCAAAGCCAGGAAGCGCATCAGGCGAGAAGACCGTGTCGATCTCAAGCCCGTAAATATCGACATCGCCAAGGTTTGCCGTGACAGAGCCCGTGGTGCTGTTCGCGCCCAGAGCCGCCAAGTTTTGCGTCAGCTGATAATCCTTCAATGCGGAATAGAAGCCCGCAATGTTGAAGACCCATTGGCCATCGGCAAAGACATTCTTCGAACCGATCTCATACTGCCACACCGATTCCTCATCGAACGTGCCAAAGCCGAATTGGAAGCCTTGCGCGCCGTTAAAGCCGCCCGGCTTTGTGCCGCGTGCAGCGCTTGCGTAGATGAGGCTGTCTGGACCTGCTTCAAAGTCGAGGATGAAACGCGGCGTGATGGCGTCGAATGAACCGCTCACATCGAAAGGCGAGCCATCGCTAAGCGTAGAGAGGCCTCCACCCGCACGGTCAAATACCCGAAGGCGCTGCGTTTCATTCGCGTACCGCAGTTCCGCAGTTGCCGTCAGCCTGTCCGACACATCGAACGCGACCGAGCCAAAGATCGACGCGTTTTCAATCGTCAGCTCTTCGGGATCGGGTGGTGAGAGATCAAGCGGGCCTGCTGCGTTAAACGCGAAGAACCGACCAAACGCTGCTGCGATTTCCTGAAGCGCTGCGGCTTCGTTTGCAAGAAGGGCCGCTTCACGCTCAGGCGTAAAGGCATCAAGCAACACATCGTCTTGCTCTTCATTACGGAAGTAATAGCCGCCCACACGCCAGCGGAATGCGCGATCCTGAGGCGAGTCCAAGCGAATTTCAGCAACATAGGTCTGCTGAAGATCGTTGTCGTTGGTGGTGAAATCAAACGGGATCAGGCCAACGCCTGCGCCCACTGGACCTGCTGGAAACGGCCCAAAGATCCGGGCAATGCCAAAACTCTCTGGCTGACCATCGCTATCAAGCAAATCGCGGAAGCGCTCGCGCGTGTAGCCCACGGTTGAGACGAGAGTGTATTCGCCGATTTCGAACTCATTGTTCAAAGAGACGAAGAATTCCTCGCGCTCAATACCGCCGCCTTCGCCGATCACATTGGGGATCTGCGGCGCACCGCTGGGGTTAGGAGCCGCCGTTGGCACTACGCCTTGGAAAAACGGCTGTGTGCCGCCAAGCTGCATTCCGCCAGGGACGTTCACATTGAGGTTCTCAAACCCGAGAAGGCCAATGGGGAAGTGACCGTCATCGTCTTCGTTGTAGGCCACGCGGATCTTGCTGGTCCACCCTTCAGTCGGGCGGATTTCCAAGGTGCCGCCGACGCTGATCGAACTTTCATTACCCACTGATGGGTTCAAATTGGTGGGGATATCAAACTCGCTTTTGAAGTCGTAAACCCGTGCGGCAAGAGAGAAGAACACCTTGTCTTCAATGATGGGCCCGCGAATATTGCCCAGTACTTCATAAAGGTCATCCTCGCCCACTTCGACGCTTAGCGATCCGCCAAAATCATTAGTCGGCTGGCGCGTGGTGATGTTGATCGCACCTGAGTAGGTGTTGCGTCCGAACAGCGCGCTTTGCGGGCCTTTGATAACCTCAATCGTGTCAATATCACCAAAGTTGAGACTGCGGATCGACTGGGTCACGTTCACATTGTCGATAAAGACCGAAACGCCGCTGTCGCCCAGAATGTTGGCCTGACCACGAATGATTGGGCGGTCAAATTGGCGACCAAAAGGCGTATCGAAGATGAAGCCCGGTGTCCGGCGAGAGATGTCTTCGATGTTCGAGATGCCCTGCTCAAACAGGTCTTCAGATGTGAATGCGGTCACCGCAATCGGCACATCCTGAATGCTCTCTTCAGTCTTACGCGCCGTCACGATGATGACATTGCCATTGTCCTCGGCGACGGTTTCTTCCTCAGCATCCTGAGCCAGCACCGCGCTAGGTGTCATGACGGTAGCCGCGAGCAATGCACCGCGAATGAGCGTTCTCATAGTCTTCCTCCCTTTAATGCGGCCAGTTCCCGTTGCGCCGCATACTGTGTCCCTTCCCCCTATTTCTGGCGAGGCACAAAAATTTGTCCAGACAAATTTTCAAAAAGATGTGCATTGCCGTGCGCAATGATGCTTCAAAGCAACGGCTTTGCATTGCCCAAAAAGGCGGTGATGAGCAGCAAAAGGTAAACCGCCCAGACCCAAATCCGCGTGCGATCCATAGTGCGTCGCAGAGGAATTTCAGTCTCGTCGCTTGATCCCTCCTCCAGCACGGCAGTGAGCTGCGCACCTACCGGCTTGAAGGTCACATCGATCATGATTGCGGCAACAAAGATGATGCCAAAAAGGAGCGCTTTCAGAGCAAGCCAATCTGGAACAAGCGGCACATCAAGCCAAAGACTTTGCGCGCCAAGCCAAAGATAAAACCCTCCGATAAGCCAACGAAGCCAACCCTCCACTCGCCGATTGCGAGCTGCTCTTGGTGTTTGGTCGTGACGATGAGAATCCCAGACTAGCCATAGCCAAAACAAACCGACAACCCAGGCTCCCCAAAGAAGCGGTGCAGGCACAGCCCACCAATTGCCCATATCCACGACACTTAGCGACAACGGCACCATCAGCGCCCAGGCGCTGCGTGGGACCATGTCGACTTCGACCAACAGTTTGAGAAGGGCGATCCGCTGATCGAGCGTATAGTCCGCGCGTCTCCGAAAATGCTGGCCCAACACGAACACGCCAACATCCGCACCCAGCCACAGCACGAACAATAAGAGGTGCGCATACACAAGCGCAGGATAGGCATAGTCAAACATCGGCGCTCTTTCTCCTTTGATAAACTGTTGCCTCAAGGGCTCAGTTTTGGGTGCAATATATCAATTTGTCCGGACAAATTGCACTTCTTCGCTTGACAAGCAAGGATTTGTCCGGACAACTTTAGCTATCTGGGACGGGAAACAACAGCTGGCGCCAACCGTCAGCGCTCCAAATACGGGAGGAATATGATCATGATTCCACGCGATTCGCACAAGTTGGCTCTCGCCAGTTTTACCTCAGCCATCGCTATCGCAGCCATGCCAGCAGCAGCGTTTGCACAAGACGCCGGTAATGCGCAGGAAGCCGATAATGAGGATGACAACACGATTGTTGTTACAGCACAGCGCCGAGCCGAGGACCTTCAAGATGTGCCAGCATCGGTCTCTGCACTGACAGGCGCACAGCTCGAAGCAAGGCAAATCGCTGATACCAACGATCTGACCTCTCAAATCCCGGGCGTGGTGATCACTACCGGAACAGGAACGGCTTCTTCTGCTCGGATCTTTTTCCGAGGTGTTGGCGAGGATGAATCGCGCGGTGCCATTGACCCTGCTGTCGGCATTTACATCGACAATGTGTATTTGGGCCGGACCGTTGGCTCGCTTGTTGATTTACTCGATGTCGAGCAAGTCGAAGTTTTGCGCGGACCGCAAGGCACGCTTTACGGTCGCAACACAAACGGCGGTGCGATCAAGTTCACCTCCGTTCGCCCCCAGCTCGATGAAAACTCGGTCTCAGCCGATTTTGGTGTTGGCAATTTTGAGCGAATTCAGGGGCGAGGCACGGTAAACTTGGGCCTTGCTGATACACTCGCAGTGCGCCTTACCGGGCTCTACAAAGAGCGCGAGGGCTTCCACACGCTTAATCCCAACGGCGATTTTGCTGCCCAAGCCGGGACCAGGGTTGGTGATGAAAAGGTGTATGCGTTTCGCGGCAGCCTATACGGCGAAATGGACGATAATTGGAGCGTGCTCGCGATCTTCGATTACACACGTGATGAGAGCGATCCTGTGCCAAGCTCACTCACCTCGAGCAGTACGAACCCTGCGATCACGACCGATGTAGACCAGGATATTTTCACAGTTGAACCCGCATTCGGGGTTACATGTTCAGCGAACACACCTGTGAATTTCCAACCGATTGGCTGTGTCACAAATTTCAACAGTGAAGTCGAAGCTTATGGCGCCTCACTTCAATTGACGGGCGACTACGAGACATTTTCCATCACCTCGATCACGGCGTTGCGCGCTTTGAAGGATGATCTTTCAAGCTTCATCAGCTTCCCATTCTTCCAGCAGACCGAGCAAGATCAGTTCAGCCAGGAAGTGCTGATCAACACAGACTTTGACGGCCCCTTCAATCTCACTGCCGGGGCGTTCTATTACAACGAAACCGTCGATCTCGATTACACTTTTGTTTTCCCGTTTGAGAACGATGTGGAGACCGAAAGCTTTTCCTTGTTCAGTCAGGCCACCTTTGATGTAACGGACGCGCTGACCGTCACAGGCGGCCTTCGATGGACCACAGAAGACCGTGAGTTTGTGGGCAACGCGGGCGGCCCTCTGGCTGGCTTTGGCTCCAACATCACCGGCGAAGCGGACACTGACAACATCACTTGGACCGCAAAAGTCGACTATTCGCTGACCGAGGATATCTTGTTTTACGCAAGCTATGCGACCGGCTTCAAATCGCCTGGATTCTCACCCGATTGCTTCAGTCCGGTTGCATGCTTTCGCGGTGTTGATGAAGAACAGCTCGACAGCATTGAGACCGGCATTCGCACTCAATTCTGGGACGGCCGTGCGACTTTCAACGCGACTTACTTCTACAACGACTACAAAGACCTACAGATCAGCGGCACTCTGCCCACCGGTGGATTTACCCGGATCAACGCAGGCGAGGCGCGCATTCAAGGTGTTGAGGTCGACGCCCAGCTTGAACCTGTTGACGGATTGACGATCTACGGAAACGCAAGCTTCCTTGATGCTGAATACCGTGAACTGAATTTTGCGCAGGCCGGCCTTCTTTCGGGAAGCTCAACTGCGGCAGCCGGCCCAGCGTGCGTCAACGCCACGGCCACACCAGGCTCCCCTGAATTTGAGGCACAGATTATCGAGTGCGGGCTTGGCCTTGATCTCAAAAACGCGCCTGAGTTCAAAGCGCTTGTCGGCTTTAACTGGGAAATTCCCGTCGGCGATGGAGAGGTGTTCCTTGGCGGCGATGCCGCATGGGAAGATGACACCTTTGGCCTTGTTGCCAATGTGCCCGGCACACAGCAGGAGCCGGGCCTGAGGTTGGACGCACGCATTGGCTATCGCGCGGATCGCTGGCGCGTGACGCTTTGGGGCAAGAACCTCACCGACCGCGAATATTTCCGCGCCAACACCTTCAACGCACCGACAGGTCAGAACCAGGTGTTCGCAGCACCGCCCCTGACTGTGGGCGTCGATGTGGGCTTCACCTTCGAATAGGATGCGCTCCACCCTTCTCTCCCAGTGCCGAACCTTGCTCGCAGGGTTCGGCACACTCCTTTGGCCGCAGCACCTGCATTGGCCGGGGCCGCTTCGGACGCTGGCGTTGAGCCGTGGAGCGAAGCCGTTGTGAGCGTGGAGGATTTGGAAGAAAGTTCGCGCTGGCTGATTGAGCATGGCGGATGGCGCATCACCTCTCAAGCTGAGGTCACGCGCGGCGAACTTAACTATTTGGGCCTTCCCGAAACTGTCACTGCTTCCTACCGCAGGATCTGCGCGCCCGAAGCTGAGACGGGATGCATCCGTTACATTCGCTTTGATGGGGTCGACGGCCAACGTCCCATCCGGCCTGCTGCAAGGGCGTGGGACACAGGCGGCATCTTCTCGATCATGTTCAGGAGCGAGGACACCGTCGCAGCCTATGACGCAGCGATTGCAATGGGCTGGTGGGCGGAGAGCGAGCCGTACCGGTTCAGCTTTGGTGGCTCAGACCTTGTGAACGTGGTCATCCGTGGCCCTCACGGGGTGAACTATGCGCTGTATGAGCGCGAAGCCCCGCCCTTCACCGACTTTCCGATCGGCCCCTTAAGCCAAGCGTTCAACACCATGCGCATGGTAAAGGATCAGCCCGCCAGCCTCGCATTCTATCGCGACACGCTGGGGTTTGACGTCTTGTTCGATGCGCCCTTTACCGACCCGGAGGCGCGCTCGAACAACTTCTCTGTGCCAGCAAACCTTGCGACCACTTTGGTGCGCCGCGCCGCTGTGGCCCAGCCCGTGTTGCCGGAAGAAAGGGGCCGCGTAGAGGTCATGCAATTTGAAGGGTTCGAAGGACGCGATTTCTCCGCCTATGCCTCTGCGCCAAATCTGGGAATCCTATCCGTGCGATACCCTGTGCGCAATTATGCAGCCTATAAGGCCGCGCTCGAAGCAAAGGGCATTGCCTTTGCGCACGAAGCACAGGATGTTGTCATCGCTGGCGTTGGCACAGTCGACCTTTTCGCAGTGCGCGATCCAGACGGAAATCTGACGGAGTTCTATAGTGCAGGCGAGTGATGTATCTACCGAGCGCGGTGAGTTTTCCAAGGGTTGGACGATCCTCCTCGCAGGCGTGCTGGGGGTTGCCTGCGGGGCCTCACCCATCCCTTTCAACGTTATCGGCTTTACTGTTGATCCGCTGATCGCAGAGTTCGGGTGGAGCCGTACACAAATCCTCTTTCCGATCACCATCTTCGGCGTCATTGCGAGCCTGCTTGCACCTTTCTTCGGGTCACTCGCGGACACCCACGGGGTGCGAAAAGTGGCCTTGTGGTCGCTGGTGGCTTTTGGGCTTTCTTTCGGAGCGATCAGCCTGACGCCAACCGCTGCGGCGACCTCTACGCTCTATACCTATTACGCGCTTTGGGTGCTTGTTGGGCTGGTCGGCATTGGCTCAACGCCGGTCACATGGAGCCGCGCGATCAATCTGTGGTTCTTTAAACATCGCGGCCTTGCGCTTGGCATCCTGCTCCTCGGGACCAGCCTAGCCGCCATCGTTGTGCCCAAGCTCGCCGTGTGGGCGATTGAGACGCAAGGGTGGCGCGCGATGTTTGGCATTGTCGCCTTGCTCCCGCTGCTGATCGCTCTGCCCGTCGCCTTCTTCCTCTTCCGCGAACCGCGCCCCGACGAACGCCCCAAAGCCATCGAGAGCGCCAGCGGCAACCTAACCGGGGTCGAGCTCAAAACCGCGCTCAAAGACTATCGCTTCTGGCTGATCTGGCTTTCCATCGCGATCATCGCCACAGCCTTTGGCGGGGCTTTCATCAACATGCCAACAATGCTGGGTGACCGGGGTATCAGCCAAGGGGACGCGGCGAGCGTTATGGGTATCCTCGGCATTGGCATCCTCGCTGGCCGCATCGCCACCGGAGCGTTGCTCGACCGTTTCTGGCAGGGTTTCGTAGCCTTCCCGCTTCTGTGCCTGCCAGCGATCTCGTGCTTCATCTTGCTGAGCGGAGACATCACCTTCGCGATGGCGGGACTTGCCGGGTTCCTCCTAGGCTTTGCAGCGGGCGCGGAGAGCGACCTTATCGCCTATCTCACGGGCCGCTATTTCGGTATGGCGCATTACGGCAAAATCTACGGCATGCTCTACATGCCCTTTGGCCTCTTCAGCGCGCTTTCGCCTATTATCTACGCCTATGTGCGCGATACGACTGGGAGCTACGATCCGATCCTGCAAGTTGCGCTTTTCGGCTTTATCTTCGGCGGCGGATTGCTGCTCTTCCTTGGCAAATACCCGGAAGCGCTGCCCGAAGCCGACACAACCGCACCCTCCCCTTCCCCTGAATTGGAGCCTGCATAATGGCCACCCTCGCCACCACCTCGAACAGCCTTGTGGCCGACCTTAAAGCGACCGGCGCAGAGGTTCTGGATGACCCTGCCAGCCTCGATTTCTACGCCCACGATATCTACGATCGCGGCGCTGATTTGGCGGCCATCGTGCGGCCCAAAGACAAGCATCAACTCGCCTCCGCCGTGAAAGCCGCCACCGATGCGGGCCACCGCGTTGCCCCGCGCGGCGGCGGGATGAGCTACACCGGCGGTTACACGCAAGGTGAGGCTGGCGCGATCCTGTTTGACCTTGCTCAAATGAACCGTGTGCTCGAAGTCGACGACGTCTCAATGACCGTGACGGTTGAGGCAGGTTGCACATGGGCCGCGCTCAAAGAACACCTCGCCGAGCGCCATTTGCGCACACCCATGTGGGGCACGCTCTCGGGGCTCAAGGCGACCATCGGCGGCGGGATGAGCCAGAATGGCATTTTCTGGGGCACCGGGCGACATGGCTCGGCGGTACAAAGCTGCAACTCGCTGGAAGTCGTGCTCGCCGACGGGACCCTGCTCAACACTGGCAAGAAACATACGCGGCCCTATGGCCCTGACCTGACCGGGCTTTTCCTGGGCGACACCGGGGCATTGGGCATCAAAGCGACCGTCACGCTCAGGCTGATCCCCGAAGCCGATTTCCACGCCTATGCCAGCTTCGCCTTTGACGACGCGCAAAGCTGGTTTGCCGCGGCCAGCGCCATCGAACGACTGGGCATTGCGACCGAGTGTTTCGGCTTCGACCCCTACCTCAACGCCATTCGCATGAAGCGCGACAGCCTCACCAGCGACGCCAAGCAGCTCGTCGGCATGATGAAGAAGCAGGCCTCGACTGGGGGCGGCGTACTAAAGGCGCTCAAAGAGGGCGCAAAGGTCGTCGCAGCGGGGCGCGATTTCCTCAAAGATGCCAATTTCTCGCTCCACGTGCTGGCGGAAGGGCGCATCCAAGCCGCCGCTGATGCAGACGTCGAAATCGCGCGCCAGATCGCCCAGCAGCATGGCGGGCGCGAGGTTGAAAACACGATCCCCAAGATCGTCCGCGCCAATCCGTTTGGGCCGCTGAACTCCATCCTCGGCCCAGAAGGCGAGCGCTGGGCACCAATCCACGGGCTTGTCTCGCACGGCAAATCCGCCGCGTGCTTTGCCGCGTTTGAGGCGCTGTTTGCTCAGCATGCCGAGGAAATGGAGCGCCTCGGCGTCCACTACGGCACTCTTGTCGCAGCGGTTGGCGGGGCTGGCATGGTAATCGAGCCGTGCCTTTACTGGCCCGACGCGCGCAATCCGGTGATCGAGGACACGATTGAAGCCGCGCACCTGAAAAAGCTGCCCAAGCATCAGGCGAACGCGGAAAGCTGGGCGCTGACGCAGAAACTCAAGTCCGCGATTGTCGATATCTTCTTCGAACACGACGCAGCGCATTTCCAGATCGGGCGAACTTATCGCTATCGTGACAGCCTTCATCCGCGTGCCGATAGGCTGCTGAAAGCGGCGAAGGCTGAACTTGATCCAAAGGGCCTGATGAACCCGGGGTCACTTGGGCTTTGATCCATGCTGGAACTTGATCGCAGGCGGGCATTGGCATCCGGGATCTGCGCTGCAATGGTTTCAGCAAGCCCGATTTCTGCGGCTAGAGGAGATACCGTGAACGACACCTCAATCTATTCAGCGATGGCGATGCAGCTGACTGCACGCTCGCTCGAACGCCTGCCCGACGCGGACGCGGCGCGGGCGGCGATGCTTGAGCATATTACCGAAATCGAAGGGCAAATCCGCACCAGCTCCATTTTCGTCGCGCAATATTCGGGCAAGCCCGTGAAGCTGGTGGTGCTGCCAGAATATCTCTTCACCTCCTATCCGGGGCGCATCTCCATTGAAGACTTCGCCGCACGGGTGGGCTGGGCGGCGGGCGGCCCAGAGTACGAAGCGCTTGGCGGGGTCGCGCAGCGTTTGGGCATGTTCCTTGCTGGCAACGCCTATGAGACCGATGAGGCCTTTCCCGGCTTCTATTTCCAGACCTGCTTTATCGTCGCGCCCTCGGGCGATGTGCTACTGCGATACCGCCGCCTTATCTCCATGTTCGCGCCAAGCCCCCACGATGTGTGGGACGCTTACTTGGACAAATATGGGCTCGAAGGGGTCTTCCCGGTGGCCCAAACCGAGATCGGCAACCTCGCCGCGATTGCGTCTGAGGAAATCCTCTACCCTGAGGTCGCCCGGGCCTTGGCTTTGCGAGGCGCGGAGGTGTTTTGCCATTCGTCGAGCGAAGTCGGCTCACCCATCGCAACCAACAAGGATATCGCCAAACAGGCGCGCGCGTTTGAGAACCTCGCCTATATCGTTTCCTCCAACACCGCCGGGATTTCGGGAACTTCGATGCCGCTCTCAAGCGCGGAAGGAAACAGCCAGGTGGTCGATTGGAAAGGCCGCGTGGTGGCGCAGTCTGGTGATGGCGAAACCTTCACCGCCTTCTCTACCATCGATCTTGGCGCCCTTCGCGAAGCGCGCCGGGTCCCGGCCATGACCAACTACCTCGCCCGCCAGCGCCCGGCTTTGTTCGCCGAGGCCTATGCCGCAGCCGCTGAGCCTTTCGCGCAGGAAGGCATGATGAAAGATGGCAAGCCTACCATTCCCAACCGCGACTATTTCCGCCGTCGCCAAGCCGAAGTGATTGAGCGGCTGGGTAAGGCTGGGATCATCTGATGCAGCACAGAAACGTCCGGGGCAAAATCCGCTATTCCTCGATGAAGCCAGGGATGGAGGGGCAGGAGCGCGGGCGCGAGTGGTTCAATTTTTCGCACCATGCCGATGGCTCGGTCATTATGAGCGCGCAGTGCGAGATTGAGGAGCCCGATCCCACGGTCCTTCGCAACATTACCTACCATATTGGCCCGGATCGCAAGCCGCAGAACTTGCTGGTGCACCTCACGCTGGGCGATGAGTTTTTGGGCTCGGGCTGGATGCGATATGACCAAGACGCCGACCAGATCCTGTGCGAGAGCTACGGCCCCGGCATTGGACGCAATTCAGAAACGCGCTCGGCAGGCGAATTCGACGCCTTTGGCACCCATCCAATCGCGGGCGATGGCTTCACCACAAGGCTTATGGACATCTCCAAAGGCCCGCACAAAAGGCGGCTGAAGTTCTACCTCCCCTCCCCCGACCACAGAGGGGCAACGGCTCCGCAAATCGCTTATCTCGAAATGACGATGGAATATGTGGGCGAGGAGGAAAAAACGGTCGAAGCGGGCACTTTCCGGTGCCGTCACTATCGCTACGTCGACGATAGCGACGATGGCATGGGCGGCACGCACCATCCGGATTTCGACATGTGGGTGACGGCCGATGAGGACTCGATCCTCGTCTACGGCTCCATCGAAGGCTACATGATGAACCGCTACGAACTGGTGGAGCTAGAGCGCTAATTCAGCGTTCGATTTGCTCGACACCGTCCGCTGGAAATTCGGCGATAAAGGTGTTGTCGCCGACCTTGCCCACCATGTCCTCGCGAAGCGGTGCCTCTGGGTAGACGCGCACGCTGTAATCGCCTGCACTTGGGTTCTGGCGCAGGGGTAGGATCGTTTCCTGATAGGTCTTGCTATACCAAAACGCCCGGGCGTTTTCGATGCAGGGAAAGCGGACAGTGATGGTGGTGGCGCGCGGGTCCTCAGTGCCCTCGAAAATCTCCAAGGTGCGCGGGATATTGAGATAATAGCCGCCCAGTTCCTCGTAGATTTTGCTCTTGGCAATGGCCTGAGCGTATTGGCCCATGCGTGCGCGGTCGAGGGTTAGGCCAGTGACGACCATCACGACGGGTTGGTCGCAGGTGGCTTGGGGTGGCGGCCCTGCACGCTCAGTTTCCTGAGCCGAGGTTGGCCCAGACAACAGCAGAGCGGCCCCAGCCAAAGCGGCCAAATTCTTCATCCTTCAATCCTCTTTTCATCGCACAATGTCCGCTTCCACGGCTCTTCGTCCTTGAACCACTGCCAAGTGCGCGCGCGGGTTTGCGCTCCGGGAAAAAGACCAATCATCTCGACATAACACGCACCCGGCACATCCAACCGGTCAAGCCGCAGCATGATGGTGTGCTCATGGGTCTGCCAGCCATAGCCAGAGAAGCGGTCGGTGTCCCAAATCAACCGATGACCATCGAGCTTGCCGCCGAACTCGTATGTCGCCTCGCGCCCATCGGCCCAGCTGATCCAATTGTGCTGGATATAGTGCCACTCGCCATTGTCCGGAAATTCGCAATGGGTTTTAACCCGGCATTCGTCGAGCAATTGGCCGTCCAGATCAAAGTCGCGATACCATCCATCCCAATAGCCATCGTGAAGGAGCATCGCGGGCATCACTGCCTCGAGGTCCGCGCGGTTTCCCATTAAGTCTGCCCTTCGCGGTAAGCATCAATGGGCAGCGCTTGGCCGGTTTGCGCGATCATGGCCCTGCGCCTGAAGAACCGGAGGAGGCCTTCGTCGCCCATACGGCTTGGGCCAAGGCCAGAGGCTTTGCGCGAGTGGTTGGTCGCGTCCGAAACCATGCTGGTGAGTGCGCCGTCCTGGAGGCTAATGGCGCCCGCTTCGAGGTGCGCGCCGACTTGCGCGGCCTCCTCCAGCGATCCGGCGAGTACAGCGGCGGAGAGGCCGTAGGTGGTGTCATTGGCGTGCGCGATGGCCTCATCCAGCGTCTCGCAAATCATGACCGGGAGCACGGGGCCGAACGTCTCGTCGCTCATCACCGCCATATCGGGGGTAACATCGGCAAGGACGGTGGGGCGCAGGTAATTGCCGCCGTCCAAATGCTCGACTTTGCCGCCCGAAAGAACCCGCGCGCCTTTGGCCACCGCATCGTCGATCTGCGCCTGCACTTTGCCCGCCTGATCCGGGAAGATGAAGGGGCCGATATGGCCTTGCTTGGGATCGGGGTGGGTGATTTCGACCTTCTCTGCTGCATTCACCAAAGCCGCGAGGAACGGCCCGGCAATCTCGCGCGCGACGAAGATCCGTTCGATGGATTGGCAGGCTTGGCCCGTGGCCACAATCGAGCTGCGCAAAGCGACCTGCGCGGCCCATTCAGGGTCAGCGCTGGCGGTCACGATCATCGGGTCTTTCCCGCCCAGCTCCAAGTTTGCCGGGATCAGTTGCCGCGCTGCTGCTTCTGCAACCTTGCGGCCTGTCGCGGTCGAACCGGTGAAGCAGACATAGTCGACCTCTTCAATCAATGCCTGCCCGACCTCGGCCCCGCCCATGATATAGGCGAGCGGCAATTCGGGCACCGCCGCGAGCACATCGCGCAAGGGCTCTGCAAAGCGCGGGGTGACCTCGGAAGGTTTCACCAGCGCCGCGCATCCCGCCATCAGAGCAGGCACGGCGTCGATATGACTGAGGATCACCGGGAAATTCCACGGAGCAATTGCGCCGAATAGCGGATAGGCCGAATAGTCGGAAGCGATCTCAAACCCGGGGGTGGCTGACGGTTTCCCTTCGCGGTCCAATCCTGCGATCAGCGCCGGCCCACGCTCGGCCCAGCGGCGGATGTTGCGCGAGAGCCCTTCGACCTCGATCCACGAAACCGCGTGGCGGCCTGTGTCGACGGCGAGCGCCTCTGCGATGCGCGGAGCAGCGGCGTCCACTGCATCGGCGAATGTGAGCAGCACCTTGGCGCGCCCTTCAGGGCCAAGCGCTTCCCATGCAGGTTGCGCTTCCCTCAAGCGGGCGGCCTCGGCGGCGATGTCCTCGCGCGAGCTTACTGCGAATTCATAGTCGGTCTCGCCTGTGCGGGGGTTGAGTGCCTCCATCGATTGGGCCTTCATTGTTGGCCTTTCCAAACGCTGACAATTTCATCGCCGCGCGCAAACCATGCTTCTTCGCGCGACGTGAGATCGGCGAGCAATTGTTCCAATGCACCAATGCGATAGGGCAGGCCCATGATATATGGCGTCAGCTGGATCGGCAGCATCCGACCGCCACCTTTGGTGTAGTCATTACCCCTGGCCTCAGCGGCGAGCCAATCGAAACTGTCGCGCATCATCTGCGCCCAGCCCTCGGCTGAATGCTGCTGGGTTGCGACGATCATCCGGTCGGAAAGCTCAGTGTTAAGCGGCAGGTTCACAAGGCCATTGTTAAAGCTGTAAGGCAGCTCATCATTGACCCAATCGCAGGTGTATTGGAGGCCATGTTCAGCGAGCAAATCGGCCGTGCGCCAGCTTTGCGAACGGGCGATGGAGTGCCACCCCTTAGGCTTAACGCCGCACGCTGCCTCAAGCCGGGTGAGGCTGTCTGAAACCAGTGCGCGCTCATCCTCCTCGGGCAAATCCGAGGTGATCGTTCCGTTCATATCGGTCGAGTGAGCGATGATCTCATGGCCATCGGCGAGCACCGCTTCGATCAGTTCAGGGTAGCGCTCTGCCACCGCAGCATTGACCGCGAAACTTGCGCGCACGCCAGCGGCCTTAAACGCCTCGAGCATTCGCCATACGCCCACCCGGTTGCCGTAGTCGCGCACGGTGTAGTGCCGGTAGTCAGGGTAAGGTGTGACCATATGCCCCGGCGCTTTGAAAGGGCCTTCAGGGGTTATCGGAAACCATTCGAGGCTGATGCAAAGCCACACCGCGACCGACTTATCTTCGGGCCACTTCACCGGCTTTCGCTGGTGCATGTTCGACCAGGGATAGAGGTCGTGATCGTAGCCCTCTGCGCGCTTGGGGTATTGGGTGTATTCTTCGGGAAGGCTCATTGGGCAGCCCTCCAATGATCCACAATCTCACCCGCACGCGCTGCCCAGCACCTTGGGTCCGCAGCGATGTGAGCAAGCGCCTCTTCAAAAGGGCCGATCCGATGGGGTTGTCCGATAAGATAGGCATGCAGCGGTATGCACATGACGGTGCCGGAACCTGTCCGCTCGCCTTCATCGGCAAGCCGCTCAAACTGGCGGATAAGGCAATCGGCATATTCGCGGCCCGACATGCCATAGACATTGAAACCGTAGTGGTCGTTGACCTCAAGGCTATAGGGGATTGAGGCGAGCTTGCCTGAAGCCACCTTCACTTCTTGCACCTGATCGTCGTGATAAAGATCGCAAGTGTAGTGAAAGTCGTATTCAGCGAGCAGATCGAGCGTGCGCGGAGTATGCGTCAATGCGGGGGCGAGCCAGCCGCGTATTCGCTGACCGGTCGCCCCCTCGACTGAGCGAATCGAGTCTTCGATAATCGCCCGCTCCTGCGCCTCGGACATGCCGTAAGAATAGCGTGTATTGTAAATGCCGTGGCTGAAAAACTCCCAACCCCGTTCCACCCCGTCCTGCACGACCTCTGGATGGTGATCACAAAGGGCGACTGAGAGGCTGACGGAGCCGGGAAACCCATGGCGGCTCATCACATCGGCCATGCGCCAGTGGCTCACGCGGTTGGAATGGTCGCGGTAAGAAAAGCCGACCACATCGGGGTGCGGTTTGGGCCAAGGCTTGCGCTGTGGATTGGTTGGCGGGTCTATCTCGTAATATTCGAGATTGGGTGCGACCCACACCGCGCAAGACTTGCCGCCGGGCCATGCAAGCTTTGGGCGGTCGCGATAAGCTTGATAGTCATAAAGGCCCGGATCAGCTGCACCCTCTTGCATCAACGCGCCTCCAGCCAGTCGATCACGGTCTGCACCGGCTCTACATCGGCATATTTCAGCTGAAGATCGGTGAGATTGGCAAAGTGATAGCTCTCATGTTTGTCAGCACAGGTCTCAATCGGAACAATGGTGCGATAACCGTATGAGAGCGCGTCCACCGCCGTTGCCCTCACACATCCGCTGGTCGAGCCGCCCGTTACCACAACCGTATCCACCCGGTGAAAGGTCAGATAGCTTGCAAGCGGGCTTTCAAAAAACGAGCTTGGCATACGTTTGGTATATTGCAGGTCATCTGGGCCGATCTCGCAGCGCGGATCATATTCGTGGCGCGGCGAACCGTATTTGATGTTTTGGAGCGAGATCCTCGGTATCCGTGCGCGTGCCCCAAACGCCAGCATCCGCAGCATCATCTTTATAGCCAACCCGGCTCCAGATCACCGGCATGCCCTTTTCACGGGCTAGGCGGCTGATGGTATTGATGTACTCGATCTGACGTGGGTCGGTTTCATAGGCGGTCTTGAACATATCGGTGCGGGTGTAGGCCTGCTGCACGTCGACATTGACGATGGCGAGCTTTGCACCAAAGCCAAACTTCTTGCGCGCAGGATTGGCCATCACCGCTTCAAAAAGCTCACGGGCGGTTTTGCCATCTTCCACCATCTTGGTACCGATCAATTCACTCACGTTAGAGCCTCTTTCCATTCCTTTTGGCGCTAATGTCACTACCCTTTGACAAGGCACATTAAACGCGGTTACACGCTTGTCGAGCAAAATTTGTCCGGACAAATTATTGACCCAGATAACACGTCATATTCTCACTATCCCTGGCTCCAACGAGCGAGCATCCCGGAAGGTCCATTATCGCCGCTGCGGTGAAGGCCCGCCGCTGCTTATGGTCCATCAAAGCCCGCGCTCAAGCGCCGAATATGAAGCCTTGATGATGAAGTGGGCCGCGCACTTCACCTGTATTGCGCCCGATTCACCGGGGTTCGGACAAAGTGATCCTTTACAAGGGCACCCAGAGATCAATGATTTCGCCGATGCGGTGTGTGAGTTCGCCGATGCATTGGGGTTAGGACCTTGCGCCGCATACGGATTTCATTCGGGCGGGATCATTCTTGTCACGGCCCTAAAGCGCCAACCAGAACGTTTCAAAGCGCTAGCCGTAGGTGGTTATGCGATCTGGAATGAAGAGGAAATGCGCATCTTTGGAGAGCGCTATCTCCCCGAATTTCACCCTAGTGACTATGGCGAGCACCTCACTTGGCTGTGGAACCGGATGCTTGAACAAAGCTGGGTTTTCCCATGGTTTGATACACGCGAGGAAGCGCGACTTTCAGTGGCTCATGCGGACGTCGGCCGCGTGGCTCAGGCAGTCTCTGAGATGCTGGATGCGGGCAATAATTATCAAGCGGGATACGGCGCAGTTTTGCGGGCCCCGCGCGATATTCCCGCCGTCGATGCCGATGTACCGCCGTGCTTGATTAGCGCCTATGATGGCGATCCTTTACAGGCGCATATCGACCGTCTTGGCGAAATGCCGCGAGGGTGGTCCGCTGAGAAAGTGCGCACCCCTGCCGACCATCAAGAGGTGAGCCTGCAATTTCTTCTCGGTCATGCGGGCGCAGAAGGCTGCCCTCCCCTCAAGGAAGATCAGGGTGAAGGCTGGCTCGAAATCGACGGTGGGCTGATCCACTGGGCCGGGACGCGCGGAGGAGCGCTCACATTGCATGGGCCCGCTGAAGATATGGGGTCTCCGGTTGAGGGAGGCCTCGCAATCGACGTCCCCGGCCACGGCCAATCTTCGGATTTCGACGATATGGCCGGGACTATCGACAAGGCAGCGCAAGCCTTGGGCGCTTCGCAAATCCTCTGGCCGGAGCCACCTAAGGGTGATCCGGCCAAACTCTACCCAGACATGGCCCCAGACCGCTTTGGGCAATATCTTCAATGTGCCTGGGCGGCGGCCCGCGCCGAAGCATTCTTCGAGCCATGGTATGAGGCAGGCGCTGCAAACGCGATCCCTCTCCAGCCCCAAACGCTTGATCTGCATCAATTACACGCCCGCGCCCTTGCCCGCATCAGAGCAGGCGATGCGAGCGCACGCTGGCACAACACACTTTTATCTCTCAAGGGAGCTTAGAATGACCACCTACGCCGAATTTGCTGAACGCATGCCCCTTCTCGCGCGCCATGAGGGCGTTTGGGATGGGACTTACACCTATTTCAACGCCAAAGACGAAATGGTGGACCAGCACGCCAGCCGCCTTCTCTGCCGCATGACGGGTGAAGACGACATCCCTTATCACCAGACCAATCACTACACATGGCCCGATGGCAAAACCGAAATTCGCGACTTCCCCGCGACCTATCGCGAAGGCCGGATTTGGTGGGACAATGAGCTGATCCAAGGGTGGGCCGCCGAGGTGCCATTGGACGAATATAACCGCACAATGATGCTTTATTGGCAGCGTACAGGCGATCCTTCGCTCTATCTTTATGAGCAGATCCAAATCTCCGATGACGGGCAAAACCGATGCCGCACATGGCACTGGATCCGCAATGGAGTATTGGAAACACGCACCGCCATTCAGGAGACATTCGTCACCAAGGATTGGCGCGCGATTGATGCGGAGATGAAGGCGTCTGCCTAATGCAAGGCGTCTGGTAATAAGAGGCTATGGCAGGAACACTGTTCGATAAAATCTGGGACGTGCATGAGGTTGCCAAGACCTCTGGCGGGGCGTCTTTGATTGCGATTGATCGCGTGTTCCTGCATGAACGTACCGGGGCATCCGCTCTCAAGCAAATGGCTGAGATGGGCCGCAAGGTGCTTGATCCCGCGCGTGTTTTTGCAGTGATGGACCATATCGTCGACACCCGTCCGGGGCGCGGTGATGGCACTTTGATGCAAGGCGGCGAAGGTTTCATCACCGAAACCCGCGCGGCGTGCAAGGCGGCTGGTATCACCCTCTTCGATGTGAACGACCGCGATCAAGGCATCGTCCATGTGATCTCGCCGGAGCAAGGCATTGTGCTGCCCGGAGTGACCTTGGTCGCGCCTGACAGCCACACTTGCACGCAAGGCGCATTTGGAGCGCTGGCTTGGGGCATCGGTTCTTCCGAAGCAGAGCACGCTATGGTGACGGGCACGCTGAGGCTCGATCGTCCCAAGACCATGCGTGTGAGGTTTAAGGGTACCCTCCCCGCGGGCGTCACAGCCAAAGACATGATCCTCACCCTGATCGCTCAGCATGGCGCTGGCGGCGGGGCAGGCCATGTGGTCGAGTTTGCTGGCGAAGCTGTCGAGGCGCTCGACATGGAAGCGCGCATGACGTTGTGCAATATGGCGACCGAGTTCAGCGCGATGACCGGGCTGATTGCGCCAGATGCCAAAACCTTCGAATTTTTGGCCTCGAGACCCTATGCCCCCGCCGATTTCAAAGATCCTTATTGGACAGCCCTCAAGAGCGACCCCGATGCGCAGTTCGACCGCGAAATCGTGATCGACGCCGCAAACCTCGCCCCAATGGTCAGCTGGGGCACAAGCCCTGAGCACACCGTCCCAGTGAACGCAAAAGTCCCACAAGGGCCGGAGCGCGCACATGAGTACATCGGCCTTACTGCAGGCGCTCCAATCGCAGGCACACCGCTTACCGCAGCGTTCATTGGAAGCTGCACCAACAGCCGCATCTCTGACCTGCGCCGCGCTGCTGCATTGCTTGAAGGTCGCAGGATTGCGCCCAGCATCACGAAAGCGCTCGCGGTCCCAGGATCGCTCAGCGTCAAACGGCAGGCGGAAGCCGAAGGGCTCGACAAAATCTTCAAGGCCGCTGGGTTCGAATGGCGGATGAGTGGCTGCTCTCTTTGCTTTTATGCTGGCGGAGAGGGTTTCCCCGAAGGCTCCCGCGTGATCTCCAGCACCAACCGCAATTTCGAAGGGCGCCAAGGCCCCGGCATCCGCACCCATATCGCCTCACCTGAAACGGTAGCGGCGAGCGCAATCGCAGGCGTCATCGCAGACCCACGCGAGATAGCGGTGGAGAAGACAGCCGCATGAGCGCTTTTCCTCAGCCCCTCACCAGCATTGCCGCGCCGCTCAACCCAGAGCGCTTAGCCGACAATGTCGATACCGACGCGATCATTCCCAGCCGTGAAATGCGCACCACCGGGCGCACGGGACTGGCCGAAGGATTGTTTGCTCCCTGGCGTTATCTCAATGCAGAAACGCGCGAAGAGAACCCCGAGTTCATGCTCAACAAGCCGGAGTATCGGTCTGCAAAAGTGCTGGTCGCAGGATCAAATTTCGGCTGCGGATCCAGCCGTGAACACGCCGTTTGGGCGCTGGCAGAATGGGGCATTCAAGCGGTCATTGCGCAGAGCTTCGCACCGATCTTCCAAGGCAATTGCATTCGAAACTTTATCTTGCCGATTGCACTGCCCCGTGACGCGTTGAGCAGCGTCGCAGGAAAAGAGGTCACCATCGACCTAGCAGCGCAAACCGTCGAGCAAACGAGTTTAGGCACTGGTCAATCGCACAGCTTCACCATCGATCCCGAAGCCAAGCAAATGCTGACAGAAGGCCTCGATGCGATTGACCTCACTCTCACACAGGCGAGCGCTATCGCCGACTGGACTCAAGCTGACCGCACCATGCGACCTTGGGTCTATCTGGAGAAATCATAATGACCGATATTCTCGTATCCGAAGTGGGCCCGCGCGATGGGCTCCAATCCATCGACCGGGTGATGCCGCTCGACGCCAAAAAGGCATGGATCGCTGCCGAAGCCGCAGCAGGCGTGCGCGAAATTGAAGTGGGGAGCTTTGTGCCGCCAAAATTGCTCCCGCAAATGGCCGACACTGCCGAGCTCGTTGCCTTTGCAAAAGGGATTGAAGGGCTCGACGTAGTGACGCTCGTACCCAACGCAAAAGGGGCACAGTTTGCGGCGGAAGCAGGCGTTGATGGGATGAGCATCCCCTTCTCCATGAGCGAAACCCACTCGATTAAGAATGTTCGCAAAGACCACCCTGCGATGCTCGAAGAAATCCGGACCGCTGCGGCGATTGCTAAGGAGCACGGCATACACTTTGCTGTTGGCCTATCGACCGCCTTTGGCTGCACCATGGAAGGCGCGGTTAGCGAAGACCAAGTGGTGCGTCTTGCTGAAAAGGCTGCCAAAGCAGGCGCGATGGAATTTAGCCTTTCCGACACCACTGGTTACGCCGATCCCGCGCAGGTTCGTCGCTTAACGCGCAAAGTGAAAGCAGCTGTGGGTGATGACATGCTCACCACCCTTCACCTGCACAACACACGAGGGCTTGGGCTCGCCAATGTGGTCGCGGGGTTGGAGGAAGGCATTACGACCTTCGATGCCTCTCTTGGCGGGCTTGGCGGATGTCCATTCGCGCCGGGAGCCAGCGGCAATCTGGTGACCGAAGACCTCGTGCTGATGCTCAATTCGATGGGCTGCAACACCGGGATTGATCTTGAGAAGCTCCTTAAAGTTCGCAGCATTGTGGAGGAGGCGCTTCCGGGCGAGCCGCTTTACGGCTTTACGCCCGATGCAGGGCCCATGCTCGACTACAAAGAAAGGGTGGCAGCATGAGCTCCCCAAGCCCCTTAGCCGGCATCAAAGTCGTCGAATTTACCCACATGGTGATGGGGCCGACGGTGGGCCATATCCTTGCAGGGCTTGGCGCAGAAATCGTCCGGGTGGAGCCCATTGGCGGCGACCGCACGCGGCGTCTGCTGGGCTCAGGCTCTGGCTATTTCCCGATGTACAATAGGGGCAAGCAATCGATTTGCCTCGACCTCAAAAGCGAGGAAGGCATCACGGTCGCCAAGGACCTTATCCACGGCGCAGATGTGCTGGTCGAGAACTTCCGGCCCGGCGCGCTCGACCGCTTGGGGCTTGACTATGAAAGCTGCTCCAAGGGCAATCCGGGCCTGATCTACGCCTCGGAAAAAGGCTTCCTGCCCGGCCCCTATGAAAAGCGAACCGCTTTGGATGAGGTTGCGCAGATGATGGGTGGGCTCGCTTATATGACAGGCCAACCGGGCAAACCCACGCGAGCAGGGGCCAGCGTAATTGACGTGACCGGGGGCATGTTTGGCGTGATCGGTATCCTAGCCGCGCTCGAAGAACGCCACCGCACAGGCCGCGGGCAAAAGATCACCGCGAGCCTCTTTGAAACCACGATATACCTCGTGGGCCAACATATGGCGCAATATGCGGTGACCGGCACCCCCGCCGCGCCCATGCCCGCGCGTGTGTCGGCATGGGCGGTGTATGACGTGTTTGAGACCCGCGATGAGCCGGTGTTCATCGGCGTTGTGACTGACGCGCTGTGGGAGAAGTTCTGCAAGCTGTTCGGCCTTGATGACCTATGGGCCAATGAGGCGTGGCGCGAGAACAACGCCCGCGTGATGGCCCGCAATGAGATCATCCCGCAAATCCGCGCCCTGATCGGCACAATGACGGCGGCAGAGGTGATCGAAAAGCTTGATGGCTCGGGCCTGCCGTTTGCGCCGATTGGCAAGCCTGAAGACATGTTCGACGACCCGCACTTGAACGAAGGCGGGCTTGAAGATGTGACGCTGGATAATGGCACGCAGGTTCGCCTCCCCACCATCCCGCTGGAGATGGATGGCAAACGGATCGGCGCACCGCAACAACTGCCGCAAGCAGGCGCCGACAGCCGCGCGGTTCTGGAGGCGCTTGGCTATGATGAGACGCGGATAGAGGCGTTGATAGAGGCAGGTTCGGTCGGCGAGACCTAGCTATCGAGGGCTGCCGAAACCTCAGGCGCTATTGTGCCAGCCGCCTCGTCAAGCACAGCGCGCTTGATGTCGAGCCGTTCGACCAAGCTTGCGCCGGGGATGAGAGAAGCCGCCCGGCGAGTGGCATCAAGAAGCATCGACTGGGTCGCAATGATGGTGGTGGGATGCTGGACCGCCGCGAGCCGCTCTTCAAGCCGGTAGGTGAAACCAGCATGGAAGCCCGCATTCATCGCCTCACCGTGGCGCAGATGCTCGACAAACATTGCGAAACTGCGCTCCATGCCTTGGCTCTCAACCCGGCGCGTGATGCCCCGCTCCCAAGCCGTTGCAAGGCTGGAGAGGTCGGGAGTGAAGTCCGGCGGCTTGGTGCTATCGATGAGCTGGGTGACGCGGGTCTCGGCATCGAACGCGGGCACGTCGATCAGTACCATTTTGCGCACTTTGGCAGAAGCGATGAGCGCCAATTCGCACGCGACAAGGCAGCCTGTATGGAAGCCAAGAAGATCAACCGGGCGGTCTGACGAGAGGTCTGCGATGACGCTCTCGATAGCCTTCGCATAGTCCTCAACCGCCGCGTCGAGGCGGTGCGGATCAGACCCACCATGCCCCGGAAAGTCGGGCGCGATCACCCGTCGGCCTTGCGCGAGATGCGGCATGATGGTGGTGAATGCGAGGCCGCTGAAAGGCGCTGGATGCAGGCAGAGGAGGTCAAGCTTGGACCCTGCCTTGCCGCACACACGCCGATGCACCTGACCGAACGGGCCGTCGGAGTACCCCTTGGTTATCGCATTCACGAACCGCTGCTCTCAATGAGCTGCACCTGTGCAAGGTAGCGTCGCCGCGTCATCGGCATCATCGCCAGCGGTATAAGCGCGAAGATGAAGGGTACGGCAGCGACTGCAAACCTCAGGTCGTCCTCGCCAAACACCTGGCTGGAGAGCTCACCCACGACGATTGGCCCGAGCGATCCGAACCAGCTGATCGCGAGGTAGTAGAGCGCGACGATCTGACCGCGCACTTGAGCAGGTGTAATGACCAGAAGCGCGGTGACGCCAATCGCCGAGACAATGCCGATCCCTACCGTGTTGACGCACAGCACTGCAAAAGCGGCCAAAGCGTTGGGCATGAACATCGGGAGCGCGGCGGTCGGGACCATGATGAAGAAGCCGATATACATGAGCCGGAGCGCTGCATCCGGCACACCTTTGGAGGTCCATTTGTCGGAAATCGTACCCATCAGCATCATATTGAGCGGCCCAATAATGAGGAGCGAGATGCCGTTGACGGTGGCGTAGGTCTGCGGCGACCAGCCCCATGTGCGTTCAAACACGGGTGCGAGGAAGCCTTGGCTGTAAGCAATCGCGGTCATGCAGCACACCACCATGACGAAGCCGAAGTAGAGCGCAAAATTGTTCCAGATATACTTGAACGCATCGCCAATCCCATTGCCACCGATCACCTCATCGCTGGTCTGAGCGGGCCTGCGGGCAGGCTCTCGGATGAAGAGAAACAGCGCGGCGAAGAACAGGCCCGGGAGGCCGACCACGATCAGCGTAAAGCGCCAAGGTTCAAGCTCACCGAAAAGCGGCAGGCTCTGGTTGCCACTTGCCGCCGTCCACGCGATCACCGCGCCCGATAAGAGCGAGGCAAGCCCTGCCCCGATCGGCAGAGCGCTGGAGTAAAAAGCGATGGGTTTGCCGCGTTTTTCAGGCGGGAAACTGTCGCCGATCATGGAGAAAGTCGCAGGGCTCAGCGTTGCCTCACCGATCCCCACACCCATGCGCGCGGTGAAGAGCTGGACGAAGTTTTTGGCCATGCCGGTTGCTACCGTCGCAGCCGACCAGAGCGCCATACCGATGGCAACAATCCATGTCCGACGCCCCCGATCAATGAGCCAGCCCATAAAGATGCCGACAAAGCCATAGACCCATGTGAAGGCCGACAAGAGCCAGCCGATTGCCCTGTCCGACAAGCCAAACTCGGCCTTAATCGGCTCGATCAAAAGCCCGAGAATATAGCGGTCGACGAAGCTGAAAATATAGGCGAGCGTGAGCAATACGACGAGCGCCCAGCCCGCGACTGCACTGGGGTAGGCCTTTGAATCAGCGTTACTTTCAGAGCTCATTGCTGGCCTTTCGGGAAGTTGTATATGACGATCAGATTGTCATCGAAGTCGACAATTCCGATCTCGCGGCCCACCCTTCCATCAGGGGTCTTGAGCACCTCTTCCTCATAGACAGTAAGACCAAGCTCGCGCGCGCCCGCCATTACAGCGTCGGGGTCATGGGTCTCGAGCACAATCGCGCTGCGCCGCGGGTGCGGGACAGGGTCCATCGCGACTTTCCCGATCTCGGTGAGAGCCATCACCCGGCGCTGTCCGGGGAGGTTGAGGGTCACAAAACCAAGCTCAGCCGCATCAGGAATATCGAACACGGGCCGCGAGTAGCTGTTCGGGTTGTCGCCCAGCCGGTACTCAACCTCGAACCCAAGCACGCGCTCATAAAAAGTCAGCGCTCGGTCCAAATCCGCTACGATAAAGTTCGCTCTTTGAAAGCGGACGGGGGCTTCATCACTCACAGCCATTCTTCGGGTTCTCCACACACTGAGCAGCATTGGACGCCGACATTGGCGCCGTAATATAGGTTAGCGAGGGCGCGGGGCATGGCCGCAAAGCCCTCTTCGATGTCTTGGACGGGTTTGAGGCGTCCATCGGAAATCCAGCCAGCGATGTCCTCCATCACCTCTTCCCAGCGGTCCAGGTGATTGTAGACGAAGAAGCCGCGCATCACGCTGTCGGTTGCTCTGAGCCGCGTGTAGTTGGAGAGCTTGAAGGGCTCATCGCGCGTGTATTCGCTGATCGAACCGCACAGAACGACGCGGGCGTGCATCCTGAGGCGTTCGAGGCAAGCTTCCAGCGTCTCCCCGCCGACATTGTCGAAGTAGAGGTCGATGCCATCGGGCCGCAATTCGTCGAGCTTGGCCTCGATATCGTCCGACTTGTAGTCAATTGCTGCCGAGCAGCCGTGCTCGCGAATGAAGGCGCATTTTTCTGCGCCGCCCGCCATACCGACCACGTCGCAACCTACCACATTGGCCGCCATCTGGCTGACCATGGAGCCCACGCCTCCTGCGGCTCCGGATAAGACCATACGGTCGCCCTCGCGCGGGGAACCGCAGGCAAAGAGGCCAGCGTGTGCAGAAAGGCCGGTCATGCCAAGCACCCCTGCACCAAGCGCTGCGGGAAGCCCGTTGTTGGGCATGCGAAAGAACTTTTCTTGGGCGCTCATGCGGCTGACCTTGTAGGTCTGCCAGCCGGTCTGGCCCTGCACCATCTCGCCTTCGCGCCAATCGGGGTGGCGAGACTTAATGACCTGAGCAACGCCGCGTCCGTGGATCACATCGCCAATGCCCAGCGTCGCATCGCCTGTGCGAGCCGTGCCTTGCATGTAAAACCGCATCACTGGTGCGAGGCCAAGGTAGTGGGTCCGCAGCAGCACCTCCCCTTCAGCAGGTTCAGGTATGGGTTCGGTATGCCAGCCAAAATCCTCAGGTCTTACATTGCCATCAGGCCTTCGCGCGATGCGCCATTGGTGGTTGACGTCCTCGCTAAACCCTTGCGCCAAGTGGACATCAAACGCTGAGAGGGCTTCGGGCAAGTTCACGCTTCGTGGATCCGAAGCACCTGATTAACCTCAAAGAAATTACCGTCCAGATCCCAGAAGCTTGCCCCCATCATGTCCTTCTTGCGGCCATCAGCTCCCGTGACAGTCCATTCCAAAGGCTCTGCGTGAATGCGCGAACCAGTAGCGCGGGCTCGCGCAACCGTTGCTTCCGTGTCCTTGGAGGCAACCACGAAAATCGGCGTTCCAAAAGGTATCTCGGTTGGCAACTGCGCAGGAACATCGCTGCGCACCGGGTCGACCCATTGGAGAAGGCCGATCATGCCAATCTCGTCGTGCTCGGCCTTCATGATGACAAGGCGGGTCTGATCCCCCTTCTTGCCCGATGCCAATTGATTGCCCGACAGCGTGAATGGCGTGTCCATCCAGCGGCTCATGCCAAGCACACTCTCGTACCATTGCGCCGCCTTCTCCGCGTCGCGCACTATGACCGTTGTGCGCTTGATGACGTCGATGCCCGCCCCCTCAGGCATTGAGCGCCTCCGCGATGCTAGGCGCTTCGATCAGCAACACCTGACAATCGGCTATCCCAGCGCGCAATTTCTTAGCCTCGCCATATTCGGGGCTGTCCCAGAACGCCTTGGCCGCCGCTTTGTCGGGCCATTCGGAGATCACCATGGATGCGCCATCGCCAAATTCGCCTTCGAGCAATTCCGCACCCGGGCCACGCAAAATGTAGCGCCCGCCAAACTTAGCAACGAGCGCGCCAGCGGCAGCACCGTAGCCTGAGATGAAGGCATCGCGGTCGGCGATTCTAGCGGCGACGATCATATAGGCTGGCATGTGAGTTCCTTTGAGTTGCTATTGGGCACGCTCGCGCAAGACCTTCGCCTCATCGGTGCAATAGAGGGAAACGCATTGGTGATGGAGGATGTACTCGCCCGGTTTTGAGCCCCAGATCGGGTTCATCTGCTCATCAAAGCCACGCTCCGAGGTGGCATACACGCCGCCATGGTAATAGCTATCAGCACCGATCCGAATATGCGCCTGACGCCGCTCGGAGAAAATGAGGCATGTCGCGGGGTCCACCTTGCCGCGCCAACGGCCAGCTTCATCTTTAAGCCATACCTGATCGCAGCCCTCCGGCAGGGCTCGCTTAAGATCATCCTTGGTTATTACATAGAGTGCCGAGGAGTCCTTCCAAGCACTCTCGAAAAGCTCTGGCTCTTTAAACACGTAACTTCGCTGAATGACTTCGCGGTTGTCTTCAGACACAATCATGTGATGGAGGCGTTGACGGTAGAGTTTTTGCTCCGCGCCTGTGTTCAATTGGCTGTAGATCCATATCCCATGCTCGCCGACCACCCAAGTGGCGACGCGCTGATCGATGATCGTTGCATCGCTGTTGTCCTTGGCAGTTGCGTAGCTGAATGAGAGCACTTCCAAGAACCGCACGACCTCCATCCAAGGTGCGCGATCAGAAGTGTCCGCATCGGGCTTAGCCAAAGCAATGTGTGGAAACGCTGCAAGAGCGATCAGCAAAGCGGCGAGCCGACGCACCATCATCGCCCGCTTGTCCAGCGGGTTTTCGCCCGTAGATATCGCCCAGCATCTTTGGTGTCGGTCGGCTGATAGTCTTTAAGCAGATTGGGGCCGTAAGGACTACGGTATTGCTCAAAAATGGGCATCACCAATTCGCTGTGCACAATCGGCTGGCGGTGGCGCGCGCGGAAGCTTGCGATGGGAATGCGGCCATAGATGAGCGTTTCATCATCGGTCTCGGAACGCTCGAAGAACTCGCCGTCTGGGCCAACCATTCCAGCGTATCCTGGGTTGGAATCGGCGAGATAATATTTGTTTTCTGGCGAGGCTGAGTTGTTTGCGATGGTCGAGTACACGCGGTTGTACATGGAGACGGCTCGAATGTCGGTCTCGTTGTAATTGCCGGTTGCGGTGCGCAGCATAATCTCTGCGCCTTTCATGGCGGCTGCCCGGAACAGTTCGGGCTCCAATTGCGAGGAGCTGGTGTAGAGATTGCCAAGCGGGGTCTGGATCACCGGAATGACCGCGTCCCAGCCATAGCGCTCCACATATTCGTCGAGGACGTCATAGATCGTTGTGGTGAAAAGCTCGCGCCCGCCGGGGAAGAAGCCTTTGAGATTGCGTGCCTTCCAATCCTTGGCGATGATCTCGCCTTGGTCGTTCAGGATCGTGGTGATGGACAAGAGGCGCGTGGGCCAATCCGGGTCGCGCACGTAGGAACCAAAGCTGATGTAACTGCCATATTCGCGCGCCTTCGCGCTGAGCATTTCGGTCTCTTCACCGGGCAGCTCAATCGCGATCTTGCGTGCGTCGTTTAGGTCCCAGACATGGCGATAGCCGGTGATCGGAAACTCGTGGAAAGCGATCAGATCCTTGGAACCCGAGAAGCCGTTCGCAATGTCGATCACATCGCACATATGCTGGACATTGGCGCGGCGCGTCTGCGCAATATTACCAAGCTCAACAGGCACCACGCGGGTCTGCGCTACTGCAATGGATATCGTGTCTTTCGCAAGCAGGACACTGGCGTACCTGCCATCTGAGCGCATTTGCACCGGATCGCCGGGACTGCCCGTTGCAGCTGCTGCTGGCGAGGCGAAAGCTGTCCAGTCGATGGCCGTAGCCGCCGCGACACCTGCTCCAGCGCCCAAAAGAGCGCGGCGGTTTAATCCGTCAGTATCCTTAGCAGCCATGTCCCCTCCCCTCGATTTTGCGAGAATGCCTCTATTCGCGCGACAGTCTCTCCACGACGTCCATAATCGGCGGGTCTTCTGCTTCCATCGCCTCAACGTGCTGCTGGAACCCGCGCATGATCCGCGAGACATAGGCGCGTGTTTGCAGGCCGCGTTCTTCGCCTGATTCCCGGTCGGGTTCGTAGCCCTCAATATCTTCGCGCCTTACTACGCCGTTCTTATCAAGCAGTCGCTCGACCGTGTCCTGCCGCTCGCGCAAGGCAGAGACTTCCGCCGCGAGCGCAAAGACGGTCGAGTAAAGGCGATCAAGCGCAGGGTCTTCAAAATACTCGGGCCGCTTACCCTTGGCGCGCTTGCCGGAGAGCGAGACCCAGTCGATGGGATCGCTCATGCAGCGGCCTCATGAACCATCGGCTTCCACGCACCGTAAGCGTTCCAAATGGCAGCGCGGCCAAAGTCCTCTTCGCCCTCATCAGGAGACGGCGGGAAAATCTCAGGATCAACCACGGCCCGGACCCCTGCCACGAATTGGTTTTCAAGGGCAAAACCAGCCTGCGCCATAACCTGCTTCAAGTCCTGCCCGTGCATCGCCGACCAGAACGGCTCGTTATTGTTGAAAGCGTCCCAATCGCGCATAAACTGTTCAAACAACGGCATTTCGTCCGAATATTGCGGCTGCTCAATGTGCAGGATTAGGCCCCCCGGAGCCATCACTCGGTTCGCCTCGGCAAGCAGTTTGGGCATCGCCTTGGACGAGAGTTCGTGCAGGAACATGGTCGTCTGAACCCAATCAAACTCACCATCGGCCCAGCGCGAGAGGTCCTCACCCGAGGCCTGCACAAATTTGATGTTGGTGACACCCATCGCAGCAGCGCGCGCCGCGCCGTAGCGAAGCGAAGCACCAGCGGTATCAATCGCGATCACCTCAGCATCAGGATAGGCCTGAGCAATTGGCACGGCATTGTGGCCCACGGTACAACCGATATCGAGAATGCGTTTGGGCTGCCAATCGGGGCGTTCTTTTTTCGCCCATTCGACAACCGCCTGCCCGCCGCCATCATTCAAACCGCCCAGCGCGCCTCCAGTCGTTGCAAACAAGCCTATGTCGTAATTCGCGCCCACCGTCACATCACCGCGCCGCTCTTCGGTATGATATCCGCCGGGCTGACAGTGGATGTCGACCGCCGTTTGATAATACGGCTGCTCCACCGACGGGTCGAGTTCAAGAAGGCCCGAATGCTCATTAAATTGCGCGGCCATCGCATCGAGCTCGTCAAGCTGACGCAGCACGGCTTGGCGACCATTATGCTGGCGCATCTCCATCGAGTTGCGCTTTAAAGCCGACCACATACGGTGCCAGTCGTTCTTAATCATGCCATCGCGGATTTCATAGCGATGCTCAGGGTCGCGGCCATGCTCGGCGCGAAAGGCGGGAAGAACCTGGTTCTCATAAGCAAGCTTGTTACCAACACCCACTTCGCCCGAAAGGTAGCGATTGAAATGCGTCAAGAAATTGAAACGCGCCGCCTCGTCGTGGTTGGTGCGGGGCATCATCGGATGGCGGGTTAGCGCGGTGTACGGTGGGGGAAGATCGGAAGCCATGCCTCTACCTCAAAAGTTGTCCGGACAAATTTGCATGTCCGTGATGACTATGTCAATCGCAAAGGGGCATCGTCCAGCTCGATTTTCGTTTTTGCTAGCCAATATCCCTCCCCCCGAATTTTCGAGGCGAAGCATTCGAGCCGATTTGCACCACTTTAACGAGGCTAGCCGGGTGTGTGTCGTACAGGATAACGGCGCATGGGAGCGCTTACTCGCTCGCTTCCTTAGTGCGCGGCTCCCGCCATGATAGGAAGCAGAGGCTGAGAACACCAGCCGCAAACGACGATGTATTGAGGCGGTGCTCAATAACGCCTGAGCGCACAGATTTCGTTCGAGTAAAAACTCTGAGAGCGGGGCAAGGGCTCTCGCACAAATCCTCGCTGCACGCAGATGACTGTCACGCGGCTATCAAAAAGCGCTAACCTAGGACCAAAATCCGGTCCTTTGTTCGAGCGCGTCGCGCAGTGGCGCGCGTTATTCTACGCCGCGAACTATTCGTCGGCCAGATCTTCTATCAATTCTCTTGAGACAGCCCTTTCAAAGGACTCTTGCTCAGGGGTCAGGTTGTCATTCACACACGACTGCTGCGGGAACAGCCCGATGGCCGGGTCACATCCCACAACCAGTCGCAGTGTGAACGGGTACAAAGTCATGCTTAACGCTGAACCCGGCCAGAACCATCGCCGCTCATCAGTTTTTCAACCTCTGGCACAGTCACGCGGTTAAAGTCGCCCATGATCGTGTGTTTGAGCGCAGATGCCGCCACAGCGAACTCTAGGCTTTGCTGGCGGTCTTCATAGGCGTTGAGTCCATAGATGAGCGCTGAGGCGAAACTGTCACCGCCGCCAACACGGTCAACGATATCGGTAAGTTCATATTTTTTGCTGAGCTTGAAGCCGCCCTCGCGGGTGCGAAGGCAAGCTGACCAATTGTTGCGGTCTGCACTTAAGGACTCGCGCAAAGTGATGGCGATGGTGTGCATATTGGGATAGATGTCGAGGACCTTTTGGCCCAGCGCTTCATACTTCTTGGTATCAAGCTCGCCGCTCTCCACATCGACATCAACCGAGATATCGAGCGACTTTTGGCAGTCTTCCTCGTTCGCAATGCCAACGTCGACGTATTTCACGAGCTCACGCATCACTTCTGGCGCGGTCTTGCCGTACTTCCAAAGTTTGCCACGGAAGTTGAAGTCACATGAAACCGTTACGCCGGCCTCTTTCGCCGCTTTGACACAGGCCATCGAAAGGTCGGCCGCCGATTGACTGAGCGCTGGCGTAATGCCGGTGATGTGGAGCCATTTGGCGCCTTTGAAGATCGTAGGCCAATCAAACTCATCCATCCCTGCATTGCAGATAGAAGAGTTCGCGCGGTCATAAACGACCTTTGACGGACGTTGGTTCGATCCTGTTTCCAAGAAATAGATACCAACGCGGTCGCCCGAACGGCTGACGTGCGCTGTATCAACGCCGAACTTGCGCAGTTCCATGATGGCGTTTTCGCCTATGTCATTGTCGGGAAGCGCGCTGACAAACCCTGCATCAAAGCCATAGTTGGACAGCGCAACCGCGACATTTGCCTCGCCGCCGCCAAAGGTTGCTTCAAATTCAGGGGATTGGAAAAAGCGTTGGTGGCCCGGCGTTTTAAGCCGCAGCATGATTTCACCAAAAGAGAGGAATTCAGCCATGGGGAGGAGCTTTCATTCAGCGAGCGGCCTGTGCAATTGACACAGCTTCGCTCGCAAGGGTTGTGATTTGGGAATAGTCGCCCGATGCGACCGCTTCCTTGGGTGTAAGCCAGCTGCCACCGCAGGCGATGACGCTGGGAAGGGCTAAGAATTCAGCCAGATTGTCTGCCGATACACCGCCGGTTGGCATGAAGCGCATTTCCCGGAACACCGAAGAGAACGCTTTCAGCATTGGCACACCGCCTGCCAGCGATGCAGGGAAGAATTTCACCTCACGAAGCCCAAGCGCATAAGCGCGTTGGACTTCGCCGGCGGTCATAGTGCCGGGGTAGAAAGGGATGTTTTCTGCAAGGCAATATTCGGCGATCTCATCGACAAGACCGGGTGATACGATGAACTGCGCACCGCTTGCCCGGACCGATTTGGCCTGATCAAGGGTCAGCACAGTCCCCGCGCCAACGATCAGGCCTTGCGTCTCTGCAAGGATTGCTTCCATGCCTTTTTGCGCGTCCGAGCTGCGCATAACGACTTCGATGACCGAAAGACCACCATCGGCAAGCGCCTCGGCCGTCTTTACAGCGCGGCCCGCATCATTTTCACCTATGAGCGGCACCACTGGCGCAGCTGAAAGGCGGCTTGTCAGTTCTTCTCGCATTGCGTTCTTTTCCAATTACGAGAAGGCGAGGCCGCCGTTGATGTCGATGTTCGCGCCGGTGACGAAAGATGCTTCGTCAGAGGCGAGATAGGCGACGAGATCAGCGGTTTCCTCTGCTTTGCCTTGGCGGCGAAGCGGAGTTGAATTTGCGACGTTCTCACGCGCTGCATCAGGCGTGAACTTGTCGTGGAAAGTGGTCGCAATCATGCCAGGGCACAGCGCGTTCACGCGGATGCCTTTGGGGCCAAGCTCTTTGGCAAGGCCGCGGGTCATCGTCATCACCGCGCCTTTGGACGTGGCATAGGCAATCGCCCCGCCTCCGCCGCCATCGCGGCCTGCCAGCGATGCCAAGTTCACAATCGCAGCGCCCTCTTTCATGAGAGGCACAGCCGCCTTACACGCGAGGAAGGTTGAGGTGGCGTTCAACTGCATGACGAAGTTGAAGAACTCCTCGTCCATCTCTTCCAAAGTCTTGCGCGCAACAAGGCCGCCTGCATTGTTGACGAGGATGTGAACCTCATCACCGAAAGCTTCAGTTGTGGCAGCGATGAGAGCGTCCACGTCAGCAGGCTTGGTCACGTCAGCTTTCACCGCGATGCCTTTACCGCCCGCTGCTTCCACGGCGGCAACCGTTGCATCGGCGTCCGCTTGATTGCTGTTGTAGTTCACAACAACGCTTGCACCTTCGGATGCGAGTTTAACGCACACTGCGCGGCCAATATCGCGGCTTCCACCGGTCACTACGGCAACTTTGCCAGCAAATTTCATAATCGTTCCCCCTTAAGGAATGTCTGCGGCCTTAGGCCGATTTTGGTTTCAATGGTTTGATTTCGGGGCACAGGATGAGCACCGAAAGAACAGTCGCAATCGCAAGACCAGCGCCGACGATGAACGCGGGCGCGTAGCTATTCACTGTGATTGCTGGGATCAGGAAGTTCAGACCCACAACGGCAAGCTTTGCAGCGGTGCCCGCATAGCCGGCCAAAGTGCCGACCGATGCGCCGCTGTAAAAGTCGCTGGGTAGTGTCTGAATGTTGCCGACAGCCGTTTGGAAACCAAACAGGATTGCCGCCATCATAAGGACCGCGATAAGCGGCGTGGCTGCTTGGGTGGTCGACAAAAGCGAGACCAGCATGATCACACCGCCAAGCGCGATCACCGATTTGCGCGTTTTATTAACGCTCCACCCGGACTTAATTCGATTGCCAGCCAGAAGCCCGCCGAACCAAGCGCCAAACATGGCGCCAACATAGGGTATCCAAGCGTAGACCGCGATTTCCTCGACACCAAAGCCGTAAGTCTTGGCAAGGTAAATCGGGAGCCAACCCACGAACAGCCACCAGATCGGATCAAGGAAAAAGCTTGCAAGGATCACGCCCCAGCTTTCCTTGCGGCTCAAGATCTCAGCTGACCCCGGCGCGTAGGTCGCAACCTCATTGGTTTCGACATTGCGTTGACCGGTCAAGATGAACTGGCGCTCTTCCTCGGTAATCCAAGGGTGCGCGTCAGGACCGCTTTTGTAAACGATGAGCCATGGGATCAGCCACAAGAAGCCAAGCGCACCAATGGCGATGAAGGTCGCCTGCCAGCTGCCGAGCCATACGAACAGCAGGCCGATGATCGGGGCAGACACGATGCCGCCAATGGCGGCGCCTGAGTTGAAGATACCTTGCGCAAGAGCGCGTTCGTCAATCGGGAACCATTCAGCATTTGCCTTGGTCGCGCCGGGCCAGTTGCCCGCTTCCGACACACCCAAAACTGCACGAAAAACCGCAAAGCTCAAAAGCCCTTGGGCAAAAGCGTGGAGGATGGTTGCAGCCGACCACACAACGATCGAAAGGACAAACCCAAGCCGTACGCCGATCCAGTCAAAAATCTTGCCAAAGATCGATTGACCAAAGGCATAGGCAAAGGTGAAGACGTTGAGAATGATCGCATAATCATACTCGTCAAGATCAAGCTCTTTGGAAATCTCAGGCCACAAAAAGCCCAAAGCACCTCGGTCGATATAGTTGATAATGGTCGCGAGGGCGACAAGCCCGACGATCCAGAAACGCAGCTTTCCCTTAAACATCGCCTTATCCCCCTCACCCAAGAAATCTTCGCGAAGCGGGCTGAAGGTGTCGATCAGAACGCCTGCTTCCAGGCACACTGCGCCGTGGTCGAGATGTGGCGCGATGTAGAAGCTGTCACCAGCCTCCAGCACCTTTTTCGTCCCGTCGATAAAGACCTCAAACTTGCCGCTTTCGACATAGGTTGATTGGCTGTGCCGATGGGAATGGACATCGCCCACGGAGCCCTTTTCAAACCAGACCCTGACGATCATGATTTCAGGCCCATAGCCGAGGATCTGGCGCGATATTCCGCTTCCCAGATCCTCTTTGGGTGTATCCTTCGCGACCACGAAGGGCGGGCTTTGCGCCTCTTTCACCATTTCCATTCCCATCTCCCGTTATTCTTTATCCGTCAGCGCGACGACGCCCGCAAACCCTGTCCAAGCGACTGTATCGCCCTCAATAGTGACGCTGTGCGCCGCCTTCGGATCAGGATTGTGCGAAACCGCCACCGCGTAGCGCTGCCCTGATTTCAGGGTCAGGCGCAAAATATCCATGCCGCCCACGCGCGTATGCGTGAGGTCCGCGACAAGGCTGCGGCTGTCGAGCGTCTGCTCGGCCGCGCCGTCATAGCTGCCGTGCGCCTCGATGAGGCTGGCGAAGCTCACCGCGCCCTCGCGCTGCGCGCGCAGCATCAAAAGCGGCTCGCGGCGAAGGTTGAACTCAGGGTCATTCGCACCGCTCTCTCCAAGGATCGCGGTAACTGGCCCGTTGGCTGCAAAGCGGTAGGTGTAAAACCGCCCATCAAGGATCCACGTCAGCGCGCCCTTGCCATCGTCTAGCGCGCCGGTCGCGTCGACCCAGATGTGCTGATAGCCATTATCTGAGCCAAGCACCGGGCGTTCAGCGACATTGCGCTGCGCGTCGAAGTCATATTCCATGATATGACCCGAATAATGCAGCGGCAGATCATATTGGTGTGCATCTCCGCTTGAGGCGTGCACAAGATCGATCACCAAAGGCTCTTCCAAGCCGGGGATCGAAGGCATCAAAAGCGTGCGCTTCATCGAAACGCCCGGATAGGCGCTGTCGATCATGCCGCTTGAGACCTGAAGTCCCTCAGCATCAGAGAAATAGGTTTGCGTTGGCCAGAATTTATCGGCGTATTTGCCATCACCGTCGAAGTGGCTGGTCTCGTCAACAACCAGAGTGTTGTGTGCGACCGATGACTTGGCCCAAGTCTCGTTCTCAGGCAGATAGCGTCCGCCGCGCTTTGCCTCGATGTTGAGGAAACGCGCCGCACCATAATCGCGCACGATCTCGTTGCCATTGTCGTACATTTGCCAGGCGAGCTTGTCGAAGTGGCCGTGACCCATGCCTTGCGAGCTGTTTTTGGCAATCAGCACGGTGGCCGGTTCGCCTTCCGCATTGGCCTTGCCTTGGCGAAGGACAGCGACCGCGCCCTGATCACCTTCGGGCCCGTCTGTCAGCAAAAGCGAGCGGAAGGGGAAGGGCTCTGCCTTACCCGCCGCCAGGTCCTTTGCCACCATCGCCCCGCCGGGGGTGAGGACAGTGCGCCCCTGAAAATCAGCAATCGACAAAAGCGCCGGATCGCGGGTTTGCTGATAGGCAATCGCAACGCCTTCATAGAGCTCAGCTGTGCGCAGGCTCTTGTCGCGGATCGCATCATTGAACGGGAAGAAATACCCGCGATAGCTCAGCTGAACGGTGGTACGCAGGGCCTTTAACAAGATAGCGTCGCGGTGCTTGAATATCTCGCGCTCAGGCTCATTACGCTCAATCGCATTGGCGAACACAAGGAAGGGAAGCAGCGCGAACCGCTGATAATATGGCCCTTCGGTGTAATACCCATCGGGAGAAAAAGCAGTTCCGTCTGGCGGATGAAGCCCGCCTCACCGTTTTTGTCAGAGCCCAACAGCGCGCGCTCGACCAAATCCTCGTCGCCAAGGAGATAGCCTGTCATCCCCACACCAGCGGTTGCCCACGTGGCGTGGTTGTGGATCCGGTCAAAGGTTGCAACCGATTCCACCGATAGGAAATGCGCCGCAGGGCGGAACACTTGATCGTCGATTTTCTGACGCTCAGCCTCGCTCAAGGTGTCGCGGATATTGCCGTACCCTTGCACCGCGTGGACCAGCCACATGGCATCGTTCAGGACCTGCCAGAAAATGCGGCCCGAATATTGGTTCGCTTTCGCCGGGTGCTCACCCAATGTTGGGTAAAGGTCGGCATATTCGAGCAGCATATCGCGCACATATTCACGGTAGCGCTCATCGCCGGTGATCTCGAAAAGCTGCCCACCTTGGTAGATCGCGCGGAAATTGCGTTTGTGCTGTTCGTGGGTGTAGCCGCCGCCGGGGTCTTTGGGCTGTGGCACGACAACGCCGTTGGCCATCATGCCATCGACAAAGGCGCGGGCCCGATCCATTTCTTGCGCAAAAAGCGGCGCTTGCGAAGCGGCGCTCTCATGAGCGTCATTTGCATGACCATCAGCCGCCAGAGTGACAACGGGCACACTCGCCAAGGCGAAAGCGGATACAAGTGTAAGGGCGCGCATTATTGATCGCCTCCATCTGCAAACTCATTGCCCGAAAGCTGCGCGCGGTGCTCTCCATCAAAGATCAGCTCTTCGAGTAGAAACGCGGCAGTGCTCGCAAATGCGTTGTCGTTGATCTGGGTCTTGGGCGTGCCGACAGTGTGCACCACCCGGAACGGCGCAGAGGCGCTGACCGCATTGCTCTCAATCGCGGCGATTTGAACGCCGTGAAGGTGAACCGACCCACCTGTGCCATTGGTTGGCGCAAGGCCCACATTGTGCAAAGCATTGCCAGAAATCGTGACATTAGGACCAAAGGTGCTCTCATCGCGCCCGCCGCGATAAATGCTGGCGATAGGCCCGCCGATATTGGCAAAGGCATTGCCCGAGATGTCGAGATATTCGACATTGTACTGGCCGTAATCCTCTGTCTCAGCCGATGCTGAGACGATGGTGCCAGAGATGTTTTCAAACGCGCTGTTCGTGATGGAAACGCTGTCAGCCAGAGTGCTTTTGCCAAGGGTCATGACACTGAAAGACTTGTTCACATCAAGATTGCGCACTGTGATCTGATCAAGCTCAATCCGAAGGTTCGATTGGATCGGATACACCCCGGTGCGGATCATGGAATTACCAACGGAATCGGGCGCGCGCACGCCATCAATCGCAAGACCAGAAAGCTTGAGATTGCCGCCTTCGCGCAGCTCAAAAAGCGTCGGCCGCGCAAATTCGATAACCGTCTCTTCCGCGCCCGCACCCACAATGGCAAGCGCCGTTGCGAGCGGAATGGTGCGCTCGGTCACATAGGTGCCTGCGGTAAGCTTAAGGACATCGCCGGACCCCGCCGTCATGGCGGCCTGCGCCAAAGTGCCTTGCCCGGGAGCCACTTCGATCACTTTGCCAGAAGAGCCGAACTCTACGGGATCGCTGGGCTTGGGATACCAACTTGGCCCGACCTCATTAGGGCCCAAGACCTTCAGATCGCGCGGCGCACCCACCGATGCAAGCGCCGGGTCCACGGGATAAAGGAGACCATTCTCGCCGCGCACCATCTCAACTGAACCTTGCGGCAGATCACCCAGCTCAGCTGCGACCCCGCCTGCACCCACCTGGTTGTCAGCGAAGGTGAACCCGGAAATGTCGTCATAGACTTCGAGGAAGGACTGCCCCTCCAACCCGCTCAAAAGGTTGTTTTTGAACGTAGAATTGCTTGGCGCAGCGGAGCGTTCTTCATCGGCACCCACGTTGAACGCGACCCGGCGGCTATCGACGATCGTGTTGTTGTCGATTGCAGCGCCCTCAACCTCTACATAGCGATTGACCGGCGAATTGGGCACGCCGTTCATAATGGCAAGCGCGCTGGAGAACGCCTCGCCGCGAAGCCCCTCCATATAATTGCCGCGCACCGTCTGACCGCGGTTGATGACCCGAATGCCGCCGGTGTAATCCGCGCCGCCGCCCAAGAACACATTGCCCTCGACGACATTGTTGTCGCCGTGGCGTAGGGTCAGCGTCCCGCGCGCTGCGCGAAAGACATTGCCCCGGAACACATTGCCGCCAGACTTAGAGGAAATGATTTCCACCTCGCCGCCGGTACGGTCAAACATGTTGTAGGCAACAAGTGTGTTCGAATTGAACATCGAGTAATGGCTGGTCCCGACACGCAGAGTTTCCCCGCCATTCGACCCCAGCACCGCGCGCGGGCCGAAATAATTGCGCTCAATCCGGTGATTGTTCTCGCGGCTTTCCTCTGTGTCGAGGCGCACCGCAAGCGTCACACCCTTATTGGTTTTGCCCCCGAGGTAGTTGTAATCAAAGCGATTGTTTTGACCGTAAATGCCGACCCAATAGTCACTTTCATACCGATCAGGCTTGCTGAAGCCATCGATGACGACCTGCGTCACACGAGAATTGCTGGCCTGATCTTCTTTCGAGACGCGGAACGAAACGACTTCGCCGCGCGGGCTATACCCATCGCGAAACACAAGGCCGCTGACGGTTACGAACTCGCCGCCGAGCCGCAGACTCGACTGTCCGGTGAGGATGACCTTGCCAGGCTCCTCAGCCATAAGCTCAATCGGTGCGTCTTCGCGACCCTCACCTGTGATGACCAAATCGAAATCGCGCCACTCGCCATTGGCTAGGACGATCTCATCGCCTGCCTCAACCTTGGCCAGCACCTCGGCGTATTCAATCTGAGTTTGAACAAGGTATTGATGCGCACTCAGCGGCGATGCCGGCAGGCACGCAGCAGCAATCACAAGGCTCACCCTTGGCATCATGCAAAATTTCCCTCGTCCAAACTTATTGGGAGGGAGTATAGCTCAGACCAATCGGGTGTCAATCAATCTGGCATATAGTTTTCAGTGTTTTTGTCGTACCAATATGGCTAGGCAATTTTGGAGGCTGCTGCAAAACGCTCGCGGCTTTTGGACGCCTGAGCTTGCAACTCTTCCATCGCCATTTTCTCTGTCGCATCCAACATCGCTTCGATCAAACGGTGGAAGTGCTCACGCATGGCATTGCGCGCAGCGGAAGGATCACGATCGCGTAATGCAAAGAAGATTGCCTCGTGCTCCTCGGTGCGCGATTCAGCATCGTGAACGCAGACAGCCTCGTAGGTGGCTTTCACTTCCGGGATATCTTCGCGCATCCGCCACAAGGAATTGACGGTATGGATCATCGCAGCATTGTTGGAAGCTTCTGCGATCTTAGAGTGAAATTCCTCATCAGCCTCGTTTGCCGCTTGCTCGTCACCGGTGCGCATTTGTTCGATGAGTTCGCCCAAGCGTTCAATGCCTGCATCTGTAATGTTGTGGGCCGCAAGCGCCGCCGTTTCCGATTCCACCAAAAGACGCGCCTCGGTCACCTCAAATGCGCTTGCCGATGGCAGCGACGCCGCGTTTTCCGGCTTCTTCTCGCTGACATAAACACCTGAGCCTGTCTTGATCTCAAGGCGACCAATTGCTTGCAGGGCAATTTCAGCTTCGCGGATCGTCACGCGGCTAACATTAAGTCGTTCGGCAAGTTCGCGCTCACCCGGAAGGCGGGTTCCAGGAGGGAATGCTCCGGCATCGATCAGCTCCGAGATCTGCTCGGCAACGGATTGGAAAAGTCGCTTACCACTCATGCAATTACTCCGACGAAACGCTTATCCAGTGTAATACCAGTCTAACCCCATAGGTTTGAAGGAGCGCCCAGTCAAAAATGGCGCAAAAAACAGGCGGGCCGCCGCTGCCCCTCGAAATGCGGCGACCCTAAACCGTTTAGAAGCGTGCGCGCACCCCAGCAAAGAAGCGCGGGCCATAAACAAGCACCTGACTAAGGTCGTCTGGCGCACCGCGAAAGTCAGTACGCGGCTCATTGAAAAGGTTGAGCCCCTCAAGAGAGAAGCGCAGATTATCATTCAACGAGTAAGTGATACGCGCCTCGAACACTTCGAAATCATCGACATACCGAACACGGCCTGGCGTTGACACAAACTGCTGGAAGTAGTCGCTGCGATATTTGTAGATGCCTTGGAAATCGAAGTCTCCGATCTCGTAATACACCTGCGCCGACAAAACGTGCTCGGAGAAGCCGAACAGATTTGATGGAGGGATCAAGCCGTTTGTGACAGTGGTCGTGCCATCATCATTGAGCGTGGTGATTGCCCCGAGAGTGTCGTCTTCGAACTCGAAGTTGGAATCGGCGATGTTGTAGCTAAGCTTGAAACCCAGCCCATCAAGCGGTGCCGGAAGCCAGCTCAAACGGTGGGCTGCTGTGATCTCAAGACCATAGATTGTGCTTGTGTCATCGGAGGTGTTGACAGAGGTGACCAACAGGTCAGCAGTGGCTCCGCCCACGCTAAAGGGCTCGAGGATGCCTACCGTTTCAAATCCACCATTGAAGCTCTTGTAGTAAGCATTGAATGCGAGGATTGAATCGTCATTGGGATACCACTCCAAGCCGACATCGACATTCCAAGACATCAATGGATCGGTCGCTGGATTACCCGTGGCCGAGACATTGTTGACGCCGCCAACCAAGGCTTCTTGAGGTGTTGCGAAATCATCCCCGTCATTGACATTGAGGATACGGCCATCGCCAAGATCAGACGGGTCAGGACGCGAAAGCGCCCGATAAACGGCCAAACGGCCAAGCAGATCGGGCTGGAAATCAGCCACCAGATTGAAGCTCGGCAGGAATTCAGTGTACGACGCCCTCGAGGTCGTGATCGACAGCTGGCTCGCATCTTCAACAAGCGCAAAACCATCAGTGCCATCACCGTCCTGATCGATAATCTCGATGCTTAGCGCGGTGCGGAAAGCACGTGAGCTGACAGAGGTGTTGACCACGCGAAGGCCAACATTACCGCGCAATGGCAGATCACCAAGAAGGGTATCGAAATCGCCTTGGACATAGCCCGCCCAAGTCCTCTCGGTCACGTCAGTGTTTTGGATGGAGTCGAAATCACCCGTCGGGTAAATTGGATTTCCATCTTCATCAAAAGACAAGCCTGAGGGGTCCTCACGCTCAAGGACACGGGCAATACAAAGGGCGTCAAAGGTTGCAAACGTGTTGGTTGAGGCAACCACATTACCAGCTGCATCAACCTGTGTCACAAGCGGGTTTCCGCCAGAAATCGACGACAAGAAGCCGGTTTCCGGGAATGCTGTTCGGCATTCCTGATTAGCAATCGCCAAAGCGCCGGTGGTCGATGTGTCGTTATAGGTGTTTTCGAAACGGCTGGTCCCGTTAGAGGCGCCTGGCACATCGCGATAATCCAATTCTTGGTAACGAGTGCCCGCCTGGAACAGGTTGAAGAACCCATCCATTTCGTAGGCAACATCGCCCCTCAGCGCCCAAACACGGTTGAAACGGTCTTGCTCCAGATCAGCGCGAAGGCGTGGATCATTGGCGAACAGGTCATAATTGTTCACATCGAAGTCTTGGACCACGAAGTTCAGACCTTGCGACCCGTTTTGGAAAATCTGAACGACGTTTTCGACGCGGTCATCCTGAGTGCCGCCATCATTCTCGACACTGGGCGTAAACGCGCCTGTGTTGCCAAAGATGTCTTCATCATCCTCGGTGCGGAAGCGGATTTGCACGGCCTCCTCGATCCGCTGCGTTTGCGAGAATGATGCATCCAGTGAAACCGTAAGGCGATCAGCGGGACTAAAGTCGACCGACAACCCGCCACCGTAATACTCTTCGTCACGCTCCAGATACTCGCTAACTGCCTCGATGCGCTGTTCGCTTGTAAACTGACGCAGCGCGCCGCTCTCAGTGAAGATCAGGTCGAACCCGGGGATTGAGTTTGCTGCGCTTTGCTCGTCAATCCGGCGACCTTCCGCAAAGTTCAGATCAGAGCGCTGCTCGCTTTGCTTGCGGGTCGAATATTGGAAGTCTGCATTGATATCGACATCGGGGCTTGGCTTGTATTGCACCGCACCGAAGAAGGCATTGCGAGTGTCTGCGGTGATGTTCTGACGCAGCGCATAGCTGTTGCGTGCGATCACAAATGGCAAATTGACGCTACCATCACGAAGCCCGGCAACTGTGCCGCTGCTTGTGTCGCAATTCCCATCATCGAAGACACCATCGCTTGTGGTGCTTGGGTCAACCACACAAGCGCGAATGGTACTCGACACCCGCGCTTCTTGTTCAGGGCTGTTGGAATCGCGTCGCTCAAACCCAAGCGAAAGACCCAGCTCGCCATCGCCCACGGACCATTGGTCGATATAACTAAGCGAACCACGATAGCCCAGATCATTTAGGCGCTGATCAGAATCGATGTCAAAATTGTCCGGGTTAAACTCACCTTTGAGCTCACCCTGAATCCGGCGCTTCCCGTAATCGACCGGCCGCGTTGTCTCGAGCACGATTTGACCAGCAACACCGCCCTCAATGTAACTTGCAGCCTGCGTTTTATAGATACCAATCTTGGTGAAAAGCTCTGAAGGAAACTGACTGAAATTGACCGAGCGATCGCCGCTGCCATTGGTCGCGACGCGGCCATTGATGACGGTCGAACTCAAGAAGGGACCAAGACCGCGGATCGAAATCTCAGTAGCCCCGCCGTTTTCCCGGTGTGAGCCTGCCCCTGTTAGCGTTTCAAGGGCTTCACCGATTGAAAGAGCGGGAATGTCGCCGATTTCATCTGACGACAAAGCATCAAACACCTCAATCGATTGACGCTTTTCATCAATGGAGTTTTGCACAACAGCGCGGAAGCCTTCGACGATGATAACATCACCCTCTTCTTCGGCGACGTCAGCGGCCTCTTGTGCCGCCTCGCCGTCTTGCGCGAATGCCGGACTAGCTACACAAGCGGTGCCTGCCAGCAGTGCGGCCGAGAATGAAATACGCGACGACGCGCGGCGACCAAATACACCAAATGCCATGTTCCCCTCCCTCAAGGATATGTCTTATTTATTGGCGAGAATAGGATTACACTCACATGAGTCAACCTAAATGTCATACCAACTTTCAACAACTGGTCTTACCAATTAGTCCGCGCCGAATTGGAATAGGGCAAGGCAGGGCATTGGAAATGGCGGATGGGGAGACCACCGAGCGGCACAAACACTGTCAGCTTTGCGCCAAAGCGTGGTTTTTGGGGATATTTGGCCGCAAGCGCTGGCTTTCATGTGATGCAATTATGTTACTAACGCTCGGTATTCCACTTGGGGTGCACACGGTTCATAGAAAGCCCCGACACCTAAAACCCATGGAATTCCGGGGTTTTTTGCATAATCCCTGAATTGGTATGACAGACTATTCCACATAGGACTGCAAAACTGGTTGACTAGCATTCAGTCCTTCGTAATTTTTATCTCGATCAACCAAAATAACTTGGTGATGGGAGAGTGTAATGAAGTACCTTAAAGGGGGCGCAGGCCTTCCCGCTGCACGCACACGTCTGATTGCTGGACTCCTTGTCGGGTCAGCAGGCTTGATGCCCGCAATGGCCTCGGCGCAGGACGCGGAAAACGAGGCAGGTGTCACAAGCGGCGAAGAAGATACCATCGTTGTAACCGGCATCAGAAGCTCGCTGCAAAGCGCGCTTAACGAAAAACGTAATGCCGAAAGCATCGTCGAGATCATTCAGGCAGAAGACATTGGTAAGCTGCCTGACCAAAACTTGGCAGAAGTCCTTGAGAACGTGACCGGCGTTCAGATCACGCGTACAGCTGGTGTTGGTACTGGCGTCCAAATTCGCGGCACCAATGACAACCAAGTGCTTATCAATGGCGTAAAAACTGTCGCTGCTGGCACGGGCCGTGGCGGCATCAGTTTTGAAGACATCAATCCGGCGATCATCGGATCGGTCGAGGTCATCAAGGCCCCAACCGCTGCGACAATCGAAGGCTCTGTTGGTGGTACGGTTAACCTTCGCACCATTCGCCCGCTCGACATCACCGACACGATCATTTCTGCTCGTATCCAAGGCGAATACAGCGAGCTTTCTGAAAGCGTGAAGCCGCGTATTTCAGGTAGCTTTGGCGATGTATGGCAGGCCGGTGATGGTGAAATCGGTCTGGTTTTGAGCGGTAGCTATTCCGAGCAAGACGCAACCTCTTTCCGTCCGCGCGTTGACCGCGATAACATTATTCTTGGTGGGCAAGCGGTCACCGCTTCCGGGGCTCCGGGGCCGGCTAATCCGTTCCTCAACATTCAGTTCCTCAACCAAGAGCGCGAGAACTTCGAGTTTGACACGATCAACTTTGCAGGTTCGCTGGAATATGCGCCAAACCCTGGTCTCATGTTCTTCCTGGATGTGATTTACAACGACCAAGAGCGTCGGCAGGACTCATCACGTATCCAAGGTTCAGGGGTTAGCGCAGTTGATACTGTCAACGTGCCAGATGGCTTTGAGACGGTGAACTTTGGGTCACTTGATGGAGTGGATCTTGGCAGCATCGAGGCGGCACTGTTCGGCACAATTCAGCCAAACATTGCGCGCGATGATGATGATCCCAACCTGCGCTTTTCGAGCGACACTGGCGCTCGTCTCACCACCAGTGAGCTTTACCGCGTCGGGACTGAGTTTGAGACAGGCCGTTTGACGACACGCGTTGAATTCGCTCGCTCGACGTCGGACACATCCAACCCTAACCTCAGCACAACGCTGAACTTCATTAACCCGAACCCGCTGACGCCGCTTGATGGTTCAAGCAACGACAACAGCGTTCCGTTCGCTTATGATCTTCGCGATGGCGCCTTGACCTTTGGCATTGATTTCAATTCGCCATTTGCGCCAACGGTTCAGCAGCTCTTGGACCCGAACAATACGGTTCTTGATGCGGTCACAAACAGCAACAACACCACCGAAAACTCCGAAAATGCCTTCCGCATCGATACAACTCTCGATTTGGATGGTGTCCTAGGGTTTATCACATCGGTTGACGCAGGTTACCGTTACAGCGATGCATCAAGCGAGTTTAACCAGCTGCGCTCGACGTTTGGCACAGGCGCAATCGCGAACAGCCCAAGCGGTGCAGCCCTTGGCGATCTGATCGTTCAAGGACCTGATAACTTTGGTGACTTCGACGGCCGTGAGCTTGCTTTCCGTAACTTCACGGTGATCGATCCAGATCGTTCATTCTCTGAGCGCGATGCTGTCTTTGCTCAATTGCAAGCAGCACTGGACGCAACACCAGGCGGGCAGAATGCCATCGCAAATGGTGGACGCCTGCTAAACGATCTTGATCCAACATCAGCTGGAAACCTTGGTGCCTCGTTCCGGGTCGAAGAAGAGACGCACGCGCTCTATGCGCAGGCCAATTTCGAAACCGGCCCTGTTCGCGGCAACATTGGCTTCCGTTATGTAGACACCAGCATCGACTCGCTTGGCAACGGCGTTGTCAATGGAGTGGTTCAGCCCCTCACCGCCAGCGGCAGCTACTCAGAGTTCCTGCCACGCGTTAACGTAACGGCTGAACTCACCGATGATCTGTTCTTCCGCGCAAGCTACACCGAAGACATCAACCGTCCGGATTTCGACGATCTCTCGCTTTCGGTGACATTCCCTACCGGCCCTAACAATGCCGTCTCACAGGGTAATGCGAACCTCGCACCTGAAACAGTGAAGTCTTATGATGCTTCGCTTGAATGGTACTTTGCGCCAAGCTCGCTGATCAGCATCGGCTTCTTCCACAAGGATCGCACGAACCTGTTCGTGACCCAGGTTGAAGACGCATTTGAAGATCCGGTAACGGGCTTCCGCGACATTACCGACCCTTGTGAGCAAGGTGGTGTCTTCAACCCGGTGCCTGATCGCAACGTTTTGTCAGATGTCCCAGGCAATGGCCTTTGCGTGCCGCTGCAAACGATCATCAACGACAATGCGAACACCACGCAAACGGGCATCGAGATCGCCTTCCAGTATGACCTCTCACAATTTGAGGACACACTTGGGTTCGCGTCGGGCTTTGGTATCCTTGCCAACTACACATACCAGGACTTTGGTGGCGGTGAGGCAACTCAAACCGCGTCCGGCCGTGGTCAGGCAATCTTTGAAGCGATCAATCCGAACGTGCCCGACCCCGTCGAAGCGGTTCAAGGCCTGCTCGACTTCTCTGAGAATGCCTACAACATCACGCTGTATTACGAGAAGTACGGTCTTTCGGCCCGCGCTCGTTACACATGGCGCGATGCCTTCCGCACGCTGGATACAGCGGCAGGTGCCTCATTGAACTCGACGCTTGGTTTCCCGGTTGTGACCGCTTCGCGTGCACAGTTGAACGGCTCAGTCGTCTATGACCTGACCGACAACATCGCGATTGGGGTTGAGGGCGTGAACTTGACCAAGTCGCGGATTAGCCAATTCTGTGTGAACGACGGAGCGCTTCTGTGCTTCCAAGGTCTGCCAGATCGTCGGATCACTTTTGGCGCAACAGTCCGCTTCTAATCTCTCCGGATGAGAGGGCAGTTGCCCAAATTGAGCGCCCCGCCATCGTGCGGGGCGCTTTTTTTGAGCCTTTCGCAAAGCGGGGATTGTTCAGCTTTGGTTGAGGCAGCATTTGCTAAGTATGATGAGAAAGTCTGAGAGGGATATCGTGAACAATTTCAACAAGGTGAAGCATAGCGTCAGTGTAGTGGGCGGGGCGATCCTCGCATTAAGCGTGCCGTTCGTCGTGCAAGCATCAAGTGATGCCGAACCACATGAGACAAAACGCGCTCCGAGCGATGCTTTTGATCTTAGCCATTGGAAAATTACGTTGCCCTCCGATGGCAATAAAGATGGCAAACCCGATGAGATCACTGTGAGCGCGATGCAGGGTTTTGAGCACTCCGATTTCTTCTACCTGGATAGCGAGGGCCGCATGGTCTTTGCCGCTCCCAACAAGGCGCCGACCACTGCCAATTCGACCAACACCCGCAGCGAGCTGCGCCAAATGCTACGCGGCAGCAACACGCGCATTGGCACGCATGATCCGGGGAACAACTTTGCGGTCGAAGCGCGCAAGGGCTCTGACAAGTTCGCCTCGGTCGGTGGTAAGCTTGAGGCGACTTTGCGGGTCGATCATGTATCGTTGAACGCTGGAGACCCCACCAAGCGCCCTGCTTTCTCCGCCGTGGTCGGACAAATCCACGCGGTGAAATACAAAAGCACCCGCAGCGGCTTTGGCTATGGCAATGAGCCCATTAAAATCTACTACAAGAAATTCCCCGGCCATGAGACCGGATCGGTCTTCTGGAATTATGAGCGCAATCTGGATAAGGACGATCCCAACCGCACCGATTTGTCAGTGCCGGTTTTTGGCGGCAATTGGGATGGAACCGAAGATCCCGGCGATAAGGGCATCGCTCTGGGGGAGGAGTTCAGCTACACCATCAACGTTCATCGCAACACGATGTATCTGACCTTCCACAATGAGCGTCTTGGCACTGTGCGCCACACACGCAGCCTGGTGAGAGGCGCGGACGCAAAAGACAACCCTTACGCATACGGCGGCGACTCGCTCTATTTCAAAGCGGGCATCTACAACCAGTGCAGCACCCGCACAGGTACGTCCATGTGGTACGCTGGGTGCCCTGGCACGGGTGATTGGGAAACCGATAAGGCCAACGGCAATTATGCGCAGGCGAGCTTCTCACGGCTCGTTGTGGGTCCTTCTACACCGCCTGAATGAGGGGGCCTGAAAGGCACCTTTGCTCCAGTCAAAAAAGGCCCCCGTCTCGTTTGAGACGGGGGCCTTTTTGCATTCGGGCGTCAGGCAAATCAGAACCCGATGGTGATCCGCGCTCCGCCAGCATGGGCTTGGGAGTTGTTGCCATAGATCCCATCATAGACCACGCCGATTGAGCTGTTCTCACCCAGCTTGAAACTTGCCTCAACTTGCGCAAAGCCTGCACTTCCCGATTGTGGTGCCCCAAACACCGTGAAGGTATTACCGCTTTCGAAGCGTGCGACCGATGATGGGTCTTTGTCGCCAAAGCCTGCTTGATAACCGGCATTACCGCGCACTTGGAACGACCCTTCATCGGACGTTTCAAACCGCAGACCCAGCGTCGCTGATCCGGAGTTTTCAATCCCATCGTCAAAGCGCAGAGCCGCAATCCCGCCTGCTTCGGAGAAAGCATCGGTGCTGGCCTCACCAAAGTTGAAACCGACATATGGCTCAACCGTGGCGCTACCCATTTCGAGCGGATAACCAGCCTCAATGAAGCCGAAAGTTACCGATCCGTCATAGTCGGAGATAAGCAAATCCGCGAAGGTGCCAAAAGCGACTGAGCGAGTGGTTTCCACGCTGCTCCAGCCATAGCCACCGCCTGCGCGGATACGCAAACCAAGCGCGTCCACGCCGATATAGGCAAGGACATTGAGCGTCTCAGCCGAGCCAACACCGCTTGCCGGGTTGGTCAGATCAAAGTCAGTGTCCTGATAGCTGGCGGCAACACCCATACTGGCGTTTTCGCCAAGGCCAACATCAGCGCCCAGAAGGAAGCCGATGCCATCGCGGTCCACACCAAGAGCATTGCCATCGCCGTCATTGTCGCCGGTAAAGCCCCATGCCTGGCCCCAGATGTGACCACCGCGTTCGTTGCTGGCGAGGTGGTTCAGGACTGCATTGCGAACAAGGCGCTGATCTTCGGTCAGCACGGTGCGCGCAGTTGCATGGACTTCGCCTGAAAGCTGAGCAAAGGCAGAGCGGGCAGTGGCTGCATCAAGATTGATGATTGCATTGCCCAAAGCGCCGTTGATCTGGCTTTCAATCGCGTTCGCGGTCGCAACCTCATTAGGTGTTTGCGCAATGCTCGCAAAATCCACATCGTTGCGGCGCAAGGTCAACAGAACCGCAGTATCGGTGTAGCTGAGCGTTGGATCGAGGAACGCGAGATCGCTGACAACATCTTCGAACTGTCCATCAACCGCGCCGGTTGCCGTGACAATCGTGTAGTCGGTTTGGAAGTTGAAGTCTGTGCTGTCGCTAAGAACGCTCACGGTGCCGCCGTCGATAGTAACATCGCCTGTGACGGCTACAAGATCGCTTGATCCATCTGGATCCACTTCAACTTCGAGGGTCGAAGTGCTCGCGAAGGTCAGATCGCCGTTCACATTGACGGTGCCGATGCTGTTGCCCGGGGCCAGCGTACCAGCCACGGTCAATGCGCCAATCGTGCCATCACCGCCAAGCGAACCACCGTCGTTGATCGTCACAGCCGAAGCGATGCTTCCATTGACCACCAGAAGGCCGCCATCAACCACAGTGTCACCTGTGTAAGTGCTATCGCCGGAAAGGACCAAGGTGCCCGCATCGAGCTTGTTCAGACCGCCGGTGCCGCCGATTGCTGCCGAGATGGTGGCTGTTGCGCCCTCATCCACACGAAAGGCCGTTGCAGCTTCGCTGATGGTCAGAGCACCTGTGCCACTCGCGATTTCATAGCCGTCGGTGACGAATTGAATGCCGGTGAAGGTAATCGCATCATCAACCGTGACGGTTCCGCCTGCGGCACCTGCAAACGCTGCGAAATCATTGTTCCATGCAGCGTTGAATTCGCCGTTGGCGTCCGTCCAGTTCGTATCGGTGAGGTTCCAGCTGCCGCTGCCCCCATCGATCACATCGTCGCCTTCCGCATCAGCGCCATCGAAGAACTGAATTGATGGAATTGCGCGGTCGATGATGAGGTTCACCTGACCCTCAGCGGTGACTTGGATTGAACCTTGCTCAAGCTCGAACCCTTCAGGCAGGACGCTAACGTCGAGCCCGTTATCGGTGATCGCACCCGTCACATCAATCAGGCGATAAACGCCAATACCAAAGCTATCGAGCCCGTTTGCATTGAGCAGACCATCGAGCGTCAGATCGCCGCCAACAGTTATAAGGTCGCTGGTGGTTGCATCGCTTGGATCGCCAAGGTCGGCAGCAAGGGTTGAGGATGATCCGAGCACCAAATCGCCAGAAATCGCGAGCGTCCCCGCGCCGCCGACTGATCCTGCGTTGATCGTTGCGCCAGCGCCCAGTTCGACATTCCCATCGATCGAACCACTGCCGGTCAATGTCGAGCCCGCCAAGGCCGTTGTATCGCTGGTGATCGAACCATCCACTACCAATGTACCGCCCGACACGGTGGTCGCGCCTGTGTAGGTGTTGGCGCCTGTCAGGGTCAGAGTGCCGCCTTCAAGTTTGTTGATGCCGCCTGTGCCAGCCAGGGGCGCCGAAATGATGGCAGAGATGCCATCGCCCACACGAACACCGCTTTGGTCTTCCGTCAGTGAAAGCGTAAACATGGTGTCAGCCGCAGTGATTTCGTAGCCGTTCACAAGGAACTGCAAACCAACCGCTTCAATATTGTCACCCAAAGTCACAAGCCCGCCAGCCTCGCCGCTAAAGACAGCAAAGGCATCGTTGAATGAGAAGTTGTCGACGCCGTCTGCCTCGGTGAAGTTGGTGGTGACATTGTCCCACACACCAGCACCGCCATCAATGACGCCGTTGCCTTCGGTTTCAGCCCCGTCGAAGAACAGGATTTCAGCGTCAGTCCCTGTATCGAGCGCTGTAACGACAAAGTTGACTTGTCCGCTAACGGCTGTCTGCACCTCGCCTTGGGCGACAGTAAAGCCCTCAGGAACGGTGCCGACATCCAGGCCATTATCGGTCAGCGCGCCTGAGTAATTGATGATGTTGTACACACCAAGGCCGAACCCGCCCGCATCCGTTACATTAAGCGTGCCATCAAGAGTGAGGTCGCCTGCAACGACCAGCACGTCGCTTTCCGATGCCACACCGGGCGTGCCAAGGTCAAAGTTGAGCAGCGAGCCTGATGATAGGGTCAACGAGCCAACCCGAAGCTGATCTGCTGCGCCCAGATTGCCCGGATTGATGATACCGCCATCGGCAACAGTGGTGTCTCCACCAGAGCCATTACCGCCCAAGGTTGCACCATCGCCAACCGATATTGCGCCGGTCGCGCCCGGATTGACGAACAAGGTGCCGCCGGTGAGCGTGATATCACCGATATCGGAGGCCATCGAGGACAGGCTGAACAAGCCGCTGTCGACGTTGACCTGACCAAAATTGGACGCCTGAACGTTGGTCACGCTCATCGCTGAACCGGTAAGGTTGAGGATATTGGTCGCCCCCGTCTCCCCGCTGCCTTGCAAGCCGCCAGAAACACTCGCCCCGCCCGTGATCGTGAGCGTATTTGTGCCCGAACCGGCAAACTCAACCGCGTTGTCGGTGCCAGATGTAGAGCTTGCAGCGCCAAGCGTGACGGTTGCATTCTGAGTGCCTTCGAAACGCACGCCATCGCCGTCCGCGCCTGTCAGTGTGCCATTGTTGACCAATGTGCCGCCAGTGGCCGATTGGATGCCATCATTACCCGTGATGGTGCCACCTTCATTATTGGTGATGATCGCGCCGATGGCATCAGAATTCACAAGAATGCCATCATTCGTCCCAGAAATCATGCCTGAGTTGGTGATCACGGTGTCGGTTGGCGTTGTGTCCTCGCTAATGTCGCTTCCACCAAGAAGGCGAACGGAGATGCTATCTCCATCAAGGCGTACACCTTCATCGTCGCCCATAATCACTCCGCCAGCCTCATTGACGACGGTAACCCCGGTCCCGCCGATCAGGATGCCTGCCTCGGCCTGACCATTAATCGTGCCAGCGTTGCTGATAGTGACCGAGTGGTCAGCGTGAGCGCCATTGATGCGGATCGCGTTGCTCGCGCCCACGATCATACCGCCTGCCTCGTTAGTGATCGTCCCGCGCAGCACTGCGTCGCTTTCTGACCGAATAGCTGCGTTGGACGAGTTGTTGCGATCAGCGGAAATCGTGCCGCTGTTGGTTACATCAACTTCGATAACGCAGTTGACGCGGTCACCCTCACGGCAGCCGCGATCTTCGCCGCCAGTGCTGCCGGGATCACCGTTAAAGTGAAGCGCGTCTGCATCGCTGTCGGAACCGGTGTTGGAAATCGTACCCGTGTTTACAAGCCGGAAACGCGCGATGCCCTCCTCGTCGCCCACTGTGCCCGACGAGGGGTCTGTTCCCAATAGCGAGTCGACACCAAGGGTCGCACCGCCAACACTTGTGATTGTCCCGTTGTTGATGACGGTATTCAACAGGCCGTCAGCATCACGATCGAAATAGACAACCGCCTCGGTCGCCTCGCCGGTGCCTGCGATCAGACCGTCATTGGTAAGTATCTGATTGTCACCCTCGAAGAAAATGACCCCATCCTCGCCCTGCAATACACCGGTCGAGAGGATGTTGACCGTGATGTCGTCCTCGGAGTTATCAACCTCGATCACGACATCCTCGTCGCTCCCATCGGTGTTGATGTGCGTGCCGCCCAATGTGATCACAGCGCCGTCGTTAGACTGGTCCTCAAGACGAATGTTATCGCCATCGCTCACCGTTTGAGTGACACCATCCGCCGAGGTCACACCATCCGGCCCAGGGTTGGTGACGCGCGTGTTATCAGTAATGACGACCTGCGCGTGAGCAGGTGCTGCAAACACTGTCGCCAGCGCAAGGCTCGATACAGAGGCTCCGACAAAAAGGCTGGGGAGCGATTTGCGCATCCGCCCGGTCTTCGGTCCAACCTTAGTCTTAGCAAGCTTTGTTGAACCGCGCTCAGCGATTGGCTTCGTACCCATCGAATATTCCCCTCTCATTTGGCCCGCCTGCTTGGCGACGCCTTGCGCCTTTTGGCGCGTCATTTTCCAGATGAGTGCATCCAGCCCCACCATCGAATGAGAGTTATGCAGGTTTAACAGACCAATTCAACTCAATTCGTCATACCTATTGGCAGACCAATGGTTGGAACGCCTGGAAATGCCGAATTAGGGGTTGTTCACCTTAGCGCGGTCAATCGTGCGTGTTTTCCAAGCGGTAGAAGGTGGTCTGATCAAAGTCGTCACCATCGCCCGTGTTGTTCTGGGTGTAGGTGCCTGCTTTAAAATAGTTCCACTCATCAATCGTGTCGTATCCGCTGTTCTCAGCGGTCATATCGACGAAGTTGTGACCGATGATCTCACCGTCCTGATCACCGCGGCGAATGATCACATCGATCCGCGCACCGGCATTGGTAATCTGATAGGAGAAGACCTCGTTCAGAGCGATGCCGTTTACCGGGTCATTGCGGTCCTCAGGCTGGCTATCGCGGTCTGAAAACTCAGGACCCACAACCATGAAGTAGATATCATCCCCGCCGCGAATTTCGTGTGCGAAATAGATGTAGCCCCGGTCATTCTCAGGGTATTTGCGATAATACAGCCGGATGGGCTCATCGCTCGATGCGTGGATTTGCCCAAAGACCATGCGGCCAATGTGAAAGTCAGTGCCCGATGAGGTCACATTGTTGATCGCAAGCGTCCCCTTAAGCACGCCTCCGCGCCCGCCAACGGGTACACCGGGATCAGGTTGATAGCCGAGAACCCAGTTATTCTCATTGACCCCTTGCGTGCTGATGCTGCGGTTCCCTGCCCGTAGCATTTCGCGCAATTCTGAACGGGTGAAGCGTGAGTTCGCAGAAGTTGTTGCCCCGTCGATAGTTGAGCGGAACACCATGCCCCCATCAGAGGCGGTGAAGAAAAATTCGTCCGAGAAATTCTCCAGATCGCGGTCTTGCGTTCGCTGTGCAAAGCCATCGGATGGGTCGGTCGCAGGCGTATCCAATGCCCACCTGAGCAGATCAAAGTTCTGCCCCGGGGTGACGTTTGGGTCGAGGCCGAAAATGCTGGTGTCGAAGGGTTGGACCGCCGCTGGTGTTTGCGTTCCAGATGTGCATCCAAAAACGGCTGCCTCAACCACGCCAAAGTCGCCTCCGTCCGACGTTCCTTCAGACGAAATCCGGACAAAGCGAGCGGAGGTGTCATCAACGTCAAACCGGTCGAAACTAAGCGTATCACCGGATGAAACTGTGCTGCCCAAAAGCGGCACAAAGGTGGTCCCATCGTCGGATACTTCAAGCGAGAATGTGGCGGTGCGTTGATCCCCCAAATGAAAGGCAATTCCCACATCGCGCACAAGAAAACGTTCGCCCAGATCAAGGGTCAATGTTGCTGGAACACCCGATGCAGCCCAGCGAGACGCAGCACCCAGATCATCATCAATCGCATTGCTTGCCGCAAATGCAGACCCCGAACTCGCGCTGGCCATTGCGCTTTGAATATCGAGCAGGTTCAAGCCGGTGCAGGCCACAGGCGTTGGGGTCGGCGAAGGAGTGGGGCTCGGCGTTGGCGACGGGGCCTGTGTCGCAACGGGCGTAGGTGTGGATGACGACCCGCCGCCACCTCCGCAGCCTGTGATCAATCCAGCTGAGGCCATCGCTAAAGCTATTGAAGAAACGGCTCGGTTCAATTTCACAATCATTCCCTCTCACCAACCCCTTCGCCAATTTCGCAGCGCTGTTTTGTGAAGTCGTAGCCTGACCCAACTGGAAATCAAGCAATTTGTCATGCCAATTGGTATGACACAATTTCCAATAGGGAGGTCGAATTGGTCCAAATACTCGCCAGTTGAGAAGGAAATTAGAAGAAGGGAGGAGCCGTGGCATCAGCGGGTGCTAATTCTGGCATGACGCTTTTGCGCACCACCATGATCTCATGCGCGTGCAACTGGCGAAACCGCGCTTAAAGCCATTCGCGAGCATATCCACTGCGCCCTCGGCGTCTTTTTTATCCTGATGCCCCCTGTCGCCGACATCACCGCCGACATCGCCGCCTGCATTGCCATAGAAAAATAGGTCGATGAGAACAGAAGAACCAGCGCCAGCAACCGTCAAATTGGTTGAAAGAAGGCGATTGTGTGCTGTGTTGCCCAATGCGCCAAGTACTGGCGCAGGTGCGGGTCAAATGATCATGCGAGAACACGGCCCCGCACCTCTTGGCAGCAACAGCATCCCAAACGGCGGCAAGCGGCACCAGCAGCGCAGAGCATTGTCTGGCGATAAACGCGTGTATCCATAATGCCGGAAAAAATGCGGTAATATGGCGCAATTGCACCAAGCGTAAGTTCGCGGACATTCCTATCTTCTTCGTATGGGAAGAACGAACTTAAAGGCCTCTCTTGAAACGAAACTATCTCAAGTCCTTGGTGAGTTGCAGGCTGCCGAGACAGAGTTCGACCAGTTAAGGGCAGGCCTCAAGAAACTCATATCGTTGCGTCAGAGAATTGCCGAGCTTCGTGAAGTGGCTAATTCGGCAGAGACGATCTTGCGCTCCGAATATCCTAACTGGACGCCGGTCAATATCAAACCAACTCGTGCTGGCGTGTGGAAGAATCCTTTCAGGTCAGGTGATCTGGGTAAGACCGCTCTGGAAACGCTTCGCGAACTAGACGACTGGGCGCGGCCAAGGGAGCTAGCGCCCTTGATGTTGGCTAAGGTTGGACACGACCAAGATGACGCTGATGCACTCCATCGGGTCGCCAACTCGGTCGGCACATATTTCAAGAAGTACGAAGGTGAACTCGTCGAAGCGCAAGGCGATTTTGCAAAAGAATGGCGAATCATCAAGAGGTGATTCTTGCCTATTGAGGGCAGTTCCGGAAAATCCAAAGGTAAGCAGTTCCGGGAAAAGTAAGATGGTTAATGCTGTGGGCCGCAGAAAACTGCCAAACCCAGTTCCGGAAAACAAAAGTGTTGATTTAAATAGATAATATGTATTTTTCCTTCGCTGCGATTTCGCAAAGGAGGAAACATCGCAGCACTTTTTACTCTCGAATAAGGCACGATCGCTTAGCTTGAAGCGCATCCATCGCCTTACCCACGACGAGGCTTTTGCCGAGTTCGTTGGGCTCCGCTTTGCGGAGAACGAGGGTCATCCCTTCTGCCCGAAATGTGGCTGCACGCACGTCTACTCCATTAAGACCCGTCGCAGATGGAAGTGTTCGGATAAATCCTGTGGTGCAACATTCTCAGCAACGTCTGGGACAGTATTTCAAGATCGCAAACTTTCTTACCGTGATCTTTTGCTCTTGGTTGCTCACTTTGTGATCGAACCCAAGGGCATCTCAGCTATCCGAATTAGTCAGTTCCTCGAAATCTCATACAAGAGCGCGTTTGTGATCGCACACAAGCTTCGCGAGGTCGTCACCGCTTATCAATCGTCGTTTCGATTAGGCGGAGAAGTGGAAATCGATGCAATGTGGTGTGGCGGCTATGTGAAGCCGGGGAAGAGCAATCCTTCGCGTCGAAATCGCCGCCGTCTCAATCGCAACAGGGAAAAACAAAAAGTCGTGATGATCGCCCGTGAGCGGCACGGCCGTTCAAGAGCATTTATAGTGCCCAAAGAGAGCGCCATGCCTGACGTGCTGCCCGATGTTCTTGAAAAAGGAACTATCGTCTTCTCCGACAGCTTTAATGGCTCTGCAAAGATTTCCGCGAATTTTCAGTCTTTCCGGGTCGTCCATTCTAAGGAGTACGCGGACGGATGGATTTCGACCAATCATGCAGAGTCATTCTTCTCTCGGTTGCGCCGCATCGAGCTTGGCACACACCACAAGATTGCGGGCCTCTACACGCTCTTTTACGCAAATGACGCATGTTGGCGCGAGGACCACCGCAGGGTCGATAGCGCTTCGCGGTACATCGACGTGCTTACGTTGGCCGCACGCCATCCCATTTCCCGGCAATGGAAAGGCTATTGGCAGCGCCGAAAGGAGGCAGCCTAATGTCTACCTTCACAATTCACCTCATGGGGCAGGCTCAACCGATCACACTCGACTTACCCTGTGCCGACATCGATGACTTGGCCAGCCAAGCTACAACATCCCGGTTTCTATCCGGGCATATGACTGAAGCAGAGGAGGATGGTGTTTGTCGGCGTGTAATGATTGCCACAAGTCGTATTCAGTGCGCCATTGAAGCCAACTAGATTGCTCGTTCACGCTGATCGATTTGACATACGCCTTCCTGCGTTGGTGGGAGATCGCGATCCCACCAATTGCTGCCATTGCGTTTGACGAAGGTTAGATTGACGCGGCTGATCCTGTAAACTTCGAACTGAATTTCGGTAGATGTGAAGGATGCGTTGCGTGTCACCAACTTCCCGCCTTCGCTGTGGCGGTATTGAAAGTTGGCGATGCCCTCGTTCTCGTTCAGTTGAACATCCATGATCCAGTCGGGATCGTCATTCAGCGTACATACCAAATAGATCGGCTTGGCAATAGACGGTGTGGTTGCGGCCAATACGGCCGCCATAGCAAGTTCCAGCATACAATGCCCCAAGTTCGGCCCCGGCTGGTGCCGGGACGGTTAACATGCGCGAACTTGGGTAAGCACACCCCACCTATTCAGCCTTGCGACCTCTTGTATTCGATGGGCCGCCCGACATAAGGCGGACCCAAGTTCAGTGCGCTCAGACGCACGTCTCGTGATGGTGTTAAGCCACCACGAGACATTGCCAAACTAGGCGGCAAACATTGACTTTTCAATAGGATTGGTGTATGCTCGCGACACTCGATCGCGGCGGGGCTGGGACGATTTTCTCAACAATCAGGTGAACTATGAAACATTTCGTTGTGTCTGCGTGCGACGCGCAGTCTCATGCAGAATACGTCCAAGCGCGCTTATGGGAGCACAATATTGGCTACCTTTACGGTGCAATGGAGATGACTGATCAGGAACTTACGAATGCGATTGCCAATCTAGTTCAATCTCGTCGTGAGGATGTAATTGCAGGACTGCCCCGTGTTCCGTCCAACGTATGTCCATGGTGCTATGAGCTTCTTGAGACGCACGAAACGGAATGTTGCCCTTCAGGAACTGATCGCCCCAAGTGTGTATCCTGACAAACACATAGATTTGATGGTCCCGAGTCTTGGTTAGTTCTACCGTACAATATTGCCCTTGATGAATCCCCATGCTCCCGACCTTATTTGGGTCGGTCCAGAGTTCTTGAGTTTTGTGCTCGATACGGACCGTATCATGGCCTGAAATGAGTCTTGTTTCACTGCTCATTTGGTAGCCTTATTCCTCGATCCCTAACAAGCCAATGCGAATGAAATCACCTGTTAGCCGGTCGTCGAGTTTTGCGATGATTTCAGGGTCTGAGCCCTCTCCGAAATAGATGTTCCAGCCATATTGGACGCCATCGTCAGAGCAATGAGGCAGTGCATCCCATTCGATGCAATCTAGTTGGGCGAGTGACAAACCCAACTCTGCTGCCACAGTCTTTTCGAACCGTGCAGTTTTCTCATCGTCCAATTCACTATTCGACATGTCGCGCTCCTTTACCCATGAAAGCATCCGCAACGACGATCGGAAGGCTAGACTGATCGATAATCCGAGAGAGGATGTTAACGCCTTTACTGGCGTGCTCTAACACATTCGCCATTCCTACAATCTTTGAAACCATTAACTCAATCAATCACTGAAGGTTACGGTGCCTTCGGCAGTCAACTCCCATTCCCAGAGAGTGCAAATTCTATGCCCGTCTCGTACCCCGACTCCCCAACGTGTGAACGCTACTGCTGCGGACTCTGAGCCACCATCGACTTGCTGCCAAAGAGGTACTGTAACTGGATCGCCGAACTGATCGCCTACTCTTTTACCAACTAAAGAGAGCTGCTCCTGCTCCAAGACAAGAACGCCCTTCGTCTCTTCAAGCCCAAAATTACTCTTTGCAGAGCTGAAATCTACCAAGATTTCAGCATCCGGAACGAACAGTCCAACTCTCGGCGTGTCCAACTTGATTGGAAAGAAGCCGAATGGATGATCCCCGTCCAGCATAACCGCGTGCATTTGCCTGTCCCAATCGACCACAAGCATCGGTGGGTCATTTTGCTTTATTGGTAAAAGCAGACCAGATTTTTTAAGATCGCGAATATCGGATGCGGTTGCATCACCAATTGGGAACAAGTCTTCAGACATGACGTCTCCTCAAGCAATCAATCTGCCGCACAGGAGTATAAAAAATACATCAAAGCAAGCTATGAATAGAGAATATTGTGGAGAGCTGTACGACATTCATTCTCTAAGTAATGAATTAGGCCTAACCCATGAATTAGAGGAGGTAAGAATGGCAATTGATGGAACGTACAAAGACGGCTTCATTGAAGGTTATAAGGCGATCTGCGGGAACAATGTCATGGTGCCGATAGCACCTATGCCACCCATGACGCCCATGGGCCTAACACCGTTTCGAATGGGAATATTGGCAGGAATACGCGCCGCTGGCGGCATGGATGACTGAGGAAGACTAGTTCGAAAGCTCGGCTCTCTGTGGCTCCCCCATCGCCTCGATTTACTGACGCCCTTGGTGGACGTCTTCCTGCACTAGAGCGATGCCTCATCCGCTATCGGGCGCTTCAGTCCACTTTAGCCATCTACCATGCCGAGGAACTGAAACGCGACATTGTTTCTGCGGCTGAATGTCATCGGAATTTTCGAACAACGGTTCTTGATGAAGGCGAACAAGGTCAACAACCTGCACAACCGAAAAACAGGATGAAAAAGGCGTTTCGTCAGCTTATCGACGATGGCCTGCTGAGCACTAAAGAAAAGAAAGAGATGCTCGATCTGATCGGTCACCGCAACGCCATGGCGCATCAGCTTCACGAACTATCTGCCGATCTTAGCCCTGATAGCTTCGTCCGTTCCCATGTTGAATTTGCGGAGAACCGCCCGGAGCACGATTATGAGATTGTGGAGAAACTAAGAGCCGCTCGTCGCCTTTTGGCTGATCGAGCTGTCAAAAATCATTATGTGATCTCGATACGGTTCAATGATGTGCTCTTTTCCGCAGTTGATCGCGCTTTAACGGCCGATCTTCGGGCGCTGAAACGTCGCATCGTCGCGCTTATGAAGAAGAGAAAAGCAGACATCGCCAGTCTGAATGCAGAACTCTCGCTTAAAGGCACCGGGTTAACAGGGGAGCATCATCCACGCCATCCATTGAATCAATACGCAAATGGAAGGCTCACGGCTCGGGGCGAAGAGATATGTTACAGGCTATTTGATTTGGGAAAGTCAAATCACGCGACGGCAGAACTCATGGGGATCACTTTAGCAAGTATTAGGTCTCGATATAGAAAATGGGAGAGCCTTGGGGGTCTCAGCCGAGAGCGCGCCGATCTTGAAAGCCTTCCTATCCCAAGGATCGGCCGCCGCTATGAAGACTAGACAAGCGAGGAGTCGCGATGACAATTAAGCGCCAGTCGGGAGATGAGGCTACACTGTTGCGAGAGGTCTTAGATCGACTGGGTGGTATGCTTCGTCCTTATGGACTTGCTGCGGATTACAGCATCGACGTGGAAGGCAACACTTTTTCGGCGAACGTCCATTCAGAGGGATTGGGCTTCGACGAAACTTGGATGCGTTTGCAGCACTACGATAAACTCAGAACGATCTTGGAAGAAATCGTTTTCGCTACCGACGAGGAAACGAGGACTCTCGCGATCCAGCGTGCTGGCTGTATGTTAGACTCGCAAGCGCTTCGGTCAGTCGAGTAACCAGCAAGCGCACTTTACACTTCCTGTCTTTCTGCGTTTTCTGGCGCAATACCGCTTCGAAGCAATAGGAGAGAAAAATGGCGCTTGTTGATGCCGAACCCTTCCAGCATTGGATAAGGACATTCGATAATCACGACCGAATGGAAAGACGCTTCCAAGCAGCGGGACGACTTAACAATGCAGCTCTAATCGAACACCTGCGTCCGCAGCTTGAGGAGGCTAGGATAGCCTATAATGCCGCGATCAGGGAGCTGAACGCCCATACAAAAACATGAGTGTAAGGTTTGGTGCAATTGCGCCATAATACCGAAAAATGGCGGAGACGGTGGGATTCGAACCCACGATACGGGGTTACCGTATACACACTTTCCAGGCGTGCGCCTTCGACCACTCGGCCACGTCTCCGTTGGGGGAGCCCTCTAAACGTGACAGGCTTGAGGTGCAAGCGCTGTGATGTCATGAAAGTCACGATGAAACACACAACGCTCGCAGCCGCCGCTTTGATCGCGCTTTCAACCCAATTGGGCGCGCCTTTGTCCGCTCAAGAAGAGGCGCAGGTAGCGCCCTCCCCCAATGAGATTGTGAACGCCGCAGCGGACAAAGATTGGGTCCAGATTGCGGCGGAAGATTTGCTGGTGATGACACTTGCGCCGGACCGCGATGGAAACCCGCGCGAAGTGGTGATCCAGTTGATGCCAGCGCCTTTTAGTCAAGGATGGGTCGAGAACATCCGCACCCTCGCCCGTGCCGAATGGTATGACGGGATTTCGGTCAACCGCGTGCAGGACAATTACGTCGTCCAATGGGGCGATCCGGGGCATGATAATCCCGAGGGCGAGGGGATTGAGACTAAGCCTTTGCCCGGCGGGCTAAACGTCATGAGCGATCAGGATTACACGCTCGCCTTTGACGAGGCGATGTTTACGCATATTTGGAATGCGAACGGACGCGAGCGAAGCGTAAGAGAGCTTACACCTAGGCCCCAGCCGGGTAAAAATTGGAACGGCTTTGATGATCCCTATGCACGCGCCTTTTCATACGTTGGCTCGTTCCCTGTTGCAGCCACAACTTCCGTCAAGAAGGTCTCCTTGCCATACCAGAACACCTTCACGGGCGAGAGTGTACAGAAAATCAAAGATATCCTAAGCCCCGATGAGGTCTGGCCCGTCCACTGCTACGGCATGGTAGGCGTTGGGCGCAACTACTCGCCTGATGCTGGCAATGGTGCCGAACTCTATACTGTGATTGGCCATGCGCCGCGTCACCTTGATCGCAATATCGCTCTGGCCGGCCAAATCGTTAGCGGCATGGAGCACCTGTCATCCCTTCCACGTGGCTCGGGCGTCTTGGGGTTCTATACCGAGGAAGAAGCGGACCTTCGCACGCCGATCCTCTCAATCCGTATTGCATCTGACCTGCCTCAATCAGAGCGCCCACAATTCGAGTATCTCGATACCAACAGTCGAGCTTTCGTCGACTATGCCAGAGCAAGGGCCAATCGGCGTGATCCCTTCTTCATTGTACCAGCAGGCGGCGCGGATGTTTGCAATATCCCTGTTCCTATCCGTTCTGTCGGCAATGAATGACACCATCACCGCCACCCTCCCCTTGCGCAAATGGCAGGGCGAGAAGGCGACCTATCACCTTGTCGGCTTCACCGGTGATGAGGCAGAGGCGCTTACCGGCCATGCCCTTATGCAAAGGCTGGAATTTGGAAAGCGGGGCGGATTTGGATCGCTCAAAGTGACAGCCACCATTGGCGACACCAACTGGAAAACATCCGTATTCCCGCAAGATAAGCAATCAGAGTGGATCTTGCTCGTCAGCAAAAAGGTTATGAAAGCCGAAGGCTTGGCCCCCGGCGACCAAGTGGCCGTCAACGTTGCGCCGATTTAAGCCGATTTCCCATCCGCCTCAAGCTCGCGCGCAGACCGGCGCACATCGGCGATAAATCGTCCCGCCTTCTCGCGCAGATCATCAGCGTGCGTTCCGAGCGCATTTGCGCTCGCCACGACATCACCAGCTGCAGCTCCTGTGTCTTCGCTTGCCACCTTTAGCGTTACCAAAAGCTCGCTCACTTGGCGCGACCCTTCGGCGACGGTGTCGATATTGCGTGCAAGCTCCTCGCCAGAGACGGACTGCTGATCCACCGCGGTGGCGATGACAACCGCAACCTTTTCCAGCTCTTCGATCTGGTTGTAGATTGAGCCCAAATCCCCGGCGCTCGACCTGGTCGATTCTTGCATAGCGCTGATCTTCTCAGCGACCGAACTTGTCGCAGCGCTCGTTTGCATGGCGAGCTCTTTGACCTCGCTTGCCACCACCGCAAAGCCGCGCCCGCTTTCCCCGCCGCGCGCCGCCTCAATCGACGCGTTCAAAGCAAGCAGATTGGTGCGCTGAGCAATCGTATGGATGAGCCCTGCAATCTCGCCCACTTCCTCTGCCGCGCTCGACAAATCGTCCATCCGCGTGTTGGCGTTGGCCACCAGAACGGTCGCATCACGCGCCAAAGTGGCCGAGGCGGTCGCTTGCTGGCTAATCTCATTGATCGATAGCGCAAATTCATCTGTTGCTGCCGCCGCTGCCGTCACATTGGAAGACGCGCGTTTCATTGCCGCGCTGGCGCTGTCAGCCTGACCGTTCGATCCATCAGCGACATCAACCATTTGCGCCGATGTCGCTTTGAGCTGCTCAGAGGCCGCCGAAACCGAGGTGATAAGCTCACCAACCGACACCTCGAACCCTTGCACCAGATTTTCCAAAAGCTGACTTTTCTCAAGTTTGAGAACGCGCATTTGTTCAGAGGAAATTTTCTGGCGCCTCAATTGATCTTCCACTTCGCTTGCGCGTTTCTGGTTGAGCTCACTTAGCTCAAGCGAGGAACACCTGAACACTTCAAGCGAACGCGCCATATGGCCGATCTCATCGCTGCATTCGCGGCCCGGTATGGCAACCGATGTTTCGCCAGCGACAATGCGGTCCATCGTGCGGGTGAGCTTTGTGATTTTTGTCGAAACGTTCGCGGCAATCTTGCGTGCGGCAAGACTGGCAGCGCCGATGCAAGCAGCGCTCAGTAAGACCAGAGAGATCAAGAAAGCAGTGATGCTATCAAAAAGCTGAGCTGTGCTTTCTTTAATGCTGCCCCTGATGTCGCTGGTGAAGGCGACAATTTCGAATTTCGTAGTTTCAATGTCTGAGCGCAAACTGGCAAGGTCGACGGTGCTGCCATCTGCGGCTCGCACCTTGGTTTGCAAGCCATTCACATCTTCGCGAAGGTCCATATAGGTGGTGCCATAGCTCATCGGGATAGCGCTTCCTGCTTGCGTAATCGGTTCATCTAGCAGGGCAACAGCGCGCACCAAAGCATCTTCAGCGCGGGCCAATGCGCGATCCCGATCCGCAGACGTCGAGGCCGATTGCGCCTTAGTGATGCTTTCTCCTGCATCATACAGCGCGATTGCGGCGTTGTTGCTTCGTGCTTCGACCGAGTTCGAAATCGAGTGATCGCGTCCCGTTTCGGTAAAGAACCAAGCGGCAAGAAGGATAATCGCAACAAGAAACGCAAGAACGATGGTGTTTCCGAGCACCGCGATCCTGAGCTTGTTGGTCACCGACAATCGGTCAAGCCAACTGGAGCTGGCCTCCACTTCGTCGGTTTCAAATTTGCCCGCTTCAACTTTGCTGATGGGCATACCATTGGACACCGCAGCAATAGCTGACAAATCCGGTTCAAACTGATGGTTTAGCGCTGTCACTTCCCCAACCCCTTTCGATTGCCCCCTTTGCCGATGCAGCCCAGACGCGGACCACACCTCATCAAAGGCTTTACGGGGATAGACTTAAGACATGGTAAACGGGAAATTAACCAAGCGAGCTGGCGCAAGGTTGGGTCAAATCCGATCTGCCTGCGCCACTGCGTCATTGGCGCGAAGGGCTGATAGAATGCGGGCAAGGTGTGCAACGTCGTTCACTTCAGCATCAATTTCATAAGTGGCAAAGGGCAGGTCGAGATTGGTTTGAGTGAGCTTATTCACATTGACCTTATTTTGCGCAAACACCCCTGCCATTTCGGCAATGGCGCCGGGTCTATCGTAGATAGTGACTGAGAAACGGCCAACCGCGCCGTGCGAGCGCCTTCCCCAATTGAGGTCAAGCCAATCGCTGTCGACGCCGTTCGCTAGCTCAAGGCAATCAATTGTATGGACGATCACGCGCTCACCTTTGCGCCTTAACCCAACGATGCGGTCTCCCGGGACCGGGTGGCAGCATTCGGCAAGCTCGAAGGCGACACCGGGGGTCAGGCCACGGATCGAAATCTGGCGCTCGCGTTTTGCCCAGTCCTCGTCCTCTTCGAACTCAGAAGTACAACCAGGGACAAGCGCTTCCATGACTTCGCGGTCGCTGATCTTGCCTGCGCCAATGGCAAACATCAGATCATCCGGCTCATCCATATCGAGCCGCTCGATGGCTGCACGGATAGCCTTTTTGCCGATCTTGGCAGGCACCCGCGCGGCGATTTCATCGAACAGCTTTGCACCGATTTCGGCAACCTCATCGCGCTCTTTAAGGCGCACTGCACGCTTGATCGCGGCTCGCGCTTTGCCGGTGACGACAAATCCAAGCCAGGAGAGTTGCGGGCCCGCTTCCCCGCCTTTGATAATTTCCAGCACATCGCCATTGGCCAGCTGCGTGCGAAGCGGCATATGTCGGCCGTTGATCTTTACGCCAACAGTGGACAGGCCAAGGTCCGTGTGAACCGCAAAGGCAAAATCCACAGCTGTTGAACCCTTTGGCAGCTGAAAGAGCGCACCCTTTGGCGTAAAGGCAAAGATGCGGTCCTGATAGATCGCCATGCGCGTGTGTTCGAGCAGCTCTTCGGCATCATGGCTGGCATCGACAATTTCAATCAAATCGCGCAGCCACGCGACTTGCCCATCGGCCTTGTCGTCTTGTTTATAAGCCCAATGTGCCGCCAGGCCGAATTCATTGCGATCATGCATCTCACGGGTGCGGATCTGAACCTCCACCCGCATCGAGTTTTCATACATCAATGATGTGTGCAAACTGCGATAGCCATTGGTCTTTGGCGTTGAGATATAGTCTTTGAACTTGCCCGGTAAGAACTGCCACGTGGTGTGCAGGACGCCCATTGCAGCGTAACAATCCGCGATTGTATCGGTGATGACGCGGAAGGCCATGATATCGGTGACTTGCTCAAAGCTGACATGGCGCTCTGACATTTTTTGCCAGATCGAATAGGGGTGCTTTTCGCGGCCTGTGACTTCGACCGTGAGGCCCGCCTCGGCCAATGCCTGTTTGATGGTGAGCGCAATCGCATCAACCTCGCCGCTGTCTTGCCCGCGTAAAACTTCGAGCCGGTCGGTGATCGTCTTGAACGCCTCAGGTTCCAGCTGTTCAAACGCCAGCGCCTGCATCTCGCGCATGTACTCATACATGCCCACGCGTTCTGCCAAGGGCGCGTATATCTCCATGGTCTCGCGCGCGATGCGTTGGCGCTTTTCGGGTTTTTTGATGAAATGGAGCGTGCGCATATTGTGAAGTCGGTCGGCGAGCTTCACCAGAAGGACGCGAATATCCTCTGACATCGCGAGGAGAAATTTGCGCAGGTTTTCGGCGGCCCGCTCGTTTTCGGGCATGGTCTCGATTTTTGAGAGCTTGGTAACGCCATCCACCAGCCGCGCCACATCCGGCCCGAATTTCTCCTCAATATCTTCAATAGTCGCCAGCGTATCTTCGACCGTATCGTGGAGGAGCGCTGTCATGATCGTTTCTTGATCAAGCTGAAGATCGGTCATGAGCCCGGCAACTTCGACCGGGTGCGAGAAATAGGGGTCCCCGCTTGCGCGCTTTTGGCTGCCGTGTTTCTGGACCGTGTAGACATAGGCGCGGTTCAGCGCCGCCTCATCGGCGTCAGGGTCATAATCGAGGACCCGTTCCACAAGTTCATACTGGCGCAGCATTGACACCAATGTGCTTGCGCGCGGGTAAAGCTGCAAGCGTAAAAAGCGCCTCAGCCGATTATTGGGTCCTTTGCATCGGTGCGCAGAGGTGAGCCGCGTCCCACCGCCCCCATCGCCAGCCAAGTTGCCGCTGTGATCGTGCCCACCCGTCCAATGAACATAAGCGCGACAATCACAAGCTGGCCGTCGACTGGAAGATCGCCAGTGATCCCTCGGCTAAGGCCCACCGTCGCGAAAGCAGAGATCGTCTCAAACACAATATCCTCAAAGGCAAAGGCCGTCCTCGCCATAAGGTAGAACGAGGCAAGGACAATCGCACTCAAAGCAAACAATATGACGGTGACCGCTTGGCTTGCGAGGCGGTTGCTGATCTGGCGTCCTTCCATCTCTGCATCGCCGAGCCCGCGCACCTGATAGATCAGGATGACGAACAGGATGGTTATGGTGGTGATCTTGACCCCGCCCGCTGTCCCCGCGCTGCCTCCGCCAATAAACATAAGGATATAGTTGAAAAGCACCGTCTCATCGCGAAAGGCGGCCACATCGAGACTGTTAAAGCCGGCTGTGCGCGGCATGGCGGAATGGGTGAAGGCGTTGAGCAGCTTTGCGCCTATAGACATCGGGCCCAAAGTGTCAGGGTTGGTCATTTCAGCCAAAAGGACCGCAAGGAACCCACCGACCAGCAGAATAATCGTGCCGTACAATGTGATACGCGAATGCAAAGTCCAATTGTTGGTTCTGCGCCCGCATTGGATCATATCCTGGATCACCGGAAAGCCGAGCGAGCCGATGATCACCGCAAGCACAATCGGCATAAGAATCACGGCGTCGGTGTTAAAGCCCATCAAACTGTCCGAGAAGGTCGAAAAGCCCGCATTGTTAAACGCGCTCACCGCTTGAAAAAGGCCATACCAAAAGGCTGTGCCGAGCGGCATTTCATGGAGCGTGTGGAAGCGGTAAGTGAGGATTGCGGTCGTCACTGTCTCAACGATCAGTGTCACAATCAGGATCAACTTGATCGCAGAGCCTGCATCCGAAAGGCGCAGTTGCTCGCGCTCAATATCACGCTCAACCGTACGCCGGAACACAACATTGCGGCCCAGGATCAGCGCAAAGAACGTTGCCGCCGTTTTCGTGCCCAAACCTCCAATTTGAATAAGCAGCAGGATCGAACACTGCCCGAACATGCTCCAATAGGTCGGCGTGTCCTCAACGATCAGCCCGGTGACCGCGATGGCCGAGACTGCCGTGAAAAGCGCGGTCGACAAAGGCGCACCCGCCTCCCCGGATGTCGAAAGCGGCAGCCACAGCAGGATGGTGCCAAAGACAATGGCGATAAGATAAAGGAGCGGCACAAGCCGCACAGGATGACGCATCGCCCAAAGCATGTGTCTTTAAGCCGTTTACCCTTCGATTGTTCCAAAAATTCGCTTGGTGAGATGGGCCAAAAAAACCGGGCCGATCCATCACAGACCGACCCGGTTAGAACGAGCTTAAGCAGGGATAAACGCTTCAGCCCAGAGTTGGGCTCACAGAGATTCGTGTCCAACGCATGAGACGAATCGACAGAAGAGAGCCGACACCTCTGATATTGCGACTTATTCGCATTCGCAAGCTATATCGTGATTAATGGGCCTTTTTACCCAAAGCGCTCACTTTGTCGCAATCACGGCACAACTTCCTCCATTGGGCCACTTCTACAAACGCATAACAGATAATTGATTGATGCAATGCACTTCTGAGTGAATAGTAAAAATGCCTTCCGGAATGGCATTTCAAGTAATGGAGTGTATTCAATGAAAAAACTAAACAAACAAATCGCCGTCACGACTGCTGGTATGCTGGCGCTTTTTTCAGGAAGCGCGGCACATGCACAAGGCAATTCATACTCATACTATGAATGCAATAATGGTGTCTGCACTTTGATCACCTGTGTCATCGTGGAAAACGATGGGCCTCTTGGCACAACCAGCCAAGGGCCAGGCGGCGGTACAACCACCGAAATCTGCATGCCAGATGGGCTTGGCGGCGGTTTGACACCTTAACCCTGATGTGGGGCTGGCAGGCTCTAAAAGTCTGCTCGCCCCGCTTTAGCCAACACTAGCGATAAGCCGCTAGCTCTCCTCGGCTAGCTCCATTCAGCGCGGGGCGGCAGGCTCATCAAGATCGCATCGATGTTGCCGCCGGTCTTAAGCCCAAAGATCGTGCCCCGGTCATAGACGAGGTTAAACTCCGCATAACGCCCGCGATATTCGAGCTGCTGTGTGACTTGCGTCTCGGTGAACTCGCTCCCCATGCGTTTGCGCACAAGCTTGGGATAGATATCGAGAAACGCTTTCCCAACATCCTGTGTAAAGGCGAAATTGCGGTCAAAGCTCGCATCATCCTCGCACGTGAGGTGGTCGTAGAAGATCCCGCCCACGCCCCGGTGCACTTCGCGGTGAGGGATGTAGAAATAATCGTCCGCCCACTTTTTATACTTCTCATAATAGGTCGGGTTATGGGCCGCACAGGCCGCGCGCATGGAGGCGTGGAACTCCTCGGTGTCTTCCTCGTAAGGCAGAGGCGGATTGAGGTCAGCTCCCCCGCCAAACCAAGCCGCCTGCGTGGTCAAAAACCGCGTGTTCATATGGACGGCGGGCACATGCGGGTTGTGCATATGGGCAACCAGGCTGATGCCAGTTGCGGTAAACTCAGGGTGCTCAGCGCTCGCGCCATTCACTTGGTCGGCAAAGGCTTCCGAGAAACTTCCGCGCACTGTCGAAACATTGACGCCGACCTTCTCAAACACCTTCCCCTTCATCAGGCCCTGAACGCCGCCGCCGGGGTCAGCATTACCCTCTTCCTCACGCTCCCACGGCGTGTATTGAAAGCTTGCATCCGAACCGGCCTCACGCTCAATGCTTTCAAAAGCCGCGCAGATTTGGTCGCGCAGGCTCTCAAACCATTCCTTCGCACGCCCCGTGTGACCTGACCAATCGCTCATGTGTGTATCCCTGTCCTTTATCTAAATCGCATGTGCCCCATGACACCTTTTGTGTCCACCCGCTTTGACACTTGTCAAACTGGAGCATGAGGGTCAAAAGGGCGCATGGTTCCCGTTTCGTTCCAATCTGATTCTGCCTCGACCGCAGTCGGTGCTCCGCTAGAGTTTGCGGGCGAGGAAATGGTGCTCACCAAATCGGGCGCGCTCTATTGGCCGCGCGAACAGGCGCTGCTTGTCGCCGACCTCCACCTTGAAAAAGGCAGTTGGTACGCGAAATCGGGCCAGATGCTGCCGCCCTATGACAGCCGCGAGACGTTGGAGCGTTTGGCCGACACGTTGAAAGCCACGGGTGCACGCCGCGTGATCACTCTGGGTGACAACTTCCACGATGATGCAGGCACCAACCGGTTGGAGCCTTATGCAAGTGGTATGCTCGAAGGGCTGATCCGCTCGGTTGAATGGGTGTGGGTCACGGGCAACCACGATGAGCAGATGCACCGCACATTCGGAGCCGACAGCTTTAGTGAGCTTGAGGTTTCGGGCGTTATCCTGCGTCATGAGGCGCGCAGCGGTGAGACACGGCCGGAGCTATCGGGCCACTACCACCCCAAAATGCGAGTGCGGGTGCGGAACCGATACATCGCAAGGGCCTGCGCAGTGGTCAGCCGCTCCAAAAGCAGCGGCGACCGCATGATCGCGCCTGCCTTTGGGGCTTACACCGGCGGCATGGATGCAGGCTCGCCAGAGATCCTCGCCGCGCTTAGCCCAGCGTGCGAAATCAACGCGATTTTGCCTGCAAAGGGTAAATTGGTCACATTCCCGCTTTATCGAGAGGCGGCTTGACGCGAGCACCTAGAAATTTCAGGGCTCTGCGCCTATATTGAAGACTCGAAAATTGGCTACAACAGGAGAACCCACATAGCCCGTCCACCTCGGCGTCAGATGGCCCCGCCAACGAAAAGCGGCCCTCGTTATGATAATTTTATTCAAGTGCCCAAGGTCCGCGTCATCGATGATGAAGGCGAAAACCTTGGCTTGATGTTCACACGCGAAGCGATGGAACAGGCGAATGAGAAGGGCCTGAACCTCGTCGAAGTGTCCCCCAACGCGGACCCGCCCGTGTGCAAATTCCTCGATGTTGGCAAGTATCGTTATGAGGCCCAGAAAAAGGCCAACGCTGCGCGTAAGACCCAGAAAACGCAGGACATCAAAGAGATCAAAATGCGTCCCAACATCGATACGCACGATTATGATGTGAAGATGCGCAACCTGAACAAGTTCATCGACAATGGCGACAAGGTGAAAGTCACCCTTCGTTTTCGCGGCCGCGAAATGGCGCACCAGCATCTGGGCATGGATTTGCTCAAGCGCGTGCAGGAAGACGTCGAAGAGACCGCCAAGGTTGAGGCATTTCCTCGCCTCGAAGGCCGTCAGATGCTGATGGTTCTGGCGCCGAAGTAAAGCCTGAGGCTTGACGATCATGAGACAATTCAGGGCGGGAGCGTTAGGCGCTCTCGCCCTTTTGTTTGGCAACGCTGCCAAAGCTGACAAGCCGATCGAATGGGATGAAGACGCAACAGCGGTTTACACTGCCCGCGTCGTCGCAATGGAATTTGTCGGAAGCCCGCCTTGCCCGCCAGAACACATCTGCATGAATTCGTTTTTCGATCTAACGCTCGACCCAGTTCAGCCCCTTGGCGATTCTCCGAATATCGGCAGGCAGACGTTCAGAGTGATCCAACATGCACAATACATCAAAGACAGTGTCATCGTGGTGTCGGTTCAGCGCGACTTAGCCGGAAAATGGCATCTGGTAGACCGGACCCACATGGAACAGCGCGCGTGTTTTTACGATCCGAGAAAGGAATTGTGGGACAATTTCGAGGATCGCAATGGCGATTGGGATGCTGATTATGAAGAGGATACGGAGCAAACCTGCGTGACCAGCACCGTTAAACTGTAAAGGTCAGTCGGGTTCACGCACCATGGTCCAGAACTTTGGCCCCCTCTCGTTTTTGGGTCCCGGCACCTCCCACTCTTCCAAAATCTCAAAACCAAGCCGGGTGTAAATCGCGACGTTATCTGGCGTCGCGGTTTCCAGCAGCACGCCTGTGCCCTGCTCTGCCGCCCGCGCGATGCCAGCGCGCACTATCGCGCCGCCCCAACCCTTGCCCTGAGCCTCGGGCGCAACGCCGACATAGCGAAGATAAGAATATGGCTGCGGGCTTGGGTGGCGTTTGTACATTTCCTCAGCCACCTTAAGCCCGCGCGGTAAGTCGGACCGGAAACCTGCCAGCATCCGAAGATTGTCATAGAGGCCCGCAAACAGTCCTTCGCGCACCTTGCCCGGTGGATACCACAAGCTTGCAGCGCCCCCATCGGGCGAGGCCAAAATCTCGCCATAGCGGCGCGATTGCTCGGCCATTACTTTGAAGAAACCGGGGAGCATAGCGCGGCGCTTGACGGCATAGGGCACAACATAGCTGAGGCCCGGATCATCCTGAAACGCAGCCGCTAACGTCGCCACTAAGGGGGCAAGCGGGGCGGTCTTGGGCAATAGATCGATCGGGCGCTCTTCTCTCATCGCTTCAATCTAACCGCTTTTGTGCGCACATCAATCAATCGGTCCACAGCCACGCTGGCTAAGTGCTTGCGCTTGCGGGCAAAGCTGGCACTTTAGGCGAAACCCCTAAGGGCCTAGACAAAGCGAGGACGGCAAAGCTCAATATGACTGCCAGACAAATCGGCCTATTTCTGGGGCCAATCGCCCTCGCCATCACTGCCCTCGCTCCCGCCCCTGCCGGGATGGAGCCGCAAGGCTGGCTTGTGGCGGGGCTGGTTGTGTGGATGGCGGCATGGTGGATGACAGAGGCGGTGCCGCTGCCTGTGACTGCGCTGCTTCCCTTTGTGATCCTCCCTCTTGCCGGGGTGATGACCGCGCGTGAGACGGCGAGCGCATATTATGCGCCGATCCTGTTTCTGCTGCTCGGGGGTGCGTTTATTGCGCTGGCGATTGAACGCACTGGATTGCACCGACGGCTGAGCCTTGCGATTCTCAAGACGATTGGCTCGGGCGGTGGGCAAGTGCGGTTACTGTTCGCCTTTATGATCAGCGCGGCGATCCTCTCAGGGCTGATCTCCAACACCTCGACGACGCTTATCATGATGCCCATGGCGCTGGCCGTGCTGGCTGGTGGAGCCTCCTTGCAGAGCGCGGACGGCCCGATTGAAACAGACGGCATTTACGGAGCGCTGCCCATGGGCATCGCCTTTGGAGCGACCATTGGCGGGCTTGGAACTATTGTCGGCTCACCGACCAATGGGATCGCGGTGCAGCTGCTTGACGATATGATCGGTCTCCAGATTGGCTTTGCCGAATGGATGATGTTTGGCCTGCCGATTGTGCTGCTTGGAGTGCCGCTCGCCTGCCTGATCGTGGCGCGGGTGCAAAGGGTCGCGGATCACCCCTTTGATGTGTCCGCTGCGCGCGCGGCGATTGATGATCATTCAGCATGGAGCCCTGCTGAAAAGCGGCTTGTGCCGATTATCGCGATTACCTTCGCCCTTTGGATGACGCGGCGCTGGGTCGCCCCTTACCTACCGGAAGGAAGCTGGACCGATGGGACGATTGCGGTGATCGCGGCGCTTGCCCTGTTCCTCTTACCTGATGGAACCCGCGAGGACGGCAAGACCCGTCCTCTGTTGAGCTGGCGCGAAGCCGACCGCGCACCTTGGGGGTGATCCTCATGTTCGGCGGCGGCTTGGCATTGGCGGCAGGGATGCAAGCCAGCGGGCTTGCGGATTGGCTTGGACAATCGCTCCTACCGCTTGAAACGTTCCCGCTGGTTGTCGTGGCTCTAGCGGCGGTGGCGATGGTTGTTCTGGTCACGGAGTTTGCCAGCAACGTCGCCACAGCAAGCGCGATCATCCCCGTTGTCGCCAGCCTTGCAGCGGGACTAGGCCTAGGAGAGGCGGCGATCCTCATCGCTATGCCAGCAGCGCTTGCGGCAAGCTGGGGCTTTATCCTGCCTGCGGGCACTGGACCCAATGCGATTGCGTGGAGTACCGGGCGGCTTAGGATTGAGAAGCTCGTGCGCGCTGGTCTTGTGCTTGATATTGTGGGAATTTTTATGATCGTTGGCGTTGTTTGGGGCATCGCGGCGCTGGTCTAGAATGCGGCACCTAAAGGGCAGTTTTCCTTAACGCCTTTGCCTTAGGAACAGCCCCAATGCAGCAAAGCTCCAGTCCGCACATGCCCGTATCACGCTCGGGGATGACCCTGATGAATCCGGTTGCACATGAAACCGGTTCGAAATATACTCCAACGCGCACATGGCGGATGGGGAGAGGCGCTTCTGCGGAGGTTAGAAGCGGGCGCCCCTTAGGCCCTCAAATATGTGAAGTCCCTGCCTTCCTAGGGACGCGTACTTAGGAAGGAAATCAGCCTCGTGACTGATGCAATTGACGCAACCGACAAACCAACCCCGCGCCGCAATCCAAAGCCTGAGCGCACCGAAATCGGCGGGCGTCCATTGAAACCATCGACGCTGATGATGGGCCATGGCTATGATCCAACGCTGTCAGAAGGTTCGCTCAAAGCGCCGATTTTCCTAACATCCACCTTCGCCTTCCCGAGCGCCGCCGACGGTAAGCGGCATTTCGAAGGCATCACCGGCAAACGCGAAGGCGGCGCGGAGGGCCTTGTCTATTCGCGCTTCAATGGGCCCAATCAGGAAATCCTCGAGGACCGCCTAGCCATTTGGGACGGGGCAGAAGACGCGCTCACCTTCTCATCCGGTATGACCGCGATCTGCATCCTGATGATGGCTTATGTGAGCCAAGGTGATGTCATCGTGCACTCCGGGCCGCTTTATGCAGCGTCGGAAGGGTTTGTGGCCAAAGTCCTCTCCAAATTCGGCGTCACCTATGTCGATTTCCCTGCGGGCGCTTCGCCCGAGGAAATCGAAGAGGTTATCAGCAAAGCGAAATGTCAGGCCGGCGAAAACGGCGGCAAGGTCGCGATGATCTATCTCGAAAGCCCGGGCAATCCGACCAATGCTCTTGTGGATGTGCAGGCGGTGAAGGCGGCGCGCGACAAGGTGCTTGGCAAACCCTGCCCCATCGCCATCGACAACACGTTCCTCGGGCCACTGTGGCAGCGCCCGCTCGATCACGGTGCGGATATCGTTGCCTACTCGCTCACCAAATATGTCGGCGGGCACTCCGACTTGGTCGCAGGCTCTATTGCGGGGGCGAAGAAGTGGATGGACCCGGTGCGCGCTCTGAGAAACACCATGGGCGGCATTGTTGATCCCAACACGGCTTGGATGCTTCTGCGCTCGCTTGAAACGGTCGAACTGCGCATGGCACGCGCGGGCGAAAACGCGGCGAAGGTGTGCGCGTTTCTCAAAGACCACCCCAAGGTGACGGCGCTTGGCTATCTCGGTATGATCGAGGATGCGAGCCAACAAGATATCTACGATCGCCATTGCCTTGGCGCAGGCTCCACCTTCAGCGTATTTCTGCAAGGCGGCGAGGCAGAATGCTTCCGCTTCCTCGACAATCTGCAAATCGCGAAACTCGCGGTTAGCCTTGGCGGAACCGAGACACTGGCAAGCCACCCCGCCTCAATGACCCACCTGTCCGTGCCTGAAGAACGCCGCGCGGCGCTTGGCATTACGGACAGCCTTGTGCGGATCAGCATCGGGATCGAAGATGCGGATGATCTCATTGCGGACTTTGAGCAGGCGCTTGAGCATGTTTAAATAGCGCTATGGCGCGCATATTCGATATAACATTGGTGGCTGCGGGGCTCGTTTTCTCAAGCGCGTTTTTGAGCGCAACACCCGCAGCCGCACAGTTTGAGTTTGAATTTCCCGACACCCCTCCAGCCGAGGGCCAAACTCTGCTGGAGTGGGCCGATCCGCCGATCCTCAAGCACACTATCCCTGAAGATCAGCGCAGCGATACGGCCATGTGCGGTGTGAGCAGCCAGTATGACCTCGATCAGGCAGCGCTTACCTGCTGGCCGGTCCTGCGCGCGGCGCAAATGTTCTTGCTTGCTGACTACGCCTATCAGGAGCCAAGCGGTGACAGAGCCGAGAACCGGCGCAAGGCGATTGCGCTTGCTGATGAGGGCATCGCCGCCATCGGGACGCCTCAATGGCCGCTGGAAGAATACTTCCTGATCAAATCGCTTGAGCTCAAACTCAACGCGCAGCGTCATTTTGAAGATTGGGCAGGCGCCGCTGCAACAAGTGAGAAGCTCATCACCGTCATCAAGAGTGACCTGTATGAGTTCGACGAATTTCGCCTGTCCTTTGCCTATCACAATCGCGGGCAGGCGCTGATCAAATTGGGTGAATGGGATCAGGCTAAGGCCTTGCTCGAAGAGGCGCGGGAAAATCTGGGTGGCTTTGACGGCGAGAAAAACGCCATGCGTTTCAGCGATCAGAGCGAGGACATGATCGTTGCAGCCATAAATCGCGGCGAGCTTGAGTACGCCAAGGACACGGCAACGCGCTATCTCGATTATATTCGTCACGCGCCACGGGGATTTCGGTTTGGCTTTGACAGCCATATCGACCTGCTGATTTATCAGGCTGCAATTGATGAAGACGAGCAGGCGGCGCTTATTCTCATCCAGGAACGCTTCGCCGATCAGCGTGATTATGCCCGCTGCGATGATGGAATGCTCAATTTTCCGCGCGTGCTAGGCTCTTTGACCAAGAATGACGCGACTGCGGCTGCGCTGCTTGCCGGGGGATGCAGCGAAGAGCAGCTCAAAACGCGGCCCGGCGAACCCATCGATGGGCTGCGGGATTTGACCTTACCTCCCTTAGAGCGTCTGATGGCAAGAACGAGGCCCTAGACCACGTCTGATTTCCAGACTAACCTCTCTTGATACGAGTTGGGAGAGAGGCATGACGGATTGCACCTGCATGGTCCAAGCGGGCCAGATTAGTGCGGCGCAAGGCGAGCATTGGTTTGAACGGCATGAGGCGATGATGGCGGCTGAAAGGGTGTCAGCATGAGCGAGCCTAAAAAGGTCTGCCTTATCCTTGGCGCGGGCGCTGGGATTGGCGGCAATACCGCCAAACGCTTTGCCAATGGGGGCTATCACGCGGTCCTTGCGCGGCGCTCTGACCAAGAGGGCCTTGACCGCCTCGTCTCAGAAATTGAGGCCGAAGGCGGCAGCGCGACCGGGGTGCTGATTGACGCGACAAAGGACGGCACCATCGAAGAGCTCGTTGAAGCAACCGAGCGCGATATCGGACCTATCGAGGTATGCCTTTTCAACCTGGGCGCACAAATCGGCAATCGCCCATTCTTCGACACGCCTCACAAAGCCTTCGAGCTGGGCTGGCGCATGACGTCTTTCGCGCTCTTCCGTCTGGCTCAGGCGATGCTACCCGCGATGATCGAGAGAGGCCGCGGGGCGCTGCTTGTGACCTCAGCCACCTCGGCAATGCGGGGCAATGCAGGGCAACACAGTCACGCCGCCGCGATTGGTGGCAGGCGCATGCTGTGCCAGACGCTCAACGCCGAATTTGCGCCCCAAGGCATTCATATCAGCCACATTGTCGTCGATGGCCCGGTCGATGCGCCTGATACGCTGGGCCGCCTGCTTGGGGATAAATTTGAGGCCTACAAAGCCTCTAAGGGCGAGGATGGTATCCTCGACCCAGCCGCGCTGGCAGAGACTTATTGGCATCTTGCCCACCAACACCGCAGCTGCTGGAGTTTTGAGGTGGATGTGCGCCCTTGGACTGATACGCCGTGGTGGAACGACAATCCGCCGCCTTCAATCAACACAAGCTCAAAGAACCCCAAACGTGCAGCAAGCGAGGATTGAGTTGTGAACGCAGCTGCCAAAAAATTGGGAAAAATCAACCTAACGCGTTAACTATGAGTTGATCAGTTTTTACTAGGTGCAGGCAGTTAACGACCCTAGTTTCGAGCCTATCGTGTAAACGGTTGGGCTCTTAGCAGGGCCTATCTCATGTAGGGATACTGTAATGCGCTTTGACATTCTTATCGCGATAATCAGCTCAGGGCTTTACGCCCCTTTGGGCCTTATGGCGTTTGGTTTGCTGCTTGCGGTTGGCGGTGCAATATTCCTTTTACTGCGGCGCAAAAGCAGGGGAACGGGCAAGGCCGCACCCGCGGTTGCTATCGATGAGGCCGCAGACCTCCCTGTCGAAGTCGAAGAGCCCGCATCAAGTGCGAAAGCTCTCCATGAACCCGCTCCTCAGCCACGGGGACGCCGCCGTTCGCTTGTTGCCGGAGCAGAACGCGATGATGGGACGCCTTCAGGCAAACCCATGGGCGACGAGGACGATGACGAGGACGAGAACGAGGACGCCGAACCGGAGACACAACTGGACGAAAGCTTCGGGCAGTCTGAGGTTGAGGAAGCGGAATTTGAGGAATATCACGAGCTTGAAGGTGAAGATGAGCCCGATGAGGCCGAATTCGAACCCGTCGAGGATGATCTCGATCTTGTAGCCGATGCAGATGCTGAAGACACAGATGCTGTCGATGCAGACGCTGTTGATACAGACTCTGTTGATACAGACTCTGACAATTCTGGGCTCGCTCACGAAGAAGGCCTAACCGACGACGCGGCGGTCAATGCAGAAACCTTCGATGATGACTTTGACCTTGATGAAGACACCCACATCGAGAGCGCAAGCGACGCTACACCCTCAGACGCCCTAGCCGTCGCTGGTGCAGCGGGCGCAGCAGCGATGGGCGCTGTTACAGCCTCCCAGTTGATTGAAGAGAGCGCTGAGGATGACTACGAGGGCCATGAAGAGGGCCCGGATGATGGCCCAAATGACGGCCTCGAAAACGGAGGAGACGCCGAAGACGCAGCAGCCGCTCTCCCACCGCTTTGTACAGAAACAATCGCAGCGCAAAAGCATCCCATCGTGTTTCGCCAATTCATGCCGCAATCCCCTGGCAAAGATGGATTGTCCTTCTTTGGTGGGCAGCCGATTGGTCCAGAGGATTTTCAATGGCCGCGCGAACGCGCAGCTCAGGGCGGTGCCCCGCTGCAATTCGTAATGCAGTGGGACTGCGCGCAATTGTCAGAACAAGACGCAACCGGCCTTTTGCCGACCAACGGCGTGCTCTATTGCTTCATCAACTTCGACCGCGACCCCGATGATGACTTCCTAGCAAGCCATACATTCATGCATTTGCGCGGCCCCGTACAGGGTTGGAAACCAATCGAAGTCCCCAAAGATGCAGGCCCGGCACTTGGCACCAACAGCGCTCATGTGATGACCGGCTGCACCCCCAAAGTCGAGAATGCAGACGACTTTGCACCGCGCATGCTACCCCGGTTCCCATTCGAGCCAGTTGCGTTTGCCTACCCTTCCTCTGGCACTGAAACGGGAACGCACTCTGGACCTGAACTTAGCGCAAGCGACAATCAATTCTGGTCAGATGACGCGGTCAGCGAGGCGCTTCTCGATATTCAAAAAAGCGGCGTGGCTGTAAAAGAACCGCTCACTGACACGGTGAGCGTGTATCACAATATCGGCCGCCCCTTCCCTGCATTCCCTCATGACTTTGGCGCGATCCGGATTATCGCCAGCCGCATGATCGACGCGCTTGAGTCGCCCGATGATTTCCTCGCTGAAACGCTCTACCCCGGCCTCTCGTCTCAAGAGCGCGCAGATCAATTTGATGGTTGGGCGCAGGAAGCCAAAGAGATTTACATGCTCGGCACTCAGCGGTCATGTGGTACAAAGTTGGATCAGTCGATTGCCGATGATATCTGGCAATGGTTTGATGAACGCAAAGGCGTGCTCGATTCCGATTTATCAGCCATCGTCGAGGAAGCGGTCGATCTCAGCCTCAGCGTAAGCAGCGAGGCGCTAAGCAACATTCCTGCGCAGTGGATTGATGAGGCGATGCATGAGCATGCCCTTGCGACGGAATTGGCACAAGATGACCACACATTTGGCGCATCGCGTATCAGAGCAACAACACCAGCGCGCATTTTCGGCCCTGCAACCTACAGCGCCGAAGCCGACGGCGGGGAGCTGCATGATCATTTGCTCTTGTTGGAACTGCCCAGCGGCGCAGGACCGCAACACAACTTTGGCGGACGCGTGTTTCAATATTGGATCACCGCACACGATCTTGCATCTGGCAATTTTGACGAGGTGAAATCTCTTGTCGTTGAACCGGCCGAATAAATCTGGAGACTAGCTTTGGGTCTGGGCATCCAAAAGTTTCGAGACGAGTTTGCGCAGCTCAGCATCCAACGCCTCATCGACAAGCTTGCCTGCGTCTGTGTCAAACGTCTCACCAAAGCTTGGGACAGACAAATGCCCTATCACCTCTCCTCCAAATCGCGGCGCTGCATCGACGGCAAATTCAAGGACGCTCTTGCCGCCCCGGCCACCTGGTGACGTTGCAAGCAGCACCATAGGCTTTCCCTGCCACACTTCGCGCCCCACCCTGCTGCACCAGTCAAACAGGTTCTTGAACGCGGCTGTGTATGCGCTGTTGTGTTCAGCAAAGGAGATGATCAGCGCGTCCGCGCTTGCGATTTTGGCAAGGAAATCATGCGCCAATTGCGGGATGCCGCTCTCCTCTTCGCGGTCATGGCGATAAATTGGCATTTCATAATCATGAATGTCGAGAAATTCGATCTCAGCGCCCTTCGCAAAGGCAGGGGCGAGACTGGCGGCGTATTCGACCAATTGACGGTTGATAGAAACGCTGGAGTTGCTCGCAGCAAAGCTGAGAATACGCATTTAGACTAACCCTTCCATTCGCGGCGCTCTTCGGCCATTCGTAAGACATCATAGGCAAGCTGAAGCTTCTGAAACTCTTCTGCCGCCTCATCATCGCCCGGTTTCACATCGGGGTGAACCAGCTTGGCTTTGGCCCGGTAAGCCTTTTTGATCGCGGCAAAATCCGCGTCAGCCTCAAGTCCCAGCAACTCTAACGCGCGCATCTCATCGGCGCTGCGCGAGCCATCTCCAGAGCCAGTCCAGCCATAGTGCGAGCTTTCCGCGTAGCCTTCAGATTGCTGGCGTTCTTCCTTCGCGCGCGCGGCTTTTTCCGCCTTGTCGAGGCCTTCGAAATAGTCCCATTTGGAATTGTATTCCGCAGCATGGCGCTGGCAGAAATACCACTTATCGGGGCTGTTTGGGGCTTTGGGGGCTGGGCAATCGCCGGGCTCCTCGCAGCCGTGTCGATCGCATAGGCGCACATTGACCGCGTCGCGCGATTCCTCATACCCGCGCCACCTTGGGAAACCCCAATCATTGGATCGGCGCGCTTTAGGCATGATACGCCTCTAACATCACACAAATGTCATTCATCGGAAACATCACGCGCATCATCTAAGCGAGCTAGCTCGTAAATGAAAGGTAAGTAAGTCACTCAGGAACAAGTTGCGAAATGAAATGTTGCATTGCAATAGATCATTCATAGATATCCCATAGAGCGACATACGCTTCGTCACACACCAAAGAGCCTTTCGACCATGAGCCAGCAACTCCAAATCTCCAGCCTCTTCAGCGCCTTCGCGCTGGTTTGCCTGTGTTTGTTTGTGCGCGCTGGCGGTGAAAACGAGCTGCGCCTTGGCACCAGTGAAGGCCCGATTGTGCAGGTGCTCACTCAGGCCGAGTGACGGGCCAAAAAAGTAACGGGCCCAAAAGAAAACGCGCCCGCCCTTTATCAAGAGCGAGCGCGCCAAATTCTCAAATCAATCAGCCTTAATTGATAATGACACTGGCCGCGCGGCGGTTTTGTGCCCAAGCGTTGGCGTTTGACGCAAGCGCCACCGGGCGCTCTTTGCCATAGCTTACCGTGCGAATGCGGTTTGGACTGACACCAAGGCTCACCAGATAATTCTTTGCAGCGTTCGCGCGTCGTTCGCCCAAAGCAAGGTTGTATTCGCGCGTGCCGCGTTCATCGGTGTGGCCCTCTATGGTGAAGGTGATCTGGCTGAACTGAGCGAAATATTGCGCCTGCACCTGAAGTGCGGCGGCATCGGCGGCGTCAATGTTAAACCGGTCGGTGTCAAAATATACGGTTGTCGAAGAGCCAACAGCATTTTCAAAGTGTGCTTGAGAGCCAACGCGTGGACCTGTTTGCGTCGTCGGCGCGGCGGTCGCGGTGGCCGTTGGTGCAGGCGTTGCAGAAGGCACCGGAGGAAGCTCGGGCGGCGCCTTTTTGGAACAGGCCCCTAAAGCCAGAGCAGACGTCATCAGGACAATTGTAGCGGTCTTTGTTGCAGAGAAGGTCATCAATTTACTCTCCGATTTTGGACACTGCGATCATGCGCAGGCCAGTCTAGGGGGTCAACACCTAATGCAGCCCCCAGATTTACGAGGGATTTACACGCGGCTTACGGGGGCGTCCAGCCGCCTTAAGAACACTTAAGGACGAATAGGGCCCCAAGCGGGGTCAGAGGCATCCACCGGGGTGGGAAGTCGCCTTTCATTGCGGCCGGTCAAATCAACCTGCCACAGCGAAGAGCGACCAGAGCCGCGCGCCGTCCGGAAGAACTGGATGATGCGGCCATTAGGGGCCCAGGTGGGTGCCTCATCTTGCCATCCGTCCGTAAGCACCCGGAGGTTACCGCCGCCCGGTGTCATCACAGCAACATTAAAGTCACCAGCGATACGAGTGAACGCGATTTGATCACCGCGCGGGCTCCATTCAGGGGTCGCACAGCGCCCTCCAAAGAAGCTGATCCGGCGTTGGTTTGTGCCATCTGCATCCATCACATAGCATTGCTGCGTGCCGGAACGATCGCTTTCAAACACGATGCGGCGACCATCGGGTGAATAGGACCCGCCAATATCAATTCCCGGCGTGTCGGTCAGGCGCGTCGCTGTGCCGCCGTTGACGGACACCCGGTAAATGTCGGTGTTGCCAGCGACAGCCATGGAATAGAGGATAGAGCGCCCATCAGGTGCCCAACGCGGCGCAAGCGTCGGGTTCTGGTTCTCGGTCACCAGCGTTTGTTTGCCCGTCCCGATGTCATAGACATAGATGCGCGGGTTTCCATCGACATAGGACAGATACATGATCTTCGAATAATCGGGCGAATACCGGGGGTGAGCGCCGTTGCGCTGCCCAGTGTCAGGAACCGGTGGTTTGCGCCGTCCGAATCCATAACCGCCAATCGCTTGACCCGGTTATCCTTGGGACCTGTTTCAGCGATATAAGCGATGCGGCTGTCAAAGAAGGGGTCTTCACCCGTCAGCCGCGCATAGATGAGGTCAGAACACTTGTGCGCAGCGCGCCGCCAGTCGGCAGGGCGCACCACGTATCCTTCGCGGATGAGCTCTTCCTGGAGCGCGACGTCGAACAGATAGCACCCGACAACAAGCCTGCCATCATCGCGTGCCTGGACGTATCCTTGCACAAGCATCTCGCTATCGCGCCTTGTCCAATCGCCCCATCTGGGCGCTTTGATCTGCGCAAAAGATGGACGCGGCAGGCTATCGGGACCCGTCGGGCGGAAAAGGCCATTGTTGCGAAGGTTGGCTGTGATGACGCGGGAAAGCTCCATCCCCAATGCCCGTGTGCCGTTGGCATTGGCAGGCGTTGCAACATCGCGATCAGGCGCAAAGGCGGCAATGGCGATTTCAAGATCGTCTCCATCGAGCGATCCCACAACTGTTTCAGTGCCAACAACCGTATCGTCGTCGGCCTGATCTGTCGCGCCGGGTTCCACTGGATCATCCAAGAAGGCGGAGCCAACAGCGCTGTCAGTAGTGCCAGTCGCCGCCTCATCTTGAGCGTGTAAGCCCGGGGCAACGCCAAGCGCCGCAATTGCTGAAAGGGTAAGAAGAATTCGCATAGCCTGTCTTTTCAACCTATTTCTTCACAAATCTAAATTCACGTTTGCGCCACAAATTGTAGTGCTCTGGCGGGAGCCCTTGAAACGTTCCTACAAGACGCAGCGCTCGCACAGCGCATTCTTTAAACCGTCCGGTTTGCGCCGCATTACTGGCATTTTCGCCCCTTAGGCGCGGCTCACCGATATTGGTGATCTTGCCGCTGCGGTCCATGTTAAAGGGCACTGTGACGCTTAGTTTATCAATGTCCAGACCCGTCACGCGGCACCGGTTCCATTTGGGAGCCACTTGGCCTGCAATGCTGATCTTAATATCCGCCTCAACCGCCTCAGAACTGCCAGCGCCTTCGTCTTCGCCAAACGCATCATCAAAGCCGGTGTTGCGCGTACCGTCGCGTTGTCCTGTTTGCTGTCCACGAGAGCTTGGTTGGGGGGTGCTTTCAGGCCGCGTTGTTGGCCGTGGGTCTGGTCGGCGTGCTTGAGGGGCGGGCTCTTCTTGGGGCACCGGTTCATCTTCCACAGATGGCGTTTGGGCAACCGGTTCTTCGAGCGTATCGAGAGCGTCAGGTATCCCCAGCGCCGCCGAACTGCCCGCAGGCTCCGTTCCATCCTCAATCGTCACAGTGATCGCGCCGTCGCCCCCGAATGTCAGCGGCTTTGCGGTCTGAAATTGCATAACCAGGACCGCTGCCAAAACGGCATGCAAGACGATAGCAACACCAAACCCGATGCCGTCGTCTGTTTGAATGGTCCGCTTGCTCATGCTTCCTCTTGAATACGCCCCGCAGTTATGGCGCCCAAACCTATGGGGTCCAAAACTATCGTGCCCAAAAATATGGTGCCCAGAACTATGGGGCCACGTCTGAACCGTCGGTGACCAATGAAATCGATGTGAAGCCAGCTCGGTTGAGTTCACCCATGACCGCCATGACCCGTCCGTAATCAAGCGCTGTGTCGCCGCGAAGGACGATCACCGGTTGTTCGCCATCATTGCGGCGCACAGAGGCAAGCGCATCGGCAAAGCCGCCTGCGACCACGGGCTCGTTTTCGATATAAATCTGCCCGTCATTGCCAACCGAGATGTTGATCTGGTCGGGCAATTCCTCAACCGGGTTGGCGCGGCTTTCGGGAAGCTCAATCGGCACGCCTACTGCTGGCAGCGTCACGGTCACCATAAAGATGATAAGCAGCACGAGCATCACATCGACCAGCGGCGTGACGTTGATCTCTGCCATAGCCGCGCGGCGGGTGCGCTTGCCCCGCCTGCGACCGGAAGAGGCTACTCCCATCCCCATCACACTTTATCCAATTCGCGGCTCAGCCCTGCGTGCACCTTATCGGCAAAACGCCCAAGCTTGGCCTCGTATTGGTTCACTGAGCCGGAGAAGCGGTTGTAGAAAATCACCGCCGGGATCGCTGCAAACAGGCCGATTGCTGTTGCAAACAAAGCCTCTGCGATACCGGGAGCCACAACGCTCAACGACGCGGATTGCTGCGCGCCGATTTGGAAGAAGCTGTTCATGATGCCCCAAACGGTGCCGAACAGCCCTACGAAAGGCGCAACCGAACCGGTGGTTGCAAGGAAGGTGAGCTTGCCCGCCAAATCGTCGGCTTCTTCCGCGACCTGGCTTTCCATCGCCTGACCGATGCGTTCGCGCGCTGCCGCTTTATCGGGTGCACCGTTCTTGGTGGAACGCTTCCATTCATCAAGCCCAGCGCCCGCAACGCGCGCGGAGGGAATCTTTGATCGCTTACCCTTGGAAAGCATGCCTTCGCGATCATTGGTCGACCAGAAATCGCTTTCATATTCGCGGCTTGCCCCGTTCAATTTGCTCATACGCAGCACAAAGGAGACGATAATCGCCCAGCTCCAGATGCTGGCGATAATGAGCCCCGCCATCACCATCTGGACAATGATATCGGCGTCAAAAAACAGCTCCAGCGGGTCAAGCCGCGTAGGGCCTGCTGCCTGTGCTGCAACTGCGGTTAGAAAGGTCAAAGTCACTCGTTAGTGTCCTTCTGGTCCATGAAGTTCTTAAAGGCGGCGCGCCATGGGGCAGGCTGGCGCTTGGGGCGTCCGTCGAGGGAGATAAAGCCAACGCGCAAAGAGGCCTCGCACAGCACCTCATCGCCCCTTCTGGCAATCTGGTGCATCCGGCACGAGGCCGCACCAAGCTCGGTGCAGGTCGTCTCGATCACCACATCATCGTCAAGCCGCGCAGGGCGCAAGTATTTGAGGTTCACCTCGGAGAGCGCATATGCGCCCCCATCCCCGCCATTGGCCCCGCTTTCAATCGCGGCGCGTTGATCAATCTGAAGCAAGCGCAAAAGGTCCGAGCGCGCGCGCTCAAACCAGCGCAAGTAATTGGCGTGATAGGTTATTCCGGAAAGATCGGTGTCCTCATAATAAACGCGAACGGCGTAGAAATGACGCGGCCCATCAAGGATACCACCGGGAGGATTGGGTTTAACCATACTGATTGTGGGTTAGCGCGAGTGTGTGATCCATGCCAGCACGCAACTGCTCTCACCCACATGAATGACGACAGAATGAATCATCCATACGATGGATTGCGGAGAATTTAGGCGATCATCCGGCCTAGCGGCTGTCCGCCAAAGATATGCACGTGAAGGTGCGGGACTTCTTGCCCTCCATGCGCGCCGATATTGGCCATCAAGCGGTAACCGGGTTCGACCAGCCCTTTGCTGCGCGCAACCGTGCCCACCGCACGCACAAATCCGCCTATCTCAGCATCGGACGCTTTGGCGCTAAAATCGTCCCAGCTCACATATTCGCCTTTGGGGATCACAAGCGTGTGCACCTCGGCTTGAGGGTTGATGTCCTCAAAAGCGTAGGCCCATTCGTCCTCATAGACTTTGTTTGACGGAATTTCCCCGCGCAGGATCTTCGCAAAGATATTGTTCGTGTCATAGGGAAGCGTTGGATCAATGGGCATTCTATTCGCTCCTAGAGGCTTTTTCGTCGAGGCCTGAGAGCCCTTCGCGCGCGCTCAGTTCGGCCAGAACGTCGTCGAGGGTCACCCCTTGCGCTTGAAGCAGGACAAGGAGGTGGAAGATGAGGTCAGCGCTTTCACCAACCAGTTCCTCGTTCACCCCGGTCATCGCCGCGATCACGACCTCGGTCGCCTCTTCGCCGACCTTCTGCGCAATTTTTGCGGTTCCGCGCGAGTATAGCTTGGCGACGTAGGAGGTCTCAGGCGAGGCGGTCATGCGTGTCGCGATGGTGGCTTCAAGGCGCCTAAGAGTGTCTGTGCGTGTGTCCATGGGAGTTGTCCTTGCTCAAACCGAGCGAGCGGGCAAGCCTGCCTCGCGAAGCGCGGCGTGTGCCTCTGCGATGGAATGCGTGCCGAAGTGGAAGATCGACGCAGCAAGAACCGCGCTTGCCCCGCCCTTGGTCACGCCATCGACGAGGTGGTCGAGATTGCCAACACCGCCACTGGCGACAACGGGAATGGAGACTGCGTCTGCGATAGTGCGAGTCAGCTCAAGGTCATAGCCAGCCTTTGTCCCATCGCCGTCCATGGAGGTGACAAGCAATTCGCCTGCGCCAAGGTCCGCGACCTTCTTCGCGTACTCAACCGCGTCAATTCCGGTGGGCTTGCGCCCGCCATGGGTGAAGATTTCCCAATACCCTACTTCCGTTCGTGCTGAGCTTGTCGAAGCACGCTTGCCTTGGCTTGAGACCTGAGCGCGCCCTTCGACAGGCTCAGGGCGAACGGATGTTGGATCTGAGACCCGGCGCGCATCGACACTGGCAACCACGCATTGGCTGCCAAACCGAGCCGCAATCTCGCTCACCAGTTCTGGCCGGGCCACAGCGGCTGAATTGATTGCAACCTTGTCTGCGCCAGCGAGCAAGAGCGCGCGCGCATCTTCAACACTGCGCACCCCGCCGCCAACTGTCAGAGGCATAAAGCACACCTCAGCTGTGCGTTTGACGATATCAAGCAGAGTGCCCCGCCCTTCGTGGCTGGCGGAAATGTCGAGAAAGCACAGCTCATCCGCCCCCGCCGCATCATAAGCGCGCGCTTGCTCCACCGGATCGCCGGCGTCTTTCAGATCGACGAAGTTGACACCCTTCACCACGCGCCCATCGGCGACATCAAGGCAGGGGATGACGCGGATACGGACGGTCATTTTCTCAGTTCCTTGCGAATTTTTTCAACGCCTCCGTCTCGAGTTAGCTGCCGAAGTGCGCCAACACTGATGAAAAGTATCATTAGCCAACCTGGCACAATTTCCATCCAATTGCCGACTACCGCACCTCCGCAGACCAAAAGCAGCATAAAATCTTCGAGACGACGAGACTTCACTCCCGCGCTCCCATTTGGATAGCCGCTGCCAAGTCGAGCTTGCCCTCATAAAGTGCCCGCCCCGTAATCACGCCTTCAATGCCAAGATGCGCTTGGATCGAGAGGATGTGGATGTCGGAAATGCCCTTCACCCCGCCGCTGGCAATCACAGGAATGTCGACGCGCTGGGCAAGCTCCACGGTCGCATCAATGTTGACGCCTTTAAGGAGGCCATCGCGGCCAATGTCGGTGAAGAGCAGCGAGGCAACGCCTGCATCCTCAAACCGGCGCGCTAGGTCCACAACGGGCACGTCGGAGACCTCCGCCCAGCCCTCGGTCGCTACCATACCGTCTTTCGCGTCCACTGCGACAACAATTCCGCCTTCCCATTCGCGGGCCATTTCTTTGACGAATTCAGGGTCTTTAAGCGCCGCCGACCCCATCACAATGCGCGCAACGCCAAGGCTGAACCACGCTTCGACCGCGGCTGCATCGCGGATCCCTCCGCCAAGTTGGACGTATCCGGGGAATTGCTCGATGATGGACTTCACCGCTTCGACATTGCGCGCTTCGCCTGCGAAGCTGCCGTCGAGGTCCACCACGTGCAGGTGCTCGGCGCCGGCCTCTGCAAAGATCATCGCTTGGGCTGCCGGATCATCGCCATAGATGGTCGCGCGGTCCATATCGCCCTCGGCAAGCCGCACAACTTCGCCGCCTTTAAGGTCGATTGCGGGAAATACGATCATATCTGTGAGCTCCTGCGAAAGCAGGAGTCCATCATCACAGGCCTCGCCGATACGCATTCATAGGAGATGGATTCCTGCCTTTGCAGGAAATCACGGATGCTCTTCATGGCCGCCATTTCAAAAACCTCTCCAATGTTGCCAATCCAAAGGCTTGGCTCTTTTCAGGGTGATACTGCACCCCCAGAATATTGTCTTTAGCCACCGCTGCAACCAGAGGTGATCCGTGCGAAGTGAAGGCGGCTATCTCGCCTGCATCCTCAGCTGCAAAGTGATAGGAATGCAGGAAATACGCCTCGCCTGCTTCGACCACCGGATGCGCGGTCGAAACACTCACATCGTTCCAGCCCATATGCGGTACTTTGATCGTGGGCTCGCTCGGCTCAATCAAGCGCACCTCGCCGCCAATCCAGCCAAGCCCTTTGTGGGTGCCATGTTCAAGACCTCTGTCAGCAAGGAGCTGCATTCCCACACAAATGCCAAGGAAAGGCGCACCTGAACGCAAGACCCGCTCTTCCAAAGCCTCAACCATACCCGGAACAGCGCGCAGACCATCTGCACACGCCTTAAACGCGCCCACACCGGGTAGGACAATGCGATCAGCTTTGCGCACGACATCGGCATCGGCAGTGACAGTCACATCTGCGCCCACCGCTTTGAGGGCGTTGTGCACCGAGTGAAGATTGCCTGCCCCATAGTCGACGAGCGCAACCGAATTGGTCATTGTTTGTCTTTCGCACGCCCATCCGGGCGCGCGTCCTCGCTAGACGGGCAGGCAAGCTGCCCCCGCTGCGGGCGGCCGGTCGGCCTTGCGGTCGCTTTGCGACCGATCGGCTCTCTTTTACCCACCAAGTTGCCCTTTCGTGCTTGGGATTGCGCTGCCCTTCCTCGGGTCACGCTCAACCGCGATCCGCATGGCCCTCGCGAACCCCTTGTAGAGGCTTTCACAGATGTGGTGGTTGTTTGTGCCGTAAAGCAGCTCCAAATGGAGCGTGAGCCCAGCCGATTGCGCAACGCTTTCAAACCAGTGCTGGATCAACTCTGTGTCCCATTCGCCCAGCTTTTCTTGGCTAAACTTTGCATTCCACACACAGTATGGCCGCCCGGAAATGTCGAGCGCAACCCGGCTCAGCGTCTCATCCATAGGCGAATACGCGCTACCATAACGGCCAATCCCGGCCTTATCGCCCAGCGCCTCTGTGAGCGCCTGCCCCAAAGCAATCGCTGAATCCTCGGTGGTGTGATGCTGATCGACATGCAGATCGCCTTCGACCTTCATCGTCACATCAATGAGGGAGTGCTTCGAAAACTGCTCAACCATATGATCCAGAAAGCCAATCCCGGTGGAGACGTCATACGAGCCCGTCCCATCCAGATTGACCTCGATTAAAATCTTGGTCTCAGCGGTGTTCCGCTCAACTTTTCCTGTGCGCGCCGCTTGGTTTTGGGGAGTATTCATGGGGCAAAGCCTATAGCCGCGCGCCAAGCTTGTGCAAGCGCTCACACACCGCGTGATAGCCTCAATTACGGGATCGTGAACATGAAACTCGCACGAAACGCTTGACCGCGAGCGCCCACCTCGTCACCACTTGTCAATGAAATGACCGACGAAACACCCGATAGCCTCATCCCTTACGATGAGATCGTTCAAGAAGCGCTGCGCGCTGTGGTTGGGCGTGTGCTCGGTGAAATTGTGGCATCGGGAAGCGAGCTTCCGGGCAATCACCATTTCTACATCACGTTTAAAACGGGCGCAGCGGGCGTTTCCATCCCCGATCACCTGCGCGAACGCTTCCCCGATGAAATGACCATCGTGCTCCAGAACAAATTCTGGGAACTTGAAGTGCGCGATGATGGATTTGGTGTGGGACTGTCGTTCAACCAAATCCCGGCAAAGCTTGAGATACCCTTTGCCGCGATCACGGCGTTCGTGGACCCGGCTGTGGATTTTGGCCTCCAATTCCAGGCCTCTGGCGATGAGCTTGAGCCCGAAGAGCATGACCTTGCCGAAAACGATGGTGAAGGCGAAGGCGGCGCTAAAATGGGTGGGCCCCCGGCCGGTGATCCAGAAGATGATGGCTCCAACGTTGTGACCGTTGATTTTGGGCGCAAGAAATAAGGCACGTGACCTTGAGGAAGAAACGCGGTCAAAGGCAAAAGGGCTCTGGCGTCATCAGAAACCTCCCCCTGCCCCTTCGGCAGGCGCGGCGGTCAATCTGGCTATTGCCGAAGTGATTTTGCGCAGCGTTTCCAACCAGATGCGGGCAAAGATCGACACCGACATTTTTCGCAATGATTTGGAAAAGCGCAAAAGCGGCGCGCGCGATGTCGTCGACGGGCGCACTTTGATCACCTCTATCGGCCTTTACGGAGCCGCGCGATTGGCAGCACGCGGGCGTGGCGGGCTTGGGCTTGTCGCGGGCGGCCTGCTTGCAAAATCACTTTATGAGCGCGGAAAATCGGTACGCAAACGGCGAGCGCACACGAAGACTAAGTGACAGTAACCCTACACAGACACTTGATTTAAACGCGCAACCGTGTGCAACGCTCACCTATGAGCGACGCGCCCACCACCAAAGACACAAAAACCGACAAACTCGCCCGCCGCGGCCTTTTGTTTATCCTGTCGTCGCCCTCTGGCGCTGGCAAAACGACCCTCTCGCGCAAATTGCTGGAACGCGATGAGGATATTCAACTTTCGGTCTCTGCCACCACGAGGCCGCCGCGCCCCGGCGAAGTCGATGGCAAAGACTATTACTTTGTCTGCGACGCTGAATTTGATCGGATGGTGGACGAAGACGACTTCTATGAGTGGGCTCACGTTTTCGACAATCGCTATGGCACACCCAAGGGCGTCATTCGTAAAGGTCTGAAAGAGGGGCAGGATTACCTCTTCGATATCGATTGGCAGGGTACGCAGCAGCTCAAACAAAAGGATGACCAAGACGTCGTCACCGTCTTTGTTCTTCCCCCCAGCCTCAAAGAACTGCGCCGCCGTTTGGAAAGCCGGGGTCAGGACACAGCCGAGGTGATCGATGGCCGGATGGACCGCGCCAAGGATGAAATCAGCCACTGGGCAGAATATGACTATGTTGTCGTCAATGACGATATGGAAGCCTGCTTTGACGAGGTGTGCAAAATCCTTGATGCTGAACGCATGCGCAGGACGCGGCAGACCGGGCTGATCCCGTTTGTGCGCGAATTGATGGGGTAGACAGACGCGATGAAGTGGGCACTTCGCCTTGCATGTATCGGCGTTGTTGTGGCTCTCCTTGCAATTCTGGGTTTCAGCCACCTCGCAACCAGAGCGACCCCATCACAAGTTGGCCCATTGGCCGACACAGAAGAGCGTTTTACAATCTCGACCGATGACGGTGTTGAGATCGCCGCCAGTCTTACCTTTGCCAGCCAAGAGGATGCACCGGTCATTCTTTTGTTCCACGGCAATGGCGCATCGCGCGGGCAGTTTGACGGTCATCTCAACTGGCTGCCTGCCAATGGATTTCACGCGCTTGCGGTGGATTTTCGCGGACATGGGCAATCAGACGAAGAGCCTAAGAGCTTTGGTTACACCGAGGCGCGCGATGCCCAAGCGGCCCTAAAATGGGCACGCAGCGAATTTCCCAAGTCCAAAATAGGCGTCATCGGGATTTCCCTTGGGGGTGCTGCGGCTTTGGTTGGAGAAAACGGACCCTTGCCAGCCGATGCCTTGGTGCTTCAGGCGGTGTACCCCGATTTTGACCGGGCCGTGCGCAACAGGGTGCGTTTGTTTGCCGGTGACGTGGCAGCAAACATCCTCACCCCCTTGCTGACCTATCAAGCCTATCCTCGTTATGGAGTTAGCCATGATGAAATCTCGCCGGTGAACAGTGCCAGCGCTTTTAAAAATCCGGTTCTGGTCATTGCCAGCACTTCGGATGAGTACATCCCGGTTTCCGAAAGCGAAGAACTCACAAACGCTTTTGCCGGGAGGCATTGGCTTTGGTTGATCGATGGACTTTCTCACGCAGCGACCAGCGACCTTGATGATGAGGTGTACCGCGAGCGCGTCCTCACCTTTTTTCGCGAGGAATTGTGATGGACGCGCAAATCATCCTCGAAGGGCTCGAACTGCCGCTCGACCTTGGCACTTATGGCCCCGGTGACCTCGTGCCGGACACGCATCTGCTCGATATGACGCTCACCATCGATCCAGCCCTTGTGTTGATCGATGAGGATGCGATGGCGCGGATTTATGACTATGACCCGCTCATCGCAGCGATTGAAGCGCTTGCAAGCGAGCAGCATTACGAGACACAGGAATATCTCCTCACCCGCATTGCAACAGTGTGCGCGGGCGAAGCGGCAATCCAAGGCGCATGGCTAAAGCTATACAAACGCCCCGTTCGCAAAGCAGCCGATGGCAGCGTGTCAGGGACCCTTGGCGTAACTCTTTCGCTAACCCGCGATGAGTTGGACCGGTTGCTTTAACCTGTCCACATCAAGGCGAGATCGAAAGGACGAGAAAGACCTCGTCCCCGTTTGCTTCGCCAACAACCTCATTGCCTTTGATGCCATTTTCGGACCAAGCCAGCTGGATTTGGTTGATGTCGCGGATCAGGCGATTGTCGTTTTCCGGCCAAACGCTCGTGTAGAAACCAAGCGCATTGCTTGCACGTTCAAGATCATCGAACGCCTCAACGTGACTGACTTTCATGTCATTTCCCCCTTATTCAAACACGGACAGCGCAGACTTGGCGCGCTCCAAATCCTCAGAGACTTGTCTTGGATAAACGTAAGTGGCCGCCTCCTTGCAGGTCTCTTTTCGATTACATGCATCAACGATTGTGATGCCCACCTCGTCTAGCCCTGCTGCTTCCTCGAATTTTGCAATCAAAGATGGCAATTCGCCTTCGTCAGCGGCGTCAATTTTGGTTTTGAGCTCATCCAAAAGGCCGGTGGTCGAAATCGCTTGAAGGCTTCCAGCGGCAAATGCCCTTAAGCCCTCAGAGCCGAGCCCTGCGAGCCCGCGAACTTCAAGATCAGCTTCCGCCTGAGCGATAAGTATCCTCATGCAGCCTTCTGCCACGGTGCCATTCTCATCAGCGAAAACACTTGAAGGATCGCTCAAAAAGCCAAGGCAAAACATCAGCGGTTCGTTGATGAAGGAAAGCTTCGCCAACTGAACCACAGCCGCCGAGACACCAATCGCTCTGTCCTTATCCGCATTGGCCGCAGTCGATCCCTGAATGGTTTGACCTGCGGTCGTGCTTGCGGTGGCTGAGGAAATCAAATCCTTGGCGATTTGCGTAATGTTATCCATCGCCTTTTGCGCTTCGGCTTCTTTCGTTGCAGCGTTAGTCGCCTCCAACTTTAACGCCGTGCATTTGTCCGCATTGGCATCGGCATTGTCCGCATCAGTGGAGCATTCCTTGTCCTTTGCAGCCGCAACGGCCTTATCTGCCTCAACGCGTGCAGCCTTCGCCTTCTGAAGTCTCTCGTCGTAATCGCGCACCAACTTTGCAGCATCTCCGCCATTGATGACGCCTGCAGCTGTGCCGCCCGGAGAAATTATCGTTGAGCTTCCTTTAGCAATGCCAGTCAGTTGTTCGATTGCCAAAATGGTCACCATCGAACGCTGATCGCGCGCGGCCTGCACAACGAATTGTGGCCGCGTGATGGCCCCTGAAAGGTATCTTTCACACGTGCGATAAAACGATTCGCGCAGCATGTTGATCGTTTGCGTACGTTCAATCGTCGCTGCATTTTCAGCCGAACTGATCCCGAGTTGGCCCCCGCTTTTATTGCCTTCTGCAGCAAGGCTTGTCGCAAAAGCGCTGAAGACATCGGGAGCCGCTTCAGCGCACACTCTCATCTGTCCGCCGCCCACCCGCGACATGATAAGGTGACGCTGTTTTGCATCAACAGTAAAGACCTGACCGTCGCCATCTGAAGGAGCAGACTTCAATCGGCTGATGCTATTTATGTTGGCGCAACCTGAAAGAGCCAGACTTGTTGCTGCCACCAATGCGAATTTCGAGTGCCATCTCATGGGCCCATCCCCCCTGTTTCTAAGGCAGCGATCCGATACGGACTGGGCTGCTTTGATGGGGGCAGATATAAGGCGAAAAAACAGTGTGACGCGTGACGGGGATCACGCCCGCTGAGCGCAGTTCAAGCGCTCGTCAAACCGCCCGCTCTAGACTGCTGCGCTTTGCTCCAACCGCTCTAGCAATTCCTTCAATTGCTCTTCCAAAATCCCTGCGCTGTCGCCGCCACCGTAATTGAGTGCACCGCTGGAGAAGGTCGTGCCGAACGTGTCAGCGATGGACTTTGTCTGAAGCACGCCGCTTGCAAAATCGCGGGTGGTGAGGCTGTCGAGCGGGTGGAGGAAGACACCCCACACAAGGCCTTGTCCAATGGCATAGCGCGCATCTAAAGCTGTATCAAAATTGGCCTGCATCAGCCGCTCAAGCGCCTCTTGGGGAAGCGCGCCAGCCTCTGCAATCGGAGTGATAATCCGCATCCGTCCAGCATTTGCATCTGTCACCACGATCAGCATCCGCTCATCCACGGTGAATTGCCAATTGTTGCCATTGCGCTGCGCTTCACCATCAAGCGCCTCGATCACCTCAGCGATCCGTTCAAGCGCTGCCTCGTTTTCTGGGGAAACCTGGGCTGGAGCCTCGGGGACGGGAGCCTCTTCGCTAAAGTCCGGCGGCGCGAGAGCCTCTTGCGCGCTCGATACAGACGATGCCGCAGCAGCGATCCCTAAGACCGCAGGATACAGACTAAGGCGCAGACGACGGGGCTGGGGCAAAGTGCAAATTCCTATGATGGCAAAAGCTCTAGTCTTGCTTTCGATATTTCGGGCCAATTGGTTACACTTTTAAGGTCCTTCGCAAGGTGGACAGATGCGTCCAAGAAATTATGGTGCAGCGGTGTAAAAGCAAAATTGAGGGGCATTTTCATGGCATTGCAGCGGGCAAATCTAAGAGGGGCAGCATTTGCCAGAGGATTGTTGTGCGTTTGCGCTGCTGCGTTATGCACTGTGCTCACCCTTCTTCCTGTGCAGGCCTCAGCCCAAGAACAGGTGCCTTTGAGCGAATACGGAAAGCTGCCTGAGGTTGAACGCGCAGCGCTCTCCCCCTCTGGTCAGCGCGTCGCTTTGATCACGACCATCAAAGGCAGTCGCGTCCTTTTGGGAGTGCAACGCGGCAGCAACAAGCCGCTCAGCATTACCCGCGTTGATGATATGAAGATCCGAAGCATCTCGTGGATCGATGAAAACCGGATCCTGATGGTCTCAAGCTCGACAATCGACCTTCCCGCCAATTTTACAACGGACAAATACGAAACCAGCATCGGGCGCGTCATCCCCATGGATGGCGGTGAGGGCGGCGGCATCGTATTTGCCAATGACAAACGATATTATGACGGCATCATAGGACGCTATGGCATCCGCATGATCAATGGCGAAGCGCACGGCTTTTTCGGCGCTATCGAATATATCCGCAATCGAAACAACAGCGGGCCCAAGTGGGTTTTCAGCCACGGCCGCCCGCATTTAATGAAGGTCAATTTTAGCACCTATAAGGTTGAAAAGGTTGATCCAGCGGCGCGCTTTGGGGTTTCGAAAGATTGGCTGATCGATGCGTCAGGCAATCTTGCCTACACACTCCAAGTCAATGATGAGAGCGGCGAATGGAGGCTGCGCAATGCCCAAGAGAAGGTGATCTTCAAAGGGCGTCAACGCGCCGGCGGGATCAGCCTCATCGGCCTGAACTACGATGGTTCCAAAGCGATTTTTGTCGAGCGCGGAGAGGATCGCACCTATTGGTATGAGATCGGCCAGGATGGCAGCGAACCGACCCCTTTTCTTGCCTCTGTTGATTTTGAACGTCTGTTTTTTGACCCCCAAACGGGCCATTTGATGGGCTATACCGTGGGCTCTGACGAGAATGAGCGTCATGTCTTTGCAAACGAGGCCTATCAAAAGAAGGCTGAAGCTGTGCGCAAGGCTTTTTCGGCGTATGAAAGCTGGATGACGGGTTGGACTTCGGACCTCAACACCGTGATCGTGCGCACCAGTGGTAATGGCGATTCCGGTTCGTATTTTACGGTCGATCTCACAACCAACAGGGCCGCCGCGCTCGCCTATGAACGCGGCAGCATCACCGCTGCGCAAGTCGGGCCAATCTCGACCTTTGAATACACGGCGCGCGATGGTCTGAAGATGGATGGGATTTTGACTGTCCCGCCGGGCAATCTGAAGCCTGAGAACTTGCCCGTTGTCGTGCTGCCCCATGGCGGTCCCCACAGCGCCGACCGGCCCGTTTTTGACTGGTGGGCGCAAGCCTTTGCAAGCCGCGGTTATGCAGTGTTCCAGCCCAATTTCCGCGGATCGACCAATCGCGACCCTGCGTTTCGCCGTGCAGGTTATGGCGAATGGGGCCGCAAGATGCAGACTGACAAAACCGATGGTCTCATGGCCTTAGCCAAGGCTGGCATTGTCGATCCATCACGCGCTTGCATCGTTGGATCGTCCTATGGCGGTTATGCCGCGCTTGCGGGCGTGACGATTGAACAAGGCATCTACAAATGCGCTGTTGCGGTCTCACCGGTGAGCGATATTCGCGCGGTGTACCGTGAGGATTACAGAGCATCGGGCCGCGACCGCACAACCAAGGTGGCTTTGCGAGAGCAGCTTGGTGAGCCTGAGCTTTGGGATGATGTGTCACCGCGCCGCCTTGCTGAAAGGGCCGATGCGCCCGTCATGTTGATCCACGGGGTTGATGATACGGTTGTGCTTTATAACCACTCGACCAAGATGGCAGATAAGCTCAAAGATGCGGGCAAGCCCCATGAGCTGGTGACGTTGCCGGGCGAGGACCACTGGTTGTCGCTTTCCGAAACGCGTCAGCAGATGCTGGAAAACGCGGTGCGCTGGGTGGAGACGCATAATCCGGTGGATTAGGCTTCCGTTAAAGTTGGGAGCCTTTAGAGTTGGGGCGCTTAGGTTTGGGGCCCTCAGGTTTAGATCAGGCAAGATTTTCCTACTTTTGAACCAGCGTCTAGGCAGGTTGAAGCTCTTTGAATTTGTCGATCCATGTCAAAAGCGCTCAAGGACGAGCGAGGTCAAGGTGAAACCCGTTTGCTAAGGTGTCACTTTATTCCAACATAGAAAAAGCCCGGAAAACCGGGCTTTTTCGCATGTTTCGTGTAGGGAAAAGGTGACACATGTGTCACTTTATTCCGCTTTTACTTGCCGCCTGATGCGTCGCCAAACAGGTCCGGGATAGACGCGTTCACAACGCCGCCATCTACGGTCAGCGTCTCGCCTACGACATAGTCGCCAGCGCGGCTGCACAGGTAAATCGCGGCTGCTGCCATGTCTTCCGGGCCACCAATGCGCTTTGCCGGGATGTGCTTTGAGCTTTCATCAGGCGCAAGTTTCGCCGCCTTGTTCATCTCGCTTGCAAATGCGCCTGGCGCGATGGAAGTGACGATGATGTTGTCATGAATGAGCCGCGCAGCCATGCGGCGGGTGAGCTGGATGACGGCTGCTTTGGAGGCCTGATAAGGGTAGGTTTCCCACGGGTTGATCCGCTGCCCATCGATGGAGGACACGTGGATCACTTTGGCCGGGTGATCGCCCTTGCCAGCCGCGACCAGAAGATCGTGGAGCTTTTGCGTCAGGAAGAACGGTGTCTTGACGTTCAAATCCATCGTGCGGTCCCACCCGGCCTCGGTGAACTCGGTATAGGGTTGACCCCATGCAGCGCCCGCATTGTTAATGAGAATGTCGAGCTTCTCTTCCTTGGCTGAGATCGCATCGACCAGGGTTTGGATGCCGTCCATCTGGCTAAGGTCAGCGGGGATGCCTTCGACCTTGTCCGCACCGAACTCTTTGATGGTCTCCTCCATCTGCTCGACCTTGCGCGCCGAGATGTAGACCTTGGAGCAACCCGATTGGAGGAGCCCTTCAACAAACATCTTACCGATGCCGCGTGAGCCACCGGTGACGAGGGCCACTCGCCCGTCGAGGCGGAATACTGAACTGATATCCATGTGAATTCTCTCTTCTTTAGTAGCCGCTAAGCTCAGCCACGCGGTTTGCGTGGAAATACGCATCGCCCAGGAATTCGGCGAGCGCGCGGTCGCGTTTCATGTAAAGGCCGATGTCATACTCATCAGTCATCCCAATCCCGCCGTGCATCTGGACGCCTTCTTTCACGGCAAGACCGCAGGCCTTGGCGACCTTGGACTTGGCAACGCTCGTCATAAGGTCGGCTGATGGTGCGCCTTCGTCGAGCAATTGCTGGGCTTTGATCGTGGCGGCCCGGGCGATTTCGACCTCGGAATAGAGGTGGGCTGCACGGTGCTGGAGCGCTTGGAACTCACCGATCACACGTCCGAATTGCTTGCGCTGTTTGAGGTAGTCGACGGTCATGTCCATCGCGCCCGAAGCAACGCCAACGCCTTCGGCAGCAGCACCGACGCGGCCCGCGGCGAGCATGGCATTGAGGACCTCGCGCCCACCATCGACTTCGCCGATGACGGCATCACCATCGAGCTCCACACCGTCGAATTTGATGTGGCTCGCCATGGAGCTGTCGACCAAACGCACCGGGTTTTGGTGCATGTTCGCCGCATCCTTGGGAACGGCGAAGAGGGTGATGCCGTCCTCGTCATCATCCGACCCGCTGGTGCGCGCGGCGACCACGATCATATCCGAGCTTGCGCCTTGGATGACGAAGCTCTTGGAGCCAGTAAGCTTGAAGCCATTGCCCGACTTCTCAGCGCGGGCAGCGATGCGGCTGGGGCGGTGTTTGGCGGTTTCATCAATGGCGACGGCGAAAACGCTTTCGCCTTCGATAAGCCCCGGAAGGTAGCGGCCTTTGAGGTCGGACGACGCATGGCCAAGCGCGGTTGCGGCCAGAACGCTGGAGGTGAGAAATGGAGATGGCGTCAGATTGCGCCCGATCTCTTCGAGAACGATGCCTGCCTCAACACTGCCCATGCCAAGCCCGCCGTCGTCTTCGGCAACGAGCATCCCGGTAAAGCCCATCTCCGCCATTTGCTTCCACAAAGCATGGCCAAATCCATCGGGGCAATTGCGGTCACGCCAATGGCGCAGTTGTTTGCTGATATTGCCCTCTTCGGCCATAAAGCCAGAGGCACTGTCGGCGAGCATCGCCTGATCTTCGTCGTGAAACAGTGGCATTTCAGTAATCCTTAGTTCGTTGGTTCAGCCTGCCATTGCGGCGGCGCACCATTGGGATATTTTGGAAGGGTCAAGGTCGGCATCGAAGTGCAAATGCGCACCGCCAAATCCATCGCCCGCAAGCTTCAGCTCGAGAAAGGTCGAGGCATCGATCGAGGCCGCAGAAATCGAGCTTGCCTTGATGAAGTGCACAACAGACCGCTTGCTGAAGACACCGGCTTCATTGACGAGGATCAAGCGAAGGCTTGTGAACAATGCACCGCCGCTGTCTCCCTTGGTTGCGAAATCGATTGTTTCCCCTTCGAGAAGCAGCGATTGCAGCTGCTCAACGGTCTCTGCCCCCTTGGCTTCATTGCCGAGGAAAACCCCTTCGATGAAGTTGTTTGGCAAAGTGACTGCGAAAGACACGGCGCTCACCCGCCGGGAAGTTCAAGGATGCGCTTCGAAATGACGTTGAGCATCACTTCCGAAGTGCCGCCTTCAATGGAGTTCGCTTTGGTCCGAAGCCATTCGCGCGAAGGCTTGCCGCCGCGCGTTTCGTCGCTTTCCCATTCGAGACTGCGCGAACCGCCAGCGCTCATCATCAGCTCATGGCGGCGTTTGTTGATCTCGGTGCCTGCGTATTTCATCATATTGGGCTGAGCGGGGTGGCCCTTGCCAGCCTTCATTTCGTCCATGAACTTTTCAGCCATGGCGGTAAACGCCAGAGCATCCACATCGAAGAGCGCCATTTCGCTGCGCAAGATCGGGTCAAGCTCATCGCCCGTTTTGCCAGCGTGACGCTTCATTGCAGTGCCGATGGCCGTGGTGCGGTCGCCGCCACCCATGCCGGAGATCATCTCACGCTCATGGCCCAGCAGGTACTTGGCAACGTCCCAGCCGCGATTGATCTCGCCGACGTAGCCGGGGCAGTCTTCGCCGTAGGACTTGGGCACTTCGACATTGTCGAAGAAAGTCTCACAAAACGGGCTGTTGCCGCTGATGAGGAGGATCGGCTTAGTGGTCACACCCTCACCCGCCATATCGAACAGCATGAAGGTGATGCCTTTGTATTTGTCTTCCTTGTTGGTGCGCACAAGGCAGAAAATCCAGTCGGCCTGGTCGGCGTAGGAGGTCCAGATTTTCTGGCCGTTGACGACCCAGTGATCGCCTTTATCTTCGCCAAAGGTCTGCATTGAGACGAGGTCGGAGCCAGAACCGGGCTCGGAATACCCCTGACACCAGCGGATTTCACCGCGTGCGATTTCGTTCAGGAAACGTTTCTTCTGACCCTCAGTACCGAATTTGAGGAGCGCTGGGCCAAGCATCCAGATGCCGAAGCTTGAAAGCGGTGGACGCGCGCCGATGCGGGCCATTTCCTGACGCAGCACTTTGGCTTCAGGCGCTGAGAGGCCAGCGCCGCCATATTCCTTGGGCCAGCTCGGCACGGTGTAGCCCTTGTCGCGGCACACTTCGAACCATGCCTTTTGCGCATCGTTCTTGAAGGTGGCTTTGCGACCGCCCCAATACACATCGCTATCATCGCGAACGGGTTTGCGCATTTCTTCGGGGCAGTTTGCCTCAAGCCACGCGCGGGTTTCTTGGCGGAAGCTCTCCAGATCGGTCATTCGCCGACTCCTCTCATTGATCCCAAACTTGACGCTTACGTTATGGTCATTTGCACGGTGCCTGCAAGCACTCTTGGCAGCGAATTTTTCGCAATGCCGCTTGCCGTAACGTCATGCCGACGAGCGTTGACGCCCCCTGCCCATGCGTTACGTTGCAAAAGAAAATTTAAGAGAGGGATCAACTCAATGCGATTCTCAGGGAGAACCGTTGTCGTCACCGGAGCTGCATCCGGAATTGGCGCGGAAAGCGCGCGGCTCTTTGCCCGTGAAGGCGCTATCGTTTTTGCAAGCGATATCGATGAGGAAGGCGGCGCAAAGCTGGTTTCTGAAACCGAGGGCGACGTTCGGTTCGTGCACTGTGACGTGAGCGACCCGGCTTCGATTAAGGCGCTCATGGACCAAGCCGCGAGCGAAACGGGCGGCATCGATGTGGTCTTCAACAACGCGGCGGCAGGCGGGGCGCGGCCCGCAATCGATGAGATCGAACCTGACGAGTGGGACATGACGATGGACTTGGTCCTTCGCTCTGTCGCCATGGGTATCCGCTACGCCGTCCCGCATATGAAAGGGCGCAAAGGTGCCTCGATCGTCAATGTGTCGAGCGTTGCGGCGGTTGGCCCAGGCTATTCTCCAACCGCTTATGCCGTTGCAAAGGCTGGCGTCTTGCATCTCACCAAATGCGCCGCCGCTGACCTTGCTCAGCACAATATCCGGGTGAATGCCATCCAGCCCGGTTTCATCAACACCAATATCTTCACAAACTCCATCGAAGTTCCTGAAGAGATGAAAGAGATGGCCAAGGCGGTCATTGCGCAGCAGTCCGCCAACGCTCAGCCTGTTGCGCGCGGCGGCCAGCCCAGCGATATTGCCGAAGCGGTCGCGTATCTTGCAAGCGATGCAGCGAGCTTTGTGACAGGCACCTCGCTGGTTGTTGACGGCGGCATCACCATCGGCCCGCGCAGCGCCTGGGACCCAGCGGAAGGGACCATTTTTGCAGGTCTTGAAAAGATGGAAGAGGAAGCGAAGGCTGCCGCACAAGCAGCTGGGGCGACTGGCAACTAATGCAAACCGCGATCCAAGGCCCCATCCCCACAAAGTTCAAGCTCATCCATGGCTTTGGTGCCGTGGCCTTCGGTGTAAAAGACATCGGCTTTCAGTTCTTCCTGCTGTTCTATTACAGTCAGGTCATGGGCATGGACGCCGGGCTCGTCAGTCTCGCGCTGTTATGCGCGCTTTTGATCGATGCGGTGGTGGACCCCATCCTGGGCAATCTGTCCGATCGAACCTACACCAAATGGGGCAGGCGATTGCCTTGGCTTTATGCAGCGCCCATCCCGCTCGCCTTTGCGTGGGTCATGCTGTGGTCAGCGCCCGGCGGCAGCGTGCCCACCTTCTGGGAACTGCTCGGCATCGCCGTAGTGGTGCGCGTGCTGCTCTCCTGCTGCGAGGTGCCCTCAGCCTCGCTTATCCCAGAGATTACAGCGGATTATGACGAGCGCACAACGCTCTTTCGCTTTCGCTATATCGAGGGGTGGCTTGGCGGGGTGATGATGCTCGCGCTTGCTTACACCGTGTTCCTCGGTGGAGAGAACGGTCAGCTGAACCGCGAAGGGTACACCGATTTTGCCATCTTTGGCGGTATCCTGATGGTAATTTCGGTCATGGGTTCTGCGTTTGGACAGCACAAGGTGCTTGCGCGGCTGCCGGAGGTGAAGCCTGAACCCTTCACCCTAAAGGGATGTTTCGATGAGATTTTCGAGGCCTTCCGCGAGCGGGCCTTTCTCATTTTCGGAGCTGGCGCGCTCACCGCTTATGTCAATCAGGGGATCAGCTTCTCGCTCACCCCTTACGTAACCGCGTATGTTTGGCGGCTCGATACGGTAGCCATTCCCGGCCTTCCCGAAAACGTCACGGCGCTTAGCCTCTATCCAGTCATCTTGGCGCTATCCGCCTTTGCGATGTTCTTTGTCGTAGGGCCAATGCATGCGCGGTTTGGTAAGCCGGCAAGCGCGGCGATCGGTGCGATTGGAACAGCGGCCTTCACTCTGCTGCCCTATATGGCGCTCTATTTCGGCGCTTGGCCTGCGCTTGATACGTTGGCTTCGGCGGCGCTCCTTTATGCATTGTTACTCGTGGGCAATACGCTCTCCATCGTGACACTGATTTCAGCCACCAGCATGCTTGCCGAGATTGTCGAAGCCTATCTGGAGCGCACCGGGCGGCGGGCGGAAGGGGCGTTTTATTCGGGCAATTGGCTCATACAGAAATGCGCAACCGGGCTAGGCATTTTCCTAACAGGCCAAATTTTGAGCGGCATACAATTCGCAACCGATGCAAAGCCGGGCGAAGTGCCTGAGACCGTCATCAGCGATCTGGTGCTGATCTTTGCCCTTGGAACAGCCGCTCTGCTGGTGAACTCAGCCTATTGGCTCTGGCGCTTCCCGATTACCCGTGATGACCACGAGGCGCGGGTTCAGAGGCTCGCCGAGGGCTCAGCATGAAATTTTAGAAAAGACAACCTTGGCGCTTGGTCAAAGCCATGCCACGGTGACACGCAAATCAAACGGATCAAATCAGGACGAGAGGTAACCCAGCAATGGATTTTGAACCCACAGAACGCCAAGTGTACTGGCGCGACCGCGTAAAAGGCTTCATCGAAAAGCACGTGCGCCCTAACATGGACACTTACAAAGCGCAGGACGCAGAAGGCGACCGCTGGAAAGTCATCCAGATCATCGAAGACAAGAAGGCCCTCGCCAAAGAAGAGGGCATTTGGAACCTCTTCATGCCGCCGCGCAATGATGGCCACCACCACGTTGAAGAAACATTTGAGTTCGAAGGCCCCGGCCTCACCAACCTCGAATATGCTCTTTGCGCTGAAGAAATGGGCCGCATTGGCTGGGCATCGGAAGTGTTCAACTGCTCTGCGCCTGACACGGGCAATATGGAAGTGTTCCACCGCTACGGCACGCTGGAGCAAAAGGAGCAGTGGCTGCGCCCGATCATGAACGGCGAAATCCGCTCTGCTTTCCTTATGACAGAGCCGTTCACCGCTTCATCCGATGCAACCAACATCGAAACTCGCATCGAACGCGATGGCGATGAATATGTGATCAATGGCCGCAAATGGTGGTCTTCGGGTCTTGGCGATCCGCGCTGCAAGGTCTCCATTGTGATGGGTAAGACCGACCCGACCGCTGGTCGCCATGCTCAGCAATCCATGCTGCTCATGCCAAACGATGCGCCGGGCGTGAACATCATCCGTCACCTGCCTGTGTTCGGTTATGACGACGCACCGCACGGCCATATGGAAGTCGAGATGAAGGACGTTCGCGTTCCTGTCACCAACATGCTTCTTGGCGAAGGTCGCGGGTTTGAGATTGCGCAAGGGCGCCTTGGCCCGGGCCGTATCCACCACTGCATGCGCACCATTGGCGTTGCGGAAGAGGCGCTGGAGAAGATGTGTAAGCGTCTGCAAGAGCGCGAGGCTTTCGGCAAACCAATCTACAAGCATTCCGTCTGGGAAGAGCGTGTGGCGCGTGCCCGCATCGACATCGACATGACCCGTCTCCTGTGCCTCAAAGCCGCAGACATGATGGACAAGGTCGGCAACAAAGCGGCCAAGCAAGAAATCGCCATGATCAAGGTCCAGGCGCCAAACATGGCTCTCAAAATCATCGACGATGCAATCCAAGCCCACGGTGGCGGCGGTGTGTCGAATGACTATGGCCTTGCCAACGCATACGCGCACCAGCGCACTCTGCGTCTCGCGGATGGTCCTGATGAAGTGCACGCACGTTCCATCGCGCGCATGGAGTTTGGCAAGCACGTGCCCAATGAAGGCCCAACCGCGAACGCTCTTCGCGGCGCAAAGGCAGCTAATGACGCGGGCAACTTCAGCGCCGGTGACATGGGCGCGACGCGCTAATTGTGATGGCCGGGCGCCGCTAGAAATAGTGGCACCCGGCCAACAATTCTGACGGGATTTCGGGGACAATTGATGGCAATCGATTTCGACAAAGAGATGGTCGGCACTGTTGAGGTGTCTGAAAAAGACAAACTCGATATGGAGGCGCTCACCGCTTGGTTTGATGCCAATGTTGAAGGGTTTGAGGGCCCGATCAGCTACACCAAGTTCAAAGGTGGCCAATCAAACCCTACCTATAAGATCGAAACGCCGTCGACCAATTACGTCCTTCGTCGTCAGCCCTTTGGTAAGCTGCTTCCGTCTGCCCACGCTGTGGACCGGGAATATGCGGCGATGACAGGGCTTCACCCGACCGGTTTCCCCGTGCCCAAGACCTATGGCCTTTGCGAAGACCCCGAGGTGCTTGGCTCCAAGTTCTTTGTCATGAGCATGGCGGATGGGCGCTCGCTATGGAATGGTGCTCTTCCCGGCATGGAGCCAGAGGAACGCCGCGCGATTTACAACGCGCTGATCGACACTATGGCGGACCTTCACCTCAATAAGCCCGAGAAAATCGGCCTTGGGAACTATGGCAAGCCCACCGATTATTGCGCCCGCCAAATCGCGCGCTGGTCAAAGCAGTATAAGCTCTCCGAAACAGAAGATATGCCCAAGATGGAGCGGCTGATTGAGTGGCTCCCTCAGACGATCCCGCCTCAGCACGAAAGCTCGGTAGTCCACGGCGACTATCGCCTCGACAATGTGATCTATCATAAGGACGAGGCGCGCATTATCGCTGTGCTCGATTGGGAGCTTTCAACGCTCGGCGACCCGATTGCGGATTTCTCCTACCTGATGCTCAACTGGTTCCAGCCTGCTGAAGGGCGCGCGGGCCTTCTCGGCCTAAACCTTGAAGAGCTTGGCATTCCATCGGTGCAAGAAGCGGTCGAGCGCTACGTGGCGCGCACCGGCTATCCCGTGCCGCCGATGGAGTGGTACTTCTCCTACAACCTCTTCCGTCTCGCTGGCATTATGCAAGGCATCAAAAAACGCGTGATCGACGGCACCGCGTCATCCGCCCACGCCAAGTCGATGAGCGACCGCGTCTCGCCGCTGGTCGATGCAGCTTACAACTTTGCGCTTCAGGCGGGGATGCCAGAATAAGGCACCCTGCCCACCAGCACTAGAAATAAGAACTAAGCGAAATCAGCGCGCCCACGTCATTGGGCGCATCGCGGAAGTGACCGGGTTGATTGCGGTAGTATACGCTGGTCGAAACGGTCCCAATCGGCAAACGCCCGACCCATCCAAGCTCACCGATAAGCTCACGCCCAGATGGGGTCAGCGACAAGGATTGCCGTCCCAAAATCGGGCTTTCGGTGGCGTAGTCATAATCCACCGGCAAATCGAATTGGATTGCCCCACCGCTGACGCGCAAAGGCTGGCTAAAGCGAAGGCCCAGGCTGTCGCTGCCCGAAAACACGCCGTACCGGGTCAGATCAAGCGACCACCCTTGCGTGTTTATCTGCGACTGTGCGCCGATCAGCGCACCACCCTGAGGATGCGTAAAGCCAGCGCGGTAGCTTGCGCCCACTTGCCAGCGGCGATTGATAAAACGCGAGACCCTTCCATCGAGAAAGAGGCTTCGCGCGCCTTGCATTCCCAACACGGGGTTGAAATGCGCGCCAAGCAACGTGTCCTCTTCGAGGAGGATCGCGGCACCGGCGTTAAGGTCAAAACCTGCCCATTTGCGGTCAGCGGCGAACCCGACCCGAGTGGTGGGTCGGCGCTCTGTTCGACCGTTCAAAGCATCACCAGCATCGCGAAAATCCGAAAGCCACGCCCGGCCCCGCTCCGCCGAAACGGTAAAGCCCCATTCGCCAAACGTACGGCGCGAGGCAATCGCGATCTCGCTATCGCCAAGAAACCCGCTATCACCGCCTGCCTCAGGAGCAATCTGAAACGCGCCGCGCTGCGTGCCTTGAAGCTGTGCCACAAGGCCAGAGGCGCTTTGTGAAATGGCAAACCCAACCTGCATATCAGGTGCAATGCTCGCCGCGACCCGGCCAGCAAGAACGCGCGCGCCAAATGCCTCTTCGCTCGTCAATTGCAGGTTCTGCGCCCAGCCGACCCCCGCTGCTCGTTGACCTTCGCCAACGGTGACAGCCACAGAAAGCTGCTCGGTCCCACCTGCACGGGTCCGCACGCCTTGTCCGATCGCTCCTCTAAGCCTTTGGAGTTGAGGGGCGTTGCGAATGTTCTGACCAAGCTGCGCTGTGAAGGCGCGGTCATACCGGTCCGTCACAATTGTGGTGAGCGCGGCAGAATTCAAAGCATCGCCCATTGCAGCTGAGCCAATGGCAAAATTATCAGCCTGCGCCAGCACGTTCTCGGTCCCGGCAATTGTCGTTGCGCCCTGAGGCTGAAACGCGGCGGCGATATCAAGAATACCGGCCCCAAACACATTATCCGTGCCAACCGCTCCTGCTTCACGCGCAGTGTCGAAGAGAATCTCTGCAATCTCTTCGCCGGTTAAATTTGGAAAGGCCTGCGCAAGCAATGCCACCGCGCCTGCGACTTGCGGCGCTGCAAAGCTCGTGCCTGAAAACAAGGTGACGAAATCCGATCCGTCGATGGTCTCAACAAACAGTTCGCCATCGTCGTAAACGCAGCAAATCCGTTCACCGCGCGCGGAGATGTAGTTGCCTGCAAATTGCCCTGCGCGATTGCTGAAATCGGACATCTCGCCGTTGTCATTAACTGAACCGACGATGATCACATTATTGCCACCTGCCGCAATCAAAGTGCGTGAAAATTCATCAACTTCATCAGGGGATAGGCCATCGTTACCTGATGCAGCGACGATGAGGACCCCCGCGTTTGCCGCCCTCGTCACAGCGGCCTGCAATTCTGATGAGGCGGCGCTTCCCCCAAGGCTCAAATTGACGACAGCAGCGCCCGCGGCAACTGCGACGTCAATGCCGCGTGCAATATCGCTGTCCGCAAATACGCAACCAAGGCTTGCATCCTGAGGTGTGTCTTCCCCGCATGAACCGGGCCTATCTGCGCGCAAAGCAAGGACCTGGGCATCAAATGCAATGCCCAGAACACCTATGTCATCGCGGCCGCCCGCGGCAACAAGGGCCACGTTAGTGCCGTGGTCATCCTCTGGATCAACCGTCCTTGAGGCGCCAGTCACGTCTTGCGAATCCGGGTGAATGCGACCTGCGAATTCCGGGCTATCGGTGTCTAATCCGGTATCAATAACAGCAATGATTTCGCCGGCGCCTGTGCTCCCATCAAGCCAAGCAACCTCTGCTCCATGAAAGCCAGGCCCGTCTGAGCGCCGGAATTCCGCCGTATCAAAGGTCGTCGGAGGAGGTGGTGGCGGCGGGGGAGGAGGTGGCGGCGGGGGAGGAGGCGGTGGAGGTGGCGGCGGGGTTGGCGGCACAGAGGCAACACCTGGCCCCCCTGCTCCACCGCCCCCGCAAGCGGTAAGAGCAGCACAGGCAACGGCCGCTGCTGCAACTTTCCATGTCAGTGGCAAAGAATGGTTGCCATGGCTCGGTGACACCTTGCAGATGTTGACCGGAGCCTGACAATCATTGGCATCCAGCGCATTCGACGCGCCATTACGAGCCTCAGAGGTAACAGACATACTTGTTTTCCTTTGCCTTTAGCCCCCTAGGCTTAGGCTTTCATATGCCGATTAACTAACACCGATCAAGCCATTGTCCTTATTCAGTACATCCAAATGGGAGTAAGTATGAGTTGCGCCTTTGACTTGCCGCTCGAGGCTTCAATGGCTAGCAGCGGCCTCAACTTCGGGACGCAGCCTATTGAGAGCTGTCAACCGCCCTCAATTCTTGCGGAGTAGTTATGACTGAGAGCCTAAAAGCCGAGATTGAAAATGCGTGGGAAGCGCGCGACACGATCACGCCGCAAAGCGATGTACGAGGAGCAGTGGAGCAGGCCCTTGCCTTGCTCGACAGCGGAGAGGCGCGCGTGGCTGAACCCACTGATGATGGCGAATGGCACGTTAACCAGTGGCTCAAGAAAGCCGTACTTTTATCCTTCAGACTTAATGAAAACCGTATCATGGACGGTGGTTCGGCAGGCGCTCCTGCTTATGACAAAGTGCCGAGCAAGTTTGAAGGCTGGGACGAGGCGCGGTTCGCCAAAGCTGGCATTCGCGTAGTGCCCGGGGCAATCGCCCGCCACGCGTCTTACATCGCGCCCGGCTGCGTTTTGATGCCAAGTTTCGTCAATATCGGAGCTTATGTTGGTGAAGGCACGATGGTGGACACCTGGGGCTCTATCGGCTCTTGCGCGCAAATTGGCAAAAACTGCCACATCTCTGCGGGGACTGGGATCGGCGGTGTGCTTGAACCGATGCAGGCTAACCCCACGATCATCGGCGACAATTGCTTTATTGGCGCGCGTTCAGAGATCGTGGAAGGCGTGATCGTTGGCGAAGGATGCGTCGTTGCGATGGGCGTGTTCGTCACCCAATCGACCAAGATCGTTTACCGCGACACTGGCAAGATCATCAAGGGGCATATCCCGCCCTATTCGGTTGTAGTCCCTGGCACTCTTCCCGATCCCAATGGCGGACCCTCGCTTGCTTGCGCTGTCATTGTGAAGACAGTGGATGCGCAAACCCGCGCAAAAACAGGGATTAATGAGCTCCTGCGTGACTAAGTTGGAACCAATGTGCTACTGACCGATTGCCTAGGGTAGATACCGTTTACGAGGGATATATGGACGACAAAGACGACGCAATTCACATCGAAGATGATGATGCCCGTGCAGCGAGCACCCCAGGCGTTCTGCGCTATGTTTTGGCGATCAGCCTGCTTCTTGCAGTTGTCGCCATGAGCGTGATCTGGATTGTTCCAGCGCTTTACGGCTAATCCAAAGGTCTATTCATTTGAAGAGATCAGCGTCTCAATCGGGCGCTGATCCCTTACACTTGCAGCATGTTGCTCCGTTTGTCGTAGCACACGCAAAGCGTTGCGGTTGGCGATAAGTTCTAACTCAACCTGGCTGTAGCCCCGGCGCACCAGCTCTGCGAAAAGCTGCGGGTAGCCACTCACATCCTCAAAACCGACGGGCCCGTTGGGGATGCCGTCAAAATCCCCTCCGATACCGATGTATTCGACGCCGATGAGCGCACGGATGTGATCGATATGGTCCGCCATATGGGCAATCGTGGTCTCGGGCTCTGGATTGGCTTCGTCCCAGTTCGACATCGCCGCCTCCACCACATCGGGCTGTCCGCTGAACAACGACTTTTGCCGCGCCTCTTGCGCCACACGCTCAGCAAACCAAATGCGCCGCTCCTCGTTGAGGTAGCCGGGCACAGCATCCACCATCACGACCCCGCCATTGTCAGGCAGGCGAAGCAGCACGCTGTCAGGCACATTGCGCGAATGCCCGTTTACCGCCCGCGCGCCCGAGTGGCTGAATATAACCGGCGCGCGCGCCACATCAAGCGCGTCCATCATTGTCTCTTCGCTCACATGGCTAAGGTCCACGATCATGCCGAGCCGGTTCATCTCGCGCACCACATCCTTACCAAAATCGGAAAGCCCGCCATGCTCAGGATCGTCCGTTGCACTGTCCGCCCAAGGCGTATTCGAGAAGTGCGTGAGCGTCATATAGCGCGCGCCAAGATCATACATTTGCCTGAGCACCGCGAGGCTTGACCCGATGGAGTGTCCACCCTCCATCCCAATGATCGAGGCAAGCCTGCCGTCAGCCATCGCGTTTTCAATCCCGTCGGCGGTGTCCACATAAGCCATTTGATCAGGGTATTGCGCGATCAGCCGCTTGATCACATCGATTTGCTCGATCGTTTGGCGCACCGCTTCGGGTTCGGTTTGCATGACGGAGACAAAGACCGACCAAAACTGTGCACCGACACGGCCTTCCTGAAGGCGATTTAAATCGGTCTGCATCACACGGCCTTGAGGGTGGTTTGCCCCGGTGCCGGTAGTATCTTGAAAATCGAACCCGTCGATCTGGTTCTCATATCGGATACGCAGCTGATAGGGCACATCGTTGTGACCATCAAAAACAGGGGCAATTTCTAGCGCAATGAGCGCTTCTTCCAGTGCTGGATCAGGTGGAGGAGCGGGCGCAGGTTCAGGCACCTCAGGCTTTGCGGCCTCTGCGGCCTCTATTTCAACGCCCTCAACCGTCTCATCCAAAGGCGCTGCCTCACTGTTTTGCGCCATCGCAGGGTTAGCGGTGACAAACGCAATCGCAGCGACGGAGTAAAGAGCATGTTGCATCTGACCGATTTCTCCCGATAGGCTCACTCACGAATAGCGCGCCTAGAACAAACTCACAATCAAGCGATAGCGCCAATCCAGAGGTAGCAATGAACGCAAGGTATCAAAGGTGATCAAAGTTGGCCTTCGGATCCTTCTTGCCGGATTTTATGGCTTTGCAGGCTACATGCATCTCGCCCAGCCAGCACCGTTCCTATCTATTATGCCAGGCAGCATTCCTTACCCCGAAGCGATCGTGTTCTGGACAGGAATTGCTGAATTGCTCGGCGCTGTTGCAATTCTCCAACCGCTTAATCTGCGGCTTAGGCAAGCGGGCGGGATTGGACTTGCGCTTTATGCGCTCTTCGTTTGGCCTGCGAATATAAACCACTTCATTTTGGACATGGCGCGCGAAGATGGCGGGCTTGGCCTTGTGTACCACGTGCCGCGAATGTTCGCGCAGCCTGTCATCATCTGGCTCGCCCTTTGGGTTGGCGATGTTCCTTTGCGACGAAAGAAAGCGGGATGACACAGCCGGTAGATGATCCAGCCACAAACTGCGCGCACACGGTAATTCTCAACCTACTCATCCAAAGGGGAGTAGGAAAGACAATCTGCCCGAGCGAAGCGGCAAGAATTTTGGCAAGGGATGGTGGCGATTGGCGCGCGCAAATGGAAAAGGTCCACTTGCAAGTGGATGCCTTGGTTAAAGCAGGCGCGGTCACCTTATCTTGGAAAGGCAAAAAGCTAAGCCAGCGGCGCGGTGCTTATCGCATCGCGCGCCGCTGGCCTGCTGAATAGACGAAAAGTGTCTTAGCTAAGGTGCTTTGACACCGCAGCAGTCATCTTGAACATGGAAATCTGGTCTTTGCCGATCACCGCGCCAAGCTTGCCGTCTGGATTGATCTGACGCTTATCCTTGGCGTCTTGAAGGTCGTTGGCTTTGATGTACTCCCAAACCTTTGAAGTGACCTGAGCGCGGGTCATCGGACCTTTACCGATCACTGCCTCAAGATCACCCGAAAGCGTGACGGGTTTTTGGAGTGCGTTAGTCTTACCAGCCATGGATTATCTCCCTTGTAAATTTGGCATTGTAATTATGGCGTTTTAATCAAGATCGAAGTCATCATCGAAATCGGCATCCGCTGCCTCAACCCCGGTAAAGGGGGCGTAGAGAACAGCACAGCCGGTCACGAAACCTTTGATCGCTTTCTTGATTTCCTCTTTGCTTGCCCCTGGCATCACAGTCAGCGGCAAATCGGTGGCGAAAATCTGAAACAGGTAATGGCGCGTCTCGCCAATGGGCGGATCAGGCAAAAGCCATTCTGAATTGCCTTTGGCATTCTTACCAGCGCGCGGAGGCACTTCCCCTTCGAGAAGCTTGCCTTTTTGGCCCGGCAGCCCCCAGACCACCCATTGCGCCGCCGGATCATCGCCAGCGCTTGAGGCTTCCTCAACGATAATCACAACTTCTTGCGATCCGGGAGGCGGGGCGGTCCATTCCAATGGGGGCGCAACAGAGTCCTCTTCAACCGCGGTAAAGCACGGGTCGAGCTCTTCGCCGCTTTCAAAAGCGGGGCTCCACATCTTGAAACCCCCTTTGCCAAGGGTTTTTGCATCCCCAAGACTTGCAATCGCAAGGCCGGGATGGCGCGCCGCTTCAGGCAGCGCAGAGCTGAACCAATCGGGCAGGTCAGGCATGATTCTGTCTTTCCATTTCTTATGTGCTAGTCGCTCCTCAGAGGCTTCGCGAGGGAGGAGCCCACGATTTGCCCCGGTTTTCTGAGGAAAACTTGATAAATTTTAAGGGCGAATGCATCCAGAACCGATTAATGTAACAGTTTGAATGGGCCAATGTACAAGCTTGCCCTGCTCACATATCTATGCATGAATGCTTTGCAAGCTAGGGGCATTTAACAAAACCAATAAGCGGGAGCTGCACCCTTCTCATGACAATCGAATTCAAATTTGGCCACCTTAACCTGATGGGGCGCACGGCTCTTTCTGCAACGCTTGCTCTGGCGCTCGCTGCATGTGGCGGAGGGGGAGGCACCTCCGGACCTATCGCTGGCGGCGCTCCGTCGCCCACACCCACGCCTCCGCCCACAAGCGATGCGTGCTCGGTCGGCAACCAGATCAGCTTTGCCGATGACGTGCTCAATGATTGGTATTTGTTTCCCGACCTGCTCGACAACACGGTGAACCCTGCCAACTTTACTACGGTGCAGTCCTTCCTTGACGCACGGGTTGCCCCTGCCCGCGCCCAATCGCGCGATGTGGGCTTTACTTTTGCGACCTCCATCGCTGACGAAAATGCGCTTATCAATTCAGGCTCCAGTGCAGGTTTTGGCATTCGGTTGAGCTTTGATCAGACAAATGATCGCTTGTTTATCCTCGAAGCTTTCGAAAACGCCCCCGCGTTCCAATCGGGCATTGATCGGGGCACCGAAATCCTGGCGATCGGCACGGATACCTCCAATCTTCAGACTGTGAGCGACCTTCTTGCAAGTGGCGGCACAAACGCGGTGTTCGAAGCGCTTGGCCCATCGGACGCTGGTGTCACCCGCGTTATCCGGTTTGCGCAGGCCAATGGCACAGTGCTTGAACAAAGCATTTCCAAAGCAGATTTCTCGCTCGACCCTGTGTCTGACCGATACGGCGCACTTATCATCAACGATGGCGGTCGCAGCGTTGGCTATCTCAACCTTCGCACCTTCATTGTGAGCGATGCCGCTGACCAATTGCGCGATGCCTTCCAAGTGTTTGCCTCCAACAATGTTGACGAGCTCATTATGGACTTTCGCTACAATGGCGGCGGTCTGGTGAGCGTTGCAGAGACGCTGGGCGATCTGATGGGGCGTGATCAGATCAATGAAGTCTTTAGCCAAACGGTTCTTCGCCCCGAACGTTCTGACCGCAATGAAACGCGGCTTTTCCTGAATGAGCTCAACGCGCTTCAGCCCGAAGGCCTTGTTCTTATCGGCACCAGAAGCACAGCGTCTGCATCAGAGCTCGTGACCAACGCGATGCTCCCTTATGTTGCCTCGGGCCGCATTGCTCTGGTCGGTGATGACACATCGGGCAAACCGGTTGGCCAGTTTGCCTTCGACCTTGCCGAATGCGATCTTCGCATCCGCGCTGTCACCTTCCAAACGCTCAACGCCAATGACGAGGGCGAGTATTTTACAGGCCTTGCCAGCGTCATGCCCAACACATGCCGGGCAAGCGATGACTTCACCCGCCCGCTTGGCGACCCGCAAGAGGCCTCTGTTGCCACCGCGCTGGACTTTCTTGCAGGGCGCAGTTGTACTCCGATCAGCGGGGTTCAGGGCCAAAGCGTGCGCAGCGTTGGCGGACCGGAAATTGTGATGCCTGAAAAGCCAAGCGCCGCTCAGCTTCAAATCCCCGGCCTGTTCTAAGACACCTGTTCTAAGACGCCTGTTCTAAGACACCTGTTCTAAGACACCTGTTCTAAACGAAAACTTGAGGTCGTTCCTGCTTATGGAGCGACCTCAGGGTTCTCAATCGGCTCATCGCTGGTGTGCGCACATCCAAAGAGCGTCACCTCATCAAGTTGCAGCGTTGCGGTGTAGGGATATATGCTATCGCTCATCGCGTCGCTGCACCGGCCGGGGGTAAGCGTCAGGTTGACGGGCGCCCCGGCCCACTCACCTGAAAACCCAAGCCCATTGTTCCCGGCAAAGCGTGTGACGGTGAATGTCTCGCCGTCGGGCAGCTCGGGTGAGGAATAGCGGGCGCTGTATGCGTCACCCTGTGGCGCAATGCTAAGCCCCCAAAAAGGCTCTGTGCCGCCAACTTTAATGGTTGCGCTTGGGGAAATGCCGTCAAAAGGTGTGCTGTCACGGCTGATATCGCCGGGGGCGTCGTTGCATGCTGCAACTAAAAGAAGGGTGGGCAGCAGAAGCAGGCTTTGTTTCATGCCCGGCCCAATAGCATTGTCCGCAGGCCGTAGGAAACAGCCCGCGGACAATTCATCAATTTAGCCCGGCATAAGGACTGTATCGATCACGTGGATAAGGCCATTTGATGCCGCAACATCGGTCGCCGTAACAGTGGAAGTGCCACCTGCTGCATCGGTGAGCACAACTGCGCCATCAACCAGCGCCGCGGTCAAAGTGCCACCGCCAACAGTGGTCACGGTGTAGCCTTCTTCGCCTGCTTCCCCGATGGCTGCAATCAGCGTTTCTGCGTTAACCGAGCCTTCTACAACGTGATACGTCAGGATACCGGTAAGCGTCTCGGTGTCTTCGGTGGTCAGCTTCTCAACCGTGCCTTCGGGAAGCTTGGCAAATGCATCATTGGTTGGCGCAAACACGGTGAAAGGACCTTCGCCTGAAAGCGTCTCACCCAGCTCAGCAGCAGTGACAGCAGCAACGAGGGTCGAGAACGTCTCATCGCCTGATGCGACATCGACGATGGTGCCAGCTTGCGCAGGCGCTTCTTCAGCCATCATGCTGTCAGCTGCATCGTCGGATGGCGCCTCTGCGCCGCATGCAGCCAGCGCAAGAGCGCTTGCGGTGGCGAATGTTGCGAGGGTCGTTTTCTTCAGCATTTTCATAGTGGGATCCTTGTTTGGGGCAGTTGTTAGGAAACTGCCCACGGGAACTTAGCAAAGCCGCAAGGGTTAATCGGGCTTCACTCATACATACGCAAAGCTCCTCAAAAAGGATGCCTCTGGCCTTTCAGGATACCGCTCATGACTTTCGTCCCAACCCGTTCCGCAGGCCTTGCGCGCTTGGGAGAGTTCGCACCCTTGGCTGGCACGCATTATGCCCGTGGCCGCAACTTTGATGATGGCACGCCGGAAAGCGGGATGCGGGGCAATGTCTCGCAGCTTTCCCCATGGCTTCACGCCGGGCTGTTGAGCGAGGCGGAAGTGGTGGGCGCGAGCCTTTCGCAGCACAGTCCCACAGATGCTGAAAGCTTTGTCTCTGAGGTGTTTTGGCGGGTCTATTTCAAAGGTTACCTCGAACAACGGCCCAGCGTTTGGGCAAGCTATATCGAGGGGCGCGACGCGGCGCTCGCGGCTGTTGATGCAAACGCCGGGCTTGCAAAAGCCTACGCCGAGGCGACCGAGGGGCGCACCGGTATTGAGGCGTTTGATCATTGGGCACGCGAACTTGTTCAAACAGGGTATCTCCACAATCACGCTCGTATGTGGTTTGCGAGCATTTGGATCTTCACTCTCAAACTCAACTGGCAGCTTGGCGCTGATTTTTTCTTGCGCCACCTTATCGATGGCGATGCGGCCTCGAACACGCTTTCTTGGCGCTGGGTCGGCGGGCTTCACACACAAGGCAAAACCTATCTTGCAAGCGCCGACAACGTCGCCAGCTACACCAAGCGCCGCCCCGATGGCCCACTTGCGGCACACGGTTTGGCGAGCGAGGCTGTGCCTCTTACCGAACCCACCGAGCACACCCGCGCCATGCCCGATCTGCCTGACGCAAAGCTTCCCGATGGGCCGTACGCTCTCCTCCTCCACGATGAAGCAGCAAGCCATGTCCCGCTGGACCTACCCCGCGCGCCATCGCTTGTGATCGCCGCCGCAAGGCCGCAGGCTCGTTCGCCAATCGGGGCAAGCCCGCAAGTGGCCGACTTTGCCCAAAACGCCGTGGATGGCGGCGCCAAAACCGCTGCCGAGGCGTTCGGCTGCGCACTCGCTAAATGGAGCACCGCAGGCGAGCTTACCGCGATCCTTGCCAATGCTCAGATCGAGAATATCGCGGTGCCCTACCTTCCAACCGGGTGGACCAAAGACGCACTCTGGCCCGAACTTGCCACGCTAGAACAGCACGGCGAGCTCACCCAATTGGTCAGCGACCTTGACCGCGTCACCTGGCCCCATGCAAGAGCCGGGTTCTTCCGGGTCAAGAAAGCCATTCCCGGCATTCTTGCCGAACTTGGCATCACCGGCGGGTGATCACATCACCCCAGATCACATCGCATTGGAGTGATCACATCACCTTATCAGGCCGCGCGTCGTGCTTGTGGCGCTCTTCCTTGCCGAACAACCGCTCCAGCCGCTGAGCCAGAGTGTTGGCCGCACGCCTTGCAGCATCATCGACCTTATCCGCTTTACCGGTCACGCCAATCGGGCGGCCACCGCGTGGGCGCGCCTCAATCGTGCAGTGTTTGTCGTCCGCCCCGTGTTTGGAGCCATTGACATCGCTCACATGCACCTCGACCCGGGTTAGTCGCTCATCAAAGCGGGAAAGCTTCTCTCGCACCATCTCTTCAATCCGCTCTGCCACGTTTTCTGTACCCATGACTGAACTGTCGGAATTGAACTGAAACTGCATCACGCGCTTCTCCTTTTGCTTTGCTCTTATCTGTGCACTGTTGTGCACTATGAATGTGGCGATTGATGGGCGGTAATTGTAGTCTTGTATCCTCGTGATTGATCCTTAGGTCGAAGAGGGTGCACTTAAGAAAATAGCCAAAAAAACGCGCCAATCACAGCGGGCACCTAAACCGCGATAAAGTGACACATGTGTCACCTTTTCCCTACAAGCATTACCCGATAAACGGCAGAATTCTGGGATTTTCACCTGTTGGAAAAAGGTGACACATTGCAAAATGAAAACGGTTTTTCGGGGTAGAAAAATGGGGGAGGCCTTGGCGGCTTTCACCGGACTTAATACCCACCCTCGTCCCACCGCTCAGGTCCGCGCTCCACCCGCTTGACAAGCTCACTAAACTCGCTGCCCGTCCCATCTGCGCGATAGGCAAAGGCGGGGTGGGTTGATGGCATATAACTGGGGCGTCTTTTCTCTCTTAAGGAGAGCAGTGCGATGGTGAGCTTCTCGTCGAATTTTCGCGATGTGTGGATCAACTCACCTTTGTAAAAGTGAGGGACCTCAACCCCGTTTATCGCGCGCTCCAACGCGGTATCGGCAAGGGTGTCCATGGTGCACAAAAGCGCTGCATCCCAGGCCATATCAAAAGGCTGTCCTTTAAGCTTGGCGCGCAATCGATAGGCCGATTGGCGGGTCATGCCAACAACTCGCGCCGCTTTGGCGACGCAGTGACAACTGGCAAGCGCGCTTAGAAAAGCCGCCTGCTTGTCCGGTGTCCAATGCGGGCTTTTTGCCTCAACAATATCGTGGGCGGGCTTCGGCGCTTCCAAGGGAGGGGCAGAAAGGTCGGTCGATGGTTTTCGTGCGTGTTCCATCCACAAGATAAGCGCAGATTTGGCGCGTGTAGGAAAGTTTGGGCGATCTTATCCCTTCACCCCAAACGCCTCGTGATCGATCACATCAAGGCTCGCCAGCCGCTCTGCTGCGATGTTCACCATGGCCGACGGCTGCCCCTCTGCTTCCTGCGCAATTGCGCGCAGCGAAGTATCAAGCGCCTGCGACATCGGTGATGGAATACGCACGGTTCCAAGGATCGCATTGATCTCAGCGCCGCTGATGCTAGCGGCCTCATTGAGGGTTGCGCGCATCTCAATAAGAGGATTGATAAGGTCGCGCACCGGCTCTTCGGGATCAACACGGTGCGTGTCAAAATCCTTGCCAAACCTTGCGTTGATCTCCTTCAACGCGCCGCCAAGCTCGCCCACGAAATGCTGTTTGGCGCTCTGAACGTGGTAAAGGTCGCGCAAGTGCAATTCGGTCCAGCTTTTGTCTCGCGCCTTAGCCGAAGCGCGCGCATGGTCGATGATATCGGTCTCGGCGGTTGAAAGCCGCTCAATCTCGGCAACGCTCTGCATGAAGGTGACAACAGGCGGCGGGAGGTCTGCGGACAATGCGAGCTTGCGCGTGGGGACGGCTGGCACGTGTTTCTTATAATCGCTGATCTTGGGGTCGATCCCGCCGATGACGGTTGCCCCGCCTGCGCCCATCAGGATCGCGCCCCCGCCGGCAAGAAACGCGCCCACCACTGCTACAGCCACACCAACAGGCGCGCCGGTCATAGTGGCTGGCAAGCTGGCCACAACCGCCAATGCACCCACAATCGCCGCCACAATAACCACAATACCTGCAACCATAAGAGCTGTGCCGACCGCAATTTTGTTCCAGTCCACCCCCAGTGACCCGTCATCAGGGAGCGCGAAATCGGGCAGATTGGCTTTACCGCCCTCACCTGAGTCGCCATTATCCAAATTGCCGCGTCCATCGTTGTCAGCATCGCACGCAAGCCAGGGATTATCCGGGCCCGGTAAGCTTCCTAATGGGTCACCGCCAAGCGGTCCTCTCCAAGGCATGTTCGCTCCTTAAGCGTCTGGTGCAGCGCGTCTTTTTCAAAGAGGGGTGCGCGCATAAATTGTCTTTGGGAAGGGACCACCTTACCGGCCGTAGCAATCTTACCAGAGTGCAACCATGCCAAGACAAGGCGAGGTATCACAACGCTCACCAGTCATCCCGTTCCAAGTGGCGTTAAGATTTATTGTGCAACTGCGAACAATACTGTGCAGTTGGTCACACTATTGTGTGGCTGAACCTGACAATTGAAACCGTTTACGAGGCTTTACAACTAGCTTCACAAATAGGGCTCAACACGAGGTCGACGTTGGATTTCCCATGCACAAAGCGCGGTTGTAACGGTTCCAATTGTCGATATCGCGCGAACTGCTCCCAAACGGCGTAATCGGCGTTCGGCTCGACGGATTATAGGCATAGCCCTGCTGGCTGAGTTGATAGCGATGGGTGCGCCCGCGCGCAGTAGCAGCCGCCAGACGCTCTTGCATCTCGATCTCGCGCTCGCGCTTGGCTGCCACATAATCGAGCCGTCGCTTTATCCGCCGTGCATCCGGGCAGCTATCCGCAAGCCCGCGTTCACATGCGAATTTGTGAAACCTGTAAGCGCGGCCATAATCCCAATAGGCTTCTGAATATTCGGCAAAGACACGGCACGCAGAACCGGACATATACCGCTCACACAAGGCGCGTGAGAGGTCTCCCGTGACCTCGTTATAAAGCCCTTCTTTGTGACGAAAATGCGCAAGCGCTGTGTAGCACGTGTTGGGCTTTGCCCCCTGCAAACACACATCTGCCATCACCAAAGCGCGCGCGTTTTCATCCGTGGTCTCAAAATCATCCCACGGGCGGCACAGATCATGGATCCCGCCATAGCACGACGCACGTGCAAAACTGTGTGAGATGGGTCGTTCATCGCCTTCAAAGCTGGTGGTGCGAAACCGCCTGTATCCGATTTCACACCGGTCCGTGTCGCCTGCCATGCACGCTTTCATCCAGGTGATCGCGACATTGCGGTCGGTGCGCTCGAACAGGTCTTTGGCCATGGAGACCGCCCTGTCACAGGCCGCGCGGTTGGAGGTGTCACACGCCTCGACCTGGGCGTACCACTGCGTCCTGATATCGGTCACGGCATCCGCTTCGGCGACGTCTTGCGCAGCAGCCGGGACCGGCAAAACGAACCCAATTGCTGCGCCGATACCAATCGCCAAAACAACCGCTAGAAACCGCATTGCCTACCCCCCTACACTGGATCAGCTGTTTTCGTTTTCGCAGGCATCCATCGCAGTGTAGACCGCGCCTTTTCCGCTCCAAGTGAAGGGACCAAAGCTGTTCCCGTCCATGGCGATTGTAAAGGCGCTTGCCTCCTTCAATTGCGCATAGGTCGCATCAGATGCAGCGCCTGCGCCCCAACCACCCCAAACATATTCGCGAAAGCCCCCTGTGTCATATCCGCCAGAGCGCGAGGGTGCGCTGTTGCCGGTGTCGAACTTGACGGTCACAGAGTGGTTTTCATTGGCGTCACGCCCGCGAAATTCATTGATGAACCGCCCGCTGAGTTGCAGCGCCAGATTGCCATCGCGAAGCCTGCGCGAGAACTGCGCGCGGATTTCATCGCCGTTTTTGTCTGTGCCAAACACTGTGATCCGGCACACCCCGCTCCCATATTCAGCTGCCATGCCGCTCGCATCAGCCTTTGGCGGTTCGACCAGTGTGATACCCTGAAGAGATAGGGGCAGTGCCACCAGACTTGCAGCAGTTAGAAGAATGCTCATGATTTCGTTCCCCGTTGGATTGGTTGGGGGCAAGCATAAAGGCGCAGCCGGCCCCGGCTCAATTTACAAACACTGTTAGATTTCTAACGTGTGCGGATGGGAGACTTTGGCGCGCGTTCACGCTATCGATGGACCATGACATCCGCCCCCTCTCCCATCACCATATTGATCGACGCCGATGCATGCCCTGTAAAAGAGGAGATTTACCGCGTCGCCTCACGGTTCAAAGCGCAGGTGCGCGTGGTCAGCAATTCCCCTTTTCGCGTGCCCGACAATCCGCGCATAAAGCGCATTGTTGTCAGCGACAGCTTCGATGCAGCCGATGATTGGATCGCTGAGGCCGCAGACGCGCTCCCCAAAAATGGGTGCCTTGTGATCACAGGCGACATCCCCTTGGCCGACCGATGCCTCAAAGCAGGCGCGCGCGTTCTCAAACACAATGGCGATGAATTCACCAACGCTAGCATCGGCAGCGCATTGGCCACACGCGCGATTATGGAGGACTTGAGGGCGGGCATGGCCGGGATGGATGGTAGCATTGGGGGAGGCCCTCCCCCTTTAGCAAAGCCGATAGATCGCGCTTCCTCCAGTCAATGGACCGCGTGATGAACGCAATGGCGCGCGCGTAAAGCTATCGAAGGATACAACGCATGAAACACCCCATTCTCACAATCGCTCTCTTAGCCCTCACCAGCCTCACCAGCGCCTGTGCCGGATCGCCGGGACCAGTTGGCAACCTCGCTGTGCCAGAGCCTGCAAAGCCGGTGGAGCTTTCCGCCTACCTTGGCACATGGCACGAATACGCCCGCTATGAAGCGCCTTTCCAAAAGGGCTGCGAGGGGGTGACGGCGGTCTATTCCCTGCGCGAGACGTCCAACGCCTCCAACATCCGCGTGGTGAATGCCTGCTATAAAGACGGGCTTGATGGCGAATACAGCGAGGCGCAGGGCCGCGCCAGGATCGTCGAAGGGTCCAAGGGTGCAAAGCTCAAGGTCAGTTTCTTTGGCCCCTTCTTTGGCGATTATTGGGTGCTCGACCGGTCAGAGCCCGGCTCCGATGGCCAATACCAATGGTCCATCGTTGGCGAGCCAAGCGGGCGATACCTCTGGATGCTCACAAGGGAGCCGCGCCCTGATGAAGAGCTGCGCGCTCTTATGGAAACACGGGTCCGCGAGCTTGGCTATGACTGGGAACTGGTGCGCTTCACCCAGCAAAAATGAGCAGGCCTTAGCCCCCGCTCCTACGGTGCCGCGCTAGCTGGGATTAGAGGCGATGCACGCGATTTCGATTTTGCGCGCCAGCAGCAAGGTCCTTCACCGCCATGATTGATCTGGTGGGATAGAGATCGGGTTTGGGAGAACTCGGCGATAACCTGCTTGAAGGCCCCAAAGTCTCCCCAATCCGCTGCCTCAAAGACTTAATAGGCCCGCCGCGTTTCGGCCTCGATGCCGTTTGTTGGCTTGGTGTCGGTGGGGCGCGCAAGGCCGAGTTGTCCTGCGAGGTAGAGCGTGTCGCCGACCTGCACAGCCCGCGAGAACGGCGCAGAGGAGGCCGTGTTTGGGAGGAACTCGGGGGTGGTGGCTGGCAGGCTTTGCGGGAAAGTTGGCGTTGCGGCGAGCGCTAGGGTGAGGAGTGCGGTTAGGGTGGTGGTTGGGTGGGGCATATCAGTTATTCGCAGGCTCAGTGGCTCGTTAGCTGCCGAAGGAGAGCCTCGAATGCACTCAGGGTATCATCTTTAAGGACCGCTTTTATCGACTTAATCTTAGTCTTAGGAAGTAAGTTTAATGCTCTGAGAATCGCCAAGAACTCTTTTTTTGAAACTCTTGGGTTTGCTTCGCCGAGAGCTATCTCACTTAGAGCAGTTTTTTCCTCACTACTGAACATATCTTCAATCTCAGTATTTTTACCCGGCAAGTGTACGATGTGCTGATCGGTCAACCCAAGCGTCTTCTTGTATTTCTTCGCAGCCTCAACTCCGTCCTTGTCGTTATCCAAAAGGACTTTGAACCTCGTGTTCCATCCAGTGTTTAACGATATCAAGGTCGCTAGATCATGTGCCGAACTCCCCGGATAAATAGCGTGCGTCTTCTCTAAGTCTAACACCTCGTGTATCAACTCAAGTGCCAGCGCATCGGACGGTCCTTCCGTTATGATCGCCTCCTGCCAAGGCACATCAAAGTTATTGGGAACAATATCTAAACAGTCCTGCAAAGGTTGATAGTAACTTGTCTTGGCATTCTTACCTTTGATGTACTCACCCCACTTTCTGCACTGGACCAGCCCCTTGTCACGGCTGACAACATATGTGTTTTTTACGTTCCCCGGTGCGATCAGGTACCTGCTATGGGTTGTGTAAATTAGCGTTGTATCTTCGACGAGTGACGCAAAATCTGCGACCATTTTCTGCTGTGCAGTGGAATGAAGATTGGATGCAGGTTCATCGATCAAGTAGACTGGCTTTCCCGAACCCTCCCTTAGTTTCTTTCTTCGAAACTCGGTTTTCATGAGGAACGCTAAATACCATACCGCACCCTTGCTGCGCTCGTGGACAGAGAAGGTCGTGCCGTCGCTTTCTGATATCTTGATCTGGAAGCACTTCTTAGCGGGATCGTACGTTATCTCCGCATCATCGATTTCTCTGACTCCAGAGAGGTTTTCCCACTTCTCCGTAAATGTCCGCTGCAATGTCTTGTTAACACGTTTCAACACCGAACGTGCGTCATCTTCCCTAGGGTTCTTCTTATTGAAGTAACTCTCAAATTTCTTGATCGAGTATTTAGGATCGGTGTTATAGAATAGGCCGTCTACAATCTCATACCATGATGGATTGAATGCATGACTTCTTTTTGAAGTGTATACCTTGTCCGGGATTGAGTCTTGGAAATCCTCAAAATACAATATGAATGGACAACGGCTGACAATAGTTTGAGCAATGATCCTCTCAAGCTTTGGATCGCTCAAAGGGGCTTGACCCTCAATTCGATAGTAGCTTTGGCCGGGCGCACCGTTATTGAACGGGATAACCCTGCTAATCTGAACGACACGCGTTTCATTTAGACCAGCTAGAAATGCTTCGACTTCGCTTTTCACCGAAACATCAAATCCCGCAGCTTTCAGTGTTTTTCGAAATGTCGCGTAAGAAAGTGGTTCAGAAAAATTTATATCTGCAGTCAAAACGCAAGGAGTTGCACTCTCCACATCTTGCTTGTTCCTCATTGAGGTGAAATAGCGTTTAAGTTGAGTGTGATCGGGGTCGTTGTTGAAGTCGAACGACTCGATTGCCTTCAATATGCTCGTCTTCCCCGACTCATTAAGCCCGAGAAGAAGCAAAAGATCGTTCTTAGAGAAATCAAGGTTTACGTCTTTGAGTCCACGAAAGTCCCGTAAACGAAAACCCGCGTAAGAGAAAAAGTTCTCCGGCTCCTTTTCTTCGTCAAAAAATACGGGCAGTGGGTCACTGTAGTAGTCGAACCAAACTTCTAATATTGCTCTTAAGATCATTGAGGTCACCTTCCGAATAAGAAGGGTGCGCGCTCATAGCGGTTCCGTCAAGCAAACCGGGGATTAGTTCTATTTTGACCACTGTGAATAAGCAATCTACTCCACCATCTTCACATACAAATCCCCGCCATCGGGTATTTATCGCTGACCTCTTCAAGTTCGTTCAACCCCAGCCCCGTTCGTGCTGAGCTTGTCGAAGTACGATTGGCAAGCGCAGTGCGTGCCCTTCGACAGGCTCAGGGCGAACGGGTTCTTGCTCGCATGAACAGAGTGGATGGGTTGGTAGCGTCCCTTACTCCGCCGCATCCTCCGGCAAATACAGCTCGCGGCCTTTCTCGTCATAGAGCTTGGACATCTCCTCCATCCCCTTGATCGCGGCCTGTCTGCTGGCCTCGGCGGTTTCTGCGCCCAGTTTCTCGGCGGCAAGGAAGCTTTCGGGGCTTTCGTTTTGCTTGGCGGCGAAATCGCGGACCTCTTGGCTGATCTGCATCGAGCAGAACTTGGGACCGCACATGGAGCAGAAGTGGGCGGTCTTTGCGCCCTCGGCGGGGAGCGTTTGGTCGTGGAATTCCTCGGCCGTTTCGGGGTCGAGGGACAGGTTAAACTGGTCGCGCCAGCGGAACTCGAAGCGCGCTTTTGACAAGGCATCGTCGCGCACTTTTGCCGCCGGGTGGCCCTTGGCGATGTCGGCTGCGTGGGCGGCGAGTTTGTAGGTCACCACGCCCACTTTTACGTCGTCGCGGTCAGGTAGCCCTAAGTGCTCTTTGGGCGTCACGTAGCAAAGCATGGCGGTGCCGTACCAACCGATTTGGGCCGCGCCTATGCCGCTGGTGATGTGGTCATACCCGGGCGCAATGTCGGTGACGAGCGGGCCCAAGGTGTAGAAAGGCGCCTCACCGCAGACTTGCAGCTGCTTTTCCATATTCTCTTTGATCTTGTGCATGGGGACGTGGCCCGGCCCCTCGATCATGACCTGAACGTCCTGCTCCCACGCGCGGTGGGTGAGCTCTCCCAATGTGTAGAGTTCGGAGAATTGCGCCTCGTCATTGGCATCCGCGATGGAGCCCGGACGCAGGCCATCGCCCAGCGAATAGGCGATGTCATAGGCTTTCATGATTTCGGTGATGTCGTCGAAATGCTCGTAGAGGAAGCTCTCTTTGTGGTGCGCGAGGCACCATTTCGCCATGATCGATCCGCCGCGTGAGACGATGCCGGTAACGCGCTTTGCGGCCATGGGCACATAGGCGAGGCGCACGCCTGCGTGGATGGTGAAATAGTCGACGCCTTGCTCGGCCTGTTCGATGAGAGTGTCGCGGAAAATCTCCCAGGTGAGGTCTTCGGCAACCCCGCCCACTTTTTCTAGCGCTTGGTAAATCGGCACGGTTCCCACCGGCACGGCAGAGTTACGGATGATCCATTCGCGGGTGTCGTGGATGTTGCGACCGGTGGAGAGGTCCATAATAGTGTCCGCGCCCCAGCGGGTGGCCCAGACCATCTTGTCGACTTCGGTCGCGACGTCAGAGGCCACGGCGGAATTGCCGATATTGGCGTTGATCTTCACAAGGAAATTGCGCCCGATTGCCATGGGCTCTGATTCCGGGTGGTTGATGTTGTTGGGGATGATCGCGCGGCCACGTGCCACTTCGTCCCGCACAAATTCCGGCGTGATCACATCGGGGATCTCCGCGCCCCAGCTTTCGCCATCACGCTTAAAATCAGCGGCAAGTTCGCGGCCAAGGTTCTCGCGCTCGGCGACATATTCCATCTCCGGGGTGATGATGCCTTTGCGGGCGTAGTGCATTTGGCTGACGTTGTGGCCAGCTTTTGCTCTGAGAGGCCGCTTCACAACATTGGGGAATTGCGGGACGCCGCCTGAGCGGTCGGGGCCGAGCTGGCCGTTATCCTCTGGCTTTACCTCGCGCGCGTCATATTCCTCGACATCGCCGCGTGCGTTGATCCAATCGGAGCGAAGGCCCGGAAGCCCCGCGTTAATGTCGATATTGGCCTCTGTGTCGGTGTAGGGGCCGCTGGTGTCGTAGACGCGCACCGATGGCTCATCGCCCTCAAGGTCGATCTCACGCATAGCGACGCGAATGCCAGAGCCCGTGCGCGCACCGACATAGACCTTGCGGCTGCCACGAATGGGTCCGGTGGTTACGCCAATCTCTACGGGTGAATTGATGTCGGCCATGTTTGCTCGCTCCTAAAGGCGGAATGCGAGCGTGTGGTCCAAGCCAAGCCCGCTCCCTCCGCCTGTGTTAACAGGTTCAGGTTCAACGGGTCGGACGGTGCTTAATCGTCCCTCTCAGCGCAATAGCTACGCTCCCCGGGGATGGGGGAGGTGTTACGCCTCATGCAAGCGTTAGTCCATAGCGATCAGGTGCAGTTCTCGCCTTTGCTTGCACCTTTCCTCGAGGGATGAGCCACTGGCGGTTTGGCAAAACAAGAGGCCGTGCCCGGTATTGAAATGCCGCTTTGCGCCAACTTTTGATGGATGCAGATGGGCTAAAAACTCTCCGCGAATGGGATCGACGCGGACACCGTCACCAAAAAAACCGGGAAGGCGCAATTGCACCTCCCCGGCTTCCCAACGCACTCTATGAGAATGCGATTAGGGGGCTACGTTTTGGCTTACTGTCGCAACGTTATTGCTGCCCGTCTGGGTAACGCTGGACACATCGCCAAATCCGCCCTGAGTGACTGTTGCAAGGTTTGAAAGCCCGTCCTGGAACATCGTCGAGATGTTGTCTTCGCCCCCTTGCGTCAAAAACGCTGTGTTGGTGGTGCCCGATTGGGTGATCGTGGACTGACCGTTTAGCCCCTCTTGAACCACCGTCAGCGTGTTGCCCTCGCCGCCCGCCGTCTGCACGGTGATCGAGCTGTTTTCATTGCCGATCTGCGTGATGAACGCCATATCGTCATTGCCCGATTGAGTGGCATTTACCGAGTTGAAGTCACCGATCTGCTGGATATCGAGCGGCACGATGAAGAAACCTCCATCCGCAGCCGTTCCCGTAAGGTCGCCGGTTGAACCATCGCGCAGGAAGACCGCATCATTGTTGTTGCCGGTCTGCTGGATGAAGCCTGCATTCAGCGCTTCATTGTTCACCGTGGAGACGGCAAGACCTGTGTTGTTGTTACCGAACTGAAAAATCGCAGGTCCCGAATTTTCGCCAGCCTGGATGACTGTGGATTGGTTTTCGTCACCCACCTGAAGCACTGCCGTGGTGGGATCAATGCCGCCTTGCGACACGAACGAGCTGTTACCCACGCCCGCTTGATTGACGACAAGGGTTGGAGACGCCGCTGGAATGCGATTGCCGTTCAAGGACGTTGGCATGGAAAAGTCATCATGCGTGCCCGTTTGTTCAGCAATCGATACATTGTCCGCGCCTGTTTGGATGACATCGATACCGGCAAAGATTGCAGGATCGGTTGCGACTGTTGATTGCGTGATGGTCGATGAGTTGTTCGTCCCATCCTGATCGATAAAGACGATGCCCACCGTGCCTGACTGAGTGACGTCTGATGCGTTGCCTGTACCGATTTGCGTAACGGTCGCAGCGTTATCATCGCCCGTTTGCGTAACGGTGCTATCGTTGGATTGTGCCATCGCTGGCGCTGTGATCGACAAGGATACGATGCCTGCACTCAGTAGCATCGTGGAACGAAGTTTGATTGAACCGTAGGTCATGTATTGCCCCCATTTGTTGGTTGAGGAGGCCTTGGCTAATTTCGCTTGGTCGATCTGTCCTGATCGGGGTCTGATTAAAGTCTGATCTTTTTGTGACTTGAAAGAATGTCTCTTAAAATCAGTTTTCTATGCATCCGAAAATACGGAACGATGCACCGGCAACATAGCAGATTATCCGCGCATTCAAGGTGCCTCATAGGGCTTTATTGGAGATATCGGGAGGTTTTGCACATGCCCGCGTGCCCGGCGGACCTCGATCACGCTCTTTAGTCCGGGACGATTGAAAAAGGCATGGTAGCGAGGGTCTGCGCGCACTTTTTTAGGCCACAGCTTATCATCGGTATCAAGGATATACATCACCACGCCAGCAGTGGGCCTGTCGAAAGGGTACGTCTCAAGCCTTTCTAGCGCCAGTTCATAGTCCCCGCTCGCCGCTATGAAGGGAATGGCGTTCACATCGGTGGTGATATAAAGATCGTCCCACCCCTCGGGCAGTGTCCGCCGTTCTCGAACCGCTGCACGAACTGCCGAATATATGCCGCCGGGATCGGGAAACCCCATATCCTCACCGCGTTCGACCAGCAGCTTCCGGTCGACTTCATACATCGTATCGTTGGTCAGCCACATCAATCCACGGTCCCACCAGAACATTTCATAGGCGCAGCCCGAACAGCTCGACGCAAGCCGGCGAAGCTCAAAATAGTCACCTGTCGCAAGCAGGGAATGCGAGCGCATATTCTTGAATTCAAAATCAACCGGATCAATCCGCAAAGCTTGGCGGTAATGGGTCAAGGCATGCTCGTGCTCTCCCACTTCGGCGAGCATTGTGCCAAGCGTGTATTGGCCCAGAGCATAATCGGGATGGTCGCTAACGATTGCCTGCAACGCTTCGATAGAGGCCTCAACATCGCCGCCATAGCGCAAAGAGAGCGACTGTTTGGCAACCCGTGCGAGGAGATTATCAGGAGCAAGCTCAAGCGCACGCTTGGCCGAGTTTTCTGCGACGGTTTTTTGTTCAGCGAAGGACCCAGCAAGCAACCGATTGGACTGCGCCACAATCGCCAAGGCGGCATGGGCGGGCGCAAAATCAGGCTCAAGCCGGACAACCTGCGTCAACTCGAGATAGGCGTTTTGCCGATTATCAGCCATGCTCCTGCCAGCGAAATACTGCATTCCGCGTAAATACGCCTCGGAGGCTTCCGGATCGTCTATCCCCGCCCCTTCAAATGCGAGGCCGCCAATGCCGAACCTTGAGTTCAGAACCGCGGCCAGCTCGGATGAGAAGTTGTTGACCAGCAGATAGGTAAAGCGCCTTTTGCCGCGCCGCGTGCTGCTCCAGATTTTGCGCGAGGTGGCCGCTTCGACCAATGCCATGGTCATCACAACATCGTCGCCGCTGTAGCGCAAATTGCCTTCGACCACGTGCTTGATGTCCAACCGGTCTGCGATCTGAGAAGGGTCAAGTCCCATCTGGACGAGACTTGCAACCGAACGATCAGAAGCAAGGCCAAGACCGGAAAGACCGTTGAGATTGGCGTTCATAGTGGCCGCAATCCCGCCTCCCAACCGCTGACCATCCTCATCGGGGGCATCGATTACTTCAATTGGCAAGATAGCAAGACCGACGGCTTCGGCAGGCTTAGCTTGACTGCTTTGGAACAATGCCCCCGAGGACCACAGCAAAGCGCCAGCAATCACAATTGTGAGCGCGATGGCTCCGAGCAAAACCTTTGAGGGGAAACCTTTAAACGCGCTCGCCTCTTGTGCAGTGCCGCTATCAGTGTGCTGCTGATCTGTTGAATGGCCCGATTGATCCGGGCCCGATTTACCCGTGTCGCCCGCCTCATCCAAGATTGCATCCAACGCGTAGCCGACCTTGGGGACGGTCCGTATTGAAAAAATGTCTCTGCCTGCCTCCTTGGCAAGGTCCTTGGAGAGCTTTCTGAGCTGTGAGATTATGCGCGTGATCGCGTCATCACTGATGGCTGCACCGTCCCAACAGTGGAGGATCAATTCCTCTTTTGTGGCGACCTTGCCCTTCAATGAGTGGAGCAAAACCAAGACTTGCATCACACGAGGTTGGACCCGGAACGCGTGTTCCTTGTGCCGGATTTCACATCTGGCAGGACAAACAATCGCCTCACTAAGCGAGAAGTCTGCCGTCTCCGCAAGATTAACGCCAATATTGTTTTGGACTGACTGGTCCAAACCCCACCCCCTGCCAGTTACAGCAGCCTGAGTGTTAGACAGTGAAACGCACGAGCACCACTAGAATGTAACAAGAATGCGCGTGGCACCTTGTTATTTAAGCCGGCAACTATGCCCGGGCTTTCGGCTTTGCTGCCTGCACGTCAAATTCCCTGTGGATGCTGGGCTGAGCTTGGCTGGGCTGGGCGGCTGATGTCTGCTTTGGGAGGGCAAAGTTTCGCTTATCGCATATTGATACAGCGCCGGGTGCGGCTGTTTACCGCCTCAACTCTCATCCTTAGCCATCCCAAACAAGCACACCGCCAGTAGGATCGTCGCCAGCACGCCCGAACCACCTGCAAGCGGCAACTCGCCTGACCAATCGCGGCCCATGGCCATTGAGAGGATGTTGGTTACGAACGCGATCGCGCCAACAACAGCGGTCAGCCCTCCAATCGCCTTTGCACCTTGCGCCAATTTCGCCATGCCAAAGATGATCGCGGCAAACGCCAGCATCGCCTTGGCAGCGTTATAGACCATGAAGGAATAGGCGACGACCGATGCTGCGGCAGGCTCCATGCCTTCGACCGCGCCCGCTGCCTCGAAGAAGGGGCCGAATTGCGTGAGGCCTACGCCCACTTGGATGATGTTAAGGATCGCTGCAAATCCGATTGCGACAAAGCCAATGTGGTGGCTTTTTGCCTGAACCATGGCGGTGCCTGCGAACAACGCGGTCATCACGAAAAGCGCTGCCTCAGAGCCCCAGAGCAGCTGGCGCGGGACATCGGCCTCAGCCACATATAGCGCGGTGTAAACGGCCTGTGTGACCGCTGCGATAAGCAGCAGGATGGCCGTCAATTTGACGTTGCGATTGAATGTGAAGTCCATGGAATTTCGTCCCCTATTTGAAAGCTTTCTCCCTGCTTTTCGGTGCCCATGCAAGGTCGGTTACAAAGCTGGGCTAAGTTTCAGCTGATCTTTGTGGGATGACATCTTTGTGGGATGACATCTTTGTGGGATGACATCTTTGTGCGATGACAGGGCCCCCGCCTGCGTGCACACTGTGCCCCAAGACATAAGAGAGGACCCGTACACCATGGCAAGAACTCTAAGTTCAGGTAAGGCCCCCACCGACAAAGCCATCGCCCCCTTTGATGTGAGCGATGAGACGCGTTTTGTGGATGACAGTTGGCGCAACGTGTTCGCTCAGCTTCGCCGCGATATGCCGGTGAGCTACTGCCCGGAAAGCGTGTTTGGACCCTATTGGTCGGTGGTGACGCATGATCTGGTGAGCAAGGTGGAGTTGGATCACAAGACCTATTCCTCCTCACATGAGCTGGGCAATATCGTCATCGCTGACCCTGAGCCTGAGAACAATCTTCAGAACTTTATCGCAGCCGACCCGCCGACCCACACACAGCAGCGCAAGGTCATCGCGCCCGCCTTTAGCCCCAGCCAGATGAAAATCCGCGACGAGCAAGTGCGCGCGCGGTGCAAAGAGCTGCTTGATGAGCTTCCGATCGGGGAGACATTCGACTGGGTAGAGCGGGTCTCTATTCCGCAAGCCATTGGGATGCTCTGCATTATCTTTGATATGCCGATTTCGGATATGGAGGATTTGCGGCGCTGGTCGGACTATGCCAGCGGCGTTTCGGCGGAGAATATGAACGATGAATGGCGTCAGGCCTTTATGGTTCAAATGATGCAGATGCTCGGCCGGTTTGACGAACTGCTCGAAGCGCGCAGGGGCGAGGAGCCTGCCGATGACCTTATCAGCCGGATGGTCCATTCAGAGGCGATGGGCAATATGACCCCGATGGAGCGCCTGTCGAATATCGCTCTGTTGATCGTGGGCGGAAACGACACGACGCGCAATTCAATGAGCGGGCTGGTGCTCGCTTTGAATGAGTTTCCCGATCAGTTGGACGCTCTGCACGCAGACCCCTCGCTCATCCCCAATGCAGCCCAAGAGATTATCCGCTGGCAGTCCCCCGTGCTCCATATGCGCCGCACAACGACTTGCGATACCGAGCTTGGCGGGCAGCATATCGCCAAGGGGGAGAAGGTGGTCATGTGGTATATCTCGGCCAACCGTGATGAGGCGCTTTTTCCCGATGCGGACCGGTTCGATGTGGCGCGCGATAATGCGCGGCGGCACCTTGGCTTTGGCCACGGTATTCACCGATGCGTGGGCGCGCGGCTTGCTGAGATTCAGATCGGCACTCTGATAAGCGAGATTGTCGAGCGCGGCTGGCGCGTGGTGCCGCAAGAGGCTCCGACGCGGCTTTCAAGCCCGTTCCTTCGCGGTATTGCTCAGCTGCCGGTGAAGATCGAGAAACGCGGCTAACGTTTCAAAAGGCGGATTTCGCCCTCGACGCTCAGCGCTTTGACTTCGCCATTTTCGCCGCGTTCAAGTTCGAAATTGAGGCCTTGGCTCACGAACAAATGCTCAGGCGAGCGGGGGTAAATACGGGTGCGATCAAGGATCACTCCGTCGAGCCACAAGTCCCCACCTTCGTTCGAAATGGTGACGGCGGCATTTTGATCGCCTTCGCCAAAGACATATTCGCCAGCGATTGCGCCCAGCTCGCCCTTGCTCAAATCTGCAAGCGCCCGCTCTTCATAGGCGTCCTGCCTCCAGCCATAGACATGGCCTAGGCCGCTGAGCATTTCACGGATAAGCGCGCCGCCGCTGTCAGAATTGGTGAGGATCGCAACGCTCGCCCGGCCATCGGCATAATTGATCCAGCGCGCGCTGTAGCCGGGGTTGTGGCCGCTATGGACAAAGGCCACGCCGTCGCCCGCATTATTCAGGCCAAACCCAAGGCCGTGCGCCTCGGCGCTGTCTGGCACCAACTGGCGGGCTAGACCCTCTTCAAGGATAAAATTGCCCGACGCGCGCGCCTTTGCGACCAAGGAGCCCAGCTTCACAAGCTCGCTCGGCGTGGTCCACATGCCAGCGGCCGCGAGCTCTGGATAGGCGAGCATTGCGCCCTGCATCGAAGCCGCGTCATCGCCCCTATGGCCAATGGCGATATTGGGATCTTTGGCAGGGTAATCGAAATTGCTGCGCTTCATGCCGGAAGGGGTGAACAAGCGGCCCTCGACCACATCGGCAAAGGGTTGCCCGATGGCGTCCTCGATTGCGAGTTGCAGGATCGTGAAACCGCCACCCGAATAACGATAGGCCTCTCCGGGAAGCTTGCTCACCACCACGGCATCGGTGTTGGCGGGATCAGCGCCATCAAGGATTTGCGGCAGTGTTGGGACCGCCTCTCCGATCGCATAGCCCCTAAACCCATGCACATTGGTACCGGCACGGTGCGACATTAGGTGGCGCAGTGTCACCGGCTGCGCGCGGGTGAACTCGTTTTCGGGCACCTGCCAACTGGTAAGCTGCGCATTCACCGGCTCGTCCAGCGATAGGAGCCCATCTTGCACCAGCGCCAACCCTGCAAGGCTTGCGACCGGTTTGGAGAGCGAGGCGGCTTGGAACAGCGTCTGCGTATCAACACTGCGCTCGTCCGATTTATCCGCGACACCGTACGCCTTCGCCCACACAAGCTCGCCATCAATCGCCACTGCGATGCTCACGCCGGGCACATTGTGGTGCGCCATGCGCTCTTCGAGGGTCCATACTGTCTCAGCTTCCCCTTTGACCCCATATGTTGGGCGAAGTCCCTTTTCGAACAGTGCGATTTTTTCGCTGTGGTCTGACGCCTCTATCTCTGGCTCGGCGACCTGCGCTGCAACCGGGAAGCCTGCGAAAGCCGGGGCGAGCAGTGACAATAAAAGCGAGGGGAAAATGGGCCTGCGCATAATCAAGCGTTCCTGATGCAAGAAGGACTGCATCAGACATTGACTACAGATGTAGTCGACGTCAAGTGTCGTCTAATCTCGCCCTGCCTCAGGCAAAGCGCGCAGGGATCTCCGGATTGCTCGTATCGAGGAGCGGAATCTCGCCATCACCAAGCCCCGCGTACGCCTGCGCCCAATGCTGGACCCATTGGGGGTCGTCCACTTTGCTGGGGTGATAACCAGGGATAAGCGCCCGCAGCATTGCAGGCCCTGCGTTCCAGAAGAAACGCCCGACCATGGCGTAAAGCGTAAGTCTGCTGGAGAGTTTGCCCCAACGGCCATCACGCTCAAGCATACATTTATAAGCCTTTCGGCTCATCCAAGCGACATGCGAAGCGCCCACAATGAGCCCCCATTGCTGTGCAAAGTAATCTTTACCAAACAGGTGTTTGTAGAGGTCATAGGCGACATTCTTATGCTCGGTCTCTTCGACGAAATGCCACAGAACGAGGCTGGCGACATTGGCATCAGAGCCCGCAAACAACGCCTTTCGGTTCTCAATCAGCCACTCAGAGATACCGATGGTCATGGTCTCAAACCCGGCGGTGTAGGCAAGACGCCATTTGAGGCTGCGTTTCTGGAACTTGGCGTAGTCCTGAACCATCATCGCCTCGACCTCGGCGAGTTCAGGATAGTGCGCTTTCAAGATATCGTTGTAGCGGCGGTGATTGCGATAATGCGCGCCTTCCTGCCCCATAAACCCTTCGACTTCGGCCTTGAGCTTTGGATCATCGACAAGGGTAAGAGCCTCACGCACGGTCTTGATCAGGAACGGTTCGAGGTATGGCATGGTGAGCGATGCGCCGTTGACCATATGGCTCCATTCGGGCTTGTCAGAATTCCACACTGGATCAATGTCTTCGTCAAAGCGGAAAGGGATGCGGCGAACTAGGATTTGCGGATCACTCATGATGCGTTCCTAATGTGAGAATACTGCTGCCACGCGCCCCAAAGAAGCAGCGCAAAGCCGACATGCACGCCGATCATGGCGGGCCAGCCGGACACAAAGATAATGTTGTTGGTGAGGACATCGCCCGGAAACGGCCCTCCCCCAAATTCCAGCCCGCGTGTGCCTAACAACGCGTTCGCAATCGCCGGCAGTGTAAACATCCATCCGAACGCCAAGCACGACCAGAACAATACGCTTTGCGCCCTCTCGCCCAGCCGGATGTAAGCGCCCGCAGCCCCAATCGCGATGAGCATGGTGCCGTTGGTGATGCCTTCAAGGTGCGCCATATTCCACGCACGCCGGTCTCCGGGAATATCGGCCGGGACATCCTGCACAAACGGCCACAGATCAATCGCACCCAGCGTGTAGAAGAAATAGAGCCAACCCGAAAAGACCGCCGAAATCAGCAGCCCCACACCGTTGATCACCAAAAGCGACCGGCGGCGGTCGGTCAAGATATTCGTCCCATCCATCGCACTTCTCCCCGGTGCATGTTTGCACCCTTGTTGACCAGTTTTGCAGCTTAGGCAAACCTGAGCTGTCTGCACGCCCGGAGGGATAAGAATACTATGCCGTTTAAAATGACCGAGATGGTGGGATGTGAATTCCCGCTTTTCGCCTTTAGCCATTGCCGCGACGTTGTGGTGGCCGCGAGCCGGGCAGGCGGTTTTGGGGTGCTGGGTGCGGTGTCCTATACGCCCGAAGAGCTTGAGCAGGCGCTTTGCTGGATCGATGATCATGTCGATGGCAAGCCATACGGCATCGATGTTTTGATCCCCGAGGTGCAGGCGGTCGACAATTCGGTGAACATGGATGCAATTATGGCTCAGATCCCGAGCCAATATCACGATTTCACCGCTCAGATTATGGAAGAATGCGGGATTGGTGAGAAGGCGCAATCGCCATATGGGGGCACAAACAAGCCCAACACTTCGCTTGGCCAAGAACTGCTTGAGGTGAGCTTCAACCACCCGGTGCGCCTGATCGCCAATGCGCTTGGCACGGCTCCCCCTGAAATGATTGCGGCGGGCAAGAAACACGGCATCCCCGTGGCGGCTCTGGTTGGGGCGAAGGAACATGCGCTCAAGCAAGTCGATGCGGGCGTTGACATTATCGTTGCCCAAGGCGGCGAAGGCGGCGGGCATTGCGGCGATGTGTCGACCGTGGTGCTGATCCCGGAGGTTGTGCGCGCGATTGCCGACGTGGGCGCCGATATCCCCGTGCTGGCCGCTGGTGGCATCATGACCGGCGAACAGATGGCAGGCATGATGGCCATGGGGGCGGCTGGCGCATGGTGCGGGAGCGTGTGGCTCGCCTCGCCTGAGGCAGAGACGACGCAAGTTTTCAGGGAGAAAATGGTCGCGGCTGGCTCACGCGACACCATCCGCTCCAAACACCGCACCGGCAAATTCTCACGCCAATTAAAGAGCGAATGGCATGAGCGCTGGGAGGCAGCAGGCCTTCCCGCCCTCCCCATGCCGCTTATGAGTGTTTTGACAGAACCCGTCCTTCGCGCGCTCGATCAAGCAGCGGTAAGCGGGAACACAAAAGCGCAAGAGCTCTCCAGCTATTGGGTGGGCCAGGGTCTTGGCCTTGTCCAAGATCAACGCGGCGTTGGCACCATTGTGCAGGACTTTAAAGCAGGCTTTGCGCGCGGGTTTGAAGGACTTGCCCAAGCCGTGGAATAGCGTCACAAGCCAAGATCGGCAGAAAGGCGCACGATATGCTCTCATCGATCAGAATTCTCATCCTCGCAGCTCTTGCATTTTTGCATGGCGCTGTTCTTGCCCAAGACACAAATGATGAGGACGCGCACAAGGCGCTTGCCCTTGCGTTCTCGTCCGAGAAAATCGCGCTGCTTCGCTTTGAGCAGGACATGAAGGTCAGCTTCTCAAGCGGTATGAAGCAAGTGCCCGAAATGGCGCAGATGGAGCGTGAGTGCCCCGGCTATATTACCGGGCTTGGCAAAACCATGCGACCGATGATGCGCGAGGGGCATCTGGAGGACAATCTTTGGTATCGCGGCCAATTGATCAAACTGTTTCGCGCCCGTCTTCCTAAGGATGACGCCGCCAATGCAGCGCAATTCTATGGGTCAGAGCAGGGGCAAAACCTGCTAGCGCAAGCGATTTTGAGCCAGACCGGGGAAAACGCGCTTGCGGAGATATCGGAAAATTTCGGCGAAGACACTGCGCTTTCAGCAGAGGCCTATGCCGCAGACCAAAAGGCCACAACCGACCGTTTGGTGCAAAGGATGGGTCCCGAAGAGCTAGCGGCGCTCGGGACTGTACTTGCCAAAGCAGAATGGTTTCCAAAATTCATGGCATTAATGCCCGAAATTCAAAGCCTTGGGCTACAAATGTTCAACCGGGAATATTCGCCCCCGCTAACGGCCCAGATCAACACCGCTGTTGAGAGCTTTACGACGGCGCATTTGAAGGCTTGCGGGTTACCTGAATAATAAGCGCTAAAGGCCCCGCCTATTCGACAACCCGCCCCCGCACCATCACGAAACCGACATCCTCAAGCACGCTCACATCCTCAAGCGGATTGCCACTCACTGCGATGATATCGGCTGAGAAACCCGCCTTGATCTGACCGATTTCGTCTTCAAGGCCAAGCACGCCCGCGGCAACTGTCGTGGCGCTTGCCAAGGCCTGCCGGTTGGTGAGGCCACCCTTCACCATCAGAGCAAATTCGCCCGCATTCTCGCCGTGGGGAAAGACGCCTGCGTCGGTGCCAAAGGCAATTGGGACGCCATATTCAATCGCGCGTTCAACAATGGTGTCAGCATAGGCGGCGACGACGCGGATTTTCTCTTCGACAATCGGGGTGTAGACACCTTTACCAAGGCCCTTTTTGATGCCTTCAAACGCCATGAGAGTGGGAACCAGATAGGTCCCGCTATCCTTCATGGCTTGGGCTGCGTCTTCATCGATGTAAGTGCCATGCTCGATGGTTTGGACGCCTGCAGCAGCCGCCGCTTCAATCCCGCGTGCGCCGTGAGCGTGAGCGGCAACGTTAAGGCCAAGGCTCTTTGCGGTTTCAACGATTGCGACCATCTCAGGGTTGGTAAAATGCGCCTCAAGCCCGCGCCCTTGCTGAGACAGCACGCCGCCGGTGGCCGTGATCTTGATCAAGTCCGCGCCATATTGCGAGGCTTGGCGCACTTTTTCGGCGCATTGAACAGGTCCGGTGCACGCAAAGCCGCTGGCAAGCACATCGTTCACGTCCTTTGTGAAGCCGCTGATATCGCCATGCCCACCCACAATGGAGATGGTGCGCGCGGCCGTCACAACACGGGGGCCGGGCACAAGGCCCTCTGCGGTTGCTTGGCGAAGCGACTGGGTGACTTGATCGGTGCGGCTTCCCAGATCACGAATGGTGGTAAACCCTGCAAGCGCAGTGATGCGCGCGTTCTTGGCAGCGATCAGGGTCGAGTACTCAGGCGGCGTGGTGGCCGAGCGCCAGAATTCGCCGGAAGGATCGCCAGACAGGTGCGTGTGAAGGTCGATGAGGCCGGGAAGAACGGTTTTGTCGGAGAGGTCAATCTGCTCCGTGCCCCGCGCCTCCCATTCGGCGACGGGTGCCGCTTCGGGATCATAAATGGACTGGATTTTGCCATCCACCACCACGATCACTTTGGGACCCGTGGGCTCACTATCGGCATCGGTGATAACGCTGCCTGCATAGATCAGCGTATCTGCTGATGCGGGCGATGCGATAAGTCCAGCGGCGATTGCTGCCAGACAGATGCGCAAATGCTTTGCAAATTTCATGGATCAGAGCCCTCTCAATTGTCTTTGAGTGACCTGATGCAGCGGCGAACGCTGTCTGGCAAGAGCGACCGAACTTTAAAAGGTGTAGGCCACCCCTATACCGCCAAACAGCTGGTTTGCGCTGCCCCTCACGCTCGTAAATGGTGTGTCCGCCGCATCTCCAACAAGGCGCGAATAGCCTGCGATACCGTAGAGGCTAAAGCCGCCGTTGAGCGCGTTGCCATCCAGATCATAGGTCCCGATTGCGGTGAGCCCAACCGATTCAAGCCCGCCATCGGCTGTGAACTGCGCAAGACCCGTGGCCGCGCTTTGTGCAGGGGTGACCGAGTAATAATAGTCCGCGTAACTATCATCGACGATTGCAGCGCTGGCGCTGAGTTGCAGGCTGGCCGCGCGGCCAAGAGGCGTGAAATATCCAACGCTTGGGCTAAGGATCATCCCATCATGCGCGCCCAGAATATCCCAGCTGACCCCTGCAGAAAGGCTGAGCCGGTCGCGCGTTCTAAACACACTGGGAAAGCTCACACCGCCGCTGAGCCCAACCTCAAGCGCTGTATCGAGCGGCTCGGCCAATTCCACCACATCGTCTTGGATCTGGTTGGCGCGGTCATTGCGAAACCGGATTGAGGGGCCGAAAGAAAACGACGGCTTATTAGACACAGGCGGCGGGCCTGATGGGGGGCCAGAGGGAGGACCAGAACGGAGACTGGCAGGTGGTCCACCGCTTGGGCCGTCGGAAAGGAAATTGAGCGTGAAACCGGGCCCATTGGGGCTGATCCCGACACCAGCGACCCGGCCCACAACCAATGGCAATGGGAAAAACCGATAGTCGTCAGAGCCTGAATAGCTGGGCACAAGGCCTACGCCGATGCCAACTGTCGCCCATGTGTCGTCAAAAACGGGCTTTTCGAATGGAACATCGGGCGGCGGACCACCGGCGCCTTGAGGAGGTCTGCGGTTCTCTTGCTCTTCGCCGCCTTGTTCATTTTCAGAATTCGAAGGCTCACCTTCATTGGCCGCAAGCGGGCTCGCCAGTGCTCCCACAAAAGCAATTGCTGCAAATTTTCGATAGGTTTGACGTGATAGCATGAGGGGCACTTTCGTTTATGCCCTCACAACCTCTCGCCCCGCGCGCAGTTCCCCAAATGCGATAGGTGGTTGTTACTTAGCCCCCGCAGCCTGCCTAAGCCCCGCCAGCTCCCGCCGCCTGCCACTCAGCTATCGCGTCAATCGGGAAAAGCAGCATAATGACTGTCAGCGTCAGCCCATCGCGCACCACCCATGCCGCGAGCACTTCGAGCACAATCGCTCCCACTATCGTGACTTTCACCGGCAGACGCATGGCGAGGTAAAACCCAAAGGCCATCCAACCGATATCGGCAAAGGAATTGAGCACGCTGTCCCCCGAATAGCCCCAATTGGCAGTCACCGAACGGAACCGGTCAATCACCATCTGCGTATTCTCAAGCACTTCCCAAGCAGCCTCCAAAAGCACCGCAAGCGGGAGGCCCCAATGAACCGCGCGCTCCCCGCCGATCTTCCATTTGGCGAACAGCAGCCAGCCTAGCGCATAGAATATCGGCCCATGGATGATGTGGCTGGGCGTGTACCAATCGGCGATATGCTGAGAGTTGCCCATCGAATTGATGTCGCCATGCCACAGCTTCACATAGCCGCACTCGCAAATCGGCGGGCGGCCCATGGCGAGCAATATCCCGACGGTTGCGACGGTGATTGCCATAGAGACGATGATCGTCCGGCGGCTGGGTTTCAGGAGTGCCATGTGCAACTTTCTGAATCAAAGGCGCAAAAGACGCAAGTTTTGCGAGTAGGACGGCACTGTAACGTTGCTCCCACACTGCCACTGTCCTAGGGCTTTTACGCAGATGACCGACTCACAAGTGGATTGCGTAATTGTAGGCGGCGGCCTGGCAGGCGGATTGATTGCGCTTGCCCTTCAGCGTGCCCGGCCCGAATTTCGCATCCGAGTGATCGAGGCAGGTCGAACCATTGGCGGCAATCACCGTTGGAGCTGGTTTGACAGCGACCTCACCAAAGAAGGCCGCGCGCTGCTTTCCGCCTTTCGCCAAACCGATTGGGAGAGCGGCTACGAGGTCAAATTTCCCAAGTATCGCCGCAAGCTGAAGACCGCGTACCGCTCCATGGCTTCGCCCGATTTCCATGAAGGGATCGTGCGCGAACTGCCCGAAGGCTCCGTAATCCTTGGGCGCAAAGCGGTCAGCTTGGATGCGCGCGGGGTCGATTTGGCGGCGAGTGAGTACAATCGCGCTGAACGCATCAATGCGCGCAGCGTCATCGACTGCCGCAGTTTTAAACCGAGCAAGCATTTGAAAGGCGGCTGGCAGGTCTTTCTTGGTCGCCACATGCGCCTCGACAAACCGCACGGGGTTGAGCGCCCCGTCATAATGGACGCGACCGTCGATCAGCTCGCCCCGCACGGCAATGGCGGCTCTTACCGCTTCGTCTATGTGCTTCCCTTGGGCGTGCACGATGTCTTTATCGAAGACACCTATTACGCCGACGACCCACTGCTTGACCGCAATGCTCTGTCCGGCCGCATCGACCAATATGCTCGCGCGCAAGGGTGGACCGATGGGCTTCCCGTTCACCACGAGGCAGGTGTCCTGCCGGTGCTGACCGGAGGCGATTTTGCCGCCTATCAGGACGAGGTTCGCATTCCCGGCGTTGCGATTGCCGGTGCGCGCGGCGGCTTTACTCATCCTCTCACCAGCTACACCATGTGCGTGGCGGTGGAGAACGCTTTGGCCATCGCAGCCGAAGCAGACCTTTCAGGAGAACAGCTCGCGGCGTTTTTTGACGCCCGGGCGCGGCGGCATTGGGCAAAAGTGGGATATTACCGGCTGCTCGCACGTTTCCTGTTTTTCGCGGCCAAACCCGAGAGGCGCGTGAAAGTGTTTCAACGCTTTTACAAGCTTCGCGAGGGGTTAATTGAACGGTTCTATGCCGGGCGGTCCAGCCTCTTTGACAAGGTCCGCGTCCTATGGGGTGAGCCCCCCGTAGCTATACACTCGGCCATGGTGGCCATGTTTAAGTCTGGTCCAGCGCTGAAGTCGGACAAGTCTGAAACGGCAGCCGCGCAAGCCACGCTCGCAGACGAATTGCAAACGGAGAAATAGGCCATGAACGCCGATCCCACTCTCGATTTTACTCCAGCCGTGACAGGCGAACGCGGTATCAATCCGGTCATCGCTGAGAAATACGCTGGCAAAACCGCCTGCGTCATCGGCTCCGGCTTTGGCGGCATGGCTTTGGCGTTGCGCCTCCAATCGCACGGCATCGCCACCACCGTTGTCGAAGCGCGCGATAAGCCGGGTGGCCGTGCATATTTCTGGGAAAAAGACGGCTTTACCTTTGATGCTGGTCCCACTGTCATCACCGACCCGCCCTGCCTTAAAGAGCTGTGGGAGCTGACTGGCCACGACATCTCTGAAGATGTGGAGCTGATGAAGGTTCACCCCTTCTACCGCCTCAATTGGCCTGATGGTACGAACTTCGACTATTCCAACGATGACGAGGAACTCGCCGCCGAAATCGCCAAGCTGAACCCTGACGATGTGGTCGGTTACCAGCGCTTCCTTGAATACTCGGCCCGCGTCCATGATGAGGGCTATGTGAAGCTGGGCACAGTGCCCTTCCTCGACTTTAAATCCATGCTCAAAGCCGCGCCTGCTCTCGTCAAAGAGAAAGCATGGCGCAGCGTTTATGACATGGTTTCAAGCTACATCAAAGACGAGCGCCTGCGCGAAGCTTTCAGCTTCCACACGCTCCTGGTCGGTGGCTCGCCGATGAAAACATCTGCGATCTACGCGCTCATTCACAAGCTTGAGAAAGACGGCGGCGTCTGGTGGGCACGCGGCGGAACCAACCGTTTGATCGCAGGCATGGTGCGTCATTTTGAGCGCCTTGGCGGCACAATGCGCGTCGGCGACCCCGTGGTTCAGGTGCACACAGCGGGCACCAAAGCGACCGAGGTTGAGACCAAGTCGGGCTGGAAACAGCGCTTCGACGCGGTTTCGTCCAACGCCGATATCATGCACTCTTACAAAGACCTGCTTGGGGCATCCGACCGGGGTAAGAAGCAAGCGAAGGCACTTGCCCGCAAAAGCTATTCGCCATCGCTCTTTGTCGTCCACTTTGGCCTTGAGGGCACATGGCCGGGCATTGCGCACCACCAAATCCTGTTTGGCCCGCGCTACAAAGGTCTGGTTGATGACATCTACAAGCACGGCGTTCTGCCGCAGGATTTCTCGATCTACCTCCACCACCCAACCGTCACCGACCCATCGATGGCACCAAAGGGCATGAGCACATTCTACGCGCTCGTTCCCGTGGCTCATATGGGCAAAATGCCGATTGATTGGGACGTCGAAGGGCCCAAGTTTGAAAAGGCGATCCTCGACGAAGTGGGCCGCCGCCTGATCCCGGACATCCACGACCGGATCGTCACCAAATTCAGCTACGCGCCTAAGGATTTCCAAGCCGACCTCAACGCCCATATGGGCAGCGCGTTCAGCCTGGAGCCGGTCCTGTGGCAAAGCGCCTATATGCGCGGCCACAACCGCGACGATGTGATCGACAATTTCTACCTCGTCGGCGCAGGCACGCACCCCGGAGCTGGCATCCCCGGCGTTGTGGGAAGCGCAAAGGCAACGGCAGGGCTGATGCTTGAAGATTTGGCGGTTAAGTAAGTCCTCCCCGCTAACGGGGAGGGGGACCACGAAGTGGTGGAGGGGCACCCTCAATCAAGCGCAAGGGGCACCCGATGATCACAGGACCACAGCAGACGGTTAAACGGGCGAGAATGCTACGCCGCGAAATGACGCTGCCCGAAGTTCTGTTATGGCAAGCCCTTCGCAAACGCCCCGGACGCCACAAATTCCGACGCCAGCATCCCGCAGGCCGCTATGTGCTCGATTTCTTCTGCGCGAAGGCGAGGCTTGCAATCGAGGTCGATGGACGCGCGCATGATGGCGCAACAGCGGTTGCGAGGGATCGGGCGCGTTCTTATTTCCTCCGCTCGCGAGGAATTGCGACCACGCGCATTCCAGCCGAACTCGTGCTTGAAGATTTGGCGTCAGTGGTTAGGCGTATTGTCGTGATTTGTGATGATCGAGTTCGCGCCTTGACGAATGTGCCCCTCCACCAAGCTGTGCTTGGTCCCCCTCCCCATTCTGGGGAGGACCTATGAAACGCCTAGCTGTCTACTGCGGCTCCGCCACACCCGAAGACCCGCGCTATGTCGAGCTTGCCTATGACGTGGGCAAAACGCTTGGCGAGCGAGGCATTGGCACCGTCTACGGCGGAGGACGCCTTGGCCTTATGGGCGCTGTCGCGAAGGGTGCTCTCGAGGCTGGCGGCGAAGTTATCGGGGTCATCCCAGAGGCGCTCGCCAACTCCGAGGTTGCCAATCACGATTGCACGCAGCTCTACACGGTCTCGGGCATGCACGAGCGCAAACAACGCTTCACCGACCTCTCCGATGGCTTCGTCACCCTGCCCGGCGGCGTTGGCACTATGGATGAGCTTTGGGAGGCGATGAGCTGGGCACAGCTTGGCTATCACTCGGACCCTGTGGGACTCCTCAACGCCTTTGGCTTTTACGACGAACTGATCGCTTTCAATCAGAAAATGGCGGATGTAGGCTTTGTACGACCGGTGCACTCCGGCATCCTCGTCCACGCTGAGACTATCGGCGATCTCATCGACAAAATGGACAGCTACGTCCCGCACAAACCCATCTTCCAGATGAAAGCGGACGATCTATAAGGCTGCTGTGATGAGTGTCGACGCAGAAACCCGCAGCCAATTGGTCGCCCATGCCAGAGCCACGATCAAACACGGCTCGCAAAGCTTCTCTGCCGCCTCGCAGCTCTTCGACAGCGAGACCCGCGAGCGCGCGTGGTTGCTCTATGCCTGGTGCCGTCAATGCGATGACATCGCCGACAACCAAGTTCTCGGCGGCGAACTTGGCGACCAATCCGATTTGAACGAACGCTTGGCCCACATCCGCCGTCTCACGGCCCTAGCATTCGAGGGCAAACCCACCGGCGACCCGGCCTTCGACGCGCTGGGCGTGGTGGCCGAGGAATGCGGGCTTACCCCGGCTATGGCTGAGGACGTTATCGCCGGCTTCGCACTCGACGCCGATGATTGGAGACCGCGTTCAGAGGCCGATATGATGCGCTATTGCTACCACGTGGCGGGCGCCGTCGGCGTAATGATGGCGGTCGTCATGGGCGTTGACCCTAAGGACCAAGACACACTCGACCGCGCGAATGATTTGGGGCTCGCCTTCCAGCTCTCCAACATCGCCCGCGATATCGTTGAGGATGACGCCGCTGGCCGCTGCTACCTCCCCATCAACTGGCTGGTTGAGCAAGACATAGAGCCCGGCCAACACACCAAACCCCACCACCGCGAAGAGCTCGCCGAAATGGCCGCGCGCCTTGTGGCCCTTGTCGAAAAACACGAAGCCGCCGCGCGAGTGGGCGCAGAACGCCTACCTTTTCGCAGCCGCTGGGCCGTGCTCGCCGCCGCCCGCATTTACGGCGCGATTGGGCGCAAGGTGCGGACAAGGGGCACCGAGGCATGGAACAGCCGCACCTTCGTGCCCCGCTGGGAAAAAGCGGCTTACGGCATGCGCGCATTTCTCTCCGCTGCGATCAACCGCGAGAAGCACCCCGACGGTGAGATCACATGGGGCATCAAGGATTTTCGGCCTGCTTGATGAAGAAACGTCATCCCGGACTTGATCCGGGATAACGCTCAAGCCTTGGCGCACCGCGAAAGAGTTATCCTGAAACAAGTTCAGGATGACGAATGCGGCCGGTGGTTTCCATTGTAATAAAGTTGCGCTAGTCCTTTTCTCCATGAGAGGACTTCTGACATTCTTAGCCGCGCTCGTCGCCGCCACGCCCGCGTCTGCGCAAGCGACTGCTGAGCCCGCGCAAGGCGCTATTTCTGCTGTGCGCAGCTTCACCGATGCTTTCGATCGGGGTGACGAGGCAAGCATGACCTCTGTCATCACACCCGACGCGCAAGTCGTCCTTGTGCGCCCTCAAGAAGACGGCGATGTAGTCCGCAGCGTACCACTGGCCGACTTGGCCGCCCGCATTGCAGGTGCGCCTGCTGACCTCAAAGAGCCGATTGCGATTAAGAACGTCATGGTCGACGGGCCGGTTGCGATGGTCTGGGCCGATTTCTCGCTTTTTGTCGATGGAACACGCAGCCATTGCGGCGTCGACATCTTCACCCTCGTTCAAGCCGACGGCACATGGAAAATTTCCCACATCACATACAGCCACATCATTGAGCCTTGCGAAGAGGCCCCTGCGCTATGATCAAGAAACTTCTCATCGCCAACCGGGGCGAGATTGCCTGCCGGATTATGCGCACCGCGCGCGAAATGGGCATTGCGACCGTCGCGGTCTATTCCGATGCGGATGCGAAGGCTCTGCACACGCGCTCTGCCAATGAGGCGGTGCATATTGGCCCTTCGCCTGCGGCTGAAAGTTATCTTGTGGGCGAAAAGATCATCGCCGCTGCCAAGGAAACGGGCGCGGAGGCGATCCATCCGGGCTATGGCTTTCTTTCTGAGAACGCAGACTTCGCGCGTGCCGTGATTGAGGCGGGGCTCATCTGGGTGGGACCAAAGCCTGAGAGCATTGAGGCGATGGGCCTTAAGGATGCCGCCAAAGAGCGCATGATTGCCGCAGGCGTGCCTGTGACGCCGGGGTATCTTGGCGAAGACCAATCACTGGAGCGGCTCACCGCTGAGGCCGAGAGAATCGGCTATCCCGTGCTGATCAAGGCCGTTGCAGGCGGCGGCGGCAAGGGGATGCGCAAGGTTGATGACCCTGCTGATTTCGCGAGCGCGCTTGAAAGCTGCCAGCGCGAGGCCAAGGCGAGCTTTGGCAACACGCAAGTGCTGCTGGAGAAGTGGATCACTTCACCTCGCCATATCGAGGTGCAGGTCTTCGGCGATAGCCACGGCAATGTCGTCCACCTGTTCGAGCGCGATTGCTCGCTCCAGCGCCGCCACCAGAAGGTGATCGAAGAGGCCCCTGCGCCGGGCATGGACGAGGCCACCCGCGAGGAAATCTGCCAAGCCGCCGTGCGCGCTGCCAAAGCGGTAGACTATGAGGGCGCAGGGACAATCGAATTCATCGCTGATGCCAGCGAAGGGCTCCGGGCTGACCGCATCTTCTTTATGGAGATGAACACTAGGCTCCAGGTCGAACACCCCGTCACCGAAGAGATCACCGGCGTGGACTTGGTCGAATGGCAATTGCGCGTGGCCAGCGGCGAGCCGATCCCGATGAAGCAGGAAGAGCTCTCCATCAACGGTTGGGCGATTGAAGCACGGCTCTATGCCGAGGACCCGGCGAAAGGGTTTTTGCCGAGCACGGGGCGGTTGGAGCACTTGTCGTTTGATGCCAAATATTTCCGAGGAGGCGGCCAGCGCATCGAAACAGGCGTTGAAGAGGGCGACGAGGTCAGCCCGCACTACGACCCGATGATCGCAAAACTGGTAGTGCATGGAGAGGGCAGAAACGCCGCGATCGGTAGTCTTCTGAGCCTGATTTCATCGACCATAGTTTACCCGGTTTCGACGAATCTGGCATTTCTTTATCAATGCCTCGACTGCGCGCCGTTCCGAAATGCAGAGCTAGACACCGCTCTCATAGCCGATCTTGGTGATAGCCTGCTCGGCGAGCCGATCTCAGACGACTACATTGGGCACGCACTCTATTACATCATGGAGAGATTCAACGACTCTGATCCATATGAAAAGCATTGGGAGCTTCAAGAGGGCACCGTTGGCTTCAGAGCAAATTTGCCGAGAGCTGAACAAGCCTGCGTTTTCGTTGGAAACGAAGCAAAACTGGCAAGCCTTAATCTCGACACACCCCGTCCACATGTCGGCTTTTATCCAATCGATGATGCGCGGGTTCTAATTAATGACAGAGGTATGGTTGAGATTGTGGCTCTCACACCAGTAGATGGCTTCGCAGGAGCTGCCTCCGCAGCCGACGGCGCTATCCTCGCCCCCATGCCGGGCAAGGTCATCGCTGTGGACGTGGCCGAAGGCGACCACGTCACCGCTGGGCAACGGCTGATGGTCTTGGAGGCGATGAAGATGGAGCATGCGCTCACCGCACCCTTTGATGGGACGGTGACCGGGCTTGAGGCGTCCCAAGGCGGGCAGGTGCAGGTCGAAGCGGTGCTCTGTATTGTTGAACCGGCAGTGGTGGAGCCGCAAGAGAAGGCTTGACCCACCCCCAACCCCTCCCGCAAGCGGGAGGGGAGCGAGACTTGCCAAGCCGAAGGCGAGGCTTAGTCGCAGCGGGGTGGGATGTTTGTTCCACCAATCTTTATCTCGTCACCCCAGCGGAAGCTGGGGTCTCAGGCAGTCTCGCGCTATCCCGCTCTAGATCCCAGCTTTCGCTGGGATGACGGTTTGCCTATGGATGGTGCATGACCTGGGAAAAAGAACTCGAAGAACTGCGCCGCCGCGAAGCCCTCGCCGAAGAAATGGGCGGAGCGGACAAAGTCGCGCGCCAGCATTCGCGCGGCAAAATGGATGCGCGCGCGCGGCTTGATGCGATTTGCGACCCCGGTTCCTTCCGCGAGATCGGCAAGATAGCTGGCAAAGGCCACTATGACGAAAATGGCGACCTTAAAGGCGTCACCCCCGCCCCCTTCCTCTTCGGCAAAGCCACGATAAACGGCCGCCCCGTTGTCGCCACAGCAGACGACTTCACCATTCGAGGCGGCGCGGCGGATGCTGGGATCAAGCGCAAGATGGTGCAGGCCGAGCAGATGGCGCATGAGCTAAAGCTCCCCATTATCAAGATGATCGATGGCACCGGCGGCGGCGGCAGCGTCAAAACGCTTGAGCAGATCGGCGCGACTTACATTCCGGCGGTTCCGGGCTGGGGTGATACGGTCAAGAACCTCGATACCGTGCCCGTGGTGGCCTTGGCGCTTGGTCCAACGGCTGGCCTTGGCGCAGCGCGGATTGCGGCGAGCCATTATTCGATCATGGTGCGCGGGCTCTCGCAATTGTTCGCAGCGGGCCCTGCCGTGGTCGACGGCTTGGGCGAGGCGTACAAGAGCGCGCAGGACCACCAACTGGCCAAGGAAGAGCTTGGCGGCGTCGACATTCACACCCGCAATGGCGTGGTCGATGATGAAGTGGCTAGCGAGGAAGAGGCCTTTGCAAGGGCGCGCTATTTCCTCTCCTTTATGCCCGAGCACGTCGGACAACACGCCCGCCGCGCGGAACCCACTGACCCGGTGGACCGGCGGGAGGAAGCGCTACTTTCCTTAGTCCCACGTGATGACAAGCAAGTGTACTCCATGCGCCCCGCAATGGACTTGATCCTCGATAAAGGCACCGTGTTTGAGATCGGCAAAAACTGGGGCCGCGCCGCGATCACAGCGCTTGCTCGGCTCGATGGCTGGCCCGTGGCGGTTGTGGCCTCTGATCCCAGCTATCTTGGTGGATCATGGGAAGCGAAAACCAGCGAAAAGGTCGAGCGCTTCGTCAAACTCGCCGATCAGTTCCGCCTGCCGATTGTGCATCTTGTCGACAACCCCGGCTTTATGATCGGGCGCGAGGCGGAAGAGGCAGGCACGATCCGTTACGGCGTGGCTGCGATGAACGCGATTTATCGCGCCACCGTGCCGCTTGCGAGCGTCGTCATGCGCCGCGCCTACGGCATAGCGGGCAGCGCGATGAGCAATGCGGACCTCTACCAATATCGTTACTGCTGGCCCTCGGGCGATTGGGGCAGCCTACCCATCGCAGGCGGTTTGGAGGTCGCTTATAAGTCGGAAATCGCGGCGTCCGATGATCCAGAAGCCGAGCTTGAGAAGATCAAAGAGCGTTTGAACAAAGTCACATCACCGTTCCGCAGCGCCGAACTTTTCAACGTCGAGGATATCATCGACCCGCGCGATACACGGCCATTGCTGTGCGAATTTGCTGATCTGGCTTGGCGTAGGCTGAAAGCGGACGGATAAGAGGGCCCACCCCCAACCCCTCCCGCAAGCGGGAGGGGAGCGAGACTTAGCGAACCGTAGGTGAGCTTAGTCGCAGCGGGGTGGGCAATGGCGCTACCCTAGCTCCGCATCCCGCTCGGGTAGCGTTGCTGGGCTTGAGGGGGCGCGAAAAGTCGGCCCTTCTCGCTGAACAGCACAAGCAACAGACACGCAATCCCATTGATCAAAAGCGCCAAAGCCAAGGGTCGCGCTGTGCCATCAAAGGCGTAACCAATCGCCGCCCCCAACAACGCGGCCGTGGTCATGCGCACAAAACCGTGCACAGAGCTTGCCGCGCCCGCGATATGGAAAAATGGGTTCATCGCGATTGAGCCGAAATTGCTCCCGATAAAGCCAAGCAGCGCCATGTTAATCGCCATCAGGGCCACGAACTGCCACAAGGTTTCGTGCCCGCTAAAGGCCACAATCACTTGAATGCCGGCCACCGCAATAAACACGAAAAGCGCTGTGTGGCTTACTCGCCGCGCGCCGAAACGCTCGACAATGCGCGAGTTTGACCAGCTCGCAATTGCCATTGAGCCCGCGCAAATTCCGAACACGACCGGGAAGAGGTCAGGCGCGCCAAAGGCATCGCTGATCAGCTGCTGAGAGGAATTGATGAAGCCGAACAGCGCGCCAAAAACCAGTGTGCTGCCAATGACATAACCGATCACCGAACGATTGCTCAGCGCGCTCCACATATTGCGGGCGATCACGGGTGCGACAATCGGCTGACGGTTTTCAGGGTCGAGGCTTTCGGGCAGGCGGAAATACACCCAGCTGCCGATAATGACCCCTTGCACTGCCATCGCCGCAAAGATCAGGCGCCAATTGCCTACCATCAAGATAAGCTCACCGATGCTGGGCGCGATGGCAGGAACCATCAGGAAAATCACGAAGATGAGGCTCATCATCTTCGCCATTTTGTCGCCGCCCACCCGGTCGCGGATAATCGCTGGGGGTAGCGCCACAATGCCAGCTGCAAAGAACCCGGCGGCTGCGCGCACGGCAAGCAATTGCTCGTAGTTTTGCACCATGGCGCAGGCGAGCGCGAGGGTGATGTAAATCGCGATTGAGGTGAGCAGTATGGGTCGCCGCCCATACCGATCCGCTAATGCTCCCGGCACCAAAGCGCCGATACCAGCGGTGAGAAGGTAGATGCCGATGACAAACTGCCGGTCATTGCCTGCGACACCCAAATCCAGCGCCATGTCGTCCAACGCGGGCAACATTGCGTCGATCCCGAAGGCCTGTAGAGCCATCAGAAACGCCATCAGCCAGATAAGCTCGCGCTCACTGATGGGCTTGGTCGGGGCAGGAGTGGTCAACGGCGCTGACGGATTTTTGGCCATGGCAGGCTCATTGCCTACCTCGCTCGCGGATAGCCACTTTTCTTTTTGCATGGCCGTAGAATGGACAAGTGCGGCCCTTGTTCCAAAACCTAGGTTGTTCCGAAGAAGGGGAAAGCAGGTTAGAGAGGGCCGGTGATGAGCGCGCATGCATCAAATCCCGAACAAGATGCGGATGAGATACCGCAAGAGGCTGCCAATGAAGCTGCGGGCCTGCGCAAGATCATCCATGTCGATATGGACGCGTTTTTTGCGAGCGTTGAGCAGCGCGATGATCCGGAACTGCGCGGCAAGCCAGTGGCGGTCGGAGGCTCTGGCGGGCGTGGCGTAGTCGCAGCGGCAAGCTATGAGGCGCGGCGGTTCGGGGTACGCAGCGCCATGCCCTCGGTGACGGCCAAAAGGCTGTGCCCCGACCTCATTTTCGTGCGACACCGGTTTGATGCATACAAAGAAGCCAGCCGAACCATCCGCGCAATCTTTCACCATCACACGCCGCATGTCGAACCGCTGAGCTTGGACGAGGCATACTTGGATGTAACCGAAGATCGCCTTGGCATCGGTTCGGCTACGCGCATCGCACAACTTATCCGGCAAGAGATCCGCGCGAAGACCAAGCTTACGGCAAGCGCAGGCATCTCCTACAACAAATTCCTCGCCAAGATTGCGAGCGATCAGAATAAGCCCGATGGCATGTGCGTGATCCGCCCGGGACAAGGCGCGGACTTTGTCGCAGGGCTGCCAATCCGCCGCTTCCACGGTGTTGGGCCAAAGGCTGAGGAGAAGATGAAGCGGCTGGGGATTGAGACTGGCGCGGATTTGGCCACAAAAGACATCGCCTTTCTCCGGGCCAATTTTGGCAGCTTTGCAGACTACCTCTATCGTGCGGCGCGCGGGATCGACCTTAGGCCCGTTCGAGCGCACCGGGTGAGGAAATCTGTAGGCGGAGAGCGGACATTCAGCGAGGACATCTCAAGCGGTTCCCTGCTGCGCGAAACGCTTGAGAACACGATCGACTATGTCTGGGAGAGCATCGAGCGCAACAAAGCGCGCGGGCGTACGGTGACGCTCAAGGTGAAGTTCAACGATTTCAGGAATATGACCCGCTCGAAGTCGGTAACGCACTGGATTGAAACGAAGGAAGAATGGGCGAGCCTCGCCCGCGAGCTTTTGGAAGAGGCGCTCCCTTTGCCCATGCCGATCCGCTTGATGGGGCTCACCCTATCCAACCTCGATCACGGGAAAGAGGAAAGCCCCAAGGAAGACAGCGCTCAATTGTCCTTGTTGTAAGACACTTTCTCAGGCCTTCTTGGAGGCCTTCCACATAGCAAGGCGCTTTGGCACGTTTCGGGTGAGCAATTCGGGTAAAGCGTCAGAGGCAAAAAACCGCGCCTCCAAAATCTCGCGCCCGTCGGGTTTGGGAGTCTGCGAAACCTGAGCGGTGAAAACGTGGCTCGTGTGCGGCGAACCCGAGAGCGTCTCGTTCAAAACGCCCAGTTTCTTGAGCGCCTTCACCTCGAGGCCAACTTCTTCGCGAAGCTCGCGCCGGGCGCAGTCTTCCGGGTCCTCCCCCGCCGACATTCCGCCACCGGGCAATCCCCAGGCCTTGGGGCCATAGGAGTGCCGCAAAAGCATCACATCGCCCGCTGTATTGGTCACAATCACGCTGATCCCGGAAATGGGAACCTTGCGCCATTTGCGCCAGCGGTGGCGAACCTTGTGAGCGGCCTGCAAAGCGGAACGATGCAGCTTTGGCGGCAATACCGCTTGGGCTGTCTTCTCCATCAAGTGAAGCATGTGACCTCTTGGGTCGCAGCGCCCAAAAGCCTCGCAATAGGCAAGTCGTGTTCGCCTGCCATAGCGGCTTTGAACACGTCCAACTTATCATCACCCCGGATCACAAACATAACGCCAGCGCTGTTCAACAACGAAGGGATCGTCAAAGTAATCCGATCAAAGGGCGCTTCGGGTGGAAGTGGGTCTGGCGTGAGGCGGCGCATGGCCTTTGCGTCATCGACTTGCGGATCGGTGTTGGGAAAGAGCGAGGCGATATGTCCATCCCCGCCCATGCCCATCCAGCATAGCTCAAAATAGGGTGGCACAGCGTCTTCGCTAAGGGTCACGACCCTCGCGCCAACAGGCTCGAAGATCGCGCGGATTTTGCCAGTATTGGACGCTTCATGGTCCTCTGGCACAATGCGATCATCACCCGGCCAGACAGCAATACGCGACCAGTCGAGCGGCGCTTTCACCAACTCTTCAAAGATAGGAAATGGCGTCGAACCACCCGGCACGCTGATCGCGATTTCGTCGGCTGATGCCTCAAGCGCTGCGCCGAGTTTACCTGCAATCCACTGCGCAATCTCACCAGCGCTTTGGCCGTCTTTCAAGGTCACATTGTCCATGACCTCCACGCATAGCAAAAGGACCGCCCCCGGCTAGCCAAAATGCCAGCGGAAACGGCCCTTCGTCCTCGAAACGTGCAGGTTTTAAGCTAAGTTCCGACCCGGCTTACTCAGCCAAGCTGCGCGTTCAGGAACCAAACGCGTTCCTCTGCCTCATCGGTCCAATCATCGATCAAACCGTCGGTCGCGTTGTCGCCCGCAGCCTCTGCGACGTCTTTCATCGCTTTGAGGTTCACCACGAGGGTTTCGTTATCGTTCGCAAGCTCGCGCACCATGTCCTCTGCGCTCAGATTGGTGTTGGGTTGATCTTTGATACGAGCCTGCTCGGCAACCATACCGACCGAGGTGATGGTGTCGCCTTTGAGCTTACGCGAACGCTCACCGATCACATCGATCTGCGCGTGAATTTGTGCGGCCTGTTCGTCAAACAGCAAGTGCAGGTCGCGAAAGCGCGGACCTTTCACGTGCCAGTGAAAGTTCTTCGTTTTGATAAACAGCGCGAAGTGGTCCGCCAAGAGCTTGTTCAACTCGGCTACCATTTCAGCGCGTGCGTTGTCTTTTGAGTCGACCATGGGTGTACTCCTAATTCTCTTTGTGTGAGCGCCACATGCGTTGGTGGCCGCTCTTGCCATGACCAAGAGATAGGAAGTGCGCGAAAGAATTTCCCATTGAGTTACTCAATAGGCCTGATCGAAAAACTCCATCAGAAAAATTGGAACCGGGCGTTTAAACCAATCACCATGCCTGCGATCCCCATGCAGCCAGAAAAGACCAAACGAATGGTTCTGAGTGGAATTTTCTGCAAGGTCCTCGCACCAAGCGACCATCCCAAAATTACCGCTGCGCTGCCTGCAAGGGCCCCTCCGATAAGCGCCGTGGTGGGAAAAACGGCCCATGCCGCGAGCGCGAAGATGGCAAAGCGGGCTGCATCCTGCATCTGGCGAAATACCAGCACGGCGGCGATGGCGACATAAGAGCGAGTGGGCTCTTTCATGGGCTTCACTTTGACCGGCCATGCGAGTTCCACGGCCCCTGCAATAAGCGCGAAGGCGACCAACATCTCAGCCGCGCGCCGGGGCAAGATTTCCGCGATGGTGGAGCCCGCATAGGCCATTGCCGCTGCGGTTGCGACGGCGCAAGTGACACCGATAATGAGCAGCGGCACATTGCGGTCGAGCGCAGAGGAAAATTGCGCAATGATCAGCTGTTCGCGCCCACCAAGAGCGATGAGAAAGGTCAGGATCAAGGCAAGAAGAAACGCGTCCATGCGCGCCCTTTACCATCACATCGTTAAATTGCATCAAAGCGTGACTGGCGCACTTGCAAATTCCCGGTTAGCTTGGGCTTCAAGAGAGATTGGGAGAGAACATGAAATTGACAGGGGGAATGGCCGCGGTTGTGACCGGCGGCGCATCGGGGCTTGGCCGGGCGAGCGCTGCGGCGCTGGCGGACAAGGGCCTGAAAGTCGCAATTTTCGATATCAATGATGAGGACGGCGAGGCGCACGCCAAGGCGATTGGCGGAACCTTCCACCATGTCGACATCATGAGCGAGGAAAGCGTTGAGGCTGGTTTTGCGGCTGCGCGCGCTGCCAATGGGCAAGAGCGGGTAACGGTGCACTGCGCCATGGCATCAAAGCGCGGCAAGACCATCGGCTTTGACAAGAGCACGGGCGGCTTCAAACGGCTCTCAACCGAGGATTATGCCTTTGGCGCAGAGGGCATTCTGGTCGCAAGTTACCGCGTCGCGAGCATCTCTGCGCTTGGCATGGCGAACAGCGATCCGGTGAATGATGACGGTGAGCGCGGGTCGATCACTTTGACCGCCAGTGTTGCTGCGCAAGACGGGCAGATCGGTCAGGTGATTTACGGCTCGTGCAAGTCGGGTGTGAACGGCCTTGTCCTTCCCATGGCGCGCGATCTTATGGACTTGGGTATCAGAGTGAACTCGGTCATGCCGGGGATTTTTGCGACCCCGCTTATGCTGGGCATGAAGGATCGCAATCCGCAAATGTGGGATCAGCTGAACGCCAGCGTCCCCTTCCCCAAACGCTTGGGCGAGCCAGAGGAATTCGCCTCGCTGATCTGCGAGATTGCTGGGAACAGCTATATCAACGGCCACCAATTCCGTCTCGACGGTGCAATCAGGATGCCTCCAAAATGAACGTTGAGTTTTCACCCGAGCTCGAAGCCTTCCGCGCTGAAGTCGCTGAGTTCTTCGCAACTGCGCCGACCCCTGCGATCCGCGAGGCTGGGCGCAAGACCACAAGCGTCTTCGCCCCCTTCGATCAATGCATGGAATGGCACCAGATACTCGCCAAAAAGGGTTGGTCGGCGCCGCATTGGCCGGTTGAACATGGCGGCACGGGATGGAGCGTGGAGCAGCGTTTCATCTTTGCCGAGGAGTACCGCAAGGCTGATCTGCCCCCGCTTCTCCCGCAAAGTCTTGGCATGGTGGGGCCGCTGCTGATCGATATCGGGACCGAAGAGCAAAAGGCGAAATATCTCCCGCCAATCCTGGCTGGCTATGACTTTTGGGCGCAGGGGTATTCGGAGCCGGGGTCCGGCTCAGACCTTGCATCCCTTCAATGCCGGGCAGAGCCTGACGGCGATGATTACATCATCAACGGCTCCAAAATCTGGACCACTTACGCGCACCACGCCAACCGCATGTTTATGCTGGTGCGGACCGACAATTCGGGCAAGAAACAACAAGGCATCACCTTCCTTTTGCTTGACCGGGTTGACTATCCCGGCATGGAAATCCGCCCGATCTACGGGCTCGATGGGTTCCCTGAGCAATGCGAGGTTTTCTTTGAGGATTGTCGCGTGCCCCAATCGGGCCGTGTGGGCGCGGAGAATGACGGGTGGAGTGTTGCGAAACACCTGTTGAAGCACGAACGCGGCGGTTCTGCAGCCTCGCCAACGCTGGTGCATTACCTCGCCCGGGCAAAGGATGCAGCGGCGACAACCCCCTCCCCCTTTGGCGGAATGCTGTGCGACGATCCCGTTTTCCAGAGCGAGTTTGGCGAACTCCACGCCGATGTCGCCAGCCTTGGCCATATGGAGAAGCTTGCGATCAGCGGTCACGAAATCGCCAATGATCCGGCCTATCCATCGCTCAACAAAACGATCAATTCCGAGCTTCTACAACGCGCCTCAACCTTGATGAGCAAGGTGTCGGGCGTCGGCGGCCTTGCACGGCAATTGGAAGCTTTGCGGGTGGGCTCCAACGTTGAGCCGCAGGGGAGCGAGTTCGATCTCATCTCCATGCCGCTTTACCTCAACAGCCGCGCTGCTTCGATCTACGCGGGCTCCAACGAGGTCCAGCGCGATCTTATCTCGCGCAGCTTAGCTGCAGGAGCGTAAACCCATGGATTTCAGCTTCAGCCAAGAACAAGACATGCTGCGTGAGAGCGTCGCAAAACTCTTGGAGCGCAATTACGATTTCGACACACGCCAAGCGCTTGTGGCATCGGATGCGCCGTGGTCTTCGGACGTTTGGGCACAGTTTGCGGAACTGGGCCTCACCATGTTGCCCTTTAGCGAGGAGCATGGCGGGCTTGGCGGATCGGTTGCCGATTGCGTCGCTTTTGCCGGAACCTTCGGCGAGCATTTGGTGGTGGAGCCCTATGTCGCCTCAACCGTCCTTGCAGGCGGGGCGCTGGCCGCGAGCGGCACGCCATTGGCGCTTGAGTGGATTGAGAAACTCGCCAGCGGCGAGGCCACCCTTGCGTTTGCCTATGAAGAGGGCAATGGCACCGCGACGCCGGAACAGATCACAACGACCGCTGCATCCAATGGTGAAAGCGCGATGCTCACCGGCGAAAAGCGTCTTGTGATTGCAGGAGATGCGGCCGATGCTTTGGTCGTAGTCGCTAAGGCGACGGACACGGGCACACTCGGGCTCTACCTCGTCGAAAAGGACGCAAGCGGGCTTACCCCCGCCCTTACAAAACCATCGACGGACGCTCAGCGGCGACCATCGCATTCGACCAAGTGCCTGCCCAGGTGCTGCTCGAGGACGCAGGTGATGCGCTTGAGGCGATCCTCGCAAACGCCATCATCGTCGGGGCGGCAGAATGCCTTGGCGCGATGAAGGCGCTGCTCACCATCACCAGTGAGTATGCGATGACAAGGAAGCAATTCGGCCAACCCATCGGCATGTTCCAAGTGGTGGCGCACCGCCTTGCCGATATGAAAATCGCCTATACCAAGGCGCTTTCAACGCTCACCTACACCACTGCGCTTGCGAACTCAGGGGCGGCAAGCGCCCGCGATATCGCAACGCTCAAAGGGCAGATGGGCAAGCTTGGCCGCGAAATCGGAGAGGCGGCGATCCAAACCCATGGCGGGGTCGGCATGACCGACGAGCTTAACGTCAGCCACTACCACAAGCGCATTTTGGCGTTCGACGTGAGCTTTGGAAACTCAGCCTACCACCTACGCCGTGTGGGTCAGCTCGCCTAACATCTTAACGCCTTTCAAGGGCCGCCCCTTAGTTACTTTTGCTAGGAGCGCGCTTCAGACGATCTCAGCCGTAATCGCGATAAAAAGGCGATGGAAGGCAGTTTGTCAGAGCGCGTCCTCAACGCAAAGCCTATACCAAGGCCACGCAGAATTGGATGAGCGAGGCAATTGCCAAGACACTTTGGCATTTGGACCCTCTTTTCATGATCAAGTTCTTTGGTGACCTTAGCCTCGCGCAAAAGATCTGGATTGTCGCAAGCATTGGATTGCTGGTCTCGGTATTCTATGGCGGCACTCTGCTTTCGCGTGACCTTGCAAGGGCAAGTGAGATGTCCGAGACCCAGCAGCTTGTGGGCATGTCAGTCACTTTGGGCAACTTGGTCCACGAACAGCAAAAAGAACGCGGGGCCTCTTCTGTCTTTCTGGCAAGCCAAGGCCGGGAGTTTTCCAGGCAGTTGGATGAGCAACGCACGCTTACCGATACACGGCGCAAGGAGCTCAAGGCAGCTCTTGCAATTGTGCGAGAGAACGGAATTAGCCCTGGGCTCAATCAAAGCCTGACCAAACTGGAAACCAGCGTTGGCGGACTTGATGCCTTCCGAAATCAAGTCGATGCGCTTTCGGTAACCAGAGCGCAGCAAATCGATTTCTACACCCAAATTAACAAGCAAGCGATCTCAGTTTCAGGATTGATCGGCCAAGACGTCGCCGATGCAGAAATCGCCCGCGAACTTATGGTGTATTCGGCATTGCTCAGCGGCAAAGACCTTAACGGGATTATGCGCTCAATCGGTTCATCAGGCTTCGCCATCGGCAGCTTTGAAGGCGGGCTCGACACAAGATTGATCGAACTCGAAGCTGCGCAAGAGAGCCTCTTTGGTTACGTCTCCGAGTTCGGCTCATCACAAACGGCGGACACACTTGCGGCGATTGCCAGCTCGCCAGCTGCCGGACGCCTTGAGAATTGGCGCAAAGTGGCTTTGTCAGGCGATGAGGGACGCATTGCATCAATCTCGGCGGCCGACTGGTTCGATGCCAAAACGGAGAAAATTGGCGAACTGAAAGCTCTTGAGGATACGATGGCGCGGGCCATTCAGGCGAGCGCGAAAGCCAAGAGCGAGGCGGCACTTACCAACGCGTTTCTCGATGTTTCCGGTGTCGCCCTTGCATTGGCGATCGCCCTTGCAGCCTCGCGTTTCACCATTTCGCAAATTCGCGACAGCATCGAGCAGATCATCGAACCGCTCGACGATTTAGCCCGAGGTGAAATCGACACCCCAATCTCGCAGGTAAAATCGCTTGAGATCGGCAAAATCTCAAACGCCTTGGAGATAATGCGCAAAGCGGCCAGAGATCGACGAGAACGCGCAAAGCGCCACGAGGAAGAGATTGTTCACACGCTAGGTGAACGGCTCAATGCTATGGCGGAGGGTGATCTTGAGCGGCCGATTGAACAAAAGTTCTCTGAGCAATATGAGCCGCTGCGTAAGGACTTCAACAAAACGCAGGCCATTTTGCGCGATGTGATCAATTCAGTGGTGCGGGTTTCAAATGGAATTGGCACACAGGCCAATGAGGTGAACTCGGCTGCTGATGATCTGGCAGGACGCGCAACCCGCCAAGCATCGACGATTGAAGAGGCCGCCAAGGCTTTGCGCCAATCGGTGACTGACCTGGAAAGCAATGCCCAAAAGGCGCAATCGACAAACACAAATGTCGCAAAGGCGCGCACCACTGCGAGCGAAAACGGCAAAACGGTCGAATCTGCGGTTGAGGCGATGGGTTTGATCGAATCCTCCTTTGCCGAAATTGAGCAAATCACCCAGATGATCCAAGCCATCGCCTTCCAGACCAACATCCTTGCTTTGAACGCCGGGGTTGAGGCGACGCGAGCCGGGGAAGCGGGCAAAGGCTTTAACGTAGTGGCAACCGAGGTGCGCGCACTTGCGCAGCGTTCCTCAGAGGCTGTCACGCAAATCCAGGAACTGATGGGCAAAAGCGCAGAGCGGATTGCCGTGGGTTCTAGTCAGGTGACCGCTTCTGGCGATGCGCTTAAAGACATGATCAAAACTATCGATAGTGTCAGCGGTGATGTTGAAGAAATGGCCGAGGCGTACCTTAATCAGGCGCGCGGGCTCTCCGATATCTCAGCATCGGTTTCCGCGCTTGAGCAAGACACACAGCGCAACGCGGCAATGGCGGAGGAGTCCACTAGAGCGAGCAGCCTGTTGCATGGGCAGGTCGAACAGCTTGAGCAAGCAGCCGCCGTGTTCCAACGAAGCGGAGGCGTCATAGGCGCAGGCGAGAGTGAAGAGTTTGACCTGCGTATGTCGGCGTGATCATGATAAAGTCGGGCTAGTACCCGTTAAACCGGTGCCCCCCAAAGGCCCGAAGTAAATCCCCCTCGCTCATTCACGCAGCATACGGGAGGCGGCGAAAAAGAGGTCTTTGGCATCGGAAAAGTTCCAACCACCTGTCGAAAGCACATGGGCCAATATCGTGGCTTTTTCAGCCTTTTGGTCAGCGGGCATCGCCTTTGCTTTTGCCCTTAGTGCTTCCACTATCCGCGCTTGGTCCACCCGTGCATTGGTGTGGCCGGGGTCTTCTTTACGCGCTTTGGCAATGACCTTTGCTGCGTCAAGCAGTTCTCCTTGTCGCTCAAGCAGACTTGCAAGCAAAAGGCGGGCATCGGTCTGTTTGTCACCAAGCGCACCGGGTTCACGCAATGCGAGGCGCGCGAGCACTGTTGCGCCGGCAAGCTCATCCTGACCTGCAAGAGCATGCGCGTCGGCCAAAGCTTTACCGGGAGAGATTTCCAGCACTGACGCGTTCCCATTCTGCGCCTGCGATACCGTTGCTTCATCGTCGCCCGATAGCTGCGTTCTCACGGCATCAAGCATGGCCAGAGACCATGCAGGGTCGCTCTCCAAACGGGTAAGCACGAGCGGGAGAACGAGCTGCGCGGTCGCTATCGCTTCGGCATCGAGGGCCGACGTTGCAGAGTGGGGCGCGGATTGGGGCCCGGATTGGGGTGATGGTTGGGATTGCGGATTGGTCATATCTGCGTTCAATCGGTGTTAGTTGAATAGGCGAGCATCTCGGCCAAAAAGGCCTGAACATCGCGCTCTTCAGGAACGATGAATTCCGCCATACGGCCAGCGCTCCCGACAGTTTCAAAGTGCTTTTGCGCAACATGATAATGCGGGCGATCAAAGTAATCATCGAACAGCACCCTTGTCCCTGCTTTGGCAAAGGCCATTGAAGCAAGGAAGCAAGCAACGCGGAAACGACCATCGATCAAGACAAGATCGGGGCTGGTCAGGTTTTCGGCCTTAATCCGGGTCCAGACCGAACTGCAATATTGCGGCCAGAGCTCGACCTGGCTGCGATCGGTCGGGCGTCCCCATTCACCAGTTGGACCAATATCAACCGGATGGGCAACCAGCTTTGCCCCCTTGTTGACCTTGCGTGCCTGTACATTGGTCGCTTCGAGAAAATCCGCATCGGACTCCACCGAAATAATGGTTGAAAGCCCCAGGTTTGCTGCAAGGACCGTGCTGCCGCCTGCGCCATATTCAAGCAAGCATTGCGACGTTTCCAATCGCTCGATCAGCCTTTCAAGACCGGCGGTTTCCATATGCGGAAGCCGCTCAATCTCGGGAAACCGCTGTTGGATTTGCGCTTTGAGATCATCGCGTGGGCTCTCGCTTTGCGCTTTAGGGGCAGTGGTTTGAACTGCGGGCGCGGTGTGTGTTTGCGTGTCCACGAGATCATCCTTTTTCTCTGCAAGACTTTCCAAGGGCGGTGCACCAAATTCAACTTCGGAATTGCGGGTTGGAAGGCGCGATGGTTTTTCGCGTAAAGGTCCTGCTTGATTGTCAAAAATACGCTCGAAATCAGGTTGTTCGAGGTCAGCCATCATGGTGGGCACGCGCGGCGCGATGACCGTGCGGTTAAAACCCATGCGATCAAACTCTTCCGGCTTGCAATGCAAACCCGAGCGCCCAATCGGAAGGCCAAGATTGAACAGCGTCGCAATCCGGGCAGCGCCTTGTTTGAGCGTAGAGCACTGCTTGACGAAATCCTGGCTCGTTGCATCAGCGTTGAACCCTTTGCCCTCCAACCAGCTTTTGATTTGAGACGTGGGCCGCTCGCGATATCCGTAAGGGCGCAAGATCTCGAGATATTCATCGATCATAGGCTGGCGTTTGAACCAGAATTCGCGCGATAGGCCAAAGCCCCAATTGTGCGCCATGGGCGTGTATTGATTGAGACCGGCAAGCTGTTTTTCCGCACTCACGGTCACATTGGCAGGGTTGGCGGAAATCATGCCGACGCGCGGATCGCCTGCAAATTTATTCGCCATCATATCAATGACTTGGGCATAACCGGGAGCAAGCACCAAATCGTCTTCGCAAAACAGCACAAAGTCGAACGAACGCCGCACAAAAAGCTCGCGCTCGATAAAATCAAAGTGCAGCGCCACACCCAGGTTCTCTTCTTGCACAAACAGATTTTCGGCAGGCACAAACGCACTTGCTGCTTTGGTTAGCTGTGCATGACCCTCAGCATCGCTTTTGGCATCGCCAACGCAAAATCCATCCTGAAAAATGAATATCTCATAGGTCTCGTGCACAGGTTTGCCATCAACCACCTGATTGAGGATCGAGGGCACAACCGTTTCAAAATACTGGCTTCGATCATAGGCAACGATCGCAATCGCTTTACGCATAAAGGCCTCTCTGGCTCTGGTCTCTGAAGGCATCGAGAGTGTCGAGGCGGTCCAGCGTGAGGGCATCAGTCAAGCTTGTGAAAGCCGTTTTATCGCCGTGGCGGTGGAGGAAAAACCCGCGCACAAAATAGGTCGGCAAACCGCCATCTGGTTGGCGCAGCGCGGTGCAGGACACCTCATATTCGCGCGCAGTGTCGCTGGCAGGCAAATCGATCCAGACCCAGCGGCTTTCGTCAGGCGCAAGCACCCCTTCCTCGCTCTCGACCCCATCCTCGCCTTCACACGAGATGGTATAATCGCATCGGTTGCCCTCATCAGAGCGCAGCCTCAAAATCATTCGCAGACCTTCATGCGGTTCCTTGATTGCAAAGCGCAGGCCCCCGCTTTCATTGCGAACCCGGCAGCCGCGATCTTCGGGCCAAAACCAATCAAGGTTTGAGCGGTATTTCTCGCCCGAACTCATGCCCCGCCAGATGCGTGTGGAGGTGTTTCGGATGATCGGATGCCAAGAGCCGATATGCGCTTGGGGCGTTTCCAAACCGACAGGCGGCGCGGTTTTGGCATCTTCATCAGCGTCGATGAACGTTGCCAGCTCCTCAGTGATTTGGCCCGCAACATCGGCCCAGCGCCGCGGCGCATATTCGGCCTCAATGCGCGCCTCCATCGCCGCGCGGTGGCCTTCATCAAAGATCAACCGCTCTGCCTGAAGCGTAATTTCCTCAATCGATCCGCTGGTAAAGTAGCTCGCAAAATCTTCACCCGCCTCTGGGATCGATGCAGCATCGGACGCAAGCGGGACTTTGCCATAACACAGCGATTCCGTGACCGGCAGGCCCCACCCTTCATAGGTGCTGGGATAGACCGTGAAGCTGCACGTGCGATACAAAAGCGCAAGCTCTGCATCCGATAGTTTGGAGAGCATCACGACATGCTTTGCAAGCGCCTCATCGGTCTCAAGCCGCTCATAAATCTTGTCATTGAGCCAACCGCGATTGCCGACACAAACGAATTTCGGGACCCTTTGCGCCCCATGCTTTTCTATCAAGCGCGACCACGCCTCAAACGCCAAAAGGTGCCCTTTGCGCGATTCAATGGTGGAGACGAACAAGACAAATTCGCCCGCCTCAAGACCCCACGGCTCAAGCGCCTCTTCGTCCAGATCTTCAATCGCAGGCTTTCGAAAATCACAATTGAGCGGGATGACAGCGACGTCTTCTTCTCGAACCTCGCGGCCAAGTTCAGCGGCCACTTTGATCAGATCAGCGCGCGTCGCGTTAGAATTTGCAAAGAAGTAATCCGCATAATCGAAAACGCCAAGCACCCAGCTGATGAAATCTTGAGTGAGCTCGCGCGTGCAATGCTGCGGCGTCATGATCGGGATCATGTCATGCACAAACGGCACATAACGGATACCGTGTGTTTCCTTGGCGTGGCGCACATAGAGAAAGTAGTTTTGTATCCACCAACTCGTCCCAAGGTTCACCAGCATCGCGCCTTGAGGGAACACAAACGGGCGCGAAAGCACGAGGTGAAGGTGCAAGTCTGAGAGCGCACGCTGCCAAATGGGATCATCCATTTCACCATCGCTGGTCGCCAATTTGACAAGGCGCGCAAACACATCGAGCGGAACGCCGAGCCAATCATCACGGTTGTCGGTGAAGCAGCATAAGTGAACCGAACGGTCTGCCTCTTTCTCCAACTCTGCCGTGATCGCCTCAATTTGAACCCGCTGAATACCGGTGGGAAGGCGCGCATTGCGCCAAAATGATATGAGGTCAGAAATATCGAAGACGATTGCTGTATCCGCCTCGTTGGAGCCCACCCCTGTTTTGGGCTGGGTATTGCGCGAGACGATGGCGCGAAGCGTGGTAATGATGCCCGCTTCCTCTTCGCTTGGCGGCAGTTTGGCGATATGCGCCACGGCCTCTTCTGCATGGCCATATTCTTTCTTCGCAGCCGTATCGCGCAGCAGAGCCAACAGCTCATGCTCCTCACCAGCCGCCTTCTCACTCAGATACAACGCCGCTGCGAAATTGCGGATAGCAAGCCCCTGTTTGCCAAGCCGTTTGTAGACATGGGCCACATGTTGATAGCCATCCATATCGCTCGGATCGGTTTTGATCGCCGTCTCGTAAGCTTCGGCCGCCTCTTTCAGCTTGCCTTGCTCTTTCAACATATGGCCAAGCTGCACCCAAATCCCGGTCAGCGTTTCATCCTGATCCAACGCGTCGCAATAATGCAGTTGCGCCGTCGCCCAATCCTGACGATCACGCGCGTCGTCGGCCTTTTGGATAGCGCTTTGAATGGCAGAGGAGTGCTGTTTCCAAGGAGAAGACCCCTTGCCGAGGAGTAATTCAGTCAAATTGGCCATTTGAATGTTTCCTGTTTGCACCAGATGAAAGGAAGAGGCGAAAAACTAAAAAGCGATCAATCAGTTGTTGTTGCTCGTCGAGAGCGCGTTGGTGATACCGATGACTGAGAATGCCGCGCTTGAAATGGTTGAGACGAAACGCTGCAAATCGGAACCGGGCGCGGTTGAGACGTAAATCACGTCATCATCGTGAATGTCGAAATCCTGCATGGCAAAAAGGCTTGCAGGGTCAGACATATTGAGGCGGTAGATCACCGGCACACGGCCATCGGCAGTTGCGCGAACGCTTGCATCTAAGCCGTCGCCCAGCGCCTCGCGGTCTTCCAAGCGGAAAACAAAAACGCCTTTCACATCGGCTCTGCCATCATTGAGACCGCCAACCCGGCCAAGCGCCTCTGCCAGGGTTACGCCCGAGCCGTCAAAAGGCACCTCGGCGCTGGTGCGCACAGCTCCCAAAGCGACAAAGCTAAACGGTTGGTGAAGGACAGTGACCACATCGTCGGGAAAAAGCTGTACGTTTTGCGCAGGCTCGGCGACCACTTGCTGCAACGGCATAGCCACAACCTGCGTCCCGCGCGTGATTTGCACGATGGAGCGATCGACCGGATTGCGCGTCCCCCCCGCCGTTGCAACAGCATCAAGCAAACGTTCGCCGCGTGCGGTCAAAGGCATACGCGTGCTTTGCGTGACCTCTCCTAGAACCGTGACAGTTCGATTTTCGTTCTGGACAAGGCGTACGATTGCCTGCGGATTGTGGGCCCGGCCCCTCAGGCTGGCAACAATCTCCCGCTCGATTTCAGAGACCTTGCGCCCCACCACTTTGATAGCGCCCACAAAGGGAACACTAACTGTGCCATCATCGCTCACCATTTGTTGAGGGATGCCGGTGCGCGCAGCCAGCTCTGGTCCCGCAGCAAGGCTCAAATTGGCACCTGTCGTCCCGAAAAGCACCGCAGGCGGCGCTTCCCAGATCGCAATGTCGAGCACATCGCCATAGCCCACCAATTCGATGGAGGGCGCAGCTTGTGTAAACACTTCTGCAAATTCGGAAGCGCGGCCATATTGCTCAAGCCGGGATAGAGCGCTGCCGTCGAGTTCGACGATCTCAATCCCTTGCCCTTGATAGCTTTGCTCATCTGCCGCGCGCACATTGCCGCCAGTCGGGCCGCTTGCGCCAAGGGTGGAGCAACCTGCAAGGGTGATCGCAAGAAGTGCTGCGAGACACGCTTTCAATGTCGCGCCGCGAATGGGATCAGCGTGGGGCTGGGAGTTCATGGATTTGGTCCAGTTTTGAAAGTTCATGACAATACCCTCGCATAAAGATCATCGAGGCGTTTGCGGTAAGCGGCAGGGGAAAAGCGTTCTGCTTGGGCCTTGCCTTTTGTGACGAATTCCTGGCGAAGACCAGCATCGCCGTCCATCTGGCAAAACGCCTCTGCAATCGCTTTGGAATTGTATGGGTCCACTTGCAGCCCTGCCTCCCCGATAACCTCTGGCAATGACCCGGTGTTGGACCCAATCACGGGCGTCCCCAAAGTCATCGCCTCAAGAGCCGGCAAGCCAAACCCTTCATAAAGCGATGGGAAGAGCGCTGCTTTGGCGCCGCGGATGAGGTTGATCAAAGTGCCTTGCGGGCAATAGGAAAGCTGGATGATGCGCCGTTTTCCAGAACCTGCTTCCTCATTCACGAGGCGCAGTTCTTCTTCAGACTTCCAGGCCTGCGCGCCAACAATCACCAAAGGCGTCTCAACACCGCTGGCAAGATAGCCCTCAACCATACGGTGAATGTTCTTTTTGGGCTCAATCGATCCCCAAAAAAGGTAATAATCGCGGTATCCCACGCCAAAACCGCCTTCGACAATGCGAGCAACTTCTTCATCTGAGAATTTCATCGCATCATCGGGCAAGGCAACCGATTGATAGGTATTGGTGATCTTGTCTTCGCTGACGCCGAGCAGATCAATAATATCACGTTTGGAGCATTCGGAGACCGTCACAATGTGATCAGCACGCTCAGCGATCTGCTTCACCAGCTTCAAATAGGCCCGCTTATTATCGAGCGTCGTGTAGGGCAGACGCAGCGGCACTAAGTCATGCATCGTGTAGATGTTTCGCGCCCCCTTCACCTCGATCGGAAGGGGGTAAGTCCAATGTGCAATGTCCACCGAGCTTTTGTCAGAGGATTGGGGCATATGCACACGCGAAAACCCGCGGCCTATCGCAAAACCTGCATTGGCGCGGTGGAATAGGTCCTCGCCATTGTAAATGCGCTTGCACGTTGGCAAGGGCCCCGCAAAATTGTGCGGCACAACTTTGCCCGACAAATCCATTTCGCGCGGTGTCTGATCAAATGGACTACGCGCACCGCTTTTGACTGCCCTTAGAGCTTTGCGAAACTTTCCCTTGGGAAGCTCCACCGGATCGAAGAAAGCAATTTCGCGAAGAAGTGGATCGTCATCCTCTGCAATGCGCTGACCATAAAGGACAGAGACATCATGCCCCAAGCCTGAAACTTCTTCGCACAGGTTTCGGGCATAGGTCGCAATGCCAGTGCCCTTGGTCATCGCCAAATTGTAGCCATCGATCAGAACATTAGCCATCGCGCGCATTCCTTTGCTCGATAGCGGCCTGCGTCAAAGGCCAACCGGCAAATCCGTTGACTTCCATCAGCACAGGCCATGCATCCTGCGGCATGCTGATCCGGCGCGCCACGCTCATTGCATCTTCTGAGGCGCTGCTTGGCCGGGCCATAATGACGAGGTTCTTGACCCACACTTGGGGTTCGCCCCTTGTTTTTTGATCCAACGTCTTTTGGTCAAGCGTCTTTTGGCGTTCGCCGTCCTTACCGTGCAAGCTTGCCTCAAAGCGCGGGTCTTTGATCATACTCGCCAAAAGCGCATCACAGGTCTCGCCCGCTCGCACGAGGTCGAGCATTTCCTGATCGTCCAAATAGTCCGTTTGCCACACCGCTTTTGCAAACAGTTCCACATCGGGAATCCCAGCGGGCTGATCCTTGGCGGCGGTGCCTGTGTAATTGTGCAATGGGTAATCAAGCAAAGAGATGCGCAACTGCTTTGTGGTGTAAAGCAAGTGTGGTCTCACGTCCTGAAACGGCTCTCCCAATGCGCAGGCTGTGCGATAGGCGGCTTCGGCACGAAGAAAGGCGCCTGCTTCCTTCGCGCAGTGCCCCTTTTGCACCCAGTATGAGCGTTGATAAGGATAAAGCTGGAGCGCTTTTTCGTAGGTCGCCTCCGCCTCTTCCCACTGCTTTTGATCACGCTTCCAATCGGCATCTTGAATTAAGACCATGAAGGCATCATCGCGCACCGCCACAGAATGCGTGGTCTCAACCAGCTGCTTGCGATCTGCTGCAAGCTCTTGGCGCTTGGGCTGTTTCTTTTCACCAATCCCGATCTTCTCGCGAAAGTCGGAATAGGCCGTCTCAAAATCTGCAAATTCTTCAAGCCGGCCATCATTAAGCACCGCAAAGCGGGTGCAGTGGTCGCGCACATAGGAGGCGTCATGCGAAATGATGACCATCGCCCGGTCACCGCGATTGCCGAATAGCTCTTTATTGCAACGCTGATGGAAGCGCGCATCCCCAACCGCGCCGACCTCATCGATCAAAAAGCAATCAAACTCGATGATCATGGAAATGGCAAAGGCGAGCCTTGCGCGCATGCCCGAAGAATATGTCCGCACCTCCTCGCGCAGGTAAGGGCCAAGCTCGGCAAAATCTTCCACAAAGGCGAGGTTTTTATCGAAGTCCTGATTGTAGATGCGGCTGATGAAACGGACATTGTCAACGCCGGTAAGCGAGATCTTGAAACGCACCACCAAAGGCAAGCGGCCAAGAAACGCTCATGCTTGCATCAATGCGTCCCCTCGTCGGGAGCTCTGCGCCGCTTATCAAACGCACAAGCGTCGATTTGCCCGCGCCATTGCGGCCCAGCACACCCAGCTTCTCCCCGTGATCAAGGTCAAAGCTTATGTCATCAAGCACAAGCTTTTCGCCAAAGCGGGTCGGATAGACTTTGGATACGTTTTGGACCCTGATCATCCAGGCACCAAGCGTTTGGAGACATAGCGTGCCAGCATAAGCGCTGCGACGGCGAGAGCGAGGGTGAAGGGGATGACGTAGCCAAGATCGTATATGGCGCGCGCTTGAGAACCGAAATACCCATCGCGCACCATCTCAACGCCGTGGACCATAGGGATCCACAAGACCACCTCTTGTGCAAATGGCGGCAGAGCAGCGACAATGAAACCGGCACCAGAAAGCGGGAACAAAAGGTATGAGGCAGGGTGCCAGAATTTGTCCACCAGCTCATTGAGATAAGACAGCGAGCCAAGCGTGATCGCAAGTGATGCGCCAAAACATGAGATGATAAGCCAGCCGCCAACCACGGTAAGGAAATCCTCAGGCGGCTCCAGCCAATCAATGCTGATGAAGACCAGCGACAAAGTGAAAAACGAAATCGTCGCCCCGCCAAACTCAAGCAAGATCCGCGCAACATAGATGTCCAGCGCTTTGATATTGCGATGATACAGCAGGTTTGAATTGGCCATCAACGCGCCAATGCAACGTCCCGGCATGTTACGCCATAAGAGGACGCTGGAGTAACCGGTAAGCGCAAATGCAACAATAGGAAGCGCGCTACCGTGAACGGATTTGGTTGCGGTCCAAAGCGCGGTCACTCCAAGGGTGAAGATCATCGGCTCCACAAACAGCCACAAAAACCCGATATTATGCCGCCCATAGCGGGTCAGCGTCTCACGGATGAGCAGCGCACCGATCACTCGGCCTTGGACCCGCAAGCTTTCGCGCAAAGACGGTGTATCGATGGGTTTGGTCGCCATTAGTCGCGGTGTTCCCTCACACCAATCATCAGCATCGACAAAACGCCCCATGCCAAAAGGCCCATCACAAAGGTCGCTAAAATGCTGCGCAAACGCCGCGGTTGTTCGGGATAGTCAGGCAAGCTCGGGTTCGAAATGCGTTCAACATAGGCGCGCTTGCGCCGCGCTTCGGCCTGCGCTTCTTGCAGTGATGCCAAGGCAATCGCCAGTTGTTGCTCTGCAAATTCCGAATTGACGACAAGCTCCTGATAGGTTGCCATCGAGGCCGAAAGGGACCTTGATCCCCCGGTGAGCTCTTTGCGGGCCAATGCAATTTCTTGCTCAAGCGCGCGAACTTGTGTGCGCAAGAACGGGATTTGCGAGGCTTGCGGAGTGTAAGTCTGCAATTGGCGCAGCTGCGTTTTTGCAGCGATCAGTTCGTCTTGAAGCTTGCCAATCATCTGAAGTCCTGCAAGCGATTGCTGCTCAGGATCAACGATACCCTCAGACCCGCGAAATTGCGCCAATTCAAGCCGCGCTTTTCGAGCCAAATCGGTCGACACATCGACTTGCTCTTGTGCGACAGATAGCGAGATCCTCACGCGCTCGCTCTGACAGGCCATTCACCAGCTCTTCGGATTGAACAAGCAACCGCGAATTGATCTCTTTGGCCTCAAGCGGATCAAACGCGCTCACCCGCAAAGTCATGACTTGGCTGGAAAGGCCCTGAGCGATTGCGACTTTACCGATGAAATATTCAAACAGCTGTTCCTGACTGGTTCCGGTTAAACCGCCGAACCGATCAAAGATGAAAACACTCTCATCAGAATAGGACTTGGTCACGAACCCATCATGGTCCACCTCATCCAGAGCCCTTCGCGAGAGCACATATTGGCCAACCGAATCGTTGCCCTCAATGCCTCCACCCCCGCCAAGCCCAGCTTGCCCAAGAACCGCGCTTATCGGTGAGGCAGCCCCCTTGGATGGCTCACGCACGACAAATCGGCTCTCGGAGACATAAACATCGCTCGCGAATATCCCAAAGTACAAAATCGCAATCACCGTCGGGACAATGACCGTTACGATAAATAGGGGATTGATGAATTTCAGACGCTCTAACACTCGACTTGCATTCTCTCAGTTTGCACCTGGTTGACGCTCGGCAGGCGCTCTAACCACGGATCAATGATCGCAAAGTGGTTTTGCCAAGTGGGTGGGACAAAGCGCCCCATCATGTTGAGTTGACGATCACGTTCATGATCGGAGAAAGCGAAACGACCAATCGCCCGCTTCCACGCTTGCTCGTCTGCCACATCTAGCAGCATCGGTATGCCTTGCCCAATTTCTTGAAAACTTGGGATGTTGTTGGCGATAACCGGTGTGCCTTCTTGCAAAGCTTCAATCACCGGCAGGCCGTAGCCTTCGGCATGCGTGGGCATCAACAAAGCGCGCGCACCGCGCAGAAGACGCCCAACATGGGCATCCTTGGCAGCGGTTTCAAATCGTACCAATTCGGACAGATGCGGGCGCGCACGGAAAGCTTCAAAAATGCTGTCGCTTTGCGGGCCTTCTTGGCCAACGATGACAAGCCTTGGGCATCCGGTCCCAAACTCGCGGGCAAGATCATCCCATATCTTCAAAAGCATGCTGTAATTCTTGCGCCGTTCAATCGTACCGACACAAAGGAAATAGGGTAGCTCATCTGCCTTGGGCATTTCTGACAGATCAGGCTTGGCCAGGGCAGGTGCAGCTTTAGCACCAGACAAATCTGCCCCTGCAAGCGGAGCAATCGCGACAGGAGGGGTCTCAAACCCCCGCTTGTTTGCAAAACTCAAAAGCTCCGATTGGGTCGCCCGGGTATTCACAATTGCGCCAAAGCCATAACTCAAAAGCCCGCGAACCCGGCCAAGATGACGCTTTACCGCATGGGCGCTTGTCAAACGCGGGTGGGTTAGAGGGATGAGATCATGCAGGAAATAAACGCTGCGCAGATTGCTCTTGGCGACCCATTCGTGATGGGTGGAGAGATCAAAATCGGTGTGACTAGGGTTGATGTAGATCCGCCCGTCCCCCTTGATCCGAGAGGGCGAGCGCGCAATCGCAAGGGGCGCAAAGCGAAACAGCTTTGAGCGAAAGCGCTCCCCTGATTGGAGCAGCAGATCAAAAAGCGTATCAGAATCGCGCCTGCTAAAGACTTTCACCACACCGCGATGTTGCACCACAGCGCGCGCGCGTGTCCGAAAATGTGAGCAATAGGCCTCACACACGCGGTCAATCCCGGTGGAACGCCGTTTCGTCCAACTGCGCGATACCAGCCGCGTCACATCAAGGAGAATTTCGCCGCTCGTCATGCAGATACACCTGCATCTAATGGCCTGGCGAGAACCGCTCGATCCCAGGCGGCAAGATCATTGCCTAGCAAAGAAGGGTGTTCATCCAGAAGGCTCTCAGCCATGGCGTGGGCCTTGGGGTCATCGACATCCATCCACCAGGCGTCTTGGATATCGAAAGTCGCCGCGCGCCCGGCATTTGCAAGCCGCTGCATTCCGTCCGAAAGCGATCCAGCTTTGCCCGCATCGATCGCTTCTTGAATAGCAGCAGACAGGGCCGGAGTTGCAAGGAAAGCCCCGCAGTCGACCGCATCGTATTTGGCAATCCCTTTGCCAATGCGCGCAATTAAACCGTTATCGCCGGTCTCCACCCAAGTGGCATCGTCAGGATCAATAAGCGGGCTTTGCGTCTGCCTATCGATGGCAAGTGTCACGCCGCGGCCATCGACAGGCATTTGCGCAAGCCCGCGCAATATAGGCGTCGAAAGCAGGTGATCACACATCACAAGCAGGTAATTGCCAGGCAAAAGGCTTGCCCCTGCCATGACCGAATAACCGTTGGGCTTTTCCCAATCAGCGACCCTGGTGGTTACAATTTCAACATCGATCTCGCCGCCAATTCTTGCACGAAGATCGGCCAAGGCCTCCTCGATGAGAGCGGCCTGATAGCCTGTTACCACAACCACGCGGGTGACGCCCGCACTTGCAAGCTGGCGAACAGCGACCTCAAGCAAGGTCACACCGTTTACCAGCGCAAGCGGCTTTGAGGGGAAAAGGCTGCGCAGCCTACTTCCAAAGCCCGCAGCAAGAATGAGACCGTCCATCGTCGATCCTCTTGTGTTGCTTGTTTAGCGCAATGCGCGAGGGATCATTCAGCCGCTTCGGGGAGGCTGGTCTGATATTGGTCGAGCAGGCTGTTCGCCACGTCCTCTGGGATCTGTTCTGGCGGGTGCTTGCAATAATAAGCCGATGGCAGCGTCAACGCACCGCTCTCCCCGCGATCAAGGGCTTGCTTACAAAAACGGATGGCATCAACCACGCAGGCCGCAGCATTAGGGCTGTCTTCGACCGAAAGCCTCAGCTCAAGGTTCATCGGGACATCGCCCCACTGCGTGCCCTCGACGCGCAGGAAGCAGACTTTATTGTCCTTTTGCCAGGCCACATATTCCGAGGGACCAATGAGAATATTCTCATCTTCCAAGCGCTTAGCCAACGCGGCCTGTACGGCCATTGTTTTCGATTCTTTTTTGGCGCCAAGCCGCTCCCGGTCGAGCATATTCATGAAATCGGTATTGCCGCCAGTGTTGAGCTGATAGGTGCGCTCAATGGCTGCCCCGCGCGCTGCAAAGAGACTTGAAAGCGCGCGGTGGACGATAGTTGCGCCAACTTGCGCTTTGATATCATCGCCCACAATCGGCAGGCCCTTTGCTTTAAAGCGCGCCTCCCAGCTTTCGTCGCTGGCGATGAATACCGGGATGGAATTGACCACTGCGCAACCGGCCTCAAGCGCACATTCCATGTAAAACTCGGTCGCCTTTTGCGAGCCTACCGGCAAGAAATTGACCAAGACATCAGCGCGCGCATCGCGAAGAGCGGCGACGATTTCATCTTTGGAAAGAGGCGGAGCGCCATCAGTCAACATAAAGCCACGCTCGCCAGCGTTGACCATATGATCGGCAACACCATCCAGAGCGGGCCCACGCAAAACCTTCGCGTCGGTTGGCTCCATGTCAGGCTGAAAAACTGTGGTGTTATTGGGGGCGGCAAATATCGCCTCGGTCAGGTCTTTGCCAACCTTCCTGTCATCAACATCTATGCCGAGCACGAATTCGATATCGGAGACAGTATAGCCCCCGACGATCTCTCGTATCAGTCCATTTGTTGATTGGTTCTTGCTGTAAAACGCCACTCCTTGGATGAGGGAGCTGGCGCAATTTCCGACACCGACGACTGCGACTCTAATCGAATGCATTGTAATTCCTAGAACACCCTGTGATCGCGCCCGCTTTTGCGGACTCTTTCCATGCCCCCTCCCCTAGGTAGTTGCTGAAAAATACGGTCTGAACCCAAAACACCCTGTCAGACCGCAGCAAAAAGTTGGCATCCCCACGAGGCCAGGTCAGTTTGCAAGAACCAGTATTACCTGACTTGTGCGTCCCACATAATGTGCGCTTGCACAACCATAAAAACATCAATTTGGGTGAAACTCCCATAACCCTGATGCATTTTTAGCAACACTATACCTTGCGTTTAATTGCGCATAAGTGCAGCAAAACTGCGGAATTGCCCTATGTAGAGCGATGCCAAATGTCAGCATATTTGCTCATCAACCAATGAATTGGATTGCACCAAAGTGACAGTTGTTTGCATTGATTGCAGATATATTGGGAGCAAGCCCAGCGGAATTGGTGAGGTCACTTGGGGACTCGTCAGGCATTTACCTGCAATAGCGCCCGATCTAGACTTTCTATTCTTAAGGAGCGTTCATCGTACAGAAAGGTTGAGCGCGGCCGAAAACGTTTGCGAGGTAACAATATCCGCGCCTGCGAACAGCCCTCAAACCCTTTGGTGGCTGCCTCGGATAGTTGATCTGGGACCGGTCGATTTGTTCCATGCGCCCTTCAACATCCTGCCATCGGGCCTTTCTATGAAAACCGTCACCACGGTGCACGATATCATGTGGCTGACCAACCCTGAATGGTGCAATCCCGGCATTTATGGCCACATCGAAAGACGCTTTTACGCCAATGGCATCAACCGGGCGCTTAATCGCTCAGATGCAATCGCCACGGTCTCTGCTGCGACGAGGTCTGAGATCTTGCAAAGACATCCGGATGCTAGCGATCGCATTCACGTCACGCAGTCAGGCGTCTCGCCGGAGTTTTCCAGGGTTACCCGCGATGAAAAGCTGTTGGCGGCCGTCGGTTTGGCGCAGGGCCAAAAATTCATCCTCACCACCGGACAATTTGCGCCTTACAAAAACCATGAAGGGGCGCTCACTGGTTTTGCGAAGGCATTGGGACACCGCGATGACATCAGCCTTGTAATGGTTCAGCGCCGGAACTCGCAATCAGGCGATTTGCGCGCGCTTGCAAGGAAGCTGGGGATTGGGGATCGGGTGATTTTCACAGGGCCCGTTTCCTTTGCGACACTGCTCCAATTGTATTCAGCCGCGGCGGCTCTTCTCCACCCGTCCTTTTGCGAAGGTTTCGGCAACCCTGTCGCCGAGGCAATGGCCTGCGGATGCCCCGTAATCACCAGCAATGTAAGCGCTATGCCAGAGGTAGCAGGGGGTGCTGCCCTGCTCGTTGACCCGCACGACATTGACGATATCGCCGCAGCATTGGGGAGAATTGTCGCCGATGAGCCATTCGCGGAAACTCTTAGCCAAAAGGGACTGGCGCGGGCAAAGGAGCTGTCATGGGAGCAGTTCGCGCGCGATAATCTGGCGATCTATCGCAAGCTTTTGGCCTGATCCTGAATACGCTTTGTTGCTTTGCTTGCGGTGATGATCGAGACAAAAAGCACAATCGTCAGACCAATCGCTTCAAAGATAAAAAAGTACAACGGAGAGCCTGCCAGCATTGATATGCCGAGCGCGATGGTGCGGTAATTGGCGCTTAAAAGGTAGGTTGAGGCGAGGACGGGCTTGGTTTCTTGCCGGATTATGCCGCGCAAAGCCTCGTAATCATTGCCTGACGCTTCAACCAATCCATCGACCTCGCGCCCTCCCGGGGCCAGAAGCTTGGCCAAGTTCACATAATAGCTTTCAAAAAAACCGATAATGCCGGTTTGTTTTTCGCCAGCCTTCGCCGACACCCTCAGCCACCGCGTGCCATAAACCCAGTGCTGATACTGGCGTCGCTGAACTTCGTAATGGGCAGCCTGAACTATGCGTCCCATCCCTGCTGCCAAAGCGAATGCAAAAGCCGCAAGCGCCCCGATTTGCGCGGTGAGCATGAACGCCAAGGACACATATAAGATGATGTGCCCCACATAATCGCAAATGCCATCGACCACTTCGCCATAGGGGCTGGCACAATTGGTAAGCCGCGCAAGATCGCCATCCGCGCCGTCGAAGACATGCCAGCTCATATGCAGCCCAAGGCCCACCAGCAGCACCAACCAGCCTTCAGCAAAATTGTAAGCGAGAGCAGCCAATACGATCATCAAACCGCCAACTACAGAGACCATATTGGGCGTAATCGGCGTATGCACGAGGCCTTTGGCAAGGCGCATGGAAAGCGGGTGATAGACCCGGCCATTGAGCCAGTCTTCAAGCTCGCGCGGGCGACCTTGAGCGGTTACTCCCGCGTCGGCTGTGTCTTCTTCACATACGCCCATTGTTTACGCGATTGGTCCTTCTCGAAGGCTTGGCCTTATGTGCAGTCTTGTGTGCATTCTTGTTTCTGCTTAGGCCTGTCATACGCCTTCGAATTTACATCTCAACGTCAAGTCCCGAAAGCTCACTCGCAATGGCAAAAGCCGTTCTGCTATTCACCAGCAACGCGCACGCCAACCATTTGGTTGCTGGTATCCCGGCGGCGGTGCGGGCAGCGGTGATCGTACACAAAAGCGAAGAACTGGGAAGCAGCGATGTGGTCATCGTGGCGGTTCCGGGCGGATGGAAAGCTTCAACCTGGGCAAAATCCGAATTCGCAAGGCTTTTGCCTGATGTAAGGGTTGCGCTTGGCGACCCAAGCGAAGGCGATCTGCCAGCGCATAGCCCCATTCTGGACGGAATATCTGTGCTGTGCGGAGAGCCGGTGGTGCTGACCAATGAGGAGGCCATGGCGCATTGGCTTGATGACAAGAGAAAGGCCAGCGGCAATACCCGCCTGCTCAACAAAATCGGTTCGGACATCGTCAACGCCACCGGCAAACCATCTGATGGGCTGGTGTCGCGCTATCTCAACCGGCCCATCTCGCGCGCCATGTCTAAGGTCTTGTTGAAGATACCCGGCATCACGCCATTCCACGCGACTATCCTAGCCGCTCTTACAGGAGCGATCATGGCAATTTGCCTTTTGTTTGGAGGTGCCGCTGGTCTGATAGCGGGCGCAATCTTGTTCCATGCAGCGTCCGTGATTGACGGGGTCGACGGTGAAATTGCGCGGGCGACCAAGCGTTCATCGGAATTTGGTGCCAAGCTCGACACGATTGTCGATGGCATCACCAACCTTGCGTTCCTGTCGCTCGCCTCACTTAATCTGTGGTGGCAGGGCGAAGTGGATGCTGCGACCTATGGGGCAATTGGCCTTGGCCTGCTTTCGATAGGCCTGACAGCGTTAGGGCTAAGATCCATCGCCATGGGTGGGCCTTTCACTTTTGACGCGGTCAAAAACAATTTCAATTCAAAGCCTTCTAAGATCAAGAATACTCTTGCTGCCATCACTTCACGCGATGTCTATGCCGCCGTTTTCGCGCTCACCTTTGCGCTTGGGTTTGGCAAATGGATGCTCTTGATTTTCGCTCTTGCAGCAGGGATTTGGCTGGTCACGGTTTTGACCGTTCTGGGAACGACAAGCGCAAGACAATCCTAACTAAAACCGGCTAACACGCACGCCATGGCAGACACAAAGCGCATCCTCACCGTTTTCGGCACTCGGCCTGAGGCTATTAAGCTGTTCCCGCTGCTGCATGCGCTGGAAGGCGATGCGCGGTTTGATAGCCGCATATGTGTTTCAGCCCAGCACCGCTCAATGCTCGATTCCGTGCTTGAGATTGCAGGGATCACGCCGCATCACGATCTCGATCTGATGAAACCCAACCAAACGCTCGATGCACTTACCGCAGCAGCGCTCACCGGGCTTGGCAAGGTAATGGACGAAGAAAAGCCCGATTGGGTGATCGTACAGGGCGACACCACGACCGTGATGGCAGGGGCAATCGCGGCATATTACCGGCAAATCCCGGTTTGCCACGTCGAAGCGGGCCTTCGCAGCGGGGACATCTATCGCCCTTGGCCAGAGGAAGTGAACCGCAAGGTGGTGGGCAGCTTTGCCAAACTCCACTGCGCTCCGACCCAAACGGCTGCCAATGCGCTGCGCACCGAGAATGTCGATCCGGCAAGCATTCACGTCACAGGCAACACAGTGATTGATGCCCTTCATTGGGTAACCAATGAGGTCGCTGCAAAACCCCACCTTGCCGCGGGTCTCGCCGAAATCGAGGCGCGTTTTGCGGGCAAACGGATCATCGGGATGACCAGCCACAGGCGGGAGAATTTCGGTGACGGAATGGAACAGATCGCCAGAGCAGTGCGTGAAATCGCCAGCCGTGAGGACGTTGCGATCATCTTCCCCGTGCACCTCAATCCCAACGTGCGCAGTGTCATGAACGAGGCGCTCACAGGGCTCGATAATGTCGCCTTGATTGAGCCGCTTGATTACCCCCATTTCGCGCGCCTTCTCGATATCGCTCACATCATGCTGACCGACAGCGGCGGAGTGCAAGAAGAGGCGCCAGCGCTTGGCAAACCGGTTTTGGTAATGCGCGAGACAACCGAGAGGCCTGAAGGCGTGGAAGCGGGCACCGCCAAACTGGTGGGCACCGATGCCGCGGCGATTGTGCGCGAAGTGGGCACTTTGCTTGACGATTCCCATGCATACGATGCGATGGCGCGCGCGCATAACCCCTTTGGAGATGGCAAAGCCTCTCAGCGCATTTGCGACCTGTTGGCGGGCTAATTTCGGGGCGAAGCTTACCTTATATTATCTTCTGCAAGTTAACGCACATCCGACCGGGCCGGAAAACCCGCGAGTGACGGAGTGCAACTTTGCTTAAGAAAACAACCCTTAGTGCCAGTGTGATCGGCCTTGGTTACATTGGCCTGCCGACGTCCGCCGTGATGGCGCGCGCAGGATGCAAAGTCCAAGGTGTTGATGTGAGCGAGCTCGTCGTCGACACCATCAATCGCGGCGAAGTGCACATCGAAGAGGTGGACCTTGATGGCCTCGTTCAGGCGGTCGTTAACGATGGCCTTCTCACAGCGAGCCTTGAGGTTGAACCCGCCGAAGTTTTTGTCATCGCTGTCCCGACCCCATTCAGCAATGATGGCAAGCACACGCCAGATATCTCTTACATTCTTCAGGCCGCTGAAAAGGTCGCGCAGGTTCTCAAGAAAGGCGACTGCGTCATCCTTGAATCGACCTCGCCCGTGGGCACGACCGAGAAGATGCGCGATGTCTTTGCCGAGAGCCGCCCCGATCTTGCAATGCCGGGTCTGTGCGAGGGCACCCCTGATATCTCTATCGCTTACTGCCCAGAACGCGTTCTTCCGGGACGCATTCTTGAAGAATTGATCCACAACGACCGCTCTATTGGCGGGATCACGCCGCGCTGTGCACGTAAGGCGCTTTCGTTTTACAAGCGCTTTGTGAAAGGCGAATGTGTTGTCACCGATGCACGCTCGGCTGAAATGACAAAGCTCGTCGAAAACGCCTTTCGCGATGTGAATATCGCGTTTGCCAATGAGCTTTCGATGATCGCCGACAAGCAAGGGTTGGATGTGTGGGAGGTGATCCGTCTTGCCAATCGCCACCCACGTGTAAATGTTTTGCAGCCAGGTCCTGGCGTGGGCGGCCACTGTATCGCGGTCGATCCGTGGTTTATCGTCCATGGCGCACCCGATGAGGCGAAGATCATCCGCCAAGCGCGCGAGACCAACGACAACAAAATGCACCACGTTCTGGCCCGTGCAGAGGCGCTTGCGGACATGCACGCAGACGCGAAAATCGCCTGCCTTGGCCTCGCGTTCAAAGCCAATATTGACGACTTCCGCGAAAGCCCCGCCCTTGAGATCGCTGCAAGTCTTGCAAAAACCTATGGCGAACGCGTTCAGGTGGTAGAGCCTTATGCAACCGAACTGCCCCCTGTATTTGAAAACACAGGCGCGGCGCTGATCGATATCGATGAGGCGCTGGAGGAGTGCGACATTCTGCTCCTGCTTGTCGATCACGACGTGTTCAAAGCAATCCCGGCCGAAGAACGCGGCGATGCGGTGGTTTACGACACGCGCGGCGTTTGGAGCTAACGCGCTACTCAACCCAAATTGACATTACCAAACCCCTTGGCTAGCGCTCGCCCCAGATGGTGCGGGGCGTGCTTTTGCGCGTCACGCTAAGAGGGAAGCCGGTGCCCCTGTTAAAGGGTAATCCGGCGCTGTGCCCGCAACTGTAGGCTGGGAACCTTGAACCACAATGTCACTGGCAAAGCGCTTTGCGGCGCTTACTGGGAAGACGGTTCAGGCGTGATGATCAGCAAGCCAGGAGACCTGCCATCGCGTCGTTCGTCCGGGGCCGGGTCCAGCCCAGTGGGACAGGGAAGTGGCGGGATACGACCGTCGTAATTCCGAAGTAGCGGCAGCTCGGGGTGTCTCCGGTGTTGTGGTTTGATGGCCGCAACAGACCCTGTTGTCGACTGTGCCATTCGGGGCTCGGAGCCTCCGCTTGGGCAAGCTTTGGATACACACTTCATGAAATTGAGCACCTATCTCGCAGCCGCCTCCTCGCTCGCGCTGCTCCCCTCTTCGCTTCTTGCGCAAGACACGAACCGTCAAGACACTGATCGGCAGGGCGGCGCTGTCGCCGATAGCTCCACCATTGTTGTCACCGCCAACCGCACATCGCGCGATTTGGCGCAAGTGGGCTCGTCCGTCACCGTCGTCGCCGAAGAAGAAATCGTAAACCGCCAGACAAGCGATGTGATCGATATCCTGCGAACCGTTCCGGGCGTAACCTTCAACCGCAATGGCGGGATTGGCACAGCGGCCGGCGTCTCCATCAGAGGCGCGCAAAGCGACCAGACCTTGGTGCTTATCGATGGGATCAAATTGAATGACCCATCCTCCATCGGTGGCGGGTTTGATTTTGGCCCGCTTCTCACCGGCAATATTGCGCGCGTTGAGGTCGTGCGCGGCACGCAATCTGCGCTCTATGGCAGCCAAGCGATTGGCGGGGTTGTGAACCTGCTGACCCGAGAGCCGACCGAGGAATTGGGGCTGTTTGCTCGCGCGGAATATGGGTCGCGAGAGACCGCCGACCTTGTCGCCAATGTATCAGGCAAGTTCGGACCCGTCTCAGCAAGCCTTGGGGGCACCTACCTCACCACCGATGGTATCTCTGCATTTAACGAGACACGCGGCGGCGCGGAAGAGGACGGCTTTGAGAGCATTGGTTTAAACGGCAAAATCGGCGTAGCGTTATCAGACAATATCGCTCTCGACTTTCGCGCATTCTATGCCGATGGCGAGACCGACATCGACGGCTTTGCACCGCCCACTTTTGCTTTTGGCGACACCAACGAGGTCTCGAACCGCAAGGATTTTGTGGGCTATGCCGGGATCAATGTGGGGCTTTCCGAGGGACGTTTTCGCAATCGCCTCGGCTTTGCTTACACCGATATCGAGCGCATGAATGTCAACAATGACACAGATTTTGTGACCTTCGATGCCAGCGGCGAAAATCGCCGTTTTGAATATCAGGGCGTGTTTGATGCAAGCGATGCGGTGCAATTCGTCTTTGGTGCAGAACGCGAGGAATCGGATTTCTCCTCATCAAGCTTTGGCGCTGCGCCCACAATTGCCGATGCATGGATCAATTCGGTGTTTGCGCAGGCTAATGTAACGCCCGTTCAAGGCCTCTCACTAACCGGCGGTTTTCGTTTCGATGACACCGATACATTCGGCAGCGCGACCATCTTCTCGGCAAGCGGGGCCTACACACCTAACAAGGGCAGCACCATCGTGCGCGCGAGTTATGGCGAAGGGTTTAAAGCACCCTCCCTTTTCCAGCGTTTCAGCAATTTCGGCAATCCTGACCTTGTGGCTGAAACTTCGGAAAGTTGGGATGTGGGCGTCACACAATCACTGCTTAAGGGCCGCGCTCAGATCGGTTTCACCTATTTCAACCGCGATGGCACCAATGAAATCGGATTTGTCGGATGCAGCGCGGCTATCCCGATCTGCAATGATCCCAATAACCCGCGGCCCTTTGGCACTTACGCCAATGTCGCCAGCGTTTCTGCCGATGGCTGGGAATTTGGTGTTGCCTTGCAACCGGTGGATGGGTTTGATGTGGCGCTGAATTACTCGATCATCGATGCGTTCGACGACACCACTGGCAACCGTTTGGCCCGCCGGGCCGAGGAAACCGCAAGCCTTGTCGCTGACTATCGCATGAAAAACGGCTTTGGCATTGGCGCAACCGTTTTGATTGTGGGCGACAGCTTTGATGACACCTTCAACACGCGCCAGAATGATGGTTATGTCGTAGCAGACGTAAGAGTGAGCTATGGTATCACTGAAAACCTCGAAATCTTCGGCAGGATCGAGAATGTGACCAACGAGGAATACGAGACGATCTTTCAGTTCGGACAGCCGGGCCGCGCAGTCTTTGGCGGTGTGCGTTACCGGATGTAATGCATATGCGCTTGGCCTTTGCGGCTCTTTCGAGCCTCTTTCTCTTGGCTTGCTCTGCAGGCGAGGAGAAAGAGGCGTCTGAACCGCTTGGGACCCAAAGCCCAAAGCGCATCGTCAGCCTTGATTATTGCGCAGATCAATATGTGCTCGAGTTTGCACCGCGCAACAGCGTGCTTGCGCTGTCAATTGATGCGGACAAACGCTTTTCTTACCTGCGCGATGAAGCCAAGGGATTGCGCAAAGTGCGCCCGCGCGCTGCTGATGTTTTGGCATTGGAGCCTGATTTAATTGTGCGCTCTTACGGCGGCGGCCCCAATATTGGCCCCTTCATGGAGCGCGCCGGTGTCCCAGTGGTGCAGATCGGTTTCCCGCAGAACATCGAAGAGGTGCGCGCACAGGTTGTGCAGATTGGTGCGCAGCTTGGCGCGCCCCAAAAGGCAAGCAAAGTTGTCAAAGATATGGACCGCCGCCTTGCTGACCTTGCTCAGCAGTCCAAACAGAGACCCCAAGCACTCTACATGACCCCTGGAGGGGTCACAGCTGGTGAGGGGACGATGATCCACGAACTGATGACAGCAGCAGGACTTGCCAACTTCCAAAAGGAGGCTGGCTGGCACCCCATCCCCTTGGAACAATTGGCCTATGAGCGCCCCGAATTGGTTGTGGCTGCCTTCTTTGAGAGCGAGGCGGGCGACCTCAGGCAATGGAGCGCGGCGCGCCATCCTGTCGCTCAGGCCCAGCTCAGTGAGCGTCCGGTTGCCTCTATAGATGGAGCTTGGACAGCGTGCGGCGGCTGGTTCCTGATCGAGGCGGTCGAGGCCATGGCAAAGACTGCAGGCGTTGCTTCATGAGCCGGTTGGATGGCCTTTTGGGCGCAGGGCTTATCGCCGCAATCGTGCTCTCATTGCTTTTCGGTTCTGTGTCTGTACCGCTTGACCGTGTGCTTAGCGCCCTCGTCTTTCACGCAAGCCCCGCGGACCAATTGGTGGTCTGGGATATCCGCCTGCCACGCAGTCTGGCAGCCGCCTTAGTGGGAGCCGCCTTGGGTATGAGCGGAGCGGCCTTGCAGGGCCTTTTGCGAAACCCCTTGGCAGAGCCAGGCATCCTCGGCGTCTCAGCGAGCGCTGCATTGTTTGCAAGCTTTGTTCTGTACTACGGCCTCACCGCCAGCATGCCCTTTGTCTTGCCGATAGCTGCGGTCGTCGGTGCATTGGTTGCCACCGGGATCGTCGCAGCAGCCGCGCTTCGCAATCAGTCGGTTGTAACGCTCATTCTAATTGGTGTCGGGCTTTCCAGCTTTGCGGGCGCATTGATGGCGCTTTTGATGAACTTCGCGCCCAATCCATTCAACCTTGCCGACATGGTCAATTGGATGCTGGGCACGGTCGCCAATCGCAGTTTTGAAGATCTGTGGCTAAGCGCGCCTCTCGCAGCATTGGGCATGGCAATTTTGCTTGCATCAAGACGCGGGCTCGCAGCGCTTTGTCTTGGCGAAGAGACCGCGGCGGGGCTCGGCGTGGATCTCACAGGTCAACGGCTCGCGGTGATCATCGGCGCAGGGCTCTCAACAGGTGCCGCCGTCGCGCTTGCAGGAGCGATTGGCTTTGTCGGGATCGTTGCGCCCCATCTGGTCCGGCCACTTGTGCGCTATGATGCCTCGCGTCTGTTGGTGCCATCGGCCTTGCTGGGCGCGCTTCTTCTGGTTCTTGCCGACATTGGCGTGCGCGTTATCCCCACTGACTTTGAGCTTAAACTCGGCGTGGTCGCGGCGCTTATTGGAGCGCCGATATTCATCTGGATCGCGGCAAAGAGGAGGCTTGCATGAGCCTTTTGACGGCGAAGGGCCTTTCATATCGGGCAGACGGCAAAGCGCTGGTGAAAGATGCAAGTTTCGCCTTGGAACAAGGCACTCTCACCGCGTTGATTGGACCCAATGGTGCAGGCAAAACAACTCTTTTGCGGTTAGCCTTGGGTCTGATTAAGCCCGATACGGGCAGCGCCGAAATTGAAGGTCAGCCAATTGCGCAGCTAAGTCGCGTCGAGCGCGCGCGCAAGCTCGCCTATCTTGCGCAATCGCGCCCGCTCACCTGGCCCCAACCGGTGCGCGATGTGGTGGCTCTTGGCCGTTTTGCCTATGGAGCATCGCCGCAAAACCTTTCTGCGCATGACGATGCTGCCGTTGCGCAAGCTATCGCGGCTTGCGACCTTCAAGGCTTCGAGAACCGTGCCGCTGATACTTTGTCTGGCGGTGAGCTATCGCGCGTTCACGTCGCGCGTGCACTGGCATCGCAAACCCCCGTCGTGATTGCTGACGAACCCGTCGCAGCGCTCGATCCGCGTTATGCGCACGAGGTCTTACGCTTGTTCCGGCGTGCTGCGCAGGATGGCAGAGCTGTCCTGACCGTGCTCCATGACCTACAACTCGCCGCGCGCTATGCAGACAGACTGATCTGGATGAAAGACGGCCACGTTATCGCACAAGGAACGCCGCAAGAAACCTTGACCACCCAAAGGCTCAATGACGTCTTCGACATCGATTGTAAGGTGAGCTTTGACCCTGCGGGAAGACCCTCGGTCGAAATCATAGGCCCCGCCTAACATTGAGCTCTCAAAAGTGGCGCTGTTGGTCGAACACGAATGCAGCTGCGCTTTTTTGCCAGCCGCTCAAAGACAGATAAGCCCGGCCAAAACAATTGACCGGGCTCATACTGCCTAAAGAAGGGGGAGAGACCTTCTTCGAACAGGGGCTAGAATTTTGCCCGCAAAATCACAGTGTATCGGCGATCATTCCGGAAGAAATTGCGCGGCGCTTGAAGGCCGGCCTCATTCACCGTCTGGGTCGTCTCCGTCACATCATCGGAAAGGTTCACCGCCTGAACACCAACTGTGAAATTGTTGTTCAGCTCATAGAACAAGGACGCATCAAGCTGCCCTGTTGCGGGCTGATAGATCGATGCAAACGGGAAGATCACATCGCGCGGTGTCAGCTGGAATTCGCTGCGCCAATTGTATGCCAAGCGGAATTGCACCGGACCTTTTTCATAAAGGGCAATTGCGTTGATGTTATGCTTTGAAATTCGCGGGAAGACCCCGGCATCCACATCAAAGCGTGCAGTTGGCGGATCATCGCTTGGGATCGATGGATCGAGCTGGTTATCCACTCCTTCAGAGTCGATGTACGTGTAGGTGAACTGCGCACCCAATCCGCTCAAAATGCCCGGCAGGAAGTCGAAGAACTGCTGATAAGCAACCTCAAGACCCGTAACGCTCGCAGAATCGTCAGAATTGACCTCTGTGTTTCGCAGCAAGGGGTTGAGCAGTGGGTTTGCGAGGAATTCCGCAGGCGTTTCATCCTCAGGAATGCTCACTCCGACCGGGGCAAAGGCGATGAAATCATCGATTTCCTTGTGGAAGCCAGTGACGGTTAAAGAGCCCGCCCGGTTGAAGTACCACTCCCACGCGACATCAATGTTCCATGCGGTTTGCGGGGTGAGGTTCGCATTGCCCGTCGCGCTGCCGATAAAGCCGTCGAACGGATTGATCGTACCGCCAGCCCCATCGGAAATCGCCGGCCCGGCAAGCGTTTGAAGCACTACCCGTTCATTAAGCTGGTCCACTCCGGGCCGCGTCAGTGTCCTTGAAATGGCTAGGCGCAGCACATGGTCGCCGGGCACATCAAGCTTGAGATTGAGGCTCGGCAATAGCTCGTTGTAGGTCGTGTTCGCCGTTCGATTGAGATTAAAGCCATCACCCAAAGCGGCCTGTAACGAGGCGAGATCGAGAGTACAAAAATCGGGAATTTGGAAAGCCGGATCGGTCGATACAAAGCCTGCATCACACAGGTTTGCATTGGGGAAATACTGGCCAAAACTGTTAACCTGAAGCGAGGAATCTACGCTTCTTTCAGTGCGCACATAACGAAGACCAACATTACCCGATAAGACAACATCAGAGCCCGGGTCAGTTTCGAAATCAGCCCGTACATAAGCAGCAAAATTGTCGCGCTCGATGGAGCCGATTTCACTTGGCAAGAATGGGGTGCCTTCGATTACTCCACTGCGGCCTGTAAGGGGCGTCCAACCCGATGGGCTTCCGCCAATTGCACCAAGAATGCCATTAAAGGCGCTCTCAAAGCCTGCATAATCGAGAACCGATGGTCCGCTATAAGCAGGGACCGGGCCACCAAGCCCAGTGGGCAACCCGCGCTGATAATTGTCAAATGTTGTGGTGCTAAATAGCGGCGCAGTTAATGCATCAAGCGATGAGTCCGGATTGCCACTCACCAACAAGAGAGGCGCGCCCGCATTGAATGTACGGCCACTCCAAACCTCTGAGATATTGCCCCAGTTAAAGTCTGACTGACGCAGCTCAAAGTCTTCTTGGGAATAGCGAGCACCCGCTCGAACCGACTTCAGCCATCCGTCACCGGAAAAGTCATATTCCACATCACCACGAAACGCGATTGATTCGGCATCGTTTTGCGTGATGTGATCCATCGCAGAACGGATGAAATAGCTGCTTGGGTCATTGAAATAGTCAGCTGATTCTCCAGCTGGCACAAGCAGTTCAAAACTTGGCACCGAACCAGAGCGGCCGTCCACAAAGAGCGGAGCAAAGATCGACCGATGCACGGTGATATCGACAACGTCGGTGGATGAGTTGATATATTGCGCGTCAAAATTGAAACGCAGATCGTCGGTTGGCGAAAACTTCAGATTGAACCCAAAGTCCGTTGTGACATCGTTTTCAAAGCGGTTGCGATCAAGAGCAATTTGCTGACCACCGGTTCCACCAAGGAGAGCGGCGGCAGCGTTAGGGCCGCGCCACTGCGAATTGTCGGTGATCGTGCCGCTTGTGAAGACGCCATCTTCATCGAAGGTGAAGTCGCTTGAATCAAGATTTGAACGTGCACCTGCACTATCAGCACCGGTCTCAAAAACATTCTCGCCCCAAACCAGCTCTGAATCAGAGCGCAGGAATTGAGCCGTCGCAACCCAGCGCCCGTCATTGCTCTCATATTGCGCAGCGCCAGCGATCGTCAGACGCTCACGGTCAAATTCTTGCGTACGGATGCTGCCGCCTGATGGGACGAAGCCGTCTGCTGTTTCTACAAAATCGACAAGGCCGGTGCCATCAGCCCGCGAAAGAAGCTCGCTGTAGGCGATGTTGCCAAGGATACCGAAGGTCCCACCATTGGTGTCCCAAGTGTTTGAATAAAGGAGACTGCCCGACGGAGACCACTCTTCGCGAAGGTCGCCATAGTTTGCTTCAACAGACGCGGCGAGCACCTGCCCCGTTTGATCAAACGGCAAACGGGTGCGCAGGTCAATTGTGCCCGCCATACCGCCCTCGATGAGGTCAGCTGACGAGTTTTTGAACACAACAACGCTGCCAAGTAGCTCTGGCGACACGTCTTCAAAGCCAAGAACGCCGCTGCTGCTTGCAGCAATTGCATCGCGTCCGTTGAGCTCAGAGCGAACAAACGGGAGGCCGCGAACGTTTACCCCGCTGCCCTCAACAGCAAAATGGTCGGGATCGTTTGCGCCTGCAAAACGAAGGACGCTGACGCCGGGAACACGCTGGAGGACTTCGGAGACCGACCGGTCTGGAAGAGCGCCAATGTCGGAAGCCGTGACAACATCAACCACGGTATCCGCGTTGCGCTTTTGCGTTTGCGCGGATGCCAGCGACTCTCGAAGGCCGGTCACGATGATCACATCATCCTCATCGACCTGCTCAGTATCCGCATCGTCCGATTGATCTTGGGCCATCACAGGCGCTGCTGCGAGCAGGCCGATGGTTGAAACGCTTGATAGCAAAGACTTCGATACAAGTGCGTTAGCGACGCGAGCGCGAATTATATTCAATTGCTTTCCCCTCCAGGTGGTGCCCCAATTTCATGAGGTCACACAATCTCTTTCATCTTGATATGACGACAAATTGACACCGTTGTCAACGCTAATTGTCAGAACAGGGCTTCATGATGCTCTTTTTCAACACTCGATTTTCAATCCATTGATTTTGCTTTGCAATTTTCTTCGATGAACCGCTGATGAGACGGCATTTCGTTGGCCGCGTTATCAATTGTGCTGCCGATCTTACCGACAATCTGGTCGATTCTGTCCAACGGAACCTTCGCAATAAGGGGGTTCGTCGCCACCGGTTCGATTCCCTGACCATAGAGCACAGCCAGCCAACTGGCGGTCCCGAATATGTCATTTGGCTCCGAAAAAATGCGGCCACAATCGCGGAATTGTTCGATGCGGCTTTTCAGGCTGTCGGGTTGTTCAATGGCCTGACAGTGCCGCCAAAATGGCGCGTCATCGCGCCGTGTCGCGGTGTAATGCAAGACCAGAAAATCGCGGATCCGCTCATATTCTTTCGTCGTGCGTTGGTTGAACGCATCAATATCAGCGGATTTAAACCGCTTATCCGGAAAATGCGTCAACAGCCGGGCAAGGCTGGTTTGGATTAAGTGGATGCTGGTCGATTCCAGCGGCTCCATAAAGCCAGCAGCCAGCCCCAACGCCAGCACATTGCCGTTCCAGAATTTCTTGCGCCGTCCAGTAAAAAACCGCAGCCGATTGGCGTCTGCTAGAGGCTCTCCATCCAGATTGTCGCGCAGCACCTGCTCAGCGGTGTCATCGTCCATGAACTCAGAGCAGTAGACGTGGCCATTGCCGGTGCGATGTTGGAGCGGAATACGCCATTGCCAACCGGCGTCGCGCGCTGTCGCCCGGGTGTAAGGAATAGGGTCCGCTATCTTCTTACAAGGCATTGCCACCGCCCGGTCACACGGCAGCCACTCGCGCCAATCCTCATATCCCGTCTCAAGCGTTTGCTCGATCAAGAGGCCGCGAAAGCCAGAACAATCTACGAAGAAATCGCCGCCAATGGTTTGACCGTTGTCGAGGGTCAGGGTCTCAATATGCCCTGTCTCGGCATCTTGGGAGACGCCTTCGACGCGGCCCTCGACGCGAGTCACCCCCTTCCCTTCCGCAAAACGGCGCAAAAATGCGGCATAAAGCGAGGCATCGAATTGAAACGCGTAATTGATCCCCGCCAACGCCGATTGCGGGCGATTGGTGAGGGGGCGCATGAACTTCTCGCGCCGGCACGCCTCCACCATCAGTGAATAGGAGAACAAGTCATCCTTATGCCCGGCCAAATTGCGGTGAAGCCAATATTGGTAAAACGGGATCGCATCAAAATCACGCCCGAAGTCGCCGAAAGGGTGGATATAGCTGTGGCCCCGCTCGAGCCAGTCGACAAACTCGATGCCTAGCTTAAACGTCGCATTGGTTTCGCGGACAAATTCATCCTCATCAATGCCAAGCATCGTGTTGAAAGCGATGATCGGGGGAATGGTTGCCTCACCCACGCCCACAGTGCCGATCTGCTCAGATTCGATCAGGGTGACCTTGGTGGGAGAGCCGTCGAGCAGGTGCCCAAGCGTTGCCGCTGCCATCCAGCCAGCTGTGCCTCCGCCCACGATCACAACATGGTCTAACAGATACGGGTTCATGCGGCATCCGCCCGCAAGCTTTCGCCCGCCGCCTTGCAGAATTTGTCAATATAGGCCTGATGGCTGGGCATGGCGTCCACGGTTTTCGCATACACCCCGCGCATATTGGCTAGGCTTTGCTCGAGATTGACTTTGGACAAGCGATTGGCCGCCGGACTGTGCCCTTCGGGCCCCCAGCCCTGACCCTGAGCCACGGCAAGCCAGCTGGTCAGGTCAAACAGCTCCGCATCATATTTGAAGAAGCGTCCGCCTGAACGCAGAAGGTCCATTTTCTTCTGAAGCGTATCGGGAATACTCATGGTCCGCACATAGTCCCAGAACGGCGTATCAGCTCGGGCGGTGGCTTTGTAATGCAAGATCAAGAAGTCCCTCACATGGGTAAAATCATCGGTCATTAACCGGTTGTATTCAGCGCGTTCAACTGGGGCTTCGACCGAACCGGGGAACAGTGCGATCAGCTTTGCAATGCCCATTTGGATGAGGTGAATACTGGTTGATTCCAGTGGTTCTAAGAAGCCTGATGAGAGCCCAATCGCGATGCAATTGCCCGCCCAAAACTTGTCGCGGTGGCCGGTTTGGAAGCGCAAATGATTGGGGGAGGAAACAGGCGCACCGTCTAGGTTTGCCAGCAGTGTCTCTTCTGCCTTTTCAGCGGTCAGGAACTGGTCGCAATAGACATAACCATTGCCGGTGCGGTGTTGGAGCGGGATGCGCCATTGCCATCCGGCTTCGCGTGCGGTTGAGCGGGTGTAGGGAATGGGATCACCCTGCTTCTCACACGCGACTGCGACGGCCCTGTTGCAGGGCAGCCAATGGCTCCAATCGTGATACTGGCTAGCCATCGCCTGACCGATAAGGAGCCCGCGAAAGCCGGTGCAGTCGATGAACAGATCGCCTTCAATGGTGCGTCCTTGATCGAGCTTGAGCGCGGTGATGAGGCCACTTTCGCTATCCTGCTCAACCTTATCAATTCGCCCCTCAATCCGGGTCGCGCCGTGGCGCTCTGCAAAGGCGCGCAAGAACGCGGCGTAAAGCGATGCATCAAAGTGGAAAGCATAACCGAGCTGATTGATCACTTGCCCATGCGCGGGCTCTGGTCGGACAAATTTACCTGCATATGCTGCGAGCGTGTTGAGCGAATAGACACCCAGTCCAGCTTCATCACCTAGCCCTTTAAGCCGCGCCCAGAACTGGTGGAAATCGATACCCTCAAGGTCAAAGCCGATGCGGCCAAAGGGGTGGAAGTAGCTTTCACCAAGCCCGCCCCAGTCGTTAAACTCAATCCCCAGCTTGTAGGTCGCCTGCGTTGCACGCACGAAATCATGCTCATCGATGCCAAGCATGGTGTTGAACTTGATAATCGGCGGGATTGTCGCCTCGCCCACGCCCACGGTGCCGATTGCCTCGGATTCGACCAAGGTCACCATGACGCCCGCTGGCCCCATAATCTTGGACAAGGCCGCCGCCGCCATCCAACCGGCGGTGCCTCCCCCAGCGATTACGACGCGTTTGATTGATCCCTCACTCATACTGTCTCTCGTTTGCGGTTTAGGCCTTCGCATTGCCTTTGCAGGTCTGCGATCCAAGTCATCAATTGTGCCTGTGGGAGGCGGTTAGCCATCCGGTCATAACGGCGCGGGCGCAGGCCCCTACCCCAAAGCGCGGCAAGCCATTCGGGGGGAGTGTAGACCTCAAAATCCTGCGTGGGGATGCGGCCACAAGCTTCAAACAGCTCCACTTTACGGCGGAGCGTGGGGCGCGCGATTTCACGCGGGTCGGCAGCGCTCAGAAGCGCCTCCATATCCGCGATCCGCTCTGCCTCTTGGCGAGCAAGGCGCGTGTATTCGCGCGCCTCATTTGTGCAATTCGATAAGTCTGCCGACAAGGCCACAAATCGCCGCACCGTGTTGACGCTCACCTGCCATTCGAGACCCGGTAGAGCCTGCTCCTCAAGCAGGCCGAGCGATCCTTGCGCCCAAGAGGGAGCTGTAACGCCTGCACAATCGATGGTCAGGTCCGCCTTAGGCAATTCTTGGTCAGCCGTCTGAACAACGGCGCCCGCCGAGGCCGCCAAACCCAACATCGCGTGCACATATTGCGATGCCTGCAACTCCAACCCAAACGGCGGCGCGCGCTTTTGCAACGCTTCCAACGAGGGTTTGTCGTCTGACTGCTCCAAGGCGATTGCTGGCGAGAAGGCGAGCAGATCGGCTTGCGGCGCAGCGCTGTTTGCCCGCATCCAAAAATGCTGGAACTCAACGCCGCCCTGGGATTGGCCAATGGGCGCAAACGGCAAGTTGAGCGGGCCCGAGACGCTGGGATAGCTTGGAGCGAACACTGGCTTTGCCCCCGCCCCCTTGATCAAAGCGTCAAGCCCAAGCCCGATCTCCGCGTGAAACCGCATATGATCGGGGCGCGCAAGGATTGTCGCAGGAAGCGCATCAAGATTGTCCGGTGTAAGGAAAAGCTCGCGCTGATTGCTCAGCCAACGGCGAGCCAGAAACGCTCCGACAATGGCAACCCGCAAGGCCGGACCTTTAAGGAGGATGGTCTCCTCGCTCATGCTGCATCACTCATCTGGGCATAGCGGCGCAGGAAAGTGGCGTGGTCCTCCATCGATCCAGCAGCCTTGCTCATATGATCGCGAAGGCCGGCAAGATGCTGCTTCACATGTGCCTCTGGCGTGCCCGCAACTCTCGCGTCAAAGCCTTGGGGGATCACCCTTTGCCCGATCAACACAGCGATCCAGCTGGGCACGAGGAAGAGGCCATGTTCGTATGCGGATACATGGCCATGCGCGCGGAAAAGCGCGAGCCGCTCTTGCAGGCTATCGGGCACTTTCAAGTTACGCATATGGTTCCAAAAGTCGGAATCGTCACGCTGGGTCGCGTGGTAATGCAAGATCAGAAAGTCACGGATGCGCTCAAACTGGAGGTCCATCCAGTGGTTGTATTCGCGTGTCTCAACGCCGCAATCTTGGTCTTGCGGGAACAGTTCAACAAGCTTCGAGATGCCCTCTTGGATGAGGTAGATACTCGTCGATTCCAGCGGCTCCAGGAACCCGCCAGAAAGCCCGATAGCCACGACATTCTTGTTCCAAAGCTTGCGGCGCTTACCCGTGACGAACCGCAGGAAACGTGGATCAGAAAGACGCCCGCCTTCCAATCCACCAAGAAGCGTATCGCAGGCCGCATCATCGGATAGAAACTGGCTCGAATAGACATGCCCATTGCCGGTGCGGTGCTGCAACGGAATGCGCCAGCTCCACCCCGCTTCGTGAGCGGTGGCGCGCGTGTAGGGGAGCAAGGGCCCTGCTCTCTCACACGGCACAGCCACCGCTCGGTCAGCGGGCAGCCACTCGCTCCAGTCGTCATAGCCACTTTTCAGTTGTTTTTCGATCAGAAGTCCAAAGAACCCAGTGCAATCGATGAAGAGATCACCCTCGACACTCTGACCGCCCTCAAGCGTCAGCGAAGTGACACATCCGTCTTGCGCATCAACGCACACATCGACAACCTTGCCCTCAATCCGCGTAACGCCGCTCTTTTCAGCATGGGACCGCATAAAGGGCGCATATTGGAGCGTGTCGAATTGATAGGCATAGCGATAGGTCGAAAGCACCGAGCGCGGGTCTTCACTAGGCGGCTGAAACTTTCCCTTTCGGCACGCAACAACGGGCAGTGAATAGTCGTCAAGCGAGCCTGCTTGCTCTGCGAATTTGCGCCAGTAATGATGGAAGGCAACACCGTCATTGGGCAGGCCAAACTCACCAAAAGGATGGATGTAACTGTCGCCCTTGCGGCCCCAATCGACAAACTCAATGCCAAGCTTAAAGGTGGCAGAGGTCGCCGCCATAAATTCAGCTTCGTTGATGCCGATTGTGTCGTTGAACGCCTTGATGTGCGGCAGTGTCGCCTCGCCTACCCCCACCACACCGATGGCCTCGGACTCGATCAGCGTGACCTTCAACCCCGCTTGCCCCAGCGCGGAAGCCCCAAGCATATGGGCAAGCCCCGCAGCCGTCATCCAACCGGCGGTGCCTCCTCCCACGACAACGACGTGGTTGATCCTTTTGGCAGCCCCATCAGAGGCTTTACCACTCGTCACACGAAACTCCCTCTCTCCGCCGGACAAAATCGCATGAGGGGCGGCAAAGTCAATTGCAGCTCCCGACACCATTCGCCAGTCCCACTATCTGGTCTTTTTTCGAGTCACTCTTGACCTCTTGGGGCCGACAGTAATACAAATTGACAACGTAAGACAAGATGGCAATGCAAAAGGCCACAAGGTTTTGGGAGGGGCTTTGAGCCCCCACGGAAGGGGAAATGATGTCATCGCGATTGCGCATGGGCATGGTTGGCGGCGGTCAAGGCGCCTTTATTGGCGCGGTCCACCGAATGGCGGCGGCGCTTGATAGCGAGATTGATCTGGTATGCGGCGCATTCAGCCGTGATCTTGCCAATTGCACAGCGACTGGGCGTGCCCTCGGCCTTGCGGAGGATCGGTGTTACTCGGACCTTAGCGCGATGCTCTCATGCGAGGCGTCCCTTGGTGGCGGTGCGAACGGGGCAAACCGCGCGATGCAACTGCTCTCCATCGTCACGCCCAATAATTCCCACGTGGATTACGCTCAGCAAGCCGCCAAAGCTGGCGTGCATGTCATGTGCGATAAGCCAGCGGGCGTCTCGCTTGAAGAGGTCGAAGAGCTTGCCGTAATCTTGCAAACCACCGGGACGCATTATGGCCTCACCCATACCTATCTTGGCTATCCCATGGTGTGGCAGGCACGCCATATTGCGGCCTCTGAAGCCTTTGGCCCGATACGCAAGGTCCACGTCCGCTATGTCCAAGGGTGGCTGGCGAGTGCTGCGGAAGATGGAAACAAGCAAGCGGCATGGCGCGTCGACCCCGCGCTGGCAGGCCCCGGCGGCGCGCTTGGCGATATTGGGAGCCATGCACACAGTCTGGCGGAGTTTATCTGCAATTCGCGGATGAGTTCGCTTGTCGCGCATCTGCGCAGCCACCTGCCCGAACGCCTGCTTGATGATGATGGCGAGATCCTGTTTGAGCTTGAAAACGGGGTCACGGGATCGCTTATCTCAAGCCAGATTTGTGCAGGCGAAGAGAACGGCCTGTCGATCACGATCTCTGGCGAGAACGCCGGCCTCGAATGGCACCAAGAGCAGCCAAACTCTCTGATCGAACGCCGCGCAACCGGCGAAGTGATCACCCACCGCGCAGGCGTTGATAAACCGCTTTGCGATGAGGCTTTGTCACGTTGCCGCCTGCCTTCGGGCCATCCCGAAGGCTATGTTGAAGCCTTTGCCAATCTCTACCGCAATTACGCCCGCGCTCTACGCGATGGCGTCGCGCCGATCACCTATGGCGTGCCCGGCATTGCTGAGGCGTTAAGGGGCATGGCCTTCCTTGAAGCCGCCGTTGCCAGCAACGGCGCAGGGGGCGCGCGCACTGATATTAAGGCGCCAGCATTTGGCCCGGATAAGAAAGGCCTCTTGTCATGAAGGAACTGCGCGGTCCGGCCATATTCTTGGCGCAATTTATGGGCGACAAAGCCCCATTCGATAATCTCGACAACATTTGCGAATGGGTGGCCTCGCTCGGCTACAAAGGCGTCCAAATTCCATCGAATGACCCGCGCTGTATGAACCTTGATCTGGCCGCGGAAAGTCAGGATTATTGCGATGAGCTTACCGGGCGATGCGCTGAGCATGGTCTTGCGATCACAGAGCTTTCCACCCACCTACAAGGTCAGTTGGTGGCCGTTCACCCGGCCTATGACGACCTTTTCGACGCCTTTGCGCCAGAACAACTCCACCGCAAACCCAAAGAGCGCCAACAATGGGCGGTTGATCAGGTCAAAAAGGCCGCAATCGCCTCTCGCCGTTTGGGGCTGAAATCCCACGCGAGTTTCTCCGGCGCGCTGATGTGGCATCTGGTCTATCCCTGGCCGCAGCGCCCCGCTGGCCTCGTCGATGAAGGGTTTACTGAGCTTGCCAAGCGCTGGAAGCCTATCCTCAATGTGTTTGAGGATAATGGCGTTGATTGCGCCTATGAAATCCACCCGGGCGAAGACCTGCATGATGGCGCAACGTTTGAGATGTTCCTCGACAAAGTGGACAATCACCCGCGCGCCAACATCTTGTTCGACCCCAGCCACTTTGTTCTGCAACAGCTTGATTATCTCGGCTTTATAGACCGCTATCACGAGCGCATCCGCGCCTTTCACGTCAAAGACGCTGAGTTCCGCCCCGATGCGCGCACGGGCGTTTATGGCGGCTATCAGGATTGGCAGAACCGTGCGGGCCGTTTCCGTTCATTGGGCGATGGCCAAGTCGATTTTCGCCAGATTTTCAGCAAGCTCACCCAATATGATTTCGACGGTTGGGCCGTGCTCGAATGGGAATGCTGTTTGAAGCACCCTGAGCAAGGCGCTGCTGAAGGCGCGCCGTTCATTGCTGACCATCTGATCCGGCCGACCGAATATGCCTTTGATGATTTTGCAGGCGGGGAAGTTGATCAATCCAAGATCAACCGTGCGCTTGGCCTAGAGCGCTAAGCGCAAGAAAGAGGTACGGGTTATGGCAACCGCTTCCATGAGCGCTATCACAGCGCCGACAATTGACCGCAACCGGCTGTTTTGGCTGAGCTGCATTTCGCTCATCGTGACGGCCATGACGTTTGCAATCCGCGCAGGGATTTTGACGCAATTGTCCGAAGAGTTTGCGCTGAGCGACACGCAGCTTGGCTGGGTGAACTCGATGGCCTTCCTGGGCTTTCCGCTGGCGATGGTGGTGTTCGGCTTTCTCTACAATAAGCTGGGCCCGCGCCTCATTATGATCCTTGCGTTTGTGGGGCATTTGCTGGGCCTTGTGTTGACCATTTTTGCCGATGGCTTTTTGGGGCTTCTCATCTCCACCTTCTTTATCGGTTTTGCCAATGGTTCGGTCGAGGCAGCGTGCAATCCGCTGGTCGCCGATCTCTACAAAGATGAGAAGACCAAGTGGCTCAATCGCTTCCACGTATGGTTTCCAGGCGGGATCGTGATTGGAGCGGTCGTTTCGTACATCATGACCAATGCGGGCATCGGTTGGCAGCCCCAGATCGCTGTGATGCTCATCCCGACGGCGATCTATGGGTTTATGGTCTTCACCACGCACTTCCCCGATGTGCCGGAAAGCGAGCGGACGGTTGATCTGGATGCAAAGGGCGTCCTTTTGATGAGCGCCATTTTCGGGCTTCTGGTCCTCATCGGCACGCCGAATGACCTTGTCGCAGGGTTACCCGGAACATTTGTCCTTCCGCTGCTTGTGGCGCTGGGCTTCACCTTCTTGCTGATGCTGTTTCGCGCTGGGCGTACACGTGATGCGCTGCTCCTCATCCTGCTGATGGCGATCATGAGCGTCACTGCGACCTCAGAACTCGGCACACAGCAATGGGTGGACCGCATCCTCGGTGCGCAGCTTGGCAATCTGCCGGGACAGGCGATGATCGTGCTGGGCATGGTGACAGGCATTATGGCGGTGGGCCGCTATTTTGCAGGGCCTCTTATCCATGCGCTCAACCCGCTTGGTGTGCTTTTGATGAGCGCCGTGCTCACAACGCTTGGCCTCTTTCTGATGGCCTCTGCCAGCGGGGCGATGGTTTATGTCTCGGCGATCATCTTTGCGGTTGGCGTCTGCTATTTCTGGCCCACGATGATCGGCGTGACGGCGCAATATGTGCCGCGCTCTGGCGCTTTGGGGATGAGCCTTGTGGGAGCGGCGGGCATGTTCGCGCTGACCATTTGGAACCCCATTATCGGAGGCTGGATCGACAGCGCTCGGGCCAATGCACAGGCAAGCGGGCTTGAAGGCACCGCCGTTGAAGTCGCCGCCGGGCAAGGAGCATTGTCGCAGTTGGTCTATTTCCCGGTGGTTCTGATTGGCATCTTTGCGGTGCTGTATTTCGCCCGAAACGCGCTCGAAAACTCGGCGGAGGAGGCTTGAGGATGACCATGGACACACCCACAATGGCCAAGGAAATGGACCGCCGCTCGCTTCTACGCAGCACAGTCATGGTCGCAGGCGCTGCGGTGGCGTTGCCGAGCTTGGGCAGCCTTTCGGGTTGCTCTGCGCCCGCCTCAATCTCTGAGCAGATGTCGCTTATCTCAGCGGTGAGCGACCGGATCATTCCGGTGACCGACACCCCCGGCGCGGTGGCTGCGGGCGTGCCGGAGTATATCGCGGCGGTCTTCGGCAAGCATTTCACCGAGGAGCAACAGGGCGAATTCCTGTCGGGCCTAGAGGTAATCGGTGCGTCGGGTTTCGTCTCCGAAACACCCGAGCGTCAGGATGAAATTCTCAACCAGTTCGCATCTGCCTCTGACGGCGATACGGGCCGAGCCATTTTCCAGCAGCTCCACGATATGACGCTGTTTGGATACTACACCTCTGAAACCGCCACACAGGAACTCTCCTACGAGGAGATTCCGGGTCGATACGATCCTTGCGTACCCCTTTCCGAGGTCGGCCGCGCTTGGCTTGATCGCGGCGTTTAATCCCTTTTTCTCAGAACGGACTTTGCACATATGTCTGGTAGTGAAAATTTTGATGTCATCGTTGTCGGTTCCGGCATGTCCGGTGGCTGGGCAGCGAAGGAGTTTTGCGAAAAGGGTATGAAAACCCTTGTCGTTGAACGCGGCAAGCCGACGCAGCCCGGCACCGATTATATGGGCGAGAACAAAGAGCCCTGGGACATGGAGTTCCGCGACCGCGTCGACCCTAAGCTCGCCGACAGCGACTATGCGGTGCAATCACAATGCTATGCCTTTCGCGAGAGCACGCGCAACTTCTTCATCAACGACCGCGAAAACCCTTATTCGACCGAAGAGGGCGCGCCGTTCATGTGGCTGCGCGGGGATCAAGTGGGCGGCAAGTCGCTTATGTGGGCACGCCAAAGCTATCGCTGGAGCGACACCGATTTTGGCGCGAACAAAGCGGACGGCAACGGCAATGACTGGCCCATCCGATATGCTGATGTTGAGAAATGGTACTCCTACGTAGAGCGCTTTGTTGGGATCAGCGGCTCGTATGATGGCTTGCCGCAACTGCCGGACAGCGAATTTCAGCCGCCGATGGAAATGACCTGCGTTGAAAAGGCCGCAAAGGCCGGGATCAACGAAGCTTTCCCTGAACGACACCTCGTCATCGGACGCGCAGCTCACCTGACGGCTCCTACAGAGGAGCAACTCGCGCTTGGCCGGGGTAGCTGTCAGTTCCGCAATCAGTGCGAGCGCGGGTGTTCTTATGGGGCCTATTTCTCAAGCGTTTCAGCCACTTTGCCAGCCGCCGAACGCACCGGCAACATGACATTGAAGCCCAATGCGATTGTTGAGAGTATTCTTCACGATCCCGCGACCAACCGCGCAACAGGCATTCGCATTGTGAACCGCGAGACGGGTGAGCGCGAAGTGATCACGGCCAAAGTCATCTTCCTGTGCGCGTCTACCGCGGGCACGCTTCAGGTGATGCTCAATTCAACGTCCGAGGCGCATCCCAATGGCTTTGCGAACTCAAGCGGCGTGCTTGGCCATTACCTGATGGATCACCACCACCGCGTGGGCGCGCGGGGCCGGATGCCGGGGTATTCTGACAAATACTATGCAGGCCGCCGGCCAAACGGCACCTATCTTGTGCGCTACGCCAACCTCGACAACCGCACCGATGGTGAGTTCCTGCGGGGCTTTGCCTATCAGGGCAACAGCGGGCGCGCCTCATGGACACGCGCGCTTGGCGGCAACAAGTTTGGGGCATCACTCAAGGAAGAGCTGCGCCAACCATCAGATTGGTGGATCAATCTGCAAGGGTTTGGTGAGCATCTCCCGGTTAAAGCCAACAAGGCGACACTCCACCCTACAAAAACCGACCAATACGGCATCCCGCAAATGCATTTCGATGTGCGCTGGGGCGAGAATGAGCAGAAGATGCGCGTTGCTATGAAACGTGACGCCGCTGCCATGCTGGAAGCTGCCGGAGCGGTTGATATCGAGCCGTTTGAGAGCGAAACCACACCCGGCATCTGCATCCACGAAATGGGCGGCGCGCGCATGGGCAATGACCCCGCTGAGTCCGTGCTAAACAGCTTCAACCAATGCCACGACGTGCCCAACGTCTTCGCAACCGATGGTTCGGCCTTTGCCTCCATCGCCTGCCAAAACCCATCGCTTACATTTATGGCTCTAACCGCACGCGCCGTTGATTACGCTGCTGAGCGGATGAAAGAAGGAAACCTCGCATGATGATCCAGCCAAACCGCCGCGCGTTCCTTGCCGGCGCTTCGATGACTTCTCTTGGACTTCTGGCAGGTTGCTCTGAAGCGGCTCCTAGTGGTGATGCAGCAGCAAGTGACCTGCCTGGTTACACCGCCCTTCTCGGCGTGCAGCTTTACACGGTTCGCGACCTGTTTGAGGCCGATGCACGCGGCACTCTTGAGGCTTTGGCCAAGATCGGCATCAAGGACTGCGAGACAGCTGGGCTTTATGAGTATTCAGCCGCCGATATCCGTTCGATAATGGATGACAATGGCCTCGTCAGTCGATCGGGTCATGTGCGCCTTCCATGGCTGCGCGATGACGGCGTCTGGGCCTCCACGTTGGAAGACGCTGCGGCGTTGGGGCAAGACCGGCTCTATCTTGGCTGGATCCCGGAAGAAGAGCGGACTAACGACAAATACCGGTCGCTTGCGGAGCTTCTAAACAAGCGCGGTGAGGAAGCCAAAGCCGCTGGCATGATGGTGGGGTATCACAATCACGAGTTCGAATTCATCGAAGCGGAAGGCACCACCGGATACGACATTTTGCTGGGCGAAACGGACCCTGAGCTTGTCACCATGGAACTCGATTTCTTCTGGGTGGCTGATGCAGGTAAAGATCCGCTCGCGATCTTCGAAAGCGCGCAGGGCCGCTTCAGTTCCTGCCATATCAAAGACCGCTCAGAAGCAGGTGAGATGGTTTCGGTTGGCGATGGCACGATTGACTTTAAGACCCTCCTCCCTCTCGCCGAGGCGGCAGGGATCGAGCGGTTTTATCTCGAGCATGACAACCCGGAAGATCCGCTCGTATCGGTTGGGCGTGGGTACACTCACCTTAAAGGGTGAGGCACCCCTCTTGCCGTCTGCATTTACTCCCCTAGCGCTCACTCTTCGGTGAGCGCCTTCAGCATATCCTGATCCCAGCCCTTCTCATCCGTGTAGAGGGCAAAGGTGTTGCCATAGGCCCAAAGACACCACGGGATATCAGCCTCTTCCATCGCGACCTTGACCGCGCCTGCCCATTTGACGCGCTCTTTATTGCTCACCGGCGCGTTGACGCCAAATTCGCCTAGGAAAACAGGGCGTCCCGTTGCCTCCCGGAACGCCTTGGCCGTCTCGACTGCGGCAGCGAGTTCCGCTTTGTCTTCGCCCGAGCCCCATCCGCGTTTGCCCTTGGGCATATTATCGCCCAGCCACGTTGCGCCTTGGTGGGTGAAGTTGAACGGGTCGTAATAGTGGAAGGTGTAGACGATGTTGGGATCATCGGTTGAAAGATTGGTCGCAAGCGTGCGGATGCCCGACCATTCCTCGCCTCCCAGCATTACAATCCGGTCTGGGTTATCGCCGCGGATGATTTGCAACGCGAGCGCCTGAGCCTGACGCATTTGAGCGCCTTTTAGATTGTTGTGCGGCTCATTCAAAACCTCGAACCACACATTGTCTGGCAGTTTTGAATAGCGGAGTGAAATCTGGTCCCAGATCGCGCGATATCGCTCCATCTGGTTTGCGGGCTGCTCCATTATTTCTTCAAAGTGGTGGATGTTGAGGACGATATTGAGGTCGTTCTTAAGCGCCCAGCGGATGTTGTTGTCGACCACTTCGGCAAAATCGGGATGAATGCGATAGGTCGGCGCAGGCCCGGTGTAATCGCTCCACCGAACGGGAATGCGCACCGTGTCAAAGCCAGCCGCTGCAATGCGCGCGTAGTCTTCTTGCGTGTACAGCCGCCCCCAATTCTCACCATGGGCCGCCTCCAAGGCATTGCCCATATTCACACAGCGCTTCATCTGAAAATCTTGGGCAATTGGCGGCGCTGCCTCTTGGGCCATTAGCGAAGGCGATCCAGTCGAAAGCAAAGCAGCGCAAGCTGCGGCCCAAGTTGTCTTTCTAAACATGTGATCCCTTTCCTTTTGGAACTTTAATTGGTGTTTGGTGGAGCTGTTGTGTCGCGCAGCACGAACTCGTGATCGAGCACAATGCGCCGCGCCTCAGGTTTGCCGGTGCCGCTTAGCGAGGCGACCAACTCGCGCACGGCCCTTGCCCCCAGATCGCTCAAAGGTTGGCGAACTGTGGTGAGGAATGGGCGCATACATGTCGCGATGCTGGAATCATCGAAGCCGACCACAGAGAGGTCTTGAGGCACCTTAAGCCCGCGCTCTGTGTATGCAGCGACGAGCCCTGCTGCCATGTCATCGTTGGATGAGAAAACGGCGGTTGGCGGGTTGGCGTGGTCAAGGAAGAACTGCCCCGCCTCATAGCCCGCCTCAAAGTCAAACGCGCCGGGGCGCACAAGCTCTGGATCAACCGTTAGGCCGGCGGCTTCCATGGCCACCGAAAAGCCTGAGTAACGCACATGGGTCGCGCGCTGGTTTTCGCTTCCCCGGATAAAGCCAATCCGCTTGTGGCCCAGATCAGTGAGGTGCTGAACAACTTCAATCGCGGCTTGATAATCATCAATCTCGACGAGCAGGCCTTTGTTCTGAAGGTCAACGGGCCCCACACGCACGACGGGGATTCCCATCTCTTGCAGCACAAAACCGATCTTTTCATCGTTCGCATAAGGAGCGAGCAGCACGACGCCATCGGGGCGCCTGCGTTTCATCACGGTCTCAAACGCTGCGCGAATATCAGCCATCGCCATCTGGTCGAGATTTTCAACGAGACTGATCGACAATTGATACCCCAATTCCTGGCATGCGATGACGCCGCCGAACTGGATCGAGTTCACATAAACACTGCCCGCATTGTGGCACACAAGGTTGATGTCATACGACCGGCTGCCTCGCAAAGAACGCGCCGATTGACTGGGCACATAGTCCAGCTTTTCCGCCGCCTCGCGCACCTTTCGGCGCAGCTTGTCTTGAACGTGCGGCTCATTGTTGAGCACCCGCGAGACGGTCTTAATCGACACGCCTGCCAAGTCTGCCACATCCTTCATCTTGGCCGAGTTTTCGGATTTCGTTTTTACCATTTGCCCTCTCACCCCTGACATCACCCCTGCGACAGCTCATCAACGATGCGCGCATGAAGATCGCGGCTCAGTGGCATAAGAAAGAGGATTATAGAAGCAGCGACCAGCAAGACGACCGGGACAATGGCAATGTACTGGCCAAGTGAAAGCGCTGTTTCAGCGGTTTGAACGTCGCGTTCGGGCTCGTACCCAATGCCGGATAGGAGGTATCCCACGCCAAGTCCCGTCAGTGCGCCAGATGCTTTTTGTGCAAACAGGCTGGAGCCAAATACCGCGCCTTCGTCGCGGCGACCATAATTGTATTGGCCGTATTCAACCGTGTCGGGGATTAGCGCCCAGATGATGATGGCAAATGACGATCCGGCAAAGCCATACAAAATCAGCTGAACCGGGACTCCATTGGTGAGGTAGGGTCCCGATGCAAACAGCCATACCCCAGCAATGCCTGTGACAAGAGTGCCAAGATACCAGCACTTTTTCTTGCCAACAAACCGCGTGATGAGGGTCCAAATCGGCACGCCTGCAAGCGTTGCAAAGGCATAGGCGGAGAGGATCACTTCGGTATTGGCAAAATCGCTCGCATTGGCCTGGATGTAGAACGCCATGGGGATGCTGATGCTTGCACCAGCCGCCGAATTCAGCAGTAGAACCAGCAGCAACAGCCTCAATGCATCATTGCGCGAGAACGCCTCAAGAAACGACTTAAGGCTCCACCCGCTTGGCAGATCATCGCCTCCTAGCGGCGGCTTTTCCTTGGTGAAGAAAAAGCACGCTGACAAAGCGATGGTGGCGACGACCGCGCCTAACATGGCGGTGTAGAAAAACCCATCACCAGCGGTCTCTCCGCGTTCCTGGATTGCTCTACTGATCGGGAAGAAGAACGATGTGACGCACAGCATTCCGCAAAAGGCAAAGAACATGCGCACGCCTGACAATTCCGCGCGTTCAACCGAGCTGAAGGTGAGCCTTGCAGAAAGCGCTGAATAGGGAACCGCGACGATGGTGTAGGAGGTTCGAAATATAATGGCTGACACCAATAGCGCGCCGAACAGGAACCAGCCTTCGAGAGGCGGTGCCCAGAACAGCAGGCAAAACGAGGCTCCAAGGCCGAAGCTGCCAAACAGGATGAAGGGGCGATAAACACCGTGCTTGCTGCGATTGGCAGCAGCGATACTGGCGACAAGCGGGTCAGACACCGCGTCCCACAAAAGGCCAAGCGCATAGATCCACCCGGCCAACTTGGGGTCCAGCCCCACGACCTCAGCATACCAGAAGACGAGGATCAGCGAGAGGCTGTGCCAATAGATGTTGAGACCGAAATCACCCAAGCCATAGCCTGCAAGGCGGCGAAGTTTTTCACCCGCCATCACCGGCACTCCCGGTGCATCTTGGAAAGGCGCGGCGCTGGCCAAATCAGAACCGTCCCAGCCCGTAAACCTTGGTGCGCACGGCCACCAAGCGGTCGCCAGCGGTGATAAACAGCGTGCGGCCATCCTCGCCAAAGGCACAGTTTGCACTCGCCCGGCCAGTGAAGATACGGCCCAGACACGTGCCTTGCGGGGTGATGACCAGCACGCCGCCGGGCCCTGCTAACATGACATGTCCATCCCGCGTCACAGCCATCCCATCGGGAAGCCCGCCCACTTCGTGCATAAAGGGTTTTGCGTCGAACCACGTCGCCTCTCCAGCCTCGATCCGGCCATCGTCGCCCAGCTTGAAACGCCGGACCATAGGGGCTGCAGGATCAGATTGGCTGACATAGAGCCACCTCTCATCGGGCGACAACGCTGCACCATTGGGAAAGGTCATATCGTCCACAAGCCGTGTGACTGAACCGTCAGTGTCGAGGCGGTAGACGCCGTTCACGGTCAGCTCTTTGGCGGGCGATGCGTCGAGCCCGTCGAGCCCATAGGGCGGATCGGTGAAGTAAATCGTGCCGTCAGCAGCTTCGATCAAATCATTGGGACTGTTGAAGCGTTTACCCTCAAAATTTGTAGCAAGGACCCGCCTTTTGCCACTTGCAAAATCACGCGCTTCCACAGAGCGTTCGCCGTGATTGCAGATCAACAATTCGCCGGTGCGCGATAGGAGCAGCCCGTTCGCCCCTTGCACATCGCTTCCCTCAGCCAACTGTGTCTCAGCGCTTGAAGGCGACAGGAAAACCGCATCGCCCTTCTCTTGCGACCACGAATAAGCACGGTTGCGGGGCACGTCCGTGAAATAGAGCGTCTGCCTTTTCGCATCCCACGCGGGCCCTTCCGACCATTGATGTCCGGTCGAAAGCAATCGAGCGGTCGCCTTAGTGTCGACGATATTCTCAAAGGCAGGGTCGAACACCTCGAATTGCACGTCTGCACTCGACCCAGCTGACGCCGACAAGGAGCGCGGTGAACAGCCAGCCGCCACCACCCCGGCTGACAAAACCATCATATTTCGGCGCGACATAGGCACGGCGACTCATCTCCCTCAAACGCTTGATAATCCAATATTGACAACCTTGTCAAAAATCGCTCGTTTATAGGACAAGATGGATTCGTAAAGCGCCGCACAATCTGAAAAGCAAGGCGCGCGAGATGAGAGGATTACACTATGAGCGCTCGCTTTTTGGGGCGGACCGCCTTTATCGCCCTGATGCCGGCTCTTGCCGCTTGCACGCCAAGCTCTGCCACAAGCACCGCCGTGTCTGCATCTGCTGCGTCATCAGCTGTGGGGCCCGCTAGCACCGCGATAACCGAAGCAATACCTGATCAGGGCGAACAGGTTCAGCAAGCGCAGATCAGACCTGAAATTTGGCCTGAGGTCAGCGCAACGCCGCTCAATCCCGCAATCGAAGCGCAGATCGATGCGATCATGGCGAAGATGACGCTTGAGCAGAAAGTCGGCCAGACCATTCAAGCCGACAGCGCTTCTGTTACCCCGGAAGAGGTCAAGCAATACCGCCTCGGCTCCGTGCTGAGCGGCGGCAACTCGGCTCCGGGCCCGCTGCCTTATGCTGATGCCGGGACCTGGCTCACTGTGGCTGACCAATATTGGGAGGCATCGACTGACACAGACGGCGTCGAGGTTGCTATCCCGATCATCTGGGGCATAGATGCGGTCCACGGGCACACCAATCTTTTGGGCGCGACAGTCTTCCCTCACAATGTGGGATTGGGCGCAGCACGCGATCCAGACCTTATTGAGCGGATCATGCAGGTGACGGCAAAGGAACTCGTCGTCTCGGGCCATGACTGGACCTTTGCCCCCACCCTTGCCGTTCCACGCGATGACCGTTGGGGCCGGGGTTACGAGGGCTTCTCCGAAGAACCCGGCGTGGTCGTCTCTTACTCAGACCGCATTGTCGAAGGGCTGCAAGGCGCATTTGGTAGCGATGACTTCCTCGCATCAGGCCGCGTTTTGTCAGCTGCCAAACACTATGTTGGTGACGGCGCAACCGATGGTGGACGCGACCAAGGCGATGCCAGCATCACCGAAGAAGAGCTGCGCGATATTCACGCATTGGGCTATCTGCCCGCGCTCGAGGCGCAGGTGCAGACCGTCATGGTCTCCTTCTCAAGCTGGCAGGATATCAAGATGACGGGCAACCGCGCGCTTATCACCGATGTCCTCAAAGACCGCATGAATTTCAACGGTTTCGTTGTCAGTGATTGGAACGCGCATGGGCAAATTCCGGGATGCAGCAACACCGATTGCCCTGAGGCGTTCGATGCCGGGATCGACATGTTTATGGCGCCCGACAGCTGGCGCGGGCTTTACGAAACCCAGCTCGCCCACGCGCGCTCTGGCCGTATTTCGATGGAGCGGCTAGACGACGCGGTGCGGCGCATTTTGCGGGTTAAACTGCACTATGACCTGTTCAACCGAGGCGCGCCCAGCACACGGGCGGGGGCCGGTGATGCGAGCCTACTGGCGACCGCCGAGCACAAGGCAATCGCGCGTGAGGCGGTACGAAAGTCTCTGGTGCTCCTCAAAAACAACAATCAGGTCCTGCCACTTGCCGCCAAGCAAACCGTGCTGGTCGTAGGCGATGGCGCGGATAGCATCGCCAAGGCCTCAGGCGGGTGGACGCTCTCATGGCAGGGCGGCTCACACAGCAATGATGAGTTTCCTGGTGGGCAGTCGATCCTTGATGGCATCCGCGAGACGGTAGAAAGCGCTGGCGGGAGCGTGATCTTCGATGAAGACGGCAGCGGCAATCATGACGCGGATGTGGTGATCGCGGTCTATGGCGAGGAAAGCTATGCCGAATTCCAAGGCGACCGCCCTCATCTCGATTGGTCCGATGGCGCTTTCGATACGGGTCTTCTTGCAGGCTATCGCGAAAAGGGCATGCCGGTCGTCTCGGTGTTCCTCTCTGGCAGGCCCATGTGGGTGAACCCGGAGATCAATGCCTCTGACGCCTTTGTCGCGGCCTTCCTTCCGGGAAGCGAAGGCGGCGGGGTGAGCGATCTGCTGTTTCAGCGTGAGCCCGGCTTCGACTTCACCGGAAAGCTGTCCTTCTCATGGCCGCGCACCGCCGATCAAACCACACTCAATGTGGGCGATGAAGGGTACGATCCGCTTTTCGCGTTCGGCTATGGCTTGTCGCTGGCTGACCGCAAGCAGGTGGTTGAGCTTTCCGAGGTGTCCGGCATTGACCCCAATGCAAGTTCATCGGGCGACGTCCTATTCGCAAGCGGCCAAGCGCCCAATCCATGGTCGCTTTATGGCCTCGTCAACGGCACGCAAACACGCCTTAACTCAAGCAGTTGGGATGGCGGAGCGCTTGTGTTCTCTGGCTATGATCGCCTTGCACAAGAAGACTCGCTGCAAATCCAGTGGAATGAAACCAGCCCCCTCGTGCGGATCGCGAGCCATGCGCCTGTCGACTTCACCCGCCAAAGCAATGGCGACATGGAACTGGCGTTCTTCGTGCGCAAAACTGGCGATGCATCGACAACGCTGAGCGTAGCACTGGGCTGTGAGACATTGGCGGAATGCGGGGGCGGCTTGAGCGTGCCGGTCACAAGCGGTGAGTGGCAAGAAGTGCGCCTTAGCCTTGCCTGTTTTGAGGAGCGCGGCGCGAACCTTAGTGCGGTAAGCACAGGGCTGCTGCTGGCGTCTTCGGCGCGAGCGAGCATCGGCATTTCCAACATCCGCCTTGCGCCTGACATCGACGCGACCAAAACCTGCGGGGTGTAATGCTGTGACGGGCCAGATATTGGGGCGAACATTGGTCGTTGTGATGGGGCCAAGCGGCTGTGGCAAATCGCTGGTGGGTGCAGCCCTTGCCAAGGCACTGGATGCCCCATTCCTCGAAGGCGATTTCTTCCACACAAGCGACAATGTGGCGAAGATGACTGCGGGTGAGCCGCTGAGCGATACAGACCGCACCGCGTGGCTCGATGCGATTGAGGAGCGGGTGAGGAAAGAGCAATCGCCGCTTATCGTGCTCGCTTGCTCCGCGCTCACTGATTATGTGCAACAACGCCTGCGCTCCATGCCGGTGAGGCGGGCAAGGTTCGTCCTTTTGGAGACCACCAAGGAAGAACTCGCCAAGCGCGTGAAGGGCCGCGAGGGGCATTTTATGCCAGTATCGCTCTTGGACAGCCAACTGGTGGCCCTGCGCACCCCGCACGATGCCCTAATCCTCAATGCCAGCGAAACGCCCACCACCTTAGTAAGCCAAATCATCGCCACCTTAGAGGATTGCGCTCAGGAGCAGAGCGACTGCAAATCCCACGAGCCCAACTAAAGTCGAGGCGACTGTCCAGGTCTTGAATGTCTCACCCACATCAAGCCCGAAATAACGCGACACCAGCCAGAAGCCGGAATCGTTCACATGGCTCACCACGCTCGCGCCCGCCGCGATTGCAATTACCATCAAAGCCAAATCCCAAGAGCCAAGGCCCGATGCCAGAGCAAGCGGTGCACAAAGCCCAGCGGCGGTGAGCATAGCGACCGTGGCTGACCCTTGGGCGATGCGCACTATAGCTGCGAGAAGAAATCCGGCGATCAGAGGGCCAAGGCCAAAGCCCAGAAGGCCCTGTGCCAACATCTTTCCAGCGCCGGTATCGACCAACACCTGTTTGAACGCTCCGCCTGCCCCGGTTACAAGCAAGATGACAGCCGTCGGCTCAAAAGCGCGCGTTAGAGCGTCTTTCAAACGCCCCTGCCCTTGCTCATCGCGTGGACGAAGCACCCAAGCGGCAAGCGCGCAACCGATTGTAAGAGCGACAAAAGGATGGCCCAAGAAATTGAGCCATTGGTTGTCCACCCCCATAGCACCGGTAATCGCTGCAATAACAATCAGGGCAATAGGGATCAAGATTGCGACGAATGCTCTGGCAGCAAGGCTATTGTCAGTATCGCCTTCGCCGGGGTCCTCGATCTGTACGTCGACCAAGGGGAGCACGCCACGCTTTTGTGCAATGTGGGCGTAAACTGGTCCTGAAATAATCATAGCTGGGATACCCGCGACAAGCCCGCAAAGGATAACCAAACCGATATCGGCCCCCAAAATCTCTGCCACTGCCACAGGTCCAGGAGTTGGCGGAATAAAGGCATGCGCTGTCGCCAAACCTGCAAGCAGGGGGAGACCAAAGAACAGTGCAGGTCTTTTGGCTTTGGCAGCGAGCGCCCGAACCAGGGGGAAAAGCAAGATGAGCCCTACGTCGAAGAACACCGGAATTGCGATCACCAATCCGACAAACCCCATCGCCACCGATGCAGGACCCGCCTCTTTTTTGCCGATAATTGCCTTTGCAAGGGACGCTGCACCGCCGCTTGCTTCAAGGTACACGCCAAGCAATGCGCCTAGCCCAACTATGACAGCGATAAACCCGAGCACTCCGGCAAAGCCGTCGCGAACAGAACCAATCACTGCGTCGGGCGAAAGCCCTGCGGCAATGCCTGTCGCGAGGGTGGCCCCTAACAGCGCCGAAAAGGCGTTGATCCGGCGGACCAGAATGAAAAACAACAGTCCCGCAACTCCAAGCCCTGTTGCGAGCAAAGGGCGCAGCGCCTCTAACGCCTCGAGAAATTCACTCATCGTGGGCACCCTGAGGAGTTGATCGTGCGCCGATCAGCATTTCAAAATACATATCCGATGAAGCCCTCCCGACGATATATTGATAACGTTGTCAGACAAGATCGCAATAGCAATGCTTACAAAGAGCAATGAGCGCGTCGTCCTCACCCCCTTGAGCGGGGCACTTCCCAAAGCCCGCCCTGGGTTTGACAAGCCAAGAAAGCAAAGTGATACCTGAAAGGCTGGTCATGGGGGAAAAGATGCGGCGCAAAAGCAACCTGCAATCACGCTCAGTTCTGTTGGGCATTGGACTTTTCGCAGCGGTGTTTACCGCACCAACCACCGCTGCTGCGGCCGCGCCTGAGGTAACCCCAGCAGAGGCGGCATTGCTGCGCAAATGCGGCGATGATCCACTCAATGACCCGGCAATCTACGTTGATGAAGGTCCTCGCAGGTCCGTTCGTGAGTGGATCGCCGATGCGGCGCGGGCCGGTGATACATCAAAGGCGACCTGTCTTGCCAACGACTTGCTGATGCTCGTCGACAAAGAGAACGACGGGCTTCTCGTTCGCCTGACGCTCCTTTCACTCTTGCAAAAACACGGAAGAGAAGCGGGAAATCTGGTCCTCGCCAGTCGCTATCTCTCTGAGTATTTTGAGAGCGTTAGCACGTCGAATGACTATGATCGACTTGCGACCGCTCACGCAGAGATTTTGACTGAGCTTGGCGACCTTCGCCAAGCGCGCGTCCGGCTTGAACGGGTTCTACAAAAGCGACGCCCCAACGTGTCAGAAAAGCGGCTCTACCTTGCGGCTGCAAAACTGGCTGCAGCCGAAGGAAACGATCGAGCGGCTGCAGACAATTACTGGCGGGTCCATGAGCTTGACAAAAAGAACTTCAGCGGATCGGCAGGCTATCTGCTTACCGAATGGCTTGAATTGGCCGATGCCATGGAAAAGCACGGTGACGATCACTCTGCCGTTTTGGCTTACGCTTGGATAGCCAAGGTCTCCTCTATGACTGGGAGCTATCGTAGTGAAAACCGCGAAGACCGTCCCAACTATGCAGGGCGGATTGCGTTGGATCGAACTGCCAAAATCTACGCCAAGTTGGGTGATCGAAAGCAAGCAAGATTTTTCGCCATTCCCGCGCTTATCGATGCTTCATATGACCCGAAGAATAAGGACGACCGAGCCGCGGCGCGCGCGCTTGCCTATGAGATGGAGGAATTGGGGAGCGAATTATTCAATCGTGACGAAATTGAATATCAATGGGCTTGGCAACTCAGACTAGCATTCTTTGTCTATGACGGCGGATTTGAACCACCCAATGCATGGCTTCAATGCGGGGCGTATCCCTTAGGCGATCCCAAACCTTTGCCTGACACGCCTGCGTTACCTGAGGGAGCTTTTCCAGATTTACCCGCAGTTGCTGCACCATCTGCGCCGCCTGCACCGTCGTACCAAACCACGCTGGACGAGCAGATCGCCACCAATCGCCTCCCTTTCGCTGATGATATAATTCCTCAAGGCGACCGCGATGGACGATTGCTTTGGCCTTACAGCGATGTCCTTGCCTATTCCAATGTCTGTCTGAATGCAGGGCGCTCCGACATCGCGCGCTCAATTCTTGATACCCACGTTAATGCGATGATCGACGCTGGATACGGCGGGATTATGTATCAGGAAATGGCTGATCTCAGAGCATCCTTGGGTGCCCAGATCGACGATTTTGAGTTTGCCGAGCGTCAGTACCTAGCCGTGATCGAAGACCTGCTTTCTCGTCCTGAGGGCTTTAAGTTTGAGGATCTGCACGGGCCGTTCTTTGCGCTTTTGTCAGTCTATGAGCGGTATGGGCGCTGGGACCGGGCCGAAGCGCTTGCGCTGCGAATGATGAATATTGAGATCGGTGGAGGCGAAAATCCACAGCGTGTCGGCTTGTTGGGCCTCAAACTGTGGTTTGCGCCCAATTTCCACATGGTTCTGATCGAAATCTACCTGAAACAGGGCAAAGCCGAGCAGGCGCGCAATATCATTGCTGGCTCATATCCAAACGAGCGACCGCTCGAGCTCACCGCCTTGAGCAAGGAAGAAATCGCCGGGCTTAAGGACTACGAGATCACCAATACCTACGAAGACTGGCTGATTGGCGAGAGCTTCTATGCCGAAGCAGATTTGGCGGACGGAGACGCGGAACGAGCGATCATTCGCGCTGAAAACGCGCTGCGATATTCTGAAACTCAGGCCGACTACGCATTACGTGTATCAGAGCGTGATTTCCTAATGATGCCGTGGGAAGAGGAGGCCGTCGTTCGAGAGAAGCTTGGCCGGTTCTATCTCGCAGATGGGCGGTATGAAGACGCAGTTGATCTTGCCCGTCAATCAGCCATTCGCCGTATCTTCCGACAGATCGAGCGTGAGAACGCAGAAGAATCGGATAATGTCTATCGCTCACTTGGTTATCTGGCCGAGGCACTGGCAGGCAGCGGCGAATATGCATCGGCCGGAGTGGTCGTGCGCTTTGCCGATGCGATCTTCGATGTGCGCGAGGCAACAGGCGAGACCGACCGAAAGAAGGGTGAAAGCGAGCTGGCTGAGGCTGGCAATAAGTTCGTTCAAATGGTGACGCAAACTGTCCGTGTTCCCGAAGAATATGAGAGTGGGAATTACACCCACAACCTGCTGCGGACCATTGAACGAGCCCCGCAATTCAAAGACCGCTTTGGACCAACCTATGCCTCATTTCTTGTCAATGAAGAGGGCCGAAATACCAATCTCAATCGTTTGAGCCGCGAAACCACGACCTTACTCACCGGTGTACGCATGCAGCTTGCTGAAAATGGGATTATTGACGTGAGCGAGGGGCTTAGTGCAGGCGCTGACCTGATCTCGCGGCTTGATGCGCAATGGGCAATAAGTCAGGCGAGCTCATTTGACAGCCAATGGCAGCTTAGAAACCTTGTCAGTGCCCCGCAGCATTATCTTCGCCAAGCTAGCCTGTTGTGGCAAACGGAACGCGAAGGAGGCGCGCGTGCAGATCGCGAGGAAGTCTTCCGCCTTTTGCAACGTGGCAGCTACAATGTCGTCGATCTCACCTTAAACAGCGCCATCGCGCACGGCCTTTTTGAAGAAAAGAGCCCTGAACTCATCGCTCTTCTTGAACGCCGGGACGAGCAATTAACAAAATACCAATTGGCAATCAGCACACTTAGCGCGAACGAGTTTCGAGCGCTCGAAATGAACGTATCGCTCACCCCGTTGCTCGAAGAGATCGCGGCGATCGATGATCAGATCGCCTCTCAATACCCCGAATACCTAGAATTTATGAAAGCAGAGCCGATTTCGCTCGCTGATGCACGAGCCTTGCTTCAGCCAGGGGAAGCGCTGCTCATGTTGATCCCATCGAGTGCGGGTACTCATGGCTTTGCGATCACGCGCAATGAAACCAGCTGGCAGCTGCTGGACATCAAAGAAGTTGACGTCAATCAAGCGGTCAGACGGCTCTTGTGGTTTGCAGGCGGCGAAATAGAGCCAAATGACGACGAATACGAAGAATGGCCCAAGGGTACAGATGGCGGCCTTTCCGGTTTTGATCGTGACACCGCTTTTGCGCTTTATTCCAAAATGATCGCTCCTTTGATGGAAGAACTTGAAGGAAGCGAGCTGGTCTTTCTTGCGCCATCGGGGGCATTGGCGACTTTACCATTTGGCATGCTGGTCAGCGAAGAGCCGAAAGGTATGGATGATAATCCCGATGACCTGCGCGCCACCTCTTGGCTCGCAGACGCATTCCCATTGGTGCAAGTTCCCTCGTTCAATTCCTTTGCCTCACTGCGTTTGTACGGGTCAGAGCAAGCGGAGACAGGTGACGTTTTCCGGGGTTTTGGCGCGCCAATTCTGCGCGAGCCTGAAGGAGGATCGCAAGAAGAACCGGGCCGCCGTGGACGCAAGCGTGGGGGTCAAAAACTATCCGGCAACCTATTTAAGCGCGAGTTTGGTTCTTTGGCAGACGTAGAAGTCCTGCGCGCTATGGACAGTTTGGAATACACCGAGGGCGAACTTCGGCAAATGGCAAAGGCACTGGGCGCAGACGAAGAGCGGGCGTTGCTGATAGCCGACGAGTTTACAGAAGAGAGCATCCGAGGGATGGATCTATCCAAAACCCGTATCCTGGCTTTTGCAACACACGCGCTGGTTGCCGACGATAGCAGTGGCTTTGCCGAGCCCGGCCTGGTGTTAACTCCGCCCGAAACCGCCTCGCTTGCAAACGATGGTTATCTCAGTGCTAGCGAAATTGCGGGCCTAGATCTCAATGCACTGTGGGTCGTCTTGTCCGCCTGCAACACCGCCGCCGGTGATCCTTCAACAGGCGCGCCGGGCCTATCAGGGTTAGTGCGCGCCTTTTTCTATGCCGGGGCCAGCAATCTGCTCGCCTCGCACTGGGTGGTCGGGGATGAAATCGCTGCAAAAATCACTGTCCGCACAATTGAAATTGGCAATGCGGACCCATCGTTAAGCCGCGCGGCAGCCTTTCAACAGGCAGTGCGCGAAATACGCGAGAATTCCAGTTATGATGGCGTCAATCGCTATGGCTTTGAAGAAAGCTGGTCACACCCCAGCCAATGGGCTCCATTCAGCCTGATCGGAGCAGCTCGATAAAACGCTCATCTATTATGCAGAAGGAATAGAGCGCCTTAGTAATCGTCCAGATCATCCTCTTCAGAAGGTATCTCCCACAATATCCGCCTTGTGATCGTTCGCGTTTCTGGTCCGAAATAGGCTTCGGCAACCCGCTCGCCTGCATCCAATTTCTTAAGACCCTTGCAGGTTGCCTTATCGAGAGAAGTGTGGCCTGAACTGGTTAGGACAGTGCAGGAAGCTGGTCGTTCTTCGGGACCAATCGCAAGTTCGACCTCGGTGGTGCCTTCATGCCCCTTTTTAAGCGCATCGGATGGATATTCCAGATCAAGCGCTCCGGCCGAGTATTCGCCATCCTCCTCCCCTTCGAGGCTCCAATTCACTGTCGTTGAATAGCTTGCCTCAATCGGATTGCCGGCATCATCGAGTTCAACCTCAAAACGCGCATATCGCTCGATACCTCGGCAAGCACTGCGGTCTAGCCTGGAAAAGCCACTGGACCTGACAACGCGGCAATCAGTGGCACGCCCCATGGTGGTGACTTTTACAGCGATTTGGGTTCGGCCCGTTTGCTCAAGAAATACCGAGGCTGTCGGGTATGAGTAGCCGATGCGCCTTGCCCAGCGCTGCAAATTGCGCGGTGTGGCCTCGCGGGCGGGCAGCGTTTCTTCGCCGGGTTTGCGAAGAACAATCGAAGTGTCCGCACCGCCACTTTGCTGTTCTGCAACAGATGAACTGTGAGCCATGACCGCAGACTGCGATACCCCGCTCGTGATCACAAAAAATGCGCCCAACCGGATGAATTTGGTTAGCAAGAGCCCCTCCCTGATTGACCGGCGATCCTCTCGCGGTCACTGCATTGTAAGGCTATTACCGTAAGGCCAAATCTTGAGCAAACAGCGATGTGCGCCGCTAAAAATCAGCTTTTGCTTTACTTATGAGGTTTGCGTTTGGCGCCAAACTTCTTGTTTGGGTTCGGCTTGGGCTTGCCGGGCCGCTTACTTGTCGTTTCACGGCCCTCATCTGCGACTTTTCGATCTCTTTTTTGCGAGGAAAAATCGCCCTTTTTCCCTTTGCGAAAGGGTTTGGCTTTCACTTTACCAGGTGCCCCGCCGCGCTCATGCTTGCGGTTCTTGCGAGCCTCCATTCGTGGGCCGTCAACCGATAGCTCGATCAAAATTGCGTCTTGTTTATCGTCACTCTCAGCCGTGCGATCGATGGTAGCGGCAAATTTTTCCGCGATAGCACGCGGGATTTGAAACCAGCTTTCGTCCTGTGCAATTCGAATAGCGCCAATTTCATTGCGAGTGATATGTCCACGCCTGCAAATCAGAGGAAGGAGCCACCGAGTTTCCGCGTTTTGTCGGCGCCCGATGCCCATCTTGAACCAAACCACATCCTCAAAACCGGGGCGATGTCTTTCGGATTTGGCCTTCTCGCGCGCCTCAGGCGTGTTTGCGAGCAGCTCTTCAGGCGCTGGCATTTTGGCACGGTGCGCCTGAACAAGGGCGGCAGCTATGTCTTCAGCGGAAAGGCGTTCCAACAATTGTGCAGCAATGGCGCGGTCTGCATCATCATATTCAGCCGGCGCAGTAAGCTTTTCCATGAGCCGTGCGTGATCCTTCTCGCGGATAGCCTCAGGGGTAGGTGCCCCGTGCCATTTGGCCTCGATTTTTGCACCGCGCAGCATGCTCTCAACGCGCCTGCGCCTGTTATAGGGGACAAGGATCGCAGCAGTCCCCTTCTTACCAGCACGCCCCGTTCTGCCTGATCGGTGTTGCAGTGTCTCTGCATCGCGGGGCGTTTCCACATGGATGACGAGGCTCAGGGTTGGCAGGTCGATACCGCGCGCTGCGACATCAGTTGCAACGCAGACCCGCGCGCGCCCATCACGCATAGCCTGAAGCGCCTGATTACGCTCTGATTGGGAATGCTCACCGGAGAGAGCAACAACGCCAAAGCCGCGATTTTGCAAGGTCGCATGGAGCCGCCGCACACTGTCGCGAGTGGCGCAAAAACATATCGCCGATTCCGCTTCATGAAACCGAAGCAGATTGACCACCGCATTTTCGGTTTCAGAAGGTGCAATCGTAATGGCTTCATAGCTGATATCGCCGTGCCCGCGCTCTTGCCCTTTTAGCTGCAATTGCAGGGCATTAGACTGGTAACGCTCTGCGAGCCTTTTGATTGCACGCGGCATTGTGGCGGAAAACATGAGGGTCCGGCGCGTGTCCGGAGTTGCATCGAGGATCTCTTCCAGATCATCGCGAAAACCCATGTCGAGCATCTCATCCGCCTCATCAAGGACGAGACCGACAAGTGCAGACAAATCAAGCGACCCGCGCTCAATATGGTCGCGCAAACGGCCCGGCGTACCCACAACGATTGCGGGGCCCGATCGAAGCGCGCGCCGCTCTTTGCTCGCATCCATCCCGCCAACACAGGTCGCGATCCGCAAGCGCGCTTTGGAATAAAGCCAACCAAGCTCTCGGCTGACCTGCAAGGCGAGCTCGCGCGTGGGCGCAATGATCAAGGCACGCGGGGTATCGGCAAGACTGCCATCGTCAAGCGAGCTCAAGAGCTGCTCCGATAAAGCAATCCCGAAAGCAACGGTTTTGCCGGAACCCGTTTGGGCGGAGACAATGAGGTCGCGCCCGCTGGCTTCAGGTGCAATAACAGCGGCTTGAACCGAAGTTGGGGTATCATAGCCGCGTTCGGCAAGGGCTTCGCCCAGAACGGACGGAAGGTTTTCAAATAGCATCGGATTTCGCTTGGGTGGCGGCGCATATGCGTCCGCGAGTGTGTAAGAGGGCATGGAAACGAACGCCAATGTGGCGCAACGGGTTCATGCGGACAGCGATCCAGATCGATCGCTTCTGGCTGGCTCTATAACGAGGAAAGGGCGTTCTGGCTTGCGCTTTTTTTGCACTCGCAAACCTGCTCGATACCAAGTGATAATACGCGGGGTTCATGAATCGCTGGAAAAGTCGCGGCCCAACCTTTGCGCAAAGAGACAAGGTGCCTAGGCTTACAAGGTGAGCGCGCAAATCAACATAGGCAAGGGCCCCGGCGGGCAGAGCATCGATTTCGATCTCGAAGAGCTGATCGCGACACGCTTGCTCGTTCAAGGCAATTCCGGTTCGGGAAAATCGCACCTCTTGCGCCGTTTGCTCGAAGAATGCGCCGGGCTTGTCCAACAGGTCATCATCGATCCCGAAGGCGATTTTGTCTCTTTGGCCGATCACTTCGGCCATGTCGTCATCGATGGCGCAGCCTATTCTCAGCGCGAAATTGAAGCGCTTGCAGGGCGCGTGCGGCAACACCGTGCGTCAGTAGTGCTGGCGCTTGATGAACTCGAAGTGGAACAGCAAATTCGCTGCGCTGCGACGTTCCTGACGGCTCTTTTTGATGCACCGCGCGAATTCTGGTTCCCTGCGCTTGTTGTGGTGGATGAGGCGCAAATGTTTGCCCCTGCTGCAGCAGGTGAAATGGCCGATGACACGCGCCGTATGACCTTGTCTGCGATGACGAACTTGATGTGCCGTGGGCGCAAGCGTGGCCTTGCAGGCATCGTCGCAACACAGCGGCTTGCCAAGCTGGCAAAGAACGTCGCCGCTGAGGCCTCCAACTTCCTGATGGGGCGCACGTTCCTTGATATCGATATGCAGCGCGCGGCTGATCTTCTCGGTATGGATCGCCGCCAGGCTGACAAAATCCGCGATCTGCAACGCGGTCAGTTTCTGGGGCTCGGACCCGCGGTTAGCCGCAGGCCGGTTGCCGTGAATGTTGGCTCAGTCCGGACAGGAGGCAAAAATACTACTCAAGGGCTCATGCCTTTGCCCGATGCACCGGTCGATGAGATGGAAGCACTTTTGAATGACGGTCTTAGTGAGGCTCTGGCAGAGCAAACAGCGCCTCGTCCGGTTGCTGCTCCTCGGCCTGCTGCTGAGCTCGAACACGCGCTTTCAACTGCGGCCAAGTCGCTTACGCCGGTGTCGTCAGAGACATCCCTATTGGCTCGGGAAATATCTGACACATCAGATAACGCGCCTCCAATCGAGCGCGAAGACGATGAGGTGGCCTCACAATCAAAGACGCAGAGCTCCTCAGATGCAGAAACCGCCACTCAAAATGAACTGCGCGATGTCGAAAGTGTGATTCGAAAACTAGCAGCAAACGAAGGGGCTACGTTCCAGCCGGCGACCTCCCTTTTCCGCGAGTTTGCTATTGTGTGCCGCCAGAACAGCGTCGCGAGCGCACATATCGATATCGCCCGTTTCCGAAGATTGTTTGCGCTCGAAATTGCTGGGTTTTATAAGTTGTCGGATCCCGCAAAAGCTCTTGCAGAGCGGACGATCGAAGGCGTCGATGAAGACGTCCTTGCACCGTTCCTCGCCATGGTGGTTGCAACGGCTTTGGGTGAGATCATGCCCGACGAAGATCAACTCGCGCTGTTGTATGGCAGTTCCTCGCCAAGCCGTGTGCGGCGACTACTCGATCATCTTGAGAGGCAAGGCCTTATTGTTGTTCGTGAAGAATTTGGCGGTGACCGCAGCATTATCGTACCCGGCGTTGCCGATTTCATCGCTGAAAACGAACCTGCCTAATTTCTTGGCGCGCAAGGGCCGAACTTTTTGAGCACGCATCCCTATTTCTTAAGCTTGAACTTCTCACCTTCATAGCAGCGCACCTCATTGCCCCGCTCTAAACTTTGATTTTGTTGCCAGATATCGTTTTTGGAATGGGCATCATTTTCTTGCCTTTCAGCCTCAAACAGCATTGCGAGTTTCAGCAGCGCAATTTTCTTATTGGCGAATTGCGAACGCTGATCCTGCGAGACAACGGATTTCCCGCTGGGCTTATGCGTTGCTCTAACGGCGCTGTCAGTTTTGTTGACGTGCTGACCACCCGGTCCCGAGGCTCGAATGGCTTGGTATTCGATATCCTCTTGTCTCAGATCAGCTATCTCATCAGCAGTGGGGGCGACGCTGACCCCCACATACCAATTCTTGCGCTTATGTCGTGGGCGAAAAGGGCTGCTCCCGATCCACCGAATGGTGCCCAATCGCTCTGAAACAAAGCGCTCACACGCATCACCTGAGACCGACAAAAGCAAGGATGCCGCCACCTCGGCGCTTGGTTCAAGCAATTTGCATCGCAAGCCGCCACGCCGTGCCTCATTAGCAAAGATCCGCGCCAATTGAACGACCACCCACTGACATTCCTTGGGCCCTTTACCCGCTGAAATATGGAGAACAACCTCGGTCATTTGCGCCTCGTCTTGTAAGTTATGACGGGACGCAGCACAGCGATGACTGAGAGCAAATCCGCCTGTCCAAGGTCCCAAATAACGCTCTCAATATCCTTATAGGCTTGCGGTGCTTCCTCGAAGATCAGCTGATTGTCTTCACAAAGAACTCTGCCGCCAAGGCTTGTCCTTTCAAGCTCGCCCGCACCAATTTTGCGTCCCAACTTTGCCTTCGCACTGCTTCGCGGCCACTTACGGCCTGCCCCATGAGCAAGCGAATGCAGCGCCCGCTCAGCGTTTTCCAGCTTTGGCATAACCAGATAAGTCATGGCGCCTCGGGAACCGGGGATTACGATAGGCCCCCTGTCGGCAGGTGCCGCACCTTTGCGGTGCAACCAGCCGCCTTGATGCGGCGTCAAACTGTTGTGAAAAATGTCGAGCTTCAGTTCACCGTTCGCTCCAATTTTGTTCAAAAAACGCTCTGCAATGATATCCCGGTTGAGCTTTGCCCAGACCATCGCCTCATCGTGGCTTTTGAGGTAATCCACAAATGCTTGGCCCGGCACACTCAAACCTTGCGCATTAAACCGCCGAGTGTGTTCTTCTTGGATAGCATGGCCGAGCCCTCTCGAACCGCTATGAACAAGCAGGAAGAGGGAAGAGCGATCAAGGCCCATTTGGTTGAATGCCTGTTGATCGATAACGGTTTCAATGCGTTGGAATTCGGCAAAATGATTGCCACCGCCAATCGTGCCGAGCGCTTCGCCGACAAGATTGCGGGGTAAATCAACCCGTTCAAGCGCGGTGAACTGATCTCCAGCCCATGGCTCATCCAAGCCAGTGAGCTTTTTTACCGCCTTGTCCAGCTTGAACTTGGCTGCACTGATATCGGTTTGCCACAAGGCCATACCGCATCCGATATCATTGCCGATCAGATGCGGATGGACGTGCGTCTTGGACCAAAAGGCAGCGCCAATGGGTATCCCTCGTCCCGCATGCAGATCAGGTAAGCCAACAGCGCGCTCAATGCCCTCCAGCTGTGCGGTTCGGTGCAGTTGATCAATCGCAGTCTGCTCGATCCAGCTGCTGGATGAGGCGATGACTTGAACGTTATCGGTCATGCCACGCCTCCTTCCAAATTGCTCTGCAAATTGGAAAGCCCGTGTTGCTTTAATGCCTTGCGCGAAAGCTGAGTGAACCCCAACACAGCCCAGCGGCCATGCGTTTCCCAACGCTTTTCCAATATCTCGAACCGCAGCTGCGCCTCTGAGCAATCAGGATCACGATCAAGTTTGCAGCAGAACCAAAGACCGTTCCGCCTGATCAAACAGCAAGTTGCTGAAAGCTGACGGAAATCATCGAATGGTCCTTGGGGATAGATGCACAGATTTCGGACGAAAGAACGACGCCTTGGCAGGCCGAGCTTTTGGCGAAGGTCACTTGTCTCTTTTATAATACCATCAAAAGGATCGACATAAAGATCAGGCCACCATTGATCTATCGACCTGACACCGCCCCACCTTTGGCGGCCAAGCCAGGTTCCGTCTTTGCCAATTGAAATGCGTACAACAATGAACTCCTCAATGTGTTCGCGCACATGCATCTTGACGGTGCTGGCCGTGTCGAGATGTTCGCAGATTTCGCTAAAGACATCATTCCACGACCGGCCCCGCTGCTTTTGCAAATAGCGTTTGAGCGGGGCAAGATTCTCGTTGAGGCTTTTTGTGTACGGCGCCGCTTCAAGAGCGTGCCTTTTGTGACCTATGAGTTTGCGATCAAAGTTCGGATCCTTTTTGAGTTTTACAGCCGAAGCATGACGAGACGCCCAGCGAGGTCGCTCGACGATAACTTTAAACATATCTGTGCGCATGGGCGATCTCCCTGCTCTTGTGTGAGGGGAAAGCCAGCAGCAGATGAAAACGAGTAGAAAGTGCTGTCGGTGTATCCGTACAGCCAAAAACAGTTAGGTGAGCGCACCCAACTTGGATCGAATTGCCCATGACAATTGTTCCTGAATATCAATTTTTAGAGAAGTGATTGCATCGTGATGCTGTGTGTTTTGCATGGTGCATTCCCTTCTTTGATATTGAACAATTGCTGTTGGGCACGGCTGTTATGATACGGAAACCCGGAAATCAAGTATCAATTGAAACTTGTATGATCGAGCAATGCTGGAGGTTTTCGAGAAAATTGGCGGAGAGACAGTCCGCTTTGACTTTTAGGCAATCGATTGATTTAATTTGATTGTTTTCAAGTCGAGTGGGACTCCCCCACATATATCCCCACACCGGATGGCAGTCAGGGCATATTTTGCTCACTTAGCGTGATGGTACGACCTAGCACCAGCCCCTTCTATTTCCCCATTTGCGGGCAAGCCCTTCATTCACCAGCCGCGCGCCAAGCGAATATCCCGAACGCGACACAACCGCTATCGTTCGCCCGTACCGATCCGTCCCGCGCGTCTCCAACTGAAACGGGCCAGCGTTAAGCAATTGAGCGAACCGCGCTGTCGAGACCTCAGCACGTCTTTTTTCCGCCGCGCATCGCGGGCTGCTAACCTCTGGTGCGTCAATATCCGCCACCCGATACTTTACTCGATCTAGCCAAAACGTGTCACCATCCACAACGCAGGTAACGCGCCTGCCAGCCCCGCAAATTGGAAAATGCTTGCCAGTGACATCCCCGGCCATCGCCAAACTTGTTGCTATCGCTAATGTCAGCAAATTCGCCTCCTAATTGCGCCGCTCAGAGCGATAAGCGGGCGATGCGAGCCCATCGGCAAGCTCAGCACCCGGAAACGCTCGCACAAATGCCGTGGCGGCCTCAGCGTCTCGAAAATAGAAAGCCGCCGTGCTGCACGCAAATCCTGGTTGATTGTGGCAGGCATGATCTAAGGCCCCCACGTTCTCATTCAACCAAGAGTGCATATCGTCCAATAGCGCACCCAATCCCCCGGCTGGAACGCGCACCTTAACCCTTACCGGGAAAGCCAAATCATCTCGCTTTGCTTGTCGAATCGAATGTCTAGACACGGCTGGAACAATACAGGAACGAATGCGAACGGCAACAGCCTCGCGCACGCGCGCGGGCGAAAAACTGGATTAGCAATGAAACGAGAGATTGCCCCCGGTTTCCGGCCGCAAAGCCCTAGAGATTGCGCCACCCCTCCTCTAGCTTTCCACTGAGCCGCGCCATGGTGGCACTCATCTCAAGCGCGCAAAGCTCATCTAGGCGCAAGTATTCTTCAAAGTGCCTGTCATAGGTGCGCTGCCACATACCCGTTGGCTTTCTCGGAAAATTGCCCCAGCCCTGCTCGCACCCTAGTTTCTTTTGGAGCCGAAAGAGCTTTTCAAAGGGCCTATCTCGCGCCGCGTCTCTTTGTGATTGATAGCCCAGCCGCCAAGCCTTGCGAGAGGCGAACCGATCACCGCCGGGTGGCAGATAAAGCTTGCCCACGCGGACACCCCGATAAGGGCAAATCATCCACCAGCGCTTACCGCCATAGTTCGGCTGGGTGAAGGTCAATGCAATTGTCTGATTGACGTGCTCAGCATCATCGCCTTTGCCGCGTGTGTAAGTGAGTTTTAGCCGTTCACTTCCCGGCTCGTGCATCAAAGCATGATAGCCAATCGATCCGCTTGGGGAGCCATTGCAAGACCAGCTAAGCGTGCCAGCTTGCGAGGTTTCATCCTTTGCGAGACCCCGGCGCAACATCCACGCCAAATCGATCCGCAAGCAATGCTCAGCAATTGGCCTTCCACCGTATCGTCCAGAACCGTATCCGCCCATGCTTACAACCTAGGAATCGGCTGCAGTCAGCGCCAGATATTTTCCTAAATCATCAGCGGATTTGCGGATTTTGAAAGCTGGCGAACCAACTTCTGTTCGCCAGCACACAAATTAACCAAACTACGCCGCTGCAGCTTCGAGTTCCGCCAAATCCATTGTGAAATCGAAAACCACTTGGATCGGCTCTTCTAAATCTCGCGCGTCATTGTAACTATCGACGTCTGTCTTGAGCTGACGGCAATCTCCGACAATTCCCCTTCTCCGTTGCTGAAAAGACATTTGCATGTGCTTTCGAGGTGCAGTCCGAATATCGTCCCAAAGAACGAGCTGGCCACCATTTTGGGTGACTGTCGCCGGGTGCAACAACCGGACCCTACGCCCCTTAGGGTCAGTCATAAACTCTTCGCGCATCGCCGTCGCTAGGTCGTCCGCGCATCGCCTCACTACTGCTGACTCGGGCAACTCCCAACGTCCATTCACAATAGCCCATGTGGCTATGGCCCGCGTTGAGCTTGGCCAAGGCTCGCCAGACTCGCGATACTCGTCAACAATCTTCTGCATCTGCTTGTTGTAGGTAGCCATTATCTTATTCCTCGATTGAAAACTCCACGCCGTAACCATCAGTCAAAGCGGTATCGATCAGCATTTCTCGCACTCTTGATTGAAATTTCTTGAACTTCTTGGGGTCGTTTATCTTGTTTTGTAGCTGACCTGCTACAATCCCCGGATGACGCTTGAGAAGCTTGCTAAAACCTAGGAAATTCTGCGTGTAATACATTGGATGATGGCGAGCTACAAAACCTGCGAGCTTATCCTGTGGGACGCAAAACTCTGCGGCAGCAGCATTCGCAAGTATCTCGCATTGTTCTTCGCTTTCGGTCGAAAAATCGAAATCGTCAGCGATTGGCATTTCTTTGCCGTCCCCGTTTAAGACATGCTCGATTTCATGGCGCAAATTGAACCAAAACCTATCAATGTAGTCCCACTTCAAACTCAAGCCGATGACAGGTGACTTGTCCTCATCGATCCAGAAGCAAACGCCATGAATATCTGATCCAGGAATGGGTTCGACAATGATGAAACGAACGCCGCAATCTGCCAGAATCCTCGGCACATGGCGCACCCCTTCAGGTTCGAGCATCAAACTTTCCAAATCGGACAGAGCCGCCCTAAGTTTAGCCTCAGAGTATGCCTGAACCTGAAAAGCCTCCGCGAGCTGACAGACCCTAAAAATCCACGCCCACTGCAAAGTGGTGTAAATATCTTCAGGCAAACGACGTCGTGCAGCGTGGCGAAACTGAATATCATCATTGACTGCTTCAACGTCGAAAAATTGAAGAACATTGCGCTCGAGACTGTCAAAGTCCGAAGCACCCTCAACCCAGCCGCGCTTCACCATCTGTCTAACCGGAAAACGCCGCTTCAGTGCCGCTTCACGAGCAATCTTTTCGCCAACAGGCGGAACACGAGATAGCTGATATGCGCTCTCGAGATTCAACCAATATTGCGCGCTTGTATCCAACGCAGCCGCGAGTTCGCGCGATGTTTCAGGCGTCACCGACCTCTTTGCCAAAATAATCTCATTCACCACCCGCGCAGGGCGGCCGATGATTTCTGCAAACTCGGTTTGTGACCACCCACGAGCGTCAAGGGCGTCTCTCAAATACTCTCCCGGCGGAAAAACCTCTGCGGGGCTGATAGTGTCCATGTTCATTCCCTAGTGGTAGTCTTCAATAGCCTTGACCCGAACAAGCGGGTCGCAGATTTCAATCACAAGCCGCCATTGCTTGTTAAGTCGGATCGAATGCTCATGCTTTCGCGAACCTTTGAGTTTTTCCGTCCTCAAGCCGCCATTGTATAAATCGCGAGAATCCACAGCAGCGCGTATCGCGCCCATTGCCTTGCGAAATCCTTTGACAATATCTGGGGCAAAACCGGCAGTGAATTTTCGCTCGACTTCCAAGCGCTCCAGTTTTGAATCGTCGAACTCCACATTCACGCAACTCTTCCTCTATGTGCCGCCTTCGGTTAACATAAGCACGCTATACCGACAAGTGTAATAATAGCAATCACAATGAGAGATTTTGACTCCATCCGCACCGCTTACCGATAATCGCACCGCCTTCGCCAGACCGCGACAATCCCAACCGCAAGCCGGTTTCGCTCGTTCCTGCTTTCAGGAAATAGCGCACCACATTTGCCGCAGTCACGCGCGCGCGGTCTCCACTACTTTCCTCTACTTTAGTGAGCCGCCCGCCGATCACCGTCACCTTACTAACCCCAGCGCGGTAAGTGCCCCCAGCCGCCACTATCCAGCGCCGTGTGCGGTTTCTTAGGCTCATACCGGCTGGCAGGTGCATCAGGATATGGACGTGCTCGCCTTTGCCGCTCGCCCGCTCTCTCACCCAAATCACATAGGCATCGCCGCCCTCGCGCCGCGCTTGTTTCTTCACAAGGTCAATCAGCTTGCCAACAAATCGTGCCCCGTCCTTGGCTTCGATCCCTGCCAGCCCATAGTGAACCGTCCAATGGCGTTGGAATATGCGCCCGCTCTCAAAGGCATTGCGCGCCGCTCGCATCAGCTTTTCAACCTGTGCATCGCTCAAGTGATAGCTCACCCTATCGGCGCGGTTGCGGGCACCGCCCCATGTGCCTTTGGGAGCCTCATTCGGCTGGGCAAGGTCGCAACTAAGAGTAGGACTATAGTTTGCAACGCCCGTGCCAGTTTTGAGCGGTTGCCCGATTTCCGCCGTTATTAAACCGCTTTCAAGCGGACAAGGTGAGGCTGAATTGGCCATCGCGGTGAAGTTTCAAGATTGGCAAACGGGACGCGACAATCCGGCTGGATCGAAGCGCCCCGCTCGCTCTAGCTCTAAGAGCCGTTTTCAGGCCCTTGGAGAGCCTTTGCCTTGGCGTAGGCGGTAAGAGCGCTGGCAAGGCCCTCTACGGACTCCACGGGCAGCGTCACGCCCTTTGCCGTTGCTTTGTCGCCATGCTGGCCAGCCCAAAGGCGAAGCTCAAAGAACGTGCTCCCTTTGTATTCGCGTTCGCCAGCGACAAGCCGCCCATCATGCTTTTCCAATTCCCACACGGGGGAGAGGTGAAACCGGGAAGCTCGCTCATTGCGCGCCTCGCGTGTTTTCCGCCTGTATTATCAGGCAACCCGCCGTTGCGAGACGATAGCGCGCGTGGCGAAATTCACCTTCCCTTTCCGTAGTGATTGAAAGCCCATCATCACGCATTGCTTGGATCGTGCCAGCCAGCCGCGTGTGCCAAGGGTATGTGTCATATTGCGTTACCCCATTGGGCGCATTGGCTAGCATAGAGAGCACGCGGGCGCGCTTTCCACGATAAGCCCAGATATTGCCCTCTTGAGAGTGAAAGCGGACAATCGGCTTGCTAGAGCGAGCGTCATGGGCGATACGGGGATAGTCGAATGCTTCCACGCGTTTCGGCTGGCCTTTGGACGTTGCCGCGTCCGGGGCCTTTTTCTTGTCTGCCATCAGGCCGCCTCCCCTTCATAATTGGGGAGCGCTTCCGCCCATGCGATTGCATCAGCGCGCGCAATGCGTGTTGCCGATCCAAACTTGCGAATTTTCAAACGTCCGGCATTCACCTCCCGATAGAAAGAGGTTTTGCCGATAGAGAAGCGGTCGCAAAACTCCGAAACCCTAAGTAGTTCGGGAAAGTCCATCTAGATTGTTCCTTTGCAGCAATGCACGGAAATCCGCCGTGCCGGACCCGGCGAATGCCGTGGTGCCGCTAGGAATAAAGAGGGCGAAAACTCAAAAAACCGGGGGTTTTTAGTTTTTGTCCGCCTTCACATACAGGCCAGCAATTTTGTCCAGTGTCTCGCTATCCAATCCCGGTGCACTCATGCCCTCGATTAGCCATTCGGTAGTGCTCCAATGATATGAGCGTTTCCGATTGTTCCAGAGCGAACGACATTGCTTCCAATCGCACTCACCCCCTTGCCTCACAATTCTTTTGGCGACTTGTCGAAACGATAACTCACGATTTTGCTTTCCCTTATCTTGGACTAGCTGCACGCCGATAAGGGTATGAATCCACATCGTGCGTCGTTGTTCGTGCGTATTGGCTACTGGCCTTCCAGAACGCTCAATTGGTTTAATCCGTGGGTGATGCGCCGCCCCTTGGTGGTCTAGAAACATCTCAGACACTTCCTGCATTATCTGAGAAAATTCATCGCCCAATTCGAGAATCATCCGCCCCCCGGCCTTCCCTTCCGCGTACGTCGATTCCATAGCAAGCCACATAAAAAACGACTGCCATTTCGAACGCCATTCAGGCTCATCGGCGAGGTAGGCACGCATAGCCTCCTCTGCGTCTTTTTTAGTCAATCTGGGCATACTAACGCGAAATCGCTATCACGTTGTCAGTAGGGGCACCGTCCACAAAACAAGCCCAAGCCGCCATCAGCTCGCGCCTCTTTTCCAGCAAGGTTGTCCGCTTGTAAGCCGCGACCGTTTTCTCGCTCACCGTGTGCGCCAATGCCATCTCGGCAACCGCGTCTGGGAAATTCGTTTGCTCGGCAACCCAATCGCGAAATGTGCTTCTAAAGCCGTGTGGCGTTTCATCGCGCCCCATATCGCGCATCGCTTTGGTTAGCGTCATATCGCTGAGAGGCTTGCCCCGGCGCTGCCCCGGAAAGACTAAATCCGTATCACCGCGCTTGTGCTGCTTCATTCGCTCAAAAAGCGAAACCACTTCCGGCGATAGTGGCACCACATGCTCTCGCCCCGCCTTCATTCGCTCGGCTGGAATTGTCCATTGCGCGCCTTCTAGGTCTAGCTCGCTCCACTGCGCCAAGCGCACCTCCCCCGAACGCGCCGCCGTAAGGATAACCGCCTCAAGTGCCAGCCGCCCCAAGCTCTCTTTCTGGCGTAAATTACGCATAAATAGGGGAAGCTCAGCATAGGGCACCGCCTTATGGTGCTTTGGCTGGACCCGCTGCTTTGGAAGTGCCTTGTCGATCACTGGCAATGCCAAGCCGTTCTCGCGATAGCCCTTGGCAACCGCCCAATCGATCACCGTGTTTATGCGTTGCCTAAGCCGCCGCGCGGTTTCTGGCTTTTCCAGCCATATCGCCGCCAATGCGTCCCGAACGTCCGCTGCGTCCACACTGGAAACCGAACGATTGCCAAAAGCGGGAAAAGCGTAAGTCTCAAGCGTGTTTATCCATTGCTGGGCGTGCTTGGGATTCTTCCAGCTTGCCTTGTGCTCATCATGAACCTTTTTTGCGGCCTCCGAAAATACAGGAATGCCAGCCGCCTTTTGCCGTTCGGCAACGGGGTCAATTCCCGCTTCTATCTGAGAGCGTACTTCCGCCGCCCGCTCGCGCGCCAATTTGAGCGGAACCTTTTTTGCACTCCCAATCCCAATATCGCGCCGCCGCCCATCTTTTTGAACGCGAACAATCCAGCTTTTTCCGCCGCGTTTGCCGATAAGCAGGAAAAGACCATCGCCGTCGCTATAGCTTCCCGGCGTTTTCACTGCTTTCACTGATGTTGCTGTAAGCTTGCCCATTGGCAAATACCCCCACATTTCTCCCCACACTATAGGGCGGGCGCGCAGGAACCGCAAGGTCCGCGTCGGAACCGGTTAGGCCGCGCAACCCTTAGATTTCAGGGGTTTTCGTGAAAAGCAGCGAACGGCTGGAAAGGGGTGAGTGGCGGAGAGACAGGGATTCGAACCCTGGGTACTCGTGAGAGCACAACGGTTTTCGAGACCGCCCCGTTCGACCACTCCGGCATCTCTCCGCGTTCTTTGTGTCCCACGCTTTGCTGCTTGAGCGCCCTCGCGGTCAAAGGGCACGCTGCATGGTCACAACAGGCGGGCCGGTTACCCTAGCCTTTGCCGCTTGCCAAGAGTTCAGATGCAACAAAATGCGGGCATATCTGGCACAGCCCTATCCCAAGACCTTGTGTTGCGCGCACGAAGCTCCATATTCTCCACCACATGGAGCGCTCTAATTTCTTTTCGAACCAAGCGGGCCGGACCATCAACGCCCCGCGCCAGACCCGCAGCCGCTTTGGTATAGGAGAGGTGGTACGCCACCGCCTATTCGATTTCCGCGGTGTGGTCTTTGACGTCGATCCCGTCTTTGCCAACAGCGAGGAATGGTATGAGGCCATCCCCGAAGATATGCGCCCGCCGCGTGACCAGCCGTTCTACCACCTTCTCGCTGAGAATGAGGAATCGAGCTATGTCGCTTATGTGAGCCAAGGCAATCTGATCAGCGATGCAACTGGTGGTCCCGTGGATCACCCCACCGTTCCGCAGCTGTTTGAGCAATTCAAAGACGGTCGCTATCGCATGCGCCGCGCACTTACGCACTGATATCTAATCAGCTTTTCAAACGCCAACCTGAACGCAGAACCGCGTAGACCGCGGCTGCGATGACGGCATTGAGCAGAGCAATTGCGATTGCAGCAAAGAACACATCGTTGCTTGTCCCGATATCGCTTTTCCCAAGAAAGCCGTATCGGAAACCAGAAATTACATAGAAGAACGGATTGGCTCTGCTGACCGCCTGAAAAGCCGGCGCAAGATTGTCGATCACGTAAAATGTACCTGACAAAAGCGATAGCGGGGCGACAACAAAATTGCTTATTGCAGCGTTGTGATCAAATTTCTCAGCCCAGATTGAAGTTGCAAGGCCAATCAACCCAAGCAGCACCGCCCCCATCAGGCCAAACCAAATGACCGCCCAAGCGTGCTCAATGCCGATGGTTACACCCGGCCAAAGCAGCATAGCAATCGCAACCGCTCCGCCAACCATGATCGCGCGTGTGACAGCGGCACCTACGATGGCCGCCATAAGCTCTCCGGGAGAAAGCGGGGGCATAAGATAATCGATGATCGTGCCTTGGATCTTGCCACCAAGCAGAGAAAAAGAGGAGTTAGCAAATGCATTTTGCATCATGCCCATGACAATAAGTCCGGGGGCAACAAAACTTGCAAAGTCTACCCCCAACACCTCGCGCCCGCCTCGGCCCAAAGCAACGCTGAAAATCACCAGAAACAGCAGCGTAGTGACCGCAGGTGCCCAGATCGTCTGGGTCTGGACCTTGAGAAACCGTCGCACCTCCTTCATATAGAGGGCGAACATCCCAACACGGTTGATTCCGGCTATGATCGGTTCACCGCGAGGGGGAAACCGGGTGCTCCCGGCTGTATGGTCTTTTTGGGGAGCCGCTACGCTACCTTGTGTGGCTGAAAGGTCTCTTTCCATGGGATTTGCGCCTAAGGCCTCTGGTGTCTTGTGACAAGCTGCCTATTTAGGCTCTGACTGCTATAAGTGGATGAAATATGAGTTGGACTGACGAGCGGATCGAAACGCTCAAAAAGATGTGGGAAGGCGGTTCCACCGCAAGCCAGATTGCCGAAGAGCTGGGCGGAGTGAGCCGCAATGCCGTAATCGGCAAAGCGCACCGTCTTGGGCTGAAATCGCGGCCGTCCCCTGTTAAATCCGGCGATAAGAAGAAAAAGGCGGCTGCCAAGAAGCCCGCCTCCAAGGCAGCGCCGCCCAAGAAAGCAGCGCCAAAGCCAGCGGCAAAAGCGGCAAGCACGCCTGCCCCGGCACCTGCTCCAACAGCGCAGCAACCCAATGCGCCGATCAACAGTCAACCTGTGCCCAATCCGACACCTGATCTACCTAAGATTGTGTCAGTTGGCCCCGGCGGTTTCTTGCGCCAAGGCCCAGGCGACCAACAAGCGCCGATCCCGCCTGCCCCGCCGCGCCGCCTTGTGCCGGCAAAGCCTGATCCATCTATCAAAGACAAGACCAGTATCCTGGACCTGTCCGACAAGGTCTGCCGCTGGCCTATGGGCCATCCGGGTGAGCCGGATTTCCATTTCTGCGGTACGCCTGTGAACCCGGGCTTTCCATACTGTGTCGAACACTGCGGACGCGCCTATCAGGCACAGCTTCCGCGCGGTGCCCGCAGACCCCCGCCGCCCCTTCCATTTGGCGGGCCACGGGTACGTTAAGGGCGCATGCGCTAAAAATCGCGTACTGATAGACCTTTTAAAGGCCCGGTCGCTTTCACAGCAGCCGGGCCTTTCCATTTGATCCTGCGTTCTTTGCGCCAAATTTCTGGGAGGCATCCATGGCCCTTACTCTTCACGAAGCATTCGTACCCAATGCTGTCCAAATCCTTGGCGGCATGCGCACAATTATCGACAATGCGCAAAGCCATTGCCGCGATAATGGCATCGCTGACAGCGAACTTTACAAGGCGACCCTACACGAGACCATGTGGTCCCTGCCCTGGCATGTTCGCGCATGCTGGGTGCATTCAGCCTTTGCGATCAACCTCTACAAGGAGGGATACTTTTCACCCGACTTTACCGAAATTCCTGCCGATTGGGACGCGATGCGCGCCATGGTCGATGACGCTGTCGGCCAGCTTGGCGAGGTGACACCTGAGTATCTCGAAGACATCTCAGACAAGACCATCGGATTTGAACTCGGCGGAAAGCGTCTGCTTGAGATGACCGGGCAGAATTTCCTTCTCGGCTTCAACCAGCACCACTTCTTTTTCCACGCCACCACCTTTTACGACATTTTGCGCCACAAGGGCGTCGCCCTTGGTAAGCGGGACTTCACTGGTGTCCCCAGGGTCATCGGCTCATAATCGGCGCGTAAACAGGAGCTAATCTTGACAAAATCCCCCACCATTACCGCAAGCCTTGCGGCCCTTTTGCTCGCCTCAATGCCCACCGCCGCAATGGCCGAATTGCCAGAGCCTGTGCGCGCGATGATCGAGGCTGCGATTGCCACTGGCGATGAAGCCAAAGTGCGCACTGTCATCGATCTGGCGCGCACCACCAACCCTGATGATGGCGCACAGCTTGATACGATCCTAGCCGGTTTCGAGACAAAGCTTGCCTCCGCCAAGGCACAGGAAGCTGCTGCGAAAGAAGCGGAAATCCGCTCTGCTGGGATCTTTGACAACTGGACAGGCCAAGGGGAGCTTGGTGCATTTATGTCCTCGGGCAACGCCGACAACACCGGTCTGACCACAAGTCTCGCTCTGACTAAGGAAGGCATCAACTGGCGCCACAAACTTGCAGCGCGAGCGGATTATCAAGAGACAGAGGGTGTGACGACCCGCGAGCAGTTTCTTGCTGCCTATGAACTCAACTACAAAATCACCGACCGTCTATACGCATATGGCCTTGCCCAATATGAACGCGACCGCTTTCAGGGCTTTGCAGCACGCTACTCCGCATCAGGTGGCCTTGGCTATGACGTCCTCACAAACGGCCCGACTCTTTCTGTCAAAGCGGGCCCGGCATGGAGACGCACCGAGCTTATTGGTGGGACGAGCACAAGCAGCATAGCAGGCCTTGCCGCTGCCGACTTCGATTGGCAGCTGTCGGATAATATTGCTTTCACACAAGACGCCACAGCCTTTTTGCAAAGCGGGTCGAGCACCTTTGTGTCAGACACCGGCATTCAAGCGTCAATTTCCGACGCTGTATCTGTGCGCCTTTCATACACGGTCGAGCATGACACGGACCCGCCCGCTGGTGCCGTCAAGACCGACACGTTAAGCCGGATCACCGTGATCTACGGCTTCTAAACCTCCGCGGGAAAAGCAAACTTGAATTGGTCAGGCACCCTTGAGGATGTCTAACCTTTTCGTTTGGCACAGGCGTTAGGCGGCAATCGAGTGGCCCGATCATTGTGATCGATTTATTGCACTATATTGCAGTGCAACAAATCCTATCTGTCGTGCGTTCTTTATCCAAACCTCTCCAACTCCCAATCAAAAGGAACGACAATGGGAATTATCGGATCAACCGTTCAACCTTTCAAAGCGACCGCTTTTCAGGCTGGCAAAGACTTTTTCGACGTCACCGAGGCGGACATCGCTGGCAAGTGGGCCGTCTTCTTCTTCTACCCTGCCGACTGGACCTTCGTGTGTCCGACCGAGCTTGAGGACATGGGCGAGAAATACTCCATGCTCCAAGAGATGGGCGTCGAAGTCTACGCGGTATCCACCGACACGCATTTCAGCCACAAGGCATGGCACGACAGCTCCGAGAAAATCGGCAAACTGAACTTCCCATTCCTCGGCGACCAGCTCCACACGCTGTCCAAGCAGTTTGGCGTTCTTCGCGAAGAAATGGGCCTTGCTGACCGTGCGACCTTCGTTGTCGATCCAGACGGCGTCATCCAGATCATGGAAATCACCTGCGAAGGTGTGGGCCGCAACGCCAACGAACTGACCCGTAAGATCAAAGCGGCACAATATGTGCGCGCAAACCCCGGTCAGGTCTGCCCAGCGGCATGGGAAGAAGGTTCCGACACCCTTGCCCCATCGCTCGACCTCGTCGGCAAGATCTAAACACCTTTAGGGCATTTGCGCGCTACTCTCCCCTCCCTTGCAAGCCGCAATGCCCAACCCCGCCTGAGCAATTGCTTAGGTTAAATGGACTGGAAGTGCCTCGCCTCTCTCCCCCTCCCTTTGGCGAGGTGCTTCCAGCCCAACTTTGTTTTTCTTAACACTCCCAACGGACGGACGCCGCCATGCTCGACGCCAATATGCAAGCCCAGCTGAAGCAATATCTCACCAATTTGCGAGAGCCGATTGAGCTCGTCGCATCGCTTGATGAGAGCGAGAAGTCTGCGCAAACGCGCGAGCTTCTGACCGAGATTGCCGACTTGCATGACATGGTGAGCGCGAGCTTTGACGGCACGAATGAGCGCACACCAAGCTTCGTGATCCGCCGCGGAAGCGACGCGACCAAATGGGTGCGTTTTGCTGGCCTTCCGATGGGCCATGAGTTCACCTCGCTTGTCCTCGCGCTGCTGTGGGCAGGCGGTCACCCACCCAAGGTTGACGCCGACCTCATCGAGCAAGCCCGCGCGCTTGAGGGCGATTATGAGTTTGAGATGTTCTTCTCGCTCTCGTGCCACAACTGCCCTGACGTTGTGCAGGCGCTGACCCTGATGGCGCTTGAGAACCCGCATGTGACCGCGACCCTCATCGAAGGCGGCACTTTTCAGGACGAGGTCGAGGAGCGCGGCGTTCTGGCGGTGCCAGCGACCTTCCTCAACGGAGAGAGTTTCTACAACGGCAAGATGGAACTTGCTGAAGTGCTTTCCAAGCTCGACAGCGGCGCGGATGAAAAGGCGGCCGAGAAACTCTCTGCCAAAGACCCGTTTGAAGTCCTCGTCATCGGCGGCGGACCTGCTGGCGTCGCCTCGGCGATTTACACCGCACGCAAGGGCTTTCGCACTGGCATTGCGGCGGAGCGCTTCGGCGGACAGTTGCAAGACACCCTCGGCATCGAGAACCTTCCCGGCACCAGCTACACCGAAGGCCCCAAGCTCTCGGACAACCTCAAGGCCCAAGCGAACGAGAACGCCATCGACCTGATGGACTTGGCGCGCGCCACCGAGCTCAAGCCCGCCGCCGAAGCAGGCGGCATGCACGAGGTCACGCTCGCCAATGGCGCGGTCCTCAAATCGCGCTCGCTCATCCTTTCCACCGGCGCGCGCTGGCGTAACCTCGGCGTTCCGGGCGAAGCGGAATACCGCAACAAGGGCGTCGCCTACTGCCCGCACTGCGACGGCCCGCTGTTCAAAGGCAAGCGCATCGCGGTCATCGGCGGCGGCAACTCCGGCGTTGAGGCCGCGATCGACCTTGCAAAAATCGTGGGCCATGTGACCCTCATCGAATTTGACACCAGGCTTCGCGCTGATGAGGTGCTTCAAGCCAAGCTGCGCTCGCTGCCCAATGTCGAGATCGTCACCAATGGCGAGACGACGGAGATCACGGGTGACGGCTCGCGCTGCAATGGCCTCGTCGTCAAAGACCGGGCGACCGGCGAAGAACGCACCATCGAACTCGAAGGCGTCTTTGTTCAAATCGGCCTCGTGCCCAACACTGAATGGCTTGCAGGAACTGGTCTCAATCTCACCAAATATGGCGAGATCATCGTGGACGAACACGGCGCGACCAATCTCCCCGGCATCTACGCTGGCGGCGATGCTACGATCGTGCCCGACAAGCAGATTGTCGTAGCCATGGGTGAAGGCGCGAAAGCTGGCCTTGGCGCGTTTGACTACCTCATCCGCAATGAGCCGGTCGAAGAGATCGCAAACGCGGCCTAAGGGATCTGCGTCTAACCTGCGCGTTTCTTCCCGAACCAGATCACATGGTGCGCGCCCTTGTTATTCGGACGAGAGCGCACGCTGACTTCTTCAACGTCCAGCCGCGCTTCCTGCATGCGCCGCCTGAACCCGTGGTCAGGAGCCGCTGACCAAACTGAGATCACACCGCCGGGCATCAGGGCATCGCGCGCTTTGCCAAGGCCGGTGCGCGAGTAGATGCGGTTGTTGTCGGCCCTCACCATGCCATCAGGGCCATTGTCGACATCGAGCAGAATCGCATCGAACTTTGCACAAGTGCCGTCGTTTGCATCGTCAATAAGCGCGGCTACATCGCAGATTTTGAGATCAAGGCGCGGGTCCTTGAGGCAATCGCCGGTAAGCTCCACCATAGGGCCCTTAGCCCACTCCACGATCTTCTCGCTGATCTCTGCAACGACAACCTCAGCATTTTCAGGCAACCTCGCCAAAGCCGCGCGCATAGTGAAGCCCATGCCGTAACCGCCAATCAGGATGCGCGGGGCCGGCTTGTCCAAACGGTCAAGCGTCATTTCCGCCAGCTGCTCTTCAGAGAACCGCATGCGCGTACTCATCAGCTCATTGTAGCCAAGCACGATCATGAAATCGCGCCCGTGCTGGAAGAGCTCGAGCACTTCGCCATCGGGTATCTCGGCGGTGTCGATCAGTTCACGTTTGAGCACTTATGCGTAGTCCTTTTAAGTCCAACACTACATGTGTTTAGTTTCAATGCCTTAACCTAAGTTTGGCACACTTGGCACACTGTTCAGGGGCGAAAAACCTCTTGGTGCGAAACTCGCTTCGCTGGAGGGGCAATCTGGCAAGGTTTGGCGTTTCGATCATCGCACGGCCATAGACGATTTATCCAGAGTAGGAAATTGACGTCCACCCAAAACAAAACCCCGCCAAGATTGCTCTTAGCGGGGCTTCGTATGTCATTTGCGAGGGACGATTAATCCTTCAGGAAGTCTGGCATCGACGCTGGACCGTCATTGCCGCCCTTGTCGCCGCCGCCGCCATCACGGCGACCGCCACGGTCTCCGCCACGGCTGCGATTGCCACGTGGGCCACGGCGGTCACCGCCGCGACCACCGCCGCCTTCACGCTTCTCGCGTGGTGGGCGTGTGTCTTCCAGCTCTTCGCCGGTTTCCTGGTCAACGACGCGCATCGACAAACGGACTTTGCCGCGGTTGTCGATTTCAAGGACTTTGACCTTCACCTCTTGGCCTTCTGAGACCACGTCGGTTGGCTTTTCGACGCGCTCGTTCTTCATTTCGGAGACGTGGACGAGACCGTCCTTGCCACCCATGAAGTTCACAAAAGCGCCAAAGTCGACGATGTTGACGACCTTGCCGTTGTAGATTTTGCCGACTTCGGCTTCTTCCACGATGCCTTCGATCCACTTTTTCGCGGCTTCGATTTCATCAGCGTTCGAAGACGAGATTTTGATCGTGCCCTCATCGTCGATGTCGACCTTCGCGCCGGTTTCAGCGACGATCTCACGGATCACCTTGCCGCCTGTACCGATGACGTCGCGGATCTTCGATTTGTCGATCTGCATAGTTTCGATGCGCGGTGCGTGCTTGGAAACTTCGGTGCGAGAACCGGTGAGAGCTTTCGCCATTTCACCAAGGATGTGCGCGCGGCCAGCTTTCGCCTGCTCAAGCGCTTTTTCCATGATTTCTTTGGTGATGCCAGCAACCTTGATGTCCATCTGGAGCGAGGTGATGCCCTCTTCAGAACCGGCCACTTTGAAGTCCATATCGCCAAGGTGATCTTCGTCACCAAGGATGTCTGAGAGAACTGCAAAGTCATCGCCTTCAAGGATAAGGCCCATGGCAATACCCGATACCGGACGTGCCAGTGGAACACCTGCATCCATCATCGACAATGCGCCGCCGCAAACGGTGGCCATCGAAGACGAGCCGTTGGACTCGGTGATGTCTGACAGAACCCGGATGGTGTAAGGGAAGTCCTCAACCGTTGGCAGAACCGGGCGAAGCGCGCGGTATGCGAGCTTACCGTGGCCAACTTCGCGGCGACCGGTAAAGCCAAAGCGACCCACTTCGCCGACCGAATAGGGCGGGAAGTTATAGTGCAGCATGAAGTTGGTGTAGGAGAGGCCCTCGAGCCCGTCGATCATTTGCTCGGAATCTTTGGTGCCAAGCGTGGTGGTGCAGATCGCCTGCGTTTCACCGCGCGTGAACAGAGCCGAACCGTGGGTGCGTGGAAGCAGGCCAACCATCGCCTCAATCGGGCGAACCTGATCGAGGGTGCGACCATCGATACGGGTGCCGTCCTTGATGATTGAACCGCGAACGATCTCGCTCTCAAGCTTTTTAACAAGCTTAAGCGTGCCGAGATATTCCGCCGGGTCGCTTTCCGCGAGGTCAGCGAACGCTTCGCGCGCTTTTTCGCGGGCTGCGTTTACCGCATCCTGACGCTCAGACTTGTTGGTGAGCTTGTAAGCGGCTTCGAGATCAGCACCAATGGCAGCGCGCAGCTTGTCCATCTTGGCGGTTTTGTCTTCGACCGGATCGAGGTCCCATGGGTCCTTGGCGGCTTGTTCAGCCAGATCGATGATCGCGCCGATGACCTTGCGGCTTTCTTCGTGCGCGAACATCACAGCGCCGAGCATTACCTCTTCGCTGAGTTCTTTGGCTTCCGATTCCACCATCATCACAGCGTCTTGCGTAGCGGCCACGACGAGGTCGAGATTGCCATCTTCGCCAAGCGCTTCGTCAACCTTAGGGTTGAGGATGTATTCGCCATCATTGCTGTAACCAACGCGCGCGGCACCGATTGGGCCCATGAAAGGAACGCCCGAAATGGTGAGCGCGGCAGAGGCTGCGATCATGGCAACAATATCTGGCTCGGTTTCGCCGTCATATGACAGGACCTGACAGATTACGTTGATTTCGTTATAGAAGCCTTCTGGGAAGAGCGGGCGCACCGGACGGTCGATAAGACGGCTGGTGAGCGTCTCTTTATCCGTCGCGCGGCCTTCGCGCTTAAGGAAGCCACCCGGAATACGGCCAGCTGCAGAGAATTTTTCTTGGTAGTGTACGGTCAGCGGGAAGAAGTCTTGGCCTTCCTTGACTGACTTGGCGGCGGTCACGGCGCATAGCACCACGGTTTCGCCATAAGTGGCCAGAACGGCGCCGTCTGCTTGACGGGCAATACGGCCTGTTTCCAGAGTGAGGGTCTTTCCGCCCCACTCCAGCGATACGGTTTTCGTGTCGAACATTGATTTTCCTTTATGACCCGCGCCGCCTTATTGCGCGCACGGGGCCTACAGTTGCCGAGAAATTGCCGCTCGGCGCGGCGTATGGGGCTTTTGAAACATGTGCCCCAAGGCTAGGCTGCCGAATTGCGAACCTTTGCCCCTATCTGTTTCGTGATCTCCTGCGAAAGCAGGAACTCACGCTCAATAGCAAAACGGCCCCCGAGTGGGAGCCGCCTCACTAAAATTATTTCCGAAGACCCAGTTTTTGGATCAGCGCGTTGTAACGCTCCACATCTTTCTTCTTGAGGTAGGCAAGAAGATTGCGGCGCTTGTTCACCATCATCAGGAGACCACGACGTGAGTGGTTGTCCTTGTGGTTGGCTTTGAAGTGCTCGGTGAGGTTGCGGATACGCTCGGTCAGGATCGCGACTTGCACTTCTGGCGAACCGGTGTCGCCTTTGGCTTGCGCGTTGTCCTTGATGATTTCTGTTTTGCGTTCAGGTGCTACTGACATATTTATTCTTTCTACTCAGCGACATCGGGTAGGTTGAAACCCCTGACCACTTTCGCGGTCCCCTCCTTGATTTCCACTAGTGCGATGGGACGTGCATCCAGCATCGCACAGTGAAGCCCAGGTGGTTGGGGCAATCCAGACACGACCCGCCCTTGTTGGAGCGCCTGCGCGTTAGTCTGGGTGAGGGAAAGGGCCGGGATGTCGTCCAGCCCTGCCTCTAACGGCAGGAGTAGGTCATTTAGTTGCGCGCCATTAGCGATTTCGTTCAACTTGTCCAGTGAAATCGCGGCCGCTTCAAGAAACGGACCTGCTTTTATTCGACGCAAATAGGTGACGTGTCCGCAGGTTCCAAGAGCATGGGCAATATCGCGGGCGAGCGAACGGATGTAGGTGCCTTTGGAGACGTGGGCCGTTAGGGTCACATCCTCCCCGCCTTCGCCTCCCGAAATGGTGAGCGAATGGATGGTCACAGCGCGAGTCTTCAATTCCACCTTCTCCCCTGCCCGCGCCAGATCATAGGCCCGCTTCCCGTCCACTTTGAGCGCAGAATAGGCAGGCGGCACTTGTTCGATGGGTCCCGTGAACTGAGGCAGCACCGCTTCAATTGCAGCCAGACCAGGCCGCACATCAGAGCGTTCCACTACCTCACCCTCGGTATCGAGCGTCGCGGTTTCTTGCCCGAACTGCACCGTAAACTCATAAATCTTGCTTGCATCCAGCATCCGCCCTGCAAGCTTCGTCGCCTCACCCAAGGCGATTGGCAAAACCCCTTCGGCCAGAGGATCAAGCGTCCCCCCATGGCCGACCTTGGTCTTGGCATAGCCGCCTTGTCGCAAGTTCCGCTTCACCGCCGCAACAGCTTGTGTTGAGCCAAGCCCGCGCGGTTTGTCGAGGATTATCCAGCCGTGCGGTGGAGGCTTTAGCTCAGCCATCCCATTCATCCTTCAAGAGCCCAAACACCGCCGTATCGCGCCGATATCCGGTCCAAGTCACCATGTTGGCTCGCAGGGTTCCCTCATGTTTCGCGCCAAGCTTCGCGATGGCCGCCATGGAGCGTTTGTTGCGACTGTCTGCGCGAAGCTCCACTTTGTGAAACCCGCAGGCGAACGCGTGTTCGATCAGCAGCTTCTTCATCGTTCGATTGAAAGGCCCTCCGCGCATCTCGGGCGTGATGTAGGTCGCGCCAATCTCGACCACGCCAAATCCGGTCGGCCTGATATAACTCGTGGTCCCGACAAGCCTTTCTGTGCGTGTATCGAATACTGCAAAGTTCACCCAACCCGATGATCGCCACAACGCCAAGGCATCATCAAAACCATCTCCGCCAAGGTTGACCGGATAAATCCCCCAGATTTCCTGATCCAAGCGGCATGCCTCTCGCAGCGGCTCGATATGCTCATCGCCAAGCGGCAGCAGCCGAACGGGTGCTTGCTCAAGGATGGCCGATAGCTTGTGTGTACTCATTTGCCCTGCTCAACTGGCGCTAACCAAGCGCGGCCTGCTCACCGCGCAAGGCTGCGCTAAAATGCTTGCGGCACAGCGCAACATAACGGTCATTGCCGCCGATTTCGGTCTGCTCACCCTCGCGCACTGGATTGCCAGAGCCATCGACCCGCAGGTTCATCGAAGCCTTGCGCCCGCACCAGCACACCGCCTTCATCTCAACCAGCGCGTCCGCAATGCCCAAAAGCACAGCAGAACCAGGAAACAGCTCCCCCTGAAAGTCGGTGCGAAGGCCATAGCAAAGCACAGGAATGCCGTGTTCATCTGCAAGGGCGGCCAATTCCCAGACCTGGGCTTGCGTCAAAAACTGCGCCTCATCCACCATCACGCAATCGAGCGGGGTTTCACCATGGTGCTCAAGGATACGTGCCTTGAGGTCGGTCTCAGGCGTATAAAGATGCGCGTCTGCTTCAAGCCCGATACGGCTGCGCACCTGCCCTTGTGAGCGCGTATCCAGCTTTGCGGTCCACACCATGGTCGCCTGACCACGCTCGCGGTAATTGAAGTCGGCTTGTAGAAGCGAGGAACTCTTACCTGCGTTCATACTGGCATAATAGAAATAGAGCTTGGCCATGCAAAGACGCCTAATCCCAGCGCGCTGATCACGCTAGAGCCTGCCTGTTGATTAATCCCCCTGACAGCACGCATCAGCAATGCTAGCAGTTTGCCAAATCGGGTTAGAACCAAACAACGCAGGATCAGACATATGGCTTCGTCCGCCGACGCGACCAATCAACCACAGGGCATGACCGGTATTCTTGGCTGGGTGGAACGGTCTGGCAATAAACTGCCTGATCCGGTGTTCTTGTTCTTCTATTTGATCATCGCTCTGATGGCGATTTCTGTCATCGCCGATCTTTCAGGCCTTTCAGCCGTTCACCCCACCAAACTGGATGAAGCGGGCGATCCTAAAATTGAAACTGCAGTGAGCCTGCTCTCGCCTGAAAACATCCAGCGGCTCTGGGTCGAGATGCCCAAGACCTTCACGCACTTCCACCCGTTGGGATATGTCCTTGTAGTGATGCTGGGAGCTGGCGTAGCTGAACGTTCCGGCTTCTTTGCCGCTGGCATGTCAAGCGCGGTGCGAAGTGCGCCCAAAGCTTTGCTCACGCCGGTCGTGGCTCTGGTTGCGATGATCGGCAACCACGCAGCCGATGCCGGTTATGTTGTGCTGATCCCGCTGGCTGGCATTCTGTTTGCAGCAGCAGGCCGTCACCCGCTTGCCGGCATTGCCGCTGCGTTTGCCGGCGTTTCTGGCGGCTTCTCGGCCAATATATCCCCCGGACAACTCGATGCGCTGCTTTTCGGCATCACCGAGGAAGCTGTCGCTGCAAGCGGCCTTGACGCCAGCTGGAGCGCCAACCTTGCAGGCAATTGGTATTTTATCGCAGCAATGACATTCCTGTTCCTGCCGATCATTTGGTACGTGACAGACAAAATTATCGAACCCAAGCTTGGTCCATGGACTGGTGGTGCATCCCTCGGGGCAAGTGACACGGACAGCGCGCTTGAGGAGGTTTCGCCCGAGAACGCCGGACGCGGACTTCGTAACGCAGGGCTCGCAGCGCTAGGCGTCGTGGTTCTTTGGGCCATCATGGTATTTGCCCCCGGAACGCCTTTGATCAACGAAGCCGCCTGCTTGAATGAGGCAGGTCAGCGCATTCCAGATTGCTCGATCCATGGGGAACTACGCCCATTTTATCAGTCCTTGGTGGCGGCGTTTTTTGTTCTCTTCCTCGCTTGCGGCTGGGCTTACGGCCGGGCCGTTGGCACAATCAAAAATCACCGCGATTTGGTCGCGATGATGACAGAGGCAATGAAGGACATGGGTTACTACCTCGTCCTTGCCTTTGCCGCTGCGCACTTTGTCGCAATGTTCGCGTGGTCGAACCTTGGCCTTATCACAGCGGTCCACGGTGCAGATGCGATCAAGGCGACCGGTCTGCCCCTTCCGATTGTTCTTGGTCTCATGGTGATCTTTGCAGGGATCCTAAACCTGTTTGTAGGATCGGCGAGCGCCAAATGGGCTCTGCTCGCGCCCATCCTTGTGCCGATGCTTATGCTGCTTGGGATCAGCCCTGAAGGGGCAACGGCGGCTTATCGTGTGGGTGACAGTGCAACCAACATCATCACCCCGCTGATGGTGTACTTCCCGCTGATCCTGATCTTTGCACAGCGCTGGGTGCCCAGTTTTGGTCTGGGAAGCCTTACTGCAATTATGCTCCCTTATTCGGTCTGGCTGTTGATTTCAGGGACCGTGCTCATCGTCATCTGGTTCTACCTGGGCATACCGCTTGGACCGGATGCGCCCGTGGGATATTCGCTTCCCTTGGCAAGTGGATGAAACCTTTTTGGCGCTTTGGGGGTACTAAGGGGTAAGGAGAGCTTACAATGATCCCCCTTCTACGACGCTTAATGCTGCTTCCGCTGTTTGCTGCTTTTCTGGTGGCCAATGCGGATGCACCGGTCAATTACCGCATCGATCAGAGCAATTCGCTCCTGAGCGCCAAAGTCCCCTTTTTTGGCCTCTCCAGCAAAACCGCGACCTTCCCCAAGGTGCGCGGGACAGCGACGATTGTGGGCAATGATCCTGCCAAGACAGAGATTGACGTCACTTGGGATGCAACCGCAATTACTGCGCCGGACACGGTCACTTTAAACCGGTTGAAAGGCGAGAAATTCTTCTGGGTCGAGCAATACCCCTCGATCCGTTTCAAAGGCCGCGCGCTCAAAATGACAAGCGCTACCGAAGGCTCAATGACGGGCAGACTGACGGCGCGCGGTGTGACCCGCGATCAGACGTTGAAGGTCAAGTTTGACCGCAATCCTTTGACTGCAGGCGCCAACGCCCCGATCAATTTCACCGCGACGGCCAAGATTGACAGGCGCAATTACGGGATGAAAAGCTTCCAGCTGATCGTTGGCAATAAGGTCGATATCAGCCTGCGCGCGCGAATTGTGCCTCAGTAAGGTTTAGTCTGCGTCTTCCAGATCGTCGTCCAGATCGCGCGCGACTTTAGGATCGCGCAAAAGCATCTCAATCCGGTCCGCTTCGGCAAAGCTTTCATCTTTGCGAAACTTGAGTTTTGGCGCGAATTTGAGGCCCAAGCGTTTGGCAACCTCGCGTTGCAGGAAGGCAGTGTTCTGGCGCAGAGCCTTGACCACATCGTCCTCTGCATTGCCCAATAGCGGCTTCACATAAGCGGTAGCATTGCGAAGGTCCGGCGTCATCCGCACCTCGGTCACAGCGATGTTGGACGCGCTCACCACGTCATCGTGGACCTCTTGCCGGGCAAGAAGTTCTGACAGGATATGGCGCACGCGCTCGCCTACTTTGAGAACGCGGACCGATTGCTGCTCTGCGGTGAAGTCTTGTCGCTTAGCCATGCCCCCCCTTAGCGGCTCTATGCGCACGCTGCGAGCACTTCTTGTGCGTTCACCCCGCCCTACAATTTAGCCTACGCCGACCGGCCTATTGCGAATGCGTCGCACAATCTGAAATAGAGCGCAGCATAAAACAACTGGCAGGAAACCCCCGATGAAAACACTCACATCACTTATCGTTGCCGCCGCGCTCATTGCGCCTGCTGCTGCTACCGCTGGTCACCGGATCAATACACCGGGCACAGAAAGCCGTCATGAGGCGAACCTGTCTGCTCCAACCCTCAAAGTGAACAAAACGCCGATGGCTGAAATTCGTCAAACTGAGACGCAAGAGCCCAAAAAGCAGCGTCCGCGCGCCGCTCTTGCTGGCAAGGTCAACGTGGCCGCGCGCTCACGCAACTAAGCCCAAAGTACAAGGAGCATACGCCCCTCAATGCTCCATTGTGTGTGGGCGGGTGATAGGGATCATCATCCGCCCATTTTCTTGAGGATGTTGTTGAGGCTGTTCATATTGCGCGCGGTTCCCTTCACGCCCAACCGTCGTTCGAGCAGCTTGCCGGTGATGTCCGAATTGCTGACGCCGTAAACGTAGTTGAGGTAAAGGACCCGGTCGCCCAGAGCGAGGGTTTCATCGCCTTTGCTTTTGCGTTCCTCAAAAAAGTCTTCAAAGCGCCCCGGTTGTGGGTGATCGCTCAAGAAGATGGAGTGGACCATCTTGTCTGAACCCACGCCGTAAAAGGGATTGTCTTCGACCGCCTCTTGAACCTGCTGCTGTGTGCGCACCATGACGCAGGAGTTAAAGCCAAATCGGTCAGCGAGGATTTGCTCGAGCTGCATTTCGATGAGGTACGGCTCGCGCTCGTCTGTAAGGATCACATTGCCGCTGGCAGCAACGGTTTCGAGGTCCTTAAACCCCTCTTTTGTCAAAACGGCTTTCAAATCGACCATCTTCACCCGGTTGCCCCCGATATTGATCGAGCCAAGAAGGGCGAGGTAACGTGTCATTTAAGGTCCATGCCGGTACTTGTTGCGCTTGGTCTGGCTGAGGGGATGGCGGTCGAAGTCGCGCGCGCCATCAGCTTGCCGTCTTCAGAGAAAAGCTCACCTTCGAGGATGATAACCTTGCGGCCACCCTTCACCACGCGGCCTTTGCCGATGAGCGGGCCTTCTGGGATGAGGCGGATAAGGCTCATCGAAATCTCAAGGTTGAGCGGTGCCATTGCGCCATTGGTGGAGGCGACATAGGCATAGCCCATCACATCATCGAGATAGCCCGCGACAAGCCCGCCCTGCACGCCGCCGCGGTGGGTGATCATCTCGCGGCGCACGGTGAAATGCATGGTTGCTGTTTGGGTTTCCGCATCGAAATCAACGAATTGGGAGCCAAGGAGGGCGGTGTGCGGAGAGGTGTACGCGTCCTCTGGGTGGATGTACTTTTCGGTCATTCGTAACGCCTTACAAGAGCCACCAAGTCGGCACGCCGATCACCAAGATGATTGCAAAGAGATCAATCGTGCAGCCCGACAAACAGCCGTCGCGGGCACGCTTATACCAAGGCTTCTTGGCTTCCTCGCGTGCCCGGATTTGCTCATCGCTCATATAACGGCTGTCGTCGTCGGTCATTTAGGTCCCCTCATCCCCTCCCGCTTGCGGGAGGGGCAGTGAGACTTGGCAGCTTGTCTGCCTAGTCTCAGCGGGGTGGGCCTCGCGGCCCAGCGCTACGCGCCCCCACCCCCAACCCCTCCCGCAAGCGAGAGGGGAGAACTTACTTTCAGTCTTCGGCGTTCCGCCGCTCGAGAGCCTTAGCAATCCTCTCCAACGTGTCTGTTTGCCTGCGATTTTCGTAATACAAACCAATCAGGGCAAATCCAGCGAAGACGCCAACCAAGATTAACCAGCCAAGCATCTCTTACCCAACCTCCAGCGTCCGCTCGCGAAGCTCAACCTCGAAGACTTCAAGCTGGTCGCCCGGTTTGATGTCGTTCGTGTCTTCCAGAACCACGCCGCATTCAAGGCCTGAGCGGACCTCATCAACGTCGTCCTTAAAGCGCCGCAATGACGCAATGGTGGTCGCCGAGACGATAACATCTTCGCGGGTGAGACGCGCGAACAGGCCTTTGCGAATAACGCCCTCTTCGACGAGGAGACCTGCGGCCTTGTCTTTCTTGCCTGAGCGGAAGACCTCTTTGACCTGCGCCCGGCCAACAACGGTCTCGATCCGCTCTGGGCCAAGCTCGCCAGCCATTTCCTTCGCGACTTCTTCGGTGAGGTGATAGATCACATCGTAATACATCATCCGCACGCCGTCGCGTTTGATCAGCTCGCGCGCTTTTGCGTTCGGACGAACACCAAAGCCGACAATCGGCGCGTTGGATGCGGCGGCCAGTGTCACATCGCTTTCCGTGATCGCACCGACACCTGCGTGCAGAACGCGCGCTTTAATGTCGTCAGTGGAGATCGAGTGAAGCGAATTGACGATCGCTTCAACCGAGCCCTGTACGTCGGCTTTGACCAGAACCGGCCATTCGATGACGTTCGACGCCAGATTGTTGAACATCGTATCGAAGCTGGTTGGCGCAAGCGCGGTACGTTTCTCGGTCGCTTTCTCCTGACGATAAGACGCAACTTCGCGCGCACGCTGCTCATTCTCCACCACGGTCAGACGGTCGCCTGCCGATGGAACGCCGCCAAGGCCAAGGACCTCGACCGGCATGGAAGGCCCGGCCTCTTTGATCTGCTTGCCCTGGTCATTGACCACAGCGCGCACACGCCCGCTCTGCGTCCCAACAACAAAGGTGTCGCCGCGCTTCAACGTGCCGCGCGTGACAAGCACGGTCGCCACAGGACCACGGCCCTTATCAAGCTGCGCTTCGATGACGGTTGCATCGGCATCGCGGTCTGGGCGGGCTTTGAGTTCAAGCAATTCGGCCTGAACATTGATCGCCTCAAGAAGGTCATCAAGACCCGTTTTCTTGATCGCAGAGATTTCAACATCCTGCACATCGCCCGACATTTTCTCCACGATCACCTCGTGTTCGAGAAGACGGTTGCGCACATTGTCCGGGTTCGCCTCTGGCTTATCCATCTTGTTGATCGCAACGATCATCGGAACACCGGCGGCTTTGGTGTGCTTAATCGCCTCAATCGTTTGAGGCATGATGCCATCGTCAGCTGCCACCACCAGCACCACGATATCGGTCACATTCGCACCGCGCTGACGCATCTCGGTGAAGGCTGCGTGGCCCGGTGTATCAAGGAAAGTGATCTTCTGCTTGTCTTTAGTAGTGATCTGGTACGAGCCGATGTGCTGCGTAATGCCGCCCGCTTCGCCTTTGGTGACATTGGCACCGCGAAGAGCATCAAGCAGCGAGGTTTTCCCGTGGTCGACGTGGCCCATAATGGTCACAACCGGCGGACGCGGTTTCAGCGTCTCTTCTGGATCAACATCCTCTTCAACCTGAATATCGACATCGGCCTCTGAGACCTTCTCAATATTGTGGCCAAATTGTTCAACGAGCAGTTCGGCTGTGTCTTGGTCGATGGTCTGGTTGACGGTCACCATCATATCAAGATTGAACAGCTCTTTGACGAGGTCTGCGCCTTTTTCGCCCATCCGTTTGGCAAGTTCGCCAACGGTGATGGCTTCAGGCACGACGACATCGCGCACTTGTTTTTCACGCGGCTGATTTGAACCACCACCTTGCAGGCGGCGTTCTTTCTCCCTCGCGCGCTTGAGCGCGGCGAGGCTGCGTGCACGGCGGCCTTCGTCCTCGTTGAGAGCCTTGGTAACGGTCAGCTTGCCAGAACGACGTTTGTCTTTGCCGCCACCGGGCTGTTGCTGAGCCCCCTTATCGTCCTTCTTTTTCGTAGCCTTCTTCTCAGGACGCTTAGGCTCAGGACGCGCAACGGGTGTGAATTTGCGAGCAGCTGGCGTGGGTGTGCCTTTGGGCGCAGCTGGTGCTGCTTCAGGAGCCGCAGCGGCCTCTGCCTCGGCTTGAGCAGCAGCCTGCGCCTCTTGCTTGGCGCGCTCTTCGGCCTCTGCCTTAGCTTTGCGATTGTCCTCTTCGCGCTTCTTGGCCTCCTCAGCATTCTGCTTGGCGCGTTGATCGTCGCGTTTGCGGTTTTCTTCCGCCATGCGCAGACGCTCTTCCTCAGCCTCACGCTGAAGCCGCGCGACGCGCTCTTGCGGCGTTTCGTCCGAGGCCGCTGGCTTTTTGGGCGCAGGCGCTTTGGCTACGGGAGCAGGCGTTGGTGCAGGCGCAGGGGCCGGTGCGGGCGCAGGCTCTGGCGCAGGAGCGGGCGTCTCGCCGGGCTTTAGAAGCTTGCGGCGACGCTTCACCTCGACCGCCACCTTATTGGTGCGGCCGTGGCTAAAGGTCTGCTTGACCTCGCCAGCGTCCACCGCCTTTTTCAGGCCGAGTGGTTTGCGTGCTGGTTTTTTCTCTTCGTCGCTCATGCTTGCTACTTAAGTCCTTCAAAAATCTCATCATCTCGCGCGATATGCCACGCGCTGGTCGTGTCGGTCCTGCGACTAGCTCGGGGGATCATTCCCCAAAAACCGCGAAAGGCGTGTGACTGCTTGGCCAACCCTGCCAGAGGCAGTCTTGCTTGTTTGAGAGACCCCAGCCCGCGCCGAAACCCCCAAATGCACGACATTTTCGCGGCCCAATGCCACAGAGAGGGCATCGCGGTCCAGTGGCAACACTGTTCCGCGCACACCTGTTCCCTCTTGATCCGTGCCCACGCGCCACGCCTGATCGAGCTTTTTGCGCCCATCCTCACTGCTATCGCTGGCATGCAAAAGCAGTGCGATGCGGCCAGACCGTGCGTGTTCGGCAAGCTTGGCAGAGCCCATCACGATATTGCCACCGCGACGCTCAAGCCCGAGCCGATCCAAGAGGGTGCGCACAAGAGCATCCGCGATCTGTTGCGCGAGATTGTCGCTGTAGGAAAGCCTTGCGTCTGTAGGACCGCCCTTAAACGCGCGAAGAAGCGCCTTCTTCAAGTGGCCATCAGACATGGCGGTTTCAAGAGCGCCTCGGTCAGGCGCAATCCACGCGCCGCGTCCAGGAGCCTTGCCTTGCGGGTCGGGCAGCACCTCGCCGTCTGGCGAAATGGCAAGCCGGATGAGTTCGTCGCGCGGGAAAATCTCTCCCGATAGGACGCATTTGCGCTCAGGGCTTGATGGCGCACAGGACCGCTGGCTCCCGGAATTGCTCCCGGGAGTGCTCGTTTCAGTGGTGTCGGAGCTTACGCACTCATTGTGGGGAGTCCGCATCGGCGGCCTCCTGACTTGTGGCTTCGGCTACTGGTTCTTCATCTTCGAACCAGTGTGCGCGGGCAGCCATAATGATTTCGTTGCCCTGCTCTTCGGTGAGGCCATACTCACCCAAAACGCCGCCCTTGTCCTGTTCGCGCTGTGGCGGACGGCGCATGGGCGGGCCATCTGGGTTGTTGTTGCGGCGCTTGGGTGCTTCGCGTTTCTTCGCGATCAGTTCGTCGGTCGCAAGGTCTGCAACATCATCGAGCGTCTTGAGCCCTGCCTTACCAAGCGTGACCAGCATCGCTTCGCTGAGATGCGGCAGTTCAGCAATCGCATCTTCCACGCCTAGTTCACGGCGAGTGGCGCGGTGGGCTTCTTCAGCGCGTTGGATCGCTTCGAGCGCGCGGCTTTGAAGTTCCTCGGCGAGCTCCTCGTCAAACCCTTCGATGGACGCGAGTTCAGCAAGCTCAACGTAAGCGACTTCCTCAAGCTCGGCGAAGCCTTCGGCCACGAGAAGCTGTGAGAGGGTTTCATCAACATCGAGCTCTTCTTCGAACATTTTCGAACGTTCAGCGAACTCCTTGGAGCGCTTCTCGGAAGCCTCTTCCTCGGTCATGATGTCGATCTGCTGCGCGGTTAGCTGGCTCGCCAAACGCACGTTTTGACCACGGCGACCAATGGCAAGGCTGAGTTGATCGTCCGGAACAACCACTTCGATACGGCCATCGTCTTCATCCAGAACCACACGGGCAACCGTTGCAGGCTGGAGCGCATTCACAATGAAGGTCGCGGCGTCGTCGGACCATGGGATGATGTCGATCTTCTCGCCTTGGAGCTCTTGCACCACGGCTTGAACGCGCGAACCCTTCATACCCACACAGGCACCAACTGGGTCGATGGAGCTGTCGTGGCTGATCACGCCGATCTTCGCGCGTGAGCCCGGGTCACGGGCAGCGGCCTTGATCTCGATAATGCCGTCGTAAATCTCAGGCACTTCCTGCGCGAACAGCTTGCGCATGAAATCAGGCGCAGCGCGCGAAAGGAAGATTTGGGGCCCACGATTGTTACGTTCAACCTTAGTGATGAGTGCGCGAACACGCTCACCCACACGGGCTGCTTCACGCGGGATTTGCTGGTCGCGGCGGATCACACCTTCGGCGCGGCCAAGGTTGACGATCACATGGCCAAATTCGACCGACTTGATGACGCCAGTGATAACTTCGCCAGCGCGGTCTTTGAACTCTTCAAACTGACGCTCACGCTCTGCATCGCGGACCTTTTGGAAGATCACCTGCTTTGCAGATTGCGCATCGATACGGCCAAGATCAACCGGGGGCAGCGGGTCGACAATAAAGTCGCCAAGGTTTGCACCTTCTTGCAGCTTTTGACCCTGCTTCAGGTCCACCTGCTTGAAGTAGTCCTCGACCTCTTCAACAACCTCAACCACACGCCAAAGCGTCAGATCGCCAGTTACGGGATCAAGCTTTGCGCGGATATCATTCTCAGCACCATAGCGGTTACGCGCGCTCTTTTGGATCGCCTCTTCCATCGCTTCGATCACGATGGATTTGTCGATCATCTTTTCCGACGCAACGGAGTTCGCGATTGCGAGCAATTCTGCCTTATTGGCGGAAATAGCACTCATCAGTCGTCTGCCTTCTCTTTGGTTTCTTCTTCGATTTCGTCAGCGCCCGAGGCGTCGATCGGCTTTGTCGCAGCGATCAGCTTGTCAGTAAGGACCAGCTTTGCACTGTGAATTTCGTCTTGCGGGAGAGCGACCTCGCCCGTCTTGGAGTCGGTAAGCGCCACCATACCAGCATCAATGCCGTTTAGCTCACCTTTAAATACGCGTTTGCTTGTCGCTTCGCCAGACCGGCCCCCAGACCAATCTTTATTCATCACAATGCGCGCCTCATGACCTGCCCAATTGGTAAAGTCTTTTTCGCGGGTCAGCGGACGGTCGATACCGGGCGAAGACACCTCAAGATGATACGCGCCTTCGATCAAAAGCTCGCCAGCCTCCTCGCGCGCGTCCATCATATCGGACACACGGCGCGAGAGCGCTGCGCATTGCTCAATCACCAGCTGCCCCGTTGCAGGGTCCTCTGCCATAATTTGAAGTGCTTCGCCGCCGTCCCCTGCCTCAGATGGCATCATCGCCACGCGCACCAGCTCAAAACCCAAAGCTTGCGCTTCGGGTTCGATCAATGCGGAAAGGCGGGCGATATCGGTCATTGGGTCGGCGCGATACTCTTCGTTTGAGACAATATACTATTCGATTGAGACAAAGTCGTTTCGTGCCGGCCCCTTGCGGCGCCAGCCCTTGTTGTGTTCGACAATGTCGGGATGAGTGCGAGTTAGGCTTATTCTGGTGCTTTGGCAAGGGGCCTAATACAAATCCCTGCTTGCTCGAACAAAGCCTTATGCAAAGCCTTAAATGACGCCGTTGACCCAGTCCTTCACCTCAGCGCGAAGACCTTTAAGGTCGTCAGGCTGATAGGAATCGCCAAAAGTCCGCATATCGAGGACATCTTGATCTGCAAGCGGCGGGTCGAACAGCAGACCGTTGACGCCGCCGCTGGGCCCTTGGGCTGTGCGCACGACTTCGCAAAACAGCTCAAGGCCTGCGATCTGCAGGAAAGCTGTTTCGTTCATGTCGAGAGTTTTTTCCAATCCAACCTGAGCCCCGGTGCGTGACAGATCGATCAAAATGCAGCGATGGCTGCCATAAAGCGATACCAGCTTTGCCGGAAGCGATAGCCGCAACCGTGGTGAGCCGCGCCGTCCGATGGGAAAGGGGGTCTCTTGCTCTGGTACGCCAGAAACCTGGTTTAGCTGAGTTCTTAAAGTGCGTTGCCGAAGATCGCGCGCGCGCGAAGGTTCGTTGGAACCTCGCAAAGGGCTTGAAAACAAGGGACGTGCAGCGCTCATGGCTAATGAGTGTTAAAGCCGCGTGGTCAAATCTCGGGAAATACCAGACTAGGTATCAATACCTAAGTTGGGGGTGCAGGATCGCAGCTAGGAGTAATGCCAGAGTTGCGCCGCGCCAAATTCAATCGCAAATATTAGCCGTTCATTCCTGCCCACGCCTGCGCAGTGGCGCGCATCTCGGCAAGCTCTTTGACGGCAAAGTTTTTTTGATATTGGCGAACTTGAGCGACGAATGTGTCGGACACCGGAATTTCGAACACAGCAGCGTTAAGGCCAACGCCTCGCCGTTTGACAATCACGAAATGGTCGATGGGACCACATCTTAAAAACCCGGCACTTTCGGGTTTGACAGGCTCAAGGATCGCAAAAAGCACGCCTGTGCGAGAAAGATTGGTTACGATTATCCTTGGATTGCCGATGGTCGAAATAAATGTGCCCGGCAAACTAAGGGGGAGGCGCGGCGCGGCGCGTTTTGCCTTCTGGAAATCGCTTTCAAAGTCGTCCTCTACGAGGCTAGCCATGCCACACACTCCGCTGCACGCTCATACCCATTCACCGGCACCCTCTTTAATAGGCACCATCTTTACCGGCCATCACCTTTACCGGGCATCATCGCCCCAATCATTGCCGCCCGAACGATCATCGCGCGATCGGTATTGATCCTTGCGGTTGCCAGCGGTGCTATCTGCGCTGCCATATCCCCAGCCGTCTCGGGCAAGTTCTTGGTCGCGCTGCGCCTGACGCGCTTCTTCGAGTGCACGTTCGCCCAATTGCGATGCACGCTCTCCGTAATCTTCGGCAACTTTGGGTGCCACATAGGACGCACCAGCAGTGAGAATGAGAGTAAGAGCAAAGCCCACAAGAAGAACGCCGCCTATCGCAAACCGCACCAACCCTGTGAACCTGTCCACCATGTCGACAAGCAACTGCATATCCGCTTCCCTCAATCGAACCGGAGTTACCCGATAGTAACCCTATGAAGGGCCGGGTGTAGCTTAGAGTTGTAAATGACTTGTAAAGGCTAGCGGGCCTTTTGAGTGAAATTATAGCCTTAGGATCAAGCGCTTAAGGTCTGGATTTTGCGGACCGCTACTCTTGGCCTTCCATTAGACCGTGTTTTTTGATCGCATGGCGCAATTGGTCATAGCTTAGGCCCAGCGCCTTCGCTGTCTGGCGCTGGTTCCAGCGATGTTTGCCAAGGGCATGCTCAAGGATCGCGCGTTCATGCGCATCGACAGCCGCGCGTAGGTCATCAACCTTTTCCAGTTGGTCGCCAGTGCGCGCCCTTGGTCGCGGTCACTGTCCCGGCACCGGTGGCGACCGCCGCAGCGGCGCTATCGGAGCGGCGATGCGAGGGGCTTGCAGGTTTCCACGGGCTTTCAAAAGGGTCGAACTGTACGTGGGAAATTGCGCGTTCGGGGTCATCCCAGCGATAGACTGCGCGTTCCACTACATTGCGAAGTTCGCGGACATTGCCGGGCCACTCATAGTTCTCGAGCTGCTCCATCACATGGGGCGCAAATCCGGGCCAACCGTGCCAGTGCAGCTCACTCGACATGCGCCGTGCGAAATATTCAGCGAGCACCATCACATCCCCATCACGCACTCTCAAAGGTGGCAAGGTGATCACCTCAAAGCTCAAACGATCGAGCAAATCGGCACGGAACTCACCGCTTTTGGCAAGCGCTGGAAGGTCGTCATTGGTCGCTGCCACGATCCTCACATCCACCCGGACGGGGCGAGAAGAGCCAATGCGGGTGACTTCGCCATATTCCACCGCTCTCAGAAGCCTTTCCTGGGCACCCATCGAAAGCGTGCCGAGTTCATCCAGAAAAAGCGTGCCTTTGTCAGCTTCCTCGAAACGTCCCGCGCGCGCTTTGGTGGCGCCTGTAAAGGCCCCGGCCTCATGACCAAAGAGCTCCGCCTCAATAAGCGTTTCAGGAAGCGCTGCACAGTTCATGGTGACGAGCGGCTCATCCCAGCGGTTGGACAGGCGATGAAGACGTTCAGCGATGAGCTCTTTGCCCGTCCCGCGCTCTCCGATAACCAAAACCGGGCGCTGCATTGGAGCGGCCCTTGAAGCACGCTCAACCGCGTCGAGGAATGCGCCAGACTGGCCGATAAACTGGTTCTCGCGCTCCACTCTATTCCCTTACCAAATCAGCCATTCGGGCTTTACACCCAAGATATAGGAAATTTTCCCAATGCTTGGCAATAGTCGCCATATGTAAAATTGGGGGTTTAGGTGAAAGTGTCTATTTATCATATGCTTGTGCACTTTGGCACACGCCCTGCAATGCATTTGGCAACACTGAAACACACCTTCGGGGATCTAAAAAATGTACACCAAAGCTTTCTTCCAAACCAAACTTGGTCAAGCCTCTTTGGCTAGCATCGTTGCCACAACGGCGATGATCGCCCTCACCACTCAAATGAATATGGTTGCTCAGGATGCGAATTTTGCTCAGCCTGCTGGCACAGCCGCTGTTCTGGTTGAGATGGCGTAAGGCCGCTTGTTCGTGACCAAACGAGACGATCTTCTTCCCCAAGGGCCGGAGCACGCCAATAAGTCTGCCGGAAGGGCCGACAAAACGGCTTCTCCCCTAAAGCCTGCCCCAAGTCCGGTTGATGACGACATCCTTGATGCCGTATTCGACGACGTGCTTTCCCCGACACGTGACGAGACTTCAAGCAGCGCTTCGGCCCACCCCTCTATCGGCCCCTCTATCGGCCCCTCTATCGGAAAGAAGAATGCCTCTCGCCTTGATGCGGAAATCGAGGCCTTGCGCAGGAGCCCTACTCCGACGCAAAGTCTAACAAGACCGCATTACGAGAACGACTCGGAAGCGCAGAACAAAACAAACCCGTTTCTTGATGGAGTAGCCTTCATGGGCATTTTCAGCCGCACCAGAGATATTATCGCTGCAAACTTCACCGATATGCTCGACAAAGCGGACGACCCGCAAAAGATGATCCGCATGATCATCCTCGAGATGGAGGAGACGCTGGTCGAAGTGCGCGCCTCTGCTGCGCGGACGATTGCCGACCAAAAAGAGATGCACCGCCATGTGGTGAAGCTCGACCGGCTTCAGGCTGATTGGGCGGACAAAGCACAGCTCGCTTTGTCGAAAGACCGTGAAGATTTGGCGCGCGCGGCTCTGGTGGAGAAGAAGAAAGCGGTCGGCATGGCTGATCAGCTTAAAGAAGAGATCGCCGTGCTCGATGATGCCCTCAGGGCTTATGAACAGGATATTCAAAAGCTGCAGCATCGCCTTCGCGAGGCACGCAGCCGTCAAACGCAAATAGCGGCGCGCCTTGAGAGTGCTGAAAACCGCGTGAAGCTGCGCTCGCTGATGAGCACTGAGCGCACCGACGACGCGCTGAGCAAGTTTGATCAGATGGAACGCCGCGTCGATTATGCGGAAGGCCGCGCCGATGCGATTGCAATTGGCAATGAAGGGCCGCCTTCGCTGTCGGACGAAATTGCCGCGCTCGAAGGCCAAGACGCCATCGACGACGAGCTTGAAGAAATGAAGAAACTGCTCGGTAAACCCGGCGCAGATGATTGAATAATGGGCCCGCGTTAGGGTCACCTTAGACGGACAGGGAATTTTGAGAAATGCCGGACGAAATCATTGCCTTGATGATCGTGGGAATGCTGTTCATCGGCCTTCCATGGGTGATCCTCCACTACGTCACCAAATGGAAAACCGCCGCCACCATCACCTCTGATGATGAGGTGCTTTTGGAGGAGCTCTACAACCTCGCAAAGCGCCTCGATGAGCGCATGGACACCGTTGAGCGCCTTGTTGCGACCGACGACCCCGCATTTACTCCGGTCAAACGCCTTCAGGCGGACCAGGAAACCGACAACCAGCAATTGCGTGAGCTTGAACAGCTTATCGCAGAGAAAAAAGGAGCCCAATCATGAACAGCCGCACTTCGCTTTATCGCGATAAGCACAATGCCAAACTAATGGGCGTTTGCGCTGGGATTGCGGATTACACCGGGATCGATGCGTTCTGGATCCGCCTGGGCGTGGTCGCGCTTACGATCTTTGCACTGGGTCCACTGGCGCTTGTTGTCTACATTGCGATGGGTCTGATCCTTCAAAAGAAGCCGCCACACCTTTACCGCGATGATCAGGAAGAGGTCTATTGGCAGCGTGTTCGTCAAAGCCCGCAGCGCACGGCCCGCGAAATCCGCGCCCGTTTCCGCGACATCGACCGGCGTCTCGCCGATGTCGAGAGCTACTACGTCAGCAACAACCCGCGCCTGACTCAGGAAATCGAGCAGCTGCGCTAATCACACTCAAGAAGGGGGGCAACCCATGGATCCTATAATGATCCCAATTATGGGCATTGTCTTTGGCTGCACCATTCCGGTGGTCGCCATTTGGGCAAAGCACCAACAGAAGCTTGCCGTTATTCACAGCAAGAGCACTGCCGATGCGACCGCAGAAAAAGCCGCGCAATATGCAGCGCAGGTCTCAAAGTTGGAAGACCGCGTCCAAGTGCTCGAACGCATCGTGACCGACCGTGGCTATGATGTGGCGACACAGATTGAAGCGCTTCGCGACATTCGTGAGGTAGAGGCAGAGGATACCGGCACCCCCCTCAACATTGGAACCAAGGAGAAAGCGTGATGGATTGGGGCGGACCTGGATTTGTTCTCGCCATTATCGCTGTCAGCATGGGTGGCTGGCTCCTCAACAACTTGATCAGAGCCAAGCACGGCTATGATCTTGAAGATGAATGGGGCGGCAAAACGGCCAAGCGCGATAGCGAAGAGACAAAGCGCCTCAAGGCCGAAAATGCTGATCTCAATTCCAAGCTCGACCAAATGCAGGACCGGATGGTGGTGCTCGAAAAAATCGTGACCGACAAAGGCTATGGCCTTGCCGATGAGATCGAAGCCCTTCGCGATGCGCCTGCCAAGAGTGACAGCGGCATCCCCCTTAACCTGAATACGAAAGAGAAACAGTCATGAGCGTCGACGCAGCAGCGGTTATTGTACCTAACCTCCCCTGGATTATCGGCGGTGCTCTTGCGGTTGGAGGAGCCGGCGTGCTCGGGTGGATTTACACCACACGTCTTAGGATCCAGCACGGCTACCCTCTGGAAGGTGCATGGGGTCAATCGATTAAGCCTGTCACTGACCACGAAGCGAAACAGCGCGTCACCTTGCTCACCCAGGAAAACGCCGAACTTCGCGCAGAGATCGGCTCGGTCAAAGATCGGCTCGCCAATGTGGAGCGGATCGTGACCGATGGCAGCTATCAGCTCTCCTCGGAGATCGACAACCTGCGCTCGCTTGAGCACCAGAAGGATGCAGGAAACGCATAATGGACAGCGATCTTCTCATCATTTTCCCTGCGATCATCGTGATGCTTGCGATCATCGGTCTGTCGGTGAACGGGATCATTTCAAAGGCAACCGCCTATTATCTTGAAAAAGACGCGCGTGCCCGAGGTTCTGATACGAATAACGCGCATTCCAAACATATTGATGAGCGTACTCAGATGATCGAAGATCGCTTGGCTGTGCTTGAGAGACTGGCGACCGACAAGGGCACGCTGCTTTCCGATGAGATCGAGGCTTTGCGCCTTGACGTGTATGAACGCCGCCAGAAGGAAAGAGGCTGATGTTTGGACCTGACACCGCCTTGATGTTTGACGCCATTCAAATCTCGGTAATTGTGGCAGCGGTCACAGGTGGCGCTGTATATTGTGCCATGCGCTGGGCCCGCACTTCTAAGAACCGCCGCGCTGTGGATCAGGTATCTGGCTTCGATCTTGAGGAACGCGTCCAGGTGCTCGAGAGGATTGCAACGGACCGTTCAATTGACCTTGCCGAAGAGATTGAGGGCCTGCGCACGCAAACCCCGGTATCGATTAAGGAGACCCAAAGATGAGCGGATGGGCCATCGTTGCTGTTGTTGCCATTGTTGTTTGGGGCATTGTCCAGATGGCAAAGGCGAGGGCTGGAATCATCTCGGACGAAGACGGCAATGAGACCTTTATCGGGCGCGAGGACGCAGTTTCCAAAGTGGAAACCGAGGAAATTCGCGGAGAGATGAAGCAGTTGAAAGAACGCCTTCACGTCCTTGAACGCATTGCAACTGACAACAACACCATGGACGCGCGCGAACGTGCACGGGTCGCCGCTGAGATCGAGGCCCTTCGCGCGCCCGATGAGACAAAAGCAGACGCAGGCATTCCCCTCCCCTCTTCCCTCAATGAGAAGGAGCAGAGCAAATGATTATGGACCCCACTCTTGTTATCACCGCTGCCTGTCTTGTTGGGATATGCGTTGTCGCCTTCGCATTGCTTCGCGCTTGGCAAGGCTGGCTCGAACTCAAGCGCCAGGAACTTGACCGCACGGCTTCGCGAAAAAGCCTTGAGGCGCCGGAAATCGAAGGCGGAGCAGCAGCTGGCGCGGCCCGTATCGAGCTTGCCGATATGAAAGAGCGCATCAAAAAGCTTGAGGCGATCGCCAGCGGAGTTGAGCTTTAGGAAGCGGTTGGCTGAAAGCCCTTCCCCTAAGGGCGCTCGGCTCCTAAATGGCAACCCATGCGATCCCTTGAAGACATCCTAGAAGAGTACGAATTCCTCGAAGGCGATGAGCGCTACGCTTTGCTAATCGAACTTGGCCGAGAGCTGGAGGCGATGCCTGATGCTCTTAAGACCGATGCGACATTGGTGCGCGGGTGTTCGGCTGCGGTGTGGGTCTACCCTACCGAACAAACCGACACGCTTCACTTCCTTGCCGATAGCAATGCCGCAATTACAAAGGGCATTGTCGCTTTGGTTATCGCAGCTGTCCAGGATAAGCCTGCGCAGGCAGTGGCGAGCATGGATGTAATGGGCGCACTGGATCCCTTTAATTTAAAAAGCCAACTTTCGAGCAATCGTACGCAAGGCGTCCCCAATATGATCGCTCTTGTGAAAGAGCACGCCGCCCGGCTTGCTGCTGCAGGATAGGCCGCGTGCGAGGGTTCTACCTCGCTTGCGGGATCGCTTGCGTCATATTGGGCGCGGTTGGCGCAGTCCTTCCGCTCCTTCCAACCGTGCCTTTCCTCTTGCTTGCCACCTACTGTTTTGCGCGCAGCAATGAAGAATGGGAGCGCAAGATCATCGAGCACCCAAGGTGGGGCCCGCAAATCGTTGAATGGCGAGAACGCCGAGCCATCTCGCGAGACGCCAAGGTCGCTGCGATTTTGACGCTCATTGCAGGCGTCGCCTTCACCTATTTAACAATTGGTGAGCCATGGGTGTGGTTTTCGATTGGCGCGCTGGTCTTCATCGGCGGCTGGATCGCAACCCGCGCTGAATAGCGCCAAGGGTTAGTTCAACGTGGTGATCCGGTTAGCGCTATCCTCGCGCGCAGCGGCACTTTCGCGCACAACCGCAACGCCCGACTTTGCCTGTTCTTTGAGCTCCGCCTTCAGCTTTGCCGGGTCGCGGGCGATGACAAAGCCGAAGCTTACCCCGCCTTCTTTACCGATAGTCGCATGGTGCAGCTTGTGGGCTTGAACCAGCCGCTTGGCATACCCCTTTTTAGGAACCCATTTGAAGAAGCGTTGATGCACCAGGCCATCATGCACAATCGCATAGACAACGCCGTAAAGATTAACGCCCAGCGCAGCCCACCACAGCCACTCCCAATAAAGTGATCCAAAGATATACATGCACGCGTTGATGGTGCCAAAGACAGTGGCGTAAAGGTCGTTTTTCTCAAAGGTGTTGTCGTGCGGCTCATGATGGTCGCGGTGCCAGCCCCAGCCCCATCCATGCATCACATATTTGTGCGCCCACCAGGCAAAGAACTCCATAAAGATGAGCGCGCCAAGCGTGGTTGCAATTGCAGCTGTCCAGCTCATCGTGAGCTTGCCCCTTCTCTTACATCGTGTCCAACACCCGCACGCCGGGCCATCGGAAGCGCCCACCATGGCACATCAGGCCTGCGGTGATGTTCAAGGTGATAGCCGAAATGGAAGCAAGTTGCGAGGCTTAGCAGCGTCCCGAATGTGTCGCTGCGCGCATTATGGTCATCGGCAAACGACTTACCGTCGAGGTGGGCATGGGTGCGATAGGTGCCGAAGTAAAAGAGCTGGAGCGAGGAAAGCAGCGCTGGCGCTCCATAAAGGAGCACAATCTGGACCATAGGGATGCCGATCACGAGCCAATAAATCCCGACTACGGTGTGCACGAAAACAAGCGACTGCCAGCCAAAATAGCGCTTGAAGAATGTCCAATACCATTTGGCGAAATGGCTGGGATTGTTCTCGTCGAAATCCGGGTCACCTTTGTGTCCTGCAAGCCGGTGATGGGTGTGGTGAGCATCTCTTAAGGTCTTCCACCCAAACCCTGCATAGAGGAACAAGAGAACCGTCGCGATCCCGGCGCCAACCTTTGGGTTCGCCGGCACGAGCGTCCCATGCATCGCATCATGGCAAACGATAAACACGCCCACGGATAGCCAACACTGCACAACAGCCATTGCGACTGCGAAGGGCAGGTTTTGCCAGGAAAGCTCAAACACAAACATCGCATAGGCGTGAATGCCCAGCCAGCTGCCTGCGATAAGAGCGCCCAAGACCAGACCCACGGCTCCTTGCACGCCTCGTGAGGGCAAAGAAAAGGATGCTGGCGTCATGCCGATAGATACGCTTTGTTCGAGCACTTGGCTGCGTATAGGCGCTCGAAAGGGCCGCGCAAAGCGCAAGTTCGCTTAGTCTTCGGCGAAGAAGAACTCGCGCAGATGTTCGCCAATGCGTGCCGGGCGAAGGGTCTTGGCATCGATACAGCACCAGCTCGATTGCACTTCGGCAAGAACATCTTCGCCTCGGCTAATCACTGTGCGATAGAATGCACGCGCGCCATTATAGCGCTCAAGCACTGTTTGAGCGATCACATCATCCTCTAGGAACGCGGGCTTTCGGTAAGTGATTTCGTGCTTCAAAGCGACCCAAGCCTTTGCCGCCACCTCCTCTGCAGGGGCCACTTTCTGCCAATGGGCAAGAACTGCATCCTGAACCCAATTTAGATAACGGGCATTGTTCACATGTCCCATAAAATCGATGTCCTCGGGGACGACCGTAATCGGGAATTGGAAAGGCCTTGCTGACATAACTGTCAGTTAGCATGCTCAGGGAATTTTTCCAGCGCTAATCGCTGCGTGGTGACACCTAATCTTGCGCGCGCGGGCCTGTCCCGGCTATCGGCTGCACGAAGAGATTTGAGAGAATTACACAATGCCCAATTCACCCCGCACGCTTTATCAGAAAATCTGGGACGACCATGTGGTCGAGACCAGAGATGATGGCACAGCGATTATCTATATCGACCGCCACCTTGTGCATGAGGTGACCAGCCCGCAGGCCTTTGAAGCGTTGCGCATTGCTGGCCGTCCGGTGCGCCGTCCTGAGCTGACGTTGGCGGTGCCGGATCACAATCTGCCGACCACCGCGCGCCGCGATGCGTCAGGAGGCAAGATCGCGATTGAAGACCCGCAGAGTGCTGCGCAATTAGAAGCGCTTGAAAAGAACGCGCCCGAATTTGGCATCCGCTACATCGGCGATGCTGACGCGGAACAGGGGATCGTTCACGTTGTGGGCCCAGAACAGGGCTTCTCCCTTCCCGGCACCACAATCGTTTGCGGCGACTCGCACACAGCCAGCCACGGCGGGCTTGGCGCGCTCGCATTTGGCATTGGCACGAGCGAGGTCGAGCATGTGCTCGCCACCCAAACGCTGCTGCTCCAACAGTCGAAATCGATGGAAGTGCGCGTCGAGGGCGAACTTGGCGCGGGCGTCACCGCCAAGGACGTCATCATGCACGTAATAGGCGTGATTGGTGCAGCTGGCGGCACAGGCTATGTCATCGAATATCGCGGAAATGTGTTCGAGGCGATGACCATCGAGGAACGCCTGACGGTCTGCAATATGAGCATCGAAGGCGGCGCGCGCGCTGGCCTCATTGCACCTGATGAAACAACATATCGCTATCTCAAAGGCCGCCCCATGGCGCCCAAGGGTGGTGATTGGGACAATGCGCTTACCTATTGGAAAACTTTGCGCACCGATGAAGGCGCGGTGTTTGATAAATCGGTCGTCATTGATGCCGCCGATATCGCTCCCAGCGTCACATGGGGCACCAGCCCTGAGGACGTGCTCCCCATCACCGGCCTCGTCCCTGCCCCTGATAGCTTTGCGGATGAAAACAAGCAGGCAGCAGCGGCTAAGAGCCTCGAGTATATGGGGCTGACCCCCGGCACTCCTCTGACCGACATTCCGGTTGAGAACATCTTCATCGGAAGTTGCACCAACAGCCGTATCGAAGATTTGCGCGCCGCCGCTAAGGTTTTAAAAGGCAAGAGCAAAGCAGACAATGTGCGCTGGGCAATCGTGGTTCCGGGCTCTGGGTTAGTCAAGGCCATGGCCGAGGATGAAGGTCTAGACCGCATCTTCACAGACGCAGGCTTCGAATGGCGCGAGCCGGGATGCTCGGCGTGTCTGGGCATGAACCCTGATAAAGTGCCAGCAGGCGAACGCTGCGCCTCAACCAGCAACCGCAATTTCGTCGGTCGTCAGGGACCGGGAGCGCGCACTCACCTGGTCTCGCCGGCCATGGCCGCAGCGGCGGCGGTGAAAGGCAGGCTGGCGGACGTTAGGGAGCTTTGATCTCATGGGCCTCCTAAGCAAGTTGTTCGGGCGCGGTCGCGGTGAGGCCTCTCAAGGCGATACTAAGGAACCGGACTACGAGTTTAATGAGCCCGACGACCCACGTTATGCTGAATTCGCCGCAGCACGGCGCGCCATGTGGGAGAGCATTGGCCCGGTCGATGATGATGTAATCGCTCATCTGATCAGCCCCGAATTTCAAGGCGGTCCTGCATGGCCGACGACAAGGCAAGCATATCTGCGCGTCAGGCCGAACGGGCGGACAATTATCGCCTCAGACGGGCTAAGCGACCTCTTTTCTGGCACAACTATGCCCGACGCAGGCTTTGAATGCGAAGTCTACATCGAAAGCGACGAACTGACGCAAGCTGATTTCGACGAGCTCACGAAAAGCTGGCAATACTCCCTCATCGAAAACTTCGCTCAGAATGTGGCGAATTTCGGAGGCATAAACGACAATCTGGATCGGCTTGGGGTCATCTCGATGGAGCTGCCCGCTCCTGCGAACATGCCCGAAGGCTGGATCACACAAAACGGTAATGTAGGAGCGCTCATCAATCTGTCAGTGCCAGAACGCCCCGAATTCTGCGAGCTTTCTGAGGGCGTTCGCATTCGCATCATTGCGCTTACGATCCTTCTTCCAGACGAGATCGACTATTTGATTGAAGGCCGGGCAGAGGCGCGTGCTGATCTGGCCGCGCGGCTGCTCGCTTCACCAACCGGCTTTATTTCCTCAACTGAGCGGCCATCTGTGCTTGCTTAGCTCTCCCACAATACCCATGGGTACAAATATGACTGACGAAACACCCCCGGAAGAAAAGTCCTCCACCGGTCGCAAGGCCGCTATTGGCGCTGCTGCCACCATTGGCTCTGCCGCTGTCGCTGCAGCGCTGCTCTACGCGGGCAAGCGCTTTATGGCGAAGCCCAAGGACACCAGCCTTGGCGATGGACAGGCAGATACAGCGCCTTCCGGCGAGCCACCAGAAACCGACTAAGCGTTAGGACCCGTCAAATGCAGCCGCTCTCTAAGGTCGAAGGCCGCGCCATCCCGTTTGGCGCCAAGAATGTCGATACGGACATCATCATCCCCTCCAAATGGCTCAAAACCATCACCCGCGAAGGGCTTGGCGAAGGCGCTTTTGAAACCTTGCGCGAGGATCCCAACAACGTCTTTGATGCCCCTGAGAACAAGGGCGCACCGATTTTGATTGCTGGCGATAACTTTGGGTGCGGATCGAGCCGTGAGCACGCGGCTTGGGCGCTGGGCGACCTTGGCATTCGCGCGGTCATCGCGCCTTCTTATTCTGACATTTTCTCGAGCAATGCGGTGAAGAACGGGATCCTGCCCGTGGTCCTGCCACAAGAGGCCGTCGACCGCCTGATGGAAGTCGCGCGCGGCGGCGATCCGATTTACATCGACTTGGAAGCACAGACCGTCACGACCGAGTTCCAAGACCGGTTCACCTTCGACCTTGATCCTTTCCGCAAGCACTGCTTGCTTGGCGGGCTCGATGAGGTTTCACTAACGCTGGAAAGCAGCGCGCAAATCGGCACTTACGAAGACAAGCGCACCAACGCAAAAGGCTGGGTCATGGCCGGTACTGCCGTTTCTGGCACCAACGCCGCCTAATAACCCAGAGGGATAGGGAGAGAAAACACTATGAAAGCCATCCAGACCCATGAAGTGGGCGGGCCAGAGACGCTTGTCTTGGACGAGATTGACGCGCCGACCCCAAGCAAAGGCGAAGTGCTCGTCGATGTGAAGGCCTGCGCGATCAACTATCCCGATACGCTGATGATCCGCGACCTTTATCAGTTTAAGCCCGAGCGCCCCTATTCCCCCGGCGGCGAGATTGCTGGCGTGGTGGAAGCCGTTGGCGAAGGCGTCACCAGCTGCAAGCCGGGCGACCGTGTGATCGGTATGCTGGGCAATGGCGGCCTTCGCGAAAAAGCGATTGTCCCCGATGGCCGTTTCTTCCCGATCCCCGACGGCGTTCCTTTCGAGAAAGCCGCATCGCTTCTCATGACCTACGGCACCACGATCCACGGGTTCAAAGACCGTGGATTTATGAAGGAGGGCGACGTTGTTCTGATCCTTGGCGCTGCTGGCGGTGTGGGACTTTCGGCGGTTGAGCTTGCCAAAGCCTACGGCGCGAAAGTCGTCGCCGCTGTGTCGTCCGAGGCCAAGGCCGAAGTGGCGCGCAATGCGGGCGCTGACGATGTGGTGATTTACCCGCGCGAGGAAATGGACAAGGCGGCCTCCAAAGAGCTTGCCAATGCGTTCAAAGCGGCTTGCGGCCCTCATGGTGCAAACATCGTTTACGACATCGTGGGTGGCCAATATTCAGAGCCAGCGCTGCGCTCCATCGCGTGGGAAGGTAAGTTCCTTGTCGTTGGCTTCCCTGCTGGCATTCCAAAGCTTCCTTTGAACCTAACGCTGCTCAAATCTTGCGATGTTTGCGGCGTTTTCTGGGGCGCGTTCACAGCGCGTGAGCCTGCGAAGTTTGTCGAGCAAGTCAAAGAGCTCTTTGCCCTTATGAAAGAAGGCAAGATCGACCCGCTGGTCTCCGAAACCTTCCCGCTTGAGCGTGCTGGCGAGGCAATCGCTAAGCTTGAGGCTCGCGAGGCAGTGGGCAAGGTTGTTGTGACGATGGATTAAATTGGTTGGGAGCGCTTGCGACACGCCGCGCTCCGGCCTATTTGCCGCAATAACATTTCTTCCAAAGGGATCCCCCCAATGACCGATTTTAACGACCGCCAACGCGCCGAAGAAGCCAAGTTTGCGATGGACGAAGAAACCGCCTTCAAAATCGCTGCACGCCGCAACCGCCTGCTCGGCGAATGGGCCGCTGGTGAAATGAAACTGACGGAAGAAGAGACCGAGGCCTACAAGAAGGCTGTGGTCCAAGCCGACTTTGAAGAAGCAGGCGATGAAGACGTCATTCGCAAGCTTTTGGGCGATCTCACCGCTGCTGAAACCGACATCAGCGAAGCCGACATCCGCGCTAAGCTTGAAGAGATGGCGGTTGAGGCCAAGCGCCAGTTCATGAGCCAGAGCTAACCCTCATGCCCATGCCCGGCCACGAAATCGAAGCGGCGATTCTCGCTGCTCTTCCCGGCGCTATCGTCGAACTCACCGACCTGGCGGGCGATGATGACCACTGGGCGGCCAAGGTCACTGCGCCTCAGTTCGCTGGCAAATCCAGAGTGCAACAGCATAAGATGGTCTACGCCGCGTTCGGTGACAAAATGGGCGGCGAACTGCACGCCTTGCAAGTCACAACGGTTGTTCCCAAATAACAACCAAATGAAATTTTGAAGGTGCTTTGTAATGTCTGACACTGATACCCGTATCGCTAGCGTGGTTGGCGACAATGATGTGGTCCTCTTCATGAAGGGCACGCCTCTGTTCCCGCAATGCGGCTTTTCCAGCCGCGCGGTCGCGATCCTTGATCATTGCGGTGTGCAATATGAAAGCGTGGACGTGCTCCAAGACATGGAAATCCGTCAGGGCATCAAGACCTATTCCGAATGGCCCACCATCCCCCAGCTCTACGTCAAAGGCGAATTCGTCGGCGGAAGCGACATTATGATGGAAATGTTTGAAGCCGGTGAACTTCAACAAATGATGGACGAAAAGAACGTCGCAAAGGCCGAAGGGTAAGGGTTTTTGCTTTCCGCACCCGCAGCCGCGGGCGGTCGCCCTTGCGGTCCTGGTGGGGCCGTGCACCATAACATGATTGCAATGTAGTGCTGGGTCGGCGCCGCAGGCGTCGCAAGCCCGATCGCGTGGCCGCAGGTGCCCCGAACCCCAGACTTGATCCGGGGGTAGGCAATAGCGCCGTGGACATGCTCGCGGATGCGAGCGCAAAAAAACAAACACAAACCCCAAAATACAAAAAACCGCCTCGCACCGGGTAAATGCGAGACGGCTTTTGAAACGGGGAGGTAATGCCCAGAGACCAGGAAGGGCTCACCTCATTTTGAAGACCACTTACTTCACATGTAACAATGCATCCCCCATGCCAAAAATGCTATTCCCAGCTTTCCCGCGCGAGACGATGGTTACCACGGCATTAACCCAACGCTAGCTGTAAAGTTTTTCGACAGAAATACGACAACCGTAGCACTGCCCTGTGACAAGCCCCTCTTGGCAAGCGCCGTAAGACCCTCCATCATCGCGGCCGATGACAGACGACTCTTCAGATACAGCGCCCCCGCCACAGGGAATTCCTGCGGCCACGATTATCATTTTCCGCAACTGCCCGGATGGCGGTGCGCCTCAGGTGCTCATGACGGTGCGCTCGCGCAATATGACTTTTGCAAGCGGGATGGCTGTGTTCCCCGGTGGCCGCGTGGATGATGCCGACTTTGCTCTGGGAGAACAGGTCGCGCAAAGCACTGGTGGATCGATTTCAAGCGACGAGGCAGGCCACCAAATAGCAGCAGTGCGCGAAACACTGGAGGAAACCGGGCTAGCCCTTGGTCTCAAAGGCGACATTGACGCCAAAGCCGCCAAAGCTGCGCGCGAAATGCTTGATGAAAAGAAGGCTCTGGCCCCAGTGCTGGATGCCTTTGGGTGGACACTTGACCTTAATCAGATTGTGCCTTTCGCGCGCTGGTTTCCCAAGAACGAGAATATTCCGCGCGTTTACGACACCCGCTTCTATCTTGCGAATGTGGGCACAGGCGATGTGGAGGTCTCCACCGATCACGCGGAAAACACGCGTCTATTCTGGGTGAGCGCACAAGGCGCTATCGATATGGCGGCGAATGAAGAGATCAAATTGATCTTCCCAACAAGGCGCAACCTAGAACGGCTTGCCCTCTTTGCAAACTTCGACGAGGCACGTGCTCAGGCCGAGGCCATCCCAGTTAAGACGATCATCCCGCAAGTGGACACATCGGGTCCTGAGCCGATGCTCACCATCATGCAGGATGCCGGTTACCCGGTGACAGCCGAGCTATTGGAGACGGTCGCGCGAGGATAGGCACGGTTATGCTGACACAAGATCACCTCGATGACTTCCAAACGCGCGGCTATATCGTGCTTGAGAACTTCAAGAGCGCACGCGAACTTGAAGAACTGCGGGCCGCAGCATCAGCCATCATCGATGAATTTGATGCCGAAGAACAAAGGTCGATCTTTACAACCAAAGAGGAAACGCGCCCACGCGATGATTACTTCCTGACGTCGGGTGACAAAATCCGGTGTTTCTTCGAAGAAGAGGCCTTCGATGAAAAGGGCAGTCTTGCCCAAGAAAAGCACCTTTCGATCAACAAGATTGGCCATGCCATGCATGATCTTGACCCTGTGTTCGAAAATTTCTCTCGCGATCCCAAGTGCGAAACAGTGGCAAAGGTGCTGGGACAAGCAGACCCGCAAATCTGGCAGTCGATGTATATTTTCAAGCAGCCGCGCATCGGGGGCGAGGTGCATTGGCATCAGGATGCAACATTTTTCTACACCGCCCCCATTTCTGTTCTCACCTTCTGGTTCGCTATCGATGATGCGACGCTTGAAAACGGTTGTCTTTGGGTCAGCGATGAAGGTGTGGACACGCCTTTGCGGCAAAGGTTTTGCTTAAAAGACGGCGCAACGCATATGAAGACGCTTTCGGACTTGCCATGGCCAAGCGATGCGAGTGCGAAACCATTGGAGGTAAAGGCTGGCACGCTCGTGCTCTTCCACGGTCTTCTTCCCCACTACAGCCCGCCCAATCGCTCCGATAAGCCGCGTCATGCTTACACTTTGCATGTAACGGACGGAGCGTGCGAATATTCGGACCTCAACTGGATACAGCGCGGCGCGGATTTGCCCGTGAGAGGATTTAATCCTTCTTCGCAAAGCCAATCGTGATCAGCAGGTTCTGGCAATCTGAGCCAATTACTTGGCCAATCGTGGCTTGGACCTTTGTGGCTGTCATTGGGCTTGCTGCGCCCGTGAGCGCATTAATCTATCTCGCCAGCTCCCCCTTCGAAGGTGCGTTAAGTTCAGCCAGCGCCCCTCTATTGGCCATCGCTCTTATGGGAGCAGGGATGATTGGCGGGGCAGCTGCGGGTCGTTTCGGAACCGGCCTTGCCCTCGCCTTTGGGGTTGGCGTGGCTCTCATCCTTGTGGCCGGTATCTTGGGGCTGGCACTGGTTGGCACAGCTTTAGTGATCGGCCTTGCATTGCTTTTGTCCAGTGTCAGCTTTGCCGCGCGAGGGGCTCTGTTTGCGCGTAGCAACCCATCGAAAGGCTGGTGGATTGCGGTGGCGGTCCTCGCAGGCGAAGCGGCGATTGTGGCGACTGCCGCGATGGAACCGGGCGCAATTCCCAGCTGGCTGCTTGCCCTTCTTCCGGCGCAATGGGCCATCATTGCCATTGGCGCTGCTCTTGTGGGTACAGGCTCTCCCGAGGCAAACGCTGCACTGATCGCTCTGGGGGCAACAGCTCTCGCCACACTGCTCGTCGCCGGTTTATGGCCGCGCCGGTGGCCCTATCTTGTCATGTTCACCACTTGGATCGCTATGTCAGCGCTGGTTTATCACAGCGCCGATGCAACACTGGATACATCAGGGTCGCTCCCGATTGCGCACATGAGTGTGCCGCGTTAGTGACACCTATGCGCGGCCCGTAACGGAGACACAATGACAGCGAAGCCAGATGACTTAAGGGATTTACCCAAGACCTCGAAACGATTGAATCTGGCGATCGTCGATGATCACGAGTTGCTTTTGGGCGGATTGGCAGGCGCCCTTGCCGAAAAACCCGAATTCGATGAGGTCGCAAAATATCAACATCCGGCAAAATTGCTCAAAGACTTAGAAGCGGGCCGCCGATTTGATATTGTGGTGAGCGATCTTTTGATGGGCGACACCAACGGACTTGCCCTTGCTCAAGACCTAAAGCGCCGGTTTCAAACACCGGTCCTGCTTATGACAGGCGTCGATACACCGCCTTCCCCCGACGAACTGGCACAGTACGCAATAGAAGGATTTGTCCATAAATCCGCCCCGGTTGAGGTGCTTCATACAGCGATCATATCGGTCATTTCGGGCCAACCGTATTTTCATGTGCCCGATCACTGGAACACAGAAAATAAAGCCCCGAAGTTTGGCAGGCAACCGAGGGATGGAGCCGAGTGGACAGGCGAAATCCCACTGAGCGAACGGCAAATCGAAGTGCTCAAATTGGTCGCGGCAGGGGCCGCGAACAAAGAGATCGCCAGCAGCCTCGAAATCAGCGAGAACACTGTGAAAACGCATATGAAGCACATCTTCAATGCGCTGGGCGTGACGAAGCGCACCGCCTGTGTTCAGGCGGCCAAACTGCACGGACTGGTGGAGTAGGCTTGCGCCCCTGGGCTGTCTTACTGGGCTGTCTTACTGTGTTGTCTAATTGGTTGCTCCAAAAAGCTGTTCCTGCATCGCAAGCCACACAGCTTTGGGATCAATCGGCTTTGACAAGGTTAAGATACCGGATTGGTCACGACCAACCGCTGCATCCTTGTGAAAATCGCCGATGACAATGGCCGGTATCTGGGCGTTGAACTCATCGCGGACCTGGCCAATCGTATCGGCCCCATGCCCATCATCCAGTCTTTGGTCGATGATCATGAGCACTGGCATAGTATCCGATGCCTCTAGCGCTGAGAGCGCCTCGGTTTGCGTGGTCGCAGCCATCACATTGCAATCCCACCCACGCAATGCAGCCGCAATTGCTTCGAGCGATGCGCTGTCCCGATCAGCCACCATAACGAGGGGCTTTTGTTCAAAGGGGTGCACATCGCCAATGTCGATTGTCTTCGCAGCGTCCTCTGAAATCTCTGAGGGAACCGAAAGGATAAAGGAGGTCCCCACCCCCTCTTGCGATTGGACCTCTATGCCAACCTCAAGCGTCTCGCAAAGCCGTTTCACAATCGACAAGCCAAGCCCCAATCCCTTTTCGGACTGAACGCCTGCTGCGCTTTGCGTGAACTCGGTGAAAATGCGCTCTTGATCCCTCTCAGCGATTCCGGGTCCGGTGTCTTTAATCTCAATGATTGCGCCGTGCTCCGCTGGCTTAAGCGATACCTCAATGCGTCCATCTTGAGGGGTGAACTTCGCCGCGTTGGAGATCAAATTGCGTAAGATGCGGCTAAATAAGGCCGGGTCTGTCGTGACCTCGATCGCCGCTAAATCGGTCTGAATTGTGGCCGTGCCGGCGTTTGCAACCTGATGAACTGCGCTTTCACAAATTGTGTCGAGGCCAACAACATCGAGGTGAAGTTCGGTATTGCCGTGCTCTAGCCGGGATATCTCCGTTAGCCCGCGTAGCATCGAACGCTGTGACTGTAGGCATTCATCAATCCGGTCGAGAAGTTTAAGCTGTTCGGGATCGCGCAAGGTGGAGCGCAGTCCTGCGACAAAGAAGCCTTGCGCATTTAAAGGTTGTCCCAAATCGTGGGCGACCCCGCTCATAAAGCGCATCTTATCGGCATTGGCGTCCTTATAGACCTTGTTGCGCGCCAAGATCATCTCGTTCAACTGGTGAGCGTTCTTAGCAGCGATGGTCTCGCGCATATCGATTTCGACCTTGGCGCTAACCACCATGAGAAAGAGGAAATAGAACAAAAGCCCAACCCCGATCAGCGAGAGCGCTCCGGGAGCAGTGACCAAAACATAGAGCGCAAGCGGAGGCAGCGCGGTGCTCGCCAAGGCGACATAGGTCGGGCGGTAAGCCGAACGCGGCACCACACCGCCAAGCGTTATGCTGCAAACGTTGAAACAGGCAAAGAACAGCGTGAACAGCTGATCATAATCCACGTTCCAAATCGCAAACCCGCTCCACACAAGGCCTGTGGCCGCAGACACGAAACAGTGCCCAATAAGAAACCTTTGCGTGTTCTCGCTTGAAATGTCCCCGCGAACACCAAAGCGGGCATACAAATACACCACCAAGACCATCGCGCTGCCCAAAGCGGCCCATAACAAGCCAATCCAAAGCGCTTGAACAAACGCGATGATCGCTGTGGTGTAGCCCACGATAAACAGCACGATCATGCATGATCCAAGAACGCGCTCTTTAAGCAGTTTGGCTTGCTCGACCCGCAGAAGTCGCAAATCATTGACCGATTGCAGCTCGCCGGGTTCAGCCATCAATGACCTCTCGCATTCCAAATCGGGTTTCCCCTTTTAGCGTCGCAAGCGCGCAAAGCTTTAGGACAATCGGAATGCCACCGAAAAAGAGGAGGAATAGCCACAAGTTTTGATTATCATGATTTGTAGTAACCTCGAAATTCAGCCAGCCCAAAACGGGAAAGGCAATGGCTAATGGAGCAACGAAGGAGAGTTTGGATGAGGCGTTCTTGACCGCTAGGAAAATCCCAGCCTGACGCCGGTTGCCCGCCACCTCTTGCTCGTGCGTAATGTCCGCGAGCATGGATGTAGGCAGGATCGCATCCCCTCCAAATGTGCCGCCTATGATCACGAAGATTATCGCTGGGAGAACACTATCTCCAGGCGACACAAAAGGTGTCAACGCTAAGGCTAGGCAGCTGATAGTGATCGCAATTTTCCATGCGAAAAGCTTTCCGTATCGCCTCGCCAAATGCTGCCAGGCGGGCAAGAAAACCGCCGTCGCCACAAACATTGATGCGATAAGAACACCGACCATATCAGGCTGAGCGAGAAAGTTTGAAATGAACAGCACGGCAAGTGCTGTGAAAAAGGCGTTGCCCAATTGAACCACCGCAAACACCCCGATCAATCGCCGGCATGCTGCGTGATCGATCAAAGCGCGCAGGCTGTCTGAAATCGATGCGCGCGGCACGCCGAGTGCGTTTTGTGGAACGGGGATAAGAAGAGCGAACGCCGCTGTGCCGATCAAAGCCAGCACGCAAACCACTATTCCGATGACTGGCAACGCCTCTGACACACTCGTGCCCAGCAAAAGCGGCATTGACCCTGCCAGAAGAGCTCCTGCAACCTGAAACGCGGCCTTCGCGCTGGCAAGCCGGGTTCGCTCTGTCACTGAGCCAGAAAGCTCCAGCCCTAGCGCGCAGTAAGGCACATCAAGCATGGTCAGGCAGATGAAGTAACCGCCCCCGATTATGATGAGATATAACGGACCGACCTCCACCGGAGGAGACACCAGCAACCAGAAAAAGACGACAAATCCCACCACGCCTGCGGCCATCCAAGGTTTGCGCGGGCCAAAGGCCGAGCGGGTTTGATCGCTCCAATGGCCGATGAGGGGATCGGTAAAAACGTCCCCAATCCGCCCTGCGGCAAACACGAACCCAACCAGGGTTAAACCCAACCCTAGATCAACAGCGTAGAATGTGGGCGCAAACGCGAGCAAGGCCATGCCCGCCATTGCAACAGGCATCGTCAGAAGACCGTAGCTTAAGAGCTGCGCAAAAGAGAGCCTATCGGTTTGGCGCATACGATCCTGTTTTTTGGGCCTGTTTTTTTGGCCTGTTTTTTGGCCTGTTACTTAGGTTTTGGCTGAAATACCCAACAAGCAAGAATTCTAATGCCGGTTCGTTCAATTGAGCGATAACTGTGCAATTGGAATACTCCCTAACATGTCTTTGCCTCGTCTTTGATCACCCTTTTGGGCGATAGAAGGGTGGTTAAACAAGTGATAACCATTAAAACGGTTAGGAGCGCCAGGAAATCACTTGGTCTATTGGGGGAAATCAAGAAGTGAAAAAGTCCGCACTGCTCGGTGTGAGCATTCTCGCATTGTCGACTGCTGCGCCTGTATTGGCACAAAACCAAAGCACGGTGACACAGACCGGCAACAATGGCACCATTGACGTTGTTCAGGCGGGCACCGGCGGCGGCAACGAATCCACCGTCACGCAAAGCGGCGATGACAGCGCGGTAGACGTCGATCAGTCCGGCGCCTTTGGCGTCAACACCTCAGACATTGATCAAAGCGCCAACACGAGCACCGCGACCGTTGTGCAGGTCGGTGAGGCTGCGGTTTTCTTTGTACCCGAAGGCAACACCAGCACGATTACACAGGCCGGTGATGATCAGACCATCCTCGTCGAACAAAACGGTGAGTTTAACGTTTCGTCCGTCGATCAAAGCGGGATTGGGCAAAACGCAACCGTAAGCCAAGTTATAAATCCACTAGGCGCTCCTCTTGCAGCCTTCGGCAACTCCTCGACTATCTCGCAAAGCGGCGACGGAAACACCGCGAGCGTTGGACAAGACGGCAATGAAAACTCTTCAGGCGTTACGCAAACCGATGTGGCCTCAACCGCAACCGTGTCCCAGCAGGGGGAATTCCACGCAAGCACTGTCACTCAGGAAGACGAAAATGGCGTCGCCAATGTAACTCAGGAAGCGCAGGCGAACACCTCCTTCGTCACGCAGCGCGCATCAGATGCGATCGCGAATGTGACACAGACAGGTAACGGCAACTTCTCGACCTTGCTTCAGGGCGATATCTCCGATGATCAAACCGCTACGATTGTGCAAAGCGGCGACATCAACACAGCCGACATTCAGCAGGGCACCGATGGCGGCGGGGTTCTCGACAATGATAATATCGTGACGCTCACCCAATCGGGCGAGGCCAACACCGCATTTGTGCGCCAGAGCAGCGAGCTCAACACCGCTGATATCCTGCAATCGGGCAACAATAACGAAGCGCGCCTTGAAGATCAGGGCGATGGTCTTGGCAGCACGTCCAATCAGGACAACGATGCTTTCTTCGTGCAGAGCGGCGATAACAACTTTGCATCCGTAGACCAGCCCGGCCAGGACGGCACAGCCACGATCAATCAGCTCGGCTTTGGCAACACGTCAACCACGGCGCAGGATGGTTCGGACAACACAGCCACCATCAATCAGAACGGTGATTTTGATAGCTCGGCCATCACTCAAACAGGTGATTTTGGGACCGCGACAGTCACTCAAGAAGGCATCGACCTTGATGGGAGCCTTTCTGCGAACGGCAGCACCGTCACCCAATCGGGTTTGTTTAACACAGCCAACGTTAATCAGCTTGGCGATGAAAACAGCTCAACGGTTACGCAAACCGGCTCCTTTACAGGTGCGACCGTTATTTCGGGGGGCGTGGGCAATACAAGTTCGGTAGATCAGTCAGGCTCCACGCTCAACACGCAGGTTTTGCAGGATGGCGACGGCAACTCGTCAACCGCGACGCAGGCCGGAACCAACACGCTTATCGACGTGGACCAATTGAGCGACAACAGCAGCTCGGCTGCTGACCAAACCGCTACAAGCGTCGCTTCTGTCGCTGACATCAATCAAAACGGCGAGTTCGACACATCCAGCGTTACGCAAGGCTCCACAAGCAGCACGGTAAACGTCACGCAAGAAGGCTTTGACCTTGATGGCAACCTTGCTGCGAACTCCAGCACAGTCCTGCAAGAAGGCAGCACCCAGCTCGCCAATGTTACCCAGGTGGGCGACAACAACAGCTCGTTCGTTGGCCAAGACGGCGTATCGGTGCGCGCGACCTTGGTCACTGGCGGTGTCGGCAACTCCTCTGGTATAACTCAAGATGCAACGGATGTGACCGCAGTCGTCAATCAAGACGGCGATGCCAACTCCTCAACCATCACCCAAACGGGCAGTTTGAGCGATGTGACCGTCGTGCAATTTGGCGATGAGGACACCTCGATCGTTGCGCAAACCGGCACCGATCAACAGGCGCAAGTCGATCAGGCGGGGCTGAATTCGCGTTCAGAGGTTACGCAGAACAACGACAGCAACTTTGCTGACGTGGTCCAACGCGGCGTTGAGAACACAAGCTTCATCACGCAAAACGGCACCAATGGCGAAGTCGACCTTGATCAGACGGGTGAAAACAACTTCTCCAACGTTGTGCAAGTCGACTCAGAGCAGGATGCGTTCGTTAGTCAAAGCGGTGATCACAACAGCTCAATCATCAGCCAGTCAGATGTTCTTGGCACCGGAACAGGCAGCCGCAGCGCGACTGCGAACCAGTCTGGCGATGACAACACCTCCGAGATTGTGCAGCTTTCCAATCAGGACTGGGCGATTGCTGATCAAAGCGGTGATGGAAACACATCCTTCATCACTCAGACCGGTGTCGAGGTTGGAGGCTTTGTTTTCCAAACGGGTGATTTTTCAAGTTCGACCATCACGCAAACTGCATCAAACAGTGTGGCAGATGTCCAGCAAGAGGGGATTGACCTTGATGGATCTGGGACAACCAACACCAGCGTGGCCACGCAAAGCGGCGTTGGCCAGACCTCCAATTTGCGGCAAATCGGTGATGAGAACAGCTCTGACATCAATCAGTCGAACTCTGGCAACTTTGTAAATGCTCTATCGGCTGGCGTCGGCAACAGCACCACAATCACGCAGAGCGGTACCACCGCCAATGCGCTGCTTGACCAACAAGGCGATGGCAACACTTCGCTGATCACGCAAAGCGGCGCAAATGCTGTGGCGGAAGTAAGCCAGCAGACCGACAACAGCTTCTCTGACGTCACCCAAGGCAATAGCGCCAATATGGCAAACGTCTTCCAAGGCGGCGCAACCAACACATCCTTCGTTACGCAAAACGGCACCGATGGCGAAGTCGACCTTGATCAGACGGGTGAAACCAACTTCTCCAGCGCTTCGCAATTGGGCGCTGAGCAAGATGCGACTGTTTTGCAAAGCGGCGATGGCAACAGCTCAATCGTCAATCAGCAGGATATTGCAGGCACGGGCACCGGGATCGGCAACGCAAGCGTGACCCAGTTTGGCGACAACAACACTTCCGAAGTGTTACAGTTGTCGAACCAGAACATCGCGACCATTGCTCAAGGGCCAGCCGTCGGTTTTTCAACGACTGGCAGTGGCAACACATCGTTTGTAACGCAAACCGGTGTTGACGAAGAGGCGGATGTTGAACAGTTGGGCGACAACGGCGGATCGACGGTCACGCAGACCGGCAGCGGTAACTTTGCAGAGCTTATCCAGCAAGGCGATGCCAACAATTCGCTTATCACTCAGAACGGGACGAATGCGCAGGCGTTGATTGAGCAGGGTTCTGCCGGAAGCCTCTCGGAAGTCACGCAAAATGGTGATGGCAACCTTGCTGATGTCACGCAGATCCAAACGGCGCAAACCTCAACCATCACCCAAAATGGCAATGATGGGCGGTCGACGGTCCTTCAGTCTGGTGCTGACAACTCGTCTGTGATCCTTCAGTCTGGTGACAGCCAGATTGCCGGTGTGACGCAGACCAGCGGCGCGAACAACAGCTCGAGTGTGACGCAAACTGCCTCTGCTGAGCGTGCGCAGGCACTCATTGGCCAGTCAGGCGACGGGCACTCCTCAACCGTCAATCAGTTTGCGACCAATACAAATGCAGCGGTTACTTCTGGAGTTACTGTCAGCCAGTCCGGCAGCAACAACACCGCTGAGATTGACCAAGGTGGGGACTACCTCAGGTGGGCCTTTGGTCCTACCCGAGGGATCACGCAAAGTGTTGGGCCAGCGGCTTTCTTGACCCAGCAGGCGTCGGGTAACTTTGCTGATATCGACCAGAATGGAACATCGACGCTATCGGTCAACGACCAATTTGGCAGTGACAACGATCTGCTTGTCAGCCAGACCGGCGATAACAATTATGCGGTTACGAACCAGGGTGGCGATCGCGGCTCTATCACAATTGACCAGTCCGCTTCGACGCCAGCCGGAGATTTGGCGTTTGCCGATGTGTTACAGTCCGGCGATGATAACCAGGCCATCGTAACGCAAGATGGCACAGGCAATCCGACCGGTGGCAACTTCATTCCGCTCGCTGACATCAATCAGTTTGGCGACAACAACGTCTCGACCACGACGCAGTCAGGTCAGGAAGACAGTGTGTTTGTTGATCAGATTGGGTCTGGCAATATGTCCACGACGACACAGCTTGCTGGCGGTCTCACCAATGCAGGCGATATCAACCAGAGCGGCGACAACGGCGTGTCGGAGCTCACTCAGTCGGGTGATAGCCAGTTTGCTGAGCTGTTCCAGAACGGTGATCTCAACACCAGCCTCATCACGCAAAGCGGTGCGACCAACACCACAACCGTGACCCAGAACACAGACGCGAACTTCTCCTCTGTTACCCAAGGCGGCGCTAACAGCACCGTCACCGTGACCCAGTAAGGGCATTTAACCCATCAATGGGGGGCCGAAGGCATTCAGCCTTCTGATCGGGCGCTGGTTCGTAAGGACCGGCGCCCGATTATTTTGTGGTTGGGACACATGCATTAAGCTTGGAGCGAAGGCGGCCTTTTGGAGCGGCCTGGTCGTGTCGACCTCACATGCAGGCCATTAAGTGGAGAGCGTGTGAAACGCTTCGAGTTTCGAGCCGCGTTCGCAAGCAGAAGCCGCGTCCAGCCCCAGCAAAACCAGCATACTAAGCAACCTTAGATAAAGGGGTCCTGCTTCCCGGCCTCGCAGGACCCTCGTTCAACTTGTGATTGAATTTGCCCACTGGCGTGGCCGGGTGGTGACGTGTCAGCTTATGCGTGCCGGATCAGCGCCAAACATCCGCCAGGCCTATCAAACGGTGTAATAATCATTCCAAGCGGCAGTCAGGTTTGCTTGAACCGCCGGAGATGCAGGTGCGCCTGCAAAGACACCGGTATTGCCATAGTAGTAACTCGAAGCGGGCGGTCCATCGGTCCCCATGTGATCGTTGTTTGGATTGGCCACGTTCCTGCTGAAGTGGATTCCCGGAAAATTGGGATTGGTATAGTAGACCCAAGTGTTCCCATTGTTGGGGTCGACGTAATTTGCGATTACCCAGTCGGCCATTGTCATGTCAAAATTCCCTTGATCAGCGCCATGCGCATGATTTTTCTTGAGTGTTGAAACGCGTCACAAGGTTTCCCGCGCCATTGCTTCACGGCGCGGGAAACTCCTTGTTCAAGGGCAGTCAAATGCCCTCGGTTTTGATAAGTTTAGGCTGTAAGAGCCCAGCCTTGTTAGGCGGTTTGTGAGGCGACTTCGGCCTCAATGCTCTGCTTGAGCTCATCCATTGCCTTCTTGATGTCTTTCAGGCTTTCATTTTGCGCCAGATTGCCGCTGGTCGCTGCCTGAAGGAGCACGTCATCATAGGCGTCATGAAGCTTGTGCAATGTGCTCAAGTCTTTCTGAAGACCCGCTGCACGTGTCATTGCCGGGTTCGGATTAACAGCCGCCACCATATAGGTTATCGCGATCACCTTGATGTTCTTGCTACCCCACGCATTTTGGGCATCGACCATCGTGGAATTGTGACCAATGTAAACGGCAAAGGTATAATCGCCGACCACGATATAGCTGAAGCTCACTTCGAGGTTCTGCTCTGTCGATGAACTTGTCGCCGCCAGACCCAACACACTTTTGACAAGGCCGCCGACATCCTTAGTCGTCTTTTGCAAGAGAGCAGGATCAGTGCCTTCAGTCATGTAGTTTTGCATCAAGTCGGTGGCTGTATCGACGATGCCATCGACAATCCCGTTGAGGGCATTCAAGCTGAATTCTTCGGAAAATTTTGAATAATAGAGTGAGTCAGATTTGATATCTTGAACGATGCCTTTTGTATGACCGTTGATGTATCCTTCTGCCTGCTTCTCTCCATTGTTTAGTGAGGCCATCGCTTGCTTTGATGCAGCTTCCACAGCTGCCACGGCCGCCGCGTTGTCGGCCAGCGCTGTGTCGATATTTGGACTACCCATTATTCTTCCCCTTAGTTTGAGAGTTTTTCACGCAGTCTGAATTGACTACGTGCTTCTCACAGCAGGAAGCGTGCCATTCCTCACTTTCATTATATTTCAATGCCTTAGAAATGCACCTAGAGCGCAGGCTAGACCGCCAACCGTGTCCGACACGTTTTGCGACACGTCGGACATAGGTGGAAACACTTAGCCAGCGGCATCAGATGGCCTAGGCCGGGACGTCTCCTCCAGAGCCAGCCGTGCTTTCAGGGTCAAACCGAAACAGACGGGAGCGGGTTTTGCGTTTTCCATCACCATCAAGCGTCTCAATCAGCACCGAAAGATAGCCGGACATCTCCCATTGGCCATCGCCTTTGACGACTTTCAGCCTCTCGCGCGAGCTGATCGTTATATTGGTGAGGCCATTCGCATCTGCGACCTGCGGCAAGTCCCACTCACCAATCCTGTTGCAGGCACTCGACGCGTTGAACGGGGAAAGAATTGTATCATAGGGGCGAAAACGTGGGACGGAAACGAGTGTGAAGTCCGTTATAATGAAACGCATCTCCTCTTCGCTTTGTGCGCTTCCAATCACGTTCACAGTCACGTTAGCTTGCGAAGGGAAATGGAACGTCCCGGCACAGCGGCCATCCTCTTGAAAGATTGACCCCCTGGGGCCTATGAATTCATAGTTGAGTGCGTTCGTCACCTGATCCACGTTAAAGCGCAGATTGAGTTTTAGTTTTTCTTTTGCCACGTTCACATTCTCCTACTGATAATATCGTGATATCTTGGGTCTTGTCTGAGCTCGTCTAGGTAGGGATCATTGGCGATTTCGTTCACAGGATAACCTGCATCCAGTGCGTCAAGCATGCTGCTCAAGGCGGCATCACGATCACCCAAAAGCTCGTGTGTCACCGTCAAACGAAAGTAAGTGGTGGTCTCTTGTTGAGGACCCGACATCACATTTGCCAGAGCCGCTTTAGCCTTCTGGCGATCACCCGCTTTTGCTGCATAAAGAGCAAGACGACTGTCGAATTCTTCGCCGTGAGATCGTTTAGCGTCATTGGCTTCGAGCAAGTGAATGGCACGGCGATATGAAGTTTCGGATGCGCCCACCTTATGGGGGACAAAGCGCTGCGCATCTCCAAGGTTTGCCCAAGCTATGTAGTTATGGGTGTTGCCCGCCAACTCGATTGTTCGTTCAAAAGCATCGGCGGACTGTTCATAGCGCCCTTGGAAAAACAGATACGTCCCTAGATTGTTGTATAGCCTTGAGGTCTGCCCGATCTTCAGCCCGTCTTGTACCGAGCGGATGGCTTGTGTGGTTTTTCCTTGCATATGAAGGAAGTGGGAGAGGTTTGCGTAACCTTGGAGGTTGTCGGGAGCGACTGTTAAACCATCGCGCGCTGCGCGCTCTGCTTCAGCAAATCTCCCCTGTCGCCCAAGCAAATCTGAATAGTCATCATAGAAAACGCGGTGCTCTGGATGAGCGGCGATCGCGGATTTGAGCAGCCTCTCGGCGGCTGTAAAGTCACCTTGCTTCTTAAGCATCCGCCCTCGCCCCTCCAAAGCCAGAGCGTTATCCGGATCGAGCAAATCCGCCATGTCATAATGCTCTTGTGCACGATCAAGATCGCCCGAGAATTCCGCCGACCAAGCAGCAGCTATATTCGCAAGCGCAAGTTGAGGGTCACGCTCCAATGCCGATCCCGCCATCGCCCTTGCGCGTCGCAAGATGGCCGGATCAGTTTCTTGGCTGGTGTATTCACGGATAAGTGCCAAAGCCATGCCAGCCTCTGCCCCGGCGTGCTCGGGATTATTGTCGAGTATCTTTGAGAATATGGCTTGGGACTCTTGCACCGCCCCTGCCGCCCCAAATCTTTGCACAAGGTCAATCCCATCGGCCATCTGCTCGCTGATGGGGGGGCATCGAAGGCAAAGCTTGTCATCCCGGCCACAGCTATCACAGCCACACTTATTGCAGCGATAGCAGCCGGAACCGCAGCCGCGCTGCGCTGCGCCACTGATGACGCGAACTTTGCAAGCCGGCCTTTAAGCGCAAGCTGGTTGGCCTGAAAATCGTGGCCCTCCAAAGCGGCTTGCACATGAGACATCGAACTTGGTCGCGACCGCGGATCTTTCTCTAACATCTTCGCGATCAAATCTGACAGCCATTGCGGCACGTCAGGTTGCAACGCGCGAATTGAAGGGGGCTGTCTCTCAAGACACTGTTGAGCACCGCTCCTTGGCTGGTGCCGTCAAAGGCACGCCGAGCGGTGAGTATCTCAAAGAACAGCGCCCCAAGCGAGAAAATATCCGACCTGTGATCTGCGTCTTTGCCCAGAAGTTTCTCCGGTGCCATGTAAGGCAGGGTGCCATCGAGTGAAGGACGCTGGTCGGTATTTGACGCAGCGATTGTCTCTAAAGCATCATCTGCGTGCCAAAACTTTGCTAAGCCAAAGTCTACGAGAAACGGCCTATCGTCGCCATCAAGCATGATGTTGGAGGGCTTAATATCACCGTGGACTATTCCCACCTCATGCGCGGATTTGAGAGCATCGGTGATTTGTTCAAACAGGTTGAGCGCATCAGACCACGCAAACCCGTCTTCGCCCAATCGCCGGGACAAAGGCTGGCCATCGATATGTTGCATCACAAGCGCCAGCTGGTCTTCATGCTCAATTAGGTCATACAGTGTGACAATGTTGGGATGCGAAAGCCGAGCAAGCGTTTTGGCTTCTTTAAGAAGCACCTGCCGATCGGTTTCGCTTATCGCTGCAAAATTGACCGATTTGAGGGCAACTTGACGCCCAAGTTTGGGATCGAGCGCGATGTAGACCGTGCCTTGTGATCCTGAGCCGGCAATCGATGTGACCGAATACTTGCCGATACGCATTGCGTCCACTCCCCCGAAATCTGCAATGCCATCCAAAATGAGGCCTGCACCTCCATCTGGATTTTCGGCCTATCAGACTTGGATATGGGCGCTATGATACAACTAATCTCAAACCATGAAAGCGGTGAATGATTGGCCGAACATGATTACAAATCAGCAGACTTAGCAGATACGCTGCGCTTCAACGATGCTGCCTCCAGCAATGCTCTTTTGTCACAGACCACATTGCCGTGCCTAGCCATTGTTTGGCACACCGATCTGACCCGTGTTGGACAAACTGCTCCGCTCAGTTTTGACGACAACGAGACAGCATTCGTTTCAAGATTGCTCCCGGAATTCTTCGCCAACCGCAACGCCGATGGGCTCCCTTTGTTGGATCAGCATCTTTCCAGGTCGCCGTTACAGGTGCAGCGCATAAATGATCGCGAATTCTTGTTCATTCCCCCAGAAAAACGAGTGTCCATAACGATCAACGGGCGAATGCTGGACAAGCCTTCGGTCTTTAACATGGATGAATTGGGGGAGGACATAATCATCGTCCTGGCTGATTGTGTTGTTTTGTCGCTCTTCAACACCTCGGCGCAATTCCTCTATCCTGAGACGACGGACAGCTTTGGTCTATTGGGCGTAAGCAAGGGCGCTGCTGCGACACGCAATGCAATTGAGCGGCTTTCCAAAGGCAATCTTGCCGTGTTGATAAGAGGGGAAACGGGCACCGGTAAGGAATTGGTTGCGCAAGGACTGCATCGCGCAGGCGAACGCCATAGCGAACAAATGATCTGCGTAAACATGGCGACGATGACCCCCTCGCTTGCAGCAGCAGAGCTGTTTGGAGTGAAGAAAGGTGCCTTTACCGGAGCGGGGTCTGACAAAGCCGGATTGTTCGAGCAAGCTGACAATGGAATCTTGTTTCTCGATGAGATTGGCGATGCCCCGCACGAGGTGCAACCCATGTTGCTGCGCATCCTCGAAAGCGGAGAATTGCGACGCATCGGAGATGATCGGACGCGCAAGACCAACGTAAGGGTCATTGCTGCGACAGACCGAGATCTTGGGGCTGATGAACCCGGATTAGCATTTAATCAGCCATTGCTGAGGCGGCTGGAAACAATAGTGATCGAAGTCCCGCCTCTGCGAAATAGACGATCTGACTTGGGCATTCTTCTGCTCAGCTTTCTAACGCAAGACGGCGAGGCGATACCCGGTTTTGAGGCCTCTGAGCTGGCTGCATCAGATGTCGCAAAACTGTGTCTTTTCAATTGGCCCGGCAATGTGCGTGAGTTGCGCAATGTGGCTTTGCGTTTGCGCTTTGGACAAGAAATTTCGATCGAGGCGATCACCGCTGGGAAAACACAAGGCGTTCAAGCAGATGGAAAAGGCCAAAAAAGCGCCTACGCCGACGCTCATGCGATCGATGATCAAGCCCTCCTTGATGCGCTCAACGCCAATGATTGGGTCATAAAATCGACGGCACAGCATTTGAATGTCTCTCGAACGGCGCTGTATGAGCGGATGAGAAGGTGCTCCCAAATAAAGCAGATCGGGGATATTTCGGACGCGCAATTGCGTTCAACGATGATCAAGGTTCCGGGATCTTACAGTGATTGGGCAAAAGCCCTGAATGTGGGCCGTGAGGCGTTGCGAAAGAGGGTGCAAAGCTTGGGGGAATAGTCGGCTTTCCCCGTCAGTTTGCAAGGCACACCGCTGGAGCCAGGACCTCATTGCGAATACAAGTAATCGATTGAACTTGATGCAATCATTGCCTTGCGTATTGTAATAGACATGACAATTCGCCCGATTATGTCGATTTTGACAGTAAAGCTTTGCGCGCCTGCATTTCTATTGTTGAGCGCGGGACTGACCCATGCACAAGATCATCAGCCAGCTCGGGCAGAAAACACAGAACCCTCACCTGCTAAAGCTGCCGAACACTCAGGCACAATCCCGCCGTTGATCGCAACAGAAGCGTTCGCAGGGCGGCCCGGTTTTTGGCGTCCGGAACTATCGCCTGATGGCAAATTTATCAGCCTGTTCCAGCTCCGCGATGAACAGCTGCAGATGACCATTTTCGATATTGCTCAAAACAAAGCAGTCAGCGCGATCGGTTTTGGCAAGGGGAGCAGTGTTGGCTGGACCCGGTGGGTCGATAACGATCGTATGCTCATGAACGTCACGACCGTCTCCTTCGGGCTTGGAATGTGGCTTCCGGTCAATCGCATTTTCATCGTCCACCCCAAAGAAGGGCGCGCTGAACCATTGATCGAAAACCAGAAGAGCTTTGATGGCGGCGACCTTTTGTATGTTGCACCCGAGGGCGAATATGCCCTGATTGCGCATGGTCCACCGGTCAGGCGTAATGTGGGAGACCGCGGATTTTTTCGTACCTTTTTCAACTATGAACCCGGTGTCTATCGCTATGAATTAAAGTCAGGCGGCGAAATGACGACTGTGCTTGAACCCAAAAAGGGTGTCGACACATGGGAAGTCGATACTGCGGGCGTGGTCCGTCTTGGGGTGGGTTGGCGGCGCAAGCGCTTTTCTATGTTTTACCGCGAAACGGGCGATGAAGAGTTCACCCGCATTGCAAGGCTGAAGAAGAACGACACCGACAAATTCTTCGAGGCGATCCAAATCATTACCGGGTCAAGCAAGGGATACGTCCTCGACGAGAATGACGAGGGACGCGTTGGCTTACGCGTCTTCGACTACAAAACGCGTGAGATTGTCGACACCTTCTACGAGCACCCCGACTGGGACCTCGAAAAGGTCTGGCTTAACGACGACGGCGAACCCTTGGCTGTGTTCTATACCGACGACAGACAGCGGGTTGTGTGGTTCGATGATGAATACAAATCAGTCTACGATGACCTTGGAGAGGCGCTTGGCGAGGGGAATTTGGCTGTCATCTCATGGTCGGATGACAATCGAAAAATGCTCGTATCATCAAGCAGTGAGGCCGATCCGGGGGTGGTTTACACCTATGACGCGGACGCGCGGCGCCTGGATGTATTTGCGCCCTATCGCGCAGAGATTGATCACCGGCTTTTGGCGAAACCCAAAGCCATCACCTACACCGCGCGCGACGGCACAACGATCCGCGGCTATCTAACACTTCCCAAAGGCAGAGCGCCTGAAAACCTGCCCTTGATCATCAATCCCCATGGCGGCCCTTACGGCGTACGCGACGAATTGCAGTATAATGATGAGGTCCAATTCCTCGCCAACCGAGGCTACGCTGTCCTGCAACCCAACTACCGTGGGAGTGGTGGTTATGGGACCGAGTTTTTTGAGCTTGGCACAGGGCAAATTGGGCTCAAAATGCAAGATGATCTTGATGATGCAATGGATTGGGCGGTCGCCGAGGGGATCGCTGACCCTGCCCGTGTTTGCATCGTCGGCGCCTCTTATGGAGGGTTTGCTGCGATCTGGGGCGTGGTACGCAATCCGGAACGCTATCGCTGCGCAGCAAGTTGGGCCGGTGTCACCGACTGGAACCGCATTTTGAAGGATGACCGCAGGCAAATGAGCCGCGAGGCCGGCAAACGCTGGGCAGCACGGCTTCAAGGGGATGACGAGGAGTTGGACCTCAAAGAGGTCTCGCCCGCCCGGATGGAGCGCCTGGGAATGTCACTGACACGCCCGCTTTTGCTTGCCCACGGCACACGTGACAGCATTGTACCGTTTGACCAGTATAAACGCATGGAGAAGGCCGCGCGCAAAGCTTCCGTGCCCCCGACCACTATGGTGATCGAGGGCGAAGGGCACGGGTTTTCAAAGGCTGAGAACGAGCAGAAATGGTACGACGCGCTCGATGCGTTTCTGGCCGAGCACAACCCTGCTGATCCCATTCCCGAGTAGGCAATTGGCGCTAGAGCACGGGTCTGGCGTGCTTTGCAGCAACACCAGACCAATGGCCCTACTCACTAGGTATCACGCATAAAAGTGCAGATACTCAGGCGTATCGGAACGTAGGCGATCGGTCTCTGCTGAGCCGACAGCGCCAAAGCTGTTCATCTCCTGGCGGATCATCATCAGCCTGCGGGAAAGCTCTGCCTCAGGGTTAACAAGCGCCTCCATCGCACTCGATGCCATGACCATACGCTGACCAGCGGCGGCTATATCTACGTTCGAGGTGTCGGGCTCATTTGCATCCCACCTTTCATCGCCATGCGATTGAAGCGTATTGCTGAGCTCGAAGAACAGATTTCGCGCAGGCTCTTCGATAATCGAGGCAAGCGTTACGCGTTCGTGGGGCCGTGTTTGCAACGTCTTCTGGTCCGCTATTGGATCAAGTCCGAAGCGAGAGGCATCGCTTGCCGTATTGATGTCCTGCTCAGGCTCCGCGAAACGATCAAACAGGCTGCTCGAAGGCTGACCAAAGTCATTGCGCAGCTCATCGAAGATCGCATCGAGCGAGGCTAGCGGCTGATCGGTGACTTGCGGCGCAGCGCCTCTCCTCAGGAAGAAATCGGCCGCTTGGTCAAACTGAGGAATGCCCAGATTGCTATAGCTGAGGCCTCCGGTCGCAAAGCTGAATGCCGAGGATGGCGCGGCGCCTTCCGCTGGACGATAGGTAAGCGATACATCCGCCACCGTGCTTGTCGTGCCATCGGCTCGGGTGAAGCTGGAGGTTGCTGTCACGGCATTTCGATCAAGCTTGACCCGGTCCTCAACACCTGTGGCGGCAAGTGAGATCGAGACAATCCCGGCCTCTTCGAGCGTTATCAGCTCGCCTGCATCCGTGCGGCCATTGCCATTGCGGTCCTGCCACACACGAAGCTCACCAAAGCGGGCGTCGTCTACGTCCACTACGCCGTCGCGGTTGCTGTCCATATTGGCGAGGCCCTGGAGTCCGGTGCGCGCAGCATCATTTTCAGAGGCCAGCGTCAGCTCGGACGCCTCAGTGATCAGCCCGTCATTGTTGCGGTCGATTACAAGGAAGCCATCGTCACCTGAGAGCCAGCCGGTGCCGTCTGCTCTGCCATCGCCTGCATAATCGAAACTGGCGGTGGAGCGCTTCATCCGCACCATTTCGATACCATCGCCGTCGAGGTCGAGCACCACTGGCGCAAAGCGGCCATAGTCGCCCTTCTTAGTGGTGATCACCGTGTTCGCGCCCAGCTGTCCTGCAAGGCTGCTGACGTCAGAGCGACGACGTTTGCGGTCCACCGCAGCAACGCCGCCTGAGATATGGATACGGTACTTCTTTGCCTTACGGTCGAAGGCGTAGCTGGTCGTATCAAGCTCTGGCAGGTTGCCCGCAGCTGAGAAGTAGGTGAGCGCTGCATCAGCAAACTCGCGGGTCTGACCGTTGATGAGCGTGAAACTGCCGGTGTTGGCAACAGCCACTTCGCCAAACTCAATTGCGCCCTCAACCGGGGTTCCATCAAGATTGATCGAAGCAATGCCCACTTCGCGCAATGTGGCGGTTTCGCCCTCGTCAACCGCGCCATCGCCATCGGCATCGTTCCAGACGCCGAATTCCTCATAGCGCTCGTCATCTGCATTGAGGACGCCATCGCCATTGCTGTCAAAAGCGCGCAGACCATCAAGGTCGGTGGCCGCATCCTCGACATCATCGATGAAGCTGATTTCCTCAATGCCAGAGACAAGGCCGTTGCCGTCACGGTCTAGGAAGAGGAAGGCGTCGTTTGCGCCAATCCAGCTGGTGTTGTCGGCAAGCCCGTCGCTATCAAGGTCGAACAGAGCATTGCTGTCATCTGCGCTGACCGTCTGGACGCCGTCGCCTGCAAGATCGAGGATGATGGGCGAGGCAATATTGAGCGTATCGCCGCCTTTAAATTGCAAGCGCTCGATTGAAACAAGAAGGTCAGCGCCGTCGTTACCATCAACCGCTGTGTCTTGGTCAACGATCAACGAGACGTTGAAGAAGCCGCCGCTGGTAAAGAGTTGATAATCCTCAATATCGCCAAGCATATGTGCGGTGTCGAAGCCGAAACCGCCATAGAGGTCGTCATTACCCTGACCACCATACAGGTCATCATTGCCCCACAGGCCAAAGATGCGGTCATTGCCATCGCCGCCTGCAAGCTCATCGCTCGCAAAGCCGCCGACGATAAGGTCATTGCCCCCAGCGCCAAAAATACGGTTGCGCCCAAAGAGCGAGCCGAAGAGGCGATTGCGGCGATCATTGCCTTGGCGGAAGCCGTCAAAGGCATCGGAATCGTCGATATTGATGGTGACAGTCGCGGTTGAAGTGAACTCGCCATCAGTCACGGTGTAGGTGAAGGTCGCGAGGCCAGTGTAGACCGCATCGGGGATGTAAATGATGTTGCCATCGCCATCCACGCTCACTTCGCCGATGCTCGCGTCCTGAACGCTGACTAGAGTGAGCGTGTCGCCCTCTGCATCCACGTCGTTATCGAACAAGGTGTTCGGGTCGATGGCGAGCTCGCGGTTGGCGGTGGTGACGAAGACACCGTCATCTTCTGCCACTGGAGCCGTATTCCCGCCGAGCACGGTGAGCGTGAAGCTATCGCTCGCGCTCGCCTCGCCGTCGGACGCGGTGACGGTGATTGCATAATCACCCGCTTCTGCCGGCACACTGTCCGAGGCGAGGATGCCGCCAGTGAGGGTAAGCCAGCTTGGGAGAGCTGAGCCATCGGAGAGCCCTGCGCTAAAGGTCAGAGCATCGCCATCCACATCGGTAAATGCGCCGTTGGCAAAATCGATGGTAAGTGCATCGCCCACGTTGGCTTCCACGTCAGATGCGGCTTGGACCAGAGATGGCGCGTCATTCACGGGATCGATGGTGAGTGTGAAGGTGTCGGAGACACTGAACTCGCCATCTGATGCGGTAACCGTCAGATCGAACGCCCCGTTGAAGTCCTGCGGCGGGGTGCCTGTGAATGTCGCCCCGTCGAAATTCAGCCATGCTGGCAAAGCGGTGCCGTCCGCAAGCGAGGCACTGAGCGTCAGAGTATCGCCGTCAATATCGGCAAAGGCATCGGTTGGCAGAGCAAGCGAAATTGCCACATCCTCATCCGAAGACACATCAGCAAGGACCTGCGCCAGAACCGGCGCGTCATTCACAGGATCAATGGTGAGCGTGAACGCAGTATCTGCCGAGAGCTCTCCATCGCTTGCTGTTATAGTGAGGTTCAATGCACCGTTGAAGTCCTGCGGCGGGGTCCCTGTGAAGGTCGCCCCATCGAAAGTGAGCCAATCCGGAAGGTCGCTGCCATCTGAAAGCGTCGCGCTCAGCGTGAGAGCATCGCCATCTACATCGCCAAATGTGTCTTGCGGCACAAGCACCGAAATCGCCTCGTCTTCGAGGGTTGTCACACTAGTCAGCGCCGTCAGTAAGACAGGCGCATCATTGACCGCCTCGATGGTCACACGGAAGCTATCTGACACCGATTCCTCAGCATCGCTCGCAGTCACGGTGATATCGAGGAACCCATTGAAGTCCTGCGGCGGCGTGCCGGCAAAACTTGTTCCATCAAAGGAAAGCCATGACGGCAGCGCGCTGCCTCCGAGAAGCGTCGCGGTGAAAGTCAAAATATCACCGTCGACATCAGCGAAGGTGCCGTCTGGCACGTCAAAGCTGATGGCCGTGTCCTCCAGACCCGATTGATCAACCAATGGTTGCAGCAAAACCGGCGGATCGTTCAGCGGGTCAACCGTTAGCGTAAAGCTTTGTGAGGCAGACAACTCTCCGTCACTCGCAATGACACTCAGCTCAACCGAACCGTTGAAATCCTGGGGCGGAGTACCCGTGAAGCTCACCCCGTCAAATGCGATCCAATCGGGTAGATCTGAACCGTCTGCAAGCGTCGCAGAAAGCGTCAATGCATCGCCGTCGACATCCGCAAACGCCGCTTGGTCGATTGCAAAGGCAAACGGCGCGTCCTCGACGGTAGAGACGTTAGCGATCGCAAGCGCTGCTACCGGCGCATCGTTTACCGCCGTGATTGTGATCGAAACGGGCGTGCTAACCGACGCCTCACCATCACTGGCTGTAACGACCAAATCGATGGCGCCATTGAAGTCCTGCGGCGGAGTGCCTGAGAAAGTCATCCCGTCAAATGAGAGCCACGTGGGAAGTGCGCTTCCATCCAACAAAGTGGCATTCAAAGTCAGAGCATCGCCGTCCACGTCGGTGAAAGTGCCAGTGGGAACCTCCAGGCTGATCGCTGTATCTTCTTCGACAAACACTGGGTCGATGATCTGCGCGACTTCTGGCGCAGTGTTTACAAAAGGAATGAACGCAAAGCTGGTAACGTTCGCAGCGCGCCCATCATCGGCCACAACAGCAACCTCAAATGGCTCTTCAAAGCTTTCTGGCACTGTACCGGAAATCTCAAGACCATTGACCACAACCCAATCAGGGAGCGCACCAAGATTGGCGGCAACGATTTCAAGAGTAATCGGGTCACCCTCAGCGTCGATAAAGGTTGATTGAGGCACAGTTAGCGCGAAGGTCTCACCCGGACGCAGGACCACGTCAGCTGGCTGCTGCGCAACACGCGGAGCATCGTTCACAGCCAGAATGTCGATGGATAGCGCTGCAGATGTTGAAGCCAAGCCGTCATCAGCAATGAGTTCGATATCGATTGTGCCGTTAAAATCGGCTGGAGGTGTGCCGGTAAAGCGCTCACCATCGAAGCTCAACCAATCAGGTAGAGCCTCGCCGCTTACAAGCTGCGCGGTGACAGAGAGAGTGTCTCCATCTGCATCCGTGATCGATCCGGTAGGTAACAGCCAATCGACCAGTGCATCCTCAAAGCTGGTGAAGGTCAGCGAGGAAAGACCGATGACGGGCGCATCATTTGCCGCGTTCACTGTGACGGACACACGCGCACTCGAAATGCCGCCATTGCCGTCTGACAAGGAGTAATCGAAACCCGCTTCGCCTGCAAAGTCCGCAGTTGGCCGGAAACGAATGCTGCCATCGGCGCTTTGCCAAGCCTGTCCGTTGGTCGCATTAGCTATGCTTGCAAGGCTCAGCACATCGCCATTGGCATCCGTGCCTCCTGCGATGAGCGCTGCGCGGTCAATGACAAGAGTGCCGTCTTCCAAGACCTCAAAGGCCAAGTCGCTGGCCTCTGGCGCGATGTTTTCAGGCGCGAGAGCCGTGGTCTGATCATCACCAAGGAACACAAGGTCTTCAACGCCTTCGAGCGTATCGGTTCCGTCGCGCCCTTCAACGGTGTCAGTCACGGTCGTGACATTCCCATCAACCGTAATGACATATTCATCACGCGCTCCGGTAAAGGTCGCTGAGTCGCGCCCAGAGCCACCAAAAATCAGATCATCGCCGCCTGCACCAATGAGAGCATCATTGCCACCACTGCCACGGATGACATCGTCACTGCTAAAGCCAAGGATCGTATCATCAGCAAAAGTAGAGGCGGTATCAAGGATGAACTCCTCGACGTTTTGCGCAGTCAGACGCGAGCCATCGTCAAAGGCAAAGCGCTCGACACGGTTGGCTTCATTGCCAAACTGCCCCTTCACCGTGAGCGTCAAGCGCTCAAGTCCAAGCACTTCGACCAGCAAATCTTCGCCATTCTCACCTGTGCGTGAGAAGAACAGGTCTGTTTGCGCGATCCCTTCGCCAAACTGGACAGTGTCCGAACCGCCCGCATCAAGGATCATGTCCTCGGCATAGTCGCGCCCGAAGAGGTAGATGTCATCGCCTGCACCGCCAAGCAGTTGGTTATTGTCGTCACCACCAGCGCCCCCATCAAGCAGGCCGCCATCGTCATTGGTGCGCTGTACTGAACCATCAACCTCAATCGGATCACGCGTAAACTGAGTGACGTCGCCCGCTGACAGTTCCAGTCCGCTTTCAAATACAAAGCGGCCTACAGGTGGTGTGGCGTCACTTTGGCCTGAGAGCGGTCCCAGCTGGCCAACAATCGTCAAGCGTTCACCAGTCTCGATGTTCTCGATCACCAGATCAGACGGATCGGTCTCAGATGCGAAATAGCGCATTTGAGCAGGATCAAGAATGCCCTCAAGCACCACTGTATCTAGGGCAGTAGTGCCTGCATTATTGCCCGCAAACCGCTGAGTGCTCTTAAGCGTGTCATTGCCATCGCCTGCCGACCAACGGAATTCACCGCCTTCGCCCACGCTAATGATGGTGTCATCACCTGCCAGACTTTCGATGCTGTCACCGGTCTCGAGGATGAGGGTGTCTGCCCCCTCACTCGCAGCCGGTTTGAGAGCATCAAGGTCAATTTGAGTGACTGATGGGATCGCAACAAACTCGATCAACGGCAGGATATCGCCCAAAGAAAGCTGGATAGTCGAAAAGCCGTTTTGGAGCAGAACCCTATCAACCACGGTACGCGTCGAAGGATCGACAACCGTGTCGGGTTGCCCATCAAAGTCGAGGTCAGGCGCAACTTCGTCTACCGAACCGTCGCCATCGACATCGCGCGCAAGGAAAGCAGCGGGAGGGGGGCCACCGATGCCGATGCCAATACCGATGCCGCCGCCACCGTTGCCATCGTCCTCGCTATAAATTGTGTACGTCGTAGCGCCCGTTGCAAGGTCAAACTCGCGATCAGCGACGAACTCACCATTTGCATCGTAGAGCTCGCCGAAACCGCGAACATCCCAGGCATTTGCGCCCACTTGCGGGTCGAAATTGCTGATCCATGATGGCCCTAAACCATCATCAAAGCCGACAAGATCCATTTGCCCATCGCCATCAACATCAAGCAATGACCAATCGACTTGGCCGCCAAGGTCAGTGGGTGCAGCAAGCCAAGTGACACCGTCCTCAGAATATTCATCACCCACGCCATCACCGTCGACATCTCGGATCGAAAAACTGAGCGATGGCTCCGGAAAACGGCCAAACTTTACAAAATCATAGCGTTCAAAATTTCCATCAAAATCTGCATCTACAGCGTTGACAAAACCTCCGAATAGGTCTGCGCTTGCTTCGGCAACATCTTCCCAATCGCTTTGGCCATCACCATCAAAGTCTGCTGATGAGAAATCAGGCGTTCCATCGCCGTCTGCATCAAGTGTAGCAAAATCGGCAACACCGTTACCGTCAAAGTCGATCTGCCCCCAATCGGCCGTTCCATCACCGTCAAGATCAGGTGAGACAAAGCCAGATTGCACGTCTGGTATACCAAATCCGAATTGGTTGAGGATCGTAACGCGGCTGCCATCAGACTTCTCAATGATTAGATCATTGGGGTTGTTGTCTTCGATGATGAAGCGCAGTTCATCAGGGTCGAATACGCCATCAAGCTCAAGCGTGTTTGAGGTCCAAGCGTCGAGGTTACCGGTGCCCGACAAGGCCTCTTCGTAGCGGGCGTCTTGGACATAATCATTGCCAGACCCATCGCTGACGGAAATGCGTGCATCGCCATCGTTTGAAATGATCAGCTCATCGCCTGGCTGTGTGGTCAATTGCTGACCGGGATCCACTGTACTTGTCGGGAGAGTGTTGGGATCGAATGGTGGCGGCAAATCTGCAGTGGTGAGCGTCTCGCCGCCAACCGAAATTTCGCCAAGCGCGTCTGGTTCAAACAACAAACGGTCATCGCTGCCTGCAAGCGAAAGCTCAATCAGTCCAGGCTCGTCCAGTGACCATGTCAATTGCACATCCGCTGCCGCGACGCCTAGGCGCATGTCGATGTTCAACGTGCTGCCATTGCTTATATAGCGATCAGTGCCAAAGCCGATGCCGAAAGCAACACGGTCAACGCCGTCGGAAGTGAAGCGATTGGGCCCGTTGCTGCCAAAGATAATGTCATCGCCAGCACCTGCATCAATCAGATCGAGTGAGGAGCCGGATCCTTGAAGCTGGTCAGAACCCGGGGTTCCCTGAAGTAGTGGTGACCTTCGACCTGTTGGTATCTCAATCTGCTCGTTGTCGTCACTAAAACCACTCACCACGGTCGAACCACCGTCATCAGCAGTGACGCCGAAACGCAGCTGCCGTCCGACTTCATTGAAAGTCTGATTGCGCGCAGGATCCATTCCGTCGAGGATGGTCACTGTTGTTCCGCCAGCCTCAATCCGTAGATGGCGCCCCACAACGCCGTCGACCTCATTGACCTCCGATGTGACGACATCGGATACCGAAATCCCTTCAAGGCTTATGGTGAACGGGCTAGGTCCAAATCCGGGTCTGGAACCATCCCCGGAATAACTAATGATCTTGTGACCACTGTCAGCGCCGATCACTATCCTCTCTCGCCCATCGCCAATATTGACCCTGTCATTGCCGAGGCCAAGATTGATCGTGCGACCAGAATGCAACGTCTCGATAACATCGTCGCCATCAGTAACCTCGCCTGCAAAGACGAGATCGATCAATTCATTATCCGAAAGCGTTACCGTATCGAACTCAAACAGCTCAAGCTGCAAACCTCGCGATTTTAGTTGGCTGCGAGGGTCAAGGTCGGGCCTAAACTCGTCGTCTGGTGTACCATCTAGCGTGAGCGTTTCACCGGTCGCGTTGTTGGTGATTATAATGGAGAATGGATCGGAGGGGTCGCGAGAAACAGTGACATCTTCTGGGTCCATACCAGCCAAACGTACCGTTTGATTGCTCCCGCCATTGTCTTTGATGATGTCATTGCCATCACCCACTCGCCATACGTAAAGGTTGTTTTCGCGCCCGCCGATCAAAATGTCATTGCCACGTCCCCCATCGCGGGCATTGGGCACATTGCCACCATCCAAAATGAGGTCGTCACCTTCGCCTCTTGTCGTAAGCTGCTCATTGAGGCCGCTAAACGTCTGACCATCACCGAACCGGAAGAGTTCGATCCGACCCGTTGGTCCGCTAAACTGTGCGGTCGAAAGGTCGTAAGGATAGTTCCAGAAATGACCTTCAATCGTGAGGGTGTCGCCTGATGCGAAGGAAATCACCAGATCGCTATCGACCTTCGCAAGGGTGGCGTTGTCGAGCGTCAGCTCCGGGCCGAGGAAGACGATTTCGTCGTTTCGGCCACCAAGATCATAAATGATGTCATCGCCAAAACCGACTTCGAATTCATACGTGTCATCAGCAGAATTGCTCGCACTGCCGATAAGGACGTCGTTGCCTGCTCCTGCACGGAAAACCGCATCGCCTTGCCCTGTATTGTACAGGAAGTCGTCGCCGTCCGTGCCAGAGGTCACCCCTGCGCCGCTGAGATTGATCGTGAAGCCATTGTCGAACTGCACAAATTCAATCGAGGAATTCGCGTCAACCAATGGGCCGCCGCGGCCAAACTCAAAGATATCAGCCGCATCATCAAAGCGCAGATCCATGACGTCTGCGCCGGTCGGTGCAAGAATGGTGTCAATCCCATCCGAACTTCCAATGATGCGGGTGTAGTCGGAGGTGATTTCGTAAGTGTCGATCCCGCCATTGCCAATGAATGTGTCGCTTCCACCATTACTGGTAAATGTCTCGGATGCGTCTGAACCCTCGAGGGTCTCAGATTCCGATGTACCACTAACGAAATTGTTCTCGCCGGCCGTGATTTCTTGCAAGAAATCAAGGAATGTCTTTATGGATCCGTCAGCAAAAGCGAAAGATGTCACGATTGGTGAGCGCAGCCCTCCAACGATCGTAAGACTGTCTCCCTCTGGTGAGCGAAGGACAAGGTCATCATTTTGGCCGCGTTCGGCCGAGATATCATCGGCCGCTATTCCGGATCCAAACTCAACCGAGTTGTTGGTGTCTGCATCAATGATGCGATCTTCGCCCCATCCAAGCTCAAACCGATATGTGTCTTTGCCCGCATTGCCGCGAAGAGTGTCATTTCCGCCCAAACCTGCGATGATATCATCACGCCTGGACCCAATGATCTCGTCGCTTCCAGCGGTTCCTGTGTTCAAGCCCAAGTCGACCTGATCGATGGTCAGTGTTTGATCGTTGAATTCAAATGTCTCGATCGCTTTATTCGCAGCAGAATGGTGACCAACGATCAGCAACGTCTCACCGGTCGCCGTTAACGTGATCAGCAGATCATCGGACTCGCCATCGCGCCGGACCTCAAAGCTTACATCAGCGCTGTTTGCATCGATGATAACGCGGTCACCGCCGGTTAGATCGGAGATCGTATCATTGCCCGACCCCGGCCCAAACGCATAAGTGTTGTTCAAGCCTGTGCCGATAATGAGGTCATCATCTGGCGTACCGTCGATGACTTCAGGGCCCGCAGGAGCAATAATCGCCCCCAGATCACCACCAGCCGAGGTGACTAAAGTGAGAATATTCTCGCTGGTCCCATCAGCGAAACGCACGGTTTCAATGTCTGATTCAAGCCCAGTGTCATCAAGGGTAATCTGCACACGAAGATCAAGTTCGCCGGTCTGGTCAGTGATGTTGACCCAAGTGCGCCCTTCCTCAAGCACGACGGCAAAATCAAGCTCAGAGCGATCAAAGTCAGGCAAGAAAAGCTGATCTTCGCCCTCCCGGTCAACTATATCAAGCGAACCGACGCCGCTCCCAACGATGTAGATGTCGTCCCCTACAGCGCCATCCACGCGGCCGGTATCCGACTGGATTAGAAAAATGTCGTCTCCGCGTCGTCCACCCCAAGTTGACGTACCAATAACCTCATCTTCGCCGCCTGAAACAAAGAGTGCCCGGCGCAATTCATCACTCGTAAAGGGAATGCCGCCGGCAACCAAAGCCTGATCAATCTGCGCCTCAAATTCAGCAGACGAGACGCCAAACTCGGTAAGGTAAGCCTTGAGAATTCCGTTCAGGCCTGCCCAGTACCCGATCGCGTCGCTATTGGAGCTCGGTTGATTAGCTGCAGCAGAAGCTAGAACGGCCTCCAAGGTCACGCCATCCTGCGCGGTAAAAAATGCTGCCGCTTCAAAACTCAAGCCAGGGGTGAGATCATTCCCAAGAGCAGTCTGACCGACCAGCTTAGCACCGGTTCGCGCCACGAACTCTCGCCACTCCCCTGTTAAAATTAAGCCTGCATCAGCCCTAGGATTTGCCCCGATAAGAGCCTGATTGAAGCCTCTGCCCGTTATAGCTTCGAGTGCTGCAAGCCATTGAGCGTTGATATTTGGACCGCGCGAATCTGCCGCGACTTGATCAGCTCCGGTCCAGCGCAAGATGATCTCTTGGGTTAGCGACAGCACCTTGTGTGCATCTGAAATATCCAACTCAGAAAATTGGCGCACCAATTCTGCAAGTCCCGGATCACGGGTCATTGCCACATCGAGGTCAGAAACAGTGCCAGAACCCAAGAGGAATGGGAGATCAGACAAATCTTCACCGATCTGGAATTCGGCTGCAAGTTCAAAGGCATCGTATTGGTCAATCGACAGATACGCATCGTAGACGGAGGTGGTGCTCCCATCCCCAAAGGTAACGGTGGACGCGCGCTCGACGACGGAGGCGTCATCGACAATTTCAACGTGATCCGAGCCGAACGTTGCAAGGCTGATCGAAACAATCCCAAGATCGTCAAGGCTGACGAGTTCACCCTCATCGCTCACCGCATCCTGATTGGCATCGATCCAAACTTGAAGCGTTCCAAACTCCGCGTCCGCCGCTGTAATTGCTCCATCCATATTGCTGTCAAGAACGGCGAGTTCAGCAAAGCCATCTTCGCCAAATTCGCGGAATGCCCCCGCGCTCAGATCAACATTGCCAGTGCCAAACAGTTCTGAGCCACGGTCGATTGTACCGCTACCATCAAGATCGCGTACAAGCAGTCCATCGCCCGAACGCGCCCAGGACACGCGCTCTGCAAAGCCATCATTATCAAGGTCAAAGTAAGCGGCAGTGATTGAGCGCGCAGCCACGACGCTTTGATCGCCATCAAGATCAATAATCAGCGGATCGCGCTGTTCTTCCGCCTCATCGGTGTCCGGTTCCGCCTCCTTCAGACGAATACCAGCAAGCCCATTGCGGAAGTTCTTAATCGTAATGGTGGAACCAGCAGCAGTCGAACCAAACAATCCGTCGGTCGCAGTAACCGTAAGCGTGGTCCCATTTAGTCGATAAGTGGTCCCATCGGAAGCCTCGTAGACCCGCGAACCTTCGGAAGTTTCTTCGCCTCCGGTTAGAAGTTTACCACCCAATTTGACACGGTCACCGCGATCAGGGTCGTTAATTATGTCACCATTGTTGGTGAGGAACACATCGCTGCCAGCACCGCCGGTCAATTGGTCTGCAGAAGCGGAATCAAACGGGTTAAGCCCACCGGGCGCATCATTTTGAGCCGCATCCAAGATGTCATTGCCCGTACCACCGATAAGGACGTCTTCGCCGCCAGCGCCGATGATTATGTCATTCCCAGACCCACCATCGATCTGGTCTATGCCATCCCCTCCCAGTATCCGGTCGTTGCCACCTTCACCTGAAATTTTGTCATCGCCATCTCGGCCATCGATGATGTCATCACCCGAACCGCCCTTAATGGTGTCAACGCCCTCGCCACCAAAGAGCTGATCGTTACCGGCTCCTCCGTCGAGATTGTCACCCTCATCGCCGCCAAAGATGGTGTCTTCTCCATCGCCGCCGCTGATTGTGTCGACGCCTTCGCCGCCGAATATCTCGTCGTTACCAGCCTCGCCTTTTAGCGTGTCGCCCTCGTCTCCGCCGAAAATACGATCATCGCCCTCGCCACCGGTAATGGTGTCAATTCCATCGCCGCCCGTGAGAGTGTCATTTCCATCGTCACCATCAATGGTGTCGTTGCCGCCTTGGCCATCAATAGTGTCATTGCCCGAACCACCGGAGATAGTATCGTTGCCATCGATAGCGAACGTACGGGTGCTATCGCCTTGGATGGTGTCATCTCCCGAGCCACCCTCAATCGTGTCGTCACCCGAGCCCCCGGTTATGGTGTCGTCGCCCTCATTCCCGAAAAGATCGTTGTCGGAATTGTTGCCGCCTATTGTGTCGTCGCCTTCGCCTCCGCGGATTTCTGTTTCTGTGCCGAAACCAAAAACGCCGCTTACTTCGTTCGGCAGTTCCAGCCGGTCATCGAAGTCAGAACCGATGACGACTTCGACATCGCTGACTTGAGCGTTGATAGCCCGCCAATCGACAGCTTTTGTCGCATCAAAGTAATCAACGGTGTCGCGTCCATCCCCGCCATCGATGACAGTGTCTTCGCTGTCGGCGAAGAAAAAGTCGTCTCCATCGCCTCCATAAAGCTTATCCGCGCCAGCACCTCCTAAGACCTCATCATCACCCTCTCCGCCGTGAATCGTATCGTCACCAGCGCCGCCATCGATTACGTCGTCCCCATCATCACCGTGTAATTGATCATCACCAGCTTCTCCTAGCAAGTTGTCGTCGTCATCGCCCCCTTCAATTGTGTCTGCACCATCACCGCCGTACAGCCAATCATCACCGCCTCCGCCTTTTATCTCGTCATTTCCAGTCAATCCAAAGACAAGGTCGCGTGAATTTCCCAATCTCGTGCTATCTTGGATATTGTTTTTGGTTAAGCCGGGTACGTCGCCAACACGAACTTGATCGACCTTCAGACCGTTGGTGTAGCTGTTCGTACCGAAAAAAGCCTGCCGCGGGTCGCTCTGCGACAACAAACCAAAATAGGACGTGCGAATTTGATCAATGTCCCCGAGTTCGCGAGCAACAACATTCTGCGTGTCTACCGCTCCACCGCGCACATCACTGAGACCGTTGATAAAACCATCGTCATTTGAGATGTTTGGATATCCGGGGTCATTCGCCCCTCCCAATTCATACAAATGAGCAAGCTCATGAGCCAACGTATGAACAATATTTCGTCGAATAAGAACGCCAGTCTCATTAAAATAGTAGAGTGGCTTAGAATTCGCATCCACTCCGATCCATGGATTTCCTGCATCGCGCGCGGCATAAAAGCGCGTGTCCGCACCAAAGTTCAGGACACCAGCTGTTGCAGCGGTCGTCAGAAGGCTTCTGCCAGTCGGCGATTTATAAAGCTCGGTAATCCAGCCAATGATTGTCTGCTTTAAAGTATCAGACACAACTCCCGGAGACACTCCGTTACCCGCAAAAATCCATGTGGTACCGCTCGGGTTACCCCAAAATCGTGCAGCAGCAATTATATCAGCTAAAGTCATGGATTAACCCTCATTGACTAGGAGATTGCAGATAGAATTCTTCGACGACGTTCGCGTCTTCTCGAATGAATCGAAGTTGATATGAATTTTCTTCATGCTTCAGGAACTGCACACAGTGTGACTGAACCTTAAAGTCACGATCTTCGAAAATGCAAACATCTATATCATTGATTTTGAAATAGAATTCTTCGAAGGTTATACCCTCTCCGGAGTAGGTATAAAGAACACTTTCGTCGTCTCTGAATAGCAGTGAAGGTGAAAGTGAGCTTCCGTCGCGTGGAGTGAAATTCCTGAACCTTAAAATCGGTTTCAACTCCTTCTTTGAAAGAGGACTATTCGTGCGTGGGGAGTTCAAGTTTTCGTCTCCATTTTTCGAAATATGCGCGTCGGGCGATTCAGAAATCACAGATCCCATCGCTCCTCTTTCGCTTGGATTGGAACCACTTTGAACATCGACGGGTTCGGCGGCAGCACTACATCCAAACAAAAACAACGGAAGTAAGGTAGCTGGCGAAATGACGTATCTACCTTCTGCATCTTTGAAACCATTGCCCGAGGAACCGATTGGACGGGGAGGCGACCGCCGTTTTGCGAATACAGCAGGGCGCTTGACCGGTTTCTCATTGTTTAGACAAGGACACGCCTGGGAGCGCGACCAGAGCCCAAGCCATGAAATCGCTGAAGCGGTAGGTAAGATCACTTCATTCTCTCCAGATTTCTGGAACAGGCATCTACCGTGTAGGGGCCCTGCCTTATTTGGTTGCCTGATGGACTTCGAAGGGTGGGGTCGACCACCGAAACATATGCGATATTGCTGCCAAAGAACCGGTCGCCATGCTTGTGCAAACCGGTTTTGCCCTCGCCCGATGCTCGAGCGGAGCAGCAACCCGGATGCTCGGCGAGAAACGCACGAACGGACTGCAAATCGATAGGCGCCTCGGGATCGCTTTGCGGAACTGCGCTATCCGACCCTGGCCCCTGACCTGCCCTCAGAACAGACTGGATCGCGGGACGGGCCTGAAGGTGCGACCATACCCCCTGCCAAAAGACCCGCTCGCGCGTGGCTTGAGAAAAGTTACTCATGCAAACCGGGCGACCCTCGCCTGTGGTGTATGCAAGGAACGCGAAATACCCGGTTACGAGTAGCGCGAGGCAGGCCAGAGCTGACGCAGCGACCTTCATAAAAAACACCCCGAGCATCAATTGAGCACCTCGTAGATGTTGCAGGATTTTATGTAGTCCTCTGTGTCGTAAAACCTGCGGTCATAGGGGTTGGTGAATGAACGCCAGTACAGTGCAGGGTTTCTTAGGGTGAGCCTGTAAAACGGCTTGCTGAACTTACGCGGATTTTGAGTGCGTTCTATTTTTGCAAGTTCGACAGCCTCACCTTTCGACACTTCTGCCGAGGTTACTACATTCCCGTCATCATCAAGAACCCACGCACCATTGCTATCTGCGATTGGTCTTGCACCGACGAACCGCAAGGCAACCATCCCTGTGAGCATATCGTCACGCGAAATGTATCGGTACTCACCTTCGTCTTCCAAATAACAATAGGTGCCGTGGTGTCTTTCCAAATTCCACGTGTAGACCACCCAGCCCATGGCCATCGCGAGCGGAGAGAGTGCAATCAACGAGATGAAAAGAGCTTTCTTCACAATGAGCAAGACTTCCTAAAAGCCGCCACATCCGGGTGATTGGGCTGATAGGTTTTCAACTTCGCCATTCACGCCCGTGTGATCTCGAATGCCAATCTTTGCTCTCCCCTAAGCTGGTGGGCCAAAGCGCCTGCGCGCAACCCCACCAAACATACGAACCCATTTCAAGAGATCACACGAACAGCCCCGCGGAGCGCCAAGCACCCAGCGGTTAATCAAGTCGAACGATGGAAAAACCAACCCTCAATTTGCGCCCTTCTTCAACGACACGCAGCATTTGACAAATCAATGGCCAAAACTTGCGAGGTTCGTTGATCCCATGAACTTACAACCAATATCCTTTTCAAATCATTGTCAATTGCGCAGTTCAGTTTTTACAGTTTATATTTCTTTATCTTTCCCGTCCCGCTTCGTTGACTGCTTGGGAGATGGGTGAGAGCAAGTATTGGATGATACGTCTTTGGCCGGTTTTAATCTCGGCCTGCACGCTCATCCCCGGTTGGACGCTGTCACACAGCGCATGGCGCTCCGGGTTATCCGCCTCGCAGGAAAGCTCGATCTTGGCCGCATAAACGAGGCCCGGCTGGATCGGCCGCCCATTCTCATCGCGCACACTCCCAGCGGGTTGCTGTGATTGGTCTATCGCATCCCGGCTGATGTTGGTGACGGTCCCTTCGATGAGGCCATAATCGGTGAAGTTAAACGCCTCGAGTTTCACCGCCACGCGCTGGCCAACTTTGATAAAGCCGATATCCTTGTTCTGGACGAATGCCTCGACCGTGACCCCGCCATTGCAGCTCGCCGCATCGCTCGCATCGCCTGAGGTGCAGGGCACGATCACCATAAGCGGCTCCGCTGGCTGGACGACGCCGCCGATGGTTCCCACCGCAAGCTGCTGAACCACACCATCGACTGGGCTGCGAAGTTCTTGGAATCGGCGCATGCGTTCGGCTTTGCGTAGTTCTTCGCTCGCCATCGTGGCGCGGTCGTTTGCCTCGGCGAGATCAGTCACGGCAGACCGGCCAAAACCCGCTCGTAAGCTTCGTAGCTCGGCAGTCAGCCGTCCAATGGCAGCTTGGGCACGCTGCCTATTGGCCTGCTGCACCTCTATATTGCGCAGGTGCTCAGCGCGCAGTTGTTCGTATTCAAGAAGCTGGAGCTTGGAGAAATAGCCGCGTTCGGCAAGCTCGGCGCGTGCACCCAATTGCTGGTCAATGAATGGCAGCGCTTCTTCGAGTTTTGCAATCTCGGCATTCGACGCGGCAAGCTCGGCCTGAGCTTCGGCGCGCTGCTGGGTAAGCGCACTTTTCTGCGCATCGTATTGCGCAGTCGCATTGGTGACGAAGGCCTCTTCGGTGCGGATGATATCAGGCGGCGTGCCTTCGGGCGGCACGAAGCGCGCGCGCTTTCCCTGCAAATGCGCGAGAAGAGCGTCATTGCGGGCCTGGATAATCCGCGCGGAGAGCAGCGTTTGTGTGCTTTGCGCCTCATCCGCATTGGCAAGCGTCGGGTCGAGCTCGATCAGCAGCTCACCCGCTTTCACAAATTGTCCATTCTTGACGTGGATCTGGCGCACGGATCCGATTTCGATAGGCTGTACGACTTTGACATTATCGCCCGGCACTGTCTTGCCCGCAGCGGTCGCGACCACGTCAATTTTGCCCACAAACGCCCATATTAGCGCGAGCACAAACAGCGCGCAGATGAGGAGCAAGAGCCAGCGCATACCGGGGCTTGCGGGTTTTTCCATTATCTCCAGCGCTGCGGGGAGGAATTCGTGTTCTTCTTTGGGCTTGAAGGCTTTGTCCGCCTCAGTTTGCCCGCGCCACGCCTCGCCAAAAACGCCGAGGTGCTTAGCCATTGTGGGGAAACGGTCGGAAAGGAAGCTCATGACATCCCCGCCATACCGGTCTGCTTCGCGTGCAATTGCGCATAGCGGCCACCGGCTTTGAGGAGCTCTTCATGGCTGCCCATTTCGGTGATTTCGCCGGCCTCAACCGTGATGATCCGGTCGCATGGGCGCACGGCGGACAGGCGGTGCGCAATTATCATGACGGTGCGTCCCTCTGCGATGCGGGCGAGGTTGTTTTGGATAATCTCCTCACTCTCGGCATCAAGTGCGCTGGTGGCTTCGTCGAGGATCAGGATGCTGGGATCAGTGATAAGCGCGCGGGCGATGGCGAGGCGTTGACGCTGTCCGCCTGAAAGGTTGGCCCCGCGCTCTTCGATTATGGTGTCGTAGCCTTGGGCGAGCGTGAGGATAAACTCATGTGCACCGGCAAGCTCGGCGGCTGCGATAACACGTTCCATGTCGATCGTGGGGTTCGCCAGCGCGATATTCTCGCGCACGGTGCGGTTGAAGAGGATGTTTTCCTGCAGGACCACGCCCACTTGGCGGCGCAGCCATGCCGGATCGACAAGCGCCAAGTCCGTACCATCAACCAACACGCGGCCCTGTTCGGGCACATAAAGCCGCTGCACCAGCTTGGTGAGCGTCGACTTGCCAGAGCCCGACGGCCCAACTATCCCCAGCATCTCGCCAGCGCGTATATCAAGGCTTACCCCGCGCAGAGCTTCGGGCGCATCTGCGCGGTAGCGGAAGCGCACTTTGTCGAACTCGACCTGCCCCTTGATCGGCGGCAGGCTCGCGCGGTTGGGGTTGTGTTCAGGTTCTGCGGGGGCGTTGAGGATATCGCCCAGACGGTCCACGGAAATACGCACCTGCTGGAAATCCTGCCACAGCTGCGACAGCCGCAAGATCGGCTGCGCCACACGGCCTGATAACATGTTGAACGCGACCAATGCGCCGACTGTCAAAGACCCTGCAATTACCGCCTGCGCTCCGAAAAAAGGATCGCCACGGTCGTGAGTTTGCTCACCAATTGGATCAGATGGCTCCCCCAATTGGAGAGCACCGTCACATCCCAACCGGTCTTGATATAGCCCGCAAACTGCTTTTCCCACCGGTCGCGCATACGCGGCTCAACCGCCATGCTCTTGAGCGTTCCGATGCCGGTGACGGTCTCGACTAGAAACGCCTGGTTCTCCGCCCCGCGTTTGAATTTCTCGTCCAAACGCGCGCGAAGTGGCGGGGTGATGAAGATTGAAATGGTGACGTAAATCGGGATGGTGAGCGCGACGATAAGCGTCAGCATCGGCGAATAGAGATACATCACAATGAAAAACACGATGGTGAAGAACAGGTCGATGACAACCGTCACAGCGTTTGACGTCAAGAAGTTGCGAATGTTCTCAAGCTCGCGCACCCGCGCCACGCTATCGCCCACCCGCCGTGCCTCGAAATAGGAAAGCGGGAGGGCGACGAGATGTTTAAAGAGCGACGCGGAAAGCTCGGCATCCACCCGGTTCGATGTGTGCGCAAAGAGCCAATTGCGAAGCGCCGACAACATCGTCTCAAACACCAGCACGGTGGCAAGACCAATCGCAAGCACTTCAAGCGTCGTCATCGATTGGTGCACGAGCACTTTATCGATCACAAGCTGGAAGAAAATGGGCGAGGCAAGGCCCACCAATTGCAGGAAGAAACTGCCCACCAGAACATCGCGCAAAGCCCGCCTGTACTTAACAAGCGCCGGAATAAACCAGCTGATATCAAAGGCGCGTTTCTCGCCTGCGATCTTTTCGCGGCTTGTCATCAGCAGCAGGTCTACCTTGCCGCCGTCAAACTCATACTCCTCAAGGACCTGCTCTTCGCCCAACACCTCAGGGCGCTCGCTATCGGGCCGCAGAACCATATGGCGCACACCCGCATCGCCGCTTGTGTCTATCTTGAGGAGCACCGCGCAGCCACCTTCATTGAGTCGCACGAGCGCTGGTAGGGGCTGCTTCGAAAGGTCACTGAGGCTTGCACTTTTGCGCCGCGCGATCAGGTCCAGTTTCTTGGCGATCCGCACCAGATCATCGAAGGTGTAAGCCCTATCGCCCTGCCCGCGATCATGGTGGATTTGCGCAGGGTCCGCCGCTTGCCCAAGAAATTGCGCAAGTAAAACGAAGCTAGACAGCGCCGCATCGGCGGGAGCCGCCAAAGGATTTTCTGTTGAAGCTGTCATTAATTGCAACCGACCCCGCTAAGTCAACTAGCGGTTTTTACTCAGATCGCAAGTGGTGAGTGCTTGTCATTAAGAGGCTGGGAAGACGACCCGTCATCGGGCAGCTGTGATCCACTACGAAGTTCTCACCAGGGCTGCCGCTCTCCGGTGGGAATAAGCTCAATCGGAGCTACGTATTCCGAGGGTACTGCTGGCATCACCTCTGGCGGCATATCCTCCGGCTGCTCTTCGGTCGGCGCTGGTTCAAAAGTGATGCCTTGCTTGCCTTCAACAGCGCGCAGCGGCCCGCCGTCTTCAGGGAAGCAACCCGCCATTTCCCCACCATAACGGTAAAGGCACGACTTGCCGTCCTCGCCGGTACGGATCTGAACAGCTTTTCCACGAGAGTACCGGGTGCAATAGTCGCCCTCAATCACAGTTTCGCCGTCGTCGGCGTAGAGGCAACCGCGGCCAAAATCGCCCTCGGGGCGTTCGATCCCTTCACCTAGCACAAAGCTGTACCAGCCTGAATCCTTCAGACCCCCAGGAAAACGATCCAGCGGTTTAAGCAGTCGGTATTCAGCACCGTACTGCGTCGGCTCAATAATCCCCTGATATGCAAGCCTTGCGAGACCAAAATCTGCGGGCAAGAGTTCGTACCGCTCGACTGATGTTGGCGATACTATGTCATCGATATTCGGATCGCCCAATCCGCGAGGGCGCTCATCGGTTACCGCCCACCAGACATCTGGATCAAACCCTTCTGGCGCAGGAATACCAGCGTTGAAACTCTCGATTTGCATCGAAGGCAAATACGCCATACCGATCCTGCCCGATGCAGCCCGAGTCTTCAATCCGGTCACAGCTGTAATGACGTGTTCAAGCTGTTTAGTACCAAAATTGGCTTGGTTGCGTGCCTTACGGACAGGAAAGCAATTATCGCCGAAATGAACTTTGGCCCGCGCGATACCAGAGACACCTGCCAGAGGTTTGCCAGCGTCATCACGTGAATGCGAAAGTGCAATGACCTTTGCTACGCGCTCTGTCGCGCCGGAGATATCCCAGATAACCGGATCTTCTGTCATCAAGAGAATGTAGAGAGGCGTGTCGCCGGGCTCTATCTGGACTTCGACAATGCTGGTTTCGCGGTCCTGTCCTCCGACCGCTATCGTCGAGCCAAGCTGACCGGTGATCGCCGCAATCGCGACAGCTTCGCTCCCAGAGGCTGGCTGGGGCAGCTTGCAAAGTGGCAGTCGAGTGATCTCTTGCGCAATTGCTACCGTACGCCGACCGGTGCGATACTCTGAGCTTGAAGCGATCCCATCGCCATTGGTGTCAATCTGCGCAAACTGCCGATTGAAGGCTGACCTCAGCTCGGTCTCGGTAAGTCTTCCGTCGGCGTCCGCATCGATCTGAAAAATGCGCTCAAACATACGGCTACGTCGGCCGCGTTCGCGAGTGTCTTGTGCAGATGCAGCCGGTAGCCCCGCCATTTCGCTTGCGGTGACAACGCCATCGCCATCAAGGTCAATTTGTTCGAAATCGATCTTGGGCGTTTCGGTCACCGCCGGGCGCGCTGCGGCAAAAGCTGCATACATTTCCTCCCGATTCAGACGTTCGTCGCCGTCGATGTCTGCCGCGGAGAAAATTTGCGATTGCCGGCCCGCACTTCGGACCATGTCGCTCAGCTCAACAAAACCATCCTTATCAAAGTCGTACACGCTGAAGACGTTCTCAGCTTGTTCGCGGCCGCTTTGTCGGTACTCGATAGCGGCAACGATTTCAGCTTCGGTAAGAGCGCCATCTCCATTCCGATCCATCTCGACGATCTGGCTTTCAAACTTCGCAATTCGGCGTGCTTGGCCTGCGAGGGCTTTCTCGCCTATGCGAGCTTCCATTCGAGCGACATCAGCTCGGTCGAGCCCGTTGCCGTCAGTATCGACAGCCCGCAACGACCCAAGCAGCTTTTCAAGATAGGCCTCTCGTTCTGATCCGGATCGGACATTAGCCAGCAGGATCGTTGCTGGATCATAGCGAGTGATCACAGGGCTATGATTTTCGGCAGCCAATTCAGATGTAAAAATCGCAGCAACAACGGCTATGCTTGCGAAGTGACAAGTAGTCCGGATCATAAATGGAATCCCCAAGCTCGCATCAATAAACCTGACGTTCGGTCTAGCGTACGAGAATTGCAAAAGGCTTAGTGTGACGAAAAGTCGTTAGAGGACAGGAGAACAGCTTCGAGAATGGGATCTAAGTATTCAGTTTTATGGGGATCGAGAGCTAGGCCTACGCCCTGTCCTTTGCTGTCCGCGTCGAGCTCAAACGACAAAAAGCCTCGCTGACGACAGCGAGGCTTTTAAATAACGGGTTTTCAATATGATGCTGGTCCAGGAGAGTTGGAATTGAACCAAGCGCACGCGACAGTGCTACGGGGGAGGCGCACACAACCTAGTCTTCAGCCTATCCGCGACGCGGTGGATCTCTAAATCTTTGGAAGAGTGATGCTGGTTGCGGGAGTTGGATTTGAACCAACGACCTTCAGGTTATGAGCCTGACGAGCTACCGGACTGCTCCATCCCGCGCTACCTAGCTTAGGTGTCCAAAAAACCAGCGCATTTCGCGTAGTCCAAAGACACCAAAAGGGCCAGCCCGTAGGCAAGCCCTTTGACAGTGAATGGGTTCTTTCCCGTAACAGCGCCGATTAAGACACTTCCCACAAGCTACAATGCCTGGCGGCGACCTACTCTTCCATGCCTTAAGACATAGTACCATCGGCGCTAACTGGTTTCACGGCCGAGTTCGAGATGGGATCGGGTGGGTCACAGTCGCTAGGACCACCAAGCAATGAAGCCTGTGGGGTGTTACGGGTTATAAATCGATGATCGGTTTTGTGAACGTCTGGCTGGAGCATTTCTCCACCGCAAGACGAGCTTACCCAAAGGGCAGGCCTGTCATTGACAGTGCGAATTCTCAAGCACGAATAAATCATTAGTACCAGTTAGCTCCACACATTACTGCGCTTCCACACCTGGCCTATCAACGTCATGGTCTCTGACGGATCTAAAATACCTAATCTCAAGGGAGGCTTCCCGCTTAGATGCTTTCAGCGGTTATCCCGTCCATACATAGCTACTCTGCGGCACTCCTGGCGGAATGACAGATACACCAGAGGTATGTTCACCCCGGTCCTCTCGTACTAGGGGCAACTCCTTTCAAGTATCGACGCCCACGGCAGATAGGGACCAAACTGTCTCGCGACGTTCTGAACCCAGCTCACGTACCACTTTAATTGGCGAACAGCCAAACCCTTGGGACCTGCTCCAGCCCCAGGATGTGATGAGCCGACATCGAGGTGCCAAACACTGCCGTCGATATGAGCTCTTGGGCAGTATCAGCCTGTTATCCCCGGCGTACCTTTTATCCGTTGAGCGATGGCCCTTCCACGAGGGACCACCGGATCACTATGACCGACTTTCGTCTCTGCTCGACCTGTCGGTCTCGCAGTCAGGCATGCTTATGCCATTGCACTCTCGCAGCCGGTTTCCAACCGGCCTGAGCATACCATCGCGCGCCTCCGTTACTCTTTAGGAGGCGACCGCCCCAGTCAAACTACCCGCCATAGAGGGTCCCTGATCCGGATAACGGACCTAGGTTAGACATCAGAAACAAACAGGGTGGTATTTCACAGGTTGGCTCCACTCGGACTGGCGCCCAAGTTTCAAAGCCTCCCACCTATTCTACACAGTTTCTTCCTAATGCCACTCTAAAGCTGCAGTAAAGGTGCACGGGGTCTTTCCGTCTAACCGCGGGTACTCCGCATCTTCACGGAGAATTCAATTTCGCTGAGCATATCCTGGAGACAGTGGGGAAGTCGTTACGCCATTCGTGCAGGTCGGAACTTACCCGACAAGGAATTTCGCTACCTTAGGACCGTTATAGTTACGGCCGCCGTTTACTTGGGCTTCAATTCGGAGCTTGCACTCCTCCTCTTAACCTTCAAGCACCGGGCAGGCGTCAGACCCTATACGTCGTCTTGAAGCCGACTTAGCAGAGTCCTGTGTTTTTGCTAAACAGTCGCTACCCCCTGGCCTGTGCCCCCCACCAAAAGTTGCCTTCTGATGGGGCCTCCTTCTTCCGAAGGTACGGAGGCAATTTGCCGAGTTCCTTCAGGATACTTCTCTCAAGCGCCTTGGTATACTCTACCTGACCACCTGTGTCGGTTTCGGGTACGGTTTATACGGAGAGGCTATTTCCTGGATCTGCTTGGCAGCATGCCCAATCCAATAAGGACACACTACTTCCACAAACCGTCACACATCTCCAAGCCCACGAATATTTACGTGGTTCCCATCGACTACCCCCTTCGGGCTCGTCTTAGGGGCCGGCTAACCCTGCTCCGATTAGCGTTGAGCAGGAACCCTTGGTCTTTCGGCGAGAGGGCATCTCACCCTCTTTATCGCTACTCATGTCAGCATTCGCACTTCTGATATCTCCACGGTCGGTTACCCTCCCGCTTCATCAACTTACAGAACGCTCCGCTACCGCTGCAGTAAACTGCAACCCTAAGCTTCGGTGAATACCTTTAGTCCCGTTACATCTTCGCCGCAGGAACCCTTATTTAGACCAGTGAGCTGTTACGCTTTCTTTAAAGGATGGCTGCTTCTAAGCCAACCTCCTGGTTGTTTTGGGATTCCCACATGCTTTCGCACTTAGGTATTACTTGGGGACCTTAGCTGTAGGTTAGGGCTGTTTCCCTTTTGACGACGGACCTTAGCACCCGCCGTCTGTCTGCCAGACTAGACTCATTGGTATTCGGAGTTTGGTTAGAATTGGTACCGCTCGCGCAGCCCGCGTCCATCCAGTGCTCTACCCCCAATGGCAAAAATCTGACGCTCTACCTCAATAGATTTCGCGGAGAACCAGCTATTTCCCGGCTTGATTGGCCTTTCACCCCTAAACACAAGTCATCCGAGCATTTTTCAACATGCAACGGTTCGGTCCTCCAGTGCGTGTTACCGCACCTTCAACCTGCTCATGCCTAGATCGCCGGGGTTCGGGTCTAATCCAACATACTCAGTCGCCCTATTCAGACTCGCTTTCGCTTCGCCTACACCTAACGGCTTAAGCTTGCATGCTAGATTAAGTCACTGACCCATTATGCAAGAGGTACGCTGTCACCCCCTATGGGGCTCCAACTGCTTGTAAGCATCCGGTTTCAGGTACTGTTTCACTCCCCTAATCGGGGTGCTTTTCACCTTTCCCTCACGGTACTGTGTTCGCTATCGGTCATGTACGAGTATTTAGGCTTGGAGGGTGGTCCCCCCATGTTCAGACA
>NZ_CP200292.1:885000-3536331 GCF_057365025.1 Erythrobacter sp. JB1-4
TCGAACTTGATCAAGACCGCGCGCGCCGGTTTTTGCTGCCAGTTATGGTCGAGGGCGCGGGGCCCTTTGACTTTATGATCGACACCGGCAGCCAAGCCACGGTTGTCACACGCCAAATCAACGAAAGCTTGATGCTAACACCATCAGGCACCGCCACCGTTGTCGGCATGGCAAGCAGGCGTTCGGTTGATCTGGTCGAAGTGGAGAGCATGAGCTTTGGCGAGCAAACGGTTTACGACCTGATCTCCCCGGTGCTGGATGCGAACAATGTCGGTGCACAAGGCATTTTGGGGCTCGATACCTTGCAGGATTACCGGGTCCTCATCGACTTTCGCGAAGAGACGATTGCTGTGCAGGATGTCTCCGTCATCGACAACTACCGTGCCGGCTTTGAGATCGTGGTGCGGGCCAATCAGCAATATGGGCAATTGCTCATCACCGATGCATTGGTCGAAGGCGTGCGTGCGACGGTGATTATCGACACCGGGGCGCAGGCGAGCATTGGAAGCCTTGCCTTGCAGAACAAGATCCGACGCAAGCGCGCTGAAGAGGTCATCACGACCGATGTGAACGGCGTCCAGATGACCGGGGAACTGCAGATGGTGCGCTCGCTTCAGATTGAGGGTTTGGCGGTGCGCAATGTCGCTCTCACTTTTGCCGATACACCTGCTTTTGAAGCGCTTGGTCTTGGCGATAAACCGGTGCTGGCGCTGGGCATGCAGCATTTGCGCATCTTTGACCGGGTCGCGATCGATTTTAGCGAAAAGCGCGTGTTGTTTGATGTGCCGCGCGATGTCGCACGCGCTATGCGCAGAGCACGCGGGCGCGGTCCAGGCAGTTTGCTAAGACCATAAACGGGCTGGATAGGGTAAGGCCCGCCAGATACCGGCTCCGGTGGACGGGGCCTTGTAGATAAGCGGCGGGCTCTCCACATGGAGCCCGCAATGCCGCCAGATACCCCCGCCACAAAACAAGGTGATAAGCCCGCCGATGCAGAGAGCTGGGCAACGCTAAGGCGTTTTCTCCCTTACCTTTGGCCAAAGGATAATGCGTCACTGCGCTGGCGGATCGTCATTTCCATGGGGCTGGTGCTGCTGGCCAAGGCGGTGATCCTATCGCTGCCATTCGCCTATAAGGGCGCGGTCAATGCGATGGAGGGGACCGGCGCGCTTGCAGATATGTCAGGCGCAGCGCAGGTCGCGATGGCATTGGTCGCAGCCTATGTGCTGGGCCGCTTTACCTCCCTCCTGTTCGACAATTTGCGCAATGTCGTGTTTGAACGCGTTGGGCAGATGGCAACGCTTAGCCTTGCCGAGGACGTCTTCCACCGCCTCCACCGCCTGTCCTTACGCTTTCATCTCACGCGGCGCACGGGCGAGGTCACCAAGATTATCGAGCGCGGGACCAAGAGTATCGACATGATGCTCTATTTCCTCCTCTTTAATATTGCCCCGACCGCGATTGAGCTCATCGCCGTGGGCGTCATTTTCTATCTCAATTTCGGCTGGGAGTTGGTCGCCGCGACCGCTCTGTGTGTGATCGCGTATATCTTCACCACGCGCGCGATCACCGAATGGCGGACCAAGCTGCGGCGCGAGATGAATGATCTGGATGGGCAGGCCCTGCACCGCGCGGTGGATTCGCTGCTGAACTTTGAGACGGTGAAATACTTCGGAGCAGAGGCCCGCGAGGAAAAACGCTATTCGCAGGCCGCACGCGCCTATGCCGCCGCCGCAATGAAGTCGGAAAACTCGCTCGCGCTTTTGAACGTTGTCCAATCGGGGATCACCAATGCCCTCATGGCTGGCGCGATGATCTATTCCGTTTGGGGCTGGTCCAAGGGCGAACTTACCGTGGGTGATCTCGTCTTCGTCAACACCTACCTCATGCAGCTTTTCCGCCCGCTTGATCTGCTCGGCTGGGTTTACCGGACCATTCGCCAAGGCCTTGTCGATATGGCGCAGATGTTCACCCTGATCGACACCAGCGTAGAGGTGGAGGATAAACCCGGTGCACCTGCACTCAAAGTCACGCAACCCAGCGTCACCTTCGACAATGTCACCTTTGGCTATGAAGACGACCGTACGATCTTAAACGGCCTCAGCTTTGAGGTGCCTGCCGGATCGACCCTTGCCGTGGTGGGCCCATCGGGCGCAGGCAAAAGCACCATCGGGCGATTGCTGTTTCGTTTCTACGATCCGCAAGGTGGGCGTATTCTGATCGATGGACAGGACATTGCCGAAACGCAGCAAGACAGCGTGCGCGCAGCCATCGGCATCGTTCCGCAGGATAGCGTGCTCTTCAACGACACGCTTGCCTACAATATCGCTTATGGCGCGGAAGATACGGATGAAGCCACGGTGGAACAGGCCGCCAAGGACGCAAGCCTTATGCCCTTGATCGAACGATTGGGCGACAGGTTCGAGACCATGGTGGGCGAGCGCGGCCTCAAACTGTCGGGCGGCGAAAAGCAGCGGGTCGCAATTGCCCGCACCCTTGTGAAGAACCCGCCCATTCTCCTGCTTGATGAAGCAACCAGCGCGCTCGACACGCGGACCGAGCAGGAGATACTAGGCACGCTCAAACGACTTGCGAAAGGGCGCACCACCATTGCGATTGCCCACCGGCTTTCAACGATTGCCGATGCCGACCGGATTATTGTCCTCGACCACGGAACGCTTCGCGAAAGCGGGACGCATGCAGAGCTGCTTGCTCAAGACGGGCTTTATGCCGAAATGTGGTCCCAACAAGCCCAGGAAAATCGCGAGAGCGAACCGGTAGCCAATTAGAGCCCTACGGCGATACCTCTTTGCGCAATGTGGGACGCGAAAGGTCCAGCTCGTCCAACCGCACAACCTCGATACCCTCACGCACCTTGCGCAAATCATCGAGGAACAGGCCAGCGTCCCCAACAACCACCAAAGTGGCCCTCTCAGGATCGATCACAGCGCGTGCCGCTGCATTCGCAGCATCACCGTCAACTGCCGCCAAACGCTCAGCCATTTTGCTTGCATCTGACGCGGGCAGTCCATGCAGCAATAGCCCTGAAACAATCGCATTAAAGCCGGAGCTCGTCTCCATCACACGCCCATAGCTGCCCTCGAGAAAGGCGCGGCGGCGTTGGAGCAGCGCCTCATCCAAATCCTCACCATTGAGCTTTTCAATCTCGCCAAGCATGATCTTTGCGACCTCGGCTGCGGTCTCATTTGCGGTCTGTGCCCGCGCAGTCAAAAGCGAGCCGTCGCGCCGGCCTTCAATTCGCGAATATGCACCATATGAGAGCGAGCGCTTTGTGCGGATTTCCTCAAACAATCGCCCGCTTGACCCGCCCCCCAGGACAGCGTTGGCGACCTGGAGCGCATCGAAATTGCTCGCATCACGGGCCGGCGCGCGAATGGCGGTGAAGACAGAAGCTTGGCCAGCGCCCGGCATATCGATCACGATGGTCCGCGGGGTCAAAGGCTCGCCCGCTGCCTCATCGACAATATAGCCCACACCATTGGGGGTCTGCCAATCGCCAAACATCGCCTCAAGCGCTGCGATAGACTTGTCTGTCTCAAGCCCGCCAGAAATGATGATCTGCATCCGGCGCGGATGAAAGAAATGCTGGCGATGGTAAAGCAGGTCACTGCGGTTAATCTGGGCAAGGCTCTCAGGTGTCCCTTCGGGATGATTGCCATAAGGCGCAGTCCCATAAACCGCCGTTCGGGCCGCCCTTCGAGAGACACCGCTTGGATCGGTCATTGTGACACGCAAAGTTTCGGTCCGGCGGGCACGTTCACGAAGGAACTCCTCATCGGGGTAAAGCGCGCCCTTGATAATCCGAGCTGCCAAATCCCCAGCCTGGGAAAGATTGGCCACAGGCGCGGTGAGAGAGAATGTGGTCCCATCGCTGTCTGCGTTTCCTTCAAAACTGGCGCCAAGGCTTTCGAACTGTGCTGCGATGGTCTTTGCATCGGTCTGATAGAAACCCGAGGCCGCAAGGCTGGCGGCAAGCTGGGCAATTCCTTGGTGACCTTCGGGGTCTGTTTTGCTGCCGCCGGGAAAGACCATGGAAACCGTCGCAATCGGGACAGTGCCTGTTTGCGCCGCAATGACGCGAATGCCGTTGGATAGCTTTTCCTCAACCATCAGGGGCGCTGTGACCGATGGGCTTGGCAAAGGTCCCGGAGGCATTTCGCGCTCGCCTTCCGGTTTCACCGCGCGGATTGGCCCTGTGGCAGGCGGCAGGGTCCCAAAGTCGGGCATGGGCACAGGGTTGGCGTAAGAGGCGGCGTCTTCGGGCCCGTTGCGGTATAAAACAGTCACGCGCCGCTCTGGATCCAAGTAACGCTTAGCCACGCGCCGAACATCTTCTGGCGTCACCTGCGTGATCAGCGCAAGACCTGTATCCGCATAGTCGGGGTCCCCGCTCGCCATGAGCGCCTCGCCCAGCTCAAATGCACGGCCCCTGGCGGTCTCGCGGCGGCGCAGCGATGCGCCCACGATCTCTGCCTTCGCCTCTTCAAGTTCCTGCGGCGTCACCAGCTCTGCCCTAAGCTGAGCGATGACACCGTCCAGTGCCTGACCTGCCGCCTCCAGCTTGTCGGGGGCAGCAAGCGCATAGATATTGATATGCCCCGCCTCGCGGAACATAGGGGCAAAGCCAGAGGCCTGCACCGCCAATCCTTTGCGCACAAGAGCGCTTGCCAGCCGGTTGTTTTCACCAGCGCTGATGATGGTCATAAGGACCCTGATGGCAGGCGCATCCTCATGGGTGATGGACTGCCCTTTCCACACTCCGCCTATAACAGGCAAAGGCACGTTGGGCGCCGTCGCATTCACCGTGCGCGGTCCAGCGGGCTCCGGCTCATATTCAAGAATCGCAGTTGGCGTCGCTGTTTTGCGGCGCGGGATATCGGCGAAATACTGATCCACCAAAGCTCGCAACATCGCCGTGTCGAAATTGCCTGCAACGATCAAGGTTGCAGTATCAGGGCCATAGTAAGCCTCATAGAACGCGCGCGCATCTTCAAAGCTTGCGGCGTCCAGCTCTTCGATTGAGCCAATCCCGGCACGCCTGTGGGGGAGGACATCATAAGCGTTTTCAGGCAGGATAAAGCGCTGCAAGCGGCCATAGGGCGGGGCCAGCACGCGTTGGCGAAGTTCTTCTTTGACGACGCCGCGCTCTTTTTCGAACACCTCTTCGTCCACGACAAGGTTCGCCATGCGTTCGCGGTGGGTCCACAGCATGGTCTCAAGATAGGCGGCGGGCACCTGCTCGTAATAATTCGTCCGGTCGATCCAATTGGACGCATTGCGCGTGCCGCCAACATCAGCCGTCAGCCCATAAATCATGTTGTAGGGCATGTTCTCGGTTTTGCGGCTGCTGATGTGCTCAAACAAATGCGAAAAGCCAGAGCGCCCATCAGGGTCATTCTTGGAGCCCACTTCGTACCACAGTGATGTGGTGACGGTGCTTGTGGTGTCATCGGGCACAGCGATCACGCGCAGCCCATTTTCGAGCTGCCACATAGTGTATTCGATTTTGGGCGCGCTAAGTTTGGGCGAGTTGAGCCTAAGCGAGTTGGTCTCACCTGCGGGTGCAGCACCCTGGGAGAGTGCGGTTGAACTGGTGGCAAGTCCCAATGCAATAACACTGGTGAAACAGATTTTGCGGAGCATTGAGGGCCTTTGGTTGCGGTCGTCGTGCCAGACTAAAGCCTGAGTAAGCGGTGAGTGCAACCGTGGTGTTTATTGCGCTTGCGCGCTTAAGCGGCGAAGGATCTCCATCGCCTCCTCGCGCCGCTGCCATGGCACGAACAGATGATCGTGGTGGAAGGCGGCGATGACGTTGCACGCGATCCCAGCATCGGCAAGCGCGGTGGAGACGGCGGCGGTAAGGCCCACGCCGTCTAATGCTGAATGCACCTGGAGCGTAATGCGGGCATAATTCGATTGCCCCTTACCCATGGGCATGACCACCGTTGTGCCTTCGTCTTCGCGAATAGCGGCAAAGGCCAATTCAGAAGGCCGCTCACCCTCGCCAAGAACGGCGAAAGTGTAAGACTGATCATCAAGCTTTGGCGACATGCCCGAGAGCATGTCCCCCAATGCCGAGACAGGTCCCTCGCTCACAGGATGTACTTGGACAAATCGCTGTCACCGGCAAGCTCACCCAGCCGCTCGTGCACGTAAGCTGCATCGATGGTGACCGTCTCGCCTTCGTGCTCTTCTGCCTCAAAGCTGATTTCCTCGAGCAGCTTTTCCATGACCGTTTGCAAGCGCCGCGCACCGATGTTCTCGACGCTTTCGTTCACTTGCGCTGCGATGGTGGCGACCGCCTGAACAGCGTCTTCGGTTATGTCGAGCTCAACCTTTTCCGTGCCCAGAAGCGCAGAATATTGCTCCACAAGGTTGGCGCGGGTCTCTGAGAGAATGCGCACAAAATCCTCGGTGGTAAGCGCGCGCAGGTTCACGCGGATTGGCAGGCGGCCTTGCAGCTCTGGCAGCATGTCCGAAGGCTTGGCCACATGAAAAGCGCCAGATGCGATGAAGAGCACATGGTCGGTTTTCATCGGACCATATTTGGTCGCCACCGTCGTCCCTTCGATCAGCGGCAGCAGGTCGCGCTGCACGCCCTCGCGGCTAACCGAACCGCCGCGCACATCTGAGACAGCGATTTTGTCGATCTCGTCCAGGAACACGATGCCGTTGGTCTCCGCGTTTTGCAGCGCGGTGCGGCTTACGTCTTCATCATCGAGGCGCTTATCGGCTTCCTCATCGACGAGCTTGTCCCAGGCTTCCGGCACGCGCATTTTCTGTTTTTTGGTTTTGCCCTTGCCGAACGCTTTGCCCATCATGTCCGACAGGTCGATCATCTGCATATTGCCGCCCATATTGCCCATGTCGAAGGGCATGCCATTGCCGGTCTCTGCAATGTCGATCTCGACCTCAACATCGTTCATGGCGTTTTGAACGACACGCTGGCGGAAACTTTCGCGGGTCGCCTCGGATGCATTGTCGCCGACCAGAGCGGTGAGCAAGCGCTCCATCGCGGCCTCGCTTGCCGCCTCGCGCACGCTTTCGCGGCGGCGCTCTTTTTCAAGGCGGATCGCTTCTTCAACGAGGTCGCGCGCGATTTGCTCCACGTCGCGTCCGACATAGCCGACTTCGGTGAACTTGGTCGCCTCGACCTTCACAAAGGGAGCCTCAGCCAGCTTCGCCAAACGCCGACTGATCTCGGTCTTGCCGCAGCCGGTTGGGCCGATCATCAGGATGTTCTTGGGCGTTACCTCATTCTTGAGCTCAGGCCCCAGCCGTTGACGCCGCCAGCGATTGCGCAGCGCCACGGCAACCGCACGCTTGGCGTCTTTCTGGCCGATGATGTGTTCGTCCAATGCGGCGACAATCGCCTTTGGGGTGAGATTATCCATGTGAGAAATTCCTAGACCGCCGCGTTACACAGTTTCGAGGGTCAAATTGCCATTGGTGAAGACGCAAATATCGGCGGCAACAGCCATAGCCTTGCGCGCGATTTGTTCTGCGTCTTCTTCGTAGTCGGAAAGCGCACGGGCAGCAGCAAGAGCGTAATTCCCACCAGAGCCAATCGCAGCGATCCCGCCTTCAGGCTCCAACACATCGCCATTTCCGGTAAGCACCAGCAGGCTCTCTTCGTCAGCAACAATCATCAGAGCTTCAAGATTGCGAAGGTATTTATCCGTGCGCCAATCCTTCGCCAACTCCACCGCTGCGCGCAGCAATTGCCCTGAATATTGCTCAAGCTTTTTCTCAAGCCGCTCAAAAAGGGTGAAGGCATCTGCCGTCGCGCCGGCAAAGCCAGCGACGACCTTACCGCCCTCGCCTATGCGACGCACTTTGCGCGCGTTGGGTTTCATCACCGTGTTGCCCATGGAAACCTGACCATCGCCCGCAACAACGATTTTGTCGCCGCGTTTGACGCCAATGATGGTGGTGCCGTGCCACTGTACAAGGCCGTGGCTTGCCGATTTATCGTCCATGCAAGTGGATATGGGGGCGCTCACTAAAGCGTCAAGCTAGAGATGGCCTATCGACCGCGTCACGGTCCCCCGGGACCACCAACGCCAGCGCCGCCGACCTGTCCGATATTGCCGAACAAATCTTCAAGAAAACCGCGCTCACGGCCAAGGGTCGGCGTTCTGTCACCATCAGGTTGGAGGAAGACAACTTCTTCCATCCCTTGCGTATCAACCGAGGCGACATTGCCAGCTTCATCAAATCTCACCGCCAGCACGACATGTTCACGAATACGCGGGCGCACAAATGGACGGCGGCCGGTGACACTGGAGATATAGTACCAGGTCTTTTCGCCATATTGGCTCTCATATGTCGGGCGACCAAGCGTGCCTTCGACCGAGCGGCGATTGTCGATGCCCGGCTGAACCGTTCGCACCAACAGCGGATCGTTCACAAACCCGCGCGATTCGCGGATCGAAGAGCAACCCGCCAAAGCGAGCACCGCCATGCTGATCGCTGCGACTTTGAGCATTCTGGTCTTTGGCAGAGCATGTGCACGCATGAGTTTTCGTCTATTCCCGTCTTCGCATTGTCTTGTCGCACTTAGTTCACCGGGCCACTTGCCGCTTTGAGCAGGCGGCCTATATCGCCTCATAAATGCACTCAGGCCACACGCTTTAAGCACTGTGGCAGGCGCTGGCAATGTGCGTTCATGCAAATGTGCTGGAGTTTGCGGGGTGAATTGCGGCTGAATGTCGATTGTTCGCGTAGCTGGAACCGCCCACCGCTCCCGTTTGTTTAAAAGGGGCGGCTCATCTTTCCCTTGCACCGGGTGTGTTTGTGCAATTGGATAGATTGCGTGATGGGCTTATAGGATAATGTAATTATGTCGTTTCTCTCCCGCCTCCTTGGCACCGGCCCTGATCCACGCGAAGCCGTGCGCCCTTTATGGCACCGCGTCGTCGAACTTGCGCGCGAACCTGAATTCTACAGCGAATATAAGGTTGCCGATACAGTAGCAGGCCGGTTTGATATGATCACCGCTGTCTTATGCGCGGTTATGGTGCGCGTTGAAGCGAGCGAGATGCGGGCCGAAAGCGCTCTTCTTGCTGAACTTTTCGTTGAGGATATGGATGGGCAACTGCGCCAGTTTGGCGTCAATGATGTGGTCATCGGCAAACGCGTTGGGCGGCTGATGAGCGTCCTTGGCGGACGTCTTGGCGCATATCGCCAGGCATTCACAAACAAGGATGAGGCGAAACTGACCGAGGCAATCGCGCGCAACACCACCTTTAGCGAAGGCGCAGATGAGGCGGCCTGCAGCGCCGGGATCGCGCGCGAGCTTTTGGCATTGTCACAGCGGCTAAGTGGGTACAATGACAAGCAGATTTTAAACGCAGCCGGGATCAGATGACCAACAATCCCGCACCCCACCACACCAGCGAGCTTGAGCGCCTCATCAAGGTCAAAGGCCTGCCGGGTGAACCTGTGGTGATTAAGGCCGACGCGGGCGAGCGCGCGGCATTGGCAACTCGCTTTGGTCTTCCAGGAATAGACACTTTGCGCGCGCAAGTGGACGTAGAACAGCGCGGATCAGCCATCCGCGCGGTCGGCACATTGAAAGCTGCGATCCGGCAGTCGTGCGCAATTTCTGGCGAGGATTTTCCCGCCCAAATCGAGGAAGAGCTGGACCTGCGTTTTGTTGAAGCAGGCACGCTCGATCCTGCTCTGCACGAAGATGGCGAGATTGAGGTCGAACTGGACGCAGAAGACTGCGACGAGATCGAATATTCCGGCGATGCGTTTGACCTTGGCGAGGCTGTTGCACAAACTCTTGGCCTTGCAATTGACCCTTACGCCGAGGGTCCAGGAGCGGATGAAGCGCGCAAAAAAGCAGGCATCGCGCGCGAGGGTGAGCAAGAAGGCCCGCTTGCCGATATGCTTAGAGGCCTTTCCAAGGGCTAGAGCCGAAGGGCTAGAGCCGAAGGGCTAGAGCCGAAGGACTAAGCCGTCTCTTCGCGCCATGGGTTGAAGAACAACTCCTCCACCGGCACATCGAAATGGGCTGCCAGCTGATAGGCGATCGGCAATGAGGGATCGTATTTGTCCGCCTCAATCCCGATGATCGTCTGGCGCGAGACACCGATGGCATCAGCCAAATCCGCTTGATTGAGCCCACTGGCTTTCCTGAGGTCGCGAAGGCGGTTCTTCACTCACCGCGCCCCAAGAGACTGCCCCGCCATTTCCATACACCATAAAGCGCGCTGCCAAGCGCAAGCTGGGCAACGAACATATGGATCGCGCCCGCGCCATATGAGGTGTGATGGCTGCTGCTTGCGATAAGCCAGATGAGAAAGGCAAAGCCTCCAAACAAGCTGCCCCAATACCAACTGCTCAACTGACCTTGCTTGTGGACATCATCAAGGCCGCGCCACCACAATATGGTGAGCGACCACACGGCCATCCCAAGACCAATAAACACGCCAAAACTTAGCCAAGTGTTGCCGCCGAAAAGATCGGTGCGCGATGCGTAACCCATGAAAAGCCCAAATGGGATAACAGCTATCAAAGCTGCCAGCATAAACCCCCAATGGCGTTTGTTGTATTTGGAAATGCGCATGGATACCTCTCACAAAATGTAAAAAGGTATATACATTTCGCGATGGAGAAATGTCAAAACATTTTTACTTTTCGGTGGATTTAGCAGGGACCGGCTTTCTTGCTGAGCCACGCTTCACGGCGCGATCCACCTTCTCCCTACTGCGCATTGTCCTGCGAGTGGGCAGCATCCTCTGGAGCTTCGGGCAGCCTGAACATCACCCTTTCAATGCACCCCTTTAGACCTGTATCAAGCGGCTTGAATTTCGCACTGCTCACGACCCTTCTGGCAGCTGCGCCGAATTCGGCCGAAGGTTGTGCATCCAGCACCTCGACCTCTCCAATCTCGCCCCATGGTGCCACGTCATAGCGCAGGATTGCCCACCCCTCGACAGCGCGCCTGCGGAAATTTTCAGGATAGCGAAGACGCGGCTCTTTCTCCCACCTGTCGGGGGTCTCGCACAGCTCAGGCTTGGTGCCAAATTGCTCCTCTTGCGGCGCTGGCGGGGCTTCGACAACATCGCTCGCGGTCCAGAAAAAATGCACGCACCCGGTCCGCGCGCCGCCGGTCCAGCGGGAGGCTACTAAAGCTGCTTTGCCCGCCTCATTCAGGTCAGAATTACCGGTGCTTTCGAGGATGGTTATCTCGTTTGGTCGCCCATCATCACCCGTCGAGTAATTGTAGACGACCCAGCCGGGTGCGCCGGGGGTTTTCGCAATCTCGCGAAAGTCGGGATAGTTCACAGTGAGCGGGCGGCGCGTCGGTTTCTCGCGGCAATTGCCCGGAAAATCCCTGTCCCATGCCGCCTGGGGAATGCGCGGATTGCGGGTGAAACTGCGGTAGAAGCTTAAGTCTGCAAGGGACGCCTGTGTCATCAGCGTTTGGCTTTGCGTAAACGTCACACTGCACTGGGTGGGTTGCGGCATTGCGGGGAAGATGCTCGCCGCGATGGCAGGTCCTAAGTCGTCCATCCGTCCGGGAGGCCGCGTTGTATCCAGGGCTGAGGTAATGGACAGCGCCCGCTGCTGCGAACCCAAGGTAAAGGTATATGTGACGCTCTGCGGCTGATTGCCATATGTGCGCCGCCTGGGGGATCGATCACGCCTAACGGGGCGCAGCGTTGATGCGGGTGGACTCTCCCCATTGTCACACGCGATGTCGCTCGGCTGCCAGATGAGGAGATATTGTGCCCGTTGCGGATTTTCGGCGCTGACTGCCGGGAGAGGGCCGGTTGAAATAGGCCCGTCAACCTGTCCGGAAAGCGCAGCCGAAGCGAGCAACAGCGTTGCCACAAGATCAGTCATAATTTTCCCCGCAATAATCGTTGCTTTGCGCCCAGCGAGGGTAGTCTATCGCGACCTAGAAGGGAATGTCATCGTCCAGATCATCATAGCCGCCGCCACCTGAGCCGCCACCCGAACCGCCGCCAGAGCCACCCCCAGAAGAGCCGCCGCTTCCGCCGCCACCCCGGTTCCAGCCGCCGCCTTGGCTACCGCCTCCACCACCGGAGCCACCGCCATAACCGCCGCCACCTTGGCCGCCGCCGCCATAGCCACCGCCACCGCCGCCGCCGCCGCCGCCGCCGCCTTGCGCGCCGTCGAGCATGGTAAGAGTGCCGCCAAGGCCTTGGATCACAACCTCAGTTGAGTAGCGGTCCTGACCGTTCTGGTCCTGCCATTTGCGGGTTTGCAGCTTTCCTTCGACAAAAACCTTGGAGCCTTTCTTGAGGTAACGCTCCACCACATTGACGAGCCCGTCTGAGAAGATAGCAACCGTGTGCCATTCGGTTTTCTCGCGGCGTTCGCCTGTGTTTTTGTCTTTCCAGTTTTCAGACGTCGCAATGCGCAAATTGGCAACGCGTCCACCGTTCTGGAACGAACGGATTTCGGGGTCTGCCCCCAGATTGCCGATCAGCATTACTTTGTTGAGCGAGCCTGCCATGGCGTGATGTCTCCCCTAAATTGGTCGAGCAGCCGTAAAGCTGCGAATCTATACCAAGCTCATAGGGCACACGCTTTAGGCTGGCGACTCATGCAGCGCGCTTTTGCACTTCCGGTTTCAGAAATTTAACGCGACGGATACCGCAGCCGCCCCAAAAAGCGGGTGAGGCTGGGCAATTCCATGTCCTTATTAAGGAATTGCGCTTTGACTTTCTCAAACTTCATCACACCGTCAATCCGGCGGTCGAGGAACTCGTAAGTCTTCGCTTTACCCTCGCTATCATCATTCACGAAGACGGCGAGAGTTGCAGAATAGATACCCGCCAGGATCGCGCGCTTGGTATAGTGGTTGTAATCGGTCGCGGTATCGCCAGCGAGCCTCCACATAATATCAGCCGAGCGCCAGCCAAGCTTAGCGCTGCGCGGCGCATTGTGAGGCATCGCCATGATCGACATTGCCCGGCGCACCGCCTCATCGATATGCTCGACCGCCTCAAGCCGGAATGCGACCAGCGTGCGGATGCGTTCGCGGATTTTGAGTTCGGCCAGCCGCTCTTGAGGCCATTCTTCTTCCATTGCCGCATCGACATTGGCGATCCAGGCATCGATCATATCCATCGCTTGGCCTGCACCCTTGGGAAAGGCGAGCTTTACCACATCCACATCTGCGCCCGCCATATCGGCAGCGGCCTCTAAAGCGGTTTCGTTCCAACCGTCGAACACAGCAGATGCCGCAATGTCAGGGGCAAGCGCCAAGCGCAGCTCATCCAAAGTCATATCGGCAAAATCGGGAGAGGAAGTCATGTGGAGGGTGTCCTAATGGGAGGTCTTAGAATGAAGGGCCGTATTGCTTGGGCTTTTCCTTGCCTTCGCGCTCTTTATCCGCCTCTTCAAATTCGCGCAGCAGAAGTGTGTTGGAAGTCAGGCGCAACATATGGTCACGCGCAGAACGCCCGGTGTTATCATTCACATCTGGATCAGCGCCGTCTTTCAAAAGCTGCCGGACAAGCGGCACATTGCGTTGGTGCACCGCCGTCATCAAAGCGGTTTCGCCCTGAGCGTCGGCGGCATCAACATCCGCGCCGCCTTTAAGAAGCTCTTCCACACCCTCGATATGGTTCAACCGAACCGAGATTTGCAGCGGGGTGACGCCTTTACGGTCAGCGATATTGGGATTGGTCCCTTTTTGCAGGAGAAAGCGGATCCACAAGGTATCACGGCGAAGCGCCACAATGTGAAGGCCTGTCTCACCGGTCGTAATGTCGCGCGTATTGGCAAGCTGGGTTCCCGGCTCGCTCAACATATCGGTCGCCTCGTTGCCATCACGGTCTTTGACCGCTTTGAGAAACTTATAGCCTTCCGACTGACCTTGCGCCGCGACCGGTTCAAGCCCTGCAAAAGCGAGAGTCGCAGCGCCCGCGCCAACAAACAGCGCGGCAAGTGCCATCGTGGCAATCCGCAATTTCGACCCCAAATTGAAGATACTCACCAATCCCACGCTTTCCACCTTTCGTAATTCCTGCCAGAATTGTGAAATCTGGCCTCGTTCAATCCGCACTCCCGCAATATAGGGAAGTTCCCGAGCGTTTCACGCCTCAATGTTAGATAGGCAATTAGCAGACCATGAACACCCCCGCCAAGCCTTCTGGTTTAACTGGTTCAACACCCCCGCTGTTTGCGTTCGCTTTGGCGTGCAGCCTTGCTTTGGGTGCCTGCGGCCCAGCCGAGATCGACTACGGCGAACCCCCGCTTACCGGGGCCTCAATCGGCGGCGATTTTGAGCTCATCGACAAGAATAGCCAGACCGTGCGCTGGGATGATTTTCAAGGGCAATATCGCATTGTCTATTTCGGTTATGCCTATTGCCCCGATGTGTGTCCAACCGATGTGCAGCGCACGATCCAAGGGCTTAATCAGTTCTCTGAAAAAGAGCCTGAGCTGGGAGCCAAAATACAGCCGATCTTCATATCTATCGACCCAGAGCGTGATACGCCGCAAGTGGTCGGCGAATTTGCCGATGCGTTTTCAGAAGACCTCATCGGGCTCACCGGCACGCCAGAACAAATTGCGGCAGCGGCCAAGGCCTTTGCGGTCTTTTATTCAAAAGAGCCGCCTTCTGAAAACGGCGGTTATTTGATGACCCATTCCGATATTGCTTATCTGTTTGGGCCCAGCGGTGAACCCTTGGCGACTTTGCCTAAGGATTTGGGGGCTGAGGCCGTGGCCGAGGAACTGGCGAAATGGGTGAAGTGAGCGCTCCTCTTTCCTCCAGCCCCTCTTTGCGCGACGCCTTTTGGGAGCTGCCTTTAGCGCAGCTCAACCGCGCGGAATGGGAGGCGCTTTGTGATGGGTGCGGGCGGTGTTGCCTGCATAAGATCGAAGATGCTGACACTGGCGCGATTGAAGACACCAATGTCGCGTGCAAGCTGCTTGATTGCCAAACCGCGCAATGCTCAGATTACCGCAATCGCAAAGCCTTTGTGCCTGATTGCCTGCGCCTCACGCTGGCCATTGTCGAAGACGTGCCATGGCTTCCCAAAACCTGCGCCTATCGCAGACGCGCAGAGGGCCGCGCGCTTCCCAAATGGCATTACCTGTTGACCGGCAACCGCGAAGATGTGGTGCAAGCAGGCATCAGCGTTGCAGGCCGCGTGATCAGCGAAGATGACGCAGGGCCCCTTGAACACCACATTGTCGAGTGGGACAGATAGGCCGTGCTCGATTGGCTTAAACCCTCCCAGATGGAGCCTGAGATCGACCTTGGCGGAACGAGCGTTCCCATCACCCTCAAGCGCCACCCAACCGCCAAGCGGCTGACCATGCGCCTTGCCCCTGATGGGAGCGAGGTGCGCATCACTATGCCGCGCTGGGCGCGCACCGGGGAAGCAATCGCCTTTGCCAATGCGCGAGCCGAGTGGTTGGCACAGCAACACGCCAAAATCCCGCGCCGCACTGCGCCCGGCCCCGGTAGCACTGTCCGGTATCGCGGGCGCAATGTGCAGGTCGAATGGGACAAGGCCGCGCCCCGAAAGCCCAACTTGCAAGGCGACCAATTGATTGTTGGGGGGCCAAAAGAAGGCTTGGAAACCCGCCTCCAACGCTGGCTCGAGGCCCAAGCGCTTGGCCTGTTCGAAAAAGACGTCGCCGATTATACCACTGCTGCCTCGCTTGACGCGGTGCCCGTTGGACTATCGCGCGCGCACAGGCGTTGGGGCAGTTGTTCGGACGGCGGGGCATCGGGCACAAAACGCATCCGGCTCAACTGGCGGCTTATCCAAGCCCCTGATTATGTTCGCCGTTCAGTGGCCGCGCATGAAGTCACGCATCTTGTCCACTTTGATCACAGTCCTGCATTCCACGCGCTTCTTGGGACAATTTATGAGGGCGATATCAAAGTCGCGGATCGCTGGCTCAAAGACAATGGGCGCGGCCTTTACATCCAATTTGGATGAAGTCGACGCTCAGTAAAGCGTGCCCACAGTACTTCGCCGTAGGCTTTCGTTAACCCCATCCACTTACATTACAGTCATGTTTCGAGCGGTCACCTCTTGGTCCTTGCGAATTGGCATCATCTTTGGTGCAGCTGTGCTGGCTTTGGCTGGCATGGCTGCACCATCGATGGTGTCACCGCTTCAAGCCCAAGGCAATTGCCCCAATTGCGACCTGCCTCCTGGATGCCGCGGAAACGGAAATGGCAACAACAACGGCAACGGCAACGGCAACGGCAACGCTGGCGGAAACGGCAACGGAAATGGTTTGGGCCGGCCCAATTGCGAGCGGCTTACTCTCACGATCGAAAGCGATATCGACTTTGGCCGCATCGTCCTTCTGGGCGATGGCGAGGGGCGCGTGGTGCTTGATCTGGCTACCGGCAAAAAGACCCTGATTGGCGATGTCGATGACCTGGGCGGAATGCCGTTTACAGGTAAAGCGATCGTCACAGGTGCACCCTTTCAGCAAATCATGATCAGCCTACCGCGCGAGATAACCATGCGCGATGGCAGGGGCGGCAATGCCCTCATCCGTGATTTTGTCACCGATGTTGACGCCTTCCCCATGCTCGATAGCTATGGGCAATTGGAGTTCCGCTTCTCGGCCACTCTTGTCCTTGCAAGCAAACAGCAATCAGCCGGAAACTTGCGCGCCAGCATCCCGATCAGCGTCGAGTATCCGTAAAGCCGCATCGCAAGCCACTGGCGCATCCGTGCCTCACCGCCTATATTGCGACGTGTCATGAGCCGTCTTGCAAAATCACGCTTTAATCCAGCGCCCGGGATCCTCGATTTCTGGCATGAGTTTCGCAAACCCAACCCTTGGCGCTTGCCCATTTTGCTTGTCTCGATGGCGCCTTTTGGGATGATATTCTGGTGGCTGTCAGGCGAAACCGTCTACAAGGCCCCCGAACGCCCCACGATCACCTATATCACCACATTCGACCCTAACCGGACGGATGAGGAGATCATTGCCTCCAACATCGCCAACCAAGAGATGAAAGAGCTTCGCCAGGCCGACAGAGAGGCGCGCGCTGAACGCAAGCGAGAGCTCTACAAAGCGCTCGGCGCAGCAGCCGGGATGGACGTTGAGGAAATCGACCGACGCGGACGCGAGGCGCGCGAGGCTCAGGCCGCAGAGCGCGAGGCATTCCTGAACCAGTCTAGTGATGGTGCAGAAAGGGCTGGCTCTGAGGGAGCTGATGCGAATGCGGATGCCGATGCCGATGCTGATGCCGGTACAGACAGCCCGACGCCTTAAGCATGGCGGCCCAGATTAGCGACACAGATTGGATGGCAGCCACCGCAAGGCTCGCCGCACGCGCCTATCCCTTGTGCCGCCCCAATCCCGGTGTGGCCGCAATCCTTGTAAAAGATGGCCGGGTCGTCTCGCGCGGGGTCACGCGGCCCAATGGACGCCCTCACGCAGAGGCTTTGGCGCTTGAAAGCCTGGGCAATCAAGGCGCTAAAGGCATGACCATGTATGTCACGCTTGAACCTTGCGCGCACACATCACAGCGCGGGCCTTCCTGCAGCGACCTTTTGGTGGCAGCGCGGCCCGACCGGGTTGTCATCGGACAGCTTGACCCTGACCCGCGCACCAATGGCGCTGGGATTGAACGGATGAGAGCGGCAGGCATTGAGGTCGTGCTGCTGGACGATGATGCCTCGCGCGCGAGCCTCAAAGGGTTTCTCAGCCGCGAAACCATGGGGCGACCTTTCGTAACGCTCAAACTTGCGACCAGCCTTGATGGGCAGATCGCGTTAGCAGACGGGACCAGCCAATGGATCACCGGGGAACAGGCACGCGCGCACGTCCATGCACAGCGGGCAAGACAGGACGCAATCCTTGTGGGCGGGGGCACGTGGCGGGCTGATAAACCCCGGCTTGATGTGCGCTTGCCCGGCCTTGAGGACCGCTCGCCAGAGCGCGTGCTTCTCACCCGCGGCGTTGCCCCTGATGGTGTTCGGGTGATCAACAAACCTGCACAAATCAGCACTCTTGCAGGCACACAGACCCTCTATCTTGAGGGGGAGCCGAGGCGGCGGCAAGCTTTATTCGCGAAGACCTGGTCGATGAACTGCACCTCTACCGCGCGCCGATTGTCATCGGGAATGGCAAAGCTGCGCTTGGAGACATAGGCCTTGCCTCTCTTGCGCAGGCTCATGACCGATGGAGCCTTACGCAAACGCGCCAGCTTGGCAGCGACACATTCACCCTCTATCGGCGTGAGCGGTAATAGGAGTTCCTCAATGTTCACTGGTATCGTCACCGCCATCGGCACCGTTTCTAAGGTAGATCAACGCGGCGATTTACGCCTGCGGATCACTGCGCCCTTTGACCCGGCGCGCATCGATATCGGGGCATCCATTGCGTGCTCGGGCGTATGCCTGACCGTGGTTGCCAAAGGCGGCGAGGCAGGGGATGCCTGGTTCGACGTCGATGTATCAGGCGAAACCGTTAGCCGCACCCACGCTGGCATGTGGGAAGAGGGCGCAAAGCTCAACCTTGAGCCCTCGCTTCGCCTTGGCGATGAACTTGGCGGGCATATTGTGACGGGCCATGTCGATTGCGTGGGCGAAGTGGTTTCAGGCGAGGTGATTGGCGACAGCTGGAAGCTGATCATCCGTAGCCCCCAGGAGATGGCCCCTTACATCGCGGGCAAAGGTTCGATCACAGTCAACGGCGTCTCGCTCACCGTGAATGAGGTTCACGACCAAGCAGACGGGTCATGCGACTTTATGCTCAACATCATCCCGCACACCGCCGAAGTCACCACTTTGGGTGAGCTCAAAGCGGGGAGCCAAGTCAATCTCGAGATCGACGTCCTCGCGCGGTATCTGAAGCGGATGCAGGGGCTTGCTGCGCAGAATTAAGCCCAACACCAGACACGCAAAAGGGGCGGGAAAGCATCAGCCTTCCCGCCCCTTTTTGTGTCGCTTACTCGCTGAATTACTGAGTGACAGTAACCGAGTTGCCCGTACCGCTCTGCGTGACGCCAGAGACGTTGCCGTCGCTGGTCTGTGTGACGGTTGCAGTGTTGCTTGCGCCGCTCTGCGTGATGATGCTGGCGTTTAGATCACCGTCCTGGAAGAGCTCAGCAAACTGGCTGTCGCCTGACTGAGTGAGTTCAGACACCCCGTTGTCGCCATTCTGATTGATGTCACCAAAGTTGCTGACGCCGCCTACGTTTTGAGTGACCGTCGAGGCGTTACCGTTCCCGATCTGATCGATGAAAGCCATATCACCGGTCCCAGATTGGGTCGCATCCGATTGGTTGTTGTCACCAATCTGCACAGTCGCAACATCAAGCGTTTGCGCATTGTCGAAGCCGTTTTGCAAGACCGTCGAGCGGTTGCTTACACCAGTCTGCGTGATGTTTATCGCACCTTCCTCATTCGGGCCATTAACGACGCTGGAGGATTGAACCACCTCAGCGATGTTTGATGTGCCGTTCTGATCAAGGTTAGTCGATGTACGGAACCCATCTTGCAAGATCGTTGCCGTATTGGTCGTGCCGATCTGGTTGAAAACACCGAAGTTTGAAAAACCAGTCTGGTCAATTTCGATATTATTGCCCGTACCATCCTGCGTGACAGCAGCGCCCGGAATAGTGAGGACACCGCGGATGATAGTGCCCCGTCCCGACGCAAAGCCAGGTGCGGTAACATCACCTGATTGGAAAATATCAGACACGTTGTCCGCACCGCTTTGAGTGACTTCCGCGCCCGCTGGCAAGAAGAAGGTTGTCCGCGGAGATGTGGTAACGATCGTCGAGGACTGGTTCGTTCCGGATTGGGTCACGAATGCGACGCCGAGATCCCCTGTTTGCGTCACACTCGATGTGCTGTTGTCGCTGGTTTGAACGACCTCAATCGTGCCATTCGTGCCGCTTTGTGTAGCAATCGAGGTGTTGCCATCGCCCTGTTGATCGATGTCCGCCCCGTTATCCGCACCACTTTGTGTGACGGTTGAGGCGTTCCCAAAGCCGGCGGTCAGCACGGTTGCCGTGTTATCAGCATTGCTTTGCGCGATGATTGAGCTGTTCTCATCGCCCACTTGGGTAACGGTCGCGTTTTGGCTGTCACCATCTTGTGTGATGGTGCTTTCGTTGGTGAAGATGTTGGGTGAGAGCAGGTCAAACCCTTCTTGGCTCACCGTCGCCGTGCTGTTCGTCGCGTTCTGGGTGATGGTTGAATTGTTGAACCCAAGCCCAAGCTGCGACACCGTCGAAGTTGAGCTGGCGCCAAATTGCGTAACGCGCGATTCATTGCCGTCGCCTTCTTGGCCAACGGTTGCAACGACATCCGCGCCAAACTGAGCGACTTCTGAGAAGCTGTCGTTCGAGTTTTGGTCAACGTCTGCATCGCCGTTTGCAGCGGTTTGGATGACGAGCGAAGTATTCCCATCGCCGTCTTGTCCAACATCTGCTGTGCCATTGGTGCCGTTTTGCGTGATGGTCGAGGTGTTGCCAATACCACCGGTCAGGACCGTCGCTGTGTTATCAGAAACGTTCTGAACCAGAGTTGACGCATTGCCATCACCCACTTGGGTAACCGTGGCTGTTTGATCGCTACCCGTTTGCGCAATCAAGCTCGTGTCAGTCGTGCCAGAGCCATCAAGATCAATGCCCTCTTGGTTAGCGATTGCCTCGTTGGTCGTACCCGTTTGATTGATGGTCGAGGTTGCTCCATCGCCCGACTGGACCGTCAGGGCGGTGGTCTCAGTGCCCGATTGGTTAACGAACGCCACGTTGTCATTACTTAGTGAGGATTGCTGAACCGTGATGCCATTGTTGTCACCGGACTGCACCGTCTCAGAGGTGTTTCCGTTACCAGACTGACCGATAAGGGTATTGATCTGGAGCGCCCCGCCACCGTTCTGAGTGACGATTGAGCTGTTGTCGTCGCCAGTCTGATCGACATTTGCAAAAGCAATCGATCCGGTCTGAACGACGTTTGAAAAGTTGTCATCGCCGGTTTGATCAAGGTCGGTCGTCGCAAATGTGGCGTTTTGCGTGATGAAAGAAGTGCTCTCAACGCCGGTTTGCTGCACATCAACTACGTTGTTGGCGTTGTTCTGGGTTACTTCGCTGCGGTTGTTGAGCCCGCCGTTTTGAACCACAGTCGCCTGCTGATCGGTGCCCGTTTGCGCAACGATAGAGGTGTCCTCATCGCCCAGCTGGTCCACATCCGCAGTGTTCAAAGAGCCCGCTTGAGTAACCGTGGATGAGTTCGCATCGCCATCCTGAAGGACATCGGCGTCCACATCAGTGCCGCTTTGCGTGATGCCCGATGAGTTACCAATGCCGCCGGTGACGAGCAAGGCAGTGCTTGTCGCACCCGATTGACCGACGAATGAGATGTTGTTGTCGCCCACTTGGTTGACGGTTGCCTCGTTAGTGGTGCCCGACTGGTCAACAGTGCTGGAGTTAGCCGCAAGACTTGCGTCAAGGTCAAAGCCCTCTTGCGTCACAGTTGCGACGTTGCCCGATCCGGCTTGCGTAACAGCAGAGCTGTCGAACTCACCGTTCTGGGTAGTCGTTGAGACACCATCTTCGCCGGGCTGATTGACGCTTGCAAAGCTGTCAAAGCCGTTTTGCGTGATCGTCGCAGTGTTGTTCTGGTTCGACGTGCTGGCAGTGCCGTCGCCCTGATCTTCGATGCGCGCGGTGTTGCGGTCGCCGATCTGATTGACGGTTGCAGTGTTGAGTTCAGCCGATTGGCGGATGACGGTCGTGTTATCATCGCCCGACTGGTTCACATCAACGATGTTGTCATTGTCGAGAACGCTTCCGCCATCGATGCCTTGTTGCACATCAGAGGAGTTGCCGTCGCCGCTTTGCGTGATGGTCGCGGTTTGGTCGTCAGACACATCGCCTTGAAGCAAGGTTGAGGTGTTGAAATCACCCGACTGCGTCACCGTTGCAAGGCCATCAGAGGCGCGCTGCGTTACGGTTGAGACGTTGTCGCTGCCCGACTGCACGAGGACCGTATCGTTGTCGATGCGGCTTTCCTGAGTGATGTTGCTGGTGTTGCGATCACCGGTTTGGTCGCTGTCAATCGTGCCGTCTTCGTCCGACTGAATGATGTTCGAGATGTTGTCATCGCCGTCCTGGAACACATCGGCAAAGTTGTCTGTGCCCGCTTGGTTGACGGTCGAAGAGTTGCCAATGCCGCCCTGTGTCAGCAGCACTTCCATCTCAATGCCATCCTGGATGACTGACGAAGTTTGATCATCGCCGACCTGAGTGATCTGCGCATCCTGCGTGTCGCCGGCCTGCGTTACGGTGCTGGTGTTGGTGATGCCATCGACTGTGCCGACGTCAAAACCCTCTTGGGTGACGACAACACTTGAGTTGTCGGCGCTTTGATCAACGGTTGAATCATTGCCGCCATCAGGTCCGGTTTGCGTAACGGTCACGCCGCTGCTTGAACCGGTTTGCGTAACCGTGCTCTGGTTCTGCCCAAGAGCAGGCGCTGATACTGACAAGGCAAGAATGCTCACACCGAGCAATGCGGATTTCTTCATCTGGGAACTCCCCTAACACTCCGGCGCCGAAAACAACGCCAATTCCGAAGGGCTGGTTAACACACCAGCAACCATACGCAAGTGTACTTAGACACCTTCGCGAAGTTTGTCGTTTCTGTCCCATAACGAAAAGGGCGGCCTGCATTTTTGCAAGCCGCCCTAATCCAAATATTCGAACTGGTTAGACGCTTAACGGCGCGAAATGCGGCCCGCTGCGCTGTCGTATCCATCAACACTTTTCGAAACCAGCACATTGACCGCAACGCGGCGGTTTTGCGCCTTGCCCTGCGCGGTTGAATTGTCGGCCACAGGGTTCGATTCGGACATGCCCGTAGGTGTCAGCATCCGATACGGGGCCCAGCCACATTGCTGTTGGAGAAAGTTCACCACAGCGCCCGCGCGCTTTTCAGAAAGGCGCTGGTTCAGCTCTTGGCTACCGGTGGAATCGGTGTAGCCCACAACCAGCAAAAGCGCATTGTCGATTTGGTTTGCCTGAGAGGCCGCACCGCACAGTTCAGCGCGCGCATCAGGAGACAGGCTTGAACGCCCGCTATCGAAATAGACATTGGTGGTGGATTTGACGTTGTATTGGTCGATATCGCCGAACCGGCCACGCAATTGCTCAGCGGCCTGCGCGTTCGCCTCAATCTGGGCTTCATTGCGAACAAAGCGGCCATTGGTGCCTTGGGCAATCATCAAAGCGGTTTCGTAATCGCTGCCCGAAAAGCGAATGCGCTCTGCGGCAAGACCACCGGTCCATTCGCGGGTGGAGACCTTTACAGGAAGCCCATCAAGCAGCGCGTCAAGCCCAAGGTCTTTTGACCCAAGACCCAAAAAGCCGCCTTTGGCAACGATCCGGGTCTCCTCCGTCATCGCAAGCGAGACCGCTTGGCCATCAGGGGTTGTCACCTCAACACGGTTGCCGCGGCGCGCAGACACGAAACCTTCGATCTCTGGCCCTTGTGCCAATTCTTCCAGCGCTCCTGGGCGCGGGGCGGTCACTGTGGTGAGAATGTCTGTTTGCCCGCTTGCAGCAGGTGCGCCTTGAAAATCAGGCCGCCCGTCTTGCGCGGAAACCGAAACACCGCTCAACAGCGGAAGCGAAACAGCAGCCGCAAGCAGCAGCGCCTTTGGGGTTTTTGCGTAAAATTTCATCACTTCATGCTCCTTCAAGCACGGCAACCAGCCATAACTCTTGATGCTGCATCGGCGGCAGGTTCAGTCCCTTAGTCCCAGTCCCATACGCCCTCGCGTGCATCATTGCCTTCAACAGTTACGGGCTGACATGCCCTCCCCCATTCAAAAAACGGTTAATCTGCAAATGTTATTCAATCCGTCATGCGCAATGTTCCCATGGCCCAGCGCACACAACAATCGCCACATGCCCCCCTGACCTTGCGACCAGATGAACAGGCGGGCCGTTACATTGGTTTGCACGGTTATCCAGTGGCACGCACGCGGTGAGCGGAATGGGAACATGCTCGAAGCCTTGGTCAATCGGCCATAAAACCGAGCAGCCTTGCGCAAGACAAATAGGGCGCACAAGAAAAGGGCGCGGAAGAAAGGCCCGATTGCCTCTCCCCCGCGCCCTTCGCGCTCCTAACTCATCAAAGCGGGATCAGATCACATCTGCGTGATCTCATTGACCATGCCGCTGCCTTCTTGATCGATAGTAAGGTCAAACCCATCGCCAATCTGATTGATAACCGCCCGGTTGCCCGAACCCGAAGTGGTCATATTCTGATTGATCGTCAGAGTGTTGTTATTGCCGGTCTGAACGCCCTCGGCATAATTGCTATCGCCGCCAAGGCCGGTGCCATTGTTAAACCCCTGGTCGATGAACATCGTGTTGTTGTTGCCGGTTTGCGTTGCAACAGCGACATTGCCGGTGCCGTTTTGACCAATGGCAAGAAGATTGCCCGTCCCAAACTGTGAGGCTGTCGCTGTATTGGTTCCGGCCCCTGCCAAATCACCTTGAGCGATAAAGACGGTGTTGTTCGACCCTTCCTGATCGACCGTCACCTCGTTGTTGTCATTGACCTGGAAGATATCGACATCATTGCCGCCGCCGGTGGTGTCAAAGTTCTGGCGGATTGTGGCGGTGTTGAAATCGCCATCCATGCGGATAAGCGTGTTGTTGCCGACCGCATCTGCGCCTGTTCCATTGGCAAAACCCTGGTCAATCGTCAGATCGTTGCCGCTGCCATCTTGGGTTACCAGTGCGATGTTGGTCATCGAGTTTTGCGTGATTGAGATGAGGTTGTCTGACCCGGTTTGGCGCGATTCAATACTGTTTTCACCAAGGCCGCCGGTGACGCCTTGGCTGGTGAATGTGCTGTTATTGCCGCCGGGTGCGGTTTGGCGGATTTGCACGGCTTGCGCGTTGCCTGCCTGTGTGACGGTGATCGAATTGAGCACATCTTCGACCTGAGTGATGGAAACGGTGTGATCCAGCCCCGTCTGATTGATGGTCACATCCGCCTGAGCAAGAGCGACAGAAGACGTCATGAGCGCAGCCGCCGAGGCAGCAATGAAAGTAAAGCGATGCATTGAAGAGAACCCTTTTCCTGTGGGAGACAAATCTTGCCTTTGTCTCGCCTAAGAGGGTTGCAAAGCGGGTTCATGGGCACTGAGGGATACCCCTGAGAGGGCATGGAAAATTGCCACCAATTGGGCAGGACATTGGGTGCAGGCGTGGGGGATTTGCCCAGATCTTGAGGTTAACGCTTTTGATGGCGCGCAAAATCGCCAAGCCGTCAATCGATACAAAACCGCCCGAATGCCTTTAACAGACACCCGGGCGGCAGGTTTCTCGAAACGCGCTTTTGTTAAGGAGCGCGCTCTATCTTAAGGGGTGCCTTGCGTAACCGTTGCGGTGTTGTCGTCTGCGCCATCAATCTGGCGGACTTCGGCGCGGCTGTTGATGCCAAACTGGCGGTTGAAAGCCCGCTTCAGGTTCCCCCCGATCTGTTCGATCAAACCGACACTGTCCGTGCCCGTTTGATCGGTATCGAAGAAGTGCTTTGCGCCTGCGCAGAGGCTGCAAAGGAAAGCGCTGCCGCCGAGGCAGCAACCATAAGATATGTTTTCATTTCTATTCCCCCTCAAAAGCCAGGGGATCGACAGAACAAAACATAACAATTTTGGACAAGACCATAGAAAACTCCCCAGTTCTCTTAGACTAAAGTGATCAGGGAATTGCACGTCCCTCTCATCGCTTTTCAATAGCGATTCTTTCATCACCAGTTAGCCAACTGGCCTAACTTTCACCTTTTGGCCAATCGCGAACCACTTTCCTACTTGGGCCTAATTGTGCCTTGTTCACTTTCATGCCTTCGACACAGTCCAGAAAGCCTTGCTCTGCTCGCTCGCGCCCGCCTGCATTTACGCCCGTGCAGTTGCGTGGGCGACGCGATGGGTGGAGCTTGGCGCTCCAATGCGCCTTCCTTGCCAAGCTCTATGCAACAGGGTCGGTTGCCGCCGCCGCCAAATCGGTCGGGCGCAGCCGGGCGAGCGCTTACAAGCTGCGCGGGCGGCGGGGCGCGGAGAGTTTTGCGAGGAGCTGGGACAAGGTGCTTAGCGGACCTACAAAGCGGGGAAGCCCGCGCGCAAAGACACGCCGCGTGCCCGATTGGCGAAAGTTGACACATCAAGAGCTGTTTTGGCGCTTTCAGGTCGGGTTCTTGCGGCCCGTAATCTATCGCGGCCGCATGCGCTCGATCGCGCAAAAACCTGATAATTCAGCGCTTTTGCGGCTGTTATCGCGGCTCGATAGTGGGCACGGTGGTCCAGTCCATGCAGGCGCAGACAAGCAGCCACAAAGTTTTGAAAAACCCCCGCTTCGGTGTTCCAGTCCGAAAGCCGTGCACCCACCGCCAATGAGAGGAGGTGCCAGCCCCTAGGCTTAGCCCGTAACCTCAGCAATCGCACCGATGAACTTGTCGATATTGTCCATGGTAAGCCCCGCAATGTTGATACGGCCAGAGCCTGCCATGTAAATGCCGTGCTCTTCGCGAAGCTGCACAACCTGCTCTTTGGAAACGGGCAGAGTGGAGAAAAGACCGTTCTGCGTCGCAAGCGGGGCAAGGTTCACAGAGCCCTGCTGACCCGCTTCGCCCAGATACTCGCGGACCTGCCGCATACGGCTACGCATTTGCTCAAGCTCGTCGAGCCAGCTTTGCGTCAGTTCAGGATCGCGCAGGATCACGCGAACGGCAGCTGCACCATGGTCAGGCGGCATCGACCAGCTCGCGCGCGCCAAAGCGTTGGCGTTGGAGAAGGCCTTAGCGAGAGTTGCCGTTCCCGCCTCGCCCTTCTCGGCGAGGATGTAGAACGCGCCAACCCGGTCGCGGTACATGCCAAAGTTCTTGTCGCAGCTGTAAGCGATGAAAGCTTCAGGCACCTTGGCAAGGACGGAGCGCATGCCAGCCGCGTCCTCTTCCATACCAAAGCCAAGGCCTTGGTAAGCGGTGTCAATAATCGGGAAGGTGCCGGACGCGACAAGCGCGTCGCCAATCGCCTCCCAGTCAGAAGGAGAGTAATCAATGCCCGTCGGATTGTGACAACACCCATGGATAAGAACAGCTTCACCCGGCCCCGCACCATTGATCGCGGCAAGCACGGCCTCGACATTGGCGGTGCCATCAGCATTGGCGTGATCAAAAGCCTGCCACTCAAGCTCAACATCCTTGATGATCTGAGCATGGTTGGGCCAGCTGGGCGTGCCCATATGCAGCTTGGTGATACCCATATGCTTGGCGAGAGCGATGGCCAAGCGAACAGCGCCCGTACCACCCGGCGTCTGCATCCCTTCAAGTCGCCCGCCCATCGTGGCGTCCGAGCCGAAGATGTACGGCATCAGAGCATGGACAAAGCCCATATCGCCCTCTGGCCCAAGGTACGACTTGCTATCCTGATTATCGACCAGCCACTGTTCAGCGCCTTTGATCGCGCCGAAGACGGGCGTGTCACCTTGCCCTGTGCGATACACACCAACGCCAAGGTCGATCTTATCGCCGCGCGTATCGGCTGCGTAGAGTTTGATCAGCGCCAGAAGCGCGTCGGGGGCTTGTTCTTGGAGTCTTTCGAGCATGGGAAAGCCTCATACTCACGACGCGCAAAGCTGCAACCACCTTTACGTATGCACCGGGTCAAAGCGTGCTTAGAACGGCAACCAGCGGTGCTTCTTGGAAAAGCGCATATAGCCTGCGTTTACGCCAAGCCGCAGCCCTGCCCCCATGCGGATGGGGATCAGCACAACGTCGCCGCGCCGCACGTAACTCGCGTGCAAGCCGCCCACGAGATAGGCCTGACCCTCACCCGCAGGATAGCGTTTGAACAGGTCTTCGGTGTCGAACAGGTTGTAGACGAGGACGAAGGTGTTGCCTGCATTGGCGCCTGCATCAAAGCCAAGCGATGGCCCCGTCCAGTACACTTTCCGCTCGCCTTCAACCTTGTGATAGAGCGTGCCAGAACCATAGCGCGCACCAAAGATGAACGCACCGCCCGCTTCGCGCCCAACGATGTATCCATTGGGCTCACCTTGCTTGCGAAGAAGGTCCTCAATCATGCCTGCAAGACCTTTTGCGCCCTTACCAAAGACACCTTCGGCAGCGCCAATCAGATCGTCCTGACCGTATGTGCGAGTATCGCCAGCCGCGTTGGCCAGCGCCTCTCCTTGGTTCGGATTAACCCAATCGGGCCCCAATTCTCCCGTAGCAGGCTCTCCCACCCCGGCCCCATTCAGCGCAGGGTCGCCAATGGCAGGTTGACCAATAGCGCTCTCACCGCACTGGAGCCCAATTGCGCCCTTCCCAGTTCTGCTCGCTCCAATTCTGAGCTCCAGGATCACCGTTCTCATAGCCTGCAAACTCACCGGTAAACCCGGGCTGAGCACGCCCGTTAATCGTCGCGCCCTCTCGGACAGAAGGAGGCATTCCGGTAACCGGATCAAGCGCTGGTGCATTGGCGAAAGCGGGCGCTGTTCGGATGCCTTGCTGTGCAGGGCTCGGGACCGGGTTAGTGGCCGGATTAGAGGTTGGAATGGCGGCGGAAACAGCGCCAACATCTGCCTCGCCCTGATCAAACGCGGGTCGATCAAACGCGGGTCGATCCAGCGCAGATTGACCGGTCTCAACAGCACTGCGAGCAGCGCCAGAAACCTCGCGCGGGGCAACATTGTCAAACGCTGCATCCGGATCAAGGGTTTCAAGCTCTTGTGCAAAGGCAGGCACGGAAACGCTAGCCGATGCCAATCCGATTGCCGCAACAATCGCGCAGGCAGTCCAGTGTTTGGCAGGCTTGGGGCGTTTGTCACCTTGGAAGGCTTTGATGATGGATTTGAGCATTTCAAACACCTCTTGGATCAATCTCGCCCACAAATAGGCGGGGCGTATGGGTCCCGTGCGAGAGCAGAGTCCCAATCTTTGCGGCCATCAATGCTGCGTCGGCCAAGCGAATCGAAAACGCGACGAGCGGTGGCAGACCGAGGGGGTATCTTGCATCTCTTAAGGCCTTGGCCCCAAGCTTTGAGCCTTATTCCTAGTGGTGTTTACGCAGGCTGTTCCGGGCATACAGATGCAATTCATGCATTTTGACCTCTTGCCGCCCATGATTGGTGCGACTATAGCCCGCGACCACAGCCAACGCAGACACATGCGTCGTGCGGAGACGTGGGTGAGTGGCTGAAACCAGTTCCCTGCTAAGGAACCATACCCACTACGGGTATCGAGGGTTCGAATCCCTCCGTCTCCGCCACTTTTCGCTGATTTCATTGAGCTAATTCCTACTGTGTGGCGAAGTTCCCATAATAGCTCCCCGATGGAGCAGGTGCTGTCAGCGGACACCAACGGGCTCATAGAGATTGAACTTGGCAACGTATGTTCACAGGCAATCAGATTAAGAGTAACGTAAAGGCAATCGCCTGAGTTCATCCCCAATCCGAGCTCTTTTGAGTAGTTGACGCCAATTTGGGCTTAGTCGTGAGAGTGAGTCCTGGTATTAGACCGTTATGAAGTCGAAGCAGGTCTTTCGTACAATCGATCTTTTTGCCGGACCTGGCGGCCTTGCCGAGGGTTTTGCAACTGCGTCAGGTCCTGTAAAATTCGAGATCGACCTTTCCGTTGAGATGGATCCTGGGGCCTTTGCCACTCTTCAATTAAGGAGCTTCTACCGCAACCTCGAAAACAACGCTCGGTCAGACTATTATAGTTTCGCCAATGGTGCCATCTCGCTTGAGGAGCTTCTTGACCGACACCCTTCGGTCTGGGCCCGGGTTCAAGCTGAAACGGCCATGCTTGAGCTTGGAAAACCCCAAGACGACCATGCGCTCGACAATCGGTTGAATGAAATTCTCAAGGATACGACAGACAACATTGTCATCATAGGCGGCCCTCCTTGCCAAGCCTATTCGCTAGTTGGCCGTGCACGGAACGCGGGGATCAGTGACTACGACCCAGAGCAGGACAAGCGTCACTTCCTTTTTAGGGAGTACATCCGAATAATTGAAAAGGTCCGCCCCAAGGCATTTGTGATGGAGAATGTGAAAGGGCTCCTTTCCTCTTCTGTTTCGGGAGGTCCAGTCTTCGATCTTATACGGAACGATCTCACCAATGCAGCTGGGGCGGACAGCTACCAGCTTTTTTCGCTCTCGCCGACGCCGGACGATGCAGGCTATTTGCTTCGGGCTGAAGAGCATGGGGTGCCTCAGGCGAGGCACCGTGTGATCATTGTTGGACTGCGCCAAGACGTCGCCGCTGGAATCGACGAGCTCGGAATTAGTTTGGCGAAGGCTACGAAGAAAGTTTGCGTCGAGGATGCCATCGCGGACCTTCCTGATCTGCGCAGTGGCCTGAGCAGAAGCGAGGACAGCTTTACGCTTTGGCAAGAGGCCGCAAAGGACGCATTTCAAACGGCGGCCTTGGCGGCTCCGCAGGGCTTTGGCTTGCGGCAAAGATTGTTGCAACACCGAAAGGCAATATCACGTACTAAAGCGCTCGGTCGCAAAGGTGGCAGCTACAGCCCCAAGCCTATTTCGGCATACGCTAGCGCTTTGCGTGATGATCTGTTGGATCGCCCTCTCAACCATGAGACTAGGGGCCACATGAGCTCCGACCTTGCGCGTTACGCCTTTTGTTCGACGTACGCGGAGATAAGGGATCGCGCCCCGACCGCGCGAGACTTTCCCGAAGCGCTCGCACCTGATCATCGCAGCTGGACTACGGGAAAGTTTGCAGACCGCTTTAGAGTACAGACTTGGGGAAAGCCATCCTCGACCGTCACGAGCCACATTTCGAAGGATGGGCACTACTTTATTCATCCCGATCCCTTGCAGTGCAGGAGCTTGACCGTAAGGGAGGCTGCCAGGCTACAGAGTTTTCCTGACAACTACATGTTCTTAGGCAATCGTACTTCGCAATACGTCCAAGTTGGGAATGCCGTACCCCCGATGCTCGCTAGGCAAATAGCCGGAACTCTCGCGAAGATACTGATACGAGAGCTGAAGCAGGATAGAGCCGCCTAGGTCATCGCTTCAACGGGAGCCCCTTCTTCTGCAAGCCGGTTAATCAAAAGCTTCATGGCATTTCGCTCTGGCCTCGACAGGCCTAGATTACCGGCTGCCAACTTATCGAGTGCCCGGTCAGACTTCTCTGACAGAAGACGCCGTTGGCTTGCATTGGCACGCACCAAATCAGCCTTGGCCACAATTGACAGAAGAACAACGTCAAGGTCAATTTCGTTGTCGATCTTCTTAGTTTCACGGCCGGACTTCTCCTGAACTTTCACATCATCGTCGCTCAAGGTGACGTGGTCTGGAAGTCTCGGCACATCAAAGTCCCTTTTCGACAGCACCTCCCAGCATGCCTGCATCTTGCAGTACTCGCCAGGGTTACGAGCAGTTGGCGGGGGATCCTTTATCGCCGATGCCATTTGAGGGGCCAGCTTCTCGAGAAACTCCTTCAGCTCGTCAGGCACATCCTGAGATGACCAAATCACGTCCCAATTCAAAGAAGCGCGCCCAAGTTGCCGAACATGATGCGTAAACCAAGCAAGAGTGTAGGTGACGGTCTGCGACTTAAATCCGCGGTCAATTTGGTACCAATCCGATTGCGCAATCATCTTGTCGGTCCACCGGAACAACAACGCCATAGAACAAGCATTTCTGAACCAGTTCTCATTGTAGTCAGTCTGCCGTGCCTTCCATCCCTTCGCGGTCTCGTTGGCGAAGTGCATGAAGCACTTTTGCGCTCCCTTCGAAACAATATCTGGACGGACACCAAAGGTAACCGTGTATTTGGCTAGGTCTGTTTTGACTATGACTTTAGCCTTCGGAAACTCGAGCTGGTACTTTCTGCGCTCGGCTTTACTCGCATAAGCCATCCCGTCGCGGTACTGGCCTCTTGCTCGCTCATAGAACCACTTCTCGCCCGCCAGCGCTCCGGCTTGAGGTGGGGCGGCAAGCACACGGGAGTACCGTTCCATCTGCAGATGGAACGGGTGGTTCGAGAAGAAATCTGCTTCCGAGATCCTATTTTGTGTGTTCGCAAATCGAGAGATGAGCGGCACGACGTCTTCAATCGATTCAGGAGGTATGACCGATAGCTTCATCTGGACATGGACGTTCTCAAGTGAGGACTTGGCTACGTCCTTCGCATAAAGGATCGAAGCAGTTGTCTGGCCACCATTCACAATCTGGAGGTTGTGGATCGAAGTGATGCCGAGCTGGCCATCTCCCAGCTGTTTCAATTCCACCCCTGAGGCTGTAGCGGTCAGCCCGTTGTTGTAGGCAAAAAACATCTCAGGTGCTTCGCGGATGGTCGTCAGAATGCCCTTGTTCACTTTAGTTCTTGCCTGAAGGTAAGTCCTTACATTCTGTTCGAGAAGCCGTGCGCCGTAGAGCCCATACACATCAGCCAGAATCCCTCCGGGTAATGCGAGGAGATAGGATTCGTAATCTCCGGAGGTAGTGAAGGCCCGCAGGCATGGAATTGCCTCACCGGCAATTCTCGTGAAATCGACCTCGATGGCTTCCGGTGCTGCCCTCGATTTTTCAATGTCAGCATATCTTGCGAGATCGAGGACGGTGTATACCACCGGAATTCCTGCCACGTCCTCAACTAGCTGCGGTGGCCTACGCGCAGCCAGTCTCGCGTTGGAAAAGAGGATAACACGCAGCCTCCGAATTGACCTTTGGTTCATGTAGATTGGATAACCAGCAGAGAAGCATTGGCTGCTGTCTTCCAGCGAGTTTATGAACTCGGGTGTGAGCGCATTCTCAAAGAAATTAGTGGCCTGCTTGAGAGCCGAGTCCATTCGTGCTGCTTGAAGGGACTGGAGATCACGCCCCTCGCGGAAGTCGCAAACGGCCAGATAGAATGTTCCACGATCAGCGTCGAAGGCATACCCATCAACCCTATAAGGCCGTGAACCTCCCTCTCTTCTGCAGTGTGCATATTCGAGATCAATGGTATCGCCATTTTCGCTAGCTGCTTCGGCAAATATCTCAAAGAATGCCTCTTCTTGGAAACTTCCACTGGCCTCCGCCTCAAGCATGACGTCTTCGCGCAGATCATCAAAGGCATTCGAAAGATCATCCATCGAACAACTCCCCAAATTTGGCTTCGAGGTCCACTACAAATTCCTGACAATCGGACACGCGAATTTTGTATTGAACCTGCTCAACACCAGGCCTGAGGTCAGCCCTTTCTATCCTCGGAAAATTGTCCCGAACCTCGTAAAACGTCCTATCGATTAAGGTCCACGTCTCCTCGTCGTACTCCGGTTTGGGTTCATAGCCCGCCGCCAACAGACCTATATTGAGAAGGTCGGATGCTGTCCCTCCCGCCTCATGCGCCAACTCGGCAAGTTCCGATGCGATGGCATTTAGCGTGCAAGATCCTGCGTCCCCGTTCGAGGCAGGAGCAATCCCCTGATTGCAGAGTAGAATACGGGCCTGAAAAGGGTCAAGCTGATCCTCTGAGGAGACTCTTATCATCCGGTCGGCAGTTGCGATCTGGGTTTTTATCTCGAAGATGGTCGAGCCGAACACAAAGTCCTGTTCATGTCGTTGGTGGCCGGTCCATGCGTGGAGAGCCGCAGTAATGCCAATACGGGGAAGAAGTGCATCTCTCAGGAAAAGAAGTTCACCGACTAACCCGATCCGCTCGTTTCTGGAGAGCAGTTTTTCCTGGCGACGTTTCAACATGTCTTGCCACCGACGAAGTTCGTCCAGCGTACGGATAAATCCATCAGCGGACTTCGATGGCGCCAACGTCTGCGTTGCGAGCATGATGCCGGTACACATGAGAGCAAAGTTTTGTAGGTCGGAGGTATCATCGAGAGTCAGCACAAGGCGCCATTGACCGCTGGGGGGCTCTTCCATCTCAACCATTATGCCCATCAACTTCGGCAGAGGAGGAGTTTCACCGGTAAGTCGATCCGCGTCGAGAAGAAACACGTAGTTTCCGCGAGTATCGCGTCCAACACGGAAATCTAGCGGATGGGCACTGTCGGCTAAAAGCACGTTTCGAGCATCAGTTTCAGTTGGCGCTGAAATAGCCTGCCATGCCTCAAGCATCCTGATCTCCTATGATCGCTTCTGCGTCGTCGTCCTCCTCCCGGGCGTATTGAAGTTCAATTTGGGCGCGGTAGACCGCGTTGACCTGGTAGGTATGCTCCCTTGCGGGTTTATGTGTCTCAGGCATACAGAACGAGAGCGTTACCGCCGGATTTCCAATTTTCAGAGTGTCATCAGATTGCTCTTTATGACCCGGGTCTTCTCGCAGTTTTGGCTCGAACACGTGAACCAGCATCATCGGTCTTTTGCGAACGCTACAAGCTGCTCGCTCCTTCTTATACTCGTCGTTAGCAAATCTCTTTTGTGCAAGTTCTTCCTGAGCCTCATCGAGCCCAATCCAAGCATCCGGCTGATCCGCCACACGGCTTCTGGCTCCATAAACCCTATAGGCTCCGTCCTTGACCATGCCCTTGTCGCGACTTCTCATGCGCACCTCTTGGCCAGCGAAAGGTACGGCGTTGCCAGACTGCTTCATGGGCAACGCGATGTCCCATTCTGACATTTCGTCGGAAATGCGATCCTGCACGTAGTCCTGAAAGAGTGAGGTGTCTGAGATCATGGCAAGATCTACATGTGGGCCGAAGTTGAACCTTCTTATCAACTCAAGGACTTGTCTGCCCCTCGCCCTCCAGGCAACATAAGACGGTGCGATCTCGACCGGCACGCCAAGTGCCTCTAAGAACTCGGTGACAAGCTCTTTGTTTTGCACACCCTTGGTCGGCTCGTTAGGAAGTGCGTGTCCTTCGATATGACGTGCCGAATAGTCCTGCGCCACGGTCAGCTTTTCGGCAGTCCGCATCTTGTTGGCAGCGGTCACACGGATGGCCAGCGGGCTCTGTCGGACCTTCAATCCAAAGTCGGCTGGCGTTCGGTTCGCCGCCTTCATGCGTTTCACTTCGCGACGCAACTCTTCCGTCGCTTCGTCGACGTATTCGTAGTGGTTGAACGACATCTGCGGGAGGTAAAGCCTACAAATATTCTCATACCCAGGCCTGTAGCCAAACCAGCGCCCCATCTGCATTAGAGTGTCGCTCGCCGCCACGTTTCTGAGCAGGTATGAAACTGTCAATCCTTCTAGAGTCAGACCGCGCGAGAGCGCTAATCCACCGATAGCAATGACGTGGAGGCCGTGTTCTCTATTGAGGCTGTAATCGAGGACGCCACCCTTCATGTTGACAGTGCGCACCTCAATGCTCTGAATGCCCTCATTCAGGCAGAGAAGCACCTCGGGCCACCCATATTCAAGAGCAGAATACTCCTTCAAAAAACTGTTCTTAAGTTCATCCATCGTTTCGTCATGTATTGTCGCTGCATCGAGCGACCCATGAACGGAGACCGCGTTTTTGAGTTCGGAAAGGTACTCATGGACATGTCCAAGAATCTGAGCTTGGATGGCATTAAACCGGCTCACGTTGATCATCATTGAGCAGTGTGCTTGTCCCTTATCTCCTAACACGCGCATTGCGCGTGTTAGGCAAAAGACTCGGATGGCATGCTTGAGACTTTCAGGAAGACCTATGACCGGGTCACCGCTCTTATGTTTAAGTGGCAGGAGCGTGTGATAGTCGGCAACTGTCTTCACCATTTCGTCTCGCAGGTCTCCGCCTTCGCGAAAAACGCGGTGAGAGCCCACATAGTTTGAAGGGGGATCAAGCGCCTTGATGAAGTTTCTGGGAAAGAGATCGTCATGCTCCATCTCTGTCGGAGAATCGGGATCTATGAAAATGTTGGCAAAAGGCGTTGCGGTGTATCCGATGTAGGCCGACCTCGGGAAGCGAGCGAGGATCTGTCGAATGATGCCGTTGATAGCTGTCGTGAGTTTTGGGTCCTTGGCCGTATTGATCGAGGCGTTGTCAGCCTCGTCATCGATCAGGAGCAGTGGCAACTCGAATCCGCCTGTTTGCTCTTGGTCGTCAATCCAAGCCTCTAGCCTTTCAAGCACCGACTTGTTCTTCTTGGTGACGAAGATCATCGGTTCTTGGTGCCCGGTTAGTCCAAAGTAGATGCCGTCCATTCCAGCCTTGAAGTCCGATTCTCTCGTCGTTCCCACTGCGGGGATCCTTCGCTCGGTTGCGAACCTCTGGATTGGCAGCGATTGCTGGGCGGCTGCGTTCGCGACCGAGATCTTGCCGATGAAGGTTTCGTCAAGGCGTTCCTGAGTCTGGGTGCGCAGGGAATTTGTGATACCTGCAAAAAGTATAATAACCCGGTATCCTGCATCAGCCGCCTTGCAGATGAGCGCCGAATAGTTTGTTGTCTTGCCCATCTGGACGTTGCCCATGACCATTCCACGAACCGCTTGGTAGGAAGGGTCGAGGGGGTCACCGCAAAGATCGAGGATTTCGTCTGTATCGGCATCTAGTGTCGCGACAACGTTCGATGGCAGCGCCCCAGTTTCGCGGTAGTACTTGCTAAGCCTGTTCCAGTAGTAGAAACGCAAGTCGGCTTTCTTTCTTGAGAGCCATCGTCGATGGCCCTGCGATATAACTGCACCACGCCTCTGGGTAACTCTAAAGCTCGCCTCAAGTTCTCTAACAATGAATTGGATCGACCCCTCATCAAGATTTGCGAAAGGGCCTCTCCGAACTGCTTCCTCGATAGCCCCCTCAGGCAACCCACCTCCGTCGGCAAGCACGTCACCATGGTCACGTTCAATGTTCAGCCGAAAGAAGGCCAGCTCCGCATCATGCATTTTTCCACCATCCCTTTTCTCGAAGGTGCTCTTCGACCAGAGTCGACTGATTACCCCACGGTTCAGTTCTCTTGAGCAGCTCCCACAGTTTTTCGAATGAACCGTCGCAATGGTTGAGAAGAGCCGGGAGGGCCGCGTCCAGCCGATCAAGAAACGCATCTCGGTCGACCAAGCTCTGGTTCAGCATTTCGGGTCTGGCTGTAAAGTCCTCGCCAATACTGATGACGGGGAAGCAGTCCTCAACGAGCGAGAGTGCGAGCCCAAATGACCGAGCCACGCTTGGATCTTGATGCTCGAGCAAATCCGAGATTAGGGGATGTTCACGATTGAGGTAGTATCTTACTTGGCCACTTCGAGCATACTTCGTCCAGACGGATGTCTGTCCGCTCGGCTGTTTGATCCTTCCTCCCCTTGATTGAAAGACCTTGCCAGACTGCCCCTTGAGACCCTTAACAATCTCCTTGAGTCTCGAGCGAAGTCCAGATGGCAACTGGGCCTCTGATTTGTCGACGGTGATTTTCCAAATCGAATCTAGGCTGTTCGGGATGTTCACTGCGATCCTGACGAGCTGCGAAAGCTCGCCATGCCGGACCAGACGGAACCATGTCCCGTGCATTATCAACCGATGCTGCCGGTAGACGTAGAAACCCTGATTTCTAACAAACCCCTCTTCGCCACCAAGTTTCTCATGTTCTGCTGAAGAAATCTTGGAAAAGTGCGGTAGGATGAAGGCTTGTACATTGAAAGACTGTCCTTCGAGCTCAAGATGTTCGACCGGCCTCGCTTGCGTAGCGGCGTGTTGACGAAGAAACGGATCTATCGGATCAAGAAGACTGTTGTTGAATGCTATTCGGAGCTTCTTTCTGACTCCGGCCTCACCCGCTAGATAACGATGGAATGTGAGCGCCAGCTCGTATTTTGCGTGTGCCAAAAGTTCGTTGAATTCTTTGCTTCTGACTTTTCCGAACTCAGAGAGACGATCGCATTTTTCCCAGATTATCTCTGTGCCATCACGCTCGAGAAGTTTGGGGTTGGCGAGGCTCTTAACTTCTGCGACATCAAGAATTCCAATGCGCCAGTCGGTTATTTCGTCGAGGTCCCAGCTTGCTCCGGCATATCTGCCGCTCTTTCTGGTTAGTACTGTCAGTTTCCTACACTGCGAAAGCGATGCAGACTTCATGCCCCATCCGAAGCGCCCGAGATCGTCGGCCGCTCGCTCATCCTCGGGATTTGCGCTGGCAGGTCTCATCGCGACGAACAGTTCATCGTCAGTCATTCCTTCGCCATCATCGAGGATACGTACAGTTGGTTCGCCCTCGTCGATCAGGCATCGGATGTCGATCTCGGTTGCCTTAGCTTTGATGCTATTGTCGAGTAAGTCGGCCAATGCGCTTGGCAGATCGTAATTGCCGAAGCTGCGAGCCGAGTTCATAAGCGCGGCTGCATCCGGTGGATTGCGTCTGTATTGAACCAAAACTGTATCCCTGCTTTCCCCCGTGAAGCATTCGAGGGGCCGTCATTACGACGTTATTGTGATCCGAACAATTAGCGAGGGTACTTTTATTGATGAACAAAAGGCCCTCATCAGAAATTAGAAGGCCGGAGATGATCGCTCGTAGAGCCAGTACGCGTTCCACAGCGAATAGAGCCGAACGTTGCTTCCATTAGCGTGATACTATGAAGATTCTTCGCGAGTTGGGCGTTTTGATCATGCGGAAAGCTTGGGTCGTTTCAGACACAAGAACAAGCAGAATTGGCTGCGATTGCAGTTGGAAATCAGGCTGCTGATGGTCCTTCCCTCATTTGTGAGTGGTGGGTGTGAGATCAAATTCCTGTTGATGCAATATGGTGGATGCTGATTGAAATCTCATAGGTCGTGACTGGAAGTGGGGCGTCAACGCCGAAACCAGTTTCCCATTTCCTTCGCTGCCAGCTCTAAGGCTTTTAGTGCGCGTGCATAGTCTCCCGCGATCCGCGCGCGGTCGTGAATGTGCTGAAGCTGGCGCAAGCGGTATGCTCGGTGCGAAATGGCGATCCCCCCGAGCTCCTTGTCACAGTTCTCGCGGACTGTCTTATGGTACTGCCTCCAGTTCTCTGAACTTGCAAACTGAAAGGACATGGGATCGTATGAGCGCACGTGCCGCGGCGTCAGATTAATGCCGAACTCGTCAGCAATCAGTTCAACCACTTCCGTGTGCGTGCGATAACACGCTAAATGCTGAACAATACGGCGCTTTATGGCAGGGGTGAGACGTCTCATCGGGTAAGTCTAGGGTAAGTCTCTCTTAGGGGTTCTACCCTTCTCCCAGTGGGGACGGTTAAAACGAATGACCAGTAAGACACTCTTTGAAGCACTCAACTGGCGCAGCGCTTGAGACCCCAAAGAGGGCGTCGGATTCAAGGCTTGGGACACGTCCTCTGAAAAGCTAGATGAAGTCGGAGTTGTACTCGGGTCGCGACGACACTTCTTGTCGCTCATCATGAGATCATTTCGCCTGTTACGCCTGTTACGGACTTGTCATCAAAGTAGGTTACAGAAGAAACGGAAGGGAGATAGCGCTGCCAAGCATCATACAAGCTTTCACGGGTGTAACCCTTGGCAGTGCCGGTATCAGTACGGATCGTCTTGGACTTCACATCATACTTGGACAGTCGACGGGCGAGGCCGCGCGGATCCAAAGGTTTGCCTCTCAAGTCTCCCCAAGGTCTTTCGGCCATTGCGCATAGCTTCTCGAGAATCTGGTCGGTGCGCATCTGGTCACAATCGCCAAAGATGGTGTGCAGGTCGGCGAGCAGTTTAATCCCGAGGCTGGGACCGCCTTCCTTAGTATCCGTAACAAGCGTCACAGCCGCAACACGGGCAAGCTGCGGCCACCTCCCTCCAGCCAAGTCCGCGATAGCAAGAAGCGGCTCCCAAACGTCTGCATCTCGGTCGACGACGCCCTCTGGCATTTCGGGCACTGCGAGACGAAGAACGTTTTCTGCCTCGTCAATTAGCGCTGCCAGCTCGTCCCGCAGCTCCCAACCTAGGTGGGCGTGCTGTCGGCGGCGATAGGGTTCAACCCTTTCGCCCGGCGCGCGACGGCGCATCTTGATAAGAATCGAGCGCGTGCGGATTGTGTCCGGCAGATCGTCTAGCCCTGCCAAGGCAACTGCACAGTATGCTGGGATCTCCTCGGTGTGGATTTCCTTTCCTTTGGTAACACAGCGGCCTGCGACCGCGCCCCTCCGGTGTCCAGCATTGAGCAGGCCACGGATTTCTTCGTTGTTCTTGGCCTTGGGCCCAAACACGGTATCAATCTCATCAAATAGGATTGTCGGCCTGCCCTCCTCGTCACCCACCTTTCTAAATAGGTAGGCGGCAGTGACATTCACCGCTTCCACCGGACGCGGCACGAGGTTCTCGGTCATCTCCAGAACGCGCGTTTTACCGCTGCCTGGCTCGGGCGACAGCACGGCGAGACGAGGTGTGGATTCCCAAGCATCCATAGAGTGACAGTGCGCGATCCAGAGTACGTGCGCGATGGAGGCATGAGAACTGGGATAGGCGATGAAGCGAGACAGATATGCATGCACCTCGTCGAGCAGCCCAGCTAGAGCAGTTTTATCGGTCCGCGGTGGATGGACTTCGTCGTGGTAATCAAAGCACTTCACAACGACCTCTCCTCGTTATTGAGTGAGTCCGCTGCCATGGCTGACTTAACAAGCGCGCGGCACAGAATGCTGGCAAGTTCGAGCTGTGCCAAGCTCTCGCCGGGCCGAAAGACAAAACCACCCGCGACTTCGTGCGCATGACATGCGCATTCAGTCGCTAGCCAACTCAACGTGCGTCCACGCAGCACAGCTGCATAGTCGCGAGCCTTCAACAATGTGACGCGTAGAGCGAGTTCTCGGCCAACCGCGTCAGGCACGTATTGTCTCACGTGAGCTTCCAGTGCGGCCTCAGTCGAAGTCACTTGTTTACCAATCATGGCAGAGGCCTCAGATCTCGGAAGCGGCTATGGGTGCCGCTTCGTGCGGACTGATACAATACGATGAAATCAGGAACTTCGATTGCAGGGCATAGGGCCCGAAATGATCGCGAAACAAGCCACAAGAACTAGCTCGCAATCCTCGCGCTTCACCCGCGCGAGTTTCACTTTTGCGTGGCATGACTCATACCTCTCTGCCGATCGTGGGAAGACTTTCGATGAGTTCTTGTGCGGCAGCAAAGTCCCAGAGAGTACGGCCACCTAGTTTCTTTGCTCGCAGTTTGCCCTGAGCCAAAAGCTCATATGCGCGCGTTCTGCCAAATGCACCCGGGTAGCGTGCCTGAAGGGCTTTCAGATCCCCCCATCGTGGTTCGGTATTCATGTTCGATTGCTCCATGCTGGTTCGGGCGGGATGCTCCGAACACCGCTGGAGAAGTAATGATGCTAGCCCGTCGTATTTTTCATAGGGTAGAAAATACAAATCATGCTTGCCGCAATTCAGCCTTTGCGTTCAGTGCTTTGACCTGAGCATCGATTGCTGTGCGAAGCCCTTCCTTGTCACCACCCGCTACATTTGCATCGACTTCCATCGCTATCTTCATCTGATTGTACGAATCGTAGAGGAGGTCATTGTGTCCATCCTGCCTCTGGTAGCTCCTTGCCGATTCCAAGGACTTCCGAGTGACCAGACCAAAATGCAGTCCCGAGAAGCGTCTTGCAGCGCTTTCAAGCTTTGCTTCACTGCCATTGCCATTTTGGTGAGCTTCTAGCCACACATCGGCCAACGCAGCTAACTGTCCCTGCTTCGCAGAGTCTTGAAGGCTGCGGCTGGCTTTAGCCCCCTTTAGCTTTTCGCAGAACAGTGGATCGGGGCGATTCTGTTCGCAAAGGTCAACTATGGCCCAGATTACACGGCTGAGAGGAACGAGAGTAGCATCGCTGAATCCCTGCAGTTTGAGGTATTCGGAGGTTGCCATGATGGCATCGCAAACGGCCTGTCGCTGCAATTGCGGCCCAGCTTCATAAGCTTTCGCAGCATCGACTAGTTGACCATGAAGCTCGTCGGTTACAGTGTCTGTAGCATCAACAATCTTGCGAACATATTGTTCGGACGCTTGTTCTTCTACAATAGAGCACACCTGCTCCTTTGTCGGTCCGGTCACCTTCATCCCGCTTCCCTTCGCGGCTCCCAAGGTTGAAGCGGGGAAGCGCGTGGGAAGCGCGCTTGTCGGCTGGCCGGCCTATCCCCATTCGAAGGATAGGCAAATTTTGCCGGTGCAGGAAGGCTGCAGACTGCCAACTGTAACCGAGTAGGTGGACGGTGAGCTTACGATCCACATTCAAAGGTTCGTCTTCATTGCTCACACTGGATAAGACTGATCTTAGATAGTCAGTGGCAGCGGCAAGTAAGCCAGCCTAGTCGCGCAATTCGATTGGCCGAAACCAGAACTCCAAAACTCCGTGAGCCTCGATTCAATTGCACAAATATTAGGCCCTCTCTTCAAGGGCGATCTGTGCTTAGGATGTGCGGCGGTAGGCCTAGCTATTCACCTTCGCTCAACTCTACATCGGTTGCCGTCTCCGATAGCATTGAAACTTGAATTTCGGAAAGCGTCGCTTGAAGGCTGTTGAACTTCGTTTCAAGTTCTTCGAACTCTTGCCGCGATACAAACCTGTCTCTCACTTCTTTAGCCGTGTAGACAGGCACAAGTGCCTGACTGGCCTTGGCTGCGGCGTCCTTCTTTGAGCTAGCGTTAATCTCCACACGGTTCTCTGCGATGCCCCTCCAAGTGAATCCTGCATGGGCTGGATAGGACTGTCCGGGTGCCACCAAAATTTCAGCGCTGGCTGCCGCCGCCAAGATCGCGCTGGCCACTACGCCAATGCCGATTAGTGAGTTTCGCATGATTGTCGTCTCCGAGTTAAGTGAGGGTTTCGCTCTGCAATGTGAAGGTCACTCATTCCCCCTCAGCATTGCCCTCACGTTGCCCCTCTGCCAGCAACATTTGGTTTAGAGTTTCCGTTGCGCCTTTCAGCTCTTCGACGTCCGCTCGTAGGGCATCAACATCGTTATTGTATTTCTCGAGCGGCACGAACTTTTGGCGCACTTCCTCAGCTGTAAACACTTGGGCACCTTTGTTTTCAGGCCTCCCATTCTTCGAATAGGTTCCGAACTCATTCCGGAATGAATAGGCACAGCCATATTCTCCCGAGCACTGGTTTGGGCCCGAAACATTATAGGGAGCCACCCATGTTTCCGCAGCAAGGGCACTTGCGCCGAACGCAGCGATGCAAGTTACAAGAATTGATAGCTTCCTAATCATGGGCATTCCTTTCACTCTGAGAGAAGTTGTGCTTGGATTTCGGCAAGCGTCGCATTGAGATTGGCGAACTCCTGCTTCAGGGCTTCATGCTCCGATTTACGGACAAACTTCGCGCTCACCTCTTTTGACGTAAAAACGGTCGGAACATTGCTCTTCACAAACTGCGCGCGTCTATTGGGGCGGGTACTTTTTCCAGTTTGGTCATCCGACATCGAAACGAACACCCATCCTCTGTGCTTTCCGTTTTCCCATCGGGGCACCCAACGGCCATCGGGGATTCGAAGCATAAGTGCTTTCTCCTTTCACTAATTGCGTTCTGATCGAAGCAAGCTGATGGCGAGTGCCTCTAGTTCTGCCTCTGAAAGGTCGTCGGCCAGCCCGAAATCAATTAGCCGCGAGCCGATGTGCTCTCTGGCCGTTTTCAGGTCAGATACTGTCTTGGGATAGATAAAGGCCCGCTCGTTGAATGCTAAAACTTCGGGAAGGGGAATCCGAAGCCCCTCGGCCTCTTTGTCGTCTTTTTTGAGTTCGATGAAGATTCTACCTTCCTCGTCTTTGAAGAACTTGTCTTGGGGGCCGAAGACGGTCCGCAGCAAAGCGAAAGCGTTGCCTTTCTTCGACTTCTCAGCGAAGCCGACCGCCAGCTGATAAGCCGTCGATTTGGGGGTCTTTAAAGGAATCTGAGCACCCTTCACGTCGTAGATGCCAAATCGATCATGAAGCAACTTCAGCACCACATTATGCGCAAGATAGGGCCGGTCCCTAAGCAACGAGAGCGTCGCGGACCTAGGCTCTCCTTCTTTTTCAAGAGCATCGACCAAAGCGAGAACGGTAAGGTCACCATACTCAATCATTGAATTCGCCATCGCAGTATCCAACGCTGACATGGCTCGGGTAAGGTGCTCTTCACCCGTCGTTGGAAAGTTTGGGATGACAGGGAAGCGGAGCAGATCAGCATCAGTTGGCATGCTTCCGTCAGCGTTTCGAGGAATCTTATAGAAATCGACCGCGGCCGCCTCTGTCGCCACCCAATAAGCCACGCGAGCCGCCCTGTCAGTGATAAGTGGCCGACTTAGACCACGCTTCGCAACTGCGTTCGGTTTTGGACTTGCAATTGGGTCCTTCGCGCAAAGCAAAAGCCCCAGCCTCCTCCCTTTGAGTTGGCCCGACTGGCCGCATGGGTCTGATTTCTGGGAGATGGCAGCCGCTCTTTTCACCAGTGTATTCACATCATGTGTGGGCGAAGAGTAAGAGGCAAAAGCCGCCCAGGGTTCGATCTGCGAGGAGGTCAGGTACAGTTCAACCAGCTTCCAGAGTTTCCCGCGCTCATCCTGAACCCTGAGGATTACCTTATCCGGCTCGTCAGTATCTGTTCGAATATCCATGAAAGAGCCGAAGAGATTGTTGTTTGAGATCGGCTCAAAGTTGGTGGCTATTGCGCTCCCGCACTCATCCATTTCTTTGTCGTAGTTGTTTCCAAACTGCCACGCTTTAGAAAATGTCGAGAACCGAGCTGCATCATATTCATATCCGGCGCCTTCTGCTTTTTCCCATAGCGTTTTACATGGGGCCCAATTTTTATTGAAGTTTGCTGCGGTTAGTTGGCGAATTTGCTCTATTGCGAGGTCAGTGGTGTCAAGGCGTGAATTCAAGTTCGCAAAGTGATCATCCATCCTCGCCGATAGCTTGGTTATTTGCTGACTCAACTTTCGTTGGTTCTCTAGGACCTTATCAAGCTTTTTGTTGATCTGTGAAAACTGAGCTTTGAGATACTCCATCATTGGGTCAGGTTTCGATTTGCCAAACATCCCACTGATCCCGGCGACTGCCCCCAAATAGTTGCCAGAAGCGGCGGCATTGAACGCATTGAAAGCAGCCCCGCCGAGGGCTACGACTTTCGGCGCGTCACCCGCATCAATTCCCAGATTGTCAGCAATTGTAACTAAGTCGTTCGCCCCCTGAAGAACCTGGCCAGCAGTGGCGATCTGGTCTTGCAAATCAGCTTCAGCTTCAAACCGCTCGACGAGCGCATCTTTGAGCTCTTTCTGCTTGCTGGGGCTGCATTCAGTGTCTGTCTCAGGACAAGCGAAGCGCTCACTCATGAAGCCGGACTTGAGCGCCTCGGCCTTCTCTCTGGCTGGCATTCTTGAGAAAACAAAGTCGTTCACGAACGATGCGTTGCGTTCTTGAACGTCGAGCCTTGCATCGATCCGCTCAACCGCTTTGTCGATCCTTTTGACACTTGCCTCCATGCTCACAAGGACCTTTGCTTGCTGGTCGAGTGAATCGGCAGTCCATTGAGCAAATTTTCTATGAGATTCTGAGAGCTTAGTAAGGCGAGTGTCGAGGGAGTTAATCGCCTCACTATTTTCCCCTATGAGGTCGAGTTGCGCCTTTGAGGTATTGATTATTGTGTCGACGATCAGGTCCTTAGAAAACTCCTTTGCATCCGGATCAGAAACCTTAGATTCAAGGTCTTTGAACGTAGCTCCACCTTCACTGAGTTTCTTCTTTAAAGAGGCGGCGTCTAGTGTTCTGAGTTCCTCGTAACTCAATCCCGCATCGGCGATCACTGTATCCCTGTTGTCAGCCAAATATGCTTTCATGCTAGCTTGGGCTTCGACCCTTTGTCCTGCGAAGATCGCATCGCTACCCGCTTGCACTGTCATTCTAACCATAGCAACTGGAGCAGCCGCGCTACCACCTGTTGCCGCCACGGTGACTGTCGCTGCCAGATCAGCTATGAGATCGACGGTGCCTTGTAGCATGTCAATTTCGCCATTTAGCTGCGCTCGCTTTCGATTGTAGTTATTGATTACTTTGGTGGCTGCAGCAGCGGTTGTGTTTGCCTCTGAAGGATTTGGCACGGTTTGAAACGACTGTGACCCGACAATGCTTTTGGTCGCCGCAATTCCCCATTTGGTGGCAGCGATACCTAAAGATTTCAGTATGATTTTATCGGATTGCTTTGATGGCTGGGCACCGGAGTAACTTGCAGTCGTCAGTAGCAACCCCGCAGCAAGTAGACGCATTCTAATCATCGAATCCCCCCGAATTCTATAGCAGAAGAGAGACTAACTCTTTTCTCAGATTTAGCCAGTCTTACTAAATCTCTTTTAGCTAGTCGCATTCAATAACAGGGATACGGGGGCACCTTGCTAGTCAGTCTGTTGAATCGAAAGTGGCTTAGGAAAGAGAGGATAGACCACGTTACCAAGGTGCGGTTTGGCAAGGTGTTGGAGTGGATTGATCATACTTGGCCTTTCAGCACCGGAAAGCTGCCTTTGGCATGCTCTCCAAGTGACAATTTTGGCTGCGAGGCCAGCTTGCTCAGAAGTTAGTCAGGACCGGCTAGTCGGCAAACGAAGAAGAATTGGCCATAGACAGTCACGCTCGTACGTCTCGGACTCGGTTGGACACCGACTGTCCAGCGCACATCAGTGGCTTGCTCTAGGTGCGTAATTGGAGATCAGCCAAAATTGAGACCGTGCTCTTATGCCTTTTGCGCGAAGCTGTCCGATAATTTTCACGGTTCTTGTGCTACGAACGCCAATCATGAAACCAAGCTCCACCGTTACGAAATCCAAGCTCACGCTTTTGGAAACGGTTTATCCGCCGATTTCCAATCAGGAGGCTATCTGGCTTCAGGATGACCCTGAGGTCGAAACAGTGCTCAGGCAAAGCGACTTCTACATGATCGGCGGTCGCGCGGAAGCGAGGTATCTAAATCTGGTTGTCGACCCTGAGACCTACATCGCCAGTTTTGATTTTGTCATCGGTGACGATTTCCGAGATCCAGTTGAGATTCACATCCGAGAATTGCCAGGTGTCAAATCTTCGGATGCATCATCCTTTTGGCTCGAGGGTGGTGAAAAAAATATCCGGATCTGGGATGGTCCGGTTGATGAACCGGGCTCCAAAGTGCTCAACTGGTTTACGACCGAGAAGCTAATCTGGGATCGCTCTCGTGGGTGCCCTGGCATCGAGCGTTTCGACCGTCACCGGGACGCTGCGATCTACGATCTCCTTTATGTTGGAATCGCAAAGGTTGGGGATAGCTTTAGTCGCTTAATCAGGAACGGCCACAAGGCCCGCATGGATATTCTCGGTACCGAACCCCAGCGCTACCCCGGAGCGCGGGTCACCGACGAAATTTTCCTGTTCCTATTTAGCGCTCAGCCAATGATCATGACGACCTTTGAGCTCGATCATGATTTTAAAGACGAGGATTTCAACGGAGCTTACGACCAAAAGCGCATTGTGGCTGACGCCGAAAAGGCCTTTGTGAGCCTCCTTAAGCCGGAATACAATGTGATAAAGTTCTCAAATTATCCAAAAGGCGCAGACGGGCTCTATGGCTCAGACTACGTTCGATATGGCTACACGATTTGCGAAAGCTTTTCCTTCAATACACCGCATGGCCGGTTCAGAGGAAGCCGTGACTCGTCAACTGGCCTTATTACCAACGACTCCGACGCCATCTTCGTTGAGGGGAATTCAGTAAAGCTGTTCGTCGCGGGCGTCGACTTCCCAGCTGAACGGTGACCAGCTTCGGCCACAGCGGCTCCAACAAGTCATCTCGACTGAAGAGAATTGGAGGCCTCTAATAGGCCGCCGCTAAGGGTGGTATCGATTGGATTTCCATATCTACCTTGGTTCTGCCAACCAGAAAGTAGAATGACCGTATCTCACGCTCAATATCAGGCGTTAGGCCATGCTTTTTGCCTGATTGGAACCACCTTGGTATTAGCCGTGCTGCCGCTCGCGCAGTATTCCGCCCAATCATCCATAAGGCGCCGCGGTTTATCGAACATATCCCCTCGCCGATAGGCGCGCTCCACCGCATTGCCGATCGAGTGAGCGAGCGCCATTTCAGCGACCTCATGGGCATAGCTAGTCTGCTCGGCTGCCCAATCTCGGAAACCTGACCGGAAACCATGCACGGTCGCATCTACCTCCATGCGCCGCAATAGCATCGACATAGCCATGGCAGACAACTTGCCGCCGCGTGCGCTTGGGAACAAGTAATCACTACCCAGAGCTTTTGCACTTTCCAGTAGCTCGATTGTCCGCGGTGACAGTGGAACACGATGTTTCTTCGCTGCCTTCATGCGTCTGGCTGGTACCGTCCAAAGCGCAGCCTCAAGATCGACCTCTCCCCAATTTGCTCCGATGACCTCCCCGGAACGAGCAGCAGTGAGAACAGTAAACTCCAAGGCCATTGCAGCCACTGCTTCACGAGCGTGGAGTGCGCGCACAAAGGCCGGTATCTTGATGTAAGGCATCGCTTTGTGATGGCCGCGCGATAGCTTCGTACGAGCAGGGAGTATTTGACCTAGATGCCCGCGCCAGCGCGCCGGGTTCTCTCCTTCGCGGTAACCATGCGCCTTGGCGCTATCGAGCACCGTTTCAATTCGCCCGCGAATACGGCTGGCAGTTTCGGCCTTTTCTTTCCAGATCGGCTCAAGGATTTTGAGGACATGCGCTGTTTCGACCTCGGCAACCGGCAAGTCCCCGATAACCGGATAGACATATGTCGAGAGCGTGTTTCTCCATTGTTGGCGATGCTTTGGATTGCGCCAGCTTTCCTCGTTCGTAGCGATATAGGCGGTCGCTACATCCTTGAACGTCGTTCCGGCCATCATGGCGGCCTGAGCCGTCGCAAACGCCTTTGCGGCCTTTCTGTCCCTTTCCTCCAGCGGATCTATGCCTGCCTTGACCTTGAGACGCAGCGCTGCCGCTTCATCGCGCGCATCGGCGAGAGACAATCCGCCTTGACCAGCCGCTCCCAAGCCAACGTCACGCGACTTGCCCTTTAGCATGAAGCGATACACCCATGAACGTGCCCCGGTCGGCTTCACAAGCAAATGTAGCCCGCCACCATCAGCATGACGTCCTGGTTTGGCATTCTTGACCGCAAGAGATGTAAGGGCGTTGTGTAGTTTGCGCGGCATTTCGGTTCCCAGTCCGGTCATAAAACCTGCCAGCGCCTTGCCAAAGTGGCGGAAATAGCAGCCGTTCCCATAACCGTTACCTGATAATAGCGTGGCTTTATGGGAACACAATCGAACATGATTGAACGGCTGGAGAGAAAATATCAATTAAATACAAGGCATTTTTGTACCTTCCGAGCTCTATTCGAACAAACCTGAAAGCCAGTTAGGCGGACTCCGTCTCCGCCATTTTCTCATTGGAACCATTGCCCAAGGTAAAGCAGCAAGGCTGTGTGCCCAATTGCGCTCTGCCAAGCGTGCGCGCCTACTGACCTGCCCATTAGACAATTGGCGGCTACGGATGGCTTTTGGTTCTCAGCCAACCAGCTGCTCACAAGTATTACGCTGTGTCGCGAGCGAACAAGGGGGATGTCCGCCATCACCTTCACAACCGGTCTTGGCGCGGTGGCTGCACAAAAGACGGATGCCCTCGCGCCAATAGGCCCGTTCATTGGAGGCAGTCTCGTCGCTTTGGAGCCTCTGATCAGCTGAGGAAATTGGACCGCCCATTTCTCTGCCCTCTTTGTCCCTTTGGACCAACCGCTTCGCCCCTCATTTTCGCGCGCTACATTAAGAAGTCATCGGTATTGCTGCGAAGCCTTGCGGGCGCGGATTAACCGGCCCACCGCTCGAGTTTGCGATAGATTGTAGAGGGACTGACCCCAAGACCGCGAGCGGCTTGAACAATGTTGCCCGAACTGCGCGAAATGGCTTGTTCGATCGCTAGCCGCTCAACTTGGTCAAGGGTCATGCCGGCGAAATCTGCGTTGGAAGCTTGCAGCGTTTCGCCGGCTTCGATGCCTTGGGGCGCTGCATGTAAAAGGCCGGGTCCTGACGGCTCCTCCATTCGATGGGGCAAAGGGGCGCGGGGGGCGGGCTGCAATCCTGTAGACAAGTCCACCTTATCACCCACCCCTGTGATAATCGCTCGGCGAAGGGCATTTTGCAGCTCTCGAACATTGCCAGGCCAATTGTGCTGTTTGAGATAGGCCTCACTGGTAGCGGTAAAACCCGAAATGGCGCGCCCCTCCTCTGCGGCGATCCTCTCAGCAAGTGCGCCCGCAATTAAGGCAATATCCTCGCCGCGCTCACGAAGAGCGGGAAGCGTTATGGGAATGACATTGAGGCGGTAATATAGGTCCTCGCGAAATCGCCCTTGCGCCACTTCGTGTTCCGGGTTGCGGTTGGTGGCGCACACGATGCGGACATTGACGGGTTCAGCCGCAGAGCTGCCGACGCGCTGGATCATACCGGTTTGAAGGAACCGCAGGAGTTTAACCTGAAGCCTTAAATCCATCTCGCAGATTTCATCGAGGAACAGCGTGCCGCCATCAGCCGCTTTGGCCGCACCGATCCGGTTTTCAACGGCCCCTGTGAAGGCACCTTTGACATGGCCGAACAGCTCGGATTCAAGCAAGTTCTCAGGGATGGCTCCGCAATTGATCGCAACAAACGGCCCGCTTTTGCGCTTACTTGCCGAGTGGATAGCCTCAGCGGTGACTTCCTTACCAGTGCCGCTTTCCCCCGTGACGAAAACAGTCGCTTTGGAATCTGCCACGCTTTCGATCGTGCGATAGACGGCCTTCATAACCGGGGACTTGCCAATAAACCCATGGAAGCCGTTGTCTTCGGCTGGTGCCTCGACAGGTCCTGCATCCGACAGCGACGCGCGTCCACTTTGTTCAGCGGCATTGCCAACTGTGCTAAGCAATCGGGTGCCTGATACCGGCTTTACCAGGAAGTCATACGCACCCAGCCGCATTGCGCTGATCGCGCGGTTCAGCGATCCATCAGCCGTCACAACGATCACCTCAGGGTTGCTTTTGCTTCCCGGCAGGGCATCGAACAACGTCAATCCATCGCCATCGGGCAATTGCAGATCGAGCAAAACGACATCGAATTTATCCGCGACGAGCGAGCGGCGCGCCTCGATCAAAGTTTCACAAAGGCTAACCTCGTGCCCCGCATCTTCGAGCTGTGCAGCGTAGCCAAGTGCCAAAGAGGCGCTGTCTTCGACGATGAGAACTTTGACGTTAGGCATTACTGGATCCTGAAATATGCGGTCTTGCCAGATGGGTCGCGGTTGACCCAATCAATCGAGCGCGGGTCGCTGAAGTGCTTCATGCAGCCTTGCACAAGCCCAAAGGCGATATGCGCAAATGGCCGATGAGAGGAATATTCGACGACGAAACCATCGCCGTCTTTGCGCGAAGAAACTTTTGGCGGCTCGGCATCAGGGTACAGCACGCGCACCTCTTCGTGGATATGATCCTCAATATGGGCGAGCATCCCTTCAGCTGTCGGATAACGCTCGATCAGCTCGGTGTAGAGAATGGTGAAGCGGTCAAACAGGAATTTGCCAAAGGCCTCGCACAGGTCATTTGCGTCAGCGCCAGTGATTTTAGAAGCTGAGGTGACGACTTGCACGGCCTGCTCCCACGGGTAACGCGAGACGCGCGAAAACGCGCCGCCATGCGGCAGCTGCGCGCCCTCCAGCACTTGTTCGGTAAAGCTTGGTCCGCCCGTTTCATCAAGGAAGCCGACCAGCTCCGAATAGATAATACCCTTCATTCAAGACAACTCCGGTGATTGGTTCTGTCTTTCATTATGCAAACGGCGTGCCGAATAATTGGCCGTTTGAGAGCCGATCTTGCCCCGAAGAACCTCCCATAATGCGAATTTCTTTGCAAAACGCAAATCAGAGTGCCGCACTTTGCAAATATGGCAATTCGTTCACTTTGCAATCCACGCAATTCTGCGGTTCTGAACAATTGGCACGATCCTTGTGATGAGTGGGGCAAACACCGTTCAGGGAGTATAGAAAATGCCTCGCCCAAACTTTGTTAAAGCGCTTAGCTGCACCGCTATCGTCGCACTGCTGTCAGGCTGTGTTGCTGGCCCTGCTCCTGCTAATCTTGCAAGTGCCACTTACGCGCCCGGCCAAGTCGCCTGGCAGGGAAGCGGCCAGCCGCGCGGAAAATTTGTGGGCGATTGGATCACCGATGCGCCGGTCGCCCGCGGCGCGCCCACATGCAGCTGGCAGGCTCCGCGTGAGCTCGACACATACACCCGTGTTGCGCCATCAAGCTTTCTGGATCGCACCGCTCCGCTTGGCGCAGGCGACCGTCTGGAAATTACGATCCTTGGCGATGAGGATCGGCTGACAGGCACCTATGTTATTGACAGCGATGGGACCTTGGCTTTGCGCGGTCAGAGCCCGGTGCAAGCTGGCGGCCTTTCCATCAGTGATCTGACCGTGCGCTTGCGCAGCCAGCTTGTCGCAGCCAATATCGTGCGCCCACTGCGAAACGCGGTGAGGGTATCTCTCATTGAAAACGCCGGAGCCTCGGTCTCGGTGGGTGGCGCAGTGTTCCAGCCCGGAGCCGTGCGCGCTGGCGAGCGCAATCCGGAAAGCCGCATTGGCCTTAAAGAAGGCGCGGTGAGCGGAGACGACAATGTCAGCCGCACAATCGCAGGCGCTATCCGTGCAGCTGGCGGCGTTCGCCCCGATGCAGACGTTCAGCGCATCTATTTGCTGCGCGATGGCACCTATGCCGAGTTTGATCTTTCCGGCTTCATCCACGGCTGGTCGAGCCGCGATGTTTCCATTGCGAGCGGCGACCGCGTTCTGGTGCCAAGCCGTACATGCTTTGATGCAGACCTTGTGCGTCCAACCCCGCTCACTGCCCCCGGCATCCGGGTCTATATGTCGAACCTCACGCGCAGTGCGATGAACAATGCAGGCGCGGCCATCGGCGATAAGACCACTTCGCTTCCCTATGGCACTCGGCTGCTTCAAGGGCTGGTCGCCGCCAACTGCGTAGGCGGAAGCTATATGCAGTCGGATCGCCGCGCGGTTTTGATCTCGCGCAACCCGATCAACGGTCAAAGCATCGTGGTGGAGCGCGATATTGAGAAGCTGGTGCGAAGCGCCAATCGTGATGCGCTCAACCCTTACCTTATGCCGGGCGATGCGATCGCTTGTTATGATAGCCGGTGGACAAACTTCCGCGAGGCAGTCGGTCTTGTGACTGATGCGGTCAACACTGCGACGCCCGCAATCTTGTTGGATAGCGCACTGTGAAGACCTTCGCCCCCGATCTTGGTCAGGCTGCACCACCAAGGCGCCTTATGCGTCTTTGGGTGCTGGTGCGCGATGGGCTGCCGTCGGTTGGTCGCTACCGCCGCTATTTCGCGGCGTTGGCGGGACCGCTTGCGCTCGTGTGGGTGTTGGCGCTTGGCTATATCGCTCTTGCCCCGGACCGCTTCGACAGTCGCATGACCTTGATCTTGCCAGGTACAGGCGTTGGGGGCAGCATGAACCTTGAATCGATTGGTCAAGCTACGAGCAACACCTCATCGGCGTTCTCCTCCCCCAGCCTTAGCCCAACCGAGAATTACAAACGTCTGCTTATGTCGGACTTGGTGCTGCGTGATGCGGCGGGGATTGCAGACGAGGATGAGGACGGGTTTCCAAGCCCGAGCATCAAGCTCATCGATCAAACCAACCTCATCGAACTGCGGATGAGCGCAGGGTCAGCCAAGCAAGCGCAGGCGCGTATGCAGGCGCTCCAACAAGCGTTCGACACAGCGCTCCAAACGCTGCGCGAAGATGAAGCGCGCACTCGTGAGGATGCCGACGCATCGCGCATTTCCGACCTTGAGCGTAAGGTCGATGAGGCACAGCAGGCGCTGCTTGATTTTCAGGGACGCACAGGGCTGGTCTCGCTGGATCAATTTGCAGGCCGGATCACCGCGCTTGATCAGTTGAAAGCCAATGAGCGCGAGCGCCGGGTTCGCGTGGTCGAAACGAGCGCTTCTGCCTCGCGCCTCTCATCAACGCTGAACATCACTCTGCCCGAAGCGCGCCGCGCGATGCAGTTAAAAGCAGACCCTGAGTTCCAAGAATTGCTCAGCCGCTATGCCAAGGTGAGCGGCGAGCATGCGGAAAGCTCAGGCACTTTGGGCGATGCCCACTCGAGCATTGAAGAACTCGCAGCAGAGCAAGCCTCCTTGGAAAGCGACCTTGCCCGGCGCGGCGCTGCATTGACAGGTATTGACGGCGCGGCGGTCATCAAGCTTGCTGATCTGTCGGTATCCAACACCCGCGAAAACTTGTTCGCAAGCCTGTCTGAGCGTGACAGCGATCGCACGGGGCATGGCGCTGCACTTGCAGAGCTGCGTCGCCAGATTGCCGGGCAGTCTGCTGATACCGAAGAGCAGGTCGAACAGGCAGCAGAGCTTGCTGACTTGATGCGCGATCTGCGGGTTGCCGAAGCGGTGTTCAGCTCTGCGCTTGCGCGGCTCGACACCAACAAGTCTGATCCTTTTGCCTCTTATCCTCTGGTCCAAACGCTCGAAGCGCCATCACTGCCGCGGGGCAAATCCGCGCCGTCGCCTTTGCTCGTTATCGCCGGCGCTATCGGTGCCACCTTCTTCATTCTAATTGGATTTATGCTGCTATGGCTGAGACAGCCAATCATCCGCAAACTTCTGCCGAACGGTTGATCTTAAGGTCCATTGAGTGGACCTGGGCACTGTGGCTGGTCGGTGGTTTGTACATCGTCGGCCCAGTGCTCGGCTGGGTTCTTGCCGGGATGGTGGCGCTTGCGCTTTACCTTGATCAGATCAAGCCAAGCGCAATCCGCGCGCCCGTCTGGGTGTGGCTTATCGCTATGTTTGCGATGCTGATCATCCTGTGGGTTGGGCACGCAAATTTTGAGCTTGGGACCGCAAAAACCATTAAGTCGAGCGTAGGTTGGGCCAAAGGCTGGGCGCTTATCGCGCTGTTTGTGCTAGCCGGTGCGTGCCTGAAAGTGCGCGCGCAGGTGATTTACCGCGCGGTGTGCAAGCTCGGGCTGCAGACGCTGATCGTTTTGCCAATTTTCATTGCCGCACCCTATATCGGTTTGCCGGAGCTCTTGTGGACCTCTCCGCTCAAAGTGCTGGGCGGTGCAGGGTCAGAATACTTCGCCGCGCAGCTTTATACGATTGAGCCGGGTGCAGGCACACCGCGTTGGCAATTCTTTGCGCCGTGGTCGCCAGCTGCGGGAATGATGGGCGTGCTTTATGTGCTCATCGCCGCACAAGAGAAACACCTTGGCTGGAAAGCGGTTGGCATCGCAGGTGGCCTTACGCTCGCCCTATTTTCGCAATCGCGATTGGCTCTCGTGGCGCTCATCGTGATCGTGCCATTCGTTTGGGGCGCTAGCCGTCTTGGCAAAGGGCATCTTTGGCTGATGGCGGCCCCGGCGGTGCTGGCATTGGGGGTCTTTGGGCCGCTGCTGCTTGAAATCATCGATAGCGCCGTGAGCGAGTTTTCCGCTGCCCGCGCAGACTCCAGCCGGGTTCGCGCAGCGCTTGGCCGGATCGCCATCCACCGTTGGGAAACCGAAGCTTATTGGTTCGGCCACGGCATCGTCGAGAATGGCCCGCATTTGGTTGAGTATATGCCAATTGGCAGCCACCATTCTTGGTATGGGCTTTTGTTTGTGAAGGGTCTCTTGGGGGCTGCCGCGCTTGCCATTGCGCTGGGTATCACTTTCATTGCGCTCCTAATCAAAGCCCAAAGCAACCAAAACGCGCGGGTTGGCCTAGGCCTCACCTTAGCGCTCTTGCTCTACTCCTTTGGAGAGAACCTAGAGATCCTTGCCTACCTCTACTGGCCTGCCCTCGTGCTTATTGGGATCGCGCTGCGCCGCTCTGATTAGGGCCACCGCTCTCCGATGAAGGACCACAAGCAAAAGGCCGCCGACCTCATTGGAGATCGGCGGCCTTCTCTTTGGCGCTAAATCGGAAAGCACTAGGCGTTAGTGCGAGCAATCAGTTCTGCCCAGCGCAAGATGATCGCCTCCAACTGCGTCTTGGCAGCGCTGCGACCCATCGCGCCCATGGTCGCAATGTCGCTCTTTGAAAGGCGGTGGATGGCATCGGCGATGGCCTCAGCTGTATCCATCTTGGCAACCATTCCGGCGTTCCCGACTTGCTCTGGCAAGCCGTCAACGTCAGCCACCAGAATCGCACGCCCCGCCATACGCGCCTCTGTTGCCACAAGGCCAAAGGCTTCATAGCGGGAAGGCACAACAACGGCATCGCACCGGGCGAGGAAATCTGCAGGAGAATTGCTAGGCCCCAGAACTTCGACATGAGGTATGCCAGCGGCCTGTGCTTCAAGCTTTGCACGATCAGGCCCATCGCCAAAGATCGTCAATCCTGCGACCTCAGGAGATACTCCGCGCATGGCCTCGATGAGCTGCGAAAAGTTCTTCACCGCCGCATAGCGACCATAGGCGAGCAATCGCACTGGCGCTCGTTTTGAAGCATGCGTGTCTGGAACGCAAAACAGTTCCTTGCGGTCAGTCCACGGATGGATGGTGCAGAGCTTTCTCGGATCAATGCCAACCTCATTGATAAGCCAGTCCCGCTGTGCTTCCGATACACAGACAATCTCGTTCACCAGCAGCGAAGCAATCTTCAGCATAGTGCGAAAGCGCGTCTTTGATCGCACATGAAGCTGCTCAAAAGCGCGGGTGTAGCTGTGCTCTACATGCACGATCCGGCTGTGTGGGTTGCGGGCGCGCAGGCTCGCCAAAAAGGTCAGTCGCTTCCACGACAGTGCCATATGATCTACAATCAATTCGGCTGACAATTGCGGTGCCATCATGCTTTGTGCATCGATGGGGACGACCTTCGAGCGCGCAATACGCGCAAGCGCTGGCTCTTCGAAAAGAGTCAGCGCCCGGGTCACCCCGCCCATCCCGAAATCATCGAGCAGATGTGTGATGCCTATCATGCGGCTTTCCGCAAGATTGGCCGCATCAGGGTCGTGAAGCGTTCCCGCCCCAGAAGTGAACCGACTGCAACAGCGCCCGCAGTGGTAACCGTTTTGCGAGGCTCCTCAATCAGTATGTGTGGCTTCAACCTTAGGGCAATGCCCAAGAGCTCACTAGCAAGTTGGAAGTTACCCAATTGCACCGCGCGTCTTGCGAGGTAGCGCAGTTGGTAAGCACGCGCTCTTGCTTCGTGCTCGTCCACAAATTCAGGCGCATAGCTGCGCAATTTGCGTAGCATCTTAGTCCAGCTGAGATATTGCTTCACCACATTGGCCGATAACGCCCCGGGGATGATGCGATAGTCGGTCAGCAGACCATCAATTCCCGCAAAGACGACTTCGTGCTTTACCGCAAGACGTATCCACATCTCGATGTCTTCGGACTGACGAAAGCTTTCATCAAACCAACAATCACGCCCGGCAAACTCCGGATGCTCAAACTTCGCGCGGTCAAGAGCGGTCTTGCGCAGCACCGGCGCACTGCCGTTGCCGACCGGGTTGCGGCAAAAAATGTCGCGCGGCGTAATCCGGCCGATCTGCGGGCGCATAGCAACGCTGAGAACGGCACCATCACGGTCAATCATCCGTGACCCGGCATAGCTAACCCCAATGTCAGGGTTCGCCATAAGATGGATGTAGTGCAGGGCGAGCTTCTCTTTGTGCCAGACATCGTCACTATCAAGAAGCGCAACGAACGCGCCTTTCGCGTGCCAAATACCGGTGTTGCGCGCCCCTGCAAGGCCGCGATTTTCCTGACAGACAATGCGGATGCGTGGGTCGGTGAAACCTCTTACGATATCCATTGATGCATCACTGCCACCATCATCGACACAAATAAGCTCGAAATCGGTAAACGTCTGATCCAGCACCGACTGCACCGCTTGGCCAACGAAGTGTTCGACATGGTAGATCGGCATCACGACAGAGATTTTGGGATTGGTCATGGAAATGGCCTTTCGAAAAGGGTTTCGGAGAGAAATCAGGCAAACACGGCGCGGCGTAAGGGTGCGGGCAAGGCACCGCCGGCAATCGCGCCGCTAAGGGTAAGGATGCTTCGAGCGCCGCCTGCCATGAAGCTGTCGCGGTCCGCCTTGAGCCCGCGTTGAGCGAAAGAACGGGCCACATGGATTGAGGCTCCAGCGCGAAGCGCGCGGCGGGTGAGATAGCGGCAGTATGTCGCCTCGGCCTCAGCCAGTTCAGACCCATCAATCCAACATGAAGCAAACCGCCGCCAATGGGATAGCATCGCTTCGAAATCGCATGATAGACCGTCCTGGCTCATCCGATATCGCACAAGCTTTTGGTCGAGACCTTGGATTGCGCCGCCATCTGCGATTACGCGCGCAAGAAGCTCTTGGTCTTCAGCATAGCGCATCGTCTTGTCGAAACCGCCAAGCTTCAGGAACGCCTCGCGCTCTATGACCAGGTTTGAGGTCGTGCAGACGGGGTTCTCGACAAGCACGTCGGCGACATCGAGATGGCCTGATGGCACGCGAGAAAAGGTCCGACCGCGTGCAAGCTTGCCGCCACGCTCGGGTGCAAACTCGACCTTGGCAAAACTCGCAGTCAGAAGCGGGTCAGCTGCATGCATAGCCCGATGCCGGGCAAGCTTATACGCATCCCACTGATCATCAGCATCGAGGAAGGCGATGAACTTGCCCTTGGCAAGCAATGCACCATAGTTTCGCGTCGCTGACACACCTGAATTGGGCTGAGAGACAACACGAACACGCCAATCCATCACGCCAAGGTCAAGCATTACATGAAGAGTGTCATCGGTTGAGCCGTCATCGACGATGATGATCTCAAAATCCTGATCGCTTTGCCCAAAGACGCTTGCAACCGTCGAACGCAATGTCGCTGCGGCGTTGTAGGCGGGGATGACGACAGAGAATTGTGGGAAGGACATTATTGGTCTCCTTTGGTGAGAACGAACTTCGAGGGGCTTGGCGACAAAAATTGAAGCGCTGCTGCCGGGACGAGGACGAGGGTGAGGGCTGCGGCGAAACCGATGCAGGCGGCCAGAAGGCTGATTTGCGCACCAAGGACCAATCCAACTAGGGCGACCGAAGTGGTGATCGCCATCAGGCTTGTCTCGGCATAGGGTGTACCAAGCGCGCGGAAGCGGGCGCCGAGCAAGGCGGCAATGAAGAGAGGGATCGCAGCGCAGGCTAACAGTGACAGATAGGGCGTTGCCGCGATCCATTTGTCTCCGAAAACAATCGGAACATAGAGCGGGGCCAGCAACGCCTGTGCAGCAACAAGTGGTAAGACGACCGCAAGCCCGGTTGCAAAGGCCCGCTTGAATTCACGCTCGAGCTCGTGCTCATGCAATTTTGCAAGGTGAGGGAACAGCACCAGATTGCAGGCGGTCACCAGCGATTGCGTAATGCCCAGTCCAGCGTTGAAGGCGAAGTAATATAGGCCAAGAGCCTCGGTCCCCAGCATCGCACCGACGAGCAGCTTGTCGCAATGAAGGCGGACAGCGGTCAGTAGCTCTGAACCCAGAATGGCGGGGCCGAATTTAGAAAAGGCGTTGATAGGCGCTTGCCCGACAAGGCGGTCATACGACCAGCTATGCGTGCGGCGTGCCAGGACCAGCCAGATGGGCGCGGTCAACAGTTTGGGCAGGACTATCGCCCAAGGGCTCGGCCATAAGACGGCCAAAGCAACCGTGAGGGTGCAGTCAGCTATGTTTTGAGCAGCTGCAACCCTCGCGCTCGCCCCCATACGCTGAGCGCGCATGGCCAGGAAAATCTGCACCAGGCCAGCTGGCATGAAGAGATAAACTGCCGACAAAACCGCGAGCATTGCGCCTACATCGGTCAGCTCAAATGCGAGCGCAGCGACGGCCGCTACGCTAAGCTGAACCGCTGTAACGCCGAGGCATACGATCCAGAACAGGCGCGAGGCGGTGTTACAAATTGCGCCGAGTTCAACTTCAGTTGCGGCAATAATCCGCTGGCCGATGCCAACATTCGTCAAAACGCGCACAAGTTCAAACAGGCTGAGCGCCAGTGCCGCAGTGCCAAGCATCGCGGGTGAGATTTGCCGGGCAACCACAAGGATAGCCGCGAGCCGCACAATCCGCGTAACGGCTTCAGCTGAACCATAGGCCAGCATTCCGCGGGCAAAGGCAGGCCAGCGGTCAGGCGTCATAAGAGTGCGAATTGCGGTGGTCATGTGTTCCTCGCATTGGGTTCATGCAAAGAAATTCAATTTCCGTGCCAATTCGAAGAACGACGTATTTCTGGGGTTCTTGGGGTTAAGGCAGCTCTAATTTAGCAGAACGGATGAAGTCATTTGCGAAATGCGAATATTTTCCGATGCAAAATGCGAAAATGGACTTCCTCGACTGACTCCGACAAGAGGGTGGGAAATAATACATCTATAAATCAGTAGTTTGAGAGTTTGGCACGCGCATTGCCAATTACGGGACAAGACCAACCCAAGGAGCTTGTCCGATGAAATATACGCCCTCCAGCGACTTTCGCCTTATCTCTGGCGCCGAATTATCTGACCGCGTGGAAGCCGGCCGCGTTTGGCCCACGAGCGAGCTTTTCGGCCTCTCACTCATTCAAGCAAACCGCAGCGCGATGGCGCATCATATCTTGGCTCTCGTGGGTGCAGGTAAGCGTTCGACGATCAACTTCGTCAACGCGCATTGCATCAATCAGCAGCGCGAAGACGCCTCTTATCGCGCGGCACTTCAAGCGAGCGACCTCTTGCTGCCAGACGGCGTTGGAATGGAAATCGCTGCCAAGATGAACGCAGATCGGCTCGGCGAAAACCTCAATGGCACAGACCTCTTCCCTGAACTTTGCCGCGATGCCGAAGAAGAAGGCACAGGTATCTTCCTTCTTGGCGGATTGCCCGGGGTCGCTGACAAAACCGCAGATTGGGCGACCACCCATTTTCCAGAGCTTCGCATCGCGGGCACCCATTCAGGCTATTTCGACAAACGCGATGAGGACGTGCTGATTGAGCGGATTAACCGGTCCCATGCCGGCATTGTTCTGGTTGGATTTGGCGTTCCGCTCCAAGAGAAATGGATCGCGCGCAATCGACATAAGCTTACCTCACCTGTCGTTATGGGTGTTGGCGGATTGTTCGACTATTACTCAGGCCGCATCCCGCGTGCGCCCAAACTTGTACGCGCATGCAAGAGTGAATGGATGTGGCGTCTTGCGATGGAGCCGCGCCGCATGGCAGGCCGCTATATCGCTGGAAACGCACAGTTCCTGGCCCATGCCGCTTTCGATGCTGCGCAAAAACGCGGCGCGTTGCACCTTGTCAATGCAGCCGCCAAGCGTACGCTTGATATAATCGGCGCGGGTCTGGCGATCCTTGCACTTCTGCCAATTTTTATTGCGACCGCCCTATCCATTCGTTTGGAAGACAAAGGGCCGGTGCTTTTCCGCCAGACACGTATAGGCGTAGACGGCACGCCGTTTAGCATGGTCAAATTCCGTTCGATGTACACCGATGCAGAAGACCGACGCAAAGCACTGTTATCAAAGTCGGAGCGCGATGGAACGTGTTTTAAAATGCGCAATGACCCGCGCATTACCCGAACGGGCCGCTTTATCCGCCGCTTCTCAATTGATGAACTACCGCAGCTATTCAATGTGCTGGGCGGTAGTATGTCATTGGTCGGCCCTCGCCCCGCTCTGCCAAGCGAGGTGAGCACCTATCAAGGATCCCATTGGAAGCGCCTTGCGGGCAAACCCGGCATTACCTGCACGTGGCAGGTTCGCGGGCGCGCAGAGATCCCGTTTGAGCGTCAGGCAATCATGGACCGCGCTTACCTCAAGCGCACCAATCTGTGGGTCGATATCAAGCTTCTGCTGTGCACACCGGGCGCAGTTCTGGGCGGGCGAGGCGCTTACTAACCCTCGCTTACAAGCGCGTTGTAGAGATCGTCAAAGGCCAGAAGTGTCGAGGCGATCTCTTTGCGCAAGCCCGCACTTGAGAAGGTTGGATCTTGGGCAAGCGTCTCGCGATAGCGGCTAAGCTCTTCGACGATACCGATGGCCCCCACATTGATTGCCACGCCTTTGAGACTGTGGGCGGCGCGCGAGAGTTCGCGCGTATCGTCCGACTTGGCGGCTTTAAGCACCTCTTCGCCGTAGTCGCTGATGTCTTTCTTCGCAGCCTCGCGCATTCGGTCGCGGTAAGCTTCGGGAAGATCAAAAAAGGCGCGCTGGAACAACTCGTGGTCAAAGCGCGCATTGAGCGGCTGAACCGCTTCGCGGCCAATCATGGCAGTGCGGATCGCGGTCTCGAGTTCCTCGCGGCGCACTGGCTTTGACAAACACGCTGTCATGCCGGCTGAGAGCAGCCGCTCCCTCTCCGCCTGAAGGCTATGAGCGGTTACACCGATTACCGGGGTTCGCGAAGCTGGACCGCTCATTGCCCGGATGGCCTGCGTTGCTTGCTCGCCATCCATAATCGGCATCATGACATCCATCAGAACCACATCAAACGTAGCAGCGCGTACGGCCTCAATGGCCTCGACACCGTTTGTCACGATGGTCGCCTCACAGCCGATGGATTGAAGCATGCGCTCAATCACATACCGATTGCTTTCAGTGTCCTCGGCAAGCAAAACTTTGGGAGCAGCAGGGCCCGCTTGGGGCCGCGCATCGCTATCGAACGTAAGGTCAGGAGCGAGCGTGCCCGGCGATGCCACTTTCTGGTCGCTTTGCTCGAACAGTTTAGAAGCGATTTCGACAAGTTGATCGGCGGCTTGCCTGACAACCGCGAAGTCCTTTGATTGTGATGGCACATCATCGGACAACAACTCCAGCCCACCATTGAGTGAATTGAGCGGTGTGCGGATTGCGTGCGCCATTTCGGAGAGGAAGTCCGTTCGAGCTTTCAATGCGTTAGCAGTGCGTTCTTGTTCTGCCGACAATTGTTCGCTCAGCGCATTCAGTTCTCGCACGCGGCGCTCAGCGCGAAGTTGGAGAGCACGCACTGCACGCTCATTGGCACGGCTGAATGTAATATCGCGCACAGTTCCATAAACGCGTGAGGGGGTCTCATCATCCCCTGCGTCGCGCCTGATAACCCAGCTCAGCCAATTGGTCGCGCCAGTGTCAAATCGGATAATGCGGTGTTCAAATCTGTGCTCTACGCCCGGCTTTAGATGAGTGAAGAAGGTAATCCCGTCGCGCAATATCCGATCTCGGTCGAGCGGATGGATCGCCTCAATCAGCTTCTCCAGTGACCCTTCCTCACTCTTCGGAAGCCCAAGCAGCTCACCTGTGCCTTGCGAAGCGGTGAAAGGTTGCCCTTTCTCACCATAGATCGTTGCCATTTGCGCGGTTGTTTGAGCCGACAGCAGTTTTCGGCTTTCAATGTCGAGTTTTTCGACGAGCTCGCTTTCTCGTTGGCTCAATTCCTTATTGGCCGTGTCGAGCTCGCGCATTCTCCCTTCTAGCGCGGTTTCAGCATCGAGAAGCGCGCGTTCGGCCCGGTCGAGCCGGATTTTGAGGATCCGAGCCTGTTCATCAAGCGGTAGATCTTCAAGCGTGCTCATTGGCGACCTTTTCTAGCACTTCGGGCAAAAGCCGCACGACATTGCCTGCGGGAATGATAAGGGTGCCGTGGTCGCCTTCCTCGTCAGTGATTGAACGCTCGCCATCGCTATCTTTCATTTCAATAACCTTGGTGGCTGCGTCTACAAGGTTCCCCGGCACACGAGACTTGTTCGCTGAGTCATATAGGATGACCAATGGTGCAGCATCGTGGTCATTGTCGTCGAGGTGCTGAGCGCTCACCACAGACCAACCGGCCTGGCTTGCCAAAGCTTCGGCTTGGATCTGGGTGGTGGCTTTCTCGATGGCTATGTGAATGAACCCTCGCGCTGCCTCCTCAACGTTTCGCGACTGCGTCTCTGCGGCCTCTGCAAGAGGAAGATAAATCGCAAACGTGCTTCCCCTGCCCACTTCGCTTTCGACCTCTATCCGCCCGCCCATCGCGTCAACAAGTTCGCGTGTGATCGAAAGGCCAAGCCCTGCGCCCACCGAGCGTCCAAGCGAGTCCCTTCCGCTTGTGTCGAACGCGTCAAAGATTGTGTCGATGCGGTTTTGATCCATTCCCGAACCGGTGTCTGACACGATGAATGTCCAATCCTTTTCACCGGCAAGGGGAGGCTCGATATCGATTGTCACCACACCCGATTGCGTAAATTTGACTGCGTTGCTGACAAAGTTTGCCAGCACCTGCTGGATGCGCCCCGGATCTCCCATGGCTTGAGCATCGCAAACCGCGTCAACTTCAATCCGGATAGCTTTGCGGCGTGCAAGAGGCCTGAAAAGCTCTGCGACGCGCTGGGCGACGGCGCTCGGGCGAAACCGCTCGGCCTCTCTAACCCCGGCATCCTGAGACAGTCTCGCTTGCTGCAAAATCGCATCAAGTGTGTCGAGCAATGCCTGACACGAATCCTCCATCAGCTGAAGCGCGCGCTCTCGTTCGCTTGCCGAGCGTTCCCTCTTAAGCTGATCAAGAATGCCAAGAACCCCTCCCAAAGGCGTTCGGATTTCGTGCGATACAGCGGCGAGAATGTTGGTGCGCGCTTCCAATTCGGCTTGGGCCTTGTCGCGTGCCTCGACGAGACTTCGCTGTGCCTCTTTCTCGCTCGTGATCTCTTGAAGTATGCCATAGAAACCGATCAAGCCTTGCCGGGTGGATTGGTTGTCAAAGGCTGGAATGCCGCTCACCCTTTGGGTGCGTACCACGCCTTTGGCGGTCACGACGCTGATCTCGAAACCGAAATCGGCTTGCGCATTGATGACGTCCTCGACCGTTTCCACAAGACGCTCACGCTCTGCCTCAGGCACGATTTCGGGCAAGCGGTCGATAGGGATCGGCATATCATTTAGGCCGATATTATCCCGGACCCAGGATGAAAATTCGATCGTGCGGCGCTTTGGATCGAGCACAAAGTGTCCCATACGGGCCGACGCATGCGCCCGTTCGAGAAACAGCATTTGCCGTTTTAGCTCGTAAATAGCGTCCAAATTCTAATCCCGGCTCAATCAATTGGCTTCACACGGATCATAGCACTTTAGGCTGAACAAACCACCAATGCGCTATGGGGCAAAGCCCAAGCTGTGGCACCCGATTGGTGGCTTGTGCTGTGCACTTCGCACCGAAGTCTTGCGTGCCATGCCTGAAGGCATGATACCCGCTATATCACCAAACATTCGCCAGCCGACTGGGGCCCGCGCACTGATGACCCGTTGCATCCCTTTGCTAAACGTGCATCCATGGATCGCACAAAAGAGACAGGGAAGAGAGCTGCAATCATGTTTGAGGTGCCACAAGAAATACTCGATTACCTAAAGGTTCTCGACCACTTCATCGAAAGCGAGATCAAACCGCTTGAGGAACAGGACGACAATATCCGCTTTTTCGACCACCGCCGCGAACATGCGCGCACGGATTGGGACAATAACGGTCTGCCGCGCGAAGAGTGGGAGGAGCTGCTCAGACAAGCCAAAGACCTCGCCGATAAGGCAGGGCACTATCGATACCAGCTTCCAAAAGAATTTGGCGGTCAGGACGGCACCAATCTGGGCATGGCGGTCATCCGGCATCACTTCGCAAAGAAGGGCCTTGGCCTTCACAACGACCTTCAAAATGAGCACTCGATTGTCGGTAATCTCGTTCAACCCCTGATGATGCGCGACTTTGGCACTCCCTTGCAAAAAGAGCGCTTTATGGAAGGGATGCTGCAAGGCTCAATGCGCTGGGCCTTTGGCCTGACCGAAGAAGCGCATGGGTCTGATGCAACGCATATGAACACCACCGCAGTGCGGCACACCAAAGACGGCGTGGAAGGATGGCTGATCAATGGCGAGAAAATGTGGACCACAGGGCTGCACACTGCGACCCATGTGATGACATTTGCGCGTCATTCCGGCGAGGCAGGCGATGCGAAAGGTTTGGGCTGTTTTGTGGTCGACACCCAGTCGCAAGGGTTTGAGGTTGGCGAATATCTTTGGACCTTCAACATGCCAACAGACCACCCTAAATGCACATTCACCGATGTGTTTGTGCCTGATGATATGATCTTGGGCGACCTTGATTGGGGCCTCGCGGCCGCTCAACATTTCGTCCATGAAAATCGTATCCGACAGGCTGCAAGCTCGCTTGGCGCGGCGGAATATTGTGTCGCCGAGGCGATTTCATATGCGCAAGAACGCAAGCCCTTTGGTAAGCCGTTGTGGCTCAACCAAGCCATTCAATTTCCCATCGTCGAGCTCTCCACTCAATGTGAAATGCTGCGGCTTTTGATCTTCAAAACCGCTTGGGAAATGGACCAGATGACCAAACCTGAGGTCGCAAAGCGGCTCTCTCATAAGGTCTCTATGTGCAATTATTGGGCAAACAGATTGGTATGCGATGCCGCAGATCGGGCAATGCAAGTGCACGGCGGCATTGGATATTCACGGCACAAACCGTTTGAGCACATCTATCGCCACCACCGCCGCTATCGGATCACCGAGGGCTCTGAGGAAATTCAAATGCGCAAAGTGGCCGGTGTGCTGTTTGGCAAGATCAAGACCTGATCGAAGATCACTCGATAATCACAAAAGGTGCCCATACCGCAGGGGAAGCGGCACCTTCCAAACTCGCATCAGCGATAAGCGCCAATTGTGCCCGGCGCAAAGCTTCACTGCGTTCGACACCTGTGCTGGACGCCTTGAGTGTTGCAACGCTTAGCCGGGTCGCCACATCATCGCGCACCGGCCAATGCGAAAGCAGCAGCGAACGCGCGCCTGCAAGCTGAAACGCACGCGCCAGCCCGGAATACGTTGGCGATGCACGCCCTTCCCCGGCGGCTGTATTGCAGGCGGACAGAACCACCCAATCGGCTGCCAATTTCAAACGCCCGATCTCGCTTGCAGTCAAAAGGCCATCATTGTCTGCGCTTTGAGCCGTTTGATCGGGGGTAAGCACCAAGGCAGGCTCCCCCAATCCCTCGATCTGTCCGCTGACCAATCCGTGCGTTGCAAAAGCGAGCACTTGAAAGTCTGCCAAAGGCGCGCTGCGTACAGCTTTTTCCGTTGCATCATTTCCGGCAAGAACCAGCGTGCCTTCATCGGCAAAAGCGGCCTTAAGAGCGGCAAGCTCCTCGCTTGCGCCGGGCAAGGACGGGAGCGCTTTGATGCTTTGGATATCGACAACCGCGCCGCGAAGCGCTGCTCTATTGGAAGGGGGCGCGGCAAGGCTTGGCGCACCAATTCCTGCAAAACGTTGAGGCGCGCTTGCTTGCTCACGCTGTCTTGCGCCAAGGCCCGGCGTAATGGCGATCGCATGGCTCTCTATCAAGAAGCGCGGGCGCGCAGTGTCTTCATGTGCGGTCACAAGCACCGATGGCGGAATAACCGCCAACGGGCCGCCGGCCGGAAAGATGAGCTTGTCCGCATTCCCAATAGCGCTCTTCACCTCTGAAGGGAGGATATAGTTGTACAGCGTATGAGCCGCCTGCGCGTCAAAGGCATCTTGCCCACCAAGGCTTGCATCAAGGGAAGCGCGCAACTTTGTGATCAAATCGCGCGCTTCGAACAAAGAGGTTTGTGACTGCCCCCAATGAAAACCCTCAGACGTGATCGCAATGGTGACGACGCGGTCCGAATACACCATGGGTACGATGTAAGCCTCGCCATCGGCCAAAAGGCCTTGCGTCGACGCAATCGTGAGTGGCTTGGGCCTTAGATATTCGGCAAAGTCAGGATATGCAGCGGCCAGTGCCGCTTTGGCAGATTCCAGCTCGTCAACGGCCTTAGCCAATGCAGCCGATGTTCCCTGCCCATCTGCAAACAGGGCTCGCGCTTCTTTCTCTTCAGCGCGGGCAAGCCGCACCTGATTAAGCGCCTTGTTGAAACCTTCTGCATCACCGGGATACGACAGAGCAGCAGCGCTGACCGCAAGATCGCTAATCACAGCAAGCTGCGCGCTGCGCCATGCCCTTTCGTTTTCGCCATTCACAAGCGATACAAACATCGCATCACGAAACAGCTCGGTGCCATCAGAAGCTATCGCGCGGCGGTCCTGTTCGCGGGCATAAAGATCGAGCAATGCATCTTCATTAAACGCCAGCACAGGTGCCATGATCGCGCTTGCCTTTGGCCCATCGCCAGCCCTTGCATACATCACCGCCGATATCCCCTCACGCTCTCGCCTCTCGGGGTTGGTGGGTTCAAGCGCGGCATAAGTCGCCATCGCTGTATCATTAAGAGCCAGCGCCTCGGTATGATTGCCCTGAATGCTCAGGATATCGGCAAGGTCAGACTGCGCGCGCGCCACATCGCGCCCTTGCGCATTGGCACTTTGATAAAGCGCAATCGCTTTTTCAAAATAGCGCACGGCCTCCTCAGAACGGGCATCGCGAAACAGCAATGCGGCAACCAAAGCGTCCTGATAAGCGCGCTCTTTATCGTCCGAGTAGCCAGAGTTCCCCTCAGCACTCAATGCGACCTCAACCGCTTGCCCATTACGCCCTAGCCGCGACAAAAGAACGGCTGTGTTTTGATAAATCGAGAGAAGCTGCGGGCTGTCTGGACCCCACTCCTTCACGCCGATGTCGGCAATACGACCAAACAGGTCAGCCGCTTCAGTGATACGTCCGCTATCCAGTGCGATAAGGGCGTTGGCGAGGAATACATAAAACCACCCAAGGTGATCATCGCGCGGGAGCACTTCAAACGCGAGCTGCTCAGTGTAACGAACCGCCTCAGCGCTCGCCTCAAGGTCCTGATTGCGCAAATATGCAGCGTATTGATAGGCGAAGTTCACCCTTGCTGGATCATTGGGCGCCAAATCCTCAAGCGCGATATCGAGGGCTTTTTTGTGCCAGCTGATCGACTTTGCAAGATCGTCTTCTTTGACAAAAAAGTGCCGTGCCAAATGGTGCGCGGCAAAGGTTCGCGCATAGCATGGGGTGCAGCTTTCGCTTTCAACCATGGCCCTGAGTTCAGCGATATACTGCACTTGGAGCGCTTCGTCTGCGGTGAAAGCCACAAGCCCGTGTCCCACCGCTCCCATGCGCGCATCAGGGTGCAGATCGTGTGCGTCGCTTGCTAGATACAGCTCATAGGCTTCCTTATATTTGGCCTTACCAATCAGGCCTATAATAAGGTCCGATGTAAGCTGTGCCCGTTTTTCTTGTGACACCTCATTGCCCATCGCATCGTAGGCGGATTGCGCTGCGGGCAAGATCCGGTTCGCATCGCCGTAAATGTCGAAATATTGGGCCGATGCACGATCCGCGTCCTGTGCTGATAGCGGGCTTGCTGCAACCGTGCCGAGGGCGGCAACGAAGAAGGCGGCAAGCGCCTTAGTCAAAGACGAGAAAATAGACGGCACGTTTGGGCCCCTCATTGACCAATTCGATTGAATAACGCTGAGTGTAGAGCGGTGTGAAGCGGCATGATGGGGGGCTGGACCCTTCGGTATCGCATACGCTGCGCGCACGTTGATCACTCACGCTGATGCTGACAGGCCCTGCGCCCTTGTGTGTAAGTGCCAGCGTGCTTGGTTCGCCCGATTTGAACGTTTGCGCGCTGATCCAGCGCTCGCCCGGAGCAAGCTCTCCGCGCACATACGCAGGTCCCAAAAGGCGTCCGCGAAACGGCTGCGCCTCATTGCCCGTTGCAGCAGCCCACATGCCAACAGTGTCAGTTTGATCCTCGTTCAATGGCGAGATTCCGCTGGCGTAAAGCGCGCTCACCAATTGCCCAAGCCGATCGTTTTCACGCGCGTCATAAGCGGCTTCCGCGCTTGCTAGATCCAAGGCAATCCGCCCTGCTCTGTATTTTGGAACCGGCGCATTGGGTGCCGCTGCGACTGGCGTTTGTCCAGTTGCAGCAGCACCTCCCCGAAATTGGTGCGCCCCCCGAAATTGGTGCGCCCCCGAAATTGGTGCGCCCCCTGCAATCGGTGCACACGCGCCGCCTGCCAGAATTGCTCCTGCAAGCAGCGCCAGAACCGTTGATCGTCGCCCCCTCATGAATGCAAGACTAGCGAGAGTGTCGGCCAAAACCTTGTAAGAATGCGACCCATCGAAGCTGTGCTCGTTTGCCATCGTCTATCTCCCCAACCGGAACCGTGATCCGGCCTGGCTGTCTTCGAGAGTGAGGTGCAATCCGTGTCGTTCTGCAATCGCTTTGGCAAGCGCCAGACCCAGCCCGCTGCCATGCACATCCGCGTTGTTACCCCGCCCACGATAAAACCGGTCGAAAACCCGGGCCCTATCGGCAGGAGAAATGCCGGGGCCATTATCAGCGATGATAAGCTCTGGCCCGCTAGACAAGTGCACTTCAATCGCACCGCCTGGCGGCACATATTTAAGCGCATTGTCAAGAAGATTGGTCACAAGCCGGCTCAATTGGCGTTCCTCGCCATCGACCATCACCGATGGCTCAATCTGCCAGCTCAGCCGGTGTCCTGTTTCCTCCGCGCTGCCCGAATACAGCTCACAAAGCCCGCTCACCATCGCGCTCATATCGAAAGCTTGAAGCCCCGCTTTGTCCCCCCGGCGGCTCTTGCTTGAGGCAATGTCGAGGAGCGATTCAAGCGTTTGCACCAGCCGCTTGATCTCTGCTCGCGCCTCTACCAAACGCTCTCCCACACGCGCTTCAGGCTTAGCTTCAAGCGCTTTCAGCAACCGGTTATCGAGATGCGATAATGGCGTGCGCATTTCATGGGCAAGCTGTTCTGAGGTTTCCTTGTAAGCCTCCATCAAGCCGCGCTGACGCGCAAGGGCTGCTGCGCTGTGTCCGGCAAGCTCGTCAATCTCATCGCCGCTCGTGCGTTGAACCAGCTCGCTTTCTTTTGCCGGATCACGAAAGGCAAGGTTGATACGGCCAATACGGCGTTGGAGGCCAAGCGCTGCCACCCTGCCAAGCAAAGCAACCAAGAGCACAAACAAGCTCCCTCCCACAGCAAAGGCAATGGCAACGTTCTTGAGCACTGCATCATTGGCATCCATGCGCCTTGCGACAAGCAAGCGAAGGTCCGGTCCCAATTGCACCGCTCTTGCAAAGCCATGAGAGCTTTCACCAATGGCAATATCGCCCGTTTCGGAGACCATGGGGTCTAATGCAGGCCAAGCAGCAATATCCCCGGCAAGGCGTTCGCCCCGATCATCGGCCAAAAGGTAATGCGGAGTGCTGCCTTCCGATGGGGTGAGCGCAATCCTATCGGAAATACGTTGCCGCAATTCATCAACGCCGCTGGTCGCATAAATGTCGACAAGCCCAGCGATGTCCACATCCACCTGTTTGGCCGCGCCCTCGTTCAAGGTTGAGAGAACCGTTTGATGGGTCACAAACCACAGCGCAAAAACCAGAGCCAAGGAGAGACCAATCGCAGCCAGCACGAGGCGCGAGAATATTGATCGGCGGGCCTCGATGATCATTTGCCCTCTAAGATACGATATCCAGAGCCCCAGATCGTCTCAAGAGCAGGTGCCTCAAAACCTTCTTCAAGCTTGCGCCGCAGACGGCCAATGTTGACGTCCACCACATTGGTTTGCGGGTCAAAATCAATGTTCCAAACATCGCGAAGAAGCATCTCGCGAGTTACCGTTTCGCCTGCGTTCTCCATGAAATAACGGAACAGGTCGAACTCTTTGGGGCTTAAGGGCAGATGTTGATTATCACGAAATGCGGTGCGCGCTTTTAGGTGGCATTCAAACGCACCGTAAATGATGACCGCCTGATGCTCTTGTCCTGCATTGCGGCGGTGAAGCGCCCGCAGGCGCGCCATAAGCTCATCGGGCTCATAAGGCTTTGCCATGTAGTCATCTGCGCCCGCATCCAGACCTTCTGCCCTGTCCGCGCTTCGGCCAAGGGCGCTCAGCATCAAAATGGGCGTCCCTATCCCGCTTTCGCGCAGGCGGCGCGTTATGGTGAGGCCATCAATATCGCCCAGCATCCGGTCAAGGATAATGACATCAAAGCCTTCCATCCCTGCACGCAAAAGAGCCGCGCTTCCGCTTTCTTCCCAGATCAACGTATCGCCGCTTTGCGATGCCACTTCGCTAACCGCCGCAGCCGTGCGCGCATCATCTTCAACATAAAGAATTTTGAGCGGTGCTTTCGCCATTATTTCATCCCGGCCCCCATTCCGGATAACCTCGGCCCCCATCAGGCCGGTAGCTGGAATTGAAACTGCCATTGCTTGGGTCCTGCTGCAAGCGGTGGGTGGCCGATTATTAGGTAGCCAGTCTTTAGGTGGGCAGCGTGAAAGCCTGTAACAGCCTCACACCACCCACCCCTCGGGTCGCCTTTTTGGCGGGCCTTAATTGAGCGCCTCGACGCTCACCCAGCCCTTCGTTCCAAAATTGTCTTCAACCTCGATGAAAAGCCCTTCGCGCTTGCCGGTCGGGTTTAGAGTTGTGCCAGGCTCAAGCCCGCGCACAGCCTCAGCATCGCTCATCGGCATCGCCATCATGGAGGTCGCGGCAGTGACAGTTGCCACATTGCTTGCCGCGGCCGCAGGCGCTGCGACGCGCGGGATAGAGGCAATCACGCCTTCTTGATCAACGACCTGATTAAAAGCGATTACAAAGGCTTCAACCAATTGTTTGCCCTTGCGGCTATCGCGATATCCAACCTGCTCGGCGCGCGCGCTCCACACAGAGGCTCCGCGAAAACTCAAAGAACTGCGTTTAACAGTGCCAGAGCCGGTCACAATCGTTTGCCCGGTGGCAGGCGAAAGCAGTTTAATGCCGGCTGCCACGCGCTTTTTCTTGCCTCCGAACATGTTGAACATGCCCATGACGGCGCCTGCACCCGGCACCCGTCCCAAAACTTGTCCTGCCGCGCCTGAGCGCACCAGCCCTTCAACCGCTGCCGTTTTCGCGATTTCGATGGATTGATCGACTTCCTCGCTGCTGCCAGCGATCACATTCATCAGAAAGTCTGCTGGCTGGCCGCTTGCTGCCGAATGCGGCGTGAAACAACCTGAATCGATAGCAAGCGCATTGATCAGCTCGCGCGGTGATCCCAGGTCAAACTCTGCCCAACCTTGGGTGTCGCCTTCAACGATGGCGATCGTTCCGATGCTTTCCTCGCATGTGACCAGCTCAAGATCATCCTTGGCTTTTGCGGAAGTGGGCGCTGATACAGCCGCGATAACAGCGACGCTCGCCAAAAGTGTTGTAAGGTGTTTCATTGGTCTATTCCCCCTTGCGTGGTACGATGTGCATTGCTGTTTGAGGGTTTGCCCCGGAGCTCTTGAAGGGACCACACACAGCTCCTGTCACCTCGATGACAAATGCCGTTAGGAGCTGTGTGCGGCCCTTTTCTCGCGCCCCCTTATTGGCGTGCAGCATCGCCCCAACTGATCATGCCGCCCATCATCGCCTGCGCCTCCGCAATAGCCTCAGCACGAGCGGACGGTTGGACGGGGCTTCGTGGCTGCACGGGGCTTGAGGCCAAGGTCTCAGGCCCAAGATCGATAGAGGCCGTGGTGGTGGTCTGCGGGCTCGTCCAACGCGACCAATCGGTAGATGTCGCCTGCTTCACCGCTGATGCTGACGCCCCTTCTTGACCGAAGATCGCAAGGCCAGACGCTGTTGTAACTCCGGTGGAGTTGTTGTCCGTCACATTCATGGCCAGAGCCGCATAAGCCGCATTATCGCCGTAAAGCGTCCCACTGACATTGACGAAGCAACCCGGCGTGCAGGTGTCTCCGGTTGAGGTCACCGTGCCCGCAGTGCTGGTGAATGCGCCGCCGAAAGTGAAGCCTGCACTGCCTGAGACCAGATTGATCTCGCTATCGCCCGGATTGGCCGCGCCGCCAGTGGTAGAAACCGACCAGCTGCGCCCGCCAACGTCCATGGAAAGGTCATAGCCAACTCGGTTCACCGACCCAAAAGCAATGGCAAGATCGCCTGTCACTGATCCCGGGGCAGAGCCTGCATTGTCGGTCGCAGAGGTTCCACCGATGAGCTCATAGGAAATCGTTCCTCCGGGAAGGCTTGTGGTCACCTCGCCCGTCATCACATGATAGCCGCCATTGGGCCCAATGACGCTGTCGATATTGCCTAAGAGGCCACGTGTCTCGACGGTGCCATCTGTCCAACGCGCCCAAGCAATCTGTTCCAGATCAGTGGCTTCCACAATTGTCGCATCGTTGCTGGAAATTGTTCCAAGAGCAGATGTCAGACCTGTGACCTCACCATTTACGAAGTCGGCTGATCCTCCGAAACCCGAAGCGAGCGAGCCATCAAGATAGGTGTAATAGACTTGGTCTGTGCGCGTACCCGTGAAATCGCCAGTGTTCCCGGTGACAGAGCCCTTTGCTGATACATCGCCAACTCCATCGACAAATGGACCATTTGCAGCAAAAGCAGCGGACCCACGGAAACGATAGTCTGTCCCGGTTCCGGTTTGAAAAGCCTGATAGACCAAGCCCACATGGCTAGCGCCGTCACCATAAACACCGCCTTGGACTGACAAGAAGCATGTTGAGTCGGCACAAGCATCGCCGCCGATCCCGACACCTTCGATAGCGCCCGGCCCGCCATTGCTGGCAGATGTGTTGAATGTATTGCCAAAAAACGTGCTGATAGGGATGCCACTTTGTGAGGCGTCGTCCAGCCCGCCATTGGTGGTGAACCGAGCGCCGTTGCCATTGCTCCAAATATCGAACTCGAAACCAACCGTCGGTGCTGACCCGAATGCAATCGCAAGCGCGCCTTCGAAGAACCCGGACGTTCCCGCTGGAAGATTGGCATCGGTTGGAGCAGTGCCGCCGATCAAATTGTATGTGACCTGCCCCATCGTTGGCAGATTGAACGCTTCAACCCCTACGATCAGATGACCGGTGAAGTTGGTTGTCCCAACACTCAAAGTCGTATTGATGTCGGGCACGAAATACGAATTCCATGCCATAACCCCCTCGACGCCGCCTTTTTCTTTGACTTCAAAAGGCACTGATGCGTTGAAGCCCGCGCCATAGGCACCCGACAAGAACTCGGCAAAACCGCGCGTATTGATCAAGGAAGTGATCACGCCATCAGGCGAAATCGTCGCTGAATTCAAACGCGAGCGGTCAGAGGAAATCGGGTAAGTTGAAAGAGCATATGCCCTTTCAAGCACAGTTTCAGTGCCCACAGAAATGATCGGACGCGTTCCGATGCCACCGACCCCGTCGGCACCAGACCCGAACACCGCAGAACCGGTGACGATGCTTTGCCCGTCAGTGCCAACACTGTCCTGAAGGAAGTATGTGAGACCGGCATGACTTGCGCCAGAGCCGAACAGCCCACCGGTGATCGTCATTGCACAAAATGTCTCACATGTGTCGCCTTCGAGGCCGGTAACCGTGGGAGCGAATGCAAAAGTGTTGTCTGCATCGATGTTAAAGCCGCCGGTTGCCGTGTTGGCTATGCCGCCATTGGTTGAGGCAGACCAACCGCGCGATCCGGTGAATATCTCAAGTTCAACTCCGATACGCGGGGTCGTGCCGAAAGCGACAGCCAATTCGCCATCGAAGAAGCCGGTTGATCCAGCATCACCAAATAGGTCAGTCGGTTCGGTTCCGCCCACAAGGCCATAGGTAACAAGGCCGCTGACCGGCAAATCGGTCGCAAGGTCGCCAGCAATGACATGCGTGTTGAAATTGGTGACGCCGCCGCTTGATGCTCCGCGCTCATAGCGCGTCCAGGCAATAACGTCTTGAACTTGCCCGCGCTCACGCGCCAAATCGCCAACGGCGGTGTAATCGCGTGTGAGACCATTGCTGAACGACACAGACGTGATTTGTCCGTCGGCCTCCACCTCTGCTGAAGCATTTCTGTCGGTCGTAAAACCACCACGCGTTACATCAAAGACGCCAGCATTGGCAAAAGTCACGCTGCCATCGCCCGGAAGCCCTGCAAAGTTGTCCGGGTTGCCACCGCCCTGAAGGAACTCGAAGTAATCGATGAAGAAGTCGTTGAGACCATCAAAACCTGCCAAGCCGCCCTGAAGCGCGGCAAGAGCTGCGAGGAATTGCTCCAGTGTCGCCAAGTCAATGACGTTGTACTCACTGGGCACACCGCCCGCCGCCAAGAATGCGAAATAGGCGTTCAGGTCAGCCACATATTGCGCGTAAATCGGCAGACCGGCAAAGTTCACCGGATCACCGCCTGCAAGCACGAAGGCTGCGTAATCGGCAAAAAACGCATTCAGGTCGCCAAACCCGACAAGGCCGCCTTGAGCGTTCGCAAGCGCTGCGAGATAGTCGTTCAAAGTCGCCTGATCGAGAACGGTGTAATCAGCCGGTAAGCCTCCTGCATTGAGGAATGCAAAGTAAGCGTTGAGCTGCACCACGTAGTCGGCAAAAACCGGAAGTCCCGCAAACCCATCGACCGCACCGCCATTGCCGATAAAATCGAAATAGGCGGTGAGAAGATCGGCGTTAGCACCAAGAAGCTCATCCACTCGGCCCGCATCTTCAAGAATTGCAAGCAGCTCTTGGAGCCGGGTCAGATCAGTCTGGGTAAAGTCAGAGGGTAGCCCATTTGCCGCAAGGAAAGTGGCATAGCCATTGAGAGCGGCTGCAAATGCCGGGAAGTCTGGCGGCACGGGGAGCCCTGCGAAATTGTCGGGATTTCCGCCACCTGACACAAACGCGAAGTAATCCTGATAGAACATCGCCAATTCGCCGAGGAACCCTTGCGTGGCGCCTGCTGCTTCAAGCTCTGCGATATACCGCGCAATGACCTCTTGAGAGAGCGGTTGATAGGCCGATGGAATGCCGCCGTTTTCCAGAAATTCGAAATAAGCTGCAAGGTCAGTCTGGTACCCTGCAAAGATATTCGAAGGCAGGCCTGCAAATGCGTCCACATCACCGCCAGCCCGCAGGAAAGCGAGATATTCGGCGAAGAACTGCGCCTGATCGCCTTGCAAATTCGCCAATAGCCCGGTGTTTGAAAGCGTCTCCAAATAGGCTCGCAAAGTTGCCTGATCGAGCTCGGTAAAGTCGCTTGGCCGCTGCCCACTTGCAAGGAAGGCAAAATAGCCACCAAGTGCAGTTTGGAACTGAGCTGCAAACTCAATCCCTCCGTTCTCAAGGAACGCAGCGATGAGGGCCTGATCAGCGGCGCTAAGTTGCACCAGAAGTCCGCTTTGTTGGAGGAAAGCGATGGATTGGGCGAGCGCGTCTTGGCTGGCTCCTGTAAACTCGCTTGGCACCCCGCCACTGCGCAAGAAGGCGAAATAAGCGGCCGTCAGATCGGTGAATGACGCCGCGAATAGATCGCGGTTCTGGCCGCTTGCAAGGAACGCCAAATAGGCATCGGCAAGTGCGCGGTCCTGATCACCCAAGGCCGAAATTGCCCCCGTACGCGTGATGAAGGCCAAATAGGCGTCAATGTCTGCGGGCCGTGCAACGCCGGATGCAAAACCACTGGGCACGCCGCCAACCCGGATCAATTCAAGGTAGCCGAGCGTGAAATTGGCATATGAGGTGAGGAAATCTGCACCCGACGCCCCGCTTGCAAGAAAGCTGAGATAGGTCCGAATAATATCGGCCTGCGCCGCGTTAAACGGCGTTCCGCCATAAACGCCCTCAAGGTCAGCGGCGGCGGCAACCAAAAGCGCCAGATCACCGCTTGGGAAACGATCGATAGTCGGGTTGGCTACCGCAGCCTCGACCCGGCGCCCTGCCTCAATGATATCAGCTGAAGCACCGGCACCGGCAAGACTATCGCCCAGCGTGACCGGAATACCATTAAGCGCGGCATTCGCGGGTCCGGCATCGCCCGCAATCGCCAAAACCTCATCCACGCCGGGTTCTGCGCTTGGCTGTACGACCGGCGCGTTGGCAATCGTGCGCTCAGGCGCTTCGCCTGCCTCAGCCTTCCACATTTGCCCTTCGCGATAGGGTTTGCGGCGTTTGCCATCGGTGCTCACGCGCACGACACCGGTAAGCGTGTGGCCTGAGGAACTGCCGTCTTCATTAACGGTGAAACTTGCCGATGAATTGGTGCCAACGATCTGGCCCGCAACATCGCCGGGCATCCGGATATCCACGCGTGCACGAGGCGCACCGGTAACAGTGATGGAGCCCTTGTGAAGATCGATCGAACCATCATCGTTGATGGTGTATTCAGCGCCCTCACTGATGCTGACCATGGCGCCAGAGGTGAGTTTAATTTGCGCGATGCCGCTGGTTTGCGTCGTGCGCTGCCCGGGCTGAACATCGACACCAGAGCTTGGGAAAATTACTGTATTGGCAAGGGCAGGTGTTGACAGGGCAAGGCTTGATGCGCCGATCAAAAGGATCCGCAGCGAACGTGATGAAGTGGTGTGAATGGAAGTCATGTCAGATACTCCAGAAAAAGCGGATCAAAATTCAAAGCGCGCAGCGACCGAGACGGTCCAGCGTTCGAAATCGAACAGAGCAATGTTGCTCCAATTGCGGGTGTATGTGGCGGTGGGCTGGAGGAAGAGCTGGTCGAGGACGGCAACCTTTACCCCGGCGCGAAGATCAAGGCGTTCATCGCTGCGTTCTGTCAGGAACAAAGGGTCGGGTGCGTCATATCGGCGAAGGTCAAAGGCTGCCCCGCCAACGACTGCCACGCGCTTTGCCACTGGCACTTCTGCGCCGACATTTGCGCTTGCAAAGGCGAAGCTTTGCGCATCGCCAGCTTGCCTGCGGGTCTCTTCTTTGCCGCCGGTTACGTTAATGGCAAAGTTCTTGCCGACATAGCCGACACCGCCTGCAAAACGATCTGCATCGCGCAATGGATCATTGTCAAAGTCGAGCCGATTGTACTGCGCCGAAACGGTGAGAGCGCGGCCATTTTCAAGCGGCTTTGTATATTGTGCAATCGCCCCATAGCTGGTGCGGAAACCATCGCGGTCGAGCCAGAATTTCTGCACCTGACCAGAAAGCGAGATAACGTCGCGATTGGCAAAAGTGTGCGCATATCCAGCAGTGCCGGTAAGCGCGGCCTGATCAAAAGCGCTGCTATCAAAGTTATCGCGCCAGCTGCCCAGAGCCGATGCGAACAGTCGATCTTGACGGCCGATGGCAGTGACGCCGGAGACGCCTGCATTGACCTCGTAGAACTCATCGTCTTGCGCAATTGCATTCGCGCCAAGCTGTCCTGCTCCAAGGAAGCTGAACAGCGGGATCACGATCGTATCAAGCTGTGTGGCGCTGTTGATATTGTCATCATAGCCAACCCGGGCCTCGACAAAGCCGCTAACGTCCGAGCCGCCGCCTGCGATTTGTTTGTCGAACTGGCGCACAAAGCCGGTAAAGCGTTGGCGCACCGGGTCTGGGAGTGTTGGATCATCGACAACGGTCGCAAATTGCTCGCGCGCGGTGTCGATATCACCTGCTAGCGCATAGGCGCGAGCAAGCTCAGCGCGCGCTGCTGCATTGGTCGGCTGAACCGCTAGCACCCGTTGGAACGCAATGATCGCATCACCAAACCGGCCTGCGTCCAGAGCCGCTATTCCAAGCTGATAGTCAAATTGCGGATCGCCTGCTCTTGTTTCCACTTGCGCATTGAGCGCTTCAAACGCGCCGTTTGCGTCTTGCGCCTGCGCGCTCATCGGTAGTGTTGCTACGAGCGCGCCTGCACCCAGCAGGGCTGCTTTCACAGCGGTTTTGAAGACTGGTTTCATGTTATTGCCCCTAATCACCCTTGATCGGCTCCATGAGGAACCTTGCATCGCGGCTATGGGGCGGGCGCACAGACAAGTCCGCTGACAAGCAGTGTTACGGTTATGACAAATGCTGTTAGGAGGCGTGGTTAGATGCCGCGCTGGGGCGTCTTGGGTCGGCTTATTCTGTTCGAAGCGCCTCAATTGGCGACAGGCGCGAGGCGCGGATTGCCGGGTAGCTGCCGAAAATCAATCCAAGCATGGCTGAGAAAGCTATTGAGCCGAGCGCCACGCCTATTCCGATAGGAACCGGAAAATCCGCATAAGCGGTAAGAGCCGTCCCCGCGAGCCACGCCAGCACAAGGCCGACCGCGCCGCCAAGGACACAGAGAACTGCGGCCTCGACCAAAAACTGATTGCGAATATCGCTCTTCTTCGCGCCCAGCGCCATGCGAAGCCCGATTTCACGCGTGCGTTCGGTAACGCTCACCAGCATGATGTTCATAATGCCAATGCCGCCCACCAAAAGCGAGATCGACGCAATCGAGACAAGCACCGCTTGCAAAATGCCGGTCACAAAATTGCTTTGTTCGACAAACTCTTCCGTCGTTCGAACGGTAAACGGGCTGACTTCGCCCGGTTTCACCCGGTATCTGTCTTTCAATACAGTGACGATGGCCTCTTTGCCTTCGGACAAAGACGCATCTTCTTGAAAGGCCACAAAGGCGAGCTGTAAATCGTCAGGTCCCGGTAAAGTGTCACCGACGAAACGCTGACGCATGGTGCTGATTGGCATGATCAAAGTGTCGTCTTGGTCATCGCCAAGCGTTGATCCCTTCTCCTCCAGAAGGCCAATCACCCGGAAGGGCACATTGTTGACGCGCACCTTCTCACCAATGGGATCAAACTCGCCAAAAAGGTCTTTGGCAACCGTTCGGCCAAGCACCAAGACGCGGGCAGAAGAGCGCACGTCTGCTTTGGTAATGTACCTCCCTCGGTCGGCAAGTTGGCTTGTCACCTGCCCATACCCGGGAGACGTTCCCACTGCTTGAGATGAGGTGTTTCCTCCCGCTACGATCAAATCAACTTGCTGTCGCAATTGCGGGGCAAGCGCTCGGATATTGGGCACTTCGCGTTCGACTGCGCTGAGGTCGCGCGCAGTAAGCCGACCGCGAATGTCACTGCGTCGCGGAGGACCGCCTTCCTCATTGTTTGGCGCTGGCACAAGGATCGCCATGTTTGATCCAAAGCGGTTGATCGTCTCGGTTACCGCATCGCTCGCACCATTGCCCACCGCAACCGCGAGAGTCACAGCAAACACGCCAATTAGCACGCCCAGCATAGTGAGGATCGAGCGCATCAAATTGGTTCGAAGCGCGGTAAGCGCAATCGCAATGTTGACACCCCAACTGCTGAGGAAACTTGCGCGCCTTGGCTTGGCGAGGTCTGGTTTGGCAGGCGCGCTTGCCATTACGCCTCCTCTGCCTCGGGAGCGCTGGCTGCAATAGTGCGGCCCTCAACGGCGCGGTCTTCGATCACCTTGCCATCGCGAAACTCAATCCGGCGTTTGGCATGCTCTGCGATTTCATCCTCGTGAGTGACCACGATCACCGTAATGCCGCTTGCATTGAGACTTTCGAAGATCGCCATGATCTCCTCACTCGTGCGCGTATCAAGCGCGCCGGTTGGCTCATCGGCAAGCAGGACAAGCGGCTCTGTCACAAGCGCCCTTGCAATGGCCACGCGTTGCTGTTGCCCGCCCGAGAGCTTCGCTGGCGTGTTGAGGAGACGGTCGCCCAGCCCCATATCGATCAGCTTATCCGTTGCGCGGGCTCTTCGCTCTGCTTTCTCAATTCCAGAATAGATTAAAGGCACCGCCACATTGTCGATGGACGACGTTCGCGCGAGCAGATTGAACTGCTGAAAGACGAAACCAATTTTTTGGTTGCGCAGTACCGCCAGATCATCGCTCGTCATGGATGCCGTGGGTGTTCCATCGATCAGGACTTGGCCAGAACTCGGCACATCAAGGCACCCGATCATGTTCATGAAAGTGGATTTGCCAGATCCACTCGTCCCCATGATCGCCACATATTCGCCCCGCTCAATCGAAAGCGAAACCCCGTTGACCGCATGGATCACCTCGCCGCCAAGGTTGTAGCTTTTGACAAGCTCGCGGGTCTCGATGAGCGGATGGCCTGTGGTATCCTCCATGGCCAAGCTTACGATCCCTCATCCGAGCCATCGCCGGTTAGGCTCTTCGAGCGCACAAGCACAGATTGCCCAACTTCAAGCCCGCCAGTGATCTCAACAAAGTCCTCACCCTCAAGCCCCAACTCAACGGGCACACGCCGGGGCTTGTATGGCTCATCGCCGGGAACCCAGACAAACGCCTGTTTTGCACCGTCCCCCTCGCCTTCTGCCCCGTCCTCTTCTTGCTCAGCGCGGTCCTGGTCGCGAGGTAAAAAGCGTGTCGAGGCGACCGGCACTCGCAACACATCTTTCTTAGCGCCGGTGATGATTTCAACATTGGCCGTCATACCGGTCAGCAAAAGTCCATCTGAATTGTCGACGTCAAGAATAACCAGATAGCTCACCGCGTTGCCGTTTTGCGTCGCGGACTGACGAATTTGCTGCACCTTGGCGACGAATTCTGCATCGGGGTAAGAATCGACCGTAAAGCGCACATCTTGGCCTTCGCGCACTTGGCCAATGTCGGCTTCATCCACGCTTGCCTCGACCTGCATCCGGCTTGTGTCTGCGGCAATCGTGAAGAGGTTGGGGGTTTGGAAATTGGCCGCAACCGTCGTGCCCGGTTCCACCAGCTTGTCGATCACAACGCCGCTTGTGGGTGCAATGATACGGGTGCGGGACAGATCGAGCCGCGCTGATTCAAGTTCGGCCATGCTTTGCGCAATCTGAGCGCGCGCGCTTTGGGCTTGGGCCTGAGCGGAGCTGAGATTGGCCTTGGCTGAAACCAGCGCATTCTCGGCCTGATCAAGGCCTGCCCCTGACACAAAGCCTTTCTCAGAAAGCTCTTTGCGGCGATCATATTCACGTGTCTGGACCTCCACATCGGTCCGCGAGCGCGCAATCGAAGCCTCAGCCTGCAAAAGGGTCGCACGCGCGAGGTCCACCTGCGCACGGGCTTGGGTTACGCGGGCGCGGGGCCTCGTGGAGTCAATTTCCGCAAGCAATTCGCCAGCTGCAACAGGCGAATTAAAATCGACATAGACATTGGTGATCTGGCCTGAAACCTCAGCGCCTACATTGATTGTGTTCAATGCGCGCAAGGTGCCGCTTGCGGAGACAACGCGGGCAACCTCACCTGTGCCCGCTTCCTCGACGACATATTCGTAGCCCCGCTCCCTTGGCGAGAGGAGGCCCCACAAGATCAAGATCAGCACCAGCGCAATGACGCCCGTGATGATTGGGTGCCGCTTAATCCAATCCAGCAATCGCTTCACTGTGTATTTGCCCCGTTTCGTTGTGCCGTACAGCCTTACAACGAAATGCCCATGAGGCGAGGCCAAATGACGTCGTTAAGCGGATCAGGTCAGGCAACCACCGAAATCTCTGGGCGTGATGTGATACTTTTAAAGGCTATTGCTTGGCGAGACAATCAAAAGCCAGAAGTGTTTTGAGAAGGCCTTCCATCTCGCGCAATGGGATCATATTCGGGCCATCGCTGGGGGCTGTGTCGGGGTCTTGATGGGTCTCAATAAAGAGCCCCGCAACCCCGATGGCAACGGCGGCGCGCGCAAGATGGGGCACAAACTCGCGCTGCCCTCCCGATGAGGTTCCATTGCCGCCTGGTTGCTGGACCGAATGGGTCGCATCAAAAATCACCGGATAGCCCGTCTCAGCCATAATCGGGACGGCGCGCATGTCGTTGACGAGCGTGTTATAGCCAAAGCTGCTGCCGCGCTCGCACAAGAGGACGTTTGAATTCCCGGTGCTTGCGATTTTGTCTGCCACATTGGCCATGTCCCATGGCGCAAGGAACTGACCCTTTTTCACATTGACCGCGCAGCCCGTGTGACCAGCGGCAAGAAGAAGGTCGGTCTGGCGGCACAGGAACGCGGGGATTTGCAGCACATCCACGACCTCCCCCACGCGCTCGCATTGATGTGGCTCGTGCACATCTGTGATGACCGGACATCCAAATGTGCTGCGGATTTCACCAAACACATCAAGCGCAGTGGTGAGGCCGATCCCGCGCGGTGAATTTATGGAGGTGCGGTTCCCTTTGTCGAAAGAGGATTTGTAGATGAGGCCAAGGCCAAGATTGGCGCAAATCTCACTAAGCCCGCTCGCCATTTCAAGCGCATGATCACGGCTTTCCATCGCACAAGGCCCTGCGATGAGGGTCAAGGGTTTATCGTTTGCAACTTGGAGTTTGCCAATCGTCACACACTTCATCACCGCCTCCTAAAACGCGCCGAACCGGTTCAGGATTTCGCCGGTGTCGAGCCCGCGTGCGGCATTCAATCGGATCTGTGCCTCATTGCTAAGAACCTCCCAGGCGCGGGCCTCAACTGTGTTCCAAGAAGAGCGCGGCACCACAACCACGCCGTCTTCATCGGCAAACACCACATCATCATTGCAAACGGGCACAGTGCCGATTTCAATCGGCTTGTTCATCGCAAGGAGCGTGCCTTCAAACTTGATATCGTTGCAATGACTGGCGTGCGCAAAGACGGGCAGGCCAAGGCGGCGCACGTCTTCGGTGTCTCGCGTCACGCCATCGATTATCGCCCCGACGGCCCCGGCACGAGTGGCAAGCCCTGCGTTAAGATCACCGAAATAGGCTCTCCCCGGCACTTCATTGGCCACCATGATGACATCGCCTTGCCGCACAAAGTCATAGGATTGGAGCGCGCCGTAAATGCCTTTCCAGGCATCGCTGTGATCGTGCGGATCAATCTTGCCCAGTTGCAAGGTTTTGGCCCGGCCCATGATCTTTCCGCCGCTGGTTTGGCGAATATGGGATGGCAGAACCGCGTTGATCTCCATCTCCTTGCAAATGTCTGCCAAAACGGTTGAGGAGAAATGGCCAAGCATCGCGCGAAACCGGGCCGCTTCGGCCGCTCTTTGACCGGCTGCAATGGTCTCAGCAACGGCAAGGTCGGCGTGTGTGTTGATGTCCACCTGTTCGATCGGATCAAGCTCAAACAGGATCGGGTTTGCACCATAGCGCCGGCCTGGAAGCGCGCCGTCTTCTCCCTTGCGCACGATGTAAAGGCTCATCGCCTCGGCAATCGTATCGGGAAGGTCAACGCTGTTGGGTATGCGGCCCTTGCTGTCTGTGTATTCGGGCGCGCCATTGGCCCAGCAATATTGCTTTGCGCGCGTCACGCCCACAAGGCTGTCAGCGTGCGGATTGGCAAGCAGCGCCTTGAGCGCCCGGGTGAGGGTATCTGCCGTTACAAAAGGCGCGGTGCAAAGCACTTGGACCCAGATATCAGCCTCAGGCCGCTGGCTGCACTCCCATGCGAACATCTCATGCCCATCAGTTGCATTGCTGGCGAGGGCTTCGGGACGCTTAAGCCATGTGACAGGCAAATCATCCGCGAGCGCTGCGAGCCCGGCGTCTTCTGTGTCGAGACACACCTCATTGATAAGCTTGCAATCGAGCATTTGTCGCAGCTTGCGCTTAAACAAATGCTCACCGTCAAGGATCGCCCGGTTCTTGCCAGGGACCCGCTCGCTATCGCCTTTGGCCGGTATGAATGCGACAATTTTCATGGGCTATTCCAGTATGTCCTTGGCATGGAGCATACCTTTTAGACGGCCTGCCGTGTCGATGACGGGCATGACAAGCCAGGCCGCCCCGCTCTCCTTTCGCACCGCCAAAACATCGCCAAGACTGGCGTTTTGTGCGATGGTGAGCGGCGCTGTTTGCATAACCGATTGGGCTGTTGCTGAACTGACATCCTCGCCTTGTTCCAACGATCTGCGCACATCGCCATCGACCACCAGACCAAGCAGTTTTTGGTCCTCATCGACAACGCACGCAGCCCCCATGCGTTTGGCTGACATCTCCGATAAAAGCTCCAACATGGGCGTGCACGGCGTTACCGTGGGCAAGTCATCCCCTTGGGCCATAAGCGATGCAACAGGGATTGCGCGGCGCCCAAGAAGCCCTGCTGGGTGGTGCTCCAGAAACTCGTGCTTCGAAAAGCCGCGCTGCTGGCTAACAGCGATGGCAAGCGCATCGCATATCGCAAGCTGCAGTGTTGTGCTGGAGGTCGGAGCCATCCCTAAAGGGTCAGCCTCGGCACTGACCTTGGCAAGGATCGTATGATCGCTTGCATCCGCCAAGGGCGAGACCTCGCGTCCAACGATCGCCACCAAGGTGCAGCTGCGCATCTTAAGCGAGGGCACAATCGCCAAAAGCTCGCTTGTGGTCCCGCTGTTTGAAAGCGCAATGACGCAAGATCGAGGGGCGATAGCCCCCAAATCACCATGGGCCGCTTCTGCCGCGCTGATGAAAGCGCAAGGGATGCCAAGGCTCGAAAATGTTGCAGCCGCTTTGCGGGCGATATGTCCAGATTTTCCGATCCCAGTGAATGTAACGGGCCGGGTCTGCCGGGCTAGCAAAGCGATCACTTCGAAAACCGAAGACTGGAACGGCCCGTCAATAAATCGCGAGAGGGCATCGCGTTCAGCCGTGATGGCATCGATAAATGCGTCCGCTTGACAATCGCTGTGCGCCCTGAAGATTGCGGTGACTGCATTCACGCCGCGATCTCCTTGTGCGTGCCCCATCCGCGGGCGAACACTGAAAGGTTCCTCTCCCACCGGTCAGGGGCAAAAGGTTTTGTAATCCGCTCAAGAATATCAGAACCGGTCAAACCGGGATCATCGGGCAAAACCAGGGTGTTGGCCGCGTGAAAAGCGAACCAAATCCGTGCCATTCCGGTATCAGGAGGGGTCGCATCGCCGTTACAAACCGCGTGTACAAATGCCTCGATGTCGTTGCAGGCGTGCAACCAATCACCTGTGCGAAAATGGGATCGCCGCATGATGGGCGTGCCCCAAAATCCGGCAAGCGAATAACACTTTGAATCGCCTAAAAGGACGCCATCCGCCTCGCGCATTAAGTGCAAGGTGGTCCGCTGTGCGCAAGGGGTCTGTGCGGGCAAAAGACGAACCGCGTGGCGGTTGGCCTCGACCACTTCGGTAAGCGCTCTTTTGTTGACGTAAAGGTCGTTGAGAGGATGATTGGTAAGAGCAAGGAAAGCACGCCCGTCAATGCGTTCGACCATCTCTTGGACCAACTTTGCATTGGGGCGGGGACCCATTTGATGCTGGGTGTAAAAATTTTCTGCATGCTCATACTCAAGCGGTAAAAACAGGGTCGGGCGATCCTCGGGCAACCGCGCCCATTTGCGAAACTCTGCCCGTGTTGGCGCATTTGAATTGGCAGCCTGAGCAATGGTGCCCCAATACGGTTCGATCAGCTGGATCAGCTTGGCACGTTGGTCATCATCCAAGTTTGGCAAAAGCGCGTGGTCAAACGGCGCCTTGGCAAAATGAACCGCGCTCACAGGCAATACCAAAGGGTCAGCGCCGCCTTCAGTGATGTGACGCACGAGCCCCGGAAACAGAGCCGTTGTTTCAACATCAGCCGACCGGCAAAGCACGACATCTGGAGCAAGCGTTGCCACAAACTCAACCAGTCTCTCGCGCTCAGCGGCGTTGGTTCGCATGGAGCGATGGCTTTCATCGGTTACGATATGCCACTTTACCAATGGCAAGTGCGCGCAAGCGTCATATTGCGCCTGACCAAGTCCGGTTCCTTGCCAAAAGATCGGTGCAAGAATGTGAACCTCATCATCCACCGCCAGCTTTTCGATCAGCGGCAAAATGATCCTCTCAAACCACCACGGCGTCACAACCGGTAGATAAAATAGAATGCGCATGACCTGCCCCGTTTGCCCGATAGGCTGTTTGCAAAGTGAGTTGTGAGCCCGATACGTTCGTGCGCGAGAGACGACGTGGACGACGCTACTGACGCATCTTGGGTGCTAGGCGCTGTGTGTAAGGATTGGTTAACCATGCGACTGGGGGAAGACCATTAAGTGGTTCGCCTGAGCGAATGCACCGGCTCTTCAAATTGCAACCACTGTCTAAACGGCAATCACGCAAAACTGCATAACCAAAGATTTCGCCTTCCGTAGCAGGCTTAACCCTATTGGACCGGCTCCAAGCGGAAGGAGATCAATGGTGCTTGCGTCGCTGAGTATAAAGAAACAGCTTATTGTCGGCTTTGCAGCTGTGATCATTCTTCTTTTGGCCATTGCCGGATTTGCAGGCCTAAGAATTGCAACGGTCGATGCCAACCTCACACAGGTTAGCGACGTCAACTCGGTTAAACAGCGCTATGCCATCAATTTTAGAGGAAGCGTCCATGACCGTGCCATCGCGCTTCGCGATGTGGTTTTGGCAAAGTCGCGCGGCGAAGCTCAAAAAGCGATCAACGAAATCCGCTCACTTGAAGCGATGTATGATCAATCCGCAGGACCACTTGATGACATGCTCGCGCCTGCAACCGCTCCCTTGCCCGAAGAACTCGAAATACTCAGCCGCATCAAAGCAACCGAACGCGAGACCAATGCTCTGGTGGAACAGGTCCTTGCGCGGCATAATGCAGGCGATGACGTGGCCGCTGACCGTATTTTGCGTCTCGATGCCGCCCCAATGTTCACGCAGTGGCTGGGTCAGATCAATGAATTCATCGATCTGCAGGAAGCCCGCAATCAGGCAATCTCGGCTGAAACGCGCGCGACCACCGGAAACTTCACTCTCATCCTTGCTTTGGTCTGCCTTGCGGCGGTTTTGTTAAGCGGCTTGATTGTGCGCTGGTCGACCAGAACCGTGCGCAAAATTCCTCAACTCACCGACGCTATTGAGCGTATGGCAACCGGTTCGCGCGGCGTCACTATCCCCTCGATTGAGGACCAGAACGAGCTGGGCGGCCTCGCAAACTCTATGCAGAGCCTTCAGCGCGAACTCACTAAGGCTGAGGCGGAGAAGGAGGCACAAGCGGCACAAATTGTTGAGAGTATCGGGACGGGCCTCGAAAAACTGGCAGCAGGTGACCTGAAAGCGCGCGTGGATGCTGACCTCACCGGTCAGTTTGCCAAGCTTAAGTCGGACTTTAACACAGCGCTCGAGACGCTTGAGCACACAATTTGCGAATTGTCAGGCTCGGCCAAGACCACGAACACTGGCGCTCACGAGGTCAGGGCGGCTTCTGATGATCTGTCCGAACGCACCCAGCAACAAGCAGGTCGTCTTGAAGAAACCGCAGCTTCCATGAGCCAGATCACAACGCTTATCAAACAGACCGCTGAAAAAGCCACGCAAGCCAGCGATGCGATCCACCAGACCGACAACCAAGCGCGCGATGGCGGTTCAGCCGTGGCCGAAGCCGTGGAAGCCATGGCCTCTATCGAGAAGTCATCCAGTGACATCACACAGATCATCGACGTCATTGATGGCATCGCATTTCAAACGAACCTTCTTGCCCTTAACGCAGGTGTCGAGGCTGCCCGCGCAGGCGAAACCGGCAAAGGCTTTGCAGTTGTTGCCAACGAAGTGCGTGCTTTGGCGCAACGAAGCGCAGAAGCCGCGCAGGACATTAAAGACCTCATCACGAAGAGTTCCAGCCATGTCGAAAACGGCGTGAACCTCGTCGGGAAGACAGGTTCAATCCTGCAAACGATTGTGGATCAGATCGGCGAAGTCACCACGCAAGTGAACGACATCGCGCACATGACCAACTCACAAGCTGACAACATTTCGCTGGTCAATTCATCTGTCGGTGAGATGGATCATATGACGCAGCAAAACGCTGCGATGGTCGAAGAAACCAATGCCGCGGCGCGCAACATGTCGAGCGAAGCGGAGCGGCTTGAGAAGATTATCGCCAAGTTCGAGGTGTCGGCCAAAAGCGATGCCGGTTCACAGCATGGCTTTTACAACCCCGCCCCTGCGCCGCTTGCGGTTGCAAAGCCGGCTCGTGTGAGGCCGGTCTTCCCATCCATTCCAACGTCTGCGCCCATCACAGAACCAGCGGTCGCGGGCAACCTTGCTGTCAAACAAGGCCTTGAAGTGTTTGATGACGATCAGGATTGGAGCGAATTTTAGCCCGCAAACATCCCCGGATTGGGCCGGGTAACACAACCTTCCGATACCCGGCTCAGAGCCTTCGCATACCTGCGGTGTGCGAAGGCTCACTGTTTTTGCAGAACGCGACTAACCCGGAGCAACGAGGTTATCATCGGAATTGCGATCAACATATTTGTTGTACGGATCAATCCCGAGCCACGTTGGCCGCTTTTGCGTCACAAGCTTGATTGTCTGCTTACCCGACTTAATCGGGCGGCGCTCCATCGAAAGCACGTTTGCTCTGGCAAATTCACCTGCTCCGGGACGTTGAGTGAAGGCTCCAATCTCGATCTGATCATTAAGATCAGCCTCTGTCTCATTGCCCTCGCCATCGGCATAATATTTGGCCGCAGCAATCGTCAGCGTCGTCTCGAAATTGCCATCATCAAGCTCTTTGACCTCAGCCTCTTCAGCTTTGAGATCGTAGACCGTAATCTTCTGCAACAAGTCGCTGATGAGCTCGCGCTCTTCGTCATTGCGTGCAAGCGAGAAGAAACCACCGACCAAGTCCTTTGAGGTCGCATAGGGCTGGCTCTTGAAACGGAAGCGGTCGAGCAGCTGTGCCAACATCGCATTGACGCGCTCCTCACCCAAACGATCCTGCAAAAGATACATCACCACAGAACCTTTGCGATAGTGGATGTACCCCTGGTTTTCGACCCGCTCCAATGGCAATTCTTCGAGGGCTTCCGACCCGCGCGAGGCAAGATAATTGTCGAGCTCGAACTTCAGGAACCGGCGCATGTCGTCTTCGCCATACATGTCCTTCATCACCATCAATGCCGAATACTGCGCCAGCGTTTCGACCAGCATGGTGCCGCCCTGCTGGTTGGCTGAAATCAGCTGGTGAGCCCAATATTGGTGACCAAATTCATGCGCCGCGATGTAAGTGACATAGTCAATTTCGCCCGGGTTCGCGAGGCTGGCCAAAAAGCCAAGATCTTCTGACCAAGGCATCGTTCCTGCAAAAGCCTGAGCAAAGCTTGCATAGCCCGGGAACTCGATAATCCGAGCATAGTCAAACTGATAAGGGCCAAAATTGGCGCGGTAGTATTTTAGCGATGCATCCATCGCCTCCATCATCCGCTCAGCGTTATATGGGTGTTTTGGATCGTAATAGACCTGCAAATTCACCCCGTCGGCATCCCTTTCCATTGTCTCATAACGCGCAGACTGGATCGAGAAGAACGCCAGCACAGGTGCGGTTGACTGGAACGTTGCAATCCTGCGATCGCCTTCGACCACATCAGAAACCCGTTTACCCGGCGCAATGGGCACCTGATCTGCCGAAGTCGACAAAGTGATGCTAGAATTCACCCAATCGGCATCGCCAATGTAGTTTTCATCATGGGCATGCTCATCTTCGAGTTTTGCCGGGCGCAGTTCAGGTTCAAGGCCGTGGCTGCGCCGTGTGGCCCGATCTGTAAGCAATCCTTGCTCATTCATCCCGATTTGCGGCGTGAACTCGGAATTGTTGAGGAAGGTCCCGTTTTTGACCAAACGCGTGCCATACCCGCTTGTGCTGAGCGCTTTGTGCCAGCGTTGGCTTTTAAACGTCAGGCTTGCCGTTTCGTCTGGCGCCAAAGGCGTGTCAAAGCGGTAGATGCGGTGTTGATAGGTCTCGTCATTGTTCTCCAGCGTTGCCCCTGGAACATCCACTTCAAGCAGTTTGCTATCGGCATCGACGAGGCGCACATGAAGCGTTTCAACAGGAGCGCCTGTGTCATTGATCATGGTGTAAGTGCCCGATGCCTCCATCCGCCTCTCTTCGGGATAAAGATCCACAGCCAGCGCCACGTCGGTCAGCGATGGCTGTTTAAGATCGGCATATTTGAGATACTCTTTCTCATAGTCGGCCAACATCTTTTCCTGCGCATCGCTGTTGCGATAGGTGTTCTCGACATTCATCTGATTGTAGAGAAATGCCCCTGTACCAACAGAGGTGAGGACACCCACAAGACCAAGCGCACCTGCCACAGAGATAGCACGGCGCGGAAGCGCTTTGAGGCGCGGCATCAGGCTGGTTTCCGTCCCGCGCCGCCACATAAGGTGGGCAAGGACGGCCATAAGCAGAGCCATTCCTCCGAAATAGAGCCTGAGCCACCAGCCAAGTTCGCCCGCAACAGCGTCTGCATTCATATCGGAGACCGGATTTGCAACACCGCCGCCATACAAAAGAAGCGGGTGGTCAAATCCAATGCCAGCAAAGGTTATGGTTGCCACAATGTAGAGCACCATAATGCCCCAGCCGACATATTTGTTCGGGCTTAGCGCTTGGACAAAGACCGATAGGATCGCAAGTTGGAGCAAGTCGACGGTGAAGGGCAAGACGTACCACATAAGGTATTTGCCGATCTCGAAGTCGAAATAGCCACGGCTTGCCTGCACCGCCATCGCTGCGATTACCGACACCATCAAGGTGGCGAACAGAACAAGGGTCACTGCAATGGTCTTTGGCACCATATAGGCCCAACCTGGCAGCGACGTGCTGTCGATGACCTCGTGGAATTTGCGATCCCGGTCCCGCCAGACAAGTTCACCGCCGTAATAGATCGCGATAATAAGAGGGATGATGCCAAAGGTGCCTGAAATAAGCTCGATCAGCGAAAACGTCGCAGGGATACGAGGCGTGCCATAGGTTTCAGTGCCAAAAATGAGCGCAGCAAGGCAGTTCACTAATCCCAAAAGCAGCAAGACTGAAAATGCCGGGCTGCGCACGACTTGGGAAATCTCAAACCGGGTGGTTTTTAAAAGGCGCTCAAAAGCTGCTTGCTCGGGCCGAGTTGCGGGCAAAACGGCGACAGTCTTGGGCTGTGTGCGTGCAAGTTTCTGCGCTTTTTTCGCAAGTTTGCGTGCTTGGCGCGCCGACACACCCCGGTCTGCAAAACTGAACCGCCAAAGAGCAAAACCCAAGGCAACAATGGCAATGACAAGAGCAAACACACGGTTGAACAACATCGTGCCCGTCAGTGCGGGCAGCTGTGTGTTGAGTTCTGACACCGTCCAATAGCGCGTCTCATTCGACACCGCTGCAAGGCCCAAGGGCTCAAACATTCCGGCAATGTCACGATATTCCGGTTCACCGCCGACGATTGCATTGAAGGTGAAATAAAGCACCAGAAAGCCGACCACGGCGACATAGGTGTACATCATCGAGCGCGTGACGGTTGCGACTGCAAAGAAAATTGCGCTCAGCATGATAACGCTGGGTGCGGCAAAGAACACATAGCTGTTGAGATAATACTCAAGCTGGTTGGGGCCGACGGTTTCCTGATCCAACCATGGGGCCAAAGAGCCAAGGAAAATCGCAAGAGGGATTGCTGCAAATGCGATCAGTGCAACAAGGAGCGCGCCTGTAAAGCGCCCCATGAGATAGGAGAATTTGGTAACCTGCGTCGAGCGCACCATCGGCCCGAAACCGCTGTCATCATCGCGAACCACGACATTTGCCACAAAAGCTGTTGTGACAAACATGAAGAACAGGCTCATTATCTGCTGAACCTGAAGAATTGCTGCGGGGCTGTTTATCTTGACATTGCCCCCGCCGCCAATCGTGAGCTGGTCCCAAACGGTTGCCCCGAAGGTCAGCAGGAAAAAGATGATAAGCGCCACCCAGAAAACCGGATTGCGCAATTGGTAACGCAGCTCAAAAAGCGCGATGGAACCGAACATGGTTGCGTCTCCTCGCTTTATGCTGCGTCAGTTTCAGGAACGGCGCGGCGCGCCTGTGCAAGGGTGGAGAAATAAACATCCTCAAGCCCGCCATCGACAGCGGCAAATCCATCACCCGGATCATGATCGCACAAGATGTGAATGATGGTTTCGCCTGCAAACAAACGGGTCGAAATGACCTCATACATATTGCGATAACCATCAAGCTCGCCGCGCTCGATGGTTTTAGCCCAAATCGTGCCCACGGCCCTCGTCATGAGCTCTTTAGGCGCGCCTTCAAGCTTGATCGAACCGTTTACAAGAACCGCCATCGACGGGCACAAATCCGCCACATCTTCGACAATGTGGGTTGAGAGGATGACCACCACATTCTCGCCAATTTCAGCAAGGAGGTTGAGGAAGCGGTTGCGTTCTTCCGGGTCAAGGCCCGCTGTGGGCTCATCAACGATGATAAGATCGGGATTGCCGATAAGCGCTTGTGCAATGCCAAAACGTTGTCGCATTCCGCCAGAAAAGCCTGCAATCGCTTTCTTGCGAACATCCCAAAGGTTGACCTGATTGAGCAGTGTTTCAACCGTATCCTTGCGCTCACCCCTTGCTCCAATGCCTTTAAGCACAGCCATATGATCAAGCATGTCATAGGCTGACACGCGGGGATAAACGCCAAAGTCTTGCGGCAAATAGCCAAGCCGTTTGCGCAGATCCTCAGGCTCTGCAAGGATATCGAGGCCATCAAAGGTGATCGCACCCGAACTTGGCGTTTGCAGCGTTGCCACTGTGCGCATCAGGGTGGATTTGCCCGCACCATTGGGGCCAAGCAACCCGAACATCCCCTTGGGGATCGTCAAAGTCACATCATCAAGCGCGCGCACGCCGTTGGGATAGATGTGGCTGACATTCTTCAATTCGAGCATGAGTAGACCCCTTCTTAAGCGGCCTCACGCTAGAGGGGTGTATTGCCCGTGTAAAGCACCAGTTCAAAAGTGCTCTATCAATGACATATCGAGCCCGACAAATGCCGACAGCTTAACGAATGCGCGATGGGGCAATAAGAACCGCGTTGGCGATCAACAGATCAAGACCATCGAGATAGGCCCGCGTCGAGGGGTCATGGGCAAAGCCAATGGTCAGCCCGCGCCCTGTGCCTTGTGCCATCATATAGGGTTTGAACGCCATCTGGCGGCGGTTTTCATCCCACACATAACCGCTTTCAATAAGGGCATCTGGCGCTGCAAAACGCATGACATTGGTGCCATCTGACCGGTCGAGCGGGGTGAACACAGTCGATCCGCTTGCAAGAACCACCGCACCATCGTCATAGCCCGCTGACAAGAAGTGCTCGGTATCGGCAACGGTATTGAGCAATGCGCCCGGCAAGGTGTCAGGCAAGGCCTCCTGATTGGCAATGGCCTCGCGATATTCCTCCTCGTTTGAGATTTCCTGCGCCCTTGTGAGTGAGCCTGCATCCTTTTGGTCATCATTTGCAGAAAGACCCAATGCCGCCTCGCGTTCGATGGAAAGCAGCGGGCTATCCCCTGACGCCACCGCTCCAAGAGAATTGCCTACCGCGACCAGCACTCCGCCGCGCGCCACATACTCGCGAAGATTGCGAAGGCCGCTTGCGCCCATTGTGCCGCGCGGTGATCCGTTGGGGATCAGCACAACATCGTAATCAGATAGATCAGCGCGGCCAAACCGGTTGGTACGGATCGGCACGACAGGCAGGCCTAGGCGCTGTTCAAGCACAAAACGCAAAGAGCCCGCGCTCAGTTGAGAGATGCCTTCATCCCACGCAATCGCGACTTTAGGCAAAGTCAAACGCACGAAAGCAGAACTGCCAAGATTGGGCCCATCTTCAACCCAGCTATCAGCAATACCAACCGTCTCAGCGCCAATTTCGCGTGCCAGCTCTTGCAAACGCGCCATTTTTTCAGGCGAGTTCATCGCGACCGGGAAAACCACGGTTCCGCGCGGGAATGTGCGACCGTTTTTGGTGAAAGCTTCATCGCTTGCCCGCCCTTCAATACCATCGCTCAGCGCAAGGGTAACAAGGCGCGCTTGCCCGCTGTCGGACCACGGAACCGCAACCGCGTAGGCAGCGGAACCACTCGTCACAGGGGCAACAGGTTCGCCGCCGGTCATTGGCTCACCGCCAACCGCGCGATTGCACAGGTCGACTTTGACGCCCGACATGGCTCCGACAGACCAGGCCGTTACATCGTAAAGCTCATGTGCCAAATCCTGGCTGCGCCGCTTTTCCTGTTCGAGGATAAATTCGCGCGGCAATTCGGTGTCTTTGTCGAGCAGGCTACGCACCAGTTTGCCTGCTGGCTGAGCTTGCGGCACCGCGATATAGCCATTGGGATAGGACCGCCCGCAAACGGTGACTGAACCCGATTGGCGAACAACCTTGATGCCTTGCGTGGCAAGCCTGCGCCCAAGACGCTCTGCATTCCAGCGACGGCTGGATAGGTCGATGATATAGGCCCCCGACCCTGTCGCCCCGTTTGCGTTTGCCCGGCGATATTGCGCATAATCTGCCAGGAAACGGTCTGCGTTCACTGCCACCGCCTCAGCGGTTGAAAGGCTTGCGATGAAGTGGTTTCTGACCGTGGTTGCATAAGGCAAAATGGTGCCATCGCGCCGGTCCCAGATTAGGCCCCGGGCAGAACCTTGTTCATAGGTCATGCCAATCGCGCCTTGGTGGGCATTCCAGGTATCGCCATAGCCGGGATAGAAAAGGTCAAAGATTTCGCGCGTGAAATAGGGTTCACCGATCCGATCAAAATGGCGCGCATTGTTGCGTCCGATCAGCTCATACAAAGAGAGCTGCTCTGGCGTGATATTGGGGTTCACCGGATCGGCTGCTGGCGCAAAGAAATAGGTCTGATCGCCGCCCATTTCATGAATATCAGCAACCACCACAGGGCTCCACTCGCGAAGAGCCGCAACCTTGCCGCGCGTCTCAGGCTGGCTCAATGTGAACCAATCGCGGTTAAGGTCGAACATGTAGTGATTGACCCGTCCGCTTGGCCAGGTTTCATCATGCTCGGCCGCCTGACGATCACCAATTGGCGTCATGCCCAATGCATTACGAAAATGGCTCACAAAGCGCGCGCGGCCATCCGGGTTCTGAATAGGGTCCAGCACCACAATGGTATCTGACATGATCTGTTCGACGCGCGGATCATTTGTGGCTGCCAGCAGATGGTATGCCATCATGATGGCGGCATCGGTCGAGGCAATTTCATTGCCATGCACAGAATACGCAAGCCACGTGACCGGCAGGGCGTTACCATTGCTCGCACGGCCTGCGGCGATATTGGCAATATCGGCCTGAATATCATCAATGCGCGCCATGTTTTCACGCGAGCTCAGCACCAGATAATGCAGCGGGCGGCCCTGCCAACTGGTCGCATATTCAACCATCTTGACCCGGTCAGGCGCGGCATTCGCCAGCGCTTCGAGATACCGCACTGTCTCTTCGGGATTGGTGATGCGCTCGCCGGGCAAGTGTCCGACAACCTTTTCCAGCGTGGGAATGGCCGGATCAAATTCAGCTTGTGCGTATGACTGGGCCGAAACTGAGCTTGGGGAAGCTGTCAGCGCGAAGGCTGCAGCGGCTACGCAGAGGGCAGCAATGCAGCGCCTGTAGGTTTTAGCGATCATCCCTTGGGTCTTACCCAATAAGCCAAGGAGCGCAAGAGAGTGCGTACAAGAGCAGGCATGAGGTCAGAAGGCGGCCCTTCATCCAGAACGGGTGTGCTCAAATAATTGCCCAATGCACATGCAGGTTGTGCCATTATAGCAACAATCTTGCAAATAACAGGGCGCAGAAGATGGATTCTGTTGCTGTATTCTTGACACACTTTGGCCAGCGAATGACCATAGCGTCAGAACAAAAAAGGAAGCGAAGATGAAACCTCTCAAATTCTCTGCGCAAGCCCTGCTGCTTGCCGCGTCAAGCGCTGTGCCGTTTACGGCATATGCTCAAGACGTGACCTCTCCCTCTCAGGAACTCGAAGAATCAGACCGCATCGTTGTCACCGGTTCGCGCATTGCGACAGATTCGACCACATCGCTGCCAAGCCCCGTTCAAGTTGTCACCGTAGAAGAACTCCGTAACGCAGGTGAGATCGATATCTCGCAAACCTTGCGTGAGATACCTGCGCTCCAAGGTTCCGATCCCGCCACGCTTTCAAGCGCGCAAGGCCTCGCTCTTACCGGCGCCAGCACATTGAATTTGCGCCAATTGGGCACCAACAGAACTCTCGTGCTCCAAGATGGCCGCCGCCATGTGCCCGGTATTGAAGGGACCGCCACCGTTGACGTGGGCTCTATTCCATCGGCGCTTATTGCAAATGTCGAAGTTCTCACCGGCGGTGCATCGGGCGTTTACGGCGCGGACGCGGTGTCTGGCGTTGTGAACTATATCATGCGCGATGGCCGCGATTTCGACGGCATCGAATTCCGTTTGCAAGGCGGGATCAGCGATGAAGGTGATGCTGAGGAGTTTTATGGCTCCGTTGCTGGAGGCGGGACCTTTGGTGATGGCCGCGGTAGCGCGGTGTTCGCCGTGGAATTCTCAAGCTCTGGAGGTATCCTTAACGGGGATCGCCCCAATATTGCAGGTCCCGGGTTTTCGTCTTTCAACCCAAGTAATGCGTTCTTGAACAATCTTTTGGGTCTTGATCCAAATTCTGAGAACGCATTTGTGCCTGATCGGCGCTTGCCGGTGTCCAGTGCAGGTTCAACAATCGCGCTTGATCCCACGCCTTTTGCATTCCCATTTGGCGCCCTGTTGTCATTTGTCAGCGACTTCAACCCTGCAACCGATACCGTGCCAACGATTGGCGGTACGGACATCCCCGTGCTTCAGATCATTGATGAAAACGGCAATCTCAGGGCCTTCAACCCCGGTATTTCAACCGGCGCATTCAACGCGAGCGGAGGTGACGGGATTTTCATCGGGAACACAGCGCCCGGCCTCACCCTCATTCCTGAACTCACCCGCTTTAATGTCGCAGGCGGCATAGACTATGAGATCACCGATAACCTGACCGTCTTTGCAGACGCCAAGTTTTCACGCGTTGAAACAAGCAATATCGCAGGCATCCCGTTTTCAGATGACATTCCAATCGCGCTCGACAACCCGTTCTTGCCCCAAGCGTTGGTTGATCAAATCGCTGTGGTCGATGCCCTTGGCCCGGACACACCAAGCATCTTTGTAGCGCGCGATAACGTCGGCTCTGAAGTCAACACCGGCACCGACATTGAACGCACAACCATGCGTTTTTCTGGCGGCTTGCGCTGGGAAGCGACCGATAGCAACATCGCACTCGAGGCGTCATATTCGTATGGCCGAACCGACATTGATGACACCTTCCGCAATGCGCGTCTCAACGACCGCTACTTCACAGCGATTGACGCAGTCGCTTTGACGCAAGCTGATATCGATGCAGGCATTCCAACGCTCAACGCAATTCGCAATGGCGAAGATATCTCTGTCACCACGGGCACTGCGCAGGTGGGCGACATCGTTTGCCGCGCTGAATTGACCGGCAATCCCTCACCAGCTGCATTGTTTGTGGGCGGTCCGCCACTCGACGCCGATGGCAACACCCGCGCGGTCACATTCGCACTTGGTGATGGAACCTGCGCACCGATCAACATTTTGGGACAAAACTCAATCAGCGGGGCTGGCGCGGCCTTTGCGTTCTCAAACCTGTTGGACACAACCGATATTGAACAGCAGCAGTTCCTCGCTGTTCTTTCAGGCGACACAGGTCACTTCTTCGAGCTTCCAGGTGGTCCAATCGGCTTTGCCGCTGGTTTTGAATATCGCCGCGATGATTCGCAGTTTAACCCTGATGCCTTCTTCCAAATCGAAGGCGACGTGGTCACCAATAACGGTGACATCATCTCGCCGTCACCAACCGATGGACAAGGCATCACGGTCTATGAAGGCTTTGGCGAAATCAGGCTGCCGCTGCTTGCCGATTTGCCATTCGTCGAAAAGCTCGAAGTATCAGCCACAGGCCGTATCTCCGATTATAACACCATCGGTAGTACACAGACCTATTCCTTCGGTGCCACGTACAGCCCGACCGATTGGTTGACCTTCCGCGGCACCATCTCGCGTGCAATCCGGGCGCCAAACATTGGCGAGCTTTTCGGTCCGCAACAGGCCGCTTTTATTGGCGTGGATGCTGACCCGTGTGATGATGGCAACATCAACAACGGCAGTGTCAACAGGCCCGCAAACTGTGCCCAATTCGTTGCAGCTGGCTTTGATTCCTCCGACTTCCTCACCGCTTTGGTGCAAGGGACCACCGGTGGTAATCCGGACCTGATCGAAGAAACCTCTGATAGCTTCACTGTCGGTGCCATTTTTGAGCCACGCGGGTTCATGGACGGCCTGGTTGTTATTGCCGATTATTACGACATTGAGATCGCTGACGCTGTTGGCAGTCTCACAGGCGCGGCAATCGCGGAAGCTTGCGTCGATTTGCCATCAACAGACAACCAGTTCTGTAATTCGATTGTGCGCGATCCTAACAATGGCGGTGCGATCTCAGACTTTACCTCAGGCAACATCAACCTGGCGTTCTTGCGGGCTCGCGGTATCGACTTTGAAGTTCGCTACAACTTCGATGCTCCATTTGGGAACGGTGACTGGGGTGAATTCCAGTTCCGGGCGGCAGGCTCGCATTTCCTTGAGCGCTTCACCGAAAGCGACCCGATTATCGGCGAGACTATCGCGGCTGAAACCGATCCGCTTCAGCAACAATTGCTGATTACAGACCAAGCAACGGTCAGCGATCTGCTCGGTGTGATTGGCAATCCGGATTGGATTGTGAACTTCGGCTTGAACTGGGTAAACGATCGCTGGACTGTTGGCTGGCGGACACGCTTTGAAGACAACACATTGCAGCGCTCAAACGCGGACAGCACCGATGTGGCTATCGTGGACGGGGCGGTCGTGGTTTCTGAAAACACGGGCCTGCTTGATCCATCGCAATTCCGCACCGGCAATGCCTTCGAACATGATTTCAACTTCAGCTATGATGTAAGAGACAATGTGCAGCTGTTTGGCGGGGTCAACAATGTGTTTGATCGTGAACCGTTCCTTGGCAGCCTTGCTCGCCCGGTAAGCCCACGCGGCCGCTATTTCTTCCTGGGTTTCTCAGGCGAATTCTAAGCCCGGTGTAATTCACAAACCAAAAGGGGCGCGAGGGTTATCCCTCGCGCCCCTTTTCTTTGGTCTGGTGAGGCCGCACTTACGCGTTGCCATGCTCTTTGCGGGCGATCTCATGCAGCCAATCAGCATGATTTGGCGCGGTCTTTGTTTCGCTCCATTCGTCGAGCATTACTGGGGCAACGCGTTTGAGTTCGGCGTATTGCTCGTCCGTGCCAATGTCGGTGGCAAGTTCGACGCGGTGACCATTGGGGTCAAAGAAATAAATCGACTTGAAGATGCCGTGATGGGTGGGCCCAAGCACATCAATGCCTTCGCTTTCAATGTGCGCTTTGGCGGCTAGCAGCTCTTCCTCTGAGCCAACTTTGAACGCGAAGTGTTGCACCCATGCTGGCGTGTTCTCATCGCGGCCCATTTCGGGCTGATTGGGAAGCTCGAAGAAGGCAAGGATATTGCCATTCCCTGCGTCCAGGAAGACGTGCATGTACGGGTCATAGTCGCCGGTTGAGGGCACATGATCCTCGGCAAAAGCGGTGGTGTACTCCATGCCGAGAACGCGGGAATACCACTCGACGGTTTCCTTGGCGTCCTTGCACCGCAAAGCCGTATGGTGGACGCCGCCTAGTTTGACGGGATGGCTCATTCAGAAGCCTCCAAGACACCGCGCGCAATCTGATCGCGCTCAATGCTTTCGAACAGCGCCTTGAAGTTGCCCTCACCAAAGCCGTCTTTGTAATCGCCCACGCGCTGGATGAACTCGAAGAACACAGGACCAATACGCGGTTCTGCGAAGATCTGAAGCAGTAGACGCGGTGCGCCGCCTTCGGTGGTGCCGTCGAGCAGAATGCCGCGCGATTTGAGCTCACCTTCGTCTTGCCCGTGGCCGGGAAGGCGTTCTGACAGCATCTCGTAGTAGGTCTCTGGCGGCGCGGTCATGAACGGCACGTCGAGCTTCTTGAGGCGGTCCCAAGCGGCCACAATGTCATCGCAGATGAGCGCGATGTGCTGGATGCCTTCGCCGTTGTATTCGCGCAGGTACTCCTCGATCTGACCCTTGCCGTTCTCGCCCTCTTCGTTGAGCGGGATGCGGATCTTTCCGTCAGGTGCGGTGAGCGCTTTAGAGGTGAGGCCGGTGTATTCGCCTTTGATGTCGAAATAGCGGATTTCCTGGAAGTTGAAGAGCTTCTCATAAAAGTCCGCCCAATAGGCCATGCGCCCGCCGTAGACGTTGTGGGTGAGGTGATCGATCAGTTGGAAGCCGCAGCCCTCTGGGTGACGGTCAACGCCGGGCAGATACTCAAAATCGATGTCATAGATCGACAGGCCCTCGCCCTCTTCGCTCGCATAGCGATCAACGAAGTAGAGGATCGAGCCGCCGATGCCGCGAATGGCCGGAATGCTGAGCTCCATTGGGCCAGGCGCATTGGCGACAGGCTCTGCGCCTTGTTCAAGGACATGATCGTAAGCTTTGGCCGCATCGCGCACGCGGAAGGCCATGCCGCAGGCGCCGGGGCCGTGTTCGCGCGCGAAGTACCAAGCGGCAGACTTTGGCTCATAGTTCACCACCAAATTGATCCCGCCCTGACGCCATAAGGCCACATCTTTCGAGCGGTGGTTTGCGATGTGAGTGAAGCCCATGCTTTCAAAAACCGGCTCCAGCATGCCTTTCTCAGGCGCGGAGAATTCGACGAATTCAAAGCCGTCGAGGCCAGCGGGGTTTTCGAACAGATCACCGGGATGAACAGTCATGAGGCGGATACCTTACGTCAAAGAGAAGATAGTTTCGTTTGAAACTATCTAGTCCAACATGGCCCATTTGTCAAAGGGCACCTGCTCCAAAACCGCATTGAACGCCCCGCCCTTTGGGTGCAGGATCGCGCCTGAGAGGGAAGAGACATGATCAAGACCAAGGGAATCAACCACATCGCGCTGGTGTGCCGCGATATGGAGGAGACGGTGACATTCTATGAGCAGGTGCTGGGCATGCCGCTGTTCAAGACGGTGGAGCTGCCGGATGGTGGCCAACACTTCTTCTTCGATTGCGGCGGCGGCAATGCGGTGGCGTTCTTCTGGTGGGCCGATGGACCGCCCGCAGCCCCCGGTATCGCATCGGTGAAATCCTTCCCCCTCGATTCAAAAACCGCCGTTGGCTCGATGAACCACCTCGCCTTCGATATGGAGGAAAGCGAGCTTGAGGCAGCGCTTGACCGGCTGCAAGAGGCAGGGGTTGAACACACCCATGCCGTCATCAATCACGATGACAGCAAGATGGGTATGAGCGCAAGCTTGCACGAAGGTGTCTTTGTTCGCAGCGTCTATTTCACCGATCCCAATGGTATCATGATGGAGTTCGCCGCGACCACTAAGACCTTCGGACCCGAAGATATCGCGCACAAGCCCGCGACCGCCGCCGACCGAGTGGAGGCCTCCTGATGCCGCGCCTCAAGCAAGTCCCCAAGGCCGAAGCTGACGCTCGCATCCTTCCGCTTTACCACCTGCTGTTTGGAGAACGCGACCCTGTCGCTGAACCGGGCACCGCCACAGGCACATCCGGCGATTGGTGGACGGTCTTTGCCAATTCTCCCGAGGCGCTGGCTCACGCCGCACAAGGCTTTGGCTATTACCGCTCTCCAAACCGCAAACTCGACCCCATTTTGCGCGAGCTGGGTCAGACGTGGGCGGGCTGGGCGACCGGAAGCCAGTTTGTCTTCTCACAACATTGCAAATCGCTTCGCGGGCTTGCCTATCCCGAAGAGAAGATCGAGGCCCTCCCCACTTGGCAAACCGCCGCCTGCTACACCGCGAAAGAGCGGCTTGTGCTCGCCTATGCTGACAGGCTCGTCATGCACCAGGGCCGCGTCCCAGACCCTCTGTTCGACGCGCTCAAGGCTGAGTTCTCCGATGAAGAGATCATGGAGCTGACTTACACGACAACCATGTACCTCATGCACGCCGTGATGAGCCGGGCTCTGCGCACAGAGTTTGACGACCGCGATGACGCAGTCACCGAAGTGGCCGCGCCCGAAGGTTTTGATGCGCTCGATTTCCTAGGCGGGAACCGCGAGGATAAGGATTAAGCGACCCGCCCGACGAAACGCCCTTTGTCGTCGCGCGTCACCGAAAGCTTCGCGCCAAACGGCATGCCGCCTTCGAACAGCGCAGCGGTTGCCTCATGGCTTAAATCCGCATTGCCCGCGACCCGCTCTCCATCAGGATTGCGTCCGATAAAGACAGCCACGTCGCCCTTTTTGTTGCGGTTGATCGTGTAGGTTTCGACCACTGCTTCGGCATAGTCACCCTTGCACACAGGCACCGCATTGGTTGCCTTTTCAAGCTTTGCCACGCGCGCAGATGCGTCTGACCAATCGGCAGGCTGCGTCGAGTAAATCCCGGTTGAAAACTTGCTCATCCACCCGCCATTGGCGCCGACCAATGCGGTCTTGCCGGGCGCTGCACGCACACGCGCCACCGCTTCGGCAATCGCGTGGGCGGAATAGTTGTTTCCAGCACCGCCAAAGAACGGCAATCCGCCTGTCAGCGTGAGACCACGGCTGTCATCCACGGCCAGACCAAAATGGTCGCATTGGTTGAATACGGGGATCGCAAAGCAGGAATAGAAATCGATGATATCGACATCATCAAAGCTCTTCCCCGCCATGGTAAGCGCCGCCTCGACACTGGCGATGGAGGCAGGATTACCCTCAAGCTCAGGCCGTTTGATAAGCTTTAGCTCGCTTGCCGAAGTGATGGAGTGGATGTGCACCCATTTGTCTTGCGGAACGCCAAGCTCGCGCGCCTTTGCCGCGCTTGCCACGATGATCGCAGCGGCTTGGTTCACCTGATCGCGCGCAACGGTCATGCGGGTGTAGGGTTCGGCCACAATCCGGTTACGCTCGGTAACCGCTGCCAGTTCCTCAGCGCTGCGTTCAACAGGCGCTGCGGAATGGGGATTGCTTGCCGCAACGCGCGTAAAGGGTTCAAACAGCTCACCGATTTTGAGCCGGTATTCCTCAAGCGAGAGGCCAAGCTTTGCCCGCCGCGCATTTTCTGCCAGCGCATAAAGGGGGATGGCCCCGGTCGCGCCATGGGCGAACAGTTCCATCTCCATCAAATCTTCAACGCCAAGCCCGCGGTCCTCATGGGTCCCGCCGTGGGTTTCCGACCAATCGGGTGCCTCACCTTTGGCCGCCAGCGCAAGCGCAGTGGAGATTGCTTCTGACCCAACAATCGCAGCGCAGTGGCTGCGCCCTTCGGCAATATCGGCGGCAAATTCGCCCAGCATCTGCTGGTTGGTTTGCCCGCCCGTGGGGGAGAGGATCAGCCGCTCAGGCGATGCCCCAACCCGCGAGGCGAATGCCGCCGGGATGTTGTCGGGCGCACCAAAAGGCGGCTTTCGGTCAGCGCGCGACATTTCAAACGCGCGGATGACAGCGAGAGTGTCGATGGCGCCCGCCACAGCGCCATCGGCATTCGCCGCACCGCTATCAGTGATCGCCTCAGCCAGCGCCCGGCCGCCCAAATCCGCATAGGAAAGGGGCGTATAATCCGGGTCAGTGACCTTGTGCGAAAACTGGCCGACGCCGATGATGACCGGCGTGTTGTCAGCGATCATTGCAATGCGCCTTTAGTCTACGAAGTCTTCGACACGCTCAACGATGATCGCAGGGGCCATACCGCCCGCTGCACACATGGTGACAAGACCATAGCGACCCTCGCGGCGCTCAAGCTCGTCAACGATGGTACCGATCAAGATCGAACCGGTCGCACCGATTGGGTGACCCAAAGCGATAGAACCACCGTTCACGTTCACTTTGTCCCAACCAAGGTCGAGGTCTTTCATGAACTTGGCTGTCACAACCGCGAACGCTTCGTTGATTTCGAACAGGTCGATATCGTCGGTGGTAAGACCCGCTTTTTCGAGCACTTTCTTGGCGGCCGGAACCGGCGCGTTCAGCATGAGTGTTGGGCAATCGCCTTGGTTGGCGGTTGCAACAACGCGGGCGCGCGGCTTGAGGCCATTGGCTTCGCAATATTCTTTAGAGCAGACCAGCACAGCTGCCGCGCCGTCAACAACGCCCGATGAGTTGCCCGGACCGTGGAAGTGCTTGACCTCAACATCGGGGTATTTCTGATTGATCATGCCAACAAAGGTTGGCTTGCCCTCGCCCATCGACATGCCGGCCATTTTCTCAAATGACGCTGGCAATCCGCCCAGAATTTCCATCGTCGTGCCGGGCTTTGGAAACTCTTCCTTGTCGAGAATGACATTGCCGTCATCATCGAGCACGGGGACGAGTGACTTGTCAAAGCGCCCTTCCTCGATCGCGCGCGCGGCGTTCTCTTGACTTTTGAAAGCCACCATATCGAGCTCTTCGCGGGTGAAGCCTTCAATAGTGGCAATCGCATCGCCGCAAATGCCTTGCTGCGTTTGAGGATGGGTTTTGGCGAGGCGTTCATTGCCGCTGCCCATGCCAAGCGGCATGATGCCTGCTTGCATCTTTTCCTGCATCATCGAGGAGGTAAGGCTCATCATCTCTGTGCCGCCAGCCACAACGCAGTCTTCCATGCCGCTCATGATAAGCGCGGCAGCGAGGTTCACCGACGTGATGCCGCCGCCGCAGAAACGGTCGAGGGTCATGCCAGAAGAGGTGACGTCATAGCCCGCATCAAGCGCCGCCATGCGGCCCATGTCCCCGCCTTGCTTGCCTTCTTGTGAAGAGGTGGACCAAACCACATCGCCGACGGTTGATGTGTCGAGGCTGTTACGCTCGGCAATCGCTTTGAGGCACGTCGCGGCGAGATGCTGTGGGTGTTCCCCTGCAAGCGCGCCTTTGCCAACTTTACCAATGCCGCGCGGGGTGCGCACTGCGTCTACGATATATGCCTCTGCCATGATCTCTCTTCCCTCGAACTCGTTTTTATCGAAAATGCGGTTGACGGGTGCGTAAAGCGTCTGCACTCCATACACAAGAATTGAGTTTCAATTTGAAATCTCAGAATTGATAGGGAGAGCTCCTGATGAGCGAAGAAGTTCTAACACAGGTCGAAGACGGCGTTCTGATCGTCACGATCAACCGTCCAGAGGCGAAAAACGCCATGACCAAGGCGGCATCCGAAGCGATTGCGGCGGCAATGGACCGTTTGGACGAAGAGGACGATCTTCGCGTCGGCATTTTGACCGGTGCTGGCGGGACTTTCTGTTCAGGGATGGACCTTAAAGGCTTCCTTCGAGGGGAAAGCCCGAGCGTTCCCGGCCGTGGTTTTGGCGGCGTTGTGCAGGCGCCTCCTGCCAAGCCTTTGATCGCAGCGGTCGAAGGCTATGCGCTGGCTGGCGGACTTGAGCTGATGATTGCGTGTGACCTTGTGGTTGCTTCGGCAGGCGCGAAATTCGGCATCCCCGAGGCGAAACGCGGTCTTGTGGCGGCTGCTGGCGGCGTGATGATGCTGCCTGACCAAATTCCTGAGCGGGTGGCGATGGAGCTGGCGCTGACGGGCGACTTTATCGATGCGCCGCGTGCTTATGAGCTTGGCCTCATCAACACCGTGACCGAAGGGTCTGCGCTTGAAGGCGCGAAAGCGCTCGCAGCGAAGATCGCGGCCAACGGCCCACTTGCGGTCAAGGTCTCCAAGCAGATTATGAAAGAGTCGCGCGCATGGCCAATGGATGAGCGTTACGACCGCCAAGGCAAGCTCATCGCGCCTGTGTTCGTGTCAGAAGACGCGCGCGAAGGTGCAGCCGCTTTTGCAGAGAAACGCGCGCCCAATTGGAAGGGCAAGTGATTTGACGAGCGGGACGTCTTTTTGCGGCGTCCCCTCGTAACTAACGTGGGATTATAGGAGAGAGATATGCCCGTCATTGACGTGCCGCAGCCCGAATTCATGGAAGACGAAGAAATTTCGATCTTCGCAGATGCCGTGGGCAAATTTTATCAGCAACACGCCCCTCAAAAACGCGTCCAGAAATGGCGCGATGAGGGTCAGGTGGAACGCGAGTTTTGGAACGAGGCGGGCCAAGCGGGCCTTCTCGGCGTTTCGGTTCCCGAAGCCTATGGCGGCCACGGCGGTGACTTTCGCCACGACATGGTTGTGATCGACCAACAATCAAAGCACGATGTCGATGGCTTTGCAGCATCGCTGCACAACACCATCATCCTGCCCTATCTCGTCCGTCACGGAACCGAAGAGCAAAAGCAAAAGTACCTGCCAAAGCTCGTGACCGGTGAGCTGGTCAGCGCGATTGCCATGACAGAGCCGGGCGTAGGCTCCGACCTTCAGTCGATCACCACCACCGCTCTTAAAGACGGCAATGGCTACCGCATCAACGGGGCGAAAACCTACATCTCCAACGGTCAGACCGCGGACTTCATTGTCGTTGTGGCAAAGACTGACCCGAACGAACGGGCCAAGGGGATCTCCTTGATGCTGCTCGAAACCGAAGGTGCCGAAGGGTTTGAGCGAGGCAAGAAACTCGACAAGATCGGGATGGATGCAGCCGACACCTCAGAGCTGTTCTTCGACAATGTTTTTGTGCCAGCTGAAAACGTGCTTGGCGGCGTTGAAGGCAAAGGCTTTTACCAGCTGATGGGCGAGCTTCCGCAAGAACGCCTTGTGATTGCTATGGGCGCTTGCACCGGTATCGAAAAAGCGCTCGACACCACCATCGACTACGTCAAATCGCGCAAGGCGTTCGGGCAAACCATCTGGGATTTCCAGAACACGCAATTCGTGCTCGCCGACCTCAAAGCGCGCGGCACTGCTGCGCGGGTGTTCGTCAATGATTGCATCGCGAAACTGCTCAAAGGCGAGCTTGATGTCGCAACCGCGTCGATGGCGAAATATTGGTGCACCGAGCTCCAAGGTGAGACCGTTGACAAGTGCCTGCAGCTGCACGGCGGTGCTGGCTATATCAACGAATACCCCATCGCCAAAATGTACCGCGACAGCCGCATCACGCGGATCTTTGGCGGTTCGAATGAGGTCATGAAAATGCTAATCGCGCGGTCGATGTAACCACACCCGCCGCCTCACAAGCAAACAAACAAAAAGGCCCGCCCGGTTTCCCGAGCGGGCCTTTTTCTGTTCAGACCTTAAGAAGTTTTAGAACTTCGTGCGGATCGTCGCGCCGTAAGTGCGTGGCTCGAGCGTGAAGCTTGAGCGCGCATTGATCGCGCCGGTCCCGCGAAGAACGTTGTTGAAGGTCACGCCCCGTGTGATCTCATTCGTGAGGTTAAGGACGTAGAATTCAAGCGAAATGCGTTCATCAAAGGTGCGAATACCAGCACGCAGATTGATCTTGATGTTCGAGTCTTGAACATCAGCCACAATCAGCGGCGCTGCATCAATCGCAGCCTGCGTGTCAGCGACGGTGGCCCCTTGTCCAGGCGGTACAATCGCCTGTGTCGAGGTGCGCTCATCCGACACCATGCGCACTTGACCGGCTGCAAAGAATTCGAGGGTATCGCTGAGTTCTGTTTCATACAGAGCCCCGGCAATCGCCGTGATTTCCGCTGCATTGGTGAGGTCATTGCCGCAAAGCGACAGGACCGTCACGCTGGTCAGGTCGCCAGCACAATCATCAGGATAACGCGCATCCAGGATCGTCGCACCAAGGTTGAAGGTCCAATTGTCGTTAGGACGGATAACGCTTTCAATCTCCACACCCGTGGTCAGCGCCTCGGGCACATTGAAGGATTCAAACGCAGCTCCGGTGAATTCCAGCACCTGGAAGTTTGAAAACTCCTGGTGGAAGGCTGCGATGTTCAAGGTCACAGCGTCATCAAGGAAGCGCCCTTTCATACCAATTTCATAGGCATCGACCTCTTCCGACAGGAAGGTCGGGTCTGCACCAAGCACGCCTGCGGTGGTATCAAGGTTGATACCGCCAGCCTTAATGCCGTGCGTGAAGCTGGCATAGGTGCTGATATCTGGCGTGATTTCGTAGCCCAATTTGACCGTGTAGATGAGTTCGTCATCGTTGAAGTCGGCCTGGAAGGTTTGCGGCAGCGGGAGAACCGCTGAGGCTGGAAGATCGGCAGGGGCGGTAAAGCCAAAACAGCCGGTTCCCAATGCGAGCGGTGCAAGCGGCCCCAACGCGCCCGGAATTGAGCCATTGAGGAAGCCAGGAACGAGCGCGTTACACACGTTATTGGTGTTTGCGACCTGCGCAAAACCGCCCGATTTGCTTTCATCGGTGTAGCGAAGGCCAACCGTGAACTCGAGCCCATCGGTCACCTCGAACGTGTTGTGCGTAAAGACCGACCAACTTTCCGCTGCTTGGGTGAAGCGGTTTGTGCTGGACGAGCCATTTGGATCAAAGCCAGTGAGCGCGGTCAACGGATTGGCGCCAAGCGTCCCCAAAGTGGCACCGCCCGACAGCCCTGCGAACAAGGCACCGATATATTCGCCATAATCTTGTCCAAGGAAGAACGAGTTGTTCGCCTCGATCTGTTCATCGGAATAATAGCCACCAACAAGCCAGTTCAAGCGGCCATCAGCCGCCTCACCTTGAAAGCGCAATTCAGCGGTGAACGTTTCGATTTCGGTCAACAGCTCCACGTTGAAAACATCAACCGCAGAGAAGTCTGAATCATAGAATTCTTCAGCGTCAAATTTGCGGTAAGATGCAATGAAGATCGCTTCTGCATTGTCGCCAATGGGATGCTCGAATTCGCCAAGGATGCCCCAGTTATCGACGTCTGCCACAGGCGCAAAGCTGGCTGCCACCGCGCGGCCTTGTGCAGCTTCGTCAAATCCTGCCTGATCAAACGGGCTGGTTGCAAAGTTTGCTAAAGGTTGACCACCGTTTCCGGGAAGACCAACCGCTGCGTAGAACGGAGCGATCGGTGTTTCGAACACTTGCGTTGCGACGCCCGCGCTCGATTGGTTGTTGGAATAATCACCGATGATACGGCCTCTAAATCCGCTGTCAGTTTCCCAACCGATCTGACCGCGAACAAGATAACGATCTGTATCATTGGTGTCGTCAAACTGGGTGCCGGTCGCATCGACCACTGCAATCGCGCCGTCACGCTTGCGATAGGCACCAGTGAGGCGCAGCGCGAGCGTATCCTCAACCAGTGGCAGGTTCACCGCGCCTTGAAGGGCGATTTCATCAAACCGGCCATAGGTCGCATTGGCAAAGCCGCCAAATTCGCTGAGGTCAGGCCGAACGGTGGTGATGTTGAGCGCGCCAGCAGATGTGTTGCGACCAAACAGCGTCCCTTGGGGCCCGCGCAAAACCTCAACCCGCTCAATGTCGACAAATTCGCCAAGAGCAACGCCGGGACGCGATTGATAGGCACCGTCGATGAAGATGCCGACGGCTGATTCAAACCCAATGTTGTTAGAGGTTGTGCCGACACCGCGAACACGCAGCACGACCGAGCCTGCTGCTGTTTGCGCAGTCGTGCTCGAGAAGCTTGGCGCAACCGCTGTCACATCGCGGATCTCATTCACGCCCTGCCGCTCAAGTTGGGCCGGGCCGACCGCTGTCACAGCCAGCGGGATATCTTGCACGTCTTGTGCCCGCCGCGTTGCGGTCACAATAATCACATTGTCATTGGTTTCGGGCGCTTCGACTTCTTCGCCGTCTTGCGCCATTGCAGGGGCAGTAAACGCGCTGCAAGCCATAAGGCCTGCAGCGTAAGTTGCGAACTTACGCGTCATATTTTCTCTCCACTTCCATCCGGGATGTTCCCAAGACGGTTCTCCACTCTTCAAACTATCAGGGGTTTTCTGCGTGCCAAGGGACCTTAGCAAGTTCTCACACACATGATGCAAATATGCCACAAGTTGTGCTGCAACGCAGCAATTGTGCGGTGAGCTTGATCTGTGGCAAATAATGTTTCGGTGTCGCCGTCCACTTGCGCCCAACTGCTAGAGACCGACCCGAACCCCAAACCACAAGGTGTGCGGCACACCCAAATCAATCGCTCCGCCAGAATTGCGGGTCACGATTGTCTCATCGAACACGTTCTCTGCGCGGGCCACGAGCGAGACGGCATCACTCAAAGCGACCTGCGCAAACAGATTGAGCGTTGTCGCAGCTGGCAGAACGTCGGTTTCCTGGTCGTCTTCAAACTGAGAGCTCACATGGCGCAGCGTGCCAGCAAGGCGCGTGCCTTTGGTAGGCTCCCATGCAAGTGTGGCCGAGGCGGAGAAATCGGGCGTTTGCGGCGGCCTGTTGCCATCAAGCGCAATTGATGCGCCCTCACCATCAATCCTCGCATCAGTGTACGCAACCGATGCATCAAAGCTCACATCCCCAAGCCCAAAAGCAAGCGCGCCCTCGATCCCTTGCGCGTCAATTGCGGGCAGGTTCTGGCGTTGGCGCAGGTTGGGCTGCAAAGTGACATTGGCAATCGCATTCTTCACGCGGTTATCAAACGCTGTGACAGAAAGCGAAGCATTGCGAGAGGGCTGCCAATCAAGCCCCAGTTCAAACCCTTCGAGGCGCTCATTCTCAAGCGCTGCGTTCGCTTGGGTTACGACCGGAAAGACGACAAAGGGCCTGTAGAGCTCATTAAGGGTGGGCAGCCGTAATCCGGTATAGGCAGCGCCGCGAAGGTTCACGCCCCGGCCTGCATTGATCGTAGCGCCCGCTCGCCAACTCACCGCCCAGTCAGAGCGGTCAGGTGCAATCGTCTCGCTCACCAGATTTGCATTGGCATCAACGGCTCGGAAAAAACCATCCTCAATGCTTGTGTGATCAGCGCGAAGGCCACCGGTCAGAACAAGCGGACCAATCGACCAGTCATCTTCGATGAAGAAACCAAGATTGCTGTTCACCCCGCCCGCACGGCGGCTTTCGCGCAAATTGCCGGTGAAGGCGCTGAACGCGTCTTCCTGAAGTTCGCCATCGGCCCGTCGGTAATCGGCCCCGATCCTCAAATCATGCCCCTCTGCAACCGGTGGGCGAAGCTCAATTTTGCCGCCGAGCCCTGTCGAGGGCGTGTTGCGTTGGTCGAGCACCTTTACAAAGCGGGTTGAGCTGATGATCACATTGTTGAAATTGCGCGCCTGGACATATCCCAGCACGTCAAACTGCCATTCCCCGCGCCCGACAATGCGTAACGATGCATCTTGCCCACGATGATTGGAATCCGCACCCTCAAAGCGCAGCGTACGCCCATCGTCAAACGCGCTCACCCGTGCTTGAAGCTCAACATCGGGCGAAATCGGCGCGACCGCGCGCAGGCCCACTTGCCAGCTGTCAAAGGCCGCCCTCGCACTGGCAGGCACGCGTTGATTGTCAGGGGCGGTAAAGAACCCCTGCCCCCGATCCCAGCGCCCACTCACAACCGCAAATCCGCTGCCTAGCTCTTGTGCTATAACGCCGCTCGCCTCGGTCTCTTCGCGGTCATTGATAAGCAAGCTCGCCGCCGCGTTACCGATTGTGCCGGGCCCTGCACTCTCCAACTCAATCGTGCCCGCAAGCGCGCCTGCTCCAAACGGACCAGAGCCCCCGCCCCGCGTAACCCGAACGTTCGAAAGCGTATCGGGCGAAATCGAGGACAGCGGAATATATCCAAAGAACGGGTCTGCAATCGGCACCCCGTCAAGGAGCACCAACGCCCGGCTCGTCGCATTTCCGCCAAGCGCACGCAGCGTCACCCCTTGCGCGGTCGGGTTGGACGAACGGCTGTCAGAACGGCGAAATTGCTGAAACCCTGCGACATTGGCAAGGACATCTTCCAGCCTGCCTGACCCGGTGGAAACGATTGCCTCGCGGTCAATCTCGGTGGTCGAATAGATCGAATTGGAAAGCGACGGCTCAAGCCCCTCGCCGGTCACAACGATTGTGTCTTCTTCAAGCCCGTCCTGCGCCATCACAGAATAGGGAACACACAAAGCAATAAGCGAAGAGGCGGTCAGCCAAAAGGGGGTCTTCATAACGCCAGCGCCTAGCGTCTTCGCAAGGCAATGCGCAACCCAAAGTAAGTTGCTATTTGCAATCATGACTCGCTTTTCCTGCGGCTGTGTGCTTACCTTCGCGTCAACTGGAGAGAGAACAGACATGCTAGCGACACCACCCGACTTTGACGTCCTCATCGTAGGCGCAGGCATTTCCGGCATCGGCATGGCCGCGCACATGCAAATGAAAGCGCCAAATCATACCTTTGCGATTGTTGAGCAGCGTGAAAACCTGGGCGGCACATGGGACCTGTTTCGCTATCCCGGCATCCGCTCAGACAGCGATATGCACACATTGGGCTTCGACTTTGAGCCGTGGCGGCATGAGAAAAGCATCGCTGATGCGCCTGCTATTCTGGATTACCTCAACACAATTGTGGACGACCGCGGCATCCGCGAACGCATCCGCTTTGGCCATAAGGTCATCAGCGCCAATTTCCGCGAAGACGAGGCACGCTGGCACGTTGAGATGGAGCTTTCCGATGGCTCGCGCACGCTCCTCACCGCCAACTTCTTGTACCTTGGCAGCGGCTATTACGACTATGACGAACCGCATGATGCAGGCTTTGAACTGGGCGAATTTGAAGGCCAGGTGATCCACCCGCAATTCTGGCCCGAGGACTTGGACTACACCGGCAAGAAGGTCGTCGTAATTGGCTCTGGCGCAACGGCGGTGACCATCGTGCCGTCGATGTCGGACAAGGCTGAGAAAGTGACCATGCTCCAGCGCACGCCCACTTGGATGTTTGCGCGCCCTGCAAAGGATGGCTTTGCCAATTTCCTGCGCAAAGTGCTTCCCGACGAGCTCGCGTACAAAATCACCCGGTTCAAGAACATTAAGATGCAAGACATCGCGTTCAAGACCGCACGCAACAAGCCGGAAAAGGTCAAGAAAGCGCTCTATAAGGGCATCGAAAAAGCGCTTGGTCCGGGCTATGACAAAGACACTTTCACCCCGCCCTACAATCCGTGGGAGCAACGCTTGTGCCTTGTGCCTGATGATGATCTGTTCGAAGCGATGAAAGCGGGCAAGGCCGAGGTTGTGACAGACCACATCGCTGGATTTGAGAAGAACGGTATTCGTCTGAAATCAGGCGAGCTTCTCGAAGCCGACATCATCGTCACCGCCACCGGGCTCAAGCTCGCGATTGCGGGCAAGATCGCGGTGAGCGTCAATGGCGAGGCGGTCGATTTCTCGCAGCGCTATTATTACAAAGGCTGCATGTATTCCAACCTGCCCAACCTTGCGGTGGTGTTCGGTTATATCAACGCAAGCTGGACTTTGCGGGTCGACATCAATTCCGACTACGTGTGCCGCGTGCTGAACAAAATGCGCGCCAAGGGTAAGACCATCGTCAACCCGGTCATGACGCCAGCGATGAATGCGAATATCGAGGACGAGGACATCTTTGGCGATTATTCGAGCGGCTATCTTGAACGCGGCAAAGGCATCAATCCCAAGAATGCGACCGAATATCCGTGGCGTCTCAATCAGGAATATGTGCTCGATAGGAAACGCATGGCGAGCGACCCGGTTGATGACGGCATTTTGATCTTCGGCAACCTGGGCGCGAATGCGCGCGGCGTTGAGGAACAGCTTGAGGCAGCTGAATAAAGAAAGAGGGCTTGCGCGCGGGGGAGTTTTGCTTACCTCAAACCCATGACCTCTTCTGAAAAAATCTGGCCAGAAAAAATTTGGACCGCGGGCCTCGTCATAATCGGTGATGAGATCCTGTCTGGTCGCACCCACGACAAGAACATCGGACAAATCGCAAGCTGGCTTCAAGTGCAGGGCATTCGCCTTGCCGAAGTGCGCGTGGTGGCCGATGATGAGGACAGGATTGTCGAGGCGGTGAACGCTTTGCGTGCTGACAACGACTACCTCTTCACCACTGGCGGTATCGGCCCGACCCACGATGACATCACCGTCGATGCAATTGCCAAGGCGCTTGGCGTTGAAGTAGTGATCCACCCCGAGGCACGCTCCATGTTGGAAGGGTATTATTCCAGCCGCGGTGGCCTCAACGAAGGGCGTCTTCGCATGGCCCGCGTGCCCGATGGCGCAGAGCTTATCCGGAACAAGAAATCGGGCGCACCCGGCATTCGCCACGGCAATATCTTCGTGATGGCGGGCGTGCCCCACATCACTGCTGGAATGCTGGATTCTCTCACCGGAGAGCTTGAAGGCGGCGCGCCGTTGCTCTCGGAAACGGTCGGATGTTGGACTGCGGAAAGCGAGATCGCCGACCTTCTTCGCGAAGTCGAGACGGCGCATGAAAACTGTCAGATCGGCTCCTACCCCTTCTTTCGCGAGGGCCGCGTGGGCGCGAACTTTGTGATCCGTTCAACCGATGCCGAGACCGTGAAGAGCGCGGTCGATACACTCACCGATGGGCTTGCGACCAATGGCTTGGACTTCACGCCCGGAGGAATCTAGGCGCGAGATTTAGAGCGCCCGTGCCCAAAACCCCAGCATATCATCGCGGAATTGATCGGCGAGGGTACCGCTTGATCCCAGTTTTGCGCCGGTCACCATAAAACCAGCTTTCGCGGCGTAGGCCATGAAATCGTGGTCAGTGCCATTTGGGGCTGCCTCGCCCGTGATCGGGTCAATGAAGCTTCCCGCATCATCGATATAGATCGTGGGTGCATGAGGCGCGACGGTGGCCGTGGGGAAATCTTCCATCCCTTGCCTGCGGTCATAGGAATGGTGCGCGCCTGCGTACATCTTGAAGCTCACGTTGCCCGAACTGGACAGCCGGATCGCCTGCGCATAGCCCTGCGCCTGCTGGGGTGAGCACCACTCGTCCTGTTCACCGATGACAATGCGTATGGTCACATCGCCAATATCGGGATTGAGGAATTGCTGGCCCGCCCAAGGGTACACGCCGTAAACCGCTTTGATAGCTTGCGCCTCGCCAAGGACGGCATTCTGCATCGCTTTCATGGCCGCCTGCACCACAGCAGCGCCGCCCCGGCTGTGCCCTTGCACACCGATGCGTGATGCATCCACTTCCGGGCGCGCAGCCATGGTTTTGACCGCCGCGAGCACGTCATAGGCGCTCGCCGCAAAAGAGAATTGCGTTTGATTGTCATAGGTCACATCGACCGAGCGCGCGCCGAAGGGATCGACGATGAAGGCGGCATAGCCTGCCCCGCACAACGTCTGCGTGTGCATCAAATGGCTCTGCGCCACCCCAACGCTTCCCGGCACAACGATCACGCAGGGCAGCGGCGAGCCGTCATGATCAGGCGGCAAAAACAGCTTCCCATCAATCGTGATCTTGGGGGCATCTGACCCATTTAGAATGTCATGAAAGTTCGCAGGATTTGCGCTCTCAAACTCAATCGCCTCACCAACAGCTCCATTAGCAAAGACGATTTCCCTCTCCAGAAATCTCTCCATAGTCTCAGCGATATTGCCTCATTTTTCCGCCCTCTCAAGCCCATTTGCGACCTTTTCAAAGTCGCTCAGATTTTGCGCCCAGCCGTCAATTTCTGCCACGCCGACAACCCGCAAATAGTTGCCATCAGGCATAAATCCGACCCACTGCGCCAAGCGCACATCTTTTCCAGAGCGGCTGTCAATCGCATCGGCAATGATACGGTTGGCGGGTAAGCCAGCAAGCGTGAGTTCTTGCGTCTCGGGTGTTCCTGCCAAGGAGTAAGACCCGAACGAGCGTAAGACTTGCAGGGCAAACGCCTCACGATCTTGACCCAAAGCCGAGGGCCCTATCGAGGAGGCAATAATGAGAACCGGCTGCTCTGCATCGCGCACCACGTCATTGGGACCATTGGTTAGCAAAACGCCTGAACCGCCGATCACCCGCACAATCCGCATATTGCCAAGCTCGCCCAGCTGATAGGGGAGCGCTGCCAATTGCTGCTCAATCGTCGCAGGCGCACGCTCTGCAAGACCGGTGATGAGCGCGCAGGCGTCTTCGCTTGCTCTTTCAGGGTTAGGGATTTGCGCCGCGATAAGGCCGATCTGCGCTTTGCCTTTGAGCACATAAATGCATTTGGGGATCTCTCGTCCTGCCATGGTTTGCGTGCCGGCAATTCGAATAGCGGGCATATCGGCAATTGTGATTTCGGTGATCTTGCTTGCCGTGATGCCTTGGCCTGCCCATGTCTCCGCCTTGGAAACATTGGGGGCAATCTCGTCCCAAGCCTCGATCGGGAGCTCGTTGATGGTCACAGAGGTGCTGTCCTCGGGATCGATGAACCCGGTGAATTGGTCCGCTGTCTGCGCGCCACCGAATGGCACCATGCCAAAGGCAGAGCCGTCAGGGAAAACGGTCTCTTCGTCCGTGGTCTCATTTTGGGCATGGACGACGCTTGCCCCGGCCAGCGTGAGGGCCAAGACAGGAGCAGTGAGCCCGGCCAGAATACGATTTAGAACACCCATTGTATTTCCCGATTGGTCGCGATTTGGAAGAACGCTCGCACATCGCGCCGACACTGGCAATTTCTCGCCCGTCTTTTTCCTATAAGACCGACACGAAAAAGGGGCCGGAAGATACGCTCTCCCGGCCCCTTTCATATTTCAAGTCTGGTAGGAGTGGCTTACGCGCCCTCAACCTGCGATGCGTCGATCTTGAGGCCTGGACCCATGGTCGAGGTCAGCGAGATCTTCTTGACGTACTTGCCTTTGGCACCCGTTGGCTTGGCTTTCACCACAGCCTGCGTCAGCGCTTCGAAGTTTGCTTTGAGAGCTGCATCGTCGAACGAGAGCTTGCCGATGCCGGTGTGGATGATGCCCATTTTCTCAACGCGGAACTCAACCTGGCCGCCTTTGGCGTCCTTCACGGCTTGCTCAACGTTTGGAGTAACCGTGCCAAGCTTCGGGTTTGGCATAAGGCCTTTAGGGCCGAGCACTTTACCCAGACGACCCACAACGCCCATCATGTCAGGGGTTGCGATCACACGGTCGTAATCAAGGTTGCCCGCCTGCATGTCTTCCATGAGGTCTTCTGCGCCAACTTTGTCAGCGCCAGCAGCGGTCGCCTTCTCAGCGTTGTCGCCGCGTGCGAACACAGCGACTTTCACGTCTTTACCCGTGCCCGATGGCAGCGAGACCATGCCGCGAACCATTTGGTCAGCGTGACGCGGGTCAACGCCCAAGTTCATCGCAAGCTCAACGGTTTCGTCAAACTTTGCTTTGTGCGTGCGCAATGTCGCGATGGCTTCGTCCACGGTGTAGAGCTTGTCATTGTCGAGCTCTGCCAGAACTTTTTGCTTTTTCGTTTGTTTCGCCATGGGTTTAGCCCTCCACCTCGAGGCCCATCGCGCGTGCGGAGCCTTCGATAATTTTGACAGCAGCGTCGATGTCGTTTGCGTTGAGGTCTTTCATTTTGACCTCTGCAATTTCAGCGAGCTGAGCGCGGGAGATTTTGCCGACTTTGTTCTTGTTCGGCTCACCAGAACCCGATTTGATCTTCGCAGCCTTCTTGAGAAGGAAGGAAGCAGGCGGGCTTTTGGTGGTGAAAGTGAACGAGCGGTCTGCGTAAACCGTGATCGTGGTGGGGATCGGCGCGTTTTTCTCAAGGTCCTGTGTGGCCGCGTTAAACGCCTTACAGAATTCCATGATGTTAACGCCGCGCTGACCCAGAGCAGGACCAATTGGCGGTGATGGGTTTGCGGTGCCAGCCGGCACCTGGAGCTTGATATAGCCCTCGATTTTCTTGGCCATGAAAGGCCTCCTTTTCTCACTGTTGCCCGCCTCGTGTCGAGGTGGGCTCATGTTAAGCGGTCCGGCAGCTTTCCTGAGCGAAAGCCTCCCGCGTGGATTCGCATGTGAAATGCGAAGCCGTGCACATACCGATTTACTTGCGCGATGCAAGCTTTTTGGCCTTGGGTGAAGCCCTGCCAAATGGTGTAACTCTGGCGCGCTTGTGGTATTGTGAAAGGCATGACCAAAATTACCAAAACAAGTGCCCAAACTCTGGCTCAAACCTTGGCCCAAATTCTGGCCCGCACGCTCACCCTTCGCAGCGCAGGCTTGTGTATCGGGTTCTTTTGTATCCTACCCGCGCAGGCCCAAGAGCCCACCCCCTCTCACCCGCGCCCGTTTCGCAAATCTCAGAGCAGCCCGTGCGCATGCCAGAGCTGCCGCCTGCTGATTTTGATGAAGACCTCTCCATTGGCGGGGACGAGATTGAGGCCAAGAAACTGCGCAGCCGCATGACGGTTGAGGTCAACATCAACGGCACCGGCCCCCATCGCTTTGTGGTCGACAGCGGCGCAGACACATCCGTCATCGGCCAAGGGCTCGCAAAAGAGCTGGGGCTTCCGGGTGCGGGGCCAATCCTCCTTCACACCATGACCGAAAGCACAACCGTGGAGCGGGCCCTTGTTGATACTCTTACGCTTGGCCCATCGACCATTCATGACCTCAAGCTGCCGGTCCTAAAAGAGACCTTTATCGGCGGCGATGGGATGATCGGTCTGGATGCACTGGTCGAACAACGGTTGATGCTCGATTTTGACAAGCGCATCATCACCGTTGAAGATTCAGAAGAGGAACCGGTCAACTTTGGGCGAAACGAGATTATCGTCACGGGACGCCTCCAACGCGGCCAATTGATCCTGACCGAGGTGAAAGCGCAAGGACACCAGGTGGACGCGGTGATCGACACCGGCACCGAAGTCACCATCGGCAATTTGGCGCTCAAGGAAGAATTGATCCGCCGCAGGAGACGCGGCGATCAAACCTTTGAAATCTTCGGTGTAACAGGAGCAAAGGCCGATATTGAGTTTGCCATCATCAACAAGCTTGAGATGGGCTCTGTCAGTTTCAGCAATGTCGCGATTGCCTTTGCCGATGTGCCGCCATTTGAAGTGTTTGGGATTAATGACAAACCATCTTTGATCCTTGGCACCGATTTGATGGAGCAATTTCGCCGCGTCTCGCTTGATTTTGCAGAGCGCAAGGTCCGCTTTCAATTGAAGCGATGCAGCATTCAAGTTGCTCGCCTGCGCACTTTGCGACACGCATCGCGTCTCAAAGCAACCGAGCAAAGCGCGTGCGAATGATCACGCCAACGCGGCGCATAGCCCAGCGCATGACGCAGCGCCCGACGCAGCGCCTTGCGAACCATTTGGCTTACGAAGTTTTACATTCAGCCTGCTGATTTCTTGGCGGTTCCTTACCAGCCGTTTACCTAGTTCTGCGTATCTGACCTTCTTTCGCGCGCGTTTGGAGGTTTCGCACACACATGGGCCACGCCCCGCAAATTTGGACACGGTTACCGGCAGGACGCCTTTTGGCGCGCCTGTGGCTGTGCGCCGCATATGCGTGCGCCTTCCTGAGCCTTTGGTCAGCGCCCCTGTCTGCTGAAACGCCGGGAAAAGACGGCGATGCCACCATCAGCGGGACACAAGTTGTCAACGAATATGCCTCGCTGTCGGGCTCTGCCAGCGCCGGCTCGACACAGGTTAACGTCAACAGCCTTGCAGGAAATCTCCCCTCCTTGTCGCCCGGCGATGTGGTGATGATCTATCAGGCGCAAGGGGCAACGATCTCTGGCGCGGACAGTGCATCGTATGGTGCCATCACAAATATTGGCTCTGCGGGCCGATATGAATTCCACACCGTGCGCTCAATCAGCGGTAACACCATCGAGCTCCACACCTTTGGCGGTGCGTGCAATGGATTGGAGTTTAGCTACTCCGCCAATGGTAAGGCACAGGTCATCCGCGTGCCGCAATTTCGCAATTTGACTGTTAGTGGCGGTTCGCGGATTACCGCGCTGCCCTGGAATGGAACGCGTGGCGGCGTGATCGCGATGACGGTCTCCGAAACGCTTACCCTCTCAGGCGAGATTGATGCCTCTGGCCTTGGCTTTCGCGGCGGTCAGATCGACAATTTCACAACCCCCACGGGCAATAGCTATTTTGGCTATCGCAGCTCGATTGCCAATGACGGCGCTGAAAAGGGCGAGAGCATAGCCGGTTATCGCGGCGAGCTTCCGGGCGGCCTGTTCTATGGCCGCGGCGCGCCTGCCAATGGCGGCGGCGGCGGCAATGGTCACAACGCAGGCGGCGGTGGCGGCGCGAATGGCGACAATGGCAATGGTTGGGGCGGGCAAGGCGTGCCTGACAATTCAGACCCAAGCTGGGCGCAGGCGTGGGATCTTGACCCTTCTTTGAATTCGACCACCAACCAATCGGGCGGCGGGCGCGGCGGTTACACCTATTCGAGGGCCGGCAATGCCTTGACCACGCCGCCTGGCTCCAATGCTTGGCCCAATGACCGCAGGCGCGAGCTTGGCGGATTGGGCGGTCGTCCGATGACCTATGATCCCACGGGCCGCCTGTTCTTTGGCGGCGGCGGGGGCGCTGGCGATGGCAATAACAATGCGGCGGGCGCTGGCGGCAATGGCGGCGGGCTGATCTTTGTCTCCGCTGGTACGATCACCGGCGGCGGCGCGTTTCGTGCGGACGGAACCGACGGAGCAGACACAACGCCAAGGCACAATGACGGCCCCGGAGGCGGCGGCGCTGGTGGCACTATCGTGGTGCAATCGGGCGGATTTATCGGCGCATCGACCTTCGCAGACGGCGGCGATGGCGGCGATCAGCTCATCACCAATGACGAGAACGAAGGCCCCGGCGGCGGCGGTGGCGGCGGCGTAATCGCAACCACCGGCGGCGTCAGCGTCACTTTTGCGCGCGGCGGCACGAACGGCGTCACCTTCTCAAGCTCGCTCACAGAGTTCCCGCCCAATGGCGCGACCCAAGGCGCCTTCGGACAAGCCAGTGCCAGCGCGCCGAGCCTCACTGACACACCCTTCTGCCGCGCACCTGATGCACCCCCTACCGTTTCCAAAACAAGCGCAATCACGGACGCAAGCGTCTTTGGCGGCAAGCGCATCCCCGGCACCGATCAGACCTACACCATACGTTTTGCCAATCCGGGACCAGAGATCACCGCAGGCACCATCGTAATCATCGATAGCCTGCCCACCGAGCTTGAGCTGTGGACAGGGGCTTTCGATGGCTCAAACGCGACGCCGGTTGTCTTCATCGATGGGACGGGCGCTGCGGCAACTGGGATCTCCTGCTGCACGGCAGGCCAAATCAGCTTTTCGACCGAAACGACGGGCACCGACTTTAGCCACCCAGCAAACGGTGCCTATGACCCTGCTGTGCGCCGAATACGGATCAACCCCGGCGGCGCAATGCCCGAGGGGTATGACGATGAACGCAGCTTCGAGGTGCAATTGCGCGCACGGATCAAGTAGCGCTTATTGGTGCGCAGCTGGCAAGGATTTCATACCCTTGGTCCGGCTGGTGAGATGGAATTGGTGGCAAAGCTCGCATTTGTAGACGCGCAAAGTAACACGCGCACGCACGCCTGCAAGAACAGCGGCCTCTTCAGCAGCGGCGCGCGTTCCAAACCGTTTCTTGCGATTGCAAATGCGCGGAGAGGTTTTCACCGTCCCCTTTGGCCTTATTTGACCAGTTCCACCTGTTCAAAGTCGAGCTCAACCGGCGTTGCACGGCCAAAGATCGAGACGCTGACCTTGACCTTCGCTTTGTCGAAGTCGAGTTCTTCGACCACGCCGTTGAAGCTTGCAAATGGCCCGTCGAGCACTTTGACCTGATCGCCGATTTCATAGTCAACGCTAATGTCTTGCTTGGGCGCCGCTTTCGCTTCTTCAACACCGCCAAAGTAGCGTGCCGCCTCGCGCTCGCTGATCGGTTGCGGTTTGTTGTTGTTGCCAAGAAAACCCGTCACCTTCGGCGTGTTTTTGACAAGGTGATAGATGTCATCATTCATGCGCAGCTTAGCCAGCACATAGCCCGGCATAAACTTGCGCTCGACCTGAACCTTCTTGCCGCGCTTTACCTCGGTAATCGTTTCGGTCGGAACCTCGATTTCTTCAACGCCCTCGGTCAGGCCAAGACGATCCGCTTCTGCTAGAATCGCTTCTTTGACCTTGTTTTCAAAACCGGAATAGGCGTGGATGATATACCAACGAGACATGAAGGATTATCCTTGAATTGGAGATGTTGCGCGGCGTTTAGGCCAGCGTCAGCAGGAAGTTCACGACAGCGTTAAAGAGGCTGTCGACGCCAAAGAAGAACAGCGCGAGTACCACCATAAAGATGAATACGAAGATCGCAGTGCGGATCGTCTCATCACGGGTCGGCCAGACAACTTTGCTGGTCTCTGTGCGCACCTGATTGACGAACTCTGGGATAGAGGTCTTGCGCTTTGGTGCTTGCTTGGGATCACCCATGGTCCGTCTCTTGCGTGGTTAGCGTTTGTGTTTCGTTTCTCCGGCTTTCAGGTAGGGCCTATCGCCGCCGGGACAAGGTCTCGGGTGGGCTATACGCTCTATCGATGTCGGATTAGCGCTTCGATTACTGCGATTCCCGCCGCTTGGCAAGGGCGCTAAACCCCCAAGTCAGCAATTTCACATGATCGCAACATTATTCCCTAGCCAGCGCGGCATCGCGGCGATAGCGTAAGGGCCAATACGCCGCGATAAGCGCCCGGTACACACGGGCAAGGCGCGGCCCAATGGGACACAATCGGGGAATTTTATAAAAATGGCAGCAAGTGAAACTGCACTATCCATTCTTGGCGTCAGCTTTGCTGATCAAGTGGTCAATGTCTCAGACTTCATTTGGGGCGGCACGTGGAACGGGGTCGAAATCATCCCATTCCCGCCCATGGTCATCATCCTTTTAGGGATTGGCCTATACATCATGGTCGGCCTGAAATTTTACCCGCTTCGCAATTTGGGCGGCGCGTTTGCTGGCCTTTTCAAAAGCCGCAAAGGCAGCGGCGACGGTGAGATTTCACCTTTCGCAGCCCTCTCAACCGCGCTTTCGGGGCAAGTGGGCACCGGCAACCTTGCAGGCGTTGCGACCGCAATCGCGCTTGGTGGGCCGGGTGCGATTTTCTGGATGTGGATCACGGCGCTGATCGGTATGGCGCTCGCCTTTGCAGAAGGCTCGCTTGCGATCCGATACCGCGAAAAGACCGAGGAAGGCGCATGGCGCGGCGGTCCAATGACCTACATCATGATGGGTCTGGGCCCGAAGTGGACGTGGCTCGCGATCTTCTTTTGCCTTGGCACGCTGTTCTCAGCGGTCATCACCGGCAACTCTATCCAAGCCAACGCAGTGGCTGATGGCCTCAACGAACTCTTCGGCATCGAGGAAGCCATTGGCGGCGCAATCGTTGCGGTCGCAGTGTTCGTTGTCATCATCGGCGGGATCAAGTCGATCGGCTCTGTTGCTGAGAAGGTCATCCCCTTCATGGCAGGCGCTTATATCGTGATGGCTCTGCTCGCGCTGATCCTCAACATTGCAGATATTCCAGCGACGTTTGGCCTCATCTTCTACCACGCGTTTAACCCAGCAGCTGCCACAGGCGGCTTTGCAGGGGCGATGATCATTATCGCCATCCGCGCAGGTGTTGCCCGCGGCCTGTTCTCAAACGAGAGCGGCCAAGGCTCGACCCCAATCGCGCACGCCGTGGCGCAAACCAATGATCCCGAACAGCAAGGCCGCATGGCGATGCTGGGCTGTTTCATCGATACTATCGTGATCTGCACCATGACGGCACTGGTTATCCTCACCGTGCAAGGCGACTTCACCGGTGGCGGTCAGGCCGTCGCACATGCATGGGAAAGCGACCTTCAAGGCTTTGCCATGACAAGCGGCGCGTTTGCAGCGGCCTTCCCATTGGAAGTGGCTGGCATTCCCATCGGCACGCTGATCGCAAGTATTGCTCTCATCGTGTTCGTGTTCACCACGCTCCTGACGTGGAGCTATTATGGCGAGCGCGCGATCACCTTTATCTATGACCGTATCCCCGGCACCACCGAAGGGGGTGAGAAAATTCTCCACCTCATCTGGCGCGTGCTGTGGTGCGTTGTGATCTATATCGGCGCAAGCGCGGACCTCACCACGGTGTGGCGCATGGGCGATATCTCAAATGCCGCGATGGCTCTGCCCAACCTGATTGCGCTTCTGCTGCTCTCAGGCGTCGTGTTCAAGCTTGCTCAAGGGGTGCGTGATGCGGGCCCTGATCACAGCAGCAAGAAAACCGAGACCGCCGAAGAGGCGTAACGCAAAAAGGGGAGCGTTCTACTCGCAAGAACGCTCCCCCAATCATCACCCCCCAATAATTTGCGGCCCTAAAAGCTATCGCGGTGAACACACCGCTTAGCTCCAACGAACCCTTTCGGGGAGGGTTCGTTTGCACCCTTGATTGACGATCATCTGCAAGCCATTGCCCTCGCAGATCACCGCTTCACAAGCAGGACACATCAAAACCGGTTTCAAATCGCTTTCAATGTGTCAGGCCGCGAACAGCAATTCGAAGAAAGGGGCTGCGCAATCTCACCCCCAGTTCGATCGCGCCTCAGGTCTATCGAGAGAACGTAAGACCTGCCCGCCTTTCTTCGAATCGCTGAACTCGAAAGCGATATTGGCGAGGCGATCTGGTCTGCGATGTGCAAATTGGCACATCCGGGGATCAACGCAATGCGCGCCCTCACCTGCACGGTTTTTCCCAATGCGAGAGCACAAAGCGTTTTCCTACTTGAGGTTCGCTTGTCATGATGGCTGCGGCTCTTTCACAAGCAAATCCTGAACCGAATTCTAAAAACAAAGTGTCACTTTGTCCGCAACGGCCAAAGCATTGCAGTTGCGCAATTTTTAGGAAAATTCTGTAGGAATAAGGTGACACATGTGTCACCTTGCATTTCTTGCAAGTCTGTCCAGAAACAGTCCGGCCAAGCGCTTATGCGGTTTTTGGAGCGCCAAGAACGCGGGCAAATATCCAGCCGCCAATCGCGCCAGCCAGAACCTGTGAGGCAAAGCCGAGACCTGAACGCGCGCCGCTGATGGGGACGGTTTGAAACTGGAGGTACATAAGGCCCAAAACCGTGGCCAAGGCGGCAGCTCCCGCAACGGGATAGGCAATAGCAGAAAGGCCGGGCGCAAATCGTTTCACAAGCGCCGCAATCGCAAAACCCAGCAACAAAGCGACCAAAATAATCACGAGATAAAGCCACATATTGGAGACATCGAAAGCCGTCATATTATAGCGGTCACCAAGACTTACCGGCACATTATGCGCGCCGATCACAAATTGTGCGTTGGCAATAACGGCAAGCACATAAGTGCCAAGGCTTGCGATGATGAGGGCCGCGACCCAGCGGACAAAACGCATATCTTTCTCCAGCTTTCGGCCGTGCAAACTAGAGGCATCACTAAGGCGATCAAGCCCATTCACCGCCTTGGTGGACAAATGAGGGGCGGCGGCTGATAAGCGGCCATAAGACGACTGAGTGTGAAAGAGACTAAAATGCGCGCAATAAATGCCACCGGTTCCTTGGCTGCTGGAGCCCTTGCCCTAACGCTTGCGGCCTGTTCGAACCAAGGCGCGTCTGACACAGGCGACAAGACCAGCGTGCTGGCGGGCCGCGTGGATGCGGGGCCGGTGAACTACGAGGTCCAGACGGTGGCTAAGGGCCTTGATCACCCATGGTCGCTCGCCTTCCTGCCCGATGGCAATATGTTGGTGACACAGCGCACCGGCGCGCTCTTACTGGTGAAGCCAGATGGATCACAAGAGACCGTGCAAGAGTTCACCGGAAGCTGGGAATTGCCGCCCGTCCACTTTGGCGATGACATTCAAGCGGGGCTGTTCGACGTGGTCCTTCACCCTGAGTTTGCCGAGAACAATCTGGTCTACATCTCTTACACGGGGCTGCTTGAAAACGGTGAGAACACTCTACTTTTGACCCGCTTTAGTTATGCCGATGGCAAGCTTACCAATGGCGAAGAGCTCTTCCGCGCCTCGCCCAGCCGCATTCAAGGCAATCACTACGGCGCGCGTATCGCCTTTTTGCCTGATGGTACATTGCTGATGCCAGTGGGCGATGCATTCCATTTCCGGGAAGAAGCCCAGACACTGGACAACCACTTTGGCAAGATCGTGCGCCTTAACGCCGATGGGTCAGTTCCGGCAGACAATCCGTTCGTGGGTGAGGAAGGCGCGCTGCCTGAAATCTGGTCTTACGGCCACCGCAACCCGCAAGGCATCCTTGTGACAACCGATGGCCGCGTGCTTGAAAACGAGCACGGCCCCGCTGGCGGTGACGAGGTGAATGCAATCAAGAAAGGCGCAAACTATGGCTGGCCCACAGTGACCTATGCGCTGGATTATTCAGGCGGGCGGGTGTCGCCTTTCGAGGCGCTTGAGGGGACCGAGCAATCGCTCACCCACTTCACCCCCTCCATCGCGCCCTCTGGCTTTGCGCAATACTCAGGGGAAGCTTTTCCAGACTGGCAAGGCGACCTCTTCCTATCGGCCCTCGCCCTTCGCCACGTGCGCCATATCGATATGAACGCGGACGGCTCTTTGGGCGATCAGGCGGAACTTTTTGGCGAGCTTGATGTCCGGTTCAGGGACGTGCGCTCAGGCCCTGATGGGATGCTCTATCTGCTCACCGAAGAGCCCGGCGAAACCAGCCGAATCCTGCGCGCGGTGCCCAAGGGTTGGGTTGAGCCTTTGGTCGATGAGGCGCAGCAGCCCACATCGGCCGATTAATTGCATTTGGAGCGACCTCTCAAACGCTCAGAACTTGCAGCAAACCTTGACACTTTCTAGCGTCTAAAGTGTTAGAGCGACGAATGAGGGAGAGCGCGCTTGACGGGCAAGCTCGATACAAAACTGGCTGGCATGTGGATGCGCTGGGGGACAAAGCTTCTCCCGTTTGCTGATGCTGCGAGCGAAGAGCTGCCGCTCTCACGGCTCTTGCGATTGTCTCTTATCCAATTTTCAGTTGGGATATCGCTCACACTTCTGGTGGGAACTCTCAACCGGGTTATGATTGTCGAGCTTGGGGTGGCTGCAACGATTGTCGGCGTGATGCTCGCTCTACCGCTTCTGATAGCCCCGTTCAGAGCGCTCATCGGGCACCAGTCTGATACGCATGTGTCAGCACTGGGTTGGCGGCGCGTACCGTTCATTTTCCGTGGATCGATGCTCCAATTTGGCGGCCTTGCGATTATGCCGTTTGCGCTTTTGGTATTGGGCGGAGAGATGCAGGCGGTCGCTTTACCGGCGTGGATCGGACAAGTCTCAGCGGCCATCGCAATCCTTCTGGTGGGCGCAGGTGTGCATATGACGCAAACCGTAGGATTGGCGCTCGCAACGGACCTTTCACGCGAAGATCAACAGGCCAATGTTGTGGGCCTTATGTATGTGGGGCTTTTGCTGGGCTCGATCAGTGCTGCACTGGGTTTTGGGTGGTTCCTGTCAGAATTCACCCCGGGTCGATTGATCCAAGTGATCCAGGCCTGCGCTGTGATCACGCTCTCCCTCAATTTCATCGCGGTGTGGAAACAAGAGCCGATGAAGCCGCCCCATTTGATGAAGGAGGCACCGCCACCACCGCTGACTTTCAAACAGAGCTGGGACATGTTTGCTGGGCAGTCACAAGCCATCCGCGGGCTGGCTGTGATCGCTATCGGCACACTTGCTTTCACCATGTCGGATGTGGTGCTTGAGCCGTACGGCGGGCAGGTGCTGGGGATGGATGTAGGGGCAACCACCACGCTTACTGCTATCCTTGCAGGGGGCACATTGGTGGGCTTTGCCATCGCATCGCATATCCTGACGCGCGGAGGCGATCCTGCGCGTATGTCGGCATTAGGCGCGCTGATCGGTCTTCCCGGATTCGCCCTCGTGATTGGCGCAGCGCCGACCCTCTCTTCCTCGCTGTTTTCGTTGGGAATTCTGCTGATTGGATGCGGCGCGGGATTGTTCGGCCATGGAACGCTGACCGCCACAATGCGCAGCGCACCCGCGGGTCAGATCGGCATGGCGCTAGGAGCGTGGGGAGCGGTGCAAGCAACCGCTGCAGGGGTGGGCGCAGCTTTGGGCGGAGTGTTGCGAGATGCCGGGCAGGCCCTGCGCCTTGAGACCACACTGCCAGCGGTTAGCAACGGCTATCTGATGGTCTATTCGCTGGAGATTATTCTTCTTCTCATGGCGCTGGGTGTGATGGCGCCAATGATCCGTCGCCGAACCTAGCTCCCTTGCGCTCCGCAATCCAAATGCAAAAGGGCCCGGCAACACGTGCCGAGCCCTTTTGAACTTTTTGCCAAATGGCGCTGAGAGCTTATTCTGCTGGAGCAGCTTCAGCTTCTGCTGCTGGCGCTTCTTCAACGACAGCTGGCGCTTCCACGACGGCTGGTGCAGCAGGCTCCATTGCAGCCATTTCTGTGACCTCAGCAGCCGCGCTGCCTTGCCAATAGCCGCCCATCCAGGTCGTGTTGGTCAAGATCGATGCGTGTACCAAAAGCACAGCCGTCACGAGTGTGAGGAACATGATCGGCAAGAGCACATTCGGGCTCACATAAAGGAAAATGCGTCCTTCTTTCATCATATTAGCTCTCCCTTACCCGAACCATGGCGACAAAGTGTACGCCAGAACGTGAGCGGCGAGCGCGATCACAAGAAAGAGGCGCGAGCCCCATTTAAGACCATCGTTGATTTCGAGAGCCTGTGCCTCTGTGAGGCCGGTCGGATAGACCGTAGTATCATCTGTCATAAGCGATTCCTTACCTTTGCGGATTTTCGATCCGCAAGACAAAAAAAGGAACTCGGTAATGACCCCAGCCTTGTCCCCAACGGCATCCACAAACGCAAATGCCATTCTAAGCACCACTGCAGCGTCCAAAACGCAGCATCAAGCGCCCGTATTTGCGTAAAATCCACGAGGGCTTTCTACACATATGTTATATTGCATTTTTTGCCACACTCGTCAAGAATGTTGTACGCACTGCAATGTCAATTGAATCAATCTATTGCAGCGCACGCAAGGCTGGCTCCAGCACCTGACAGTGGCACAGGCCTATCGCGCGGCTCGGCACCGCGCCAAGGCATGGCCAGCCGAGTCGGGGGGCGCGCCAAACCAGGCGCATCAGATTTGAGGATGGGAGAAAAATGGCAGGGGTGACAGGATTCGAACCCGTGGCCCTCGGTTTTGGAGACCGATGCTCTACCAGCTGAGCTACACCCCTGCATGGGAGTGCGGCCTTTAGAACGCTCATCCGCAATAGGCAAGCACCCCGTTAGCTTCTTTCGCGTTCAACTGGTCGAATCATGCTGACGCGCGAGCTTTACGCTGATACGACTTTGTGAACTATGCATGCACCAATGCGCGCTCCTATTCCGATTGAGACACTGTTGCTCGCCTATCGCAGCGGCATCTTTCCGATGGCGGATAACCGCGAGGATCAGGAGATCTTCTGGGTCGAACCGCGCGAAAGAGCCATCATCCCTTTGGAAGGTCTGCACGTCTCGAGAACCTTGCGCAAAGTGCTGAGAAGTGAGCGGTTTACAGTTACCATCAATAAGGATTTCGAAGGGGTAATGCGCGCTTGCGCGGCGCCGCGCCCGGAGCATCCCGAAAGCTGGATCAGCGGTCGCATCGTTGAAAGTTACAAAGGTCTCCACGAAGAAGGCCATGCGCACTCAATCGAATGCTGGGAAGGACTTGAGGGCGGTGAGCCACGTTTGGTGGGCGGTCTTTACGGGGTCTCTTTCGATTCGGTTTTTTGCGGGGAGAGCATGTTCAGCCTTTCCGACAATGCCAGCAAGGTCGCACTATGCTGGCTGGTCGCGAGTTTGAACGAGGCCGGCTTCAGAGTGCTCGACTGCCAGTTCATGACAGATCACCTGGCCTCAATGGGCGCAGTCGAGATGCCTCAAAAGGCCTATCTCAAACTGGTGGAAATGGCGCGCACAGCACCTGAGTTGGATTTACCAAGCGCCTTTGCGCACTTTGCAAATGCCGACCATTCGCGTTCGCATGACCCGTCAGATCATTCGTCGCCTGGAAAACTCATCGCGCAGTCTTTGACCCAAACATCATAGACGGGGTGCTCGACGACATTGAGGCTGGGATTTTCCTTGAACAGCCAGCCTGAGAAGACCCGCGTGTGATCACTTTCGCCTCTTTCAAGCACGTCTAGCTGCACAAAAGCGCCGGTTTCTTGCGGAAACTCATAAGGCGCGGTGCGCTCGCAAGCCTCAAGTTTGACAATGACAGGGCCTTCTTCGACGCTTTCGCCCGGGCGAATTTCAAAATCCTGGCTGACATTGTTGCGCTTATTCAAAAGGCCGATAGTGGCGACCCGCTCCGCCATTGGTGTGGCGCCGTCGAAGGCTTCACCATCAGAAACTGCGCTTTGTGCCGTTACAGGGTCAGAACTGGTCTGCGCTTCATCCTCGGCTTGGGTCTCATCTGCCTGATCGCCGCCAATGAACTCAGAAACACTATCGCAGCCCACCAGTGCAAAACCAGCAAGCAACGCTAGGGCTAAAGTGTATTGGCGACGCACGGTTCTGACCAATACTCAGCCTTCAGGCGCCCAAGCTTCGTAGTCACCATCAGCCTTCGCACGTTTGCCGCCCCGCTCAATCATACCTTGCGGCAGATAGGCATTTGGCGTGCCGGTGGCGTTTGGCGTGTAATCGGCTTCCCACACTTTGGCCGGGGGCAAATTGCTTTCGGGCACATCATCAAACGCACCATGAAGCCAGCCGTGCCACTCGCTCGGCACACGGCTTGAGTCATTTGCGCCGTTGTAGATTACCCAGCGGCGCTCTTTCTGCGTGTAAGATCCGGTGTTGGGGCCATCTTTGCCTCCAAGCTTATTGGCTGCGCGATAGTATTTGTTGCCTTGCGCATCTGTTCCAACATGTTCGCCGCCGACGCGTGTGGCCCACCAATGCGTGCCAAGCGTTGCACCGTCCCACCAAGTGAAGATTTTGCCAAAGATTCCCATAAGCGAAGCCGTTAGCCGATTACTCCTAGGACGCCAAGTCGGACGTTTACGCAGCAGCGAAAAACTAAAGGCTGGCATCCTGCGGGAGGTCAAATTCGACCAAATCGCCTTCGCCAATGCCCAATTCGGCAGACAAACCGCCTCGGATTTCAAAAACCGCGATCGACATGCCCTTCGAAGTCACACTGTCGAGCGAATAAGGCACACCTGCCTCAATGTTTGTGATCCGCTTGTTTGGCCCGATGAAAATAATGTCGAGCGGCAGCGGTGTGTTCTTCATCCAAAAGCTTCGAAGTTGGGGTTGGTAGGAAGGGAACAACATCCCCTCTCCATCACCCATTTCGGTGCGGAACATCATGCCCTTTGCCTGCTCCGCCTGAGTGGCGGCAAGCTCTGTCACAAAGCTATGACGCGTCTCCCCGCTTACAACCGTCACATCAATCAGTCGAAGGCCAGCCTCTGAGACACCTGCCTCGGATACGCGGACCTCTGATGTGCCAGAAGCCTCCTCAGCGGCAGGGACAGGTGCAGGTGCGCTTTCCTGCGCTGAAGTGCCATTTGGTGAGCAGGCGACAAGCGTCAGTCCCACACATGCAGCTGCTAGTCTCACCATAAATTCGGGCCCTCTTCCTCTTCGACTTCGATGAGCCATTCCTCTATCTCGTCTTCTGCACGTGCATCAAGGATGAACGTGATATGTTCAAACTTGTGTCCCGCACGGAGCATGGCAGCAACCTGTTTTTCGCGGCGCTTGTGTACGACCTCTGCGGGCTCTTCCTCTTGCGGGGGCAAAGCGAAGGGGCCAAAACGGCGTTTCTTAGCCAGTAAGATAGCAGCCCTGCGTGTTTCCGCCTCGCCCGGTGCAGTGTCCTCGCGAACATTTTCATCAACACCGGCAGCCCAAAGCGCCTGGCTCACACGCCTCGCGCCATAGCCGCGTGCGGTCAGGTCGCGGGTCTTAGAACGCGCATAAGCTTCGTCATCGACATATCCAAGTTCAACGAAATTTGTGACGAGTGCGTGGACATCAAGGGTTAGAGCTCTCCCATCTGCGTCTTCGGCAACACCGCGCTCTCGCAGCTTACGAGCCAGGTATCCCTCTAGCTTTGATCCGGTCGTGGCAAAGCGCGCCACATAAGACAAAGCTAAGTCACGAAGCGAGGTTTCATCAAGAGGGCGCGCCTTCTTGCGCTTGCGCACAGACTTGCTCCGCCTCGACGCAGAGTTACCCGATGCAAACCCAGAAGCGCGTCCCGATTCTGGTTCCTCATCCACGGGAAAATCCGTATTTTCGTTGCCATTTGATGACGTTTTGCTTCCCTCCGACACCATTTCGCCTTATTCGTGCCACAGTCCTTATCAAATGAAAAAGACGAAGCCTCTTGGGGTAATGGGTATAACCTGAGAGGAAATGGGATTGAAAGAGTGCGTAACTGCAGAAGCGCACTAAGAATGACGGGTATTGCAAACACTATGACCGACGCCGCTTTGACGCCGACGCCGACCGATTGTGAATTGCCAAGGAAACGCGCTGAGTTCGCGACCTTTAATGACGCCATCGACTACGCTGCCAAAAGCCGTAAAGGGCTCAACTTCCACGACATGCGCGGGCAGTTGGAACAGGTGTATCCTTACGCCGAAATGCGTGAAGATGCGCTTCAAATGGCGTATCGCCTGGTGGCTGCCGGCATCAAACCGCAAGACCGCGTTGCGTTGATCGCTGAAACAGGGCCGGACTTTGCGGCTCTTTTTTGTGCTTGTGTTTATGTCGGTGCATGGCCGGTTCCTTTGCCCCTTCCCACAACATTTGGTGGCAAAGACAGCTTCATTGATCAGCTTACGATCCAATTGAACAGCTCAGACCCGAAAGTTCTTATCTATCCTGAAGAGATCGGCGATATGGCGGCGGCGGCCGCTGAACGTCAGGGGTGTTCAGGCATCAGCTGGCAAGAATTTGAGCAATATGACGCTGATGAGGTTGAGCTTTACAAGGCCTCCCCCGATGACATTTGCTATCTGCAATATTCTTCGGGCTCGACCCGTTTTCCAACCGGTGTGGCAGTAACGCACAAGGCGTTGCTACACAATTTGTATGGCCATGCTGTTTCGATGAAATTGGGCACAGGTGACCGCTGCATTAGCTGGCTCCCGTGGTATCACGATATGGGTCTTGTTGGCTGTTTTCTATCACTGATTGCAAACCAGTTTTCTGCAGATCTGCTAAAACCTGACGCCTTTGCGCGCCGTCCGCTGGCATGGCTCGATATGATCAGCCGCAACCCGGACAACACCTGTTCTTACTCGCCCACCTTTGGCTACGACATTTGCGCACGCCGCATCTCTAGCCAGACCAATGTAGCAGAGCGATTTGACCTGTCGCGCTGGCGGATTGCGGGCAATGGCGCGGATATGATCCGGCCCGACGTTATGCAAAGCTTTGTGAACGCCTTTGCTGATGCAGGCTTTTCCGCAAGCGCATTTACTCCGTCTTATGGCCTTGCCGAAGCGGTGCTTGCGGTGACTGTTATGCCACCGGGCGAAGGCATCAAGGTAGAACTTGTCGAAGAGGAGCGTCTTTCAGGAACCCCCGCGACCTCAGCCGCCCTGCGCGTTACCGCGCGATTGTGAATTGCGGCAAAGCGCTTCCTGACATGGAAGTCCTTATCACGGGCGAAAACGGGGAGGCTCGCGAAGACCACCAAATCGGCAAGGTGTGGTGCCGGGGTCCATCCGTCATGCACTCTTATTTCCGCAATGAGGAAGCGACGAAAGACTGCCTCATCGATGGTTGGCTCGACACAGGCGATATGGGCTACACCGCCGATGGATATCTGTTCATTGTGGGCCGTGCCAAAGATATGATCATCATCAATGGCAAGAACCATTGGCCACAAGATATCGAATGGGCGGTGGAACAACTCCCCGGCTTCAACCACGGCGATATCGCAGCCTTTGCCGTCGAAACAGAGAACGGCGAAGAAGCTCCAGCTGTGCTTGTCCATTGCCGCGTCTCTGATCCGGTAGAGCGCGTTAAACTGCGCGAGCAGATCGCTGACAAGGTGCGTTCGGTAACAGGTATGAGCTGCGTTGTGGAACTCGTACCGCCGCGCACCTTGCCGCGCACAAGCTCTGGCAAATTGAGCCGGGCTAAAGCGAAGAAGCTGTATCTGGCAGGCGAAATTGTACCGCTGGACTTGGCGGCTTAATTCCCACCCCATTTGGCTCTTAGCGGGCCAAAGCTGCTTTCAGTCGTAACGTTCACACCGCGCCGTCCTAGCAATTCGGCAGCTTGCGACGCCTCTTCTTGGCTGCCCTCCAAGACAATCGGCAAGCTCGTGCGCTTGGCGGCCCATTCGATCACCGCGAGCGCTTGCGCACCTTCGGGCGTGGGGCCTTCTTCGTCAAATGTGATTTCGTCTGGCAAATCGCCAACGGGCGGGAGCAATTCAATCGTCCACTCTGGCTCTGTTTCGGCGATACGCATTTCCAATGCGCGGTATGCGGCCAGCGTTGCCCCCTCAAGTTCCTGCGCGCGCACTGTCGCCCGCCTGCGGCTTGCATCGATGGTTACATCGCTTTCGGGCACGCCTGCCACAAGCGACAAGCGGTTCGCCAGAGCCGAAACCCGTGCAGTTGCCGCCTGCTCTTCGCGCGCTCTTACAGCCGCAAGCTCAGCTTGTTCAGCGTCGCCGGCACCCGTCCCCGTTTGAAAGGGCGTAAGGTCGAGTTCGATATTGCGCCCCAGGCGCGTCGCCAGAGCTTCCTCAATCTCGGTTTCCGCATTGGGCCGAACGTTAGGGCTATACATGGTGGCAAAGATGCTGATTGTCTCTTCGCTAAAGGCGATTTCGAGCTGAGAAAGCCGCCCGTCGCCCTTATACTCTTGTACGATTTGCTCGCGAATAATGCGCTGCGCATTGGCTTCCCAGGCGATTGTGCGAAGCGAAAGGCCAAGCGGAATCGCAAGGGCGAAGAAGACCAGAATAATGACCGTGTTTTGAAACTGAGACTGGCGCTGGCTTAAACTGCCGCGGAAACCGTAGAGCTTTGACAGCGCCCAAGCGGTGAGCGCAATGGTCACAAGGTTAGTGACGAACAACAAAAGCGCGCCGGAGAAAACGGTCCAGTTAAAGGTCGCAAAACCAAAGCCCACGACAGCCAGAGGCGGCATCAAAGCGGTCGCGATGGCCACACCGACAATCGCATTGGCCCGCCCCCTGATCATCGCATAAGCGCCAGCAAGCCCTGAAAAGAGCGCGACGAGAAGGTCAAACAAATTGGGCTGTGTACGCGCGGCAATCTCAGGCGTGATTGTCGTGATGGGAGACAAAAACACGATGATCGAACACAAGATCACTGCCCCCAGACTGCCCCAGAACAGGGACATGGTGGATTGTTTGAGCCATTGATAGTCGGTGATACCAAGGGCAAATCCAAGGCCCATAATCGGACCCATCAAAGGCGACAAAAGCATCGCGCCGATCACAACGGCGGTCGACGATTGGAGGAGGCCGATAACAGCAATCCCGGCGCTCATCGCAGTCATGAAGAGATAATGCTCTGACATAGCGCATTCATCGCGGCGCTTTTCGATCACTCCCTCATGATCGATTGCACCGATCACATCATCGCGCCACCAGCCCCGGAACGTCGCGATAACACGCATAAAGCCATAGCGGCTCTGCGTTACTGCTCTCACCGCCTCGCCAGCGCTGTCTACTTTACCATGAACAGTGCTAGGTGTTCTTGCGCTTTCCACTTGGTCAGCAGCGTCAATCGCATGTGAATCTTTGCTCTGGTCGGTCACTTTTGCTCCTCTAATCGAGTGGCTTAAGGCCAATAGGAAACAAATAAAAGCGCCGATCCAGAACGATGGGGCGCAAAAGCATGGACGCGACGGCGCAAAACGGGCAGTCTTTAACCCAGTCTTGAACTACGTGTTTTAGATACCTAATACAGTATATGTAGCAGGGCCTTTTTAAGTAAGGGCCAACCAGGGAGCTAAGATTTTTCGCTATGAGCACTGAAACTTCGCCAGATCTGAACCTTTCAGCACCAACGAAAACCGCGACCGATTTTGAGCTAACCCCTCCCGCGCCAGTGCCACATGTGGCTCCTGAAAAAGCGGCAGGTCTAGTTCCCGTTTCGACCGAGCAAAAATCCAAGCTCGAGGTGAAAGCAGATGCTTTTGTTCAAGACCTGATTTCGGTTGATGCCAATTCGCCGGAGTTTGGGGCAAAAGTCGATCAAATCACGCGCATGGGTCAGGAACAAATTCGGGCCGCCGCTGCACACTCCAACCGTTTCCTTGACCGCCCAGTGCGCGCGATGGATGACGATGGCAGCGTAGGCACCGATCTTGCCGAGTTGCGGCGCACGGTCGAAGATCTTGATCCGGGCCGTAAAGGCAATCTTCTTGAGCCGCGCAAGATTTTGGGCATCATTCCCTTTGGCAATAAGATCAAAAACTACTTCGATAGCTACACCAGCTCTCAGGGCCACATTCAGGCGATCCTTGAACGCCTCGAGGGTGGCAAGAAAGAACTCCACATGGATAATGCCGCGATCGACACCGAGCGCGCAAAACTGTGGGACGCCATGGGCGAGCTGGAGCAGATGATCCATATCGCAAAGACACTGGATGCGAAACTTGAAGCAAAAGCTCTCGAGCTGGACTCCAGCGATCCGGAAAAGGCCAAAGCTCTTCGCGAAAGCGCTCTGTTTTACGTGCGCCAACGTACACAAGACCTACTGACCCAGATGGCAGTGAGCGTTCAAGGTTATCTAGCGCTGGACTTGGTTAAGAAAAACAATGTCGAGCTCGTCAAAGGCGTCGACCGCGCAAGCACAACCACGGTGGGTGCGCTTCGCACAGCTGTGACAGTTGCGCAGGCGATGACCAATCAACGGCTCGTGCTGGGGCAAATCAGCGCCCTAAACCAAACGACAAGCGATATCATAGATTCCACCAGCACACTCCTTCGCGAGCAGACCGGTCAAATTCATGAGCAAGCGGCATCAAGCACCATACCGCTTGAGACGTTGCAGCGCGCTTTCCAAAACATCTATGACACCATGGATGAAGTCGATGACTTTAAGGCTCGTGCGCTCGACAGCATGAAGCAGACAGTGAATGTACTCACTGACGAGGTGGAGAAATCCAAAGGCTATATTGCACGCGCCGAAGGTCAGGCACAGGCTCAGGCGAAAGTTGCGACAGAGCCTTCACTCCTCGCGCTCGATAACTGAAAGCTGAGCTAAGTGCAGGAGACCCCCGAACAAATATATAATGCCGCAGCCGAAAGTTTGGCGACGCAGCGCGCTGGCGGTACGCATCGGCCCGCGAAGTCGATTGGCATGGGTTCAGCCATGGCGAAGCGAAAAGTTTGGCTTGACCGAGCAAAATACTTTGCCGGCGCGGTTCTGACCATTCTGATCAGCGCATCTGTCGCAGGCGTAGTTCTCAATGGGATTGGTTTTACCGGCGTGATGATGGTCGCACTGGCTGTCATGGCAGCAGCTTTCGTCTTCACAAACTTCCCCAAAGTCAAAATTCCAAAGCGTCACGAGCTAAAGCAGGGCAATCCCAAGCAGATGGTCGCCCGCGTTGAACTGTGGCTCGAAAACCAACGAAGCGCGTTACCCACTCAAGCTGCGGAAATTGTCGAGCGGTTGGGTGCGCAATTGGATGCTCTTGGTGCGCAACTTGAAACAATGGACGATGCCCATCCCGCGATGAACGATGTACGCGAGCTTGTCGGTGACTATATCCCTGAGACTATCGACAACTACTGCAAGATTCCAAAACACCTGCGAGGCGAAGAACACGCAGGTGGAACAGCAGATCAACGCCTCATTGACAGCCTCACCAAAATCTCTGCCGAAGTCGATAGAGTGACGCGTCGTTTGGCCGAAGGCGCGATGGATGATCTCGCCGTCAAATCACGCTATCTCGACTATCGCTTTGGCGCAGATGACCTGCTCGAAGATGCATCAGCGATGCCGGACACTGGCGTTCCGCTTCCTGATTTCACTCCCGCCCAGAAGGCCAAGGGATAGGGATGCGGATTTCGCTGCCCCACAAGCTTGGCCGCGAAGAAGTGCGCAGGCGCATGCACGCCCACGCGCACGAAATTGGCAGTTACTTCCCCCCGGTATGGCAACAGTGGAAACAGAGTGGCCAAACGAGGACCGAATGGACCTTTTCATTACCGCAGCTGGGCAGCAAATCGACGGCGGCATTGATGTTGGCGAAGATACAGTGGTGATCGAACTCGACCTGCCCGGCATTCTGGGGTTTTTGAACGGTACGCTTGAGCGGGCAGTGCGAAAACACGGCGGGAAGCTGCTCGAGAAGCCGTGATCACTGGCGAAAGACCACGAAACACGATTGTCATAATGCATTGACAGTTCTATTGACTATCTAGCTAGACACTTTTCTCGCGAGATGGATACTAGGGCATGGAGCTAGACACGGCGCAATCCAAGGCAAACAGCCTGCGCAAGCATTTGCGAGAGGCAACTGCCCATGCCCATGACAAACTTGATGCCTCAATGCGCCCTGCCTCGGATTGGCGCTCACGTGATGATTACGCGCGGTTTTTAAAGTCACAATATGCCGCGCGGCTGTCGGTGGAAGTGTGGTTGGCGCTTCATGCACCTGCAGCCCTTAGACCGCCTGTGCAAACCGGGTTGATCGCGCGTGATCTCATTAGTCTGGGAGAGACTGTCTCGGAGAATGAGGTTGCATTTGATCCGGGTTTTCACAGCGACGAAGCTGCGCTGGGTATAGCATGGGTGCTTGCAGGTTCGTCACTCGGCAACAGGGCAATGCTGCACGATATGAAAAGTGCTCTTCCCGAAGGCTCTCAATGGCCGCACTCGTTCCTCAGCAGTGAGGCAATGACCGAATTTTGGAAAGGCTTGCGTGTGCAGGTTGATGCACCTGCCAGCCCTGAGGTGGAAGCCGATGCCGTCCGCGCAGCGACCGCTGCGTTTGACCATTTCCTTGCTGTCACAAGCAAATTTTCAAGCGACGCTGTATTGGAAAATCCAGAATGAACTTCCAATCCGTCACAAGCGACCTTACCGAATGCGACCGCGAGCCCATCCACCAGATTGGCGCGGTTCACGCCTTCGGTGCGCTTATTGCAGTGGATGCCGATTGGAAAATTACGCATCTCTCGACCAATTGGGCCCAGCTTTTGGGAGGCGATGCAGCGACCCGGGCAAAGATGCAGGCAGGGATAAAGGCGGGCGAGCCGCTCCAGAACCATTTCTCTAACGCCGCTATCAATGCCCTTAGTACAGCGCTGGCAAAGCTTGTCGAAGACGACATGGTTGGACGGCTTTTCGGCGTTGATCTTACAGGCAATGGCAGGCTGTTTGATTGCGCGATCCACCCCTCAGGCCGCTTCATAGTCATCGAATTCGAGCCTCACGCGGGAGAAGAGTTCCGAGATCACCTTGCCGCGCTCACCCCGATCATTGGGCCGCTTTCAAACGCGAAAAACACCGATGAACTTTGCACCACCGCAACCCGTCTTGTGCGTGAGATGCTCGGCTATGACAGGGTGATGATCTACCGCTTCCATCTGGATGACAGCGGCGAGGTGGTTGCAGAGGATAAGCGTGATGACCTCGAGCCATACCTTGGTCTTCGCTATCCCAAAACCGATATTCCAGTTCAGGCGCGCGAGTTGTTTGTGCGCAACCGATTTAGAATTATACCCGATTGCCAAAGCAAACCTGTGCCAATTGAGCCGGCACCCAATTCTCAGAGCACTCGACCAGACGCCCCACTCGATCTTTCAATGAGCGTGCTGCGTGCATCTTCTCCGATCCATATCGAATATCTCAAAAACATGGGCGTAGAGGCAAGCTTAACGATTTCGATTGTGCGGGCTGGCAAATTGTGGGGCCTGATCGCTTGTCACCACTCAGAACCAATGGTGGTCCCTTACTCACTTCGCAGCGTTGCGGAAATGCTAAGCCACATGTTCTCGATGACGCTGGACCGTTTGCTGGTTGAGCGTTCCGAGAATTTGCGTGCCCGATCACAAAGCATGCATGATTTGTTGATCCGGCGGCTGGCTGATGGCGTGTCCTTTACCGAAGATGTAGACGCCTTCGCACAGACCCTTGGAGAGGTGATCACACACGACGGCACATCGATCCTTATTCAGGATGATTATGTATCGCACGGCTCAGCCCCGAGCAGGGAACAATTTTTGACCCTTTTGCCAGCGCTTGGCGCGGCGCAAGACAGCCCTGTTCTTGCCGCAAGCTCTCTGGCCGAGCATATCCCCGAGGCCCGCGCGTTTCAGGATTTAGCGGCAGGCGCATTGATCCTGCCCATCTCACGGCCGACACGTGACTACCTTGTGATTTGGCGCGAACCCTTGGCTCAGACCGTCCAGTGGGCTGGTGATCCGACCAAAGCGGTCAAAGCTGAAACAGGCCGCCTCGAACCGCGAAACAGCTTTGCCGCCTGGGTAGAAACAATCGAAGGGCACAGCGAGGCGTGGAGCGATAGTGATCTGATGATTGCGGAGAATTTGCGCACCACTTTGCTTGAAGTGATTTTGCGCATGACCGACGAGGTCGCCAATGAACGCAAGCGTGCCCGTGAACAGCAAGATTTGCTCATCGCAGAGCTTAATCACCGCGTGCGCAACATCTTGAACCTCATCCGCTCGCTCGTGTCTCAATCGACAAAAGATGCGGTCAATATCTCCGACTTCACCGCCAATATCGATGGCCGCATCGCAGCCCTTGCCAAAGCGCATGACAACATAACCCGCCAAAATTGGAGCCCTGCCCCTCTCGCCTCGCTATTTGAAAGCGAGATGGAAGCCTATCTCAGCGGAAAGAAAGACCGCCTTGTGATTGTGGGCGAACCCGTTCTTATTCAACCCGAAGCTTACACCGTTCTGGCTCTGGTCATTCACGAACTTGTCACCAACTCGGCGAAGTACGGCAGCCTATGCGACAGCAAAGGGTCGATTGAGGTTAAGGTGGACCGAGCGGCGAATGGCGACCTTTTGATTACATGGACCGAACGCGGCGGGCCGCCGGTTCAACCCCCGACCCGCAGGGGTTTTGGTTCAACAATCATCTCGCGCATTATTCCCCACGATCTTCGCGGCAAAGCAGAGCTGCACTTCAAACTCTCAGGGCTTGAAGCAGAGTTCCGCGTGCCTGCCCGTTACATCTCAACAGCGGCGAACAGTGCCATATCTCAAGGCGAGAACGTGGCTAAAAACTCACGCGAAACAGAGAGTGCACCGGCTCGCAAAGTGCCTGAGCACGTGTTGTTAGTGGAAGACAACATGATCATCGCCCTGGACACAGAAGACAGCCTTCTGGAAGCGGGGGTCCAATCAGTGAATGTCGAAAGCTCTGTCAAAGGGGCTTTGGCCGCAATCGCAAATCGCGAGCCCGACTTTGCAATTGTTGATTTTAATCTAGGGACCGAATCGAGCGCCAAAGTCGCCGAGGAGCTCGCAGCACGCGGCGTCCGTTTTGTCCTTGCCACAGGCTATTCTGAGCTTTCCAGCGACCTTGAAAGCCTTGGTGCACAAGGTTTGATGCGCAAACCGTATGGCGCAGATGATATCGAGCGGGCGTTAATCGGAGAGAGCGTGCAGTAGCGATCAATTGCTGCGAGTAAGCAGAGTGACTTTGGCCCTGCTAAAATCAATTTGATCAAGGCTTGGCGTGATCAAACACTCGCCCTCGCTAGCAATTACATCCCCTTTTAAACTTTGGACTGTGCCTTCGAGCGGCAGCACAAGAGCGTGAGCTGGATAAGCCGCTCTAATCGCTGCACTTGGAGGGCCCTCCACCCGGTCTAACCGAAAGGGCCGAGCCTCGATCAGCGTGTCCCCGCATTCTGCCACCGTCCCTTTTAGGTCAGGGGGATACGGCGTGCCATTGGCGACGTCCAAAGCGCGATCAAGGTGCAGTTCGCGTGGGCGACCATAATCATACAGGCGGAAGGTGGTGTCGCTGTTTTGCTGCACCTCAACAAGGGACAGCCCTGGACCTATGGCGTGAACAGTGCCCGGCGTCAGGTGGTAGAGATCACCCGCGTTAACTTCATGCCAAGTCAGCAGTTCCTCAATGGAACCATCCTTGGCGGCCTTCCCCATGGCGGTTGCTTCGATCTCTTCATCAAAACCGATAGCCAAGGAAGCACCAGGTTCAGCGTCAAGCACAAGCCAGCATTCCTCTTTGCCATCCTCGCCTTCCAGTGCGTTGTGATCCCCTGGGTGAACCTGCACCGACAGCTTTTCGCTTGTGAAAAGATATTTGACCAAAAGGCCGCTCATTTCAGGTGGAGGCTCAAACCAAATCTCGCCGATACGCTGGCCATCTGGTGCAGCGAATGGCGCTGGGAGGACGTCTCGCCCCCAAACCTTCTCCACCATGCGTTTGGGCAAGGTGCGCACAGGCCGAGCCATTATTGGTTTACCGCGCCAGGCAGTTTGCCCACTTTCTGTGCGCCGTCACGCGAGGTCACAAGCACCTCGCCTCCCGATACGATAATACAGACATCTTCGAGCCCGACCGCGGACACCCGTGGCCCGTCGCTGGTCGCCAGAACACCGGTGCAATCAATCAGATCAACCTGCCCTCGGGTGACGGTGCTGCGCTGACTTGCGCTGTTTTCTTCTTCGCCGCTTTCATCAGCCAAGGCATCGTGCAAGGCTGCCCAATTGCCAATATCTGACCATCCCATGCTGGCAGGAACCATCGCAGCGCGTGCGGTGTTTTCCATGACCGCGTAATCGACCGATTCCCCTTCAATCGAAGAGAAGCTCTCAGCCTCAGGATGGATTGCAGAACCGTTTATCGAAGCCCGCTTCATCGCATCTTTCACGCCCTCTAGCATTGCTGGGCGTTGTTCACCCAAAGCATCGAGGAATGCGCCGGCCCGAAACGCGAAGATGCCTCCATTCCAGCTGTATTCGCCGCTCGCCAGATAGCTGCGTGCGCGTTCCAAATCAGGTTTCTCAACGAACTGAGCAATGGCAAAGCCGCCGTCAAGCGCTTCACCGCGCTTAATGTAACCATAGCCCGTTTCAGGGCTCTGCGGGGTTATTCCAAATGCGGTGAGGTAATCGCGCGCAGCCAATGCCCCGGCGGCGGCCGCTGCATCACAAAAGCTTGCCGGATCAGCGATATAATGATCGCTTGGGCACACCAACATAACGTCACCGGGATCAAGCAGCGCCGCTGCCAAGGCTATTGCAGGCGCGGTATTCTTGGCGGCGGGCTCAATAATGAGCCGATATGAAGCGCCCGCCATCTGCTCTGCAATAAGCTGTTGGTGCGCAGGCCCTGCCACAATGATTGGCTCTGCAAACCGGGGATCAGCCGCAACCCGCCCGATCGCTTGTTCGAACAGGCTTGTCTCGCCAATGAGAGGCAAGAATGGCTTTGGCCGTGCTTTTAGACTTAGAGGCCAAAGCCGGGTGCCGCCTCCGCCACATAAAATAACTGGATGGATCACGTTGTCTCATCATCCTTACTATGAGCTCCACCCTCCGCGTAAGCTATGCACCCTTTCGCGAAGCAGAACAAAACAGACTATTCACCTTATCGCTCGCGAAAATCAACACGATAACCGTAACGCGATGCAACCGCGACACCATCAGCAGTGCGCGCGGGGTTGAAACGAATTTTATCAGAGACAAGACCGCAAACAAGCGCGGTTGTCGCCGCATCGGAGCTTGTTCGTGCAACCGAACAATTGATCGCCCGCCCCTTAGGCGTAACCGTAAAAACAACCGTAACAGATGTACCAAAACGTGAAGAGCGCCCCCCTCGGGCACAGGAAAATCGCGGCGTGGATCGAGCCTGCCAGATTGCACACTAGGCTTTACCGCGATGCCGTTGCCTTGTCCGCCGCCGCCATTACCGCTGCCGGTGCCAAGTCCTTCGCCTTGGTTGCCAGTGCCATCGCCTTCATCCCTTGCCCCTGACGTCTTTGCTTCGCCTGTAGATGAGGCTTTGGGACGAGGCTCTGGCCGTTTGGGAATTTTCGCTGGAGGTGCGGTGACAGGTTCCGGGATGGCCTCCTTGCCTGCTTCCCCGGCCGCTCCCTCATCGGGTTCTGGCGGTGTCTCGGGTTCGTCAGATGCGGTGACCGTGACGGTTAGAACGCTTGCCACCTCCTTCTCAATACTTGCGGTGAAATCCGGGGCAAGCAAACGCGACAGTCCATAGAGCGCCGCTAAATGGAATACGACAATCCCTGCCAGCAAGGGCCAGCGCGGGACTCTCGGTTTTCCCTGATAGCGCGGTTTGGTCTTGATCATCTAAACTCTGCGAATGTGTCTTTGAAATTGTGGGAGTTTGCAAGGGTCTAAGCAAGTCTGCGCTTTCAAAAAGCCCCTGGGTGCATTCGCAGACTTTCTTGCCCCTTTACAACCGGTGATATCTGATGGAGCCCAACATAGAAATTTCGAACGACGTGCCCACTGCGCGACCCGGCTCTCCTTCTGATGGAGCAGGGGGCAAGCTGTGCGCGGCCTTTATACAAGGATCGCCTACTATAAGCTCATCAGCCTTAAGGACGCCTTTCGCTCATCCTTTCACCCAGATGAGCCTGCAAACGCTCTTTGGGCCCAAATCGGACACGCGTGCATGGGTGATTGGATTTGGCCTTGGTCTTACATACGTGCTGGTGGGTGTAACCTGCCTGTATCTCTCCCGCTTTGATGCAACATTTGCTAGCATTTGGTTGCCCAATGCCATGGCAATTGCTGTGTTGTTCCTTGCTCGTCTGCGCAATGAGCTGCCAGCGTTTTTCGCCATCATAGCCGCGAGCATGACAGCCAATTCACTAGCGGGCACCCCGCTTTTGACAGTGACTGCATTCACCGCAGGCAATATCGCGACAATTTTGTTGGTCACTTGGCTGACACGGCGCGCGTGCGGCCCGGTGCCAGACCTTTCGAATTTGTCCCACCTTGGACGCTTTCTTCAATACGGCGGCGTGCTTGGCCCGTTTGCCGGGGCGCTCATTGCCAGCTCCGCAATGGGCTCAGACTTGGCGACAATATGGGGAGGCGCCTCTTCCTGGTTTCTCATTGAGAGCTTGGGGATCGTTCTTCTGGTCCCTGCTTGCCTCCTGCTCGCTCAGATCAAGGCTCAACCATGGCGCAAACTTCGCAAAGATCTTGCAGAAGCTGTCCTGATATCAGGTTCAGGCTTGTGCGCCGTCTATCTCGTCTTCAACCAGAACGCCTATCCGCTACTCTTCCTTATACCTCCGATCACACTGCTAGTCGCTTTGCGCTTGGGTGCACTGGGCACAGCTTTGTTTGTTCCTGGGATTACGGTCGTTGCATGTGTGGCAAGCTATGCAGGCTTAGGGCCAATTGCCGATGGTATCTCCGACAAAGCCACCCAAGTGCACGTCATACAAACATTCATCGCTGCAAATTTTCTAACAGGACTGCCGATAGCATCCATTCTAGCGGGGCGTGAAAGGCTAACAGCTGAGGTTGAAGCAGGACGGCGTGAGCTTGCTTTTCTCACAGAAGGGATCACCGATGCAGTAATGAAAATCGATGCCCACGGTATCGTAAGCTACGCCTCGCCATCGGTCACAGATGTTCTAGGGCGCACACCGGAGAGTTTTGTCGGAAAGCACATTGGTGCACGTTCTCACGACGAAGCAACAGCGCGCATCCTAGAGGTTTTAGAAAAACTTCTGAGCGGTGAAAGCGATAAAGAGCGCATCACATATCGCCGCTATCTTGACGATGAAAATGGCCATCCAGTCTTTATCGAGGCCGATTGCGCTGTACTGAAAGATGCCGCCGATGGTGCGCGCAATGCCATCGTGGTGTCTGCGCGCGATGTGACTGAAAGGGTCGAGCTCGAATTGCTCCTCACCCGTGCCCGCAAATCAGCAGAAGACGCGGCAAGTGCCAAAAACGAATTCCTCGCCAACATGAGCCACGAAATCCGCACGCCTATGAATGGAGTGCTTGGATTTGCTGAGCTTCTTCGCGAGGGGGACTTGAGTGACGAGAACCGTCGCCACGCCGATATGATTGTTCAGTCGGGACGCTCGATGATGATGCTTTTGAACGACATTCTCGACTTATCCAAAATTGAGGCAGGCCAAATTGGCATCGCAACTGAGCCGGTGGACCTGCTTGCAACTATATCGGAATGCGCCGCTCTTTACCGTCCAAGTGTTGAAAAAAGGGGTTGCGGCTTCATTTCTCGGCGACTGACACGACAAGCGCGCTAATCCGCGAAGATGCCACCAGAGACAAGGCACCGTGGATCAAGACCGATGGCTTGCGCCTGCGACAAATCATCCTCAACCTGTTGGGCAATGCCGTCAAATTCACTGAAGAAGGCGAAGTTGAAATCATCGTAACTGGCGATGAGGAAGAGCTCTACATTGAGGTGAAAGACACTGGCATTGGGATTAGCGAAAAGCGGCTTGCGTCCATTTTTGCCCCGTTCACCCAAGGTGAAAGCGACACCGCACGGCGCTTTGGGGGCACAGGGCTTGGCCTTTCGATCAGCCGCCATTTGGCCGAACTCTTGGGGGGGACAATTGATGTGCAGAGTGTTGCAGGCGAAGGTTCGACCTTCCGGCTAACTTTGCCTGCGAATTACACCGAGCCCGCCCTGGCGGAGCCTCTTGAAGATGAGGCCTTTGAACCTTCAATGTTGACCCGGTCAGCAAGCATCCTTCTTGTCGAAGACCATGATGTGAACCGCTTGCTTGTCTCTGAAATGCTTGAGCGCTGCGGTCAAAGTGTTGCGAGCGCGCATGATGGAAACGAGGCCATCGCGATGGTCATCGACAGCATCATGCGCGACAAGCCTTTCGACCTGGTCCTAATGGACATTCAGATGCCGGGTTGTGATGGTTTCGCCGCGACCAGAGCCATCCGGATGGAAGGCATTACACCTGACGAGCTTCCTATCATTGCGCTTACCGCAAATGCGTTCCCAGAGGACTTGGCCGCTGCGCGCGATGCAGGAATGCAAGCCCACCTTGCCAAACCCCTGATTTTCGACGATCTTGCGCGTGCACTCCAACGTTGGTTACCAACCCGCATCGTTGAAAGTGACGAGGTAGAGCATGCCCCAATCGAGCAAGGGCCTGTAGATATAGCGGATTTGGACGCAGCTGCTCCCGTGCCTTCAATCAACGAAGAGCCGGAGACCGAATCCTTTGATGCTCCTTTGTCCGCTGAGATTGTCGATATCTCACGCAATCCGGCGGCACGGCCGCCAAAGATCGGCGAAGTAGCAGTGCCAGAGGCGCCCTTCCGATCTGAACCGCAATCCAGCCTTTCTCAGTTTCACTCACCCAGCATCATAGAACGCTGGACAAAACGTCGCGGGGAAGCCGTAGAAGCGGTTCGCAACGCGTTAGAAGATGGCTCACTTAGTGGAGACGCCGGCTCGCCTGAACATTGTGAAATGGTCGCTAAACTGGTGCATAAGCTTGCCGGCACGGCGGCCATTTTCGGCGAGGCGGAACTTGGTGACCAGGCCGCTGCTCTTGAACATGCGCTGCGCATGCGATTGCCCGGAGATGTGCGCGAGGCGCTGGCATTTGAGCTGTTGAGTGTTGCCGATGATCCGGCCGACACCCTGGCAAAAGCCAGTTCCTAGCCAACAATCACAAGCACCCGAACCCCAAAAACAAACGGCGGAGCCCGAAGGCCCCGCCGTTCATGTCTCTTAGCTGCTAGGCTGCGAATTAGAATTCGTAACGCACACCCAGCTGCATCCGCCATGCGGAGCTTGAGATCGAGATGTTGTTGTTGTCGTCCGGATTGAAGCCGTCGATGATGTAGCGGCCATCCGCATCCACACCGCCGTCAACAAGGTCGACAAACTGACTGCGACTGCGACGGATGTTGGCACCGCTGTCGAGCATGTTGAGGAAGTTCTCAAAGTCGACAAACAGCTCGATGCGATCTTCTTTAATGCCGGTCAAGCTGCCGAGGAATGGCAGTTCTTGGCTGAAACGAAGATCCAGATCGTAGTGCCAGTCATTGCGACAGGTGTTACGCGCTATGGATTGACCAAACTCGAAGTTACACGCTGCAGCGATTTCGGACCCATCTTCCCCGGAAGCTGTGGTGCCGCCTTGGAGATATGTGATCAGGTCTGCAACGTCAGCTGCATCTGACAGCGGTGAGATGTTTGGATCGTTGATCCCGGTCGGGATGTAGAGCAGCGCGTTGTCGTTACCCGAAGATGGGTCTGCAAACACACCGCCGCCATCGAAGGTCAAGCTGTAAGGCAGACCCTCTTGCGCACGGAACAAGATCGCGATGCCGGTGTCGAAACCATCGAAGAACTCTTCGCGCATGAACAGTGAAGCGGTGAAGTTGTGACGCGTTTCAAAGTTCGAAGTCGAGTTCGCTGGGTTCTGACGATCAAAGGCTGCACTAACGTCAAATGACGAGGTCGCAGTTGATGAACCAACGTTACGGAAGTTGGTTGAGTCAGTGAAAGCATAACCGAAGTTTGCTGTGACCGAACCGCCTTGCGTTAACAGGCCTTCGCTGAAGGTCTTGTTCAGGACGATCGATGCGACGTGGCTTTCGTAGCTCCGGCCATTGGTCAGCTGAATGTTGTCGTCACGACGGGTGTTGAAACACTCAGCGGTGAGGCCGCTGTATACTGGCGGCGTGCCACCAGAAACAAGCGTTGCGTTACAACCAGCAGCGGTTGCATCAACCGCCTGATAGATCGGACGACCGTCGACAGTGAAACCGCCATTGGTGCGGATGTCAGGTGCCTGTGACAGATCGACAAAGTTCAACGTGTCGTTGAACCGTGAGTAGATGTAGTCAAGGTTGAGGTTCCAGTTGCTGAAGAACCCGCCCTCTGGACCAAATGTGGTCTGGAAGCCGACGTTGGCACGAACAACAGTGGGAACGTCGAAGTCCGGGTCGGTTGACTGGACATCGTTACCACCCACAGCTGCTACGTTCGCACCAGCCTGGATAGCACATGCTGGGAAGCCAGTGAATGAACCACCGCTCAGGACATTAAACGAACCATTTGCGTCAAGAAGGCCGGCACATTCTGCATCGAAGGTATCACCGTTCGCACTTGCAAAGCCATCGTTCGAGAAGGCGTTTGAGTAGTACACAACCGGGTCACCGCCTGAGAAGACGCCAACACCGCCAGTGATACGGCTGTCTGAGAAGAAGCCGTCGTTAAACAGTTCATAGGTTGCAGAGATACGCGGCAGAAGTACCGGATCGAGACGGCCGAACGAATTGGCGTTGGTGAAACCATAACGCTGAAGGAAGTTCGGGTTCGCACGCGGTGCGTCGCCATCATAGAGTTGGGCGCGGATACCAGCGGTGATCGAAAGCTGATCCGTAGCCTGCCACTCATCCTGAGCATAGAATGAGTAGATGGTGCGGCCAAACTGGGCTGCTGCGTTGTTGATGTCGCCGTTAAGGCTGGTTGCGATCGTCGCACCGCCCAACGCTCCGCCACCGACCAGATCATCGACACCGCCGAAGACTGATGAGAAGAAGCCTGGTGCAACAACACCGTTTTCGAAGTTGTCGAGGCCATCGAAGAAGATCGTGCCTGTCGCGTTGATGGCAAACAGGTTGAATATCTCGAGATCGTTCACTTCGACACCAAACTTAAGGAAGTGGCCTGAGCCAGCATCATAGTTCATTTGGAAGCGAGCCTGATCGATCCGTGTGTCGAGCTGGTTGGCTGAGCGGAAGATGCCTGGGCCGGTTGAGAGAAGACCGTTTTCGGTCGAAGTACCGTCTGGCGCAACGCCCACAGCAAGACGAACAGTTGGCGAGTCTGATTGCGCTTCACCAAAGCCAACTGGGCCTTGAACGTCGCCCACTTCAGAACGGCTTACACGAAGCTCGGTTGAAATCGAGTCGCTCCAGTCAGAGTAGAGACGCAGGGCATAATAGTCCGAGACCGTGCCCTCATCCTCAAAGCTGTTGAAGCCTGTGATATTCTGGTTGCCGAAATCGCTTTCGATGTTCGTTTCTTCGAGACGCTGATAGCTTGCCTCAAGACGGTGATCATCGGTGATGATTGCATCGACACGCGCAAAATAGCGTTGTGAGCTTTCAGCCAACTGAGCTGGATACCCACCGATATCGATGCCGTAGACGTCGTTCGCGATCTGAGCAAAACGATCAAACTGCGCTTGGCTCACGAAATCAGCTTCGTTGGTGAAGCCACCACCTGCTGGACCAAAGTTGTTCCCGTCACCAAGGTCGGTTTCTTCATAACCCAAAGAGAAGAAGAGACGATCAGGAATGATGGGTCCATTCAGCGTCGCGCCCCAGCGCTTTTCTGAACCTGCGTTAAGTGGGCGGCCATCGATCTCGTCAGCGAACAGACCTTCGTCGAAATAGGTGTAGAACGCAGAGCCATGGAACTCGTTACTACCGGATTTGGTCACAACGTTGACCAAGCAGCCAGTGAATTCTGAGTATTCAACATCAAACGGAGCAAACTCAACAGACGTCTGCTCGATCACATCAAAAGGCAGTGGCAAGGCGTTACGTGCTGCGAACGGCGTACCGTTCAGACCAAAAACGTCGGCTTGGACCGTGCCGTCAACGGTGAAGGTGTTCGAACGATCGTTACCGCCAAGACATGAAACGCGGTCAACTTCGTTTGAGCGGTCAAGGCTTACACGAGGGTCAATGCGGATGATGTCGCGAATGTCGCGAGTGATCGATGGGAAAGCTTCGAGCGTTTGTGTGTCGAAGGCTGTACCTGGGCCAACAGCAACTTGCGTTACCTGAGCGCGGGCGCCGGTCACAACGATCACGTCTCCCGACGCGCTCTCAGTCAACGAGAAGCTGAAACCGGTGTTACCAGAGATATTAGTGAAGACGTTTTCAACTGTTTGGCCTTCGAAACCAGCAGCCGTCACAGTGACGGTGTAAGGACCGCCAGGAGGAAGAGACTGGATACGAAAGTCACCGTTTGTACCAGCGGTTGTATCGCGGGTTTGACCGGTACGCTCGTCGACTACGGTTACGCTAGCGCCAGCAAGCGGACCGCCATTTGCGTCGCTTACGCTTCCCTCGATACCCGAGGTAATTTGCTGCGCATAGGCAGGTGTTGCAATTGCGGTGGCAGCGGTCAGGCTAACTACGCTGGCTGCCAAAAAATACTTTAACTTCATGAGAGGGTGCCCCTTACCAACAGGAAATCGGAAACTGGACGCGGCCCTAGGGTCGCTGTGCGACCGCATGAGGTCGTTTTTGTGACAAGTCTATGACACCACCAATGCGGGCTCGGGATATCTTTTTGAAGAGAGCCACCTCACCCCGCAAAAACCAAGGAATTCTGCGGAACTCAGCTTTGTGTTGCAGCTAAGTCACGCAGGTAGGGTTTTTAAAATTTGCCTAAAACAATGCCTGGAGCTTCGCGATCTCAGCGGCTTGATCACTTAGGCGAATAGGGAATCAAGCAAGGTTTATCTCGCGCAGACGCTGCAAAAGGAAATCGTGGCTGCTGATGGGCACCTCTGGCTTTGCACCTTCCCGCTCCAAGCAACTTTCCAGTGGCTCAATGATATAGTCAGGCCGGAAGTGGAGGAAGAACGGCATAGAGTAACGCGAACGCTGTGCCCCTGTACCTTTGGGATTTACCACTCGGTGCGTGGTCGAGCGCAGAATACCAGCGGTCAATCGCTCCAACATATCGCCTACATTGATGACGATGGAGCCTTCCTCGGCATAGACGGGGTGCCATTCACCCGACTTGGTCAAAAGCTCAAGCCCGGCTTCTTCTGCCCCCAACAAAAGCGTGATCGTGTTGATATCACCATGAGCGGCTGCACGAATAGCGCCTTCTGGAGCATCAGGTCCAAGCGGCGGGTAATGCAAGAGGCGCATCACTGAATTTCCGTCTTCGACTGTTGGCGCAAAGAAATCACGCGGAAGTTCAAGATGAAGCGCTATCGCTTCAAGCACGCGCAACCCGGTAACCTCAAACGCAGAGTACAGCGCGCTGAAAGTCTCTTCAAAATCTGAGACCTCTTTGGGCCACGTATTGGGAGCCATAAATTCTGCGAGCGCATGTCCCTCCGGCAAATTGCGACCAACGTGCCAGAATTCTTTCAAGTCAAAGACGTCTGCGTCCTTGGCCTTTTCCGTGCCAAAAGGTGTGTACCCGCGCGACCCCCTTTACCCGGTTGGTGGTAATTATGCTTCACATCTTTGGGCAGGGAGAAGAACCGTTTCGACGCTTCTTCGGCCTTATCGATCAGCTCTTGCGGGATGCCGTGATCGCGCACCACAGCAAAGCCAAATTCGGCGAAGCTGCGGCCCAAATCCTCAGCAATATCCTGAGGCGGCTGGGCAAGAGAGACAGAGGCGATGTTTGCTGCGGTCTGGGTCATAGGCTGCACACATAATAGGGCCAAGCCGCCTGTTCCAGCCCGTTCGGCCTAAAACGGCAAAAACAGGCTTGCGAGCGCTGCACTCATCAGATTGGCAAGGCTTCCCGCCGCCAGTGCTTTGAGGCCTAGTCGTGCGATGACCGGGCGTTGATTGGGGGCAAGGCCGCCAGCCACTGCCATCTGGATCGCGATGGACGAGAAATTGGCAAACCCGCACAACGCAAAGGTCAATATCGAGCGGCTGCGCTCAGTTAGGCCTTCCACCGCGCCAAGTTCGATAAAGGCTACAAATTCGTTGAGGACAATCTTCGTGCCGAACAGCCCGCCAGCAATCTGCGCCTGCTCCCAATCAGAGATGCCGATTAAAAACATAACAGGGGCAAAGACATATCCGAGCAATTGCTGGAAGGTGATGTCCGGATAGCCGAACCAGCTGCCAACTCCGCCAAGCAGGCCATTTGCAAGTGCAACAAGCGCCACAAAAACCATAACCATCGCGCCCACCGCAACAGCAAGCTTCACGCCGGTCTGTGTACCTTGAGCCGCCGCTTCGATAATATTGGCAGGCTTTTCGCCTTCCTCGAAGGTTTCAGAAACAGTGACAGTCGCAAGCTGTTTGTCATGCTCGGCAGCTTCCTCCGGATCATCAGGCATGATGATCTTTGCCATCAATATTCCGCCAGGCGCAGACATAAAGGCTGCGGCAAGCAGATAAGGCACAGCATCTTCGCCTAGGAAAGAAGCGTAAGCGGCAAGAATGGTCCCTGCAACGCCTGCCATGCCCACACACATCAAAGTGAAAAGCCGCGATGGCGGGAGGGCTGCAAGATAAGGGCGGACCACCAGGGGGCTTTCTGATTGACCCACAAAGATATTCGCGGCGCTGCCCAAAGCCTCCACCTTACTGATACCGGTTAGCCAGCCAATCGCTCCACCAAGCCAGCTGACAAGCCGCTGCATAATTCCAAGATAATAAAGGATCGACACTAGCGCTGCGAAGAACACGATCACAGGAAGCGCGGCGATCAAGAAAGTATTGGCAAACGGATTGGTGCCCATCGGCCCAAACAAGGTCTCAATCCCGCTGACCGAGTATCCAAGCAGCGCGATCACACCATCAGAAAGAAACTGGATCGTCACCACCCCAAAGTCTGTGCGCAAGACCAGGAGAGCCATAATAGCTTGCAATGCAAAGGCTGCTCCCACAACCCTCAGCTTGATACGCTTTTTGCCGGAAGATAGCGCAAATGCGATTGCCAATATGGCGATAATCCCAAGGACGCTGAATAGCATCGAAGTTGCCGTTTCACTCAAAGTCAGCACTCAATGACAGTCGCTCGCGTGATATCGAGACCCTGCCCCCTCTTTATTGCATTAATCCGTTGATGAGGTGGCAGTTTGCGAAAGACTGCGCAAGTGGGTCTTCACAAGACACCGGTGACAGCCTCTTTGCCCAGGCTTTCGTTTTGACGGCTTCCCTTTTTGAAGGCCCTCGCCTAGCCCTTACGCAATGAGTGACACCGCACCCCAACCGCAAAACCCCGCAAGCATTTCCATGCCGCTGGGGTTGTTCGTTTTTACTCTGCTTTATGGGGGAATGACCGTTCTTGCAGGCGTGCTCGCCTTTAAACAGGTACAATTGTGGCCAACCGAATTGGCCGTAGAATCCGGAATATTCGCCTTCCTCCTTCTGGTGGTCATCTCGAGCACTTTGTCCCAGCTTTACGGACGAAAAATGGCGACCCGGATTGTTTGGTGGGGGTTTTTGCCGCTCGCGATCGCGTCCTTGCTTATGCAGCTGGTACTCAATCTCCCGGCGTCACCTGAAATGCTGCAAGGGCGCGCCGATGATCTGGCAGCGTTTGAGCAGGTGCATTCAACCGTTTGGCGTGTCTGGGCCGCGGGTCCAGCGGCTTACATCGTCTCGCTCTTGCTCAATATCTGGATCTTTGATCGGCTCAAAGGATCGGGCGAGACATCAACCTTAGGCCTAATGGTGCGCGGTGCTTTGGCCTCGGCGCTGAGCCAAGCGCTCGACTCCGTCATATTCATTACTTTAGCGTTTTACGGCCTCTTTCCGATCATGAACCTTATGATCGGACAAATCATTGCAAAGGTCGTTTTGAGTATCGTCTTGGTACCCTTCTTGATCACTTTTGGAGTAAAAGCAGCCCGCTGGTTGGACGCTCGGAAAAATGCGCAAGATCAAGCCCAAGAGCTCGCCTAACCGGCTAGTCAGCCAAGAATTGCCCCCCAAAAAAAGCCAGCCCGTGCCCGTGCCCATGATTGGCGCACTGGCAACTACCTTTTCTAGCAAGCGCGAGATGAGCAACAAACAACAAGCGCTTTGGGCTCTATGCTGATAATGGGAGGGTGGCATGAAATATTCGTCCAATAGATCGCAACCATCCTCGAGATCGGCGCCTATTGCAGACCGCGAGCAGTACGCTCGTCTTCAGGCCGAATGCTCACAGGAGCCCGGACGTTTTCATGGCAGTTTGGCCAAGCGCAATGTGTGTTGGCTTATACCAGAGCACAAAGCATGGGCTTTTTTCGATGAGGGCAAGAATGCTTGGATAGGCTGGGATGCGGCAAGCGGCGAGGCCGTGGCCCTTGATTTGCCGGAGAGCTTCGAGCCGTGGGACCGTGCTTTCAACGATGACAATGCGCCAAACTGGCGTTGGTTCGAAGGGGGATTAACCTCCACCGCGTTCAACGAATGTGACCGCCATGTGCTTTCAGGCCATGGGGATGAAGCAGCCCTGATTTTTGAGGGCGACCGCTGGAATATGGCCAGTGAGGAAGGTCGTGGCGGCCCTGTCGATGCAGAAGTCATTTCGCGGCGCAAATTGCTATTGGAAAGCGCCAAATGCGCGCTCGCCTTGAAGGCTCTGGGCGTTGGACCAGGCGACCGAATTGCGCTCAACATGCCGAGCATTCCTGAGCAGATTTATTGGACGCAAGGCGCGAAACGTCTCGGCGTTGTTTACACACCTGTGTTTGGTGGGTTCTCTGACAAGACACTGTCGGACCGGATCGCTGATGCAGGAGCGCGCGTGGTGGTCACCGCTGACGGCTCCTATCGCAACGCACAGATGGTGCCGTTTAAGCCGAGCTACACCGATCCTGCGCTTGATAATTTTCTTGGTGTTAGCGTGGCTATGGATCTGCTTGAAGAAGCATTGGCTGACGCGGCGCTTGAGGTTGCGCCTCAACATGCAGAAGCGATCAAAGAGACCGTTGCTGAGCTGCTCGACGGCGAGGTCACGGTTGAGCGCTCCGACGTGATGCGCGGCGTGGGCAAGGCGCTCACCGCGATTGCCTCAGGCGAAGGTGCAGGCGGGCATATGACCCCGCGTCAGTCTGCCCAGTTGCGTATCGCGATAGCCAGCGCCTTGGTCGCGTCGCCGTCGCGCGTCGATGCTGTGGTGGTGGTCAAACACACCGCACAGCCAGACCTTCCGTGGAACGAAGACCGCGATCACTGGAGCGACGATCTCACTGATGCGGCCCTCCAAGAAATCCTGACGGCGGCGCAGGGGGCAGGCTTCGATGTTGCAGATGAGGCGGGTGTCTACGCCCTCTCCGATACCGATTTCGTTCGCGCCATTTGGGCAGCCTCCCCTGTGCTCGCTGTCGATGCAGAATTCCCAAATTTCATTATCTATACTTCAGGCTCAACCGGAAAACCCAAAGGCGTTGTCCATGTGCACGGATACGCAGCCGGCATCGCGGCCACCATGCCGATGGCGTTTGGAACGCAAGCTGGCGATACGATGTATGTCGTCGCTGATCCGGGCTGGATAACCGGGCAGAGCTATCAAATAGCCGCCGCGCTTCTGGCACGTGTAACAACAATCATCACTGAGGGCTCACCTGTTTTCCCGCATTCCGGGCGCTTTGCCTCGATAATCGAGAGATACGGCGTCAACGTCTTCAAAGCAGGCGTCACTTTCTTGAAGGCGGTGATGCAGAACCCTGAGAATCTAAAGGACATCCAGCGCTACGACCTTTCCAGCCTCAAGGTCGCAACCTTTTGCGCGGAGCCCCTATCCCCCGCGGTTCAAGCCTTTGCGATGGAGCATATCACCGAGCGCTACATCAATTCCTATTGGGCAACCGAACATGGCGGTATGGTGTGGTCGCACTTTGCGAGTGCAGACGGCCGGCAAAGTGATGGTTTCGCGCTAAGGGCCGATGCTCACACCTATGCGCTTCCTTGGATCATGGGCGACGTCTGGGTTGAGGACGCTGATGGCGGCGAGAAGGCGCAAATCCCATACAAAAGAGACAAGGACGCAGGCGGTGTCTCTTGGCGGCGGGCCGAAGCTGGTGAGAAAGGCGAAATCGTCATTGCCCAGCCCTACCCGTATCTGACCCGGGCCATCTGGGGGGACGTTGACAATTTCATTGTGGAACAAAATGACGGCACCGCTCGTATAGTTGACACTTGGCGTGGCGATGAGGTCCGCTACGCCAGCACGTATTGGAAACGGTGGAAAGGCGCTTGGGCCTATACGCAAGGTGATTTTGCCATGCGTCACCCGGACGGATCTTTCTCCCTTCATGGCCGCTCTGATGATGTGATCAATGTTTCGGGTCACCGTATCGGGACCGAAGAGATTGAGGGCGCGATCCTTCGCGACAAAGCGCTCGACCCCAACTCTCCCGTGGGCAATGTCATCGTGATCGGAGCGCAGCACTCCCAAAAAGGTGTGACCCCTGTTGCGTTTGTGACCCCGGCTGCCGGTCGAAGCCTGACACAGGACGACAAGCGCCGCCTCACCGATCTGGTGCGCACCGAAAAGGGTGCGGTTGCGGTGCCGCAGGACTTTATCGAACTCAGCGAATTCCCAGAGACACGATCGGGCAAGTATATGCGGCGCATGGTGCGCGCTATCGTCGAGGCCGAGGGGGCGGACAGCGCTGAGGTCGGCGACACTTCAACCCTACGCAATCCCGAGAGTTTGGACCAACTCTCCCGCGCGATCCAATCGTGGAGCCGCAAGCAATCGCTCTCCGACACGCAGGCCCTGTTTGAGCGCTATCGTTTCTTCACCATCCAGTACAACGTCGTCTCAGCAGACAAACGCGTTGCGACGGTGACGGTCAAAAACCCGCCCGTGAACGCGCTCAACGAACGCGCATTGGACGAGCTGGTCATCATCGCCGAGCACCTTGCGCGCAAAGACGATGTGGCTGCCGTGGTCTTCACAGGCGCTGGGACAGCAAGCTTCGTTGCAGGCGCTGACATCCGCCAGATGCTTGAGGAATTGAACAGCGTTGAAGAGGCCAAAGCGCTTCCCGACAATGCGCAGCTTGCCTTCCGCACGATCGAGGAAATGGGCAAGCCCAGCATCGCCGCCATTCAAGGCGTTGCGCTGGGCGGAGGTATGGAGTTTGCGCTCGCGTGCCATTACCGGATTGCCGAACCCAAGGCGCGTTTTGGTCAACCTGAGATCAACCTTCGCCTGCTCCCCGGCTATGGCGGAACACAGCGTCTCCCGCGCCTTTTAGCGAGCCGGAACGGTGAGACCGGTCTTCGCGATGCGCTGGACCTGATACTTGGCGGCCGTGCGATTGATGCAGAGGCGGCGCTCGCGATTGGCGCGGTTGATACACTGGTGAGCGGGGCGGAGAATGCGCTTGCGCTCGCTCATGCGATGGTGCGCGATTTCGTTCGCGATGGCGAGGCGAGCGAGCTGGGACAGGCTTTTGCCGAGCGCTGCACTCAAACCGAATTGTGGCAATCACCCGCTCTGATTGATCTCGATGAGGTGCTGAAGGACGAGTTTCTCCAGCGCATCCTCAAACAACTCAAATGGGCAGGTCGCGATAAGGCTGGCGAGCGGGCGTTGGACGCCATCCGCACCGGCTGGAGCGAAGGTATGCCAGCGGGTCTCGCGCGGGAAGCTCAGCGTTTTGCCGAAGCAATCATCGACCCCGAAGGCGGCAAAACCGGCATCCAGCAGTTCATGGACAAGGCCAGCCCGCCGCTGCCCGTGCGCCGCGATGGCGTATGGGAAGACGACACGCATGAGGCCACGAAAGCCGCACTCATCGAAGAGGGCAAATTGCTGCCTCTGGGCGCGGCCTTCTACCCTGGCGTTACCGCCATTCCGCCCAAGCAACTCGCTTTCGGTATCGCCCGCCACCCAGACACAGGCGCGCCGCGCTTTGGCCCGCCGGCAACGCATGAACGCGAGCTGGTCGTCAACACGCCCAAGCCCCGAGCAAACGAAGCGCTGATATATCTCCTCACCTCGGAGGTGAATTTCAACGACATCTGGGCGCTCACCGGCATCCCCGTCTCGCCCTTCGATGCGCATGACGAAGATGTGCAGATTACAGGGTCTGGCGGCTTAGCGCTTATCGCAGCGCTCGGAAGCGAGCTTAAGGAAGAGGGGCGTCTGGCGGTAGGCGATCTTGTCTCGGTCTATTCGGGCACAAGCGAATTGCTGTCGCCCATGGCAGGCGATGACCCGATGTATGCAGGGTTTTCGATCCAAGGATATGAGACCAAAACCGGCAGTCATGCGCAGTTCCTGACTGTGCAAGGGCCGCAATTGCATCGCCCACCTTCTGACCTGACGTTGGAGCAGGCCGGGGCATACACGCTTAACCTTGGCACTGTGGCGCGGTGTCTGTTCACGACGCTGGAAATTCAACCGGGCAAGACTGCGTTTGTGGAAGGGTCTGCGACCGGCACGGGGCTTGATGCGCTCAAGTCCTCGGTCCGCACTGGGCTTGCTGTCACTGGCCTCGTCTCGAGCGAAGACCGCGCAGACTTTGTGAAATCGCAAGGCGCTGTCGGAGCGCTCAACCGCAAAGACCCCGTCCTCGCAAACTGCTTCACCGCCATCCCAGACGATCCCGAAGAGGCGCGCGAATGGGAAGCTCAAGGCCAAGAACTGCTCAATGCCTACCGCGCGATGAACGGCGGCAAGCTTGCAGATTACGTGGTCAGCCACGCAGGCGAACGCGCCTTCCCTCGCTCGTTTCAATTGCTCGAAGAGGGCGGACGCTTGGCATTCTACGGCGCGTCCTCTGGCTATCACTTCTCCTTTATGGGCAAGACCGGCAGCGCCTCCCCGCAAGATATGCTCTCACGCGCAAACCTTCGCGGTGGCGAAAGCGTGTTGCTCTACTATGGCCCCAATTCGACCGACCTCGCCGACGAAACTGGTCTAGAGATGATCGAAGCCGCGCGGTTGTTCAAAGCGCGCATGGTGATCGTTGCCACCACCGATGGACAGCGCGAATTCCTGCAATCGCTGGGGCTTGAGGACTCGGTCGAAGGCATCCTTAGCATCGAAGGTCTAAAACGCCGGAGCAGCGACTTCGACTGGCCCGAGACTATGCCGCGCCTGCCCGATGCACGCGCCGATATTGAGAGCTTCAAGAAAGCTGTTCGCGCTTATCAGCAGAACACGATGAAGCCGTTTGGCACTGCGGTGGGCAAGCTCCTGCGCTCTCCCGGCAACCCTCGCGGTGTGCCTGATTTGGTGATTGAGCGTGCTGGTGCTGACACGCTCGGCATCTCAACAAGCCTCGTCAAACCCTTTGGCGGGCGGGTGATCTACGCGGAGGAGATGAAGGGCAATCGCTATACCTTCTATGCTCCGCAGGTTTGGACCCGCCAACGGCGCATCTACATGCCGACGGCGGAGATTTTCGGGACGCACCTGTGCAATGCCCACGAAGTCACGATGATGAATGAGATGGTCGCCGCCGGCCTTCTCGACGTGACCGCGCCCACCATGGTGCCTTGGGAAGGGCTCCCAGAGGCGCACCAGGCGATGTGGGACAATTCCCACACCGGTTCGACCTATGTGGTCAACCATGCTTTGCCAGCCACAGGGCTCACAACAAAAGACGAGCTGCTCGAATATTGGGCGACCAGAGACGCAGATACCGGAGAGACATCATGAGCACGATCGCTACCGCGAGCAAAAACTGCCGAGGCCAAAGCGGGCCGCCTTGATAGGAAGGTCGCTCTGATCACAGGCGCAGCGGGCAATCTGGGCAGCGAGATCGCTCGCCTGATCAAGGAGCAAGGCTCTGGCTATGTCCTCAATGTCTCCAGCTACTTTGGCGACGAGAAATTGATGGCGGTCGCCTATCCCCACCGCGCGAATTATGGCCTCTCCAAAGCTGGCCAGCGGGCGATGGTGGAGAGCTTCTCGCCCTTCCTCGGACCTCAGGTCCGGTGCAACACCATCGCGCCCGGACCCGTCGACGGAGACCGGCTCTCTGGCACCGGGAACCAAGCCCGGTCTGTTCCAGCGCCGTGCGAGACTTGCCCATGAGAATAAGCGCCACAATGCCGTCTATTCCGCCGTCATCAAAGCCATTCGCGGCGGCGCGGATGCGGCCAAGATCCTCACCCGCCTCTCGCGCAATTCGATCAGCACGGTGAGCTACGATATCATGCACTCGAAGAGGCGATGGACAATACGCTCTCCAAATGGGGGCATCCAACCACGGTTCTCTCCATGCCCTGCGACGCGCTTCCGGCGCCTCTGTTTGAGGAGGGCAACCCGCTCACAACGGCTGAATTCTCGCAGCTCGTCGAGGGGAACATCACCCGCCACTACCGCGTGACCCGCAAGGCCTCGCTCTATGGTAAGCGTCAGGTCGTACTGGTGTCACTCGATGTGCCGTATGGCGAAGACAGGGCGAGGGTTGCCCTTGCGAACTTTGTGAAGATCAGCCTCCATGCCTTCACCGCCACGGTTGCCGTTGAGAATGAACGGCGGGCATCTGCATAGCGCCCGTCTTTTCAGACAATAGTTTCTGAAACTCCGCGCCTGTCAGCTCATGAAAGGCGCAAGGGATTTCCTTGATGCACAAATAGCTTTCAAGCTTGCCTGTGAAATAGGAGATTTTGAGACCATAAACAGTGAGCCTCTCCGACCTTTAGGGGATTACTAAAAGGCAAGTCGACCAGCGAAGTGTGCAGGAGATCCTAAGGCTACCAAGCGATACAAAATCGACGATTGTCAGATCGTGCCGAGCGGCTAAAGGTTTCAATATGAAATCGAGCTCTCCTTTCTCGAAGCAAAGATTACACTGTCCGACAAGGGCAACCCACCTAGTCGCTTGCGCTGCTCTTGTGATGGCATTGACCGGATGCATATCGCTCGCGCCTGAGAGTAAGCAGCCGGAAGTCGTTTCTGATATTCCCACCGAGTTTGCGCTTTCTCCAACCTCAGGTGAATATAGCCCCGCGCGGTGGTGGGCACAGTTTGAGGACCCGGTGCTCGATGGTCTGGTTGAACAGGCTCTTGCGAGAAATCTCGACATTGCAGAAGCTGCCGGTCGGCTTGAGCAGGCAAGTGCGCAGGCACGCATTGCGCGCGCCGGACTGTTTCCCTCTATCAGCGCATCGGGCGATGCCAGTGTCACCAGCACCCCGCTTGATGGCAGCGCCTTTGGTGACCTTGCTGGCGGCGCGATTGACCGGATTGATAATGAGACCTTTGCGCTGAGCCTTGGCGCCTCTTATGAACTCGACCTGTTTGGTAGGGTGAGAAACGACAACCTTGCCGCACGCCGCGATGCGCTTGCAAGCGCGTATGACCTTCAAACAGTCAAGCTAAGCGCGGTGGCGGAGACGATTTCTGCCTATTTTGAGCTGGTAGATACCAAGCGCCAGATCGAGCTTGCCCGGCGCACAAGCGAGGTATTGGAAGACCGATCTGCGCGCACCGAAGATCGGTTCGAGCGCGGGTTAGTTGAGAGTTTTGAGTTGTATCAGGTGCGTCAGGACCTGCGCTCCACCCAATCCTCCTTGCCGCAATTGGAAAGCGGCCTCGTTACCGCGAAAGCACGGCTTGCACTTTTGCTTGGGCTCTATCCTGAGCAATTGGAAGAACAGCTCGAAGGGAGGTTGCGGCCGCGCTTGGTGTTTGAGCCTGTGCCCGCCGGGCTTCCTTCACGCCTATTAGAACAGCGCCCAGATGTTGCAGCGGCCTATGCTCGGTTCGAAGCCTCGCGTTATCGCATTGGCGCTCGGCGAGCGGAGCGTTTTCCCTCGCTTACGCTCAATGGGGCGATTGGAACGCAGGCAGGTGATTTCTCCGGCGCATTTGATTTCGGGACTAACTGGGCCTCCTCGCTCGCCGCTTCGATTGTTGCCCCGATCTTTGATGCAGGACGTATTTCGGCCAATATTCGCAGCGCACGTGCGGTTTATGACCAACAGGCTGCCGCTTATGCCCGGACGGTTTTGTACGCCTATGGGGAAGTCGGTAGCGCTGTTACCGACTACGACAAACAGCGTACACGCTATCGTCTTATTAGCTCACAATTGGCGAGTGCTGAGGCGTCGCTCGCACTGCAAGGCCGGCGATTTGAAGCCGGTGTTGGCGATTACACTGCCTATCTTGATGCCCTTCGCACTGTCTATCTCGTCGAAGGCAATCTGTCTTCTGCGGCCCGTGACACAGCCTTAGCACGGCTGGGTGTTCATCGCGCGCTGGGAGGCGATTGGGTGACCGAAATTTCTGGAGAAACACCTTGACCCGTCAGCTTTTTTGGTCGGCTGGATTGCTCGGTGGAGCTGTTCTTATTGCAGTGCTTTTGGTGTGGCTGCGACCCGCGCCTGTAGAGATCGAAAGGGTCAATGAAGCGCCTCTGGTGGAAACAACGCCGCTGGTTGCCGCATCCGGCCCGATCCCCGTCATCGGTTCGGGCACAGTGCAAGCGCGCGATGAGGTTACTATTGGCGTTGAGGTTGCTGGCAGGCTCACATATGTCAGCCCCGCCTTTCGGGAAGGCGGCGTGGTGAGCCGCGGCACAGTGCTGCTGCGAATAGATCAGAGCGACTATCGCAACGATGTGCGTATCGCGAAGGCTGATGTGGCTGCGCAAAACGTCGCGGTACTGCAAGCGGAAGAGGAAGTCGCGGTTGCCCGCGAGGAATTGGAGCGCTTTGCCGCGCGCGAAGCGGAGCGAAAGGATGCCGGCGGTGGCTCTCGCATTCTTCCCCCTCGCGATTTGTCACAAGCAGCCGATACGAACAAAAGCGGTCGAGGCAACGCTCAGGCCATAAACGAGGCACAGCCCTCATACGGCCTCGCTACGCGCGAACCACAATTGCGCTCTGCTGAAGCGGCGCGTGAAAGGGCAGCAGCAGGCCTTGCCGACGCTCAATTGCTACTCAGCCGCACCCGCGTGAAAGCTCCTTTTCGCGGTTTAGTGAGAACCGAGGACGCAGCGGTGGGCTCACTGGTTCAGCCGGGTCAAGCGCTCGGCTCAATCGTTTCCACCGCGGCATATGAGGTGCGGATTTCGCTCACTCCCGACGAGGCAGCGCTCATCCCAGGCCTTCTCCAAGCCAATACTGCGCGCATCCCTGCCCTGGTTACATCGCAGTACGGCGGCAAGACCTATAGCTGGGCCGGCTTCGTTGACCGCGCTAATGCAATCCTTGACCCTGCAACCCGCAATATCGAGGTGTTCGTTCAAGTTCCCTCGCCTTTGAGCGCTGGCAAATTCGCTGGCGAAGGTGAGAGTGTCGAAGCCGCACCGCCACTATTGCTAGGCGCCTTTGTGCAGGCAAAAATCACCGGTGCGAGCCTCGACAGTTATGCTGCTGTCCCCGCATTGGCTGTACGGCCAGGGAATGAAATTTGGGTGGTGCGAGACGGCATGCTCGCGATCCTTCCTGTGCGCGTTATTCAGCGTTCTGATGACATCGCCTACATAGCCACACCCAGTCTTGCTGAAGGCGGTGATATTATCATCTCCAACCTCAACGCACCAATTGAGGGAATGGCAGTGCGTATGGAAGCGCCTGCGAACAAAACGCAGGGCGAAGCCAAAGAATGAGCGAGGAGCCGCTCGACCGCGCACGAGACCGCACTGGCATCATCGCCTTTATGGCGCGCAACGGCGTTGCTGCGAACTTGCTAATGATCGCGATGTTCATCGTTGGGATGATCTCCTTCGGGCGCATAGTGCAAGAAGTCTTCCCCGAAAGCAGCCTTGATACGGTCTCGGTCAGCGTCAGCTATCCAGGAGCAACGCCAGCGGAAATCGAACAGTCGATTGTCCAACGTGTGGAAGAAGCCGTCGAGGCAGTAGAGAACGTCGACCGGATCAAATCGACCGCCTCTGAAGGTATAGGCACGGTCAACATCGAGTTCGAAGAGGGCACTAATATCGCGGTGGCCCTCGACGAGGTGAAGTCCGAGGTCGATCAGATTCAGACCTTCCCAGCCGAAGCCGATGAACCCGACATTCGCGAGCTGACAACCCGCTCAGTCGTTCTGCGGATCGCCTTGTTTGGCGATGTTTCCGAACGCGCTCTTAAAGAGACAGCGTTTGACCTCGAAGACCAAATCGCAGCCATGCCAGAGGTAAGCTATGTTCAAACAAGCTCTGTGCGCGACTATCAGATTTACGTCGATGTCCCACAAGAGCGCCTGCGTGCGCTAAACCTTTCTTTGCCCGACATTGCCCGGATCATCGGGTCAGATAGCCTCGATAGCTCGGCAGGATCGGTTGATACCGAAAGCGAGGAAGTGCGCATTCGCACAGTGGGTCAAAACTATGATCAGGCAGACTTTGAAGACATCGTCATCGTCAGCAGCCAAGAAGGCGACCTGCTGCGGCTTGGCGATATTGCCAGTGTTGACGACGGCTTTGAAGACACAGATCTGATTGCACGGTTCAACGATCAACCCGTCGCATTTGTGGATGTGTACCGAACCAGCGATGAGCGAGTTCTTGATGTTGCAGCGGCAGTCAAGGGCATGTTGGCGAGCGAATATAATCCGCCAGCGGGAGTAGATTTTGCGGTCTGGAACGACCAATCGCAAGTGCTCGAAGATCGCTATTCCATGTTGTTGCGCAATGCGGGCGTCGGCTTGATACTGGTTCTTGTTGCGCTCACCCTCTTCCTTGATCTGAGGCTCGCGTTTTGGAGCGCGGTTGGTATTGGCGCTGTGTTCACAGGCGCGATTTTTCTGCTCGAGGCGGTTGGTTCGAGCATCAATATGTTCTCGCTCTTCGGGTTTATCCTTGCGCTTGGCCTTGTGGTTGATGACGCGGTGGTTGTGGGCGAAAACATCTATGCCGAGCGAGAGCGCGGACGCAGCGGGATGGGCGCTGCCATCGCGGGTGCTCAGCGAGTGCGCGTTCCTGTCATCTTCGCGGTCCTCACAAGCATGGTCTCTGTGCTCCCTGTGCTCGCAGTGGGTGGCACAATCGGTAAGATTTCCGCAGACGTGCCTGTGGTTGTGGTCGCCGTGCTAGCCCTATCTTTGGTTGAGGCACTGTTGGTCCTGCCGCACCACCTTTCAAGCCTGCCTGCCGCTGGAACCTATGCCAAAAACGCCGTCACGCGGTTCTTTGAAAGGGTTCAAGCTGCGGTCGATCAGCGATTTAAAAGCTTTGTAGAGGGGCCGTTAGACACCGCCCTCCAATTCTCCGTAAAGGCGCCCATCGTAGTCATGTCCGGCGCGCTTGCCCTACTGATATTAATGGTCGCACTGGTGCCAGCTGGGATCATCAAAACGAGCTTTTTTCCAGATATCGAAGGCGATGTGATCTCCGCCTCGATAGAAATGCCAGCAGGCTCAACCGTCGAACGCACGCAGCAAGTCGCGCTCAAACTGCGAGAGGCAGGCGACCGCGTGCTTGCGCGCTATGCCAGCAAGGAAGAGCGTGATGCCGGAGTGCCGCCTGCTTTTGTGGACGCGATTTATTCGACCGTTGGTCAGCGCGCGGTGGGTCAAGGCGGGCCTCAGGGCACGCGCACACAATCCGCGCCCAATCTTGCCGATGTGCAGATCGCGTTAAAGACATCAGGCGAGCGCGAAGTGGGGGCAAGCGAGATTGAAAACGCATGGCGCGAAGAGATTGGAGAATTGCCCGAAGTCAAATCGCTCTCGATCACATCAGATGATGTGTCCTTTGGCGCGGCGATCAATGTCCAACTCTTTTCAGCCGACCCCGAAGTGCTCAATGATGCGCGCAAGCGGGTTATGGCAGGGATTGCCCGGATCAATGGCACCTTCGACATTCAAAGCGATCAGGACGCAGGCCTTCGCGAGATTGAACTGCGCCTGAAACCCGAGGCGCGCTCTTTAGGACTGACCGTCGAGGATATCGCAGGCCAAGTGCGCGCCGCCTTCTTTGGCGCAGAAGCCGTTCGCGTTCAGCGTGGCCGACAAGATGTGCGCGTCTATGTCCGCTTGCCTCAAGATGAGCGCAACTCGGTCGCCGATATCGAACAGCTTCGCATCCGTATTCCGGGAGGGGGTTTCACCTCCTTAGCCGCTTTGGCTCAACCGCAGTTTACCGAAGCGCCTGCGACAATCCGGCGCGAAGATGGGCGCCGCGCTCTCACTATCTCTGCAGATATCAACGAAAGCGCGGTTACCAGCGAGGAAGCAACAGATTTTATCGACCGCGAAATCATGTCAGCGATCAAGGCTGATTATCCCAGCCTGCTGTACGAATATGGCGGAGAGCAAGAGGAACAGCAGGAAAGCTTTGCAGACATAGGAAGCGCCTTCCTGCTCGCACTGGTCGCGATTTATTGCCTACTTGCGATACCGTTCAAATCCTACACCCAGCCCATCGTCATCATGGCAGCCATTCCTTTCGGCCTCATCGGCGCTTTGTTTGCGCACGCACTGCTTGGCATTCCGCTTGGCATCTTGTCGCTCTTCGGAGTGGTTTCGCTTGCCGGGGTTATCATCAATGGCTCATTGGTTATGGTCGATTTCTTTAATGAAAACCGCGCCGCCGGTATGAGCGCGGAAGACGCCGTTATCGACTCAGCCAAGTCGCGTTTCCGCCCGATCATGTTGACGGCGCTCACGACCTTCCTCGGCGTTGCACCGATCACGTTCGAGACCAGCAGACAAGCGCAGTTCCTCATCCCCATGTCCGCGAGCCTTGGGTTCGGTGTACTCATCGGAACAGGCCTATTGATGTTGGTGATCCCATCGCTGGTTATCCTGCATTCGCGCGCCATTGATGGGATCCGTAAGTTCTACCGGGTTTAACGTTCGCCAATAACTCTTTCGATTGCATCAATCACACGCTGGTTCTTCGCCGAGTTCAAAGCGTCAGGATGCGGCTGCCCAAACGCTTTTTGGTCATTGTCGTAATATTTGCCTGAGGCGTCTGCAAACTCATCGCTGAGCGCTGCGCGAGCCAGAATATCTGCGCCAATGCCAAGGTCTTGCCCCTGCCGGCCATAGGCTTCTTTGACCATCTTGCTACCAAGAAATGAGGCCGGGTTTACAGCAACAATCATTGGGTCAGAGGCACCCAGCCCGTTAGCCATTTCAATTGACCACATGGTGAGCGCAAGCTTGCTCTGAGCGTAAGCTGCGCTGTCTGAGAATGTTTGCTTGCTCAAAAAACCTTCGATGTCGACCGGAGACTGCGCGGCTGAAGACAAGTTCACCACGCGCCCTTCAGACCCAAGATTTGGCAAGAGCGCCTTGGTCAGCAGATACGGGGCAACGCTATTGACGATAAAGCGCACATCGTGCCCGCTTGCTGTCACAGGATTGGAAGTTGCGAAAACCCCCGCGTTGTTGATCAAGACATCGATCGAGCTGAAATCATCTTGAATAGCCGCTGCAAGCGCTGCGACTTCGCCAAGGTCCGAAAGATCCGCACGGTATGTCTTGATTGCCCCTGCGCCGGAAATGTTTGCGACTTCTTGCGCTGTGCGCGCTAGCTTTTCCTCACTGCGCCCATGCAAGAGAAGCGTATGCCCCTGCGCTCCGAGGAGTTTTGCAGTTTCAAGGCCGATGCCGTCTGTGGCACCTGTAATGATTATCGTCTTTGACATGAGATGTGTGTCCGTTGTTGGATTGGTGACGTGTGGTTTTTTTCAAACCACCATTTGAGAGGTGATTGCCCCGTCAGAAGGGAGCAAAGCCATCTGGTGAGATTTGAGGGTGTGACCAGCGCTCTTGCGGTGACGCGGTCGGAATAGAGCCGTGAGGGTAAGGCGTCTGGCCATGAGCTCCATAAAGCCACAGCACGAAATTGTGGCGCTCACCTTGCGTAATGGGCTTTGAGGCATGCATTGCGCGGCCATGGTGAATTAACGCTTTGCCAGGAGCAAAAGCCAGATCCTTCACCTTCTTTGTCGCTGGATCCATAAACCTTACCGCAGAGCCCGAGAACTCCTCACCAGGCAGGTTCAGGTTGATGTTCAAAGTCACGCTTGAAGCATCTGTATGAGCTTGCAGCGTGGTATCCTTGCCTGCCTCCCACTGGATCGAGAACCCAAAAGTCTGGCTGTCATAGCCATAGATATCGGGGAACAGCATTCGCGCAATTGGACGCGTGAAGTGATCCTGCAAGTCCTGATAAAAGGCTTGGAAAGTTGGCGCTGCAAGATGACCTTGGGAACGCGGATCAAGCATGGCTCCACCGCGATTGAGGACAAGCCCATATGGAGGGCGAAGCGGAATGTCCGCCTGCTCCACGCGCCTCAGGAACTCACGCAAATCGTCAAGCTTCTCAGGATCGAAGAATTGCGCTTCATAGACATCTGGAAAAACTTCGGTCCAAAGGTCTCGAACCGATTGTTCCTTTGAGGGATCCGCCCAAGCGCCTTCAACAGCCCGGCGAAGCTCGGGCGCGTAAAGCGATCGGTCAAGTGTCAGGCCCTTGAGGCCGTCTTGCTCTTCCCACTTAGTCCAAGCGTCTTTAAAAACATCGTCATTTTCGCTCCAGAAATGATCGACAGATGGAGCGCGTTGCAGCATTTCTCCGCGCGATGGGCGAAGGACGCTGCGTGCTTTTGTTAGTACATCGGTAGACATGGTTTGTGCCTTTCAAGAATGTTATGCGTATCGCACGAGGGTGCGGCTTTCGATGCTCATGCGCGGGCGCGCCGCGTTGACGTCGCTTGGAAGGTCGAGCGCACTGTGCGCGAGGTGCGGCCGCCCGCGATTGTCGTAGATATTGAAGATCACCACCTCATCAGGTGTCATCTCAGAGAGAAAGAACCAGTCGTGCGATTGATTGGCAGCAACGCCCAGAATTTGCCCAAAGCGATCAGGATAAATGAGCCCGATATCCATCCAGTCACTGGCGTCCATTGAGCCGGGCTGAATAAAGCCAAGCGGCGAGCTCTTGATCACATCTGCAACAGGCCGCCAGACATTCACAAAGCTATAGCCAGCGTCATGAAACTCACTCGAGCGGCTCTCGCCCACAAGGTCAATCAATCGCTGCTCGGCACCTGACTTGTTATAGTCATTATGAACATTGCGTGCCGGACGGCGCGCCGCTTTGGGATCATCGATACGCACTGTGTGATCGAAGACCAAGACGTCGTGTGCCCCGATCTGGCTCTTGAGAAGTTCACTCAACTCCCGATCATATATGGTCTGCCAATCTGTGCCATCGCTAAAGTCTTTGACAACCGATTTGTGGCGCAAGAACGAGATACCGTCGCGGGCAAATTCGGGCTGCCAGTCATGTGCGGCCTTGGCCCCGCGTAGGTCGGTGACTTTGATGTCAGTCTTGATGAGCTCTGGTGAAACCAAATTTCCGGTAATCCCACCAGCATCGAACTCAAACGCCTGTAGGGCGGTTTTCTTTACGTGGTAATTCACGCTCGCATTGATTTGCATCACGGCCCTCCAACTGGTCTGCGACACTGACTGTCGCGGCGTTGGACTTGAGATATTACCTAGCACTGCAATATAAAATACCGTATAATTGGATGCAGAATATAGAAATTGGATATAATAAATGGAGCTAGAGAGCCTGCGGTTGTTCGTACGGGCAGCCGAAAAATTGAATATCAGCGCGGCTGGAAGAGACCTTGGTTTAGCGCCGGCGGTTGCGAGCGCGCGCCTTGCCAAGCTTGAGCGCGAGGTGGGTGCCGAATTGCTTCACCGCTCCACTCGCAAAGTCTCTGTTTCTATTGAAGGCGAGGAATTCCTACCCTTTGCGCGCGAAATTCTAGCGCAGCGCGATGCAGCCATGGCAGCACTTGGGCAAGGGCGTCCTCAGGCCTCTGGAACCATTCGTTTCGCTGCCTCGAGCAGCTTTGCGCAGCTATACATCGCACCCATCCTGCCTGAATTTCTTGAGCGTAATCCTGAGATCGATCTCGACCTGCGCTTTTCTGACGCGCAGTTTGACCTGCTGGAGGGGAGTTTTGATTTGGCGCTACGCAACAGCTCGCTGGAAGACAGCAGCTTAAAGGCGAGAAAGCTCGCCGATGTTACCGAAATCTTGTGCGCCGCCCCTTCGTATTTGGAACACAAAGGCATGCCGCAAGAGCCAGCAGATCTCCTCAATCACGACCTGATCGCATTTCGCCAGCTTGATGACTCTTTGACACTAGTGCGGGGAAGCGAACGGGCCACCATCGCCATGAGAGGCAATCGCACCCGTATTCTGCTTGACGATGGCACCAGCCAGCGGTTGGCGACGCGGGCGGGTCTTGGCATATCGTTGAATGCGCGCTGGAATGTGAATTGTTCACTGCGCGATGGCAGCCTCGTACCAGTTCTCCCCGATTGGTATGTAGAAAGCGAGCGTGCGGTCTGGCTGGTCTATCCAAAATCAAATGTACTGACTGCCAAGGTTCGTGTGCTGATCGACTTTCTGGTTGAGAAAATCGGCCGTAACCCGCCGTGGCAGTCAGACATGCGCTAGTTCAAAATCAGTCGATCTCAATAACGACTTTGCCAAGAGCATCGCCATTGCTGAGATGAGCATAGGCGTCGCCTGCTTGCTCCATTGTAAAGCGCTGCTCATCAACCAATGGCTTGAGCTGTCCCGCATCCACGAGCGCTGCAAGCTGGGTCAATATCACACCGTGCGCATCCCGGTTAAAGTCGTGAAGCATCGGGATCAGCATGAAGACCACGTGGATCGAGAGACCTTTGAAGTGAGCTGGTGTCAAATCAAGCTCTAACATGGATACTGTGGTCACCACCTGACCATTAAGTGCGGCAGCTTCGAATGAGTTGCTCATATTTGCGCCGCCCACGCTGTCGTAAACAATGTCAAATCCCGCGCCGCCAGTATGCTCGGCGACGTAGTCCGGAACGGCTTGCGATGAATAATCAATCGGTGTCGCGCCATAGTCAGCAACAATCCTGAGGGCTTTTTCTCCGCGCGCCGTAGAATAGACATTTGCGCCCAGCGCAGCCGCTATTTGAACCGCGACATGGCCAACGCCTCCGGTTCCCCCGTGGACAAGGACCTTTTGTTCCTTGCTGACACCACTACGCAACCCGGCGCGCATCAAACCCTCGTAAGCTGTGATCCCGACAAGCGGCAGTGCGGCCGCCTCGCGCATGGAGAGCGACTTTGGTTTATGCGCAACGAGCCGCGCATCAGCAGCCATGTATTCAGCCAGGGCGCCAGGCAGCGCGCCAAGGCCACCCGCGCACCCGTAAACCTCATCGCCCTTAGAAAAACCCTCAACGCCTTCGCCAACCTCTTCAACGGTTCCGGCAAAATCCATCCCCAAAAGCGCGGGAAGATCCGGGGAGATTGGGGCCAAGTCTGCCCCCATTGAACGGATCATGGTGTCGACAGTGTTCACACTTGTCGCAGCGACCCGCACCAATAGCTCACCTGCATTAGCCGTTGGGTTTTCCACGTCGGTTTTGGTGAACTGGGCGTTCTCGCCAAAGTCATTCAGGATCATCGCGTGCATTGGGAAACTCCTTCGTAAAGTACAGGAGCGTAATATCGATGGTTCTTTGCAGTATAAACGTGATGGGTATCGAAACAGAATTCGGTTTTCGTATATAATGAAGCATGATCTCAGTTGGTCATAGTCACTGGTTCGCCCTCAAAGAGCCTTGGGCATCTGGCATGTCGAGCATGAGGGCAAACGTTTCCATCTTTTAAGGCTCGATCCATCCGCGCGGGTTAGCCTCCATCTCAGCACGCTTATCTGCCAAGGCCTTTGCCATAACGGTTGTCAGCTCTGGATCATGCACTGAGGTGTCATATGCCTCTCGCGGATCCAATTCGAGATTGATTAGCCACGGTCCTTCAGCCGAGGAAAAGGCAAATGCCATATTCATCGGACCATAGTTGACGTTACGAACGCCATGATACTTGTGCGTCGCATTGCGAACCGCCAACGCCTCATCAACAGCGAAGTAATAGAGATAGTCATGCGGCGTGCCTGCGTTGTCTTCCAGCATGGGAGCAATCGAGCGACCATCTAGGATGCGATCGGTGGGCAGAGGAAGGTCCAGCCAATCCGCAAAAGATGGCAACAGATCGATGCCCATGGCCATGTCGGACAGCTCTTGACCCGCCTCCAAACGCGCAGGCCAGTGGGCGATGAATGGCACCCTCATGCCGCCTTCCCAGGTTTTGCCCTTGCGCCCTCGCAGCGCGGAGGGATCGCCTTGCCACCAAGGGCCGTTGTCGCTGCTGATTATGATTATTGTATCGTCGAGCGCATCAGCCTCTCTAAGGGCTGCAACTATGCGTCCGACCCCGTCGTCCAGAGACTCGATTACGTCGCCATAAAGGCCTGCCTGAGAGCGCCCTTCCCGTCCCTCTTCGACGTGGAGCGGAACATGCGGGAAATTATGCGCGAAGTAGAGAAAGAAAGGCGCGTCCGCCTTGCCCGCTTCGCGTTCGATAATATCGACTGCTTCTTGCGTGTAAATCGCATCGAGTTTGGTTTGGTCGGCGGGGTGATCGACCTCTATCTCTTTGTCGCGGTAGAGCGCGAAAGGTTCCATATCGTTGCTGTGCAGAGCGCCGTAAAAGCTCTGAAATCCGAAGTCGTTTGGTAGGGACGGGCTGCTCTCCCCGACATGCCACTTACCCACCATAGAGGTGCGATAGCCGGCTGCCCCCAGCATATCGGCAATTGTGATCTCTTCAGCTGGCAGGCGGACATTTAGCCTGTTCAATTTGTTGATGGAACTCAGAGGGCTTGAGCCTGGAAACACGACATTCGATAGGCCTGCGCGCGGCGGCATTCGGCCCGTCAGGAACCCTGCGCGCGACGGGGTGCATACCGGTGATGGGGAATAAAATTGCGTCAGCTTGATGCCGCCGTCGGCAAGTGCATCAATGTTTGGCGTTGCGATCGCCTGTGCACCAAAGGCACCGATGTCACCGTACCCCAAATCATCGTAGAGGATGAAAATGATGTTCGGGCGCGAGGAGCGGTCGGACAGATCAGCGTTTTTCGATCCCTCCTTCAGCGTTTCAAGGTACTCCTGCTTGAGCGCCAAGTGCGTTTCATCATCGGATTGGCTGTAGAACAAGACTGTCCCGCCAACCCAGACAAGAGCGATCACAAGGAGCAAGGCCGGAAGCAGTAAAACGAGGCCAAGCCGCTTTAGCCATTTGCGCACGATTGCCATCTCCTATTCAGATCCCGCCTGCTCGGCTTGCGCGCCATCTTCGGGGTCATCATTCCCAAAGGTCAACCCGTGCCCGAATGCGAATAAGGGATTGGCACTGTCATAGGGAACATCTTCCAATTGAGCCTCGACCGCTGACATCGATGAGGGAAGCTCAAAAGGCAGCTTGCCCGACGGATTGAACCGGCCAAAAACCAGTTCGAGTAAGACTGCATCGCTCACGCCAAAGCTGCCAATGACCGCAGCGCTGCTATCGGCGATTTCAGGAAACACTGCGGGGCGATCCAAGTATATATCGAGGATCAGCGGCGCTTTGCCCGCCAATTCGATCAGACGCTGCTTCTCGGGCTCTGCGAAATCCAGAGCGCCTGCGTGCATAATGCTCTCGAAAAGTCCGTCACGCTGCTCATACGGCGCGGCAGTCCGGACAATGGCAAAGTCAGCCTCTTCGGGGCTATCAACAATCTGCCCGTATTGGCCTGCAATTTCCGGATCGATGTTCTCGACATAGAGCTTTGGTTTGCCTTGCAACGGAAGCGATGGAGCGCCCGGCTCTTCGCCATTCTTAAGAAGAACCAGCGATCGGCGCTGCGCCTCCAAACCGGCCGCCACGAAATCGGCGTTTCCGACAAGCGCCTTGGCCGCGTCTGCATTGACATAAGGATTGTCGAACAGGCCGAGGCGAAATTTGTCGCGCAATATTCGACGCACAGACTGGTCAATCCGCGCCTCGCTGACTGCACCTTCGCGGACCAGCTCAACCAAAAGTTCAGGGATTTCCTCGCCGCCGAACATGTCATTGCCCGCCTCTACGATCTTCAACATGCGCTCTTTGGCAGAGAGGTCTTCAACACCCCAAGCCCGCGCTGGCAGAACAGTGAACGCGCCGAGCATTTCAGTGTCAGAAATCAGCCCCCAATCGGTGCAAACAACCCCCTCAAAGCCGTAGCGTTCGCGCAGCAGCCCCGTGATGATCGCCTTGTTGTAGGCAAAGCCGACATTCTCATCCGTCTGATCGACCGGAATACCATAATACGGCATGATCTGCGCAGCGCCTGCGGGAAATGCCCCCTCTTCAAACGGGATTATATGGTAGTCGAAATTGTCGCCGGGATAGACCTGTTCGCGGCCATATTCAAAATGCGCGTCTTCTCCGTCAGCTTGCGGTCCGCCGCCAGAAAAGTGTTTGACCATCGTGGCAACGCTTTGCGCGCCCAGCTCCTCGCCCTGCATTCCCAAGACGTAGGCCTTGGTCAAAGCGGCTGACAAATTCGCGTCTTCGCCAAAGGTCGTCGCGATCCGGGCCCAGCGCGGCTCGGTCGCAAGGTCCGCAGTCGGGTGCAAAGCTAGATGGAGACCCACGGCACGGTATTCTTGCCGTGCGATGTCCGCGAAATCGCGCACCAGCTCAGGATCATTCATAGCCGCCAAGCCAATTGGATCGGGCCACTGTGAAAAGGCTCCCGCTGGAAGCGCCACACCGCCGCCGGTCGTGACCCCGTGCCTTGGGTCGGTCGCAAGCGTCACCGGAATGCCAAGCCTTGTGCGCTCAGCCGCCCCTTGCAGCGCGTTTGACCAAGCGACGAATGTTTCAACATCCTCAACCGGCATAGCCAAGCTGAAATGGTTCATTTTCTTGGCGACAAGAAGCTCGCTGTTGGGCGAAAATACTAGGCTTTGCGGGTCCGACAGGCTCACACTTTCAGACAGCTCACCATCGGAACTGACCGTGGTGAAGTTGATGAACATAAGACCCGCTTTTTCCTCAAGCGTCATTTGGCTCAGCAAATCCTCCACCCGGTCATCAACGGAGGCCCGGGCGTCTTCGTAAGTGTCGAGTTCGCCATTTTTGTTGAGATCGCGGTATGAAAGGCCGTCGACTTCGATCACCGCAGCGCGCTCTCCAAGCTCGGCCAAATTGGACCGGAACTGCATCGCAGAGGAAACCCAAAGCCCGGCGATCGCAAGCAGCGCAAGCACGGCAATCACGAAGACCAAAAGGCCAAATCCTTTGATCAATTTGCGCGCCATTTTAGAGTTCTCTCTTTACCTTGGGCTTGTTCATTGAGGCGATCAGGTCGCGCACTTGCTATTGCCGGCACTCTTCGCGGCCACGAATGTGATTGAGCGAGGTGCCAGCTTTGCCCAATCTTGAATTAGCGGAGACAAGCCAGTTATCGTGCCGTCATCTAGCATCTTTGGCTCCGATTGATTGATGAGAACGTCTTCAGATGCGAGCTCGGGAGCGATCAGGCTATAGACTTCGGCCTCGCCATCGAGCCCGATCGAATGCGCATCGTCGCCAAGATTGAGAATGGCCAATCCAACCCCGCCGCTTTGTTGAGGCAGGCAATGGGCAAAAATCCGGAGGTCCGATGAAGGCGAAGATGGGGAAGCCAGAACGGTCGAACCCATGGTGCGCCGCCATAGCAATGCAGCCCAGTAGTTGGGGCGCGGCTCCAATGTGTCCTCGTCAATCAATGCATAATCAGAGGCGGCAAGTGTGTTATGCATGACCACTTGAACGCCGCGCTGGGCTAACTGGCCCTGTTGGTTCAAATAGCGGAAACTGTCCGCAAATGAGGCTGCCCAAGGGCTTCCCCCGCATGCCGCCTGCGCAGTTTCGGTGAGCCACATCGGCTTGCCGGGCTCATGCGCGTCTCGCTGTGCGGAGTAAAATTCATGGTCCGCAAGCGTCCCGTCCAACCATGCCGGCGAGAGCACTTCGTCGAAATTGGCGACATCGACGCCCATCCCTGCGCAGCGCTCTGATACTGCGCCATAGAAATGGTAGGAGAAGGCATCGACGCTCCCCGGATTGGCGCTCAGCATGTCGGACGTGCTGATGAAGGCGGCCTGGGCCGCAACTGGAATGTTCCCGAAGATTGCTCCTTCGCCTACGCTCCCGGGGCCAAGGATGGTCAAGTCGGGGGCGCTGGCTCTCGCCCAATCGCGGAAGATTGCGAAGTCTCTGCCGTAGTCCTCTGCGCTATACCCTGCCGGGAAACGGCCAAGCGCTGTTGCATTGGGCTCGTTCGCAAACTCAGCAGCAGCGATCTGACCGCCAGCCTCGCGTGTCAGATCGAGCAGCCTTTGCGCTTGCTCCGTTTGCCAGACACCCGTTTCATCGCGCGCTCCGCCACTGATGGCAAAGCTGGTCACAATCTTCGCATCGACGGCATTGGAGAAGTCGACAAGGCCGCGCCACTGATCCCTTGTGAGGACTTGCTCAAAGCCGCTTGGCGGTGCCTCTGCCACTTCGCCTTGGGCTGGCACATAGGTGCTGTTGGCCCATGTACCGCTTACCCGGACATAGCTAGGCCCCAAATGACGGGCCAGATTGCGCAGGCGCTGTGATGAGAGGTCCATCGGCGGCCGCATTCGATAGCGTTCGCCATTGCGATTGGCATAAGGCGCCCAGAAGCGGCCCCCGGTAACCTCGACCATCTCGACATTGTAGGATTGGAAGCGCTCATCGATGGTGGCCACTTTTTCAAGAGTTGCCAGGTTGAGACCAGGCTCTGCCGATTGAGGTGACATACAGGCGGTCGTTGCCATTGCGCTCGTAGGCACTGCAATGCCTGCGACCACCCGGCGCATGGAACGCCTCAATGTAGCGCTACCGATCATCGGTGCGCATACCCCCATGCCCTTTCTCATCTGTCTCTCCCCGCCCCACTGTGCTCAAAGCGCGAGCGTAAAGCCGCCGTTGACTGGATATGTTTGCCCGCTGATCCACGCGCTCGCATCAGAGGCGAGGAAGAGCGCCATATTGGCGATATCATCGGGTTCGCCGGGGCGGCGCACGATGTAACGCGAGAACATCTTTTTCACCCGCTCCGCATCGGCCAATTGTGCCTCGATCGCTGGTGTGCGGGTGGCGGAAATTGCTATGCAGTTTGCGTTGACCTGAAACCGGGCAGCCGTGCGGGCGACGCTGCGCATAAAGCCTGCGGCGCCGGCCTTTGCTCCTGCGTACATTTCAAGTCCTGCATCACCGTTGCGCGCAGCATCGGAGATGATGGTGATGATCCGGCCCGGTGCATTGCGCTCGATCAAGTCAGGCATGACCGCCGCGGTGCAATTCATCACCCCGTAAAGGTTGACGCCGATTGACTGGTTCCAAACTTCCGGCCCGGTTTCCCAGAAGGGTTTCATCACGTCTGCGGTAGGATTTGCACCCATATTGCCCGCATTGTTGATCAAAGTTCCAACCGGCCCCAAGTCGGCTTTGACCTTTGCCACCATGTCTTTGACCGCATCGAGATCGGTCACGTCGCACTGAACCGCAATTGCCTTGCCGCCCTGCGCACAGATTTCTTCAGCAACCGCCTGCGCCCGGTCTAGATGGTAATCGTTTACAGCGACACCGCCGCTATTGTGCGCCGACAGGTGAAGGGCGATCTGCCTGCCCACGCCTTGTCCAGCGCCAGTGACCAGTGAAACGCGGCCTGATTGATCGAGCATGTCTTTGTCCATTTGGTGAGATCCTCTCCTAAGCGCCTTCGTCATTTACGACGCTGACACTGTTCCATTTTCAATAAGTTGTTCGATCTCATTGGCGCTGTACCCCGCACCGCTGAGAATGGCTTTCCAGTCTTTGCCCCTGGGCGGGGGTGCCTGCGGAGCGGCGCTCGCGTCGCGCGCAAATTCAGGCGCTGGCTTGGTTTGCAACACGTCGTCCACGCGGTGATAGACTTGCCGGTGCGCCATATGAGGGTGCTGCGCCGCTTCATCAGGGGCAAGGACCGGGGCAAAGCAGCTGTCGGTGCCTTCGAGAAGCGATTGCCAATGCGCGCGCGGCTGGCTTGCAAAAAGCTGTGTGAGTTCGCGGCGTAACTCGGGCCAAAGGGCCGGATTGAGCTGCCCTTTGGTAAAGCGCTCATCTGCGCCAAGTCCAAGGCGCTCTATAAGCTCAGCATAAAATTGCGGCTCAAGCGGCGCAATATTGATCCAGCCGCCATCAGCGCAAGCGTAGCTTTGGCCAGCCCAGTGTGAATTGTCGAACCCTTGCGCATCTCTGGCAAAATCACCGCCTGACGCGGCCACCATAGACAAAAGCAGATTGAGCAGATTTGCAGATCCATCGACGATTGCAGCATCGACGACTTGGCCCTGTCCGCCTGACCTCACGCGCAGTACACCGGAGAGAATGCCAAGCGCCAAATAGAGCGCCCCGCCCGCAATATCGCCGAGCACTGTAGAAGGTGCCTGCGGAGCGCTGCCTGATGCTCCAGCATACCATAGCGCCCCGGAAAGCGAGGTATAATTGCTATCGTGTCCGGCCGCTTGGGCGAGCGGTCCGCTTTGCCCCCAACCGGTCATTCGCCCATAGACCAGCGCTGGATTGCGTGTCAGGCACACATCTGGGCCGAGACCCAAACGCTCCATCACGCCGGGCCGCATCCCTTCGATCAGCGCATCTGCACCAGGGATCAGCTTAAGCACGACCTCAGCTGCTTCAGGTGACTTGAGATCGAGCACAATCGAGCGTTTGCCGCGGTGGTATATCTGGTTAGGCCGCTGCTTTCCCATATCTGCCGCGGGTCGCTCAATCGCGATGACCTCCGCCCCTAAGTCAGCAAGCAACATGCCGCAAAACGGCCCCGGGCCAATGCCGGAGATTTCAACGATTTTGACCCCAGCAAGGACACCCGTCATTTGAGCAATTGCCGCGCCATTACCCGGTATTTGTGCACTTCGGTCGGCCCTTCGTAAATGCGGGCCAGCCTTTGGCCGTCGAACCAATGGGCAAGCGGGCTTTCGTATGTTCCGCCAGCGCCCCCGTGGATCTGGATCGCGCGGTCGATCACCTTGCCCACCATTTCAGTGCAGACCATTTTGATCATGCTCGCCTCTACCCGAGTGTCATGGCCTTGGTCGGCCTTTTCCGCGCAGGCATACATCATCAAGCGGTTTTGTTGGATCTCGATCCAGCTGTCGACAATCATCGACTGAATTGCCTGCTTCTCGCTCAGCGCGCTGCCAAAAGCGTGGCGGGTTTTGGCATAGTCAACCATCATCTCGTAACAGCGCTGGGCGATGCCCAACGCGCGTGCACCGACTTCGAAACGAGCTGCGGAGAGGGCCTTTTGAGCGCCCTTAAACCCCGCGCCTTCGCCGCCGATCAAGGAAAGCTCGTCCACCTTGCAGTCGTCAAAGATCAGCTGGTGTGTTTTAAACTGGCCCAGCATGGGGATTTCACGCGCCGTGATACCAGGATTGCTTGTCTCAACGCCAAACATGGAAATCCCGGCGGCCCCTTTGCCCTTTTCAGTGCGGGCAACAACGAAAACATAATCCGCGTGAGCAAAGTTGCTGATCCAAATCTTGTCGCCATTGATAATCCAGCCACTCCCATCTGGGTCGCGTTTTGCGCTGGTGTTGACGGACATGGCGGGGTCCGCGCCGCCACTTGGTTCTGTCTGAGCGAAGCAATGCCGCTTTTCGCCAGCAAGAAGCGGGTCAAGATACCGCTTCTTCTGCTCGCCTTCCAATCCGTAAAGATTGGTGAGAGTGCTGCTGCCTCCAAATTGGAGCTCAGCCAGGCACTTACATTTCTCTTCGAATATGGCGAGGTAAGTGACAATCGGCAGCTCAATTCCACCAAGCGATTCTGGCGCTGTCAGCCCCCAAAGACCAGCCGCCTTTGCCGCGTCGCGTCCGGGTGCAAAGTCGTCAGGGACAAGCGTCTCACCCGCCAACATGCGCCGTTCAAGCGGCACCTGATGATCTTTGACCAAGCGCCGGACCAGATCAACAATCGCGGTCGTTTCTTCCGAGAATTGGTACATGCACGAATTTCCTCACCCAAAGGGACATTGTTCTTGACTCATCATCAAGCATGATACTTGTTGGTCGTCAAATATATTGTCAGGCCGTGGGAAATTCGGCTGATGGGAAGGGATGCGGGCACGGCATTGGACAGGGGCCGCCAGCGCATTTGGGAGAGAACAATGCACCTTGGGATTCAGTTCGACCGCGCCATTGCGTCCTTTGCAAACAAAGAAGCCATTATCGATGGCGTTCAGCGGATCAGTTACGCCGAGCTTGGCGAGAGCGCGACCCGCTTGGCCAATGCAATGCTGGCGGCTGGCATAAAACAGGGAGACCGAGCGGCCATCTTGATGCCCAATTGTTATCAGGCGATTGCCGTCGATGGTGCGATTATGAGAAGCGGGATTGTAAAAGTGCCGCTCAATGCCCGCGTTTCGGCAGGCGAGCTTAAGGGAATGCTTGAGGACAGCGGAGCCTCAATCCTGTTCACCCATGCCGGTTTGGCCGACCTTGCAAAGGCAAGCCTTGAAGGCGTCGCAGGGGTGCGCAAGGTTGTGGTCGTTGGGAATGGTGATCCCGCTCACGGATGGATGGACTTTGAGGAATTCAAAGCCACCGGGAGCAATGATCCGATCACTGCGAAGCTGGACGAGGACAGCCTTTATAAGCTTGCATACACATCCGGGACGTCAGGCGTTCTCAAGGCGGCGATGCTGACGCATGGCAATTGGATATGCCTTACCCGTGCCTATCTCCTCGGGCCGGGTCTTGATACGACTGAGCCGAGGCTTTCTGCCTATGTCGCGCCGATCACACATGCCGCTGGCGGACAGATATTAGCCAACCTGCTGTCGGGTAGAGGCAATTTGCTGCTCACAAAGTTTGAGCCTGCCGATTTTCTGAGGGTCGTTGAGGAATACAAGGTCACCGACGTGCTGTTAGTGCCGACGATGATCAATATGCTCCTCGAATGCCCCGATATCAAAACCCGCGATCTCTCCTCGCTTACGAAGATCGTTTACGGCACCGCGCCAATGGCACCTGAACGCATCAAGCAGGCGCTTGCCGCATTCGGGCCGGTCTTGTCACAGGGGTATGGACAAACGGAATCGACCGCGGTCATTTCAACCCTCGGATTGGAGGATCATCTCGCGGTGAACGATCCTTCTATAGTTCACCGTCTTACATCGGCTGGGAAACCATCTTTCGACGTGGATGTTCGCATAGTCGATGAAGCGGGCGATGATGTTCTTGCTGGCGACATCGGTGAGATCATCGTGCGCGGCGATATGGTGATGAAGGGCTACTGGAATGCGCCCGAACTGACCGCCGATACGATCAAGGACGGCTGGCTTTACACCCGCGATATGGGCCGGATTGACGAGGACGGGTACTTGTACCTTGTCGATCGCAAATCCGACATGATCATTTCCGGCGGCTTCAATGTCTATCCCGCCGAAGTCGAGAATGCACTGATGGAGCATCCAGCCGTTTTCGAGGCCGCTGTTGTGGGTGTTCCAGACGACAAATGGGGCGAGGCGGTCAAGGCGGTGGTCGTGACCAAAGCTGACGTGGGCGAAGAGGAATTGGTCGCACATTGCTCAGAGAGGCTTGCGCGTTTCAAGGCCCCGCGAAGCGTCGATTTTGTCGATGCCTTGCCCAAAAGCGCGGTTGGCAAGACCCTGAGACGGGTCGTGAAAGAACGGTATTGGCAAGGCCAAGAGCGCCGCGTGCACTAAGCAGTTAGGGATCAAGACAATGGCATTGGAACTCGCTTACTTTCGCCTGGTCAACTGGGCCAATTGGGGCCTCTTATCAGCCGCCTTTTTCTGGCTCTTTGGCGCCGCAGCCTTGGCGCAAAGCCAGCCTAGCGTGGAAACCAAATCCGGTGCGGTTATTGGGCAGTCCGATGGCGGGATAGATAGCTTTTTGGGTATACGCTTCGCGCCTTCTACTGAAGGCGACCGGCGGTTCATGCCGCCCGGTGCGCCGCCCGTCTGGAACGCGCCGTTGGAAGCCACAAGCTTCGGGCCAGCATGTCCAAGCGTTGACCCCACGCGCGGCAATGTCAGGATCGAGAACTCGAGCGAAGATTGCCTCTCTTTGAACATCTGGAGGCCAGAGGGCGACGCGAGTGATCTTCCGGTGATGGTCTGGATACACGGCGGCGGGTATCAATTCGGCTCGGCAAGAACCGAAGTCATCAACGGCGAGCGGTTGGCGAGGCGCGGCAATATGATCGTCGTGACGATCCAATATCGGCTCGGCATCTTGGGGTGGATGGACCTCACCCATCTGGGCGGGGACGCGTATCGCACCAGCGGCAACAATGGCGTGCTCGATCAAGTGGCTGCCCTGCGCTGGATCAAAGACAATATCGCGGCCTTTGGCGGCAACCCTCAAAACGTGACGATCTTTGGCGAGTCCGCTGGGGCAGTGTCGGTCGGCACCTTGCTCAATACGAAGCTTGCGCGTGGCCTCTTCGCAAGAGGGATTATCCAATCGGGTCATCCCTTCATTCTGACGACCAAAGAAGAATCCGCCTTCGTCACGCGCACCATCATGGAACAAGGCGGACTCGAAACAGTCGAGGATTTGAAAGCCTTGAGCGCGGAGGAGATTTTGGACCTCCAGACATCATACCTTTCAGGGCCCGGACAAGGCTACACATTGGGCTCATTTTTGCCGAGCTTTGACGGAGAGGTCATAACCGAATTCTACGGTGAGAATTTGGCCGACCCTGATTTTGCGCCCGTGCCTGTGATTATCGGCTCCAACCGCGACGAATTTCGCAATTGGGCGCATCTGAACGGCATAGCGAGATTGCCCTTCGGCTTTTTTCAACCTTGGCTCGACGCGCTTTCCGGTGGGCAAAGCGCCGCCATTTACGATGCTTACAAATCCGAGCGCCCTGAATTGAGCGATGGCGAGTTTGGCATGGCGGTGATGGGAGACGCGCTTTTCAGAATGCCGAGCCTTCGTCTTGCCGAAAAGATGAGCGCTTCGGGCCATCCGGTCTGGGTCTATTTGTTCGAGTTTGAAACCAATGTTCCCGGTAGCAAGGTGGGCAGCCCCCATGCGATGGATATACCGATCGTCTTCGGAAATCTGGACGCCCCGCAAACTCGGCAGCATCACATTCTTGTTACCGACGAGAACAGGCATTCCTTGCAAGATTTCTCCGACCGTGTGCAGGACGCCTGGATAGCCTTTGCGCGCAATGGCGACCCAAGCACAGCTGCTCTGGGCGAATGGCCAGCCTATGATGAGCAGACGCGCGCAACCATGGTTTTGAACTTCAAAAGCCGGGTTGAGAATGACCCCATTAGTGCAGAGCGTAAGATTTGGGACGGCGTCGCCTTTGATGGCCTCACCCCGTCCGCGCATCACTCTCAACCCACGTCGCACCCTGACACGAAGGTCACGTTTGCTACGATCATAGCGGTGATGGGCCCTTTGCAAGTGGCCCTATGGAGCGCTGGAATTGTGGCAGTCCTCTTGCTTGGTGCTTGGGGAATCCGGAGGCTGATACGCAAGCGGAAGGTCGCTGCAAACTGAGGCTACAAGATCACAGCCTGACCGAGAGGGTCTGCAAAAGACCCCCTCGCCTTGGCGTCTAAACACCCGTTTCAACACACAAACTATCCCGCAAGCAAATATCTATTGCCTAGCAAACAAATATGTTTAGGCTCGCAATCGTTGGGCGCTCAATGAACATCAAAAGATGTCTTACGCCGGCTTTTGGGAGAGAAGTTTATGCGTGGAATTATCCTTTCATCTGTGGCGCTTGCTGCCTTGGCTTTGCCAATGACAGCGCATGCACAGAACAATGAAGAAGAATCGGCGGAGAACGCAGAAGAGAACGTAATCGTTGTCACTGCTCAGCGCCGTGACCAAAACCTTCAAGAGGTTCCAATCGCGGTTACCGCATTTAGCGGCGAATTGATCGAGCAGGCGCGCATCACCGATGTTATTGACCTGCAAACATCGACACCTGGCTTTCAAGCATCGACAGCCAACCGCCCCGCTACATCGAGCTCATTCTTTCTGCGCGGCTTTGGTACCGCAGGCAGCGATCCAGGCATTGAGGCCGCTGTTGGTCTGGTGATTGACGATGTGTATCGCGCACGCTCGGGCAACGGTTTGGGCGACTTGGTCGATATTTCCGGTCTCGAAGTGCTGCGCGGTCCGCAAGGCACGCTGTTCGGCAAGAATACCACAGCGGGTGTCATCAAAGTGACAACCCGGCGTCCCGACCTCAATGATTTTGAAGGTTTTGGAGAACTAACGGCGGGCAATCACGATCTTGTCCGTTTCCGCGGTGCGACAAACCTTCCTATCGTTGAAGACGAAGTCGCTTTGCGTTTCAGCTTTGGTTATCAGAGCCGCGACGGCTTCATTGATGATCCCTTGCGCGATACATCCTACAATGATCGCGATCGTTTCACCTTCTCAGGCAAGTTGCTTTGGGAAATTTCACCCGGATTTGAAGCCTATATCATCGGCGATTATTCGGAAATTGATGAATCGTGCTGCCAATCGGTGCGTTTCAGCAACCCCGCCAATCCTCTACCCGGCATCGCCGCTGGGCTCGCCGCTGCTAGGGGTGCGAGTTATCCCAATCCACCAACGCCGACCGAATTCACGACATCGGTCAACCGTCCTGTGGTCAATACCAACAGGGATCGCGGCATTCAGCTCCAGTTGAACCTTGATCTTGGCGGCGCTGAGCTTTCATCGGTCACTGCCTATCGCAACTTTGATGATTTCACCGTCAACGATGTGGATTTCTCAGGCGCCGATTTGCTCGGACAAGAAATCAACTTTGGCATCGAGACCTTCACTCAAGAGCTTCGCCTGCAAGGCGATGCATTTGATGGCCGTCTCGATTGGCTCATCGGCGGTTTTTACTCTGATGAGAAAATCGACACAGCGGGCAATATCTCGCTTGGCGGTGATCTCAACACCTGGGGCCAAATCCTTGGGCTTCCAGCGATCTACCCTGCGCAAGAGGCAGCATACGGCAATGTCGCAAGTCAAAAAGCCAACAGCTACTCGCTCTTCACGCACAATATCTTTGAAATTGCAGATGGGTTGAACTTCACCGCAGGCCTGCGCTGGACGAAGGAAGACAAGGATGCTGTGCAAGCGCCTTTCTTTAACAACTTTGCATCCAACCTGCCCTTCACCGGCTTTGCGCCAATCGGGTTCTCGTCCTTTGCTTACGACGTATCACGCAGTGAAAGTGACTTTTCCGGCACGGCGTCGCTCAGCCATCAGATCACGCCCGATGTTATGACATACGCGAGTTATTCGCGCGGGTTTAAAGCGGGCGGCATAGCGCTTGGCCGCGATTCAGCGGGACGACAGTTTTCGGTCAATCCGGCGTGTTCGGCAAACAATACGGTCGCATTGGCGGTCCCCGGCCTTACGGTTTTCCAGTGTGATCCGCTTGACCCGACCTTTGAAGATGAGACCGTCAATTCTTACGAATTGGGTCTGCGCTCACAGTTCTTGGATCGCCGGGTTACATTCAACCTGACCGCGTTCCGGGCAGACATCTCGAACCTTCAGCAAAATACCTTCACCGGCACAGGCTTCTTTGTGTCAAATGCTGGTAGTGCGCGGACACAAGGCTTGGAGCTCGAGACATTGATCAAGCTGGGCTCAAACTTCAGTATCGGAGGCAACGTCAGCTATCTCGACACTGAGTTTGGTGCCGAAGTGCCAAGCGTTGCAGGCGGCGAGCCTCCTTTAGGTGGGCAAGATCTTGGTGCAGCGCCTGAATGGAGCGGAGCCATTTTCGCCAATGTCGAATTGCCATTGTCTGACACGCTCGAATTTTTCGCACGGCCAGAATACTACTTCCAGTCCTCCACCTTCACCAGCACCCGCGTCGCCAGCGATGGCAGCGAGCTTAAGGCCGATGGCTATGGCTTGCTGAACGTGTCGGCTGGCCTCAACATTGACGAGAAATTCCAGGTTTCGGCCTTCTGCCGCAACTGCACTGATGAGGTCTACAACAGCCTGATCTTCTCGTCAGTGTTCCAGCCGGGAAGCAAGGATGCATTCCTTGGAAACCCTGCTGAATATGGCGTTTCCTTCAAGTTCGAATGGTAGAAGGCACAATGCCACTGTTTGAAAATAGCGAAAACTTACAATAAGTTCTCCACTGTGGCCCGGTTCCGTTTCTCCGGAGCCGGGCCACTCTCTTCAAGCAGTGCAGCAGACATGTGGGCGCTGAAATGCCCCCACAAGAAATCAATCAGATAGCCACGAAGCGCGCCTAGCCGCTTGTTGAATAACCAATAAATACGTGGCAGTCTGAGATCAGAATATTGGACCAAGGAGAGTCGCCGTGAGCGATGTGAAGATGGCGAAACCAGAAGAGGCACAAGCGCAAGCTCCAACACCGCGCACGATCGAATATTGGGCGAGCGAGAAACCCGACGGATTGGCGCTTGTCGAGGGCGACAAATCGCTGACCTACGGCGATTGGAATGCGCAGGCCGACAAAGTGGCGGAAGGTTTTGCGCGGCTCGGCGTTGTGGCCGGCGATGTGGTTGTCACACGTCTGCAAATCCGGACGGAATGGGCCATCATTGCCTCGGCTGCTGCAAAACTTGGCTGTTCTATCCTTGGTCTCAACTGGCGTCTGACGCCAAGTGAAGTGAATTACGTTCTCACCAACAGTGATGCGAAAGTGCTTGTTTGCGACGATGCTGACCCTTCAGCATTGCTTCCCGCATTCGAGGGTGCTGCGCTCAAGCTTAAGGTCTCTCTCGACGTTCCAGCCGATGAGTTTGTCGCCTACGAGGACCTGCTGGTCGATGATGCCCCGGCGCGCTTTTCAAAGGGAGAAGCGCCGCTGATCATTTACACATCGGGCACGACGGGCCTGCCCAAGGGCGTAAATATGAGCCCGGGCGAAGGCGCGGATATGCAAAAGATCATGGAGTATTTCCAATCGCTTGCCGCCGCCCGCCCGCAACTGCCCGGCGATGTGGTCTTGATCTCAATGCCGATGCACCACGGCGCTGGTCCTGGGCTCGTGCGCGGGACATTGGCCAATGGCAACACAGGGATTTTGCAAGGGCGCTTCGATCCCGAAGGCACTCTGCAATTGATGCAGGATCATAAGGTCACCTTCTGGACCGGCGTGCCGACCATGTACAAACGGATCAACGGCCTGCCGGAAGAAACGCTGAACAAATACGATGTGTCTTCGCTTCGTTCGCTTGGCGTTGGTGCGGCCCCTGTTCCAGCATCGCTTAAGGAATGGATCCGCACATTCTTCGGTGAGGTATTGCACGAAAGCTATGGCGCAACCGAAGTGGGTATGATCAGCAATCTGGCCCCTGAAGAGCAAAAGCTTAAACCCGGATCATCGGGCAAGCCCCACAAACACGTGCTGATCGAAATCCGCGATGAAGATGGCAATGTGCTTCCCGCAGGAGAAGCTGGCGAGATTTGGATCAATACGCCTGTCACCATCCGCAACTATGTAAACGCTGATTTGCTCGCCAGCGATACGCTGGATGATCGCGGCTATTTCCGTATCGGAGATGTGGCGATGCTCGATGAGGACGGCTACATCTACATCACCGACCGCGTCAAAGACATGATCATATCGGGCGGCGTGAACATCTATCCAGCTGAGATCGAGGCCGCCTTGATCCAGCATTCCGACATTCAGGACGTTGCCGTGATCGGCGTGCCAGACGAAGAATTTGGCGAGAAGGTTTTGGCGTTTGTCGAGCTTAAGCCGGGCAAGAGCTTGAGCGAAGATGATGTGCGCGACTTCGCAGGCGAACATCTTGCGTCTTACAAAAGGCCGCGCGTTATCGAGTTTCGTGAAGAGTTGCCGCGCAACACTATGGGCAAGCTTTTGAAGAAAGACTTGCGGGCCCCCTTCTGGGAAGGCCGCGAGCGCGCAGTTTGACGCTCGTTAACGCATTTAGAGAGGCCGCAAGATGACGTATATTTCGACCGAAACGCATGACCATATTCTGACCATAACGCTCGACCGTCAGGAATCGCGCAACGCCTTTAACCGGGCGATGGCCGAGGAGATGGAGCAGATCATCGACGATTACGAAGCCGATACCGAGCTTCGCTGCGCAATCATTTGCGCCAAGGGTCCCACGTTTTCTGCAGGGCAAGACCTTAAAGGAGCGCTGAAAGGCGATTTAGCGGTTGCGCCAAAGCGCGGCGGTTTTGGCATTATGAGCATGCCTCCTGAAAAGCCGCTTATCGCAGCGGTTGACGGGCAGGCATTAGCCGGCGGGATGGAGCTGACTTTGTGCTGCGATATCATTGTCGCCTCTGAACTTTCCGTTTTCGGGCTTGCCGAGGCAAAGCGCGGATTGGTTGCAGTGGGCGGCGGATGCTTCCGCCTGCCCCACCGCATCCCGCACAATATCGCGATGGAAATGGTGATCACCGCCGAGCCCAAGTCCGCACAGGAAATGCATCACTTTGGCTACGTCAACAGCGTGGTGAAATCGGAAGACGTGATGGACGAAGCTATGCGCTTTGCCAAATTGGTTGCGCGCAATGGGCCGATTGCGGTCAAGGCTTCCAAAGCGCTGGCTTACCGTTCTGCGACCGAGCAGTGGACCGACAAGCAGGCTTGGGAAGAGCAAGGTCCGATCGTCGAACCGATGATGAATTCAGCGGACCGTTTTGAAGGTCTCAAAGCATTTGCGGAAAAACGGGACCCCGTCTGGACGGGCAAGTGAGCACGGCTGCACAAAGCGCCCCCGTGACAACGCGGCCGTGGCTTACCGTGGCGATGCTGTGCGCGGTTTATGCCTGTAGCCAGCTTGACCGCCAGATCATGGGTATCCTGCTCGAACCCATCAAACAGGATTTGGGCGCATCAGATACGCAGATGGGCTTTCTCGTAGGACTGGCCTTTGCAGTATTCTACACCTTCCTCGCCATCCCAATCGCGGTGGTGGCAGACAAGGGGTATCGCCGCAACATCATCGCCGCCTCTGTCATCGTCTGGAGCGCGATGACGGCCGTGTGCGGGGTCGTCAACACCTATGCCCAGATGGCTTTCGCGCGCATGGGTGTGGCCGTCGGAGAAGCCGGATCGACCCCTGCCTCAATCTCGATTATCTCATCGCTGTTCGATGAAAAACGCCGCGCAACCGCGATGAGCGTCTTCGCCATGGGCGCAAGCCTTGGCGTGCTCCTCGCCTTCCTTGGGGGCGGATATTTGCTTGATACTGTCGGCTGGCGGCAGACATTTATCATCGTTGCCATACCCGGCATTCTGCTTGGCATATTGGTTCTGTTTGTGGTGCGCGAACCGCCAGTGCTGCCGCAATCTTCACCTGACGACAAAGCATCGGTTGGGCCAACTGTCCGGCACATGCTCAAGAACAAGGCGATCCGTCACATCTTGATCGGCAAGTCTCTGGGCGGTTTTGTTGGCTACGGAATGATTGTCTGGACGCCGGCATTTCTGGTTCGCACCCATGGTTTGAGCGGGACTGAAATCGGGCTGACCCTTGCACTTTTTGCAGGAATTGGCGGAGCCATTGGTACGCTTATGTCGGGCCGTATTACCGACTATCTCGGGCAGTTTGACGAACGCTGGCGCGCCTGGGCGATGGCCGTTTCCATGGTGATCGTGGTTCCGTTCTCAATTTTTTGGTTCACGATCGACAGCTATTGGTTGGCGCTTTGCTTTTACGCGGTGCCTGCACTGCTCGGCGGCTTTTACCTCGCGCCCTCCACCGCGCTCATTCAAAATCTGGTTCAACCTCGCATGCGCGCAGTGGCATCGGCGATCTCCATGTTCCTGCTCAACATCATTGGCATGGGACTAGGCCCGCAAGGCGTGGGGATTTTGAGCGATCTTCTGAAGCCTGCATATGGCTCAGATTCGCTGCGCTACACCTTATGCATATTCTTGGCGGTGAACGTCTGGTCGGCTGTGCATTTCTGGATTGCCGGAAATCATCTCAGCGCTCCGGGTGACAAAGCTCAGCCAGCAGCAGCGTGATGAAACCTATACCAACATATTTGCCAATGAACAAATAAATGACTTGAAGGCAGTCTGAGCCAATGCGAAGAGATGCCGCTTAACAAGGAGACAATCATGGATAGCGCAAACGACGCGTTGTTTTCTGCCGAGGGCACTGATGCTGCCGCAAATGTTCCATCGCTCTTGGGCGGGAAATGCAACGCTTGCGGCGCTGTGTTTTTCCCTATGCAGACCTATGGCTGTCAGGCGTGCGGGTCAAAAGATCTTGCGCCTCAAAAACTCACCGGTCGCGGCACGCTCATTTGCAGCGCGCCTGTCTTTATGTCGATGAACCCTGCCCTGCCCGCACCCTTTACCGTCGGCTCGATTGAGCTGGAAGATGGTCCCAAAGTGCGCACCATGCTGGCGGTGGAACCGGGCACGCAGCTCACCCCGGGTGATGCGATGGAGGCGACACTGGTGCCGCAACCGCGCGAGGGCAAAGGCGAACATGACTTTCGATTTGCTCCAGCTGGGAAAGGGAACTGACCATGGCTAAACTGATCTCTGATCTTGCGCCCGTATATGTCGTTGGCGTTGGTTTTCACCGCTACCAGCATGCCTCTGCCACCCCCTATGTTCAGCTTGGACTAGAAGCCGTCCGCGGCGCGCTTGCTGATGCAGGCATTGAATGGGAAGGCGTTGAGAGCTCGTATGTCGCCCACGCACTCCTCGGAATGGCGGTGGGACGCCCGATGCTTGGCCACCTTGGCGCATTGGGCAAACCGATCGTGCACGTTGAAAATGCCTCGGCCTCGGGTTCAACCGCGTTTCGTCACGCCTGTATCGAAGTCGCCAGTGGCATCAGCGATGTGGCCCTGGCCGTAGGCGTTGATAAACCGCCAAAGAAGGGTGTGTTCCGCTCACCAACCGGCATCGACAATCTGGCAGATGACGCAATTGCACCGTTCACGCATTTTGCTCTGTTGAGCGATGAATACAGCCATCGCCATGGCATCGCCTCCGAAGACATTGCCCGGATCGCGGTCAAAAACCACGCCAATGGTGCGAAGAACCCCAATGCCCAGCGCCAAAAGGTTCGTTCACTGGATGATGTGGTAGGCGCGCCGCCAATCTCCGGCACGCTAACCGCCCTACAATGCTGCCCCATTGGCGAAGGCGCTGCTGCTGTGATTGTCGCATCGGAAGAAGGCATCAAACGCCTCGGAATTGATCCTGCAAGGGCAATCCGCGTCGCTTCATCAGCGGCAGGCAGCGAGAAGGCCAACCAAGGGCTTAATCCGGACACTGCGCTCAGCAATGAAACAATGATGCGCGCGATTGCAGAGGCTCAGATTACACCGGGTGATCTGGACGTGATCGAGCTTCATGATGCATTCGCAACAGAAGAACTGCTTTACGCCGAGGCAACGGGCATCTGTAATCCGGGTGAATTCATCCCGATGCTCAAAGATGGCCATTGGGACATTGGCGGGCAATGCGCGATCAGCCCCTCTGGCGGTTTAATCGCAATGGGCCATCCTGTCGGACCAACCGGTGTCGGCCAAATTGGTGAACTGACAATGCAACTGCGTGGCGAAGCGGGTGAGCGTCAACAACCAGATGCCAAGCATGGCCTTGCGCATATGGTTGGCGTTGGCGCGGTTTGTTACGTCCACGTCCTGTCGAACTAATCAGCCAGCGACCAGATCAAGGAAAATTTCTCGTGCTTATTGAACCACGCCTTCAAAGCGATCTTCTTAAAGACAAAGTGGCCATCGTCACTGGCGGCAGCCGCGGGATTGGCGGCGCGACGTCTGAGATGCTTGCAGCCAATGGCGCGCATGTGGTTATTGCGGACGTTGACGCGGACGCAGCCCAAAAAGCGGTTGATGACATCAACGGCGCCTTTGGATCAGACAGCGCCAGTACATTTGTAGGCGATCTTCTTGCCGAAGGTGCCTGCGACGAGCTTGTTCATGGAACCGCCAAGGAGCGAGGTCGTCTCGACATTGTCGTCAACAACGCTGGTTATGCTTGGGATGGCGGCATTCATTCGATGACGGACGAGCAGTTCCAAGCAATGCTCGACATCCATCTCATAGTACCATTCCGCATTTCGCGCGCGTGCGCCCCGATATTCAAGGCGACCGCTGAGAAAGAGGACGCGGGCGGAGCAGCCGATTACCGCAAGATAATCATGGTGTCCTCCATGGCCGGGCAATGGGGCCTGATGGGTGCAGGCAATTACGCTTCGGCCAAAGCCGGGATGCTCGGCTTGATGCGCACCTTGGCTCAGGAATGGGGCCGCTATCGCGTTAACTCGAACGCCGTAGCATTCGGGGTGATCCAAACACGTTTTGGCCAGCCGCAATCCGAAGATGAAGTCATCGAAGTGGACGGCCGCAAAATCCATGTCGGCATGACGGCAAAGCAAGCTGCGCGTATGGGCGTAAAGGTCGATCCAGACCACAAGCCCACACAAGAAGAAATCTACGCGACCAAGCCAAATCCGATGATCACGCTGGGCCGCTCGGGTTCTATCCGCGAGGCGGCGGAGTCGATCTTCTGGCTCGCCTCACCGCTTTCGGATTATGTGACCGGCCAAGTCCTAACGGTCAGCGGCGGCGCGCGCGGCGGAATGAGCTGATGGAGCTGCGCAAGAATGGATAAGGCCCAGACTTTTGCAATCGCGGATCAGTTCTTCTCTGCTATTGAGAAGGGCGATATCGACGCCGTTGACGCGCTCTATGCCGACGACATCGTCGTTTGGCATAGCAATCGTGCTCTTGATGAAAGGGCTACCGGACAATCAAAGTCCGAAAACTTGGCGCTCTTGCGATATGTCTGCGAATTCATCGAGGGTCTGCACTACGAGATTCTCGACCGGCAAATTACAGAGACCGGCTTCGTCCAACAGCATGTCTTTCGCGGACGCTCAAAAGGCGGCCATGAGGTCGCATTGCCGGTTGCGATAATCTTAGTCATCAAAGACGGCAAGATCGCGCGCATCGACGAATATATGGATCCGGCGAAATGGCCGACGGAATAAGCGGAGCAGGCTCCTAGGGCGCCAACCGGGCGCACATTGTGGCAACGAATTCTTCGCCTGCCGCATTCTGATCGAATGATTTATCGAGCGCCGCAAAGGCCATCTGCCCGCGCAAGAACGAATAGATCACAGGGGCGTGCGCGGCTGGATCAATGTCGGCGCGGATATTGCCCAGCTCAATTCCCGTCCTGATCTCTGCCTCGATACCCTTCTTACCCTCAGCATTCAGCTTAGCGATAGTCTTGCTCAATCTGGGGCTCACAAGAGCTTGCGCGATCAAAATCTGAAGGGTGCGAATTTCAACCCCCTGACCCGCAACATAGCTGCGCACCAGCGCGATCAATGTCGGAAGCCCGCGTTCATTCGAGGAGATGTCTGCCGCGCGCTTGTTGTAAGCGCCCACCACATGTTCTGCGACACGGGCGAGCAGATCTTCCTTGCTGCCAAAATAGTGAGCCGGGAGACCTCTGCTATAGCCAGCGTTCTCGGCAACATCTGCAAGGGTGAAGCCATCATAACCAAGCTTGCCAACCAGCTTGACGGCCTGATCCAGCATTTGAGTCTCTGCTTTTTCGCGGCGCTCTGCTTGCGTCCGGCGCTTTACCTCAGCCATCATCGGGGCCCATGCTGGTTGTAACCTTTGCCAATAGACAGACAATTCGTCTGGCGCTCAAATAGAGATTACTCAAGGCCGGTGTCAACGCGCCTCCGATAATTGAGCCTACCATCCACACACCCTCGCAATCCACCTTTGCGCAGGCTCGCACCGTGCCCCTTCAGACTAGCTGGCTTTTACCAGAGTTGGCGTGGGAACAGACCTTCTCATTAGAGGTCATAACATGGGCCAAAAGTCATTCTCTTGCATGTTATCGGTTGTACGTATAACAATGTTGTCCCAGAGTAGGGAACCGCATCAGCAAAAAGTTGAGCGGGAATGGAGAGGGAAAACTATGACGCGTAAGCTTACCGCTTATGCTGCGGGCCTTATGGCGTGCAGCGCAATCACCGCACCAGCGATGGCACAAGATGCCGAACAGGCCACCGAGGAGCTGCAAGCACCTGGTGACAATGTGATTATCGTGACCGCGACACGCCGGGCCGAAAACCTTCAGGAAATTCCGCTCGCTGTGACGGCGGTTGGTACGGAAGACTTGGACCGTCAGGGGATCGCAGACGTCAGGGGCTTGGCAGACGTATCGCCAAGCTTCAATTTGAACTCATCCGACACGGAAACCGGTGGTACAACGATCCGTATCCGCGGTGTCGGCACCACGGGTAACAACATCGGTCTTGAAAGCGCCGTCGGTGTCTTCTTGGACGGTGTTTATCTTTCACGCCCGGGCGCAGCGCTTGGTGACCTTGTCGATGTTGAACGGGTTGAGATCTTGCGTGGCCCACAAGGCACATTGTTTGGCCGGAACACTTCGGCCGGCGCGCTTAACATCACGACCAAACGGCCATCGCTTGATACGGTCGAGGGTTTCGCGAATGCGAGCTACGGCAATTTTGACTTTATGAACGTGCAAGGCGGTGTCAGCCTTCCGATTGTCGAAGATTCTCTCGGGGTCCGTTTCTCAGGTGCTTATCGTAAACGCGATGGTCTGCTCACCAACCAGTTGGGCGAGGACCAGAACAATCGCGACCGTTATTCTCTTCGCGGTCAATTGTTCTGGGAGCCATCAGCCGATGTCAGCCTGCGACTGATTGCCGATTTCGCAAGCGCTGATGAGAGCTGCTGTGCCGCTGTCATTGTGCGCGAGTCTGAATTGTTCGCCAGCGGCGCTGCATTTTTGGCCAATGGCCTTCCGGCTGACGGCGGGGCGCCGTTCATCGGAAGCCCAGACGACCGCAGCAGCGCTTTTTTCGAACGCATCAACAACACGACCAGCGATCTGCGTAACGGCTATGACAATTTGGGTTTTTCAGCCGAATTGAACTGGGACCTCAGCGACAACGCTTCGCTAACCTATATTGGTTCTTACCGTGATTTTGACGCCTTCACCTCACGCAGCACCGACTATGTCGGTTTGGCTGTTTTCTCGGTTGGTACGGGCGACTCGATTTTCAACAACCCTAACGACATTCCCAATCTTACCGAGATCGAAACCATCACGCATGAGCTTCGCCTGCAGGGTGAAGCGTTCGATGGCGGGTTAGACTGGTTGGTTGGTGTGTACTACGCCGATGAGCAAATCTCCACGAACCCGGAAGGGAGCTTGGGTCTTGGTCCGGATTATGAGGCCTATATCAACTCGTTCCTAACGGCGATTGGACAGCCCAACGTGGATACGCTGGCCTTTATTGCCACAGGGGGCCTTGCGGGTAATCCGAACGCGCTCACCGATGTCGATTTCACCGGTGCGTTTGCTCAAAACGTCTTTACGCAAGACGCAGAAAGCTGGTCGATCTTTACGCACAATACCTTCAACGTCACCGATACGCTCAGCCTTACCGCTGGTATTCGTTACACTGATGACAAGAAAAGAGGTGCCTTCACTCAGCTAGCGGCTCAGAACGAGCCTTGCACGGCGACCAATCCGGCTTTCGGGGCAACGGGCCTCAACGGTCTATTGTGCTTTGTCTTTGCGGTTCCGGCTGATGTACCGGGCGCTGTTGGATTGCCGCTTACCTTTGGTAACGGCGCGCAAGGCGGTGCATTTGACCAGTTCGACGATGACGAGCTGATCTACACCGGTAAGATTGCTTGGGAAGCGTCTCCCGATGTGAACACATATCTGAGCTTTACTCACGGCTATAAATCAGGTGGTTACAACCTTGATGCATCAGCCAGTGTCGGCGGGCTTGATCCGCGCTTTGCATCAGAGACAATCGATGCGTACGAGCTTGGTGTAAAAGCCACTATGTTCGATGGCCGCGCGACCGCGAACATTGCGGTTTTCCACCAAGAGCTAAGCGATTTCCAGGTGCTTGAATTCACTGGCGTTGCGTTCCAGACTTTCAACGTGGGATCGGCCAAAAGCACGGGTGCCGAGCTGGAATTTCAGATGCAGGCGAGTGATGAAATCGCGATCAACACTGCGATGACATATTCGGATGCACGCTATCCCAGCGATTGTGTTGCTGGCGATCCCAATCCGCTTCCCCAAGCAGCGAACCTGTGTGGGAACAGCCTGACCAACGCACCAGAGTTCGTCATGAACGCGGGCATTGTGTATGAGAATGAAATCACCGAGTCTGGTTGGACGATGGCGGCAAGCATGAACGTTCGTTACGAATCGTCACGCCGGACCAGCACGCAGGCAACCGAGGTGGGCTCTGACATCCCGCTCCCGTTCGATATCCAAGATGCGAACGTGAAAGCCAACGCGCGGATTGGTTTCACCACGCCGAGTGAGAGCTTCACGGTTGAGCTGTGGGGCAACAATATCTTCAATGAGCAAACCCGCAATGTGACGTTTAACACGCCGCTTCGCGGTGTTGCAGGCGCACGTTCACGCGGTGCCTTCCTTGAAGATCCTCGCACATATGGTGTGACCGTTCGCACAAAATTCTAAATTCAGCTCCCTTCTCCACTGGGGCTGAACGGGTGGTCGGTAGAAATGCCGGCCACCTTTTTTATGGGCTAGAGCCGCCGCTCGGTCCGAATGGCGCAGGTCCCGCACATGTCACAGGGCATCTCTTACTCCGAGAATTTGCCACCAACGATTATTGATCGGCCAACCAATAAGTGTTAGCCAAAGCTTGCTCTGCAGTCGAACTGGCAAAGACCTGCTCTCGACATACAGTTCCGTCATTGAATGCAGCAAGGGAGTGCCGCAATGTCTGCTCACGAAATCACCCGGACACCGTTTCCGCTCATCTCGATGGAGCAGGAGAAATTCAAAGCCACTTATGGCGGCTCTGAGGGTGTGATCGTGGTGTTCTGCACGCTGATCCGATCGCCGGTTCCTTCCGATACCTGCTTGGTGACGATGCACCCTATTGGCGGCACAGGCTGGTTGCCGATCATGAATGAATTTGTGCAGCAAGGGGTGCATGTGTTGGCGTGTGACGGGCGCTATCGCGGCGCGGACTATGCGCTCAATATGGAGAAATGTGCGGTCGATCTCGGTTCTGCGGTCAAGCATGCCAAAGAGGTTCTGGGCTATAAGAATGTGGTCCTGCTCGGGTGGAGCGGCGGCGGATCTCTGTCTGCCTATTATCAATCTCAAGCTGAGAACCCGACTGTCACGTCGAGCCCATGCGGAGGCGGGGTCGATCTCACAGAAGCCGGCCTGGTCCCTGCTGATGGGGTGATCCAAATGGCCGCGCACGTCTCGCGCCATCACACTCTCACGCAATGGATGGACGCCTCGATCATCGATGAGGCGGACCCTGATAAACGCGACCCCTCGCTCGATCTCTATGGCGAGGAAGTGAAGCCGCCCTACTCAGCCGAGTTTCTCGAACGCTACCGCGCAGCGCAGATTGCCCGTAATCGCAAGATCACCGCTTGGGTGAAGCACAAGCTTCAGGAACTGGCCGATAAGGGCCGTGAGAATGAAGAATTTGCGTTCACGACGCACGGCACGATGGCCGATCCCCGCTGGCTCGATCCGGCGGTTGACCCCAATGATCGAAAACCGGGCTGGTGCTATCTTGGCGATCCAAAAATCGTCAACAACGGCCCCGTCGGCCTGGCGCGTTTTAGCACCCTTCGCAGCTGGCTTTCGCAGTGGAGCTATGACGATGCGAATGCTCATGGCCCGGCGGGCCTTGCCCATGTGACCAAGCCCGTTCTCGTGATTGGCAACACTGCGGATGATGCTTGCACGCCAAGCCACACCCAAGCGATATTTGACGGTGTTGGCCACGACAATAAGGAGCTGCATCAGATCGAAGGTGCGACCCACTATTACTCAATGCAACCCGACAAAGCGAAAGAGGCGGCAAACCTCGTGATGGACTGGCTGGAGCGCCAAGACCTTCGCTAAGCTTGTGCCAAACGCGCAACTCATCAGAATTGAACAAGGGATAACCCACCATGAGCAAGAACATCAAAGCCAACGGCCTCAACCATCTCGCGATTTCGACGAACAATATGAAAGAGCAGATCGAGTTCTACACCGATGTGCTGGGCTTCAAACTTGTGGGGCTTTACTGGATGCACGGGGTTGAGGGATGCTGGCACGGCTTCCTTGAGATGAATGAAGGGAGCCAGGTGGCCTTCGTTTTCAATCCTGCCAACAAGGATGCGAAGGTCGAATATGGCGTGACCAATCCCGGCCACACAGGCGGACCTTCGGCGCCCGGCACAATGCAGCACCTTGCGTTTAACGTCGACACGCTTGATGACCTCCTAAATATGCGCGACCGCATTCGTTCGCGCGGGTACAACGTCATGGGGCCAATGGATCACGGCATGTGCCACAGCATCTATTTCCAAGGACCAGAAGACACCTGCCTTGAAGTCGCGACATTTGGCAGTGCAGATTATCCGCTTGGGCCAAAGGATTGGATTGATCCCGAGGTGCAGGAACTGGCGGGGATCAGCGACGAGGAATTGGCCAAGTTTACGAACCCGGTTGAGTTCGAGGGGCAAGGCGGGAAAATCCCCAACCCCGGTTACAATCCAGATAGCTATAACCCGGACCGCCCAGAGGCGCTTCTCAAGGGGATTTTCGCGATGACCGATGAGCAGTTTTCGATGATGCCGATGGAAAAGCGTCCCCCTTCCATGATGACCGATGAAGACCGCGCCGCGAAACACGCGAGCTAGAGACGCAGCACAAATTGGGATGGGCATTGTGAACACAACAACACTCAAACACTACACTGGCACGGCCAAATTCCTGCATTGGGCGATCGCGCTGCTGATCATCATGATGCTGGTGTTTGGACAGGGCTTTGAAGACATCACGAGCCCCGATGATATGGCTTTCTCTTTGAGGGGGCACTCGACGCTGGGCTTCACGGTCATAACTTTGCTGGTCCTGCGCATATTGTGGCGCATCGCAAATCCGCCGCCAGCGCTGCCAGCGACGGTCGCACCCGCACAAGCGATGCTTTCCAAGGTCTCGCACCTACTGCTTTACGCTTTGATGATCTACGTGCCCGCAACCGGCATCTATACGGCGGCTGCGCATGAATATGCTGTGCTCCCCTATGGGGCGTTCGACGTGCGGGAAGTGTTTGGCTTTCTGGGGGCGAGCGATTTTGACGGGCGGCGCTTTCTGCATGAAGTCGGCACTTGGTTGTTGATTGCCCTGCTGGCTGTCCACATCACCGCCGCGTTCTTGCATCAATTTGTGCAGAAAGACGGCGTGCTGCGCCGGATGTGGTTTGGGCGCGGCAAGCAAACGCGAGGCCTCAATTGATGGTACGGCGTTTGATCCGTTTTTGCGCCGCGCTGTTGGCACTGGCCGCTTTTCCAGTTGCCGCACAGGACACAAAACAGCCCAATTTCCTGATCGTTGTGGCCGACGACTTGGGCTGGTCCGATCCTGGATTTCTGGGCAGCCGGATCAGAACGCCGACCCTTGATGCGCTCGCTCAGCGAGGGATTTTCATGTCGCATTTCTATGTGGCACCGACCTGCTCCCCCACCCGCTCTATGCTGATGACAGGGGTGAGCAATCACGCCGCTGGCGTTGGCACGATGCACAATCTTCAAGCTGAGAACCAGATGGGCCATCTCGCTTACGGCGCGCAGCTGCACGACGGCGTCGTGACCATTGCAGAAGTGCTCCGCGCCCGCGGGTACAGCACCATGATGAGCGGCAAGTGGCACCTTGCCGTTGATGAAGATCAGCGCCCGCATCGCCGGGGCTTTTCGCGCAGTTTTGGCCTTGTCGAAGGCGGGGCAAGCCATTTTGCCGATGCGATGATGATCACGCCGTCAGAAAACGTGACCTATCTGGAGAACGGGCAGCCAACCAAGCTGGCGAGCGATTGGTATTCCACCATCGGCTACACCGATAAGATCATCGAATATATCGACGAGGCGGGCGACGAGCCGTTCTTCGCTTATCTCACCTACACCGCGCCGCATGATCCCTTGCAGGTCCCCGATGAATGGATCGACCGCTATAAAGGCGTGTTCGATGATGGTCCTGAGGCATCGCGCGAAGAAAGGCGCCAGCGCCTCATCAAACTGGGCCACCTCAACGCCGATGCTGAAATGGCAGAGGCGCTCAACTTCCCCGCATGGGTCGATTCTCACCAAGCGCCTTGGGCTGAGAGAAGCGATGAGGAACGCCGCACCCATGCCAAGCGCATGGAAATCTACGCCTCCATGGTTGAATTGCTCGATGCAGAGCTTGGCCGGGTCATAGCGCGTCTTGAGGCAAACGATAAGCTGTCGAACACCTATATCCTGTTTATGTCGGACAATGGCGCAGCAGTGACTACCCCGCTCGCCTATCGCGGCAACACGCGTGCGTGGCTGCATGAGAATTTCGACCTCAGCCGCGAAGAGATGGGGCAGATGGGCTCCTTCACCTCCATGGGCCGCGACTGGGCGCATGCGAGCAACACGCCGTTTAGCAGGTTCAAAGGGACCGTCGCCGAAGGGGGCGTGCGCTCTCCGCTGATTGTCGCAGGGCCGGGATTGGAAAGCGGTGTGACGCGCACCATCCCTGCCCATGTCACCGATCTGGTGCCCACGGTCTACGAGCTCGCCGGGATCAACCCCGCAGCCGACCCGCTGTATGAAGGCAAGTTGCAACCGCAAGGCACATCGATTGTTCCGATCTTTGAAGAGGCAAGCTTTGATGAAACGCGCATCTTCTTCAACGAGCTATTTGGCAACCGCATGGCGCGAAAAGGGCGCTGGAAAGCGGTGTGGTTAAGCCCGCCATTTGGAAGCGGCGAATGGGAATTGTACGATATCGTCGCCGATCCCAGCGCCACCAAAAATCTGGCGCAAGCGCATCCAGAAGTGATCTCTGAAATGGTTGCAGCCTATGATGAGTTTGCCGAAACGAACGGCGTCATCCCGCCGCATCCACGCCGCGGCCTGCAATCCAATATCTGGTACGAGGGTGAGTGCAATTGGTGGTGCGAGGCGAAATTCAGTTTCCTTAACACGCTGGCCAGCCCCACAGGCCGCATGGTCCTGCTGGCTGGCGTTCTCGGCACACTGGGCTTGATCGTGTTTCTCGCGATCCGATTGTGGCTGCGCCGCCGCAAGGTAACGGCTCACGGAGCTTGAAGATGTCTGCCAAGCAATATGATGTCTTGATAGTCGGCTGCGGTCCCGTCGGTGCGACGCTTGCAAACCTGCTGCGCGAAAGCGGGCGTTCGCTCGCGATATTCGACCGGGACAAGGACGTATTTCACTGCCCGCGCGCGATGATGTTCGATCCTGAAAGCTGCCGCATCTATCAACGTATGGGCATCATGGAGCGGATGTTCCCCGCGGATGCCAAGCCGTTCCAGACGTTTCGCATGGTCAATCACAAGCGCAAAACGCTGGTGGAAATAGACTACAGCAAAGTCCCGCCAAGCTTTGGTCACTCAGGCGTTGGAACCATGTTCCATCAACCCACCTTGGAGCGCCTGCTTCGCGAAGATTTCGAAAAGGGCGTTAAGGTCGACAGCTTCCTTGGCTATGAAGTTCTCAGCGTTTCATCGGACGAAACCCGAGCGACCCTGAAGGCGAGAAACACAGACACGGGCGAAGAGACCGAGTTCACCGGAAAATACATTGTCGGCTCCGATGGCGGCGCGAGCCTTTGCCGCCGATCCATTGGCGCGAACCGAATAGACTTCAACTATCGCCGCAAATGGATCGTGATCGACGTTCTCGTGCACGATCGCGCCTATTGGGAGGGGCTGGAAGACTTCTCAGAATTCATGTGTCGTCCAAACGGGGCAACGGTATTTGTCAAAGGCTGCCGCGGCCATCTGCGCTTCGATTTTGAGATCGACGAGGAACTGGCCGATCAATTCACCCATGACGATGCGCGTGAGCACATCTCCAATTACATCGACACCTCATCCATCGAGATACAGCGCTGCGCACCTTACAATTTCTATGCCGGAATGCCGGATATTTGGCGCAAAGGCAGGATATTGCTGGCGGGCGACGCGGCCCACCAAACCTCTCCCTTTGCCGGGCAAGGGCTCAATATGGGTCTTCGGGACGCCGCTCACTTAAGTTTTCTGTTCGACCTAATCTTTGACGGCAAAGCCGATGACAGCGTTCTCGACACCTATCACGAGGAACGCTGGCCGCATTGCGAGAAGGTGATCAACAGAGCCTCGCGCACCGGGTTACAGCTAAGCACGACCAACAGATGGGAGCAGATAAAGCGCAACTTTGGTTTCTGGCTTGTGAGGATGTTTCCAAAGCTTGCCGGGGTCGCCAATTCTGATGATCGATACCCGGCCTATAGAGGCGGCCTGATTGGTACAGGGCACCGCCTGTGCGGGAGACGATTGTGCCAGCCTGAAGTCGTCGATGGCTCAGGTCAGCGCACGCTGCTCGATGAGCTGATCGGGGACGGGTTTGTGCTTTTGGTGTCCGAACCGGCTGAGGGCGAAAGGATCTCTTGGTTCAAACAGGAGTTTGGCGGCTCGGTCTTCGTGATAGGCCATGACTTTCAGGATACCGATGGGAAACTAGCCGAATTCACCGAAGGCAACGCCGTTCTGGTTCGGCCAGATCGCTACATGTTTGGCGCAAACGAGAGCGGCGACGAGTTGTGCGCGGCATTTCGCGCCCACCTCGCCCGCTTTCAAAGCTAAACTGATCAGAATTCCTTTGCTGCCGCGCTCGCCGCTTCCTTCGCCTTGGCCAGTGCTTCATCCAAAGCAGGTCCCGGCATACCCGTTGGCTGAACCCGGATCAGGTTGATGTCGGTAAAGCCCAGGAAGCGGAAGATGTGATCGATATATGTGCTCGCAAAGTCGGTCTTGGGCGCATCTGATGCCAGCGGGAAGCGGTCTTCATACGGGCTGCCGCTTGCCATGATGACTTGCAAAGGCCGGTCTGTTATTTGGCCGACATATTCAAACTTAGAGTTGACCATCACTGTCACGCCAACTTGGGTCACAAGGTCGATCCAATGCTTGAGGCGATAGGGGATTGAGAAGTTCCACATCGCTGTTGAAACCACCACTTTGTCCGCTGACTTCAGCCGGTCGATCTCCTGCATCACGCCTGCCCATTCGCCTTGCGCCTCGATCCCTGATCCGGTGGTCATCAGCTTCATAAGGTTCTCCATCTTCTGGTTCGCGCCTTGCATTCCAAGCGGGGCGAGCTCGGTCTCGAACAAAGGCAGATGTTCGATCTCATCATCAGGATTGGCCGCCTTGTAGCTTTCCAGAAATTCATTGGCGACTTGGCTGGAGTACGAGCTCTCTTTGCGCGGGCTGGCTTCGATAAAAAGTACTTTCGCCATGGGATTTGTCCTTTGTCTCTTGGAATTAGCGTGGGTTGTTGAGGGCCGTTAGAGCGATTGCCCATCGTCCACGGTGAACGTTCCGCCGGTGACGTAGCGGGAGGCATCCGAGCACAGATAGAGCGTCAGATCATCGAGCGCGCCAATATCCATCAGGCGTTTGCGGTGCCAACTCGCAATATGTCGCTCGCCGCCTTCAGTATCGAACCAGTCACCCATGATTTCGGTGCGGATATAGCCGGGCTGGATGGTGTTGACGTTGATGCCTTTGCGCACCCATTCACGGGCGAATTGCCGCCCAAGGTGATCAACCCCCGCCTTGCTCGCAGCGTAGGCCGCATCGCCAGGCGTGTTCATTTGTGCGGTGATCGATCCGATCAGGACAATGCGGCCTTCGATCGGAGCATCCCCTTCGTTGGCAATCATCCGCTTTGCACCTTCGCGGGCGAGCAAATACACGCCCAGAAAATTGGTATCGATAACCGTTCGGAGCCCCTCAAGAGGTACATCGGTTGACCGGCCATTCGCCGCCGTCCCCGCATTCGCAATGACCGTGTCCACGGTGCCGAACGTGGCTTGTGCCTTGTCGTATGCAGCAATAACAGACGCTTCATCCGTTACATCAAGAGCAACGGCCACCGCCTTGCCTCCGGCCTCTTCGATTTCATTTGAAAGCGAGGCGGTTCTGTCGGACCTACGCGCTCCGAGAATCACATTTGCTCCCGCTTTGGCAAGGACGCGTGCGAGATGCGCACCAATGCCGGAGGAAGCTCCACTCAACATGACAGTGCGATTTGTTAGGTCTGAGATCATCGTTTGCTTCTTCGGTCATCCTGATAGGTTTGCGGAGCGGAAAACCGCCCTTGGAAGGATTTTCAGTTCCAAAACTCTCATGAGAATCTCTAGGTTTTAATTGCTAATCAATCAACAAATACTACTGGCGCGTGACGATGGGTTTAAGGGCGCGAGAAACGATACTGGTGAGAAAGAGAATCCTGTTCAGGTGATAGAGCAACGCGAAAAACGAGTCCTCGGCGCTATCAATTTCGTGATCCTAACTGGTGGGTTCGGACTTGCCGTGGCCAGCGATATTTTAATCAAGAACACGAATGCCCGCTTTACCGATCAAGGTGGAGCGCTGGGATGATCCCGCGCTACGCCCCGCAATCGCAGGCAAAACTCCGCCTCTCGGGCGAATAATGCGCAATGAGCTGTTGGATAAATATGGTGAGCCCTGCTGGGTTCGAACCAGCGACCTACTGATTAAAAGTCAGTTGCTCTACCGACTGAGCTAAGGGCCCCCATGTCGAGGTGTCTCGGTAGCGCGAGAATCTCTCATCTCGCGTAAGAGCGCCCAACTAGGCAGGCAAAGCCGGTCGGTCAAGGACCTGTAGCACTCAAAATCGCGATTGTTTCACTTTGTGCTCGCCAATCCCTCTCATTCAGCGTTCACAATTGCCCAATGCTCGGCGATTTCTCGGTTGCCCGGCGAGCCCTCGCGTGCCGTTTGTAAGAGCGCGCGCGCCTCAGCCTTATCACCGCCGCTTTGCCAGATTGCCCAACCGAGGGTGTCGTGGATCTCAGGGCTGGTTGGAGCTTCAGCCAAGGCTCGGCGTGCAAGCGCCACAGCCTCGTCATGTTTGCCAAGCTTGGTCTTCACCGCCGCAGCGTTGTTCAAAAGAGCAGGATTGGACTGGCCTTCACCTTTCAACAAAGGTGCGTAAATCGCTTCAGCCTGAGCCCAATCGCTGGAGCGTATGGCCGCGGCCGCCTCGCGCATTTCCGCATCAATCGAAGGGGCTTTTTTGCGTGCCTCGATTGTCGAACGAATGGCGGATGCATCGCCTTTTCCTGTCTTCTCAGCCAAAGCAAGCGCGATCAGGAGGGCTTTTTCGTCGGTTTGTGGGTGATCAATCACGGGTGCAATTGCAGCCCAGGCTTTGTCAAACTCGCCCTGCTCGGCCAGGCTGTTTGCTAGCACTTGGCGTGCAAACGGATCGCCGCCGGTGGCCTCGATATAGTCGCCAAGGGCATAGGATGCCATCGCATGCTGCCCTCGTCCTGCATCAATCATGCCGCGCAGACGAGCAAATTCTGGTTCGTTGGCAAAGGACGGTGGCGCGCGCTCGATCAATTCAAATGCTCTGCTCATATCGCCTGCATCATAAGCCATTTGAGCGGCAAACAGCAGCCCAACAGGGTGGGCAGGCCCAGCATCATTCGCCTTATTGATCCAGTTGCCCGCTTCTTGTTTGTCACCAGCATCGCGCGCAATCGCGGCCATGGCGAGCATCGCTGTTTGATGCATAGGCCGGACGCCGAGCACTTGCTGAAAGTGTTCCCGCGCTTGGTCTGCATCACGCATCCCCATGCGCAATTGACCTGCAAAAAGGTGGGCTTGGCTAACGGCAGGCTCGATAGAAAGGGCCGGTGCGAGGCGGGCAAAGGTTTCTTCCGCCTTACCCTGCGCCCAAAGACGCTCTGCATCGGTTGTCACAAGTCTTGGGTCTTGCGGAAACTTTGCGAGCCCTAGGTCAAGCGTATCATACGCCTCAACGGTCTCGCCGCGCCCCAAATGAAATGCAATCTTAGCGGTGTAGGAAAGCGCGTGGTCCATTGTCAGGCCGGCAAGCGTATCGCTCGCTGCCTCCATGTAATTGCCCATCACCTGCGCTTCGGCAAGCTTGGCCTGAGCAAGAGAGTATTCCTCTGCACTTTCCGGGACGCGCTGGAATTCTGCAATAGCACGGTCCGGGTTGTCCAGCGCCATCGCCGCATCCCCTGCCAGCATGCGCACAGCTGGATTATTGGGCTGCGCATCTATCGCTTTGCCAACAAGATCAAGAGCAGTGCGCGGCTGTCCGCTAGCAAATGCTTCCTGCGCGGCAGCATAGGGATCAGAAGGACCGCTTTCACAACCTGCAAGGGCTGGCACGAAGAACAAGGCGGTGGCGCCGCCAATATGAAGGAGGTTGAAACGCGTTTTCATGAGCTCGGGTATACTCGGCAGGGGTTAACGCCTTCTTGTGCCAGCCTAAGGCGTCGGAAAAATTGACACACGGCCGTCGGCGGATTGTTTCGTTAACCAACAGATTGGCTGAAAACGGGGCTTTTGGAGGTTTTGGCACGGCGATTGCAGAGTAGCTGCTAACCAACGAATTCACTCAGGCCAAAGCAGCGATAAAGCTCCGCGGAGGCCCCTAGGTCCGAAGGATTAAGTATGAAAACCGCAATCAAGACTGCCGCAATCGCAATGGCTGCCACCGCAACTGTCGCAGCCGCACCGGCCTCAGCCGCCATCTTCGAATACGAAATGAGCGACGGCGACATTCTCACGATCAACACAGACAACGGCACCGGCACCTGGATCGGCGACGACATGAACGTTTCATTCGAAGGCGACGAGCTGAAGTCGTTCCAAGGCGGAGACAACCCAAGCTTCATGTTCACGCTTACCAACATGACTGGTACTCGCACCATCAACGGTGTTGACTACACTCCGACCCGTCAAAACGGCAACCGCTTCCACCCATGGATGCTGAAGTCGAAGAACAACGGCCAAAAGATCAACCTTTGGTCATGGTGGGGCAACCCGGTTGTCGCTGGTGACTATGTTCGCGGCGTATCTGACTTCCGCGTTGTGGACGTACCAGCACCAGGCGTTCTTGGTCTCTTCGGTCTTGCACTGGTCGCACTTGGCCTTGGCCGTCGTCGCCGTAAGCAGGCCGCCGCTGCAGCTGCCTAAGACACACGGTTTAGTCTCACAGAAATTGGTCCTTCTGTAAGAAAAGGCGCTCTATCGGTCATCCGATAGGGCGCCTTTCCCGTTTGTGGGCTCATAAACGCGCCAAAAGGTGCCGCACACGAAGGCCGGTCACCGGGTCGCGCCAATGAGGAGCAATCTGGCTACACGGGCGAAGGACGAAATCACGGTTGCGAAATTCTGCATGAGGAATGGTCAGCGCTCGGCTTGCAAACACGCCTCCGCTCCACAGCACAATATCAAGATCCAGCACCCGATCGCCCCATCGCTGCCCATCGCGCCGCCCGAATTCGCGTTCAAGATGTTTCAGACCAGAAAGCAGGCTTGGCGGATCGTATTCGCTTTCCAAGACACATGCGGCATTGGCAAAGCGGCGCTGTGCAGGACCGATGGGCGCGGTTGTGATCACGCTTGAGCGGACTGTGACAGTGCCAAGGCTTGCAAGTTCCTCTAAGCTAGCGCGCACCACGTCTCTTGGCTTCCCAAAAGCATGGTGCCGCCGGTTAGAACCCAGCGCGATGAGATAGGCACTGCTCATGAATGGCGCTTAAATATCTTCGGCTATCCGGCCATAAAACTGCGGGCGCCGGTCGCGAAAGAAACCCATGCCTGCGCGGTGCTTCGCAGCCCTTGCAAGGTCTAGCGTTGTAACCAGGGCGCCCGTTTCCTTAGCCCCGTATTGCTCAACCAAATCACCCCATTCGTCTGAGATAAAGGAGTGGCCGTAGAAACTCTGCTCAGCTTCTTTTCCAATGCGATTGGCCGCGAGCACCGGCATGCAGTTGGAAACCGCATGGCCAACCATCGCGCGCCGCCACATACGGCTCGTATCGAGGGTGTCGTCATACGGCTCTGAACCAATGGCTGTGGGATAAAGGAGCACCTGTGCACCCTGCAAAGCCATCACGCGGGCCGCCTCAGGATACCATTGGTCCCAGCATACACCGACCCCAATGCGCACAATCGCGCCTTCATCTCCGGGAACATCCCAAGTCTTAAACCCTTGGTTTCCGGGGCGGAAATAGAATTTCTCTTCGTACCCGGGACCATCAGGAATATGGCTCTTGCGATAGGTGCCCATGATTTCGCCATCAGGACTAACCATAGCCAGCGTGTTGTAATAGTGGTGCCCATCACGCTCGAAGAAGCTGGTGGGGATGGTCACCTTCAGTTTTGCCGCCAGCCTCTGCATGGCGATAACGCTTGGATGCTCAGCCGTGGGCCGGGCGAGCGCGAACAGCGCCTCATCTTCTTGCGCGCAGAAATAGGGCCCTGAAAACAGCTCAGGTGGCAAAATCACCTTTGCCCCGCGCGCCGCTGCCTCTTCGACCAAGGCGGTGACAGCGATGATGTTCTCGGCCTCGTCCTCGTGGCCAAGCGCAAGTTGAAGGGCGGCGACAGTGAGCGTGCTCATGCCGCCGCCATTAGTCTTATTGAGCCTTCTTGAAAAGCAACGTCATGCGATCGCTTTCGCCAATGGCGCGGTGCTTGGCCATTTCTTCTTCGGACTGGCGTCCAAAACCAAGCGATGGAGGCAATGTCCAAACGCCCCCTTCATAGTCGGCGGTATCTTTTGGGTTGGCGTTGACTTCGCTTTCACTTGCAAGCTCAAAACCGTTAGCCTCAAAGATCGCGACCACATCAGCTTTACGCATGTAACCGCGCTGGCGTGCGCCATAGTCGTCATAGCTTGCACCCTCTGGCGCACGGTGCTGAACGACGCCGACCAGACCATCGTCTTTGAGCATCTTGCGCGCTGCTTTGAGCACATCATCGGCGTTGTTGCGCATGTTGAGGCCATGCATCGAACGGAAGATGAGAACGCGGTCAACGGTCCCGGCAGCTTCCTCTGGCATTTCGTCGATCTCAAACGCCATCACGGTGTCGGCTTCAACACCCATGGCCTCGGCCATGCCTTGCTTGAAACGCTCGGTCCAACCCTTGGCGCGTGCTTCCTGGGCACGGTCGCGATAGGTGCCTGCATCGCTGTCTGGTTGGAACGCAATATATTGACCAGCGGGCATCATGTAAGGTGCAAGCACGCGGGTGTACCAGCCGCCGCCAGGGCCAAATTCAGCCACCGTCATTGTGGGCTCAACACCAAAGAAAGCGAGTGTTTCGGCAGGGTTGCGATACTGATCGCGCGCACGATCATCGTCGCGGCGCTCATGGCCAAGCACATCGGCAAGAGCAGGGGCTGCTTCGGCGTGATCATCCGCAGCAGCAGGAGCGGCAACTGACACCATGGCGGTGGAGGCAGCGAGCGCTGCAATCGGGGCAAGAAACTTGAATTTCATGAGTAGGGGTCCTCTCTAAACGAACACTCTGGCTGGTACTTCTAGGGTTTGACAGCCACATGACAAGGGAAGCGATAAGACCTTTCAGAAAAAAGCAGGCATTCCTATATCCAAATCCAAGAAACCTATCGGAGACACTATGGAACAGGCAATTATCGCAGGCGGATGCTTTTGGTGCACAGAGGCTGTCTTTCGCGATGTCATCGGCGTTGGCGAGGTTGAAAGCGGGTATATTGGTGGCACGCTGGCTGATCCCACGTACAAGCAGGTGTGCACCGGCTCCACCGGCCATGCCGAGGGGATCAGAGTTACCTTTGACCCGGCCGTGATCAGCCTTGCTGAAATCTACGACGTGTTCCTTGGCACGCATGATCCAACCCAGCTTAACCGGCAGGGCAACGATATCGGCACCCAATACCGCAGCGCGATCTTTCCGCTGAATGCTGAGCAAGGCGATGAAGCAAAAGCTGCGATTGCCCGCTGGAACGATGAAAACGCCAAGAGCGCTGTGACCACAATTGAAGGTCTCGAAGGCGAAGCGCAAACGGCCACATGGTATCCGGCAGAGGACTATCATCAGGAATATTGGGATGGTGAAGGCCAACGTAATCCCTATTGCTTGGCGGTGATCCCCCCTAAAATCATGAAGCTGCGCAAGAGTTTTCAGAAGTATGTGAAGGCATAAAGGTTCATGCCCGCGGCGCCCAATCACGCAGCCAATCCTTATTCCCTCGACAATAGTGTGCAAGGCAAGGGCAAGGTCGCGTTCGGTTGTTCGCAGGATGCAGATGCCAACCCTTGGCTTACCCTTGCACCGCACCATCCGGTGGTTATCCAAACGCAGAGTTTCTGGACAGCGGTGGCAGCTTCGATTGCGCTTCAAGGAATGGAGGCCACCCAGTGGAGCGCGCTTACCTGGATTGATTGGGAATTGGGAGAGGGCAACGGCGGCCACGCGGTGCGCGGCGAATACAGACAAGATCAGGCAAGCGAGCATCCGCATTATTCAATCCTACTCTTCAACGCAGCAGATGAGATCGTCGTCTCGATCAAGGGCCGCGGGGTAATCTTTCGCAAGCGCAACTTCGAAGAATGGCGCGAGGGATCAAAAAAGGAGGCGCGCAAGTCCGGCGCCCCCGCCCACTTCAGCCCCGCCGACTTCACCTACGCCGATCGCAGCAAGCTTGCCCTTGTTGACGGCGAGAGTGTGCTTGTTGGACCGTTTGATCCTGCAAGCGGATATGTCGAGGCGCTTGTTACGAAGGAAAACGGCCTTCCCCCCGGCAACGCCTTTATTGGCGGCTCGGGCGATCATGTGAACTCCACCCACTTCCACGAGCTCGCCCGTCAGGCGCTTTTCTTGATCAAAGGCAGAACCGATATCGACACCAGCGGCGAGATGACGATGAAGCGCTATGTCGAATTGGGGACGCCTTTAAGGTTAAAGGTGACAGACCTTGGCAAGAGCACCGCTGTATTCGATCTTGAACAAGTAGGAAAATCTTGCGCGGTGATCAGTTTGAGGTGGTAGTCCACCTGGCAACAAAAAACCCGTCGAGGCCGCCCTCCTCGCTCAGCATTCCGGGATGGGTGCGAAGCCAGCCCTTGGCCGTTGGTTCGAGGGTAGCAGGAAGATCAGCCGATGTGACAGGCGCAGGGATAAGGTCAAACTCGGCGTCGATCCAGTCGGCCTGTGCCTCACCTTCCTCTGGTTCAAGCGAGCAGACCGCATAGATGAGACTTGCGCCGGGTTTAAGCCACCCGATGGCGCGGCTGACCAACTCGCGCTGAATTTGCGCCATCTCTGCAATCTGACGCGGGCCAATGCGGTGAAGTACGTCCGGGTGGCGGCGGCAGGTGCCCGTCGCAGTGCAAGGCGCGTCAATTAAGATGGCATCAAACTTGTGCTTTGGCTCCCAGGAAAGGGCGTTTGCCCTTACCGCTGAGGCTTTGAGGCCGGTGCGTTTGAGGTTCTCTTTAAGCACCCCCAAGCGCCGCTTTGACATATCAAGCGCGGTCACTTTCCAACCGTTTGCAACAAGCGCCATCGTCTTGCCACCGGGCGCAGCGCATAGGTCGAGGACATGACGACCTTCCCCCTTGCCCAGCAGATGCGTCGGGAGCTGCGCTGCCAGATCCTGCACCCACCAAGCCCCCTCTTCAAAGCCCTCAAGCTTCTCAATCGGAGTGCCTCGCGGGATGCGGATGTGGAAGGGAGCGAGACTAACACCGCCCAATTTTGCCTGCCACGGCGAGGTCTCGCTTGTATCCTTCACATGCAGATCAACCTCGGGCGGCTGGATAAGGCCCTTGGCCATACCCTCATAACGGCCCTCAAACCGCTCGGGCAGTGTGGGCGCTTCTGGCAAGGCTGCCTCACGCTTCATCAGCGCCGAGAAAACCCCATGCGCCAGTCGCCGCGGGCCGCCTGCAAGAAGCGGCAGACCGGTGGCGATGACGGCATGAGCAGGAGTTTCCAAACGCAGAGCCTGTGCCAGCATCAACCGCAAAACGCTGCGCGGTTTGGCATCTTGGGGCAATGGCTTTGCCGTCGCGCTATCAATCAGCGCGTCCAAATCGGTGAGCCAGCGCAAAGCCTCTCCGGCAATTGCACGGGCAAGCGCTTGGTCAGGCGCTTTCCTCACATCGCGCAAAGCGGCGGGCGCGGCCTGCTCCAGAGTCTCACCGCGCCGAAGCACCGCATCAAGCATTTTGAGCGCGGCGCGGCGCGCGTGAATTCCGGAAGGTTGAGCCATTGGCAGGTCGCTTACTCTTCCTTGAAACCAAGCGCTAGCTCGCGCATTTGTAAAAGACGATGACGAACAAAAAACCAGCTGCAAAAGATCAGGCCGCAAAAGCCTTCAAAAAGCCAAAGCATTGGACCAATGATCCTGCGCCCAAACCAAAGGCGGTGGACCCTAATAAAGACGAACCGCGCGATTTGTCTCCAACAAGATATGGCGATTGGGAGAAGGACGGGATCGCCTGGGATTTTTGAGTTTTTGCTTTGCGGACCCGCTACGGACGGGCAGTCGCCCTTGCGGCATCAGCGATGCCGTTTGGACTCTTCTACAGTTTTTTAAACTCGATCTTCAGCCCATCTTTCGGCTGCGGAATGGGCCATGGTTGCCAATCGGGCTTATAGCCTGCCTCCGCCTCAATCCGATAGCGCTGCAACAGCTGCGCCAGCAGAATTTTCACCTGCATATACGCAAAGTGCAGCCCCAGACACATATGCGCGCCGCCGCCAAAGGGGACCCATGCATATTTGTGCCGCGCCTTTACCTTGTCAGGTGTGAAACGCATGGGATCAAAGGTGAACGGATTGTCCCAATATTCCTCTGAATGGTGGGTCCAATAAATGTTGATCCCGACAGATTGGCCTGCGGGAATATGATAACCCTCAAACTCGAAATCCTTAAGCGCGCGGCGCGGCATTGATGGGACCGGCGGCATCATGCGCATGGTCTCTTTGAACGCCATCTCGAGCAGCTCAAGCTTGCCAAGGTCCTCGTAAGCGAGCGCTCGCGGATTTCCGTCTGCATCAAGACCGCCCGTGACTGCAAACATCTCCTCACGCACTTTCTCCTGCCATTCAGGCTGTGTCGCGAGATAATACATAAAGGACGTGGCAGAGGATGTGATCGTGTCATGCGCTGCCATCAAAAGGAAGCTCATGTGATCAACCACCGCGTCCACTTCGAGCAGCTCACCATCTTCGGTGGTTGCGGTCGCAAACTGGCTGAACATATCCTGCCCGCCCCCTTCCTTGCGGCGGCGGATGGTCTCTTTGGTGAGAAAGTCGACCATAAAGGCGCGGCCATCCACGCCCTTTTTCATCTTGGTGAAAGGCAAAGGCTTTCTGACCGGTGCAACGCTCGCCTGAACCATATCGACAAAGGCGGTGTTGATCTTATCTGCCTCGGGCCCCCACGGAATGCCAAGGAAACTGTCAGCGGCCAGATCCAGCGTCAGGCTCTTAATCGCGGGGTTAAAGCGCATCGGCCCTTCCCATCCGGCAACTTCGCGCGCGATGCCAGAATTGAGAGCCCCGCAATAATGGCGCATGGGCTGAGGCTTAAACGCAATGGAAAGCGCACGCCGGTCGATGCGGTGGTGATCAAAATCGATCAGCATCAACCCGCGCGGGAACAGCTGATCAAGCACCGGGCCCCAGCCTTGTTCGCTGGAGAAGATTTTGTCCTTGTTGAAAAGCACCAACTCATTCGCATCTGCACCAATCAGCGACACGTTCCAGCCGCCAAAAGCCTTGACCTTGTAGACCTTGCCATACTGCTCAACCATCCGATTGGTGAAGCCATGGGGATCATTAAGCTGCGTGAAGGTATGCCCTACCAAGGGGTAGCCCGCTTCGCCCGGAATATGCGCAATATCGGCAGGCTCGGGCCTTCCTTCGCTCCAATGCGTAAAGCTTGGACCGCCTGCTTTGCTTGGGCTGGGATGGGCTAGAGTTGCCATTTTTTCGGTTTGCTCCAAAAATCTCAATTTAAGTACAACAATTGCAACCTATCAGAGTTCACGAGGGGGTCCAAGCCCTACTTAACTGCCACTCACCAAGGCCAACAAAGTGACACATGTGTCACCTTATTCCTACTCACTTCCTCGCTAAACAACTGAAAATGCAAGATTTCCCATGTTGGAAAAAGGTGACACCTTGGCAAATGAGTTTTGCACCAAGGATGGAGCGGAAAGAACGCCTTAGGCAGAGCTAATTGGCATTGGCCCTGTAGGAAAGGGCATGGCTAGGAAAGGGCTTAGGCGGAAAAGGGGTTAGGCCCAGCCCCCAAGCTCACGGGCAATCATCGCCTCGAGCATTTTGATGCCCGAGCCTGAGACATTGAGGCAATCCAAAACAGCAAATTCCTCGCCGCCGGCCTCGACAAACTCATCCCGGCCCTCAAGCGCCAATTCTTCCAGCGTCTCAACACAATCAGCAGAGAAACCAGGCGCTGCCACCACAAGGCGTTTCGTGCCCTTCTCGCCTTCGGCTTCCAAAGTGTCATCGGTTGCAGGTTCCAGCCACTGCGCCGGGCCAAAGCGCGATTGGAAGGTCGTTTCAAACCGCACCCCTTCCCATTCAGGCCTGCCTTGCAACCGTTCACGCAATAGACGCGAGGTTTTCTGACAGTGGCAGTGATATGGATCACCCTTCTCAAGCGTGCGCTGAGGCATGCCGTGGAAGCTTAAGAGCATAACCTCGGGCTTGAAGCTGAGAGCGGCGATCTGACGCGTCAAATCATCGGCGAGCGCATTTAGATACAGCTCTTCATCGTGATAGGGCGGAAGAAAACGCAAAGCTGGCTGCCAACGCATCCCGCCCAGCACGCGGGCGACTTCATCAAAAACGGTCGCGGTGGTGGCAGCGGAATATTGCGGATAGAGCGGCGCCACCAAAATCCGGTCACAGCCATTGTCCATCATTTTGGTAAGCTGTGTTTCAATCGATGGATTGCCATAGCGCATGGCGTAATCAACCACGACATTTTCGCCAAACTGCCCGGCAATCGCCTCTGCCTGACGCGATGTGATATCGGCCAAAGGCGAGCCGCGATCGGTCCAGATTTTGGAATAGGCCTGCGCACTTTTGGCAGGGCGCGTGTTCAAAATGATCCCGCGCAAAATCGGCTGCCAGGCGATAGCCGGGATTTCGATCACACGCCGGTCAGACAAAAATTGCTTGAGATAGCGCTTCACAGACCCTGGATCAGGCGCATCGGGCGTCCCCAAATTCACCAGAAGCACGCCCACAGACCCGCTTAAAACGGCGGGGTGATCATTGGGAAGATGTTGTTTTTGCCAAGTCATCAGTGGGGCAACGCTTCACAATCGAATTCGGGTCCAAATGTGGCGACAAAAACCTTTTTCAAAGGCCGCTGCGATCCCTCGCGACATATACAGTGATGCTAAAGCCCGCCAGACAGAAGGGGCAATCGCCTCAACCGCAAGCCTGTAGCTGAAAAGAGCGCGTTGGCAATAGCAGGTGACACCACCGCGGTGCCAAGTTCGCCCGGATCAGCGTAAGCGGCAGCGCTGGGAATGACATCGACGATGATCTCGGGGCAATCGGCAAGCTTGGGTAGGCCCAGGTCTGCATATTCAAAGCTATCAGGGAGCCCCCGCGCATTGTCGGCGAATTGCCAAGCGCGATGCCAAGGCCAAACAACAGCCCGCCTTCGATCTGTTGGCGCACAATATCAAGATTGATGGGCCTGCCCACATCCACCGCAGCGGTGAGCCTTGTGACCCGCAAGCCCCCTTCGCCGCGCCGTGCCGTGGCAACGCAGGCAATGCGACCGCCGGTTTGGGCATCCCCAATACGATAACACGCAAGGCCCTGCCCGCTTTGGTCCTGCCCGCCGCCCCATTCGGCCAATGACGCAGCGCGTTGAAGGCACGCTGCAAGCCGCACATCAGAGCCCAGCATAGACATGCGATAAGAAAGCGGCTCTCGGTTGTTTGCGCGCGCAACCTCATCGATAAAACTCTCGACCCCAAAGGCGCTGGCAACATGAGCATTGCCGCGAACGCGCCCTGCGGGATAACCGGTTTCAACAGGGATATGGCGCACAGTGACGCTTGGAAGTTCGTAAGCAGGCACAGCGCCTTCAAGGGCGAGCGCGTCCTTCTCGCCCGTGGTCTCGCGGATCGCTGCCCACGGCGTGAGATTGCCAAACAGGCGGCGACCGAATTCGCGCGTGGATGGAGGGGTCGCCACGCGAATTTTCAGCGCATCAATCGCGCCGGTTTTGGGCCCTGCACCCTCGCCCCCTGCAAGCTGTGCACCGATAAGCGAATAGACAGGGGCATGGGGCCGTGCGTTGACGATCTCCTCGCGCCTGGACCATGTGAGTTGAACCGGGCGGCCAAGCTCTTGTGCGATTTGCGCAACTTCAATGGCGTGGTCATGTTCCAGCCGCGCATCAAAACTGCCGCCTGCTGCCATAGGATAAAGCGCAACGTCCTCAATGCTGAGCCCAACGGCTCTGGCAGCAGCCGCGCGGGCCTGTTCGGGCGCTTGGCTTGCGACCCACAGTTCAAGGCGGCCATCGGTAAGGTTCGCCGCCGCGCTTGCGGTTTCGATCGGGGCTGCGTGGAACGGCTCCACCTCATACCGCCGCGCCATATCAACGCGGGTCATCGCCTCTTCGCCAAAGCCCGTCTCGTGAACCTTGAAACTGTCGCCTGAGGTAAGAAGCGTGTCGAGCCTTGCAGCGATATCTTCGCTGCTGACCGGAAAGTCGGTGGTGAATTGCGGGCGCATTTTTGTGATAGCGCGCTCGGCTGCCCAGCTCGTGGTCGCCGCCACCGCAAGCCAGCGTTTGGTGCGAACCGCGCCGACCACGCCCTTAATGCCCTTTGCGCCCTCGGCATCAAAATCGGTGAGCTCGCTGCCATTGTTGGGCCCGTGGCGGATCGCGGCAAAGACCATGCCGGGAAGGCGCACATCGCCTGCAAAACGGTACGCCCCATCAACTTTGGAGGGAAGGTCAATGCGCGCGAGCGGCTCTTGCGAGGATTGCTCTGCGCTTCGGGGCCTGAGCGGTGGCGGGTCTGGCGGTGATTGCTCCGCGGCACCAGCTGCTAGCTCGCCAAAGGTGGCCTTTTGGTCGCCCCAAGAGACAATGCCATCTGCAACCTCGCATTCTTCCCAAGAGGCCCCCCAAAGGTCTGCGGCTTCCATCGCCAACATAGCGCGCGCGGCAGCAGCGGCTTCACGTGCAGGTTGTTCATAAGCTGCCAAAGACATGCCATCAGCGGTCGCAGTAAACGCATTAGACGTGGCAAAACGCTGAGCCAGATATTGGTCGGTCCCTTGCGATAAGCCCGCTGTCACAGGGTCCCACAATTCGATCCATTTTTGCGCAAGAGCAGTGTTAGCATAAGCGGCCGCAGCCGCCGCGGGTTCAACCGCGATCTGCCGCCAATCTGCACCCAATTCCTCGGCAACGACTTGTGGTATGAGCGTTGTGATCCCTTGCCCCATCTCCAATTGCGGGACAGCAACAGAGACCACCCCATCTTCCGCCACTTTCAGCCAAGCGCCCATCACATGCTCGCCGCGCGCCGGGGTTAAGGGGTTGGGATAGGTGCGAGGCAAAGCCCACCAAGCGATGAGAAGCCCGCCGCCAACAGCAGCGCCTCCAATCAATCCTCGCCGGGTTATCTCCATCAGGACCTAGACTTTGCCGTTTGTTATCCAGCGATCAAGGGCCGTTGCCACCGCTATAAACGGCTGAGCGCCCTCGTCATCGTTCAATGCAGGGGGTTTACCCGCATCACCGGCAAGCCGCGTCTCCATCGTCAGAGGTATTTTGCCGAGGAATGGGATCTCTAAAGCGCCTGCGAATTTCTCCACCCCGCCCTCGCCAAAGGGGTTGGAGATGTGGCCGCATTCCGGGCAAGCATAACCCGACATATTCTCAACCAGCCCAATGATCGGCACATCGCCATCTTCAAAAAGCTGGCCTGCGCGCGCTGCATCAAGGAGCGCCAGATCCTGCGGCGTGGACACCAGCACTGCGCCATCAGGCTTATTATCGGCGAGCATAGAAATCTGCACATCGCCTGTTCCCGGTGGCAGATCGATGAGGAGAAGCTCAGTATCACCCCACTGCGCATCAACAATCTGATTAAGCGCCTTGCCCGCCATCGGCCCCCGCCACGCAAGCGCTTTTCCTTGCGCCACCAAATTGCCCATGGAGAGCATCTTGACGCCATGCGGGCTTTCAATCGGGATGAGTTTTTCGCCGTCCGCCTCTGCTTTCGCCTTTTCAGTGGCGAGCAACCGCGCTTGGCTCGGCCCATAGATATCGCCATCAATGACGCCCACCTTGCGGCCCATCTTTGCCAAAGCCACCGCCAGATTGGTGGTAAGTGTTGATTTGCCAACGCCGCCTTTGCCAGAGCCCACCGCGATAATCATACGCTTGCGCCGATCAGCGATGAGCGCCACGCGCACCTCGTCGACCTGAGGCAGAGCGCCAAGCGCATCTTCGACCAATTTCTCAAGCTCTTCGCGGGCCTTTGCGCCAAGGTCACCGGCCTCTGCGACGACGATGGCACGCGCGTCTTTCAGCCTTGCAGAGCGCACGCGCCCCTGAATTTCTACCGGCAAAGCGCCCCGCAAGAGGCCTTCATCAGCTGCTAGATTTGGGTGTGATGGGGTGTCGCTGCTCATAGAAGAAGGCCTCTATCATCAAAATCCGTGTTTCAACCCCTGTTTTTCCTGCAAACGCATCCTATAGAAGAAACATGCGAATTTTTGACGGTTTACGACAACAGTTTGGCCTTGCGATGGCCGGTAAGAAAAACCCCTGGGATAAAGGATCAGGAGGCGGCTCGGGATCAGGTGGTGATGAACCGTCTGGCGATAAGTCCGATGGGCCCAATAAGAACGGGCCGCGCAACCCCTGGCTCCCCGGTGGTGGTGGCTCGGATGACGGCAAACGCCGTTCAGCCAGCATTGAGGACATCTTCAAGAACAAAGGCCCCGAAGGCCCGCGCCGCGCTGGCGGAGGCGGAGGGCCAAGCATCCGTCTGCCCGAACGGCCCGGTGGCGGGAGTTGGCTTCCCGTCGCATTGGTTGCAATCGCAGCTGTATGGATGATTTTTTCAAGCGTGCATTTCGTCCAGCCGGGCGAGCAGGCAACCGTCACCCGCTTTGGCGGCAAATTCGTCGGAACCTTTGAGCAAGGCACCAACTGGTCATACCCATATCCGATCAGCATGGTGGAAGTTGAAAATGTTGAAGCGGCGCGGATCGAAGAAGTGCCAAGCAAGCTGATCCTGACAGGCGACCAAAACCTTGTCGATCTCAGCTACTCCGTGCGTTGGAACATCAGCGACCTATCGCTTTTCCAATTCCAGTTGGCAGACCCGATTGAAACCGTCCGCGAAGCAGCGGAAACCGCGATGCGTTCATCAGTCGCCGAGAAAACGCTCGACACCGTCATTTCAGGTGAAGGGCGCGCCGATATCCAAGGTAATGTGCAAACCCGCATGCAATCGATCCTCGATAGCTATGGCGCAGGGATCACCGTTCTGGGTATCGAAGTGGACAAAACCGACCCGCCTGAAAGCGTGGTCGAGGCCTTTAACGATGTGCTTGCCGCACAGCAGGATGCTGAACGTGAGCTCAACGGTGCACGTCGGTATTCCCAGCGCCTTCTTGCCCGCGCAGAAGGTGACGCAGAACAGTTCAATCAGATTTACGGCCAATACCGCCTCGCCCCAGAGGTGACGCGCCGCCGGATGTATTATGAAACAATGGAAGCGGTTTTGAGCCGTACGGACAAGACCGTGATCGATGCCAATGGCGTCACGCCTTATCTGCCACTTCGCGAAGTGGAGCGACGTCAGGCCCAACCCGCAACACCAGCAGCACCAGCAGGAGGCCAGTAAGATGCAGGACATTTGGACCCGTTTTCGCTTGCCGATCATCGCTCTTGCAGTTGTTGTTATCGGCTTCTTCTCAACGCTTTTCGTAACGCCAGAGACAAAACAAGCGGTGATCATCCGAACAGGTGAACCGCAGCAAATCGTCAATATGTACAATCCGGATGACCCCTTCGGTCAAACCGGCGCTGGCTTCTGGTTCCGCATTCCTTTCATTGACCGCGTGCAAATGGTTGAGCGCCGCGTGCTCGACCTCGACATGGACAATGAACAAGTGCTCACCAGCGACCAACAGCGTTTGCGAGTGAACGCTTATGCGCGCTACCGGATCATCCAGCCGGTGAACATGATTGAGCGCGCTGGTGATGAAACACGCCTCAACGCACAGCTTGCGCGGATCCTTCGCTCTGCCTTGCGTCAGGAATTGGGCCGCCGGACTTTCGCCAGCCTTCTGACAGCAGAGCGCGGCAATGCAATGAGCCGCATTCGCGAAACGCTTGATACGCAGTCGCGCGAATATGGCGCGCAGATCATTGATGTGCGGATCAAAGCGGCTGACCTACCCGAAGGCACGCCCTTGCAAGCCGCCTTCACAAGGATGATTTCCGAACGCCAAGAGCAAGCCGAAACCATCCGCGCGCAAGGCCGCAAGAATGCGCAGATCATCCGCGCAGAAGCCGATGCAGAGGCAGCAGCAACCTATGCAAGCGCCTATGGCAAGGACCCGGAATTCTATGATTTCTACCGCGCCATGGAAAGCTATCGCCAGACCTTCATCCAAGGCGAAGGCGACAGCACGATGGTGCTTGATGCGGACAATGAGTATTTCAACCAGTTCAATGGTCGGTAATCGGGCCGACTTATGGTGGCGCAGTTTACGTCGGTCCTAACTATCCGGTAACCGACCAACGGCACACTGCGAACTACCGACTACATCCGTGTTCAATCACGGTTAAGTGCGTCTGAGGCCTAAAGGCAGGCGTAACTTGGAATATCTTTAGGGCTCAGGTGAACGGCCGACTTGCTGTTCACGGTGCCCGATGAAGGAAGGAATAGAACGAGGTGAGCAACGTGCGGTATGTATACGGACTGACGAGCGCGCTTTTGGTTGGAGGCGCTGCGGTATCTTTGATGGCAGGTATGCCAGCAGGGGCGCAGGTCGCGCAAAATGACGCAGGCGTGATGGACAGAGTGGTGCCAGTGGCAGGCGCTCCAACAAGCTTTGCCGACTTAACCGAGCAATTGCAGCCAGCCGTGGTCAATATCGCCACACGCCAATCGGTCGAAGTCAACCGCAATCCTTTTGCAGGCACGCCCTTTGCAGAACTCTTCAATCGCCGCGGCGGAGGCAATCAGCCACAACGCCGCGAAGCGCAGTCCTTGGGCTCAGGCTTCATCATCAGCGCCGATGGCTTTGTTGTCACCAACAACCACGTGGTGGCCCCTGACAATCGCGCCCGGCTTGAAGAGATCACCGTGACCTTCCCCGATGGCACAGAATATGAAGCTGATCTGGTGGGCGCAGATGCCGATTCTGACTTGGCCGTGCTCAAAATCAAATCGGACAACACCTTTCCCTTCGTGACATTCGGCAACAGCGCCGAGGCGCGCGTGGGTGAGTGGGTGATGGCCATTGGCAACCCGTTTGGCCTTGGCGGAACGGTGACCTCCGGGATCATCTCAGCGGTTTATCGCAACACCGGCCAAGGCGGCGCTTATGATCGCTTTATCCAGACAGATGCCTCCATCAACCGGGGTAACTCGGGCGGGCCGCTGTTCGATATGCGTGGCAATGTGATTGGCATTAACAATGCGATCTTCTCACCGTCTGGTGGCAGCGTGGGCATCGGCTTTGCCATCCCCAGCGAAATCGCAGAACCTATCGTCAATCAGCTCAAAGCGGGTCAGGAAATTGAGCGCGGCTATCTGGGCGTCAGCCTCCAGCCGGTGAACGATGACCTTGCCGATCTCGCTTGGCATTGACCGCAATCGCGGTGAGATTGTGCAGATCGTGACCGACGATAGCCCAGCAGAGCGCGCTGGCATGAAAGCAGGCGACATTATCATCAATGTGAACGGTAATGCCGTGACATCTGACCAGACGGTCTCCTTCCTTGTCGCCAATATCAACCCGGGGGAAAGCATCCCCGTAACCGTGCTTCGCGAAGGCCGCGAGGTGGCATTGGATGCAACGCTTGCCAAACGGCCAAGCGCTGAGGAACTGGCAGCACAAGCGCAGACTTTCGACCCTGATTCCGAAGAGCCGATGAGCCCGGACGAAGGCGATGATACCATTGCTGAAAAGCTTGGTCTTCAAGTGCTCGAAATGACGCCGCAAATCGCACGCAGCATCGGCGTTGACACTGATACGCAAGGCCTTGTGATCGGCGCGGTTGATCCAAATTCTGATGCAGGCCGCAAGGGTCTGCGCCGGGGCGATGTGATCTTGTCGGCAAATTACCAAGCGGTGGGCACGGTTGAGGCCATGCGCGAACAGATTACCTCTGCCGAAGAGGCAGGACGTGACGCAGTGCTCCTTCGCATCCAGCGCCGCGGACAGCCACCACGCTTCCTGCCTATTCGCCTTCGGGGCAACTAAGGGCGTCACCACTAAAGGCGTCGCATCTAAAAGCGTCGCGACCAAATCAAAAACCCCCGAAGCAGCGATGCCTCGGGGGTTTTTTGTATCGGGAGCTTTTTCTCGGGGGTTTTGCTTTGCTCGCTAGCGCTCTTCTCACTCCAGAGGAGGATCATCCTCCAAGAACGCTGGATCAATAGCGGAAGGAGGAGGCCCTTGGGGCGGACTTCTTTGTGGAGCTCTTTGCGGGGCTCTTTGAGGACCCCTGGGCGAACTTGGGGTGCCCCCAATCGCCTCTTCGAGAAAGTCGTCGCTTACCGCTGGCGGCGGCTCTTCAATCCGGCCCACACCGCGCTCACCCTCGACATCAAACGCCGGGCTTTCAGCCTCGCGGCGGCCCGGTTCGACCAGATTGCCCTGCTCATCGATAAAGTAATAGTCGTCCGGATCACCAAACAACGCCTCTTCATCAGGTTCCAATTGCCACTCGGGCAGGTTCAATTCGATATCAAACTCTTCCTCGGGCCGGTCTTTGACCGCGTATCGCATATAGGCGGCAAAGGCGCGTGCAGGGGCGCGCCCACCTTGGAGGCCTGAGACCTTTTTCGCATCATCGCGGCCCATCCACACACCTGTGGTGATCCCGCTGGAAAAGCCCACAAACCACCCATCTTTGTTAGAGCTGGTCGTACCCGTCTTGCCCGCCACAGGCCGCCCGATTTGCGCCGCGCGCCCGGTGCCCGTTTGGACCGCCGCCTGCAAAAGATCGGTGATCCCGGCGGCCACATAATCGGGCACAAGCTTGGTCTCACGCGTTTTCTTACGCTGGTAAATCGTCTCTCCATCGGCGGTGACCACTTTGGAGATGCCATAAGGCTCCACCGCCATGCCGCCCGATGAGATACCGGCAAAGGCCTGTGTCATCTCCAAAAGCCGCACCTCTGATGCGCCCAGCACCATGGAAGGGAAGGTCGAAACAGGAGAGCTCACCCCGAACCGGCGCGCCATCGAGGCGACCGTGCCAAAGCCCACCTCATTACCCAATTGCGCTGCCACAGTGTTGATCGAATAGGCAAAAGAGGTGCGAAGGTCCGTTTCGCCCACATTGCGGCCATTGGCGTTGCGCGGGCTCCACCCGTCGATTGTGACCGGCACGTCCTTGACCTTGTCATCGGGCGTGTATCCCGCTTCGAGCGCCGCCAGATAGACGAACAATTTCCATGAAGAGCCCGGTTGGCGCATGGCATCGGTTGCGCGGTTGAAATTGCTTTCGACGTAGTCGGTCCCGCCCACCAGCGCCAGGATCGCACCATCGCGGTCAAGGCTGACAAGGGCCCCTTGCGCCCCATCGGGTGAATTGGCTTTGACCGCCGCTGTCGCGGCACGCTGCATCCCCACATCCAAAGTGGTGTGCACTTCAAGCGGCGCGCTTGTCTCGGGCAGGATCAGGTCAAGCTGTGGCAAGGCCCAATCGGTGAAGTAACGCACTGAATTTTGCCCACCTTGGCGCTTCAATTTGACCGCATCGACATCAACCTTTGCCTGATCAGCGGTGATGTATCCCTGCTCGCGCATCAGGCGAAGAACCACGGTAGCCCGGTCAACGGCGGCCTGAACATCGGCGGTGGGGGAATAGGAACTCGGCGCTTTGACAAGCCCTGCGATAATCGCCGCTTCCGCGATAGAAAGCTCGCTTCCATCATGGCTAAAGAAGGTGCGCGAGGCGCTATCGATACCGTATGCCCCGCCGCCGAAATACACCTTGTTGAGGTAAAGCTCGAGGATCTGTTCTTTGGAAAACTTCCACTCCAACGCCATCGCAAGGATCGCCTCGCGCGCCTTACGGTCAATCGTGCGATTGGAGGACAAGAAAAGATTGCGCGCAAGCTGCTGAGTGATAGTCGAGGTCCCGCCGACCCTTGCGCGTGCACCGGTAAAGCCCTCTATCACCGCGCCCGTTAAGCGGATGGGATCAACCCCGTAATGCGAATGGAAACGTTTATCCTCCACCGCAATCATAGCGTCGCGCATGTTTTGCGGGATGTCTTCGTGATCAAGCCAAACCCCGTAGCTTGGCCCGATTTCAACGATTTCGGTTCCATCGCGCGAAAGCACGCGGATGGTTTGGCCCGCCTGGCTTGATTTGAGCTGATAAAAACTTGGGAGCGAGCGGGCTGCAAAGCCGACTGCAAAGGCAAGGAAGACCGCACCCAAAAGTGCCGCAAGACTGCCGAAAACAAGCCCCCGCTTGGTCCATTTCCAAAGCGGCGAAGGTTCGCCTTCTCGATTTAGCTTTGTTTTTTTCGCAGAGGATGAGCTTTTTTCTTACCAGACGACGCGCGTTCAGAAGCGGCGCGGCGCGAGCCACGCTTGTTCTTGTTCGAGATGCTGTCACCTCGCTTCGACATTCAGCGTTTTCGCACTCTCTTGCTGGCTACCTGCCCAATTTCTGACACAATATGGCAAAACAAGTTGTAACGGCGCGTGAACGCAAGGGACAGGCCCATTCCTATGCCTTGCACATATTGCGCGTTTAAATGCGCCGCGTTCAGAGATTTGGCGCTCAATCTTCGGGCGCGAATTCGAGTGCCGCGGAATTGATGCAATATCGCAGCCCCCCTTGTTCGGGTGGGCCATCGGGGAAGACGTGTCCCAAATGGCTGTTGCATTTGCCACAGCGCACTTCGGTGCGGATCATGCCGAAAGAGACATCGCGGTGCTCATCGATCACCTCTTCATCAGCAGGCTTGGTGAACGCAGGCCAACCGCAGCCCGAGTTATATTTGGCAGCGCTAATGAACAATCGCGTTCCGCAAGCGGCGCACATATATTCGCCGTTTTCGTAGAATTTGTCGAATTTGCCAGTGAAAGCGCGCTCAGTTCCCGCCTCGCGCAGGATATGAAACTGCTCTGCGGAAAGCCGCTCGCGCCACTCGTCTTCGGTCACCATTTTGGGATCGTCAGTCATTTAATGCCCTCTTCTCTTGAGGGGAATATCGGCGTGCGTTGCCCAAGGTGCAAGGGGGTTTACCCGTCCACTAGTGCATAGTGCTCTGGCGGCTTAATCACATCCATGCGTTCAGACAGGAGCGGGCGGAAGCTGGGGCGGCTTTTGAAGACCGAATACCAGCCGCGCGTTTGTTCATGGCCTTTCCAGTCAATCCCGCCAAGGTAATCCGCAACGCTGATTTGTGCAGCGGCAGCAAGGTCAGCAAGGCTCATGGTGGAGCCTGCAAGCCAAGGGCGATTGTCGATCAGCCAATCCATATAATCGAGGTGTCCGTGGGCAAATTTCATCGCCTCGCGCAAAATGGTGCTGTTGGGGGGCTGTTTATAAATGAGGCGCTTTTTCATCCGCTCCATCAGCAAGGGCCCGGTCACATCGGCATAAAAGTTTTCATCGAAAAGCGCGACCAACCGGCGGATTTCAGCGCGGTTAGCCGCCGTCCCATTGATCATGGGCGAAGTGTCGACGGTCTCTTCGAAATACTCCCCAATCGCGCGGCTGTCAGCAAGCACGATGTTCTTCTGTTGGTTGACCACAACAGGCGTGGTCCCCGCAGCGTTCAAATTGGGAAACATCTCTGATGGTGCCCAAGGGTCTTCGCGCACCAGGTCATAGGCAATCCCCTTCTCCCCCATGAGAAGACGGATTTTGCGCGAAAACGGACACAGAGGAAATTGGTAGACTTGCCACATTGCGAGATAGGCTATGCCGCAAACCAGCCGCAAAAGCCACAACAGCAGCGCTCGTTTGATCAACTATTGCACGCCTTTGGGCTCAGTTTTGAACCTGTGTTTGTGACGATGACGCCTCGAGCAGGACAAGACAGGCCGGCATCATGCCTTCAACGGCTGCAAAATCATCGGCGCTAAGCCGGGTCTTTTCTGCATCGACCAATCGCACAACGTCAGAGCGTTCAAGGCTGTAGGTGTCGATCAACCGCGCCATCGCGTTCAGAAAGAATTCGCGCGCGCCTGCGTCTTCCATGCTCGGCCACGCGCCGCCCCTTGCATCGCCTGCTGCCTGCCACCCGTGGACAATCGCAAAAGCCATGCCGCAGCGCGGACCCGTCGCCTCTTCGACCTGCAAATCGGCAAAGCTTGTCGGCTTTGATGTCGTGAGGGGCTGGGTCGTAAGGGGCTGGGTCGTAAGGGGCTGGGCCTGGAGCGCGAAGGGAGCCACAAGGCCCGCGATAATCGAGAATATCATCACCCGGCCCTACATCTGCGTGTCTGAACACAGGGCTACAAATCGCACGTACAGGCAAAAACGCTTGCTGCGTATCTTCAGGCGACTTAGGCCTGTGCCGGTTCAATGCATGAGAGGAGAAATTTCCATGCTCAATCACGTGATGCTCGGTTCAAACGACATCGAAAAGACAAAAACCTTCTACAACGCAGCTCTTGGCGTCCTTGGTGCAGGTGAGCCCATGGTGCATGTGAATGACACCGGCCAAACCCGGCTTTTCTACATTCACAACGGCAGCACTTTTTCGATCTCAGAGCCCATCAACGGCAAGCCAGCTGAGCCTTCGAACGGCTTCACCCTTGGCTTTATGTGCGATTCCCCGGAGCAAATTCAGGAGTTTCACGATGTTGCGGTCGCAAATGGCGGCACGACTTGCGAAGACCCTCCCGGCCTTCGCGAAAGCACAATGGGTCCGATGTATCTGTGCTATTTCACCGATCCTGATGGCCACAAAATTTGCGGTATCCACCGGCCTTCTTGATGAGGGCCCCGGCCACCCGGTGAGCGCTCAGCGCTTCAACTCAAACACAGCATATTCAGCGCGCCAATTGGCTCCCAAGGGGCCGATGGCGCGCTCATTTGCAAAGTTCCATTCTCGTGTGATTTTAGCGCCTTTTTCAGCGGCCAGCGCGCGGAAATCCTCCACCGTCACATGGTGGATATTCTCGGTCTCATACCAGCTCACCGGCAGAGCGTTGGTGACCGGCATACGCCCTCCAAACATTAGCGCAGCGCGCGTGCCCCAATGGGCAAAGTTTGGAAAGCTCACAAAAGCGACATCGGCAACGCGGAGCAATTCTGCGAGCACCTCGTCAGGGCGATTGGTGGTCTGAAGCGTGCGAGAGAGCACGGCAAAATCGAAAGCTTTGTCAGGATAGTTTGCAAGGTCCGTGTTGGCATCGCCTTGCACCACTGAAAGGCCCTTCGAGACGCACCGCTCCACCTTTACAGGGTCAAGCTCCACCCCGCGAACATCTGCTCCATGCTCAGCTTCGAGCGCGGCCATCAAGGCGCCATCGCCGCAGCCCACATCAAGGACGCGCGCACCGGGTTTCTCACGGCCAATCTGATCAGCGATGGCAGCAAGGTCAAAGCGCAATACAGTCATTCGATGAAACCTCTGACCACGCGGTCGAGTTGATCGTGAGGCAGAAGGAAGCTGTCGTGGCCAGCACTCGCGGATAGCTCCACAAAGCTCACCTTGGCAGATGTCGCGTTCAATGCGTGGACCACATGGCGGCTTTCGGCGGTGGGATAAAGCCAGTCGGTATCAAAGCTGACCAAGCAGAACCGCGCCGATGTGCCAGCAAAAGCATCAGCAAGCTTGCCTCCATGCTCTTCGGCAAGGTCGAAATAATCCATCGCCCGTGTGATGTAGAGATAAGAGTTTGCATCAAAGCGCTGCGTGAACCCGCTTCCTTGATAGCGCAGGTAGCTTTCCACCTGAAAATCGGCCTCAAACCCGAAGCTTTTGGCGTCCCTATCCTGCAAACGGCGACCGAATTTCTCGGTCAGCCCTTCTTCGGAAAGATAAGTGATATGCGCCGCCATCCGAGCCACGGCGAGCCCATTATCGGGCTTGGTATCCCCGTCATAATATGCCCCATCTGCCCAGTTGGGGTCGGCCATGATCGCTTGGCGGCCAAGCTCATGAAAGGCGATGTTTTGCGCGGAATGGCGAGCGGTGGAGGCAAGCACAAGCACGCGCTCAGCCCGGTCTGGCCAATTGGCGGCTAGGCTCAGCGTTTGCATGCCCCCCATCGAGCCACCGACCACCGCGTGGAGTTTATCGATCCCCAAGCCGTCAAGCAGCGCCACCAGCCCTCTCACCATATCGCGAATGGTGATGACCGGAAAACGCATCCCATAAGGCTTGCCATCAGGCGCCATCGAAGCGGGCCCGGTCGAGCCCATGCATGAGCCGATCACATTGGCGCAAATGACGTGGAAACGGTCTGTATCGATGGGCTTGCCCGGCCCCACCATGCGCTCCCACCAGCCCGGCTTGCCAGTGATCGGGTGATTGCTTGCTACATATTGGTCACCGGTCAGCGCGTGACACAAAAGAATAGCGTTCGATTTGTCCGGGTTAAGCTCGCCATACGTCTCATACGCGATTTCAGCACTATCCAGCACCTGCCCACTATCGAGCGGCAGCGCGTCAGGCAGGGCGTACAATTTAGAGGCGGATGAGGGGCTCATTACGGCCAAGCGACTTGGGGGAGAGGGTGGCCCATGTCAATTAGGCTGTTCTTGCGCGTAGTTAGAGGTTATCGGAGCCCACGCTATGGCAAACACCACTCAAGCGCGCCCCGAACCCAAGCCCTATATCCTTGGCATTCATGCCTATGTGCCCGGCAAATCGTCGGGCAGCGACGGTAAGCCATTGGTAAAGCTTTCTGCCAATGAGAACCCCTTGGGCTCTTCGATTGCCGCCTTGGAACAGCTTGAGCGCCCGCGCGGGTTTAACGCCGGCGCAGCGCCTTATCCTGATCCCGATTCCAAGGATTTGCGCACCGCTTTGGCTGAGCTTCACGGGCTTGATGCGGCAAGAATTGTATGCGGGACAGGTTCTGACGAGCTCCTCAATCTTGCGGTTCAGGCCTTTGCAGGTGCCGGTGATGAAGTCGTATTCTCGCGCCGGTCCTTTGCCGTTTATGACATCGCTGCGCGGCGCTGCGGAGCGACGCCGGTGGAGGTTGCCGACACGGACTTCACCGCCGATGTGGACGCGCTTTTGGCAGGCGTGACTGAGAAGACACGTGTAGTTTTCCTCGCCAATCCAAACAACCCCACCGGCACATGGCTGCCTCCCAGCGAAGTTGAGCGTCTGCATAAAGGTTTGCCGAAAGACGTGCTGTTTGTGCTTGATGAGGCATATGGCGAATATCTTGCGCCCGAACATCAAATTGTGGGCTTTGACCTGGCAGACGCGCATGAAAATGTGCTCGTCACGCGCACTTTTTCCAAAATCTATGGGCTTGCAGCCGAGCGCATTGGCTGGGCGACGGGCGCGCCCCATGTGATCGATGCGCTGAACCGTATTCGCGGGCCTTTCAATGTGACCACCAGCGGTCAGAATGCAGCGCTTGCGGCAGTGGGCGATCAGGACTTCGTGCGAACCAGCCGGGAGCACAATTCGATTGAGCGAGCCAAGTTCGTCGAAGCGATCACTGCGCTTGGCAACCACGGGCTTTCCTGCGTGCCGAGCGAGGCGAATTTTGTGCTGGTTCGCTTTGAGGGTGAGGTCACCGCTGAAAGCGCGCTCCATGCTCTGACTGAGGCAGGTTATGCGGTGCGGCATTTGCCCTCACAAGGGCTGCCCGATGCACTTCGCATTACGATAGGCCGGTCAGATGATATGGAAGCGGTAACAGCCTGCCTTCGCCAGCTTTGCGGAGAGGCCGCATGACCATTCAAAGCGTTGCTATTATCGGGCTGGGCCTGCTTGGCGGGTCAGTGGGCCTTGCAATCAAGGAACATGCGGGCAAGATCGCCACCAAGGGCTATGACCGCGATCCTGATGTTCGGAAACGCGCTTGGGAAAGAGGCCTCGTCACTACGGTTTGCGAAACGGCAGGTGAGGCGGTGCGCGATGCCGATCTGGTGGTGCTGTGCGTGCCCGTCGGCGCGATGGAAGCGGCTGCAACCGATTTAGCACCGCACCTTAAACCGGGCGCGATTATCTCGGATGTGGGTTCATCCAAGGAAAGCGTCGCCAAAGCCCTCGCCAAAACGCTTCCCGGCCATATTATCATCCCGGCCCACCCTGTGGCAGGCACAGAGCAGAGCGGGCCTGAGGCAGGCTTTTCCTCGCTCTTCACCAATCGCTGGTGCATCCTCACACCTCCTGAGGGCGCGGATGAGGGGGCTGTCACCGCGCTGTCGGACTTTTGGACCAAGCTTGGCGCGAAGGTTGAGTTGATGGATGCACAGCACCACGATCTGGTCCTTGCCGTCACCAGCCACATACCGCACCTTATCGCCTATACCATCGTTGGCACCGCAAGCGATTTGGAAGAGGTCACCCGCTCTGAGGTGATCAAATATTCTGCCGGGGGTTTTCGCGATTTCACCCGCATTGCCGCCTCTGATCCGGTGATGTGGCGCGATGTGTTTTTGAACAATAAAGGCGCAGTTCTCGAAGTGCTGGGACGGTTTAGCGAAGACCTTTCATCGCTTCAGCGTGCTATCCGATCAGGCGATGGTGATACCTTGCATGACTTGTTCACCCGCACCAGAACAATCAGGCGCGAGGTGATCGATCAGGGCCAAGATGACGAACGCCCGGATTTTGGGCGCAAGGATCACAGCTAAGCGCTAGCTGCCATCCCGTTTGTGGGCACGCTTTCCCCTGTGTTGAGCACATTGATAGCGCGGTGCACGCAGGCCTCCACCTCGGCGCGCGGCAGGCCTGCGGGGATTGTCTCACCCACCTTATAGGTGATCGTACCCGGCTGCTTGATGATGTGGTGATAAAACGGCCCGCTGTTCACCGCGACCGGCACCACCGGAAGCCCTAGAAGCTTGTAAATACCCGCAAAGCCCGATTGCAACGGGGGCTCTTTCCCATGAGGGACGCGGGTGCCCTCGGGGAAAATGACAAGCGGCCGTCCTTCGCCAACCCGCACTTTGGCCAAAGCGATCATCTCGCGAAGAGCACGCGCGCCTTTGTCGCGGGCGACGGGCACAAGGCCGTAAACCTTCGCTGAAAAACCCCAGCCCGGTATCCAAAACAACTCGCGCTTCGCAAACACCGTTGGAAAGCTGAACAGACGCGGCATATCGATCGCTTCAAAGAAGCTTTCGTGCTTGACCGCAATCAACACGGGCTCATCCGGGATTACGCCCTCTTGCACGATTTTGATGCCAAGAATGGTCTCAACACACCAAAAATGCCAAGCTCCCCAGCGCGCAACCACGCCTTTGAGCGCCACCTGCCCCATAGGCACAGCGAGCACCGATGCGACGACCAACAGCGCGCTAACCCCGTAAAAGAGCGGGTAAAACAGGAGATTGCGAAGTAAAGCCAAAAGAAGCGACTCAGTATCCAAAAAGGCCTGCAATATAGCTGGCAATAAGCTTGTGATATTCAAGAAAGAGGCTGGCAAGACTTGGAGCAGAAGGAACCGCATCGCGAACAAGTGTGACGCCTTTTGGCAACGTTCTTGAAACCTCGCTCGCGGCTCTTCGCATGTGCCAATCGGTGGTGACGAGGCGGATGGATTTGAGGTTCTGCTGCTTTACCCAAGCCGCCGTCTCGGTCGCATTGCCGCGCGTGTCCACCGCCATAAAACCGAGCGTCACACAGCAATCCATTTGCTCTTGAGAGACGTTGAACTGTGCTGCGAACTCGGCAGGTTTCACCTCCGGGTCAACGCCTGTGACAAGCATGCGCGGGGCATGCCCTTGGTCGAGCACCGCCAACCCTTGCGCGATGCGGCCCGCCCCTCCGGTCGCAACGATCACCGCATCGGTTCTCTCATCGCCCGCAGGTTGAGGCAGAGCAACGGTGAACCACAAAAAGCCCAGCGCCCACACCATCAGCATCGTGGCAGCAATATAGCGGAAGGTCTTCATTCGTCGCTTACAACATAGACCTTAGTGCATGGCCAATCGTTATTCGACCAGTGACCAACGCAAGCAGGACGCCTCCTACGGGAATAGTGGCGATGATCGCCCAATCGGTAAGGCCCAGGCCGCCGCCGCCCACCATGCCGCTATCAAGGCTCGCGAATTGCTGACCAAGAAGCCACACCGCTGCTATCCCGATAAGAAGGCCGATAACCGCGCCAAACGCCGCCTCGCGCAAAACGGAACGCTCAAACATCTGTGTGACCTGGCTGTCTGTGCCTCCCAGAAGGTGGACAATCTCCACGGTTTCGCGGTGATTGATAAACGCATTGCGCGAGGCAAGCCATACAGCGGCAGCCGTTGCAATCGAGACCAAAGCGATCAGGCCAAGCGCCAGATATTGCAGCGCTGATAAAGCATCGTAGACCGGCCTTAGCCACTGTGACTGCGCATCCACGCGGGCAGACCCTCCCAGGGGCTGTAACGCGCTATCAAGGGCGGATTGCAATTGTTCCAATTCATCAGCCGACGCCCTTTGCGACAGTTCAACATCAATAAGAGCCGGGATCGGCACACTGTCACTCGCCGCGCCAGAGCCAAGCCAAGGCTCAAGCAATTCTTGCAGTTCATCTTCTGGAACCACGCGCACCGATGTGACGATCGGATTGCCTCCCAATGCGTCTGCTGCGGCCTGTGCCTGGATGCTGCGCGCTTCACCATCGGCCTCGATAATCTGAACCGTCACCGCATCGGCAAGATCAGCGCGCGCATTGTCGGCAAGATTGCGCAGGGAAAGCCCGCCTGCTGCGGCGATCACCACCAAAGCGATCAGAATGGCAATCACCCAAGGGATCGGTCCACTCAGGCGTGCAGGAGGAGACAGGTTGGCGGACAAATCACCTGTGACGCGCAAATCATCATCTGGCAAAGCCAAGGACCCATCAGGCACCGGAGGCGTGTTCATTTGCCCGCCCCCGGACCATCGTTCGCACGCCTCGTCTTTGGCGCAGGCGGATAACGCAAGGCTCCTGTGGGATCAGACAAGCGCCCCTTATTGAGGCGCATAATGAGCGATTCGGGCACCTTTTTAAGAAGGTGCACATCGTGAGTGGCAACGATCACGGTCGTCCCCACACGGTGATTGAGCGCTTCAAACAATCGTAACAGCTTAAGCGCCATTTCCGGGTCAACATTGCCCGTTGGCTCATCCGCGATCAGGATTTGCGGGCGAGCAATAACAGCGCGTGCAATCGCGACCCGCTGCTGCTCACCGCCAGACATCGTCTCTGGAATGGCGTGCATCCGGTGCTCAAGCCCCACCCATTCGAGCATATCAGTGACCGAACGCATCACCTTGCCCTCGTCAGTTCCTGCAAGGCGCAAAGGCAGCGCAACATTATCAAACGCCGACAGATGCTGCACCAGTCGGAAGTTCTGGAACACAACGCCCAGCCGCCTTCGAAAATCGGGCAATTTGTCACGCGGGCTGGTGATCAGGTCCTTGCCGAACATGCGAATAGAGCCGCGCGAAGGGCGCTGTGACAGGTAAAGCAGCTTCAGCAGGCTGGTCTTACCCGCCCCGCTTGCACCGGTAAGGAAATAAAAGCTGCCCGGAAACAAGGTGAAAGACACATCGGACAACACTTCGGGATCGGTCCCATAGCGAAGGCCGACATTGTCGAACTTGACGATTTCTGACGGCCTGTCGTTCATGAGGAGTGGATTTATCAGCGCACGGTGGCTTGGGGAAGCCCATTGGCACGGCCTTATCCCGGCATTTCGGGCAGGCTGCGTCCTCAAATAGCGCTTCTATGTGGAAAAAGAGCATGTTTTGCCGCGTGCACTGCGCAAAGCCCTTGTGCCTTAGCGATGGCTGATTCATGCAATTGCTCACCATGATCATCTCCTGCCCTGCTTGCGGAACACGCTATGCCGTACCCGAAACAGCTATCGGGCCGGAAGGACGCACTGTGCGCTGCGCCAAATGCAAGCACAGCTGGTTTCAAGATCCCCAATCGGTTGAATTGCCTCTTGAGAAAGAGGCTGAGTTGGACGCGAAGCCTGCGGCACCGACCAAGACGCCCGCAGCAGCTGCAAGCCCAGCGCAAGCGCCAACCGCGCCATCACGCGACACTGCTCGGGCAAAGGGGGCTGATGCGCCTGCGCCATCGGTCGATCATTGGCGCAGCGAAGATCATGCAAAGGCTCCTCCGGTAGAGCCACCTTCGCAACCCACGAGCCCAAGCATACCGGTGGCAGATGATGACGCCCCCAAAGAGGCAACCAGCGATCCTCTCGCGGGCGAAGGCGATGATCCGTATTTTGATGAGGCCAGCGATGAGGCCGGCGATCGGGCCAGCGATCAGGTAGGCGATATGGACGCCGCCTTCGATGATGACGGCTATGATGCCGACTTTTCAGAAGACGATTCCAGTTTTGATTATCGCCCGCCCTTCACCCGCAAACGCAACAGTCTCAAAATGTGGACCATTGCCGCTGGTGTGTTCGCGGTTTTAGCGACGGGCACAGTGGTTGCCGCCAATTTCTATGGCCTGCCTGATTGGGTGCCAATTCAACGGCCCGAGTTTGGGATCGGCCAAACTGACCTTGAACTCGATTTTCCCGCCGGCGATCAGCGCAAAGAGGTGTTGGAGAGCGGGGAAGAGATTTTCCAGGTGCGCGGCTCGATCAATAATGTGGGTGAACAAGGCGTGTCCGTGCCAAGCCTTCTTGTCGTGTTCCGCGATGCGCGTGAGAAGAATGTTTATTCGGTCGAAGTGGTCCCTGCAAAACGAGAGCTCGCCCCTGGCGAAAGCTTGAATGTGACCGAGGCTATCACAGATATTCCGCCATCGGCTCAAGCTGCAGAAATCGGTTGGTCGCCAAGCTGATCTGGCTCAACTCTACTTGAAAGTGTCTTAGCTGAATTCCACCCAAGGTGTGCCATTGGCATCGCGGCTGCGCTGTGTTTCGCGCGCTGATGCGTCCGGGACTTGGTTTGCGATTTTGTCGAAGTTTGCAAAATCGATGCTAGCTGAGCGAACAATGCGGGCGCTCGCACGGGCCTGAACAGCGACCGGCTTTACAGCGGCTGGCTGGCTTCTGATTTGAGGCGCTTGACCGACTTGCGGAGCAGCGCTGTGTGCAAAAATCAAAAGGGCAGCGGTGAGGCTCATGCAATAAGGTTACTGAGCCATTCACCATTCTCGCAAGTCCGTTAGAAACCTGATCCCAATCCGGGACACGGGCCCTTGAAACGTTAATCATCCACCTCGCAGCGGCCTCTTAGCGGCCTCGCAGCGGGCTCTTAGCTGCCCGGCAGCTCCCTTGATGCCGCGAAAGCCATCAAAGGCCTTGCGCGAGGCCGTACCCCTTGCTAGTGGCCCGCTCCTACCAGGGGCAGCGAGCCGGTCTTGCAGCCCTACCTACAAAGAGTGCGGTCGTGGCGGAACTGGTAGACGCGCAACGTTGAGGTCGTTGTGGGCTAACGCCCGTGGAAGTTCGAGTCTTCTCGACCGCACCATTTCTTTCCTGACATAGCTGAACACAGCGCCGCCTTTGCGGCAGGAAATTCAATGCGCTCACACAAATGCAGGCCAAGATCGCTCAATCCAAAACAGATTGGGACGATCCAATAGCAGTTACCGATCTAAGAGCGCTGGTCCGATCACCCGGTTCAGCCGTGCGGCGCTCGCGGTGTTCCCCAGAACGACTACGACGTGCTGCGGGCTTTTGGACGTTTCAGGCCGAGCGATGAAGTACGCCCGATACCCAAGATTTGCACCACCATGCGACACAGAGTGCAGCGTCCCGTCAGCATTGAGGTTGAGCATCGTCCCCAATCCATAATGGGTCCCTCGATCATACCCCGTTTCCACAAACGGATCGATCATCGCAGCAGCTATGGCCCCGGAAATGATGCCGCCATCGCCTGCCGCGCTGTCCATCAGTGCGGCAACAAAACGGGCATAGTCTGATGATGTCGACCACAACCCGGCGGCTGCTTGTTCAGGATAACGGTTCCAACCATCTTTAACAGAGCGGAACACCCCTTCTGTAGGGTCAAAACCCGCATCAGCGCCTATTAGATTCAAAGCAGGGTAATCGGATCGTGATGCTGGCTGTTCAAAAGTGCTGTTGCTCATACCGAGCGGATCAAGAATGCGTTCTTTGGCCGCCATTGCGAAGGGTTGGTCTAAGACATCCTCCACCCACAATTGCGCAATCATAAAACCGCCTCCTGAATAACGATATTCACCCGGTATCCCATCAAATTCCAATTGGGATTCATAGAAACGCGTTGGGCTGTTTATCACCTCCACGGTTGAAGGCAGCGCGCCGCTGTCTGGCGCAAAGCCAAGGTAAAATGACTGCGAGGCGCCTGAAGTGTGAGACAGCAATTGGCGCAAAGTGACAGGCCTTGTACCACCTTGCAGTGCAGCGATATCGAGCGATGTTATCTGCGCGCGAATATCATCATCAAGGCCAACGCCGCGCTCTTCGGCAACATTTAGCACCACCGCAGCTGCGACCGCTTTGGAAAGGCTGGCGACTTGCATCAACCCGTCTTCTTCCGCGCGTCCAAAATGAAGCGATTTCGGTTCTCCATCGGCTACGATTTCGGTCACGCTCAAGGCGGTTATCCCGAGCTTTTGCCTCTCGCTGTCAATGATCTGCTCTGCGTCTTCGGCTAAAGCAAGCACGAGCTTGTCATGCAGTTCAGGATCGACAGACGGTTTCAGGTAATCAAGAACTAAAGCCAGTATGAACAACAAGAACACAGAGACGAGAACTCTCAGTGACCAAACTTTCCATTTCGACATAAGCAATCCCGTTCAATCGCAACCTTAATGCTCTCACTGGCACGCAAAGCGGCTAGCTTTGAAACTCCCGCAACCCGATTTGTGTGGCTGGATCCCTTACCCCATCAAATCGTCTGCCAAAGTCCTCAAGATCGCCCCCATCGGAGTTTAACAAGGTAGCGACCGTCACACCCTTTTCCGGAAAGCTCCACAAGTCAGTGGCAAAACCGAAGATGCGTCCTCCATGCGAGACGACATTGCGCCCCTCGAACGGGGTTCGTGAAAACCGGGAACGCACCCCCATACCGTAATGAGAGACAGCGCTTGGCAGTTGGACGGGCGCGGTCATCATGTCCCGGCTTTCAGGCCTGAGAAGCCCGCCGAACACAAGCCCGCGATGCCAGTTGCACAAATCCTCTGTCGTGGAAACGACTCCTCCTGAAGGCCCCGGGTAACTGGGCGAGGTGTACCTTGCACGCTCAAAGCCGCTGGGCTGCGAAGCATTGGGTGTGTATCCTGAAACACGCCCCGGTATGACTTCATACGCGTTGTCAAATCGGGTCTTGCTGAGGCCAAGCCTGTCAAACAGATGCCGTTGGAAAAACTCGGAGTAATGCATTCCCGACACGCGGCCGATAATGATCCCCAAGAGCCCGTAATCGGTGTTGCTGTACCGCTCAGCATTTCCCGGTTCATCGACAAACAGGGGATCGGTGCGCTTCATCAGATCAAGATAATTCGCATCGTCATAATCGCGCCTCCGATCTTCGCTTCGGGTCGGCAACCGGTTGAAGCTTCCAAGGCCAGCGGTGTGAGTGGCGAGCTGATAGAGCGTGATTTCACTAGCTCTAGGAAAGTCGGGTATGTACTGCGACAACCGATCTTCCACGTGCAACTTATTGTCTTCCTGAAGCAGCAGAATAGAGGCGGCCGTCATCTGCTTTGTGATCGAAGCGATTTTGAAGACAGAGCTTCCGCTGATCGGTGTTTCTGTCTCCAGATTGGCTGAGCCGAAACTGCCTGAATACTCCAGATCCCCCTCGCGCATCACGGCGATTGCAAGGCCGGGTGTGTATTTTTGGGCGACCATCTCGTGTGCAGCATCAGCGACCACAGCGTATTCGGCCCGTGCCACGCTTGCGGACAGCTGGGTCGAGATTGGCAGCGTTGCAAGAGCCGCTGACCCGCCCAAGAAATTTCGTCGATCAAGTTGCATCAATCGCGGTCCTTCACGTTCTTAAAGCCGACCTTCAAACCGGCGGTAGAGGATCGATTTTGTAAGAAAGCCTGCTCGGTCATAGAGCTTGCGGGCAGAGGCATTGTCGTGATCGGTTGCCCAATACACATAAGGTGCACCTAGTGCGTCAGCGCGCTCGTAAACGGACTCAATCAGCCTTTCGCCCAAGCGCCCTCCGCGCACGCATGGATCAACGAAGATATCCGAGATGTAGGTCACACATTCTTTGCGCCAAACATGCCGCTGCACCACAAAATGGGTAAGGCCGACAAGCTGACCTCCATTATCGGCAACCAAACCCTGCGGCTCGTAGCGGTCAGCGAGATGAAGGCGCTGCCAAAGCGTGTCGTAGACGTCATCATCAAGCTCGACTTGGTAAAACTCTAAGTATGAGGCCCAGAGAGAACGCCATTCATCGTGGTCGGCTTGCCTTAGCTGACGAACGATCATCACGCTCCCTTCCCTACGCCCGAAATTGCGGTGGGCCTTCGCGCTATTGAATTGCTTGCAAACTTCATATGAGAATAATATGAGTAATTGCTCATATGTCTATTCGCATTTCAGCGGACCGAGCTCACTTAGGAAGGAATGGGTCAGCGCGATGCTAAAAAAGCCCCGCCAGGAACGCTCCCGCGCGACAGTTGAGACCATCCTGACCGCAACTGCTCACATTTTGAGCGAACGGCACTTTTCGAGTTTTACGACAAATGATGTTGCACAGCGCGCCGGAGTGAGCATCGGATCGCTATACCAATATTTTGAGAACAAGGAGGCGCTGCTAAGCGAGATCAGCCGCCGCTACGAGGAGCGTTTGATAGAGACCGTGCGCGAAACGGGGGTTCTAACAAGAGGAAGCACCATCCGCGAAACGGTCAGCATGTTCGTGCAGGCTCATATCAATGCCCGCATGGTTGATCCCAAACTCTACACAGCCTTAGTCGCCTTTAACGCCAATCAAAAAGGCAGTTCCTGGCTTGCAAACTATCGCTCGGTCGTCATCGGCACGATCGCTGAACATTTGGCGACCCGCCCTCGGACAGCGGATATACCCAATTTCGATGAGATAGCCTTTGTCTTGTTCGGCGCGATTGATGGGACGCTCTCAACAGCACTCGAGGCGCAGCGAAATTTGGTGACCCAAGGGTCAATCGAACGACAGCTAACCTCAATGATCACCAGCTATTTGGTTGAGCTGACAGGCCATCCAGCTGATGCATAGGAGGCCTGAGTGATCATTCGAGAGTTTACCGCAGCTGACACCGAAACGGTCAACGCGCTCGCTGTGCGATCATGGTCACAGTACCAACATCACTATCCTGATTGGCCGAAAACCCGGGTCTCCATCGGCAATATGGCAGCCCTTGCGCGAACAGGGACCATCTTTGTGTTGCAGACACAGGCGTCGATCGCTGGTGCTGTTGGATACATGCCTCCGGGCAGTCCGCGCGCAGAGTATTTTCAGGAAGACTGGGCTCTTATCAGAATGCTAGTGGTTGATCCGGCATTTAGAGGAAATGGATATGGTCGATTGCTGACCGCAAAGTGTATCTCAATCGCCAAGGAAAGCGGGGTTTCAACGATCGCTTTGCACACAAATGAAATGATGGAGGCAGCGCTTTCGCTCTATGAGCGCATAGGGTTTACCAGGGTCGCGACAGCCCAATCACAAACGGCCATTCCCTTTGGGATCTATCGCATGGGCCTTCGCGATGCGCTCTGATTTTCAGGCGAGAATTGCAGTCCCTTCGGACACCTCCCAGCTCGAAATTTGGCCCTGCGTTATACGCTGAAACCTAGGGTCACCTGCGCAACGACGATGCGATGTATGCTCAGTTTCCCGAGCGTTTTGGACCTTTGACCATGTCTGACTCTTTAAAAAGGGTCGACACCGCGCTCAGGGTTGCTGCCCACGAGAATAGGGCAGCCATAGCGATATGGTCGTTGCGCCCTTCTTGTTCGTTTTGATTTTGAGTTCGCCTTGCAGTGATCGGGCTCTGGATTTCATATTTTCAAGGCCTTTGCCCGCTGACCTGGCCATTACATCAAATCCAACACCATTGTCTGCTACATAGGCCTCTATGCCGAGCTGTCCGCCACGCTCTTTCTCGACACATCCAATTTGCATTTTATCCGCGCCGGAATGCGTCAGGACATTGCCAATGGCTTCCTGAAAGATGCGAAGGACATGCAAAGCATTGGTGGCATCCAGCCATGGTAAGGGCTGGCAGGCTTGCGCATCCCATTTGCAGTCTATCCCAGCATGCTTCAAATCTGCTGCCATTCGGTGACGCAGATTTCCGATAAGGGCCAGAATATCTCCTTCAACAGGTTCCAGCAGAATCCACCGTAATTTTAAGATCGTTCAAGGCCTTCGAAAGGGTTCGGATTATGCTCTGCGGCATCGCCTGTTCGCGCGCGACAGCCAACGCGGTGATAAGGCTAGAACCGATGCCGTCATGCATCTCCTGCATTAAGCGACCATGCTCATTGGCGATTGCTGTCTCGACCACCAATTGCTGCCTGCTGGCTTCACTTTGTGCAAGATCAGTGCGCATATCCGCCACGACCTTTTCCAAAAGGGCGTTTGTCTTTTCCGATGTGTAGAATGCCCCGATTGCTCGGCTACCCAAGGAAAGGATGAACGCCACTGCGTATATCAGGCCGGTAAAGACCGACAGGTAAATCGCATTGCCATCCCCGCCATAACGATAGGCGAGATAGCCATCCGTCAAACCGAACGTCGTAGCCAGCAACATGGCCAATGCCAGAGCACCGTTTTCGAGGTCAGGATAGCGCAGCAGATTGATAAGAGCTGTCACGAACAGCCCAATCGTGATGATGAAGGTTGGCAGGTAGAAGAGATAGAAATTGGTGGCGCTGAAGTAATACACTGTCGTTAAAGCGAGACCGAAACACAACAAGCCTGCGGTGATCTCGCGGCGGTATCGAAACTTCAGGAAATGAAGGTAGAACGCGGCGGTGAAAGTGCTCCCATAGTAATTGGCATTTTCGCTCAAACTGGAAAAGAGAGCAGGGTCGAAGGGAACCCGATCTGCGAAGTAATGGTAATAGCGAACAAACCACACCAGAGCGGCGAGCGATAGGAACAACAGCTCGGTTTCGTGCCTCCTGCGCAGCCAATATAGAAAGACCAGAACTCCGATCAGCAGCATAGAAAAATTGGCGATTTCCGGAGCGGTGATGCGCCAGAAAAACTGCGATGCGTAAAAGCTTTGCACGGTGTCAGCCGGGCCGATGATGACGCGCCCGATGCCGATTGCCTCTTGTGAGACGGTTTCAATTCGCAGCTCGTTTGTGCCAGGTTTAATAGCATCAGAGCCGAGGCGGATGATATAGGGCCTATTCCACGAGAGTTTCTGATCATCCAACGCTGCGTAATTGCGAAAGACCTCCTGTCCGTTCAGGTGCACTTTAAATTGATTGCGGGTGCCAATCAGGTAAAGCGCGACCGGTCCATCGGGTATAGTGCTTCCCTCAAATGCGAAGCGTCCGACCATCGCGTTGTAATCGCCAAACGTCCAATCGGCTCCCAATAGTTGATAGATTTGAGGGTTCTCGCCCTGCTCCCAACCATCCAAGGGCGCCGCGGTGCCAGAAGTGATGGCATATTCACCTTGGGTGAATTCAATCATTCCCGAGGCATCTTGATCCGGCTTAGCCAAGGCGGTGGTTGGCCATGTAAAAATCAGAAAGAGCAGCAGGAAATAGCGCATTGAGGTCATACCAAGCAGCAAGTCACTGCCTGTGCAGCAATCCTTTGGATGAAGCTTCATAGAGCGCTTCTGCTCGGCTGTGCACCTGAAGTTTGCGGTAGATTTTCTTGATATGTGTTCCGACGGTGTTCCCGCTGATCGCAAGCAATTCCCCGCATTCGGCGTTGGAAAACCCGCGTGAGATCAGGTTCAGCACTTCAAGCTCGCGATCCGAAAGCTGGGCGTTGTCTCCCTGCGCTCCGGGGGATGGCTTGCGCTGAATTTGTCCTAGCAATTGGCGGGCAATGATCGGGCTGATTGGCGACCCGCCTTCTTGAACGTTGCGGATCGCCTCAATGCAGTCTTCAACCCGCTCATCCTTTAACAAGTAGCCGCGCGCACCAGCCTCAATCGCTTCGATGACTTTGTTTTGATTGGCAAAGACGGTTACAACCAGAATGTCCGTATCGCGCCCGGTGTCGAATTCCTGCTGTATCAAATCGGTGCCATTACCGTCGGGCAGGCCAAGATCACACAGCAACACGTCATAGCCGCCGCCCTTCACAAGCGCAGCGCCATCGGCAAAATTGGCCGCTTGGGCAGTGATCGACATGCCGTGTGCGCCATCGACTGCTCCCACAAGCAAGCGTCGCATAATGGGGTCGTCTTCTATGATCGCGACACGAATCAAGCGGTGCTCCAATCTGACGGTTTCCCAGAACTCTAAGCCAGTAGGCCCAGCTTCGCCATCACCTGATCAGGTGATGGCGTGGTTCGTCGGCTTCCGCTAGCCAATGAGCAACATACACCAACAGGAACCCTTCATGAGCACCATGAACAACGCAAATCCACCGCGTTCAATCGCCCATCTTGTCAGCGTTGTGATCGGTTGCGCACTGTTGCTCACACTTGCGCTGCCAGCCGCTGCGCAAAGGGGGGACGATGCGCAGCGCGATATTGCGAGAATGAATGAGTTGGCGCGGCCCCATGGCGCTCCGGGTGGCACATACACTGTTATTACGGTCCCGCCTGGTGCTGATATTATTGGGGTGCGGATCTATGCGGATGAAAATTCGCGCGACCGGCAGATTTATGGCATCAAATTGCGCTATCAGGAGCCCTTCACCGGTGAGGCCACCTGGACCGCTACGATGGGGTCAGCGGCTGGTAAGACTTTTGAATTTACGCCGCGCGCGGGCGAACGGGTCAACCGGATTAACCTTTGGACTCGCCGCAATGGCGCGCTTGGCGGCGTGCAAGTCAGCACCAACGTACAAGGCTATGGCGTGTTCTCTCGTAACTTCGATGGACGCCGCACTATTGATATTGGCCGCAACCGTGAGTTTGGCGGTCTAACGGCGCGCACCGATGGCCGCGTTTTGTTGGCGCTCGGGATCATCGGGTTTGATCCCAACAATCCATCGGCAAACACGGCGTGGGCGAGCAACCCGCCGCGCAACAATTCGCAAGGTGGCCAGCAAGGTGAGCCGCGCGCGCCATGGGAAACCAAGACTGCGCCAAGGGTTGCGGCAGAAGAACGTGATCCAAGGCCGAGCACTCCAACAAACACGGGTGGCAATACGGGTCGAACACCCCTGCCGCGCGTGCCCACGGCTCAGCCGCCAAGCTCGCGGCCACCAATAGTCGCCAGCGCTCCACCGAAAAGCTCCCCGCCGGCAACCAAACCGGCGGATTGGAAACCGGATTTTGATGAGTCGGTCGCAGCATTCGGCTTGCATCGGTTCGAAAACCGCTGGAAACCCGATCAAAGAATAGACACAGCCGATCGCATCACGGCGATTACCCGCGCTGCCCCCGATGGATATTGGGGCGCGCAATGGGTTCTTGAACCAGTTGGATTGTGTTGCTTCCGAATTCGCAATCGCTGGAACGAGACCTATCTGGTCAACTCAAATGGCAGTGGCCCGGTTCGATTATCAACCGATATCGAGGAAAATGATCAGCGTGCGATGTGGGCAGTCGAGGCGGTGGAGAACGAACCGTTCGTCCGAATTAGAAATCTCTACAATGATGCGTCCCTCCACATCCAAAACGGCGAATTGGTGGCAGAAGGTGTTAGTCAAACCTGGTGGTCTGCACAGTGGAGCGTCAAAAAGCTTGATGGCACCGACATTCTAGATGTTGCATCTCAGTCTCCCCAAACAACCGCGCCTGTTCCAAAAACAACCACGCCGCCCGTTCCCGCGATTAAGCCACCTGTAGTTCTTACACTTTTTCAAAACAGCGTGCTTTCGGTTCATTACAAAGTATATTTTCAGGAGCCGGGCAAGCTCTGGGCGCGCGCCGCTGAAGAGAGTTTGGTTCTTTTAGGTCAGAAACGGCAGGTGGTGATACCCCATGCTGCGCGTAACAGCGTTCGTGTGGTTGTTTATGTTGAGAGCCTTCCCAAGGGGTCCGTGGTCTTTGACAAGGTGATTTCGCTTGATGACGGAAGGTGTGTCTTGACGACAGGAACAACCTTTTCAAACGAAACCCGGCAGACAAATCTTGGCCGGTGTTGAGCGCTTTCGACGGCAATTGGCGCTAATCTACCTTGGAGCAGTCACAATGAGCTGTATTGAAAACCGTATCAGAACCGGCTGAGCGGGGAGCGAGAGCGCAAGGCCCGCTTTCGCCACCAATATCCAACCTTCAATGACAATGAGAATTGAGCCGGAAGGCGACGTTCACGATCTCGTTCTTTGAGGAGGGTGGGTCAAAAGACGGTCCAAAGCTCCATGTAGACACTTTTGTATTTAATGTCATAGTCTTGCTTGATATTGACCTACACCTCGACCGCACCAATTTTCCCAGACTTACACGACACAGATCGCACCCGAGGGGGCAATGCTATCGGCGCCACACTCTTCAGGCGCGCCTCGCGGTCTACTCAACCTGTATCGCGGCAACGACGCGGTCGTTTTCGCGGCTATTGCTGCGGTCAAAGCCAACCTCGGCATCGATCAATTGCTCAGCGTGATTGTCGCGGCCAAAATTCTGTATCAGGCGAACCATGACACGGCCGGGCCCGTTGGGGTTGATGCGGTCTCCTCTAAACCCTTGCACCCTCACCGAGTATTCGCCGGCAAAGGCATCGCGAAGGACATATTCCTCAGGCCCATACCCTCTGGTCATATCATCAGAAACCTTACCGCCCAATTGCGTGCGCTGATTGCTGTAAGAGGCCTGCTCACCAGACGGTTCCTTGACCCACAAATCAAGGTCTGCATCAGCGGCGGTCCATTCAATGACGATGCGCACATCGGTATCAAGCTTTGCCACGAGGCGTTCATCGATTGACCACTTGCCACCTGCATCTTCGATCAGCGGGATGAGCGAATTCAGCTCCATCAAAGCAACAGTTTCGAGCCCGTTATAGCGACCATCTGCAGGCTCGAGAATGACGTCGCGCAAAAGTTCAAAGGCCCGCTCCAAATCGTCGCGGCGTTCGCGGGCCTGATTGGCCTTACCCAGATTGGTTCTGGCTCTTGCAGCAAGGCTAAGGGCAAGAGTACGCCGGGGCTGTGGGCGGTAATCGATCACCACCGCAAGCCGTTCAAGCAGGGCGATGGCTGTGTCATAATCGCCTTCGCGTTCCAGTCGGAAGGCGACAATCAGCGTCGTCTCATCATCGCTGGAGGGGACATCGAGCGCTGAGAGCAGCAATTGCTTCGCGAGCGCTGTTTGCCCCTTGAGGCGGAACCATTCTGACACATCAAGGTGAAACGCAGGCACCGTACCGAAGATTTTCTCCTGCTCAGACAGGACCTTAAGGCGCTCGGATGCATCCGCTTCGTCAAGCGCCCTTAGATAGGGCTGATCAGAAAGAACATCGGCCAATGTCACCTCGACGTTTGCCCCTTCCATATCTTGGGTGGTGAAAGAATTCACCGACAATGGCGTTTCCTGAAGGTCATCTGCGCGCCGGCTGGCGGTCACGACGATATTATTTCCAACCTCGTCCGCGGCAGCTTCATCAACGTCAGCAGGGACCTGCGCCAAAGCAGATGGTGGAGGCGGCGCTGGTGATGGGGAAGCGAGAGGCTCACTTTCGTAAAGTACCGCCTCCTCGCTCGCCTCAGAGACCACCACATCAATGGCCCCGGCGCCGGTTTCACTATCGGCTGGGTCGCTGCTTTCGCCTGCAACAATTGCCTGAGTGTTGGCTCTGCGCATGACTGCCTTTGTGTCAAATTCGCTTGCCCACCAGTCCCGCGTTTTGCCCCATTGTGCTAAAACAAACTCAAAGCGCTGATCGCGTGCGGTTTTCGCTTCGGCATCAAATTGCGCCTTTTCTTGCGCAAAATCTTCCATCCAATCTGCATCAAACCCTTGGGGCGGAGTGATTTCGGCGCGCACATATTGCCCCGGCTCTTCAAGCACGAGAAACGCCATCGTCGGGCTTGCGACTTGGAATTCTTGTGAGATCCGCTCCATCTTTGCCCGGTCAGCCGGATCATCAGCAAGCCTTGAGACCTCCTGCGATGCCCACAATGCGCCGGCTGCATCGTGGTCCGCTTCGCTTGCTGCGTTGACCAGATATCGCTTGCGCCATTCTCCTTTGCGCGCGCCCGCAAAGCGCACATTGACCTCGCGCCAATTGCCGAGCTCTGCGATCAAAGTGAAATGGCCATCCTCGCCAAAGAAGGCCCGGTGCTTGAGGCGCGCACCGCCTTTGTCGGTAACCCTTGCAACGCTAAGCGGTCGCTTAAGCATTGCGGATAGAACGCTTTGCGCATTGTCTTTGGTAAGGGTCAGGCTTTGACCGCCGGTATCAGAGGCAATCCGGGCAAGCCTTGCGCCGTCCACAGTGGGGCCGGAGGCGATGATTTGCATCGCACAATCAGGGGCAAACTGGGCTGTGTGATCCAAAGTCACCCCGCCATCGGTGAAGATCAAGCAGATATCGGCGGGAGGCAGATTAAGCTCTCCGAGGCCTGCAAAGCTGGTCGCGCCGCGATAATTGGTTGAGGTTAGGACGGCCTGAAGGCGGTCCCCATCCGCAGAGGCAATCTGCGTCACATTGGGCTCACCGCTGGCGAACCGAACAAGGGTCAACGCAGGCGATCCGGTTTGCGCCACGAACTGCGACAGCAGCGCAATCTCATCCTCCACCAAACCATCCATGCGCGAACGCGAAGTGTCCCAATAGACCCGCACCGATTGGAGCGGCTCCTCATCCAAGGGGGCAGGGGTCACTTGGTCGGTAACAGTGAAGAAGGCTTTCCCACCAGAATGCACAGCGCCCAACGCTGTGCTGCGCGGTGCAAGGTCTTTGAGCGTAAGGTCACCTGAAAGGACAGTGTCGGACCTGACAAACGCCTGCGAGCGCCAAACCCTGCCATCGCGCTCAAATGTGACGTCGCCGCCATGTCCAACCTGCAGGGCGGGTGCGCGTGCAAGGCCTGTTGCCTTCGCCTTGACCCGCAATACGCCAATCGGGACGCCAGTACTGACAGGCAAGATCAATCCTTTGTGTGGATCAACCGGCGTCACAAAGGTGAGTGAAATGCGCCGGGAGCCTTCCGCCGCTATGGGATAGATGCGTGCGGAGAAAGAATTGGTGCTGGTGATTTCGGCAAGGCCGGGGTCAATATTGCCGCGAACTTCATCTTCGTAGACTTGCTGCGCTTTGGGTTGGTCAATGAGGCTGCCCGGGATCATCGCCTCTCCAATGTTAAGCGAATAGCCGGTCACCACCCCGTCGCGGGGCAATTGCATCGTGAAATTTGCCTCCACCTCATCGTCGGATGGATTGAGGATTGTGGCATCAATCGTGAACTCAGCCAGAGAGCCGTGCTGATTGATCGCAATTGTCATTTCGGAATAGACGAGTTGAGGTCCGTCAGACCCTTCATCCACCCCGTCAACCAAAGAGCGAAGCTGGAAATTGGGTTTGGGAACAGGGTTTACCTGTGCGCGATCGTTTTGCGCCGGTTCAGCTTGTGTCGCCTCGGCTGGCGAAGCGGCAATTGGCATTGCCCAGGCGACAAACAATGCAACCAAACAGCCGATCAAAACACCCGGTCCAGCTTTACGTGACACCATTCACCCATTCCCTTTACACCAAACAATAGCGCGGAGTTTGCAGGAGGTCATCACCCCAATCGTTGGATTGAGAAGAGCTTAGGCGCGATGGCTTGCGAGGACCTCCTGAACACGCGCAAGAGCTTGGCCTGCGGGGTCCTCTTCTTGCATCAATGCAAAACTCCCCGTCAGCCAGAGTGCACAATGGCCGTGAACGGTCGCAATCAAGGATCGCACCAATCGGCGTGCCTGATCTTCATCGGTAAGGCCAAGCGTCATGCTCACTTCGCGATCGACAATTCCGGTCAAGCTTTCGCGCGCCAGACCATCTTCGTGTGCAATTTCAATCGAGCGATCGATCCGGTGATCATAAATCGCCATCCAGGCATTGCGGTGCGTTTCAGCAAATCCAAAATAGGCCCTGACAAGCGCCTCAATACGCGCCGTGGGATCATCCGATGCTTTGGCCAATGCCGCCTCAAGCCACCGCGACCACTGCCGAAATGTCTCGCTGTTGATGGCGATGAGATAGTTATCGAGCCCGCCAAAGACGTTGTAAATCGTGCCAACTGTGTAGCCCGCCCGGCGCGCGGCCTCGCGTGCTGAGAACTTTGCAAAGCCGCGCTCAGACATCAATTCGTGCCCGCACGCGATCAACAAGTCGCGCAATTCAGTCGCAGAATGGTCTGATCTTCGTCCCACGGCGGGATTTGTAGCGGATAAATTGAACATTGTCTAATTATTAATTGAACACTGCTCAATTATGTGAGAATGTATGAGCGAATCGAATGGAGACACAGCTGTGCTAAGCAGGTTCAAAGTATTGGGTTCAGGCGCGTATCGACCGCGCAACACCTTGACTTCGCGCGCAATGGACGAGCAATTTGGCCAACCACCCGGTTGGACTGAGGCTGAATTTGGAATTGCTGTGCGCCATGTCGCAAGCGAGGATGAGACGACCTCCTTTATGGCCGCTGAGGCTGCTCGAATTGCACTTTCGAATGCTGAGTGTGACGGCGCATCGCTTGATGTCATCATCGGCGGGTGCGGCGTGATGGAGCAGCCCATCCCCTCGACTTCTGCACTGGTGCAAGACAGGCTTGGTTTGGGCCTGTCAGGGATCACCTGTTTCGACGTCAACCAGACGTGTCTTTCCTTCATGGCCGCCCTTGATGTGGCCGCAATGGGACTTGCCACCGGGCGGTGGAAGAGGGCGTTGGTGTTTGCCAGTGACATCGCGACCGCTGGACTTAATCCTGATGTGCCCAAGACCCGGTCGATCTTTGGCGATGGCGCGGCTGCACTGGTGATCGAGGCGTGCGATAATGATCAAAGCGGAATTGCCGCACAGGCAAGTGTTACGATGGGCGCGCACAATACGCTTGCCCAATTGCGCTCTGGCGGAACGCGGCTGCGGGTGAGCGAGGGGTATGATGCGCTGGTTGAAGGATCGTATTTTGAAATGGACGCCTTTGGCATTTTTAAAGCGGCGGCGAAGGTTTTGCCCGGTGTGATTGAAAAAGCTCTTGGAGATGCGGGGCTGACCAAGGATGAATTGGCCTGTGTGATTTGCCACCAGGCAAGCGCGCCCGGAGTGGAGCATGTGAAACGCCTGTTTGCACCCGATTGCCAAAGGGTGGTGGACATTTTTTCGACCCATGGAAATCAAATCGCAGCATCAATCCCGGTGGCTTTAAGCCATGCCCTTGAAACCGGCACTGCAAAGCGCGGCGACAATGTGCTTCTTTTGGGCACAGCAGCAGGCATTAGCGCGAGCGCAATGGTCTTAAAGATATGAGCAAGCGGCGCATCCTTTTGACAGGCGCAACCGGCGGTCTTGGACTGCACTGCACGCGCGAATTGATCGCGCGCGGCCACCACGTACGAGCCATCGGTCGGCGCGGCGGAGCAGGCGAGAGACTTGAGCAATTGGGCGCGCAATTTGTCGCTTGCGATCTTGAGCAGACAGCTGATCTTCGCCAATTGCTCAAGGGTTGTGAAAGTGTGATCCACGCCGCGGCTTTATCGGCAAGCTGGGGTCCGCGCGCAAAGTTTGAGAGCGCCAATGTCGCGGTGACACAGCGTTTGCTTGACGCAAGCTTGCAAGAAAACATCTCGCGCTTTGTCTTTGTCTCCTCGCCTTCAATCTTTGCTGGTTTCCAAGACCGCGTTGGTATTGGCCAAGAAGATGAACCCGCTACGCCGCCCCTCAACCACTATGCTCAAACCAAGCTTGCAGCTGAGCGATTGGTGCTTGCCGCGCGCGGTGATCAGCTCGCCTGCTGCGCGATTAGGCCGCGCGCATTGGTGGGCGAGGGGGACCAGGTGATATTGCCAAAGCTTGCTGAAATGGCGCAGCGTTCAAGGATACCACTGCCGCGGTCAGGCAAGGCTCTGATTGAACTAACCGATCTTCGCGATGCAGCTTGGGCCATCTGCGAGGCGGAAGAGCGTGCGAGCGCGCTTAGCGGGCAAGCCATCAATATCTCCGGGGGCAAGCCCATGCCAATAAAGGAGGTCGCGCAAGCCCTTGCAAAGGCACTGGGCAAAGACCCACACTATGCGACACCGCCCATGGCGCTTTTACGCCTTTTCGCAGGGGCAGCAGAGGGTCTTGGATCGCTTGTTGGTCGCAAGACGGAACCCCTTTTGACGCGCTACACCCTCGCAACCCTTGCCTATTCGCAAAGCTTCGACCTGACGCAGGCGCAGCAATCGCTTGGCTATACGCCGCGCTATGACGGTCTTGCGACGCTGCTAGGTCAAGCCCAGAAAAAAGCAGAGCAGGCAGCAGGGGAGAAAGGCGCATGATCAAAGTGGGCTTTCGCTGGCTGGAGCGCGGATCAACCCGGCATCCTCAGATTATGACGATGTCTGGTGGCAGCGTGTGCGCGGTCGACTTTCCTGCGCTGGTCGGAGTGATCGAACATCCAGCCCGAGGCCTTTTCCTGTTCGACACCGGCTATGATCCCGCCTTTGAGGATGCAACACAGACCTTTCCCGAAAGGCTCTATCGTTGGACGACACCGGTTGAGATTGGCGCTGAGCTCAATTGGCACGCCTGGCTAAAGGCGCATGATATCGACGAGGGCCAGATTGCAGGCACGATCATTTCGCACTTCCACGGTGATCATGTCGCTGGCATGCGGCATTTGGCGGATCGGCCTGTCTATTGCGCAAAAGCGGGCCTTCAATCTTTACGAAAGCCGGGAAGATTGGGCCGGGTCCGGCGCGGGCTGCTAACGACTTTGGTGCCACACGCCATTGATGGGAGCGCAAACTTTTTTGAAGAGGCACCGGCGTGCCCATTGCCAAGCAGCTTTGCCCCGTTTGAAGAAGGCCGCGATATTCTGGGCGATGGAAGCTTGATAGCCGTCGATCTGCCCGGACATTGCGAAGGGCATTGGGGCCTTGCCTTGACCACACATGAAGACCAACCTGTGCTTCTTGCAGCCGACGCGGTTTGGTCAGGCCAAGCCATCAAAGAGCGCCGCCCCCTCCGCGTATTACCACCGCGCTATTGGGCGACACGCGCATCTATCGAGGCACGCTTGAGCGGCTCCACGCAGCATCATGCAACAATGGTGAGCTTGCGATCCTGCCTTCGCATTGTGCCATTAGCGCTCGGGCCTTTAGAGGCGATGATGAGGCCTGATCTTATCTTTGCCGCCTGGTGGCGCACGCGAATGGCGATGCGAAAGTCTCCTGCCAAGCTTGCGCACGCCCGCGCCCGGTTGTGGTCGCAGCTGCAACCCACCATCGCCCGGACACCAGCGCTTGCGCTCTATTGCGGTAAGCCGCTTGAGGATTTTCCAGTGACCGACACCGCGCAACTGCGATCCGACTATGGCGCGTGGAATTCCTTGGGCAAATCGGACGAGGAGCTGCGCGCGCTAGCCGACGGAGCAGAAGCAGGCCAAGCGCCTGATGGTGAGATGACAGCGGGTTGGTCTACGGGCAGCAGCGGCGGTGAGCGCGGCCTGTTTGTGACAGACGGTGCGGAGCGCGCCGATTACATTGGCCAAAGTTTAGCGCGACTTTTGCCTTTAAGGGCGCTTTTCAAGAAACAACGCCTTGCCTTGCATTTGCGCGCCAACAACGCGCTCTATAGTGATGTGCGTGGGTCGCGTTTTTCGTTTCTGCATGTTCCGCTGGAGTGTGAACGATCAGAGGTGATGGATCGCCTCAAGGCATTTGCGCCCACCATATTGATCGCCCCCCCGCACCGCTTGATGGAAATGGCAAAGCTGCGCCCTCATTTTCCTGACCTTGAGCATATCTTTTGCGGGAGCGAGCCCATCAGCCCGGCACAGGTCGAGGCCATAACCAAAGCGTTTGGAGTGCGCCCTCGCGGGATTTTCCAAGCCACGGAAGGATTTCTTGCCGCTGAATGCAGCCATGGCCGCTTGCATCTCAATGAGCATGCGATTGAATTTGAACTTGAGGCGGTGGCTGGCACGCAGGGCTTTCGTCCCATCCTGACCGATCTGCGCCGCAAAAGTCAGCCTATCGTCAGGCTGCGCACCGATGATTTCCTTGAGCTTGATGAGAGCACCAACCCCCTCACATCGTCAGCCCGGTGCCCGTGCGGATTTGGCGGGCGCGTCATCCTCCCCCCGCAAGGCCGCGTGAGCGATCTGTGGCATCTTGGGACGCGCGTTATCACCCCGCGCGAAGTTGTAGACGCGGTCGAGGGAGGGAGCGGCAATTGGCAGGCCTGGCAGGCTATCGCAGATCACGAACGCGTCACTTTGCGCATTGAGCAGCGCTGTCCAACCGACTTTGAACAACGCGCATCTAGCACCCTCCAGGCGCTTAGCGGCCTACCGGTCAAAGTGGTGCGCGACCTTAAAACGTGGCCTCAAACCAAGCGCTGCAAAGTGAGGTGGGCCGGTGCCTAAAAGCGTTCTTATAACCGGCGCGCGGGCAGCAGCAGCTCTTGATATTGCGCGCGATTTCAGGGCGGCTGGCTGGAATGTGCATTTGGCCGACAGTGTGGTCTCGCGAATGGCGCGCTGGTCATCGCTTCGCGCCAAGCACCATGCCTATCCGCCCCCAAGACAACAAGGCGACGCCTTCAGGTCGGCCATTGCGAAGATGGTGAGCGAGCACAATATCGATCTGATTGTGCCCACTTGCGAAGAGGTTTTTCACCTCGCAGCCCCTGCCCTTGAGCACCATTTGGCAGGCCGCTTGTTCGCGCCTGACATGGCGATGCTGGCACAGCTGCATGACAAGCTCACCTTCGCTAATAGCGCAAAGGAATGGGGCCTTCATGTGCCTGAAACTCACGAGATAGAGGGCAAGCTTCACCTTGAAACCTTCTCGCGTAAGAGCACAGAATGGGTGTTCAAACCACGCCTCAGCCGCTTTGGCGACCAAACACTGGTGTCCCCGGGAAAAGACGGTCTGCGCAAAGTCGCAAAGCGTTTGGACCAAGGCTGGATCGCGCAAAAGCGTGTGCAAGGCAGGGAGGTGTGCATCCACATGATTGCACGCCGAGGCTCTTTGGTGGGCTTTTCCAGCTATGCATCGAACTGGCGCATGAAAGGCGGGGCTTGTTTTGCCTTTGAACCGCTGGACCCTGAGATTGATGAGCGGCTGTATGATACCGTGCAGCGACTATCGCGCACAGCCAATTTGCACGGTCAGTTTGGCTTTGATGTGATCATTGATGGCGCTGGAAAACCCTACTTCCTTGAGTGCAATCCGCGTGCGACAAGCGGCGTCCATGCGCTTGTCGGTGAAGGACGCCTGGCTGGCGCAATTGGCAAAGGCGAAGCCATCGCCATGCGGAAACAGGTCCCATCCTATCTTGGCCCTGCGATGCTCGTCTTTGGCCTTCCCCAAGCTTTGGCACGGGGGCGTTTGAGCGATTGGTGGCGGTCTCTTCAATCCGGAAGCGATGCAATATCGCGCGGCCATGACAGATGGTCCGTCCTTGGCGCTTTATGCGATGCGAGCACCTTTATGCTGAAAGGCAAATGCAAACGCATATCGACCAACGCGGCCACAACCTATGACATTGAATGGAATGGTGAGGAGCTACCCTGATGGCATTCCCAAAAGCAGTAAGCGATGCGTGGCACATGGTCGCACTTTCGCGCGACGTAAAGCTTGGCGATGTGCGCAAAGTCAGCCTTTGCAACACGCCCATTGCGCTTTTTCGCAGCGAAACGGGCCTTGGTGCGCTTGTCGACCGATGCCCCCATCGCAACTTCCCTTTGTCCAAGGGCCGTATCCATAAGGGCACTTTGGAATGCCCCTATCATGGATGGCGCTTTGGTCAGGATGGAGCCTGCGAAGAAGTCCCCGGCTGCCTTGCGCAAACGCGGGGGGATAAAGCGTTAAAGGCCAAAGCTTTGCAAGTGTATGAGCAGCACGGTGCCATCTTTGTAACGCTTTCTGAGACAGCTTGTGCGCAGCCTGATCTTCCCCCCGATTTCGGCAATCGCGAGCTCGATCATTTCTGGTGGCAGCAAGGCACATGGCGCGGCAGGGCCTTTGATGCGATCGAAAATGTGATGGATCCCTTCCACACAAACCACCTCCACCACGGCTTTATCCGCAGGCGCGACAAAAGACTGCCGGTCAATCTGGTGGTCACCACGCATAGCGATGGGATTGCCATGACGATCGAGCAAACCGAGCCTGATCTTGGCCTCATGTCGCGGTTTCTTGAGCGCGACCGCACCCGCAGTGTTTCGCGCTATCACGCACCCACGACTGTCCAGGCGCGCTGGGAGGGGGAGACGCAATTGACCTTGTGCGTGACGGCGATCTTCACGCCTGCAACCGATGGCACTTTTACCCCGTTCGCGCGATTTTCAACTCCCAAAGGCCTTGCGCCCGGATGGCTGAAACAGGCGGCAATTCGTCTGTTTCTGGCCCCGGTGGTTGCTCAGGATCGCGAAGCATTGGAGCAGCAGCATGAAGTGATGACGCATTTCGGCCATCCAAAATTCACATCAGGCCCCGGAGATATTCTGGGCAATAGGCTTTACCAAATATGGCAGGGCCAACAGATTGAAGAGGCAACGCACGAAGTATTTGAAGCCCGGCTATAGGCGGCGCGGACAATTCGCCATTGTGATGTAACACAGCGATGTATACGCCTCTTCTGAGTGCTTTAGGGGGCGCAATTCTATTTTATGACCAATGCTGATATCTCTCAGGCCGTCGAACAGGTCGATCGCCATCTTGACGCGCTTTCAGCCAAATTTGTCGCGCGCCGCTCCTTGATGGAGTTGGTGATGCTTGGCCTGATATCGCGCGAACATGTTCTGCTTATCGGGCCGCCGGGCACTGGTAAATCAGCCGCGGTTCAAGCGGTGGCGCAGGCGCTTGATGCATCAAGTTTTGAGTATCTGATTGGCCGCTTTACTGAACCGGGCGAATTGTTCGGCGCGCTCGACCTTGCAGCATTGCGCGATGGCGAAGTGCGCCCTGTCACAAAGGGCATGTTGCCAGAGGCTGAGATTGCCTTTCTGGATGAGATTTTTCTGGGTTCGACTGCGATCCTGAATTCGCTGCTCAAAATTCTGAATGAGCGAACCTACCGGCGCGGGCAGTTTGAGGCCAAAGTGCCTTTGATCTCTTGTGTGGCAGCCTCAAACGAATTGCCAACAGATGCCGCTTTGGCAGCGTTTGCCGACCGTTTCTTGCTGACGATGTTTGTTGATCCTGTGGCGGATCACCAATTGGGCGACCTGCTTCAAGCGGGGTGGAATGAGGCTTTGAGCGAGCATGACACTGTCCCACCATTGAAACGCGGCGTCTTGGACAGCTTGCAAAAAGCAGCCCTTAGGGTCGACGTGGCCCCTATCCGCGAGGATTACGCCCACCTGGTCCGCAAAATCCGCCTGCTTGGTGTTCCGATGTCGGATCGCAAGCTCGTCAAAGGACTCAAACTGATTGCGGCGGCGGCCTTGCTTCGCGGCAGCGACACCGCTGCGCGCGAGGATTTGTGGCCGACGAGCTATTTGGTGCAATCACGCGAACGCCAAGCAGAGCTTCGCGATTTGCTGCATTCCGAGCTTTCCGAAAGCCGCAATCCTGTTTTGACGCAAAGCCTTGCGCTTTCCACTCATGGACTTGTTGCTCACGCAGCTCAGCTTTGTGCGCAGGCCGAACAAATGCTGGATGCTCGCCCAAAAGAAACAGGGGGCTCGGAAACAGGGGTCTCAGAAACAGGGAAGCGCGAGGAGGAATATTGGCTCGTGCGCCTAGAGACACTTTTGACGCGTATCGATGCGGCTTTCTCAAAAGACACTCTGCCTGAAGATCTGGGCGCCGCACGCGGGCGCATCGAAAGTGCGCTCCAAAGATCATCGTCCCCTGATCACAGCTCGGACGGTTCGAGCGGGGCGCCTACCCAAAACGCGGCTGAATAATGCGCTGGGAGAAGGTTGATCCGCTCCAATCGGTTGATGCCTTGCTTGTGACAGGGGCAGATGCACAGGCTGATCTTGCCCGTTCAATGGCAGGCAAGACGGCGTTTCAAAAAAGCCTGCCAATCGCGCTTGGCGAAGGGTGGGCGGCGGTGTTTGCGCGGCCCCTTCCCGGGGAGAAAGACGCCATGGTGCCCACCGTCGAGGGAGCGATTTCCTTGTTTGAAGCGCAGCACGGCTGGTATTTTCCAGTTGGCTGCGCGCTTGCGGTGCCCGATGATCTTGCAAGCGACCTGTTGGAGCGGCTTGCAGATGAGACAGCCTTTCGCCCGCCAGCGATCATTGTGCCGCGCTTTGACGAGGGCGACACAGTGTCGAGCGCCGTTGATATTTATCCCGTTCAGTTTCAGCGCCAAGACACAGCCTGATCATGAACACTCTTGCAGCCCCGCCCAAACCCGATGAATTGCCAGAAGCTTACAAGCCTTTTGCACCAGTGCTTGAAAGGCTCTCGCCTGCCCTTGCGCAAATACTCATGGGTCAATTGGCCCAGTTTGAGGTCTTCTCGCGCAAATTGGAGGTGAAAGAGGAGGCGCGCCAAGGCGAGTTCGAAGGCCTAAGCGGTCTCACCAATCGCGGCACAATCGATCAAATTTTGCAAAGCGAGCTCCTGCTTCAAACCGAGGCGCCCTTGGAGTTTTTGCGGCGCCTGGCCGAGGCAGAAACGCTTTTTCACGACCGCCAATTTGCCGATCCGGGCGCAAAGCAGGTGTGGCGTGTGATAGTGTCCATGGGGCCGGGCGTCATGGGCCACGCCCGCTTGATTGCTCTTGCGAGCATCTTTTTTCTTGCCCGCGTGGCTGAGCGGCGCGGAGGACGGTTTGAATGGTGCTATTTGCCAACAACAGGCGAGCTCACCTGGTGCAAAGGGATCACGGTCAATTCCATCAAGCGCTTTTTGCGCTCTGCATCGTTCAGGGATGCAAGCGCTGATGATATTGCCGAGGCGCGGGCGCTTTGGGAGGCGCAAAATGATCAAGAGGACATGCGCGATCGGCCAGCGCATGCCGATTGGCTAGTGGGGTCTGGCGATGATTGCATGGGCCTGCGACCCGCACTGCTCGACGAGGCCAATTCGTTAAACTTCACCCTTGCACCGCACGTCAGGGGCGAGCCGCGTCAGGCGCTGATCACGGTGCAAAAGGCGCATATGGAAATCGCACAAGGCCAGATTTCGCTTAGCGATGACAAGCTGTGCCTATCAGCTTTAGAGCGCCCCTTTGCGGTTCCGAAGAAGGCTGAGAAAGCGCAAACCAAAGCCCACCGGCCAAAGCCAGAGGGCTGGGAACAGCGCTATCTTGCAACACCAAGCGGGAACTACAGGATTATCAGGCTGGCAAGCGGGCTTTTGGTGCAAAGGCTGGGCCATTATAAGGGGCAGAAGTGGCACTGGTTCGTGCCGCTCGAAAATGACCTTGATATCGCCGGTGTTGAGATTGAAAACGATCTCCTCAAGCTCGCATTGCTTCGCCGGTGGAAGGACAAGCACCGCTTATTGTTTCAAACCTTTCTTTTGAAAGAACGGGATAATGATCGCCAAGGAACGCTAATCTCGCACCGGGTCGCGGTGACCGATGACCTTTGCCGCCATGATCGATACGCCCTGCCGACAATGGTCGACACCGACTATCAATTGGGGGGAACCGTCGATCTCTTCGGCCGCTCGGGCGCACGCTTTCGGTTGGATCGACGTGGGTCACTGACACAGCCATCGACGCCCCATATCCTGCTCTCCAGAGGGCAACATCACATGGTGCGAAACGATATCTCAAGCGGGACACTTCTGCAGATCCACCGGCGCTCTTCTGATGAAATGGTGCGCCGCTTCCACCTCAATGAAACCGTCCCCAACAAGGGGTTTTCGGGATTATTCTGGTCTCAAACCACTGCGATTTTAGGCTATTCGGTCAATCCAGGGGAATGGAAAGCCGCCAGCGCAGACACGCGCAATTCGCCAGCGTTTGATGATGGGTTTGAATTTGCCACAGCGCCTGATCAGCGGCTTTTGTCGCTATGGCTCAAGAAGAATGAGGTCCACGCGATACTTTGGTCTGATGCGCGCATTGGCGGTGAAGGTATCGTTGAGTTTGTGCGCTTTCACGGCGGCGGAAAAGTGCGAACCCAAAAGCCTATCGATTTGGGCAAAGACGCAGACCAGATTGTACATATCCTCGAATCCAATGCCAAAATGCTGGTCATCAAAGGCGATGAGGGAGGCGTGCCGGAACGGCTGATCACCATTCACCAAAAATTGGTCAATGGAGAGCGTCAGACAGAGGAACTGTGGCTGAATGAAACAGCCGACAAAGCGCCCCAACTCGTTGTGAGGCAGAGCTCATGAGCGGGCAGCAAATCATAGGAGCTCGGCCCGCTGTGCGCGCAAGGGAACAAGGCTCAGCGCGCAAAGCAAACGGCGCTAGCCAAGCGGCGAAACGTTCGCGCGCTAGCGCGCCTGCCAGCCCGCCCACCATCACAAAATTGAGCGGATCAGAGCCTTGTTACGGACTGGCATTCCTGCTCTATCCCGATGCGCCATTGCCCGAGCTCACAGCAATACGGGACGAGATTGCCGATATCCGCGAAGGCATGGTGGGTGAGGGAGAAGACGCGCGCCGCCTGCTTCTAGTGCTATTTCGCAAGGCCAACCGCCGCTCAGCGCCGCTCTTCCCAGCAGCTTTCCCGCTTACACTCACCCGGCCCGGCGTGCTCGCCAGTTATGTGAGGGAACGGCTCTGCGATCGGGCGCTATCTGTCGATGCGAACTCGCGCATTACGCCTTCAAGCATTCGCGCTGTGGATTTGTGGTGGAATGGCCGCTCGCACACCCTTTCGCTGCACCGTCTGGCGTCAATTGAGCGAAGCTGGCTATGGGATATGCCGCAGGTCACTCTCCATAAGGCCTATAGCCCCCCCAAACCCAATTTGCAGGACAAGACGGACCATTCAGCGCCTAGCGAGGAGGTCTCCAAGCCTCGCAAAACTGCCAAGCCATTTGGCTCTGCAATCGAAGAAGGCTTAGCCGCGCGCCTCTTCCCAATCGATGAAAATTCCAACGAAGACCCATTTCGCGATATGCGCAAAGCGTTTGATCGGCCAAGTCCAGCAAGTGAGCGGCTGCGCGCATTGGGGTGGCATTTGGCGAACACCTGGCCCGCCGTCTGGGATTTGTTCAAGACGCTATTTTGGATTCTTTGGATCCTGGTGCTCCTTTTGGTCGTGGTTGCGGTCATCACATCGGGCGGCGGCCTTTTGATCCCGCTTATTATTGGTTTTGTCGTCGTGCAGCTCTTGCGCGGCCTTTTCGGTGGCGCGGGCGGCGGCAGTAGCGCACAGGGTCAAGCTGGCCGCTATGGGCAGGGCTCATCCGGCTACAAAGCGCCAAGCATATTTGAGAATTTTCGCGGCTGGCTTGCGTGGAAAAATCCGTTCAGCCAGGTCCACAAGCAACTCAACCGGCGGGTGCGTCAGGTCGAAGGGATGATCGAGCGCGGGCAAATTGATGAAGCGCTCAAAATGGCCTTGAGGCTGGGTGGCAATGCAGGTGGCAAGCGGAAGGCGAAGAACATTTATCCGCGCGAATTGCCAAGCGCCCGGGCAAAACTGGATTTCCAACTTGGCGACAGCCCTTTCAGCTCCCCAATCCTTGATCCCACGAGCGATTGGCAATTGCGACACAGCTATCTGGTGCTGGCTCAAAAACTGGAGAATGAGGGCGATTTTAGGCGGGCTGCCTTCATCTATTCCCAGCTCCTTGGGCAGCACGAACAAGCCGTGCTTCTGCTTGAAAAAGCAAAGTTGGCAGATGAGGCCTTAAGACTGGCACTTGGGAGCCGGATTGATCCGGTGATCACCGTCAGGCTCCTTTATGGCGCGGGCCGAAAAGAGGACGCGCTTGCATTGGCGATGCGGGCAAATTGTTTCGAACAATTGGCCCAGCAAAGCCAAGGCGAGGACGCAGTTTTCCATACCGACGTTGTAAAGGCATGGACCGATGCATTGATCGACAGCGGGCAGGTCCTTCGCGCTGTTCAGGTCACCGATGCTCTTGCCAATGAGGCGAAAGCAAACACGGTGCTGCTCGACCTTCGCAGATCGTGGCTCAAAGCTGTGATCTTGGGCGGGCAAGCCAATGAGCAGTTTTCAGCCGAGGCAATCGTGCGCGCGATTTTGGCAAGCTCACTTAAAGACGCAGGCCTCATCGCTGGCTATCCGATGCGTCTACCCGACACAGGTGACGACCTTCTTGACCTTGCCCTTAGCGAGCTGCGCGAGGCAATGATTGATCCTGAGCAAAGCGACGACCTGTTCAATGTGCTTGCGGTCCTGCGACGCCTGGGATCACGCAAAGCAACCGAGCAAGAGGCCTTTTGGGCAGGCCCGGCAAGCGCGCTTTTGGAGCAAATTTCTCATAGTGCGATCCAGCATTGCTCTGACAGATTGCAAGGCGCTGATCTTGATGCGTTGAGCGAGCTTTTGAAAATGGCGGGGCACCGGGTCCTGTCACGCGATCTGCAAAAGCTGACCAAGCTGGTTCAGTCCGAAACACAGCCACCGCGCGAATGGCGCATACCGCCTGCCGAGACCAAGCAAGCTGCAGCCGTCCACGGCTGCGTTGTTGGCGCTGGCACTGGCAATGGCACTGGCGCGATTGTGATCTGGCGAGACAACGAGATGCTGGAGCTGCTTAACAGCAAAGGCGCGGTGCTTTGGCGCAAGCGCATCGAAGGCGTGTGCGGGCTGGTGCCTGCCGGACAAGGGCGCAAGGCAATCGTTTTGCGCAATGGCCGCGCTGGTCTGACACAAATTGCATGCTTTGACACAGTATCGTGCAGCCTGGTTGAGGTCGGCAATATCGCCCTTAAGGCCTTTCACGATGTCACAGACGAGGTGGGTTGGTTGGTTCAGGTGGGCGGGCAAATCGGAGCGCTCAAACTGGCGCAATTGACCGCGGCTCGTCCAAGTTTTGAGTTTCTTTGGTCATGCTCTCTTACCGATAGACTTCAGGTGACTGGGTTTAATCAGGGCAAAACCAGCGCCTCTTGGGCAAGCGTGGATGTGAGCCGCGAGCGTTTCGGGGTCACCGAGGTGTGGCGCTATCAAACCAATGGCGAGCTTCAGACCTATATCTTGCGCCCAGGCGAAGACCCTTCAAGCGGAGAACCCAACCCGCCGATGCAATGGGCGTGGAATGAAGACAACGGGCCTTCGAAAACTGCGCTGACGAAAGAGGGCAGTTGGCTCACCATGAACATGTGGAACGAGGAGACAGAGCGCCACATCCGCACCGTCATGGCTAAGCGCGGCACACAGCAAGGCGTTGATCATCTGATGGCTTGCGATTTTGGTCGCTCGGCGGTCGTCACCCGCGCGATAGAGGGCGCAAGCGAGATGCTAATGAAAACAACCGTTCGCGCACATCAGGCCGGCGACCCTCAAATGAGGTTGATCCATGAGCACGAACTCGAACTGAGAACTCTTGCCCGCCTGCCCGTTGGCCCGCCCGACAGATTGCAAGGCCGAAAGCAGAGACAAAAGCGCAGCTCAGGCAAGGCGCTGATTGCCGACAATGAAGGCCGGTTGTTTCTCGTCGATCCAAGTGCGGCACGGGTGTTGGCGTTGTAGCGGGGATATTCGCTCCGAAAGACACCCGCGCATTTTGCGCAGGTTCGCGATGCCCGGGCCAACACTTGCGCGCTCTTAAGAGTATGGCTTGCTGCTATTACCCCGCGCCTGATACTCGGCCAGCTCGTCGGGATCAAAGCCAAGATCATTATCGACCAGCTCATCGCGCATAAAGTCCTCTTCGTGAGGGCGCGATATGGCTTTGTTCAAGACGCGGCGGCACACTTTATCGGTGACACTTTTGTTTCGCGATGATTTGGCCGCGATTTTTAGCATCAGCTTGGCTTTCAATGTGTCGAGCACGCTCATTGAGCAGGCTCCTCGACGTGAAGCGGCCCCGCTTCAACCTCGACACCGGGCTCAAGCGTCGAACCGGCGATTTTGTTGATACGGCACGGCACGCCCTTCAAATGCGGAATGCCTTGTTCACGGTCCAGAAATTCCTCATCGTCGCGGCATAACTGCGCATCGGAATACTTAAGCGCACCCGATAGCTTGCCTGCACCCTGTTCCATTTCCGGTTTCCACCATCCATGCGGCACACGAACAAGGCCATCGGGCATGGCTTCTTTGATCGCGACCTTGATGGAAATGCTTGCAAGCTCGTTTGCAACCTCAACCCATTCGCCTTCTTCAAGGTTGAGCGTTTTTGCCGTGCCTGGGCTGACAAAGGCAAGCGGATCGGGATGACGTTTGCGCATTTCGGGGATGTGGCGGTGACCGGTTTGGAAAAACCCATCTTCACGCACGCCTGTAAACAGCATGAGCGGGAATTCAGGGTCGACCGGCGGGTCCTCGCGGAAATAGGGCAAGGGATCAAAGCCAAGCGCCTCAAGCCCGGTTGATTTCAGCTCAACCTTGCCCGTGGGCGTTGCAAAGCCGACTTTCTCATATCTGCGATATTCAGGCGGGGCGAAGTGGATTTCAGTTTCTGCGCACATTTGCGCAAACGTTTTGCCGGTGGAGGCCAAACGCCAATCGTAGAGGTCTTCAACCGTCTCCCACGGCACCAATTCAGGCCGGTCAAGCGCGCCTGCAACAAGCTTCCAGAAATCAAACGTGCTTTTGCATTCACCCGGCGGCTCCATGCTTTTTTCAGAAAAGCGCACCGTTGAGGTCCAGCCGAAGGTATCCATCATCCAAGGACGTTCAAGCCAGCTGTCAGCAGGAAGGACATAATCCGCCAATTGAGCCGAGGGCGTCATGAATTGCTCATGCGCAACGATCAGATCCTGGTTCATCATGGCTTTGATGATGAGGTGCATATTGGCATAGCTCATCATCGGATTGTTACCGAGAAAGAAGAAGGCTTTGACAGGGTACGGCCCTTGGCCCGCCATCGCGCGGAAGGTCGCGGACGGTGTCGCCATATGGCAGCCCATGATGAGATTGGCGTATTCCTGACCGTAGACGCGTTTGGTCGGCTGTTTGAACATCTCCTGCCCGCGATAGGTGAAGGCGGGGTGGTCTGCCGAGCCGAGTTGCTTGGCCTTTTGCTCATCGCAAAGCGCCTCGTGCATCTCGATTGTGCTTTCGTTGATGACATCGGGGTTAAAGCCCTCAAGCCGTTCACCGCCCGGCGCATCGACATAGCCACAAATCGCTCGCAAAATGCTCTGCAAACGAATGCCCGATGTGGAATTACGCTGCATATCGGTGATCGGGGTCCACGGGATGATCGAGGGGCCTTCGCTTGCGTACATGCGCGCAGCTTTCGCGATCATTTCCGGATCACAACCTGTAAGCTTAGCCACGCGATCAAGTGGAAACTCGTTCACACGCTCGCAAAGCTCTTCAAAACCATGGGTCCAATTGGCGACAAAATCACGATCATAGAGCTTTTCATCGATGATGACTTTGAGCCAGCCAAACATCATCGCGACATCGCTGCCCACTTTGAGAGGGAGCCAAATGTCGGCCCGCTGTGCGCTAGAGCTTTTGCGCGGGTCCATCACGATTAATTTCGCGCCGCGCGCCTGAGCTGAACGGATGAAATTGTACATCGGCGTCCAGCTGTGACGACGCGGGTTATGGCCCATCAAGACGATGCATTTGGTGTTCGCAAAATCGCCCATCGGATGCCAGCCCAAAGTAAAGCGATTGACCGCTGCGGTGTTACCAGCACAAAGCGCCACCCCGCTGATCCAATTGGGCGATCCAATGTGGTTCATGATCCTACGGCCAAGCCCGTGATCGGTCGCGGTGTTCCATTGGCTGGTGGAGACCGCCCAGCTTTCCGGCCCGTGCTTGGCAATGATTGCCTTCAAACGCTCACCGATATCAGCCATGGCATCTTCCCAGCTGACCTCTTCCCATTGGCCAGACCCGCGTTCGCCAACGCGCTTCAATGGCTTCATCAAACGTTTGGGACTGGCAAATCCTTTGGGCGCAATGATCCCCTTCATGCAGATATTGTCGCGGAAAATCGGGTTGTCGGATGAACGGATGCGGGTCACCCGGTCTTTTTGCACCTCCGCCACTACATTGCAGGCAATGTCACATGATCCGCAAATGACATTCTTGGTCGTCACGCCTTCACGCACTGGGCGCTTGGTATATTGGGCAGAGACAATAGCTTGCGGGTCAAACGGTGGTGCAGCTGGCATGGATGATCCCCTTTTTGATTGCGCCTTGCCCCTATTTAGTCTAAAAAATAGACCGAGTCCATGTTAGAGTTGTTCGCAGCGTTCAGGAGGCACAGCGAGTGAAGTGGGATGAGATCAGCGACCAACAATGCTCCGTCGCGCGTTCGTCAGCGGTGCTGGGCGACCGCTGGACACTCCTCATCTTGAGCGATTGCTTTTTGGGGGTGAGGCGCTTTGATCATTTCAAAGAACGCCTTTCCATACCCAGAACAACCTTGTCGAACCGGTTGAGCAAACTTGAAGAGCACGGCGTCTTGGTTCGCCATCGCTATCAAACCCGCCCTGACCGCTTTGAGTATCGTCTCACACCAAAGGGCGTTGATCTCTATCCGGTCATCTCCACAATCGTGAATTGGGGGGATCAATATTACGGGACTGAACATGGCCCCCCGATCATACGCACACACAAGGTTTGCGGCGCGGATATTGCCCCTGTTCTCACCTGTTCAGATTGCGGTGAACCCATCGACCCGCGCGACATGACCGCAAGGGCAAGAGAACCCATTAAGGGCGTGCCAGATGTGGAACGAAAACCTGTTGGGGCTTAGAGCCTGTTGATCTGAGCAGGCTAGGCATTGGTCCGAAGGCATCGGCACACGTTCGCTGTACAGATACAAAAGGCAAGCATGCGCCTTTACTGCGCGGCGGCCATTTCCTTAGGCTTCAGCTCGACACCATAGAGTTTCCAACGCCCTTGCTCCCATTGGTAATAGACCTCGAACTCGATCGCGATGGGGCGCAGGTTAAAGACGCCGCGCACACGAAATGTGTCGTCGCTGACCATAGTGGGCGCCTCGTAATAGGTCGGAGGCACAAGCAGCGCGTTGGACAGATCGACATTAAGACGGCGAAGCCCGGCGAAAAGTTCGGTCAATCGTGCCGGGTTAAACTGGATTTGAAAGCCCTGGGCAGAGATATCGCGCAAGACCGAATAATTGCCCGACTGATTGGCATGATCAACAGCGATAATCGTCGACCACAAAAGCTTCGACAATTCCAACTGGCGAGGCGTAGGCCGGATCGCGCGCGGCAATTGAATGGTGGGTTGTCCATCAATGCGCGGAGGCTGCGCGCCCCTTGTTTGCTCGGCAAGTGCTGGTGCAGGGGTCATGGCAACAAGGGCAATGAGAACAAAGCCCCAAAGCATCGCTTGAAAGCCGCCCATACGCGCATCCGCACGCGGCATGAAAAGAGATGCCAAACTCTCAATTGACGGCACCTGTGATCGGTATCTTGTCATGTGCGCGGTTTAAACCGCCGCACGCTTACCAAGCAAGCTGGAAGCCGCTGCGTGCACCGATTTCTCCGCTTTCAAGGCCGACGCCTACGCCTGCAGAGATCGACGCATTGTCGCCAAGACGCGCGGACATAGCCATCGAGCCTGCGCCCTGCCCTTCGAACACACCAACGCCTCCCGAGAGCGCGAAAATCGTGCCCGCTGGCAAAGCTGGAGTTTCCATCGCCAACGCCATCGCCACACCTTCATTTGCCCGCTCAATTGCCGCACGGTTGGCAGCGGTCTCGCCGAACAATGCATCAATCTGAGGGGCAAAGTTGAAGCCGACTGATGATTGCAGATTGGCAATCGCAGCAGAGTTTGAAGCGATGGATTGCGTATTGTTGTCGATGGCATTTGTGTTTGTGGTCACGCGGTTATCAAGATTGGACACAGCCGACGTGTTCGCAGCAATCGCCGTCTCGTTCGTGCCAACGCGCCCGTTCAGGTCTGTGATCGCGGTTTCATTGGTGCCAACGCGCGTATCAAGGCCTGCGATGGCTGTCACATTCGCTGCGACATTGGCAGCGCTCGCAAAGGAGTTGACGTTAACGCCCTGACCCAAAGTGCCCGAGGAATCGACCGTTGCAACAAAGACATCGCCTGTTTGAGCAGCCGTGCTTGCGGTCAGATCGCCAACCGTAATTGAGCTTCCTGAACCGCCAAGGACAACCTGATTTGCCCGCGTGGTCGCCGCGCCCGCACCAACAGCTGTTGAGCCGCTGAAGCCTGCATTGGCGCCTTGCCCGATGGCTGTTGCATCCGTTTCAGAGGCCGCAGCGCTGAAACCCACAGCGGTTGAGTTTTCGCCCGTTGCCTGAGCATCAAAACCGTAAGCGGACGAAAAGGCCCCAGTTGCATCTGCGTCAAAACCAACAGCGGTTGCGACAAAGCCGGTTGCAGCCGCGTCACCGCCCAATGCGATGCTGCCAACCTGTGTGGCGCGCGCGCCTGTGCCATTGCCATCTTGATCACCGCCAAGCGCAATCGCGCTTTCATCGCTGGCCCGCGCTAGCCCTCCAACGGCAATCGTATTGCGGGCCGATGCAGCAGCGCGGTCGCCCACAGCAATGGCGATTTCGGCCGTCGCTGCAGAACGGTGTCCAAAGGCAACAGCACTGTCGCCATCGGCAAAGGCATCAAAGCCGTAAGCGCTAGAAAAAGCGCCTGTCGCGTTGGAATCAAATCCCACAGCGGTTGAAACAAAGCCAGTGGCCGCTGCATCCGCACCAATCGCAACAGCGCCCACTTGGGTCGCCCGGGCCCCGTTTCCATCACCGTCCTGATCACCGCCGATTGCCACAGCCGATTCGTCAACCGCACCAGCATTGGTGCCAAAAGCAATCGCTCCAAAGCCTGTAGCCGCCGCGTTCTGTCCGCATGCCAACGCTTCTGGCTGGGTCGCATCCGCCCCATTGACGCTATCCGCAATCCCATCGCCGTTGGTGTCAACGACGCACTCAGATTGCGCAGCCGCAGGAGCGGCACAAAGAGCAAGGAAAATGCCTGCGCTACCGGCAAGCAAAAGGGACTTTGCAGTCGAGCGGGCGGCAATCGAGTGAGGGTTCATTTGGACTTCCTCTAAGTGGTTTATAGCAGGTTACGACGCAGATACGCGTCTTTGCCAAGGCCACTAAAAGGAATGAATAAAGAATATGATAAAGCCAGCTTGCCCCTCAGGTGATCAAATCTGGCGCACCCGCGATCTGTGGCGCGTTAAAGCTATTTGGAGGTCATAATCCAAACGCCGTCCCAGTCATCGCCGGGAGGATTTGCTTTCATAAGCTCACACCGGTCGATGTAAGTCTGGCTCAGCGTATCATTGGGATTTGCGGCCAAGGCTTTGGTGAAAAAGCCGCTTGCCCGGTCCCATTCCTGGCGGCGGTATTGTTTGACCCCTTCGTTAAAGCAGCCAAGCACCTCTTGCAGTTCAGGGAAGGTCGCATCCTCGTGATAATCGAGGCATTCGAACACGCCCACAGGCTCTGTCTTGCCCTTCACCACCACTTTGTCGACTTCGCGCAGGCGATAAACGCCTTTCAATTTTGCAACGGTGTATTCGGAGAGGAGAATGCGCGCGGAATATTGCTTACACGCGCTTTCCAGACGCGCGGCCAGGTTCACCCCGTCGCCGATCATGGTGTAATCCATACGCTTTTTGGAGCCGATATTGCCCGCCACAATTCGGTCTGTGTTGAGGCCAAGCCCCATGTCGACTGGCATTTCCCCTCGCGCCTCGCGCTCCTTGTTCCACTCCCACAAGCTGCCGATCATATTGATCCCGGCTTTGAGCCCGCGATCTTCATCATCCTCATGACCCACAGGTATGCCAAAGGCAGCCATGATGGCATCGCCGATGAACTTATCGAGCATGCCGCCTTGGTCGGTGATGCAGCCGACCATCAATTCGAAATAGTCATTGAGCAGCGCCACTGTCCCTTGCGCGCCAAGCGTCTCGGTTATGGTGGTAAAACCTCTGATATCGGAGAACAGCACGGTGGCGGTTGTGTCTTTCCCGCCAAGGAATTCATCCTCGCCCCCACCGCTCAACATTTGGGCGGCAACACCAGGGTCCATGTATCTTGAGAGGGTGGATTTGGCGCGTTTTGCATCCGAGATATCCTCGATCATGCAAAGCGTGCCCAGCGCCTCTTCATCACCTGATTGCATGGGCAGCACTGTGACATTGGCTGAGACCGTTTCACCGGCAAAGACCAGCTCCACATCTTGCAAGGATTGCATTTGGCCCGCTTTGAAGACGACATCGATTGTCTCTGCCAGCCAATGGTTCGCCTCGCCTAGCACCTCTTCAGGAGACTGACCGATCAGTTCTCCCGCAGCCGCGCGCAAAATCCGTTCGCCCGCCTGATTGCAGGTGCGGTTTTCCGCTTTTTCATCGAAGGTGATCACACCGTTCGACATGGATTGCAGCATGCTCTCATTGTAGTTCTTCATCGACTGGATATCGGCAAACAGCTTTGCATTCTCCAATCCGATGGCAATCTGCGCGGTAAAAGCTTTGAGGCGACTTTCGTCCTCGTCGCTAAACGGTCCGCCGCGCTTGTTCAGAACCTGCGTCACCCCGATCACTTCGCCTGCTTTGTTGATCACGGGCACGCACAGGATTGAACGGGTAAAAAAGCCCGATTGTTTGTCGAATGCAGGGTTAAACCTAAGGTCTGTGTAAGCGTGCGGGATGTTGATCGCCTCGCCGCTCGTAAAAACTGAGCCCGCGATGCCAGCTGTATTGGGAAGGCGGATTTCCATGGAATCAAGGCCCTCACCCACATGGCTGAAAAGCTCGTTTGTTTTCTCATCATTGATGAACAGCGTTGAGCGTTCGGCATCAAGCATCGTCGTTGCCTCGGCCATGACCCGGCGAAGGAGCGTGGTCAGCTCAAGCTCGCTCGTCATCTCCGAAACAATGTTCAGAAACTCAACCTCGCGCTTGCGAGAAGCCTCCATTTGCTCGACCAACTGCATCGATTGAAGCGTGATCGCGCACTGCGTCGTGATCCCGCCAAGGACCGCCAGATCCTGCTCGTCAAACTGACCTTCAAGCTTGTTCAGCGTTTGCGCAACACCAATGATCTCACCGCGCGCATTGCGCACGGGGCATGCAAGGATGCTCTCCGTTTTAAAGCCCGTCTCCCGGTCGACATCTGAGTTAAAGCGCGGATCAGCATAGGCATCGTGGATGATCATCCCCTCGCCGCCATGAAACGCAGCGCCGGCAATGCCTACATCATCCATAATGCGAATTTCGCGGCGTTTCATGCCTTGGGCAATCCGGCTGTAAAGCTCGCTCGTCGCTGGATCATGGAGGAACAATGAACCACGATCCGCGCCCACCGCATCGACCGCCACGCTCATCAGCGTATCGAGCACGCCATCAAGCGTGTCCATCGATGCCACTTGGCGCGACACATCAAGGATCATCTGAAGTTCTTTCAGACGCTTCTCTTGTGAAATCTCAGGCGCTTTATCGTGTGCCTCAATGTTCTTGGAAAGCTCGTTCATGATGCCGTCTCCGTCAGAGCATCGCGCAACTTCTGCACCATCGCTTCGAGCTCTCTAATCTCATTGCGATGCGCAAGGGCCATGGACTGTTTGTCCTTCGCCGCATCTGCTCGCAAATCATCCATAACCTCGCGCTGATCCTGCAACGCTTTTTGCAAATTCGCGATCTCGCTGGCTGCCGCTTGTTTCTCTGCCTGCACCGCGCGCGCCGTTTCAGAGCGTTGTTCTTCGAGGGCATCGCGCAAGCTTTGCGCGGTTTCTTTCAACTGGCGAATTTCCCCGGCCGCCTCTGCCCGCGCGCCTTGGACCTCATCCCCCGTGCCAGCCGCCTGCTCTTCAAGCGCATCGCGCAAGGATTGGACCGTATTTTTGAGCTGCGCAATTTCTGCCGCTGCATCCGCCTCAGCCTTCTGGGCGAGGCGGCGCGCTTCATGGTCCTTATCCTCAAGAGCCTCGCGCATCTCAGCGATGGTCCGCTGCAATTGTCGGTTTTCGATCAAGGGATCACCGGCAAGATTGGGCTCGTTCTCTGGCATGCTCAAACGTCTAAAAACCCCCAAAATTGCCCATCTTACAGCATATCAACGCGGCAAAGACAGGCGGCCCAGCCACGTGCACATCGAACCTCACTAGGCCGCGCGCAAGCATTTTCACATCGAAAGCAGTTCCAATTGCGCTTCACCCAAAATCGAAAAGTCACCTATCGCAAGCAGGATGGAATTTAACCCGCCCGCGTTAGGCTTTGAAATCCATCGCAAATTCGCGATTTGTGCCTTAAGTCACAGAAGGGCTTACAATTTTATGGTTAACACACCCTTGCCGCGCCCCGGCTATTTGCTTATCGAAACGGGGGCTAAGCAGAACGCATCGGGTGCAATTGTTGCGCGCGGTGCAGGGGTTGGGGCGCCAAGGGGGCATAATGACATCGACTAAAGCCTGCGAAGCAGGTGGCTGGGCAGCAGCTGTACCCGTTGTATTTGGGCAAGTTGTGCTGGGTGGTCTGACACTGACCGCGGCAAGCGGGGCGTCGGCCCAAATCGCGCCTACGCGCGAGGAATTGCAAGGCATTGCCCCAACTGAGCAACTGCCTGCACCGCGCTTAGAAGTGGAAGGCGGGATTGAACGCTCGCCGTGTTCGCTCGCTGATCCGCAATATGCCGATGTGACGGTCACGATCGAAGACGTCACATTCAATGGCCTTAAGGGTGCAAGTCCGCAGGAATTGGAAACAGCCTGGGTGCCCTTCAAGGGCCAAGAACAGCCAGTTGCGATCCTGTGCGAAATCCGCGATGCCGCAGCGACTATTCTTCGCAACAAAGGTTACTTGGCGGCCACACAAGTTCCAACGCAGCGTATTGAAGATGGCTCTGTCACCTTTGAAGTCCTCTATGGCAGGATCAGCGCGGTGCGCGCACGCGGCGAAACACGCGGCGCAGAAGCCAAGCTTCAGCAATATTTGGGCCGTCTTGCCGAGGATGAAGTCTTTGACCGCAATCAAGCGGAACGCGCGCTGTTGTTGGCCCGCGATCTGCCCGGCTACACCGTAAATCTGACACTTCGCCCGGCAGGCGGGGCGCCGGGTGATCTTATCGGCGAAGTCACCGTCAGGCGCGAGCGTTATGCGTTTAATGTCGCGGTGCAGAACTTTGGCGCTGAGGGAACAGGACCCGTTGGCGCACAGGCACAAGCGCAGTTCTTCGGCCTCACCGGTCTTGGCGATGTAACCTCGCTCTCCTACTTCACCAGTAGCGATTTTGAAGAGCAAGAGGTCTTCCAAGCCTCGCATGAATTCCGGCCCGGTGGGTCTGGATTAAAGGTCAATGGCTCTGTCACTTACGCCATAACAAAACCTGACCTTGGGACAGCTGCCAATTTTGGCGTTGCGGTACAAGACCTTGAGGCCACCACTTTATTTGCAAGCCTTTCTGCAAGCTATCCGGTGAAACGCACGCAAGGCGAAAACTTCTATCTCAGCGGCGGGTTTGATTACATCGATCAGGATGTGGATTTCATTGCCCCATTGTCGCGTGACCGGATTCGGGTTGGCTGGCTCAAGTTTGACTATGATTCCATCGATCTGGACCGCCGAGCACCGCGTTATCAGGCGTCGGCCTCGCTTGAATTTAGGCAAGGCTTTGATGTTTTTGGCGCAAACGATGTGTGCATCGGCCCTCAATGCCCCGCTGGACAGATCAATCCCGGCCGTCTGGATGGAGAGGCGACCGCTTCGATCATCCGAGCAACCGGCAATCTGGAACTGGCAATTACGCCCAAGTTTGCCATCGCTTTTAGACCGCGCGCGCAATTGTCGCTGAGCGGCGGATTGTTTGGATTTGAAGAATTTTCAGCGGGCAATTTCTCAGTCGGGCGTGGTTATGATCCCGGCACCATTATCGGCGACAGCGGTTTTGCCATGACCACAGAAGCGCGCACTGCAACCTTGCCGTGGGGTAGTAAAACGGCGGTGCAGCCTTACGCGTTTTTCGACCTGGCTAAGATTTACAACAAAGCGCCTGAATTGGACGATGACCTTTATTCGGTGGGCACCGGCATGAGGTTCACGTTTGCAGGTCGTTATTCTTTGGATGCCATGGTCGCAGTGCCTCTGAAACGCGCTGGACTACAGATGGAGCGCGGGCCTGTCAGAGGGCTATTCACCCTATCGGCCCGGTTTTAGGATTTGACGCGAGAGTAGATGATAATGACGATAAAACGCCGCTCGACCGCCCTAACCAACAGTTCCGCTCTGGCTCTTGCAACTGGCATGGTGCTCACTGCATCGCCCGCATCTGCCCAGTCCTTTGAGGCAGATGGGCTCGTGGTTGAAGGCAACGCACAAATCCTTGAGAGCCCTGATTTCACCGAGGTCATCGTTGAAAGCGAAGGCGTGGTGATCGATTGGTTGCCTAACAATCAGGGGGGTGCTGGTGACATTACCTTTCAACCCTTCGGCACGACGGCGATCTTCAAAGATGACGGCATCATCACCGATTTCGCAGTGCTTAACCGCATCTTGCCCAGCGATCCCTCGCGAAGGGTCGTTTTTGACGGCACAGTGGTCTCAGAAATTCAGGGGCAAGTGGGCGGCACTGTCTTTTTCTACAGCCCGGGCGGCATTCTCGTCGGGTCTGATGCGGTGTTCGATGTCGGCAATCTGGGCCTGACAACAGCTGAGCCGGTCACTGATGGCTTTGGCAATTTCATCCTTGGTGACACGGTGGATTTCGCACCCAGCCTTCCGGGCTCTGGCATAACGATCAACCCCGGCGCTCAAATTTTCGCAGACCAAAATCCGGGCAGCTATGTCGCGCTCTTTGCGCCGCAGATCATCAATCGCGGCAGCATCTTTGTGGACGGTCAGGCAGCACTGGTCGGCGCTGAAGCGGGCACAATCACCTTTAGCCCGGATGGCCTGTTCGATATCGTAGTCAATGTTGGCAGCGAATTTACCCAGCCCATCGAAAACACCGGCATCATCGGCGGCGCTGCGAGCGCGGATGGGTCCAGCCGTGTGTATATGGTCGCGATCTCCAAAAACAACGCTGCCACTATCGCGATCAGCGGTGGAAGCTCGCTTGGTTTTGATGTCGCCAACAGCGCCTTTATGGACGGGGACACAGTTGTCCTTTCAGCAGGCTTTAACGTTCTTGCAGGTGAGATTGACCAGTTTGAAGTCAGCGATGGCTTCATCGATATCACCGCAGAGGACGCAGGCTTTGGTCCCGGCGTCGCTTTCACATCAAGCGTCATCGGAAAAGCGGCGAGCGATGTAAGTCTTAACGTCAGAGACACGCTCTCATTTCTGGGCAATGCCTCATTCTCAGGGCGTCAAACGCTCGCCACGCTCGACACCAATTTTGGCACAGGAAGTGTTGGCAATCTGAGTGTTGGAGGTGACCTTAATCTTATTGCCGATCACGCAAGGATTGGCGCGGATGTGGGTGTGGCCAATCTGCGCGTGCTGAATGGAGCAACCGCAGATATCGCCGGTAATTTGCGCATTGCCTCAATCGGTACGGAAGATGGAAACGGTGACAACATCGTCGTTGCCAGTCAAAGCCAGCTGCTTGTTCAAAGCGCCGGTTCACTGCTTACCGTTAGCGGTGATGCGATCGTCGAAACAGTTGTCGATCTTTCCGGATCAACAGGCGGATTGCGTGCCCAAAATAGCCTCTCGAGTATCAACCTTAGGAACGACGGGGTCATCAACGTCAGCGGGGTCACCAGGGTAAGAAACCTTGCCCTCGCCGGTTTTGGAGGCGTTGCCCAATCAAGCAATGCGTCGCTCCTGATTGAATCGGGCGGTCAGTTCACCACCGATCAGCTTAGCGTGACCAGCAGAGCATTTGGCGGTGATGGCGATGGCATGGGTGCACAGGCTGGCGAAGCGATCACCGGGGGTGCAACCATCAGTGTGACCAATCCGACCAGCTCGCTAACGGTGCTTTCCAGCAATACAATCGGTGACCCGGCGCTGGGCGAACTGGATTTCCTCGCGGTTCAAGCTGTTGGCGGAATTGGGATTGATGGAGACGGTGGCAATGCATCGACCGGATTGGTCGACTTGGTGGTCTCTCAAGACGGATCGATAAGTCTGCCCAATGAAATCGGCAGTCCACTCTTGGTGGTCAATCAGGCCATTGGCGGCAGCACGTTCGAAGACGATGGCCGAGGCGGTGATGCAATCTCTGGCTCTACGCAAGTAAGAGCCATTCAAGGGACGCAGAATTTGGGCCGCTTGTCTCTTCTTTCCGAAGCGATCGGTGGTTCCGCGCTTCCCGGAGCAGAACGCACAAACGGCGGCAATGCAATCGGTGGCTCGGTGAGCGTCGAGTTCTTAAACACCAATGCGACCGCTGCATTTGAGGGCATCAACCTGACGGCAACGGGCGGCGATGGATCGAGTGTCGATTCAGGTTTTGCCGGCTCTGGCAACGCCGGCGGGTTTGTTCTCACCGTCGATAACAGTGTGGTTGATATAACCTCCAGTCTCGACATAGCCTTGCAGGGAACCGGCGGAAACTCCGATGAAATCGGCGGGTTTGGTGAAACCGGGCAAGTCGATGGCCTCATTCAAGGTTCCACACTTACGGTGGCAGGGGACGCAAAGATTGAGTCCATTGCGATGGGCGGCAATTCAACCGGTCAGCCCGCGTTTGATCCCAACTTTTCATTTCTCGAGCAGGGCGGAGGCGCTAGCAGTGGCACTTTGCTCTGGTCGATGGCCTCTAGCCAGGTGGACATAGCAGGCACCCTTGACCTTGCATCGCGGGCGATCGGTGGAAGTGCCCGGGTCAATAACGCAGGCAATGCAACCGCGGGCGAGGCCGTGGTTTCTCTGGATGGCAATATCGCTGCGAATGTGATCACAGCCAATGATTTGCTCGTCACCTCGCAAGCCCAGGGCGGCTCGATTGATTCATTCGGCAATATGGGCAGCTTTGGCCAAGGGGGCGTTGCAGACTCCAGCCGCGCAGCAATCATCTTTGATGGCGGCACGAACACGATCAACGCAAATGTCTCAGTACTGACACAGGCAAGCGGCGGCGATGCTGGCCTGCTGCAAGGGACGGGCGGCAACGCAAATGTTGGCCCCGCACGTCTTGACGCAAGCGTTGCAGGCAGCGCCACTATCTCAGGGGATTGGACATCAACCGCCCTTTCAAACGGCGGCAATTCTACGGTTGGGCTTGGCGGCACCGCAAATACGAATGTGAACGAGCTCTTCAATCACGGCGGTGATGTGACGATTGGCGGAAATGCCACTTTCACCTCAGACAGCTTTGGCGGAAATGGCCGAACCGGCGGCGCGGTTGGCGGGCCAATTATCCAGATCAACACCCTTGGAAATTCCACCCAAATTGGCGGTACGCTGACATTTGCGTCTAACACTACAGGGGGCAATGGCACCTTTGGTCCAGGCGGTCAGGTGGCCGGGGGTCAGATGGAAATCCTCGCCGGTGAAAACAGCTCAATTGACGTTGGCGGTGATGTGCAGATTGGCCTCATGGCGCAAGGCGGAAACTCGTCGGATGGGGCCGGTGGACTGACATTTTCGAGCTCCGTCAATATCGACGCAACCGGGCCGAATGCAAGCATCCTCCTTGGCACAAACAACCCACTGGCGGGGAGTGCAATATCGCTTGAGACCATAGGCGGTGATGGCGCTGGTGGTGACGGGGGCGAAGGCCGGGGAAGCAACATCGATATCTCCGCTTTTGGCGGCGGTGTCATTGGCCTGCCCGGTGATAGCGGATCGCCGTTTGCAATCACCCAAATTGCAAGAGGCGGCGATACAACCGAGGATGACGGCTCTGGCGGCAACGCGTTTGGCGGTACGTTCACCCTGTCTGTTGACGGTGTCGCAGCTGACCTTGGAACACTCAGCATCGCAAACGAGACATTCGGTGGCTCGGCATTACCCGGCGCTGAAAGAACGCGAGGCGGCAATGCATCGTCAGGGTCTGTATCGTTTAACTTGCTCAACGCTGATGTCGACCTTGGCTTGGACGACGTGAACGTCACTGGTATCGGCGGCGATGGGTCTGGAGATGGCGCAGGGGTCGGCGGCGATGCAACATCGGGCAGCCTCAACTTTATTACTTCCAGTTCCACCGTCGACATCACAAGCAGTCTGCTGCTTCAAGGCATTGCGCGCGGCGGTAACGGCGCTGCGGGCGGTTCAGCGACCTCTCCTTTCTTCAACACTGACTTTAGCGGCTCAACAATCAATATCGCGGGCAACCTGGTCCTCGATCAGCAAGCCTCCGGCGGCATGGCCACTGCAGCTGGTCAAGCAGGGGGCACCGCCAACACCGATCCCTTCTCCCTAAATATTGGCGAAAGTGACGTAATAGCCAGCGGGCTAGTGTTGCTGAACACGACGGCTCTTGGTGGTGATGCGCTCGATGGTGATGGAGGCGCTGCGACCGCAGAACGCAGGGACGTCAATATATCAGGAGGATCATCGCTCACCGCGATTGGCCTGAACTTCCAGGGCGATGCCGTTGGCGGCTCTGCGCTTGGGACTGGCACGCATTTGGGCGGCGATGCGCTGACCGATCGTGCGCGCCTCAACTACTCGTTCGACGGCAGTACCAATGTCGCAATCGTCAATGCCGATGTGCGCCTCTCAACCGAGGCGACAGGCGGCGATGCGGCGGCGGGTGGCGGTGACGCGGGTAATGCATTTAGCGGGAATGCAGAGATCTATGCTGTCGCTGGGGGCAGCACTCTTCAAATCAACGGCGATGTTGATGCAGTGATACGCGCAACCGGCGGGAACTCTTCGCTAGGGCTTGGCGGCGCTGCAACGTTGGGCGCGGCCGCGTTGCTCGCCTTAGACGGTGGCTCGAACCTCATCAGCGGCGATTTTGCTATCAACTTAAACGGCACCGGCGGTAACGGACAAACCGGAGGCGATGTCACCGGTTCTTCTGTTCAAGTATTGGCGCGCGGCACAAACTCCATCACTGGCGCCTACACTTTGAGCGAAGTGTTGCGCGGCGGCAATGCAGTGGCAAGCGATGCGCCAGGTGTTGGCGGCACGGCCAATGGTGGAGGCTTACAGTTCATGGGAGGCAATGAGGGGAGCGTTGCCACCTCGCTTTTATCGGTTGGAAGCCTCACGATCATCTCAGACGTTGCAGGGGGCCGGGGCGGCGATGGATTGAACGGCGCTAATGGTGGTGCGGGCGGAAACGCTTTTGGATTTGGCGGCGTCATTTTAGGCCAAGCAATCAACGGCAATCTGGCGATCAATGGCGCGGCGGAAATCACAACAACCACGCGCGGCGGCGATGGCGGTGACGGCGTTAATGGCGGCGATGGCGGTCAGTCGCGCTTTAGCAACTTCCAGATCGGCACATCGAGCGGCGGCTCTGTCACTGGCGCGATTGGTGGGTCCGCCTCTTTCACCACACTCAACGTCACCACCAACAACATCGGCGGCGATGGCGGCGATGGGACAACCGGCACAGGCGGCGATGGCGGCGAGGCTGTGGGTTCGAGCGTCAACTTGCTCAGCCGAGGCGCGGCGGTGTCTGCGAGTGATATTACCTTCACTCTCAATGGAACGGGCGGCAATGGCGGCGCGGGCGCTACGCAAGGCAATGGCGGCGATGGGGTTGGCGGCAATGGCTCGCTCTTGTTCACTGAAGCCCTCGATAGCCAATTGCTGGGTTCAAGCACCGTTGGCAGCTTTACAATGAACAGCACCGGGCTTGGCGGCCTGGGTGCAACAGCGGGTACGGCCGAATATGCAACCGGCGGCCAGTTCACTATTGAGCAATCCGCCGTCACAATCGGGACAGCCACCCTCAACATCGTAGGGGATGCGGCGGCAGACTATCTGGTTGACGATGGCATGGGCAATTTGGTGCCGGTTTCCATCTTCCCGTTCGCTGTCAACATCGCAGATGGCGCGGCATTTGATTTTGGCTCTGTCACAATCAGCACACCGGGCGAAACATCGCTCTTCTCCGACAGCGCGGCGGCAACGGGCAACGCATTTAGCCTTTCCGCTGGAACATTTGTCGCCTCTGGCAATGATCTTACAGATCCTGCCTATGTACCGGGCACAATTGACGCGTCGACCGGGCTTTCTCTCATATCGCTCGAAGGCGATATCATCGCAGAGGCCGATTTGGCCTCGGCAGGCGATCTCATTCTCAATTCCGCTGGCAGCGTTACCACCTTCGACCTCACAGGAAGCGCGATCTTCCTGACCACAGGTGCCGCAGGAGTGCTCGATACAGGCGCAGTCAGCGCGCCGGGCGGTTTGATCTCTATCGAAGCGGTCGACACCATTGTTGCACCGGGCGTGATCGATGCCGCCTCGCTGCTTTTGCGTTCGCTTAACGGCGATGTGATTGTGGATGCACCGTTGACCCTTGCCTCGGACTTTACGGCTGATGCTGCGGGGTCAGTAAATGCAGCCGGGATCACCGCTGAAAACATCTCGCTGAGCGCTGGTGCGGGGGATATCTTCGACACAGGCGGGCTTAATGCCACAGGCGTTATCGACCTTAGTTCAGGTGGCGGTATCGTTTTGGCCGATGCCGATGCCGCCGCAATCACCGCGTTCGCACAAACAGGCGGGTTTGCAGCCAACAGCCTCACCACATCAGATGCGATTGGGGTCGAGGCAAGCGGCACCATTGATATCGCCAATATTGATGCGCGCTCCTTCAATCTTCGCTCCAACAACGGCTTCGTCAATTCATCGGGCACTTTGCAGGCAAGCGAAGATGCTCAGTTCGAGGCGGTCATTGGCTCTGTTAATCTCACAAATGTTTCGGGCGGCACGGTCACCGGTCGATCTGCGGTCGACATGGTCATCGATGGGGCCGTTTCCTCAATGGGCACAGTCGATCTTGAGGCGACCGGCGGCGGATTGGTCGTGGGCAGTGTGAATGCCAGCGGCATTGATCTGCGTTCGCTTGATAACAATGTCGTTGTGCAAGGCGGCCTCACCAGCTTCGGCTTTGTCGTGGTCGACGCGGTCGGATCTGTCTTCCTCGACAGCGCATTTGTGGGCGATCTGAATGTATCAGCAGGCTCTGGCGATATTACAGCGACGGGCAACCTAAACGCGGATGCTTCCATCGCCCTTAATGCAGGTGGTTCTGTCACAATTGGCAACGCGACCGCAGGGTCAATCCTTGGCCGTGCGAACAATGGTTCAATCACAGCAATCGACCTCAATGCCTCGAATGGCTCTGTTGATCTTGAAGCGATGGGCGCGATTGACTTTGCCAATATCGATGCGTTTTCGGTCATGCTCAGATCGCTTACCGGGTCGATCAACGCGGCTGGCGCAATCGATGCCGAAGAAGACGCCGATATCGAGGCGAACGGCGATGTAACCATTCAAATGGTGTCGTCAGGCACGCTTGGTCTTCGCTCTTTGACGGGAAGCGTCACAGCCAACGGCACCATTTCAGCGGATAACGCTGCAAATATCGCTGGTAGCGATGGTGTGGCGCTGACTGAAATTTCGGCCGGATCGCTCGATATAAGCTCAAATTCGGGCGATGTGGCAGTAAGCGGCACTTCAACAGCAACAAGCGCTGCCATTTTCAGTGCCGGATCAGGCGCTGTTACCCTTGGCGATGTGAACGCAGGTTCCATCTCAATCAGCGCTTTCAACCCTGCGCAAACCATCGCGCCAGCGCCCGGCACTCAAACAACCGCGCAGGCAACCGCAGCGCCAGGCGATGTGGGTGCAATCAGCACCGGCTCGCTGAATGCAATCGGCGGCAGTGTCGGCCTTAACGCAAGCGGTTCGATTGACTTTGCAGATGTGGAAGCAGGCACTTTGAACGTCGTCTCAACCACCGGCGATATTACAGCGGGCGGCGCAGTCAATTCAGCCGGCAGCGCGTCCTTTGCAACCGCAGGCGACATCACCCTTAGCGATGTGACGGCAGGGGCCATCCTTGCCCAATCGCGCGGCACCACAACCATTGGCGGCAATTGGCAAACGCCAAACGTCACGATCAACGCCGCCACTATCGAATTTGGCGCAGGCGGAGCGGTCGATGTTGGCACGAACGGCAATGTTGCTTTGGGCGCGTCGGCTGGCGAGGACGTCCTTGTGGGCGGGCCAGGAGACCCTCAATTTGCAGGGCTATCGCTAAGCCAGGACCTGCTTGAACGCTTTGGTGGGAGCAGCCTTGCCATCACAGGCGGCCTCGATTCCAACATTCGCATCGATGATCTGGACGTCACGAGCTTTGCAGACCTTACGGACGTATCGTTCAGCACAGGCGATTCAATCGATCTTGTCGGAGCGCTCGTCTCACCGGTTGATGTATTGCTGCAAGCCGACGATGTGAGCGTAAACCTTGATACCGCCAGCATCGACCTTGGTACCGATGGAACGAGCCTCACGGTCAATGCGCGCGTCTTTGTGGCAGGCGACAGCAACGTTTTGGACAATGGCAGCTCTGCTCTTTCCAATGCAGAAATTCAGGACCTGATCAACACACCCGCAGCGACGCCTCGTCCTGATGGTGTGATTACAACAGGGTCTCTTGTGCTTAACGTTGGCGAAGTGGCGGTCATTCAAAACGTTGGGACGCAGGACCTGCCAGCAGGCTTCGTCATCGGCAGCGCCGAGGGTCTTGTAATCAACGGCAATGATCAAGCAGGCACGCTTGTCGTCCTGAACGGACAGATCGCAGGAACTGGTGGGAACACCACAGGCGATGATGCAGCAACCGCTATCCTCAGCGCGCTCGAGAACAACGACAGCTTTGGCATTGCCGCAGGCAGCCAAATCAACAGATGCCTGTTTGCAGGCTGCACCGCTGTGAGCGAGGATACAGGGGAAATCACCTCCACCGTCTCAGCATCGGTCAGCGGCGCGACGGCAAGCGCAACGTCGAGCACCAGCGGATCGACAACGACTGACGCCGGTGCGGGGTCTGGCACAACCGATGCCAATAACACTGACACTGATACCGGCGAAGAAGCAGGGGGCGAGGAAAACGATGCTTCAAGCGCTCCGGGAGGCGCTGCGGCAAACGGCACTGGCTCCACCGACGGTGTTGATGTGACCGTTGAGGATGTCGATGACGGCGGCGCTGGTCCAGGCGAGTTCGATATCGAGACCAGCGACAGCGGTGGCTCCTCCTCTAGCGATGGCGGTGCAGATACTGGCAGCGATACGGGCGCAGACGCAGACATCGATGCCGACGTCGAAACTGACAGTGACGCTGGGTCGGATGAAGGCGAAAGCTCTTCTGGCAATGGCGATGCGTCGGAAGAGGGTGAGACTTCCGACGAAAGCGAGAACGAGGCTGAAGAGGGCGAAGAGGGCGAAGAATCCGAGGAGACTGACGAAACCGAGGATGAGGGCGAAGAGGAAGAAGAGGAAACTTCTGAAGAAGAGGAAGAAGAGAGCGAAGGCCCTGCAACAGGCCCAATCGCAGCGCCGCCTTCACTCATCGACACCAACACTCTCGAACAACGCGGCGCAATCAACGATCCGATAAGCGGCTCAGGCAACCCTGCGCTGCTCGATCCCGATGTGACTGTTTCACCGCCAGCAGATAGCGGAGACCAATGATGAAACTCTCAAAGCTCCTCTTGAGCGCCACAGGGGCCGCTCTGGTTTTCTCTGGCACAGCCATGGTTGCGCCTGTGTCCTCGCAAAGCGAACCACTGTCGATCAAAACCAACTTTCGTGTGGGTAACGCAGGCGTTCGCTGTACAGCGCAAAACGCACCTGCCGAACCGCGGCTTAAGACCATGTTCGACCGCGCCTATCGCCTCACTTGCCGTGATGCATCGGGGGACGTGGGCAAATTGCTGGTCTTGCGCGATGGCGGCGAGGCAATAGCGCAGCCAGAGGCCGCGGGTGAAGATGCATCATGCAGCGCGCCCGAGGCTGCACAAATCGATATGGTGGGGGATGTTAAGAAGCTCACCTGCCAAGATGAAAAGTTTGGCGTTTCGTATCGCAGCTACATGCTCGAACAGGATGGGCGCACCTATGTGGCGGAAGGGCTGGCCGGATACGACCCGGTCCTGCGCCTCGCTTTAGCCAGCGTTTTCAATGACAAAGCGCTTCCCGGCACTATCGAAGTCGCGCAAACCGAGGTCAGCGACGCCGCTGCTTTCGCCCGCGTTCAAGCAGGCGCGTTGAGCGAATTCGATGCGCTCAACGAAGCTTATGTGCGCAACAATTCCGGGCGCTTTGCTGAAAGCGGACAATTCTTTGAAAACCTGCTTGGCCGCACGCAGGCACGCACATCTGCTTATGCTGAGGTCCTTGCAAACCAAGGCCTGCAACAAAGCAACCTTGGCAATTTTCAGGCCGCTGAAAGCCTGTTCACGAGAGCTGATGAGACACTCACGCGCAATGACGGTGTGGCACAGCGCCTGATCCGCAATTACCGCGCGCTCAACTTCATCAACCGCCGTTTCCCGGACGCCGCGCTTGATGTGCTCGCCCAGCCTATGCGTGAGGTTTCTCAGGACCCCGAAGAGCTCTCCATTCGCGAAGGCTTTATCGACAATCCGCTCTCGGCTCAGATCAACCGGGAGAATATCGCATTGCAACGCCTTGGCGGTGTTGAACTGGGCCTTAGCCAAGCGGAACGCGCAGAACTGCTTGATGCGCAAGGCATGGCGATTGAGGGTTCGATTGCACGCCAGCAGGGCGAACTTGGCAAGGCCAGCCGTATCCTGAAAGCGGCCGATACCCGCATTGCCGATGTGCGCGAAGGCCGCGTTTCGTCTGCACGCTGGCTTCGTTCTGAGATCGCGATTGAGCGGGCTTTGGTGGCGGAGGGTCAGGGGCGTAATGATGTCGCCTTGAGAGCCTATGACGTGGCAGCAAACGCAATCTCACGCGATTATCCGCAGTCTCCTGTTCTGCTCGCCGCGCGCGCTCGCAAAGCAGGCTTTCTCCTGCGCCTTGGCCGCGATGATGAGGCCCGCACCGTGTTTGGCGATGTTGTTGTGCGCGCACAAAACACGACTGACAGCGGGGCGAGCCTTCGCAACTTGCTGGAGCCCTATTTCTCGCTGCTCGCTGAGCAAGGGACGGCCGATGCAACAGCAGAGTTCTTTGCCGCCTCTCAACTGCTTCAACGCCCCGGTGTTGCGCAAACCCAAGCAATCCTTGCCCGGCAAATGTCCGAAGGCGATGATGAGGCCTCGGCCCTCTTCCGCCTTTCCTTGAACCGCAGCCGTGAAATCGCCCGGACACAGGCGCGCGCAGACCGTTTGGCAGCACTCACAAAGCCAACACAGCTTCAGGCCGACGGGCTCATTGCAGCGCGAGAGACGCTCGAATATTTGCGTGCAGAGCAAACCGGGCTCTTGTCGAAACTTGGCGACTTCCCGCGTTTTCGTGCGCTTTCGCCGACCGGCCTTGAGCTGTCCGACCTGCAATCAGAACTCAAAGTGGGCGAGGCCTATTACAAGATGGTTCTGCTCGGCGATGACGTCTACACGCTTTGGATCACCGCCAAAGACGCTCGCAGCTTCAAGATCGAAGGCGGGCTTGCCGAAATCGATGAAGCGGTGGCTTTCATCCGCGATTCCATCGTCATCTCCGAAGGTGGCGAGCAGGTTACTTATCCTTATGATGTTGAGCGGGCACGCGACCTTTACCTTCGCCTGTTTGGTCCCGTCGAAGCGGAAATGGCAAGCACCAAGCACATCATTTTTGAGCCCGATGGCCCAATGCTGCAATTGCCACCGCAAGTGCTGATCGCGAGCCAGGAGGGTGTGGATACATACCTTGAGCGGACCGCAAACACCTTCGATGATGATGAGCTTTACGATTACCGTGAGATCGATTGGCTTGGCCGTTCGCGCGATGTGTCGATTGCGGTGAGCCCGCGTGGTTTCCTCGATATCCGCCGGATTGCGCCGTCCAAGGCGAAGAAAGCGTATTTTGGCATTGGCTCCAACTCACTTCCAACGGGCCGCGCCGATCCGACCGATCCGTGCGCATGGGGGCTTGATACGTGGCGCGATCCGATTGCGTCTGATGAGCTGTATTTTGCAGCTGAAAAATATGGGCTCGACAAAAGCGATGTCGCGGTAGGCGATGATTTCTCTGACACCGCTCTGCTCGCTAACGAGCAGCTCTCCGATTACCGCGTCGTGCACTTTGCAACGCACGGCCTTGTGACCGCGCCCAAGCCCAATTGCGCAGCGCGCCCTGCGCTCGTCACCTCGTTTGGCGATGATGGCTCGGACGGTCTCCTAAGCTTTAAAGAGATTTTCGACCTCAACCTTGATGCTGACGTCGTGATCCTTTCGGCCTGTGACACCGCCGGCATCGCCACGACAGCCGCGTCACGCGAGGCAGGCATTGTGGGCGGTGGCAACTACGCCCTTGATGGTTTGGTACGCGCCTTTGTGGGCGCAGGAGCCCGCGCAGTTGTGGCAAGTCACTGGCCGGTGCCCGATGATTTTGATGCGACACAGCGTCTCGTACAGGGCCTCATCTCCGGTCAGGATCAGGGGCTGTCGGTCTCGCTCGGCAAATCTCAGCGTGAGCTGATGGACGATGCCAACACCTCGCACCCCTTCTATTGGGCGGCATTTATCGTGCTGGGCGATGGCACGCGTCCCATTGGCGAGTAATGGCTGACACAAGCGTCGACCCCAAGCACGACCTACGCTTTCATCCGCCCCAAGGCGGGTTGGTCCCGCATATGGGGATCACTCTGATTGATGAAGGCGAAGGCTGGCTTGAGGCACAAATGGTGATCGGGCCGCACCATTTGCGTTCTGGAGCCAATGCGCTCCACGCAGCCTCCATGATTGCGCTCGCGGACAGTGTTTGCGGCTTTGCAGCGGGCAATGTGCTGCCGCAAGGGGCGAAAGGCTACACCACGATAGAATTGAAATCGAACTTCCTAGGCACAGCCGGCGAGGGCACGCTCATCGGGCGCGCTGAGGCTGATCATCTTGGACGCACCACGCAGGTTTGGACCTCTACGGTCACGCATAAGGAAACGGGGCGCAAATGTGCCCTCTTCCGGTGCACGCAGATGATCCTTTATTGATCAGCGGGAACGCTGAGGAACGCTCCGCTGTAAAACCCAAGCGCCCTTGCCCCTGATTGCGGCAGATCGCTTAAGGCCGTCACCTCGCCAAGGATCATGGTGTGATCGCCAGCGGGATGCTGAGCGAATGCTTGGCACTCGAACGCTGCCAAAGAGCCCTTAATGACCGGCAGACCTTGCGTACTTCTCTCAAAATCTGCCTCGCTCACAGCGGTCAGCTCACGCGAGGCATAGGTCGTTGCAAGTCCACTTTGATCGGCTGCCAAAATGCTGATGGTGAAACGCTTGGCTTTTGAGAACAGCTCGAAGCGGCCGGAGGAATTGTGCAAGGACCAACACACCAAGAGCGGGTTCAATGACACCGATACAAAGGAGTTGATCGTCATCGCGGCGATCTCACCCGACTGTGTCTCAAGCGCGACCACGCACACGCCCGTGGGGAAATGCCCCATGGCTTTGCGAAAGTCGGTGGGAGTGGGCAGCGCTTTGGCTGGGTCGTCGCGCAAAAAAGGCTCCGGTGGGTGGAATTGAGTAAGGCGATGTTGCTTTGCGGCGTTCCACTGAAGCCGCGTGATTGTCAATGATTGGTGCGCGCCCCTGTTCCCAGCACCATTCCCGGCTCTGCTCCTACCCAGGCTCCAGGCCCAGTTCCAGCGCGTGCTCCCCCGCTGGTTGCCCCGCTAACTCCCGCGTTTTTGTCAGTGCCTAGGCTGACCGGCCTATTGTCTACGTCCACCCGGAACCCAGATCGTTCCTGTTGGTTGAGTGAATTGCAAGACCCTCTTCAAAGGACACACACATGATTGACCGGGTGAGCGCTGCTCTCAAGGACTTCCTCAAGCAGGAAAGCGCAGGCGGCATTGTGCTGATTGCCGCTGCCGGTTTGGCTTTGCTGATCGCGAACAGCCCGCTGGCAGATGCGTATTTTGGAACGCTTTCAACCAAGCTCAATGTGTCCTTTGGCGATTTTGCGATCAACAAATCGCTGCTGCTTTGGATCAACGATGGCCTTATGGCGATTTTCTTCTTCCTCATTGGATTGGAAGTGAAGCGTGAGATCATAAGCGGTCAATTGTCGAGCTGGGACAAAGCGTCCTTGCCTCTTGCAGCGGCGATTGGCGGCATGGCGATCCCGGCGCTCATTTACGTTGGCATCAACCTAAATTCACCCGATAGCATCAGCGGATGGGCTATTCCCGCCGCCACCGATATCGCCTTTGCCCTTGGTATCCTATCGCTTTTGGGACCGCGCGTGCCGGTGGCAATGAAGGCATTGCTGCTCGCGATTGCGGTGATTGACGATATCGGCGCGATCACGGTCATTGCGCTTTTCTATACCAAGGAAATTGATGTCACGATGCTGGCGGCAGGCGGCGCAATGCTGGCGCTGTTGTTCGTTGTGGGACGGCTGAAAATAGCCTCTACCATTCCTTACGTTTTGCTCACCGTCATCATGTGGGTGTTTGTTTTGAAGTCAGGCGTCCACGCGACGCTGGCAGGGGTCACGGCGGCCATGATGGTGCCAATGGTGGCGCGCGATGGCTCGCACATGCTGGAGCATATGGAGCATGGCTTGCACAAATGGGTCGCCTTTGTGATCATCCCCATTTTCGGCTTTGCCAATGCAGGGGTAAGCCTGTTTGGACTGTCTCCTGCTGACCTTCTTGAACCGTTGCCTTTGGGCATCGCTTTGGGTCTGTTGATCGGTAAGCAAGTGGGCATTGTCGGCTTTGCCTGGGTCGCGGTGAAAGCAGGGATTGCAAAGCTTCCCGATGGAGTGGGTTGGCGCAAGATCCACGGGCTGTCGCTGCTCGCTGCGATTGGCTTTACGATGAGCCTGTTTATCGGAAACCTCGCCTTTGCCGATCCGGCGCTCATTGATGCAGTGAAACTGGGTGTGCTTTCCGGCTCACTGGTGGCCGCCTTTGCAGGGTTCTTCATCCTCAAATCGGCGCTTCCCCAAGAGGATCAAAACGGGCAAGACGCCTGACGATATGCCCGAGACCAAAGAACCTATCTTGCACCGCTTCGAGGCGGGCGAGACCACCCTTGCTTATCACGAATGGCCCGCTGGACCGGGCGCGCCCACCCTTCTGATCGCCCATGCAACGGGCTTTCATGGGCGGTGCTATGATGCGATTGCGGCGCAATTTCCTGGCGCCCGCGTGATTGCGGTGGATATGCATGGCCATGGTCAATCCAGCGGCGGGCCACTCGATGAATGGCAGATCATCGTTGATGAGCTTATTGTTCTGATCGATCATCTGGAGCTTACAGATGCGGTTGGTATGGGCCATTCTATGGGCGCGCATGTGACATTGCGCGTTGCTGCAGAGCGGCCGCACGCTTTTCGCTCTCTCGTCTTATTCGACCCGGTTATCCTTGATCCGCGGTTTTATGACAGTGGCCGCTCGTTAACCCCCGAAGGGCAGATGCACCCTGCTGCCAAGCGCAAGCGCGATTTTGCGTCGCCTGAAGAAATGATAGCGCGTTTTCAGGAGCGCGAGCCCTACAGCCTTTTCCGCCGCGATGTGTTTGAAAGCTACTGCCACCATGGCCTCACACCGCTGGCGACAGGTGGCTATGAGCTCGCCTGCGCTCCGGAAGTGGAGGCGAGCCTCTATATGTCGAGCATGTCAGGCGCACCCGCCTTGGAAGCGGCTAAAGCCGTCGAGGTGCCCACCACCATCGTGCGCGCCATGCAAAGCGATATTCGCGACTTTAAGGGCTCTCCCACATGGCCGGGCCTTGCCGCCACCATGCCCAAGGGCATTGATATGGATCGGCCCGATATGACCCATTTCCACCCATTCCAAGACCCCGATGACGCCGCTCGCATTATCCGCGAGGCGATGGAGGCAAGCGGGGCCTAGACCGAGCGCGCAGCTTGGAGGATATCGTTCAAATCATCGCGCGTCCGGGCCAGCTCTAATAGCGAGGCCCGCGTCAGATTGCGGGCGATGGTCGTTGCAACGCCGCCGTAAAACTGGGTGAGAGGGGCGCTCAGCGGATTGTCCGGGGCAACGCTTCTCGCCAGCCAAATCGCAATGCCATGCGCACGTGAAAGCGCCTCGCGCGGGACCTGACCTGGCCTGTGTTCAATCGCAGCCACCGCCTGGCCAAGCGAGGCCACCGCTTCTTCAAGGCATATCCGCGTCAAATCCTCGCCCGAAGACGCCTCGATACGCGCATCAAGATCGACCCGGCGATAGGCGTTGGCGGCGCTTTTCGAAAAGGGCATCATCGGCTCACCCCCTCATCAATTCTGCGAGTTGAAGGCGTCAATCTGCTGCTGAAGGAAGCTCAGCGTGGATTGCGATTGGGTCACATTGCTTTGCGCTGCGATAAAGCTGCGGGTGAGCCGATTGCGCAAAGATTCCTGATTGTCAGCAACGCGTGCAAGGCGCTCGTCATTGCGCTCAATCTGCGCCTCATAGCGCACCACCGACCCCCCAAGCGAGCCCGGATCGGAGAGCAAAGTGTTATCCCTTGCAAGACCATCGATTGTGGCAAAGACACCAAACGCACCCGCCGTAAACATTGCCGCTGCGCCGTCAGGCGAATTGGCGAGCGTTGCATTGAGGCGCTGTGTATCGAGCTGGAACGAGCCATCACGCGTGATCGAAAGCCCCAAATCGCCCAGCGTTGAAGGCTCACCCTCCTCTGCACTGGGCATCACGACTTGGCTTGCAAGCGATGACAAATCTGCTCGAAGCCCGCGCGCACCCGAATCGTTGCCAAGCGTACTGCCCACCCCTGAGGCTTCTTGGTTGAGCAAGCCCACAATATCATTCAAGGCGGCCACGAAATCGGTCATCACCGCGCTGATTGCACCATCATTGGTCTTAAAGCTCAGCGTAGTTGGCTCGCCCGCATTGGTGGCGTTAAGCGTCAGCCCGATCCCCTCTGGAAGGCCGGTCACGGTGTTGCTGGAACTGGTGAGCTCTACTGTATCGAGGCTGAAGATTGCATCCTGCGAGGCCTGGCGCAATTCGCCTGAATTTGTCGCGGGGCTCCATGCAAGGTAGCTCAGATCACCGGGCGTTGCAGTTGGCAACAGGGCAGAACTTGCAGGCTCCAGAACAAAGCCATTTTGCGCGCCATCCTCGCCTTTGATCACCAATTGCGCGCCGTTTGATCCTTCAGCCACATAGGCAAACAGCTTGCCCTCGCTGCCGGTGGAAATTTTCGCAGCTAAGCTTTCAAGCGTATCATCAGCGGTCACATCAATGGCAAGGGCCGATTGCTCGGTATCCTCGGTAAAGCTGGCCCCGCTCACCGTGCCAAAACGAATGTTAAGAGTGCCCTCACCCACCAGATCATCGCCCGAGGAATAGCTTTGAGAGGCCAGCGTTTGGCTCTGGGCAAGCTGTGTCACCTCAAGCGAATAGCTGCCTTGCGGGGTGATCCCGGGAGTGGTCGAGACATCGGCGATGGCCGAATTGCCAAGGCTTGGTTGAGGCGACAAATCGCCATTGCGAACCCGGTCGCCCAAAGCGCTGGCAAGGTCATTGAGCGAGGAACGGATCAATGCTGCTGCCGATATCTGCGCCTCAAGCGCGGCGTTGCGCGATTCAAGGTTTGCGCGCCGAGGCTCAAACGAGGCCTGCGACAAATCATTGGCGAGCTGGATGAAGTCGATACCGCTCCCAGCGCCAAGCGCGGTGATGATCGATGAGCCTTGGTTTTCCATGCCTCCAAGGACGGGCATTTGCCAGATTGCTTAAGCGGTTTTTTCCCTGTTTCCATCTGTATCAAAGCGAAGGTCATCGGGCACGTCGACTTCGGGGGGACGGACCCGCTCACCGCGCTTCAATGAAAGGACGAATGCAACCAATGCGGCAATGGCAACATAGAGCTCTTCGCGCACCATTTGGTTGGCCCTTGTGGTGAAGTAAACCGCGCGCGCAAGTTGCGGATATTCGAGCACGGGTAGCCCCATTTCCCCTGCCATCTCGCGCATGGCAAGCGCCGTTTCCCCGCGCCCTTTGGCAAGCACAACGGGGGCAGGGGCGAGCTCTGGATCGTACGTCATGGCAACAGCAAAATGCATCGGGTTCACCACCACAAACTGCGCCTCTTTCATCGCCTTGGCGACAGAGCCACGCGACAAATCGCGCTGACGCTGACGACGCGCAGCTTTCATCTCGGGCGAGCCTTCTGCCTGTTTGGTCTCGTTTTTGAGGTCCTCAAAGCTCATTTTTAGGCGCTTGTTGCGCTGGAAGGCCTGGATGGGATAATCGATCATCGCGATGATCACGAGACCAGCGGTGAGGAGGAGGATGAGCAGCCCTCCCGCCTCCCAAGCAAACGCGAGCTGCGCCTGTAAAGACCCGCGCCCAAGGCCAAGCAGGCTCTGCATCGTGGTCGAAATCCAATAGGCTGCAATGCTGCCAAGCAGAATGAGCTTCAAGATTGACTTGCCAAGCTCGATCAACCCTTGCGTGCCGAACATGCGCTTAAGGCCGTTCATCGGATTGATCCGATTGCCCTTGGGCTTCAAATTTTGCGGGACAAAACGGCCCTCACCCAGCAGCAGTTGGACCGCCACAGTGATGATCATAACGACGATCCCAATGACGAGAATGGGTGGGAGGACAGCGCTTCCTGCATTAATGGCCAATATGCCGGGGTCGAAATCGGCATTCTTGTCGAGCTCGAACTGAAAACTGGCAAGGGCAACGCCGCGCACGCCTTCAAAAAGCCACGGGCCAAGCGCTGCGAGCATGGAAATGCCGGTAAGCATCGCAACCGCAGTGGCCACCTCCTTGGAGCGCAGGACATCGCCGTTCTTGGCGGCATCTGCTTTGCGCTTGGGAGTGGGATCGAACCGCTTTTCGCCCGGTGTTTCCTCAGCCATCGCTTAGCCCCCCACACCTTCAAGACCGGGCGTAAATATGGCGGCCGATTGTTCGAGCGCGGCTTGAAGCAGGTCGGTGAACTGCTCGATGAATATAGGCATGGCGACAATCATGGCAGCGATCCCCGCAAGAGTGCCAGCGGGAAGGCCAAGCGCAAAAAGGTTCAATGCAGGCGCAGCGCGTGAGATGGTGCCGGTGATGACTTGGACGCAAAGGAGCACAAGGATCACAGGCAAAGCAATCGCCGCAGCGGTCGCGATGCAATAGCCAGCGAACAAAACGATACTCTGCGCCTCGATAGCACCAAAGCCGCCCGAGCCTGCAGGAAGCAATCGGTAGCTCTCCATAATCAGGCGAAACCACAAGAGGTGCCCGCCGATAACGTAGAATAGGAGGGTTAGGATGAGGCCAAAAAAGCTCCCCAATGCGCCCGATTGCTGACCGCTGGCAGGGTCAATTGACGTCGCAATGGCAAGGCCCATAGTGCCTGCAATTTGTTCAGCGGCAATAAGGGGCACGGCAAAGGCGATTTGCAGCACAAAGCCAAGCGCTGCCCCGATGACAACTTCCTGCAAGACCGCAAGGATCGCTGCAAAGCTGAGCATATCGGGGAGCTGCGGCACCGGTATCCACACACCCACGAATATCGCGATAACGAAAGCGGCCATCACCCGCGCGGTTGCAGGCATGACCATGCCGCCCACCATGGGCGCGGCTATCATCGCCGCGCCGCAGCGGATGGACAAAAACATAAGCTGCCACAATTGCTCAAGCAGAGTGTCAAAGCCGAGATCAAGAAAGGTCACCTTGCGCCCCCCTTTATCCGGCAATGCCAGCGACCTGCGCAAAGATCTCTATGGTGAAGTCCCCCAAAAGCGCCATCATCGTGCCGCCAAGGACCACAAACACCACCGCGGTCACCGCAAGTTTTGGCACAAAGGTCAGCGTTTGCTCATTCACCGAGGTTGCCGCCTGGATGATGCCGACCAAAAGGCCCACCGCTAGCGCTGCAAAAAGCACCGGACCCACGATAAGCGCGGTCACCCACAAGGTTTGATCGGCCAATGCCAAAAGCTGTGCGTCTTCTTGCATCGCTTGGCGTCCCCCTATCCAAAGCTCATGGCAAGGCTACCCATCAAAAGCGACCAGCCGTCAACAAGGACGAAAAGAAGCAGCTTAAAGGGTAGAGAGATGATCGTGGGTGAAAGCATCATCATGCCCAAACTCATCAGGACGCTCGCCACAACAAGGTCAATCACAAGGAAGGGCAGGAACAGCATAAAACCGATCTGAAACGCGGTTTCCAATTCGCTGGTGACGAAGGAAGGGAGCAGGATCGAGAAGGGAATATCCTTACCGTTCTCGAACTGACCAACGCCTGCGATATCGGCAAACATGATAAGGTTCGCCTCACGCGTTTGGCGCAGCATAAACTCGTGAAATGCCTCGCCTGCCGCCGCAATGGCGGCATCGGCTTCAAGGGCACCGCTGGCATAAGGTTCAATCGCCACCGTGTTCACCATGTCGAGCGTGGGCGCCATGATGAAGAGCGACAAGAAGAGCGAGAGGCCTACGAGCACCTGAGTTGGCGGAGACCCCTGAAGGCCCAATGCTTGGCGCAGGATCGAGAGGACAATCAGAATGCGAAGGAAGCTCGTCATCATCAGCACGATCGATGGGAGGATCGTGAGAAGGCTCATCAGCAAGAGCAACTGGATTGAGAAGCTTAGCGGCGTGTCCTCGCCTGCCCCTTCCGCGCTCAAGGCTCGCTCAATCGCGCTGCCAATCCCGGCAGCGTCTGGTTCTGCAATGGGGACCGCTGCATGGGCTGCTGTGCCAAGCGAAAACATGGTTAACGCAAGTAAACACAAAAGCCAGCCGAGGCGTTTGAAACCGCTCATGCCTAAAGCTCAGATTTCGTAAGTGTTGCAGGCGCGCGGGCGGCATTGGGCGCGCGTTCGGAAGTCTCCGCCTCGCCAAGACGCACGATCCCAGCACGCGAACAACCCAGCAGGATTTCGCGGCCATGAAAGCGCACAACGGCGAGTTTCAATCCGGGGGCAAGAAGGCTCGTCTCGACAAGCTCAAGCGATCCCGAAGTGGATTGCATCCCGACAAGGCGCGTTTGCAAATAGCGGGTGAGTTTAAGACTGCCCCAGATCATGAGACCCAAGAGCGGCAGCAAAAGCGCCAGCCTTAAGAGATATTCAGCCATCATATCGCGTCATCCGCGCCCGGCGCTTCATCACCGTCCTTGGCAGGTGCATCGGTCAGCTCATCCAAAGCATCGAGCAATGCATCCACCTCTGGTTCTGCGGGCGGTGCCTCCTCATTTGAGGTCTCTTGTGTCGGAGCTTCGCGTGCGGCCTCTTCGCTGACGTTGGGCATCGGTTCCTGCTTGGCCGCTGACGCAGGATCATGGGTGGGTTCAACCGGTGGCTGAGGTCTGGGAGCTTCAGGCCCAGAAACAGATGGAGCGGCAGGCGCCGCGACCGGTGCATCAGGTCGCGGCGCTGGCCTTGGTGGCCGGCTGCTTGGCGTTTCACCGCCTGCAAGGCTCACAATACGAAGCGCAAATCGCCCCTCTTGTGCAATCACTTCGCCATGCGCGATGACTTCCCCATTGGCGGTGATATCAAGCAACTCATCGGTTAGTCTATCGAGCGACACAACGCTCCCTTCCGCCAGAGCGAGCACATCCTTGAGCGCCATATTGGTCGTGCCAAGCTCAACCGAGAGGCGAACTGAAACCGCACCAAGGCGTTGAAGCGCGGGGCTAAGAGTACCACCCAAAGCGTTCATTGACCTGCCTCCCAATGTGCGCGCGCCATGTCGGCGTTTTGGTGAGGCACTTTTGTCAGGCGCAGTGCCATGTGGTTTTCAATCGTCCCTGCAGTGCCATGGGCGAACACATCGCCGCCGATGCGCAAAGGAAGCTCGCGCGGGATCGTGAGCGCAATCTCATCTCCAGGCGCAAGCGCCTCCAGCTTTCCAAGCGACATTTCAAATTCAGTGAGCACCGCCTCCAGCTTGAGCGGCACCCCTTCATAAGGGTCGCGAGATTTCGAAGGCTTCGCATCGCTGGAGGCCTTGCCCCGATTTGAACCTGACTTGGGAAGCAGTTCACCCAACCTGTCTGATGGAAGGGCAATCAACATCTGCCATTCAACAAACGCGCCTTGGGCAAGGGTGACATCAAGAACCGCGATTTGCGCGTCTGCATTAAAGGGTTTGAGGCGCACAACGCTCTCACTGCGCACCAAAACATCGCCGCAAGGAGGTTCGCCTGTTCCCCTCGACATAGCGATCACTTGCGCAATTGAGCTGGCGAATTTCTCAACCAAAAGCCCGGCTGAACGAGGCAGTTGAGAAGGGACGGTTTCAGGCACGGTGCCCTCCCCGCCAAAAGAGCAGTCGGTAAGCGCAATCGCCGTTGCATAATCGAGGCTGAGCAAGACAGTCTGATCGCCTGTGCCAATGCGCAGAAGCGTGTTCACAGCGGTTTCCCCGATCTTGGCAAACACCTGTGTGCCGCTCATCATTTTGGGCTCGCTGATGGTGACTTCCAACTTGTCGCCTTGTAGGATCTGACCAAGTTCATTGGAAAGCTCGCGGGCCAAATCGCGGCGCCATTCGGCAATAACACCGGCGCGTTCATCGGGACGAGGGCCCCGCCAGGTAAGCTCTGAGCAATGCCGCGCAACAGGGCGAGCGCCAGCAAAATCAGATGCAAAGGTGCCAGACATATTCATTGGACGAGCAACCCTTTGAAGTGCACGTTTTCAACCCCGCCAAAGCCCTCATTTTCTTCGAGCACTTCATTGATCGCCTTGGTCAGGCGAGTAGCAAGAGCCTCTTTGCCCTCAATCGAGTAGAGGTCTTGTTCAGGTGTCGCGGCAAGCTGGACGAGGATCGCTGAACGGATCGCGAGCTGGTGGTTGTGGATCCACTGGAGCACGCGCCCGTCACGCTGTGTTGAAGCGGCAAGCTCCACCTGGATTAGGCCGCTGGACTCGGCGAGGTTCGAGGTAAAGCTGTCTTCGAATGTATAATAAGCGGTGCGAAACTCACTGCCACCTTCCCCATAAACGACAGGTCCCTCGTCCTTTCCTCCGCCAGGGATGGGGTAAGGGTCAGAATCGCCTTTGCGCACCAATTCAGGGTGATCGGGACCGCTGCTGCCGTCGTCACCGATTAATCCAGCGGCAAAAGCTCCATAAGCACCGCCCGCGCCCACGCCGAGTGCGACGACGATCCCGATGATCATCTTCATCCCGCCTCCACCTTTTTTGGCGTCGCCGTCTTCTTCCGCTTTTGCATCAGACATCGAAGGTTACTTCCCTGCTTTTGGTGCCACCAGGTTCAGGCGAAGCGTTCGCCATCTCCCGCTGATCCACCGCGCTGACCCGCCGGATTGGCCCGGTCTGAAGCGGTGTCTTCATCTTGAGAGCCGGTTTGCCCTGCGTATGGTTGAGACGTTCCTTGACCTCCCCCTGTGGAAGACCCGTAGTGGGCACCAAATTGCATGCCCTGGCCCTGGCCCTGAGCGCCTGAGTGCGAGCCAGCAGAGGAACCGGATTGAGAATTGGTCTGAGAGTTTGATTGCGAGCCTGATTGATCATTGCCGCGCTGCGTATTGCTGCCGGTGGCCTCGTTGCTCGCCGCAACACTTCTTTCAGCAAGCGCCGTTTGAATGGCGGGCACAAAGCCCGGATCGCGGGCCGAAAGCGTTGTACGAAGGTCATTGCCGCTCGCATCAAGCCGCATGGTGATCGCACCAAAGTCCTGGTGGCGCACGGTCATCTCAGGCTTGTTTGCCTGCGCATCGCTTCGGGTCTGGGTGAGCTGCTCAATGGTGCTTTCAAGCTGTGCGGAGGGCCGGAAAGCTGCTCCTGCATCAGCTAGCGGTGTGGGAGCGGCAGCCTGAGGTGCGATGGGTGCGGCAGCTGCGGTCTGCGGCGCGGCTGATGATGGTTGAGACGATGCTGTATCCAGCGGCGTTTGCGGGGTTGATGGCTGAGATGAGGCGGGCGCCGCTGATGTCGGCAGGCTGGAGGGCAAGGGCCCGCGCGGCGCATCGGGATCGGCCTGTGGGTCGGCCGGTATCGATAGGGCCGATAGGATCGGAGCCATGGCCGACGCATTGGCGTTCGCCTGTCTGCCGGTCGCATTCCTTGCATCATCGCTTGCGGCATCTTTTTCAGGCGGCGTGCCGGCTTTAGTGGTCTCAACTTTTGTCACCCGTCCAAGGCCAAGGGAAGACGTGAGGGTCTGGACCACAGGTTGGGAAACCAGCGCGCTTTGGGTGCCGGTTGATTGTGCTCTCGTTTGCTCGCTTGGGGGCGATATCGTTACCGCGGTGTTGGCAGGGTCAATTGGCGGCGAGCTTTTCAATGCTCTTGACGGATCGGCGGCGGCGGTCGGCTCGCTCAGGGCGCGAAGCGGTTGCTTGGTATCGCTCGGTTCTTGATCGGAAGACGCTGCGATTGCACTCGGGGTTATGTCCGTGGGCTTGGCGGGTGGTGCAGGAGGTTTATCAAGCGGTCTAAGGGAAGGGTCGGCGGGTGTTCGCACGGCGGGCTGCGCCTGCCCATTTGCCACCGGGGCCCGTTCGCTTGGAGTCTGCGCGACTGGAGTCTGCGCGACTGGGCTCTGTGCTACTCGCTCATTGAGCTGGGCTCTCGTCGCAGGGGCCATCACATTAGCCTCGACGACCAAAGCCGGGCGAAGAGGTTCACCGTTCGCATCGGCGCGCTCAGGCGCTGGGCTCTGTGTTTCAAAGGTCTCGCCGGTTTCAGTCAACGCGCGCTGGGGGAAAGGCCCGGCTCACCTTGCAAAGTTGCAAGGGTTAGGTCTTCGGGCGCAGTCTGAGCAGTAATCGCGCGCGCGCCCTCATCACCGCTTTGGGCTGATGGATCGGTTGGCCTTTGCGCTGGCAGATGCACGATAATGGGCTCTGCTGATAGCTGAGTGATTGGGGGGAGGTTGGCTCCAACAGCTCAGGGCTTGTCGGCAAGAGCGTGCCGCTTGGGAGTTGAACGCTGCCGGTTTTTGCCGCTGGGCTTTGGCCTTGAAGAGGCGACGCGCCGAAGGTCTTCGCTGGCGCCAGGCGAGCTGTTGCCTCGACCTCAAATTCGCGCCGCTCACCACCCTGCGCCTTAGGCCCATCAATGGGGGGATTGTCTAATTCCCCCGGCTGTTTTGTCGCAGCCTGAAGACCGCCAAGCAAAGCAGGAAAGGTCGCCTTTCCAATGATTTCCGGCGGCGCAATCGCGGACTTTGGGGCTGTTGGTGCGGCGGTCAGGTCTTGCAGAGAAGGGATCAAGGCTCGTCTTCCATTAGCTCTCACGTGGTCTTCGCGTGAGATGCGCAAAGAGAACGCTTAGGGTTGCGTGGACCCGGTTTTGTAAGCGCCCTTAAACGCGCCCCTGTCACCGGTGTGCTCCTGATTTTGCAACTTGCGTGCCATGCCGGATTTGCCGGTCAGCTGGTCCATCAATTCGCGCTGTTCGCGCTTTTGAAGAAGGGTGCGTTTTTCCTCGCTCACCCGGCTTTCCTGTGCGTCCAAACGGGTCTCGGCCTTGGCCAATGCTTGCACCTGCCATGCCGTCTGATCGCCTGCATCCTTGTGTGCGAGAGCTGCATCTTGAGCCATGGATTGAAGCGAGCGCACAAAGGCAAGATTGCTTTGCAACGTATGGCTTTGCGCGCCTTGGTTCATCGCATGTGCGCGTTTTTCATATTCGCAAAGAAGCGCGCGGGCGCGGTCGTGGATTTGTCCGCTGCGCTCTTCCTCGCCAATCGCATTCGCAAGCGCAAAACGCGCCTCGCGCCGGGCAATCTGCGCCATCATCAATTGCCGCTTAGCGATTTTCAGGCGGCGCTTTTCACTCATTGACCGAGGCGCTGACACTTTGGGTTTGCCGGGTCAGAGCGAGCAAGTGCTCCAAGCTTTCTGGCAAGCCAATGGCGCTGTTCCTGCCTTGCGTCAAAAAGGTGTCAATTGCACCGCTGTGTTGCAGCGCGCGGTCAAGCGATGGGTCAGAGCCAGCGCGGTATGCGCCCATCATCACAAGGTCGCGGTTTTCTTCGCGCGCTGAGATAAGCGAGCGTAGGACGCGCGCTGCCTCCACGATCTCAGGGCTGACGACGCCATCCATGACCCGGCTAAGCGATGATGGCACATCAATCGCAGGATAGTGCCCGCGCTGCGCCAAGTCGCGCGAGAGGAGGATATGCCCGTCAAGGATCGCGCGCGCTGTGTCGACCACGGGATCGTTCATATCATCCCCATCGGCAAGCACGGTGTAGACCCCTGTAATAGACCCGCCCGATGTGGCTGAATTCCCCGCCCGCTCAACCAATCGCGTGATCGCTGCCAATGCGCTTGGCGGATATCCACGCGCTGCTCCCGGTTCGCCCAGAACAAGCGCCAATTCACGCGCTGCATGGGCCACGCGTGTAAGGCTGTCGAGGACCAGAAGCACGCTCTTGCCTTGGGCCCTGAAATACTCAGCGATTGCGCTTGCATATTGCGCGGCGCGAAGGCGCAAGTTGGGTGCGTGGTCCGCTGGCACTGCGACCACAACCATCCGCCCCCGCGTAACATCAGTCATATGGCGCGCGACAAAATCGGAGACTTCCCGCGCGCGCTCTCCGATCATCGCAACCACGGTTATATCGGCCTGTGCCTGCCCGGCAATCGTATCGAGCAGCACCGATTTTCCCACGCCGGAACCTGCCATAACGCCCACCCTTTGGCCCCGGCCCATAGTCGCAAGCGCGTTGATCGCGCGCACTCCGCAGTCGAATGGCTTTGTCACAGGCGCGCGCTCCAACGCGCCTTCGCGTTTGCCGCCAAGGGGCCAAGGGTTCGCAAGATCAAGCGGCGGCCCGCCGTCAATCGGCTCCCCCAAGCCATCAACCGCGCGGCCGAGCAAAGCCTCGCCCACACGCACCATCCCCGGACTGCCGATGGCGCGCACGCGCGATTGAGGGCGAAGCAATTGCGTGTCGCCAAGCAGCATCATCAGCGAATGCCCACCGCGAAAACCAATGACTTCGGCGAGAGCTTCTTCGGACGTTTGATCACCTTCGATGGCCCCAAGTGATCCGATGGGAAGGGCAAGTCCCGACACCTCGATCAATCCCCCATCGCACGACACAACTTTGCCAAAAACAACGGGCCCCGCCTCGACGCGTGCGGCGCGGTGGCGCGCAAGTTCAATCTGGAGTTCGGCAAGCATGGCTGGTTCAGCCTTTGATCGCAGCGGCGATGGCGCGGCGCCAATCTGCGGGACGGTCACTAACCGAGCCATCCGCGGTCTCAAAGCGAAGTCCGCCGCGCTCTGCTGCTGGATCGCCCACAATGCGCCACCCCTCAAGGCCCTCTTGATCGAGCAGCGCCAGATCGTCGGGATGAAGGTAAAGCGTCATAGCGCCCGCGCCCGCGCCCAGCCTTTGTGCAGCTGTAAGACAGCGCTTCTTTAAGGCTTCTGGTGCGGGGATGAAATCGGCCAAAGTCTGAGAGCATAGGGCAATCACGGTCTCAGCCAGATCACTGGCAAGCGCATCCATCGCAGCTTGATCAAGCGCTCGAAACGTCTGTCTCAAACGCGTCTTCTGGTCGCAAAGCGCCTGACCCTCTTCCATGGCCGCCTGCCTTCCTGCCTCCTCTCCCCGAGCAAACGCTTCGGCGATGGGATCGGGTTCGGGGGCGGCCTCTGGAGGTGGTTCAACGGGCTCCACAGAAGGGGTTTCGAGCGCCTCCACAGCGTCTCGATCTATAAGCGCTTTTCGAAGAATATCTTCAAGCGCATCGCTCGCCTCCGCCTCAGGCAGTTCAACTGGTTGCGCCGGAGTTTGGGGTTTAGGTTCAGATACAAACCGCTCAAACGGCAGGCTCTCGACAAAGCTTTCCTCAGACTTCCCAAAATCAGGCAACCAGCTCAGCGGCGATGGACCACCCTCATCCTCCTCTGGACGGTCAAGCAGGGCTGTGATCCAATCAGATGAATTCGCCATCGTCGGCTCCAAGGTTGATTTCGCCTTGTTCGGCCAATTGACGCGCGAGTTGGACGATTTTGCGCTGTGCGTCTTCGACGTCCTTCTTGCTCAGACGCTGACGCATTTCGATCTCGTCCTTGATGCCATCGGCGGCGCGCGAGGACATGCAGCGGAAGAAGACATCGCGCGCCTCTTCCTCGATGCCTTTGAGCGCATCGATAAGCGCATCGTTGTCCACATCGCGCAGGATCCGGCCCATGGTTTTCGCATCGAGATCGAGCAGCATTTCGAAGGTGAATAGCTCCTCTTCGATCTGTTCGGCCAAAGGCGCATTGCGCTGTGCGATGGCGGGCAACACCGTGCCTTTGAGATCGCCTGCGCCTGCATTGATAAGCGCGGCAGCATCCTTCGCCCCACCGATTGCAAGGGCAGCTGGACCAAAGGTCGAACCGATACGCTGCGACAAAAGCTTATCGATCATATCGATAGCGGTTTGGCTCACGGGGCCCATGGTGGCGACCTTCTCGACCACAATGGATTGGATGTTGCCGGGAAGGTTGGAAAGCACTTCGGCGGCAGGCTCTGGCTCAAGCATTAGAAGGAGCGCGGCGATCACCTGTGGGTGTTCATCCTCGACCAATTTAAGCAGCACGGAAGGGGCAAGCCAGCGCGCCATCTCAAGACTGCGCGGACCAGGCTCTGGATCAAGTTTGAGCATCATGCTTTCGGCCTTGGTAGGGCCAAGCGAGCGTTCCATCATCGCGCGCACCTGTGCGTTGCGATCAGGCACGGGCATACGGTCGCTCTCGCTTTCCGAGACGAAATCCTCAAGCGCCTCGTTCATCATCTCGCGCTTGATTTCGCCCACCTCGAGCATGGTCGCTCCGATCAGCTGAAGCTCATCGGGCTCCATGCGAGACATAAGGGCAGCCGCCTCTTCATCTTCAAGAAGCATGAGGAAGATCGCAACGCGCTGTACGCGGGTGAGGATAGGCCTTTGCGCCGCGCTATCCATCGCGCCCTGTGCGCCTTCAAGAAGAGTGTCGTCTTCCATCAAGCCTCCTCCTCGATTTCCTCAAAAACCTCTTCGGGCTCATCGATCATGCGCTTGAGCACTTCGACGGCGCGGTCAGGTTGAGCCAGAGCCAATTGGCGTGCGGTTTCGATACGCTGGCTGAAGATTGCCTCAGGTGTCAGCTGAGCTTCATCATCATCCTCGATGATTTCACCTGCGACGGCTTCGATTTTACCGCCATCCGCGTCTTCGCCGTCAGAAGCAGCGTTGTGTTGCAGCTCATCTTCTCGAAGGCCATCATCATCGTCTGCGCTCTCATCACCATCATCCGACTTGTCCTCAAGCGCCGCAGGATCATCTTTCGCGCTCTTTTCATCCTCGGGCCCTTTGACCGCTTTGATGAGCGGGCGGACCGCCAAGAGTAGGACCAAGAGCACTGCAATAAGCGCTGCAACAATGCGCAAGACCTGGGCAAACCAAGACTGCTCGTAAAAGGCAGGGGGGCGACTTCGGTGTCGTCAAACGCGCCCACCACAACTTGCACCTGATCCCCGCGCGCCTCATCTGCGCCAACTGCAGCACTCACCAGCGTTTGCAATTGCTCAGCGGTCATTGGTGCTGCGGCTTCAAGTGCGGATTGGCTCACCGCAATCGCGACAGAGAGTTTGGTGAGGCCGCCGGGGCGCGCAGACTTTACCTCGACCTCGCGGCCAAGTTCATAATTGCGGCTGACCGCGCTTTCTGTATCGCGCGGTGCTGTCTGGGCTGCTCTTGCGGCGGCTTCGGGATCAGGCGGTCCCTCAACGAGCTCTGGGTCATCAGGAGGCGTATTGGTTTCGGCGCCCGGAATGCCTCCGGGGCCTGCTTGCGCAATACGGCTCGAATTGCGCTCACTCTCAGAGCGGACCGCACCTTCTTGATCATAGGTCTCGCGCGCAGAGGTCACTTCCTCTCGCACCAATTCTGCCTGCACCTGGCTTGAAAAATTCCCTTCGCCAAGCAGCGGGGTGAGGAGGCTTGAGACCTGTTCCTGGAGCTTGGCTTCAAATTCGCGCTGCAACAGCAGAGGTTCAAGCGTGTCTTCCTTGGGTGAGGAAAGAAGCCTGCCGTTTTGATCGACCACACGCACCATGTCCGGCGTCATTCCCGGTACAGAACCTGAGACGAGATTGACGATGGCCTCAACCTGACTTTGGCTAAGCGAACGCCCACTGGTCAGGCGCAGCATAACACTGGCGGTGGGCGGATTGTTCTCGCGCACAAAGACAGAGCGTTCCGGCGTCGCCAAATGGACACGCACATTTTCAACCCCGTCAATCTCGCGGATGGTGAGCATAAGCTCGCGCTCGCGCGCCAACCGCAACCGCTCACCTTCAAGCGTACGACTAGAGCCCAGCGGGATCGCATCGAGCATTTCGCTTGCCCCAAGGGGCGCAGCGATACCGCCCTCGCCTGCCACGAGCATACGCGCGGCTTGAATATCGGTTTCTGCGACCGAGACGATGCCTGTGCCGGGGTCAATGTTGTAGCTGATCCCCCCGCCTTCGAGCATCTGCACAACCTGCGCGCGCTCGCTATCGCTAAGCCCGGAATAAAGGATGCGCTGCGGGGGCGTTGATATCGCCATGTACACGGCCGCAATCGCAGCCACCGCGCCAAGGCCGATAAGGCCGGGAATGGCGCGCCTGAAGGCAGGCTGGCTGGTAAAGGCACTCAATTGCGCCTGCCAGCCGCTGCCATTGGGCGCGCGCGCAGATGCGCCCATGGCGCCGCCGCCAACGGGTATCGCGCCTTGCGACGGGACAGGCATGCCCCCAGGGACGGTCATCTCAGCCACTTAGCTCAGCTCCCCATCCGCAAAATGTCTTGGTAGGCCGAGAGCAATTTGTTGCGCACCTGAATGGTGGCTTCAAACGCAACCCCTGCCTCTTGACGTGCCAGCATGACCTTGGCGACATCGGTGACCTCGCCGCGTTCATAAGCGGCCTGCATATCGGCGGAGCGTTTTTGCACCGCGCTCACATCCTGCATCGCGTTTTGCAGCGTGTCGGCAAAGCCTGCGACTTGGCCGGTCGCGCTGGCTTGGGGCGTCTTAGCCTCATTGCCTGCCTCAACCCCGCCTGCGCGAACCTCTTGTAAGGCTTGGCTGCGCTTCAGGATTTCCTGCCGCAGAGCCATGACATCATGGATGCCGCCTGATGAGCCCCCGATCTTCATGCCTCAGCTCCCGTTTGCAAAAGCCCGTTTTCGCGCATCGAGGCAAGGCGATAGCGCAGTGTGCGCTCTGATATGCCAAGGCTTGCGGCGGTTTTTGCGCGGTGGCCGCCGTGCTGATCGAGCGCGCGCAGGATCGCTTGCGCCTCGGATTGGAAGGCGACGTCGGAAAGTGAAGCGGTGGCAGATGAGGATGGGACAGATGGCAGCGGGGCTGATGGAAGGGGGGCCGATGGAAGGGGGGCCGATGGAAGGGGAGATGGCGCAATAGCGGTCGCCTCCGCGCCCGGTGCGCTTGCCACAAGCGGGCGCGGTGCCTGATCAAAAACGACATGCGCCGCCTCAATCACCGCCCCGTCACCGGCCAAAAGGATTGCGCGGCGAATAACATTTTCAAGCTCGCGCACATTGCCGGGCCAATGATGCGCCTCAAGCGTCTCGATTGCGCCTGCCGAAATCCAGCTGGGCAAAGCGCGCTGTGCACCGTGGCGCAGGACCATGCCAAAGGCGAGAGGCGCAATATCGCGCACCCTTTCCCTTAAAGCGGGCAGGATCAGGGGAAAAACATTGAGCCTGTAATAGAGGTCTTCGCGAAAACGCCCCTGTGTCACCTCATGAGAGAGCGTGCGATTGGTCGCCGCCACAATGCGCACATCGACCTTTACCGGCTTGGTCGCGCCCAGTGGCAGCACCTCGCCTTCCTGAAGGGTGCGCAAAAGCTTTGCCTGTAGCGCCAGTGGCAATTCGCCAATCTCATCAAGCAAAAGCGTGCCCCCATCAGCTGCCCGAAACAGCCCCTCGCGCGCCTCACCTGCACCAGTAAATGCGCCCTTGCGGTGCCCGAAGAGCAACCCTTCAAGCATCGCCTCGGGCATGGCCGCGCAATTTACCGCAACAAACGGCCCTTTGCCGCGAGCGCTCATCCGGTGGACGAAGTTTGCAAACACCTCTTTGCCGGTGCCCGTAGGCCCTTCGAGGAGAACGGGTATCTCGCTTGCCGCAATACGTTCGCTCAAGGTGAGCAGCGCCAGACTTTGCGTATCACGCGCAATCGGCCAACCACCATGCGATGCGCTCGCGATCAGCGCAGCGCGCGCCTCTGGCAGGCTTGCCGCTGAATAATGCAGTGCAATTTTGCCATCGCTGATCCGGGTGAGAGATGGTTGGCGGGCCGAACTTTTGTCGCTTGCGTAAAGATCAATGACGATCCTATCGGCCCGCGCATTAGCACTTCGCGCAGCGGTTTTCTCGAAATTGCCATTGTCACCCAAGACTAAGCGATCCTGTAGCCAGCTTTGCGCAAGCAGGGGAACAGTGGGCTCAATTAGGGCTGAGTGCGCCGCGAGCGAGGCAAAGCGCGCCGCAGGAGCTGCGCTTGCATGCGATGCACCTGCGTTTTGCGAAATGTCAGCAGTAGATGTGTCTGACTGGCTTTGCATTATTCCACCTGCTTAATTTTGCCCCCTAGAAGGCCGGTGGAAAGGATTTGCCGGGTGGGCGGACAAGATAAAGGAAATTTAAGCACCCGTAGCTGCCCTAAGGAATTGCCCGAGTTTTGCCCCTAAACCTCTGAAATTAAACAGCTTGGCCGTTATCAACAAAAGCCGTCAATCTTTACCAATACCGGCAAGACCCGCACGCAGAGGCGGCAATTCCTCTCAGGGGTGCCCTAATATGGACTAGCGCGCGTGTATGAGGATGGATGGGTGAAGCAGCGCAGATCCCTGCGATTATTGGGCTCTCCCACATTCTTGAATATTTTGACTTAAACATTTTCGCCCCCGTCCGGTCTAGGTCTCAACAGCTGCGGCACCAGGCTGCTCTGTTCCAACCACTTGCACTTGGAAAACGGGAGTAACCCCATGTCCGTAATTAACACCAATATCTCAGCCCTGCGCGCATCGAACGCCAGCATGGAAGCCAACGAAATGCTCGGCAAATCCATGGAGCGTCTGTCGACTGGCAACCGTATCAACTCAGCAGCAGACGATGCCGCTGGCCTTTCAATCGCGACCGGCTTCACCAGCGACATCCGCGCACTTAACCAGGGTGTGCGCAACGCAAATGATGGCATCGCGCTTGCTCAAACCGCTGAAGGCGCATTGGAAGAAGTGTCCAACATGCTCCAGCGTGTTCGCGAACTTGCCATTCAGTCACAAAACGGCACGCTTGATGACACCGACCGCGGCTTCCTCGATACCGAGGTCACTGAACTTGCAGCGCAGATCGATGACATTTTGACCAATACCGAATTTAACGGCGTGTCCGTATTCGGCACCGGCTCAGGCTCAGGCAGCGACGTATCTGTTAACATTCAGATTGACGCAGGCCGCTCGATCACTCTCACCAGCACCGCAATCGACAACTCGAACCTTGATGCAGCGGGCCTCGATGTCAGCAGCGCAACAAACGCTGCAACCGCAGTCACCAACGTTGATAATGGCCTTCAGGCTGTAAACACGACGCGTTCATCGCTGGGTGCGGGGCAAAACCGACTTGAGAGCGCGATCAACAATTTGACGACGACCTCGACCAACTTGGCCGATGCACGATCGCGAATACAGGATACCGACTTTAGCCAAGAGACGACCGCTCTCGCCAAGGCTCAGATCCTTGGACAGGCCTCAACCGCGATGCTGGCTCAGGCGAACCAGTCACAGCAGAACGTCCTATCGCTCCTGCGATAAGGCGAGACTGACTAAAGAGCTCCCCACCGGGGTGGCAAGGAAACCCGGAGTTCCAAACAGGAGCTCCGGGTTTTACTTTGGATAAGTGATGTGATGGCTGCGCCGAACCAACCGCCGCAATACGTTAAGACGCGGCGCGGTCCTGCCAATCGACCACTTCGAGCCAATTGCGCAGGCGGTTTTCCTCCAGCCGCGCAATCAAAGGATTGGCGTGGAAAGGCAGAAGAAACTCTGCCACGGCGCCCGACCATTCAGCACTCGCATCAAATATGATGCCAAGGCCAAGCACTGCAGGAACGTGGACATAAAACAAGGGCCGCTTTTCTGTATCGGCTTCTTTGAGGAAATCTTCGACCGCGGTCAGCACACCGTTGCGCTCACCACCCGCTTGCAGAGCAACCGCAAAGGAACCCATTCCGCGAAGGCCTCTGCCTGATAATACTCCATCTTCGCCAAGGCGCACGCCGTGGTCGAAGCTGTGCGGGTGACGCCAGCCCGGTGGCACACGATCCGGCGCGTAATAAAAATCGCGCCGCGCACAGGGCCATGACACATCGTGCATGAAGGCGAGCAGCGGGCGACCTGCTGCACGTTGGATCCGGTCAATCGCGGTGAGTTCATGGTAGACGGTGTAATAGTTGTGATCGCCGTCCACGAACCAGGCATCGACGGCTTCAGCATCCCTCTCCAACGCATCGAGCGAAGGTTTTGCGATGTGGTTCACATTGCCCTGCCGCTGTGCCCAGGGGGCAAAGCCATCGGCAGGCTCAGGGTCAATACAGGTGAGCGAACCACCATTTTCGCCCGAATGCTGTGCGAGCAATTTGGACATGCCCCCAAACTCACTCCCGATCTCAGCGATGTTTTTCACCTTGGCATGATCAAGGCATGGCAAAATCAAGCTGGAAAACTCGGACATGGAATGGATCAAAAGCTCACTCATGCAGCTTTCTCCTTTTGGTGCGGCTGGGTAGCCGGAATGCTGGGTGTTTCAGACGCCGCCTCTGTTTCCTTGCGCCTGATCAAAGGACGCAGGACAAATTCGATGATTTCAGGATTGCTCTCATCAAAGCTTCGCGGCGGTTTGACCAATAGAAATGCCGCCGATCCGGTACATTCGTGGATGCCGGGAGCGTGCATTTTGAGGCCATCGAACTTTGCGCCGATCTCTTCCAGTCGGTCTTTCAGAGTAAATCCGCCTTTCAGCGTTTCGACACTGGTGACAGAGATTGTCGCGAGTTCGAACCATTCAAACACCGCGCCTACGCAAAGCGCGATGTTCTCGATGCCCTTGGGCACCGGCACGCGGGCGCTGTAAAATCCATCATGAGTGGGCTGCGCTTGGATTGTGGTCTGTGCGCTGTCGGTTGCGCCCATAAAGAATGCTGGAATGGCAATCGGTGGCTGGCTGTTATCGCGGTAGGTGAGGCCGAGGCCAAAGCGTTTTTGCACCATCAGGGAGAGGCGCGTGTTGATGTCCTCTGGCTCTAACTCGGCCGGCAGGAACATGCGATCAGACCCTTGCATATAGAATAGGCCCCGGCGGCGGATACCTTCCTTTGCGTGCGCCTGATCGAAGAGTTTGACCATGCGTTCAGAGCCCATGTTGACGTCGTGCTCAAAGTCTTTGAGCACCGCGACTTCCTCTGCATGGGGGAGGAACATGAACCGCGATAAAGCGCCCACCGCCCCTTCGCGCAATGCCCGGGGCTCGTCCACGTTTTCACGCCTGACCGCTGCTCCTTCCTGCGCGGCCTTTACATAGCGAATGACCCCCGCCTGGACGCGGTTTCGCACCTCGCTTTGCGCGCCTTTGACGGTCGCCTCTTCGCGAATGGGTTCACCTTCCGGTGTGAAGTCACGCACGGAGCCCAGCTCACAGGTCGCCAATTGTTCGATCACTGCGACATTGCCGCAAAGCGCTGCGACCATTTCAAAGTCATAGTGCCGCTCATCGATCATGCCCTTCTTGTCGAGCCCGGTTTCAACAAGCTCGCGAAAGATCATGTATCGCCCCGCCACATGGCAATCGAAGGCCTCTGACAGCAGCGCATCGACATAGGTCTGCGCCGAGCCGTTGTAGCCCAGATCCACCAACATCAATGTATCACCCGGCGCTGGGTTGGCTCTGGCGCGCATATGTTCGATCAAGCGCTCGGCTCGTTCGCGCGCGCGTCTGCGCACGGTTTTCTGCCGTTTGCCCGTCATCAGTTCATCGGCAAGCTTATAGCTGCCCTCGACCATTTGCTGCTCGGTGCGGTCATCGCCGATGACGTGGGTAATCTCGTCCTCGGTAAACAGCATTTGGCGGGCGAGAGTGGAGGGTTTGCGGCCAAATTCGGTTGAGAAGAAATTGGTGTAGGCCTCGCGCGAGGTGAGCGAGGCGATGATTGCGACAAAGCGGCTGATCTCAACCTCAGCGCTGTGCGTCGCATCACCAGCGGCCTGATGCACGAGATGCGGCAAATGCCCATCGCGCAGCATAAACAGCCAGTGCACTTTGCCACCGCGTGCCTTTTGCAAGGCGTCGGCCTCCGAACGCAGCCATTGGTCAAAGGCATGGAAGGCGGGGCCTAGCACGCTGAAGCCCAATTTCTCAGCCGGGTCTGCAATTTGCGGTTCATCGCGGGCGATCAAGGGCCGCTGCGGCATCAGTGCACGCACTTTGCCGCGTGCATCCCCAACAAGCTTTTGGCAGGCGCGCTCATACCGCAGGCGCTGAGCCGCCGCCTCGCTAAACTGTACAAGATGCAGAGCAGGCACACCCAGCGCGCGCGACGCTGTGAAATCGGCACCTTTGTTATCGCCAATATGCAGCACCTCGTGAGGCGCCAGTTTCATGGATTTCATGACATTGTGGAGCAGCCCTTGCGACTTCGACAATCCGCCTTCAGCCGATGCAAACACTTTGTCGATGAGCCCAGCAACCTCGTCGCCAGCCGCCTCGGCAATCAGTCGGCGCAATTGCTTGGCGCTGAAATAGGTGTCTGAAACGATGATGATCTTGAGCCCGCGCTCCTTCGCGCGGCGCATCAATTCAACGGTGGGTTCAAAGGCATAGCAATGCTGCGCCTCGGTAGCGATTTCCTCATCCACCGCCTGCGCGCGCTCTTTCGCGTTCGCATTGGGCATGGCTTGGCGGTAGATCGCCTCTATGCTGACCTCGGTGCGCTGGCGAAGGCTTGTTTCCGCTTTGCGCGCCGCTTGCTCCCCTGACATGCGCTGGCCCAGATTGAGCTGCGCAAGGCCCGGAAAGACGTCAGAGGGCGCATAGCAATCGCGCCACAAAAGCGTGTCAAAGCAATCGAGCGAGAGGACCTTTATCCCCTCACCGGCCCGCGACAATGCGCCCGGCAATTCATGCGGAAGGATCGCGCCGGTTTGGGTCGCAGGCTCGGGGTTTGGCATCTCTCATATCTCCGGTTGAGGCGGCAGATATGAGAGGTAAATCCACATGGTTTACGGGGTTGGAGGATTAACCCCCGTGGCTTCACTTAAAGCGCTCTCACTTAAGGAGTTCTGCGTGGCCCCAGATGTGGCCTGCGCAATCGCTTGGGGCCCGCGAGCACCTCTTCGTCGATTGCCCCGTTCTTGTTCGAGTAAAAGCAGCGAAATACGGCGGTTGCGCGGGTCAGCAGGGTTGTCCGCGATTAGCGGCTCGGTTTCTGCAACGCCCTCGATCCTGGCAAAGCGCCCTTCGGGAATTCCGCTGCGGATCAACTGCTGGCGCGTTGCCTCGGCGCGCCCCGCGGACAGCGACCAATTGTTCGCCTGCACCCCATCGCGCCATGGTAAAGAGTCGGTGTGTCCACGAAGGATGAGAGGCTGAGTTTCGGTGGCTACGATTGTGCCGATCACCTCAATGATCCGGCGCGCCTCTGGCGTGAGAATGGTCGTGCCAAGCGCAAACATGGAGAAATCAGCATCATCAACAAGGTCTATGCGAATGCCATCATCAGCGCGCTTTACCTTCACCTGATTTGCATATTTTGAGAGCGTATCGCTGTCCTTGAGCCGCTCAAGGATCTCCTCTTTCAGCTCCTCGATTGTCTTTCCCGCCACATTGTTTGCATCCAGCTGCCCCTCATCGCCGCCCTCTTTGGGGCCACCTCTAGCGGAACGCGGAACGGTGATAGTGCGCGTACCGGTCTGGCCCATGGAGTTGGGATAATTGTCCACGTCCGTCAGCGAGCTGCCGCCCAGCATGCCATTCGAAGAACCGGCAGATTGCTGGCGGGTCTTCACCAGAGTGGGCGAGAAATAGTCCGCAATGCCTTTGCGTTGGTTTTCCTCCGTAGCGCCCAAAAGCCAAAGCAAAAGGAAGAACGCCATCATCGCCGTCACAAAGTCAGCGTATGCGACCTTCCAGGCGCCACCATGATGACCGCCTTCTTCGATCGTGATTTTCTTGACGATGATCGGGGCAAGAGCCTCGCCGCCACCTCCAGCTTCTTCAGCCATGGTTCCACGCCCCCTTACTTACCGCGCATCATATCGAGAAGGTCGGTGAGTTTCGGGCGGTGTGCAGGCGGAAGGCCTGAGCGCGCCGCTTCAAGCACGAGCGGCTGTGGGTGGCCGTGGAGGCTCGCGACGATCACCTGTTTGATCGAGTGATAGATTTGCATGTCATGGGTGATGACTTGCTTGACCCGGCTCGCCATCGGGCCTGCGAGACCATAGGCGAGGAAAATCCCAAGGAACGTCCCGACCAGTGCGCCGCCGATCATTCCGCCCAAAACTTCGGGCGGTTCGTTGATCGAACCCATGGTCTTAATCACACCCAAAACCGCCGCAACAATGCCGAGCGCCGGGAATGCATCAGCAAGGCCTTGAATGGCGTGCTGTGGCTCCTCCAGTTCATGGGCCTGCGTTTTGATGGCGTTGTCGATAATGTCTTCGACCGCATTGGTATCGAGCGTGCCCGAAGAGACCACCATGAGAGTGAGCGGATCGCAAATCAGATTGGCGATTACGGGGTCGTTTTGCAGTTTGGGATATTCGCTGAAAATGCTCGACGTGGAAGGATCGGTCACATGCGCCTCAAGCGCAACCGCCCCTTCCGAACGGAGCAATTTCATCAGCTTTGAGGTTAAGGCGATAACGTCAATATGGTCCTGATCGGAATATTGCGGGCCTTTGAATACCTTAGCAAAACCGCCGCCCAAAAGCTTTAATTCGTGCATCGAATTGCCGATCAAAGTCGCGCCAATCGCTGCACCGCCAATCATCATCATCTCAAGCGGAAGCGCGGCCAGGATCACGCCCATAGAGCCGCCAGCCAGCGTGTAGCCGCCAAACACCATGATCATGAGGACAACAATGCCGATGGCTGCAAACACGTGGGTGGTTTCCTTGCTTAGATTCTGCGTCGCCGCTCAGGACGACCGGTTCAGATCACGTTGAAGAGCGTGAGATTACTGACGCGCGTGAAAGTGCTTTGGCTGGCTTCCAACGCGGTCAGAGTGTTCTGCAGACGGATGATCACATCGGCGATGTTGGTGTCGCCAATATCAGAGCGCTTTTCTGCGATATCGAGAAAGCGAATGGCCTGATCATCTTCAATTGCTTCCACCCAAGCGGCTCTTGTGCCCACAATTGTTTGCCCCCGATTAGCGGCGTTCAAAGCCTCGTCGAGGCCTGCAAGCGCCGTTTGTGCAGCGGCTTGAGGATCGGGCGAGGCACCCCGCAAATCTGCGGCGAGCTGACTGAAGACTTCAAAGCTGCTGGTGGGAGTACCATTCACGTCAAATTCGAATAGGGAAGCGCCAGTGATGCCGCGCTCAATATCAGTTCCGGGAGCCACTGGGACAGTGCCCACTTGCCCGTTGCCTGCATAGGTTACTGTGCCATCAGGGGCCCGCGTGAACGCAGGTGCCCCTGCCGTGCCTGCAAAAAGCGGCGCGCCGGTGATGGAAATCGCATTGGAACGAGTGAAAAGCTCATCGCTCAGTTGCTCAAGCTCATCGGCAATCGCGGCGCGGCCCGTTTCGCCTTGGGTGTCGTTGGCCGCCTGAACCGCCAGTTCGCGGGCCCTCTGAATAAGGTCAACGACCCCGGTGATCTGGTTGGAGGTCTCCTCCAAATCCTGACGCAGGCGCGCTGCATTTTCCTCTTCGGTTTCCCCGCGTACCTCAAGCCGGGTGAGCGAGCGAAGGCGCGAGGCGGCGACCGGGTCATCGGACCCGCGCTGAATACGAACGCCCGTTGCGATCTGGGTTTGAAAGCTCTCTGCGTCTTCTCGCAAAGTCGCCAATTGGCCCAAGGACCGTTCAAAGAACGCGCCGGTGGAGTTGCTGACAAAGCTCATCAACGTAGCCCCAGAATTGTGTCAAAGATATCGTTTGCGACCTGAATTATACGGCTGTTGGCTTCGAACGCCTGTTGCAACCGAATGAGGCTCGCTGCTTCCTGATCAAGGTCAACGCCCGTTTCGGTCAGCAACTCCGCCGCCGCGCTGCCTGCTATGATCGAAAGACCTTCGCGCGTGGTCTCAAGGGATGAGATGCGGCTTGAAAGCGAAAGGAGCATCCGGTCTGTCTCGGCAATCGGCCCGTCGTCTGCGCCTATCGATGCAACGAGATTGGCAAGATTGGTGGTATCCCGGCTGCCCGCAGGCGATCCCAGCGGGGCAAGCGCCAATTGGTCGCCATCGGTAAGCGCGAGTTCGATATCACTGGCATTGGTGCCTGAGAACAAAGGCTGTCCCGGGGTGCCATCAAGCGCTGCCCCATTGGCCTGCGCATTGTTGGCGCGGGTGATGGTGGAAAGGGCGATGGCGTCCAGATTGTCTGCCTGATCACGAAGATTGGCGAGCGCAGAAACCCGGCCCGCCTGTGCACCGCTAACAGGTGTGAAGGTGAGACCATCAAGCGCAAAAGACGCTGTGCCATCTGCGGCAATGTTTGACGTAATGGTATTGGCCGAAGGTCCATCGACAAGCACCGGGCCGACTTCGCCAGCGGGTGCAGGCGTTGTCACCAGGCGCACTGTCGCAGCGCCGATCTCGTTAAATTCAACTTCGAGGTTAAACTCCTCGGAGATATCGCGAAGCGCGGCATCACGCGCGTCAAATAGATTGGCCTGCGAGGCCGTACCGGGACGCACATTGACAAGCTCGCGGTTGATCCGCGCAAGCTCAGTGGCTGCCGCATTGGCCTGCTCTGTGCCCACACCAACCGCGCTTTGCGCAAGCGCACTGGCATCGCTCAGGCCGGTTTGTGCCGATTGAAAGGTCACCGCCAATTGGCGCGCTCTTTCAACAGCGCCTGTGCGAAGCGCTGGATCAGTCGGGTCGCTTTCAAGCAGGGTTAGCGAGGCTTCGAATTCGACTAGCCCGCGAAACAGCCCCGATTGCTCCAGCGCCAGTTCCGCATCGCGAAGCGCGGCGATATCGGTATCGGCACGCTGCACATCAGAGGCGCTGTCTCTTGCCCGTGACTGGAGCAATTGATTGTCCGGGCGAACGATCCCGCCAATCCGCACGCCTGAAAGCGAATCGCTTGTCGAGAAGTCGATGACCGCACTGTCTGCTGCCTCCGTAAGGCTCAGCGTGCGCCGGACGTAATCCGGGTTCGACGCATTGGCGATATTTTGCGCGGTCACCTCTATGCTGGCGCGCGCGGCTGTGGCCCCTGATTGGCCAATCGAGATGAGGTCTATAGGCATTATTCATTGGGTGTAGCGGAGACGAATTGAGCAAGCTGTTCCTCGATACTACGCGCAAACCCTAGGGCGCCTGATTGCGATGCGATTTCGGCGAAATGTTCATCGCGCATGGTCTTAAACTGTTTCATGCCGCCGCCGGTAAGGGGCGCATCCTCGGTGAAAGGCGTCTCGCGCGCGGCCTCAAGGAATTTGCGGATCATGATCGCCTCAAACCCTTGCGCTGCCTCGCGCAGTTCCTGAAGTTCAGGGGAAACCGCCTCCGGCTTTGCAGCGCTCGCAGGTCCAACAGAGCCGATCACAAGATCACCATTTCGGCTTGCAAAGCGCCCGCTTGCTTCATGCTTTCCAGGATCACGACAAGGTCGCTTGCAGCAACGCCAAGCAAATTCAGCGCATCGACAATTTCGTTGAGATTGGCTGCACCGGGGAAAAGCGCGACGCGGCTGTCGGCTTCTTGAATTGTGATCTCGCTGTTTTCCTCTATCGCGGTCTCACCATTGGCGAAGGGTTCGGGTTGGACCACCGTGGGGCTTTCATCAATCCTGATCACCAGCTTGCCGTGGCTGATCGCAGCAGGGGCAAGTTTCACCGCCTCGTTGATCACAACGGTTCCGGTTCGCGAATTGATGATGACCTTGGCAGCCACTGGCGCCGCTCTCACGGGCAGCATTTCAATCGCTGCAAGCGCTTGTGAGCGTTCGTCATTTCCAAAGGGAAGCGTCAATTGCACGCTCACCCCGTCTTCGACTTTGGCCATGCCGGGATACATCGAGTTCACCGCATCGCGCACTCTTGCAGCGGTGAGAAAGTCGGCTTGGTGGAGGTTGAAGCGCAAAGTGCCTTCGCGGTCGAAACCGGTGGCAACGCCTTTCTCGACCGTCGCCCCGTCGGCAATCCGTCCCACGGTTGAGACATTGACCGAAACCTGTGACCCATCGCGCCCGGAAACGCCTAAGCCGCCAACGGCGACGTTGCCCTGTGCCATCGCATAAATCTGCCCATCGGCTCCATAAAGCGGGGCCAGCACAAGCGCGCCCCCCGAAGGGAGCGCGCCTGGCCCAGGGTAGACACAGTGATGTCAATGCGCTGCCCCGGCTTTGAGAAAGCGGGCAATTCAGCGGTGATAATAACAGCAGCAGCGTTGCGCAGGTTCGGGCTTACCCCCGGGGGCAATTGCAGACCCAAGCGGCCCGAAACCCCGCGCATGGCTTCGCGCACATATTCAAGGTTGTCATCGCCTGTCCCCTGAAGGCCAACGACAATGCCATATCCTGTCAATTGGTTGGCACGCAGCCCCTCAAACTGGCCCAGATCGCGGATACGATCGGCCCGCGCATCGGCAGGCATAATCGCCACAAGAGCGGCCAAAAGGGTGAGGCAGATACGGGTGATAAGCATGGTCAAATGGCCTCAATTAGAAGGGGGAATGAAAGGGGGAATTAGAAGGGGGAGATTGTGCTGAAAAAGCGTTGGAGCCAGCCGGGGCGGCTCGCTTGCTGGACGGCGCCCTTGCCGGTGTAGATGATCCGCGCATTGGCAACGCGCGAGGAGGGAAGCGTGTTGTCGCTATCGATATCGACGAGGCGAATGCGCCCTGCAAACTGCACCCATTCATCGCCTTGGCTCAATGCCATCTGTTTCTCGCCCACGACCTCGGCGGTCCCATTGGGATAGATTGCTGCGATGGTGACAGTGACGATACCGTTCATCTGACTTTGCTGCCCCGCGCTGCCATTGCCCGCAAAAGAGCTTTGCCCGTTGCTGGCGATGGAGTTGGGGTTGAGGAAAGCGAGCGGTCCTGAGACCGGCGGGAACAAAGCAATGCTGCCATCGCGGTCGGTTGCGCTGTTGGTGCTTTTGGAGGTGCTGGTGCTCTCCAACAAAGTGATCGTCACCATATCGCCAAGCGTGCGCGCACGGGTGCCAACGACAAGCGGGGAATAGCCTTGCGAGGCCTGATAAATCGCGCCCTTTGTGCCCATATCGCTGCCCGCGACTTGGACCGGTGCCATGGGAGGGGGAGGCGGCGCGTAGAAGCCAGCCTCGCGCTTGGACCCGGCGGTCATGCAAGCGGAAAGAGACAAAGCGCAAGCGCCGACAATAAGAACCCTGGAAACCTGCATGGTAAATGCCATGGTAAATACACCTTTGAGTTAGAGCGTTTGGTTAGCGTTGCGCAGCATCTCGTCGACGGCGCTCACCATGCGGGAATTGATTTCATAGGCGCGTTGGGCCTCGATCATTTCGACAAGCTCCTCGACGACGTTCACGTTCGAGGTCTCCAGCATCCCTTGGCGGATGTTCCCGCGCCCAAATGTGCCAGCAAGGCCCACATCGGCAGGACCGCTGGCCGCCGTCTCAATCAGGAAGTTGTCGCCGATCTTTTGAAGGCCTGCGGGATTGATGAAATTGGCAACTTGCAACTGGCCCAATTGGATGGGCGCTGCCTGCCCGTCTTGGGTTGCGCTGACCGTGCCATCGGGCCCGATCTGAATGCTGCGCGCGCCCTGGGGCACCTGAATGGGCGGGGAGAGCTGAAACCCTTGCGCGGTCACCAAAGTGCCTTGTGCATTGAGGCTGAAATTGCCTGCTCGGGTGAAGCCGATCTGACCGTTTGGCGGGATCTCCACTTGAAAGAAACCCGGCCCATCCATCGCCACATCGAGCGTGTTTCCCGTCTGGTTCAAGGTGCCCTGGCTTTGGATCTTGGAAGTGCCCTGAACTTGCACGCCGGTGCCAAGGTTAAGCCCCACCGCAAAGGCGGTTTGGTTGGTCGATTGCTGACCGGCGACACGCTTTTCCTGATAGGCAAGCGTCGCAAAATCCACACGGTCGCGTTTGAAGCCTGAGGTGCCGATGTTTGCAAGGTTGTTCGCAATCACCCGCATGCGCGCATCTTGCGCTTCGAGCCCGGTTTTGGCGACGTGGAGGGCGGAGGATGGCATGGTCTAATAGTCCTTAAATTCAGCGCATACTAAGCAGGCCGGAGCTTGCTTCATCGAGTTCGCCAGCGGTTTGGATAATGCGCGCGCGCTGTTCAAAAGCGCGCTGGGCATCGATCATGTCGACAAGGGCAGAAGCTGTATTGACGTTGGATTGCTCAAGCGCGCCCGGCGTCACGCCAGCGGTCGGATCAGCAGGAAGCGCGCCGCCATTTGGCACTTTTAGGAAGCTGTCGATCCCCTTGACCAATGGGCTTCCTTCAGCAGACACAAGCTTGATCTTATCAAAGGCTGCAGCAGGTGCGCCGGGCGCGGCAGGGTCAGTGCCAAGCACCGAACCATCCCCAGCAATCCGGATTTGGAAGCCGGCTGGCACAGTGATCGGGACCCCGCTTTCGCCCAGCACGGGGAGCCCTTCGCCATTTTCCAACACGCCAGAGGCCGCGACGCGCATGTCGCCGCGCCGGGAGTAAACTTCGCCGCCATCGGGCCCTTGAAAAGCGATCAGGCCATCGCCTTTGACCGCAATATCCAATGGCTGCCCGGTGGGGTTGACGCTGCCAACGCTCATATCGGCGCTGCGCACAAAGCCGCGCGCCATCGCACGCGCCTCGAGCCCAAGCACTTGGTCGCGCGACTGGTCTTTGACCGTTGCAGGCGTGACTGAAAACAGCTCCTGGCGAAAACCGGGCGTGTTGGCGTTGGCCAAATTGTTGGCGGTCATACGCTGGCGGTTCATCGCTGCGTCCATGCCGGTAAGGGCGGTGTAGATCAGACGGTCCATGGCTTAGCTCCGCGGCGTGTCAATTAGCTCTGAAGGTTGAGGACAACCTGCGAGATGGCAGTGGCGGTATCGAGTGCCCGCGCGTTGGCCTGAAAGTTCCTTTGAGCGGTCAGGAGCGACACGGTTTCCTCAGCCAGATCGACATTCGAGCGCTCAATCGTACCGTTGCGAATTTGACCAAAACTGCCCTCGCCCGGATTGCCATATTGGACCGGCCCAGAATTGGCGGTGGCTTCCCATTTGGTCTGACCGATCGAGCGAAGGCCGCTGGTCGCGGGGAAAGAGGCAAGGGCGATCTGCGCAACCGGCTCGCTTGTCCCGTCTGAATAAGACGCGCTCACCACGCCTTGTGTGTTGATTGATACGTTCGAAAGTCCCGAGCCAGCGCCATTGGCGGTCGGGATGGTAATTGCAGCTGGAACCGCCGATGTGGGTGTGCCGGTCGCATCGACAGGAAAGCCTTGGACCAAGTCGCCGCTTGAATCGACTAGGCCACCTGATGCGATGACTTCAAGCGCACCATTGCGGGTGAAGGTCAGGTCGCCTGTGTTCGGGTTGGAGGTGGTAAGAAAGCCGTCTCCGCTAATAGCCACATCAAGGCCACGGCCGGTTTGAACCAACGAGCCCAGTGCGAAATCCTGAGTGATGCTTTGGACCGAGGAACCGATGCCGGGGGTCAGCCGCGGGTCAGTGCTGCCGCCGGTTGCAACGATATCGGCAAAGGCGGTGTTGCTCTTTTTAAAGCCATTGGTCTCAGCATTGGCGATATTGTGCGAGATGACGGCAAGGTCAGTCTGTGCGTTTTTCATGCCGCTAAGCGAGGTGAAGAAGGACATGGGGGAATTTCCTTTGTCTGTAGGGGAATGGGTTTAGATGAGGGACTGGCCGCCTGCGGGGTTAAGCGCGGCATTGCCGGCCGCCTCCGCCGCCGCTTGCGCCGCCTCAGCAGCCTGTGTTGCCGCCTCGGCAGCGGCCGTTTGCGCGTCGATCAAAGAGTCCAATTTGGCCGCGATGTCATCGAGGGTCGCATTGCCTTCAATGTTCGATTCAAGCGAAGAAAACTGCGCCAATTGCGCGAGCATCTGTTCATTGCTTTGCGGCTCCAGTGGGTCCTGATTGGCCAATTGCGCTGTCATGAGGCGGAGGAAATCGGAAGAGTTAAGCTGCGAGGCGGCGCTTTGCTGAACGATTGAACCGGGCGCATTCAGCCGGTCGAGCGTCTCATTCACGCCTGCTGGTAAGGTGCTGGAAAGACTAGTCATGATCAGTTGCTCCTCAGGGTGTCCATCATCAATTGTTTGGCGGTTTGGAGCGCTTGCACCATGTTCTGGTACTGTCGCGCGCTCTCCATAATCTCGAGCATTTCAGCGCTCTCATCGACGGGCGCATCGTAGACAAAGCCCTCTGCATTCGCCTTGGCATGGGACGGATCGTAGCGTTCCACTGGCGCTGAATTGGTGCGCACAAGCTGGGTCGAGGTGACGGTCGCGATACCGGACACCCGGTCGAGCTCGGTTGCGAACACTGCGCGGATCGGGCGGTAGGCTTCGGCCTCGCTGCTTGCCACGGCATTTGCATTGGCAAGGTTTGAGGTTGCCGCGTTCATCCGCACAAGCTGCGCGGACATTGCGCCTTCTGCGAGATTGAAAAGGGTCGGGGGACGGCTGTCAGACATGGATTACTCCCCCTTCAGTGCTCTGGTGATGGTGTTGACCTTGCCCTGCACGAATTCGAGGGTCGCCGAATACGCCAGCGCGTTTTCAGCAAAGGCGATCTGTTCGCGGCCAAGCTCGACCGTGTTGCCATCAAGCGAAGGCATCGCGGTCTGGCGGTAAAGCAAATCCGGCTCGCGAGAAGATGGCCCTGATCCCATGGGCGCACCTGTCCTCTGGGCAAGTTTGGCCTTTAGCCCTGCGTCAAAATCAACGTCACGCGCCTTGTATCCAGGGGTTGCAGCGTTCGCGATGTTCGAGGCGATCACCCGCATACGCTGCGATCGCACTTCGAGCGCGGCGCCGTGTATTCCGAAGATTGTCTCGCTCATGATTGAGGCCCTTGGATCGAGTTGAAACCTGTGTGAGCCTTAGGTTGCAGCAAGCGTGCCAAACCTTGGATTTGTGCCCCTTTGCCGGGTTTTGATTGGATCTGTCGGGGGAGACGGCAAACGCTTGCAGGCTTTCGGCAAAGCCCTGCCCAAATGCACTGCCCAAAAGAGCTGCCTAAGCTTGCCTGACGGCTTAAAATTCAACCCGCTCACCCGTTCTAGGCTCTGCCACCTTTTCAACCGGGCGCGGGGTCTTGCCGTGTCCTCAAGATCACAATTCTCGAAACCACCCATTCTTGAAACAACGAGGCGGGAGACACGCAAAAGCCATGACCGAGGCAACCAGCCTTTTGGACCCGCTCGCGCTGGCGATTGTGCTGTTTGGAACCATCCTCGCAACCTTTGCGCGCGAGGGTTGGCAAGATGTGGCAAATGCAATCACCGCAGCGATGAAGCTGGGGCGTAAGGGGTTTGACGCGGACGCTGCACGTTCAGCGCTCGCCCGCACGATTGCCGAAATCAACCGGCGCGGCCATCTGGGCGCACAGCCGGTCGATCCGCCAGATGAGGCCACGACTAAGCTGCTCAACACCTACATCCGCAGCGGCTCTATCGATGCGATGATGAAACTTGCGCGCACACAGCGATTGGAGCGCGATATTCGAAGTGTTGCCGCAACCCGCGTTTATGAAACCGCTGGTGAGCTCGCGCCAGTGTTCGGCCTTGTTGGAACTCTCTTTTCCATCACACAGCTGATGCCCGATATGGAAACAAGTTCTGCGGACATTGTCATGGCGAGCGTTGCTGGCGCGGTCTTGTCCTCGCTTTACGGTGTGCTGAGCGCCAACCTTTTGTTTTATCCTCTTGCGCGCGCAATTGAACGGCGCGGCGATAAAGAAGAGGTGGAGCGCAGCCTTCTGCTTGAGTGGTTTGAAGGCGAGCTGAGCGATAGCCGGACACCGCCTGTCCGACGAAACGCAGCGATTGGACCGGGGATCGAACCGGGGATCGAACCGGGGATCGAACCGGGGATTGAAAGCCTCAGAGGTGCTGCGTGATCACGCGCGCTGGTCATCCGCGCGCCGGCCTTGGGGGAGGCAATGGGTGGCAATTGGTGCTCGCCGATTTGGCGCTGATCCTATTCCTTGTGACGCTCACCGCATTGGTGAACTCCAACAGCGAGGACAAAAACGCATCCAGCCCCAGCCCCAACCTGAGCCCCAACCTGAGCCCCAACCTGAGCCCCTTCGTGGCTCCTGCACAGGCGCTCTTTCGTCCGACAGATCGCGGCCCAAGCCTTGCTCAGTGGCTGGCAGAACAGCCCGCTGACCCGCGCCTGACACTAACCATCATCGCCCAGCATAGCGGCGAGGACCAAGAAGCTGTGTGGCAAGAGGTGCAGAATTTGGCAGCCAGTGTCGCAAAGTCTCCCATTGCGCTGCGTGTGATCATCTCACAGGCTGAGGAAAGCGATATCTACGCAAGCCTTGCCTATGATGAGCCGGCGGACAACCAATAAGGCTCACTACACAACATAAAAGGGGCAGAACCTTTTCAAGCCCCACCCCATAAATACCCAAGTTTTAAAGAATTTGCGCGTCGCCGATCAGCCGATAAGAACGCGGTCCCTGCCGCCTTCCTTTGCCTCATAAAGTGCAGCATCAGCGCGGGTGAGCGCCCCGCGCCTGTCATCAAAATTCTGCACCGCGCTAACCCCTGCTGAAAAGGTAACCCGGCCAAAGGATTGCCCGTTGTCGCGGTTCACCATTTGGCGCGAGGAAAGATCGATGCGAATGTCATCGAGCCTGTCGGCTGCATCCTGAGCGGTAAGGCCGGGGAACATCACGACGAATTCCTCTCCGCCGTGGCGTGCTGCGAACAGATGCTTGCCCGCGTGCTTCTTAAGCGTATTGGCAATCGCGATAAGGACCCGGTCCCCTGCATCATGGCCATGCGTATCATTGATCGATTTGAAATGATCGACGTCGCAAAAACCAAGCGACAAGCGCTCGCCCTTTTCCTCTGCACGTTTGGCCGCAAGCTCAAGCTGGCGTTCGAACGCGCGGCGATTGGGAAGGCGGGTCAGGTGATCAACATCAGCCTGCGCGCGCGCCTCGGCAAGGCTCTCTTTGAGCTCGGCAGTCTCAGACTGGCTTTTCTTCATCGCCTCTTCGACCTGGACAATTCGTTCAAGCATGACGCGCGACAGATCCACCAATCGCTCAACCCCATTGCCAGGGCCAACCTCTTCAGCGCTTTTGGCAAGTTCAGAGATTTGTGCATCCAATGCACCGCGATGCTCGCTTGTCTCCGATTGAGCGCTTTGCGTGGTCTGAGCAAACTTGGAAAGCGATGTCTCAACCCGGTCAAGCAACCCTTCAAGCGCATTGGCTCGGTCATCCTCGCGGGTGTGCATCTTGCGAACCTCGTCGAGCCAGTTTTGGGAGATAGGCTCACGCGAAATCTCGCGCGTTGCAAAAATGCGTGCAAGACCTGCATCCGACCCGGAAAGCCCGGCCACAATAGTCGACAAGTTCGCACCCGTCAGAGCCACATCGTGTTTGAGTACGAATTCGCTAACCCGCTCCATCAACTCGCTGCGCCCCTCCCTTGCCCGATCGCGTTTGGGAGCCTCCTTCGCTGATGACGATTGATCAGATGCAACGGAGGAATGCTTCTTCATTGGGGATGCCGCGCTCATTCGGTCTTTCCTTTTAGGCTTAAGGAGTGGCGTTGCATCCGAAATAGCCAAGCGAGCTTAAGGCTGACCTGAAAGCTGCACTGCGACTTCCCCTTAGTGAGGATTTGGCCGGATTGATGGCAAAGAGTGGCGCATCGACCCTTGCAAAAATCAAACACACAATTTGGCACGAGGTTTGCTCGGCAGGTGGTGCTGAGCCGCTGCGTCAAATGGCTTGGTCCGGTGGTTTGGCCCAGTGGTTTCGCCCAGTGGTTTGGCCCGGTGGTTTGGCAGCAATTGCCGACAGGAAGGAAATACGATGAAAACGAAAACCTCCCCCAGCGCTTAGAAGTGCGGCTGATTATGACCGCAATAACGGTTACCAGCCTGCCACTTTTTGCCGCCCTGGCCTCGGCACAAGATCGCACCCAAAGCGCCTATACCGACCCGGCCCAGATCGACGCCGCCGTCGAGGCCTTTACCGGCGCTGGCATTGGCGAGGTCGGCGGTGCCCGGCTTCCTGCTGATCGCCGATTGAAACTTGCCGCGTGTGAGGAGCCGCTCAAAGTGAAATGGCACGGGCGCGCCCAGACCATTGTCCGGGTGGATTGCACAGGCCCCAATTCCTGGCGCATTTTTATGGCCACAAGCTCGGTCAAACCTGCCCCTGACATCCCCAAAGTTGTCGCGCGCGGCGACCCGATCACCGTGCTTGTGAGGGGGCGCGGCTTTAGCGTTCAACAAAGCGCAGAGGCCATGGAAGCTGGCGCTATCGGAGACTGGATCGCGGTGCGCACACAGCGGCGTGCAGATGCCATTCGCGCTCGTATAGAACGCCCCGGCCTTGCGGTTATCCCTGTAGGCTAAAACGCGATCCCATGAAATTTTTGGCACCCCCTCTTAATATGCGGACACACAGCCCGTCTTAAGCCTCGTAGGAGCACCGGGAGAAGCATCATGCCCTCTTTCGAAATGAACAGATTGCAGTCGATAACGGGCGTTAGTCCGACCTCTTCTGCTGACCACGCCAAAGCGAAGCTCGCTGCCGATGGGAGCGTGTCTGGCTCTGGTGCTGGAACAGCGAATGCGCCGTCCTCTGATGGGATCGCAGTGGAGGTGAACGCGCCTGTACAAAGCGGCCCGCCAGTGGACGCAGACCGCGTGGCCGAAATCCGCAGCGCCTTGCGCGACGGAACCTATCCGCTTGTGCCTGCAAAAATCGCAGACGCTATGATCGCGGCGCAATTGAAGTTTGAGATCGAACAATGACCGTGAAGCCAGGCGATGATAGCATTACCGATCTTGCCGGCAAACTGCGGCAAATGATTGCCGTCCTGCAAGAAGAGCGGCAAGCGCTTGCCACGTTGCAACCGGCCGCTTTGATCGAAGTCACATCGGTCAAAGAAGGGCTGTGCCAGGCCTTGGCCGATTATGGCGCTGGGTCGATCGATCCAGAGTCGCGCGCTTTGTTAGAGACAGCAAAGTCACTAAACGACGTCAATCGCCGGGTGCGCAACCTTCTGGCAGCCAATGTAGCAGGCCGCCTAGAGGCGCTGGGAGCAGATCAGCACAAACAACACGCCTATACCGCGAAGGTCGCTGGCTAGCCGCCAACCTGTAAGGGTTCACACTGAAATTACGGGCCGAGCAAATTGGCCGAGAAACTTGGCCGAGAAAATTGGCACGGTGCTTGCTCATCTTTCTGGACGTTAACCATACCAGAAAGTTCAAAAGCGAGCGGCACCTGTGTCACAACCCCCTCTCTTTCCGCCCAATGCGCGCCCCGCGTTTGAGACTGCTCAAAGAACGTTTCAAACGCGCGCGTTTGAGCAGGCGAACATAGATCAAGAGCGCCTCAGGAACGGGGCCTCTCGCCAGATCCCTCAAGCCGCTGCCGCTTCGAGTTCTCGTGCCAACGGCCCCATCACGGTTGAGCGCGCCATTGCCAATGCGTCTCAGCAAACGGGGATCGATTTCGACTATCTCATCGCGCAGGCGCAAGTTGAAAGCGCAATGGACCCCGCCGCGCGGGCCCGCACTTCCTCGGCAACCGGGCTTTATCAGTTTATCGAGAGCACTTGGCTTGAAACCATGCAGCGCCACGGAGACCGCTTTGGTCTTGGCAATGTTTCATCGCAGATACGCAAGGGCGCAAGCGGCGCTGCTTATGTCCCGGATGCTGGAACGCGCCAAGCCATCCTTGACCTTCGCAATGACCCGCAAATTGCCTCCTTGATGGCAGCGGGTCTGGCCGAAGATAACCGCGCGCATTTGGCCCCCATCCTTGGCCGTCAGCCCGATCATTCAGAATTGTATCTGGCGCATTTCCTTGGTGCAGGCGGAGCAGGACGGTTCTTGTCAGCGCTTGATCAGAACCCTGACGCAAACGCATCGGCCCTTTTCCGCCGCCCGGCTGCTGCCAACAAGCCAGTTTTCTATGAACCCAATGGGAGCCCTCGCTCCTTGCAAGGGGTGATGGATTATTTGAGCGGCAAGCTTGAACGCGCGCGCGCCAATTCCGGGGTATCGCCGCAAGACGCATACGCCATTGCTGCTTTAAGCCCGCCCAGTGTTGGGACAGCTCAAGGGTTCGGGCCTACACAAACCGTGCCTAACCAAACAGCCGAGCGCCCGCCCTATCTCATCGCCGATGAGCGCGTCTTCGCACCGCAATCCCCGCCTGTGATCACCGGGCAAGGCCGCCCCACAATAGCGGCGAGCGCGCCCCTGCCGCTGGCACAGCCCGGCTCACGCCAACCGGTTTCCACCATGCTGCGATCCACCTTTGAAGAGGCAGGCGGCGGGGCTTCCAGCAAGGCCACCCAGGACCAGATCGCCCGGGCTTATGAGCAATTGAAAGCGCTTGGATTTTGATTTTAGAACCCATGTCCCGCGTCTCCTGGATGGAGCGCCTTCGTGAAGCGCCTGCTGCTATGGCTTTGCCGGTTGGCATATTCGGCCTGTTTGTGCTGCTCGTGCTGCCGATCCCGCCGCTGCTTCTCGATATGTTTTTCGTGCTCAACATCGCGGTCGCAGTCGCGGTTTTGATGGTGGCCTTGAATGCGCGCGCGCCGCTCGATTTCTCGTCCTTTCCCACCGTTCTGCTTTTCGCAACGCTCCTGAGGCTGGCGTTAAACGTCGCCTCCACACGGATCGTGCTGGTCAATGGGCATGAAGGGGGCGCGGCGGCTGGCGAGATTATTGAGAGCTTTGGGCAGTTTCTTGTCGCGGGCAATTTTGCCGTGGGTCTGTTTGTCTTCATCATCCTTTTGATCATCAATATGATCGTGATCACCAAGGGCGCAGGCCGCGTGTCAGAAGTCTCCGCCCGCTTCGTCCTCGACGCCTTGCCAGGCAAACAAATGGCGATCGACGCCGATATTGCCGCGGGCCTTATCACCGCTGACGAGGCAAGAGACCGCCGCCGCGAAGTTACGATTGAGGCCGATTTCTACGGCTCAATGGATGGTGCCTCCAAGTTTGTGAAAGGCGATGCGATTGCAGCGCTCCTTATCCTTGGCGTGAATATCATCGCAGGTTTCGCGCTTGGTATGATCAGCCACGGACTTTCTGCGGCGCAAGCGGGTGAGCTCTATATCACTTTGGCGGTCGGTGACGCTTTGGTCGCGCAAGTGCCAGCGCTCCTCCTTTCCATCGCTGCTGCGGCCATCGTCACACGGGTTGCCGATAAACGCGACCTTTCAGGCCAAATTGGCGGGCAGTTCGCAGACCCACGAGGGTGGCTTCCGGTTGCCGCCATCCTTGCAGCCATTGGCACAGTGCCCGCCATGCCCCAGCTCATCTTCCTCCCCGCCGCAGCGATTGCCGCAGCGATATGGTGGGCCCTTTATAAGAAGGCCAACGCGCCCATCGTGGAGGAGGAGGAACCCAAAGAAGAACCCTCCCCCGACAAAATCGACATCACCGAAGTCTCTGATCAGACCTTGGTCACACTGGAGCTTGGCTATGGCATTGTCAGTCTGGTCGATGAGAAGAAGGGCGCGCCGCTTCTCACTCGGATCACCGGCATCAGAAAGCAACTCTCACGCGAGCTGGGCTTTGTCCTGCCCCAGTTCCGCATTCGCGACAGTTTAGAGGCGGGCGCAAACGATTACGCAGTGCTGCTTGGCGGGTTGGCGATTGCGCGCGGCACAGTGAAGCCGGGCAAATTGCTCGCCATTGACACAGGCGATGTGCAGGCAAGCCCCCTATCGCGGTCTTGGCATCAGCGGCGAATACACACGCGATCCCAGCTTTGATTGCCCGGCATTGTGGATCGATCCGTCGCAGCGCGACCTTGCCACCGCCGAAGGGTTCATGTGCGTGGACGCCAGCACGGTTGTGGCAACCCACGCCAATCAGGAACTCCTGACCCAAAGCTATCAGCTCCTTGGCCCAAGCGAAGTCAGCGCCATCATCGAAGACCTCAAAACCCGCGCGCCTGCTCTGATCGACGCGGTCCACCCGGAGCCTCTGACTTTGGCCGCGCTTACCCGGATACTGCGCGCGCTTATTGCCGATGGGATCGGGCTCAATCACCCGCAGCCCCTCTTCACCTCGCTCGCCCTTGCTTTGCAAACAACACAGGACTTTGACGCCGTCATAGACAAAGTGCGCGCGGACCTTGGCGCGCGATTGGTGGCACGCGTGGCTCTGCCGCAGGAACGCCTTAAAGTCGTAACCCTTGAAGCAGGGTTGGAAAGCGCGATCCTTGGCGGGATGATCGACCCTTCAACCGGGCAACCGTTGATAGAGCCCGACTTGGCCTCGCTCATCGTTGCGCGGGTCAATGCCGCCATCAAAGAGGCTGGTGGACCTGTTGCCATGATTGTCCAACCGCCCGCCCGACGTGCTGTGGCAAACCTCCTAAAACAACGCGCCGCGCGCGCGCTCGTGCTCTCCATTAACGAGCTTCCCCCGACCCAGCCGGTCGAAGTGGTGAGCGTGATTGGACAGGAAGCGCCTCCCGCTACGGGTCTTCCCGCACCCGGCTCTGAAACCGATGATAGTGCCGCCGTGCCACAAGGCGTATCAGCATGAAGCACGATGTGTCTGGATTTGGCGCTAAAGCCTATGGCGAGGTCGCCTACGCAGCTGTCGCCCGCGAAGAGGTGGAGGACCGCGTGCGCCGGTTTCTGCCCCTCGTCCACCGTGCAGCGTGGCATATCTATGGCTCAGGGCGCGATGGGATGGAGGTCGAGGATCTCGTTCAATCCGGAATTGTCGCGCTCACCGAATGCGCGCGGCGTCACGATGGCCCTACCGAAGATGGCTTTGCCGCTTATGCCAAAATTCGCGTGCGCGGCGCGATGTTCGATCTTATCCGCAAACAGATGCACGACACGCGAACGGCGCGAAAGAAACGCGCCCGCGTTGTGCAGGTGATTGAGGAATACAAAACGCTCACCGGCGAAGAGCCCAGCCGCGATCAGATTGCCAAAGCTTTGAGCATCAGCGATGCAGAGCTCCTTGAGATCGAGGCCTCGGCGGTCACGCTTACCTCAATCAATGACGCTTATGATGAAAGCAATTCTGCTTTCGCGAGCGAAGAGCCCGACCCCTTCGACATCCTATCAGGCCAAGAAGACCGCGAGCGTTTAGTCGCAGCCATGAGCAAGCTGCCCGAGCGGCTTATGCTGGTGTTGCAATTGTTCTTTGTCGAGGAATTGAACCTCACCGAGATCGCGCAGGTGTTGGAGGTTAGCGTTCCAAGGGTGCACCAATTGCGGGCCAAGGCGCTGAAAGATTTGCGCAAGATTCTCGAAGCAGGCTGACGGCCCGCTCGAATGTCGATAGAGGCCTTGCGATAGGGAGGCCCAATTGCTCGCAAAACTCACCAACAACTTTGCCTTGCTCACGGTTTTGGGCGTGGCGCTGGCTTGGGTTTATCCGCCTTCGATGACGTGGATGACCAATGGGAGCATCACTGTCGCGGGCCAGCCGCTTTTGTCGGTGGCGCTTGGGCTGATCATGCTCGCGATGGGGCTGACGCTGAGCTTTGATGACTATCGGCGGCTGACCGAGCTTCCCAAGGCTTTGGTCGCCGGGGTCGCGCTGCAATTTGCGGTGATGCCGCTGGCTGGTTTTGGGATCGCTTGGGGTCTGGGGCTGGAAGAGGGGCTGGCTGTAGGCCTTATCCTTGTTGCTTGTTGTCCGGGCGGGACGGCCTCGAACATTGTGGCGTATCTTGCGCGCGGCAATGTCGCGCTTTCGGTGGCGATGACCATGGTGTCGACCTTTGCAGCCATTGCCCTGACGCCGCTTCTCACTGGAGAGCTTGCGGGCACCTATGTCGAGATCGATCGGTGGAATTTGCTGAGGAACATGGTCGCGATTGTCTTGGTCCCAGTGCTTTTGGGGAGCCTTTTGAACCGGCTTTTCCCAAGCTTTGCTGAACGGGTGAGCACGTTTCTCCCACTGGTGGCGGTGGTCCTGGTGATCTTGATTGTGGGCGGCATTGTTGGCGGGGCCAAGGCGCAGATCGCCGAACATGCGGGCGTGCTTTTGCTGGCGACTTTGCTGCTTCATGCGATTGGATTTGCGTTGGGATATGGCCTTGCGCGCATGCTTGGGCTCGGCGTGCAAGAGGCGCGCACGATCTCTATCGAGGTGGGAATGCAGAATTCGGGGCTTGGGTCAGGGCTGGCCAAAACCCCTGCGTTCCAAGCGCAATTTGCAAGCGCCACTCAGGCCGCCCTTGCGCCAGTGCCCGCCGCAATTTCGGCTGTTTGGCATGTGCTCATCGGGAGTATTCTGGCGAGCTGGTGGCGGCGCAAGGGTGACTAGCTAAACCTATCGAGGCGGCCGGCCGAGTGGTTACAACGCGCCCGCCCCAAAGAGTTATTTGGGGCCGAACGGGCGCGGGCTCATCGCCTTTGACGGTAAGCCGGGTTATATCTGAAGTTCGCGCACATCAGCTTGGTCTATTCCAGTCCACTTTCTTCGCGCCACGGCGAGTGCGGGGTACTTCGGGACATCGGTGCCGAGTTTGTCGAGTGCATCTTGGCGCAGTCCTTTTAAGACTTCGGGGGTAGCCAAAGACGTCTCGCCTCTCAGAAAAGAAGCAGCCTGAGCAGGGTTCTCGTAATGATGGGTGGGCTCAAGCTCGCGAGCAATCATCCCCAATGCATTGCGAGCCACAGCAAGTTGGAACTTGTCATGTCCTGAAACCTGATCCTTTAGGGTAGCGAGCCATTCGGAAACCGCTGCAGCGATTTCTCCACGATCTGCCTCACCTTTGCGCGCACCCATCTTCCAAACCGGGTCCAACGGTCGCGCCCGCTCCTCTTCGGGCGCATCCTCTTCCAGCAGCATCAGAAGGTCCAATTCCTGCTCGCTCGTGCGCCGCGAAATCACCACGCGTTCTAGCATGCGGTCTTCGCCCGAACGCCAGATGCGCGCCATGTTGAGACAGCCCAGCGCCCACCAAACCGTGCGGTGGATCAGCCAATAGCGGAAGCGTTTGCGGTCCACTTGGCGGCCGCTTTCCGCCTCATAAGCGGCGAAGTAGTCCTCCAATGCCCCAAGTCCCAAAGCTGGCCGGTCGTATCGGTGGAAACGCCACACTGCCATGCAGCCGAAGGCCAAATCCTCGTGGCGGTCGCCAAAATGGGCAAGCTCCCAATCGAGCACGCCCGTGAGCTTACCCGGCTCGCACAGCAGATTGCCCATGCGATAATCGCCATGGTTGAGCACCGGCTCAGTCGCCTGTGGCGGACAATTGTCCTCCATCCATTTAAGGCCCAGCGCGATAATCGGGCGATCCCCGCCAGCCTCTTCGAACTGTTCACGCAGCCGTGCAATTTCCGCGCGGTAGTCCATTACCGGCACATCAGCGGGTACGTCATCGCGCCCGAGCGAGTGAATGCGCGCCAGGTCCCTTGCGGCCTGTTTCAAAATCTCGCCCCGGCCTTCAAACTCCAAAATCTCCTTGGGGTTCGGGGTGCCGGGAAGCGCTTGCATGACAAAGCCAGAACCGATGCCATCGGCGGGTTCCAGCTCAGCGACGACGACCGGTGCCGTCACCCCGGCCGCCTTGGCTGCTCGGATTACCGCAGCTTCGGTGTCATGGCCAAAGGGGCGGCCCTCCATAAACTCAAGGCTGGGCGCGCGGCGAAGGACAAAGCCTGCGCCGCCACTCAAGAAATGCCAGCTTTCCATGGTCGCGCCGCCCGTGAGCCGGGCAAGGCCCGTGGGCGCACCAAGTCCTGCGCGGGCACACACCCGCGCAATCCCCTCCAATAGCTGATCTTGCGATGCGTCCCCCACGCCTGGCTAACCCTCCCTAGTCGATTTTCTTGCGAAGACGTTTGGCGCGCGCTTTGGGGCTTGGGTGGGTCGCGGTCCAAGCGGCAATGCCGCCCCCGCCGCTGCCGCCGTTCATCGCCTCCAGCTTCTCAAGCGCGGTCACACACGCCTGAACGTCGTATCCATTGTCCTGCATGAACGCGAGCGCGTAATCGTCGGCCTGCTTTTCGTGCTTCTGGCTGTGCTGAGCGCTGATGACGTTACCAAAGAATTTGCCAATCTCAGAATTTGCAATCGATCCAATCCGACCATCAGCGGTGCCCGCCACACTCAAAGCGGCTTCTTGTTGCAGAGCGCCTTGCATGCGTTTTTTCGTATGCTCGCGCTGAACATGGCCGATTTCGTGACCGATGACATAGCGCACTTCATCATCGGTGAACTCATCCATCAACCCTGCAAAGATGCGGATTGTGCCGTTCGCCATGGCAAATGCGTTCACATCGCTCACAAGGTAGGCTTTGATATCAAGGTCGAGCCCATCGTAATTCTCAAGACCGCGCGAGAGCGCAGCCAAACGCTGACCATAGGGATCATCAGGTCCGGCAACCGGATTTTTGGAGTCCATATCCTCGCTCATCTGATCGAAGAAAACCTTCATCTCCGCATCAGAATAGCTTGCGGCTTCGGCGATCTTTTTCGCGGACCCCATGATGTCGCCAAAGCTCTGCGCGCTGACTGGACCAGCAAGACTGACCCCGCCAAGCAATGCGGCCATCGCCGTGAAATCTCTACGTGACATCGAAGTGTTGGAACGACCCATTATCTCTCTTCCCAAGCAAAAAATTCAAATAAGAATCAAAAGAGACGAGACCTATGTCGCGCTAGGTCCCGTCTCCGGAATTACTCTATACCCTATTTCGGGGTATTACTTAAGCGACGACGTTATCCTTCTTAATCGTAATCACTTGCGGATAGGTGAATTCCTTCATTCCATCGAGCCCATATTCTGCACCAAAGCCCGATTGCTTGTGACCGCCAAAGGGCGCAAACGGCGACAGGTGCATGAACTCATTGACCCAAACGGTGCCCGTTTCGAGCTTCTCAGCAATCTCAACGCCTTTGTCTGTGTCCGCTGTCCAAACAGCGCCCGCAAGGCCGTATTCTGAGTTGTTAGCGCGCTCGATCACCTCGTCCTCGGTTGAGAACTTCATCAAAGGCATGACAGGGCCGAACTGTTCTTCGGCAACAATGCGCGCGTCTTCTGGTGGGTTATCGAGGATGGTGATCGGCACATAATAGCCTGTGCCCGATGGGTCCTTGTCCCCGCCGGTCAGGAATTTGTAGCCGTTGTCCTTAGCATCTTCGATCAGCTCAAGGACGCGGTCATACTGCTTCTTGTTCTGGATCGGGCCGACGCCGGTGCCTTGCTCTGACCCATCGCCCACTTTCACATTGGCAGCATATTCAGCGATAGCAGCGGAGAGCTCATCATAGATGTCTTCGTGGATATAGACACGCTTGGCCGCAATGCAGACCTGGCCTGCGTTCTGGAAAGATGACCAGAAGAGCTGCTCAGCAACCTTCTTAGGATCAGCATCTGGCAGCACGATAGAGGCGTCATTTCCGCCAAGCTCAAGCGTGATGCGCTTAAGATCGGCCGATGCGCCTTCCATAATGCGTTTGCCGGTTTCGGTTGAGCCGGTGAAGGTGATCTTGTCGATGTCCGGGTGACCCGTGATCATCGGGCCAAGCATGTCTTCGCCGGTGATGATGTTGACGGTGCCAGCAGGCACCTTGTCCGCGATCAGCTCTGCCACGCGAAGGGTGGTGAGAGGCGTGAAGGGCGAAGGTTTCAGAACAATCGTACAGCCGCTCATAAGCGCTGGCACAATCTTCTGGATCGCCATCATCAGCGGGAAGTTCCAGGGCACAATGCCGCCCACAACGCCCACGGGCACGCGGCGGGTGCGCGAGAGGCGCTGGTCGCTATCTTCGCTGATCACATCTTCAAGTTTCAGCGTTGATTGCGCTTTGGAAATGCCAGCTGCGCCAAAAATCTCGCCCTGAGCTTGCGCGTGGGGTTTGCCCTGCTCGCTCGTCAGAAGGCGGAAAAGTTCGTCTGAATTGTCTTTGATAGCCGCAGAAATCGCCATGCAGGCCGCTTGGCGCTCCTCATGCGAAGTGTTCTTCCACGTCTTGAAGGCCGCGCGCGCCGCGGCAACCGCGCGGTCGAGTTCGTCTGCGCCGCATGCGGGGACCTGACCGATCACCTCTTCATTGGCAGGATTTACAACATCCAGCCATTCGCCGTTTTCGACCATCTCACCATTGATGAGGTTTTTGTATTGGGTGACCATTTCTCTCTCCGTCAAAAGACTCAAACTTTGCTTTGAAACCACGTTGGACCTTTGAGAGCAAAAATCAATTGCCAATTGCAACGGGTGGAGGCTGAGGGGCGATGAAAAGTGATAGGGCGGCGTTGCGCCCAAACGATGCGCCTCTATTTGTAGCGCACACGCAAGGAGACCAAATCAATGACTGACGCCGCAAACGATCTCGTGATCTATGGCAGCCCCGTTTCGCCTTTTGCGCGCAAAGCCATGGGCGTGTGCATTGAAAAAGGCGTCGCATTTGACTTTGAAGCGGTGAGCATCATGCCGATGCCCGATTGGTTCAAAGACATCTCCCCCATGCGGCGAATTCCGGTCCTGCGCGACCGCTCTGTGTCAGAGGAAGGCGAGGCGGGCACCATCGCCGACAGCTCCGCCATCTGTGCCTATATCGAGCGCAAGCATCCCGAACCTTCGCTGTACGGCACAACCGCTTATGGCCACGGCCGCGCTTTGATGATGGAGGAATATGCCGACACGACCCTCGCCATGGCGGGCGGTCTTGGCATCTTCCGTCCGATCTTCTTCAACCTTGTGCAGGGCAAGGAGCCCGACGTTGAGAAGGCGCGCGAAACATGGGCCAATGAATTTCCGCCGATCCTTGGCTATTTGAACGGCCAGATCGAGGGACAGGAGTTCTTCGTCGATGACACGCTTTCAATCGCCGATATCGCCGTCACAGCGTGCCTTATGCAGCTTGCGATGGTCGCTGAAATGGAGCTTGGCGATTATCCAGCACTTGCCGCGCATTATGAGCACATGACAGCGCGGCACTCTATCGCTGGGCCTTTTGCCAAGGCAGACGGCTTTATTCGCAAGGCCTTGCCCGAGCGTATCCAACTGACCTAAAGGTCACGCTGAAAACGCAAAAAGGGACGCGCCCAAACAACATGGCCAAAAACTGGTGCATCGGGATCATCGGAGGCTCTGGCCTATACGATATTGAGGGGATCGAGGAGGAGCAGTGGCTTCACCTCGACACGCCTTGGGGCGATCCGTCCGATGAAATCCTGTTTGGCCGGATCGGCGATGTGCAAGTGCGGTTCCTACCACGCCATGGAAGGGGTCATCCGACCTCCCCGAGCGAGCTCAATTCACGCGCCAATATCGACGCTCTAAAGCGCGCAGGGTGCACCGATATCCTCGCGATCAGCGCGGTAGGCTCGCTTCGCGAAGAGATTGAACCGGGCCGCTTTGCGATTGCTGAGCAGTTCATCGACAACACCAAAGCGCGCGCCTCAAGTTTCTTCACCAGCGGATGCGTGGCCCACGTTTCAATGGCGGACCCGGTGTGCCCGCGCCTTTCCGAAATGGCGGCCAAAGCGGTCTCTGCGGCCAAAGGCAAAGTCGCCGTGGGCGCGACCTATCTAGCGATGGAAGGCCCGCAATTTTCGACCCGCGCGGAAAGCCACATGTACAGAGCATGGGGCGCAGATATCATCGGCATGACCGCCATGCCCGAGGCGAAATTGGCGCGCGAGGCGGAGCTTCCATACGCGCTGATGGGAATGGCGACCGACTATGATTGCTGGCGTGAGGGCGAAGAGGCGGTCGATGTTGCCAGCGTCATGGAAGTGATGAAGGCTAATGGTGAGCTTGCCAAAAAGACGGTGCTGAATTTTATCGCTGGCTTGCCCAAAACGCGCGAAGCTTCGCCCATCGACACCTGCCTTGATACAGCGATTGTGACGTCGCCGGATGAGCGCGATCCGGCACTTTTGGCAAAGCTTGATGCTGTGGCAGGACGGGCGCTTAAAACCAAATAGGAAGGGGCCACCCATGGCAACTCGGCGAGATGTATTGAAGGCAAGCGCGATTGGCGCTGCGGGCGGCGCTATGGGCATGGCTGCGCCTGCGCTGGCGAGCCCCGGCATTACCATCCCACCACCCATCTCCAATGAGGAACGTGCCATTCGCATTGAGGCTGCACAAAGCCTGATGCAAGCCCAAGGCTTTGGCGGGATCGTCATCGAAGCGGGCACCTCAATGCTCTATTTCTCCGGCCTCACATGGCGACAATCGAGCCGCCTAACAGCGCTGGTGATCCCTGCCGAGGGCGCGCCCGTCGTGATCACTCCGGCCTTTGAAGCAAGCAAACTCGCTGAGCTTATGATCATGCCGATGGAAGTGCGCACGTGGGAGGAGCATGAGAGCCCTACCGCGCTTATTGCCAGCGTGCTCGATGATCGCGGCGCGAAAGGTCCGATCGGATTGGAGCGCACCACGCGGTATTTCGTCGCAGAGGGCCTGCGCAAAGACGCACCTTCTCGCAAAGTGGTATCAGCAACGCCTGTTGTCGCCGCGCTGCGCCAGATAAAATCCCCGCGCGAAATTGGCCTGATGCAGGCGGCATCCGATATCACCATGCAGGCCTACCGCGATATCTATCCGCAAGTCACCAAAGGCATGACGGGCCGCGATATCAGCACTCTAATGACGCAAGCGACACGCAATTACGGCGCAAGGCCAACCTTTGCATTGGCGCTGGTAAGCGAAGCAAGCGCATACCCCCACGGCTCCAAAAAGGTGCACGAGGTCGCGGATGGCGAAGTTATCCTGATGGACTGCGGCTGCGATGTGCATGGGTACAAATCCGATATCTCGCGCACATGGGTCCACGGCGGCGCAAACGCAGAGCAAACCCGCGTCTGGAAAACGGTTCGCAAGGGTCAGGATATCGTGATGGAAATGGCGCAGATCGGCGGCACCTTTGGCGCGGTCGATGATGCGGTGAGGGACTATTACGAGGCGCAAGGTTTTGGCCCGGACTACAAAACCCCCGGCCTCTCCCACCGCACCGGCCACGGCATCGGCATGGATGTGCACGAAAACCAATTCGTCGTGCGCGGCAATGAAACACCAATCGCGGCCGGCATGTGCTTCTCGAATGAGCCGGGCATTTACCTGCCGGGCAAGTTCGGCGTTCGCTCCGAAGACTGTATTTACATGACGCAGGAAGGCCCGCGCCTCTTCACTTCGCGCGCGCCCAGCGTGGACAACCCAATGGGCTAAAGCGCCCTAACGATCCTTCCAGCGGCCCTTCACAGGCTCAAACTTGTCCACCCGTATCGACTGCCACACACCGCCGGTCACGTAAGGGTCATCGTTGACCATCGCGCGCGCAGAGGCCTCGTCATCAGCCTCGATAATCAAGAGCGAGCCCACAAACTCTCCCGCCTTGTTCGTCAGCGGCCCGGCGGCAAGATAGTTTTTTGAGTGCTCTTTCATATGCTTGCGCTGCTCTTTGAGGTGCAACTCGCGCAAGGTTTCACTGTCCTCTCCATCGCGGCAATAAAAACAGAACAGGGCCATGGGTCTCTCCGAAGGGGAATCAGCGTGAGGGTGTTATATAGGCCATATTCGTCCGCAGACAGGCCTTCAAGCAGGGCAAATTTCCACCGGCTGTTTACAGCACTTTAGCGACTTGGCTTGATTGCTAGGCCGTGCCGGTTCACTTGGTGACAAACACGCGACTCAAATAGGGGAGAATTTGACGCTCGTGACAACCAATCTAGTGCCAAAGTCCGCAGCACAAACGCTCGACCTCAAAACTCTTGATCGAGGCGAGCTTCGCCGTGCCTATCGTCAGGAAGAAGAGGCGTGCATCGAAGAACGCCTAAAACAGGCGTCCCCTGCGCGCAAAGTCACGCAGGAAGCCGCTGATCTGTCGGTCAAACTGATTGAGGGCGCACGCGAGCGAAAGGCATCGGGGATCGATGCATTCCTTCAGCAATATGGGCTCGACACCGAAGAAGGCATCGCGCTTATGTGCCTTGCTGAAGCGCTCCTTCGGGTGCCGGACAATGCGACCGCCGATGCTCTTATCCGAGACAAAATCGGTGAGATCGATTGGGGCGAGCATCTGGGCGAAAGCTCCTCAACCTTTGTGAATGCGGCGACGTTTTCACTGATGCTGACAGGTGAGGTTCTGGAACAGCCGGAGGTGCAACAGCGCGGCATGGGATCGACGCTGAAACGCACGATGAACCGCCTTGGCGAACCCGTCATTCGCACTGCCACTTTGCAAGCCATGCGCATTCTTGGTGGGCAGTTTGTGTTCGGCCGCGATATGGATGAGGCGCTGAAACGCGCAGCGCCAGAACGCGCCAAAGGGATTACGCATAGCTTTGATATGCTGGGCGAGGCGGCGATGACCTATGCCGATGCGGAAGCATATCGTGCGTCCTACGAACGCGCGATTGAACGGCTGTCGAAGGAGGCTTCGGGCAGTATCGGCACATCACCGGGCATTTCGGTCAAGCTGTCCGCGCTCCACCCCAAATACACCCATTTCCACAGCGATCAGGCGCGCGCCGATATTGTGCCGATTGTCCGCGATTTGGCGGTCAAAGCGCGCGATGCCAACATCCATTTCACCATCGATGCAGAGGAAGCCGAGCGCCTTGAGCTCAGCCTTGACATCATCGAGGAACTGGTGGGTGATGATACGCTATTCCGCCAAGAGGATGGCAGCAGCTGGGAAGGTTTCGGCCTTGCTATCCAAGCCTATCAGAAGCGCGGCGTGCCTCTATGCGATTGGATTGCGAAATTAGCGCGCCGTCATGGACGAAAGCTGTTCGTGCGCCTTGTCAAAGGGGCCTATTGGGACGCTGAGATTAAGCTCTCTCAGGTTGGCGGATACAGCGATTATCCCGTCTTCACCCGCAAGGTTGCAACCGATGTGTCCTACTTGGCATGTGCGGCGAGGCTCTTTGAGCATGAGGACGTGATTTACCCAGCCTTTGCCACCCACAACGCAAACTCAGTCGCAGTGATCAAGGAACTCTCCAAGGGGCGCGAATTTGAGTTTCAGCGGCTCCACGGGATGGGCGAAGAACTTTATGCAGCCCTCGCCAAGCTGGAGGGCAATTCGCCAACGCCGGTGCGGATCTATGCGCCCGTTGGCGGGCATAAGGAACTGCTCGCATATCTCGTGCGGCGGCTTTTGGAGAACGGTGCAAACACCAGCTTTGTGAACCGCATGGGCGATGCTGAATTTGCCGCTGAGGACCTTGTGCGCGATCCCATTGGCGAGCTTGAACAAAGGACGCCGCGCCGCAATCCCGCCATCCCGCTGCCTGAGGATATTTTGGGCGCAAGGCTCAACAGTGCGGGCGTTGATCTTTCCGATCCGCTGGTACTCGCGCCTTTGCAAACCAAGCTTGAGGAGTTGAGCGCGCTTAACTGGCACGCAGAGCCCACTTTCCCAGCCGAAGAACCCGGAGAAATCGCACCCATCACCATGCCGCATGACCTCTTAGCCGAAGTCGGCACAAGGCGCGATGCGACACAAGAAGAGGTCGATGCCGCCTTTGCAAGAGCGGTGGACATTCAACCCGGATGGGACGCGCTAGGCGGCGACAAACGCGCGCTGCTGCTTGAAGAAGCCGCTGACCTGTTTGAGGCGCACACGCCGGAATTCCTATCGCTGTGTCAGCGCGAGGCGGGCAAGACGCTGCTCGATGGCGTGGCGGAACTGCGCGAGGCGGTGGACTTCCTGCGCTATTACGCAGCCGAAGCGCGGCGGCAGTTTGAGGTACCCGTGCAGCTTCCCGGACCCACCGGCGAGGACAATACCCTGCGCCTCCACGGGCGAGGCGTTTTCGCAACGATTAGCCCATGGAATTTCCCGCTTGCGATCTTCACCGGCATGGCGTCTGCCGCTCTTGCGGCTGGCAATGCGGTTATCGCCAAGCCTGCTGAACAAACGCCGCTTATCGCAGCTCTTGCGGTGAGGCTGTGTCATGAAGCGGGCATTCCGCCAGAGGCTTTGCAACTGCTTCCCGGAGCAGGCGACGTGGGCCAGATGATCACCAGCGATCCGCGCCTTGCAGGCGTTGCGTTCACAGGCTCGACCGAAACCGCCCAAGCGATCAACCGAACGCTCGCTGCTCGCGAGGGGCCGATTGCGACGCTTATCGCCGAAACCGGCGGTCAGAACGCGATGATCGTCGACAGTTCCGCTTTACCAGAACAAGTGGTTCGCGATGTGCTCGCCTCCTCTTTCCAGAGCGCGGGGCAGAGGTGTTCAGCCTTGCGCGTCCTCTACCTTCAAGACGATATCGCCAATGGCATGATCGAGATGATCCGGGGCGGATTTGAGGCGCTCAACATTGGCGATCCTGCTGATATTGCCACCGATGTGGGTCCGGTTATTGATCCTGATGCACAGGCCGCGCTTGAACGCCATATCGCACGCCGGGCGGCTTCTGGGCTCACCGTATGGCGGCGCGAACTGGGCGAGTTTGAAAGCAAGGGATGTTTTGTCGCACCAACGATTATGGAGATCAGCTCCATCCTAGATCTGAAGCGCGAGAACTTTGGCCCCGTGCTTCATATCGTGCGCTACAAGGCGAAGGATTTGGGCCAAGTCATCGCCGATATCAACGCGACCGGTTATGGCCTCACGCTTGGCCTCCACAGCCGGATTGAGGCGACGCATCGCTTTGTGGCGGCCCATGCGCGGGTCGGCAATTTCTATATCAACCGCAATCAAATCGGCGCGATTGTTGAAAGCCAACCGTTTGGCGGCGAGGGCCTTTCGGGCACCGGGCCAAAGGCGGGCGGACCGCATTATCTGGCGCGCTTTGCAACCGAGCGGGTGACCTGCGTGGACACAACGGCGGCGGGCGGTAACGCAAGTTTACTTGCTAGCCTGTGATAGCATATTGCCAGGGTTAAGCATTGGGGCGATAGAAAGCGTCCTATGACGCGTTCACTCTTTCGCCTGCTTTCCCCGATCCTTGCCCTGTTCGCGCTTCTCTCAAGCGGGGCAGCGATGGCGGCTGTGGAGATCCATTTCCACTCGTTCAACGGCTCTGTATTCGGGCGCTATCCGCACACATTTATCGTCCTTGACGGAACGCTTGAGGCTGATGGGCGTGTGATCAAGGAAAACTATGGCTTCTCGGCCAAAAGCTCGACCGCTGCGATTTTAAGCGGTTGGACCGCGCATGAAATCTATATCGAGAAGGATAAGTACATCCGCAAAACCAATCGCCATTTCTCAATCACGCTGACCGATGAACAGTACCATCGGATCATCGCGCAAAAAGAGGCATGGCGCACGGAACCCGGCAAGCGCTACAGTTTGGGCGAGCGCAATTGCATCCATTTCGTGGGCGAGATGGCGAAGATTTTGGGGCTGAAAGTCGAATATCCCAGCAATATGCTGAGGCGTCCGAAAAAGTGGCTCAATCACATTTCCGCGCTGAACCCTGAGCTTGGGGCGAAGGCCGTCAAATAGGCCTGAGCCTAAGCCGCCTTCCAACCCCGCAGCTTTAAGCTGCCTTCCACCCCCGCAGCTTTACGCTGCCTTCCACCCCCGCAGCTTTAAGCTGCCTTCCAGCCCCACGTGAGGTTGTTGGGCGGCATGTTGGCCCACGTCACCTGAGTATCCACGCGGTCAAACACTTCCTGCGTCAAACGGCGCGCGATCAGACGATATTGATAGGTGAGGAACGCCCCGCCCGGTTTCATAACGCGGTAGCTTGCCTCGACAATCGACTTGGCGAGCGGCGCGGGCAGGCTTGAAAACGGAAGTCCGGAGATCACCACATCCGCCTCCCCAAAACCGGCCGCCTTTACAATCGCCTCAACGTCGGCTGCCGAACCCAAAACCGCCTCAAACCGCGGGTCAATGATCGTCTCTTTGAGATGATCGATAAAGTGCGCATTGGTGTCAATCGCGATCAGCTTTGCATCAGCAGGCAAAAGCGCAAGGATAGGCTTCGTGAAGGTGCCGACGCCCGGCCCATATTCAACGACAACTTTGCAAGAGGCCCAATCAACGCGCTTGAGCATCCCTTTGACCGTGGCTTGGGAGGATGGAAAGAGCGCGCCGACCATGCCGGGGTTTTCAATTGCGCCTTGAACAAACACGCCCAAAGGCCCCAACAGTTTACCGCTAAGCCGCGCCGTCCCGCGACGAGCCCCATTGAGGGTCGATTTCGCGCTGATATTTCCAGTCATCTACGTTGTGTCTTTCTTTTTGCCTGAAGGGGGAGCGCCTCGCACAAGAAGAAACGCCCTAACCCTTAGGATCTTTTCATGGACCCGCTTGGCGACGGTGTGAAGAGGGCATCACTCGGATTGTCGCAGCCAATGCACTTATCAGACAATGCACCGATCAGACTCATCGGGATAAGTTTGCCGCTTGTCTTGCCCAGCCCGCTGCCTTCCGGAATCACTCACAGATGGCAATTTTATCAGACAAATGGATTCGCAATGCCGCTCAAACGCAAGGGATGATCGAGCCCTTCGTCGAAGCCCAGCGCCGTGAGGGCGTCATCTCCTATGGCCTATCCTCGTTTGGATATGATGCCCGCGTGGCGCCCGAGTTTAAAATCTTCACCAATGTGAACTCGGCAACAGTCGATCCCAAAAACTTTGACGCTGAAAGCCTTGTCGACCGGGAAACCGATGTTTGCATCATCCCGCCCAACTCTTTTGCGCTGGCAAGGACGGTCGAATATTTCCGCATCCCCGAAGACGTGCTGGTCATCTGCCTTGGCAAAAGCACCTATGCGCGCTGTGGTATCATCGTGAACGTCACCCCGCTTGAGCCGGGATGGGAGGGGCATGTGACGCTCGAATTTTCGAACACCACGCCGCTGCCTGCAAAAATTTACGCCAACGAAGGCGCATGCCAATTCCTGTTCTTGCAGGGCAATGAACGGCCCGAGGTGACATATGCCGATAGGGCAGGCAAATATATGGGCCAGCGCGGCGTGACGCTGCCCCGGCTTTAGCGCCGCTGGTTGAGAGGGGAATTATGTCAGTGACCTCGTTTCCCTTTTGGCGCGTTGTGCCTGCGCAAAGTGGCCGGGAAGGCGCATACACTCTTCCCGTGATGCTGCCCGCGACCGTCGGGCCCGAAGGGGCACCTCACATTATGGGCGGGGTCGCATTGGCAGCGGCAATCGATGCGATGGAGCTTTCCAGCGGCCAGCCGATTTTATCGGCCCATGTGCAATTCTTGAGCCCGACCCAGCACGCCGAGGAGCTCCATATCCAGTGCGAGCAATGCGGCGGCGGGCAATCCATCGGGCAATGGATGGCCGATGCGCATGTGAACGGGCGGCCCACGCACCGCTTCAGCGCATCGCTTGGCGCGCGTGAACCCAGCGAAACCGAAATGCTGATGCCGATGCCCGATCTTCCCGCGCCTGATCAGTGCGAGCCGACCAATGATCCGCGCTGGGGCGTTGTGGGCTCTTTGTTCGATCAGATGGAAGGGCGCACCGCGCATGTCGACTATGACAAAGGGTACAGCGCGCTTTGGATACGCAACACCGCAGGGCTGCCTGTTGATAGCGGGTGGTTGGCGATTATTTCCGACCTCTTCCTTGGCGCGAACCCGCGCAGCGCGGCGGGATCGAGCCTGGATGCGTCTTTGCGCTTTATCGAAGCCGCGCCGCCGGGATGGGTTTTGTGTGTGACCCAAATGGGAGCGGTTGATCGCGGCGTGATTCACGGTCAGGCACGGCATTTTAGCGAAGAGGGAAGGCTGCTTGCGCTTTCAAGCCAAACGGGTGTCGTGCCGCGTATGCCCAGAATCTGACGAGACCGCACATGCCCGTTTCCTACATCGAGGCAAGCCGTTAGCGCTGCCTGAGGCGCTCTATCTGAAACCGTGTAAAGCAGGTTCTCATTAGCAAAGTGTCACTTTATTGGTGAGGTGATTATCGCTTTATATCAATATCTTGCGCCGTTTTGATGTAGGAATAAGGTGACACATGTGTCACTTTATCGAATTCGGGCTGTGCAAGGGAGCAACTTTAAAAAAAGCAAAAGGAAAGCTGGCAAGTCGCCGCCAATGGCTTAGATGGGAGGTCAGTTGATGACAGGTCAGCTTCAAGGAGAAAATTGGCATGAGCGACACCGAATTTGACATCATCGTCTATGGCGCAACCGGATACACAGGCCGCCTGGTCGCTGAGTATCTGGATCAGCATTACGGTGCGCGCGATGATGCGCCCACTTGGGCGATGGCGGGCCGTTCGCAGGAGAAACTCGAAGCGGTGCGCGATGAAATTGGTGCGCCTGCCGATACACCATTGGTTGTTGCCAATGCTGATGACCCCGCTGATCTGGAGGCGATGTGTGCGCGCACCAAGGTTGTCCTGACCACGGTGGGCCCCTATCAGCTTTACGGCGACAAGCTTGTCGCAGCCTGCGTCAAAACGGGCACAGATTATGCCGACCTTTGCGGCGAGCCTGCGTGGATGGCGGAAAAGATCGCTGAACATAATGAAGCGGCCAAGGCATCAGGCGCGCGCATTTGTTTCTCAAGCGGGTTCGATTCCATCCCCTTCGACCTTGGCGTATTGATGACGCAGAAAGCTGCACAAGAAAGGTTTGGAAAAGCCTCTCCCAAGATCCGTGGCCGCGTTCGCGCAATGGCAGGCACGTTTTCAGGCGGCACCGCAGCAAGCCTTGGCGCAACCATGAAAGCCGCCGCCAAAAACCCCAATGTGATCAACGTGCTGCGCAATCCTTTTGCTCTGGCCGAGGGTTTTGAAGGCGCAAGCCAGCCCACCGGCATGGTGCCTTTGTATGAGGCCGATCTCGACAAATGGGCGGCACCCTTTGTGATGGCTCCGATCAACACCAAGAACGTGCACCGCACCAACTTCCTGCTTGGCCACCCTTATGGCGAAGACTTCCAATATGATGAGATGATGCTCACAAGCCCGGGCGAAGCGGGCAAGAAAATGGCCGAGGCTGCCGTTGAAATGGCCAAGAACCCGTTTGGCGCAAAACCACCCAAGCCCGGCGAAGGGCCTAGCAAGGAAGAGCGCGAGAACGGCTTTTACGACGTGTTGTTTGTGGCAGATGGCCCTGACGGCGAGAGCCTGCATCTTGGCGTCAAAGGCAAGTATGATCCGGGCTATGGTTCAACCAGCCGCATGCTGACCGAGACCGGTATTGCGCTGTTGCACAGCGATGCAGCCGGCGGGATCGGGACACCGGGCGCGTTTCTGGGCGAAGCGCTGGTTGAGCGCCTTCAAGAACACGCAGAAATACAGTTCGCCGTCGAAAACTGATCGCACAACGAACAAAAAAAGGGGCCCGCTGATACCTTCAGCGGGCCCCTTTTTTGGTTTTCCTACTCTGGGCTTAGAAGCTAAGCCGCGCACTCACCCGGATGTTGCGACCGGGAAGCGCGACAAAGTCCTTGGTAAAGCTTGAATGGCGACGGCCCGTTGTATCGAACAGGTTTTCGCCTGCAAGTTGCAGCAAAACCTTCGGATTGTTCGCAAGTGGGCGCCAGGAAAGATAGGCGTTCACGAAAGTGAAGCTTTCGGTTTGCGTTTCGTTGACGGCGACCTCGCTCTGACCGCCGAAATGCTGAACTTCGCCGCGAAGGTTGAACGCATCTATGTCAGCATCAAGCGCTGCAAGAACGCTCAACGGCGGGATACGCGGAACAGCGGTCCCGTCACCAAGCTCGGCATCGACATAGGAGACACGAAGATCACCCTTTAAGCTAAAGCTATCGTTTTCGACCAATGGGAAAACGGCGTCCGCTTCAAAGCCGAAGAAGTCTGCGTCTTGTTGGAGGAAATTGAAGACCGGCAGATCGTCTTCCTCAAGCCCTGTGTCGTTCAAATAGATGAAGTTGTCGAAGGCCTGAAAATAGACCGATGCGCCAAATTGCACGTTGCCAATATCGCCGCGCACAAAGCCTTCAAGGCCCAAGGCGCTTTCGGTGTCGAGATCAGGATCGCCAATTTCGAAAATCTGTGTGGCGATATGCGGCCCGTCGGCGAACAATTCTTCGCCAGCAGGAGCGCGCTCAGAACGCGACACGGTTGCACCAACGCGTACACCCTCGCCCGCCTCAAAAGCTCCGGACAGCGCGCCGGAGAAGAGGCTGAAGGTGCGCTCTAGATTGAGAGGATCGGATTCAACTTCAACGCGCTCGGCGCGCGCTGCAGCTTCGATTTGGAAGCCGCCAAGATCAAATTCTTGCACAGTAAAGACCGCGGTTTGCGTGGTCTGATTGGGTGCAACGAACGCCTCTTCGCCGACAGCGGCAAAATCGCGCGAGGTGAATTGAACGCCGATAATGCCGCTCGACTGGATGAGCTCGGCGCGCGCTTCGAAGGTCTCGGTTTCAAAGACGGTGCCAACTTCGGTGCCTTCAAATTCGGTGTGGGTGTAATCAGAAAAGCCAGCCCGAACCTTCAACCGCTCAGCCAATCCACCACCGCCAAGGGCGATGTCACCGCGAAAGTCAAAGCGCCATTGTTCAAGACCGATGGAGACAGTTTCTTCTTCCTCCTCGCCCTCTTCTTCACCTTCTTCGCCTTCCTCACCGTGGTGATGGCCGCCCTCAGGATTGCCGACCAGACCATAGAAAGTGTCGAAATACCCAACCGATGCGCCAAAATTGGATTCGCCAAGGATCACGCCAAAGCCGCCATTGACCGAATATGTTTCGGTCGAACTGTTAGGCAAGAAACCCTCTTGCGCGGCCGCTTCGCGAAGCTCTTCGGCTTCTTCCAGCTCGCCCTCCTCCTCTTCTTCGGCAGCATCCGCGAGAAGATCAGCGCGCAGATCATCCGTCAGCTGAAAACCGGGTATCTCAAGGTCATCGGTCTCGCGGTAAGACCCATCAAGGTGGAACACGAGGTTCTCACTCAGCCCCAGATCAACCGAAGCGCCGCCGCTTACAAGATTGCTTACGGTGTCAAATGCCGTGAGCGCATCTACGCGAATACCATTTTCAGGCGTCTCGGTTGGGATACGGCGGTCAATCACGTTAACAACCCCGCCAATGGCCTGGCTGCCGAACAAAAGCGCGGTGGGGCCACGAAGGACCTCGATGCGGGTGACCGTCAGCGGATCAATCGAGGTCGCATGATCAGCCGAAGTGTTAGCAACGTCAGCTGTGCCAAGGCCATCGATAAGGACCCGAACACGCTCACCATCCTGGCCACGCAAGATCGGACGCGAGGCACCGGGAGAAAAGCTGGTGGCGGAAACACCGGGCACTTTGGCAAGCACTTCGCCGATTTGGCCTGCAAGATTTTCCTGAATGTCCTCTTCTTCAAGCACATCCTGACCAGTGATAAAGTCGAGCTCTTCAAGGCCTTGCGTAGTTACGATGATCTGATTGGCCGCAACAACACTGCCCGTATTGGAGCTGGTATTCGAGCTGGAGCTGGAGCCAGAGCTGTTCGTGCTGCTCTCATTTTCGTTTTCAGCAAGCACAGGATTTGCAGCAAGTGCAAAGCTAAGCGCGGTTGCAACAGCAAGGTGAGAGGTGAATTTATTCATGGAGCGCAAGCCCTTCGCCATTGATGTTATACCATATCATTCACCGCTCAAATGGGACATTCATCAACTCACGTCTAGGGCTAATCGACGCAATTGATCGAAAACCAAGAGCGGTTCGTATTCTGCTGCAAAATTGACACGCAGGCCGCCCACTTGGCTCAACAGCGCATCGTGCGGCCCCGCGCCAACTTCTTCATTGAAGTCGATCGCAGAGCCATCACGAATGCCGCCAAAAGGAGAAAAGAGATACACGCCATTGCCACGATGACTGCGCCGCGCGACGATTCTGCCGTGGGGAAATGAGGTGAGAGGCAGCTAAGACGTGGGATCAGATCACACCGCTCTTGGTGCTTTTTCGGTGCTGCTACGGTCTTCAAAAGAGAACGCTGAACCCGGCCTTGGTTCAGCCTTGGCCTTCTCGCCTTCCATCAACCGCTCACATGCACCGGCAAAAAGATCACCATAAGGCAGGTGGAGCGCAGAGATCGGCGGTCTTTCAAGGCCAAGCGCTTGTGCATCCTCAAGGGCTATGATGGAAAGTTCGCTTGGAACCGACAGTCTGAGTTCGCGGGCGACCTGCATAAAGCCCAAGGCGGCTTGCGCGGTTTCCGTTATGACAGCGGTCGGGCGAATTGTCGGCGTCAGCCAAATCCGCGCCTGCTCTGCAGCAGAGCTGGTCTCATGTGCGGGCTTTGACACGAAGTGGCGCTGAGCCCGGCTACCGGCCTGTGCCAATGTGCGCCTGTACCCTTCGATCCGCCGTGCTGAGCGTGCAGGATTAGTGCCACCTGGCACAAACCCGACCTGACGGTGACCAAGGTCGATCAGCTTGCGGGTCGCCTCTTCTGCAAAAGCGCCATCATCAAGCCCCGGCACGATCCGACCAAATTCCTCGCGCTGGGCAAGGCAAGCAGCGGGGATGTTTCGCTTTTTGAGCGCGCCTAAAAGCGGGGCGCAGTGGTCAAGCGGAGGCATGACGACGATGCCATCAGGTTGGACCGAGCTGATGGTTGGCATGAGGGCTTGCGAAATGGACTTTTGCGCCTCTTCAAATTGGGTGGCGGGTCGAGGTGTGTCGATCTGCTCGAACATGATGTGAAAGCCGCGCGGCGAACACGCATCAAGGCCGGCGGCCAGCATTTCGCCCAAGGGCAAATTCTCAGCGCCGCCCCGCTCAATCAGCACCAGCAGCACAAATGAGCGCGAGCCGCCCATCCGCCGAGCCGCCAGATTGGGGACATATCCCAAATCCTCAATTGCCTTTGTCACCTTTTCGCGGGCACCCGCGCTGACGTTGTGCGCATGGTTGATCACGCGCGAGACCGTCTGGCGAGATACCTCAGCAGCTTTTGCCACATCTTCGATAGTCACACTCTGGTAGGTCATGACAAAAGGCACTCCTTCAAGCAGGCAACCTCGAACAGGCAGTGCACCAAGCGCACGGTCTGTTCGAGCGCAAAGCACTGACAATTCAAAGGCGTATTTCCTTATCGAACGACTCGGTTGGTGAGCGTTCACAGCCAAAGGTTTATCTCATTAACCATACATCGGAAACTCGTGCCCAACCCTAAGGAGCACAGCGGCAAGAGTGGTTAACACTCTATTCGGGTTTGGGGGGTCGCGTTTCGGGTTGGAGGGGGCCGCAGCTCGGGGCACAATGGCCACATCACGCAGAGTTACAAAAGCATGACAGTGTTGCAACAAACTGAATATGACGGTGGTATTATGCCCGTGGGATACCTATAGCATCGACATGGCCTCGCGTATTTTTCAGTTTGCCGCGCTTCCGCAAGAAGCCGCATCAGCCCATGAAAGGGTTGAACCTGGATCTGTGCGCCGCCCGGGCGAAGCACCGCGCGTTGGCGTCATTTACAACCCGCGCAGCCACGGCAACAAAGGCGCAGACTTTGATTGCGGCATGTCTCCGCAAGTCTTCATCGCCAAGCCGGGTGAACGCTCGCAATTGCCCGACGCTCTGGCTGAATTTGCAGCGCAAGGCATTGACCTTCTTGTGATCAATGGCGGCGATGGCACTGTTCGCGATGTGCTGACTAGCGGCGCTGCGATCTTTGGCGAGAAATGGCCTGCTATTGCTGTGCTCCCCAAGGGCAAGACCAATGCGCTTACCCTTGACCTTGGCGTTCCTAAAGGATGGTCACTGCAAGAGGCGATTGACGCCCTTTACGCAGGCACCCGTGTACGCCGTCGCCCGATAGAGATTACGCCCATTGGCGGCAGCCCGACTGCGCGATCACTTGGGTTTTTTCTGGGCGCAGGCGCCTTCACAACTGCGACCACGGCTGGCCAAAGCGCGCACAAGATCGGAGCATTCAATTCAATGGCAGTTGCTGTGGCGACGGCCATGGGTGTCTCGCAATGGCTCTTTGCCTCACGTGAAAATCCTTGGCGCAAAGGTTCCAAGATGGCCATTGGTCTTGGCGTTAAGGATGCTCCGATGGAACATTCCGGTATTGGTGATCCGGAGTGGCGCCAATTGGTCCTTGCCTCAACGCTTGAGACGATGCCTGCGGGGCTAAAACCGTTTGGCAAAATTCGCGAAGGCCTAAAACTCGCCGTTACCGATCAGATTTCGCGCAAATCCGCTTTTACGCTTCTCAAAATGGTACGTGGCCAAACACCCAAGGGCATTCGAGAGAAAGGCTTCCATCAGATCAGCACAACCCAATTCTCGCTGCGGATTGAGGATTCATTCATCCTTGACGGTGAAGCGTTTCCCTCCGGCGAATACCGCATCGGACAGGGGCCTGAACTCGAATTCGTTGCCCCTTGATGCAAGAGCCAGCAATGGCAGACCGTCCTCCTACTCTTTCTGACCGTATCTCAGCGCGCCTTGATGCGAGCGTGGACCCTGCGGTTGCGGGCTTTGCATCGGCCTTAGCAAAAGAGGCAGGCGCGGTAGCCGTTCTGTTCTATGGGTCCAACCTTCGCACTGGCTCACTCGACGGAGTGCTAGACTTCTACATCCTACTGCCTGGAGAACAGCGTGAGCGGATTTGGCCTCGGGTGAGTTATCAGGAGCGACCCGGACCCGATGGCACTGTCCTTCGCGCGAAAATCGCCACCATGGCGCTCTCCACATTTGCAAAAGCTGCATCGGGTGAGCTTCTCGATACCACCATATGGGCGCGTTTTGTGCAGCCCTCAGCACTTGTCTGGCACAAAGATGATGCAGCACGGGCCGAGGTTATCGACGCCATAGGGCAGGCCGCGCAGACAGCATCGCGGCTGGCGGTTACTTTGGGCCCACCCTCGGGGACGGCTGATGATTATTGGCGCGCGCTTTTCCGCGCGACCTACAGGGCCGAGTTTCGTGTCGAGAAAGCGGGCCGTGAGAATGATATTCTCAGCGTCAATGAAGAGCATTTTTCAGGTCTTTTGCCGCTCGCGCTTAAAGCAGCCGGGATATCCCACAAAGTAACTGGTGATCGGATAAAACCCAGCCTAACCGCCCGCGAACGCACAAGCACGCTCGGCTGGTGGAAACGGCGTCAGCGTATGGGAAAACCGCTGAATTTCACGCGGCTTATCAAGGCCAGCACCACCTTCGAGGGCGCTGCGCGCTACGCGGCTTGGAAGATCGAGCGGCACACCGGCATGCCCGTGGAGGTCACGCCGATGCGCGAGAAATACCCGTTATTGGCAGCGCCTAGCGTGCTGTGGGCGCTGCGAAAGCACCGCAAAAACGCTAAACCTTAAGCGAAGTATTTCATTGTGATAGCGATGGATTTGACACCGCGCCCCACGTTGAAACGGGTCTTATCGATCCCGGGCTTGCCAAGATTGAAGATGTTGATTGAAGGATTGTTCGACATCGCTCCGCCGTCTGTGCGAATGTCGGTTTCATTGTTGCCATTGATATCGTGGCGCACAGCAACAGCGTAATTCCCGGACTTTGGCACAGGCATGCACAGCGTCATCCGGCCCCGCCGCGCAGGCACTTCGATCCGGTTAAGCCATTTGCCCTTCTCCAGCCAATCCGCGCTCGTACCATTGTAAACTTGCGCGCGGATTTTGCCGCTTGAGGCTTTGATCCCGCTAATTGTTACACGAACGGCAGGACCACCGCCGGGCGCACATGAGCGCATATTGTTCGAAATTGTGTTGCGATAATCGCTCGCGCTGGAGCTTTGCGCAAAGGCGGGAGCAGATGGGGCAGCCGTGCCCAATCCGGCCAGCAATGCGGCGCCTGCGACAGCAACAATGCCACGAAATTTAAGCATAAAATCATACCCTTCATCTCAGCAATTAGCCGAGGGTTTAGCCCGTGCAGGCCAACCAAATGCCCGCTCAATGTAACACCTCTTTGGCATGGGCGTGCTGAATTGTCGCTGAATTGGCGGTTTTGCCCGGGTTCCAAAGCGTGACGGGGCTTAGAAAAGGGCGGGGAAAAGCCCGATTACCGGTGTTGCTGCCCGATTCGCGCGCAGAGTAAGGCAAGGATTAACCAGTTTTCCGCGCCCGAGCCATTCAACAGCGTGAACTCAGAAAGCGTTACATATGCCAACGCCGCTTATCTCGCCCAGTATTCTCTCCGCAGACTTTGCTCAATTGGGTGAAGAAGTGCGGCGCATTGATGCAGCGGGCGCAGATTGGGTGCACATCGATGTGATGGACGGGCATTACGTCCCCAATATTACAATCGGCCCTGATGTGGTGAAGGCGCTTCGGCCGCACACAAACAAAGTCTTCGATGTGCATCTGATGATTTCGCCGGTCGATCCTTACATTGAAGCATTTGCGAACGCTGGCGCGGATATCATCACGGTTCACCCTGAGGCAGGCCCTCACGTACACCGCACCCTTCAGGCCATTCGCGGTCTTGGCAAGAAAGCGGGCGTTGTGCTCAATCCGGGCACGCCTGTTGAGGTGCTCGACAATCTCATGGACCTTGTCGACCTCGTGCTTGTGATGAGCGTCAACCCCGGCTTTGGCGGGCAGAGCTTTATCCATTCCCAGCTTGAGAAGATTGCCCGCATCCGTGCGATGATCGAGGCAACCGGGCGCGATATTCATTTGGAAGTTGATGGCGGTGTGAACGCGGACACTGCCAAACTTTGCGTTGAGGCGGGCGCTGATGTGCTGGTCGCAGGGTCCGCCACCTTCAGGGGCGGGCCTGACCAATACGCGGCCAATATCGCAGGCCTTAAGGGGGGTAATTGATGGACACGCTGTTTGGCGAACCAAAGCAGCCAAGCCTTGCGGATTTTGATGTATCAGACGGGCGCACCTCGGACGATACGCCCGCGCTCAAACTTGGCAAAGGCGATGAGCCCCACCGAGAGGATATCCCCGAGGCCCTAACTGAGCCGCTGACTGAACCACTTACCGGGTCGCTTGAGGGTGAAGCTTCCGCTTTTCCCGCAGAGCCCATCGACACCTCGCGCGCGCTTGCCTTGTCCGATGTAATCATGCCGCGCACAAAGCCGGGCGAGGCGCTTATCCGCTTGGCTTACCGCATGGGCGTGCCGGGCCACACTATCGCTGCACCTTTACGCAAAGCGCCCGCAAAACGGCTTTTGGCGACAGTCGAAAGCCCGCTTACCGGAAGCCGCGCGTCAGGCATTGCTCTTCGCGCAGGGCACTTCCAGGTTCACGGCGTCAAACAGCCCATCGGCACGCTAGATTTCACCGCGGGCACACGGCTTGCCCCCGGGCTTGAACGCGCGGTGCATTCCTTCTCGTGGTTGGCAGACCTTGCAGCCTGCACTCCGCGAACGGACGGTGCGAGTGTGGCCGAACGGATCACCAAGGGCTGGCTTGATGCACATGAAGCACGCTCAAAAGCGTCTGCAAAAAGTGCCGCGTGGGATGTTGAGAATGCAGGGCTGAGGCTTCTTGCATGGCTGACCCATGCGCCATTGCTGATGAATGGGGAGCTGAGGCTGCGGCTTCTCGATGCGATTGAGGGCACCGCGCATTGGCTTGACCGCAAGGCGCTTCGCTCTGGCGCAGGACTTGGGCAGGTTGCGGGCTGGGCCGGTGTGGTGGCAGCGGGCCTGCTCTTGCCTGAAGGCCGTCCGCGCAGATTGTATGGCGAGGCGGGGCTTATCAAGGCGCTGGGTGAATTGGTCGCAGAAGATGGCGGCGGGCTTGGCCGCTGTCCCCGCGCACAAATGGACGCAATCCGGACTCTCACTGATCTCATCGCGTGTTACGAGGCTGTGCACCGTGATCCGCCAGAGGCATTGGTGGTGATGCGCGAGCTGCTCGTGCCGCCGCTCCTTGCGCTGCGCCATGGCGACGGCGCGCTTGGCAATTGGCAGGGTCAAGGCGCAATTTCAGCTGATGAGGTCTCCTCTCTTATCAGTGCAAGCGGTTTGCGCACTCGCCCTTTAAACGAACCAAAACATTGGGGCTATCAACGCATCAGAGCGGCACAAACGACCGTGCAATTTGACGCAGGGCCCCCGCCGCGCGCGCGACACACACGGTGCGGCTGCGCCTCCACGCTGGCGTTCGAAATGTCAGACGGCCCAGCGCGCATAATCGTTAACTGCGGCGGCGCTGCGCTTGCTGGTGGTTTGGTGCCGGCCCATATCGGCCAAGGCCTTCGCGCAACCGCCGCCCATTCGACCATGGTGTTGGACGATGCAAACTCAACCGCGGTTCTCTTACATGGAAAGCTTGGGCGCGGCGCGGAAACGGTGGAAATCGAGCGCCGCACGATAGGCCGGGGTGTGGGCTCACAACGGCGCGAGGCAACCCGGGTTGAAGCAAGCCACGACGGCTATGCCGCGCGCTTTGGCCTTATCCATGAACGCATTTTGACGATTGCCAATGACGGCAATGAAATCGCAGGCGAGGACATCCTTGTCCCCGCCAGCCGCAAGGGCAAGCGCGGCAAGGTTGGCTTTGCGATCCGTTTCCACCTTGGCAAAGGGGTCGAGGCGCATCTGACCGAGGATGGCATGGGCGCAAGTCTGCTGACGCCAGATGGGAAACTGTGGCAGCTGCGCCTTCGCAGCGAGGCGCACTCGGGGTTGAGCGGCGGCGAAGAGGTCAAACTCACCCGCGATGACAGCCTGTGGGTGGATGGTGACGGACGCCCTCACCCGGCCGAACAATTGGTGATAGAGGGGCTCGCCTCCAGAAGCGGGGCGCAATTCTCCTGGCTCCTTAAGAAAATGGGATAGACCAAAAATGGCATCAACTGTGATCAAACGGGCGCTCCTTTCGGTGTCCGACAAAAGTGGCTTGGCTGAACTGGGCCAGGCCTTGGCTGCGCGCGGGGTGGAACTGGTGAGCACGGGCGGCACTGCGCGCACGTTGCGCGAGGCGGGGCTTGAGGTGAAGGACGTATCGGACCTCACCGGCTTTCCGGAAATGATGGATGGGCGGGTCAAAACCCTCCATCCAACCGTGCATGGGGGGCTGCTTGCGCTGCGTGACAATGATGATCACGTCGCCTCGATGAAAGAGCACGATATCGGCGCGATCGACCTTATGGTGGTCAATCTCTACCCGTTTGAGGCGACCGTGGCCAAAGGGGCTGAGCGCGCGGAGATCATTGAGAATATCGACATTGGTGGGCCGTCGATGGTGCGCTCTGCGGCGAAGAACCACGGCTTTGTGACGATCATGACCGATGCGGCGGATTACGCAGAGCTGCTTGAGGAGCTGGACGCCAATGATGGCGCGACCTCGGACGCTTTCCGCATTCGCATGGCAGGCAAGGCTTATGCCCGCACCGCCGCCTATGATGCAGCGATTGCGAACTGGTTTGCGTTTGGCGATGCCTTTACCAATCCGCTTGGGGCCGAGGCTCTTAAAGCAACGCCATTTACCGATACGATGCCATTGGCCTTCAAGCGTTCGGACACGCTGCGCTATGGCGAAAACCCGCACCAGTCTGCGGCAATCTATGTTCCGCAGGTGGCCGGCACCAATGGCGTCCCTCAAGCCGAGCAATTGCAAGGCAAGGCGCTCTCCTACAACAATTTAAACGATGCCGATGCAGCGCTTGAGCTTGCAGCAGAGTTCGATGGTGGTGACCCCGCGGTGGTCATCGTCAAGCACGCCAACCCTTGCGGCGTGGCGCAATCGAGCACGCTGATTGATGCGTGGAACGGCGCTCTTGAATGCGACAGTGTTTCCGCCTTTGGCGGGATTGTCGCGGTGAATACCGAGCTGGATGGCGCAACCGCTGAAGCCATCGCCAGCATCTTTACCGAAGTCGTCATCGCACCCAAAGTAAGCGCTGAGGCGCGCGAAATCTTCGCTAAGAAGAAGAACCTGCGCCTGCTTGAATGCGGCACGATGCCAGACCCGCGCCGGGGCGGCTTCTTTATGAAGACGATTGCAGGCGGCATGCTGATCCAAGGCCGCGATAATGGCGCGGTTGCGATGGATGACTTGCAGGTCGTCACCAAGCGAGAGCCGACGAGCCAGGAACTCAAAGACTGCCTGTTCGCATGGACCGTTGCGCGTCATGTGAAGTCTAACGCTATTGTTTATGCCAAAGACGGGATCACCGCTGGCATTGGCGCAGGCCAGATGAACCGGCGCGATTCAGCAAGGATTGCTGCGAGCAAAGCGGCAGAGGCGGCGCAGACCTATGACTGGGGAACACCGCGCACAAACGGCAGCGCCGTTGCATCCGATGCCTTCTTCCCATTTGCCGATGGCCTGATTTCAGCGGCCGAGGCAGGCGCGAGCGCGGTCATCCAACCAGGCGGTTCGATCCGCGACGACGAGGTCATCGCCGCAGCGGATGAGGCAGGCCTAGCGATGGTCTTCACCGGAATGCGGCATTTCAGGCATTGATGAGTCTTTGTTTTTCGAGGACGCATCCGCGCCCTCGTCCTCGGCGCTGTTCCCTCCGCTACGCTGCGGGGCACCTGCGGGCGCACGGTCGTGCTTGCGGTTTCTGACGAAACCGTGCTCAGCGTTTCCATCGCAAGATTAAGGCCCAACGACGCCTCGTGCGTCGCAAGGGCGAGCGCCCGCCCGCAGCGGGTCCGGACCCCGGACTTGATCCGGGGGGAGGACGTCTAGCGAGGACGAAAGCGCGGATGCGCTTTCGCAAGACAAATATGTAACCAAATCCTTCCCCGCTGCGTAGATATATACTGAGCGGCCCGTTCATTTCGGTGCAAGCGGATCCGCCTTATGGGAGCAATCCCTTAAGCACTTTTACTTGGGCCAATGCCCCCACGAGACGAGAATGAACCTGTTTACACCTGACCTCTTCCGCAATTTTGCCATCGGTTTTATCGTCGGCGGCGCGATCATCAGTGTGTCGGCATTCGATCTTGTGGGACATACGCTTGATGCACCGGCCAACGCGGCTCAACCATTGCAGGCTGAGCAGCCTAGCGATGAGTTTGTGATCGCGCCGTTGGAGAATTGAGGAATGAAGCGTTTCGATCTTCTTGCCGTGACAGCCGTTGTAGCAAGCGCACTCTATATCACCGTACCCACATCACCCGCTCTCGCGCTTGAAGAGCCGGTCAATGCGCCCGCAGCCAAGCGTATTGCGCGTGAGGGTGCAGGTCTCAAAACCGCGATCTTTGCAGGCGGCTGTTTCTGGGGCGTCGAAGGCGTCTTTAGCCACGTCAAAGGTGTGAAAACGGCTGTCGTTGGTTATCACGGCGGTTCAGCGGCAACAGCCAAATACAACCGCATCATCGCAGGCGGCACAGCCCACGCAGAAGCGGTGAAGATCACCTATGACCCCTATGTCGTGCGCTATGATGAACTGCTGCGCATATTCTTCTCTGTTGTCGCCGACCCAACCTTGAAGAACCGCCAGGGACCAGACGTTGGCTCCCACTACCGTTCTGCCCTTGTCCCAACCAGCGCCGAACAGCGCGCGGTTGCACAGGCCTATTTGCAGCAGATGAGCAATTCAGGCGTCTGGAACAGGCCCATCGTGACCAAAGTGGAGCGTGAGCGGACTTTCTACCGCGCGGAAACCTATCATCAGGACTTTATGGCAAAGAACCCGGGTCATGGTTACATCGTTCGCTGGGACAAACCCAAAGTGGATGCACTCAAGCAAATGTTCCCTAGCGATTTCAAACGAAGCTTCCTGCGCGACAATTGATCACATCTGGCATAGCGCTCGATAAGCGCCTATGTGGTTGGGTATGGGACATGCTCATCATGCCGACTGCTCCAATCCCGCCGGGTTGAGAGAAAAAGCCAAGCAGGCGTTTATTGCAAGCGGGGAACAATGGACCCCTATGCGTGAGGCTGTGTTCTTGCAGTTGGCGCAGCATGAAGGCCCCACCTCAGCGTATCAAATCGCCGATGACCTTTCACAAGCTCGCGGTAAACGCGTGGCGCCAAACAGCATCTATCGGATCTTGGATGTGTTTGTGGAATGCGGCCTTGCGGTGAAAATCGAAAGCGCCAATGCGTTCTTGGCCAATGCCCATCCTGGCGAGCACAATGACTGCGTGTTTCTGGTGTGCAATTCATGCGGCGGGGCATCTCATGTCGACAGTGAGGCGATAGGCGAAAGCTTGCGCTCCATCGCCGCCTCTCAAGAATTTCACTCCGAGCGGCCCGTGCTTGAAATTCGCGGGACTTGCCGCGAATGTCAGGCATAACAGGCAATTGAGCCCGAAAACCCGAGCGATACGGCGCATTCACTGACTTTTTCATGTGACACACCGTGCTGTAATGAAAATTTGTCATCGCAAATCATGAAACACCTGTCGCGACACAAGCTTCACATCGACACAGTTGATTTTACAGTGTAGCGTGAACCCCATGAATCAGCCATTGCAAACACCGCTGCTCGATACAGTTCCAACACCTGACGAGCTTCGCCAACTCAAGCCTGAGCAATTGCGCCAACTCTCTGATGAGCTGCGCGCTGAGATGATCGATGCCGTCAGCGTGTCTGGCGGGCATTTGGGGTCTGGGCTCGGCGTGGTCGAACTGACCGTTGCGATCCATTATGTGTTCAACACCCCTGATGACCGGCTCATCTGGGATGTGGGGCACCAATGCTATCCGCACAAAATCCTAACCGGCAGGCGCGAGCGTATCCGCACCATTCGCCAAGGCGGCGGGCTTTCGGGTTTCACTAAGCGTGCGGAAAGCGAATACGATCCGTTTGGCGCGGCGCACTCATCGACCTCAATATCGGCAGCGCTTGGCTTTGCGGTGGCGAATAAGCTCAACGATAAGCCGGGCCGCGGGATTGCCGTGATTGGCGATGGCGCGATGAGCGCTGGCATGGCCTATGAGGCGATGAACAATGCAGCGCAGGCCGGTAATCGCCTGGTCGTGATCCTGAATGACAACGATATGTCGATTGCGCCACCGGTTGGCGGGCTTTCGGCTTACCTTGCGCGCATGGTGTCCTCGAGTGAGTATCTGGGCCTTCGCAGCCTTGCCTCGCGCGCGGTCAAGAAAATGAGCCGCCGCATGCACGAAGGGCTTCGCAAGGCCGAAGAATATTCGCGCGGTATGGTGACGGGCGGGACCCTGTTTGAAGAGCTTGGCTTTTACTATGTCGGCCCGATTGATGGGCACAATCTCGATCACCTTGTGCCGGTGCTGGAAAATGTGCGCGACACCTCCGAAGGCCCGGTGCTGATCCATGTGGTGACTGAGAAGGGCAAAGGCTACAAACCAGCCGAAGAAAGCGCCGACAAGTATCACGGCGTGCCCAAATTCGACGTTATCACGGGCGAGAAGAAAAAAGGTCCCGCAGGCCCGCCTAACTATCAAAACGTCTTTGGCGATACGCTGGCTGACCTTGCGGACAAAGACAATCGCATTTGCGCAATCACAGCCGCGATGCCGTCTGGTACGGGCGTTGACCGGTTCTCACAACGGCACCCTGATCGCAGCTTTGATGTTGGCATTGCCGAACAACACGGCGTAACCTTTGCAGCAGGGTTAGCTGCCCAAGGCATGCGTCCGTTTGCGGCGATTTACTCAACCTTCCTGCAACGCGCTTATGACCAAGTGGTCCATGACGTTGCGATCCAGAACCTGCCCGTTCGTTTCGCGATTGACCGGGCGGGACTTGTGGGCGCGGATGGTTGCACGCACGCAGGCTCGTTTGACATTACATATCTCGCAACATTGCCCAACATGGTGGTGATGGCAGCGGCCGATGAGGCTGAACTTGCCCATATGACTTACACCGCCGCCGAGTATGACGATGGTCCCATTGCCTTTCGTTATCCGCGTGGAAGCGGCACAGGTGTGCCTATTCCTGAAACGCCGGAAAAGCTTGAAATCGGCAAAGGCCGGGTGGTTCGCGAAGGAACGAAAGTCGCCATCCTTTCGCTGGGTGCACGCCTTGAAGAGGCCAAGAAGGCCGCTGACCAACTGGAGGCCAAAGGGCTCTCCACCACGGTTGCAGATATGCGTTTTGCCAAGCCTTTGGATGAGGACTTGATTGCACGCATGGTGCGCGAGCATGAGGTGGTGATTACGCTTGAAGAAGGCGCGATCGGCGGGCTCGGTGCGCATGTGCTGACCTATGCATCCGATGCTGGCTTTACGGATAACGGTCTCAAAATCCGCACGATGCGTCTGCCCGATGTGTATCAAGATCAGGACTCGCCCGATAAGCAGTACGACGAGGCAGGCCTCAACGCCCCGCATATTGTCGATACGGTTTTAAAGGCGCTGAAGCACAATTCGGCAAACGTTGAGGAAGAAGCCCGCGCTTAATGCTTTTTGCAGCAAGCCTTTTGGCGATGCTTCAGCTTGGGTCCCATTCTGACAATCAGTCTGAGGTCCAATCTCCCTCTGAGCTGTTCGATTCCAATGCCTATTACGAAACTTGGTCGCGCAAAGAGACCCGTGAGAAGGTAAAGGAATGCGGCTTTGAGAAAGTCAAAGTCTACAAGAACAAAGCCAAGGAAACCGTGGTCCAGGTGAAGGACACCAGCGCAAGCGACGACGCATTGCTCTGCGCGGCACAGCGGATCGATAAGACATTTTATGGCCATGAGTTCTCGCCAGAGCTGGCCGAGCGTTTTGAAAGTGTCATCGCTGAAGTCGCTCTTCCAAGGCAGATCGGTCAGGCCAAGGCTCGGTTTGCACGGGAACCGGAAAGGGGGCCTGCGCCCGAACGGCTTGTCCATGAAAGCGACATGCAGCTTGCGGCCCGTATTGAGAATTATTGCGGCCCCATCGCTCAAGGCGCGATGACAGATGAGTTTGGCGGTATTGCGATTTCTCCGACTTGGGCACGAGAGTATACCACGTCGGCTGAGGGTCTTGCGGACCATGGAACGGCCTATAGTTGCATTTTGCAGGCCGCTTTGCTGGCAGGATTAACCACGCGATTGGTCGAGGATGACGCGCAGCATCGGTTGCTAGACCATATTGGAAGCCTCTACGGTCTTTGACCGCGATGCAGGGCCTGTAAGCGGTGACTGGCTAGTCGGGGCTGGCGGGGAGTGCCGGGCTAAGCGGTTTTTCTCAAAACCCAATGTTTTTTTTAAGCCCGCCTGGAAGTTGAGCATTCGCCCGCTTCGGGCTAGGCTTGGCCGTTGACAGCCTGTGGGGGGTAGCGTGGAAGTCTTTTTGCAAAACTGGGTGCTGAGCGTCTGCGTTATCGCATTTACCGCGTGCGTAGGAGGCGGGCTAGCCATCGTTTTTGAGCTTTGGACACCCAAGAATCCCAACACCGTCAAGATTTTAGTGGGCGGCGTACTCGTATCCGCCCTCGGCGCTGTCACACCGCAAGCAGGGGACTTGTTTGGGGTGATGTCGGACATAGAGGAACCCGTGCCCGATCCCACTGAGACGCCAACGGATACACCCACCGATGCACCCGGGCCTACACCGCCTACTTCAACGCCGCCTACTTCAACGCCGCCCCCGGTAGAACCTACGCCCACTGGCACGCCAACCGAGACGGGCACTCCCACACCGGTGCCAACGGACACCGCGACCGCAACTCCTACGCCAACGCCAACGCCAACGCCAACGCCAACGCCAACGCCAGAACCACCCGAACCCGAAGCCTCGGTGACATGCCTCCTCCCCCACCCCAGCGCGATACGGGACAGAGCAGACCGCGTCCTTGGTGAGCGCCCGGATCTTAGCTGCTATAAGAAGAAAACCTATCCCACTTGCGTTGCGGATTTACAGAGCCGTCCCGCCGCCGAAGTCTCTAAGCTGGATGCGCGTGATTGTTCGTTACAGGTCGAGGAATGGCGCAAAATCTATGTCACCCCCGCCGAAGTGGCGCGGGTGAAGTATTTGCCAAGATTGAGCAGCGCTGTGCGCAAGTCAGCAGGAGAGAGCTCTGACTGGCTCGATCACATCAACACTGAAATCAATCGGATGAACGGCACAACTTGGGAAGAGTATAACGCGGTCGTCAAAAGCTCTGAAACCGATATGGACCGCTGTTGGTACAACAAATGCACACCGGAAAATAGCGCTGCACCTTAAGAGCATTACTCCCGGCGCAAGCGAGAGCTATTGTGCACGGCGCGCAGTGATTGCGATTTGTTCAGCGTCAATCGCGCTATCAATCACAGCCTCGCCCATGATTTTTGGCGCATCGCTTGGTTCAATATCAGGCTCGGATTGAGGCGCCTCGCCCGGTTGCAGACCCTCACCCTCCAGCTCTTCTTCCTCATCAAAGTCATCAAGGTCGAGCTCCCCATCCACCTCGCGAACGATTTCGGGTTTGGGTGGGACAGGCTCCCCGCGAAGCAGCGCAATGTCGCGCTCTCTGGTCCACAAATAGCTATCACGGCGCGCGGCGTATGGGTCGATCATGCCATCAATCCGCTCAAGCTCTGCATCCACCTCAAGGCGTGCATCAAGCGAGCTGATGATGAAGAAAGGGATCGTGTATTCAGGCGTATTGAAGGGCTTGCCGACAAGGACGGGGAGCGGGAGTTGGTTAAACCCATTGCCCACAAGATCGCGCAAAGTCGTTGCGCCCGTCACCGGCAGATAGAGATAGGGCCCCGGTTTAATCCCATAAAACCCAAGCGTATTTGCAAAACCATTTCGCCTGTACGGCAGGCCAATTCCAGGTTTTCCTGCGATATCAATCAAGCCGCCAAGACCAAGGGTGGAGTTGATCGCAAACCGGCCAAGGGTCTCAAACGCCTTGCCGACTTTGAATTGGAGCAGATAATTGATGAAATTGGTCGGCTCGCTCAAATTGCGCACCACATTGCCCAAGCCATCGCGCAAAGGACCAGGCAGGCCATCGCGATAGGCATAAGCAACCGGCTCTAGGAATACCTCATCAAGGTCTTGTGTGATGCGATAGCTTGTCTCGTTAAAGACCGCGACAGGGTCACGTTCACGCGGGCCATAATCGCCTTGAACGATGATTGTGTTGGGGTCGCTTTCCTCATCGCCTTCCCCAGTATCAGAGGCATCAGAGGCGTCAGAGGCGTCCTCGCCATCGCGCTCTCCCGGAGGGTTGGCGTTTTCTTGGGCAGGGGCAAGCGTCCAGTTGATCGCGAGCATTTCGGGAGCGTTGGTTTCTAACGCAAGGAGCCTTTCTTGGGATTGAGCAATCTCAATCGGCGCAGCGGCCGCAACTTCAAGAGCTGCACTTACGGGCGCTGGGCCAACCATAAGTGGGCTGGTCAACATTAGAATTGAAGCGCTTGGCAATCCGATACCTCCCATTGCTTGCATGTTATGCTAGCACAGTTAGAGCCAATTCCCATGGCTGCTGTGAACCTGATGTGATTTAGGCAGTCTGCGTTAAAGAAAAAGAGGCAAAGCCAAACTCATGTCCTTATTACAAATTACGCGCGATGGCGCGGTGACGATCCTCACAATTGACCGGGCTGACACGATGAACCCGCTGGGCGCGCCGGGCGATGGGGATGAGTTTCAGGGCGTTTGCAATGAGATAAACCGCGATATGGGCGTGTCTTGCGTCGTGCTGACAGGCGCTGGACGTGCGTTTTCGGCAGGCGGTGATGTGAAAGCCATGCGCGACAGGACAGGCACATTTGGGGGCAGCACCCCTGCCATCTCAGACGGCTATCGCAACAACATCCACATGATGCTGCGCGCGCTGCATTCGATCCGGGTGCCCGTTATCGCTGCGGTCAATGGCCCCGCAATCGGTCTTGGCTGCGATGTGGCGTGCCTTGCTGACATTCGTATCGCAAGCGAAAAGGCGAAATTTGGCGTCACCTTCCTAAAGCTTGGCATTATTCCGGGTGATGGCGGCACATGGATTTTGCCGCGCGTTATCGGGATGAGCCGGGCAGCGGATCTGTTCTACACAGGCGATGTAATCGATGCACCCACGGCCAAGGATTGGGGCCTTGTAAGCGATGTGACGCCGCACGATGGCCTTATGGATGCAGCGATGGCAAAGGCGCAAAAAATTGCGAGCATGCCTCCGCACTCCTTGCGCCAATCGAAGATGCTGCTGCGGCAAGGCCAGCAGGTGAATTATGACACCGCGCTTGAGATGGCAGCGAACACGCAGGCAATGATGCACACAACCGATGATCACGCAGAAGGGGTGGCGGCTCTGATTGAAAAGCGGGCGGCGCAGTTCAAGGGGCAATAAAGCTTCGGGTTCGCGCCCAGGTCGCTAGAGCGAGAACCCCTAGAGAGAAAACCAGCGCCAAATTCCCGCCGGTATGCCGCCGATTGGCAAATGCAGCCAGGTGAAGAAGACAAAGAAAATCAATCCCACCGCCCAAGGCAGCGCGCCCGCTTTGGCGAAACCTGCGATGCGCGGCCAAAAGCTGGTCTTGGCTTCCCATTCGGCCCAAGCCTCGCCCATAAGCGCCTGTTTCTTCCTGTCTTGAAGGTGTGATCCCACTAGCGCAAGAATTCCGACTCCCACCGCTGTAATCGTCGTGCGCCAGCTCCAATGCAGGACGATATGCGACAGCGCCCAGAGTGCAAATCCCCACATCATTGGGTGACGAGTGACCTTGAAAACCCCCGTAGGCTCGGCCCGCGCGCTAGCCTCAGAATTGGGCAGACCTAAGGCGGGATTGGAGGGCGTGATCGAACCTGCAAAGAGCACCATTGCTGGCACGCTCAGTATCGTTGCGATGACCCAGCCCACCTGACCCGTACCGGGAAGGTCTGCAAGCGGCGCTTCAACAAATGCGAAGTACACCCATGCCAAGGTCGCAAAACTGACGAGGGAATAAACCACTTGGAAGAGCATCTCTCCCATCACAGCAACCATAGGCGCGCGCAAAGGGTGCGACATAGCGAAGTGGGTGCCAACAAATGCGATATTCGCAATGATCAATGTAAGGAGCGCTGTGTCCATGGGCGCTGAGGCTAACACCTCCGGGCGAATTTACCTAGGGGCACAGCTTTTGGGATAGAGCGTTAGGGCTGCTGGGATATGCCGGTGGGAATAATGGTCGCTTGGGCCACCGCCACGTGGACGCGCTCTTCCCCTTGTGTTTCAGCAAACACGTCCGCGCGTACGATGGCTTGGCGTTTTCCCGATTTGATGACTTCACCATTTGCCCGCAAGCGCTCTCCCTTTGCAGGGCGCAGGAAGTTGATGGTATAGCCGCCCGTGACCACATCCCCCAACACCGATGCACCCGCCCAAGCGCAGGCATTGTCCGCCATGAGGCCCACAATGCCGCCATGGGCAAAGCCGTGATGCTGCGTCATTTCGGGGCGCAATTCGAGGGTGAGTTCGCTCTTCCCCTGCCACACGATGACAGGCTCAACACAAAGCCAATTGGAAAAGCCAGACTTCGCAACAGCGACCCGCTTCATATATTCGATTGAGGCCTCGGGGCTGTCGAAACGCGATTGGGGCATAGGCTTGGATCCTTTTAGTCTGGAATGCAGACTTTATGCCTCTTGCCATCTGATAGCGCAAGTCTGCTATATAGACCTAAATGAAATCCTATCAGCCCTCCCGTTCCCCGTGTCCCATTGGCCGTGCCTCGCGTGTGCTTGGCGATCGGTGGGTCCTGTTGATTTTGCGTGAGATTTATCTGGGGGCGCAGCGTTTTGAGGACTTCATCGAACCTTTGGGCATTAACCGCGCGGCTCTCACATCAAGGCTCAAAATGATGCAAGAAGCCGGGCTTCTCACGCGCGATCCACCAGACAGTAAGCGCGCGCGGTACGTCATGACGGATAAAGCCAAGGCCTTACTACCGGTCTACCGCGAAATGGCGACCTGGGGCGCGGAGCATTTGTTTGAAGAGGGCGAACCTCGCGGGGAATGGCCCTAAGGGTTGAAAGCTTAAGCTGCCCGATCAGAGGCGAAAAAAGCGTTTTCCTACATGAGGCATGCGCGTCACGATGGCTGCGGCTCTTTCACAACCAAATCCTGTTCTGAAACCTGTGCGAAAAGTGTCACTTTATCGCTCTTCACAACGCGTTGAAATCGCTCGACTTGTAGGGGAATTGTGTTGGAATAAGGTGACACATGTGTCACCTTGCGTTTTTTGCAAGCCCCATTCTGAGGCGCCGTTCTGAGGCCCCGCGAAGACCGCAAGCAAAAGGGCTCAGCGCCCCTCAATACCAAGCAGTTCGACCTTGAAAACCAGCGTTGCGCCCCCCGGAATGGGACCGCGCCCGCGAGGTCCATAAGCAAGAGAGGCAGGCGCAGCGAGCTCAATCGTCTCACCCACACGCATTTGCGGGATGGCCATGCTCCACGCTTTGATCAAACCGGTCAGCGGAAAAGTGGCCGGAGTGCCGCGCTCGTAAGAACTATCAAAACCCGTCCCATCGATGAAAGTGCCTGCGTAATGCACGGTCACAGTATCAGTGGGCTCCGGGCTCGCACCAGTTCCGCGATACTCAATGTAGCGCCAGCGAAGCCCGCCCTCCATCGTATACCAACCATCCTTGGCTTGCAGGCTGGAGAGATAGGCCCCTTGAGCATTGTGATAGGCGCGCTCATCAAGCTCCGCCTTGTTAGAGGGGCCTGTGACAGACGCCTCTTGGGCAAGAGCTGATGATGGCAACACCATCCCAAAAGCGGCAATTCCTAAGCTTACAGCAAAGCCCGGCTTCCAATTGACAAGTTTCATACGGTCTTTCGTTCTTTGCTTGTGGGGCAGGACCAACGTTTGGCCCTGCCCCCGATAGACTTAGCTGAACTCTTTGGCCGGCGTGTCTTCATCATCGGTCAGAGTATCAAGGTGCATAAGCTTCTTGATCAGCGGGCTGATTACACAAACAGCGATACCGATGCCAACGGCATAAAGGCCAACGGTGTTGTAAACATCGATCACGACCTGACGTCCGGCTTCATCGGTCAGGCCGTCTCCGCCCGTGGCTTCGGCGATCTTGCCTGCGGCAAAGTTGCCAAGAGCCGAGGCAAAGAACCAAACGCCCATGATAAGCGAGGCCATATGCGCAGGCGCCAACCGGTTCATGGCCGAAAGACCAACCGGTGAAAGGCAAAGCTCACCTGTGGTGTGCAAAAGATAGATCAAGAAGATAAAGGCGACCGGCACCGCCAATTCCGGTCCAACAGCATTTGAACCCCAAACAAGGACCAAAAAGCCCAATCCCACCTGAATGACGCCCAGGCCAAATTTAAGCGGCGCTGATGGCTCAAGCCCGCGTTGACCAAGCAATTGCCAGACAATCGCAAACACTGGCGCAAGCAGGATGATGTAAATCGCGTTGATCGATTGGAAGACCGAGGCAGGAACGCCGCCACGATCGACGTGCCGATCAGTGAAGAGGTTCAAGCTTGATCCAGCTTGCTCAAACAAAGCCCAGAAAACGATGGACGTGAGGATCAAGAACATGGCTGCGAAGATGCGGTCCCGCTCTTCCGGCTTCAATTTCACGACCGCCGTGAACAGCACGTAAAGCACAAGCGCCCCGCCAAATCCGCCAAGCACATAGCCCACAACGTCCTGATACTGGATAGCAAGCCAGCTGACACCGACCATGCCAAAACCTGCTGCATACATCGACCATTCGGTTGATTTGGCGAGCGGCTTTGGTGGTTCGCCCCGGCCAAGAAGAAGCGGCGTGCCCCAGATAAACACGATCAGTCCTGCAAGCATACCAATCCCAGCGAGGCCAAACCCGTAAGCCCAACCATAGGTCTCACCGATGTAACCACAAAGGAGCGAGCCAGCAGCGGCACCGATGTTAATGCCCATGTAGAAGATCGTGTAGGCGGGATCACGGCGAATATCGGTGCGCGGATACAACTGACCCACAATCACAGAGATGTTCGCTTTGAGGAAGCCTGAACCCACAATGATAAGCGCAAGCGCCAACCAGAAGACATACAGCATCGGGTTGTCATCATGACCAAACGCGGGCTCACCCTCAAACGCCATGAAGAAGTGCCCAAGGGTCAACAACACCGCTCCAAAGAGCACAGCCTTTCGCTGCCCGATGTATTTGTCAGCCAGATAACCACCGATCACCGGCATAATGTAAACGAGCGCGGTGTACGCTCCATAGATTACGCCGGACTCGCCATCAGAAAACAGCCAGTGCTTGGTCAGATAAAAAATCAGAAGGGCGCGCATCCCGTAATAGGAAAAACGCTCCCACATTTCGGCAAAGAAAAGAACAAACAGGCCCTTTGGATGCCCAAGGAACGTGCCCGCACTGTCGCCATGCGGCAAAGCTTGTGATGTCATAGAAGTTTAAATCCCTCTTGTGCGGCCCTGCCAACGCTGGGCTGTCCCCGGCCGCTCTATGAGCGCTACCCTAACGAGCAAATTTGATGTGTGAAGCTTTTGTTTCGGCTCAGTCGCATATTGTTGCGCCGCCTTTTGGAAGGGCCATTCGAGGGCCGACTGATCTTGACGCGCATGGGTGTATTATGGCAGTGGTACGCCTAAGGGGTTAGAACGAGACGAGAGGCAACATAAAAGCGCAATGACCCAATCAAGGCCCGTATATCTCAAACTGCGCGATCAAATCGCTGCGGGGATTATCCAGGGCGACTATCCCGAAGGTGCGATGCTCCCTTCTGTGAGAACTCTTGCCGCTGACGAGGGTGCCAATCCGCTGACGGTTGCCAAGGCCTATCAGCAGTTTCAAAATGATGGCCTCGTCGAAGTGCGGCGCGGGGTTGGCATGTATGTGGTCAAAGGAGCTGCCAAAGCGCTTCGCAGCCGCCAGCGTGAACAGTTTCTTGCCGAGGAATGGCCTGAAATCCGCCAACGCATGGCCCGGCTTGGCATAACGCCCGAGGAATTGGTCGAACACAGCTAAATGCGCTTTGGGGATTTGGATCACAGGTTAGGTCCAATCTGGGCCGTTTTTTTCAGGAGCGCGTTGTCGGCAATCCTTGCAGTCTTCACGTTGATCTGGCATTGTTTCAAGGATATCAAAGCTCTCCGGGTCGGGACAGCGTTCTGGGCTGCGATAGGAACACAAGCTTTAAAAAAGCTTTGCACCAAACCATTGTCGATAAAGCGCTTGTAAAGCTGAGGCGGGGTAGGTGTTAAATGAAATTGCTCGGAGGAAATGATGATACGGTCCGAACTTCTCACTGAACTTCACAAAGACAACCCTGACCTGCGCGCTGACGAAATCGAACAGGTGGTTGACGTATTCTTCGATGAGATCACACAGCGCCTTGCTGAAGGTGGCCGGGTTGAACTGCGCGGCTTTGGGGCGTTCTCCACGCGTGAACGCGAAGCACGCACAGGACGCAATCCCCGCACTGGCGATTCAGTCAGCGTACCAGCCAAACGCGTACCCTATTTCAAAGCTGGAAAAGAAATCAAACAGCGCCTTAACGAGGGTTGAGTTTTAACTCTTGAGACATTGCCCTTGGCCCAATGTCTGCTATCGCGCGCGCTGATGTATGAAGAGCCAAGCTTGCTGCGCTCCTCACACTGACATTAGCGGGTGTGGCGGAATGGTAGACGCCGGGGACTTAAAATCCCCTGATCCTATAGATCGTGTGGGTTCGAGTCCCACCACCCGCACCACAGACCTGTTTGACCGCGTTCAATGCGGACTGCCAAGCCTCACAGATCCCTGCATTCTCCCCGAATACCTGATTAACTTGGGCTAATGCCGTTCAGCCAAAGCCAACCCAATGTGGGGGCATAATTTGGGGGCATCTTGAAATGACCTTCTGAAGTGCCCCCAAAATTGGGGCACTTTGACTGTTTGCCGAGGGAGAAACCAACACTTGGCCCTAACCGATATCCTTATTCGAAAAGCGAAAGCTGGCCCTAAGAACCGCAAGATGTCCGATAGTGGGGGCCTGCATCTGCTCATCACTCCCGCCGGCGGGAAGCTGTGGCGGCTCAAATATCGATTCGCCGGCAAAGAAAAGCAGCTCGCCATTGGGCCTTATCCCGACGTTTCATTGGGCGATGCACGCAAGCGACGCGATGCTGCAAAATCACTTTTGGCGGCTGGTAAGAACCCGTCTCCAGAGAAGCAGAAGGACAAGCTCAGATTGCTTGCCGATAGCGAAATGAGCTTTTCAGTCATCTCTCAGGAGTATTGCGACAAACGTAAGCGCGATGGGAACAATGCTTGGGCCCCATCGACCGCCAAGCGATGCGAGAGGCTACTGCGCGAACTGAGTAAGTCCATTGGCTCGCTTGCCATCAATGAAATTGAGCCAGCCGACGTGCTTGCGGCCCTTCGCAAGATTGAGGTGAAGGGCAATCACGAAAGTGCCCGGCGTACACTTCAATTGGCAAACGCCGTGTTCCGCTATGCCGTTGCCACTGCTCGTCTTAGATCTGATCCTACAAGAGACCTTCGAGATGCCCTAACTTCGCCCACAGTAAAGCACTTAGGGGCGATCACCGATGCGACCAAGGCGGGAGAACTCTTGCGAGCCATAGAAGGCTATAAGGGCCAAGGATTGACCAAGTTGGCCATGCAGTTAGCTCCGCATGTATTTGTGCGTCCAGGCGAACTTAGGCAGGCCAGATGGGAGGAAATCGACTTCGAAGCCAAGGTGTGGACCGTACCAGCTGAAAAGACGAAAATGAGAAAGCCACATTCGGTCCCGCTTTCTCAGCAGTCTTTGGGCATTTTTGAGCTGCTGCACACGGCCACCGGCCCAGAAGGTTATGTCTTTCCTTCCATCCGAACCAGTCGCCGCCCGATGAGTGAGAACACGATCAATGCAGGCCTGAGGCGACTGGGTTATTCTGGCGATGAAATGACCGCCCACGGCTTTAGAGCGATGGCCTCAACCCTTCTCAATGAAAGCGGGAAGTGGAACGCCGATGCGATTGAAAGAGCCCTTGCACACGGCGAAACCGACAAAGTGCGCAAAGCCTATCACCGTGGCGAGCATTGGGATGAGAGGGTCAAGATGGCGCAATGGTGAAGCGACTATCTGGATCAACTTCGGGCGGGTGGCGAGGTGGTGCCATTTCAAAAAGAGGCCATCGGAGTGGCTGATCGGCATTCGATCTATTATTGAATTCGCGAGGAGATAGGCCGGCCAGCCGATAAGCATGCTTCCCACGTGCTTGCCCGCTCTAATCTGGGAACCGCACGGGAGGCGGCATGGATCCTTATGCACAAAGGGATCATTTTGATCCCAAACACTTCATTCCAATGTCAGCGGCAATGGATGTGGTAAAACTGAAGAAACCAAAAGCCAGTGGGATCACTGTGCGAAAGTTTCTCGTCGGAGCCGCGATTCACTGTCCTGACAGTGGTCTCGAAACTTATGCAGAACGGTTTGATGAGTGCTACGAGCGCATCGACGACAAGCGGCTTCCCAATTACCGAAGTCGTCCAGAGACCTTTTCGCCTTTGGATGCCAACTTCTGGCGCATCGGCATGGCCATTGCGCCAGATGCAGAATTACAATTTCAAGATGGAAACATCAGTTGCACCGCGGCTCTGCCCATAAGTGAATTGCCCTACCGGTTGCGCAAGCATGCAGCGACTGAGTTGCAAAACGAGCGGATTCGGCTCACGCAGTCAGCCTGGGAATCCACTTCCCGACTGATAGACTACTTGCGCTCACAGCAGACAAAGAATGGATGAAATGGGGGGAGATCGGTAGGGCCGTCTCTGACAGAGGACTTCGAGGAAGGCCGCCTCGCTGGAAATGGGATGAGGCTAAGGTCGAGTTGACCCTAGAAGCTTCTAGGAACCCGGAAATTTTGCAAAAAGGCTCAGGGCCCATCGTTCAATTTCTGACGGATTACCTCGCGCACTTACACTATGGCGATGCGCCTGATGAGGCGGACATTCGCCGATATGCTCTTCTATTTCAGGGTCGTTTCCTCGACGAAGGCCCTGCGCCAGATTGAGCCCAAGCTGGGAAGTAAGTGCGCTTTTGAGAACTCGGGTCTTTTCCCATGGTCTGAACGCCAAGTACCAAACATGATTGTGCCAGTTCAACCTTTGAAGGAACAAGCACATGCACGGAACGAAACTTTCCTATAGTATTCGGGAGGCCTGCGAAGCGACCTCGCTGGGTCGTACGACGATCTTTAATCACATCCGATCGGGAGTTTTGAGATCAGTTCGCGTGGGCGGGCGAACGCTGATCCCATCCGAGAGCTTGCATGCTCTGATCAATGGGGAGGGGTGAACTATGGCCAAGAAAAGCAAAACCCCGGCGGCAACCGGGACTTTGAGTGAAGGCTTGTGCGGCTCTTCTCTCAGCACTCCTAATCCAAAGCACCGGAAGCGCAAGTATGGGCCGTACTGTACAAAGGGAAGGCGCATCACACCGACAGGCGGGCGGGGACGGTTGCTCGACCTTCTGATTGACGCAGGCCCGAAAGGTGTAAGCCGAAAGGACTGTGTTGATTGGTGCGCGCATCTCTCAGATACTTCGGGAAAATTGCGAAAGGTTTATGGTCTCGATATCGGAACGGTAATTGGGAAGCCAACGCACTATGTGCTTCGATCTCCTGTTTCCCGCGATAGGCGGGAGGTATGACCGTGCACACTAGAACCCTCTCCGGCGGCAGTGTTTATCTCATCGATGCAGCGTCGATTGCTGCCAATCGTGACAGCTGAGAGACGGGTTGGGCAGGCTCCAAGCTTGCCCAATTCCGTTCAATCCAGTTCAGCAATGAAACTTGCGACCAATCACCACGCCGCCGAAGAAGAATTCGCGTCCTATGATGCTGATTTCTATTACTTATCGGCTAAATCCCCGCCGTGCACCGAGGTGCTCTCATATATAGAGAGTACGGGAGATATCTTGTCTGGCCCTTTCAACACAAGGGGAGGAAGCAGATTAAAGGCATCGCGGCAAAGCGAGTATCTTGGCTTTGAAGCGGCTCAGACGTTCCTGAATGCCGCTGCGCTCACTCAGAGCTTAGGTAGACCCTTCACTCGCTTTGTGACCATCAATTGGAGCCTGGCGGGCCTGCACGACCACGAAGCAACAAAGGCGACTGGCCGGTTCATCAAGCTTTTGACCGAGTGGGGGCGCAAAAGAGGGGGGCAGGTATTGTGGGCTTGGGTAAGGGAAAATGGGCCTTCCGAAGGCTCACACGTTCACATTCTAATTGCTTGCCCAGCCGAGCTTCGCATTGCCCGTATGTGGCGGCGATGGATCAAAGGGATAACCGGCAGACCATATGTTGCAGGTACGGTTCTGACTCGAACTATCGGCAGAAACCTACGCGCTCCTATCACATGCCCAACTTCATTCCGGCAGAACCTATTCAGAACAGCCGCGTATTGCTGCAAAGGACTGCATCCAAATCACCAGTTTCTGCTTGGGGGTCAGTCGATCAAATATGGCGGCTGGATAACCGGCAAACGCAGTGCAGTATGTCAGCGGCTTTTGAAAGAACTCACAAAAGATGCACGCGAAATTGCGGGTCCTTTGTAAGGGACTTGTTCGGGCAAAGAGCTATTGGACCGCCGTCTTCGAGAGTTGCCCGCCGAGGCTGGTTGGTTCCCGGTTCACCTTCCCAATGGTTCAACTGGCTAAGGGTCGCGAATGGGCCGATCGCAGTATGCCGGCTTTCCACCCTAATTTCTGCCTCAAGATGGTGGCTCAAAAGGGCCGCTTGCAGACCGTCTGGTTTCAGCCGAGCCAAACTGCAAAGCGGCCGTTCTGCAAACGACCCAAGTGCGGACATAGCTGAACTCGCAGATTTGGCCTCGAGCTCCTCTTGAGATGCAACACCGGCATGGCTCAGGCATGTATTGTTTCACAGCATTTAAGTGAGAAGCTTGTCGCATTAACCTGTTTTGGCTAGCGTTTCCCAGAGCAAAAAGTTGGAAAGCAATCGAGGGCCGTTTGGCAGTCACCGCCATCATTGCAGACGACCATACCTTCATGCGCAAAGCTATTGCAGACATGTTGGAGGACATGCGTGATGTACATGTCGTGGCTGTCGCTAAGGACGGGCTGGAAGCCATTGCTTGTACGCGGCGTCACAAACCTGATTTGTTGATCCTAGATGCAGCGATGCCGATGGCAAACGGGGTCGAAGTGTTCGCCGATATCCGTCGATGGTGCCCTGACACCAGAATTGTGACGTGCACCGGTTTCACCTCGCACACATTGTTAGCGGAGTGGATTGACCTAGAGGTTGATGGGCTGCTTCTGAAGACCAGCGAGGCAGATGAATTTAGTCGTTGCGTAGAAACCGTGTTAGCGGGCTATCGGTTCGTCGCGGAAGACGTCCGGGACATCTTAAAAGCAGCAAGCGCCGTGCCCAGCCTAACGCATCGAGAGCGCGAGGTGCTTTCGCTGATTGCCCTTGGCAACACCAGTCAGGCAATTGCCGACCGATTGCACATTTCGATCAAGACGGTGGAAAAGCACCGCGGCAGCCTGATGGCCAAGCTGGATGTGGGGTCAGTGGCAGAATTGCTGGCCTATGCGCTCAAAGAGGGCTTTCTTGACTCGCACCGCCAGCTTTGAAGAAGTCGCAAAATGGGGACCAGACCCCATCGACTATCGCAAACTGGCGGCGCAAAACGCGTCCATGGCATGGAAACCGATCAGGCTCTGGACAGCGTTGATATGCCTGATAGGCGCCATTGTGCTGGCCGCACCAACAGCTGCCCAGAGCCGGCCACTGCTCCTGCTTAAAGACGATCCGTCTTCCTATCAATCTATCAACCCCCATGTCACCGCCTGGCACGATAAATCGGCACAGCTCAGCGCAAGCGAGATCCTGCAACAACTTGACCAATTCACGCCGTTGACCACGCGCTACCTCGCCTTTGGCCTTACACGGGACCGGGTCTGGCTTCATTGGGAAGCCCGCAACGACAGCGCCAGCCGCCAGACATGGCGGATCGATATGAAACGCCAGTATATGGAGGAGATTGACCTCTACCAGATCGTCGATGGCCAACCGATCCTGTTGTTTTCGCATCGTCAAGGCGATCCGTTTTCCGAACGTGAGATACCGAGCCGGTTCCTTCAGAAAGACGTTATTATAGCGCCGGGTGAGACAGGCGAGTTCTTGTTGGGATACCGCTCCACGACCTCTACCTTCCTTAAGGTCGCGATGGGCACCTCAGATGCAGTGCGCGAGGTGCACTCGGCGGAACGATCAATCGACTTCGCTATGAACGGCGCGCTCGCGGCCATGATCTTCTTCGCATTATTGATGATCCCGGTGATTGGTTGGAAAATTGGCCTATCCTTCGCGCTCTACATTCTTTCAGGCATTTTCTATGTCGCGGTCGCTGATAGCTATGCTTTGCGCTATTTGTGGCCTGATGCGCCCTGGCTGAGTGAGCCAATGAACTTGGCGACAGTGTTGCTGATGGCGATGACAGGTGTGCACTTTCCGCGCGTATTGTTTGGCTTGGAGCGTTCTGCACCGAAACTCTATCGGTTTTTAGGTATCTACGCAGGGCTTGCAGGATTGTGCGCTGTGCTTACGCCGTTCCTTTACACGGATCGTGTTTTCATGGTGGCGGCCTATCTTATCCCACCCATCGCAACACTGGTGATTGTCGGCACAGGCATTTTCGCAATCCAGCGGAAATTGGTGGGCGCGCGCATCTACATTTTTGGCGCAGTGCTGGTGTTCACCTCCTTTGCCTATGCCTTTGTCGCGCATGTCTGGCCCGGCCACTTCGATTTGGACAACACGCTGGATTACGGCCATTTTACGCTCTTCACTGAATGCATCGCCTTTGCGACCGTCATATTGCTGAGGTTGATGGCGCTGCGTGATGAACGTGATGACGCGATGCAGGCAGAGCTGGCGGCTACCCGAGAGAAGCTGGCGCTGAATGACCGTTTGCTCAGCGCGCAACGCGAATATTCTGAGGCGCGGGACTTGGCCGATTTGCGTGGGCAGCGCCTGTCGGAACTGGGCCACGACATCCGCCAGCCTCTGGGCGCGCTTCGCACCGCGATGTTCAAGCTGCGCGGCCTCGACGATCAGCAATCGGGCGAAATCGATGCAGCGCTCGATTACCTCGCGAGTGTTGCAAGCGATCGGCCGCATCCCGCGCAGGCTGCCGGCGAAGGCGCGCGCGAGGACTTTGTGGCGAATGTGGTGCTGCGCAATGTCCACCATGTATTTTCGGAGGAAGCGCGCAAGGCCGGTGTGGAGCTGCGCTTAAGGCCGAGTGATTTGAAAGTGGAGGCAGATCCGGTCGTGCTGATGCGGGCGGTGTCCAATCTCGTCGCGAATGCATTGAAACACGGGCGCAGCGAAGCGCGCGAACCGCGCGTGCTCATTGCGGCGCGATGGCGGGCTGACGGTACGCGGATTGAAGTGCGCGATAACGGCCCTGGAATGAGCACAGCAGAGCTAGAGCGCGCCATGCAACGCGGCGGCAAGGGCAGCGACTCTCAAGGCGAAGGGCTCGGCCTTACGATTGTCCAGGACATCTGTGCCAAATCAGGCTTTCACTTTGCCATCGAGTCCGCCTCCGGCCGGGGATGCAAGGCCTCCATTCATATCCCTGACAGGAAATAGCTCGCGAAATGGGGACAATCCCCACTATCGCGCCGCTCCCGAACTGCCATTCTTGCCATTGCTAATCAGGCCAGACGGCCGAGAAGGGGGCAGGGAATGAACGGACGGCGCAGGGTTCTTGGCGGATTGCTGATCAGCACCATGTGTGTTGCACCCATCGCGCCATCCGCCATTGCCCAGCAAACTGTGCGAGGGTCGATGCCGCAACTGTCTTCTGATCAGCTGTTCCAAGGGTCTGCCCCCCGAACAGGGCGTCCGATCGAAGCATTCAAAGGGTGCAGAGCGCCCGAGCGTTTGCCAGTCAATAACCCCAGCAGCGTCGAACGCGTGCAATCGCGCAATGCAGGGACGCAAGACCCCACCGCCGCACGTGTCTTTGCCTCTTTCGCATTGCCCGAAGGCCCCGCCAGTGATGCAGACCTGGCTGAAGACTGTCGTTACAGGCTGGATGGCATCTGGGTGCAGGACACGGAATTGGGCCTTGATCCAAGCAAAGCGCCAATGGACCTGTTTGCCGGGCTTGGGGGTCAGCAACTCAATGACCGGCTGACGCATTCTAACTTTACAACACCCGACTTGATGTATGTCAGCATGGAGAATGACGGCAGCCGCATCACGATCCGGCCGGCCACACAAGGCCGGGAACCGATTGTCCTGATTGCCGCCGACGACACCCCCATGCGCCAGGTGATGAGGCCATCGGGTGCGAGCAAGAGCTATGTCTATCGCGAGGGGACGGGCCGCTGGCAAAATGCAACGCTGACCGTCTCTGTCTCTCGCACAGGCAAGCCGGAGCTGCGCTGGAACGGATACAGCTACAACAGGCCCGAACCGACCGTTTCGCGAGCGCAGGACATTGATGTCACTGATGTTTTCCTGATTGGCAACAATCTCGACAATTACCGCGCTTCGCTGCGCGGCTATGATGTGATCGGGCAGGACCCATTCGAGCTGAACCGGAACTCAAAAGCCGACATCTTCGCGACCGCTGACCCGCGCGAATTCGCGATTGTCGAAAAGCGTACAGTGCCACTGGGCCTCAAATACATTCCTGATGGCGTGCAGGGCAGCGTTACAGCCAGGGAAATGATCTCCCGGCAGTTTGATTTTCAGCGCACTGCGGCCAGTTCGTTCGGGTTCAATATCGGCTTTACCAAAAAGGACAGGCAGACTGGCGAGAGCAAAGGCTCGCTTGGGGCGGGCGCTGATTTTGCGAAGTCCAGCACGTTGGGCCGCCAATTTGGCATGCAGCGCGCCGTGTCGATGGGCTTTGCGCGCCACAGACTCTACACGCTTGTGCTCGACCGGCCCTTTGCCAAGCTCAGCGACGACTTCATTGATGCGGTCGATTTTGCCTATCGCATGGGCCGCTATGACGACTTGATCGACAAATTTGGCACGCACTATCCCTATGCGGTCACTTACGGCTCGCAGGCGCGGATGTGGGCAAGTTTCGACCAGCAGACGATGCAGGAATGGCAGAGCCAGAGCAAAAACATTAATGCGCAAGCCGGCCTTGCAATTGGCGGCTTCCAGATCGGTGCAAGCGGATCGCGCTTTGTCGAAGAGTCCCGCAATTCTTCCGAGCTGGCCGAAAGCTCTGAGTCTGGTTTTGACGCAGTCGGTGGCACCGGCAGCTTCGATCAGAACGGCTTTTCGACCGGAACTCCGGTGCCGATCCTCGCTGATCTGCGCCCGATCTCTGACCTGCTCAATCCGCTGTATTTTCCCAACGAGCCTGAAATCTGGAACAAGGTCCGTCCGCGTCTTGAGGCTCTCATCGAACAGCGCCTGGAAGAGGCTGCAATTCGAGATGGGTTCGGGTCTGTCATTCCCGAGCGCGCGCCGCCGGGGCTGGTCACTAATATCCCGGTCGTCACCTATCGCGGTGTGCGGGAAAATGTTCGCGTCGCCTACGGACGCGACACGTTCAGACCCGGCTTTGTGCGGGTTTGCCTGAAAAGCCGCATCGAGGGATCGCGCCACATGACCGTTTCCGTGAGCGGTGTCGGCACCCTTACGACCTACGGCTCGAACAAACGGCAAAGCTGCGCAACCATCCCGTCGAACGCGAGGCTCCGGCTTGGCTTCCAAGCCTCTGGCAACCCATCGCGGGTGCTGGGCACGACCACGATTGATCTGGCTGCGTTCGACAACGGCTATCTCGATTTCCTCTACGGAGTTGGACCATGAAGCTTCTGATACACACGGCTGTCCTTCTATGGATCGCGTTGATCGCAGCGCCAGTCAGCGCCCAATACACACCTGACGTGATGGAGTTTGATGGGGCAACCACACTCGGATTCCCCGCCGATGAAAGCCTCGACTTATCAGGAGGCGCAACGATCGAATTCTGGGTCCAACCTGATTGGCAAACCGCTCCAAGCTTTGATCCAGTGGTTCTGTCCTATGCCGGTTCGGAAGGCGCAAGTTATCTCGTTGCCTTGCTGCGTGACCGCGATGGCATTGGGATAATGTCGGGCGACACCTTCATGGTTGCCCCGTTCGACTTTACCGACGGGAAAATGCACTTCGTCGCCATCATCGATTATGGCGACCGCATGGAAGTGATGGTCGACAACACGCTGATTGCCGTGCTCGAAATGACCATCCAGTCGCTACCGGCTGATGGATTGTTCATCGGTTCAGCGGATGGGAACAATGACCCGTTTCTGGGTGCGGTTGCGGCGGTTCGACTGTGGGGGGTACCCCTCTCTCAGGACACTGTGCTCAGTTACGCGATGCGTGACCTGCTTGATGAAGAACAAGCAGAACATCCAGATCTCCGGTTTTTGATCGGCCACAGCGCTTTTGCCAGCGAGGACTTTCTGTTGGCGGACATTGCGCTTCAAGCAACTGAAAAAGGACAGTGATATGATGAAATCAGATCTTGGAAGAGGCATGATTGCCGCTGTTTTTCTTGCATCCAGCAGCGGCCTTGCAATGACAGGCACGGCGGCCCAGGCGGAGAACGGGACCATGTCGGCGGCTGCGAGCAGCTCGGCCACGGCAGCGAATGGTCAAAGAGCGCAAAGGACACGCGACCGTTCGACCAGAGGCAGCGCGACTGCGGACCGGACGCGGCCCAACACGTACCGCAAACGGGCCGGTTACATCTTGAACTCGCGTAAGGTCACTTTCAGGTTGCCCACAAAACAGGAACGCACCGCAGCCAGTGCCCTGCGCCGCGATGGCAGAGGCAATCAGATTACACGGATCGGCAGCGCTACGCGCGATAATCGCTCTGCGGGCCAAAGCCGCGCTCTGGCGGACAAGCAGGCGGAGCGCGGGACACCTCGCATCAATCCAGCCTCTACCGCAGAATTGCGCCGTGCAGCGGCAAACGGGTTTCCCCAAACGGCCGCATCGCGCGGCGCCACGCGGGCGGGGGCAGCGCCCATTGGTAGCGGACAAGTGCAAGATCCAAGCCGCCAATGGAGCACGCTCGCCGCCCAGACCGCTCAGCGAAACGGTCAACAACAAGAACGACCGGGCCTAGTCAGGCGCGTGATTAATTTCTTGGGAAAGCCGTTTAATCCGCTTTTTAGACGCTAGGAGACCTTGAAAAAGACTTGACCAGAAAACTCCGCCGACCGTTTTCATAGCGAGGCGTGCCTATGCCCGCTTTCACCCCCAGAAGCAGCCATCCACATAAGGCGCAAACTGGGCCGATAGCTGACCGTCCGCTTATAGTCAGAGGATACTCGCAAGCGGACCTGCGGCTAAGGCCCAATTCCGGACCAAGCGAAAGCAAAAGCGCAAACGCATCCATTCGCTCTGACACTTGGCGGAGTTACCTTCCTCAAATCAACTCCGCATCTGCCATGACTTCCACGATTGCGGGTCCTTCAACAGACAAAGCTTTGCTCATCGCCTCGGACAAATCTTCGCTCTTGGTTACTTTCTGTCCATGCCCCCCGCATAGCTTGGCGAAAGCGGCAAATGACGGATTGTGAAGCCCGGTTTCCCAGACTGTGAATTCACCTGACTTTTGCTCTTTGGTAATTTTGCCAAGCTCCTTGTTGTGGAGCAGGATGTGCGTGATCTCCATCGAGTGCTTCACTGCTGTGGTAAAGTCCATTGGGTATTGTCCAAAACCGCCATCGCCGGACACAGAAATGATTTTGCGGCCCTTAAACTCGTCAAAGTCCTGTGTTGCAGCCCAGGCGCCCATAGCAGCGGGAAAGCCGAATCCAATCGAGCCCAGATAGCCCGACATCAACACCCGTTGGTTGTGCTTCGTCACAAAATAACGCCCAAAGCTGTAAGTGTTGTTGCCAACATCCACGCATATTATTGCATCATCCGGAGCGACCTCGCTGAGGGCTGCAAAAATAGCTGCGCTGTGCACACCGGTGTCGCCTTCCTCTGTAAGGCGACGAGCTTTCTCTGCGCGCCAGGTATCCCATCGCGAAGCCAGTTCGCCAACCTGCTCTGCCGCATCTGGGTGGCGCTCAGCAGCCTGGCCAATCTCGTTGCAGAATGTGCCAATTTCTGACCAAATCGGCAGAGTAACAGAATGAAACTTGCCCAATTGGGTGCGGTCATAGTCAACCTGAATAATGGGCTTGCTACGATCGATTCCGGTATGGTTGGCAAATGAAGTGCCAAGCGCGAGGATAAGGTCGCATTCGTTCATGAACCAGCTTGCGATAGGGGTGCCCGATCGGCCCAAGACGCCCGCGGCATTGGGGTGGTCATCGCCGATAAGCCCCTTCGCCTTGAAGGTGGTGAGCACAGGAGCGCCAAGCGTTTCAGCAATAGCGATGATCTCATCGCGTGAACCTTGCGCTCCGTGCCCCACAATGATGATCGGTCTCTTCGCGCCGTTCAAGAGCTTGATGGCTTTCGTCTTGGCCTCGACTGAAGGGCGGATGTGTTCTTCGCCAAGCCTGCCTGCGCTGGATTTGGCAGGCTTATCACTCGGTAGGGTCTGAACATCATCAGGGAAGATAAGGTGCGACACATGGCTGGAATCGATGGCTTTCTTGCAGGCCAATGCCATCAGCTCGCCGTGGTCGGATGTCGAAAGCACGGTTTGTGAAAATGGGGCCACCGCATCAAATGCCGCGGCGAGATCGATATCTTGGAATGTGCCAGGGCCAAACACCTGCGTTTGCACTTGACCAGTCAAGGCAAGCACTGGGGCCCGGTCCACATGTGCATCCCACAGACCAGTAAGAAGGTTTGTTGCCCCCGGCCCTGCGATAGTCAAAAGAGCAGCCGGGCGACCAGTCAATTTGCCGTAGGCCGAGGCAGCAAAAGCGCCTGCCCCTTCATGGCGGATGCCAATGTAATCAAGCTCGCCATCCAGCGTGCGTCTGCGCAAGGCATCGGCGAGGCCAAGATTGCTGTGCCCAACCATGCCAAAGACGCGCTTTACACCCCAATTGACCATGGTTTCAGCCATGACATCCATCGTCGTGCGTACATGGGCGGGCTCTGGTTCCAAACCGACAAAGACCTCGCCATTTTCGATTTTGGTTGGATATATCTGCTGCCCGCTATCTTCATGCCCACCTGGCGAAATACCGGTGAGCGGGTCAAAGTCCCAACCATGCCAAGGACAACGGATCCAGCATTTCTCGTCTGTTCCTTCTTCGATAGATCCTTCTCCCAGCGGCCCACCTTGGTGCGGGCAGTGGTTGTCCATCGCAGCAAATTTGCCGTCGAAATGCGAAAGACACAAAGAGACAGTTCTGGCAGTGACGGTCTTCACCCTGCCTTCGGGCAGTTCATCGGCACTGCCGACCTTGATCCATTCAAGTTCGTCTGATCCTGGCATCAGGCAACCCCTCCGAATGATACGCCGGAAAGCTCAGCCATCTCCTTTTTCCAAGTGGTGAGGTCGTCCACAGTAAATTTCGACAGATCATCATGCCCGCAAGCGCGTGCCATAACCTCCATCAGTTCTACGGTCGCGCCAAAATAGCGCGCGAGCTTCTCTGCGCCGTTCTGGATATCGAGCCGCGCCCGCAGTTCTGGCTTTTGCGTTGCGACGCCAACCGGGCAATTGTTCGAATTGCACATCCGCGCAGCGATACAACCAACCGCCTGCATCGCAGAATTAGAGACCGCAATCGCATCGGCACCGAGCGCCAACGCTTTCACAAAGTCCTCTGCCACCCGAAGCCCGCCTGTGATCACCAATGTCACTTCACCGCCGGTTTTGGCGTCAAGATGCTTGCGCGCTCGCGCAAGCGCAGGGATGGTGGGGACGGAGATGTTGTTGCGGAAAATTAGGGGCGCCGCCCCAGTGCCGCCGCCGCGTCCATCAAGGATTATATAGTCCGCGCTTGCCTCAAGCGCGAAGTCGATATCCGCCTCAATATGATTAGCGGAGAGCTTGAATCCGATCGGGATGCCACCCGAACGTTCTCTCACTTCGTCAGCGATCTTCTTGAAGTCTGCTGATGTATGAAGGTCTGGAAAAGTTGCAGGTGAGATCGCCGTTTCGCCTACCTCTAGTCCGCGAACCTCGGCAATTTTTTCGTCGACTTTGGCGCCAGGCAGATGTCCGCCGGTCCCAGTCTTAGCGCCTTGGCCACCCTTGAAGTGGAAAGCTTGAACGTCTTCGACGTTGGCAATGTCCCAGCCAAATTTCGCCGACGCCATCTCATAGAAGTAACGCGAATTTTCTGCGTGTTCCTCAGCCAGCATTCCGCCTTCGCCCGAGCAAATTCCCGTGCCTGCTAATTCGGCTCCACGCGCAAGCGCCACCTTTGCTTCATAGGAGAGCGCGCCAAAACTCATATCAGAGACGAACAGCGGGATCCCCAGCTGCAGCGGCTTCGCCGCGCGCGGACCAATCGTCGTCGCGGTGCCCACTTTGACATCATCAAGCAGCGGCTTGCGCGCCATTTGGGCAGCCAGGATCTGGATGTCGTCCCAGTGCGGCAAGTCCTTTCGAGGAACACCCATCGCGCCCATTTCACCATGATGGCCTAGCTTTGATAGGCCATCGCGGGCAAGCTCATGGATGTGCGCAACGGTTGGTTCCTCAGGAGTAGCCTTGGCGGTTGGAACCTCGCTCTTGATCTCTGGCGCTTCCTCGCCCACGCCAACTTCACTCAAGGTTGCATGTGTGCCATCGCAGAAGGGTTTATTGCCGCTCGCTTTGCACTGACAAAGCGCCGCCTTGCCGGTTTCAGATGCTTTGAAAGGAACTGGATTGATGCCCGTTCCTGCGTGCGAACCGTCGCAAAAGGGCTGGTTTTTGGACCGCCCACATGCGCACCAATAATACTCTTTTCCTTGCTCTAGATCGACCATAGCTGGCGATTTTGCGGCGATAATTGGTTTGTTCTTCAAGGTTATTCCCTTCCCCATTCCAGACACGTCACTTTCGTGCCCATTATTTCGGTTTCGAATGCGACCTTTGCTGGTGTCTGCGAGCTGGCGCTCATCCCGAAACACACGTGTAGCGGAATCAGATGTTCCTCGCGCGGATGACAGAAGCGTGCCGCTGGCGCTTCCTCCCAAGCCGCGAGCGCGGCCGATCGTTGTTCAAACGGCACATCAGGGCTAACCAGTATAGTATCAAGCCAGTCGTGGAACTGCCGGTTTAATTCCTGCGCTCCCGCTGGAGGGGAGGCAATCGCTCGAGGGTTGTGGAAAGACATACCCGAGCCAATCACCATAAGGTTTGGCCAGTCCAAGCTAGCGATCGCCTTGCCCATTTCGATATGCAAACCGGGGTCAAGACCGCGCACGAGTGACAGCTCAACGATCGGGATATTCGCATCTGGATACATCAAAACAAGTGGGACAAACACGCCGTGGTCGAGGCCGCGACTATACTCAAGATGAGGGTCTAGACCGACTTCGGAAAGCTTTTCAAAAATCCGCGATGCGAGATCAGGTTCACCGGGGGCAGGATAGTGAAAATCATAGGCCCGTTGCGGAAAACCGGAGTAATCAAACAGCAGCTCATGCGAGCTCTTTATGTTGATCGTTGGGCGAGATGCTTCCCAATGCGCGCTGATAACCAGAATGGCCGAGGGTGTTTCGTGCGCCTGTGCAAGCTCGCGCAGGCCGCCAACCATGCCATCGTGAGCGGGGTCGCCGAGCAACGGCATTGGCCCGCCACCATGGGGAATATAGATGATCGAACCATTGTTCATTGCCGGCCCCTACGGATTGAACCCCGGTCAGAGCCAACGGGGCGCGCGCTGGCCCGCCCCGTTGGCCTGATTATGAGCCGTGATATGCTTTGGAAACGGCGAAGCTGTCTTCGAACCAATTCCAGCTTTTGACCTTACCGCCCTCAACATGGACGCGCACCGCCCAAGAGAAGACACCGGTCTCGTTATCTGATGGATTGGCTGTCGCGCTCATGGTGCCCATGAAGACTACATCATCGCCGTTGACGAAGGTGTAATCGGTTGACCAGCTGGTCGTGGTCAAGCCAGCGCCGAAAGCAGGCAGGAAGGTGCCAAGAACGGTTTCCTTACCTTCCCAATTCCCGATCCAGGGCAGGGTCCGGTCACCCTCATTGTGCCACACAAAATCATCGGCCATCAGGTTGGAGAGGGTATCCATGTCGCCGCTTCCCGCAGCCTCAAGAAATTGCGTTGCTATTTGCTGAGCTTCTGACACCTCAGCGCTGGCAGCAGGCGCTGCAGCATTTCCATCTGACGCACCAGCATCGTTGCATGCTGACACGGCCAGCAAAAGGGCCGAGGCGGCTGCTGCGTGAATAAGATTCATTCTTCTTCTCTCCATAGTAATATCATGTGCGCACACTACAATCGTGCGCACGTTCGTCCGGTGTTCTTGTCTAAAATTTGCCTGAGTTACCCCAGCTCTCTCGAGGGCCAATTTCTTCTTCATTCATCCAATGCTCGACGATTTTACCACCTGAAACACGATATATGTCGAAGACCGCCACGTCCTTTCCACGCACGTGCCGCTTGCCATAGGTCATGGCAAAATCACCCTGACCAATGAGATTGAAAAGAAACTCGTAAGAGCCGAAATCATCAGAGCCAATCCAATCCGCAAGGCCTGCACGGCCAGCGCCAATCGCAGCGCCGCGTTCAATAAGATCAGCGGCGACAAAGTGATCGAGCTTGGTCACGTCGCCTTCTTGCAAAACCTGTTTGGTGTATTCGAGGACCAGCGCCTTTGTCGTCGCTGTATCAGCGGTTTCATCGACCGTGCTAGGACCGCCAACCATGTCATTACCTGACTTGGTGTCGGTGACCTCGACATAAGCGGCGATCGTATCCCAATGCTCAAGGATCAGTCCGTCGCTTCCGCAATAAAACATGTCGGTTGTAACCCATTTGGCATCGCCACCATTCAGCGATTGATAGGCGCTGCAAAACACCCACGGACCATCTTCGAACAATCGTACGACGCTGATTTCGCGTTCTGGGTTGCGCTCAAGGAAAGGTTCAAAGAACGCCAGAAACCCTTCAGCGCCATCTGGAACGCCAGTGGAATGTTGCGTGTACCGGTGGCCCGTATACTGCTCCACCGCCCGCCGCGCATCACCGCCAGCAATACCTTCAAGATAGATTTTTCGAACGTTTTCGAGACCTTGTCCCATTCGTCTCCCTCCAATTCAAGGGGCCTAAGTAGACGAGTCGGATTGGATCGATAAGGCGTGATTCGTGTAAGAGACTATTACTCGATCCGGAATGCGCCGGGTCTAGGTCTGCCTTGTGCTTAGATGGTCTGCCAAGAAACTGACGAAGATCTGCACCAAACTCTGTCGCCGGGAATTATCATTCCAAATGGCTGAATATCTCACCTGCGGGAGGGTCCATTCCTCGAACAACCGTACCAGTTTTCCTTCTCGAACGCCTCGTTCGACAAGCGCCAATGGCATGACGGCCACTCCTGCGCCGATGCATGCGAAGCTGTACAAGGCCTCTATGTTGTCGACTTGAAGTCGGGCTTGGTCTTCGATCAACAACCTTGTGGTTTTACCCGATCGCGATGTTAACTCGTAAGAGCGTTTGCGGTGGCGGTAATTGATCCAATCGCAGCCGGTCAGGTCTTGCGGATGTGCTAGAGGCGGGTGCTCATCAAGATAGCCTTTGCCAACGCAAATCGCGCGCTCAAACACACCAAGCTCTTGGGACTTGACTTTGCGTTTGTCGAAGTGGCCGGCGCGCACGCACATGTCATAGCCATCTTCGATCGGATCAAAGTGTCGATCGCTCAAATGAGCTTCGATATGGACCTGCGGATTGACCACAACAAACCGGCCTATCGCCTGAGTAATTGGCGTGGATGACAAGTAAGTCGGCAAGGCAATTCGCAGAGATCCTTGCGCCTGTAACTCTGTTCCTTGCAGTGCCTTAATACTGTGCTCTGCCCCATCCATGAGCTCTGCCGTATCGTCATAGAGACGGCGCCCTTCGCTGGTGAGAGCAATCGTGCGCGTGGTGCGATTGATAAGCGTCAAACCGATATGGCTTTCCAGCTTGGCAACCGACTCGCTGACCCTAGAAGGGGCGATACCGAGGCTCTTAGCCGCCTTGGTGAACGAGCCGTGCTCAGCGACTCTTGAGAAGACCGCGATGTGGCGAAGGTAGTCCAGAATTGTTCCGAAATCCGTATAATAGAGATACATTTTTAGCATCTTTCTCGGATAATAGCAGGGTGTTAGCAGCTAAGAAAGGAGCAAAATTGTCCAGCTGATAATTGCGAAATGAGCAGACCGGCCTTGGGCTGGATGTGAGAGGAGCCAATGATGGAAAATGTCGCAGCACCCAGCAAAGACACAATCCCGATATGGATAATCTGGTTTGGGATAATCCTTATGATCGGGGCGCCGTTAGGGAACGCGGTGATGACCCTGGTAGGTCCTGACCTTGGATCGGTTACGCTTGCAGACGGAACCGAAACTGAAACAGGGTTGTTCAAATATGCCGTGCGCAACATCGCCGCCGCTGTGATAACCGCCTTCGCGCTTTATCGGCGTTCGGCTGCGATGCTGGTGGTTGTGCTGATCATGCGGTTCATCACTGAGGCGGGCGATTTGCTCGACGCAATACTGTTTGCGCAAATGGATTCGACCGGGATCACTGGATACACAGCTGCGATGATCTTTCTTGCATTCATTCCTTACACCATCGCCATTCGCCAGCTTTGGCCAATGGCTCGGTAGCACTGCCTGAAGGACTCTGGCTCGGCTTCGCAGTCATGTGAAGCCAAAGAAGCGGCTGAACTCACAAACAAATATAGCCCACATCCGCTTTCACCCCCAGGAGCGGACGCCAGCCTGCTCGAAGCTGGCGCCCAACATCAGTCAGATTTCCGTCTTTTCTGCGAGTGTGAGAGCGTCTTCAATGTCGACGCCTAGATAACGAACCGTGTTCTCGATCTTGGAATGACCAAGCAATATCTGGATTGCCCGGATATTGCCTGTGGCTTTGTAGATGATCGAAGCTTTGGTTCGGCGCAGTGAGTGGGTGCCGTACTCCTCTGGTCGCAGGCCGATGGCCCTAACCCACTCATCGACCAGCCTAGCGTATTGCCGCGTGCTGAGATGCCGTGAATGATCCACTCGGCTAGGAAACACAAAATCCTCGGTTGAGCCACCGCGAAGCTCGAGCCATACGAGCAGGCTAGACCGAGCGTCCGCCGCAATCTCGAACTGAACGGGACGACCAGTCTTCCGTTGTGTAATAGTCGCTCGCGTTCTGATTTCCGGACCACTAACCAAATCGCCGATCTTCAACTCGACGAGATCACAACCTCGCAACTTGCTATCAATCGCCAAGTCGAACAGCGCCCGGTCTCTGATGCGCTCTTCGCGATCAAGAAAGAACCGGATCGCCCAGATCTGCTTTTGATTGAATGGACGCTTGGGACCGATCTTAGCGCCGAAGTTCCAAGGCACTCTGTTTTGAGCAGCAGGATCGAAGTGTGAGTAAGTCATTGTCATTCTCCTTGGCCGGAATGGCCACGAGGAATGTCCGCTTTCAGGATCTAAGATCTCGGGTCGGTACGTCTTGGGTTGGTGCGCAAAGCTGAATCCGGATGGAACTCCGCGTTCAAAGATCAGGAGCAAGCGGTTTTTTTCGCCCGCGTTCTTGCTGTTCGCGGAAGTACATCCGTATGCAACGTTCTACAGTGTGGCCTGAAACAATCTTCCTCGTTGCCTTTCGATTGGTTCCCAGCAGTTCCTTGCGAAGTTCTAGGCGAACGATCTTTGGGGGCAGAATTGGTGGCATCAACATGTGCCTAAAGCATGGTAGCCTTTAAAGAATAATGGTTTATGGGGGCTTTTCGAGTCCTACCACCGCACCATTGGGTTTGTCGGCTTGCCTCTGCATGATTCGGGGTCTGGGCGTCGGGGCACAAATGCCCGATCATTAAAGCGTCGACACCGGGTCTAAGTACCATCGCGTTGATGCAGTTCTTGGCTCCTTAACCCTGCGACGATAGCCCCGAAATGCAAATTCGGGCGCGCTTGATAAAGCGTACAAGACCACTCCTCTCAGGGTCGGCCCAGCAGGCGGCGGGATTATGGATTACGCAGCAAAACACCAGTTTGGAGCACACAGGCATAGCGAAGTTGCCGACACTCCAGTTGCGCCCGCGCCAAGCGTATCCACCACGCCAGCACAATCAATGCCACACAACAGCGGGGCTGACGCTCAATACAATCGTGCGACCCGCTACACGCTGTTCATTCGAGCCGCCAGACTGGTAAGTTCCCAAGGTGAGTTCGTTTGCGTGGTCCGCGATGTGTCTGAAACAGGCGTAAGACTGCGGCTATTTCATGCACCTCCCACAGGAGAGCCGTTCGAACTTCGAATGTCGAACGGCCAGTCATACATCATTCGCCAAGTCTGGCACAAAGGCAATGAGGCAGGTTTTGCGTTCACGCAAAAAATCGACATTGATCAATTCGTTGCAGAGGACACCGCTTTTCCCAAGCGCGGCATCAGGCTTGACCTAATCTTCCCAGTCAAAGTGACGTCACTGGATGGCCAATATGAAGCTATCGTGGAGAATATCTCTCAACAAGGCGCGCGTTTCTCATGCGAGGGGGTCTATGCCATTGATCAAGGTCTGCGCGTTGAATGCCCTGAGGAAGACATCCAGTTTGGCGAGGTTGGTGCAAAGGTGCGTTGGCGGCGCGATGATGCCTATGGGGTCGTGTTTGAGAACACCCTTTCGCTTGAAGAATTTGCCAAGCTTGCCGCGCGACTGCAGTGTCCGAGCCTTTTGACCGAGCCGTGAGGGTGCACAGTGACCTTGTCGGCCGCAAAGGAAAACGGTCAAATTTTACCGGTTTTCGCAAGGATGTTTACTCCTCGCTAACCAATTTCCTTCACTTCCCTGTGTGAGCTGATCGCAAAGGTGCAGATCAGACGCTCAAACGGGGACCAAACATGGCGCAGCGCCGCGTTGATAATTCGGGAACTTTAGACTGCGATGTAGCGATCATCGGCGCGGGGCCAGCGGGGCTTACCGCCGGATATCTGCTCACCAAACAGGGCAAATCGGTCGTCATCATCGAGAAAGATGAGACTTACGTCGGCGGGATAAGCCGCACGGTTGAACACGAGGGTTATCGCTTTGACATTGGCGGGCACCGGTTCTTTTCCAAGAGCCAAGAGGTGGTCGACCTTTGGAATGAGATCCTGCCCGACGACTTTATCCAGCGCCCCCGGATGAGCCGCATTTATTACGAGGGTGTGTTTTACTCCTACCCTCTTCGCGCATTCGAAGCACTTTGGAACCTTGGGATTTTCCGCTCGACGCTGTGCATGGCGAGCTATCTCAAATATAAGCTTTTCCCGATCAAGGATGTCAAAAGCTTTGAGGATTGGACCACCAATCAATTCGGCAAAAAGCTCTATTCGATCTTCTTCAAGACCTACACTGAGAAGGTGTGGGGGATGCCCTGCGATGAGATGAGCGCCGATTGGGCGGCTCAGCGGATCAAGGGCCTATCGCTTTGGGGCGCTGTTACCGATGGGCTTAAGCGCTCACTTGGCCTCAACAAGAAGCCCAACGATGGGCAGGAGGTGAAGACCCTGCTTGAAACCTTCCGTTATCCTCGGCTGGGTCCGGGTATGATGTGGGATGCGGCGCGTGATCACATTCTGGCGACCGGCAAAGGCGAAGTTCTGATGGGACACGGCCTTGATCGGCTTGCCAAAATCGGTCCCAATGATGAGGGCTATGAGTGGTCGATGAGCGCCAAGGGCGCGAATGGCTCGGCCACAATCCGCGCGAAGAACGTGATCAGCTCAGCGCCGATGCGCGAGCTTTCCAAGCGTATTCACCCGCTGCCGCAATCCACGCTCAAAGCGGACAAACTGCGTTACCGCGACTTTTTGACCGTGGCTCTGATGGTGAAGAGCGAGGACCTCTTCCCTGACAATTGGATCTACATCCATGACGAGCGGGTCCAGGTGGGCCGTGTACAGAACTTCCGTTCGTGGTCGCCTGAAATGATCCCGGATGAGAGCATGGCTTGTGTTGGCCTTGAGTACTTCTGCTTTGAAGGCGATGGGCTGTGGTCATCCTCCGATGAAGATTTGATCGCTCAAGCCACCCGCGAGATGGAAATTCTGGGCCTTTGTGATCCGGCGAAGGTCGTCTCTGGCGCGGTTGTGCGTCAGGAGAAGGCGTATCCCGTGTATGACGATGACTATGAAGCCAATGTCGATGCGATGCGCCTCGAATTGGAAGAAAAGCATCCAAGTCTGCACCTTGTGGGTCGCAATGGGATGCACCGCTATAACAACCAAGACCACGCGATGATGACTGCGATGCTCACGGTCGAGAACATCATCGCAGGCAAGCGCGTATACGATACGTGGTGCGTCAACGAAGACGCTGAATATCACGAGGCGGGCGATGAGGGCGCTGAGAAGGCGCTTCCTGCCAGCGAAGAGACCAAGCCTCTCAGCGAAGACCAAGTCGCAGCGCTCACCTCGCTTCGCGGTGTGCCAGAGCGGATTGTCGCGGACGAGCTTTCTCAAGAGACTCGGAAACGCGCTTAATGCGTTATCGCCGCCCCCTCATCTTCAAGATCAGCGATGTCCGCTTTGTGCGGTATCTGATCGCAAGCGTTGGCGCGCTTGCGGTGGATTTTGGGAGCTTCCTTGCGTTCATGGCGCTGGGAGTGATGGCAGCACCTGCTTCGGCTCTTGGCTATTCGCTTGGCATTCTGGCGCATTGGCTTATGTCCAGCCGCGCGGTGTTTCAGGACCGGGTTGCGACGAGCGGCAATGAGCGTTCCAAGCAAAAAGCTCTATTCGTGTTCTCGGCGATTGTGGGCTTGGGACTTACTACCGCGATTGTGGGCGCAGCAGACTGGAGCGGGTTTGACCCGCGCGCAGCGAAACTTGTCGCTATTGCCGTGAGCTTTATTGCCACCTGGGTGATCCGCGCGAAAATCGTGTTCCGCGAGGACAACTCGCCGGTCAAAAGCGCCTAGTGCCATGCTCGAAGAGCGCCGCAGAGCCGCCTTTCCGCTAAGCTTTCTTGCCAAGGCAGGCCTTGGCTGGGTGCTGGTAAGCGCCTTCCTCATCGCGGTGAATTGGAGCGCGATCACAGGTCTCCATTTCTCCGATCCTGACGATGTTTTGCGCCTAATCCAAGTGCGCGATCTTCTGGGCGGTCAGAGCTGGTTTGATGTCAGCCAATACCGCGTGGATAGCGCAAACGGCGGCGTAGCCATGCATTGGTCGCGGCTTGTCGATATCCCGCTCGCGCTCGTCATTATGGCGCTCACCCCGCTTGTCGGCAGTGCCGCCGCTGAAAGTGCCGCGATCGTTATCGTCCCGCTTATCACGCTCGCTTGCGTCATGCTTCTTGCCTCGCGGATTGCGTGGAGGCTTTGGGGCGATGAGGAAGCGATCTTTACGGCGCTGGTAATCGTGATTTCGATCCCCGTCCTATTCCAATTGTCGCCCATGCGGATTGACCACCACGGCTGGCAAATGGTCTGCGCTCTAGCGGCATTGAACGGCTTACTCGCACGATCGCCGCGTATGGGAGGCTGGGTAATTGGAGCGGGCTTTGCCGCTTGGCTTTCGATCTCAATCGAAGGGCTTCCACTCGCAGCCATCGCCTTTGCGGTGCTAGGCCTTCGCTGGCTGCGCGACCCTTCGACAAAGGCCTGGCTGACGAGCGCCATCCAATCCCTCGCGGCAGTAAGCATCGCCCTCTTCGCGCTCACCCGAGGCTTCAATGATCTGGCAAACTACTGCGACGCAGTAGGCCCGGTTCATTTGGCAATGTTCGCATGGGGAGCCGTGATCTTGAGCCTGCTCGCTAAAGCAGCAAGACCAACCCTCGCCATCACTCTGACAGGTTTCGCGGTCGCAGGCGGAGGCGCGCTAATCATGATGCTCAGCGCCGCACCGCAATGCGCGACCGGCGGAGGCTTTTCTCAGGTCGATCCGCTGGTCGCCGAAATCTGGCTCTCCAACGTGCTCGAAGGCCGGCCTTTGTGGGAGCAAGTGCTCGCCATTGCGCTCCAATATCTCGCAGCGCCGCTGATCGGGATCTATGCCGCAATCCAACTCGCACAGCGCTCGCACGATGGCCTTCGCCCGTTTTGGACCGACTATGCGCTGATACTTGGCGGTGCTCTTGCAATTTCCATCTGCGTCGCGCGCACCGGCGCTGTGGCCTGCGTTCTCGCCAGCCCGCTAGTCGCATGGCAAATGCGGCGTTGGCTCAAAGCCATCCGATTGATGGAAAACCCGCTTCCCCGCATGGCCGCCATGGTCGGTGTTGCCTGCGCACTTCTGCCTGCGATCCCTGCGCTTCTCTTGACCAGCGCCATGCCAGTGCGGGCCTCTGTTGGCGGTGCTGAAGATGTGCCTATCCGTGTGGCCGATTGCCGGGTTCAAGACGCGCGCGCCGTTCTCGCAAGGCTTCCCCAAGGCGAAATCTACGCGCTTCTCGATATCGCGCCAGAGCTGCTTCTGGTCAGCAACCACAGCGTTATCGCCACCGGCCACCACCGTGGGCACCACGCGATGAAAGTGCTCATCGAAACCGCGATTGGCACACCCGATGAGGCGCGCAAAACGCTCACGACACGCGGTTCAAGCTATGTGGCCATGTGCCCCGCGCTATACGAGGCGCAGACTTACGCCAGCATCGCAAAGGATGGCTTCGTTCCGCAATTGGCCAGAGGCGACGTGCCCGAATGGCTGGAGCCAATCGAAGTTCCTGACGACAACGGGCTAAAGCTTTGGCGGATTAAGCAGGAATAAAAACCCCTGCGGCCTATGCCGCAATGAAGTCCATCGCCACGCCATTGATGCAGTGACGCTTGCCTGTTGGCTTGGGCCCATCACCAAAGATATGCCCCAAATGCCCGCCGCAATCCGCGCAGTGCACTTCGGTGCGGGCATAGCCGATTTTATAGTCGGTCGATGTGCCCACCGCGCCCTTGTCGATTGGCTGCCAGAAGCTGGGCCAACCGGTGCCGCTGTCATATTTATGGGCGCTTGAATAAAGCCTGTTGCCGCAGCCTGCGCATACGAAAGCGCCGCGACGCTTTTCCTTGTCCAAGGGCGAGGAATAGGCACGCTCGGTGCCTGCCTCGCGCAGCACGTAATACTCATTGCGCGTGAGTTTACGCCGCCATTGTGCTTCGGTTTTCTTGATCCGAAAGTTGCCACTTGCCGTGCGCGCTTTCACCTCAGAACCGCAGGCGCTTAGGAATGGCAGCACCGCGACAATACCGGTAGTCGCAAGAAACGAGCGGCGGTTGGCGGTTGCATTGGGCATATCTGTATCGGTCATATCAGAAGGTCTCATAAACACTGGTTTCACCCAGTGAATACGTACCAATTAGCGAAAAGGTTACACCACAATCTAGAATTCGGTGATTTCGACCTCAAGCTTGCGGAAGCCGTGCACGAAGTTTGCGCGCACCCGCTCCACATCGCCCGCCACATGCACCCGCATCCGGCGCGCATGCATTTCTTCGAGGAGAATGCGCAATTGCAGCTCTGCCAAACGCGCGCCGACACAGCGGTGAATGCCATAACCAAAGGCGATGTGCCGCTTGGCGTTGTCGCGGTTGAGGTTGAGTGTGTGCGGGTCCTCGAACACCTCTTCCTCGTGGTTCGCGGCCAAATACCACAGCACGACTTTTTCGCCCGCTTTGATCGTCTTGCCAAACACCTCAGTGTCCTCGGTGCAGGTCCGGCGCATGTGAGCAAGCGGCGTTTGCATCCGCAGCATCTCCTGAACCGCGTTCGGGATAACGCTGGGGTCTTGTTCGAAGATCTTGCGCTGATCGGGGAATTTGTCGAGCGCATGGACAAAGCCGCTCATCGAATTGCGCGTCGTATCATTGCCGCCAACGATCAGCAGGATGAGATTGCCCATAAACTCCTCAGGGCGCATCTGGTTCATCGCTTCGGAGTGGATCATCATCGAGATGAGATCATCACCCGGCTCTTTATCCTGCGTGCGCTCAATCCAGAGAGATTGGAAATAAGCTGCCATCTCATGCAGAAAACTCCAGCGCATTTCATCAAGCTCGCGGATGGAGGCAAGCTCAGTATCGCCAGACCAGTCCGACCAGAAGGTGAGCAGGCGGCGGTCGTCCCATGGGAAACCAAAAAGGATTGCGAGCATACCAGTGGTAAGCTCAATCGAGACCTTATCGACCCAATCAAACACTTCACCGCGCGGCAGGGAATCAAGGAGCTCGCCGGTGCGCTTGCGAATTTCCGGCTCCATCGCGGTCATGCCAGACGGGGTGAATTTAGGCGCGACAGTGCGGCGTTGGCCCGTATGCTGTGGACGGTCCATTGCGATAAACATCGGCAATTCGCGGCGCTCGGTGCCTGCCTCGGCCAGTTCCTCATCGCTTGGCGCATCGAGGATGGTGATCCCCCCATGCTCCCAGCTTGAAGAGAACGTTTCGGGCAAGGCTTCGATATGCTGGATTGCCTTGTGGCCGACAACCGCCCAATGCGGGCCATAGGGGCTGTCATCAATCCAATGCAGCGGACCTGCCTTTTGCATCTCGGCAACGATGGGCTGCCACTTATCTTCGTAATAGATATCCGAGCGGCTCAAATCCCACTTATGCGGGTGCTCCAAGCGCTTTTCAGGGTGCTCAGCAAGATGCTGCGTGATCGCTTCATAAGCGGTGGGCGAAGTGCGCACTTCTGGTCGCGCCATAGGGCTTTGGGGTGCTACGGTTGCCATGTCTCTCTCCTGTAGGAGGCACGACTTCTTCCACCCGCACTCTCCCCTCAGCTAACATCCTGCCCTAACTGACAGTAATGTCAATATGAGTTGTGATCCGCCACCTATTCAGCTGGCTCCATTTCGGTGCGTTTGCGGGCGAAGAAGGAGCGGCGCTTTTTGGTGCCCGCCCCGCCCGACTTCATGACCTTCTTCCGGAAGAGCATCGAGCCACCTTTGACGAGCAGCACCACCCACATCGCCTGCCATGCAAGCGCTGCGGCGTGGGTCCAAAGCGTCTCATCCAGAGCCGCGCGGGCGAGCATCGCGATGGGTGAGGACAGCGGGAAAGCGACCGCGAGAAGCTCAAGACCCGAACCTGCATCGCCCAAGGTCGCGGCGGCGAGGAAGAAGACCATCAGTTGTAGCATGGTGACAGGCATGGAGAGCGTCTGCACCTCGCGCACCGTGCTCGCCATGGCGCCAATGGTGAGGAAGAGCGAGCCGAGCAGAAGATACGCCATCGAGAAGTAGAAAACGCCGAGAGTGATGAACAACGGCCAGCCCACAGCAGGTCCCGGCAAATTGCGGAAATCGGTCTGGGTGACAGTGGTGATCGCGCCTTCGGCAACCGCCCAAAACGCCCAGCCAACGCTGCCCCACACGGCGATCCCCACAAAGGAGACGCCAAGCATTGCAAACAGCTTGCCCATGAAGACAGCATCCATCGGGATAGCAGCGGCGAGGATTTCGATAACCTTATTGCCCTTTTCCTCCGCGAGGTTCGACAGGACCATCCCGGCAAGCAGCATGGTCAAGAGGAACAGCACCAATTGTGCAGCGGTCGCGGTTTGAATGCGGGTGGAGCGGTCAGAGGCAGCGCTTGAGGCGACCACTTGGGAGGATGACGACGGGATTGTTGTGCGCCCTGCTTGTGTGGCCTCGGCAGCGATGAGTTCAACCGGTCCTTTCCAGCGCTGGATTTGACCTTCGGTGCCGACCAGCTCTGGCTCAGCAGGCGTGCCTGTCACGATCGCTGCGTAGTTGCCACGACGTTCCTCCATGTAGGTGCTGGGATCGAAATTGGGGTCCTCATTCGCCTCGCTAACCTGAGCAAAGACTGGCGCAGCGCGACCCAATTGCGGCACCAAATGATCGCGCGCGGCGATCATGGCGGCATTGTCCTCAGCGCTCATCGCAAGGCCCACTTCGACGGCGGCGGCTTGCTGGGAGTTCTGGCTGCCGATGCTGCCTGCTAGCCCTCCGACGAGGACGGGGAAGAGCGGTCCGATAAGGAAGAAGAGGAAGGCGCGGCTGAAGAGCACAGCGACAAAATCGCGCCGGGCAATGACCCAAGCGGCTTCGAGGCGGGAGAGACGCGGGCTGGTGCCGCTCGATGCGTCGTAGGCGCTCATTTGCCATCCCCCTGTGCATCGGCCTCAAGCTGACGGGCAGCGGCCTCGCCAGCAATCGAGACGAAGGCATCGTGAAGCCCTGCGCGCTCAATGGAGAGTGAAAGAATGCCCGCATCCCCTTCGATGAGCGTTTTCAACAAGGGTTCAATCCCGCTCTCAGGAAGCGGGAAGTAGAAAAAATCGCCTTCGCGCCGTGTCTCTTCGGGAAGCGCTGCGGTCCATCCGCCTTCCCTCGCGCGTGTTTCCAGGCGGACCTGCGCCGGGATACGGTCGCGAGCAGTTTCAACACTGCCCGCATAAGGCACTTTGCCCCCTGCAATGATGGCGACGCCCTCGCACAGACGCTCGGCATGGTGGATGACGTGGGTAGAGAAAATCACCGTCACGCCGTCTTCGGCAAGGCCCCGGATCATGCCCTCAAGCTTGCCCTGGTTGATCGCATCGAGGCCAGAGAATGGCTCGTCGAGAACCACAAGGCGCGGGCGGTGCACCAAGGTGCCGAGCAATTGGACGGTCTGCGCCATACCCTTGGAGAGCTGGCGAATGGTACGGTTCGCTGCATAGCCCAAATCGTGGCGCTCAAGCAGTTCCATGCCCCGCTTGCGGCCCTCTTTCAGGGAAAGCCCGCGAAGCGCGCCCATAAAGGCAATCGCCTCAATCGACTTCATAGCAGGGTAAAGCCCGCGCTCTTCGGGCAGGTAACCGATCAGGCGACCAATATCATGCGGGCGGTCATGACCAAAGATCATGCGCACGCCGTCATCAGGATCAATAATGCCGAGCAGCATACGCAAGGTCGTGGTCTTGCCTGCGCCATTGGGGCCAAGCACGCCATAGATCGCGCCTTCGGGCACTGACAGATCGACGCCATCGACAGCTCTGGTGCCGTCAAAGCTTTTGACAAGGCCGCGCGCTTCGATGGCTAGGGGGCGATCATCAGCTTGAACCGTGGTGAAAAGAGGCGAGCCATTGTCTGGCGTCATGTGATCATTTACCTGCATATGCATGAAAACGGCAGTTAACGCGCGAAACTGAACGGGAGCAACCCCAAGCATGGTTAACGAGGCCGCAACACTTACCTTAAATCAGCGGATCGAGGCGCAGGCTCGAAAGCTCGGGTTTTCCAGTGTTGGCTTCACGACTGCTGAGGAAGATTCACTTCGATCACAACGGCTTGAGGAGTGGCTTGACGAGGGACGTCACGGCACCATGGAGTGGATGGAAACCCGCCTTCACCACCGCCGTTCCCCGCAAGGACTTTGGCCCGAGGCACGCTCAGTCATCGCGCTTGGCATGAGCTATGCGCCAGCGCTTGATCCAATGGCGTTGGACGCAATCGGTGAACGCGCGCGCATCTCCGTCTATGCGCAAGGCAAGGATTATCATGACGTCGTAAAGAAGCGACTTAAGGCGCTTGCACGCTGGCTTGTTGAGGCGGTGCCCGAAACTGAGCTTAAGGTCTTTGTCGATACAGCGCCTGTGATGGAAAAACCTCTGGGTGAGGCGTCAGGGATTGGTTGGCAGGGCAAGCACACCAATCTGGTAAGCCCTGAGCATGGTTCGTGGCTGTTCCTCGGCGCGATTTACACGACGCTTCAGCTTGAGCCCTCGGCTCCCCATCGCGACCAATGTGGCTCGTGCCGTGCATGTCTGGACAGCTGCCCAACCGACGCTTTTCCGACCGCCTACACCCTTGATGCAAGGCGCTGCATTTCTTACCTCACCATCGAACACAAAGGCCCGATTGCTGAGGAATTTCGAGAGGCCCTGGGCAACCGCATCTATGGCTGCGATGATTGCCTCGCCGTGTGCCCCTGGAACAAATTTGCAAGCGAAGCCTATGCGGCAGGGGAATTTCTGCCCCGTGCCGAGCTGACCGCGCCGCGCCTCGCCGAATTGCTCGCCCTCGACGATGCCGGATTTCGCAAGCTTTTCTCCGGCTCAGCCATCAAGCGCATCGGACGCGACCGGTTTGTTAGGAATTGCCTCTATGCAGCGGGCAATAGCGGGGACCTTGCACTGCTCACCCAAATCGAGCCTCTGACCAAAGACCCCGATCCCGTAGTCGCCGACGCCGCAAAGTGGGCCAAGGCGCAGCTTACCTAATCCTCGTTATGCTCTCCAAGACTCGGCGCATGGCCCAGCTCGCCCTGCTGCCAATCGCTAAACCGATTGGGATCGCGCATTTGATAGAGTGCGCCTTCGCTGGGGTGCACAGACTTCTCGAAAAACCCTGTCTCATGCAAATGCGGGTCTTTGATCACCTCGTCCAGGTCCACAGCTGGCATGCAAGGAATGTTCGCGCCGCGTAGGATTTCCACGCATTCAGCCGTAGTCTTCATGGCCGAAAGCTCGCCAATCCGGGTGTAAGTCTCCGCCGCGCCGCGCACCAATTGAGCAGGCTCCTTCCAGCGCTCTTGAGCGGCAAAGTCCGCATCCCCCAAAAGCTTCACCACCAGCGGGAAGTGCGGGAGAATATAGGGCACGATGCTCACCCAGCCGTCTTTTGTCGGGAAAGGCTGACGATTGGGATCAACCTGACGGCCATAGCCCGCGTCATTGTTGGGCGGGTCGAAGGTGTGGCCGTCCAAATGCTCTTTCATCATGAAGCTCGCAAAAGCTTCAAACATGGGCACCTCGACAAACTGCCCTCGCCCTGTGCGCATCCGGTGGGTGATCGCGGCCAGTGTCGCATAGGCGGCATGAAGTCCCGCCACTTTATCAGCGATGAGCGAGGGGATGTATCGAGGCCGCTTATCCCCATCGACGCGCGGCAAGAGTGACGTCGTGCCGGTGGCTGCCTGAATGACGTCATCATAGGCCTGCAGCCCCGCATAAGGCCCGCCCGAACCAAAGCCAACACAGTGTACGTAGATGATATTCGAGTTCAGTTTCTTGACGTCATCATAGCCGAAACCCAGCCGCCCTATCGCCTCTTCGCGCACATTGTGAATGAACACGTCTGCATCGCTGAGGAGGCCGCGCAAACGCTCAACATCGGCGTCTTGCTTGAGGTCGAGCAGAAGGGACTTCTTGCCGCGATTAAGCGCGATAAACCCAGGTCCCATGCCTTGGGTCTTCGCTGGCTTTGCTCCGTAGCGATAGACGTCGCCCCCCGGTGCCTCAATCTTGGTGACTTCGGCTCCGTAATCGGCGAGAATTTGGGTGGCATAAGGGCCAAAGACGACGCTGGTAAGGTCGACCACCTTGAGCCCTTCAAGCATGGGCTTACCGTCCTGCGGGGCTATGCTCATGTCATCTCTTTGATCTGAATATCAGTGTCCGCAAGCACGGAAGGATCAATCTTCGCAGACCCGCTCTCGAGAAGTTTGCGCCCTTGCACATAATCCTTCATCGTCCCCACGCAGTCAAAGGCTATGGGCTGGCCTTCTTTCATATAGACCACCGTGAACTTGCGCGTCTCAGGATCGCCGCGAAGCACCGTGTCATCATATCCGATATTAAGCCCAGCGGTCTGGAGCTTGAGATCATATTGATTGGACCAGAACCACGGGAGCGCATGGTAGGGCTGTTTTTCGCCCATAATCGCCTTTGCCACCGTGTTCGCCATATCGTTGGCGTTCTGGACCGATTCGAGGCGGATAACGGCGTTATCGGCGTATGGATTGGCATGGGACGCGCAGTCTCCAATCGCATAAGTATCATCAAGCGTGGTGCGACAGAATACGTCCACATCGACCCCGTTTGAGCCCGCTGCCCCTGCCGCAATCAGAGGCGCGACAGCGGGGACAATTCCAATGCCAACGATGACCATATCGCAAGGGAGCGTCTCGCCATCGTCGAGGAGGACGCCGGAGACCTGACCATCTTCGCCAAGCACTTCGGAAACGGCTTCCTCGAGGCGGATATCAACCCCTTGGCGTGTGTGCTCATCGGCAAAAAATTGAGAAATCGCCTTGCCAGCAACGCGGGCGAGCAGGCGGTCCTGCATTTCGACCACGGTAACATCACATTTGAGTTTTCGCAGGACGGCTGCCGCCTCAAGCCCGATATAGCCCCCGCCGATCACCACGGCACGTTTGGCTCCTGCTTCAAGCGCGGCCATCATTCCATCAGCGTCGCGCTTATCGCGCACGTAAAATATGCCTTTAAGGTTAGCTCCCGGAATGCCGAGCCGCCGGGGGTCCGCACCGCCTGACCAGATGAGCTTGCGGTAGCCGATTTCTGAGCCATCGGAGAGGGTCAGCAAATGGCGTATCCAATCGATGCTGGCGACCCCGCTGCCAAGGCGAAGCTCCACATTTTTGTCCGCCCAGAATTTCTCAGGCCGGATCATTATCCGCTCAAAGGTCTTGTCGCCTGCGAGATATTCCTTGGACAAAGGGGGCGCTCATAAGGCGGGTTCGCCTCACGCCCGATCATCAGAATCGAGCCTTCATGCCCCTGTTGGCGAAGGGCAATCGCGGCTTGCGCCCCGCCATGGCCCGTGCCGACGATAACGACGTCAGCCGACGTCGAAGAATGTCCCGTGTCACTCATGCGAAGCGGCTTCACCCAAAATCGGTCTTCGCGTCAAGCCAGAAGCGACCAGCTTACCGCTCCAACAGATTGCGCGCTTGGGCAGCGATCTGTGCAAGCGCGGCAGGCGCAACGGGGGTGAGCTTTGCGCGCGGGCAATCATCGAGCGGAATTGTGCAATGGCTGGCGCGTTAGTGTCCGCCCATTTGGCGATTGCGCCTGCGGGATCATCCTTGCCCACTTTGCGGCGGGTAAGACGGCGCAGGAACTCGATCCGCATGTGCTGGAAATCGCGCGCAAGGCCATCGACCAGCAAGCGCTCCCACACATCGGACGGCGACATATGCGCAGCTGTCCCTTGCGCCCAATCGATGCCGATGCACTGACCGATTTCGCCAAAGGCTTGGGTGAGCGTTGCAGGTGCAATACCGGTGCTGAGCGCGAGACTTGCAAGGCCCACAGACCCGTCAAAATCAAACAAATCAGCCACACGGCCCGCCAATGCAGCGGGCGCACCAAGGGCTACAAATTCGCTGCGAAGTGCCTCGGAACGCGCTAGCGCCTCAGCCGATAAGAGCGCCTCGCGCTGTTCGCGAAGAATGGTCACACCGTCCGAAAGCTCTGCGACCATCGCGCTCACTTCAACCCTGCCACCGGTGGTCCGCAAGACGTCGGACATAAGGTTGCCCACTGCCGCCGCGAGCCGATCAAGCAGCGCAATGCGCGCAGGCTCTGGCATTTTGGCCCCGTCAATATCGGCCCACAGCGCTTTCAGGTTGAACAGACGCTCTACCACCACGAAGGCCGCGGCCACATCGCTCAAGCTCACGCCCTCTTCCTCGGGCAATTCGAACGCGTGGATCAGGCCAAGCCGGTTGACGATGCGGTTGGCAAGGTCGGTCGCGACAAGCTCACGGCGCAATTGGTGGCTTTGGATTTGGGGCAGGAATTTCGTCTGCATCGGCTCCGGGAACATCGCGATAAGGTTGCTCTCCAGCTCCGCATCATCGGGCAGCCCGCTCGCCTCAATCGCGTCCTGCAACGCGAGTTTCGTAGAAGAAAGGATCACCGCAAGCTCTGGCCGGCTGAGGCCTTTGCCCTCAGCCGCGCGGCGCATATAGGTCTCGCTATCGGCGAGGCCCTCAGTGCGCCGATCAAGCGCGCCCATCCCTTCCAATTGCTCGATCAGGCGGATGTAAGACGCGTTGGCAGAAGCCCCGCCCGCTTCGGCAATCGACAATGCGAGCGCTTGCAGCCGGTTATCCTCCAGCACGATCTCGCCCACCTCATCGGTCATCTTGGCAAGCAGATTGTTGCGCTTGGTCTCGGTGAGCGAGCCATCGCGGGTGGCGGAGGCCAGTGCGATCTTGATGTTCACCTCATTGTCCGAGCAATCAACGCCTGCCGAGTTGTCGATAAAGTCTGTGTTGCAGCGTCCCCCGGCAAGCGAAAAGGCGATGCGGCCAGCTTGCGTGATGCCAAGGTTTGCGCCCTCACCGATGACTTGTGCGCCAACTTCGCGGGCATCCACCCGCAGCGCGTCATTGGAAGGATCGCCCACTTCGATGTGGTTCTCGCTTTCCGCCTTGATGTAAGTCCCGATGCCGCCGAACCAAAGGAGATCAACCTCGGCCTTCAAGATCGCAGAGATCAGTTCATCAGGCCCGATTTCTGCTGCCTCAAGGCCAAGCATATCGCGCGCTTTTTTGGAAAGCTTGATGCTCTTGGCAGACCGCGAATAGACGCCGCCGCCTTTGGAAATAAGAGCGGGGTCATAATCCTCCCAGCTCGAGCGCGGAAGCTCAAACATGCGCTTTCGCTCTTTCCAGCTGCTCGCGGGATCGGGATCAGGATCGATAAAGATGTGGCGGTGATCAAAGGCTGCAACCAGCTTGATCGCCTTCGACAAGAGCATCCCATTGCCAAACACATCGCCCGACATATCGCCGCAGCCCGCGACGCGCACGGGCTCTTTTTGCACGTCGACGCCCATCTCAGCGAAGTGCCGCTGAACGCTCACCCAGGCCCCTCTGGCCGTGATGCCCATCGCTTTGTGGTCATATCCATTGGAGCCGCCGCTTGCGAACGCATCGTCGAGCCAGAAGCCTGCCTTTTCAGCAATGCCATTGGCGACGTCCGAGAAGGTCGCTGTGCCTTTGTCCGCCGCGACCACGAAATAGGGATCCTCCCCATCATGGACGCGCACAGCATCGGGGTGCACCACTTTGCCATCGACGATATTGTCGGTGACCGACAGAAGCGTGCGGATGAACACCTCATAGCTCGCACGGCCTTCCGCCGCCCACGCATCGCGGTCCACGGCTGGCGAAGGAAGCTGTTTGGGGTAAAACCCGCCCTTTGCGCCCGACGGCACAATCACCGCGTTTTTGACCTTTTGCGCTTTCATCAGGCCCAGCACTTCGGTGCGGAAATCATCGCGCCTGTCAGACCAGCGAAGCCCGCCGCGAGCCACGCTGCCTGAGCGCAAGTGAATGCCCTCAACGCGCCGTGAATAGACAAAAATCTCGCGCCACGGCACTGGCTTTGGAAGGCCGGGGACTTGAGCAGAATCGATCTTGAACGCAAGCGCCTCATCGGCAGCAGACGCAAAGGCATTGGTGCGCAAAATTGCATCGATCACAGCGCGGTAAAGCCGCAAGAGCCGGTCGTCATTGATCGCGCTCACTTTGGCGAGGCCCTTGGCAAAAGCGCTCACCGCCGCCTCGACAGCCGCCTTGCTGTTGCCCTTGAATTCCGGGTCATGGAGCGCAGTAAACAAGTCGATCATAGCCGCCGTTACATCGCGCGCCCGTTCCAGCGCATCGACCACGGGATAAATCGTGAAATTGGCCCCTGTCTGGCGCAGATAGCGATAGATTGCGCGCAGCCACACGGTCTCTTGCGCTGCCAGTCCATTAGAGACGACCAGCCGGTTAAACGGATCGTTTTCCGCCCCGCCATTGAGCACTTCGGCAATCGCGGTCTCGATCTGGCCCGAACGCTCCAGAAGCGCGTCAGCCTTGGTGCCTGCTGGCAAGACGAGCGTGTATTCATGGACAGTGCCAAGGGCGCCTTCATCAAGCCGCGTTGGAATTTCGGACAAGACCCGAAATCCGAAATTCTCAAGTACGGGCACCGCGTCAGAAAGCGCGACGCGCCCGGTCACGTGGTAGATTTTCAGGCGCAGATCACCGCGCGTATCATTGTCGAGCTTATACAGGCGGCAGGCGCGCGCTTCAGGGGCATCGCCGCTCGCAAGCGCATGGATTTGCGCAATATCGAGTGCGGCTTCGGCAGGACCGTAGCGTAGGCGATATCCGGGCGGGAAACTCTCGGCATAACGCTGCGCAATCGCGGGCACACGGGTGCTCTCGTCAATCTTGGCAAGCTGCGTTTCCACCGCCTCGGGCCAGCCTTTGAGAAGGTCGACAAGCTGCTCTTCAATCGCGCTCGCATCGGGCATTTTGGCAATCGTGCGCGAGTCCAACAGGAACTGAAGCATGGCAAGCGAGCCACCATCGACTTCCAAATTCCAGCTGAGCAAATCGAGCCCGGTTGCCTCTGTCAACAGCGCTTGCACCTGATGCCTGATCTGGGTTGAAAGGTTGTCGCGCGGCAACCAGACGAAGGCAAACACATGGCGACCAAGTGGCGATTGCACGAGGATGATGCGCGGGCGCGGACGGTCCACCAGACCCATCATCGCCATCGCGAGCGAGGCGATATCATCCTGCTCAAAGGTGAGCAGATTGTCGCTCGGAAGCACGCTAAACGCGTGAGCCAGCGCTTTGCCGGCATGGCTCTTTGCATCGAACCCAAGGCTGTCCGTCATCGCCCTCAAAGCCTCGCGGATTACCGGCACCTGAGCTGGTGGAGCGAGCAATCCGGCGCTCGTCCAAACGCCCGCATGCACGTTCAGCGCTGTGACCTTTTTGCCCTCTCTCACCGGCACAAGGAACACGTCGAGCGGCACACGGCGGTGCACATTGGAAAGCTGATTGGCTTTGACGGCGAGCATCTGGGTATCCGCCCCGCCATTTTCGCCGCCTTTCTCAAACCACGCAAAAGCGCGCTCGTAAGAGGCATCGGCAAGGATCGCCTTTGCGCTCTTGCGGCAAATGCCCAGCGCTGCGCTCACTTCCCCGCTACGGGCACGCGTGAGCGACCCCAATTGGGTCAGCATTCCGCTATTGAGCCATTGCAAAAGCTTGGCGCTTTCGGTCTCGCCCCCGCCGTGCTCAGCCAATGCTTGCGCATCGCGCGCCATGGTAGCTTGAATACGCGGCCAATCGCTGACTGCGGCGCGCACATCGCCCAAGGTTTCGCGCAAGGCAGTAAGAAGCTCGCGCCGCTGTTTGGCATCGACACGCGGCGTTTCGATATAGATGAAGGATTCGCGCGCACCCGTCGATTTTGCGCCGCCAATCGCGGTGAGAGCGTTCTGGTCATCACGCTCGACGGGGACAATCGGGTGGAGAAGCTGCTCAATACTGAGGCCTGCTGCTGTAATAGTGTTTGCAACCGAATCGACCAGAAACGGCATATCATCATTAATGATCGCAATGCGCAGCCGCCGCTCGCTCGTATCCGACTCGTGCGCAATCGCGCTTCGGGAGGGCAAGCGCTTGGCTCCGGCTTCCAAGAGGAAAGCCGCCGCGCTTTCGATAGCGGATTTTTCCAAAGGCGTTTCGCCGGGAAGAATGGAGGCTGAAAGGTGCTTTACCAGCGCCTTCAAAAGGGACTTGTCGTTAGCACTCATCGCGTGAGAGCTCCTCTCCTGAAACACGAACCCCGGCGCATTGCTATGTAATTATATTATGCCGGTGTGTTCTTATCGTACCCGTTAATACAGGCCCTTGGGGGGCAGTTGCAAGCGCGATTAGTGCCTATTTCGGCAGTTCACGCTGGAACGGTTTCGCAGGCTTCGAGCGTGAGTTGGAGCGAGCGCAGGCGCGCAGCCGGATCATAAGTCGCGCCGCATAGGATGATTTCATCGGCGCGCGTGCGTTTGACGAAGCGCTCGATATCGTCGCGCACCTTGGCGGGCGTGCCGACGGCGGCGGCCTGACCGAGATGGTCGAGCATGGCTCGAGCCGGTGTGGGCAGGGTCGAGGTGTAGTCGGCGATAGGCGGGGGAGCTTGCCCGGAGTGCCGGAACGCAGGGCGACGAAGCTTTGTTGCTGGCTTGAGGCGAGGAGCTGGGCTTCCTGGTCAGTGTCCGCTGCAAAGACGTTCATCGCGACCATGACGTAGGGCTTTTCGAAGGCCTCGGAAGGCTGGAAATCGCGGCGGTAGACCTCAAGCGCGCTATCGAGATGATCGGGCGCAAAGTGCGCGGCAAAGGCGTAGGGCATGCCGAGTTTCGCGGCGAGCTGCGCGCCGAAGAGGCTGGAGCCGAGCATCCAAAACTCGACATTGGAGCCCAGGCCGGGGGTGGCTTTGATCGGCAAGTCGACATCGCCTGTCATAAGCGCGCGCAGTTCGAGCACGTCTTGCGGGAAGTATTCCGACGCTTTGTGAAGGTCCTTGCGAAGCGCGCGTTGCAGCTCCGGCCCTGCTCCGGGCGCGCGGCCCAGCCCCAGGTCGATCCTGCCGGGGAACAGCGCGTCCAGCGTCCCGAATTGTTCGGCGATTTGAAACGGGGTGTGGTTGGGCAGCATTATGCCGCCAGAGCCAATGCGGATGGTGCTGGTCGCATTGCCGATATGGGCGAGGACAACCGAGGTCGCGCCGCCTGCGATCCCGTCCATGGTGTGGTGTTCCGCGACCCAGAAGCGCTTGCACCCGATCAGCTCTGCATGGGCGGCAAGCTCGGCTGCGGTGTTCAGCGCCTCGGCGACGGTCCCACCTAGGCGCACTGGCACCAGATCTAGGACGGAAAATTCGGTCATGAGGCTCTCCCTTAAGAGCCAAGCTGCCCAATATAGCCTTGCGCCGTCAAGGCCTCAGGGCTTTCGGGCGCTGTATCGATGACCGATTGCCAGCTTGTACGAGCCGCATCCTCGCGCCCTGAAAGCACAGCGATTACGCCAGCCTCAAGGCCGATGGGCGCATTTGTTGGGGCGAGCTCGCTGGCGCTCTCAATAGCGAACTGAGCCTCAGCCAACCGGTCAAGACGGCGCAGCAAAGTTGCTTTCAAAAGCCAAGTGTTCGCCTCTTCGGGAAGCAGCTGGGTGGACTGTTCCAATTCTGCCAAGGCCTCTTCAGGCCGCTCCAGCGCTACATAAACCCGCGCAAGATCGCTCGCGATAATCGCTTGCATGGGCGCGGATGCCGAGGTTGTCGCATCCTCTTTGGCGCGCTTCAGGATGGTCTGCGAACGCTCCAAATCCTGCGCTGCAAAAGCGGCATTGCCTGCCATAGCGCCAAACCGCGCTTTGGCCCGCGCCTCATCTGCCGGGGTCTCATCACGCGCAGCGGTAAAGGCGGTGATCGCGTCCTCCCATAGGCCAAGCTCGGTCGCCGCCAGCCCGAGGCAATGGTTGGCGAGAATGCGCTCATCGCCCGACGTTTCATTACGGCGCACTTGCGACAATGTGTGCGCCCTTGCCGCTTGGTCCGGCAGCATCCCAAGGCACTCTGCAAGCCACTGCGCCTTTGGGTCTTGCGGGGCGGCGAGTTCCTGCTCAGTGCGCGGTGGGCGGTCGCGCAGGGCATTGGGATCGCCGATTGTGTTGCCCACAGTGGGGTTGGGGCCAACTTGAAGGGCGATAACGAGGAGAGGCGTGATAAAGTCCAAGGGGCGGGTTTCCGGTCAGTAAAAGCTATCCACCAGCCCCAAAAGCTGCGCGATATCGGCATCGCGCGAAAGGCGGTGGTCGCCGTCCTTTATCAGTGTCACCTGTACATCATCCGAACGAAGCGCGGCGGCGAGCTTGATTGAGATCGCCCAAGGCACATCCTCATCGCGCTGCCCATGGATCAGGCGGATGGGGCAATTGAGCGCAATTTCATCGATCAAGCGCAAGTGATCCTGCGCATCGGCGAAAAAGCTCGGGTGCGTGGGGGTAGGCTCTGGGCCATAGGGGTTTTCTTCGAGCACCACCTCGCCTGCGATAAGTTTCTCGCGCTTGGTCGCACTAAAACCCCAAACGGTGAAATCGGGCGCAGAGGCGATGCCGATGATGCCTGCAAGGCGCTTGCCCAAAGCCTCCCCCACAAGCAGCATCAGCCAGCCACCCATCGAAGACCCTGTGACCAGCACTGGCCCTTCGACATAGGTGTCGATCAGAGCCATCACCTCCTCGCACCAGCGCGACAAAGTGCCATCGGCAAAATCGCCCGAACTCTCCCCGCAGCCGGTGTAATCGAGAAGCAGGCAGCCGCGCCCCTTGGCCACCGCTTCGTCAAAGATAGCGGTCGCCTTGCCGCCCGTCATATCGGACATGTAGCCAGGCAAGAAAACGAGGGTGGGGCCCGTGCCAGCCGTATGCTTAAAGGCAACGCGGCGGCCGTCCGGCATTTCGTGAAATCGTGTATCGGTCATTCGCATTCCATGGCCCTAGGCCCTGTTGATAAAGCCTTTGCGGACCATGGTTTGGAGCAAAATTCGCATCTCACAAGGCGGGAGCGCGCAGGAAGTGCGGCGCACTTTCAAGCGATCGCAACGCGGTGAGGGCGAATTTTGGCCAAATCCCCCAAAAACTAGGGAGGGGACGATGCACAAAAAGGCCAGTTCAGCGTCGCTCATCCTTGAATATGCTTTGCATGTCCATCGTCTTCGCTTCTTGATCTGGCCTTTTTGTGCATCGCCATGGCCTCAAAGGCTTTATCAACAGGGCCTCACCACGCATTTGGTGCAAGAGGTGTCATCAAGCTGACAGGTAAGATCAGCTAAGGGAGGCACCCATGACAAAGACACCCACAAAATCAGTCACCGCCAAAGTCACCCGCCGCGGCGTCTTTGCCCTCGCGGGGGCCTCCGCCGCCGTTGCCGCGACGCCCTCAGCGGCGCATTCCCATGGAAAAGGCTTTACGCACAGCGTCGCAAGCGGCGAACCGCAATCCCAAAGCGTGCTTTTGTGGACGCGCTTTGTCGCTGGCGAGGCAACCACCCTCAAATGGCAGGTAAGCGAGACCCAGGACTTTGCCGAAGTGGTAAGCGAAGGCGACGTCACCGCATCGCCCTCTCGCGATTATTGCGCTAAAGCAACCGCCACCGGTCTTTCTCCAGACCGCTGGTATTTCTACCGCTTTATCGCTCCCTCAGGGACCGCCTCACCCATAGGCCGCACCCGCACTTTGCCAAAAGGCCCCACGTCCCATTTCCGCATGGCGGTCTTCTCCTGCGCGAATTTCGGCTTTGGCTATTTCAACGCCTATGCGCACGCAGCCGAGGTCAATGACGTCGATCTCGCGGTGCACCTTGGCGACTATATTTACGAATATGGCGGCGACACTTACCCATCCGAAGACCAGCGCCACCCTGACCGCAGTGTCGCTCCGGGAAGCGAGATCGTGGCGCTTGCCGATTACCGCCAGCGCTATGCCTCCTACCGCGCCGACCAAGACCTTCAGCGCCTCCATCAAGTCCTCCCCATGATCGCCGTATGGGACGACCATGAAAGCACCAACGATTCGTGGAAAGATGGCGCACAGAACCACCAGAGCGACACCGAAGGCGATTGGGAAACCCGCAAGGAAATCGCCAAGCGCGTCTACCGCGAATGGATGCCCGTCTCAGATGAGCCCTATGCCGCCTATGATGTCGGTGATTTGGCGACACTCTTCCGGCTCGACACACGGCTTGAGGGGCGCGAGGAGCAATTTGATCTCGTCGGTATGATCCGCGATGCGGAAAGCCCCAAGGAAATCCGTCAGATCTACACAGCGCTTCGCGATGGCGCTTGGTCAGATCAAAAACGCCAACTCTTGGGTGAGCGTCAGGAGAAATGGCTGATTGACGGGCTCGCAAGCTCAAAGGCGCGCGGCGCCACCTGGCAAGTGCTTGTGCAGCAAGTGCTGATCGGCAAACTGTCCTCGCCCAAAGGTGTCAGCCGGCTTCTTGGTAACAATGTGCCCGAATTTGCCCGTGCCCGCCTAACCGCGGCCAGCCTAGCTGCTGAGGTGGGCTTGCCGCTTAATATGGATGCATGGGACGGCTATCCCGCCGCGCGCGACCGCGTGTTCAAGGGTGCAAGAGAAGCCAATGCCAACCTCGTTGTGCTTGCTGGCGACACCCACAATGCATGGTCTTTTGAGCTCAAACACAAAGGCGAGCCTGTGGGCGTCGAATTTGCGACCTCTTCTGTCAGTTCGCCCGGTTTTGAAAGCTATCTCTCAGCGCTCCCCCCAGCCGTGCTCGCAGGCGCATTGGTGAACGCCAATGAAGAACTCAAATGGGCCGACACCGCGAACCGGGGCTATATGGTGGTCGAGTTGGCTCCGGAATCGGCGACCAGCGAATGGCGTTTCACCGCAAGCACGAAGACGCGTTCAACGCAGATTGTGGACACTCATTTGGAGATCACACAACCTCGGCCTGATATCGCTATTTAGCCGGGTCTTCTAGCGCCGTGCGCAAGGCTGCTGAAAAAGCCTCGGGCTGGTCGAACATGATGAAGTGATAGCTGTCTTCGACAATCTCTATCTGCACGCCTTCGAGACCTTGATAGGCTCTCTCATAAAGGGCTTTCATACGGGCACGCGGCGCATAGGGATTGGCAGCTACGATCACTGTTGTTGGCGTGTCGATGCCTTCCAATGATCCGCGCAAATCCGTGGTCATCAAGGCATAGATTGCACTCGCGAAAGTGGCACGGTCGCTTGCCGTAGACCAGCTGACCACCTTGTCATGAAACTCGGTGTTCTTAATCAGAGAGCGCACGCCCATTTTCTGGCCCGCTTCAAACGCAGCATCGTCTTGCGCCAATATCTGAGCGCGAAAGCCATCCGCCTGTGGGCGCGCGGCTTCCGCTGTCGCGGCGGGGTTAAAGATCAGAGAATAGAATGGCAGCGCATCTACCACCACAAGCCGCGAAATACGGGCCGGATGCTCGCTTGCCAGTTTGAGACCGAGAAACCCGCCCATCGAGTGTCCGGCATAAAGCGCATTATCAACGCTGTTGCAGTCCAAATGAGCAATCACTTCATCCGCAGCGCGCTGGGCGATAGTGTCAGGATCACCTGCCGCCTCCCGGCCTGCAAATCCGGCGACATGGACCCGGTGAATACGGTAATCGCTGCTCAGCTCTTTCACCGTTTCATCCCAGACTTCCGGGGCTGACCCAAGACCAGGGACCAGCACAAGGTCAGGCCCTTCGCCAACCACCTCATAGGGTGAACATGCGCCGGGAGTATCGCTGGTGGGCATGTCTTGCGCGCTCGCGGGTTCTGGGGCTGCGAAGGCCAAGAGGGTGAGGATGGCAAATGGTAAGGAGGCGGAGAATTTCATCACGCGTCTTTCTGGAAAATATCCTCGATCGCGAGTTCGAAAACTTCCGCGATAGAGAAGGCAAGGGGTAAGGAAGGGTCGTAGCGGCCCTTCTCAATCGCGTTGACGCTCTGGCGGCTGACGCCCAGCCGGTCGGCGAGGTCTTGCTGTGACCAATCACGCATCGCGCGCAGCACTTTGAGGCGGTTGTTCACCCTACAAATCCTCGCAAACGAAACCAGCCATAGCCAAAGGCCCATGACATCATGAGAATCCCGGCCATGTTCACGCTGGTAAGCTGGGGCAGGTCCAAAACATCGCCCAAAAAGACCCAGATCAGATGCAGAAAGACTGTGCTCGAAACTGCAATCAGCGCCGAGTTTGTCATAGTTGCAAAGATAAACTCATCGTGGGTTCTGCGATCCAGTTTTGCAAGGAACGCAAGCACCACCACGACAGCAAGCGCACTCCCGAAGACGATAAGCCATTTCTCAATGGGTTCGCCCACATAAGCGACGCCGGGCGCAGGGTCAGTATCACCGGTCATCAAGGCGGCGGCGACAAAGATGAAGATCATAAGAGCATCAAGGCTCACAGTGTTTCGAAACATTTGAATAAATCCCAGAAAGATGGATGCTAAAGGGTCTGACGGCGCGGATATGCCGGCTTCACGCAGCACCCCAAGTGCCATAAGTGATCCGGTTGACGACAGAGCCCACAGCAAGCCCCGCGAACCAGATTATAGCATACCAATAGGCATCGACATGCGGGACCAGGTCGGCACTCTCCAGCATGCCCCAGACAGAGGCTGCACTCATCGCAAGGGCCGAGGCGACAAGCGTCTGGCGAATGGTGAGCATGCGGATGAATTCATCGGTTTCTTCGACAATCAGACGCCCGATTGCCCAGAAAAACCCGGTGATCGCAAGGCCCGGCAAGATGCCGAGGCCGATGCGCACTGGATCAGGCAAATCGCCAAGCTTGTCGATAAAGGTGAGCACAGCAAAAGACGCCAGATAGAGTGATGTGAAGACCGCCACTCGTTTGATGTAGTCGCGCTGCGCCTGACCTTTCGTGACACAATCGCCGCGCCCGGCCTCATTCTTGTTGAGCATCGCCTTGAAAGCGAAAAACATCGGAATGATGGGCGTGACCATAAGGGTTAGGATTACACCCTTGCTTTCAATCGCTTTGGTCAAAGCAAGGGCGACAATTACAACGGTGCTGACGAAAGTCATGCCGATCCAGAACAGCGGGCCTCGTCCGAGAAAGCCAGCGGCCTTTGCGGTTGGAGTATTCATCAGCCGCACACCTTTGCACAGCGGCCACTCTTGCCTTGGATCGACCCGTAAGCCGCGCCAACCATTCCCATGGTGATTCCGAAACTCGCGCCTGAACTAAGGTCCAGATAATTGGTGTAGAAGGCAGTTCCAATAATGATGCCTGCCCAGATGAGAGATTTTTGAACTGTTGTCATTGGTAAAGTGTCCTTTCAACTATGGAAAGCATACTTGTCATTGATTCGTCGGTTTGTCAAGTGTGCTTTCCATAGTGGAAAACAGATTTGCCTTCTGCGGCCGTGTCTCATCAACTAAAGGGGTGACTTCTTAACCAAGGGCTCTTATCTGGAGCGCATGGCAAAACTGCTGACCACAACAACGACCACAACACCCACGGATTGCCGGGGGCGGTTGCTGTTGGTCTGAGCCAACGACACCGCCGCCCGGTTTGGGGCGGCGCGGTGTCCTCCTCAAAACGGTTAAACACTCAAACACCGCTCTTTGCGCGTGCGACTTCATGTCCTAAAGCGCGCCAAACGATACGGATTGAACAATGACCGAACTGCTTAAGATCAGCCTTCCCGATGGCTCTGTGCGCGAAATGGAACCAGGCTCTACGCCCTACGATGTTGCAGCCGCGATTGGCCCGGGCTTGGCGAAGGCTGCGCTCGCTGCGCGGGTTAACGGCGAAGTGCGCGATATTGGCCGTCCCTTTGAGGGCGATAGCGAGCTTGCGCTGATCACGTCCAAGGATGAGGCAGACGCGCTGGAACTGGTGCGCCATGACTTTGCGCATATCCTCGCTGAAGCCGTTCAGGCCCTGTGGCCCGGCACGCAGATCACCTTTGGCCCTGCGACCGATGATGGCTTCTACTATGACGTGATGGCCCCGGCGAGCCGCGAGCCCTTCGGTCTTGAAGACCTGCCCGCGATCGAAGAGAAAATGCGCGAGATCATCAAGGCCGACAAACCGCTGCGCCGCGAAGTGTGGTCGCGCAATGATCTGATCGCCAAGTGGGAAGCCGAGGGCGAAGCGTTTAAGGCTGAGTGGGCGAAAGAACTGCCTGAAGGCGAGGATTTGACGGTCTATTGGTCGGGTGATGACTGGCTTGATATGTGCCGTGGGCCGCACCTGGCTTCGACCGGCAAGCTTGACCCGCAAGCCTTCAAGCTGATGCGGACCGCCGGCGCATACTGGCGCGGCGATCAGCGTAATGCGCAGCTGACGCGCATCTACGGCACCGCTTGGCTCAATAAGAAGCAGCTCAAACAGCACCTTCACAACCTCGAAGAAGCAGGCAAACGCGATCACCGTAAACTGGGCCGCGAGATGGACCTGTTCCACTTGCAAGAAGAGGCGCACGGCAGCGTGTTCTGGCACCCCAAAGGCTACCGCATTTGGCGCGAGCTTGAAGCCTATATGCGCCGCAAGATGGACGGCGCTGGCTATCGTGAGATCAAGACCCCGCAGGTGATGGACGCGCGCCAATGGGAGCAATCGGGCCACTGGGGCAAATACCGCGAGAACATGTTCGTGATCCCCGACGAGGTGCCAAACACTGAGGATGAGGGCGACATCATCTCCAAGGACGCGGATTGGATGGCGCTAAAGCCAATGAACTGCCCCGCGCACGTCATGGTCTTTAAGCAAGGCATCACCTCCTACCGCGACCTGCCGATCCGCCTGGGTGAGATGGGGTGTTGCCATCGCAACGAGCCGCACGGCGCGCTCCACGGTCTCATGCGCGTGCGCCAATTCACTCAGGACGATGCGCATATCTTCTGCACCGAAGAGCAGGTTGTGGAGGAGGTCCAAGCCTTCATCACGCTTGCCGATGAAGTCTACCGCGACTTTGGATTCGAGTATAAGATCAAGCTCGCTCTACGGCCTGAGCAACGCTTTGGCTCGGACGCGGATTGGGACAAGGCGGAGCAGGAACTGCGCGATGCTCTCACCGCCAATGGCCTCGAATGGGAAGAGCTTCCCGGCGAGGGCGCGTTCTATGCGCCCAAGCTTGAATGGCACCTCACCGATGCGATTGGGCGCACGTGGCAGGTGGGCACGATCCAATCGGACCGCGTGCTGCCGGATCGCTTGGATGCGACTTATATTGGCGAGGATGGTGACAAGCACCGCCCCGTCATGCTCCACCGTGCGATCTTTGGGTCTTACGAGCGCTTTATCGGCATTCTGATCGAACACTTTGCGGGCCGCCTGCCGGTGTGGCTTGCGCCGATGCAGGCGGTGGTTGCGCCGATTGTTTCGGACGTCGATGGTTATGCGAGCAGCGTGCTGGCGAAACTGGAAGCGGCTGGCATTCGCGCCTCGAGCGACCTTCGCAATGAGAAGATCAACTATAAGATCCGCGAGCACAGCCTTGCCAAAGTTCCGCATCTTCTGATCGTAGGCAAGCGCGAGGAAGAGGAAGGCACGGTTGCGATCCGAACCCTGGGCGAGAAGGATCAGAAGGTCCTTCCGCTGGACGAGGCGATTGCGATGCTAACCGGGGCTGCGACAGCTCCAGATTTGGCGGCTTAAGGCCATCGCAACCGTGAAGCTGATGATCCTTTTGTCGCTGGCGCTAAACGTCGTGGTCTTGGTCCCTGTGACATATGGTATCTACACGTCGGCCCCGTGGGCGAGCGATGCATACGGCTTCGACAGCCCAGCACGAGGTATCTTGCTGGCGGTCTATCTGGCAATCCTAATCGCTTCGGTCGGGCTAGCCTTCAAACCCGTCCCGGCCATGGTGGCGACACTTCTAGCCGTGCAGATCGTCTACAAGCTCGTAACGCCCTTCACCCTGGGAACACTCGAAAACCCTGTGGTGATGAGCAATATTGCAATTGCTGCATTTCACTGTGTGACCTTGTGGTTCATCTACGATCAGGCTGGCAAATAAGTGGAATTCGCCCTTACGGAATTCCTGGCCGGGTTCAATGCGGTCCAAATCGCGGTCGCGATTGCGGCCACTTTGGGCGCGGCGTTTATCCGGGGGCTGACTGGCTTTGGCTTTGGCATCCTGCTTGTGCCTATCCTCGCGTTGGCGCTGACCCCGGTTGAGGCGGTGCTCGCGATCAACATTATGGCAGGGCTTTTGGCTCTCACTGAGATCCGGATGATCCTGCGGGAGGCGGAGAAGAGCGCTTTCGTAATCGGCGCGCTGGTGGTTTTGGCAACCGCACCAGGCTTGATGCTGCTCAATGCAACTCCGCAAGGCTTGGCACGGCTACTGATAGCTCTAGTCGCACTATCGGCTTTCTTCGCGATCCTTTTGCCAAAGCGCAGTTCAGCGCAACCAGGCACCCTCACCACTGGGGCCGTAGGCCTATCGGCAGGCGTCCTTACAGGCTTCGCGGCGATGCCGGGGCCGCCTGTGGTGCCTTATTATGTTGGCCGCGATATCCCACGCACCACAGCCAAAGCGTCGATGATCGGCATCTTTGGTATTGCTGCGATGGCAGGTGTTGGATCAGGTGCAGCAATCGGCGTGCTAGAATGGCGCATCGTGGCGCTGGGGGTAGCCCTCTTCCCTTTGGTATTGATGGGAAACTGGCTCGGCAGCTTGGCATTTGGCAAGGTCAGTGACCCTGTTTGGCGGGCTTGCGTTGGCGTCGTCCTTTTTGCCGCTGCTATCGCTGCTCTTGTAAAGCTACTCTAGGACCTTACCGCGTGCTCGGCTTTGCTCCAGAAGCGATTGCAATCGCTGTTCTCACTGCTCTTGCAGCGGGGTTTGTCCGCGGGCTTGCAGGATTTGGGTTATCAGTGGTCTTAGTGCCCGTGCTCCAACTCGCAATACCGCCAACCGCAGCCGTTCTTGTGGGGATTGTCTCGCTCTTCTTAATCGGCCTCACCGACATTGGAAGGATAAAGCGCGATGCTGACAGGTCCGCTGTCCCGCTCATTATGATTGCGCTTGCATCTATGCCGTTGGGGCTTTGGTGCCTCACCACGCTGCCAGCAGACTGGGCGCGCGTTTTGATCGCGAGCGTATCGCTGTGTGCCTTTGTGCTGGTCGTTGTGCCTTTGGGCAAATCCCGCATACCGCAAAAGCCCGCGATGGCATTCTCAGGCTTTGCAACAGGGTTCTTTGGTGGCTTTTCAGGCATGCCCGGTCCTGGAATGGCGCCTTTCTACCTTAGAGGCGCTTTCACCCCAGATGCAGCGCGGGCCTCAATGATGGCGATATTCCTCGTGGTGACACCGCTATCCGCGGTCTTCTTCATCGTTTTGGGAGTGGGTTCATGGTGTGAGGCAGTTTTGGCCGCAGCCCTCTTTCCCTTTGTTCTTATCGGCGATTGGTTTGGCCACCGCGCCTATGGGCGGGTCACCGATGTGCAATGGCAAATCAGCACGGGGCTCGTGCTTGGCGCGGCCGCTTTCGCGGCTTTGGCCAAGCTGCTCTAGTTGCGATTCTCATCAAGCCACCTTGCGGCCAGCACTCGGCCCGCACCGGTTTCGCGAAGAACAAGAGCATAGCGATCCGCACCAGCGATAGTGAGCGCATCCGGCCGCACGACGTGGCTCGCTTCGCCACCTTGCCAAAGTGCGATCCGCCGTTCGCCCTTCAAGACGTTGGTGTAAGCGATCCGGCGTCCGCGGTTTTCGCCCCGCCCAATATCAACTTCCGCTTTGCGGTCCACACCCATAAGCACAAGTTCAGCCGGGAGGTCGGTCTTCCCGGCGATCCCAATACCAAAGCCCTTATTTGCATTACCGCGCACTCGAATAGCAGCCTTCGAATTCGCCGCAGCGCGCGAAACCATGCGGCGCACAGCTGGCTCACGCGAGCCCACTTCGCCAAGCGCACCTGCGACAACAGACTGCGGCGTATAAACCCCATTGTAACCCAGAAGACCGCGCCGTGCGTAATCACGCTGAAGTTTGGTGTTGGCCTCCTGCGCCAAGTTGTCTTTCCAACCCAGATAATCCCAGTAAGTCACAGGCCTCGAGATCACCACGAGCCCCTCTTCTTGATCAAGGCGCTGCGCCAATCGGTCAGCAGGAGGACAAGAAGAACACCCCTGGCTCGTAAAAAGTTCAATCAGCACTGGTTCTGAAGGGGAGCTGGACACCTGCGCATCGCCGCGCTCCGGCAACAGCGCGATGCTGGCTAAAAAAACTGCGCCGATGATGAGTGTGGCATGGACATAAGAACGCACGATCAAATTCCCTTTCGGCTTTGGCCAAGGGGCTATTCGTTCCAATTGCGTTTAAAGTTACAGGCTTTTCGACAAAGCTTTCAGGGCAGTAGCGTTCTTAAAACGCCAATGTCTTCAGAGCGGAAGGGGTTGGCCGGCAAAAATCAAAGCCGCCGCGCTGAAAAGCACAATTACACTGCTTAGCACTTCGGTCTGGCGCGCGTGCGCTGCTTGAATGGTGCTGCGGGATATGGCGATGGCTCGGCTCATGACGGGCCTTTTCGTCGCAAACTCCTAATGATGCGTTAACAAGGCGCGGCCTCGGCAGGCATTTGTTGGCTAGCGCAATGAAACCCGCCTCCACCAGCAAGAACGGCAGTTGCAGGAAGGCCAATGGTGGCGCGATCAGGGAATTGAGCTGCGATAGCTTCAACCCCTGCCTCATCATGATGCGATCCAAAGGTCGGGACAACCACGAGATGTGTGGTGATCGCAAAGTTCACATAACTGGCAGGCTCAACTGCGCCCGAGCGCATAATAAGACCCGGAGAAGGAATGGTGACCACTTCAACCCCGAATTCCTCAGCCCGCGACTTTGCGTCCGAATAGATTTGCGCGTTGGGATCATCTGTCCCTGTCGCCTCTGGCACAACAAGCCTACCCGGTCCGATAAAGCGCGCTAGATTGTCGACATGGCCGTCCGTATGATCGTTGATTAGCCCATCACCAAGCCACAACAGCCGGTCAAATCCAAGCATTTTTGAAAGCTCAGCCTCAATGTCAGCTCTGCTCATATCCGGATTTCGGTTTGGGTTTAGCAAGCACTGCTTGGTGGTAACGGCAAGACCGGTTCCATCACCATCAACCGCGCCGCCCTCAAGGATCATAGGTGATTGTTCGACCCCAAGAGTAGCATCACGCGCCAGCGCCTCGCCGATCGTCTGATCGCCTTCCATCAGATATTTTCCGCCCCAGCCATTAAAGCCAAAGCGAGCAGAGCTGCGGCCTTTAGACCCGGTGACAACCAAAGGCCCCGTATCGCGCAGCCAGATATCGCCGTAAATGCGCCGTTCTAATGTCACCGCCTCGCTCACCAGCGAGCGCGCGCGGGCCTCATTGGCTTCATCGCGCACCAGTAAGCGCACTTCCTGCCCGCTATCAGCCACCGCATTGGCAAACGCTGCAATCTGCTCTTGCGCTGCGCCCAAGAACCCCGGCCACTCGTGCGCCAAGTGCGGAAATCCGATCCAAAGCCAGTCTTGCGGCGCCCATTCTGGTGGCATCAAGGCCTTGTTCTTTGCGCCGCTCATCACCTGTTTCCATAGTATTGTGCGCCAATTCTCTTGCAGATGGTCTTGCGGGGAGCAAGCAGCTTAGCCAAGTGTTGCGCTATGGCAGTGAGCGGCGAGCATGACTGGAAGGGAGCCTTAGAGCGCGCAAGGGCGTATGCACCGTTTTTGGCGCGCGCGCTTGACAGGCAGCCGGAGCTTGCGGATTTATTGTCTTCAGGTGACGGCGATGCCGCGGTTGAATGGACCTTGGTTCGCGGAAACCATGAAGACGCTGGGATTGCTCTGCGCCGCCATCGTTTGGCCCTCGCAACCACGCTTGCCATCGGTGACTTGGCGCGGGCGTATTCGCTTGGAAACGTAATGCGCGAGCTTAGCAGCTTTGCCGATTTCGCATTAGACACGGCAATCCGCACCGCTATGCGCGAACGCACAGATTCGCACGTTTGCGATGGCATGATAGGCTTGGCCCTTGGCAAACAAGGGGCAAGCGAGCTTAACTATTCGTCGGATATCGACCCGATCCTGCTATTCAATCCAGAGACGTTACCCCGCCGCGCCAAGGATGAACCCGGCGAGGCAGCTCAGCGCTATGCTCGTCGCATCGTCAGCCTCCTGTCAGAGAACACTGGCGAGGGCTATGTTGTACGCGTCGACCTGCGCCTGCGCCCAGCAAGCGAGATTAGCCCGCCAGCGGTGCCCCTTTCCTCGGCCATTACCCATTATCAAGGCCATGCATTGGCATGGGAGCGCGCGGCCTTTGTGCGTGCAAGGTCAGCTGCTGGAGATATTGAGGCGGGCGAGGCGTTCTTGTCCGAAATTGCGCCTTTCATTTGGCGCCAGAAACTCGACTTTGGGGCCGTGGAAGAAATCCGCACGCTGACCCAGCGCATTCGCGAGAGCAATGAGGGGCCTGATGCACCCGGCCCCGGATTTGATGTGAAGAAAGGGCGCGGCGGCATTCGCGAGATCGAATTCTTTGCCCAAACCCATCAACTGATTCACGGCGGCCGCGATCCTTCGTTGCGGGTTCGAGGCACTCGTGAAGCGTTGGACGCACTCGCAAAGGCGGGCCGGATCGACACAGACCATGCGCGAATTCTGGGAGAGGGCTATGACCGCCTGCGCATTGTCGAGCACCGGCTTCAAATGGTCGAAGACCGCCAGACGCATACCCTGCCCGGAGGCGACGCATTGGACCGTGTCGCTTGGCTTGATGGATTGGCCGATGGGGCGGCCTTGGTGAAAGAACTGAGCGAGCTCACCCAGGCAACCGGAGCTATCTATGACGAGCTTATCGGACAGGAAGCGCCCGCACCCTATCCTCAACCAAAGCCCGAAAGCCGTGCACGAACGCTGGACGAGATGGGCTTCGCAGATGCCGACGCTCTTGCGGCCCGGATCGATGGTTGGCGTGATGGGCGATATGCGTCAATCCGAAGCCCGCAAGCGCTTGAGGCCTTCGATAGACTTTTACCGCTCCTGCTAGAAGCGATGGTGAAAAGCGATGATCCCCATCACGCGATCATCCGTTTCCAATCGATCATCGAGCACACACAAAGCGCCATTCAACTATTCCGCCTGCTGACCGCGCAGCCTCATTTGATTGAGCGTTTGGTGAACGCCCTTACCCTTTCCCCTAGGATTGCGGGCACGCTGGCGAGGCGACCTGAGACGCTCGATGTGCTGCTTGAGCGCGAACCAATTGACTTTGATCATACCTATACGCGCATTCTTCAACAGCTTCGGGAGGGACCAGAGCGCGACGATTATGAAGCAAAGCTCGATTGCATCCGGCAGGTCATAAGCGAAGCACGCTTTACGCTCGGGATCAGCTTACTCGAAGCAGAGCACAAGCCATCGCGTATCGCAGCGGCGCTCTCTGATGTGGCCGAAGCAGCTATCACGGCGGCGATTGAAGCGGCACAAGATGAGTTTGCGATGACCCATGGCCGGATAAAGAACAGCGAATTGCTAGTACTAGGTCTCGGAAGGCTTGGCGGCGGCGCTTTGTCACCCGCCTCGGATCTCGACATGGTCTATCTGTTCAAAGGTGACTTCGAGGCAGAATCGGACGGCGAACGCCCTCTCAGCGCGACACTCTATTACAACCGCTTGGCCACCCGCGTGAACGCAGCGCTCAGCGTCCCCACCGCTCAAGGAGCGCTTTACGAGGTGGACACAAGGCTGCGGCCTCAGGGCAACCAAGGGCCCTTGGCGGTTTCGATTGAGGCGTTTGCAAAGTATCAAAAGACTGGCGCGTGGACTTGGGAACATATGGCGCTCAACCGGGCTCGGGTGCTGGCGGGCTCAGACAGGGCTCGGGCGCAAGTGGAAAAGGTTATAGCGCAAACGCAGTGCCAGACGCGCGACGAGCCTAGCCTGCGCGCCGATGTGCTTCAGATGCGCAGCGATATGGCACAGCATAAGCACCCCAAAGGCGAGCTGGATGTAAAGCTTCTTCGCGGAGGACTTATTGATGTGGAGTTTCTCGTGCACTTCATTCAGCTGCGCGATGCTTCAAGAGTTGCGCGCACAGATCCTCGGATACTGTTGCCCGATTTTGCAAAGGCTATCCCTGCGCTGATTGATTTGGGCCTATTTCAACGGGAACTTTGGCCCGCTTACGATCTTATGACCGATGTGCTGGTCGCAAGCCGGCTGCTTGCGCCTGATCGTCAAGAGCCACCGCCTGCCGCTGCTAAAGCGCTTGCACGCAGCTGCGGGCGCGCTAGCTACGCTGAGCTTCATGACGACGTGGTTGGAGCGCGCAAATGTGTAGCCCGCCAATGGGCAAAGACTTTTGAAGAGACTTTGGAGATTTGAACAGATGACCGATTTACCTGCCGTTGGTGACACACTCCCCGATATCGCCATGGAAACACCCGATGGTGGCAGCGTTAAGCCGTCCGATTTTGCTGGCAAGAAATTGGTGCTGTTCTTTTATCCCAAGGACAACACACCCGGCTGCACGACAGAGGCAAAGGATTTCACCGCTTTGAAGGATGAGTTTGAGGCAGCAGGCACACAGCTCCTGGGCATTTCTAAAGACAGCGCCAAGAAGCACCAGAACTTCATCGCCAAGCATGATCTCACAACACCGCTTGCAACCGATGCGGAAGAGGGCGGGCTCTCCGATGCGCTGGGCATTTGGACCGAGAAGAAGATGTACGGCAAAACCTTTATGGGCATGGTTCGCACCACATATCTTGTGGGCACCGATGGAAAAATCGCGCAAGTGTGGAACAAGGTGAAGGTCAAGGGCCACGCAGAAGAAGTGCTTGCAGCAGCCAAAGCGCTCTAGCTCAATGCAGTCTGTCGCCTCAGCCATTCGCGACGCGCTCCTTACAGGTGACCCGCGCGCCAAGTGTTTTGCCACGCGCGATGTCGCCCGGCGTTGGCGCAAGGGGGAGTTGGCGTTCGAGTTCGATGAGGCGATGCCCGATCAACCCGCTTGGCCCGAGAAACCAGAATTGCTCGCGCCCAACAAGATGCCCAAACGCGGTAAATTTGGATCAGAGCGCGGGCGGATCGCCTTGTGGCATTCTCTTGCCCACATTGAGTTCGTCGCAATTGATCTAGCGCTTGATATGGCGGGGCGCTTTGGCGAGGAGATGGGCGAAGCATTTGTCTCCGACTTTCTTTATGTCGCGGCAGATGAAGCGATGCACCACGCGCTGCTTTCCCGCAAATTGGAGAGCTTGGGGAGCCATTACGGCGCACTTCCAGCGCATGCAGGACTGTGGGAAGCTGCTCACGACACCCGCAATGATGTAGCGGCGCGCCTGGCAGTGGTCCCGATGGTGCTTGAGGCGCGCGGATTGGACGTCACGCCGGCCACGCTTCAAAGGGTCAAAGCGGTGGGAGACGAGCACGGCGCAAAGATTTTGGCGCGTATTCTTGACGATGAGATTCGTCATGTCGGCTTTGGGACCAAATACTTTCTGAAAGTTTCGCAAGATTCGGGGGAAGAGCCCGCCGAGGCTTGGAAATCCCTCGTTCGCAAGCATTTCAAAGGCCCCGTTAAGCCACCATTCAACGACTCAGCGCGTCTTGCAGCCGGTTTATCGCGGGACTTCTACGAAGATATTGCGGTTTAACGAATCAGCCCGATAACGTTTTCTTACAAATTGATCGTCAGGCCTATGGCGACGAATCATTAACCACGCAGTCTGAGGCAATCAGCCTCTTTCAGAACAAAACACGGGTGTGGTTATAAACTGTGAGTGGCGCGAGAAGCGTCAGATAGGACCGGGTCATTATGAGCACTCTTTGGCGCTCACTCTCGAAAACGATCGGCGTATTATGTGCCGCGTTCACCGTGATAGCGGCGCCTGCTGCTCACGCGAATACGACAGCCAACACTGCCGCAGACATCACCGCACCTGTTCGCGAGGCACAGGCTGAAACGCTCGCCAATGGTGACGAACGCTTCCGCGAATTGTTTGCCAGCTGGACTTCGGTCGAGAACGCTCCGAAGCGGCAACCAAGCGACCCTGTTGCTATATTCGAACGTCCAACAGTTTCTGTTCCTTCGCTTACCCCGGTCAATGGAGCGCGGATCAGCAGCGGCTTCGGCATGCGCATTCACCCTGTACGCGGCGGTCGTCGGATGCACAAAGGGATCGACCTTGCAGCACCTACGGGCACACCTGTCTATGCGACTGCTGATGGCATCGTGGGTCTTGCAAGGTGGGGCCGCGGGTATGGATTGTACATCAAAATCGATCATGGCGCTGAGCTTGAAACCCGCTACGCGCACCTCTCGCGGCTGGCTGTTGCGGCTGGTGACCGCGTCGAAAAAGGCGAGGTTATTGGGTATGTGGGATCGACCGGCTGGTCGACTGGACCGCACCTCCATTATGAAGTTCGCGTCGATGGGGTTGCAGTAAATCCAATTCACTATATGGTGGCCAAGAGAGAGCAGACACAGATTGCTGACGCTAGGAGCGAGATGATCGCTGGGCGTCGCCGGGTCGGTTCAGGCGGAGAGTGATTTCTCGCCAATAACGATTACTTCTGCCTCGGCAGAAAGATATGCCCGCCTGGAAGCGGGTCGGACATTGGAGAGGGTGTCCGAGATTGGGCGGCGGGTTATCCCGTCGCCTATTTTTTTGTCTGCCATTCTTGCTTAGCCAATGCTGACCGCTCATTCTAAGCCGCGCTTGCAAACAAAATGTCTTGAGCACACCGAACCTTGCGTTAGGTTGCTTCGAGAGACTGTTCGCTAGTTTTATTTGCAAAGCCTAGCGACTGGAATGGAGAGAGACATGAGTTTGCACCCGATCGCCCATGCGGCGACGCGCCCGGACCATCCTGCCGTTATTATGGCAGGCAGCGGCGCGCAGATGACCTTCAAAGAAATGGACGAGGCTTCCAATCGGTTTGCTCACCTCCTGCGGGATCGTGGCTTTGGCCCATCGGATGCGTTTGGTGTGCTGCTTGAAAACCGGATGGAGTATTTCACTCTCATTTGGGGTTCACAGCGGTGCGGAGCGATGTTGGTACCAGTGTCGACGCGCCTGACCGCTCCGGAAATTTCTTATATTCTGCGTGATGCCGAGGCGAAGTTGTTAATCACCTCCCCCGCCTACGCCGAGGTGGTCGAGGGTATTCGCGCCGAGCTTCCTGATCTGGAGATACTTGTTGCCGGCAGCGGCGGCGCAGACGATTTCGAAGCCGCTTTAAGCCAGCACTCGCCCGATACGGTAAGTGACCCAACACCGGGTCAGGTGATGCTCTATTCATCGGGCACCACAGGCCGCCCCAAGGGTGTGCGCCCAGCGCCGCCCGCCGAAGAAGACATCCAAGCGCCGGTCCCTCTTATGGGCCTCGCCACCATGGGGGCGGGCATGCCCGCCGATGGCTCGATGGTCTATCTATGCCCCGCTCCGATGTACCACGCCGCGCCAATTGGTTGGGCGTCCACCGCTCAACGTTTGGGCGGCACGGTCGTCGTGATGGAGAAATTCGACCCCGAAGAGGCACTTGCTGCCATTGAGAAGTATAAGGTCACCGATAGCCAATGGGTGCCGACCCACTTTGTCCGCTTCCTCAAACTCGATGAAGAGGCGCGCTCTCGCTATGATCTTTCCAGCCACCAGCGCGCGCTCCACGCGGCTGCCCCATGCCCTGTTCCGATCAAGCATGAGATGATCAATTGGTGGGGGCCGATCATCAATGAATATTACGCCGGCTCAGAAGGCATTGGCATGACGCTTGTTAAGTCGGAAGCATGGCTAGAGCACCCCGGCACAGTTGGCGTGGCAATTCACGGCACGCTTCACATTTGCGGTGCGGATGGGGAAGAGGTGCCAGCAGGCACAGATGGCCTAATCTACTTCGAGAACGACATTCTGCCGACCTATCATAAGGACCCGGAGAAGACCAAAGATGCCATGCATCCCAAAGGCTGGATGACGCTTGGCGATATCGGTCATGTGAACGAGGCAGGCTATCTCTTCCTCACCGACCGCAAGAGCCACATGATCATCTCTGGCGGTGTGAACATCTACCCTCAGGAGATTGAGAACCTGCTTGTCACCCACGACAAGGTTATGGACGCCGCTGTTATCGGCGCGCCTTGCCCTGAGCTGGGAGAGCGCGTGGTTGCGGTGATACAGCCTATGACAATGGACGATGCTGGCGAGGCATTGGAGCAAGAATTGCGCGATTTTCTGGCGCCCAATCTGGCCCGGATAAAATTGCCCAAGCAATTTGATTTCCGCCCCGATCTGCCGCGCGAGGCTAATGGTAAGCTCTATAAGCGCGAGCTGCGCGATGAGTATGAAGCAATGGCCAAAGCGTAAGGGGAAAAGCATCATGAACAAGCCAGCCGTCTTGCCAGAAGACATCGCCCGCGAAGTCATTGCACCGACAAGCTATGGCGAATGGCACAGCCTCCTCGACACCTTTGACCGGCTTCGCAAGGATATGCCCGTCGCCAAAGTTGTGGCCGAGGACGACACGTTTGAGCCCTTCTGGCTGATCACGCGATACGAAGATGTGATGCGGATCTCGAAGGACAACAAGACCTTCCTCAACAATCCCAAGCCCGTAGTCTTTGGAACGCGCGAAGCGACCGCTTTTGCGCAAGCCGCAACAGGATCGAACATGCTGGTCGACAGCCTTGTGGTGTTCGATGCGCCGATCCATCCCAAGTATCGCAAGCTCACCATGGATTGGTTCATGCCGCGCAACCTTGCCAAGATGGAAGGCGAGATCCGCGCGCTTGCTGAAAAGCGGGTCGATGCGATGATTGCTGAGGGCCCTGAGGTGGACTTTGTGAAGTTGGTGGCCGCGCCCATGCCGCTTCATGTGATCATGCAAATCCTCGGCATTCCCGAAGAGGATGAGCCGCGTATGCTCATGCTGACCCAGAAGTTGTTTGGCGGACAAGATGCCGACCTCTCGGGCACCGGCATGGAGAATATGACGCCTGAGCAAGTGCTCCAATTGGTGTCGGGCGCGGTAAAAACGTTTGAGGACTACTTCACCCAGATCGCCGCAGATCGCCGTGCGAACCCGACCGACGACGTCGCCAGTGTTATCGCCAATGCCAAAGTCGACGGCGAGCCGCTGCCTGACCGCGATATGGCGGGCTATTACATCATCGTCGCCACCGCTGGCCACGATACGACTTCGGCCACAATGTCGGGCGCGATGCAGGCGCTTGCCAATGATCCTGAGGAGTTTGCGCGGGTCAAAGCGGACCGTTCGCTCCTTCCCGGATTGGTCGAAGAGGCGATCCGCACCACCACCGCGGTCCAGCACTTTATGCGCACCGCGGCCGAAGATGTGGAGGTGGGCGGTCAGCTGATCAAAAAAGGCGACTGGATGATGCTGAACTATGTGTCCGCCAATTATGATCCAGCCCAGTTTGATAATCCGCGCGATTTTGATGCAAGTCGGACCCCCAATCGCCACACCGCCTTTGGTGCAGGCGCGCACCAATGCCTGGGGCTGCACTTGGCTCGGCTTCAGATCAAAGTGCTGTTTGAGGTGCTGCTGGATAGGCTTGACGCGGTGGAAACAGCGGGAGAGGCCAAGCGGTCAAACACCACTTTTGTTGGCGGGCTAAAAACGCTTCCCCTAAAAATAACACCTGCATCGTAATCGGCGGGACTTAGTTCATGAAACATGGCCGGGAAGCGGTCGTGAACCAATCCACTAACCTCGTAATTTTGGCAGAATGTAGGAAATCGTGACGCTTCTTCGCGCAATCGAGCTTTGGATATGGTGATGCATTCGCAACAATTCAAGATCTCGCGCGAAATATCTTGTCCCATGACGAATTATTGAAACAACAGATCCGATTTTACTGTTCTTTACATGCAACATCTGTTAACACAGCATTCATGGGAGCAACAAGAAAGCGCGCCGCTTTTTGTGAAGCTGGAGGCGTTTTGGTAAAGCTAGACTTCGCCAAAACAACCTCCCTTTATGAAAGGAGGTGAGTTTATGACTTTACTAGAAGCCTACAATCTGCCTTTCGCAGCTGCGGCTATATTACTGGTCTTTATCGCGCTCGCGCAAGCCATCGGCATGGGCGATATGTTTGAAGGCGCCGATGCAGAGATCGATCTGGATGCTGATTTTGAGGCAGCCGATCCCACTGCGCCCAGCGGCTTTCTGGATGCGCTTTTAAGCGTCTTTGGCGTTGGCCGAGTGCCGTTTCTTATCTGGCTATCGGTGCTCCTCTTCACCTTTACGGTGATCGGAGTGGTGGGTCAGCAAGTGCTCGTCAGCGTTCTGGGCACGCCGTTCCCGGCATGGCTCGCATCTATCGCCGCAGGGGCAGCCGCGCTTCCGGTTACGGGCGCGCTAACCCGGCCCTTGGCAAAGCTTCTGCCGCAGGATGAAACCAGCGCCGTGGGGCTGGGAAGCCTTGTGCGCCGCGATGCCGAGATACAGCTGGGCAGCGCCACGGCAGGTTCGCCTGCACGCGCCAAAGTGATCGATGCTCACGGTCAGCCACACTTTGTGATGGTCGAACCCAACGATCCAGAGGCGACGCTCAAACAAGGCGAAACCGTCATGCTGGTGCGCCGCGAAGGGCAAACGTTCTTCGGCGTCCAGTACGAAAATCCGATGCTCTCAATCTAAAAACGGCATCGAACCGGTGGACTCTACCCGAATGCTGAGTCACACATCAATCAAGACTGCGCGCGCGGCCCGCACCCCGAATTGCAGGCCCCAAGCGCGCGCATCACACAAACGGAGGGAAAATGAATATTCTTGATCTCGTAATAATGGTCGGCCTGGGCTTCCTTGTCCTGCTGATCATCTTTGTAGTCCTCACCTCGCTCTACAGGCGCGCATCGAAGGAAATCGCCTTTGTGCGAACCGGTGTCGGGGGCGAAAAAGTCGTGATGAACGGAGGCGCGCTGGTGCTCCCGGTCTTCCACGAAACGATGCCTGTTAACATGAACACTCTGGTGCTGGCGGTCGTCCGCAAGGATGCAGAAGCGCTCATCACTCTCGACCGCTTGCGGATCGATGTGAAAGCGGAATTCTACGTCCGCGTTCGCCCCGATGCTGGCGCGATTGCGATGGCGGCACAAACCCTTGGTCAACGCACCATGCAGCCCGAAATGCTCAAAGACCTCGTCGAAGGTAAGTTTGTCGACGCTCTGCGTTCGGTGGCGGCCGGAATGAGCATGAACGAGCTGCACGAACAACGCGCAGACTTCGTCCAAAAGGTGCAGCAAGTGTCTTCGAACGACTTGGCGATGAACGGTCTGGAGCTGGAATCGGTCTCTCTGACCGGTCTCGACCAAACCAGCATTGAGCACTTCAACGCCAACAACGCGTTCGATGCTGAAGGTCTCACCAAGCTCACCGAGCAGATCGAAGCGCGCAAGAAACTGCGCAACGACATCGAGCAGGACACCCGCGTTCAAATGGAGACGAAGAACCTCGAAGCTGACCAAAAGTCCTTCGAGATCGGCCGTGACACTGAATACGCTCGCCTCCAGCAGGAGCGTGAAGTTGAGGTGCGCCGTGCGTCACAAACCTCGGAAATCGCCCGTGAGCAAGCTGAGCGTCAGCGTGAAGCCGATGCCGCTCGAATTGAGGCGAAGAAGCAGGTCGACGCGCAGCAGATTGAGGCCGACCGTCTTGTTGAAGAGGCCCGGATCGACCAGACGCGCGCTCTCGAAATTGCCCGCCAAGAGCAACAGATCGAGGTCCAGAACAAGTCCCGCGAGGAAAGCCAGGCGAAAGCCGAAGCGGACGCTGCAAGGGCTCTGGCTGTGGCTGCTGAAGAGCAGGTTGTGACCTCTCGTGAAAGTGAAATAGCAGAACGTCAGAAGAAGATCGAGCTAATCGAAGCGGCCAAGCAGGCCGAGCGTGATGCGATTTCGATCAAGGTCGAGGCAGAAGCTGAGAAAGACGCAGCCACCAACCGCGCGGAGGCTTCACGGCTCGAGGCGAAAGGTGAGGCGGATGCTGAAATCCTTCGCGCTGAGGCGGACCGTGTGCGCTTTGAAGTCGAGGCCGCTGGTCAACAGGCGGTCAACGAGGCGGCCAACATCCTCTCGATGGATCAGATCAGCCTGCAAACGAAGCTTGCTCTGCTTAAGGTGCTGCCCGAGGTCATCAAAGAGAGCGCCAAGCCGATGGAAGCTATCGACTCGATCAAGATCGTTCAGGTCGACGGACTTACCCAAAACGGCGGCGGTTCGTCCGGTGCCCCAGCAGGCGGTTCCGGCGGTGGCTCGGGAAACTTGGCAACTGATGCGGTCTCTGCAGCGCTTGCCTATCGCGCTCAGGCCCCTGTGCTTGACGGGCTGATGAAAGAGCTTGGCCTTGATGGGTCATCGCTGGGCTCGCTCGCTCAAGGTGCTGCAGCGGAAGTCGCGCCTGCGAATGATGGGGGAGAGGAAAAATCGCTCACCCAAATCATGACCGACGTCGCAGAGCAGGTTCAGGAAGCCGAAGAGCGTCTGGGCAAGGACGAAGGCGAAGCGGCTGAGTAACACTCAACCGTCACCCCGGCCTCCGAGCCGGGGTCCAGCTTACCCAGCCATCCGCGCAAAAGAAGCTGGACCCCGGATCAAGTCCGGGGTGACGATCATTTCTATGAACTAACTACCCAGCAATCCTTGCGCCATCACTCCGACATCCGCGCAGGTGTCCTCAAACTCTAGAGCCAAACTAAGTCGCCCCTTCAAAGTAAGGCGCTAAGATCGCTGACCTTCTTAGTACTTCCGCGTTGCCTTTTGAAAGACCGACAAGGTCTCTGAACCGTCCAAAAATCTCAGCGGAATTTGGTCTCGCGTGAACAACCCATGTCTCGTCAGAGCCAAATATTGCAATGAACAAGCCATCGCTTTCAAAAATCGCGGTAAGATAGTGTCCCGCATCCACCTCGCTAATGAGAGTTCGAGCGCAAATCTCATTAAGCTGGACAACGTGTTTACGTTCGCCTTCCAACGGCGGTAACACTTCGCAGGTCAAGGGCTGAGCCTCTCTCAGTTCCAAGATTTCAAGGTCGAACGCATCCTCGACAATTGCCAGGACTTCCCCAGGGAACAGCTCTACAAAGGGGAGAGTCTTGTAGCCAGCGGCCAAGGCTGTGTCGGGACTGAAGTAAACCTTCGATCCTTGAACGCGGTAAAACTCGGTCTGAAAAGACATGATACTAGAAGCTTACCGAAGCAGTCTCTCAGCCATCGCCCTTACATCCGCGCCCATATCCTCCCGCTCCAACGCCAGCGCCAAGGTCGCCTCAACAAAGCCAAGCTTGCTGCCGCAGTCGTAGCGGTTGCCGTCGAAGGTCACCGCGTGGAAGGGCTGGTCGCCGATCATTTTGGCCATGGCATCGGTCAGCTGGATCTCGCCGCCTGCGCCTTTGCCTTGTGTCTCAAGAGTGCGCATGACTTCGGGTTGAAGGATATAGCGGCCTGAGACGATTTTGTTCGAGGGCGCTTCGGCCACCGGAGGTTTTTCAACGAGTCCTGTGACCTCGGTGAGAGTACCGTTTGCAGCGCCCGGTTTGATCACGCCGTAGCTGGAAACCTCCTCCATCGGCACTTCGAGAACGCTGATAAGGTTGCCGCCGGTTTGCTCGTAAGCATCGACCATCTGCTTCATGCAGCCCGAGCCTCCCTTGTGGCCAATCATCAGCTCATCGGGAAGGAAAATCGCGAAAGGCTCATCCCCCACAATCGCGCGCGCGCACCAGATCGCGTGGCCAAGCCCCATCGGCACTTGCTGACGCACAGTGATGATATCGCCCGGCGTTGCGCGGGTCGGGTCGAGCACTGACAGGTCCTTGCCGCGCTCGCCCATGGTGGTCTCAAGCTCATAGGCGATATCGAAATGTTCAACGATCGCGCTTTTGCCGCGGCCGGTCACAAAGATCATCTGTTCGATCCCTGCCTCGCGCGCCTCATCCACCGCATATTGGATCAGCGGGCGGTCGACGATTGGAAGCAATTCCTTTGGGATTGCCTTAGTCGCTGGTAGGAAGCGTGTACCAAGCCCTGCGACGGGGAAGACGGCCTTTTTGATCGGTTTTTGGCTCATGTGATGTGCCTTTTGGTCCATTGCATATGTTTTGGGAGCCGTGCCTTGCGCGGCTAAGAAGGTCAATGCTGCGGATGGCGCCCCTTGTTCAGTTGCGTGATAGCGTGGTTTCGTTAAGGCTTCGCTTCATGGACAAACTGATTATCACGGGCGGCAATCGCCTCTCGGGCACTATCCCGGTTTCGGGCGCTAAGAACGCAGCGCTGACGCTTATCCCATGCGCGCTTTTGACCGAAGAGCCGCTGACCTTGCGCAACTTGCCAAGGCTTGCTGACATCGACGGGTTTCAGCACCTTATGGGCCAGTTCGGGGTGACGGTGAGCATTCAGGGCAACAACCGCCCTGAAGATTTTGGCCGCGTTGTGACGTATCAAGCGGCGCGGGTAACTTCGACGGTCGCGCCTTATGATCTCGTGCGCAAAATGCGTGCCTCGATCCTTGTGCTTGGGCCGATGCTGGCGCGGATGGGAGAGGCGACGGTGTCGATGCCGGGTGGCTGTGCGATCGGGAACCGGCCGATTGATCTGCATTTGAAAGCGCTCGAGGCGTTTGGGGCAGAGGTTGAGCTGACCGCAGGCTATGTGAAAGCGACCGCACCCGCGGGCGGCTTGCCAGGTGGCGACTTCGACTTCCCAGTGGTGTCCGTTGGTGCAACCGAAAACGCGCTGATGGCAGCAGTGCTAGCAAATGGCACCAGCCGCCTGACAGGCGCGGCGCGCGAGCCTGAGATTGTGGATTTGTGCAACCTGCTGGTAGCGATGGGCGCTGAGATTGAGGGGATCGGGTCAAGCGATCTCACCATCCACGGGGTCAAACGCCTCAATGGTGCAACGTACAAAGTCATGCCTGACCGGATCGAGGCAGGCTCGTATGCTTGTGCGGCAGCGATCACTGGCGGCGATGTGCGATTGGAGGGGGCGTCTGAGGAGGATATGATCTCCACCCTCTCAGCGCTTCGGACCATTGGCGTTGAGGTTGAGGCGGATAAGAAGAGCGTGACCGTGCGCGCCAATGGCCCGCTGAAACCCGCCGACCTTACCACCGCGCCTTTCCCTGGCCTTGCCACCGATATGCAGGCGCAATTGATGAGCCTCCTTTGCAAGGCGGAAGGCACCTCGGTCCTTAAAGAAACCATCTTCGAAAACCGATTTATGCACGTGCCAGAACTGTCGCGCATGGGCGCCAACATCGCCACCGAAGGCCGCACGGCTATCGTGAAGGGCCCAGCGGAGCTCACCGGCGCAGAGGTGATGGCCACCGACCTTCGTGCCTCAATGAGCCTGATCATCGCAGCGCTAGCCGCAGAAGGTGAGACGACCGTGCGCCGCATCTATCACCTTGACCGCGGCTATGAGCGGCTTGAGGAGAAGTTGCAGCTTTTGGGAGCGAATATCGAGCGGGTCGACGACTAAAGTGTTTTATCACAAGGCGAGGCTTCGCGTTGTGTCAGCCTCCAAATTGCAACCTCGCGCGCTTCCGGTGCTCACGACCCGTAAGGTCGCTGCGCGCCGGGTCACGCTCACTCACAATTTTATGCGAAACCCAAGCCAAAACGTCTGCGTAGCGGGCACCCAATTTGGACGCTTAGTTCCGCGCGACCAACCACACCCGAATAGCGCTCGCCAAACCCGGCGGGGTGTCGGATTGGATGCGCTCTGCATCGATCTTGGCCACTAGCGTGCTCACCGGCACTGCTGCCTCATCCGCTGCTGCTTTTAGCATATCCCAGAACACCGGCTCCAGACTGATGCTGGTCCGGTGCCCTTCGATCGCAATCGAGCGTTTTACCGGCGGGTGATAGGGAGTGCTCACTTGTAATGCTCGCGCCGGTCAGAGAATGTGCGCACACGCTTACGCCAAGCGCGGTAGCTGCCCGTCTTGAGGTTCGAGCGCATAAGCTCCTTCACCTCGCGCTCTTTGAGGCCAAACTCGGCCTCGATCACGCCAAAAGGCATATGATCGCTAAGCGCCATTTCGATGATTGCGCTGATATCGGATTGGGAGAGTTCTTGGGCCATGGTCCACCTTGCGGCTCGGTCTAACCAACGAGCCAGTCTTGGTAAGACACACGATGGACCGTAGAAGTTCCCATACGCCGTTCATCGCCATATTGGCCGCCCCGAACTATCATTTCGTATGCGTCGGTGCGTTGCACAATTAGCCCAGCACTATCGACGATAACGGTGACGCTAATCTCCCCTTCCACCGTCATCGCAGCGGTTTGTTTAAGGGCCTCTTCGAGCGATATTTCATTGCCACTGAAACCGGCGGCGATAACATTGGTCTGTGCGGTCTTGCGCTTGACCGTTTCACTGTCGATTGGCGCGGTCGCGGTAAAAATCCGACCGCGCTCGTCGCTTCCATCCGGTGTAAGAGTGAGCTCAGCGCCATAGTCATCAATCGTGATGCTTGCCCCTGTCTCGATTATCCCTGGGCGCATTCCATACGCTTCGATCTGGGTGATCACCTCTTGCGGATCGCACAGGATTTGGATCGCAGTCCAGGTGAATATCCACTCTCCGCACACCTCTTGTGGCCATTCAGCCTTCTCAAGCCATTGCTTGTTTCGAGCCGCTAGCTCCTCAGCGTTGAGCAAAGTCTTTGCGCCATCGCGCGCGACAAAAACGCGCGCCGGGAACATCCACATGGCGTTGCCGCGAACCTTATCGAAATCACCGGGGATGGAATATTGGACCTCAACACCGTCATCGCGGGCTGCAACTATGCGTTCGGACAGAACACTGCCCCCTGAGCCAGAGCCTTTGTTACCCTCTTCTTCAAGGTCGCTGCTGGTGTACTCATACCGTTGGACGAGAACATAATCTGGCTCGTCAGTTGGCGTCGCTTTCGCAGGCAATGCAAACGCAAGCGCAGCTGCAAGCAAACCGATAGTTCTTCCAAGAAACATGCGCACAGCGTTACCGCACGCAGGCTACCCTGTCACTCCTACGCCGCGCGTGCTTTCGCTAAGAGTTTGGCAAACCGGCTTTTCTTGGCATCGCCAAACGGCTGAAGCGTGGCGGCGCATTGCGCGAGTTCCTCGGTTGAAAGCGGATGCTGGAATTGGAGGCCAAAGTGGTCGCCCTCACTCCAGCGCACGCTTGCCAATTGCGGAGCCATGCCGGGAAGCTCAAAGCTGATTAGACCCTTTGTTCGGATGTCGTCTTCGCTCACGATCTTTGCGCCTTCGCACGAAAGATCAACAAGCCCTGCTGCCATAGCCCCGCGGCCGTCTTGGACCCGCACTGGACCTTCGAGGTTCAATCGAAGAGGACGAATCGGATGTGGGCCGTCTTCGCGCAGAAACTCATCAAGGGTAATGGTGCAGCCAAAGCGGTAACCGGCCTGACGCGACTGTGCCCAGACGCGCTCCACCGGATAGGTCATGCCATTGGCAAGCTGAAGCAAGGTTCGCGGCTCTGGCGGAACATCATGCAAAAAGCCAAGGCCAATGCCTTTTTCCGAAACGTCCCGGATCAGCGTGAGATACTCACCGCTCTGACACACCAGCTTTGCGCGGCGCAGCATGAGCGCAGCGCGATGTGACGCACGGTTTTTAAAACCCGAGGTTGCCTTTGTGGTTTCAGGCCCTGAAGTCTGCGGCGCTGTGTTATTTGAGCTCGACTGTTCCACCCTGCTCACTCCTAAAGAGTTGGCGAAAGTGTGATTGACGCACCGCAGCAAACTGTCCCGCGTCGTTCAAACTTTCGTAACCTGCCTTAAGAGAAGCTAGGCGAACAGAGTTAAGGAAGTGTTTAAGTTACCCCTCAGGCGACCGCGGTACCTTCAAGCTCGATCATGATATCGGGGTGATACAATTCTCTCACGCCCAGCAGCGTTGCGGAAAGCTTCGCGCCGGAGCCTGCATAAATCGGCACAATCTCGTCTGCGGCGTCCATAAAGGCAGGCACATCGAGAACGTAGATGTTCATCCGCACCAGATTTGCCGGTGTCATGTCGGCGGCCTCCAGTGCCTTTATAAGCTCGCCCCAAGCGGCCCTGAATTGCGCCACCAGATCGCCGGCATGTAGCGGCTCGCCCTCTGCATCGGACGACGTTTGCCCCGACAAATAGAGCGTACGCTCACCGCCTCGCACCTCGACTGCATGATTGAGTCCAAAGTGAGTAAGCCACTGCGTCGGATTGTGTGTTTTGATTTCCATTGCTGTCCCCCCAAATTTGCGGCGATTAATACATGTGCTGGCCGCCGTTAATGCTCATCGTAGAGCCGGTGGTGAACGCGCCATTTTCCGAGGTGAAGAAGGTAACTCCCCGTGCGATTTCTTCGGCCTGGCCAAGGCGGCCGACGGGTATTTTGGCCACGATCTTGTCAAGCACCGGCTCTGGCACAGCTGCGACCATGTCCGTGTCGATATAGCCGGGTGCAATCGCATTGACGGTCACACCGAACTTCGCGCCCTCTTGTGCGAGAGCTTTGGTAAAGCCGTGGATGCCGGATTTGGCAGCGGCATAGTTTACTTGGCCATATTGCCCCGCTTGCCCGTTGATTGATCCGATATTGACGATGCGTCCCCATTTGCGCTCGCGCATTGCGGGGAAAGTGGCCTTCGCCATGTTAAAGCACCCACCAAGGTTGACGCGCATCACGTCATTCCAATCCTCAAAGCTCATCTTATGCAGAGTGCCATCGCGGGTGATGCCGGCATTGTTGACCACGATATCGACCGGGCCATGGGCCTCGGCGACTTTAGCGCAACCCTCAAGGCAGGCCTCATGATCGCCTACGTCCCATTTGTAAGAGGGGATACCCGTCGCATCGGTAAATGCGGCAGCGGCCTCATCATTGCCGCCATAGTTGGCGATGACCGTGTGGCCCTGGCGTTTCAGACGCTGGCAAATGGCCTCGCCAATGCCGCGTGTTCCGCCGGTTACGATTGCGACTTTGCTCATGCTGGGTTCCCTCATTGCTGAAGGGTACGAGAGTAACCGTGCCGTAACGTCAGGCAACCGAAACCTTTGCCCGTGACCGACTATGCATACCAATGTCTAACGGGATGAAACGGTTTAGAACCGGATTTGGGTGCCCACATAGACCGCTTGGCTGTCTTTCACAGAGTTCGTAAGCGGGTCGAGCCGATCAAGGCGGTCACGCTCTTGGCTGAGCCGGACACCTGCAGTTACGTCAAGGTTGGGAGAAAGGCGGAAGGAGCCGCCAACATCCACGGTTTGCGCTGACACAGCGTCAAGGGTGTTGCGAGACCGCCCAGCTGTACGTTCGCCTTCAATCTCAATACGCGGCTGAAGACGGCTAGGCTTATCAACGCGGGTAGGCTGTGCAGGCTCAAACTCAGCAAGATCCGGCATACCCAAGTCTTGGCCCATGTTCTGGCTGATGCCGCCAAAGGTTCCCTCGGGGATCGTGCGGCCTGATGGCGCAAGTTCTGCTGCCTGATTGCGGGCAAAGCTTTGATAACCGCGCGCTGTCCCCAGATTAAAGCGGCTTGTTTGCAGACCTGTAATCGGCGCACCTTTGCCAGACGTTGTATCAATCAAAGAGCGACCCGAAATGGCGCGAGCCATATTGCTGTCCACGCGAACCGCAAGCGTCACTGTGCGATCAGTGTTCGCAGCGTTGGCACCAAGCGGGGTGAAACGCACACCGCGTTCCCGCGCTTTTTCTGCAAAGCGCGCGGCTAGCTCAGGATCAACAGACGCCGGTGTGAACAGATCAAACGCGGGCGTTCCTGCGATACGATTATCGTCCGATAGGCTGACCACGGCAAGACCGGCAGACGGCAGCGCAAGAGTGAGCGCCGCAGCCAGACCAAGCAGCGACCAAGAGGCACGCTTACGCTCACCCCTTGTGCCTGCTGTGCTGATCTGATCCTGTTTCACAAATCTTGCCTTATCTTCGCGCTGGTCTTCGACCGACCGGTCTCAAACAAACCTTATTTTGAGCAGGTTTTATCTTAACCTTTGATGACGAGCCATCTCTTATCGCCCTTCTACGTTTAAACAGTGTTAGGATTATGACAAACCACTAGGCAATCATTTCCGTGCGAAGTGAGCCGGTTAACCTTACACCTGTGGCCTACAGCACACATAATGCCCTTCCGACTCGGGCTAGCAGCAGTCCGGCTGCGCACCGATTGACAATTCAGCTCGCGTCAAGCTGCTCTAAGATAGCGCCGATCGCGAGAATATCATTGGGCGCTTTGCGTAAGCGTGCTTGCAGCATGGCCCTTACCCAGTATAGAGCGCCCTTATAAGGCTGGGGCTCGACGTTTAGAGGGACACAAATTCGCTGTGACACGCGCAAAACTCACATTTCCGACCGCTACGAAGCTTCTTATTGGAGCTGCCGCAATAGCAGGGCTTGCCGCTTGTGGAGGCACTGAGCGCCCTCGCACAGAGCTTGCAGCTGCCCAGATCAATACTATCGGCGTTAATGCTTATCTTTGGCGCGGCGCTCTGGAAACGCTAAGCTTTGCCCCGCTAGCATCTGCAGACAGCGACGGCGGCGTGATTGTGACCGATTGGTACGCCAACCCCTCCAATCCAGAAGAGCGGGTGAAGGTTTTTGTGGCCATCCTTGATCAGGATCTTCGCGCAGACGCCTTGCGGGTGACAGCCAACCGTCAGGTTTCGCAAAGCGGAAACTGGGTTGATGCACCTGTTCAAGCAGCAACCGTGCAGAAACTTGAGGACATCATCCTCACCAAAGCGCGCGACCTTCGCCGTAAGGCGCTTTCGGGCAGCTAAGCCGCTGCGGCTCACCCGAGCCCACTAAAGCAGATACAGGAAATTGGGGGGCGGCATTGCTGCGCCCTCTTGCGCTTGTCTTATAGCGCGTTAGCGAGTTGGCCATGACCGACAATCCATCCGATACACGATTCGATCCAGCAAAAGCCGATGCGCGTTGGCAGGCCGCTTGGGAAAAAGCGGGCACGTTCACCGCCGATTCCAATAGCGATAAGCCTAAGTCCTATGTGCTTGAGATGTTTCCCTATCCATCGGGCCGCATCCACATGGGCCACGTGCGCAATTACACCATGGGCGATGTGCTGGCGCGCTATAAGAAGATGCGCGGGTTTGAAGTGCTCCACCCGATGGGTTGGGACGCTTTCGGTATGCCAGCGGAAAACGCGGCGATGGAAAAGAAGGTCCATCCCGGCAAATGGACCTATGCCAATATCGAGGCGATGAAAAAGCAGCTCAAAGGCATTGGCTTTGCGCTCGATTGGACCCGCGAATTTGCGACCTGTGACCCGGAATATTACGGGCATGAGCAAGCGCTCTTCCTCGATATGTATGAAGCAGGTCTGATTGATCGGCGCTCGTCTGAGGTCAATTGGGACCCGGTTGATATGACCGTGCTCGCCAATGAGCAGGTGATCGACGGCAAGGGATGGCGTTCAGGCGCAGAGGTTGAAAAGCGCAAGCTTGATCAGTGGTTCTTGAAGATCACCGATTTTGCCGAGGACCTGCTCGATGGGCTAGGCGATCTCAAAGATTGGCCTGAGAAGGTCAAGCTGATGCAGGAAAACTGGATCGGTAAGTCGTCGGGACTTGAGTTTAGTTTCGAGCTTTCAAGCGGTGAGAAGCTACCCGTTTACACCACGCGCCCCGATACGATTTTCGGCGCAAGCTTTGTCGCAGTGGCGGCCGATCACCCGGTGGCGCAGGCGCTGGCTGGGGATGCGGAAGTCGCGTCGTTTATCGAGGAATGCAAGAAAGGCGGCACGACAGCTGCTGCGCTTGAGACAGCTGAGAAGCTGGGTTTCCGAACAGATATTACGGCCAAGCACCCATTCACGGGTGAGGCTATGCCAGTATTCATCGCCAACTTCGTGCTCATGGATTACGGCACCGGCGCGGTAATGGGCGTGCCTGGGCATGACCAACGCGATTTTGAGTTTGCGACAAAATACGAGCTTCCCATCACCCGCGTGGTGGCCAAAGACGTGTCCGAAGCCGATGCGCCGATGGGCGATGAGGCAGAAGCGGGTGACGGCGTTTGCGTGAACTCCGATTTCCTCGACGGCAAGTCTGTCGAAGACGCCAAGGCCGAAGTCATCACGCGCGCCGAGGACGGCGGTTGGGGCAAGGGCACAACCGTTTGGCGCCTGCGCGATTGGGGCATTTCGCGCCAGCGGTATTGGGGCACCCCCATTCCCATCATTCACTCACCCGATCACGGCCCGGTCCCGGTCCCGCGCGATCAACTGCCGGTTGAGCTGCCAGAGGATGTCGATTTTGATACGCCGGGCAATCCGCTTGAGCGCCATCCGACGTGGAAGTACACAACCTGTCCGATCAGCGGCAAGCCGGCCCTGCGTGAAACCGATACGCTCGACACTTTTGCAAACTCATCCTGGTATTTCCTGCGCTTTGCCTCGCAACCTGAGGACAAGCCGTTCGACGCAGAAGAAATCGCCAAATGGATGCCGGTGGAGCATTACATCGGCGGGATTGAACACGCGATTTTGCACCTGCTCTATGCGCGGTTCTGGACGCGGGCGCTGGCGCATATCGGAAAGTTCGATTGTGTTGAACCCTTCGCCTCGCTGTTTACGCAAGGCATGGTCACGCATGAAACTTACCGTTTGAGTGACCGGGGTTGGCTCTCTCCCGATGAGGTTCGCGTCGAAGGCGAGAAGGCTTTCGTCCTCGACACGAACGAAGAAGTCGAGCGCGGCCGCGTTATCAAAATGTCAAAGTCGAAAAAGAACGTCGTCGATCCGGACAACATCATCCGAGACTACGGCGCGGACGCTGTGCGTTGGTTCATGCTCTCCGATTCGCCGCCAGAGCGCGACTTGCCATGGTCCGAGGCTGGGATTGAGGGCTGCTATCGCTTTGTCCAACGCTTGTGGCGTTTGTTCGATCAGCTCGATGACAGCGCAGTAAGCGAAGACAAGTCGCTCGCCCGCCGCGCACACCAAGCGATCGTTGCCGTTGCTGAAGACATCGAGGCGCTTTCCTTTAACAAGGCGGTTGCGCGCATCTACGAACTCACCGCCGCGACCGAAAAGGCGAAGCCGAGCGACAGCCGCAATTTTGCGATCCGCGCGCTGCTCCATATGGTGAGCCCGATGATGCCGCACCTCGCCGAAGAAGCGCACGCCAAAATGGGCGCAGATGCGCTGATCGCCGACGCGCCATGGCCCAAGCATGACGAGGCCATGCTGGTCGAGGACGAGGTCACCATCGCTATCCAGCACAAGGGCAAATTGCGCGACACTCTCACCGCACCCAAAGGCGCATCCAAAGAGGATTTGGAGGACATGGCGCTCGCCTCTGACAAGGTGCAGCGATCACTTGATGGTGCAGAAATTCGCAAAGTCATTGTCGTGCCCGACCGGCTCGTTAATATCGTCACCTGATGAAGCTACCTGCAACTTTAATGGCAATCGCCCTTGCACTTCCCCTGTCGGGGTGCGGGCTTCAGCCTTTGTATTCAGGCGGTGCGTCGAGCGGTGTGGCGCAAGGGCTGGCGTCAATCGACGTGCCCGCCATACCTGGCCGCGATGGTTGGTTGGTGCGCAACGCCCTGCAAGACCGGCTTGGTGCAGCGGGCGACCAAGGTGGCTACCGCTACCGGCTAGATGTGCGGTTAGACGATGCGCTTGAGGCATTGGGCGTGCTCAACGATGACACGATCAGCCGCGAGCTTCGTATCCTGCGTTCCCGCTATCAGCTCGTCGATCTGTCGACAGGCGAGATCCTGCTGGATGCCACGGCGGGGTCGGATGCGGGTATTGATGTGGTTTCGTCGGAATATGCAACCATCGCAGCCGAGCAACGCGCACTGGAGAACTTGGCGCAAGAGGTCGCGAGCCGGATGGTTACGCGAGTAGCGCTGACTTTGCGCGAACGCGAGCGCGCTGCCACACAATGAAGGCCCAGCGGCCATGAAAGCAAAGCACGGCGAATTCGCTCGGGGGCTGCCCCGATCGGCCTCTCAAGCCTCGATCTTTTTCTTCTGCGGTCCCGATGAAGCTGGCGCATCCGCCGCTGCAGCCAAAGTCATCGCCGCGTTGGCGGACCCCGGCGAGAAGATCGAGCTATCAGGAGGCGACCTCAAGCGCGATCCTGCCTTGCTTGGAGACGAGGCCCGCTCTGGCTCTCTATTTGGAGATAGCCGCCACATCCTTGCCCGCGTTACCGGTGAAGAAGCGCACGACGCGCTAAAGGCGCTGGTCGAAACAAGCGATGCGGGCGCTGGCGAATCGGCCCCGGTGGTGGTCGTTGCGACCTCCGCGACCGACAAATCACGCACCGCGAAACTTCTCGAGAAGCGTTCGGACGCCCTTGTTACCATGTTTTACCCACCCGACCTGCCAAGCGTTGCGGGAGCGGTGAGGGTGATGGCCGATGCAGCAGGCTTGCGACTCGGAGGCGACATGGCTGAGCGAATCGCCCGAGCAAGCGGCCTTGATGTGCGTTTGGCGCAGTCCGAAGTCGACAAATTGGCGCTTTACCTCGACGCCTCCTCGCAAAATCCAAAGTCTGCCACCCCTCAAGATTTTGCCGAGATTGGGGCTCCCACAGAGGATGATGGCTTTGGCCCCATTGTGAATGCAGTGCTTGGCGGTGAACTTGGAAAATTAGCGCCAGAACTCAAACGGATGAAGGAACTTGGGATCAATCCCGTAGGCCTTTTACTGGCGCTGGAAAGGCGCGCGACACAGTTAACGCAGATCACTGCAAAACTGGGTTCGCGCGGTAATTTTGACCAGCTTGGCAGAGGCGAAAAGGCCCAGCTTGGCATCTTCTGGAAAGAAGAACGCGAAATACGCCAACAGCTTAGCCGCTGGCCGCGGGTCAAGCTCGACCGCCTGATCCCGCGCCTCACCGCGCTGCATCAAAGCCTTCTTGCCAACAGTCAGGCCGCCGAACTTTTGCTCGCCCAAGACCTCGCCGAAATCGCTAGATTTGCTGCCAAACGGTAGCATTTTCGGACAAGTGTGACTTTTCGCACCTGCAAAAAATTCCCCTGCTACGTAAAAACCGCTAAGAGATATTAACGGTGCAGCGTTAGGGGTGTTTGCAGGGGCAAACGTTAAGACATGAATGAACAGACCAGCGTGCTGCTTGACGCAGCGCAGTCGGAAAAACTAGCGAGACCAATCGCACCATCGCTGGAAAAGCGCCGTTTGCGCGCCTTTGCAGTCATGATGATCGTCGATGCGACACTACTGCATCTGGCATTCGCGCTGGCTGGCCTCATCTATCTTGGAAGTTGGTGGATCCCCAGCAATATGCTTGCGGTGCAGACACTTTTACCAGTGTTCTTCACCATAGCTCTTTATAATGGCAGTTATGGCGGCACATCGCTGGGCGATTGGTTGTTTGCATCAAAGCGCGTTTTGACCGCTCTTTTGGTCTCAACCGCGCTTGTCAATTTCCTCGCGTTTTACACCAAGTCGAACGCAGAATTTTCCCGCGTTTCGGTGACGATTGGTTTGATCTTATCGGCCATTGCTCTGGTCACCTTCAGGCGCATACTGATCATGTTTATCGACCGCTTTTGGGAAGGGCGCACAACCAACGAGCTCGTGATCGATGACGGCGGATCGAGCTTTTTGGCCACTAAAGGCGAAGTTATCAAAGCCTCTGATTACGCGCTCGATCCGACAAGCCACGATCCCTTCATGTTCGATCGCCTCGGCAAGCTTCTGCAAAACCAGGACAAGGTGGTGGTCAGCTGTCCGCGCGAGCGCCGCGCACAGTGGGCGTTCTTGCTGAAATCTGCCGGTGTTCATGGTGAGATCGTAAGCGAACCAGCACATGAGTTGGGCGCTTTGGGTGTGCAGCACTACGAAAGCCAAGATCGCACCACATTGGTGGTCTCAAACGGGCCATTGAAACTACGCTCGCGCATCTCGAAACGGCTCTTTGATACAGCGATTGTTGGCGGGGCGCTGCTGGTGCTTTCGCCGCTGCTCTTGCTCACCGCGCTGCTTATCAAGCTCGAAGATGGCGGCCCCGTCTTCTTCGTCCAACGCCGCATGGGCCGGGGCAACACCTTCTTTAACATGTTCAAATTCCGCTCGATGAAAGTCGAGAAGAATGATGCCGAAGGCGCTCGTTCGACGGGACGCGAGGATGATCGGATCACGCGCATTGGCGCCTTTATTCGAAAGACCAGTATCGATGAACTGCCACAGCTAATCAATGTGCTCAAAGGTGATATGTCGATTGTGGGCCCTCGCCCGCATGCTCTTGGAAGCCGCGCGAACAACAAGTTTTTCTGGGAAGTCGATGCGCAATATTGGCGTCGTCACTGCTTGAAGCCGGGGCTGACTGGCCTTGCACAAGTGCGCGGGCACCGGGGCGCAACAGAGAAAGAAAGCGATCTTACAGATCGCCTTCAGTCTGACCTGGAATATATCTCGGGCTGGTCGCTTCGCCGTGATGTTGAGATCGTCTTCAAGACCGCCTTGGTCCTCAGCCACGAGAATGCGTATTAGGTTTTAACGCGAGAACGCGCGACCGGGCGAGCGCCCGCCAAGCAACCAATCAATCTTGAGGCACACTAAACGTGCCAGTCACGCGTCCGTTGGAGCCGGTGTCGCTGCTTGATACGCCAGCGCTCGCGCGTCCATCAATGCTCGATAGTCCAGTCGCCAAATTGATCACAAGGCGATCACCGCTAAGCGTGTCACCGCCTCGGCTGAGCGAGACATTACCAGCCATCGTGATAATCCGCTTACCAAAATCATAGACCGCAACGTCACCAGAAGCGCGCTCATTCCCCCGGGTCACGACAACACCGCCATTGGCAGTGATACGCTGCACGTCGAGCGAACCATCATCGGTGTAATTTGCAAGCATCCGGTTAGAACGCACGCTCAACCCCGCTTGATTGACAGTCACCCCGCCGCTTAGGACCACGCGATTGGCGCGGTCGTCAAAGTCGATGCTGCCTGCGTCAAAGGAGACCGGCGCGTGTGTGTTATGGGAGGCGATAGTCTGAGCGTGAAGCGTCATGCCGCCAGCCAGCACTGCGCCCATTGCAAGGCCACCAGCCGCCCAGCTCAATGCGATCTTTCCAAGTTTGCGAGACATAAAGCCTTCCATTACGGCACCCTCAATTCGCCCTGTAACTTCCCAGGCACCATAGTGAGCCGGGCATTACCATCAAGCGAGATCGTGCGCGCATCCAAATCGCCGGTCATTGAATTGGCGGAAAATCTGCCTGCAGGCACCGCGCCCTCGACCCCATCAGAACCGGTCATTGTGCGGGTGTCGAGATCGAACTTCACTCCGCTTGCGCTGATCGCATAACCATCAGCAGTGCGCACCCGCATGGTGCCATCAACGTCTACGACCTCGCTATTGATATCGTAGACACCGCCTTGTGCAGATAACCTTGCGGGGCCATCCTCAAGAAGAAGTTGGGCAAGAAGGTTGTCCATCCGCACTTTGCCTTCAGCGCTCGACCGCTGAACCGCCTCACCCGCCGTGATTGAGAACGGACGCCCGCTATCATCGCGGCCCCGATACATCGCGTTGTCGACGCTAAGGCGCTGTTCGATCACGGAGACCTTATTGCGATCGAGCAGGAAGCTCACCTCCCCGCGCGGTGACAAAGGCGTGATGATCATCAACGCCGCCAGCACGCCCACACCCATCGGCAAAGCGCGTGCTAAGAAGCCAACCAGCTTGTCATGGCTACCACCGGGGGCGGCAAAATTCTGACGTTTGCTGCGTAGCGCTTCGGCGCGCTCGGTTTCGATGCGACGTTTGATGACCATGAGGCCGTCCTAGCGGTAGAAACCTTCATTGTGGCTGAATATGTCCCGCCCGTCCCAACCCGCGATATCGAGCGCAGCACGTGTAGGCAGAAAGTCGAAACACGCTTGTGCAATCTCCATCCGGCCTTCGCGCTCTAGGCGCACCACGAGTTCATCGCGCAGACGGTGCAGAAAGCGCACATCAGAGGCGGCATAGTCGCGCTGTGCATCATTCAGCTCCGGCCCGCCCCAATCAGAGGATTGCTGATGCTTGGAAATACTCTCGCTGAGCAGTTCCTCAGTGAGGTTTTTAAGGCCATGCCGGTCGGTGTAAGTCCGCACCAACTTGCTTGCGATCTTGGTACAGAAGACAGGACCCGCGGTTACGCCCAGATAGTATTGGATCGCAGCCAAATCAAAACGGCCAAAATGGTAAAGCTTAACGCGAGTTTCATCAGCCAAAATACGGCTGAGATTGGGTGCTTCATAATCGCTGCCTGGCGAAAAACGCACCAGATGCTCATCGCCCGAACCATCGGAGATTTGCACCACACACAGGCGATCACGGTGTGTGATGAGACCCATGGTCTCTGTGTCGACGGCAAGATCGCTCGTGCCTTCAAGGACGCCGTCGGGAAGGTCTTCTTCGTGAAAATGAACTGTCATATCGATCACGCCCTTACGCGACATGGGGACAGAGGGAAAGAGGCGTCTGGCACCCCATGCGCAAGCCCGTATATTCGCAAGGCTATGTCAACCGAGCAAATCCCTGAAAGCTGGCGCGCCGCGTTGGAACCCGTGCTCCATACAGATGAAGCCCGAAAGCTTGGCGGGTGGCTCGTTGCTGAGGAGAAAGCGGGTAAGACCATCTATCCCCCGCGCGGCACACGCTTAGCGGCACTCGAAGCAACGCCTTTGCCCAAGGTGCGCGTAGTTATCCTCGGGCAAGACCCCTATCACGGGCCAGGACAAGCGCATGGGCTTAGCTTTTCAGTCCAAGACGGGATCAAACAGCCGCCATCGTTGGTAAATATCTTCAAGGAGTTGGAAAACGACCTCGGGATCGCGCGACCTCAAACTGGCAATCTCATCCCGTGGGCGGGGCAAGGGGTGCTTCTACTGAACAACACCCTGACAGTGGAAGCCGGACAGGCGGGAAGCCATGCAGGGCGCGGCTGGGATAGGATTACCGATGCCTGCGTTGCGGCGGTGGTGGAGACAGCGAACCCTTGCGTTTTCATACTTTGGGGCAGCCATGCTGCGAAAAAGGCAGGCCGCGTGAAGGGACTTGGCAGTGCAAGCCATCATCTTGTCCTGAAATCACCGCACCCCTCACCGTTATCAGCGCACCGAGGGTTTTTTGGCTCGAAGCCATTCAGCCAAACGAATGCATTCTTGGAAAGCAAAGGGCACCAAGGAATTGACTGGGCGTTATAGTTTGAGCGATCTGCCCCAACGGAGAACCACTAGCATGACCCAAGAAACCGGCGATGAAGTGCTGTATGAAGTGAATGGCGGAGTGGCACTCGTCACTCTCAATCGTCCTAATGCGATGAATGCAATCAACCGGCCTTTGCGCAGACGCCTTTACGAGATCATGCGCAAGGCCGATGCCGATGGAGCGGTGAGCGCGGTCGTTTTAACCGGTGCTGGCACACGTGCCTTCACCGCCGGGTTAGACCTAAAAGAACTTGGTAGCGAGGAAGGTGCATTAGGCGCGGCGAATGACACTGATCCAGCCAACAACCCGGTCAAAGCGATAGAAATCTGTAGCAAGCCCGTGATTGGCGCAGTCAATGGTGTTGCAATCACAGGAGGCTTCGAGGTCGCGCTGGCTTGCGACTTTCTCATTGCTGCGACCAATGCCCGCTTTGCCGATACCCATGCGCGGGTGGGTATTGTACCGGGGTGGGGGCTGTCACAAAAGCTCTCTCGCATGATTGGAATTGGCCGTGCCAAGGAGCTCGCCTTTACGGGCAATTTCCTCGATGCGCAGACCGCGCTCAAATGGGGGCTGGTGAACCATGTGGTGGAGCCAGAAGACCTACTCCCCACCGCGCTCAAACTGGCGAGCGATGCAGCTAGCATCGATGTGGAATTTCTCACCGCCTATAAGCAACTTATCGATGATGGTTTTGCAGTGAGTTTTGGCGAAGGGATGGCAATTGAGGCTGAGCGATCATCGGCTGCAAATTCACAGGTGGCTCCGCAGGAGGTCGAGGCGCGCCGCGAGAATGTCCAAAGGCGTGGGCGCTCGCAATAGCGCTATTCAACAGGCGCAGCGACCTTTCGAAGGGTCATCGACCCTAGCGGACTTTCGACCACCAGCTTACCATCTACAAACTGGCCCATTGAGCCGTCAAAATTGGCAACGCCCAGATCATTGCGGTGAAACTCAAAGAGGATGGTCTGGCCCGCCTCTACTTCGCGTTCACCCGTGAGCTGAAAGGGGCCGGAGAGCACCTGATAGCTTCGCAGGTACAGTTCGATCATCTCCGGCTTGTCGCAAGTATCGCCCGGAGACCATTCGCCATCTATCACCGGGGTCACGATAAGCTCGCCATTGGCACAAAGCCCGCGCACATCGGCAAAAGAAAATGGTTTGCCGCTATCGGCCCATTCAATGCGCAGGAACGGCCCGTCTTTAGTGTTTTCTACCGCGCTCCAAGTAAATTCGGGTGCGACCGGCTTAGGGTCACTTTTGAGGAGGATAAATCCATTCGCCTCTTCCCAGGTGCCCTCGGCCCTTAAATCGAGCCCGCCCACGGACAGACCCCATTGGAATGTGCCATCCGGGCGCACCACCATGCCCATCGCGGTCTCAAAGCTGTTGCCGTTGTAGCGGCCGACGAATGGGCTTTGAGTATCGCTCTGTTCTTGCTCGCCTGCTGCCTGATCTGCCGTTTCTTGTGCCAAAACCGGTGTGGATAGAGCCAACGCAAGAGTGCTGAAGAGAAGTCTAATATGCATCCCACAAGGATAGCAGACCTTACGCGAAATCGCGAAACCGACAGCCAAACGCCAAGCAGCCCGGCCTCCCCTAAACGGAAAAACCGGGCTGCAAGCGTTTGAGCTTTGCAAACAGATAGGCTGGTGTTCTCGGGTCGCAGAACCCACCTGCCCGCAATGCTCCCCCGTGGAGCTGCTGTCAGTTTTTGACGCAGTATTTGTTGTTCGAAGTGCTGTAACCTGAGGGACATGAGCCAGATTTGATCATGGCATCGCCGCCGCTTGGGGCTACGCAATAGTCGTTGTTGGAGGTCTGAAAACCCTTGGGACATGATGAACCCACTTTAGGAAGAGCCGTCGCGCGGCCCGTGGCTTTGCAAGACGAGCCCGATGAATTGAAGCCTTTAGGGCAAGAGGTCCCGATCTTGTCGATCACTTGGCCTGCGCTTTGCGCGGTCGCGACCGCTGGCATTGTACCAAGTGCGAGTGCTGCTGAAAGGATGATGAGTGTGTTACGCATTTTTATCTCCAAAGGGTCATGTGTTTGGTCAAAGGCGCGAACCCGTGTGCCTTGACCAGCGTCCTAAGGAGATGTGTTGAGCGAGCGTATATCCCAAATGGGATAAAGGTCCGTGTTAATCGAAAATTTCTGGCAAAAATTCAGAACTGTGAGGTGAGCCTGAGGCCAACTGTCACCCCAACACGGCGCGCGGCAATGGCGCTGTCATCCACCTGTACGTCGAAAGTGAGCCCGTGCTTGTCTGCAAATTGATAAGTGTAGAAGGCTTCGACGCCCTGCTCATCCTCAATCCCCAGCCGAAACGCGATATCATCCACCAGCTCATCGGTGAGCGAATATTGGAAATAGGCAATGCCAAAGCGGTCCTGGGGACGGAAACGAGGATTACCCGCTACGCCGAAATAGCCCGAATAATCGAGGAATGTCGGATCGCCCATGGACGCCTGAAAACGCGCAAGGATGCCCCAACCTTTGCCCGGCGCCTCCGCATAGCGCGCGACATATTGATAAGCAGACAGCTGAACCGCGAGCTCGCCGCTCTCGTTCCCGAATGTACCAATCGGCTGCGCAGGAGGAGTGAGTGCGCTTGGCAACAGATCCCGGGCAAAGTCATCCCGTGTCGAACCAACAAGAGCGAAGGTGTAAAAACCTGGATTGCCGCCGATACTGGTAATTTTCGTCGCTGCAGCAAGGAAGGCAACGCCATTCTCAAACGGGTCTTCAAGACCGCTGCGCGCATATTGACTGTCCACGTCAAACACCCACAACCGGTAGAGCGTTGAGCCCTTGGGTACGGTGAGCATGGCCCCTGTCATTGTGTTGGGCGCAATTCCCGAAGGAGGCAGCGAGACGCCGAGGTTTTGAAAGCCGATATGCCCATTGCTCTCAACCAGCGGTGTCTTAGCCGTCACATCAAGCACATTCATTTTGCCCACTTCCAAGGTGGTGCCGCTGTCCCATTTGTATTCAAGGCTCGCCGACAGATCGAACTTGCCGCGCCCCTCAGGCCGGAAAAGCGCTGTATTGCTGGGCACGAGCCCAATTTCGCCATTGGAGTCCTCACCCCAGCGAAATTCGGGGCGCAGCTTTAGGGTGAGGTTCGTGGACCCGCCAATCGCGCTAGCCTTTGCGGTGATATAACCATCAACACGCCCGCCATATCGCAAGTTTGCTGGAGCATCGCCCACCGCGGGCAGGTCGAGAAACTGCGAGGCAACGAGGCTGATATCAACCGGATTGGATTTAGGCGCAGATGGGGGCACGGATGGCGGCGCGACCTCCTGTGATGCCCTTTCGGAAGATGGCAGTGAGTAAGAAACCAGCTGTGGCCCCTTCATTTCACGCTCTTCTGTTTCGGATACAGCTTGTGCCCAAACGGGTGATGCCGACGCCAGCGCAATCGAACTCAATATGATGCAGCGCGCGCAACGAGCGCGGCCTATGCGCAGTAACATGGCCTTAATGGTCCTCTTCCCAAGAGGCACACTGCACTGCGCCTTCCCTCTCCGCCTTAGAGATGGACAGTTAAGGAAGTAAAAATCAAGGATTTAGGCAAGACAACATGTGAACGGGAGGCCCTTTGTCACCCGCTGTGCCAATATTGCCACCTAAACCGCGTATTTTAGCGGGGTAGCTCTGTTACACCCATAAGCGCTTCATCGACGGCACGCGCGCACTGGCGACCTTCGCGAATGGCCCAAACGACAAGGCTCTGACCTCGGCGCATGTCACCGCAGGCAAAAACGTTCTCGACGCTGGTGGCGTAATTTTCTTCATTCGCTGCAACATTGCCGCGATCGGAAAGCTCAACGCCGGATTGATCGAGGAGACCTGCCTTGACCGGGCCCACAAAGCCCATGGCGAGGAAGATGAGGTCGGCTGGGATGGTAAACTCACTGCCGACGATCTCGCGCATTTGGTGGCGGCCATCATCGTCCTTGACCCACTCAACGCGGGCGCATTCAAGGCCGGTGACTTTTTCGCCATCGCCAACCACGCGCTTGGTGAGCACCGCCCAATCACGGTCCACGCCTTCTTCGTGGCTGGACGAAGTGCGCAGTTTGAGCGGCCAATGCGGCCAGGTCATTGCCTTGTCTTCCTTTTCAGGAGGCTTGGGCATGATCTCAAGCTGGGTGACAGAGGCTGCGCCTTGACGGTTTGAGGTGCCAACACAGTCAGAACCGGTGTCCCCGCCGCCGATCACGACAACGTGCTTGCCGGTCGCTTTGAGGGAGCCGCGAGGGGCTGCGCGCGATTCCTCGTCGCCGGCGTTACGCTTGTTTTGCTGCGTCAGGAATTCCATCGCGAGGCGAACGCCATTGAGTTCAGCGCCTGGAATTTCCAATCGGCGGGCGTTTTCAGAGCCGCCTGAAAGCACGACCGCGTCATAGTTTTCCTGCAAGGACTGGAAGGAGACATCAACGCCCACTTCTTTGCTGGTTTTGAACGTCACACCTTCTGCTTCCATCTGCACACAGCGGCGGTTGATGAGGTGCTTTTCCATCTTGAAGTCTGGAATGCCGTAACGAAGAAGCCCGCCGATGCGGTCGTTCTTCTCAAACAAGGTGACTGAGTGGCCAGCGCGCGCCAATTGCTGTGCGGCGGCCATGCCAGCGGGACCAGAACCCACAACGGCAACCGATTTGCCGGTCTTTTTCGCAGGGATCTGCGGGGTGACCCAACCCTCTTTCCATCCGCGATCGACAATCGCGCATTCGATGGATTTAATCGTGACTGGTTGGTCGACAATGTTGAGGGTGCAAGACGCCTCACACGGAGCAGGGCAGATGCGGCCCGTGAATTCTGGGAAGTTGTTGGTGGAATGCAGCACGTCCAATGCATTCTTCCAATCGTTCTCGTAAACGAGGTGGTTCCAGTCCGGGATCATATTGTTCACCGGACAACCGTTGTGACAATAGGGAATACCGCAATCCATGCAGCGCGATGCTTGGGAGCTCAGCGTCTCATCATCGGGCTGCACCACAAATTCGCGGTAGTTCTCAAGCCGCTTTTCCGGCTCGATATAATCCCGCTCGCGGCGGTCGAGTTCGAGGAAGCCTGTGTCTTTACCCATTGTTCTTGAACCTTATTCCGCTGCTACGCTTGCCGCTTCGAGGCGTTCAGCCTCGATGGCTTCAAGGGCGCGTTTGTAGTCGGTCGGCATGACCTTCACGAATTTGGTCAGCGCATTGTCCCAATCCGCCAAGAGGTCTGATGCGACCCTACTGCCAGTGTGGAGCTGGTGACGTTCCACAAGGATACGCAGGCGTTCTGCATCGTGGCGCAGCATATCGCCCATGCCAAGGTCATTGACCGAGCGCGTACGCTGGCTTGGACGGCCCATGCCTTCTTCTTCGTCGGCATCGGAGCAGATCGCCTCCAACTCGACCTGCGCGTGGTTTACGAGGTCGGAGAAGTCGCCGTCGGCATCATAGACGTAAGCGACACCGCCGCTCATGCCCGCTGCAAAGTTGCGGCCCGTTTTGCCGAGCACAACAACAACGCCGCCGGTCATGTATTCGCAGGTGTGATCGCCCGTGCCCTCGACAACAGCAATCGCGCCCGAGTTGCGAACGGCAAACCGCTCTCCGCCGACGCCAGAGAAATAGGCTTCGCCCGAGATCGCGCCATAGAGCACAGTGTTGCCAACGATGATGTTCTCATTCGCTGCACGCGGAGCATTTTCCGGTGGCCGCACGATGATGCGCCCGCCTGAGATACCCTTGCCGACATAGTCGTTGGCATCGCCGACAAGATCGAGCGTCACGCCGTGGGCAAGCCAAGCGCCAAAGCTCTGACCCGCAACCCCTGTGAGGTTGATGCGGATGGTATCAACCGGCAGGCCTGCGTGGCCGTGTTCTTTGGCGATTGTGCCTGAAAGCATGGTGCCAGCAGTGCGGTTGACGTTGCGGATCTCATAGTTGAGCTCCACCGGCGTCTTATTGGCAATCGCCTCTGAAGCGTCAGCGAGAAACTTATTGTCGAGCGCTGCATCAAGACCGTGGTCCTGCGTCTCCGTGTGGTTGAGAGGGGTGCCCTCCGCCAGCTCTGGCGCGTAAAGGAGGCGATCAAGATTGATGCCTTGCGCTTTCCAGTGACGGTGCATGCGGGTCATGTCGAGACGGTCGACCCGGCCCACCATTTCCTCAACCGTGCGGAAGCCCATTTCGGCCATAATTTGGCGAAGCTCTTCAGCGACGAAGAACATGTAATTGACCACATGCTCAGGCTGACCGGTGAAGCGCGCGCGCAGAACAGGGTCTTGTGTCGCAACGCCTACGGGGCAGGTGTTGAGGTGGCATTTCCTCATCATAATACAGCCCGCCGCGATCAGCGGAGCGGTCGCAAAACCAAACTCATCCGCACCAAGCAGAGCGCCAATCGCGACGTCGCGCCCTGTGCGAAGTCCACCATCAACCTGTACGACGATGCGGCTGCGCAGGTCGTTGAGAAGCAGCGTTTGCTGGGTTTCAGCAAGACCGATTTCCCAAGGGCTACCCGCGTGCGTCAGCGAGGTTAACGGCGATGCACCGGTTCCACCGTCATAGCCTGAGATCGTCAGATGATCGGCCTTGGACTTCGACACACCAGCGGCAACCGTACCCACGCCCACTTCGGACACGAGTTTGACGGAAATCCGCGCCGATGGCTGGACGTTTTTAAGATCGTGGATCAGCTGCGCCAGATCCTCAATCGAGTAAATATCGTGGTGCGGCGGCGGGGAAATGAGGCCCACGCCCGGCGTCGAGTGACGCACCGCGCCGATGCGTTTGTCGACCTTGTGACCCGGCAGCTGACCACCTTCGCCCGGCTTTGCGCCTTGCGCCATCTTGATCTGAATATCGTCCGAGTTGGCAAGATACTCCGCCGTCACACCAAAGCGGCCCGAGGCCACCTGCTTGATTCGGCTGCGCATGGTGTCGCCGTTTTCGAGCGGTGTGAAACGGAAGGGCTCTTCGCCGCCTTCGCCCGTGTTCGAGCGCCCGCCAATGCGGTTCATCGCGATCGCAAGGGTCGAGTGCGCTTCATGGCTGATAGAGCCAAAGCTCATCGCGCCGGTGGAGAAGCGCTTGACGATTTCTGCGGCGGGTTCGACTTCATCAAGCGGGATCGGGTTGTCCGCCTTTTTGAATTCCATGAGGCCGCGGATCGAAAGCAAGCGTTCGTTCTGATCGTTCACGGACTTTGCGAATTCTGCGTAGTTCGCATGGTCATTGCCGCGCACAGCGTGCTGCAATTGCGCGACGTTTTCCGGCGTCCAGGCGTGTTCTTCCCCGCGCAGGCGGTATTGGTAGATGCCGCCCACATCGAGCATTCCGGCATAGATCGGATTGTCACCGTAAGCTTGCGCGTGTCGGCGGATGCTTTCCTCAGCGACCTCAGCAAGGCCGACGCCTTCGATGGTGGTCGCCGTGCCCGTGAAGTAGCTTGCGATAAACTCGCTTGAGAGGCCAACAGCGTCAAAAATCTGCGCGCCGCAATAGGATTGGTAGGTTGAGATGCCCATTTTGGACATCACCTTGCGAATGCCCTTGCCGACCGCCTTGATGTAGTTTTGCTGGACCTCTTCTGGCGTCAGGCTTGAGTGCTTCTTGGCACGGATATCTTCGAGTGTTTCGAACGCCACATATGGGTTGATCGCCTCGGCGCCGTAGCCTGCGAGAACGCAGAAATGGTGCACCTCGCGTGCCTCACCGGTCTCGACAACAAGGCCGGTTTGCATGCGCAGACCCTGACGCACGAGGTGGTGGTGCACTGCCGCCGTCGCCAAAAGCGCAGGCATCGGAATGCGGTCTTCGCTTTGCGCGCGGTCAGAGATCACAAGGATGTTCTGATCTTGCAACACCGCCTCGGTCGCGGCCCAGCACATTTCCTTGATCGCCATCTCAAGGCCCACGGCCCCCGTGCTGGCGTCCCAAGTCATATCGATGGTGGTGCAACGGAACGCGCCATCCAAAACCGCTTCGACCGAGCGAATTTTCGCCAAGTCATCATTGGTGAGGATGGGTTGCTGGACTTCCAAACGCTTGTGCGTCCCCGCATCGTGACCAAGCAGGTTGGGGCGTGGGCCGATCATGGAGAGAAGGCTCATCACCAACTCTTCGCGGATCGGGTCAATCGGAGGGTTGGTGACCTGCGCAAAGTTCTGTTTGAAATAGTCGTAGAGCAGACGCGCTTTATTCGAGAGCACGGCAATCGGTGTATCAGTGCCCATTGAGCCGATAGGATCGTCAGCCTTGGTCGCCATCGGCTCAAGGAACTTGCTTACATCTTCCTGAGTGTAACCAAAGGCTTGCTGGCGCTGGAGGAGCGTCGTTTCGGACACGGGAACTTCGGAAAGCTCTGGCTCAATCTCGACAATGTCGGTGAGCTTATACTGCGCTTGCTCCAACCAATCCGCATATGGCTCGGCGTTAGCGAGGTCTGCCTTGAGCTCTTCGTCTTCAATGATACGGCCTTCTTCAAGGTCGATAAGGAGCATTTTGCCCGGTTGCAGACGCCATTTTCGGGTGATGTCTTCCTCGGCAAAGGGCAGCACGCCGCTTTCCGAGGCCAAGCACACGATGTCATCTTTGGTGACGCAGAAACGCGCTGGGCGAAGGCCATTGCGGTCAAGCGTTGCCCCGATTTGGCGACCATCCGTGAAGCACACGGCAGCCGGGCCATCCCATGGCTCCATAAGCGCTGCGTGATACTCATAAAACGCGCGGCGCTCAGGGCTCATCTGCTCGTTTTTCGCCCAGGCCTCTGGGATAAGCATCATCATCGCGTGCGCAAGCGAATAGCCGCCCGCGAGCAGCAATTCCAAGGCGTTATCGAGGCACGCTGTGTCAGATTGCCCATGCGGGATGATCGGCCACATCTTATCAAGGTCAGGCCCGAGAAGATCGCTCTCCATGGTGCGGCGGCGGGCATTCATCCAGTTCACATTGCCGCGATTGGTGTTGATCTCACCATTGTGCGCAATCAGGCGGAACGGGTGTGCGAGGCGCCAGCTCGGGAACGTGTTGGTCGAAAACCGCTGGTGCACAAGGCCAAGCGCCGACACGCAATCGGGATTACGCAGATCATCATAGAAACTGCGCACCTGCTCACACAGCAAGAGACCTTTGTAGACAATCGTGCGACTAGAGAAGCTCGGCACATAAAGGTCGGTGAGACCCGGCAGATCGTGCTTCTCTTGCAGTTTGGCGAGCGGGTTTTGCACCTGCTTGCGAATCACGAGCAGCTTGCGCTCAAACGCGTCTTGGTCCTCGCAATTGTTGCCTTTGCCGATGATGGCCTGCTGGATCACCGGCATAGAATCGATAACCGCTTTACCAAGCCCATCCATCGTTACCGGGACATCGCGCCAACCAAGGAAGATTTGGCCCTCTTTAGTAGTGAACTTTTCAAACTGCTCGGTCACAAAGGCGCGCGCAGCTGCATCCTGCGGCATAAAGCACATGGCTACGCCATATTCGCCCGCCGAGGGCAGCGCGACACCGTGCTCGCTCGCCCATTTGCGCATGATCGGATCAGGGATTTGCATAAGCAGCCCAGCACCATCACCCAAGAGCGGGTCAGCGCCCACAGCGCCGCGGTGGTCGATCCGCTCAAGAATCTGAAGCGCTTGCTCAATAATGGCATGACTTTTCTCACCCTTGATATGGGCAACCATGCCCACTCCGCAGGCGTCATGTTCATTTACCGGGTCATAGAGACCCTGGGAATCTGGGTATCCCATGGCGAGGTTCCAATCTGTCAGATACCGCTGCTGGGGCGTTGTGCGCCAAAGCGCGCCGCAGCGGCGTTTTTTGCCGGCTAGCCACCAGTTACGCGCAGCTTATCCGTTTGGATCCCTATGGCAGATGGAATATCGATATTGCAACCGCGAAGCATGAAATTTTATTTCACACAGCAGTTAATTTTAATTGTTTTACGCAAGTTGCCTCGCGAAAAACGCGTAAACTCAATCGGAAAATCGATTTTGCCAGCAAATTAGGCAGCGCCGCGAAGTTGTTGCAAACGCTCCAACGCACCGCGCAATTCACCTTCTGTCTGGCCAATCTGACTCTCACTGATCTGCATTTGTCGGCCTTGATCAAAGCCTGCCTCGGTGAACAGCGACAAAGCTTTCAGAGCCTCCGCCAACGCTGTTTCGCGCGCGACTTGGCCTTCGGCGATACGCTTGCGCTCAAGAGCCTGGTGCTCATGCAAAGCGGCGGCAAATCGCTCAACCATTTCGACAAGGCTGAGTTCATCAGGCGAGGCCTGGCGTAATTTAGCAAGAGCACTTGCAGGAGTGTTCCCCGCGGTACTCCCAGGGGCAGGTGACGCCGTAACAGCGGCAAGCGGCGCTTTGTCTCTGTGTTGACGAAGCTCGGCTGGTTGTGAAGCCTCGATTGGTTTTGGAGCCTCGACTGGATCTGGCTCATTTGCTGCGCGAGGCTCTTCAACCCAGACGCCATTGCGACCAGGAAGCGTTGAAAACTCATCCAGGTCCATGGAACGCGGCTTCTTGCCATTAGGCTTCAGCCGCTCGGCGGTGAGCGTTGCATATTCAGACAGCCCATCCACCGCTGGCTCTACGGGGTCAAAGCGCGAGGACATGCGCTCCCACCCCGGCGCCGCTTCGCACGTCGCACCCTCACACGATTCGATCAGGGCCTCTTTGAAATGCTTGCGCGTAAAGGCCCAAGAGCCATCATCGGCGGGCAGATTTTCATCATCATCGGGCGCGCTAAACTCTTCAGGTGCCTCGATATCATATCCGCGTTGTGACAATTCCCCAAGATTGGGCTCACGATGCTCAGCGGTTTCTCCTACAACGCTTTCCTCAAGATCGAAGATTTCTTCAGGCTCGCTGAGCTGAGTTTCATTCGCCTTCTCGAATGGAGCGTCAAAGCTCTCACTGCCCAAGTCCGCCGTGGGATTAATGGGTTTGACGTCGCGCGATTTGAAGGTGGAGACTAGAACACTGTCGCCTTCCTTAACTTGAGCGCGATTGGAAAGGGCGCTTGCGATAATGTAACCGAGCAACGCGCCACCAAGGCCGATCGCCGCTGCCAGGATGAGGCGCGTCACAAGCAACGGGAGATATACACCCGTGAGCGAGGAAGCGCGCGCAATCGCTTGATCAGGCAGAACCGCGGTCACAAGGGCAAGAAGAAGTCCTCCCCAGATCGTAACCATGGGTACGAAGGCACGGTGCTTAGGCACGCTGACAAACGGGCTGCCACCCGACGGTTTCGCTTTACGCTTGCGGCTTTCCGCTTTGCCATTTTCAACAGCGTCTGCGTGCTGTCGGACAATTTTGCCGATGTGGTTATTCGATTGCATTGCGCCTAACTGCCTTCAATTCAGGCCCTTGGCGCCTGCAATCGCCTCGGGCCTAACCCCTGTTCGCGTGGAGTCCTTCGGGGTGAGTTCCCTTAGATGACCCTGCGTTCAAGGATCGGGCTAAAAGGATATGGTAAACATCGAGATAACGCCGCGCGTTCAAATGCCAGTCATGGTTGGTTTTTACGTGGGTTAGGCCGTTTTTGCGGTAACCGTCCCAGTCTGCGCGGTTATCGAAAAGGTCAGCGAGCGTTTCAGCGCAGGCCTTGGGATCATCGGGTTCAAACAGAACACCGGTTTCGCCGTGGGTGATGAGCTCGCGGTGCCCGCCGACATTGGACGCAGCCACCAGGCGCTGCTGCGCCATGGCTTCTAGCGGCTTCAATGGAGTGACAAGGTCTGTAAGGCGCGAGTGTTTTCGCGGATAGGCCAGCACATTGATGAGCGAATAATAACGCTCCACCTGATCGTGCGGCACGCGACCTGTAAAGATAACTGATTCGGGCTCGGTTAAGGCTGCGGCTGCAGACCGCCATTCTTTGTCGAGGTTTCCAGCCCCTACAAGCAGGAGCCGCGCGTCTGGGTGTGATTGGCGCAGTATAGGCATCGCTGCGATCAGATCATCGACGCCTTCATAATCGTAAAAGCTGCCGATGTATCCGACCACAGGCGCATCAGGCGAGAGACCGAGGTCTTTTGCGAGAGCAGTATCGCGGGGCGTTGGTTCTCCAAATAGCGTCAAGTCCACGCCATTAGGCATAACGCCAATCTTGCCGCCCGGAATGCCCCGCTTGATCAAATCATCGCGAAGGCCATTGCAAATTGTGAAGACCGCATCGGCGCTCCCTGCGATTTGGGTCTCGAGACTGCGGGTAAGGCGATATTTGAGCGATCCTTCAGAGCCAGTTAGGTTTCCGACGGCTGCATCTTCCCAGAACGCGCGGATTTCGTAGACGAAGGGTATGCCCAATTTGCGTGCGGCCCTCATTGCGCCGCCACCACACAGCGCAGGGGAATGCGCATGGATCACATCGGGACGCCATTCTTTGGCAAGCTCAAGGATCGCGTCCATAAGCGCTGCCATCTCGCGAAACTCAGAAAGGCCAGCGGGGCCTTTGGGAACGCCTTTGGTGCGGTGGAATGTCAAACCATCAAAGGTCTCACACATATCCGTCCATTCCGCCTCATTGTTGTGGCGCTGAGAGGTGATCCCGCGCACTTCCAACCCTGCCGCCTCTTGCGCCTTCAGGATTGCGCGCGTGCGGAAGGTATAGCCGCTGTGAAGCGGCAGCGAATGGTCGAGAACGTGTAATACCCGTGTCATGAGCCGCGTAATAACCGATTGTGCTTAACGCGCCGTCAACCGCCTTAAGGTAACGCTTGGCACATGATCGATTATTTCGCTCTCGCTTTAGGGCATGGCCTCCTCGTGCTCGCATTTATGCGGTTGGTGATGCGCGACAGCCTCGATATCGATCCAGCTATCACTGAGCTGAAAGAAACAGCGGACAAAAAACAGCCTGATCCACGCGGCAAAAGGCGCAGCGCAGCAGTCCAGTCCAAGGCCGAAGAGAGTTCAGCTCAGCCATGATCGATCTCATCTTCCTCGCCTTTATCGGCTTCGTCTTAGCGCTCGGACTAAAGCGTCCCTATTTCTGGGTGCTGCTCTATATCTACATCGACATTTTGGCGCCTCAGAAAATCGGCTACGGCATCATCCAAAGCGTGCCGGTGTCGCTTATCGCCTTTGGTGCGGCATTTGTGGGATGGATACTTTTTGACCGCAAAGAAGGCGCGCGATTCTCTTTGCGGCAGGGGCTACTCCTCGCCCTACTTGTCTGGTGTTTCATCACCCTGCAATTCGCAGACTTCCCGGTAGAAGCGCGGGCCAAATGGGACTGGGTGTGGAAGGCAATGGTCTTTGCCATTTTCTTGCCATTCACCGTCACCACCCGCCAACGCATCGAAGCCCTTGCGCTTACCTTAGTGCTGGCGGTTGGGATGATCGTGATCTCAACCGGCATGAAAACTGTGTTTGGCGGAGGCGGATATGGCTCTCTTAAATTCTTCGTCAAAGACAACAGCGGGATCTACGAAAGCTCCACGCTCGCGACGGTCGCCATTGGGCTCATCCCAGTCATCATGTGGTTCACCCGCTTTGGCACAATTATAAAGCCGCATTGGACAGTAACCGTTTTTGCCGTCGCGCTGTGTTTCGCGTGCTTGATGATCCCCATCGGCACCGAGGCACGCACGGGGCTTGTGTGTATCGCGGCGCTGGGCGTTTTTCTCCTACGCTACACTGAGAAGCGCCTCATGTTCATTGCAGCTGCACCCGTTCTGGGACTGATGGCTCTGCCGTTCTTGCCGCAAAGCTATTACGACCGCATGGCCACTATTGCAGAACCGGGGGGTGATGAAAGCGCGTCAACCCGGATGCAGGTGTGGATGTGGACGATCGACTATGCGAACCAAAACCCTCTTGGAGGCGGGTTTGATAGCTATCGGTCCAACTCCTTCACTTACACGATGCCAGTAAAAGAAGAGAACGGAAACACCACCACGACGCAATACCGCGAAGTGACCGACGAGGCGCGCGCGTTCCACTCATCCTTCTTCGAGCTCTTAGGTGAGCAGGGCTATCCCGGCCTCATCATGTGGCTTCTGCTCCACGGGCTTGGCGTGCTTCAGATGGAGAAGACTTACCGGCGATGGAAAGGCAAAACAGAGGAAAGCGAGGCGTGGATTTCGCCGCTTGCCGCTGCATTGCAGATAGCGAGCCTCATCTATCTGGTGGGCGCCACGTTTCAGGGAATCGGCTATCAGCCAGTGATGCTGATGATCGTGGGGCTTCAGATAGGGCTTTATTCCTACGTCACCCGGCTTGATTCGGCGAAACGGGCTTTGGGCGTGGATCGGGTAACAAAACGCCCTAATTCTCGCGCTCATCGCCGAGCCGGTGGTCGCAAATCATCGGGTGCCGTAACGGCATAGCCCGTACTGGTCAGAACCCCTCGCTTTATCGTTGCGTTTGGCGCTCTCGCCTGCCATTACAGCGGCAACTTAACGTAAACGTAAACCATGCAAGCGTTGCAAGAGCCCCGCTGCTTTAGACAACGCCGCATAAGGGAAGGGAGCCCAACACATGACACCCCAAGATCTCGCGGCCAAAGTTGGCGAAGTCATCGGCACATCCGACTGGGTCGAGATGAGCCAGGAAAAGATCAACATGTTCGCCGATGCGACCGGCGATCATCAGTTCATCCATATCGATGAAGAAAAAGCCAAGATGACCCCGTTCGGCGGCACCATCGCGCACGGCTTTATGACCTTGTCGATGATGCCTTACCTTGGTGCAAACTCAGATATGCCCAAGCTTGATGGCGTCAAAATGGGCGTGAACTATGGCGGCAACAAATGCCGCTTTCTCGCTCCTGTGCGTGCGGGCAAGCGCATTCGCGGCCACTGGAAGCTTCTCGAAATGAACGAGAAACGCCCGGGCCAATGGCAGCAAACTTGCGAAGTTACGATGGAAATCGAAGGCGAAGATACGCCTGCGCTCATCTGCGAGTGGATCACCCTCTACTTCGTTTAAATTCTGGTGAGTCCCCGTGAAGACGGGGACCTCCCTCGACAATTCACCAAGTTTCATGAGATCCCCGCCTACGCGGGGACACCCTCCTCGACTAAAGGACACCCCCAATATGTCACGTGACGCAGTCATCGTCTCCACCGCCCGCACGCCTATTGGCCGCGCATACAAAGGCGGCTTTAACGCAACCCCGGGCGCAACGCTCGGCTCCTTCTCCTTCGCGGCCGCCGTTGAGCGCGCGGGCATTGACGCTGGCGAGATCGACGACGTCGTATGGGGCGCAGTGCTGACCCAAGGCACGCAGGCTGGCAACATCGGTCGCCAAGTCGCGCTTCGCGGTGGCGCACCTGTTTCGGTCGCTGCCCAAACCATTGACCGTCAGTGTTCCTCAGGCCTGATGGCTATCGCCACAGCCGCCAAGCAAGTCATCGTCGATGGCATGGATGTGGTCGTTGGCGGCGGTCAAGACTCGATCTCAATGGTGCAAACCCCTGAGATGCGCGTCGCCCCCGACCCCTCGCTCATCGCTATGCACAAAGACGTTTACATGCCGATGCTCGGCACCGCTGAGACGGTCGCAGCTCGCTACAAAGTGAGCCGCGAGGCGATGGACGAATACGCGCTTCAGTCCCAACAGCGCACGGCGGCTGGCCAAGAGGCTGGCAAGTTCGACGATGAGATCGTGCCTGTCACCACCACCATGATGGTGAAGGACAAGGCAACCGGCGAAGTCAGCCAGCAAGAAGTCACCATCACGAAGGACGAGGGCAACCGTCCGTCTACAACGCTTGAAGGTCTCCAAGGCCTCCAGCCGGTCATGGGTCCGAACATGACGATCACTGCGGGTAACGCTTCGCAGCTTTCCGACGGTTCCTCGGCAAGCGTCCTGATGGAAGCCAAGGTTGCTGAACAAAAGGGTCTTGAGCCGCTTGGCCGTTATGTCGGCATGGCCGTCGCTGGCACGGAGCCTGATGAAATGGGCATTGGCCCTGTTTTCGCTATTCCGAAGCTGCTCAAAGCCAACGGCCTTACCATGGACGATATCGGTCTTTGGGAACTGAACGAAGCGTTTGCTGTGCAGGTGCTTTACTGCCGCGATAAGCTTGGCATCGACAACGACATCCTCAACGTCAACGGCGGCTCGATCTCCATCGGTCACCCCTACGGCATGACGGGCGCGCGTTGCACCGGTCACGCGCTGATCGAAGGCAAGCGTCGCGGCGCGAAATACGCAGTCGTCACCATGTGTGTCGGCGGCGGCATGGGCGCAGCGGGTCTGTTTGAGATCTTCTAAGCGTTTCGACCAGCGACCGTATTAGTCGACCAAAAGCAGCTTTTTGATAACCCCGTTCGGTATGCGTGTATCGGACGGGGTTTTCTTTTGAGGTGTTTATGAGGCGTCTATTTTCCCTTTTTGCAGCTTGCGTGGCTTTGCCGATCGGCTTCGCCCTTGCCGTGCCAGCTCAGGCGAACCCACAGCTTGCCACCATACCGGGCGCGCGGGCCAATATGGGCGTGCTGGACACGCGATCCATCCAGTCGGAAAAGTTCGACTATCCGCACGCGGTCACGATCGGATTGCCGGCGAGCTACAACGTACAACCAGACCGCCGCTATCCGGTTTTGTGGGTGCTGGACGATCCGCTCATGACGCGCAGCGCGATTGCGACGGTCGATCTGCTCGTGAGCGGCAATATGATACCCGAGATGATCGTGATAGGCGTGGGCAGCGCTTCTGAGGAAGGGCTTGCTGGCGTGGGGAGACGAATTGTCGAGTTCTCTCCGCCGGGAAAAGGTTTTGCTGCACCGGGGCTCAATCGCGAGGCATTTCGCAGTGTTGCACCGCTTCCCGACTACCCGCACCGCGCGCCTGATTTCTTAAGCTTTCTCGCCGACGAGCTGCGCCCTGCGCTCGCGTCCGAATTTCGGTTTGCGGATGATCACACCCTTCATGGCCATTCTCTTGGCGGCCTTTTTGCAGGATACACCCTTTTCACGCGTCCTGACCTGTTCGACCGCATGATTATCGGCTCACCGGCAATGTCGAATGTCGATGATGCGGTGTTCAAACTCGAAGACGAATTCGCTCAATCAAACAGCGCGTTGGACGTCGATCTTTTTGTTGGCGCCGGGGGTGAAGAAGGCAATGAGTGGTTCTTGAACGCAGGAGCAATCCTGAGCGGCACGGCGCGGTTTATTGAGAGAATGAACCTGCGCGATTACGATGGATTGACCCTCAAAAGCCGCTTTTATGAAGGTGAGAACCACTACACGGTCGCGCCGCGTATTATGAGCGATGGATTGCGATACTTCTATCGCGAGGATGCCGAAAAGCTTGGTTCAAGCTGGCCGCAAAAGCCCTGATCGGGTGGCGCTCGCGTCGCGAAGCCATTAAGGCAGTGCCATGGGCATCATCGAAATCATCGGCATTGCAGGGAGCGTAAGCCTGCTTTCGGGCTGGCGGCTGTACCTGTGCATCTTTGCAACCGGCCTTGCGATGCGGTTGGAGGCGCTGCCTGTGCCAGAGCATCTCGCCAGCCTCGGTGTGCTCGAAAACCCTTGGGTGATGGGCATCGCCGCGATTGGCGCATTGGCTGAGTTTTTTGCCGACAAGGTGATGTGGCTCGACAGCATTTGGGACACCATCCACACGCTGGTGCGGCCCGTGGGCGGGGCGTTGTTGGCGCTCGCGATTGTCGATCCTTCCGACCCAGCCACCCAAGTGATCGCCTTCCTGCTCGGCGGCGGAGCAAGCTTCTTGGCGCATGGGGGCAAGGCCAGCGCGCGGGCTGTGGTCAACACCTCACCAGAGCCCGTTAGCAATGTTGCGGTTTCCACCGTCGAAGATGTCGCGACCGTTGGCTTGCTCTGGTTCGCCTATGAATACCCTTTCGCTGCTGCCGGGGTTGCGGCGGTTTTGCTGGTGCTGGTGATCGGCCTTCTTTGGATGGCCAAGCGCGTTATCAGCCGGCTGTTCTTCCGAAGCCCTAAGGAAATCCCCGAGGGTTAAGTCGCAGGGCACAGCGCCGTCTTTCTCTCTTGGACGGGAGAAGACAATGGCGCGTTATGATTTCATCGTTTTGGGTGCAGGGCCAGCGGGGCGGCGGGCAGCCATCCAAGCGGCCAAACTAGGCAAATCAGTGGTGGTGGTTGATGACCGCGCCAAGGTCGGCGGTGTATCGGTGCACACCGGAACTATACCGTCAAAGACCTTGCGCGAAACCGCGCTCAACCTCTCTGGTTGGCGAGAGCGCGCCTTCTATGGGCAAGGCTACCGAACCAGAGCCACCATTTGCTCAGATGACCTAGATCAACGCATCGGCAAGACCTTCGATTATGAAGTTGCCGTGCTTGAACACCAGTTCGCTCGTAACGGTGTGCAGACGATTGCTGGGAGCGGGTACTTCAAAGGGCCGAACCAAATTGGGATCAAACGTGACCTTGGTGGGTCTGAGGTCGAAGAGGTGATCGAGGGCGACAAGATCCTCATTTCGGTGGGAACACGCCCCTATCGCCCCTCGCATATCCCTTTCAATTCGACCAACGTCTTCGATTCAGACAGCTTTATCCTCCAGCCGCAAATGCCATCGAGCCTGACAGTGGTGGGCGGGGGCGTCATTGGCCTTGAGTACGCGACGATCTTCAGCGCGCTTGATATTCCTGTGACGCTGATCGAGCCCAATGAGCAGCTCTTGCCCTTTATGGACAAAGAGATCGTCGACCACCTCATCCAATCTATGCGTGAACGCGGCATGGTGCTGCGCCTTGGATGCTCGCTTTCCTACGTCCACTTCAGCGAAAGTGGCGATCCAATTTGCCAGCTTGCCGATGGCCGCTTGATCGGCTCCAAGATGGTGCTCTTTGCCGCGGGGCGCGAAGGTTCAACGTCGAGCCTCAAGGTCGAAGCAGCAGGGCTCAAGATTAAACCCGAGGCGCGCGGGCGATTGGAAGTGGATCGCAAAACCTTCCAAACAAACGTGCCCCACATCTATGCCGCTGGAGACGTCATCGGTTTCCCAAGCCTTGCCTCCACCTCCATGGAGCAGGGCCGCGCCGTTGCATGCCATGCCTTTGGTGAGCCTATCTCGGCAGACGATCAGGCGCCGCCTTACGGTGTGTACGCTGTGCCGGAACTCTCGTCGGTGGGCATGACAGAAGCCGATGCGCGCGACGCGGATGTGCCCTACGAATGCGGCATTGCCCGGTTCAAAGAGACCTCACGTGGGCACATTATGGGTCTAGAAGCAGGCATCCTCAAGCTCATCTGCCACCGCGAAACACGCAAGCTAATAGGGGTGCATGTCGTGGGCGAAGGGGCATCCGAGCTGGTCCATATCGGTCAAGCCGTGCTCAACCTTGGCGGGACAATCGACTATTTTGTCGAGAACAGCTTCAACTACCCGACGCTAGCAGAAGGTTACAAAGTGGCCGCGCTTGATCTATGGAACCGGTTACAGGTTTGCCCTGCCAGCGAAAAAGAAGAGGCTTCTAACCCTAAGCGAGCAAAGCGCATAAAGAAGGCCGCTTAGGGCCACCAATAGTGCACTGACTTCCTATCGCTGCGCCATTCAACTAAGCTCATGGCATATAGACACCGCCGTGTGGGATACCTCGTGTGACGCTCACGAAATGCTTCTTTGGCTTTTTGAAGCCAGACCCACCTTTATTGGCGAGAACATCGCTAAGTTTCATCGTAACGTGATTGCGTGCTCTTGGAAACATGAGCACCTCATCCCTCAAAAAGCGCTTAGGATCGGCCTGATAGGTGCGGAAAAATGGCTGGACGGTAAAATCGATTATGAGGAACTCAACCGGCTGAATTGGCATGCCGAAGCTCAAGCGTTCATTCTCGACTATGCGAGCGAGCCCGATGAGATTGAAGAGATCCGAAAACTCATCGCCGGGATACCTGCGTTAAAAGGTATGCCATTTGATGATGCGAGAGAATTGCTGAAGAAAGCAGCCTATTTCGCTGAGCGCTCGATGATCTTTTCCGGCCTTCGCCCTCGCCCTAGAGCTTGGAAGAGTTCCCTTTTGAGATCTAAATTCTTGTGCCCTGACCTGTTACGGGAGTGGGTTCAGCCTTGAGGCTCCACTCACCCGCCGGCACTCTCTTCGCTGTTGCTTGAGCCGCCTGACCCGGTCGCCATATTGCCATCAAGGCCTTTTACAACAGCGGCTTGCATAGGGCGATTAAGTTTGCCCTTGTCCTCGCTTGGACCAAACAGGCCGCTCACAAATTCGACCACTTGGCCGACAACGCCTTGTTCCTCGACCCGGTTAATTCGAACGGCCTTGCCAGAGGCGACAACCACAAATTCATCGCCGCGAACCAGCACAGCATTGGCGGCGCCGCTGGTTTTGACCACGTCGCCTACCTGAAGCTGAGTGCCCTGTGCGCCGTAAAGCGATTTGTCGCCGCGAAGCACAGAGACCTGACCATCAGCTTCAGAAATGCTCCAGCCGGAGTTTTCGGCTAATGCCGCGCCGCTCACACACAAGGCGGCTGCAACACATATGGCCTTGGAAATCTGGATCATGATTGCCCCTCTTTACTCAATCTAGCATCTGCAAAAAAGGCAATAGGTTCGAGAGTTTACCTTGTGCTTTGAGCTTATGCTTAACGCCAGGTAACCAGAATTAGCCGAGTAAAACGCGCGCTTCGGTATCAATCTGCGCGATAATCTCGCCAGCTTTGGCTGAGCTGCGAATAAGCCCAGTGCCTTCTCCCACGGTTACATGGGCGCGGGTGTAGTCGCGTGACGCAACGCCTTGTTTATAGTCGGCGATTGCACCATTTGGGCTTGCTGTAAGTTCGTCAATCCGGTCTTCCCACTTGCGATGGATCGCATTGCGCAATGCGCGAAAGTCGAAGTGCCTAGGCCAATTCTTCTCGCGCAGAATGTCAAACACTTTGCTTCGCACACTCCCGTCTCCATCCGCTTCCACCGCCTCGGCGATAGCAGCTTCAGGGGCGAGCGATTCATCGCTTGCCCAAAGCCTCGAGCCGACAAGCGCACCATCCGCGCCCAGCATAAGGGCTGCTGCAAGCCCGCGCCCATCAACAATACCGCCTGCCGCAAGCAGCTGGACCTCCGGCGCATTTGCAGCAAGCCAATCAGCGATCTCGGGGACCAGAGTGAATGTGCTTCGCCCATCAATGGCGTTCATTCCATGACCGCCCGCCTCACCGCCTTGGGCAACAATCACGCTAGCGCCTGCACCTACGGCCTGTGGGACCATGGCGAATGTTTGCACCTGGCAAATAAGCGGGATGCCTGCGTCCACGATACGGTTGCCCAAATGGGTCGGGTTACCAAAAGAGAGCATGATCGCGGCGGGTTTTGCAGGGCGGTCGAGAACCCAGTCAAGCGCCGATGCGTCTTCTTCCAGTCTCCATGTGATGAAACCACAGCCAAGCCGAGCTAAGGCGTCTGCGTCATCGCAAAGAGCCATTTCCGCGTGTGTGTACTCGCGCGAAGTCCATTCAAGGTCACCATAAGCACCGCCGACCAAAGCGAGCGTTCCGGCATGCGCGCATGCGCTCGCAAGACCGCCGCCGCTGGCAAAGGCCATGGGGGCCAAAGCAATGGGGGTTGTGAGACCGAAACGCTCAGCAAACCGATTTTTGTCTAGCTTCTCACTCACGCGTGGGCTGCGACAAACTCTTCCACCACAGGCGCGACTTTGGTGCGCCAGCGGCTGCCGTTGAATATCCCGTAGTGCCCAGCGCCTTCAGCCATGAAATAGCGCTTTTTGTCCTCAGCAAGGCCACGTGCAAGCTTCAGCGCCGCCTTGGTCTGGCCAAGTCCCGAGATATCATCGCGTTCCCCCTCGACCGCGAGAAGCGCTGTATCGGTGATCTGAGAAAGGTCCACCACTTCGCCTTTGTGTTCAAAAGTCCCATTGGGAATGGAGTGTTTCTGGAACACTTCCTCGACCGTCTGGAGGTAGAATTCAGCGGTCATGTCGCACACGGCGCGATATTCGTCGTAGAAATCCTTGGTTGCTTGCGCTGAGGCTTCATCACCTGCGGTAAGGTGTTTGAACATCTCATAGTGGCTCATCATGTGGTTTTGCAGGTTCATACTCATGAACGCGGACAACTGCATAAAGCCGGGATAGACCTTACGCCCTGCCCCGCGATATTGCATCGGCACGCTCGCAATGACGGATTGGCGAAACCACTCGATAGGGCGGTTCATCGCGTGATCGTTGACCGTGGTGGGGCTCTCACGCGTATCGATTGGCCCGCCCATCATCGTGAGGGTGGCAGGTGTTGCTGGCGACTTGTGTTGGTTCATCAAAGCGGTCGCGGCAAATGCAGGCACGGAGGGTTGGCACACGGCGAGCATATGCGGACGCTGACCGGGCGTCACTTGTTCAATGTACTCAAGAAAATCGATCAGGTAATCGATGTAATCGTCGAGATCAAAGGAGCCTTCGTGGAGCGGAACGGTCTTCGCATCGGCCCAATCGGTGATGTAGACCTCATGGCTTTGGAGCATGCGCTCAACCGTGCCGCGAAGGAGCGTCGCGAAGTGTCCGCTCATAGGCGCGACAATCAGCATTTTGGGCCGATCATCATCGACACCGTCCAAGCGGAAACGCTTAAGATCGCCAAAAGGCCTGTTCATGACGGTCGCTTCGATCACAGGGAAGACTTGGCCATCCACATCGACCTCGGTGATGCCAAAAGCTGGCTTTGTGTAAGCGGCGGTAGAATGGGCGAGAACATCGAATGCATTTGCGCTCATCGCGCCAAGCGCCGTCTTGCTCCACGGATTGGAGGGGTTGCTCAAGAGTTCAGAGCTCAATGAGGCAACCGTGCTCACGGAATTGAGCCAGCTGCGCTGGAGTTCATAAGCTTTATAAAGCATCGTTGACCCGTCCAAAGGTTGGGGCGCGTGAGTGGGCGTTCTTGTCCGTCACGCGTCGTTGTTTTTTGATCCCAGCCTCTCATTGGCAGAGAATGCTGCATTGCACAATGACTGAGTTTTTGGGGCCTCGCTCAATAATTGTCGCTTTTGCACGTGTAATTTTCGTCCAGCGCGGTTAGGTGGATGCCTGTATGAGCGTGCAAGAGACTGAAATTCCCACGAACGATGACGAGGCGGATGTGGCGACGGAAGCTGCTTCTGAAGCGCCCAAATCGCGTTCACTTGCGCCGCTCAAGATGGTTTACCGCGAGGCGGCGAAATATCCGCGTGAGGTGATTTTCGCACTTATCGCTCTTGGCGTGACGGCTGCGGGCACGCTGGCCATCCCCGCAGCTGTACAACTCATTGTTGACCGTGGTTTTGGTGAGGGCGGCGAGGGCGTTGAACGCTGGTTCCGTTATCTGGGCATGATCGTCGTGGTCATCGCCTTGGGGACGGCCGCTCGCTTCTATTTCGTGAGCTGGATCGGGGAACGTGTGGTCGCCGACGTGCGCCGTAAGGTTCACCGCAATCTGATGCGCTTGTCGCCTGCTTTCTATGAAGAAAATTCACCCAAAGAAATCTCCAGCCGGATGACGTCCGATACGGCGATTATTGAGACGGTTGTGGGCACCACGGTCTCAGTCGCGCTTCGCAATGTCTTTCTTGGCATCGGCGGCACTATTTACCTGTTCTACCTGCTGCCCAGCTTCACAATCTGGCTTGTGGTCGGCATTCCTGTGATGGTCTTACCCATCGTGATCTTTGGCCGCCGTATCCGGAGCATTTCGCGCGATAGCCAAGATCGTGTGGCCGATGTGGGCGCGATGGTAACTGAAGTGCTCTCCGCCATGAAAGTCGTTCAAAGCTTTGGGCAGGAAAGCCGCGAAGCAGACCGCTTTGGCGATGCAGTAGAGCGCACCTTCGACACGGCTCGCAAACGCATAATTTTGCGCGCGGTTATGACCAGCGTGGTGATTTTCGCGCTGTTTGGCTCGATTGTCTTCCTGCTGTGGCGCGGCGCTGTCGCCGTGTCGGTGGGCGATATAACGTCTGGCACTTTGCTAGCCTTCCTTGTGGGGGCGATGTTGGTCGCAGGGGCGTTTGGTGCGCTCACGGAAGTTTACGGAGACCTCTTACGCGGAGCAGGCGCGGCTAGCCGTTTAGCAGAGTTGCTCGAAACTGAGCCCTTGATCGCCCCGCCTGAGCGCCCGGAGCAATTGCCAAGTCCTGCGCGCGGCTCGCTTTCCTTCCGCAATGTGACCTTCCGATACCCCGCTCGGCCCGAGGACACCGCTCTTGATGATTTCAACCTTGAGATCCAGCCCGGCGAAACAATCGCCATTGTAGGCCCCTCCGGCGCAGGCAAATCGACTATCTTCCAATTGGTCGAACGGTTTTATGACCCGCAAGGCGGCACCATACGCTTGGACGGCGTGCCACTGACCAAGGCCGACCCTGCCGATATCCGCGAGCGGCTCGCCTTCGTCCCGCAAGAAGGTGTGCTGTTCAGCGCAAATGCCCGCGATAACCTTCGCTATAGCAATTGGGGGGCGAGTGATGAGGCCATTTGGGAAGCGGCACGCGCGGCCAATGCGGAGGAGTTCTTGCGGGCGCTTCCTCAAGGCCTCGACACTTATCTTGGCGAGGGCGGCACCCAGCTTTCGGGCGGTCAGCGCCAACGCGTGGCGATTGCCCGTGCGCTCCTTCGCGATGCGCCAATTCTGCTGCTAGATGAGGCAACAAGCGCGCTGGATGCACAATCTGAGCAATTGGTGCAGCAAGCCCTAGATGAGCTGATGAAAGACCGCACAACACTTGTGATCGCCCACCGTCTGGCGACCGTGCGCGCGGCCGATAGGATCATTGTGCTCGACCAAGGCGTTATCGCCGAGCAGGGCACTCACGCTGAGCTTTCTGCGGCTGGCGGGCTTTATGCGCGGCTCGCCAAACTCCAATTTGCAGCGGATCAGGCCGCTTAACCGATTGACTTGCGCGCAGCGGCAAGGCCAAAGCTGGCACCCATGTCTTTTCTGCAATTGCTCATCATCGCTGTGGTCCAGGGGATCACCGAGTTCCTGCCGATTTCGTCGTCAGGGCACCTCATTCTGATCTCGGTCTTCAGCGATTTCGAGGACCAGGGCCCGCTGATCGATGTGGCAGTGCATGTGGGCTCGCTACTGGCGATCATCGTCTACTTTTTTAAAGACGTGCTCGTGCTCGCGCGCGGCGGTTTCGCGAGCATTGGGGTAGGTGCCAAGGCCCCGAACGCCCCGGCTGAGAGGCAATTGTTCTGGTGGATTGTGCTTGGAACGATCCCGGCGGTTGCCTTCGGCCTCTCGATCAAGATGGGCCTGTTCAATGGCATCGCCTCAGGGGTGTTCGGGGTTGAGATTGTCGATGATGACCTCATGGCCTCGATCCGCTTCACCGATCTTATCGCCTTTAACCTTATCTTCTATGGCATCCTTTTGGGCCTCGCCGACAAAATCGGCCAAGAGGTCAAAGAGTTCGAAGATATGAGTTGGCGCGACGGGCTTATTGTCGGGATTGCGCAGGCGCTCGCGATCATCCCGGGCACCTCGCGCTCGGGTGTGACCATGACGGCAGCGCGGTTCTTGGGGTACAAAAGGGTTGAGGCGGCGCGCTTCTCCTTCCTCCTCTCGATCCCAGCCGTCGCGGGGGCTGGCGTCCTGATTGTGCCTGAGATATTCGATGCAGGCATGGCGCTCGCGGTGGATGCGCTGATCGCAGGGGTGCTGACCTTTGTGGCGGCCTTTGCGACCATGTATTTCCTTATGAACTTCCTCAAAAAGGCGTCCATGATGGTTTTTGTCATCTACCGGGTGGCTATGGGCGCCGCCCTGCTGTATTTCTTCTAGCCATGGCACTGATCATTCTCATCAACTTAGGCGCGCTGCTCGGCTGGCTTGGCTCCATCGTCTTGCGATTAGAGATACCCGGCGCTGTGCTGCGGATGATGTTGGTTGGCATTGTCGCCAGCCTAATCGCGGGCCTTATTGCCAATGGCGGAACCTTTTTGGGCTCGCTCAGCTTCCTTGGGTTTGGTGCAGCGGTGGGGCTCACTCTGCCAGCTATCGTTGGCTATTACGCCTTCGCAACTCGCGAAGTTTAGGGCGCGGGGTTTAAACCGGATCAGCCCCAGAGCCATTGCCACCGCGAAGGTGGTATTCCTGGGTCCCTCGGTTCACCACATAATCAACGTCAATCACCGCTGAGTTCGCATATGTGAAACCAGGTGCAAGGTTGCGATAAAGCCGGTCAAAATCGCGCTCCACCGTCTGGCGGAAGAGATCATCAAAGCTTTCAATCACGAAGTACGTCGGCTGGAGGTCGCTAATCACATAGTCGGTGCGCATGACCCGGTCGACATTGAGCATAATGCGATTGGGGCTCTTGGCTTCGACAGCAAACTTCGCCTCGGTCGGTCCCGAAAGGATGCCGGCACCGTAGGCGCGAATGCCCTCGGCCTCTTCGATCAGGCCAAACTCGACCGTGTACCAATAAAGCGCGCCTAGCGATTTCAAGCGATTGTAGCGCATCGCTTTCCATCCAGCGCGGCCATATTCCTGCATGTAATCAGCAAACACCGGGTCGGTGAGCATGGGCACATGGCCGAAGACATCGTGGAAGACATCGGGCTCTTGGATGTAGTCGAAGGTCTCTCGCGTGCGGATGAAATTGCCTGCGGGGAAGCGACGATTGGCGAGGTGCCAGAAGAACACGTGATCGGGGATCAACATTGGCACCGGAATGACGCTCCACCCCGTGAGCTTACCCAGCTCTTCGGAAAGTTCTCCAAATTCCGGAATGCCGCCTTTGGATAGATCGAGTTTATCGAGCCCTGCCATAAAGGCGCTCGCGGCGCGGCCGGGAAGCACTTCCATCTGGCGGGCAAATAGGTCGTTCCAAACACTATGGTCTTCGGATGAGTAATCTGTCTGTGCAGGCTCGATCCAGTCCTCGCCGACATGCGCAGGCCTTGCGAGCGGAGCGGTGAACACGTCCGCGTCTAGCTCTGGAAGTGCAGCGTAATCGGTGTCAGGATGAGCTTGTGTGGCCATATAGTATCACATGATACTAAGCGGGCGCGAAGGCAAGAACAATAAGGGGCATCCCATGGCGCTAAAAGGCAAAGAATACCGGAAACTGCTGGAACCCTTGACCGAAGAGCTGGTCGGTATGGCGCGATGGGCCAAGGCAACAGGTGCGCGTATTGTGGTGATCTTTGAGGGCCGGGATACAGCGGGCAAAGGCGGCGCGATCAGAGCGGTGCGCGACAAACTCAACCCGCGCCAATGCCGCACCGTCGCTCTCTCCAAGCCAAGCGAGGAAGAGCAAACACAGTGGTATTTCCAGCGCTATATATCCCATCTTCCTCATGCAGGCGAGATCGTGCTGTTCGACCGGAGCTGGTACAACCGACCCGGAGTCGAGCGAGTGATGGGCTATTGCTCAGAGGAAGAGGCTAAGGCGTTTTTGCAGGTGGCACCCGTCTTCGAAAAGATGCTTACCGATGATGGTATTCTTCTGTTCAAATATTGGCTGACGACCGATCAGGAGCAGCAAGAGGAGCGCCTTAAGGAACGCGGGGAGGACCCGTTAAAGCGCTGGAAATTGTCGCCGGTCGATCTGGCCGCGCGTGAGAAGTACCAAGCCTACACCGATGCGCGTGAGGCGATGCTGAAAGCAACGCACACGGATAACGCGCCGTGGACGCTGGTGGATTTCAACGATCAGAAACGCGGGCGTTTAACGCTAATCCGCGATCTGCTCGACCGGCTGCCTGATACGCATATCGAGCCGCCTGCGATTGAGTTTCCTGAGCTTGGGCATGAGCCTTTGGAAGAGAGCTACGGTGTGATGGAGCCGCTGGAGGACTACCCGATAGATTGACAAATCGCCCCCTTCGATATGATTATGATATCATATTTATATCGAAGGAGGTTATCTATGTCTGACCCGGCTAAAGCCATGACGTCCAGCCGCGAGCACGCAGGCTCTGCCTATAGTGGCTATGTTATGCTGGCGATTTTTGCCGCAATGTCCGTGTTCATCGCCTATCTGATCATAGCAGCAATCCCGCCTGAGAACGCTTCTGACGCTTTGGTCGGCATATTCGTGGGCACACTGACAGTGGGCGTTTTGGTCGTTCTGTTTGGCCTCATCGGCTTTTTCATGATCCAGCCCAATCAGGCAGCGGTCATCACTCTATTTGGCGAATATCGCGGCACAGTGCGCAAAGAGGGTCTGCAATGGGTTTGGCCTTGGATGATCAAGCAAAAGGTGAGCGTGCGCGCCCACAACATCCATTCCGAAGTCGTCAAGATCAACGACCTACGTGGCAATCCGATTGAGGTTGCGTGTAACGTGGTCTGGCGCGTCTCTGACACTGCGCAGGCCGTGTTTGACGTGGATGAGTACAAGGAATTTGTGAATATCCAGATCGAGGCAGGCCTTCGCACTGTTGGCGCGCGTCACCCCTATGACGATATGTCGGATGAGGATGAAACAACCCTTCGTGGCAGCGCCGATGTGATTGCTAATGAGCTGTGCGAGGAACTCAATGAACGCCTCGACGTGGCTGGGATCGTTGTCGATGAGGCGGGCCTTACCCACCTTGCCTATGCCCCTGAAATTGCAGGCGCCATGCTGCGCCGCCAACAGGCTGATGCTGTGATTGCCGCGCGTAAGAAGGTTGTCATAGGTGCCGTATCCATGGTCGAGGATGCTTTGAGCAAGCTGAGCCAAGACGGCATCATCGAACTCGATGATGAGCGCAAAGCCGCCATGGTCTCCAACCTGATGGTGGTCCTATGCGGCGACCGCGAGGCGCATCCTGTGGTGAACACGGGCACGCTTTATCAATAATCCCAGAAACCTATTAATCTAGGCAACCCAAGGAGGCAGCTATGGCTGCACCTTCAGACAAACCCTCGGCAAAAAAAGCATTTGCATTGCGGCTCGATCCGGCGGTTCACGCCGCGATCGAGCGGCTAGCGGGCGCGGAATTGCGCTCTGCCAATGCTCAGATCGAGATGCTCCTGCGCGAGGCGTTGGCCGCGCGCGGGATCGAGGTGGAGCGGACGAAAACACCACGGCGCGGGAGGCCGCCCAAAACAGGGGCACCTAAATCGGATTAAAGCGCGGCACTCGCCTTAGTGATCTGCCGCCCGTCGCTCGCAAAAGCGCCGAGCTCAAAGCCTTCCTCGGCCTTGCGCATGACGAGGTTCAAAGGCTCCCCAGCGATGGCGGGCGATACGCCCCTGAATGCAAAATGCCGCAGACGGTTTTCACCAAGCTCGCTCGCCGCCAATTGGATGAGCAGCGAAGCGGTCAGCGGCCCATGCACGACAAGCCCGCGATAACGCTCAATAGCCTCGGCATAAGGCGCATCATAGTGGATCCGGTGGGTGTTAAATGTCAGCGCTGAATATCGGAACAGCAGCCGTTCATCGGGAACGATAAGGCGGTGGGTGTCCCATTCGCTTGCATCAAAGACCCCTTCGCCAAGCTCTGGCGGACTTAGAGGGGCATCACTGGGTGCAGCCTCGCGGTAAACCAGCGTCTGCGTCTCGCGCACAGACAGAGTGCCATTCGCTTTGGTTTCATGCTCGACATTGACGAAGGCGAGCTTGCCCGAGCCGCCCTCTTTTTCGCTGATAGAGACAACTTTGCTGGTCCGCTCAACCACGGCGCCAATCGCAACGGGAGCGATAAAGCGCACATCGCTCGACGCCCACATGCGTCGCGGCATGGGGAACGGTGGGAGGAAGCTATCGGGGCTTTCATCGCGAGCCGGGTGGCCATCTTCGCCAAGTGCTGACGTGGGAGCATCGGGCGTACACAGGACGAAGTGAATGCCCTGCGGCATGATCCAGCGTTCAGGCACCGCCAAATCAAATGTCGCGCACCACTGTGTCGCCGTTTGCGGTGTCAGCGTGTCGTGGGCCTTTTGCTCGCGGCCGATCCAATCCTCGTAACTCACGCCTTGCTCCTTATTGGGCACGCTCAAACACCGCGGCGATGCCTTGGCCACCCCCAATGCACATTGTCTCCAATCCGTAGCGAGCGCCGCGTCGGTGCATTTCAGCAGCCATATCGGCAAGGATGCGTCCGCCGGTGGCACCAATCGGGTGGCCAAGGCTGATGCCGGAGCCATTGACGTTGAGGATCTCGCGGCGACTGTCGTCCTCGCTCCAGCCCCAGCCTTTGAGGACTGCGAGCACTTGCGGGGCGAAAGCTTCGTTGACTTCGACAAGGTCGATATCATCCCAAGAGTATCCGCGGCGTTCGAACAGCCTTTCAGTCGCTGGCACCGGCCCGATGCCCATGCGCGAGGGATCGCAGCCTGCCGCTGCCCACCCGCCGAACCAGAGCGATGGGGTGAGGCCGAGTTCTTCGAGCTTGTCCTCAGCGACCACAAGACACGCGGCGGCGGCATCGTTTTGCTGACTGGCATTGCCTGCTGTGACGATGGCTTCGGGATCGCGCTTGCCATCGATTGCGCGAAGCTTGCCGAGCGTTTCCATAGAAGCGTCTGCGCGGTAGCCTTCGTCCTTCGCAAACGTCACAGGATCGCCCCGCCTCTGGGGAACATCGACGCTCACAAGATGATCGTCAAACTTGCCCACTTCCCATGCGGCAGCCGCATTCTGGTGCGAGCGTACAGCATAGGCGTCGGCTTCTTCGCGGGTGATATTGTAGTCTTTGGCGAGGTTTTCGGCGGTTTCAATCATACCAGTGATGACCCCGAAGCGTTCAATCGGCTGGCTCATAAGCCGTCCGCGCGAAAGCCGATCATGCAGCGTGATATCGCCCATACGAGCGCCCCCACGCCCGGCAAGCGTATAGTGCTCCACATTGGACATGCTCTCGCACCCGCCAGCGACCACAACGTCGGCCATGCCGGTTTCCACCATCATTGCAGCGTTTGCGACCGCTTGAAGGCCGGAGCCACATCGGCGATCGAGTTGGTAACCGGGCACTTCAAGCGGTAGGCCAGCCGCAAGCCATGACCAGTGGCCAATCGCTGGGGCTTCAGCGTTGCCGTATCCTTGAGAGAAGACGACATCATCGACGCGTGTCGGATCGACGCCGGAACGCTCAACGAGCGCTTTCAAAATGATCGCGCCAAGCTCGCCTGCGTTAAGGCTCGAGAGGCCACCAAGGAATTTCCCAACCGGTGTGCGCAAAGGTGAAACAATAGCGGCGCGTCTGGTCATTAGCGATTCCTGTAATCGGCGTTTTTATCGGACGGGGCGACAGTGCCAGCGTCGATCAGTTTGGCGATTGTGCCAGAGGAGAGGCCGAGCTTGTCGGCTAGGACCTCTTCAGAATGCTGTCCAAGGAAAGGCGCAGGTGCGGGGTCTCCGACTTCATGGGCAGGCATATTCGCAAAGCTGCGTGTCGCCGGATACTCAAAACCCGACGGGTTCGCAGGTGAAGGTCCGAAGAGCGGGTTGTTATCGACGAGCACCGGATCGAGCGAGGCCTCATGGTGCGAGCGGTACTTCTCAAACGTCGCACCTTCAGCGGCCATACGCCCGGAAAGTGTTTCGTAGTCGAAGCCGTCTGCTGCCGCTTGGAAAAGGTCAAACAGGCGATGCCGGTTTTCAAAGCGCGGGCGGTCCCCTGCATTGAAGTCTACGCCCAACTCGCTCTCAAGCGCCGCAATCCCATCTGCCACATCGAATGCGGCAACCAGCCCGGTCCACTGCTTCGGCGTAAGCGCGGCCACCATAAACCGCGTCCCGCATTTGGTCTGAAAATCGCGCCCGAACGCTCCCCAGATCGCGTTACCGAGACGCTCACGGTCAGAGCCGCGATAGAGCATTTCCGCCATGGTGCCTGAATTCGCCATCGTCCCAATTGCCACATCGCCCAGAGGCACGCGCACCTCAGCGCCTTGGCCTGTAGCGGTGCGATTGTGCAGCGCTGTCATAAGGGCGAAGGCGGAGTATGCGCCTGTGATGAAATCCCAAGCAGGGAGCGGCTGGCTCACAGGCGGTGCCGTCGCAGCATCCCACTCTTCCGGTCCCGTCATCAGCGGATAGCCTGCTGCTGCATTGACGGTGAAATCCATCGCCTGACGACCATCGTGCCAGCCCATGATGCGCACGCTCACCATGTCACCGCGCTTCGCTTCCATCGCAGCGTGGCTGAGGAAACTCTTCTCCGGCAAGTTTGTGATGCACTGTCCGGTCTTAGCCGCAAGTTCAACGCACAGCTCGCGTCCCTCGCCAGAGCGCAGGTCCAAAGCGACAGATTTCTTCGCGCGGTTGAGGTTCTCCCACGAAAGCGAGCGGCCCTCTTCGGTGAGCATATAGCGGTCGTAATCAAGCCCGCCTGCCTTGTGATCGACCCGTATGACCTCAGCGCCCATTTGCGCGCAGTAGAGGCCGGCGGTGGGCGAGGCGACGAAGCTGGAGACTTCGACTATGGATAGGTTGTTGAGTAGTTTATACATATGGTTCTCAGCCTACCCCCAACCCCTCCCGGATGCGGGAGGGGAGCGAGACTTAGCAAGCCGGAGGCGCGCTTAGTCGCAGCGGGGTGGGCATTGTTCTCCCTTACCCGTTCAGCGCCTGCCATTCCCTCAGCATATGCTTAGCGATCTGGAGCTGAAGGATTTGCGTTGTGCCTTCATAGATGCGGTAAATGCGCGCATCGCGGTAGAAGCGTTCCGCGTCATATTCGGCGAGGTATCCCGCGCCGCCATAGACTTGAACCACACGGTCGACGACCCGCCCGCACATTTCCGATGAGAAGACTTTGAAGGCAGCGGCTTTGATCAGGATGTTCTCTCCGCGATCTGCTCGCTCGGTCACATCCTTCATCATCGCTTCAGCCGCATAGATCTCAATCTCGCTGTCAGCGAGCATCTGCTGGATCAGCTGAAAGTTCGCAATCGGCTCACCAAAGGCCTTGCGCTCATTGGCATAACGGATCGCGCTGTCGAGAGCGCGGCGCGCATAGCCAGCCGCCGTTGCGCCTACAGAAATGCGCCCATTGTCCAAGCTCTGCATTGCAAAGCGGAAACCTTTGCCGGTTTCGCCGCCCAATAGTGCCTCACCGGGTACTTCCACATCATCGAGCATAATATCCGAGATATGGCTGCCTGATTGGCCCATCTTCTTGTCTGGCGAGCCAGTTGAAACACCGGGCGCATTCATCGGCACCAAAAACGCACTCACATGAGCATTTTTGGGCAAATTCTCTTTTTCAGTGCGCGCCATGATCAGCGCAACATCGGCATGGGGCGCATTGGTAATGTAGCGCTTTGAGCCATTAAGGACCCAGCCATTGCCATCTGCGCTTGGCCGCGCGGTCGTTTGAAGGCCCGCACTGTCCGAACCCGATCCCGGCTCTGTCAGGCCAAAACACGCAATCTTGCCCTCTGCGAGTTTCGGATACCATTCGGCACGCTGCGCCTCGGTTGCGCCGTTCTTAAGCGCGCTTGCAAACATGCCAACATTGATCGAAAAGATCGATCGGTACGCGGGCGCTGCATAAGCCATGATGTTCACAGTGCGCGCATATTGGCGCATATTGAGGCCAGCACCGCCATATTCTTCGGGCACGGAGAGGCCAAACAGGCCCATCTCGCGCATTTCATCAACGATATCGGCGGGCACAGCATCGTTCGCGATCACGTCCGCTTCGGCAGGGATGAGCCGTTCGCGAACATAGCGCTCAAGCTGCTCGGCGAACTGCTCGAAAATCTCTTCATCCATGCCCGGATTGAAATTAGACTGCGGTGCGTTCATTCGCCCTCTTCCTCTCCCGACGTCGCCTCTTGTGGGGGCGCAGCAGTTGAGACGGCGCCTTCAGGAAGTCGCCGCTCGTCTAGCATCTCGGCGGCCTCATCAAGCGCCTGCGCTTCGTCCACGCTAACCGAGCCCGGAGCGTCCGCCCCGCCTGATCCGCAGGCGGAGAGGAGCAATCCAGTTGTTGCACATACGGCTAAGCCCCAGCGCTTTGCTGCCATAGCTTAGTCGATCTCTTCTGAAATCGCCGCAGCGGCGGCTTCAGCTGCATCGGCAGCATCTGTGGCTTCGGAAGCCGCAGCCTCAGCCGCAGCCACAGCATCGGCGGCAACCGCTTCGGCGGCTGCAGCGGCTTCTTGCGTGGTTTCAAGGCTTGGCGCGGTGTCAGCGGGATCCACATCCTCAAGGGCCTCTGGATCAGCCACTGGCTCCTCAACAATCGGCTCCAGCGCTTCATCCGCTGGCATTTCAACCGTATCGGGCATCGCTTCGGTTGATGCGTCATCAGTGCTGCCACAAGCTGCGAGGCCAAGGCTTCCTAGAGCTACGAAAAGTGCGACTTTCTTCATGGGGGGTCCTCCTCAAATTATCCCAAACGTGTCGAACAAGGGTGTAGCGGGCAGAGCGGCGTTAAGCCAAGCCCCAATTGGTGGACCGAAACGAGACAGTACCGATTTGCTGGCTCCCGCTTGGGCCTTTTGCCCGATATGCCGGGTCTCATGAGAAGCTACCTGACACCGTCCGCCCGTCCTCTCCCGGTCCGCATCGCTAATGCGTTCGACCATGCGTTCTTCTTTGCTGTGCTGCTCTTGGCTGCTTTCCTTTTCGCAGGAACAGCCGCCAATGCGCAGAACGCTGGGGCCTTTACGATCAAAGAGAACGGACGCAGCTTTGCAACGCTTCAAGACGCGGTGAACGCGATTGGTGAGCGACGCGGGACGATTGAGATTTCGCCAGGAACCTATCGCCAATGCGCAGTGCAAACCCAAGGCGTTGTGATCTATGCCGCCCGCGAGGCAGGCACAGTCACATTCGACCGCCGCGCTTGCGAGGGCAAGGCGGCTCTGGTTCTACGAGGACTTGGCGCAGAAGTACGCGGGATCACTTTCACCAATATGGCCGTGGGTGATGGCAATGGCGCCGGCATCCGCCTTGAAAAAGGCGTCCTCAATGTCGCCTACTCGCGCTTTATAAACTCGCAGCAGGGCATTCTTACCGCCGATAACCCTACGGGCCGCATCTACATCTTGCGCTCAACCTTTAGTGGGCTTGGCACCTGCGAGAATTCCGCAGGGTGCGCACATTCGCTTTACATCGGCAATTATGGCTCGCTCACCGTAAAAGAGAGCCGTTTTGAGAAAGGTCGTGGAGGCCACTATGTCAAAGCGCGTACGGCCAATGTCGTGCTCGAAGACAACAGTTTCGACGATTCTCAAGGGACCGGCACGAACTACATGATCGACCTGCCCGCGGGCAGCAAAGGGACCATTGCAAACAATTGGTTCGTCCAAGGCAAAGACAAAGAGAACTACTCCGCCTTTATCGCTCTTGGCGCTGAGAGTGTGCTGCACGACCCCGATGGTTTGGTGGTCAAAGACAACACCGCGCGCTTTGTCCCCGGCCTCAACCGTGCAAGCGTTTTTCTGGCGGATTGGACCAATTCGCGGGTGGTGATGAGCGGGAACAGCTTGGCGCGTGGGTTGACGAAGTACGAGCTGCGATAACTTGCGAAGTCGCCCAATGCTGATAGCCTCGCCCACATGAAATCAGCCTGGGCTACCGTTCTTTCGATCTTTGCGCTTTGCGCGGCTGCAATCGCTTTTGTTGCGCCGGAGCCGTTGTGTGCTGACAGTTGGGCAGAACCAACCCAAAAAACCTACCAATCCGAATGTGGTAACTTTCGCCTGATTGTCGATCCAGCGCCTCAGGCTAAGGTCGATGTGTATTTTGACAGCCTTCGCACCGATTCTTCTTCGGAGCAGCCACACGCAAACGCAAGGCTACAAACTCGCAACCAAAGCGGTGTTTGGGAGAAAATTTGGCAGTCTCATCTGGAAAATGTGATCGCTCCAACCTCAGCCTTGGTTAGCGATGATGGCAAATATGTGGTCACTTTCGACAATTGGTATTCGACCGGGCATGGCGAAAACGTTCTGGTGATTTACCGTCGGGATGGCTCGCTTGTACGATCAATGGAACTCACCGACATTGTGCCGCGCTATTACAAGGACACGCTCCCCCATTCTGTGAGCTCAGTCAACTGGCTCGCAGATGCGCGGTTTACCGATGCCGACGAAGCGATCGTTCTCGAAATATTGGGAACCATTTCTCATTTCGACGCGAGTGACGAGAACACAGCAGCCCTCAAGATTGACCTGGAAAGCGGTCAGATCGTCGCACGACGAGAGCCTCACTGGTCAAGAGCACTCAGCAAGGCGCGAGAACTTGCACTGGAACAAGTGGAATACAGTATTGAGCGTCAGCTCATGCTGCGCAATCCGATCACCGCACCTGAAAGTTGCGAGGTTTGGCGTTGGCGCGATTATCTTCCTGAAGCATCAGCAAGGGTGGACGGAGGCGAAGCAGAATATGTCTCGAAGACCGTGCTTTTGCCATTCGGCGCGGAGGATCACAAACGCACTTTTGTGAATTTTAAGACCTTCACAACCGATCTTAGCGGGTCGAATGACCACAGAGCAGTCGCAGCGCCATGCGCGCCTGGTGTGCTTGTCGCGATGGCGCGCGAAATTGCCGAGAAAGCCGATGGTGAAGCAGTATCTGAGCCTTATTCGAATGTAACTCTCTACATTTCGGCGCAAAAGGGCGTTTATGAGAAAGTTGCCGCCCTCTTGTCAGCCACCGGCATGAAGCTGGTCTGGCTGGACCCCAATCGGCCTATTCCGCAAATCCCGGCAAGAATGCCCGATAATCTGACACGCATTGCGGAGCTGAGGGATTATAAAAGAGAGATAGAGGCGCAGATCAACGCAGCGAAGACGAAATAGCCGCGCTCAGGCATGAAACCCCGGCGCAAAATCCACTTTCCCACTCGGCATCTCTCCATCCATCAGCAAAGCCTGAAAGAACTCAGGTGGCGGGCCGGGATAGGTGAGCTCAGGGAAATGCTCAAAGCCAAAGCGCGGGTAGTAGATATTGCTCCCCAGAAGCACGATGCCCTTGGCGCCGGCCGCGCGCATATCGGCTATGCCGCGCACGATGAGCGCACCGCCGATGCCGCGGTGATGGAGCTCTGGCCAGACGGACACAGGGCCCAAACCATACCAATCTTTCGCGCCGTTGCTGATGGTCACAGGCGAAAAAGCGATGTGACCAACGATGCGTTCCTCGCCTTCTGCGACCAGTGACAGGGTCAAATCGTCGTCTTTGCGCAGGCGGTCGATCACATGCTGCTCGTCGCCCTCGCTAAAGGGCATTTCCCTGAAAGCTGCCTCGGTAAGCGCGTGGATCGTCTCTTCATCACCCGGAGCCTCGGGGCGGATGGTGACCGCTATTTCTGACCCCTTCATGTGAGCAAATGTCCTGATTTATCGCGCTTTGTGGCGAGGTATTTAGCGTTATGCGGATTGTCAGGCAGCTGGTGATGCACCCGCTCGCTCACATTAATACCCGTCGCCTCAAGGCTTTTGACCTTCGCTGGATTGTTGGTCAGGAGCCGGATGGACTTTGCACCAATCAGCTCCAACATCCGCGCCGCCACGGGAAAATCGCGGGCCTCATCGGGAAGGCCAAGACGCTCATTCGCCTCAACCGTATCGAAGCCCTGATCCTGCAAGCGATAGGCGCGCAGTTTGTTGACTAGGCCAATGCCGCGCCCCTCTTGGCGCATGTAAAGGAGCACGCCCCAGCCGCCCTCTTCACGTGCATGTTCAGACATGGCCTCAAGCGCTGCGTCCAATTGCGGACCGCAATCGCATTTGAGGCTGCCCAGAACATCGCCGGTGAGGCATTCGGAATGAAGGCGAACGAGAGGCTCTCGGTCGCCGGATTGCTCGCCGATGATAAGAGCCACATGTTCGCGGGTGTCTGCTGTGGAGCGAAAGGCGATGATTTCCGCGTCCTCGTTGGCTTTCACAGGGAGCCGCGCTCTTGTCACAATATCAAGCCGACCTGCATCGGTATAAGCGGCGAGGTCACTTGCGATCAGCGGGTGCGGCTCGCCGCCTTGGGCAGGGTCCACCATGAAGGCGGGGAGAATGCCTGCGATGCGCGCATATTCCATCGCGGCGACCGCCTCATCCGCCCATTCGATAGGTTCGGCTTTGAACGGCCCCTTAAAGGGGTTGTTTAGATCAAGCGATGGGTCCGCAATCGGTCGCGCTATATCGAGGGTGAGCGGTTCACCTGAACGGATCAGAATGGGCGTATGCGGTAAATCGCCCTGACCTTTCTTGGGCGCTGCTTCGAGCTGATTGATCAGTTTGAGCGTCGCCGCGCGTGCGGCGGAAATCAGCAAATGCCCCGAGGATGCACCGCTCGCGGTCGCGGTCTCCACCGGCAAAAGCACCGGACCGCCTGCAAAATCGAGCGCCCAGCCATGCCGCAAAGCGTCAACCGCCTGCGCCGCGCGGCGCTCTGGCGAGGGGCCTTTTAGGCTGGAGGCGTGCTTGTCACACATGGGGCCTAAAGATCGAACTCTGTCACCAGCGGGATGTGGTCCGACGGTTTCTCCCAATCGCGCGCCTCTTCGAGCAAGGAATGCCCGGTCGCTTTCGCGGCAAGCTCACGCGAGGCCCACATATGGTCTAAGCGCCGCCCGCGATCATTCACGCGCCAGTCTTTGCTGCGGTACGACCACCACGAGAAATAGCGCTCTGGATCGCGGATAAACTCGCGGCCCAAGTCCACCCAGCCGTGCGCGTCTTGGAACGCCCTAAGGGTCTCCACCTCAATCAGCGTGTGGCTGACGACTTTGAGAAGCTGCTTGTGGTTCCACACATCGCTTTCAAGCGGCGCAATATTAAAATCGCCAACGATCATTGTGGGCGCGTCGATCCCCTTGGCCCACTCTATCATGCGTGCGAGAAAATCGAGTTTCTGCCCAAACTTGGGGTTCTTATCGCGATCAGGCTCATCGCCGCCTGCTGGGATATAAACATTGTCGAGGCGCATCCCTCGGCCAACAACCTCAACACCAACGTGGCGCGCTTCGCCATTCGCCTGCCAGTCGTGGCGCGCATATTCGCGGATCGGCACGCGGGAGACGGTGGCGACGCCGTGGTAGCCCTTCTGACCGCAGATCGCTTGATGCTCATAACCCAGCGCCGCCAATTGCTGTGCAGGAAACTGATGCTCCTGACATTTGATCTCTTGCAGACACAAAATATCGGGCCCTTGCATTTCGAGAAATTTCTCGATGATGGGCAGGCGCAGGCGGGCGGAGTTGATGTTCCAAGTGGCAACAGAAAGCATGGTGTGGACTTAGAATGCAGAGCACAAAAACGCCACCTTTCACTTTCGCGTCACACAGCAAAGCGATAGCAAGGCCGCCAAATGGAGACCCAGATATGACACGGACCCTCACCGCTCTTCTTATGACCACTGCGCTTTCGCTTGGCGCCTGTACCACGAGCGGTGACGCGCCTTCGCTCGCCAGTGCCTCTCAGCCAGCAACGGATAACGCAGAGCAACGCGCCAAGAATGTGATCCTGTTCATTGGGGACGGTATGGGCATCTCCACCATTACGGCTGCGCGGATCTATGAGGGGCAAAAGCGCGGAGAAAGCGGGGAGGAAAACGTCCTCTCCTTTGAAACTTTCGACAATGTGGCTCTTGTTAAGACCTACAACACCAATGCGCAGGTTCCCGATAGTGCTGGCACAGCGACTGCGATGCACTCGGGCTCCAAGACTCGCATAGGCGTAGTTGGCATTGGACCGGAGGCGACACGCGGGTCATGCGCTGATGCATTGGCGCATCCGCTTCCTTTGCTTGGCGAAGAGGTGAAAGCCCGCGGCCTTGCGCTTGGGATAGTGTCTACCGCGCGCATTACGCATGCAACCCCGGCCAGCGTGTATGCGAGGAGCGCTGATCGCAATTGGGAATCGGATGCGGCCATCCCGTCGGAAGAAGCTGCTCTGGGATGCAAAGATATTGCCTCTCAGCTGATTGAATCGGACTGGGATGTGGCGCTTGGAGGTGGGCTTGGCGCGTTCTTTGGGTCGGAGATGGGAGGAAGGCGAAGCGAGGCTGATGCCAACCTTCCTGCCGCTTGGGCAAACCGGACAGGCGGTTCTTACGTGACCAATGCTGCCCAGTTGAACGCAGCCCCGATGGACAAACCCGTGCTCGGCCTCTTTTCACCAAGCCACATGACCTACACAGCGCGGCGAAAGGCGGACGGTGCAGAGCCAACGCTCACCGATATGACAGCGCAGGCGATTGCGCGGCTGAAAAGCGATCCGGACGGGTTTTACCTGATGGTCGAATCAGGCCGCATCGATCACGCACACCACGATGGACGTGCTGGAGTGGCTCTTGAAGAAACGGTCGAGTTTGCGCGCGCCATCCAATACGCCATCGACAACACAGACCCTGCCGACACGCTGATCATGGTGACCGCCGATCACAGCCACGTGTTCACAATCGCGGGATACCCAAAGCGAGGGAATGATATATTGGGGTTAGTGGTGCCACCTGCGGGCGATATCACGAATACCGAAGAGCCCCTGCCCGCCAATGACGGTAAGCCCTATACGACGCTGGGCTATGCCAATGGTCCCGGCTCCATTGCAGGTCTTGATCCGCGCCCCGATCCCGAAACGGGCGTCACGGCGCGCCAGCAATCCACGATCCCTTTGGGGAGTGAGACTCACGCTGGTGAAGACGTCGCGCTGTACGCTCAAGGGCCCGGCGCAGAAAAAGCGCGCGGCGTAATCGAGCAGAATGTCATTTACGACATTATCCGCGGAGCGTTTGGCTGGGAATAGATAGGCTTGAAAAAGAAAACCCCAAAAGAAAACCCCAGTGCCGGGGGGCGTTGGCACTGGGGTTCCTTGTTAGCGTTCGTCACGCTTGGTCAAGACGGCTCTAATTCGTGCCAAGGGCAACAGGGGGAAACCCTCTGGCTTGGCCGTCTTGAGAATCGTATTTAGCCTGGACCAGCTTTCAATCGAATGAACGCGTCGGTAGGTTGGTCGCAATATTACAACTTTTTGCAGGTGAGCCGTTTACCGTGGTCGACGAGAGGTGCGGCGCGGGTCCCTGAACCTGAACGTCGAATCAGCTACTGAGACGCCATAGCGATGATTGCTCAGTCGGACGGTCGTCCGGTGGTTCTGAGCATCCACAGCCACCCAATTCATCAACTGCAATCCTCCAGGTGCTCCGGATTTGCGAACAAAGTTCATGATGATGCGGCCGAATTCAGGGCGGCTCGGGTCCTTCACGTCCACGCTCACCACTTCGGAGCCACCGAGCGAGAGAAGCGTACCATATTGCTTCACATCACGGGCAGGATCGAGCAGCGCACCGAGCGGTGATTTCTTAATCGGCCAGCGCTCCACCTGATTAACCTCATAGTCGACCATGTAGAGCGACTTGCCGTTGGAAACGACGAGGAGGTCAGCATCCTTGCCGTAGTCAAAACGGATTTTGCCGGGGCGCTTCAGCGTCATGGTGCCGTTCGCGACATTGCCCGCACGGTCGATCTGATTGAAATCGGCCTTCATCGTGGAGATCGCGCGAAGGGCCGTGACGGCGCGGTCGAGATCAGCGCTGTTGGTCTGAGCTTGCGCCTCAGGGACCAAAGTGGGCGCGCCAGAGGTGTTGCCAAGGGAAAGGCCCAAGGCACACGTGCCCGCAGCGGCAAATGCAATGCAAGCTTCGCGAAAAAGTTTGGTGGTTTTCATAAGTCGACAATTACGCGCGATGCGTTGAACTGTCGATGAATTTGCGCAGCCCGCTTCGTTCAGCAGGCGCGCGAGGCAGAAGCGCGATCTTACTTGATCTTGGCTTCTTTGAACTCGACGTGCTTGCGAACCACGGGATCGTATTTGCGGAACGTCATCTTCTCGGTGATGTTGCGCGGGTTCTTTTTGGTCACATAGAAAAAGCCGGTGTCAGCGGTCGACACGAGACGGATTTTCACGGTTGCTGGCTTCGCCATTGCAAGTTCCTACAGATCAGGTGAGGCCAAAAGGCCGTAAAAACAAAGAGCGGCGCTGGACCCTGTTGGATCACGCCGCCTCACAGACGCGCGCCTCTGAGCGATTCACGGGGAAAAGTCAAGAAGAGTCGGAGCCCGACAGGCCGTCAAATTCGGCTACCAATCCGAGCGCGACACTTTGCCTCGCTTGGCTTTTACCTCACCCCGCACTTTCTTCGCCTTAAGCCGCTGGGTCTTGCCCACTCGGTTCACACGGGTCTTGGCGCGTTTCTTGGGTGCACGGTGCGCGGCTTTGAGCATTTCCTCCAAACGCGTCCGTGCAAGCTGGCGATTCGCCTCTTGGGTGCGGTGTTGCCGCGCAGTGATCAAAAGGTCGCCAGCGGTTGTGAGCTTAGAACCTGCCGCCTCGCGTAGCCGCGCAAAGACGGAAGGGGGCAGGCGCAAGGCATAGATATTGACGCGCAGCTGCACCTCGGTCGCGACCTTGTTGGCGTTCTGACCACCGGGGCCGGAACCTGCGAGGAAGCTCTCCTCAGCAAGAGCATGGGCGCGGTCTAGAAGGGTGTTATCCATCGTCCTTCTCAGGCGGCGTCAATGGAGGCGGTGCGGTGAGGCCAGCGCGCACAAAGTCCTCTGGGAAAGGCGAAAACGCTGTGATCGTATTCTTACCGGGGCGCTCAACTGTAATGGTCTCTGCATGGAGCATAGTGCGCGGTGCGCCCTTATTCTGGCCTCTGACAGGGCCGTAGACAGGATCACCCAAAAGGGGCGCGCCGAGGCCTTGCAGCGCATGGACGCGTAGCTGGTGTGTGCGGCCCGTCTCTGGACGAAAGCGGATAAGAGAGCGCACTTTGTCGCCCTCACCGATGGTCTCAAGCAGCTCCCAATGCGACACGGCAGGCTTGCCCTTCTTAGCCGCGATCATCCGCCAGCCTTTTTCCGCCGAGCTTATTTTAGAAAGGTTCAGGGCAATGGTGCCCGATGTCTCCGCTGGCTTCAGATCAAGCACCGCAAGGTAAGTCTTACCCACCAGCCGATCTTCAAACGCCTTGTTGAAACGCTTCAAAGCCTTGGGATTGCGCGCCAAGAGAAGACACCCAGAGGTATCCGTATCCAGTCGGTGCACAGCCACAGGGCGGCGTTGAAAGCCGAGCTTCAATTCATCGAGATGATCCTCAAGACACGCACCCCCGCGCTTGGGGCGGTCCACGGGGAGCCCTGCGGGTTTGTCGATAACGAGCGCTTCGCCGTCTTCGTAGAGAATGGGGATGGAGGTCATGCGTGCGCCCTAGGGCTTACCCAGCGAATTGTCGAAGCCAGATTTTAAAAGAATGATTGCTCAGATGAGCTTTGCGGCGAACAGCCCGCGCACGGCATTGCCTAGCTGAAAGCCGCCTTCGAGATCATCAAGGGTCAACTCAGCCTCGCGCGCTTGGCCCTTCTCAATCAGATATTCGCGCAAGATGCCTGGCAACAGCCCCAGCGATTGGGGTGGGGTAAGGAGAACGCCATCGCGCTCCACAAACACATTCGTAAAGCTGCCTTCGGTCACCAAGCCGTCTTCGCGCACCAGAATGGCTTCAGCGCCGCCGTGTACCTGAGCAGCCTTCAACGCCTCCTCATAAAAGCCTCGGTCACTTGTTTTATGGGCAAGCCGCCAGTCGGAAGGATCGAGAGGATTTGGCAAAGCCACCACAGGAACAGGCCCCTCGAACGGTGCAGGCAAAGGCCCGGTCTCAATCACGCTGGCCCCGCTTTTCGAAGTGAGAAGTCGCACTTTGGCAGGCTCAGCGAGCTCAAAAACAAGCGCGTGGATTTGATTGCGCAAAGCATGGCGGTCGAACTCAAAACCCAGCATGGCAGCGCTCTTCTTCATGCGCGCCAAGTGCAATTCGAGCATGGCAATGCCCGTCTCGGGGTCAAACGCCATGGTCTCAATAAGGTCTGCACCTCCCGACTCAGGCCCGCGTGCAAAACCGGCCTTCACTTCGCACTCACGGCGCTCGGCAAACGGCTCGCTGTCAGCAACAATCGCCGATCCAACACCCAGAACAGCGGACCCTTGCCCGTTCTCAATCGGAGTGAGCCGCAAGGTCCGAATTGCAACGTTGAACGCCGCTGAGCCATCTGAACCAATGCGTCCAATAGCGCCGCAATAAGCCCCCCGCGCATCGCGCTCGACGTCTTGTATAAGCTCCATCGCGCGGATTTTCGGCGCGCCCGTGATCGACCCGCAAGGGAACATCGCGCGTACAAGGTCGCTCGCGCCCATTCCTTCAGCAAGCTCAGCGCGCACGCTCGAGACCATTTGGTGGACCGTCGGATAGCTCTCAATCGCAAAAGGCGCGTCCACCCGCACACTTCCCGGCACCGCAACCCGCGAAAGATCATTGCGGATAAGGTCCACGATCATAAGGTTCTCGGCCTTGTCCTTGACCGAGGTGCTCAGCTCCTCAGCCAAAGCCGCGTCACTCTCCGGGTCTCCCCCGCGAGGCCGGGTGCCCTTCATCGGCTTGGCTTTGGCTTTGCCTTCTGGGTCCAACGCAACAAACAGCTCAGGCGAGAAACTCAAAAGCCAGTGCGAGCCATCGAAGATGATCCCGCCATATCCGGCATTCGCAGAGCCCCGAAGCTGCGAATACAGCGCCACCGGATCGCCTCGGTACGACCCGGCGAGGGGATAGGTTAGGTTCGCCTGGTAGATATCGCCAGCGTGGATCGCCGCGCGAAGCTGCTCAAACGCCTCAGCATAGCCAGCAGGCGACACTTGCGGCTCCATCGGGCCAAGCCGCGCCTCGCCATCAGCACGCGCAGCAAGCCAAGCGGGCACATCGGCAGCAGCAATGCGTGTTGGCGCGTCGAAAAGCCCGAGCCACACGAGCGGTCCATGCGCGCCCGTCCTCGCATTGGCCAAGGGCACCAGCTTGTCTTCGAGTGCTAGCCCCGCCTCGTAGGCGATCATCCCGGCAAGCTCTGCGCCCGCAGATTTGGCATCGAGGCGCGCAGCTTCCGCTGCTTCAAGGGTCGCCACGACTTCCTCAGGCCGGAAGGCCACAAATACCTCACGCGGTGCCGAATACACAAGCGCATCCGCCGCTGCGCCTACTTCTCGGGCATCGTCTAAAAGTACAAAGCACTCATCTGTTGGAGCTTGACCCATCACACTCAGCTTTAAGGCGCTCCCGGCCCCAAGTCGATAGGGTCCTTTGGCTAAATCGCGCCTCCTGCGGTTGACCAAATCACCGGTGAGCGGCACACGGAAAAACAAGTGTTTCGGGAAGGATTAGGCTGAGCAATGAGCGACATATTTCTAGGACTTGGCGGCAATGGCGAAAATCAGAGCCTCGCTTTGTCGCGTGCGAACCGTCACGGCCTCATCGCAGGGGCAACCGGAACGGGGAAGACGGTGACGCTCCAAGGGCTTGCTGAAAGCTTCTCCGCCGATGGTGTCCCCGTGTTTGTGGCCGATGTGAAGGGGGATTTGTCCGGTATCGGAATGCCCGGAAGCCCCAAGTTCAAACACGCCGATAAGCTGGAAGGCCGGGCCAAAGAGCTTGGCATGGATGACTACGAATATTCCGATAATCCGGTGATCTTCTGGGACCTTTATGGTGAGCAAGGCCACCCAATCCGCACCACAATTACCGAAATGGGTCCGCTGCTTTTGGCGCGGCTTTTGGACCTGAATGATACGCAGGAAGGCGTCTTGCAAATCGTCTTCCGCTATGCCGATGACAACGGGCTCTTGCTCCTCGATTTTGGCGATCTTCAATCGCTCCTCCAATGGGCAAATGAAAACGCCAAGGAGTTATCAGGCGCTGGCTATGGCAATGTGTCGAAACAATCGGTTGGCGCGATCCAGCGGCAGCTTTTGAGCTTTGAAAGCCAGGGCGCGGACTATTTCTTTGGCGAACCCGCGCTTGAGATCGATGACTTCCTGCAAAAAGATGAGAACGGGCGCGGCTATGTGAATGTGCTGGCGGCGGACCAATTGATGCGAAGCCCCAAGCTTTATGCGACTTTCCTTTTGTGGTTGCTCGCCGAATTGTTTGAGAGCCTTCCCGAAGTGGGCGACCCCGAAAAACCGACGCTTGTGTTCTTCTTCGATGAAGCACACCTCCTTTTCGATGACGCACCCAAAGCGTTGCAGGACAAGATTGAGCAAGTCGTGCGCCTCATCCGCTCCAAAGGCGTCGGCGTTTACTTCGTGACCCAAAACCCGATCGATATTCCTGAGGAGGTCGCAGGGCAACTCGGCAACCGCGTTCAACACGCTCTTCGTGCCTTCACCAAACGCGACCAACGCGCGATCAAAGCGGCAGCTGAGACCTTCCGGATCAACCCCGACCTCGATGTGGAAGAGGCAATCACTGAGCTCAAAGTGGGCGAGGCGCTTGTCTCCACCCTCGATGAAGAAGGCGCGCCCACTGTGGTCCAGCGCACCCTCATCAAGCCCCCGCGCTCGCGGCTTGGCCCTGTGACCAAGAAAGAGCGCGCAATCATCCAGTCGATCAGCCCGTTTGACGGCAAATATGACGAGGTGGTGGACCGTCAGAGCGCCGAGGAAGTGCTCGCCCAAAAGGCGTCCGATGCTGTTGAGACTGCCAAAGAGGTCGAAGAGAAGGGCGAGGTTGAAGTCGGCAAACGCAGCCGCAAGAGCAAATCCATCTGGGAAAAGGCCATGTCGCGCGGTGCCAAAGTGGCAGCGGGTAGCGCTGCTGGTATCGCCGCAGCAGCCGTGCTCGGCAAAAAATCACGCGCCAACCCTATGGCGTCTGGGCTTACCTCTGCGGCTGGCTCGATTGCGACAGACCTGGCAGGACCTATAGCGGGCCGTTTTGTGCGCAATTTGATCGGCGGATTGATGCGGTGAAGTGGGCAATTGCCAGCCTTTGCGCCTTCGCCCTCGCATCCTGCTCATACGAGGCGACAGTGGCTGACGATGCCCCCGAACCGGCCACAGTTGTCGTCGCCTTCGACCGCGAGACGACCGACCTTTTGATCACTGAAGGCGTGGCAAACCGCGAAACCGGACGCCGCGTTGCACCCAATGACCCGGTGCGCATCGCCAGCATATCCAAGCTCATTATGGCGCTTGCAACCTTGCGGCTTGCGGAAGAGGGTGTTGTCGACCTGGACGCTGATGTGTCTGAATATTTGGGCTATTCTGTGCGGTCGCCCGGTTTCCCTGATGCGCCGGTGACGCTCGCTCAACTTCTCTCGCACCGCTCCGGGCTTCGTGACGCTGGTGGATATGTGATCCCGCTGGGCGAAAGCTTGCAAGAGCAGCTCTCAAATCCCGAAAGCTGGTATGCTGATGCGCCGCCGGGTGAAGCGCCTTTTGAATATGCCAATATCGGTTCGCCAGTCGTAGCCACCGTTCTCGAGGCGGCGAGCGGAGAGCGGTTTGACGCGCTCCTCAATCGGCTTGTTTTTGAGCCATTGGAGATCAAGGCGTGCACCAATTGGATTGGCTGCTCTGACGATATGGCGGCGCGCGCTGTGACGCTTTACCGCGACACAGGCGAAGTCGCGCGCGACGATGCGGCAGACCTTCCGCCCAATTGCACAATCCCTGTGGCCGACGGGGTGGAATGCACGCTGGAAGGCTATATCCCGGGCACAAATGCCAGTGTCTTCAGCCCGCAAGGCGGCGTGCGGATTGGCATGGTGGACTTGGCCAAGATCGGTCAGGCGCTGGTACGCGAAGGGGATGGACTTTTAACTGAGGCATCCCTCAAAGCGATGTTTGCATCCGCTGACCCAGTCATAGAGGGCCAAGAGTTTTTCTGCGGGTACGGCCTCCATTTACAAGCGCTAGAGACACCGGGTAGCAAATGCACAGACGCGCTCTTTAACGACGGCATAAAGCGCTATGGGCATGCTGGCGAGGCTTATGGCCTGCGCTCTGGCCTATGGTTTGACCCGGTAAGCGGGAAAGGCCTCGCCTATTTCACCACCGCCGTTCCCCCGCGAGCTAGTGCAGAGGATGAAGGTGGCTTTGATAAGCGCGAACTGGCTCTGATTGAGCGCGCGCAAGGATTACTCGCCGAGCGGTGAATGGGTCAGCTTGAAGTCCTCGAAGTTGAGGCGACACGGCATCTCAAAAGCCAAGACCGCTTCGCCTCCAACCGCGCGCAACATGGCGTCTGCGTCCTCGCGCGTATCGCCGGTTAGCGCCTGAAGGTAATCGAGTGCGCGCTGGAACATCCAAAGGCCAAACGGCAAAGCTGCCCTTTGGCCTGTCACGCCCTCAACGGTGAAATCCGTGAAGCCAACGGCGCGCGGCACTTCGGCACCGGGGTTGGCCGCCGCCCAATCGCTCAAAAGCTGTGCGACTTTTGTGAGATAGGGCACTTGCTCACTCATCATCCGGCGCAAAATAGGCAAAAGCGTTTCGGGCACCTCGTCACCGGGTGAAAACTCACCTGACAAGGGTTCAGGCGCAATCATCCGTTCGACCCACCGGGCGACATTCGGCGCAAGGCGCTTCATCATTTCGCCGCTCTTGGGGTCGCGATAATTATGCGCATAAAGCGGGCCGATGAGGCCATAATCGCCAATGCTCGGGCGCGAGCCGAAGAGGAAATCGTGAGCGGCAAAATGGCGATCAAGATCAGCCAGGAGCGCTTCATATGACTTTTCGATGGCAGGAGCGGTCGCTTCATTAATGCCAAGCATGGGCACAAAGCCTTTGAACATGGCGCCACGTTTTTTGCCTGCTTCATATTGCTCCTCAGCGCTCCCATCGGGCAGCGCCGTTTTGCCGAACTCTGAGTAAATCCACTCCTCATTATAATGCCAGCGATAATGCATGGCAGGGATCACCAACCACTCATCACCAAAGCACTCCAACAAAAGTGCCGCCAAGCGCTGGATCGGTGTTTCGGGGTAGACTGAAGGTCCGCTTGAATGCGCCTCAAAGTGGTCAATAATGACGGTCGTGTCTTGAAGAAGGGTGCCATCTTCCAGCTCAACTACAGGGATCACTGGTCTTCCAACCGCAGGCACCACCTTGGAGACGAACACGGGATCAACGGGGAGCTTTTCGGTATATTCTACCCCTTTCCAATCAAGGTAGCTGCGCAGCTTTCCTGAAAACAGCGAAGGGGGGCGCCGTACAGTGTGACACTCATTGAAAGCTCTCCCGGACAGTATGGGCAAAATTACAGTGGCAGTCGCAGTTCGGCGCGAAGACCGCCTTCGTTACGGTTGGCGATCACCAATGCCCCGCCATGCGCCTCAGCGATAGCACGCGCGAGCGTCAGACCAAGACCCGCCCCGCCCGTTGCCCGGTTTCGCGAAGCCTCACCCCTGGTAAACGGCTCCATCATGTCGGCGAGCGCCTCTTCCGGAATGCCGGGGCCATTGTCTTCAACCCGCAAGATGGCGCGGGTTTCGCCGCGCACCATGGAGACTTGCGCTCCACCGCCATAGCGCACAGCGTTGGAAGTAAGGTTGCGCAGCGCTCGCTTGACCCAGGTCACCTGAACCTTGGCGACAAGCCGCTGAGGGTCGATCATAGCGACAGGCTCACCCAAGTCCTCGAACTCTTCGACCACTCCGATGGCAAGGGCGCCAAGGTCCACCGCCTCGGTCTCCAATGTGCCCTTTCGCCCCATACGCGCAAGCATCAGAATGTCGTCTAGCGTTGCAGTGATGTCTTCGATCGATGAGGCCATTTTGGCGCGTTGGTCGTCGTCAGTGACGCTCTCAATCCGGACGCGAAGTGCGGCAAGCGGCGTTTTGAGATCATGCCCTATCGCGCCCAGCATAACGTCTTTTTCATCAAGCAAAGCAGCAACCCTTGCCTCCATCGCGTTGTGCGCAGCGATCAAACGGCGGGTATCGTCGGGGCCGGTCTCAGGAAGCTCCACCACCTGATCAGGGTCGCGCGAAAAGTCGGCAACCCTTGTGGTGAGCATCGCCAAAGGCCGGGTGATGCGCCGGATGACGAAGAAAAGAGCGGCGATAAGCAGGACAAAGGTCACCAGTGTCTGAAACACCACAACGCCAAGTCCGCCCTGGGGCCTTTTGGGGGCAAAGAGTCTTGCTGTTTCCCATTCACTCTCTGAGGTGCGCTGAATGGTCGCGACGATCAGGTCCCGGTCTTGCCATTGCCGATTTGCCGCAAGCCTTGGGCGGCGTGCGGCAATGCGTTGCAACAGCGGATCATCGCCTGCCCGGATAACGGCGACTGAAAGCGACGCGGGTTCAATCCCCTCACCTTCAAGAACTTCGCGCAGCCGTTCGCCAAGGTCTTGGCGCAAGGGGCCATTTTGGGTCGCCAACGGCTCTCGCGGCGTGACCATATATCGCAGCCTTGCAGGCAACCGATCACGCGCGGCCTGTTCTGCCATTGGGCCACCCACATCACGCAACCGGCGACGTTGGTCGCGAAGGCGCTGTCTTTCGACGGGTCGCACCTCATCACCTTGCGCCCTTTTCGCACGCTCAGCGCCATTGATAAGCCGAAACGCTGCGGTGGTCACAGCTGCGCCCTCGCGGCGCTCTTCGCCTGCCCGGAACAGCAACGTCACCGAAATCGCCTGAGAGATAAGCAAGGCAAGCGCGACGCTTACCATGACCTGACCCAAGAGGCTTGAGGGGAGGAGCCGCTTCACGAAGGTTGCACATCCGGGGGTAAGCGCTTGACGCTCGCAGCAAAGCGATAGCCACCACCGCGCACGGTCAGGATAAGTTGAGGATTGCTGGTATCGGCTTCGATTTTGCGGCGCAGGCGGCTCACTTGATTGTCGACTGCGCGGTCAAACAAATTCGCCGTGCGCCCTTGGACAAGGTCAAGCAGCAGATCGCGGTCGAGGACTTGGCGCGGGGAATCGAGAAAGGCGCGCAGCAAGCGGAATTCTGCGGTCGAAATTGGGACCGTCACACCCTCAGGGTCAATGAGTTTGCGTTTGAGCGGATCAAGCAGCCAGCCTTCAAAACTGTAATGCCAATCTTCCATTTCGGTTTGCGGTGGAGCTGAACGGTCTACCCGGCGCAGCACTGTGCGAATGCGGGCAACAAGTTCGCGCGGCTCGAAGGGTTTGACCACATAATCGTCAGCGCCAAGCTCAAGCCCAAGGATGCGGTCCATCGCCTCGCCTTTTGCGGTGAGGAAGATGACCGGCAACCCTTGCGTCTCAACCAAATGGCGGCACAGCGATAAACCGTCCTCACCCGGCATCATGACATCAAGGAGGACAAGATCGGGCCGCATCGCGGTGAGCTCAGAACGCGCGCTGGCTGCGCTATCAGCTTCGACGACACAAAAGCCCTGGCCGATGAGATACTCGGCCAGGGGCTCACGCAAGGTGGCTTCGTCATCGACGAGCAAGATTGTGGGCGCGTCTTGGGTCATTTGGAAAACTGTCATGAAAGGGGTCGGCCCGGTGTGCAAGCCTTTGGGGGAGTGCTTGCATCACCGAGCCGAGCTATTGGCATTTGCGGGAGTAACCGGGGGAGGGGTAAGCACTCTCCCGCTCATGCCAAATTTGTGGGGCTTTGGGTTACCGTGCGCCGCGCTGGCGCTTACGTTCCTGGCGACGCTCCTTGCGCTCGGCTTTGGCCGCTTCGCGTTCGGCTGCGGTGATCGTGCCTGAACCATCGGTATCGACGCGAGCGAAGCGCTTCTCGATAGTAGCATCGAATTCCGCTTTGCTTACGGCAGAATCGCCATTGGTGTCTGCCCGGCGCAGCATCCGCATGGAGCGGTCACCTCGGCGCCCTCCTCGGCGCATCTCACCACGCTCTCCGCGACGTTCAGCGCGCGCCTCGCGGCCAGCGATCATCTCAGCTTGCGACAAGCCGCCGCTGCCATCGGTGTCGAGGCGTTCAAACATGCGGGCTTGACGCTGTGCAGCACGTGTCTCGCGAGCTGCGGTCATTTCAGCAGGGGTCACTTCGCCATCGCCATTGGTATCAGCTTCGGCAAAGCGCGCTAGAGCACGGGCGCCGCGATCTTCCATAGTGAGCCGGCCATCGCCATTGGCGTCCATCCGGGCAAAGCGCTTATCGCCTTGTGCCTTGGCTTCTGCGATCGAGATTTCCCCATCGCCATTGGTATCGGCTTTGGCCATGCGGTCACCTTGTTGGGCGTATGCAAGGCCTGCGCCGCCCATTACGAGGGCTGCAGCGGTCAAAGAGAGGGTTAGTTTGCGCATGGGGCGCTCCTTTCAGGTTTTTATCGTTCTATTCGCTGTGAAGCTGCGATGAGGCTTGCTTACCGGCCTGCTCCCTTCTCACCCCACACGGGTCATCGGGGTTCAAAGGACTTAGAGACCAGCTTGGCTCCTCACCGCAACTCACAGATACCCTTCTAGGCCCGGTATGTCGCAGGAATATGCCGGATCGCACGCAAAGTGTCGCGGTTTGTATCAGGCTCAGCACGCTGTTCAGAAAGCGGCAAGAAAAGCGGTACTTTGCCCCTTATCCCTGGCCCTTATCTTGGCCGGTGTTCAGTTCCCTCGCCAGCTGTAATGAAGATCGCGGTCGCGCTTTCTTCTACATCGGCAATATGCCAGACACCGCGCGGGTTTATCGCAAACTCGCCAGCTTTAAGTGTAACACACTTGCGCGAACCATCGGGGAATTCCTGAGTGAGGTCCATCACGCCTTGTGTGCAGATCACGACTTCCTCGCCGTTAGGATGCATTTCCCAACTGTCCCACCCTTCGGTAAAGGTATGCTGCGAGACCAGTCTGCCCTCAGATCCATCGGACCCGTGCCGTGCGCCATAGCCTGCGTACCATTGCATCCCATCAAAAGGCGGCTGCGGCACAGCTGTTGCCCCAAGACCCAGGTGGAGGAACGTGTCGCTGAGTTTGGGCGCGCTCATTGTGCCGGTGACGTCATGCAGAAAACGTTGAGCTTATTCCCATCAAGATCGCGGAAGTAGCCTGCGTAAAACCCATCATCCCCGCGCGGGCCAGGTTCACCCTCATCGCTTGCGCCATTGGCCATGGCGACATCGTAGACCGCTTTGACCTTGTCAGGGCTGTCCACCATGAGAGCGACCATTGTGCCATTGCCAACACTCGCCGCTTTTCCATCGAAGGGTGCGGTAGCGGCAATGCCGGCGGTGCCGTCTTCGAAGCTGCCCCAGGCGATAAATTCGCCCTCTTCCATCATGCGGCCATAGCCCATGGCTTTGGCTACTTCGTCATAGAAAGCAGCCGCGCGCGGCAAGTCATTGGTGCCCAGGGTTACATAGCCGATCATGTGAGTTCTCCCTTAACCGCAAGCCGCCAATTGCGACTCGGCGTGAGAGGAACATTAGTGGAACATGATGCTCCGCGCAATTGGGTTCAAAGTGGCTGCGTTTCTCGTTCGACCCATACCAAGTCCTCGCCTTGAAGTTGAGGTGCCAAGAGCGCGCGGGTGTTCGCGTGGTAGTCGTCCACCCAAGCGATTTCGCTCTGCGTCAAAAGGTTTTTGTCAATCAAACGCCGATCCAGCGGCACCCATGTGAGGCAATCAAAGCCAAGGTAGCGGCCCTCTTGGCCTTCAATTTCACGTTCAACGGTCAATACAAGGTTTTCAATCCGAATGCCAAACGCATCCTGTTTGTAATAGCCCGGCTCGTTGGAAAAGATCATGCCCGCGTGAATTTCCTGAGACGTGCCAGCCTGCCCGCCCGTGGGCTTGGCGATGCGCTGCGGGCCTTCGTGGACAGAGAGGAAGCTGCCAACGCCGTGACCTGTGCCATGGGCATAATCGACGCCTGCTTCCCACAGATATTGGCGCGCAAGCACGTCGATCTGGCCGCCATTGGTGCCTTGGGGGAAGGTCGCTTGGTCGATCTGGATATGGCCTTTGAGGACGCGGGTGAAGCGGTCACGCATTTCTGCGGTGGGCGCGCTTCCTTCCGGCGTATCGATCCATACGGTGCGGGTGATGTCTGTGGTGCCGTCTTCATACTGGCCGCCGGAATCGACCAGATAAATCGAGCCGGGGGGCACAGGAATATTGCTTTCCTCATCCACCTTATAATGGGGAAGCGCGGCGTGCCCTGCGGCTGCCGAAATCGATGGGAACGACAGGTCGCGCAAAGTGCCCGCCTCGCGCCGGAAGGCCTCCAGCTTCGCAGCCGCAGATAGTTCGTCCACGGTGCCGTCCGGAGCGGTGACTTCCATCCAGCGCAGGAAGCGGGCAACCGCTGCACCATCGCGGGCTTGCGCATCGCGGTGGCCTTGGACTTCAACGGGGTTCTTGATCGCTTTGGGGAGGATTGTGGGATCCTGTGCAAAGGTGAACTTTGCTCCGCCCGCACGAAGCGCCTGCGCAATCCCGACCACACCGTAATTGGGATCAACGCTCACGCGCTTGCCGGAGAATTCACCCAGCGCGGAGGTGAAATCAGAGCGATCACGAATGGTCACCGCATTGCCCAAATGCTGGGTCAGCTCAGGCGTCACCTTCTCAGGCGCGATGAAAAGCTCTGCTGTCCCATCTTTGTGAGCGATCACATAGGAAAGTGCTACCGGCGTGTTGTCGACGTCTTCGCCTCGGATATTGAGAAGCCACGCAATCGAATCGAGCGCGGTGATGACGGTTGCATCGAGCCCTTCATCGCACAGCCAATCGGCAACTTCGGCGCGCTTCTCTGCCGAGCCGCGCCCTGCCAGTGCCTCATCATGGACGATTGCGACAGCATTCGAAGGGGCCGGTTGATCGGACCACACAGCATCGAGCGGGTTGCTGTCTGCGGGCACCATCGCGATACCCTTGGGCTCAAGCGCCTTCTCCTGCGCCGCGACCCATCCCCATGTGTGGAGCCAAGGATCATAGGCGACCTTCGCGCCTTCCCCGCACACATCGCCTAGCCAATCGCTCAACGAATCGCCGGGGACGCTGCGATACTCAAACAGATTACCGTCCACCTGATCGCGCACTTGAACGGTGTAGCGCCCATCAACAAAGATCGCTGCATGGGTGAGCGTCACGGCGGCAAAGCCCGCAGACCCGCCAAACCCGGTGAGCCAATTGAGCCGCTGGGCATAGTCGCCCACGTATTCACTCATGTGCTCATCCGATATCGGAATGACAAAACCATCAAGCTCGCGGCGTTTCAATTCCTCGCGCAAAGCCTTGAGGCGCGCTTCGTGGGTTTGCATCAGCATTATGTTTGATCCTTGCTTGCGCGTGTCGTGTGTCACGTTAGATACCATGACATAAGCTGCAACTCAGCACCTTTCCACCCGAGCGTTCGCCAAAGGGGATTATCACAGTGTCGCAATCACGCTTCACCATCCTTACATGCGCTGCGGTCTTGGCGGTTTTGCCCGCCCATATCGCATCAGCCAACACACAAGAGGAACACGCAAACGTGTCAGCCGTCACCCCGCCAATCGCTGAGAAGCGCGAACACACTTACAGCCATCACGGGATCACGATTTCGGACCCATATGACTGGCTCTATGACAAGTCATACCCCACAATCGATGATGAGGATGTGCTCGATTATGTGAAGGCGGAGAACGCCTATTTCGAGGCGAAGATGGCGGGCCAAGAGGCTCTGACAGAGGCGCTCTTCACCGAGATGCGCGCGCGGATCAAAGAGGACGATTCCACCGTTCCTCAGCGCAATGGCGACTACATGTATTGGTCCGAGTTTGAAGAGGGCTCGCAATACCGCAAACACTATCGCAGGCCCGTTGGCGCTCCCGAGAGCGCTGAGCCGCAGCTGATCCTCGATCAGAATGAGCTGGCTGAGGGCCTTGAATACTTCCGCCTCGGCGCTTTGTCGGTGAGCAAGAGTGGGCGCTATCTTGCCTATTCAACCGACACCAATGGGTCAGAGCGCTACACGGGCCGTATCAAGGATTTGGAGACGGGCGAACTGCTGGCTGATGAGCTGACGCAGCTTCGCGGCGGGCTCACTTGGGTCGCGAATGATACAGCGCTAGTCTACACCCCTTCGACCGAGGAATGGCGCAGACTTGAGATCAAGCTGCACACAATTGGCGAGCCGAATGACACCGATGTGTCGCTCTACTTGGAAGAAGACCAAAGCTTTAGCGTGGGTGCGGGGCTGACCGCGCAGGAAGATTATCTCATCATCGCATCAGGCGACAATGAGACGAGCGAGGTGCGCTTTGTCTCTGCTGACGATCCCACAGGCGAACTGACCTTGGTGAAGCCGCGCCAAAAGGGCGTCGAATACTCAGTCGATATCCGAGAGGGCGAGCTGTGGGTGTGGACCAATGACGATCATATCAACTTCCGCCTCGCCAAGGCAGACCTTGCAACACCGGGCGACTGGCAAACCGTCATTGCGGGGTCGAACGATTTCTACCTCACCGATTTCGACCTGTTCGAAGGTTTCTTCGTCACCGAAGGGCGTTTGAACGGGCTCGATTCTGTGCAAATCCGCCGCTACGACGCGCCGCTGGAAATTGAGCCGATCAGCTTCCCAGAGGCGAGTTATGATGCGGGGCTGACCTATAACCCTGAGTACGACCAAACCGTACTGCGCCTCTCCTATGAAAGCATGGTCACGCCCGATACGGTCTATGACTATGACGTGGCGGCCAAGACGCTGACTACGCTGAAGACACAGGAAATTCCGAGCGGCTATGATGCCTCGCAATATGTGACGCAGCGTGTCGACATCGAAGCGCGCGATGGGACCATGGTTCCGGTTAGCGTAGTGATGCGCAAGGACCGCGCTGAAATCCTCGCCAAGGCTGGCATCGAGGGTCCGGGTCCGCTGCATCTCTATGCTTACGGCGCTTATGGTTATGCCGTGCCGCCGGGCTTTTCGACCACGCGCCTGAGCCTCGTTGATCGCGGCTTTGCCTATGCGATTGCGCACATCCGTGGCGGTGATGACCTCGGGCGGCGCTGGTATCTGCAAGGCAAGATGTTTGAGCGCACCAACACCTTCAACGATTTCGTCGATGCAGGGCGCGGGCTTATCGCCAAGGGCTTTACAGCCGAAGGCATGGTGACCGCATCGGGCGGCTCAGCAGGCGGCGAATTGATGGGCGCGATCATCAATCAAGACCCCGCGCAATATGGCGCAATCGTCAGCCATGTGCCTTTCGTCGACGTGCTCAACACGATGCTCAACGACAAGCTTCCGCTGACGCCCGGTGAATGGCAGGAATGGGGCAATCCTATCACGTCCAAAGAGAGCTTCGCCTATATCCTGTCCTACAGCCCTTACGACCAAGTGAAGGCGCAGGACTATCCGCCCATGCTGGTCACCGCGGGACTTAACGACCCGCGCGTCACCTATTGGGAGCCCGCCAAATGGGTCGCGCGTCTTCGTGATGTGAAGACGGACGACAATCTGCTGCTCCTCAAAACCAATATGGGCGCAGGGCATGGCGGTCAGTCAGGACGTTGGAATAGCCTCAAGGAAACGGCGGAAGAGTTCGCCTTTATCCTGTGGCAAATGGGCATGGCTGCCGAGTGATTGGGGACGCTGAGTGAGCGAGCCTAACTGCTACACCCAAACCTTCACAGCCGAGCCTCATCACATCGATGAGCTCGGCCATGTGAACAATTCGGTCTGGGTGCAATGGGTACAGGACATGGCTACCGCGCATTGGTCTGCGGTCGCTGATCCCGCCCACCAAGAGCAGTTCTTCTGGGTCGTGATCCGGCATGAGATCGACTATCGCGGCAATATAGCGGCGGGTGAAAGCGCGACCGGCACGACCTATATCCCCGGCGATCCCAAGGGTGCTAAATCCATCCGCATGGTTGAGTTTACCGACGCCGATGGAAAGCCACTTGTGACCGCGCAAACCACTTGGGCCATGCTTGACCGGGCCACCGGACGCCTCACTAGGGTGCGCCCAGAGGTGCTTGCGCCCTTTCGCTGATTAAGCAGCAGATTGCAGATCGCGGCGAACAGGTGGCGCATCGTTGAAGACAGTGAGGCGCTCAAAACATGTTCGGTTACGCCCTGACGCTTTGGCATTGTACAAAAGCTGATCAGCGCGCGAATAGAGCTCAGAAAAACTCAAAATCTCAGCCCCGGCGCTCGGCAACTCAATAAGCCCCATGCTGGCTGTTACTTGCCGATCAAGTCCTTCCACTTCGCTTGCCACACACATCGGTAGCGATCGGCGCAAGGCCTCTGCGCGCTCATAGGAATTGTCGCCGCGCAATAGCACTACAAACTCCTCACCACCCAGCCGCATCGCAATACAATCGCGCTCATCGTCCCCGCGTATCGCATTGGCACAAGCGACAAGGACCTGGTCGCCGACTTGATGGCCAAAACGATCATTGATCAATTTGAACTTATCGAGGTCGATGAGCGCGAAAGTATCGAAGCCTTGAGCGCGCAAAGTGACAAATCGATCTTCCACAAGGCGGCGATTAAGCAGCCCTGTCAGCGGGTCACGCTCAGACAATGCTTCTAGGGCTTCAGCCTTTTTGATGGCCGCATCTCTTTGCCTGCGCAGCATGCGAATGCGGTAGGCAAACCCAACACAAGCGATGAGCCCCACGCTAAGCATAGCCGCTACGAGAATATCAGAATTTAAGACAGAAGCCCATTGCATGCGAGCGGTATAAACGGGAACTTATTACTACTCACTTAAGTAAAACTACTCCGAATTCGATGAATTGCAGAGCAATTGAATGAAAATCAGAGAGAAGAAATAATCAATCTCCACACATGCAAGTGGAGCGAGTATCTAAGCGGCCTTGCGGCGTTTCTTCAAAATACCATCAGTACGAGTAAAGTCGCCTGGATTATCAACATCAATCGGCGCGTCGGCAAACGGCATACGCACCACCTGAACACTCACGCCCCAGCGCTTCGCCAAATAATCTGCCATGCCGTCCATTGTGGCGAGGCTGAACTTATACATCAGCATAAAGCGAAAACCGAAGGCTTTGAGAATACGGCGTGGTTGCTTGCCGAACTGTCCGCCGGTCTCGAAGACTTTGGCCGCTTTGATCGCGCGTTCAGAGGTCACAGCATAAAGATTGCAGCTCGACCAACCACCGTCTTTAAGCTCGTGAAAAGCCCGTTTGCCGTCGGGATACGCATCAAGGATCGTCTGGGCGGTTGTCATCGCCACTGCGATTTCTGCGCCTGAGCCAAGCACCTCTGCGCAAAAATGGTCGAACATCTCTGATGTGTGCAAAGCATTGTCGCCGGTGGAGACGACCAAGGGGTAAGCGTTTGGAATGGTGGCGGCTGCGTGTTCGATACTTGCAAAAAGGTTGGCGCCCGCTGAGACGAATTTGAGGCGGCCTTCATCCATCATGTTGGCGAGGTATGGGACGGAACGCATGAGCTCCTCGCTCTCAATCGAGACGTAGATATCGCCTGCGTGGTTACTCTCGGCGATTTCGCGCACCACACGCTGGAGCATCACTTCTCCGTCGATCTCCACCAGGCATTTGTGGCTCACATTCTGGAGCTTGGCGACCGCATCTTGTGGCCCTGCACGGCTGGCGGCGAGAACTAAGGCTGTGACTTTACTCGTGGTGGCCATGGGTCGAACCTATCGGTTAGGATTGAAGCGCATTGGATAATTGAAGAGTAGCGGTCAATTGGCGCGCGGGCTTGGCGGGGTCAAGGTCAGCTAGCTCTTTCAGGAGGGCTTGCCGGTTGAAATCAGGGGCGGCGGCAAGGCAGGTCTCAAGCTTCTGCCACAATTGCGCGTCCGACATGGGGTGGGCTTTGCTGCCCACTGGCATTTTGAGCGCGGTTTGGACCTTGCGCCCATCTTTAAGCGTGATGTGAACTTCTGTGGGAAATTCACTCTCGAGCTTTTCGACATATTGCTTTGTGATGAGCGGCATAAGAGCGCGGACCCGCGGTCGATGAAGCGCATCAGGTTCATAATCGCCAAGGCCAACATCGCCAGCGTTCAGGGCCGCCGCAAGGCTGTATTCGAGGCTGAACTTCGCCTCTGCCGGGGTTTGCGGGTTCTCGTGCATGAGATTGCGCAGGTGTGCGGCCGGGGCGCGGACAAGGACCTTTTCGACCGCGCCCGCTGTGATTGAATGTTCTTCCATTAACGCCAATAACCCATCGAGCGCTCGGTGGAGGCTCCCGCAATTGGGGAAGCGTTTGATCTTAAGGCCATATTCGGTGATGTGGAGCGCAGTGCCTGCGTTTGCGGGGTTAAAGCGCATGGTCTGGCCGTGTTCGGCTTTGCCCTCCATAGAGGTCGCCAGCGCCTCGGCGTCCTGCCCCACCATCAATGTGCGAAGCCCCGTCGGGCCCTCAAGCGTCGCTGCCCCTGCGGTGATCCCGCCTCGTGCCATGAGGGCCGATTGCACGCCGCCACTTGCCGCTAACCCTGCGTGGATCGGTTTTGTATCAGAGCCAAACTGACTCATAAAACCGCCCGCAAGACTGGTCGAAAGCGAGATCGCGTGGGCTGACTGCTCTGCATCAAGGCTAAGCATCCGCGCGCATCCGGCCGCCGCTCCTATAGCGCCCATAGTGCCAGTTGCGTGCCAGCCCCGGCTACGGTGAAACGGGTTTACCGCTTGGCCGACGAGCCCCATGATCTGGAGACCAACGATGTATCCATCGAGCACATCGCCTATGGATGCATCTTCGCTATCGGCCAGAGCAAGCAGTGCGGGGATCAGCACCGCTGAAGCGTGCGCCTTTGCGGGGTCAAAATTGTCGTCGAAATCGAGCGCATGGGCGCAGGTGCCGTTGAAAAGAGCCGCGTTTGGCGCAGAGAGTGTCTGCGTCCTCGCAGTCGCCCTCGCCTCGCCGCTCCCCCAGCCTTCAACCACAGGCCACAGCTTGGATGGGGCGCTATCAGCAGCTCCCGGCACCATGCAGGCGACCGTGTCAATCAGCGACCGGCGTGCGGTGTGCAGTGCTTCCTCGGGCCAATCTCGGGGCGTTTCAGCGACCCAAGCGGCAAACGCTTTAAGAGCAGAGGACGTTACGGTATCGGGCATATTCAAAGCCCTTTAGATAGGATTGCCGTCCTGGTCTCGGAAAATCTCGCGCCGGCCGACATGGTTGGCTGGACCCACAAGGCCTTCGCTCTCCATGCGCTCAATCCATTTGGCAGCGGTGTTGTATCCCACACCCATCTGACGTTGGAGCCATGAGCCCGATGCTTTCTGGTTCTCGATCACAATCTGGCAAGCTTGGCGATATTTGCGCTCTTCGGGATTATCGGACGCGGTCATGTCGTCTTCAAAGTTGAGGCCACCACCATCTTCGGGTTCTTCCGTGACAGCATCGACATATTCAGGCGCGCCTTGCGCTCGCCAAAAGTCAGCCACAGCCTCCACTTCCTCATCGCTGACGAAGGGCCCATGCACGCGCACTGTCGCGCCCGTGTTGGGCTTATACAGCATATCGCCTTTGCCCAGCAGTTGCTCAGAGCCCTGCTCACCAAGAATGGTGCGGCTGTCGATGCGGCTGGTCACCTTAAAGCTGATCCGGGTCGGCAAGTTGGCTTTAATCACACCGGTGATGACATCGACAGACGGGCGCTGCGTCGCCATGATGAGGTGAATACCCGCCGCACGCGATTTTTGGGACAGACGCTGGATCAGGATCTCGATCTCCTTGCCAACGGTCACCATCAAATCGGCAAGCTCGTCCACGATCAGGACAATCTGCGGCAGCGGTTCGTAATCGAGCTGTTCTTCTTCGAACAATTGCTCGCCTGTGTCGGGATCAAACCCCGTCTGTACACGCCTGCCCAACGGCTTACCCTTTGCAATCGCATTGCGAACTTTCTCATTAAAGCCCGAAAGGTTGCGCGAGTTAATCGAACTCATCATCCGATAGCGACGCTCCATCTCCTCAACCGCCCATTTGAGCGCGCGCACAGATTTATGCGGCTCGGTCACCACGGGAGAGAGGAGATGCGGGATGTCGTCATAGGTTTTGAGCTCAAGGACCTTAGGATCGATCAGGATCAGGCGGCATTCCTCCGGCGTAAACCGGTAGAGCAGCGACATAAGGATACAGTTGAGCCCCACCGATTTGCCTGAACCCGTGGTCCCTGCGACCAGCAAGTGAGGCATGGCGGCAAGGTCGGCCACAATCGGTTCGCCTGCGATATCCTTACCAAGGATGATCGGCAAAGCGCCCTTGTGATCGACAAAGTCGGCACACTCGGCAAGCTCCTTTAGAACCACCATCTGGCGGTCCTTATTTGGAAGCTCGATCCCCATCACCGTCTTGCCGGGAATAGGCGAGACCCGCGCGCTGATTGCGCTCATATTGCGGGCGATGTCTTCGGCAAGGCCTACAACGCGGCTCGCCTTGATGCCCGGGGCTGGCTCAAGCTCATACATGGTGACCACAGGACCGGTGCGAACGGCGGTGATTTCGCCTTTGACGTTAAAGTCATCCAACACGTTTTCAAGCAGGCGCGCATTGCGCTCCAAAGCCAGTTTGTCGAGCTTTGGCGCAGTGTCCTCTGGAGGATCAGTGAGCAGCTCAAGGCTCGGCAGATCATAAGTCGCGAACATATCGCGCTGGTTCTTCTTGGTCGCCGGATTGGCGCGTTTGGGCGGCGCTGAGGGGTCGGTGATTTCTGGTGAGCGGCGCGGTGTAGGTTCTTCCTTCACCTCGCTAACATCCGCCTTCTTAGCCCGGCGTGCTTTAGTCGCAGGCGCTGCGGTCTCGTCATCTTCGTCGATAAAGGTGAGCGCCTGCTCTTTGGCGCGCAGAAATGGCAAACGTGCTGCAATAGCGCTGCCAATCGCCGAGCCGCCGACGAAATTGGGCAGGGTCAAAAGCACGCGCCAATCAATCGCAAAGATGCGGGTGAGCAGAGTTGTGCCCCCCGCAAGGCAAACAAGCGCCCCGGCAAGCGTCACCCAGCCCGAGGCGCTTTCACCAAAACGAGACGCGGCCGCCTCAATACCTGTTGCACCAAGAAGGCCGGAAACACCGCCCAATTGTGCAGGAAGTGAGCCTGCAGAGGTGTCGAACGCAAGCGAGAGAACAGTCCCCAAAAGCACCATCGCAATAAGCAAGAGCCCGGTGGGCAACCACCAACGCGTGCGCTCCCCTTCTTCGGTATCGAGCTCCACGCTGCGCCATAAACGCCGTGCAGAAATGTACAGAAGCGGCAACAAAAGCACTCCGGGTAAGCCAAAAGCAAACAGCACACGGTCCGCAGCCCATGCCCCCCATTGGCCCATCCAATTGCTTACCTGTGAAGGATCAGCAGCTGTCGAAGGACTCGGGTCGGTTTGGGTGTAACTTGCCAAAGCGAGCGCCAAAAACGCCATTGCCAGGAAAAGGACCCCTGCACCCGTCATCTGGGCTGCGCGTCGTAAGGATCGGCGAAGGCCAATGCGCCAGTCGGCTGTTGCAGGCTTACGTGTGTTCACGGCTCGGGTCGCCATAGGGCGCTTCCTAGGTTGGAGATAGACGAGAACACACCATGAATCCTCGGACGACTCTGGTCAAGCAAAGAGCGATGAGCCGCAAAGCCAAATGGTGAAATGGATGGTTCAAAAACGGGGACTGACGACACCTTCCAATTCGAGCCGTTCGATGATCGCACGGGCCTTATTGAAGCCAATGCGCAAGGTGCGTTGAAGGTCGCTTGCCGAGCATCTTTTTGTTGCCAATACGTGACGGCGCGCCTCGATATACAACCGGTCCAGTTCATTGTCGTTTGCGGGCATAAGCGTCTCCCTTAGCTCAACCCATCAATCGCGGCCCAGCGCCGCCATTGGAGGGTGCGAGCGCCTGCCTTGGTCATTCCGCCCAGGGCGATCACAGGCGCGCGCGCGTGCTTGGCAAGAACGCGGAAACGCGATGGGCCAAGAGTGCCACTGCCGGGATGCGAGTTGGTCGCGAAGACTGGCGAAAGCAAAATGGCATCTGCTCCCAATCGATTGGCCAGCCCTACCTCTGCCATGTCATGAGCGGTTGCCAAATACAGCAGCCCCGCGCGCCTTGGCGATAAAGAACGCGGCGCCCCGTAAATCCCATATGCGCCCCATTCCTTGGCAGTCATTGCGCTGTCGGCGAGGATCACCATGTGGCCGCAAGCCTTTGCCACCTTGCGTAAGCTCTCAAACCGCTGCCAGCGTTCAGGATCAGCCAAATGATAATGCCGGTAAATAAATCCGCTCCCTCGGGGCAAGCGCTCCAAAGCGTCCTCTAACACCGCATCGTTGCGCGCGTCAGAGATCAGCCAGGCCAAGGGAAGAGTTGAGTTTCTCACCCGCCCGCTATAGCGGCTCTCCCATGGAAAGTGCAGCCGATAAACTTGAGAGCGTCAACGCCAATATCGCCCGTATGTGCAAGCCCTCTCGGCGTAAACCCGAAGATGTGAGGCTCATCGCGGTGAGCAAGACCCACCCGGCTGAGCGTATCACTCCGCTGCTTGAGGCAGGCCAGCGCGTTTTCGGCGAAAACCGGGTTCAAGAAGCGCAAGGCAAATGGCCTTTGCTGCGAGAGGATTATCCCGATGTCGAATTGCACCTGATCGGACAGCTCCAATCCAATAAGGCAGAAGAAGCGGTGGAGCTCTTCGATGTGATCCATTCGCTCGACCGGCCCAGCCTTCTAAAGGCGCTCGCAAAGGCGATGGACAAGTCGGACAAGCGCGTGCCGTGTTTTGTACAAGTCAATATTGGCGATGAAGAGCAAAAGGGTGGCTGCCCGATTGCCCAGGTGCCCGCCTTCCTTGAGAAGGTGCGCGCCGCCGACATCCCCATCGCCGGGCTCATGTGCCTGCCACCCTCTGACATTGAGCCTGCGCCCTTCTTTGCGCTGCTGGCTAAGCTTGCCAGGGATAACGGGGTCGCAGGTCTCTCCATGGGCATGAGCGGTGACTATGAAACCGCGGTGCAATTGGGCGCGACCCATGTGAGGGTGGGCACGGCCCTTTTTGGCGCGCGGGGCTGATGGAGGGGGCGGACACCTTTATCAAGCGCTGGCGACCTGTCTTGGAGAAAGGCGCACTGGTTAAGTTTGCTTACGGTCCACGCGGATCGATTAGCGGCAACCATTGCGAGGTCGCGGACAATATCACGGGCACGCTTGGCCTTAAACAAATCGGCTTTAACTGGGAACTTTTGGATGCTGGCGCGCCGGAGGGCGAAACACGCTCTGGCTTGGGAGAGCTGGTCAAAGCGTTGACCCAAAACCTTGCGAACCCGAGCCAATCATGGCTGCCACGCGAAGACGCAGAAATGTGCGCTAGCGAGTTCCTTGGCCTATTCGACCCGGCCACTCTCACCCTCGTCTCCAACCGCTATGACGGGTTGTGGAACCCGGTTGCCGGCGGCACGACCGAATGGGGCTTTGTGGGCTTTGACGACTATCACGTCTCGATGCTGCTTTTGGCAGATTAGCCTTTGTCGATAGAAAAAGGGCGCCCCTGCGAAAGGAGCGCCCCATTTCGTTTTCAACTTGGGGAAGTGGCTTACAGACCGGCCACAATACCCACAGTGACCAAAGTACCGCGCGGATCGTGGACCCGGCTGTCAAAACCGCCATTGGTCGCAACCGTTGGCGCTGTCACGCCGAACAGGTTACGCACACCAGCGGTCAGTTGCAGCTGATTGTCCATGTCAAACACTTCAGCTAGATCGAGCGAGTACTGCGCATCCACTCGGAAGTCGCTGTCAATCTCGGCTCCTGCATTCTGATCATCAATGTAGCTGTCGATGTAACGGCCAAAGATGTTGAACGCGTGCGCGCCAGCCTCGAGCTGAAGCCCAGCATTGTAGCGCAGCTCGGGCGTTGGTGAACCAAAGTTGGTAAAGTTGCGATTGCCCGCACCCTCGATTACCGGTCCACCAATGGTGGTTTGCAGGTCGTAGGCAAATACATAGTTGCCCTCGATGCTTGGTGTGATCGTAAAATCACCAGCTTCGATGCGATAGCGAACCGAAAAGTCCAAGCCTGATGTCTCGACGCTCGCTGCGTTCACGTAGGAGTTGTTGACTTGGATGATCGTGCCAGCAGGGCTCCGAATGACATTGGCCCCATTGGGATCAGCATCAACGATTGACTGAGGCGCAGTTTGTACAATCGCATCGTCAAACTCAAAGCTGTAGTAGTCCGCGCTAAACTCGAGACCGTCCACTGGCTCAACAGTAAAGCCCAAATTGTAAGCGGTTGAAGTTTCCGGCGTCAGAGCGGTGTTGCCTAATGCTCTAACCGCGACAAAGGCATTCGCCCCGCCATTGTTCGGGTCAGAGACTTGCTGCAGCGTGGTCGACTGACCTTGAAGCTGGAATGTCGACGGAGCGCGGAACGAGGTTGAATAGGACCCACGCAAGGAAACGCCGTCTGTTGGACGCAGAAGAAGGGCGACTTTTGGATCAAGCGTGCTGCCACCTTGCGAACCATAATCCTCATAGCGCAGCGCCAATTGCAATTCGGCCCAGTCGGCGACCGGAACGCTCGCCTCACCAAAGACCGCGTAAACACTTTGCGTGCCCGAGAAGGCTTGTTCACCGATCAAGAACGCAAAACCATCATTGGCCGCGATGTCGTCAAATCTCGCTGAGATACGTTGGCGCCGATATTGCGCACCAAATGCAACGCCGACCGGGCCTGCGGGCAGATCGAACAGCTCGCCTGAAACAAAGCCCTCAAACACAAGCAAATCAGATGCACGCGTCGAAACCAGGGGTTCAATGACGTAATCAAGCAGCGCCGCATTGTCGCCGGGGTTGCCAAGAAGCGCTGATGAAAACGGATTGAAGAACGTCCCATCTGCCGGGATTGATGCGCCATTGGCGGTCAGGAATGGGTTCGAAGCGGTACAATCCAGCCCGGTTGCTGCGTTAAACGCAGGGCTGGCGTTAAAGCCACGAAGCGCACAAGCGAAACGGTCGCGAACCGTGTCTTCGGTCTGGTTGACGAAGTCGTTCTCAGCATAGGTCATGCTGACATTCCACAGACCGTTTTGGAGGAAACCATCGAAATCACCTTCGAAGGTGTTGGCGATCCGCAATGTTTCGGATGAGAAAGGCGCAGGTGACACTTCACCGCCGTTACCGCTTGCACGGCCAAAGAACACCACGTTCGCACCAAATGGGTTGTTCGGGTTGAAATCAGGCACCACGGCCTGTCCGAGTTGCAAGAATGGGAACGTCGGCGAGTTTCCGCGAAGGGCAGAGTTATCGGCATAGCCAACTTCAGCTTTCCAGCGAACAGCGCTTGAGAGGTCAGCACTGGCTTGGGCGAAGACCGTCAGACGCTCTTCTTTAGGTACGAGGTTGAAGAACGTACCAAAGTCAAACCGGCAAAAGCCGACGTCTGGAACGCCCGCTGGAGTTGCCGAGAGAACCAACGGGTTACCGCCTCCTTGCTCACAGCCCGGATCGATTACGGGTGCGCTTGCAGGGAAGCCGGGGACGCCAAAGAATGCGCCTGGGTTACCAAGCGATGAGGTGTCATCGATTGGCTGCGACAGACGGCGCTCTGCCGTTGTGAGCGGGCTCCGGTCGATATAGCTGACCGCTGCCATCAGGTTGAGGTCGCCAAGGTTGATGCCGCCAAGCGCTTGAATGTTGTACTCAGAATAATCGCCTTCACTGGTGTGCTGGGTATACTCACCCGAAACAGTGAAGCCTTCGAAATTCTCGCGGGTGATGAAGTTCACAACGCCTGCAACAGCGTCAGAACCATAAAGCGATGACGCACCGTCTTTTAGGATCTCCACCCGCTCAACCGCGATCAGCGGAATGAGCGAAGAGGTGTCGACGAAGTTGATGCCATCATTGGTTGGCGCAGCCGACAGTGTCTGACGCTTACCGTTCAGGAGGATCAGAGTGGAGGCCACGCCAAGTCCGCGAAGGTTGATGTTCGAAGTACCGGTGGTGCCACCTTGGGTGAAGGCATCAGGGTTGTTCTGAGCGCCTGAGTTGATGGTAAGCGTTTGAGTGATCTCACCAATGTTCTGCGCGCCAATGTCAGAAATGCTCTCACTACCAAGCGTTGCCAAGGGGGAGGCAAGATCGCCTTGAGACTGGCGACGAATGCGCGACCCCGTCACGAGGATGGGTGCATTGTCATCCTCTGCAACAGTGGCGTCATTCTCGTTATCTTGTGCCAAGGCGGCCTGCGGGGCCAAAACCATACCGGCACCCAAAAGCGCCAACGCACGAAGCGAAGTAAAGGAACGCATCAATTCTCTCCCTATTTAGGTTCGTTTTGCGAAACCTATTTCTTGAATCCCACTATTTTACAAGCCCCATGGCGACGAAGAACATTCGAAAAGCGATGAATGTCGTGCCGTCAGGCCTGCTCTAGCTCCAATTGCCGCTCATCACTTGCCGCTTCAAGCAGTGTTGCCTCGATTTCGGCAAGACGCTCTTTGAGTGTGACTTTTCCGCCTGTCAGGTCAGTCACGTAGAACGTATCGGCTGCGCTTTCGCCATAGGCGGTGATATGCGCCGATTGAACGATGAGATTGCATCTGAACAAAGCGTGCGCGAGGCGGTTTAGAAGCGCTGGACGATCCCGCGCATTGACTTCGATCACGGTAAAGCGGTTCGAGGCTTTGTTATCGAAATTGACCGTGGGCGCGACGGAGAATGTCTTGGAACGCGAATGCGGCAGCGGGCGCGCGGCGAGCTTGGGTACGAGCTCAATCTTGGCAAGAAGCGCGTCCTGAATGCCTTTCTTAAGGCGCGCGATCTGAGAGGCCTCGCGAAATGGCTCTTGCTTCATATCCTGCACGAGGAAATTGTCGATCGCATAGCCATTTGTCGCGGTGTGAATGCGCGCATCGATGATGTTGCCGCCCGCCAAGTGAATGCCGCCCGCGATGCGATAGAACAGGCCAGGGTGATCACCTGCAATAACGCTAACGAGGGTAGCACCGCGCTCTTCATCGACCTCGCAATGGATTGAAAGGTTTTCGTCCAACCGTCGCGCTTCTTCATACTGCACCAGGTTTTTGGCGATGATGTCTTCAGGTTCCGCAATCCAATAGGCATCGGAAAGAAGGTCGCCCACCTCCTCGGTAAGCTGCGCCTTGCTCCCTAGGATTTCGCCAACAGCCGCTCTGCGCGCTGCGACACGCTGGGCACGGCCTGTGCGCTTGTGCCCAAGCCGCAAGCGCTCTTGAGCCGCATCATAAAGCTCACCCAGAAGCTGTCCCTTCCAGCTGTTCCAAGTGCCGGGGCCCACTGCGCGAATATCAACGCAGGTCAGGATCGAGAGGTTGCGAAGGCGCTCCACCGATTTCACCTCGCCCACAAAATCCTCAATAGTTTTGGGATCGGTGAGGTCGCGTTTCTGCGCTGTTGAACTCATCAGCAAGTGTTGCAAGATCAGCCAAGAGACAAGCTCCGTTTCTTTCTCATCGAGGCCAAAACGCGGGCACAGCTTGTGCGCGATCTCAGCGCCGATAACCGAATGATCGCCCCCGCGCCCCTTGCCAATATCATGCAGCAGCACCGCCACATAAAGCGCACGGCGCGAGCTAATTTTGTGGATTTGCTCGCTCGCGCGCGGGTGGTCGGCTTTAAGGAGGCCGCGCTCAATCTGGCTTAAGAGACCAATCGCGCGGATCGTGTGCTCATCGACTGTATAGTGGTGGTACATGTCGAACTGCATTTGAGCGTTCACACGGCCAAAATCAGGCACAAAGCGCCCAAAGACGCCCGCCTCATTCATCCACCTCAGCGCGCTTTCGGGGTCCTTGCGACCGCCAAGCAAGTCGAGGAACAGAGCGTTGGCGCGTGGGTCGTTTTTGACACTTTTGTCGATCAATTTTTGATCGCGGTCTGCCTGACGCATGGTTTCAGGGTGGATTTCCACCCCTTGTGCCTCAGCAATCTGGAAAATTTCGATGAGGCGCACAGGGTCTTCTTTGAACCAGGTGTCGCTTGGCGCTTTGATCCGGCCGGCCTCAATCACATAGCCTTTGTGCATACGCGGCTTTGAGGCAAACCCTGCAAAGAAACCGCTGCCCACGCGTTTCTTGGCGAGCTTTGTGTCGAGGTGCGAGAGGAAGACGCCAGTGAGGTTGCCCACCCGTTTGGCTTGCAGGAAATAATACTGCATGAACCGCTCAACCGCGCTTTTGCCGGTGCGGTCTGCAAAGTTCATCGCTTCGGCCACTTGGCGCTGTAGATCGAAGGTCAGGCGATCCTCAGCGCGTCCCGTGATCGAATGCATATGGCAGCGTACAGCAAGCAAGAACCCTTCAGCGCGGCGAAAGCTGCGATATTCCGCCTTTGTAAAAAGCCCCACATCGACAAGCTCAGAGGCGCTTTCGACGCGGTGCATGAATTTGCCGATCCAATAGAGCGTTTGGAGGTCGCGAAGCCCCCCTTTGCCCTCTTTCACATTGGGTTCGACCACATAGCGGCTGTCGCCCATGCGTTTGTGGCGCGCATTGCGCTCTTCCAATTTGGCTGCATGAAAGGCGCGCTCATTGCCTTTGACAACCTCTTGCCAAAAGCGCTGGCGCAGTTCCTCATATACGCCTTGATCGCCCCAGATTAAGCGCGATTCAAGGAGGGCAGTACGGATCGTTAAATCCTCTTTCGCCATGCGCATGGTGTCGCCAACAGTGCGGCTGGAGTGCCCAACCTTAAGGCCCAAATCCCATAGGAGATAAAGCATCGCCTCGATCACCTGCTCGCACCAGGGCGCGCGCTTCATTGGCGTGATAAAGGCGATATCGACGTCGGAATGCGGCGCCATTTCCGCGCGGCCATACCCGCCCACCGCCAGCACGGCGAGACGTTCAGCCACCGTGCGATTGGCGATGGGAAATACATGTTCGACCACATAATCGTGGATCACGCGGATGAGCTGATCGGTGAGAAATGCATAGCCAAGCGTGATCTCATGGCCTGCCGATGGTTTTTCTTTAAGCCGTCGTTCAAGCTCTTCATGACCCGCCTCAAGCGCGGCCTTTAATTCAGCCAGAACATGCGGGCGCGCCTTGTCACCATGGCTCTGCGCAAAATCATTGACCGCGCCGGTCAGAGCCCGACGGTTGATGATTGCGCGTTGGCGGGGAACGCGGTTAGGCAAAGCCCAATCGGTCATAGCGCTCCCCTCATGTAGATGCGCAGGCGATCCTCAAGCAGCGACTTGCTCAGTGTAGTGCGCGCGCAAGGTTTTCTTGTCGATCTTCTGCGTTCCAAGACGGGGGAGTGCTTCATTGACGACCCAGATATGCTCTTCCAAGGGAACCTTGAAGGGGGCAATGTTGGAAAGCAAAAATTCCCTAAGCTCGCCCGCGCTCAACGCATCGCGGCCTTCTTTCACATTGAAGACACACGCGGGCACTTCGCCCATTCGTTCATCGGGCAGGCCAAAGACCGAGCATTCGGCCACATCGCTGTGCGCGTAAATGGCATCTTCGACCTCGATGCAGGTGATGTTTTCACCACCCCGGATGATGATGTCCTTCTTACGGTCGACGATGTAGAGGTAGCCATCTTCGTCGAGATAGCCGAGGTCGCCGGTGCGGAAGAATTGGTCTTTGGTGAAGGCCGCCTCAGTCGCTTCATCATTGCGCCAATAGCCTTTGAAATTGGCAACCGTGCGGATGCACACCTCGCCAACGCCGCCTTGAGCGACCGCGTTGCCGTCATCATCAAGGATGCCGACTTCAACCAGCGGCTGCGAGGCTTTACCCGTGGAATTGGGCTTTGCCAGGTAGTTTTCATTGAAATTGCCACAGCCGACCGCGTTTGTTTCAGTGAGGCCATAGCCCAGAAGCGGGAAACCACCGGGCAGCGCCTCTTTGATGCGCGTCACATGCTCCACCGGACGCGGCGCGCCGCCAGCGGCAAAACTCTTACATGCGGAAAGGTCATACTGCCCAAGGTCAGGGTGCATCGCGATCTCATAGCTCATCAGCGGAACGCCGACGAAATATGTGACCTTCTCATCATGCATCAATTGGATCGCCCGCAGCGCATCCCATTTGGGCATAAGGACAAGCTTACGCGCAATCGCAAAGGATTGGAGATACAGCGGTATAGCGCCCGTTACGTGGAACAGCGGCACAGCGACGAGAGCGCAAGGCTGCGCGCTCATATCTTCGCCCTTACTCTCCATCAGAACCTTGGCCATCGCGCTTTGCGCAACATAGCTCATGACGCCCTGAACAACGCCGCGGTGATCGGAATAGGCGCCTTTGGAATTGCCCGTTGAACCTGAGGTATAGAGGATCGTCGCCAGATCATCGGGACCAAGCTGCCCCAGCATCGCCATCGCGGCAGAGGTCTCGAAGCTCTCCGGAGCCTTCCATACGTTCGCCAAGCCCTCATGCGGCGCGCTATGCTCCATCATGACCAGCTTTGCCGAATGGTCGGTGCCCTCAAGGCGTGCGGCGCGGCCGGCATCGGCCAGAACGATCTTACATTCCGCCAGACGGATACCATAAGCCAACTCATCGCCTGACCAGAAACCGTTGAGCAAAGTCACACAGCCGCCCGCCATCGCAATGCCCATATAAGCGATCATCCAATTGGCCGAGTTGCGCGCAGCAATCCCGATGCGGTCGCCTTTTTCAACGCCGTGGTCTTTGACGAGACTTTCGGTAACACAAACGGCCGCCTGGTAAGTCTCACCAAAAGTCAGCCGCAGGTCGCCATCGACGATGAAGGGCACGTCTTTGTGCTCTTGGCAAAAGTGGGCGAAGTAATGCGCCAGGCTCGGAGGAGATGTTGTGAATTGCGGCATCGCGGTGCCATCGCGCTCAAAAGGCGTTGTATGAAACGGCTGACCCTCTTTGGTCATCTCCACCATGATGGCGTCAAGGGCATTGTCCAGCTCAGTGGCCATGCGGTTCTCTCTCCTCACTTCGCCTGCGTTAGTGCAGGCGCTTATTACTCAGCGCCTATGTGTCCGGCTTGGTTCACCTGAACAATAGGCCAAATGGCTAGTGGGCCATGATGCTCGATCAACGGTTTTGCGCAAAGCCCTTTTTCATAGAGCCTTTTTCATAGGGCCCTTTTCGTAAAGGGTATGCTGTGCCAAAAGCCGCTCAAACGTGCGCGCCAGAACGGCACGCTGATATCTCTAAGAGGTTCCATTCGTGCTGTCACTACTTGCTGCAACCGCTGGCGGCGCTGATCCGATTTATTGGTCTGATCTGGGCATGTCGCCCTATCTGTTTGAGATCGGCTCGTTCCAGCTACGATATTATTCGCTCGCTTACCTGTTGGGCGTGATCTTTGCCTATTGGCACACGTCAAAAGCGATCAAGACACCCGGCGCACCCATGGCGCAGCGGCACGCAGATGATTTGTTCTTCTATTGCACGCTCGGCGTGATCCTTGGCGGGCGGCTTGGTTATGCAGCATTTTACACCGGCGGCAGCACCGGAATACCATCGGCATTCACCGATTTTTCAGGCGAGGGCATCGTCAGCTGGAAGCTTTTGCGCATGTGGGATGGCGGTATGAGCTTTCACGGCGGCGTGCTTGGTGTGCTTGCGGCAATCGCTTGGGTGACTTGGCGCGAAAAGCTCAATTTCCTTCGTGTGTTTGACTATGTTGTCGTCAGCATTCCCATGGGCATGCTGCTTGGTCGGCTTGCCAATTTCAACAATGGCGAGCTGTGGGGGCGTGCTGGTGATGTGCCTTGGGCAATGATCTTCCCTGATCCGCGTGCGGGCGAAATCGCGCGTCACCCAAGCCAACTCTATCAGGCAGGCCTCGAAGGGCTGCTTTTGCTTATCGTGCTTCTGCTGCTTTTCTGGAAGACCCGTGCCCGGTTCCGGCCCGGTCTTTTGGTAGGGGTTTTCACCTTCGGCATGGGCTGCGCGCGTTTCTTCAACGAATTTTTTCGTGAACCAGATGCACAATTGGCTGACTTGGTGCGACAAACCGGTCTATCAATGGGGCAATGGCTAAGCATACCCATGATACTGACTGGATTGATTGTCGTGATCTTCGCGCTGATGAGGCCGCCCGTGGGCTCAGGGATGGCAGCGAAACCGGCCTAGGCGTAATAACGCTTCACACGCACCGTGCGAGCGAACTGCGATTGATTGAACCGGGCGATGCTGATGTGGCCGCCCCGGTGGTGAACGCGCTGCCTGCTGCTGAAAATCCAGCGAAGAAGCCCGCCAAACAGACACCCGCTCCAAAGGCCAAACCTCCCGTCGACGACGAGGCGGCCGCGCTCGCCAAGGCTCTGAAAGAGGAAGAAGACGCCCGCATCGCGGAAGAAACAGCGCTTGCCGCCAAAGCGATGGCAAAGGCGAAGGCGAAGAAAGAGGCCGCTGAGAAGCGGCGTCTTGAGGCTGAAGAGCAGGCGGCGCGAGAGGCAGAGGAGAAGGCCCAGAAGAAGGCAGCAATCGAAGCGGAACGTCTAGCTAAAGAAGAGGCTGAGCGTAAGGCACGCGAGGCGGCGAAGGCTGAAGCGGAGCGGAAGGCCAAAGAAGAGGCTGAGGCTAAACTCAAAGCGGAAGCGGAAGCGAAGGCCAAGCTTGAGGCGGAAGAGAAAGCCATCGCGCAAGCTGAAGAGAAGGCGCGCAAAGAAGCCGCCCGCAAGGCGAAAGAGAAGGCCGAAACCGAAGCGCGGGCACTAGCGGAGGCCAAAGCCAAGCAGGAAGCGGAAGAAAAGGCGCTCGCCGAGGCTGAGGCGAAAGCTCAGGAAGAAGCGGCGCGTAAAGCCAAGGAGGAGGCCGAAGCCAAGGCAAAAGCTGCCGCGGAAGAGAAAGCTCGCAAAGAGGCGGAGCGTAAGGCCAAGGCTGAGGCCAAGGCTAAGGCTGAAGCCGAGGCAAAGGCCAAACGAGAGGCTGAAAAGAAGGCCAAATTGGAGGCCGAGAAGAAAGCCAAGGCGGAAGCTGCGGCTAAGGCTAAAGCAGAGGCGGAAGCCAAGAAGAAGCGCGAAGCCGAAGAGAAGGCGCGCTTAGAGGCTGAGAAAAAAGCCAAGGCCGAGGCAGAGCGCAAGGCCAAGCAAGAGGCAGAGCGTAAAGCAAAAGCCGAGGCGGCTGCCAAGAAGAAGGCCGAGGCTGAAGCTAAGAAAAAGGCACTCGCCGAGAAAAAGGCGCGCGAGAAAGCCGAGGCAAGAGCGCTCGCCGAAGCGGTGGATAAGGCCAAGACCCTTGGCAAAACCTTCCGCCGCCTTATCCGTGAGACCGGCCCGATTAGCCTCGCGCACTACATGGCTGAGAGCAATGCGCGCTATTACACCAGCCGCGATCCCCTGGGCGAAGAAGGCGACTTCATCACGGCGCCCGAAGTGAGCCAGATGTTTGGCGAGCTTATTGGCCTGTGGTTCGCCGATCTCTGGGTCAAGATGGGTGCACGCAAACACATCCACTTTGTCGAGCTTGGCCCCGGTCGCGGGACCCTTGCGCAAGACGCTTTGCGCACCGCGGCCCGTTATGATTTTGCGCCCGTTTTGCACTTTGTTGAAACCTCACCGGCGCTGCGAAAAATCCAACGCCAAGCTTTCCCCGATGTGATCCATCACGATGACCTATCGACGCTACCCGATGACGCCCCGCTTTTGATTGTCGGCAACGAATTTTTTGACGCCCTTCCCGTCCATCAACTGATCCGTTCTGCCAATGGTTGGCATGAACGTATGGTGGGATTGGAAGATGATAAATTCGTCTTTGTAGCTGGCGACAAGCCGATGGATGCTATCGTCCCAAAGAGCTGGAAAAGCGCGCCGCAGGGCACAATGATTGAGACAAGCGCTGCAGCATCGACCCTTATGGGAGAGATTGCTGAGCGCCTCAAAAACCAAGGCGGCGCTGCGCTCATCATCGATTACGGTCCATTTGAAGCGCGCTCGGGCTCTACTCTTCAGGCGTTAAAGGCCCATCAAAAGGTCGATGTGTTTGATCATCCAGGACAGGCCGATCTTACCGCGCATGTTGATTTTGAGATGCTCAAAGATGTTGCCGATGCGAGGGGCGCGGACGTGATGGGTGTGCAGATGCAGGGCGAGTGGCTGCGCCAAATGGGTATTGATGTGCGCATGGAAGCGCTCCAGCGGCAGAACCCCGGCGAAGCAGATAAGGTCAAGCGCCAATATGACCGGCTCGTTGATGATGGCCAGATGGGGGCTTTGTTCAAAGTTCTTGGCGTTTGCGGGCGTCGCTGGCCCGACGGTGTTGGCTTCGACTAACCGTAACTTTTGGGGCTGCGCGCGCGTAACCTTTACTCACCCCGAGGAGAGCCAGCATGACTAAGCACACTATTTTGAAACTCGCGCTGGCTGTTTCAGCCGTTCTCGCACTGCCCGCGCAAGCTCTTGCCGCAGACTCAATCAATGGACGCTGGGTCACCGAGGACCGCGATGCCGTGGTTGAGATCAAGCAATGCGGAAGTGTCATATGCGGGCGGATTGCGCGATTCCTGATCACTCCGCCCGATGGCGCAGATCAGCGCGACATCAACAATCCGGATGCAAACTTGCGCAAACGCAAGCTCCTTGGCCTCCCGATCCTCACACAGTTTCGTCAGGATGACGATGAGTGGAAGGGTCAGATTTATGATCCCAATCGCGGGCGTACCTTCCGCTCTGCCATCCAGCGAGTGAATGCCAACACCCTCAAAGTGAAGGGCTGTGTGAGCTTTATTTGCCAGACACAAACATGGAAGCGCGAGCGTTAGAGGCCGATCTTCTCAGCCAATTCTTGTGCCGCGTCCTTGGGCGAGAGCTTGCCCTCTCCTTCGCGGTCCACGGCGTAATTTGCCTCGCGCATGTCCTCGACAGAAATCGCTCCGATTAGTGGCGCAAGGACTGCCGCAATATCCTCGTCCTGAGCAATGCGCGGGCTCATCATCAGCATGGCGTCATAGCTGGGCAGAGCCTCGCGCGGGTCTTCGAGAACCACCAAATTGTCCGCTGCAATCCGCCCGTCCGATGTGTAAGCGCTGATCGCATCGGCCTCGCCTGATTGAAGCGCATTATACATGAAGGTGGGTGAGAAATTGCGGGTCTCGCCTACGCGCAGACCATAAGCCTCGCGCACAGCAATCCATTCGGGCCGCTCGAAAAATTCAGGGTCCCCGCCAAGGGTCAGCTGCGGGGCGACCGCGACCATATCCTCAAGGCTGGTGATGCCCAGTTCAGCCGAACGGTCGGCACGCATCGCAAAGGCATAGGCATTCTCGAAACCTAGCCGTCCCAGAACGCGCACGCCGGTGTTTTCGCGCTCCCATTTGACGATGGTTTCATACATCGCCTCGCGCCCCGGATTGTCGGTCCGCTCCAACTCATTGGTCCAGATGGTGCCGGTGTAATCAACCGAGATATCGATGTTGGACGAGGCGACGGCGCTGTGCACCACAGCCGAGCCGAGGCCATCGCGGTACGCCACGGAATAACCCGCTTCCTCAAGCTGCGCACCGATGAGTTGCGCAAGGATATATTGCTCCGAGAATTGCTTGGAGGCGATGATGATCGTGTCGTCATCCTCTCCGCCCCCTTGCGCGACAAACGCGGCGCCAAGGCCCAGCGCGACCGCTGCAAGCCCGGCTCCCCATTGCCATTTTTTACGGTTTGCAAAGCCTCGTTCGATCAAGCCAAGCAGCGCATCAACCACCAGCGCCAGCCCTGCGCTCGCGATACATCCCGCCACGACAAGCGCCCAGTTTTGCGTCTGTAGGCCGGCAAAAATAGGATCGCCAAGGCTGGGTTGCCCGATGGTGGTCGACAGCGTCGCTGCACCAATTGTCCAAACGCTTGCTGTGCGGATACCGGCCATCACAAAGGGCGCGGCTAACGGTGCTTCGACAAGCCGCAATTTTTGCCATCCAGTCATGCCAACGCCGTCAGCAGCTTCAAGAATTTGCGGATCGAGATTAGCCTGCGCGGTGACAGCGTTTCTAAGGATCGGGAGCAGCGCATAAAGCGCCAGTGCAAGGAGGGCAGGGAGGAAGCCGAGCGTTGGCAAATCCTCTCCGAATACGGCGCGAAGGCTCAGCAGAATGGGGAAGAACAGAGCCAAGAGAGCAAGCGCTGGAATGGTCTGCACAAGGCTCGCAAAACCAAGTGCGACGCGCGAGACCGTGGGCGAACGGCTCGCCCAAATCGCCAACGGCAATGCCACCAAAATGCCAAGCCCGATAGCCGAAGCCGCCAGCACAATGTGAGCGGCAAATTTGTCGCCAAGGCCGAGCAGAATTTCGAAAATCTCGCTCATCAGGAGGTCTCTTCCATATGAGCAAGGCGCTCAGCCTGTTCACGCGGGACCGCGACTAGGCTTTGCGCGATCTCTCCGCCCTCCCCTACAAGAAGCGCGCGCGGCGTCTCGTCTGCAACGAGTTCGCCGTGGCTCATGACCAGCACTCGGTCAGCCAGAAGCAGCGCCTCGGCCATATCATGCGTCACCATCACCGTGGTGAGGCCGAGTTTCCCATGCAACTCGCGCACCTTCTCACCCAAGGCATCGCGGGTGATCGGGTCAAGCGCGCCGAAGGGCTCATCCATGATCAGGATCTCGGGATCATTCGCAAGCGCCCTTGCAACCCCCACCCTCTGACGCTGCCCGCCGGATAGCTCATCGGGCATACGGGACGCCATTTCCGGTTCCAATTCGACCAGTTCAAGCAGCTCTTCAATGCGCGCTTGCGGCAGTGTCTCACCTGCCAGCCGGGGGCCGATAGCGATGTTCTCACCCACCCTCATATGTGGAAAGAGGCCGATGCCTTGGAACACATAGCCCACACGGCGCCTAAGCTGCGCTTGGGGCACGCTCGTCACATCTTCGCCCGCAAACAGCACACGCCCGCCGGTCGGTTCCACAAGCGTATTGACCATCTTGAGCAGCGTCGATTTGCCAGAGCCCGATGAGCCCACGAGCGCGACAAAACTGCCTGCCTCGATATCAAGAGTGACACCGCCCACAGCAACCACCTCGCCGTAACGACGCACCGCCGCTTCAAAGCGGATCAGCGCGTTTTGAGCGCCCATTTCTGATGAATTCGCGACGATGTTGTGCCCCTACCCTCAGCTTGGCTTAGCTGCTCTCACCTGTGTCATCGTCCAAAAGCGGCGGCGCGGTGTAGGTGATTTGCTTGATCTCAACCCGTTTTCCACCAGCGCTGGTCAAGATGGTTGAGCCATCGTCTTCAAGCTTACCGTTGGTCCAGCAATCACCGCGCCTTGTATCAGGAGTGAGACACAATGAGCCATCGGCGCGTGCCTCCCAGCTGCCAGTATCAGCCGCCGTGCCGTTGCGAAAATCGCGATATAGCCCGTCTGCGTCAAGAAATGTGGTTTGCACCGAACCATCGCTACCCACGCTCAGCCACGCGGTTTCGGCCACTAAAAGCGCTTCATTCTCACTTTCGTCTGCTTCCTGTGTGGCCTGAGTATCAGGCGGGCTTTCGGCATCGCCACTGTCCTGTGCACATCCAGCCATGAGCGGGATTGCGAGTAATGAGAATAATGGGCGTGAATGCTTCAGAAAATTCATAATGAGGACAGCCTAGAGTGCAATTGGCCCATGTCCAAGTTTCTTTGAGCTAAGCTCTGCGCTATTCAATGGCTTCAACAGCGCGAGCGTGATTGGCCATCCACACAAACATTGCTAAGGCGCGCAACAAATGAAAACTCGTATCTAAGAGGGATACCATGCGAGCGACCCCTGATTTCGATTTCCAGCTTGGCGAAAGCGCCGAAATGATCCGTGAGAGCGTCGGTCGGTTTGTAGACGAGCAGCTCATGCCGCTGGGCGACAAAATCGACCGCGAAGACCACTTCCCGCGCGATGAAGTGTGGAAGGCCATGGGCGACCTTGGCATGCACGGGATTACCGTCGATGAGGAAGACGGCGGGCTAGGCCTCGGCTATATCGAGCATGTGATCGCGGTTGAGGAAGTCGCGCGGGCGAGCGCTTCTCTATCGCTGTCCTACGGCGCGCACTCCAACCTTTGCATCAACCAAATCCGCCGCTGGGCCAACCCTGAGCAAAAGGCGAAGTACCTTCCCAAGCTTATCAGCGGGGAGCATGTGGGCTCGCTTGCTATGTCGGAAGCGGGCGCGGGGTCGGATGTGGTTTCGATGAAATTGAAGGCTGACGCTGTGCAGGGCGGCTACATCCTCAACGGCACCAAATTCTGGATCACCAACGCGACCGAGGCGGACACGCTTGTGGTCTACGCCAAGACGGATGGGACAGCGGGCTCACGCGGGATCACCGCGTTTCTGATCGAGAAGGGCATGCCCGGTTTCTCCATCGGCCAGAAGATCGAAAAAGTCGGCATGCGAGGCTCTCCTACCGCAGAGCTCGTCTTCGACAATTGCGAGGTGCCCGAGGAAAACATCATGGGCCCGCTAAACGGCGGCGTAGGCGTTCTGATGAGCGGCCTTGATTATGAGCGCGTGGTGCTCGCCGGGCTCTCGATCGGCATCATGCAAGCCTGCCTCGACACGGTCATCCCTTACGTTCGCGAGCGCAAACAGTTCGGCAAACCCATCGGTTCGTTCCAGCTGATGCAGGGCAAGATCGCCGATATGTATGTCGCGCTCCAGACCGCGCGCGCCTATGTCTATGCGGTCGCCAAAGCGTGCGATGCGAACCAAACCACCCGCTTCGATGCCGCCGGAGCCATCCTTTACGCGAGTGAAAACTCGTTCAAGGTTGCCGCCGAAGCAGTGCAGGCTCTTGGAGGCGCAGGCTACACCACTGACTGGCCGGTGGAACGCTATATGCGCGATGCAAAGCTGCTGGATATTGGTGCTGGGACTAATGAGATCCGCCGGATGCTGATCGGGCGGGAGCTTATCGGGGCTGGGGGATAATCCAGTTTGGAAGGAGGAAATTAGCAAATGACCGAAAGACCAGATGGATCGCAGGCGACGGCAGTCGGATGGGCGCTGATTGGTGTCGGGGTGTTAGCGGTCTTTGTCGCCGCTGGTGCTGAAACTTTTGAGGGAATGGTGTGGGGGGCTTTGGTCGCGAACCTTGGAATAGGCTTGGGTATTCTTCTTCTTTCTTTGGGCTATCTTGTAAAGGCCATCTGGTTCTTGCCAGGTCGCGAGATTGAGACCGCGCAACCTCAACAAGAGCAGGTCGGCCAAGATGGGGATGACGGCTTCCATTTTTGCGACTGGTGCCACCTCGGACTGTATGCCCCCGACGTAGCTTGTTCGAGACAAAGCGAAGAGCAGATATTGGCCGATGTTGAAGGTAAAGACTCAATTCAAGCGGCTTGTCAGCATGAGCTGAAAAAACGAGGGATGCTCAGCGAATGACCACGCCCGTTTACATGATCAGCCGCATGACCATCCATGATCGGTCCGAATACGACAAATATGAAGAGCGCTTCATGGACATCTTCAAAAAGTTCGAAGGCAAGCTCCTGAGCGTGGATGAGGAGCCGCAAGTGGTCGCTGGCGAATGGAACGCCACCCGCAGTGTGCTGATCGAATTCCCCGATAAACCCAAGCTCTTCGCATGGCTCACCTCGCCTGAGTATCAAGAGATCGGCAAGTTCCGCGATGCGGGCAGCACGGCTGAAGCGATTATCGTTGAGGGCCGCGACCCCGAAGCTGCGCTTGGCAGTTGATGCCAGCGATTGCCAAAATCATCTGGACTTTGGGTTTTGTCATCGGGACGATCACCCATTCGCTCGACATCTTCCACCTCGGCTGGCTGCCCTATGATTTCAGGCCGCTCCCGTGGAATATCTACTGGACCTCGCTCACTTTCCTCGACCCGCTGGCGGCTGTTCTTATCTGGGCGCGTGAGCGGTGGGGGGTATGGCTCGGCATGGCGATCATGGCCTCCAACGTTCTTGTGAACGGGTACACCTACCTCATCGGCTTTGAAGATTTCGCCTTCTCGCTTACCCTTCAAAGCCTGTTCGCCGCATTTGTCTTTTTCGCTGCTTACGAGCACTTTCGTGGCGGCAAAAGCGTCGACTATTTAAAGAGCTAACCCTTTGGCTGGCGATCGAACGCAGGTGCCCAGTCAAGGGGCTGGGTTTGCGCGTGGATTTCGCCCGGTGTGAGTACGCGGGCAGGCAGATCAAAGCGCTCCGGATCAACCTCCACATTGGACAACTTGGACAACTCCAGCGATCCGAGTTTGATCGGTGTGCTTTGCGCAATGAGCTCCCGGACTTCCTCGTTAAAAAGCCCGACGGTCCCGAACACTTCGAGCAACATCATCGCCCTTAAAGTGCCAAATTCACTCTTAAGCAGCGTTCCAAACGCCGCGCCGATTGGCCGAAGTTCTGTGTCTTTTGAAAGAACAAGCTCAGGCGTGCGCGATTGACTTTCATCGGTAGCGGCCCCTTCTTCTTCGGGACCGTAGAGCTCTTCATCCCATTCATATTCTGGTTGAGGAGAGTCATACCCTATGCCGGACCACTGCCCGACAACGGTCTTGCCCGTTTCCTCAAGCTCCTGAAAACTGAAAGTGTCGAAAACGTCCAAGGAAATACCTCCTGCTTGCCCTTCAACGGCAAGCACTTCCTCAAGATCGCTCAGCTTTTCAGCATAGGGCCCATCGATGCCGCGATAGATGCGATAGGGCTCTCCATCTTTGATGAGAAAGTACCCTGAGGTGCCTGTGATATGGAGCCTTGCGTCACCCGCGACATTAACTTCGATAGTCATCGCAAAGTCGAGCTTGGTTTCGTACTCATCCGCAGACTGTGTCTCATAAAGTGCGGAGACATCCGCCCTCGCTGGAAAGCTTGAGAAGACCAAGAATAAGAAGGCAAAATTGCGCAGAACTGTGGTGTTCATGGGATGGCTCTCCTATCGCCTTGCCTTTTGTTGTGACAAGGATAGGGCAAGCGCAAGGAGAAACCATGACTGCCCCTGTTCTCACCACCAAGCTTGATGGCGAAGCGCCCGAAGCCAAGGCTCGCGCTGAGCACAACAAATCGCTCGCCAGTGACCTGCGCGAAGCCGTTGCCAAGGCATCCCTTGGTGGGCCTGAGCGTAGCCGCGAGCGGCATGTGTCGCGGGGCAAATTGCTCCCACGAGAACGCGTGGAGCGGCTGCTCGATCCGGGCTCGCCCTTCCTTGAGATCGGCCAGCTTGCAGCGAACGGCATGTATGAGGGCGATGTAAACGCGGCCTCCATCATCTGCGGCATTGGGCGTGTCTCAGGTCGTCAGGTGATGATCGTGTGCAATGACGCGACGGTGAAGGGCGGCACGTACTATCCCCTCACGGTGAAGAAGCATCTTCGCGCGCAAGAGATCGCGATGGAGAACCGTCTACCGTGCATCTATCTGGTGGACTCCGGCGGGGCGAACCTGCCGCACCAAGCCGAGGTCTTCCCCGACCGCGATCACTTTGGACGTATCTTCTTTAATCAGGCGAATATGAGTGCCCTTGGCATTCCGCAGATTGCCTGTGTGATGGGCTCTTGCACGGCTGGCGGGGCCTATGTTCCTGCCATGTCGGATGAGACGGTGATAGTCCGCAATCAAGGCACGATCTTCCTCGCAGGCCCTCCGCTGGTGAAGGCAGCGACGGGCGAGGAAATCACCGCCGAGGACCTTGGCGGCGGAGACCTACACGCCAAGAAATCCGGCGTGGTCGATCACCTCGCTGAGAATGACGAACACGCGCTCACCATTGTGCGGGATATCGTCTCGCAGCTGGGCGCGAACACAGGCGCTGCCAAGGACATCGCGCTTAAAGACCCGCGCCCGCCCAAGTTTGATGCTGACGATCTTTATGCGATTGTGCCCGACGATGTGCGCGCGCCTTACGATGTGAAAGAGGTGATCGCGCGGCTGGTCGACGGCTCCGAGTTCCACGAATTCAAAGCGCATTATGGCTCGACGCTGGTTTGCGGCTTTGCGCATATCTGGGGGATGCCGGTCGGAATTATCGCCAATAACGGCGTGCTGTTTCCCGAAAGCGCCCAGAAAGGCGCGCACTTTATCGAGCTGGCGTGCCAGCGCCGGATACCGCTCCTATTCCTGCAAAATATCAGCGGCTTTATGGTCGGCGGCAAATATGAGGCGGAAGGGATCGCCAAGCACGGCGCAAAGCTCGTAACCGCTGTTGCCACCGCTACCGTGCCCAAGATCACCGTGGTCATCGGCGGCAGCTTTGGCGCTGGCAATTACGGCATGGCGGGCAGAGCCTACTCCCCGCGCTTCCTCTTCACCTGGCCCAATGCGCGCATTTCGGTGATGGGCGGGGAGCAAGCCGCATCCGTGCTAGCCACCGTCCACCGTGACGCGGACAAATGGAGCGAGGAAGAGGCGGAAGAGTTCAAAGCCCCGATCCGCCAGAAGTATGAAGACGAAGGCAACCCCTACTACGCCACCGCTAGACTATGGGATGACGGGGTGATTGATCCGGCGCAGACGAGGGATGTGCTGGGGCTTGCTTTTGCGGCGACGCTGGAGGCTCCGATTGCGGATCGGCCGGCGTTTGGTGTGTTTAGGATGTGATGGGATGATCGAAGGATCAATAGCCGTTGTACTCCTTGCTGTCGGTTACTTTTTCTATCGTTCGGCGGATCAGAAATCCAAGCTTTCTCATATTCATTGGGTAGTGATTGGGATTCGAGCACGGCGCGACTTTATGGAGAAAGTTGGCAGACGAGAGGACGCCGAACGGCTCGCTTTGGTTGCGGATAAAATAGGTCTGGCGAGTGTGCGCTACAGCGATAAGACGCCCAGCGATAATTCGACCAAGCGGCGTTATTGTGAGGCTCTTCTGCTAGTCAGCTCGGACGAATTCCTCTCGAAACTTGGCCTTTCCGCTGGTTCCGTCGCATTTCTGCCCACGAAAAATGCCCTGATGTGGTTGGCCGGCAAATATAGCTAATTAGCGATAAAGTCCTGTCGCCTCCTTCGTCACCCTGAACTTGTTTCAGGGTCCATCTAAGCCACCATCTCCGATCCCGATTGCGATATGGATCCTGAAACAAGTTCAGGATGACGGTGGTGCGGAGCGCGCTCAAACCGCCCCAACTAAATCCCCCTCGCATTCCGCAGCGTAACTGCTAGTCTCCCACCCGGATGAGAGAGGAAACCCGCGTTTGAAACACAACGAAACCCGTAATGTCGGCCTGCTGTCGCGCGCCGTGAACCGGATCATTCTGTTCTTCTACAGTTGGATGGGTTGGCGGATCGAAGAGCGCTTCCCCAAGGACGTGAAGAAGTGCGTCATCGCCGGCGCACCGCATACCTCGAACTGGGACTTCGTCTTTTTCGCAGGGGCCACCAAGGAAGAGAGGGTGCAGCCCAACTTCATGGGAAAGCACACGCTTTTTAAAGGGATCATGCGCAATTTCATGCTCGATATGGGCGGCATTTCTGTCGACCGGCGCGCGGCGGGTGGCACCATTCAGCAGCTGAAAGACGAGTATGATGCGCGCTCTGAACTCAACCTCGTGATCGCTTGCGAAGGTACTCGCAATTCGGATGGCAAGTGGAAATCAGGCTTTTACAATATCGCCAAAGCCGCTGGCGTCCCCATCGTCCTTGCCTATGCCGACAATGACAAACGCACCATCGGGTTTAGCCCGCCTATGATGCCAACAGGCAATTATGGCGAAGATTTGCTCAAGATCGCTGAGTGGTTCCGCTCCAAAATACCTGATCTCGACCGGTATAAAGTGCTGGAACAACAGGCAAAAGACATCATCTCCGGCAAGAACGAATTCTAACTAGGCAGGCGCGGAACCAACGCCGCCTTCGATCTTTTCATAAATGCAATGCCGCGTCGCACCATTTTTGTGAAGATATGCCTTTAAGCCAGCCCATTCGCACCCTATCTAGGCCCCAATTCAGGAGGCCTTCCTTTTCCATGCCTTTGAGCGAAGATACCCGTCAGAGTGAGCGCAAGCGCATAGCCGCCATGGTGCTCGACCTTATTCGAGAGCGCGGCGCGGAAATCGGCTTTAACGTCGCCCACACCGAAAGTGGCCTTTCGCGCAGCCGGTTTGAGTGGGTCTTTGCGGACTATGATGACCTGATTGATGCGATTGCCTCGATTTGGCTCGCCGATCACATGCAAGTGATGGAAGAGGTCGTCGCAGGCGACCTTCCCTCCAACCGCAAGCTTTATGAATTCGTCCGTCAGCGCTTTGTGATCTCGCGTCAGCGGTTCAGGGATGATCCTCAGTTTTTCACCATGGTGTGTGAGATGGGAGCGGCCAATTTCGAGAAGGTGCGCTCTTACGTGGACCTTGCCGATCATTACCTTTGCCAGATTATCGTTGAGGCGCAGGCCGATGGCTATTTGGCAGGGCTCGAAATCGACGAAGCCTTGTCACTCATCAACCAGATGCTTTCCATTTACATGATCCCCGATGCGATTGTGCAGTTGGGCGATAAGCTTACCGAAGATAAGCTTGCCCGCATCATCGACACGATCTTTATCGGCCTTTCCGCAGAAGCCGGAGAGCAAGCCAAGGGCGTCAACACGATCCGCATCGCCGCCTCTTGAGGGCGCTTAGCGGTCGTGGTCAGATGTCCGCTTGAACTGCAGCACATTGGCGGGAAGTTTCGTCCCTGTGGAAAGTCGGCGTTTCTCATTGAGCGCGTATTTGAGGCTAGCGCCCACCATTGCAGCTGACGTCAGCAGAATGAGGCTCGCCCATACCCAATGCGGTAACCACAGGGCGGCTTCGATCTGCCCTGTGTCCGAAAGGATGGTCTGTCCGCCGATGGTCACGCTTTCCGTGAAGAAATATCGATAATCACTGAGCATGCTCATCGCTCCAAGAAGGCCGATAAACTGCAAGGTAAAGCGATTGAGCCCCGGCGATCCCTTCCAAGCGACGATCGACAAGGTGAGCGCAATCAGCGGAAGCACCGCAAAGCCCACGGTGGACCGGACATAGAGGATGACCGATGCGAAAATCGCGATTGCGGTGCCCCAAAGAACGGGCCGCCACAATTTTTGGTGAGCGCTCGCAGCGATCAGCGCCGCACCAATGAAAGTGGGCGCCAGGGGGCCGCCTGCGGAAATTGCGGCGCGTAAGAATGGGGAGGCGTCGGTGGCCACATGACTTTGTGCAAGGCCAGAGCCATCAGCGTAAATCAAAAGCCGCTCAAAACTCTGCCCCAAAACCAGCGCGGTCAGCCCATGGCCCATCTCATGAAACCAAGTGGTGAGGATCGTGAAAGGATAGGCAAGGTAATTACCAAAGGGGAGCGCGGGCAAAGCAAGTACAACAAACCCTGCAAGGATCAAACGCCCAACCTCTTCCGCCTGACTGCCTGGTTTGACCATAGAGCGCATGGCCTACGCCGCCTCTTGCGGCTTGTCAGTTTGGTCCAGACTTGTGTCGGACAGCCTCTCAATCGCCTCGATCTCCTCGTCGGTGCGCGCTTTGCCATCTGGGCCAACGCGCATCCGATACTTCGCCGCCGCCTCTTCATCCTCTGCACGCTGTTCTTGCAGGATGGACCAACTCGCTAAGAACATGCCCGCCACCAGCGGACCCAGAACGATGCCGGAAAAGCCAGCTAGCGAAATGCCACCAAGGGTCGTGATCAAGATAATCCAGTCGGGTATCCCCGTGTCGCGGCCCACCAAAATGGGGCGAAGCACATTGTCGACGCTGGAGATGATGATGAAACCTGCCCCGAGCACAAAGACACCTTGCCACACCTCGCCTGCAATAAGCAGCCATATGCCAGCTGGAACCCAAACCAGAGCTGTGCCGACGGCTGGGATCAGAGCGAGAATGGCCATGACCACGCCGAGCAAGAGCGCAGAAGGCACTCCCGCAATCGCCAACACAATGCCCCCGATGGTCCCTTGCACAATGCCAACAACGCCCGATCCCTTGATCACTGCGCGCACCACGCCAAGGAAACGTTCTCCCAATCGATCGGCGATTTCGCGGTCAATTGGGGCCGAGTGAAGGATAGTCTCCCCCATGCGTGAACCATCGCGCAACAGGAAGAAAAGGACATAAAGGCCAATCGAAAAGCTAAGAATGAAGCCGAGCGCACCGCTTCCGATGGTGAGCGCTTGGCTCGCAATAATCCCCGCGCTTTCGCCGAGAATCTCCTGAAGGCGGTCCTGAATGGCTGAAAAGTCGGAAAAACCATTTTCAGCCGCAAAGTTCTGCACCTCGGTCGGCAGCACTGCGTACGTTTCATTGACCCACGCGCCAACATCAATGGGGTCTGCCTGCAGTCTATTTACAAGCTTAATCGCTTCATTGAGGACAACCGACCCGATCCATAGAGCCGGTAAGAGCACGGCTACAAAGATGATCAACAGCGTCAGGGCTGCGGCGAAGTTTCGGCGCCCGCGTGTTTTGATCAGGGACCATTTGTAGAGCGGCTGAAACATGATCGCCGCAAGCGTCGCCCACATAAGCGGCCCGATAAACGGCCATGAGACCCACACAAGCAGGATCGAAACCGCTGCCAGGATGAGCAAGAAGCTCCAGTGTTCAAGCGTGGAGGTGTCGTGGGGTTCGGCTTTTGACATATTTACACGATGTCGGGGCAAAAGGGCTAAACATCAAGAGCGGGTTTGACGCAATATGACCAAGGTGTTGTCTATCGGACTAGCGCTGCAACACCAAGAGCTGGTCTATATGGCCAGGCTTGGCGAGAATTTCACCTTTGCTTACCGGAACGACGCCGCGCCACGGATGGATTGTCCCAAGGGTAAGGCCTTGGTGCACAAACAGATCGATAAAAGCACCCGCGTCGTCGTATCGATCAGGCGTGAACTCTAAAATAATTGTAAGCGGACGCGGATTGGCGAGCCGTTTTTCCATCCCAGCCCAAACACCTTGTTCAGCGCCTTCGACATCGATTTTGATAAAGTCGCAGTCGGCCAATGGGGCAAGATCATCAAAGCGAGCCGTGGGCACTTCGATCTTCTCATGATTTTGCATGGGGGTTAGCGTTGCGTTCATCGGGCGCGAGGGATCGATGTATAAATCGAGCTTGCCGGTTTGGTCGCTGAGCGCGATTTCGTGAACGGTTGTGCGAGGTGCAAAGCCATTAATCTCGACCGAATTGCGAAGCAGCTTTGCGATATGGGGGTTTGGCTCAAACGCGTGGACGCTTCCTTGCGCGCCGACCCGGTCTGACATCAGCATGGTGAAGTATCCAAGGTTTGCCCCCAGATCGATGGCTTTCATACCCGCTTTGACGAGCCGGGCCATAACCTCCGTGTGGGCCATCTCCCAGTATCCGTCGCAGATGATGTGGGGCGTGAACGCCACGTCGCGCGTATCGAGATAAATCTTATAGCGGCCCAATGCACGGGCAAGGGTTGTATGGTTGCCAAGATAGGCGTTCTGGCAAGCATCCCGGATCAGGGCTTGGTTGCCTTTGCGGCGAATGGGCTTGAGCCTATCAAGGTTGAATGGCTTTCTCATAGAGGCTGTCTCAATGAGGGCCCACCGTGATCAGACGTCCAAATTTGCGACGCTCAGGGCATTGTCCTGAATAAACTCGCGCCGAGGCTCAACCACATCGCCCATCAGGCGCGTAAAGATCTCATCGGTCACGTCAGCATCTTCGACTTTGACCTGCAAGAGCACGCGGTTTTCCGGGTCAAGCGTGGTTTCCCAAAGCTGTTCCGGGTTCATCTCGCCAAGACCTTTGTAGCGGCTGATCGAGAGGCCTTTGCGCCCTGCTGCAAACACCGCTTCGAGCAATTGGCTGGGCCGGGTGATTGCATCTTCGGCGAGAATCGCGGGTTCGTCGCCATCTTGGCCACCATCTTCATCGCTTGGCGCTTCCGCCTCTGGCTCGGCCGCATCGCCTGCCTTGGTGAGGCGAACGGCGCTTTCGTAAGCGTCGGCCTGATCGGCGACGATAGAGTGGAGCTTGTGCGCCTCGGTGCTGGTGAGGAAGCGGCCTTCGATTTCGTGCACATCGGTAACACCGCGCCACAGTCGCGAAAATTGTACGGTTCCGCTTTCCAGCATCCGAACGCTCCAACGCGCGTCTTGGTCGCCCGCCTCAAGCTGGGAAGCGGTGGCCTCTAGGCCCTTCATGCGCTCCGCATCAGAAAGCGCAGGATCGAGAGCGCCGCAAAGCGCCATTTGCTCAACGATGCCGCTGTCATACCGGCGCGGGACAAAGGCGAGCATGTTTTTCAGGCGCAGCGCCCCATCGACAAGATTGCGCAAATCTTCGCCCGAACGCGCGCCGCCCGACGTTTCCAGAATGCGCCCTTGGAGGCCTGCATCAACCAAATAGCGGTCAAGGGCCCCTTCGTCTTTGACGTAAACCTCGCTCTTACCCTTAGCGACTTTGAACAAAGGCGGCTGTGCGATGTAGAGGTGCCCGGCCTTGATGATCTCAGGCATCTGGCGGTGGAAGAAGGTGAGCAAAAGCGTGCGGATGTGCGCCCCGTCGACATCAGCGTCGGTCATGATCACAATCTTGTGATAGCGCAGTTTCTCAAGGTCGAATTCATCGCGAATACCGGTTCCCATCGCCTGGATGAGAGTGCCGACTTCTTTGGAAGAGATAATCCGGTCAAATCGCGCGCGTTCGACGTTGAGGATTTTACCCTTAAGGGGGAGGATCGCCTGATACTGGCTGTCTCGCCCACCTTTGGCTGAACCACCAGCCGAGTCACCCTCGACCAGGAAGATTTCCGCTTTGGTCGCATCACGCTCACGGCAGTCGGAGAGTTTGCCGGGAAGCGAGGCGACGCTCATCGCGCCCTTACGGCTCATCTCACGGGCGCGCTTGGCGGCTTCGCGAGCGGCAGCAGCATCGATAATCTTTTGAATGATCGCGCGCGCATCAGCTGGATTTTCTTCCAGCCATTCGGTCATCTTCTCGCCCATCAGCGATTCCAAAGGCTGACGCACCTCAGAGGAGACCAGCTTATCCTTGGTTTGCGAGGAGAATTTGGGATCGGGCAGCTTCACGCTGACGATCGCGGTAAGCCCTTCGCGCATGTCCTCGCCAGACAGCGAGACTTTCTCTTTCTTGAGCAGCCCCTCGCGGTCGGCATAGCCGTTTAGCGTGCGGGTCAGAGCCGCGCGGAAGGCAGCGAGGTGCGTGCCGCCATCGCGCTGAGGGATGTTGTTGGTGAAGGTGAGGACGTTTTCGTAATAGCTGTCGTTCCATTCCAGAGCGACATCAATGCCAATCCCGTCCTTCTCCGCCGAAACGGAGATCGGCTCAGAAATCAGCGCATCTTTGTTGCGGTCAAGATATCTGACGAAGGCCGCAATCCCGCCCTCGTAATAGAGGTCATGCTCAATCACTTCCTCGTGGCGTTTATCGCGCAGTAGAATGCGAACGCCCGAATTCAGGAAAGCAAGCTCGCGGTAGCGGTGCTCCAGCTTTTCAAAATCGTATTCGGTGACGTTTTTGAAGGTGTCGTTCGAGTGGTGGAACGTGACGCGCGTGCCTTTTTTGAAGCCGTTCTCGTCCGGGTTCTGCTCCACCTTGGGCGCAGGCCCCTTTACCTCAAGCGAGTTCACCGCATCGCCATGCTCAAAGCGCATCCAATGCTCTTTGCCCTCACGCCAGATCATCAGCTCGAGCCATTCGGACAAAGCGTTCACAACCGACACACCCACACCGTGGAGACCGCCCGAGACCTTGTAAGCGTTGTCGTCGGAGGTGTTTTCAAACTTACCGCCCGCATGAAGCTGCGTCATAATGACTTCGGCCGCTGAAACGCCCTCTTCCTTGTGCATGCCCACCGGGATGCCTCGGCCATTGTCTTCAACAGAGACGCTGCCGTCGGGGTTCAATTCGATCAAAACGAGGTCGCAGTGCCCCGCCAATGCCTCATCAATGGCGTTGTCTGAAACCTCAAACACCATGTGGTGCAGACCCGATCCATCATCAGTGTCGCCAATATACATGCCCGGCCGTTTGCGCACCGCATCAAGGCCCTTGAGAACCTTAATAGAATCAGCACCATACTCACCCATTTGCTTTTCAGGAGTGCTGTCGGGTTTTGAGGTGTCTTGCGGCTCGTTTGATGAGTTCTCTACCATGCCAAATATATAGGCATTCAGACCGCGAAACCCAAGCTGCGGAGGCCCCTTACTGGAGCTTTTCCACTATGCAGAAGCCTAGATCTATCTTTGGCGCGCAAAGGCGAGGCGAAACGCCACTTGTCCACGCCAGACCCGCTCATGCAGCATGCCTGCCAGCACCTGTCTAACATCGGCGTTGAGCTGGCTCTCATAACAGCCCACAGCGGCGATCGTGGCATTAAGATCGGGCACTTCATAAGCTATGCGGTCGGTTACCAAAGTGGGATGAGTTCGCGCCCAAGCTTCAAAGCCGGGCACCTGCGATCGAGCGCCCTCATCACCGTCTTGACCCTCGTCTGGGAAAGCGGCGTAAAGAAGATCGGGCCGCCCAGGACCCATGGCTTGCACCACTTGGGTGACAGCGCTGCTCGTCATGCGGTGGTCTGCATGGCCATATCCGCCATCGGGGCCCCATGTCATGACAACCGTGGGTTTATGGAGCGCGATCAGACCTGCAATTCGCTCACCCATATCGCGCATGGTCGCCTCGGTGTTGCGCGCCTCATCAGCCAAAGCGCCATCCGCAAACCCCCAGAAAATCGGTTCTTCAAGGCCCAAGGCAAAAGCAGCGCACCGCGCTTCATTTTCCCGCAATTGTGCAAGCTGTGCGCCCTTATCAAGGCCGCTGTTGCCCGGGCCTGCATCACCGCTGGTCGCAAAGACCAATATGACTTCCCCGTTTTCTCTCGCAATTCTTGCCAAAACCGGGGCCAAGATCAGCTCGTCGTCGGGGTGCGAAACAATGACGAGGGCAGAAGGGACATTGGGATCCACCGCGAGGCTTGGGGCCGTCTCTTCGCCATTTTGGTTCTCTTGCGGCACCAGGACTTGCGGCACCAGGACATCAGGCCGATTGCCGGGCAAAATCCTTGTGACGACTTGCCCGTCTTCGAGAACTTCTTGCCCGCCTACAATGGTTGCGTCTTGATCGCTTTGCGCCAAAGCGGGCACGCTAACGGCAAGCCCTACGCCCAGCACAAGTGATTTGTATATCTTGGGCCAAGCCCCCGATATTTCGATTGCCATTGCGGTTGCCACTACGGTTGCGATTGCCATTGAATTCTCCTCACCCTGGCGGCACCAAAGCCTTAGCTATCGCTCTTGCGAGAATTGCGTAAAGAAATGCACACCAAGCGCCTCGCTTATTTTTGAAGGTGTTTCTTACAAGAACTTGCTGATGCTGCTGCGGGCCCTATTGTCCTTCGTCATTATGCTTGACGATGCAAAACAGGTTATCAACGCCGCGCTTAACGAGCCATTCGGTTCTTTTCCGGAGATTTTGCGCAAATGGGCACGAGCCCAACCCGATGCCATCGCAATCGTCGATGACACCCGAGATGTCGCATGGGCAGAGCTGATCGGAGAGGTCGAGAGACTGGCTGCGCGCCTTATTGAGACAGGGCTGGAGAAAGGCCAATCAGTGGCCATCCTGGGCACAAGCAGCGTCAACTATGCGTTGGTCTTTTTGGCAGCTGTGCGCGCAGGCGGGGTCGCTGCACCGCTAACGACAAGCGCCTCACCCGAACAGCTTGAAGGCATGGCAAAGGATTCAGGTGCACGTCATTTGTTCATTGATGCAGGTAAGGCGGCGGAATTGGGCGCTGATTTTATGTCAGAGATGGTCCGCGTGCCGCTCGAAGAGATCGGCACATGGATGGCGCCTGCGGGAAGCCTTGCCCCTGATTTTGAGCCTCAGCCCGGCGATCCCTTCAACATTATCTATTCCAGCGGCACGACCGGTGTCCCTAAGGGTATAGTCCACTCGCATAAGATGCGCTGGCTACAGTTTGGTTCGACGGCGGTGTCATATCTGGATGCCGGCATTCCAGTTCGGTCACTCGCCTCAACGCCGCTCTATTCGAACACAACGATGGTGGGGTTTTTGCCCGTCCTGCTTGCAGGCGGCACCGTGCGGGTGATGGGCAAGTTCGATTGCGCACGCTGGCTGGCTCATGCACAAAGTGACGCCGCGACGATCACCATGTTGGTGCCGGTGCAATACCAACGTCTCATGGATTTCCCCCAGTTTGACGATCACGATTTGTCATCGCTGATCCTGAAATACTGCACCTCGGCCCCATTTTCCGCAGAGCTTAAACGCGAAGTGTTAAAGCGGATGCCAGGGGGCCTTATCGAGATTTACTCGATGACAGAAGGCGGCGTCGTGTGCCTTCTCCAAGCCCATGAGTTCCCCAACAAACTCCATACCGTCGGACGGCCGGCCCCTGGAAGCGAGCTCAAAGTGCTTGATGGTGACGACAATGAAGTGCCACCCGGTACACCGGGCAACCTCATTGGACGCTCTCACACCATGATGAGCGGCTATAAAAACCGCCCCGACAAAACCAGCGAAGCGCAATATGTTGACGCCGATGGAGGTGTTTGGATGCGGATGGGCGATATCGCGCGCGTCGATGAAGACGGTTTTGTCGAACTTGTTGGCCGCGCCAAAGATATGATCATTTCAGGCGGCTTTAACATTTATCCCAGCGATCTCGAAGCAGAGCTTGAGCGCGAGGATGACGTGTTGGAAGCAGCTGTCGTGGGTGTTCCATCGCGCGCTTGGGGCGAGACACCGGTTGGCTTTGTGGTGTTAGGCAGGGGGCTCGCGCCACCGGGGACATTCTTGCGAGCGTGAACGCGCGGCTTGGCAAGACACAGCGTCTTTCGGCACTGTTTGCAATCGAAGAAATGCCGCGTAGCCATATCGGCAAACTTTTGAAAAGCGAATTGCGCGACATCGCAGCGGCCAAGATCGAAGACGGCGCGACTTAATCTGAAACCTAAAAGGCCGGGCCATTTCTCTGCGGAAAAAGCCCGGCCGAATTAGATTAAACGATCAAAGCATTGAAAGTCGCACCGCTAAGAGCAAGCGCGAAAACCATAGCGACCGCGTTGTGTGCAAAGCTACGCATATCTTGGGTTCCTGGGCGGGGGCTAGAGGGGAGAGGGGCCCGCCTTCGCGACATATATAGTGCATGACGCGAAACAATATAACGCGAACCCCGATTGGAATACCTACGCACACTGATAGATTTTCTCGGTGGGGCGACAGGCGGAGGTTCGCGCCTAAAAAGATTGGAGACGCGGCCACCATTGGGAGAGGGAGAGAGTGGTGGCCGCGTCTCGCTAGCACACGGGTTGACCTCAAAGGGCCATCCGTCTGCAGCGCCGCCTCGATCGTCAGACCTTATGATCCCAGCGCCTCGGGAGAAGCGCTTACAGGTCTAAGCCGATCAAAAGCTAGCAGCCTCAGCGTATGGGTTACGCTGTTTAAGTGGTATCCGGATCCCAGGGGTGAGGTGCTGGAAGCCACCTAACCTGTCACAGTTACCACACATACGGCCACCAACCATTTGGCGGGCAGGCTGATGAAGTCGGTTCGGGGAAACCAAGGGCTTCATCATCAGCACCGAACCAGTTTGGAGAGAGAAGAGACTGGCTCACCGGCGCTGCACCCCAATTGGCGTTCGATTGTATGAAACACAAATGACAAAATCGTCAAAGAGATTGCGTTTTTTGCAATTTGCTGGCCGTGACAGCCGCCCTGATGCCGCAATGCAGCGTGGGCATTAAGTCGAATTTGCGACATTCCGACACGAATGTGCTGCACTGCAGCAGTGAATTAATGCGCCTGCGAACAGTGTGGGCGGTGTTCGAAATTACGCACCAATGACCAAAACGGACGCCGCCTGTTCTCAGCCCCCCTTGCTGTAGATAGGACAAGCTCTTCGCAATGAGCCCGCTGGACAGTATGCCGCGCACTGACGTAACGCGCGATCCATGCAAGCAGACCATCTCCCAGATTCGATCCTCATCGTCGATTTCGGCAGCCAAGTGACACAGCTCATCGCACGCCGCGTGCGCGAGGCGGGCGTCTATTCGGAAATAGCGCCCTTTAGCATGGCTGAAGACGCGTTTCGCCGGATGAACCCAAAGGGCATTATCTTGTCAGGCTCTCCTGCAAGTGTGCCCGACGAAGACAGCCCGCGCGCACCGCAGAGTTTCTTCGAGGCAGGCATCCCCATCCTTGGCATTTGTTACGGCCAACAGGTCATGAGCCACCAACTGGGCGGCGAAGTGCGTCCGGGCCACGAAACGGGGGAGGGCGGCGAATTTGGCCGTGCCTATCTCACCGTAACCAGCGAGTGCGCTTTATTCGATGGACTTTGGAAAGAGGGCGAACGCCACCAGGTTTGGATGAGCCACGGGGACAAGGTCACCGAGTTCGCTCCCGGATTTGAAATCGTTGCAACTTCGGATGGCGCACCATTTGCGGTCATCGCCGATGAGAAGCGCAAGTTCTATGGCACGCAGTTCCACCCGGAGGTGGTCCACACACCCGATGGTGGCAAACTGCTTGCCAACTTCGTGCGCCATGTCTGCGGCCTTAAGGGCGATTGGACCATGGCTGAATTTCGCAAAACGAAGATCGAGGAAATCCGCGCGCAGGTCGGTTCTGGCCGAGTGATTTGCGGGCTGTCCGGCGGGGTCGATAGCGCCGTCGCAGCCGTCCTAATCCACGAGGCGATCGGCGATCAACTAACCTGCGTTTACGTCGATCATGGCCTGATGCGCCTCAACGAAACTGAGCAAGTCGTCTCTCTGTTCCGTGACCATTACAATATTCCGCTTGTCGCCGTGGATGCCGAGGAAACCTTCCTTGCCGGCCTGTCCGGCGTCACCGACCCTGAGAAAAAGCGCAAGTTCATTGGCGCAGCGTTCATCGATCTGTTCGAGGCGGAAGCCAAGAAAGTTGGCGGCGCGGACTTCTTGGCACAGGGCACCCTTTATCCTGACGTTATCGAAAGCGTCAGCTTCACCGGCGGCCCGAGCGTGACTATCAAGAGCCACCACAATGTTGGAGGCTTGCCAGAGCGCATGAATATGCAACTGGTTGAGCCTTTGCGTGAACTCTTCAAAGATGAGGTGCGCGATCTTGGCCGCGAGTTGGGGCTGCCGGAAGCTTTCGTGGGCCGTCACCCCTTCCCCGGCCCCGGCCTTGCGATCCGCATTCCAGGCGAGGTCACCAAAGAACGCTGCGATATCCTGCGCAAGGCTGATGCGATCTACCTTGAAGAAATCCGCAATGCTGGGCTTTATGATGCCATCTGGCAGGCCTTTGCGGTCCTTCTCCCCGTCAAGACCGTGGGCGTGATGGGCGATGGCCGCACCTATGACAGCGTTTGCGGTCTTCGTGCGGTGACCAGCACCGATGGTATGACAGCAGATGTCTACCCCTTCGATGCAAGCTTCCTGACACAAGTTGCAACCCGGATTGTAAACGAGGTTCAGGGGATTAACCGCGTTGTCTATGACTATACGTCCAAACCGCCGGGCACGATTGAATGGGAATGATTGCACGCATGCAATCGAATTTCCTCACCAGACTGTGCTGAAAACACCATTTATCATATGACTGAGGTCTTGTTATTACATCTGGACCGAAACAGACCCAAAGGACAATTCGATATGCGCCGCCCTCTTTTGACCATTAGCATTGCAGCCATGACCGTCTTGGCCACCGCCGCTTGCTCCGGTGCGCCGGCACAGGCGCCTTCGGTTACCGGCAGCGAATGGACCCTCGATAGCGATGCGTCCGAGTTATCCTATGTATCGGTCAAGCAAGGCGAAATCGCGGAGGTCAACACATTCGAGAAGCTGTCAGGCTCGGTGAGCGAAGATGGCTTGGCCGCGATTGAGATCGATCTGGCTTCTGTTTCCACGCTCGTCGACATTCGTGATGAACGCATGCGCGATATCTTTTTCGTTGTGGCTGACAACCCCACAGCGACGGTGACAGCTCAAGTTGACCCTGCGGCATTCGAAGCGCTTGGCGTTGGCGAAAGCTTGCAAACCACTCTTGATACGACGGTCTCACTCAAGGGTGCTGAGGCGTCTTTTGACGCCGAGGTAACGGTCACCAGAGCGGGCGAAGATCGCATCTTGGCTGTGACTGATAAGCCTGTGGTGGTCTATGCCAGCGCGCTTGAGCTGACCGATGGATTGGCGCAGTTGCAGGAGATTGCTGGACTTGATTCCATCACGCCCGCTGTACCGGTGAGTTTTTCAATCGCGTTTGAGCGATAGGATCACGCCACCCGCCAAATGAGTGGACCTCCTCGAAATCTGGAATACAGCGAAGAACGCTCGTTTGAGGGCTCGAAATATGCCGTCCTGACGATTTGGATCCTGTTTGGAGCATGGCGCGTTGCGGTCGCGATCGATAAAGCATCTCAAGGGTGGGAATTCTTCTGGCTTCCCTTCGAATGGGTGGTGATCCAACTCACTGTTGCTTTATTGATCATGCCCTTTGGCATTTTGCATGACTGGCTGTTTGATAATGACCATTATGAGCGCTGGAAATCGGTCTTAGGCGGCGTTGTGATAGCGTTTGGCTATGGCTGGTTTCTTCTGGTTATGGATCTATTTGGCATGGGCGAGAACGGAGCCTTTGGCATACCCTTTGTGAATTTCGCCATCCTTTGCGTTTCCGGCGCTATTGCCGGGACATACGCCCATAAGGTCTGGTTTCCGGCAGCTCACGATGCAGCTTGACCTTGGCAGCGACCATCGTACGGATGTTCTGCGCCGCTCTCAAAAGGCGCTCATCGCTCGCTTTGGCCGGATTGTTCGACCTGCTGACAAACGCCGGGGCCCGGAGTGGGTGCTGGTCCACGGCGTTATCGGAGCGCAAACAAAAACTGCCGCCTCAAATGCTTCCACGGACGGCTTGTTGGCCGAATTCGGTTCTTGGGAGGCGGTTGCAGAGCTTTCAGAAGAGGCTTTGGAAGAGCGGCTCCAGCGCCAGAGCTTTCCTTTTGTTGCGGCAAAGCGCCTAAAAGCTTGTCTGCAAACAATCATCGCCCAGAGGGGCACAGTAAGCCTTACCCACCTCTCCAATCTCCCGCTTGAAGAGGCCATGGCTTGGCTCGAGATGTTGCCAGGTGTTGCGCGCAAAAATTCCGCAGGGGTTATGAACGCGAGCACCTTCGACCGCAAAGCTATGGTCATCGACGGACACCACCGCAGGATCATGCAGCGTATGGGAATTGTCCCGCCAAAGGCAGATACGGCGAAAACCTATGACGCGCTTATGCCGATTGTCCCGTCAGAGTGGTCGGCCGCCGATATGGACGAGCACCATTTGCTGCTGAAAAAGCTGGGTCAGACCTTTTGCAGGCCTCGTGCACCTCTGTGTGATGGGTGCCCAACTCGCAGGGACTGCGCGACCGGCAAGGCCTAGCCTCACATCCCCGCCATCATCTTGGCGCTCAGGATCTCGACCCAATATCCATCGGGGTCTTTGATAAAGGCAATGTGCCTCATTGCGCCGTCTTCGGGGCGTTTTTGATATTCGACGCCTGCCTCATCAAAATGCGCAATCGCCGCTTCAAAATCGGGTACATCAAGCGCGATATGGCCAAAACCGCGGGGCTCTGCATTCCCATCGTGATAGACTGCGCCCTCTTCTTCCTCAGTGCCCCAATTGTGAGTGAGTTCCAGCACCCCTTGGCGTGAGAAGACGTATTGCATAGCCTCTTTAGGGTCTTCGGGAACCTCGTCCTCGCTATCGATGAAGCCGAGGAAGTAGAGCGAGAATTCTGCCATCTCGACGTCGACCTTACGCAGCAATGTCATGCCAAGCACACCGCAATAAAACGCAAGGGCCGCATCCGGGTCCTTGATCCGCAACATTGTGTGGTTGAGAGTAAAGCCGTGAGGGTTAGCAGCCATTGGGGAGGGTCCTTTGGGTCAGTAATTACAGTCAGGCAGATGGTTCTTTGAAAGAGCCCTACGCCGAAAACGTTACGCCTGTCAGCTCTTGCGATTTCGTCCAAAGATTGCCCGCAAGCTCTTCATCGCGAATGTGCGGAAAGACCCCTGACCCCGCCGGTGTGTTTTCATCCGCCATGGCGCCTACATTGCAATTCTCACAATACACGCCGCCCATGCCTTCAAGCAAAGGCGAGACAGCGCACCAAACGCTGGTCGATGCGCCCTCTTCGGTCGATTTGAAGGCTTCATGCGTGTTGCCCTCGTCATCGTACCAGCCCATCGCTTTTTGCTCATCCATCGTGAGGTGGCGCTGCAGCGGGGTTGCGATGCCGCCAGGATGCACGGCAAAAGCGCGGACACCGTGCGGTGCGCCAAGCTTATCCAAGTGTAGGGCAAACAAAGCATTTGCGCTCTTGGCCGCGCCATAGGCGGGCCATTTCGCATATTCGCGCGCATTCCAGTTAAGATCATCCAGATCGAGCCCGTTTAAGCGGTGCCCTATCGAGGACAAGCACACGACGCGTGCCCCATCGGCTCTTTTCAGCAAAGGCCAGAGCCTTTCAGTAAGCTGAAAATGCCCGAGGTGATTGGTCGCAAACTGCATCTCAAACCCGCGCGCATCGCGCATCAGCGGGCTTGCCATGATGGCGGCATTGTTGATGAGAATATCCAGCCTTGTGAAGTGTTCGGCTACGCTGACAGCAAAGGCATCTATCGAGGCAGGATCGGACAAATCCAGCGATAGGATAATGATCTCGCCTTCCATATCGGAAAGGATGTCGCGTGCTTGGGCAGGCCGCCTTGCCCCGACAATCACGCTCGCCCCTGCGCCAGCCAAAGCGCGCACCGTCTCAGTTCCAATGCCTGAATAACCGCCAGTCACCAAAACACGCTTGCCCGTAAGATCGATGCCTTCGACCACTTCACGCGCGGTGGAACGGTATCCAAAAGGCGAGGCGATCGGGGTCTGGGGCGATACCAAGTGCACTCTCCTAAAAGCTCTTTGCAGGCAACGTGCCGGGCCAATGCAGAATGCGCTGTTGCACAAACGCGCCAGCAAATGGGGCTAAGGCCACAGGAACACCAGCCACAGCAAATGTCCCAAGATCAAGCGGCTCTCCCGCCAGTTGGAACGGCACAAGCGTGCCCATCACCAATGTCAGGGCAACCAAAAGCCCAGTGGCTGGTCCTTGCCACCAAGCAGGCGGTGTGAAGCGCAACATCAGTCGGCCCCAAGCCGTACCAAGCGGGGCAACCACCAGAAAGCTGACGAGAGATGCCGCAAACAGGCCAATAGTGAGAAAGAAGCCAAGAAATACAAATGCATCACGGAGCCCGCCAGACGGGCTGGTCAATCCCACAAGCACGGCGATCAGACAGATACCTACCGCGTATACCAACCCTGTTGCAGCAAGGCTCGCGACAAAAAGGTCGGTTGATTTGGGCTTTGCAATCACTGCTTTGGTCATCTGCCTCTCCTCATCATCACAAGACTTGCCGTTACGTCGCGCTGCGTCACCTCGTCGACTGTCAAAAAGCATGCTTGCACTGGAGCCTATATTGGGCTTTTTGCCAAGGCAAATAGCAAACCACACGGGAAGGATACGCATATGAAAACCGCCATCACCGAAATGTTTGGCATTGAGCATCCGATTATCCAAGGCGGCATGCACTATGTCGGTTTTGCCGAGATGGCAGCGGCTGTTTCCAATGCAGGCGGACTTGGCATCATCACCGGGCTCACTCAAGGGACCCCTGAAAAGCTCGCTAATGAAATTGCGCGTTGCAAGGAAATGACCGACAAGCCGTTTGGCGTGAACCTTACCTTTCTGCCCAGCCTTACCCCGCCCGATTATCCCGGCCTTGTTAAAGTCATCATCGAAGGCGGCGTCAAAGTGGTCGAGACCGCAGGCCGCAACCCGCAAGAAGTGCTGCCGGCGCTTAAAGATGCTGGGATCAAGGTCATCCACAAATGCACCAGCGTGCGCCACTCTTTGAAAGCGCAGGCCATCGGCTGCGACGCGGTGAGCGTTGATGGTTTTGAGTGCGGCGGGCACCCGGGCGAAGACGATGTTCCCAACTTCATCCTCCTGCCGCGCGCAGCAGACGAGCTGGAAATCCCGTTTGTTTCGTCCGGCGGCATGGCCGATGGTCGCAGCCTCGTGGCATCGCTTGCCATGGGTGCGCAGGGCATGAACATGGGCACGCGTTTTATCGCTACCAAAGAGGCCCCGGTTCATGAAAATGTGAAGCGCGCCATTGTCGAGGCGAGCGAGCTCGATACGCGCCTTGTGATGCGCCCGCTTCGCAACACTGAGCGCGTTTTGAACAATGCCGGGGTTGAGCGTCTTTTGCAGAAGGAAAAAGACTTGGGCGATACCCTGACTATCCAAGACATCTTGCCAGAGGTTGCGGGCGTCTACCCCTCGATCATGCAAGACGGTGAAATGGACAAAGGCGCGTGGAGCTGCGGGATGGTTGCAGGCCTCATCAACGATATCCCAACCTGTCAGGAGCTGATCGACAGCATCATGAGCGAGGCCGAGACAATCCTTGGTCGCATGAACAGCATGCAGGCCGCGTAAGCTCAAGGGTTTCGATGATACGTTAGGAAGCGGGCAGGTCGGTGCATCGGCATCAGGACCTGCCCGATTCTGTAGCCTTACTGAGTCACATTGCGTAATCACTGACCATTCGAGTCTCTGCTGATCGTGGGACTACGTAGCCTTGCGGATTCGCAGGCGCATTTTTTGCGGTACGCCCCCTTCATCCAGCGCAAACAAGCGCCTGCAAGGAGGTTGCACAATGGCGGCATTCACTATCGCAAGCCTCTGGCTTTTTTCCCTTGTGGGCACTGGCTTGGCAGGCTGGATCGCTGGGAGGCAATCGCGCACTAGTCCCCGCACAGCTCAGCATGGGCAAACGCAAGCGCCATTTAAGCATGCACTGAAACGCAGCGAATTGGCTAAACCGGCAAAGCCCCGCTCAAAACGCCCGCATATCTTTGACGATATGCCCCCGGTTGAAACTGTGAGAGCGCAGGCAAGAGCGATCCGTCTGCAAGCCGCCGTCTGGGACAAGCCTGGTGCGCAGTACCCGCTTTCAGAAGTCGACTGCCGGCAAAGGGATGAAGCCCCAGGGGCGCCCCCAAGGAGGAAGCCAAACGCAGGCCGATGTCTGCCGGTTACACCGGGTTATGAAGCGTCTTCTTCCACCCGAGTGTAAGGCACAAACTTGTCGAACTGCACCCCGCCGGTGAAAAACCCGCTAAACCGGTCAACCGTTGTGATGAAGTCCAAACGGCACAGCTGCGTGCTTCCAAATCGGCGGATCACCAGAACGTCATCGTCATCAATATCACCCGGGTCCCGGGTGCGCTGCACATAGATTGTGCGCCCACGCCCGTAGACATAGGCCGTATCATCAATTGTACGCATCCGATTGTTTCGAAAATCGCGGATGCAATCTTGTGGTTCACCAGCAACGCGGCCCTCAAGCATCTCTGCAAGCTCCGCTTCGCCTTTGGTCATATCTTCTGCAGCTTCGTCAGAACTTTCTTGCGCAGCAAGTGTAGATGCGCCCAAGAGCGCTAGCGCAGCAAGACCTGATGAGAGACCCAAATGGGGTTTGAATGTCCGAATCATAACAATCTCCTCTAAGCCCTCGGCTCTTGAATGCGAGCCAATCGCTGAACATGGGCTGACCAGACGGCCTGGCTTGAGAAGTTTATAACGCGAGCTCGCAAGTCACTCATATTCGAGCGTGACCGTAAATTCCCCCTCGTATGTGCCGGGGATTGTGTTTGCTGGCACTTGCAGGCGGCCTGCAATCGTGAAGAAGAAAAACCCATCGGGGTTCGCAATCCGGAAACGGCGAGGATTGGTATTGATGATGATGGGAGGGCGGCTTCCGATCAGCAGCGTATCCATCAAGAGGGTCTGGGTGCCACCATTACGCGTTAAGATGTACGACGTTGCGTCAACATTGATTAAAACGGTCTGATTAAATGCGCCAAAACCTGCGAAACGCGCAGGCTGCTGCGTCCCATCAACCTGAACAATACCGCCGGTTGTCGCGATATTCCCGGCCGAATCCATCACCACAACACCGTCCGTATTGCCTGGGAAAACGGTGCCGAACGTAAGGTCGAGTTCTTTTTGAAAGCTCAACGGTGTGACGAGAAACGCCTGTGCGTCGCTGGGTTCCACCTCTTGCGCATGCACGCCGCTTGGCATCGCCATGAAGGCGAAGAGGGCGCTCAAAAGCACAGTGATTTTTGTCCAACTTTGCATCAAATTTGGCCTAACCGTCTTCGAAGGGAGAGGATTAGAGACCAAATCTTAAATTAGTTTGAAATGTCAGCGGGCTGAATCAGCCGTCAGCAGGGCCACCGCGCAAAACAAAGCGCCTATCGCAATAGCCGCAATCGACAAATCCGGTCTCATCGATTTCCATGTAGACCAAGGGATGTCCAAGGGCCGCCGGGCGATAGTTTTTGCCCCCGCGGATGGAGCTTGCCCCGTCGCACGAAACGCGGCGGGTATCGACTGTGATGATTTCTTGCGCTGTGATTGTCATGGCAGGCGGGAGATTACTGCGGGCGCCGACGCATTTCAATGGGTAGGTCACCCTATTTGAACGGGCCTGACAAATGACCCGTTTTTGACAGCGTTCGAAAGCGAAAGACCCCTTGCAGCTGCGCGCCCTATCTTTATGGCGTTACCCCATGAAACCACCTGCAATCAGCATCAACAACCTCGTGAAACGCTACGCACCGCCAAAAGGTGCAAAAGGCGCAGATGCAGAAGGAAAACTTGCTCTTAATGGGGTGAGCTTTGATGTGCCTGAGGGCTCGATCTTCGGCCTGCTTGGCCCAAATGGTGCTGGCAAGTCCACGCTGATCAATACGCTTGCAGGCCTGGTGAACAAAACCAGTGGCACCGCTGAAATCTGGGGCTTTGATATCGACACGCAGCGCCGCAATGCGAGCCGCGCGATCGGGATTGTGCCTCAGGAAATCGTGTTCGACCCGTTCTTCACTCCCTATGAAGTGCTTGAAAATCAGGGCGGCTTTTACGGGATCGGCAAAGGCGACCGTCGCAGCGAGGAGCTGCTTGAAGCTGTGCGGCTCGCCGACAAGCGCAACGCTTATGCGCGAACGCTTTCAGGGGGCATGAAAAGGCGGCTTTTGGTGGCAAAAGCCATGGTGCATTCCCCGCCCATTCTGGTGCTTGATGAGCCGACCGCCGGGGTTGATGTGGAGCTGCGCCGTCAGCTTTGGGATTTGGTGCAAGAGCTCAACAATGAAGGCGTCACCATCGTTCTTACCACGCACTATCTTGAGGAGGCTGAGGAGCTTTGCGACGAGATTGCGATCATCAATCACGGCGAGCTTATCGCGCATAAGCCAACGCGCGAGCTTGTCGATATGGCGCGCGAGAAAATCGTCGAGGTGACAGTTGCAAATGACCTCACAGTCGCACCCACCCATGAGGCGTTTCATAAGGTTGAACTCATGGGAGAGCGCGGGGTTGAGATCACCTATGACAAGGATGAGATGAACGCCGGCCAAGTGCTGGGCATCTTGCAAGCACAAGGTCTCACGATTGAAGACGTCACCACCCGCGAAGCAGACCTTGAGGACGTCTTTGTGCAACTTACCGCGAGCAGTGCCTAAGCCCTCACCCTAGACCGGGAGCGCGCGCCAATTTCTGCGTGAGATGTGCTCAATCTTCGCGCCGCAATATCGGCATCTGCCATAATAACTCCTCCCATCCCATCGCACTCGGTTGTGGTTGGGCTTGTGGTGACCAAACAGGCAGGAAACGGGTGACATCATCGACATGGAAAATCTCCACTGTGAACGATCCCACACCCCTCGCCTAAGCCACGCAGTGAGATTTGCGTGGTTAAAGGATAGTAACGGCATGTTAGTGCTGCATAAGTCGGATGGGGCTTAGCCAGCTTCCCCTAGGTGTATCAATAAGATGCTTTGGAACCGCCCCATCACTAGCTCCCGGTTAAAACATGGCAATGATCGCCATGTTTACGTGCATCACACCAGACTTGCTAACACTTGGCAGGGACGCCAAAGCGTTTCCTATGGCTGAACGCACTGACATTAGCGATGCGCCTAGAAGCGCATACGACGTGATTATCATCGGCTCCGGAGCGGCGGGGCTGACCGCAGCGTTGGAGCTTGCCACGCGGCTGCGCGTGCTTGTGTTGGCTAAGGGCTCGCTCACCGGCGGCTCTACCGCATGGGCGCAAGGCGGGATTGCAGCGGTCCTGGACGCCGGTGACACATTCGAAAACCATGTCCGCGATACGATGGTCGCAGGCGCTGGTCTCAACGACCGCGAGGCGGTGGAATTCGTCATCGAGCGCGCGCCTGAGAGCATTGACCGGCTGGTGGAACTTGGCGTGCCGTTCAATAAGGATTCGGGTGATCTGCACCTGACACGCGAAGGCGGGCACTCGCATCGCCGGATTGTCCATGTCGATGATGCGACCGGATGGGCCGTTCAAGAGGCGCTTCTGAACGCGGCGAAGGCGAACCCCAATATCACCATGCTGGGCGGGCGCACCGCGATTGATCTTATCACCGACCGGAACCGGGAGCGGTATTCGGGCGGGGGGCATGTCTGGGGCGTTTATGCGCTCAACGAGAGCACCGGCTGGGTCGAGCGACACGTTGCGCGTGCAACGATCTTAGCCGCAGGCGGCGCTGGCCGAGTGTACCAATTCTCGACTGCCCCGCGCGGCGCGACCGGTGACGGTATTGCAATGGCATGGCGGGCAGGCGCGCGGGTTTCCAATATGGAGATGATGCAATTCCACCCCACGTGCCTTTATAATCTTGAAGTCAAAAACTTCCTCATCACAGAGGCCGTGCGCGGCGAAGGCGGGCATTTGAAGCACCCTGAGACAGGCGCGCGCTTTATGACCGAATATGACGCGGACCGGATGGAACTGGCGCCCCGCGATGTGGTCGCGCGCGCAATTGACGATCAGATCAAGCGGTATGGCCTCGACTATGTGCACCTTGATATCAGCCACCAGCCGCCTGAATTTGTGCGTGAGCACTTCCCGACGATCCATGAGAAGCTTTCAGGCCTTGGCATTGATATGACCAAAGAGCCTATCCCTGTGGTCCCCGCGCAGCACTACACCTGTGGTGGGATCGTGGTGGACTTGTTTGCGCGCACCGACCTCCCCGGCCTTTGGGCAGCGGGCGAGTGCACCGAAAGCGGGCTCCACGGTGCGAACCGCCTTGCGTCCAACAGTCTGCTTGAATGCTTTGTCTTTGGCGAAGCGGCTGCTTCGGATATCCTCACCATGTGGGATGAACTGCCTGATCCCCCTGCCATCCTCCCATGGGATGAAAGCCGTGTGTCGGATTCGGACGAGCAGGTCGTGATCAAGCAAAACTGGACCGAAATCCGCCGCTTTATGTGGAACTATGTCGGCATTGTTCGCACCACCAAGCGCCTGGAGCGCGCCGCCAATCGCATTGCTCTCCTGCGCCAAGAGGTTGAGGAATATTACGGCAGTTTTGTTGTCACGACCGACCTCATTGAGCTGCGGAACCTCTTGCAATCCGCCGAGCTGATCGTGCAATCCGCGCTGCGCCGTAAAGAGAGCCGGGGGCTGCATTATACGCTCGATTATCCGGAGCTGAAGACGTCCGTGAGAGATACGGTGTTGGTGCCTTAAACCCAGCCCGCGCTCAATGTCATCCCCGCAAAAAGAGGGGACCCGGGCGGTTCATTGGCGATGCAGACGCGAGGCACTACATGGTCGCCATGCGCAAAATTCCCCTACTGGCTTTTCTAGCGATTACAGCCTCCGTCCCGCTCACCGCCCAAGAACCCACGACCCAGAACACCATCGTCGTCACCGCTCAGCGTTCTGGTGCGCCCATGTGGACGATTGACACCGATACAGGCACTGTCATCCTTGTTGGCGAAATTCGCGCAGTGCCCAAATCGACGCCATGGTTTCCGGACCGCTTGGAGGAAGCCACCAAAGAAGCCGACCGTGTCATCCTGCGCGCAGCGCCAAAATTCTCGCCCGGTGATGCCTTCCGGCTGATTTTCAGCGGAGGCAAATTCACAAAACTGCCCAATAAGACGGTGGCGGCTGAATATCTCAGCGCAGAGCAACGCGCCCGCCTTGCTGCGCTCGAAGCCGAATATGACATCGATTACGATCGCCGCTCGTTCCTGATGACAAGCTTTGACCTGCTCGCCCGCCGTCTCGATTTCGATGACGACACGGTCAAAGACGCGACCGACATCGTGAAGAAGGCCGCAAACAAAGCTGATGTGCCCATCACCCGGCCCGAACGTTTCCGGGGCGAAGACCTGCTCGACAATCTCGCCGACGCTCCGCCTGAAAGTCATATCCCGTGCCTTGAGGCGGCGATGGGCGCGACCGAAGCGGGACAACCGATCATCGAAAAACGCGGCGATGACTGGCGCAGCTTCGATATCCCTGCGGTTATGGACAACCCGCTGGAAATCGCGCTTGGGACTTGTTGGCCATGGGCAGATGATGACCTTGGCGATGAAATTCGCGGACAATGGGTGAACATGATCTCTGAAGCTTCACAGGAGAGCGGCGTCACGCTTGCCGTGGTGCCCTTGCGCGTGTTGGCGGAACCGGAGGGCGTGCTCGATCAGCTGGAGGCCAAGGATTTCCTTATCGGTGGGCCTGAATGGCGCGGAAAAATGGGAGGGTAGCCGGTTGAACAAGTTGATCGCCCTTTGCGGCGCCGTTTTGGGCCTCGTTTTTGCGCCGCCAGCCAAAGCGACACCGGAAACTTTCATCCAAATCAATGAGGAAGCTTTCGGCATCAGCCAAGACGAGCTCTTCGTCCTTCGCACCACCTTCGACAATATGGGCTCTTATTATGAGACGCGGCTCGAAACCTTTCTCGTGGCCATTTCCCTCACGACTGCGGAACAGACCACGTGGCACATCAGCTCGGCGACAATCACCACCCAGTTTAGCGAAGACGGCGATGATGAGACGCAGAAGCTTGAGTATCTGCCCACCGCACGAAAGGCCGATCCCTTTGCGATTTTGGCCGAGCGTGAGGGGGTACTGTGGCAGTCTCTTGCAAGTCGCCGCCCCAAGGTGCAGCCCCGGCCTCAGGAATCTGGTCCCGATGCCATCATGTTCGCCTATCCCCAGCTTACCGATTTCGTCGTCACCAAAGAGGCGGCACAAATATACAGGCAAAGCGCTATCCGCCAGCTTGCCGCCGATATCCCCGATTACCCGCGCAACCGGCAGATGACGACGCGTGAGTATATCTCAGAGCGCCTCGCGCACTCAAAGCCCTGCGAATATGCATTTGGCGGTGTAGGGAACACGCCGCTTGAGCCGCAGCCGGTCTATCTCGTTAGGATGACATGCGTGGATGAGGATGGGCTGGAGCCAACAAGCCTGCTTGTTTTGGGCGAAGAAGTGTTGGTATCAGCGAACGCACAAGAATAATCGTGCGGAGTAAATATGCCCACCATCACTACGCCCAACACCGGGATTGAGCTTTTTTACGACGAGCATGGTGATCCTGCCCATGAGACGATCCTTCTGGTGATGGGGCTGGGGGCGCAGATGACCTTGTGGCCTGATGAGCTGGTGGAAGCACTCGTGGGCCATGGTTTCCGGGTTATCCGCTATGACAACCGCGATATTGGTCTGTCGCAAAAATTCGAAGGGGCCTCAGCGCCAAGCCCTGCATGGCAGGTCATCCGCAAGCGCATCGGGTGGCCGGCAAAGGTCCCGTATACGCTGGAAAGCATGGCGGATGATGCGGTGGGCCTTCTGACAGCTCTCGGCATTGATAAGGCGCATGTGGTGGGCGCGAGCATGGGCGGGATGATTGCTCAGCTGGTTGCCATCAATCACCCCGATAGGCTGCTCTCGCTCACCTCGATCATGTCGACAACCGGCAACAGCTCGCTGCCGATGGCAGAGAAGCAAGCGATGGAAGCACTGGTCGCAAAGCCCAAGTCACTCGACGAGGAAGATTTGGTGATCCACGGTTTCAACATCGCGAAGAACATCGGTTCACCCGGCTATCCGCCGGATCCTGAACGCGTGCGTGAACGGACGATCAAATCGGTCCGCCGCAGCGTGTACCCGCCCGGCCTCCCGCGCCAGCTCGCCGCAATCATCGATGATGGGTGCCGCCGTTCGCGCCTTGGATCGGTCACTGCTCCTACACTGGTGCTCCATGGTGAGGACGATCCGCTTGTAAAGCTTGCAGGCGGCGAAGACACCGCCAAGCATATTGCAGGTGCAAAGCTGGTGACGTTCCCTGGATGGGGCCACGATCTTCCGCTTGAGCTTATCGAGCCACTGGCAGCTGAGGTCGCTAGCCACGCGCGGTCGGTTAGTGAGAAAGCGCGCGAGGCGGCTTAGTCGCCCGGGAGCTCGTCTTGCTTTTCGGCGGATTTGAGTTTTTCGCGGTGGTTTGTGATCACCGGATGCGCAAAGCCCCACCACACAGTGTTCCAAATCGCTGAGGACACCCAGAAGTTTCGGTCAGTGACGTAGGGGATTTCCGGGAAAGGGAAAAACGGCATCCACGAGGCGGTCGAAAAAACGAACCACGCACCGCTAATGTAATTGATCGCGCGCTCGTGCCGATCGGCGAATGTGATTGCCGCTGTCAGTATTCGATCCACACTCATGACCCCTGCGTTGGTTCCCGCAACATTATTGCAAGCCCTTGTGCGAAAGATTCAAGGATTGATTCACATGATTCAATCACCAAATTTTTCTTCACAGATTCAGTTTGGGGCTTGCGCAACTCGCGACTCAAGCTTTTCCCGCGCGTCGCTGCACTGCAACATAAGCGTCTCATCGGATGTGGTGCAATATGATGGTTAATTGGGCGTTGACCCGATTCCGCTTCTGATTCATCATCTAGGGGTCTGGTTCGCTTGGGACCCCCAAATTGTAGTGCGCCTTCTCGTTTCTAAGGCTCGATGTCGAGGAAATGAACGGGGAAGGAGTCTCTGATTTGTGGGTTAAAGCGGGCTGATGTGGACAGCTTAATGGGAAATCTTGTGCATGCGCACAGGGATAGATTGGGCAAAAGCTGTTGGCGGTGAAATGAAGAACAGAATCGGAACATTGGCCATAGTGCTGTATAAGCAGGCCCGCCCGATTCGACGTGACGTAAAATGGGGCAATGATGGAATTTAAAGCAGGTGACGAAGTGCTGAGCGATGCTGAAACAAGTGACGCGGCCCACACTGAAGAGAAAGCGCAAAAGGCGGTTGCAATGGAAAAAGCAGATGCAGGCAGCGATGCCCTAATCGCAGAGAAAAGCGCTGAGGCGCTGGGCAATGCTGTGGCAACAGCGGCCAAGGCAAATGTTGATGAAAGCAAGAAGGTCAATGACCGCCGGTTCGATGTCCAGATCGACGAATCGCGCGATGCGAACCTGACGGAATTCGGCAAAGAAACGCTGACCGATCGTTATCTCCTGCCGGGAGAGAAGTATCAGGATCTGTTTGCGCGTGTCGCGGATGCCTATGCTGACGATGCTGAGCACGCGCAGCGCCTGTATGATTATATCTCGAACCTGTGGTTTATGCCTGCGACCCCAGTTCTTTCAAACGGTGGCACCAGCCGGGGTCTGCCGATCTCGTGCTATCTCAACTCAGTGAGCGACAGCCTTGAGGGCATCGTCAACACCTGGAATGAGAACGTGTGGCTTGCTTCAAAAGGCGGCGGCATTGGCACCTATTGGGGCAATGTGCGCGGCATTGGTGAGCCGGTTGGCCTTAACGGCAAGACCAGCGGCATCGTGCCTTTTGTGCGCGTTATGGACTCGCTTACTCTCGCAATTTCGCAAGGTTCGCTGCGCCGCGGTTCGGCGGCGTGTTATCTCGATGTGTCGCACCCTGAGATTGAGGAATTCCTCGAAATCCGCAAACCCTCGGGCGACTTCAACCGTAAGGCGCTGAACCTGCACCACGGCGTGCTTCTCACCGATGAGTTTATGGAAGCGGTGCGCGATGGGGCTGAGTTCGAGCTCAAATCCCCCAAAACACAAGAAGTGCGCGGCAAGGTTGATGCGCGCTCACTGTTCCAGAAACTGGTCGAAACCCGCCTTGCAACCGGCGAGCCCTACATCGTGTTCAACGACACGGTGAACCGCATGATGCCAAAGCACCACCGCGATCTGGGGCTGAAAGTCTCCACCTCGAACCTGTGCTCTGAAATCACGCTGCCAACCGGTATCGACCACCTTGGCAATGACCGCACGGCTGTGTGCTGCCTCTCATCGCTCAACCTTGAGAAATGGGATGAGTGGAATGGCGACAAGCAATTCATCGAAGACGTGATGCGCATGCTCGACAACGTCCTCCAAGACTATATCGACCGCGCACCTGATGAGATGGCCCGCGCAAAGTATTCCGCTGAGCGTGAGCGTTCAGTTGGCCTTGGTGTGATGGGCTTCCACTCCTTCCTGCAATCGAAGGGGCTTGGCTTTGAGAGCGCAATGGCAAAAGCCATGAACCTCAAAATGTTCAAGCACATCCAAGCCAAGGCCTCGGAAGCCTCGATGCTTCTTGCACAAGAGCGCGGACCATGCCCTGATGCAGCAGATATGGGCGCGATGGAGCGGTTCTCGTGCAAAATGGCAATCGCGCCAACCGCGTCGATTTCGATCATTTGCGGCGGCACCAGCGCTTGCATCGAGCCGATCCCGGCGAACATCTACACCCACAAGACGCTCTCGGGCTCCTTCATCGTCAAGAACCCATATCTTGAGAAACTGCTCGATAAGAAGAGCAAGAACTCGGCCAATGTGTGGAACTCAATCCTTGAGAAAGGTGGCAGCGTTCAACACCTTGATTTCCTCAGCGATGAGGAAAAGGCGAGCTTCAAAACCAGCTTTGAGATTGATCAGCGCTGGCTGCTCGAATTTGCAGCGGACCGCTCGCCATATGTCGATCAGGCTCAGTCGCTGAACCTCTTCATCCCGGCAGACGTCGATAAGTGGGACCTCATGATGCTGCACTTCCAAGCGTGGGAGAAAGGCATCAAGTCGCTCTATTATCTCCGCTCAAAATCAGTCCAACGCGCAGGCTTTGCTGGCGGCGTTGAGGCGGACAATACAGCAGATGCGGCGAAATTTGAGCTTTCCGCCGAGCAGACCGACTATGAGGAATGCTTGAGCTGCCAGTAACCAAACGCTCGTAACCCCCTTGAGGGCAAGGCAATTTCTATCCCCCGCCGGGCATTTAGTCCGAGCGGGGGTTTTCTTTAACTTCTTCTCAGCCGTCATTCGGCAAACTTGTGTTAACTCCTGATAGCTAACGTCACAAAATGTATCGTAGCCACAGAGAGCGAAACATGCGTGCGTTGATCAAAAAGGACATCATCACGAGGGGTTCTGAGCGAGTTCCCTCTCGTGCGAAAGGGACCTGCAAGACAGATCGCGGGTATCAGTGGGATGTTTCTTTCCAAGACCTATCGAGTGGGGGCTGCCGCGTCGATGACCCTAATGGCGGAATGGGTCTTGGCGCCTTTGTCAGCCTTATCATCGCAGGCACCGGGCCTCACAAGGCTGAAGTCGCATGGCGTCAAGGCGACCGTGTTGGTCTTGAGTTCATGCGCCCCCTTCCCCCGCGCGTGTTCAAGCATTTGGCAGCCGAGGAATGGCAGCTAGCCAGCGAAGCGCTAGACACAGACAGTACAAACTATCCCATCCGCCGCATGTGCTAAGCGCTGTACGAGGCGGTTGCCGCTCGCACTAGACGGCAAAATGTGTCAAACCTTCGTTCAAGAGGATCGGAGGGATCAATGACACCGGAAATCTGGGTAGGGATTGGCGGCACAATTGTGCTGTTGGCTTTTATCATCAACGGAGTGCGGCTTTCGCGCGGGCCTGAGGGTCACGCGGCGAACGCGGGCCGATTGCACACGGTAATGGGCGGGATTGCGCTTCCGTTCATGTGGCTTGCGGTGGTTGCCGCTGCCAATATGTGAGGCGGGACTGTGCGCGCGGCCCGTGTCCTTATCGCTCTAACGCTCGCATTTGCGGTTTCAGCCTGCGCAAGCCAGATCGATGCAGGGGTAAGCGCTGACCCGGAAGCGCCAGGATTTCTCTGGGGGCTTTGGCATGGGTTTATTTTCCCATACAGCTTTATAGGCTCGGTCTTTAACCCCGACATTGCGATCTATGCCGTACCCAATTCTGGGGGCTGGTATGACTTTGGGTTCTTTCTTGGCCTGACCGTTCTTGGTGGTGGTAGCTTTTTCGGTGCAAAGCGGCGCGCGGATTAAAACGCCTCAAGGCACAAAGAAGTAATGAACGAGGTGGAAGAAGACAGGCGCCGAAAAGCTCACCGAATCCATCCGGTCAAGCGCGCCGCCGTGCCCTTCGATCATCGTGCCCCAGTCTTTTGCGCCAAGCGAGCGTTTCACCGCTGAGAGCACCAGACCCCCGGCAAATCCAGCGAGCACAATGGTGAGCGCAAGGAGCGCTGCCTCCCAAGGGGCAAAGGGCGTGATCCAGAACAATGCAGCGCCAATGGCGGCAGCGGACAGACCTCCTCCGATGAGGCCCTCCCATGTCTTTGCCGGGCTCACCCGGGGGGCGACCTTGTGTTTGCCAAAAAGCTTGCCGAACACATATTGCAGGACGTCCGAGATCTGCACCACGGTGATGAGGAAGAAGAGAAGCAGGAAGTTGTTCGTGTATCCCGGAATGTCGAGCAGCAACAGCGCGGGCGCATGGCTGATGCAATAGACACCCAGCATCATGCCCCATTGGATCTTGGCAGAGCGCGCGAGGAAGTCTTGGGTCTCGCCTTTGAGCACCGCAAGCAGCGGGAGCAGCAAGAAGGCCCAGACCGGGATTAGGATCGAGAAAAGCGACTGCCAGTCTGTAAATATCAGCCAATATTGCAGCGGGATAAAGAGGTAGAAGGCGGCAACGGTTGCGGTGTGATCTTCGGCCCTCGTTGGCGTCAGCGACAAAAATTCGCGCAGCACAAAGAAGCTGGTGAGCGCGAAGAGCACGATGGTGACCCCCTTCCCAAACACAAAGGCAACCGCGAAAATCGCGATCATGAACCACCAGGCTTTGATGCGTTGGTTTAAGTTTTGGACCGTTGCAATGCCGCCCTCACTGCGCACGCGCTTTGATAGGACGAAACCCACAGATGAGGCGAAGGCGAGAAGCACAAAAACCCCGCCAAACAGCGTCGCCATAGTTGGGTCGATGGTGAGATTTAGGTCCGGCATCATGCGTCCTCTCCCGCTAGCGTCAGGATCGCCTTTTGCGCTCGCGCGAGAAATGCAGCTTTGTCTTCACCCTCTTCCAGCCGAAGCGGCTCGCCGAAATGCGCGGTCGAGCTGATCGGGGCGGGCAGGATTGCGCCTTTGGGAAATGCGCGCGCGAGGTTGGTGAGGTAAACGGGCACAAGCTCGGCCTCAGGAAAATCCTGCGCCAAATGATAGAGCCCTGACTTAAACGTCCCCGGAAGCGCCTCGGCTCGGCGTGTGCCCTCGGGGAAGATGATCAGCGACCTGCCTTGCTCAAGCACTTCACACAAGGGTGCGAGCGGGTTTTTGCTGCCGCTGCGCTCAACCAGCACGGCGTTCAAAACTTTGAGCGCAACAAAGCGTTGCACCGCCCCGCCGCCCCAATAGTCGGCTGCAGCGACAGGATGCGTCGTCTCACGCAGATATCCGGGCAATGCGCCGCACATAATGATCGTGTCCATATGGCTTGCGTGATTGGCGAAATAGATGCGCTGCTTGGTGGATGGCTCACACCCGGCCCAGCGCGCCTGCCCGCCGACAAGCAATTTGGCCGCGCCGAACAGCGCCTCGCCAACCAAACGCGCGATCATTCGCCCGCTTCCTCGACGCGCAGGAGATTTGCGATGCGGTGCAGGCGAATGGCGCAGGTAAGGACGCTGCCAACAACGATAAGCCAGAGCGCCACCAAAACGATCTCAGAGCCTGAAATCACAAAGCTTCCAACGGCACTGCCATGCCAGAAGAAGGCCGCAACTGCCGCCACGGTGAGCACAAACATCCTATGTTGCTTTGCCATTGGCCCGACAAAGTCCTGCTCAAACCCCAGCGATCCACCAAGCGCGCGGATATAGGCCGTCCCAAAAGCCAGAACGGTCGCGCCATATCCCAGCTCCGGCGACCCGCAGGCATACCCCGCCCCAATCAACAAAAGCGCATCCTCAATCCGGTCGGGAAACTCATTGTAGAGCGCGCCCGTCGCAGAGGATTTGCCCTCCTCCACCGCCACCAGCCCGTCGAGCATATTGGCAAGCAGCCGCAGCTGTATCCCCAGCGCCGCGCCAAGCCAGAGCCAACGGCTCCCTTGTGGCGCTTGGATAAACGCCCAAGCGCCCGCAGCGGCAAACCCAATCCCGATCACCGAAATCGCATTGGGAGTAAGGCCCACCGTCGCCAAGCCCTTAGCCAGGCCCCTCGCCCATCCTGCGCTGCGCGTGGCAAGCGGGCGCCTGTTTTGCGTTGTCATTTGGTGTGATCCCCTCACCGTTTCGTCAGTGATATCAGGGTCAGCTTACCGCGTGAGGCGATTAAACAAAAGCTTGTGCCAAAAAGAAAAAGCCGCCCTGCACCATTGGTGCGGACGGCCTCTTCATACCGGGTGGGGAGCGGATTTACTTCGACAGATCGTCGCTGTTTCGCTCTGCCGGGTTCCAGTCCTTTTCAAGGATAGGCTCTACAAGTCCGCCGCCTTTGAGGCCAAACGCGGTGTCGGCGGCGCTCGGCTCGGGGCCTTCTTGCAAGCTGTATGGCTCGGCGCGCTTGTTCATACCTTGCGCATCAGCGCTCATATTCGTCGTCACTTGAGCACCACTGTCCGACGAGGTCTCGCCATCATCACTCAGACCATAGGCGTCTTTCGCCTTATCCAGCAGGTCGCTCATCGTGTTCGATCCGGGCAAAAGCGATGCCATCAGTTCGCCGGGCGTCTTCGTGCCAAGGTTCACAAAGCGCGGGGCCTTGTCCACTTCCGCGTTCACTTCCGGCGCCGTGGCTCCCACTTTAAGCTCGGTGCGCTCCAGCGTGCCGATCACGCTGTCTGGCGCATCATCACTGCGATAAATCGGTTCTTGCGGGCCGGTGCGATCAGGCTCCATCGCGTTGCCGCTTTGGGTGAGCGTAATGTTGCGGCTGTCGCCTGTGGGGAATGGGCCTTTGATCGGATTGTCGTCGAGTGCCATGGAATTGCTCCTGTGGTTTGTGTTTCACATGCGCCGCGAGTTTCGGGGAAAGCGGCGCGGGGTTCACGTGACGTATGGGTAGGAGCGCCCAATGGTTCCGAAATCGCTAGACTGGGAAAAGCGCAAAAAAATTCTACGCAGAGTTACGAGGTCTTCCCTCAGGCCGACTCGGTTCGACTCAGAATATGCACGGTTTATCCCCGGCGAATCATACATGCTTGCCTTCGGAATCGTACTTCGTTCACCTATATAGGTCAGCTACCTCAAACACAGGGATCCACTACATGTCGTTGCTCGAAGCCCGTAACACCTACAAGCCGTTCCAATACCCTTGGGCTTACGAGTTCTGGAAACGCCAGCAACAGATCCACTGGATGCCCGAAGAAGTGCCTCTGGGTGAGGATTGCCGCGACTGGGCGCAAAACCTCACCGAATCAGAGCGCAACCTGCTCACGCAAATCTTCCGCTTCTTCACGCAGGCCGATGTTGAGGTGCAGGATTGCTATCACGACAAATATGGCCGCGTGTTCAAGCCGACCGAGATCAAGATGATGCTCGCCGCGTTTTCCAATATGGAGACGGTGCACATCGCGGCCTACTCGCACCTGCTCGACACCATCGGCATGCCTGAGAGTGAGTACAGCGCCTTCCTCGATTATGAGGAAATGGCCGACAAGCACAATTACATGCACCAGTTCAGCGTCGACACCGATGAGGATATTGCCCGCACGCTCGCCATGTTTGGCGGGTTCACCGAAGGGCTTCAGCTGTTTGCGTCTTTCGCCATGCTGATGAACTTCCCGCGCCACAATAAGATGAAAGGCATGGGGCAGATCGTTTCGTGGTCTGTGCGCGATGAGACGCTGCACTGCGAAGGCATCATCAAGATGTTCCACACCTTCGTGGCAGAGCGCGACTGCCTGACCAAGGCCGTCAAAGAAGACATTATCGACATCTGTCAAAAGACCGTGCGTCTTGAAGATGCGTTTATCGACCTCGCCTTCGAGATGGGCCCGGTTGAGGGTATGACGGCGAAGGACATCAAGAAATACATCCGCTACATCGCCGACTGGCGTCTGGGTCAGCTGAACCTGCAACCGATCTACATGATCGACGAGCACCCGCTGCCCTGGCTCTCACCCCTGCTTAACGGTGTCGAGCACGCCAACTTCTTCGAAACCCGCGCAACCGAATATTCGAAAGGCGCCACTAAAGGCGACTGGAACGATGTGTGGTCGAGCTTTGATAATCGCCAGAAGGCTAAGGCTGCGAATGAGGAAGAGGTCGTGAGCGACGGGCCGGATATGTTTGAAGCGGCGGAGTGAATACTCAAATTTCCTGAAATGTCTGGGCAGAGAGACTTTTGTCTTTCTGCCCTTTTTCTTATCTTCGCTCAAATCATTGGCTGCCAAGAGCGCGCTCCGAAAGGCTCCTAGGCGATCAGTTTATTGTGAGGAGGGCGAAGATGAATAACTATCGAAGCAATGAGTGGGTGAAATTGGGGGAACGTCGTGCTGCTCGCAAGTTGAAGGCGGCTTTACGCGGTGATCACCCTCTAGCGCGGATTGACAAACGTCAATGCCACACTTGGATGCGCGAGGACTGTGCTCAATATGACACCGCGAGAGAGGCGCGCGAGGATAGCCTCATTGGTGTCGTCATTCAAATAGCCTCAGCTGCTTTGCTCGCTATCCCTGGTCTTATCTTTGGAGTTTCAAAACAGTTCCCCAACTTTTCCGAGGCTCCTTTTATCCATTTGGGTTTAGCAGGGTTCTTCTTGAGTCTGCTCTTGGCAATGGGTGAGCAATTGCTTTCGTCAAATGCCTATAGCCGTAGAAGGGATATTGCGATCCGTTACTATCAAAAGTTGAGTACAAAAGTATCTGATCCAACATTTGCATTTTGGACAAGAGTGTGCAGGTATTCTGCTTATGGACTATTTGTGATTTCACTTGCCGTGTCTGCAATTGCGATCAGCTTGTACGAGGATACTAGCAATGCCGAACAACGACCCGCCGCCGCCACCACCTCCCCCACCACCGCCACCTCCCCCACCACCGCCACCTCCCCCGCCGCCACCGCCGCCGCCGCCGCGGATCGATGAAGGGTATACGAAGCGATCAGATCCACGAGACATTCTACCACCGCCTGACGACTAAGAAGGAGTTGGTGGCTGCTCCAACTCAGTTTGTTGAATGAACGCCCCTCCCGCTTGCGGGAGGGGTTAGGGGTGGGCTTGGCTTGGTCGGAGACCTCGGGAAATTGCCAACCTTCCTGCAAGATAATCAGCCCACCCCGTTGCGACTAGCGGCCCTTCGACAAGCTCAGGACTCGCAAGTTTCACTGCCGCTGGCCCTGCGGGCCGTCTTCGACTCCCGGTGAACGGGAGGGGTGAAGGAGAGAAGTGCCCACTTTGCTGCGACAGGATCGGCCCACCCCGTGCGACTAAGCAGCAAGCTGCTAAGTCTTCCGACCCTCCCGCAAGCGGGAGGGTTTTTTATAGGGCGCGCATTTCTTCGATCTTCGAACGAATTGCTGTGATCACGCCTTCGATGTTGTCGCGCACCTCGGAGTTGGTGAAACGTAGCACTTCGTAGCCTTCGGCCTCCATCCAATGATCGCGCGCAACATACCGCTCAAGCGCAACATCGAGGCTGTGGCCGTCTAGTTCGATCACCAGCTTGAGTTCTCGGCACAGGAAATCGGCATAGTACGGCCCGACCGGCATTTGGCGGCTGAACTTTGCGCCTTGCTGGCTGCGGGAGAGGTGTTCCCACAGGGCGCGCTCAGCCGGTGTGGCTTCGCGGCGTAGGGTGCGGGCGCGTTTGGTGTTGCGTGAGTGCCAGCTGGGCATGTTGGGATGTTGGCCCACCTGCTGGGATTTGCCCACCCCCAACCCCTCCCGCAAGCGGGAGGGGAGTAAGAGGCACACCTTTCCTACAACACGCCTCGCCCGCTAGACTTGGCGGCATGACGTGCACCGTTCTTGCCCTCTTTTTGCTTCCTGTAATCCATCATTGGAGAGGCAAACGGTTTTCTGCCCCAGGATAGTGTGCCAAGTGTGCCAAACTTTGCGGATTTTCGCTCGTTTTCAGATGCTTGGTGGAATTTCAACTCCAACAGGGTCTGCAGCTACTCATGACCCCAAGCAGGCGGAGGTGCCTCGACCTCTTCGCTAAGGTCAAACTCCACCCGGAACAGGCGGTCCTCGGGCGCGCCGCCTTCGACGGTGCGTTTGAGTTGGTAGACATATTTGCCATCCTGCGTGCCAGCCGGGTCAACCTCAACCGACCACACATTGGTGACGGAGGCCTCGTAACCCTGCTCGCCAAACATATCGATGGAGAACTGATCAACCGGGAAGCTCTGCACACGCGCGGTGCCATCGTCAGAGGTGTCGCCGCCGTACTGGGTGAGCTTGTCTTCAAAGCCATCCTTGTGGCGGTGGTCATGCTTCAAGCGCAGGCCAAGCTGCGTTTCGCCCTCACCGCTCATATGGGGCACAGCCAACCGCGTGATCACCCAAGTGCGCGAGCGGTCCCACTCGGGTTCACCTGCGTCATTGGGCAGCTCCACATGAAAAGGCACAGCGATCCGCTCGTCCGAACACTCAGACACATGCATGACCATGGGGGCCCCTACAAAATCCGCATCCGCCGCGTCGTCGCTTACGAGGCTCCCGGCATAGGCCTTGCCGCAGTGGCTCGACAACGCTTGCCAAAACTCGTCCTGCGCGGATGGGATTGCGGGCGGTTCGGTCTCAGCAGTGCAAGCCGATAGGATGAGCGGAGCGCTAAGGAGCAACGCAAGCTTTGAGGTGTGCTTCATGAGAAGCGCTATAGGGGCAAGGCCCGCGCTTTCCTACTGCTGCTTGCCGATAGTAAAGAAGCGGGATGCAACCCGTGATTGCCCTTCCCGCTTCCGTGCCCTTCGCAAAGGGTTTGCACCCGTCCAGATTTCGCCCCCTGGACAGTGTGCCAAGTGTGCCAAACGCCTCAGAAAAGAAGCGTGCCGGGGTCTGGCATAGGCTGTTGTTTCTGGGCTTTGAGGAGGCTGAGCACGCTGCGAACGATGATCCAGATGATGATCAATGGGAACAGGAATGCGCCTATCACGACCACGGTGAGGACCCCGGCGATGATGAAGGCGAGGAAGCCAAACCAGAAGGTACGGATGAGATAGGTGAAATGCGAGGCTGCCCAGCTCTCTTTGTTGTCGCCTTGCCAAACATGGGCAAGCACGATGCCAACAATACCGGTGATGCCGATTACAAAGCTGGCAAGATAGCAGATTGCGATGATGGTGGGCTGGTTAAAGTCGAAACCGCTGTTGGCGTTTCCGGTGTTTGTTGGCTCGTTCATGGCTGATCCCCCTTGATGGCCGTTTCGTTGTGCTGGCACTCTACGCATTGGTACAAGGTGGGCAAGCCTTTCCTTGTCACTGGGTTTGAGCACGATCAGCCATCACACCAATCAGGCGGCGGCTCACCCCAGCCTCTGTGTGCTGCAAGGCCGCTTGTGATCATGACTTGGGCAAGGGCTTCATATTCACCGCCGCCCAAGCCTCGCCGGGCAGCGCGCAGCTCTCGTCCGTATTTGTCACGCGGTGGGCTATCACTCCCGTTCCATTCAAACGAAGCCTCGTTGAGCCACTCTCGAAGTTTGGTCTTTGCAGCCAATGCCAACTGTTGTTCGGCCTCGCATTCACTGTTGAGTTCCGGGGCATCAAAGCCGGTAAAACGGATGCGGCGTTGCTGTGTTCCGCTTCCGATGAGCACTGTATCCCCATCAAGCACGCAGCCATCCTGGCGTGTGCCCTCACCGCAAATGGCAAACCGGTCGGTCACTTGGACCCAACCTTGTTCTTGCACGATGGGCCTAGCGATGAACCACCAGGCGAGCATGACGACAAGGGCAAGGGCAGGGACCCGCCACAAGACCCACCATTGGAAGACGCCCATCCCCAAAACCGATGGGGGTTTGCGGGGGCGCCGAAAGCGCGTTTTGGTTGGTCGTTTTGGCATGCGTCTAGTGCAGGCTAGCAGCCTAATGCGCGAGCACAAAAGAAAGCCGCCCGGTCGAACCGAGCGGCTTTCAAAATTGACTAATTGCGCTGCGATCAGCCGATGTTTGTCGTCTCTTCGAGAGAGCCAAAAGTGCCATCTGGGCGCTCTGTTGTCTCACAAGTGCCAGCATCAACATAAGCCCATGCGTTGCCTTGATAGTCGATTACCGATGTACCCGCACAGCTTGTGCCAGGACCAGCCTCGCAACCATTTTTACCAGCGAGCGAAATGCCGTAGCACTTCTCTTTTTCGCCGCCGCCAGAAGCAGCCAGAGCTTCGGCTTCGGTGTTTGCCGCGCCTTCTGAAGCAGGAGCTTCGGCGCCGCCTGAACAGGCCGCTGCCAGACCGGCTGCTGCAGCAAGGGCGATTGATCCTTTGAAACGTGTGGTATTCATGACTTTCCTCCATCCATCATTGAAGCTGGGCCCAAGTGTTGGCCCCAATTCATTCCCCGATTCGGATGGAAACAGCATTTGGTTACAAAGGAAAGGGCAAACTTTGAAAAATCCTTGTTTTTCGCCCTATAATTACGAGCTTGAGCGCGTGCTTTCCTCCAGCTCTTTATCCCGCTAAGCGCCCAATCAGATAAACGGGAAGAAAAGAGAAACCACCATGGGCACCCCGCTGACGCAAAATGCTGCACCCGATCTTGCTAAGGCCGAGGTGCTGATTGAGGCGCTTCCTTATTTTCAGCGCTATGCCGGGCGCACTTTCGTTGTGAAATATGGCGGTCATGCCATGGGCGATCCCGAAGCTGCGCGCGATTTTGCCGAGGACATCGTCTTGTTGCAGGCGGTTGGGATCAACCCCGTCGTCGTACATGGCGGAGGCCCGCAGATCGGCGACATGTTGTCGCGGCTCGGAGTTGAAAGCACCTTTGTTGACGGCCTGAGGGTTACCGATGAGGCAACGGCAAAAGTGGCCGAAATGGTGCTCTCAGGCGCCATCAACAAAGAACTCGTCGGTTGGCTTAGCAGTGCTGGCGGGAAGGCGCTTGGTCTGTCTGGGAAGGACGGCGGCCTTGTGTCCGCACGCAAAGTTACACGTACGACCAGAGACCCAGAGAGCCTGATCGAGAGCGTCGTGGACCTTGGCTTTGTAGGCGAGCCTGCTCATGTAGATACAGCCGTCATCGACACAGCGGTTGCCGCCGGCATGATCCCTGTAATCGCGCCGATTGCAGGTGGCGAGGACGGCGCGACCTACAACATCAACGCCGACACCATGGCCGGAGCAATCGCGGCAGCCCTTGGGGCTGCGCGATTGTTCCTTCTAACCGATGTCGCAGGGGTGCTGGGCAGCGATGGCGAGCTCCTCACTGATTTGCGGCCCGATGATATTGCGCAGCTAAAGGACGAGGGCGTCGTCAAAGGCGGTATGGTGCCCAAACTGGAAACTTGCGTCACCGCAGTCGAATCCGGTTGCGAGGCAGCGGTCGTGCTCGATGGGCGCGTGCCTCATGCGATGCTGCTTGAATTCTTCACCGCTAGCGGGGCAGGTACACTGGTGCAGGCGTAACCAAGGCGCTAAAGAACATCCCAAGGAAAATCCGAGGCTAGAAAAAGGCGTATTAGTCGGGTAATACGCTGGCTAAGGGACTCTAACAGCGCCTTGCCCACCGCGGGCGCTTGAAAAAAGGTACGACAAACAACATGCAAGGACTCGTTGCAGTTTATCAGATCATCGAGCTGTTGGTGAATGTCTTCGTGATGCTCATCATCGTTCAGTTCGTGATCGGCCTCCTTTTCACCTTCAATGTGGTGAACACGTCCAATCAGTTTTTGATGCAAGTGTATGAATCGATTAATCGTTTGCTCGATCCGATTTTGCGCCCGATCCGAAACATCATGCCACAGACAGGGGCGCTTGATCTTTCTCCATTAGTTGTGATTGTTGGCGCACAGGTCGTTTTGATCGTGCTCCGAAACATCCTGCTCGCAGCATGAGCGCCATCCGAATTGACGGCAAAGCCTTTGCCGCCTCGTTAAGAGAACGCGTTGGCAATCATGCGCTCGATTTTGCGGGCTCTGCTGGGCGTAAACCCGGCTTGGCCGTTGTGCTTGTAGGAGAAGATCCTGCAAGCCAGGTCTATGTCGGTTCCAAAGGTAAGGCGACCTTGGCTGCCAATATGGAAAGCTTCGAGCATCGCCTGCCAGCAGACACAAGCGAGGACGCTTTGCTCGCGCTGGTTGAGCAGCTCAATGAGGACGAAAGCGTCGACGGCATCCTAGTGCAACTGCCGCTGCCCGATCACCTTGATGAGCAGTCAATCATCGCCTCGATCAGCCCGGACAAAGACGTTGATGGATTCCATGTGATCAATGCAGGGCGACTTAGCGTTGGACAATCCGGCTTTGTGCCCTGCACCCCGCTTGGTTGCATGATGCTTTTGACCGATCGCTTGGGCGATCTTTCCGGCCTTGAGGCCGTGGTGATTGGTCGCTCCAACATCGTGGGCAAGCCCATGGCGCAGCTTCTGGTCGACGCCAACGCTACCGTTACGATAGCTCACAGCCGGACCAAGGATTTGGCAAGCGTCGTTAAGCGCGCAGACATTGTCGTTGCCGCAGTAGGTCGCCCCAACATGATCGGCAAAGATTGGCTCAAACCCGGTGCGACCGTCATAGATGTGGGCATCAACCGCCTCCCCCTGAACCAGGTAAGGAAAAAGGCAAGCTTGTGGGCGATGTCGCCTATGACGAGGCGAGCCAGGTTGCCGGTGCGATCACGCCGGTTCCAGGCGGTGTCGGGCCAATGACGATTGCCGTTTTGTTGAGAAACACATTGGTCGCAGCCCATCGCAATGCAGGGCTGCCGGTGCCAGAAGGCATTTGATTGCTTGGGCAGTACACAACGGAGAAGTTGAATGACACGCGCGTTGACCATCGGCATTCTTGCCAGCCTCGCAGTGTCGCTTGCCGCGTGTGCAAGCGGGCCTCAACGCGGGCCTTCCAACAAGGTCATTGAACGCGTGCTCGCCAAAGCGCCCGGCAAGGCTCAGCCCAGTAACGTTGTTGCCACTGAGATCGCTTATGCGAGAGCGGCCAAGGAACAAGGCTATGCTGATGCAGCGCTCGCTTATGCAGCGCCGGGTGCCCAAATCCACCTTCGCAATGGCGTGGTCCCGATCGAAGTCATCGCTCAGCCGCTTGAAGATGCAGGCCTTGAAAGCCAATGGGCGCCGCGCGTCATAGTGCAATCTTGCGATGGATCACTTGCCCTTAGCCAAGGGCGTTTTGTCGAAGGCGAGGGCAAGGTTGGCAATTACGTCACCACTTGGGTGAGGCAGGCAGATGGCGAGTTCAAGTGGACCTATGACGTTGCAGGTCTCGACAATCCTCAGCCCGAGCGCAAACGGCGACCGCAAATCGCAGACGATGCGATCGTGGTGACCGCCCTAGACCTCATCGAAGGCCTGATCGCAAGCTGTCCGCGCAAAGGAGAGACCTTGCCGCCTGCCCCCGCTATTCCAGCGAGCACGGGCGGCGCATCCGCCATGCAGATTTCACGCGACGGGACCTTGCGCTGGCGCTGGGAGCACCGCGAGGGCAATATGAAATATGTGACGGCTGACTATTACTTCGAGGGCAAATGGGTGACCGCCATCGAAGAAACGCTTGCATCTGCGCCTGGAGAGTGATCAAGGGCCGCAAATGCTGCCTGAACTCTTCATTTCTGCTTTCGTCACCTTGTTTGTGGTGATCGATCCGCCCGGATGCGCGCCGATCTACGCAGGCCTCACAAAGGAGGCATCCCCCGCACAAGCTCGCAACATGGCACTGCGCGCAGTGTGTATTGCGGCGGTGATCTTGATGATCTTTGCTTTTTTCGGCGAAGCTCTGCTTGGCGCCTTGCATATCAAACTCGACAGCTTCCGCATCGCAGGCGGCTTGATGCTGTTCTGGATCGCGTTCGAAATGGTGTTCGAAAAACGCACCAAACGCCGCGAAGATAGGGCGGATAAAATCAATGCCGACCCAGAGGTTGAGGACGTATCCGTCTTCCCCATGGCGATGCCAATGCTTGCAGGTCCAGGCGCGATTGCTGCCGTGATGCTGTTGATGAACGAGGCAGAGACGACGGCTGAGACGATTGAGGTGTTTGCAGCGCTCGGATCGGTCCTGCTCCTTACCGCTCTTGCATTGGTTGCCGCAGGGCCATTGATCCGGCTGCTGGGCGACAAGGTGGAGGCAGTGGTCACACGGCTCTTGGGTGTCCTATTGGCAGCGCTGGCCGCACAATATGTGATTGATGGGATCAAAGGGAACTTTGGCATCGTTTAAGGTTCATCGTGCGTTTCAATAGCGCCCGTTAGCCAAAACCTTGCAGGAGGGAAGGCTATGCGGTTCTGGAGTAGGGTTTGCGCGGGCCTCGCGTTTGTCTTTCTAAGCGCGCCTGCATCGGCTCAGCCCATCCCTGACCTTACCCTTGAAGAGCTAGAGACACGTATCGAAGCAGGCGAGCTTGGCAAGGTTCGCAGCTTGGCGCTCGAAGTGCGAGGACAGCTTGTTTACCGCAAGCGCTTTGGCAAGGGAGAACTTGGTGACCGGGTGGACATCAGATCCGCTGGCAAGTCGATCACCGCCCTAGCGGTGGGCGCTGCGATTGCAGATGGCGACTTACCGGGATTGCGCGTTCCTGTTTGGCCTTATCTTGGGTCTGAGCGCGGTGCGCCGTTCGATCGCATCACTGTGCAGGATCTCATGAACATGTCATCCGCCCTCGATTGCAATGATTGGGAGCGCAGGTCCCCGGGCCAAGAAGAGCGCATGTACAAAAAACGGGTGTGGCGCGATTTTGCGCTGGGTCTGCCGGCGCGCGAATATACCCGTGATGCGAGGGGCGTGGGTCCTTTCTCATACTGCACAGCAGGCGTGTTCCTGCTCGGGCAAGTGGTTGAAAAAGCGGTTGGTGAGAGGTTTGACCTTTATGTGCAACGCCGCCTCTTCGACCCGCTCGGCATTGATGGAGCAGACTGGAAAACCTCCAAAAGCGGCGAAATTCAGTCAGGCGGGCAGCTTACCATTTCTGATGAAGCATTGCTCAAAATCGGGAGACTGGTGCTGGACGGGGGCAGATATAATGGCGAGCAAGTCGTCCCCAAGAAATGGTCGCAAGGACTGTTGGAACCGGTGCACCAACTGGGCGAGCATGTCCATTATGGCAATCTGTGGTGGTATTCCGCAATCCGTTCCCAGCGGGGCTTCGAAGGAGCCGCCATGATGAAAGGCAATGGCGGCAATATCATCGCACTCGTGCCCGGCTTGGACGCAGTGCTCATTGTGCAAAGCGCGAATTACAACCGCAAGGGCGCCGAACGCAATTCCTTCATTGCTCTTACCACTATGCTGCGAACCGTGCCTGCGCCTCCTCCGGTGATAGAGGCTGTTACGCAAGGTCAATAACAGCGCTATTGCAGGGTTGTAATTTCGTCAGTGCCATCGCTGCGGCCGAAGAATTGCATCAATTGAACCAGCAACTCACAGCGATCTGAGAGCGTATTGGCCTCAAGCAAAGCCTGCTTTGATGCCGGATCAAACGGAGCAATTTGCGAGACACCATTGATGAGCGACATATCATCAAGGTTCTTCACCGAGTCCCAATCAACGCTGTAACCTTGCGCATCGGCAAATTCGCGCGCTTCTTGTTCAAAGCCGCCGCGCTGAGCGAAGCTGAGCGTCTCGTCTTCATCATCCTCAATAAACTCAGCCTCAACCTGCCGGAATGCGGTGGCGACATCCATTTCATGCAGCACTTTGAAGCGTGATTGGCCCTCAAGAATGAGGTTATAGCGGCCATCATCCATTGCCTCGATCTCGCCGATGCGCCCAACACATCCGATCGAATAAAGCGGTGCGCCGTCGATTGGGCGCTGGGGTTGGATCATACCGATACGCCGATCACGCACCAGAGCATCGCCAACAAGCGCGCGATATCGCGGCTCAAAGATATGCAAGGGCAACTGCAAACCGGGAAAGAGAACGGCGCCAGTTAAAGGAAAGATTGAGAGGCGTGTGGGCATGAGATCAACGCTTACCCAAAGAGGATCTTGGACAAGCGACGACGGGTGGCAACCACCCATTCGTCTTCAAGGCCGGTAGCCTCAAAAATTTTAAGCAGCTTCTCGCGTGCTGCCCCCTCATTCCATTCGCGGTCCATCTTCACCATGGCGAGCAAGGTATCAGCCGCCTCGTCGCGCTCCCCGGCGGCAAAGGCTGCATCAGCGAATGTGAGCTGCGCATCCATATCATCGGGGTTGGCACTTGCTGCTTGGCGAAGGCCGGAGAGCTCGGCGTCATCGACTGAGTTCGAAGCCAGTTCCAGCGCACTGCGGGCCGCTGCAATAGCGGGATCGCCTGCAAGTTTCTCGTCGGCCTCTACCGCCGCCAACACTTGAGCCGCCTCCTCGGTCTGACCCAAAGCCACCATTGCTTTGATAAGACCGGCAGGAGCTGCAGGATTGTCGCCTGCAAATTCGGCCACTTGCGAGAAGATACCCGCTGCACGCTGCGCATCACCCTCGCTAAGCGCCGCCTCACCCATTGCAAGGAATTGCTCAATCTCTTCAGGCGAAGGCCCCTGAGGCGCGCCATCAGCTGCTCCTCCTCGATGGGAAGCTGTCCCAGCAATTGGTCGAGCATCTGGCTAAGCTGGCTTTCGGTGCGCGCCTGCGTCAAATCTGCGACCGGTTGTCCTTGGAACAAGGCATAGACCGTCGGGATCGACTTCACCTGAAACTGGGCGGCGATAAATTTGTCTTCATCGACGTTAATCTTTGCCAGCACGACGCCTTTTTCGGCGTAATCGGCGGCAACCTTTTCGATCACCGGGGTGAGCGCCTTGCACGGCCCACACCACTCCGCCCAGAAGTCAACAATGACCAGCTTGGTCATGCTGGGCTCAACCACCTCCTTGCGGAAGCGATCGACAGCTTTTTGTTCTTCGATATTCAGTCCCATGCTGGCCAAGGGAATGCTCCTGTCATTTGTCGCCGAACTTTTACGGCTGAGTGATTCTTGCCTTTAATATGGGGCGTTTTGTGCACCTTTGAAGGTTGCCAGGGCCGCTGGCTAGTCGGGCAATACGAATAAGAGAACATTTTTGCGCGTTTTTGGGGTTGCAGCGTTTCGTCCCCGCTGTTACTTGCGCCGCCTCTCCGGCACAGAAGCGCTGTTTTCAGCAATCTGTGTGAGACGTCAGTGAGCGGGCGTAGCTCAGGGGTAGAGCACAACCTTGCCAAGGTTGGGGTCGGGCGTTCGAATCGCCTCGCCCGCTCCATTATTTCAATGACTTGCGGCATGGCCCGGTCATTTCCATAAAAAGAAGATGAAAAACGGCTTGTGGCTTTGGCCTTGCTAGAGCCCCTCAATCTTCACATGCCGGTCCGCTTCACACAGACCGTGATCGCCAAGGGCCTCTATCACTTTGCATTCTGCGACCGATCCGCCGCTGCATGCTTCTGCAATACGTTCGAGTTCCCCTTCAAGAGCCTGAAGTTGCGAGATTCTCTGTTTGACCAAGACTAGCTGCCTCTCCGCAATCTGGTTGGCCGTTGAACAATCCATCTCTGGCGTGGCTTGAAGATGGAGCATGTCTCGAATCGCATCCAAAGGAAAGCCGAGAAAGCGAGAGTGCTTGATGAAGCCAATGCGCTTGATGTCGCTTTCCAGATACAACCTTCTTCCACCCGAGCTTCGCTCCGGTTCGGCAATCAATCCAACCTTCTCATAGTAACGGATCGTCGTGATTTTCACGCCTGATTGCTTCGAAAGCTCACCGATAGACAAAGATTGCATAGAGTTATAACTTTCCGCTTGCTTCTACAGTCACTGTAGCTCGTATCAACCTGCCTGTCATCACGACTCAAGGGAAAAGAGCAATGTCAGGCTGCTGCGAAGAGAAAGTGTTTGATGGGCTGTCGCCCGCCTACAAGCGCGCCTTGATTGCGGTTATCGCGATCAATGCAACAATGTTTGTTGTCGAAATGTGGGCTGGCATCACTTCTGGCTCGCAAGCGCTAAAAGCGGATGCGTTGGACTTTGCAGGCGATGCGGCGACTTATACGCTTAGCTTGGCTGTCATCGGCGCATCTGTTCGGACAAGAGCGATGGCCTCGCTTGCGAAGAGCGGATCGTTAGCGATCATCGCTGTCGCTGTGCTGGCCATGACCGCATTGCGATTTGCGGAAGGTGTGCCTCCCCAAGCGCAGACTATGAGCCTCGTCGCTTTACTCGCGCTGGCGGCCAACGTCGCGAGTGTCATCATCCTGCTCAAGTGGCGCGATGGCGACAGCAATGTCCGCTCGGTTTGGTTGTGTTCGCGCAATGACGCGATTGGCAATGTTGCTGTAATCGCGGCTGGCTTTCTTGTTGCCGCAACCGCGAGCGCTTTGCCGGACCTGCTCGTGGCGCTTCTGCTGGCAGGACTGTTTCTGCGATCATCTGTTTCCATCGCTCGGCAAGCATTTGCGGAACTGCGTTCAGGCGAGGCGCAACCCGCGTGCGCGAACGAAGGACAATGAGATGACACATAGCCAGAACAGCCGCATCAAGTCGTTCCTGCAAGACCAATATCGCAGTGCGCGCAGTGCTGAAAATGCTGGCAAGATCGAAGACGCTTGGGATCACTTGGAGCGAGCGCATATCGTCGCCCAAGGTATGTTCGCACCCCACCTCTATTCGCATTGGCGGATGCTCACATTGGCTGCGAAGACTGCGGCACGGGCTACTAGACGGCACCTATTCCGCGCTCCTGAGCGAGACATACGAAGGGACGCGGCGTCAACGCGAGCAGCTACGACGCATGACGTCAGAGCTAATTGGCAAGTACATCTTCGCCATCAGCGTGAATCCGGACACGAAGGCCAGCAAGGCAGTCGTATTTGACGCTGATCGCCTCGATGAGGTGCAAATTCTTAAACAAATCACCCGCGATTTTATCATCGCAAACCCGACCCTTGCCGCCCAGCAGCGCGGACAAGAAAAGATGATCACGAAGCTGTTCGAGGCTATCTGGGACGGCTATGATGACAGCTTGGGATACCCCCGGTTTCTCCCCGTGCGCTTACAGTATCTAAGCGAAATACCAGGAACGACACGAGCCCGATTCGTAGCAGACTGCATCGCCTCATTGTCAGAAACTGAAGCCGTCGCGCTTCACGCACGACTATGCGGACATACGACTGGCTCCGTCCTCGACCCTATCGTCCGCTAGGCAAACGCTCGGAACAGGAGTTCCCCTGCCGTTTCCCCGGATACACTAGCCACAGTAGGCGGAGGGTCAAAATCCTTGGAAAAGCTGGCGCACCCGAGAGGATTCGAACCTCTGGCCTCTGCCTTCGGAGGGCAGCGCTCTATCCAGCTGAGCTACGGGTGCCTTGTCCGGGCGCTTTTCGGCGACAGGGCCGGATTGTGCAAGTGCCTTTGACCGCTTCCCTTTGAAAGGAAGGGGCGCGATTAGCAAGGGGGCAGCGCAAGAGCTAGCAATTATTGTCGCCAATCTAATGCCAGCATCTCTCATATTCCCACGAGGGCAAAGATTAACTTTTCGGCAAGCGCCTTGGGAGTAGGTCCTTGGTATGGCCACGACGTCGCCCCACCCCCGCTCCCTGCATCCTGAGCACGCTGATGCTCTTGGCGATCCGCTGCAACAGCGCTGGCGGGTCCTGCATGAGATGTCACAAGAGATTGCCCAGCTAGCCGACTTGGCCCCCGAGCCCGAGCAGGCTGCGGTCTCGCGCTTTGATGCAGCTCTGGCCGCTTCCAATTTGAGAACGCTGGAATTGGTAGGGCAAGGGCTTGAGGATATGGAACTGCTGCTTGAGATGGGGCTTACCGCTCTTAAAGAAGTTGCAGCGCGCGGACAGCCGACCAATGTTCCTGCGCTTGCTTTATGGCGGGAATTTTATCTCGCCCGTGAGAGCATGCTTGAGATTATAGAACCGGCCGCAGCCTAACCATCTGGGTGCTTGACCATGTTCGCATTATGTTCCATCATTCTTAGATGGAAAGTGATGCTGCAATTCTCGAAAACGACCCGTCCAAAAGTTTAAAGCCCTGCGCCAAAGATGTGGCGCGCGGGATTAAGCGCTTGTTTGCACGCAATGATATCTGGTGTGTCGAAGAGATGGCGTTGAAGAACAATCGCCGCGCGGACCTTATGGGAATTGATGCGCGAGGGTCTATCATCATTGTCGAAATCAAGGTCGCTCGCGGTGATCTTTTAGGTGACACCAAATGGCCCGATTACCTCGACTTTTGCGATCGTTTCTTTTGGGGCGTTCCCCCTAATCTTGATCCAAGCCCGCTTGAGGGGGAAGCCTATAGCCCAGAGCGTTGCGGGGTGATTGTCGCTGATGGCTATGATGCGGAGATCGTTCGCCAGGCACCGCTTGAACCGCTTGCTCCTGCTCGGCGTAAAGCTCAAGTCGAAAGGCTGGCGCGCATTGCGATGCGGCGAAACACCGCGCTCATTGATCCCAGTTGCACCGATTTGCAGAGTGCTGGATAGGCTGCTGAATTCATACCTCTTGTGAGATGCCAGGGATATCCTTCATAAGGTGAGGGTATGGTTCCTGCTGACACCCCCGTTTGGCTCGCATTTCTTATCGTTGGCCTGGCCATGAGCATAATGGTCGCGCTCCGCTATTTTCTCAGCAGCGGCATGTTCGCTTGGATGACGGCGCGCGTCCGGCCCGGGCTTTACACAAATCAGCGCGCCCAAATTTATAGCGAAATGCGATATTCACTGGTCGCCGCGGTCATTTACGGCGTTCCGGCAGGCGCGGTCTTCTGGCTCTGGCGGCACCATGATTATGCGCTGATTTACACCGATTGGAACGCCTATCCCGCACTCTATCTGCCGTTATCGGTGCTGGTCTATTTGTTTGTGCAGGACACCTGGTTTTATTGGACACACCGCGCAATGCACCATTGGCCGAGCCTCTTTCGCCTTGCCCATAAAGTCCACCATGACAGCAAGCCGCCAACCGCTTGGACCGCCATGAGCTTTCATCCGATTGAGAGCGTAAGCGGGGCGATTGTCATCCCTGTACTTGTGTTCCTTGTGCCCATTCACTTAGCCATGCTTGGCATTGTTCTCACAATTGCGACCGTTATGGGCGTGGTCAATCATATGGGGTGGGAGATTTTTCCAAGGCGCTTTGTTCATTCCCCGTTTGGCAGCTTAGTGATAACGGCAAGCCATCACGAGAGGCATCACGAGGAATATCGATGCAATTTTGGCCTGTACTTCCGTTTCTGGGACAAACTCTGCGGAACCGACCGCGGTTTATCGCGCCGCCTCGATCGGCGCGCGCAGGACGCGGTGTGAAACGTTTGGGGCTCGCTATCATGGGCGGCGCTCTTGTCGCAGCATCGGCTCCTGCAAGCGCGGGCACGGTCACAATCACCGTTACTGATCTTCGCAACACCAAAGGGGTGGTGCGCGCCTGTATGACCACGAAAGAAAGCATTTTCCCCAAATGCCGGCGTGATCCAAGCTCACATCGCACCGTTGTCAAAGCGGCCAATACGATCACTATCCGGTTTGAAGATGTAAAACCGGGCGAGTATGCCATTGCGCTTTTGCACGATGAGAATGAGGATGGGAAAGCCAACCGTGTTCTGGGCATGGCGCCCAAAGAGGGGTATGGCTTTTCGCGCGATGCTCCTGTTCGCATGGCTCCGCCTGATTGGGATGATGCCGTGTTTAGCGTCGGGTCAGCGTCTCAAAAGCTTACGATCAAAATGCGATATTTCCTTTAGTATGCTGCCTTGCGTGTCCGCTATCGCAGGGCGTGCAGCGTCAAAGTTTTCTCTCCACGCTTAACGAGATGTTTACCACGTAAAGCCAAAGCTTACCCAAAGCTTGATTTAGTTTGGGGGCAATAGGCCTGATCATGGATACTCTTCGTGGACCTTTTGAAAGCGGCACACCCGCCGAGGACACACCCGATTGGGGTGCGAGCGAAGATTTGCGTGAGGACAATGCGCGTGAGGACAATGCGCGTGAGGACAATGCGCGCGAGGAAGATACCATGCGCGAGCTTCCTCCTCAGGCCATCGGTCAGGACGAACGCCGCATGCAAGTGCGCGCCTACAACCACTGGGCGAGCTTGCTGGGTGAGGCGACCTTCCCGTCAATCGAGGAACTTGATCCAGAAAACCTGACGGATTTCGGCCCCAACTCAGTGCTGCTCGACTTTTCGAAAGGCATCGAGGACCCGGGCGTACAATTCCTTGGCGACAAGCTTGCCGATGAATGCGGAACCCAAAGCGCACTAATCAAGCATCTGTCCGATGTGCCCCCGCGCTCTCTTTTGAGCCGGATCACTGACCACTACATGCAAATTCTTGCCAATCAGGCACCGATTGGATTTGAGGCCGAATTCGTGAATGAACGCGGTGCATCCGTGCTCTATCGCGGTATCCTGCTGCCGTTTTCAAGCGATGATGAGACAATTGATTTCATCTACGGCGTTATCAATTGGAAAGAGATGGCAGATGCAGCGACCGCTGATGAACTTCTGCTCGCGATTGATCAGGCGATTGATGAAAAGCTTGCATCCTCACAGCAAGAGGAAGCCGATGAGCCGCAAAAACACCATGCAGCGCCAGTGACCGACTGGGCGGATTCGCCCGTTCAAGAAAGCGGACCGCAACCCTACGCGCCGATTGAGGCGGATCTTTGGGGTGATGACGAAGAAGCCGAAGAGCTCGTCTCTTCAGACAGCGTTAGCAATGACAATGTTGCAAGCCTGTCGGATGCAACCGGCTTTGAGAGCGAGGGATCTGACCTTCCTGCTCCTGATTTTGGCCAATTCGAACTCGATGACCCTGAAGTCGACGCCTATGGCGAAGAGATCGACGAGGACGAAGAGGAGCGCGAAAACGGTGAAGGCTCAACCGGCTACAGCTTTGCCTCACTGACCGACTACATCGAAGTGCCTGCCAAAAAGGCGGTCGACCTTGATGCTGATCGTTTCGATCCGGACGACTATCAGGTCGATGAAAGCGCGCTAGAGGCGTCGGCAGATGAGACAGAGGTAGGCAAGCAAGACGCTGCACAAGAGGTCACCGAGGATGTCGATCCAGATGCCGGCCTTCACGATTGTCTAGCGTCAGCACGCGAACTTGCGCAAAACGCCCGCGTTTCCGAAGATCGCAGCCGTCATGCGCTTTATGCAGCGGTTGGTCGTGCCTACGATGTATCACTTGCCGCTAAAGATGAGCCGGAAGCCTTCAACGCTCTTATCGAAGACAGCGGCCTGACCGCCCAAGAGCGTGCGCCGATGACCCCGGTGGTCAAGCTCGTATTCGGCGCGGACTATGACAAAACGCGGCTTACCGAATATGCCGCCGTTCTGACCCATGCGCACCGCTTGAACCTTGAACGTGGCAGCCTTGGCGAGTTTCTCAGCCAGGCAGAAGGCGGTCTTAAAGCCGTTGTCGCCAGCGAACGTCGCCTACGCCGCGAAGAAGCGGGCCAAGTCGTCGAAGATGAAGGCGATGTGCGCGCAAGGCTGGCCAAGAAACTGCGCGAACTTGATGCGCTGATGTTCGATGCACTCTCATCAGAGGGCCCCGAGTTCTCGCTTGTCATGGTGCGCCGTGATGGTGAAGGCAATGTCGCAATGATCGGCGAAGTTTGCGATGATGTGGCTTTGATCGAACGAGTGGGCAAGAAGCTCGTCGGCTAAACGCCGTTTGCAGATAAATTGATTGGATTTGGCTGGGTCGAGGCACATTTCGTGTCTTTACGCAGGCCCATTCTCGCCTCAAAGAGCGCGGGCATGAACACGCAAACGCAAACGCCCGCCAAAAATCGCAAACCCAAAGGACGCTTACGGATCATGGCCTGGACCATAGGCATTCTTTTGGCCGTCATCGTCATCGGAGCAATCGGTCTACAAGTCGCAATCTCGCGCGATGGCCCGCAGGTTTTGAGCGTGGTTGACCGCGTCACCGGCGGATCAGGCGGTGCTGAACTCAAGGCAAAAATTGCGACCGGCGATCATCCTGATCAAAAGCTTCTCGTATGGGCTCCTGAGAAAAGCGCATCAGATGGCTCTCTTAAACCTGTCTTGATGTTCGTCCACGGCGGCAGCTGGAATTCAGGTGATCCGGAAAGCTATGATTTCGTAGGCCGAGCCTTTGTCGATCAAGGGTTCGTTGTCGTTCTTTCCGGCTATCGCCTCGGCGAGGCTGGCAAATACCCCGGCATGATTGAAGACACAGCGCGCGCCTTTGCGTGGGTTCACAGCGAGATTGCAGGTTACGGCGGAGACCCGCAAAATATTGTAATCGCAGGGCATTCTGCTGGCGCTTACAATATGATGATGATCGCGCTTGAGGACCGATGGTTAGCCCCCCATGCCCTTAGCGCTGACAATATCAAAGGCGTTGTCGGATTATCAGGTCCATACGACTTTCTCCCGCTGGAATCAGACAGCACCAAAGCAGCCTTTGGTCATGCCGCTGATCTGGAGGCCACTCAGCCGATCAATTATGTGAACCGCAATGCACCGCCCATGCTGCTCATTCACGGACAGAAAGACACCACAGTGGGTGTGTTCCATTCGCGCAATATCAATAGTTTGCTTGAGGAGGCACAGGTCACTTCGGCACTCGAGCTTTACCCGGAAATGAACCACACAGATCCGCTCATCTCAATCGCAGCCCCATGGCGATCCGGGCGCGATATCGTGCGAAAAATCGCCGAATTTGCGCATGAGCGGACAGCTGCTGAATAAAACTTCAGTTCCCGTTCAGGCCCAAAGGCGTTAGCACTGGGGCTCCATGCACCTGACCCGATCTTTTCCGCTCGCGATTCTTGCGCTTGCCGCAACGTTTGCTTTGTCACTCCAACCCGTGGCGGCGCAATCAATCCTGCGCGATGCCGAAACCGAGGCGCTCCTTCGCGATATGTCTCGTCCGCTCATCGAAGCCTCTGAGCTTGAGCCTGAAAATGTCGAGATTGTCCTGATCAACGACCCGTCGATCAACGCTTTTGTTGCCGGTGGTCAGGTCGTTTACGTGCACGCGGGCCTTTTGAACGCGGCTGATACCGCCAATGAGGTGCAAGGCGTCATCGCGCATGAGCTTGGCCACATCACCGCCGGGCACGTCGTGCGCTTTGGCGAGCGAACCAAGGGCGCGCAAGGGATCTCCATCCTCTCGCTTATTCTGGGTGTCGGCGCGGCTTTAGCTGGCGCAGGCGATGCTGCTCTTGGCGCGATTATGGCGGGTCAACAGGCAGCCACGGGCAATTTTCTCGCCTTTAACCGCAACCAAGAGGCCGCAACCGACCAAGCAGGCGCGCGTTATTTGTCTGGAGCGGGCATCTCGGGGCGCGGCATGATTAGCTTTTTTGAAAAGCTCAGAAATTTCGAGATTCGCCGCGGCTATAGTCAATCCGATGACGCAGCATACCGGCGCACGCACCCCCTGTCAGGTGACCGGATCCAGTTCCTTCGCGTACAACTTACCGAAGATGCAGCATGGGACGCGCCTGACGATCAAGAGCTTCAAGCGCGCTTCCTGGCCGTGCGCGCAAAGCTTTATGGTTATCTTGCGCAGCCCAAGCGCACCTTACAACAATATCCAGAAAGCGACCAAAGCACGCCTGCGCGCTATGCCCGCGCTTACGCCTTCCACAAAGATGCGCAGGTTGAGAAAGCCTTGGCAGAGGCGGATAAATTGCTCGCTCTGGATGCTCAAAACCCCTATTTTCTTGAGCTTAAGGGCCAAATCCTGCTCGAATCAGGGCGTCCACAAGAAGCGCTCGCACCGCTTCGCCGGGCAACTGAATTGACGCTCAACCAGCCGCTGATTGCGGGCATGTTCGGACACGCTCTCATCGCCACTGAAGAAAAGAGCAATTACGACGAGGCGGAAAAGGTCCTGAGAGCAGCCGTCGCAAAGGATCGCTTCAATCCGTTTGCATGGTATCAATTGGGTGTTGTCTATGCAGAGCGCGGCGATATTCCCCGCGCCAAACTTGCCAGCGCAGAGCAACAGATCATGCGCCGCAATTATCCAGAGGCCCTGCGCAATGCACAAGATGCCGAAGCGGGCCTGCCGGTGGGTTCGCCTGACTGGATCCGTGCACAAGATGTCGGCCTTCAAGCGCGCGCAGAACTGGAACAGCTTCGCGACAGCCGCTAAGCCGCTTTACATGAACGACACCTCATCGACACCGGCCCCCTTTCGCCAAGCGCTGTTGACCGGGCTTCTTGCGCTCACCTTTGGTTTTTTAGGGGCAGCGCTTTGGTCCTACACCGGGCTCGCCGATAACCGCACACGCGCCTACCTCATGGACAATCCCAGCATCTTGCAAGATGTGGCAGAGGCGCTTGCTGCTGAAGATGCACGCGAACGTTTGGCCTCGATCAAGGGTGAGCTTTACACCCCCTTCCCCGGCGCGGTCATGGGCAATCCTGTTGGCACAAAGGTCCTTGTCGAGTTCACCGATTACAACTGCCCCTATTGCGCGAGCAGCTTCGAGGATGTGACGCGCCTTGTCGCACAAGACCCTGAACTTAAAGTCATAATGCGCGAATGGCCGATCTTCGAGGGCAGCGAGGTGGCCGCCCGTATGGCTCTCGCCGCTGCCAAACAAGGGCGCTATCAGGCGTTCCATTCCGCCCTTTTCCAACGCGGCGATACCAGCCCCGAAGGGGTGGAAGCAGCCGCTGAGGCGATTGGCCTTAACATGGAGCAAGCGCGCGCCGATGCGATGAGCGACGAGGTCTCAGTAGAGCTTGTGCGCAACCTAACCTTTGCGCAATCGCTCGGCTTTAGCGGGACGCCTGCTTTTGTGACCGGGGACACTTTGATGCCCGGCGCAGTCGGCGTTGACCGATTGAGAGAGGCGCTCGCCAGCGCTGGCAATTAACAGTGCAGCTTGGCGGGGTCCGGCCTGGAAAACTGTTGGCGCAGATATTGGGGTGTGCGGTCTTTTTGAGCGCAAATGCACAGGCCGATGATTGGGATCCCACCAGCATCACCTCGCCGCCGACCTCAATTGCTTATTACCAAGCTTACGATCAGCGACTTCAGGATGTTGGCTGGCGTTTGATCCGCGCCAATGCTGAATTTTGCGATCATACAGTCGCATCGATTGGGCTCCAACTTCAGGATGTGACCACTTTTGGGGATCCCGACCTCGCCCGCCAGGCCCTGCAACTCTCCGGAGATTTTGCAGTGGCGACCGCTGCGAAAGGCTCACCGGCGCATGCAAGCGGAGCGCTTAAGCAAAATCGGGAGATCACGCATCTTGGGGATGTGGACCTCAATGCCCTCCCGATTGACGGTAAGCAAAAATGGGCAAGGCTCAAACGCGCGCATGATGTGCTTGACCAATTGCTCTTGGCAGGTGAGCCGCTTTCGATCCAATTTGCAGATGGCGAAAAGGTTAGTGTTGCACCGGTCACTGTGTGCGCTGCGCGTTTTGAACTTGCTGCTGATGCGGAAAAACTCGTTGCTAATGATGAACGCGTGTTGATTGGGATCAAGTCAGAGGCGTTCGGCTACACCCAAGATGTATTTGCCGCAGGCCTCGCCCACGAACTCGCTCATACGATCTTCAAACACTATGGCTTGCACCAACGTCTCGGGCGAAAGTTCTCGCGGGTTCGCATGACCGAAAAAGAGGCTGATCGCTTAATGCCATGGCTGTTGAGCAATGCAGGCTATGATCCGCAGGCTGCCTCAGTTTTCTTCCGTGACTATCGCCCTGCAAGCGGAAGCTTCCTGTTCCTTCGCGGCTCTCATCCAAAATGGCGTGAGCGAAAGGGCTGGGTCGAGGCTGAAACTGCGATTATTGCGCCGCTTAAACACAGCGAAGGCAAGGCCGATTGGCGCAAGCATTTTCGAAGAGAGATCAATCCGGACAGCGGGCGCTAGGCTGGGCTGGCAACAAATCTGGCAACAAGGCTGGGCACCGGGGTTGCGGCAGGGTTGCGGCAGGGTTGCGGCAGGCGGTTGCAGCTTTGCGTTCATCTGTGCAGCGCCCATCCTTAATGGCTGCGGGCGATGAAAATTTGCGCTACACTGCTGGCCATGTCGATGGTGAAACTCCAGCCTGCGCCCTTCTTTGCGAGCAAAAACCGCGCCTTCTGGAACCTCCAGCTTGCCGGTTGGGGCGGCTATTTCCTCCTCCGCAGCGTTGTTGCTATTGCCAATGATCAGCCGCTCGATCTGCTCATTGTCCTGTTAGTCACGACAATAACCGGCTTCACGATCACCCTGATCCTGTCTGTAATGTACCGCCAATTGATCGACCGTCAGCCGGTGGTGACATGGGGCGGGACTGCCATTGTCTTGACCGCAGCGGTGCTGGTTCACTCCTTTATCGAGGCATGGCTGCAAGGGGTATACCAAGGCTCTTTGACAGAGACGAGCCTTGCCCAGCGCATGATTGGTTTGAGCTTTATCCCGCTTGCGCTTTTGGGCGGGTGGAGCGCACTGTATTACGCGATCAATTACTTCCTGCGCGTCGAAGAACAAACCGACCGATTGCAACGCTTGGAAGCGCAGGCAACGGCGGCGCAGCTGGCGATGCTACGGTATCAGCTAAACCCCCATTTTCTGTTCAACACACTGAATTCCATCAGCACTTTGGTGCTTTTGAAACAGACAGAGCCTGCCAATGCAATGCTGACACGCCTATCGGGCTTTTTGCGCCATACGCTTATCGCTGAGCCAGGAAGCAAGGTAACTCTCGCCCAGGAAATTGAGACGCTTGGGCTCTATCTCGATATTGAACGCATGCGGTTTGAGGAGCGTTTGCGCACGCATTTCGACATTGAGGAAGCGGCGCTGACAGCCATGCTCCCTGCAATGTTGCTTCAACCCTTGGTTGAAAATGCGATCAAATATGCGGTTAGCCCGCAGGAAGAAGGCGCTCGCATTTCGCTGACAGGGCGCGTGGTGGGTCAGCGCCTTAGGATTGCGGTCGAAGACACTGGGCCGGGCGCTGTGGCGACGTCGCGCATGGCCACGCAAGACCGGCTTGAAGCGCCACGCCCCGGCGAGCCTGTCTCAACAGGTGTTGGGCTTGTCAACATTCAGAACCGCCTTGCGCAAGGCTATGGTGATGACCACCTATTTGAAACGCGATCACAGCCGGGCGGCGGCTTCACCGTGCTGATCGAGATCCCTTACGAACCCGCCGCAGACACTTCCCCGCCCACATTCGACACCGCCTCCCCCCGCAAAGCCGAGGCGGCCGACAATGTGATCAACCTCAATTCACAGCGCGCCATTGGAAACTCGTGATATGACCATTCGCACTATCCTCGTCGACGATGAAAAACTCGCCATTCAGGGTCTGCAATTGCGGCTCCAGCCACATGAAGATGTTGAGATTATCGACACCTGCTCAAACGGGCGCGAGGCGATCCGCAAGATCAAGACAGAAAAGCCGGATCTGGTCTTTCTCGACATTCAAATGCCAGGATTTGATGGCTTTAGCGTCGTCAAAGGTGTGATGGAAATCGAGCCGCCGCTCTTTGTATTCGTCACCGCCTATGAAGAACACGCCATCCGCGCCTTTGAGGCCAATGCGGTGAATTATCTGATGAAGCCGGTGGACGAAGACAAGCTCGCCGACACCATCGAACGCGTGCGCCAACGCTTGGCTGAGAAGAAATCGGCAGAGGATGCCGAGCAATTGCTGGACGTTCTGGCAGAAGTCGCGCCCGATCGCGCGGCAGACTTCAACTGCGAGGCCTCTGCGGAGAACACTGACCGGTTTGAAAAACTCATCAATGTGAAAGACCGCGGCCAGATTTTCCGCGTCGAAGTTGGCTCGATCGAACACATTGAGGCGGCCGGTGACTATATGTGCATCTACACCGGCGACAATTCGCTGATCCTGCGCGAGACGATGAAGGATCTTGAACGCCGCCTTGACCCGCGCAAATTCCAGCGCGTGCACCGCTCCACAATCGTCAACCTCGACCAAGTGCGTCAGGTCAAACCGCACACCAATGGCGAATGCTTCTTGGTGCTCGATTCAGGCGCCGAGGTAAAGGTGAGCCGGTCGTACCGCGATGTGGTGGCTCGTTTCGTCCATTGATGTTTGTGTTCGCCCGGTCGGGCTTGCGGACCTTGTGGGTCCGTTTATGGGTAAGACATGACTTTTGCTTTGCCCGGTTTCGACCTCGATACATTCATCCGCGAAACGCTTGCTGAGGACCTTGGCGTTGGCCTTCCCGGCGGCGGCAAGGACGTCACCAGCGAGAGCGTCATCCCAGCCGACGCGCGCTTTTCCGGCGTTATGGACAGCCGCGATGCGGTTGTGGTGGCAGGTCTCCCGCTGGCAGAGGCGTTTTTCCGGCATCTTGACCCCGCTTGCGTGATCGAGGCGCTGGTGAGCGACGGCGATGCGGTCGCGGCTGGTACGGACCTGATGCGCCTTGAAGGCAATGCCCGCGCGCTCCTGACCGCTGAACGCAGCGCGCTTAACATCGTCCAGCACCTCTCCGGCATCGCCACGATGACGCGCGAATATGTGACGGCCATGCGAGAGGGTAGCGCGACCTGCACCCTGCTCGACACCCGCAAGACCCTGCCCGGCCTTCGCGTGCTGGAGAAATATGCGACCGTCCAAGGCGGCGCGCAGAACCACCGCATGGGGCTCTATGACGCAGCGATGATCAAGGACAACCACGTCGCGGTTGCAGGCTCGGTAGGCGAAGCGGTGCGGCGCGCGAGGGTGGCAGGGGTCTCCCCCATTATCTGCGAAGTGGACCGCTTGGACCAAATTGAGCCCGCGCTAGAGGCAGGCGCAGACCACCTGCTGCTCGACAATATGTCGCCTGAGACGCTGAAAGAGGCGGTCGCAATGGTCGCAGGCCGCGCGAAAACTGAGGCGAGCGGCGGGATCAACCTTGATACAATTGCTGCCAAGGCGGCAAGCGGAGTGGATTATACTTCGGTGGGAAGGCTCACACAAAGCGCGCCCGCCGCGGACGTTGGGCTGGATTTTGAGCCGATATGAAGATGGTCAAAGGCTCAAGGCCTGCTGCAATTCACGGCTTTGCATTGATTGTTTCAGTGCTCGGACTTGCTTCGCTGCTCGATGATCTGCGGCACATCGATGATCTCGTGGAGATTCTCGCGTTTGACATCCCGTCAATCGCTTGGAACCGCGATCTAGCCATAGTCGTATCCTCCGCAATATTCACAATCGTCATGATCCCAGTTGTCGCAGTCTGGTGTTTTGCAAGCCGCATCGCACGCATATTGATCACCGTGATGATTATCCCTTCTGCCCTCCAATTGCTCGGAGCTCTTTGGATCGCGGCCACGAGAAGTGAGTTTGTAGGCGATGTCATTGTGTCGAGCTCGTTGCTCGTTGTCGCTGTTGCCCTTCTTTACACGCCGCCTGCGTCTCACTGGCTCAGTGTTTCGAAGAAAGCCAAAGCATGAGACGTAAAGCTAAAGGCTTGCTAAGCCAGATTGCCTCGTCGCTTACGCTCCTCGCAATGACGGTTGGAGTTGCAAGCCAAGCCCAAGCCCAAGCCTACCAATGCCGCGCACCGCAGGTGTCTTCGGTGCCGCAAATCTCGCCTGACCAACGCCCCCGCGTGGTGCCGGTCACAGGCTACACCCTTGCGCTCAGCTGGTCGCCGGCCTTCTGCCGAACGCGCCAAGATAACCGTTCCCACCGCGTCCAATGCTCAGGCGACAATGGCCGCTTTGGCTTCGTCGTGCATGGCCTGTGGCCGCAAGGGTCGCGGACATGGCCGCAGTGGTGCGGGAGCTCCAACCGCCTCACGCCTGCCCAAGTGCGCCAAAACATGTGTATGATGCCCTCTGCCCGCCTGATTGCGCGGCAATGGGCAAAGCACGGCTCCTGCATGGTCAAAAAGCCCGAGACCTATCTCGCGGTCACTAATGTCCTGTGGGAGAGCCTTCGGATCCCGGACTACGACCGGATCAGCCGCGAGGAGGGCCTCACCGCTGGCCGCATTCGCCAAGCCTTTGCCGATGCCAATGGCCGCATGTGGCAGGCGAGCCATGTCGGCGTGAAACTCAACCGCGATGGTTGGCTCGAAGAACTGCGCCTTTGCTACAACAAACGTTTCCGCCCGACGCGATGTGATGATCGCAGGTTTGGCGCAAGAGATGATCGGGCAGCCAAGATCTGGCGCGGTCTGTAAGCCTCACTCTCAACAAATTTGCCAAAATTTGGAACGCTTCGCTCCTGCATTCCTAAGTCCCGGGAATGTTTGAAAAGGAGCCCCATATGAAACTCGCTATTAGAACCACTCTCATCTCAGCAATCGCTCTGACGGCAGCCGCTTGTGGCTCCGAGGCCTCGCAAGGCGACGATATTGTGGCACCTAAAATGGCAGATGAAAGCGCCGCAGCGAATGACGAGGTGGACCTACCTTCCATGGCGCAGCTTGATGAGACCGCGCTCGAAAATTTCGATACAATGGACGTCAGAGCAGTGAAGAACGAGTACGAGAGCAATCTGGAAGCGGCGCAGGCCGAGCTTCGCGACGAAACCGATACGAAGGCGGACGCCCTTACACCTGCGTTTGCGCCCGAACTCGAGGAACTGGACTTTGCGACCCTCGACGTAAGTGACGATGGGAAGCTGTCTGTCGCAGAATATGCGATCTGGGCTCTGCCAGCCGAGATCGATGGATCAGACGAGACCTATGAGCTTAAACCCTATCTCACGAATTATGAGGTCAACAAAGTGGGCTCAGCGTTCTTCTATTTTGACGACAATGGCGACAAATTCCTGTCCAGGAATGAGTTTGCCCAAGCGCGCGACTATATGGCGGGCTAATATCTATCAGCCCAATTCTCTGATATCCTGACAGAAAAGCCGGTGATCAGAAATAGGTCACCGCTTTTTTTGAAGAACGTGCGCAACAATTCGGCAGCCTCGTCCTCACCCATGCCGGTGTAGACCTCAGGCTTGTGCATGCATTGCTTGTGTTCAAACACCCGCGAGCCATGTTCAACACCGCCGCCTTTGGGGTCGCTTGCGCCGTAATAAAGGCGGGCAACCCGTGCGTGAGAAATGGCTCCGGCACACATCACGCAGGGCTCCAACGTCACGTACATATCGCAGCCCGTCAGCCGATCATCGCCCAGCACCTCTGACGCCATACGGATCGCTCGCATCTCGGCATGGCCCGTGGGATCGGGCGGAGAGCGGGTCGCATTGGCGGCGACAGCCACCACCTCGCCATCCTTGACGATCACCGCGCCCACAGGCACTTCGCCAGCCGCACCCGCTTCGCGGGCTGCATCCAGCGCGGTGCGCATAGCTTGGGGAAGCGGCCAGGTTGTTTCTTGGGCGGTCATCTGGCTCCACGCGCTAACTCGGCGACACGCACGAATCAATTGACGATTCGCAAGTGGCCCGCTATGCGCCGCGCTTTCCGGGACGCCCTTTGCGTAAGGGCCGCCTTAAAGGCGAGGGTTCCCGTCACTATAAACGAGACGAGATTTATCATGTCGCGCATTTGCGAACTCACTGGCAAGGGCCGCCAGGTTGGCAACAACGTCAGCCACGCCAACAACAAAACCAAGCGCGTTTTTCTGCCTAACCTGCAGAACGTGACTTTGATGAGCGAAAAGCTCGAGCGCAGCTTCAAATTCCGCGTGTCGACCCACGGTCTTCGCTCGGTTGAGCACAATGGCGGCCTCGACAACTGGCTCCTCAAAACCAAAGACGAGAAGCTTTCCTCGCGCGCACAAAAAGTGAAGCGTGAACTTAAGAAGCTGGCAAAAGCCGCTTAATTTCGCTTCGGCGATGAGATGAGAACAAAGGCGCAGCGCGGTCTAAGCGTTAGCGCCTTTTTCTCGTTCAGCTTCCGACAGGAGCGTAGGTTAGCTTTGCAACCAGAGTGCGCTGCATTGCAGCCACATTATCATCAGAGATAATCCAGACCGTCACTGACCCGTCCTCCCCGGCGCGAACCGTCAGCCCTTCATAGTTTTCAGGGGGCAAAACGCCCTCAAAATCGAATAGCACTTGCGGCGCTATGGCCGCATCCGCACCGGGCTGCGGCGCATCCATTATCGCAAGTTTTCCTGCAAATGGCGGGTAATTGCCCCAATCCACATCGCGCATGAGGAAGAGCACACGGCCATCGGGCATTTGCGCCATATCGGTAACAGCAAAGCCAGCCGCTGGACTTTGAAAGGGAACGATTTTGGGGGAGCCGCCTTCGACCGGATCGCTATCAAAGATCAGTGCCTCATCTCGCCCTTCTGGCAGGATCAAGAAACGCCCATCGGAAAGACGCTCCATCGCCTCTAACCCCGAATTGGAATACCAATCCTCAACAAGCCCCTCAAAGATGCGCACTTCCTCAGGCTCGGTTCGGTAGGAAAAGCGGTGGATCGCATGGGTGTTCTCATAACCCACCCAATAATCGCCCTTGGACGCGGGGTCGCGCGTGACCGATTCGATATCCCAAAGCAGCGGGTAAAGCGCAGGGTCATCATAGGGGAGACCCGCTATTTTGCGCTCGTCCGGCGTTTCCTCTGCCCTGTCAGGCTCAACAAAGGTGAAAAGAAAGCCCCGGTCTGAAAACGCTCGCAGACGCCCGCCGCCAAGGGTTAAAAGGCCCGAAAAGCCGCCAAAGCGCAATGTCGGCTCGGTTGAGTAATGCCACACACCCTCGACGCTCCAACCCGGAACACCCGTCTCGGATGCGCCCGCGACTTGCTCAAGCTCTATGCTCTTTGGGTTCTCTTTGACAACCGGGGTGCGCAACCAAGTGCCGGGCGCAACCATCGCTGCAAGCGTTAGCGCCGCGATCACCCTCAATGCCCTTGCCACGTTAGTTCATAGGCCCTGCAAGAAGGATCGGATCAAAACGCGCATCATGCCATTTGAGGCCCCAGTGAAGGTGCGGCCCGGTAGAGCGGCCTGTGGAACCAATATCGCCAATATGCTGGCCTTGGCGCACGATATCGCCCTCTTTCACATGGATGCGGTGGCAGTGGAGGAATGCGCTGTTGAGACCATTACCGTGATCGATCATCAAAAGGCCGCCTTCAAGGCTAAAGCCCGTCCGCGCAAGGATCACCACGCCGTCAGCCGGAGCCACAAAAGGCGTGCCCGTAGGCTTGGCGATATCAATGCCTGAGTGATAGCTCCCCGGTTCGCCGCGATAGATGCGCTGGCGACCAAAACGTCCCGAAATGCGGCCCGTCACCGGCCAAATGAAATCTTGGCGCCACCCTTGCGCGCCCGTCTTCTTGGCGCGCGCTGCAACAATCGCATTGTATTCTGGCTCGCGCTGCTTCCAATAGGCTTCGGGATTGCGAAGCGCGCGCTTGGCGACATTGACCCGCTCAATCTGCCAGTCGCGAGGCGACACCGCGAGGGTTTCTGTGACGGTGCGCCCATCAGCCAGCGTGGCGGTAAGAGAAACTGTTGCTGCGCTATCGCGATCAAAGGCTGCAAAGAACAATCCACCCTCGGCAAGACCAACTGGCTGTTCATCGAGGGTCAGGCTGACACTGCCAGAAGGCGCTCGACCCCGGATAAAGCCGCCTTGGGTAAGCTCCCCTGCATCAAACAGGAAATCGGGCTGATAGGGCTCTTCGGGGTTGGGCTCTTGCAACACCGGCTCCGCTGCAACCACCGGCGCTGCTTGTGGCTCGGAAGCTGGAGCGGTTTGTGCGACAGGTTCAAGAGCCGCTTCTGGGGCAACAGGTGTCGCCGCCTCAGTCCCCGTACAGCTTACAAGGCTGAGCAACCCAAGCCCTGTGATAAGGCCGAATGCGCGCATAACTTGCCTCGCCCCTATTCCTGACCAAGCAAGCGGCGCGTGGCGATTTCAGGCGTGGCGTAGGCCTCCTGATGCTCAGCGCTCCAATACCGCAGCTCTTCCAAGGGGATTACCGCGCCGGAAACAGCGCAAATGACATGGTGGCCGGGGCGCAAAACGCGGAAACCGGAGGGGCCATAATGGAGTTTGGCGGTTTTATCGCCTGAGGACATTAACATAGGCGCGAGCATAGCACGGGTGGCTAACCGAATAAATCGTCTTGAGCAGGGTTTGGCTTAGATGGCTTTGCTTTGCGCTTTCCGGGTGCCGGTGCCAGCGGGGGTGAGGGCGCAGCGGATTGGGCTGGCGGCGGAGCATCGCCCACACCAACACTGAGCTTGCCGTCCTTGAACTCAAGGCTGAGCACGTTGTGTGTGCGGGCGTCCTGCTGCGTTGTCACCACGCCGCCATCATCGCTGCGAACAATGGCATATCCTCGCTCTAGCGGTTTATTCGGATGCAGCTGTTCCACCAGCCGCGTGAGCGCGTTCAAACGCTGTTGTCGTTCTGCAATGGGACGTTCAACGAGAGCGGGGCTAAGACGGACACGGGCAAGCCGGTCTTTGCGGCCTTCCAATGCTTGGTTGAGTAATCTTGGATTGAGGCGCGCGGCTGTTCCCGCCAGTTTCTCGCGCCCCTGCCCTGCCCGGTCGCGCAAACCCCGGCGAAGGCGTTCTGACAGATCGTCGAGCTTTTGCGCTTGCGGCTGCAACAGCGCTTCGATTTTAGGCATTCGGCGCACGCGCGCCTCGAGCCTTTCGCGTCCCAGCTCTAAAGGCCGATGCACGGCGCGGCGTTGGCGATTGGCGAAGTCGGCAATCGTTGCCTCAAGGTCCACCCGCACTGGCACTGCCATCTCGGCAGCAGCGGTTGGCGTGGGTGCACGTTGATCGGCGGCGTAGTCGGCAAGAGTGGTGTCAGTCTCATGGCCGACGGCTGAGATCACGGGGATGGAGCATTCGGCGATGGCACGGACAACGATCTCCTCGTTGAAACCCCACAAGTCTTCAATCGAACCGCCGCCACGCGCCACAATAACCACATCGGGGCGCGCGACAGGACCACCCGGAGCGATCTCAGAAAACCCTCGAATGGCCCCTGCCACCTGTTCAGCTGCGCCCTGCCCTTGCACCAGCACTGGCCACACCAGCACATGGCTTGGGAAACGGTCGGCGAGGCGGTGGAGAATATCGCGGATCACGCTGCCCGTTGGAGACGTCACAACGCCAATAGTCCGCGGAAGGAATGGGAGGCGGCGCTTGCGTTCGCGGGCAAACAACCCTTCCGATTCAAGCCTTGCGCGGGTCTTCTCAAGCAGCGCCAGCAAAGCGCCCTCGCCCGCAATCTCAAGGCTATCCATCACGATCTGATATTTGGAGCGCCCCGGATACGTGGTGAGCTTACCCGTCGCGATCACCTCCAGCCCATCTTCGGGCACAAAGGCCAGACGCCCCGCATTCCCGCGCCACATCACGCCATCAAGTACGGCTTTATCGTCTTTAAGCGCGCAATACATATGGCCAGACGCGGCGCGTTTAACGCCTGATAGCTCGCCGCGAAGCCGCACATAGCCAAAGCGATCCTCCACCGTGCGCTTTAAGCTTTGCGAAATCTCGCTGATTGTCAGCGGTTCGGCATTGTCGCCCTGCCTACTGCGCGCTAGCAGGCCAGAATTGTCGTCATTGGAAGAGGGGCTGCGAGCCATGAATATCCTGTTGATCGGGTCGGGTGGCCGCGAACATGCTCTAGCCTGGAAGCTCGCGCAATCCCCGTCTTGTACGAAGCTCTACGCCGCCCCCGGAAATCCGGGCATTGCCGAGGAAGCGGAGCTGGTGACGCTTGATGTGAGCGATCACATGGCGGTGGTGGAGTTTTGTAAAGCGAAGACAATCGGCCTCCTCGTGATCGGCCCTGAGGCTCCGCTTGTCGATGGCCTTGCCGATAGCCTCGCCGCCAGTATCCCGGCTTTCGGACCATCTGCCAAGGCCGCGCAATTGGAAGGTTCCAAAGGCTTTACCAAAGACCTGTGCGCGAGGGCCAATATCCCCACCGGCGGCTATGTCCGCACGCACTCCCTAGGCGAGGCTGTAGAAGCGCTTTCCAAATTCACCGCACCCTATGTGCTCAAGGCCGACGGGTTGGCCGCAGGCAAGGGCGTAGTGATCGCTCCCACCCTTGAAGAGGCAGAGGCCGCGCTTGCCGATATGTTCGATGGCGCGTTTGGAGAGGCTGGCGCGCAGGTGGTGATCGAGGAATTCCTCGAAGGCGAGGAGGCGAGCTTCTTTGCCATCACGGACGGTGTGAGCGTGCTCCCCTTCGGCACAGCGCAAGACCACAAGCAGGTGGGCGAAGGCGATGTTGGCCCCAACACCGGCGGCATGGGCGCTTACTCGCCTGCGCCTGTGTTGACCCAAGAGTTGCAACAACGCGTTCTCACCGAGATCATCCAGCCCACGGTGGACGCGATGCGCGGCGAGGGAATGCCCTATTCCGGCGTGCTCTACGCAGGCCTCATGCTAACCGCGACCGGGCCGCAGCTGATCGAATACAACTGCCGCTTTGGCGACCCCGAATGCCAAGTGCTGATGGCGCGCTTCCAAGGCGATTTGGCCGCGGTGATGCTAGCCTGCGCCAAGGGCGAGTTGGCGAGCGCCGAGGCAAGCTTTGCGGAGGAAACCGCGCTCACTGTGGTGATGTGCGCTCGTGGCTACCCCGGCACACCAGAAAAAGGCGGCTCGATTGACTTGGGCTCAGCGCAAGAGGGCGGCGCTAAGGTCTTCCATGCGGGCACCAAACTGGTGGACGATGGGCTCGTCGCCAACGGAGGCCGCGTCCTCAATGTGACGGCAAGCGGCGCGAATGTGACCGAGGCGAAAGCGGCGGCCTATGAGGCGGTTGGGAAGGTGGACTTTGCGAGCGGCTTCTACCGCAGCGATATCGGCTGGAAAGAGGTGGCGAGAGAGGCCAATTGAGCCGGAATTGATCTGGATCAACGACGCCTGCTCCGGCGCAGCGCAAAAAGGGAGCATGACCTACAGCCCCTTATTCCTCGCTCCCATTGCCGCAGGATCAGCGCTCGTAATTAGTGCTTGCGTGACAACTGATGCACCACCCCCTCCTGATCCGCCTGCCTTTGTCGAGGCGGCTTGCGGGGGATGCCATTCTATCGAACCACCCTTCCTCTCCCCTAACGCAGGTGCGCCCAGCTTTGAAGCGGTCGCCAATCGACCCGGCGTAACGCGGGCAACGATCAAAGCATGGCTCAGAAACGCACACAATTACCCCGAGCAAATGGACTTCGACCTTACGCGCGAAAGGGTCGATGAGGTTGCGGACTATATGATCACGCTAAGGCGCAAGGACTACGTGCCGGTGGAGTGATACATCCTATCCGTCACCTCGGCAAAGGCCGGGGGCCAGCGTGCTTAGCCGCAAAAGAAGAAGCTGGATCGTGGATCAAGTCCGGGATGACGACGGGCGCGATAGGGTGACTGTTTTCCTACTTCGCACCCGCCAGCTACCGTGCGTGGATGCCCCGGCAAATCCCCTCAATCCCACTCGCGCTCTCATCGAGAAAAGCGATCAAAGCACGCGCCAATAATCGAATGGATTTCAACCCTTGTACAGTGTGCCAAGTGTGCCAAACTTCCTACAAGCTCAGCTCAAAGGGGGAGGTAAGCCAGACTTCACCCTGCAATTACAGGCTCTTCTCCATCAGCGCCTTCATATCGGTCTCGGGACGCGGGCCGTAGTGGCTGATCACCTCTGCCGCCGCAATCGCGCCGCGTTTGAGGCACGTCTCGAGCTTCTCACCGCGGGCAAAGCCGGCGAGGAAACCGGCGGCAAATTGATCGCCTGCACCAGTGGTGTCGACGACCTTTGCAACCGGCGCAGCGGCGACGACGGCGCGCTCGCCATAGGCGCTGGCAACGGCTCCCTTAGCGCCCTTAGTGGCCACGAGGACGGGAACATTGGCGGCGACTTGGTCAAAGCCGGTGTCGAAGTCCTCTTCACCCGTCAGGGTCGCAAGCTCGCTCTCATTGACGAAGAGGATGTCGATCAGCCCCTCTTCGATCATGCTACGAAAGTCATCGCCGTGACGATCAATAACAAAGCTTTCAGACGCGGTGAAGGCCACTTTGCGGCCAGCCTCGCGCGCAACGCCCATCGCGCGGCGCATGGCGTTGCGCGGCTCTTCGGGGTCCCACAAATAGCCCTCAAGATAGAGGATGGCAGCGCTTGCGATCAGGTCCTCGTTCAGGGCAGACGCAGGCAAGAACTGGCTGGAGCCAAGGTCGGTGTTCATCGTACGCTCGCCGTCGGGCGTCACGAAGATAAGGCAGCGGCCGGTTGGCGGGTTCGCAGGCGTTCCGTCAGTGGGGCGAGGCGCGGTATCGAAATCGATGCCGGTGGCGCGCATGTCGTGGGCAAAGACTTTTCCGAACTGGTCCTCGGCAACCTGGCCAACGAAAGCACACTGGATGTCGAGCGCTGCGAGCCCGGCAAGCGTGTTAGCCGCCGAGCCGCCCGACTTCTCCGTCGCCGGACCCATGGCATCATACAGACGATCAGCACCCGCTGGATCAACAAGGGTCATGCCGCCGCGGTTAAGGCCCAGCTCTTCGATATCCTCTTCTTTGCAAGAAGCGATGATGTCGACGATGGCGTTGCCAATGGCGATCACGTCATAGCGCGGAGTGGTGTCTGACACGGGAGCGTGGTCCTTGGATGAATTGAGGAGAATGTGGTGTGGCCGCGCCTAGCGGGAAGCAACACGCAGGCCAAGCACAAATGGGCCAAGCATAAATGGGTCAAGCATAAACGGGAGACACGCAAAGGGGGTGATAGTGCAGTCTGGTGGTTTGACTAGGTGAACAGATGGAAGCAACGGTTGGGTCTATGAACGCGGTGATCACAGCATTGGCGAAGGGCATGGGCCAGCTCACAGATAAGGCCGTGGTGAAGCTGCTGCTTAAGACAGGCGCCCTGACCATGCTGGTGTTTGTGCTGTTTGGGATCGGACTTTACGCCGTCCTTAGTTGGGCATTGGCCGCGAGCGGAATGGATGAAACCGGCTGGGCGGGCGCTTTTGCAGCAGTGGTGCTAGGCAGCCTTGCCTTCTGGTTCTTGTTCAGAGTGGTGGCACTTGGCGTCTTACAGTTCTTTGCCGATCAAATTGTGATTGCGGTTGAAGAACGCCACTATCCGCAAGCTGCAAGAGCTGCCCGTAAACTGCCCTTCCAACGTGATCTGGCAAATAGCCTGAGAGGGATGGGAAGAGCCCTTTTGTTCAACGCTTTGGCGCTGCCGATTGCCATTATCCTCATGTTCACCGCCATTGGGCCTGCGGTCGTGTTTTTGACTGTAAACGCGGTGCTCTTGGGCCGTGAACTCACCGACATGACATGGTTCAGGCACTGCTCAGAGCCACCTGAGGCCAATCCAGTGCCAGGAATGGAACGGTTCATCCTTGGCGGAGTTATTGCTGTCATCATGGCGGTGCCTTTTGCCAACTTCCTCGCGCCGATCTTGGGGGCGGCTGCAGGCGCGCACTTGACACACAAACATATGGCTAATCGTGAGGGGGTGTAATGGCTCAGCGTCGAACATTTGGCCTCTTAGGGCTTGGCTCACTTTTGATTTCGGCCTGTGCCACAGTGCCTGATACAGCGCCTTCACCCGTCGCTGGCAATAGCTCTCCCATAAGTGTTCGAGCTCCTCAGATCTTGCGCGAAGAAGGCTTGGAAAGCGTTATCGGGAAGCGCGCATCAGCGTTAAATCAACGCTTTGGCAAGGCGCGGATTGACCTGTCAGAGGGTGATGCTCGCAAGTTGCAATTCAGTTCGCAAAACTGTGTGCTCGACATCTTCCTTTACCCTTTAGAGCAAGGGAGCTCACCTATCGCCACTCACGTTGAGGCCCGCATGCGGGTGGGTGGCGGCGAGATTGACCGCGCAAGGTGCATCGATGAAGTGGAACGCGCGTCAAGCGGCGGGTAGTGATTGGTAACCCCGCTTTAAGCACATTGTGGCATTCCTACCCTCGTATCAAAGGGGTACTTATCAAATGACCACGCATTTCTCTGAGCTTGTCAAGGCCGCTGCCGCTGATGGAACCGTCGACCCGCAAGAGGTTCTTGCGCTGCGCCGTCAGGGCTGGGGCGATGGGATTATCGTACGCGAAGAGGCTGAGGCGCTCTTTGCGTTGAACGATACGATTGAAGATCGGGGCCAGGAATGGTGCGACTTCTTCGTCGAAGCGATTGGCGAATACGTGCTCAACGGCACTGAACCCAAGCGCCAGTGCAATGACAAAGAAGCTCGCTGGCTCATTGAACAAGTGGACCGTGATGGTGTCATGGATAGCTTTGTTGAGCTTGAGACTATCGTACGGATCATTGAGCGTGCTGAAAACGTGCCCAGCGTTCTCAAGGATTATGTGATTGAACAGGTTGAGAAAGAGGTTCTAACAGGGACCGGCCCGACCCGGTGTGGCGGCGAGCTATCAGATACACATATTACAGCAACCGAAGCGAAAATCTTGCGCCGTGTTGTATTTGCGAGCGGTGGCTATGGCCCTGCAGCCGTCAGTCGTTTTGAGGCAGAGATGCTGTTCCGCTTGAAAGATGCGACGCTTGCCGATGCAAACGCGCCTGAATGGGAACAATTGTTCCTTGATGGGGTCGAAAACTACCTCAAAGGCTTCACCATGGCGAATGCGCAGCTCAGCCACGACCGCAAACTTGAACTAGAGAACTTCATCGCGGACAATGAAGCCAATGTTGGACGGTTTATGGGCGGTATGGTCCGTGAAGCGCCAGCTGTTGCAGAAGGCTTTGCTAATGTGATGGGCGTAGTCTTCGGTAAGCGCAAAGGCGGGGCGGTATCGGAATATGCAGGCGAAAAGATCGTCGCAGCATCGATTGAGGGCGCACAGGTAACTCAGGCAGAAAAAGACTGGGTCAATGCTATGATCGACGCCGATGGTGAGCTGGATGATCTGGAGCGCAAATTGATCGCACGGATCGCTGAATAATAGCAATGTCCCAAGTGCATTGACCGCACTCAGACCATAAAGCTCTCACCGCAGCCACAAGCCCCTTTGGCATTTGGATTTTCGAAGGTGAAACCAGCGGTAAAGTCGTCCTCAACCCAATCCATGGTTGAGCCAACGAGATAGAGTACGCTTGCGCCGTCAATGTAGAAGATGCCGCCCGGAGTCTCGATCTTTTCGTCGAACTTGGCTTCTTGTGTCACATAGTCAACCGAGTAAGCGAGGCCTGAGCATCCCCGGCGCGGGGTGGAAAGCTTCACCCCAACCGCGTCATCAGGCGCTTGGCTCATAAGATGCGCTATTCGGGCTTCTGCACCTTTGGTAAGGGTCACAGCAGCAGGCAATTTGCGTGTCTTGGTTTGCGTTTCGGTCATCACAACATCCCCAATTCGAGCCGCGCCTCGTCGGACATCTTCTCCGGGCTCCAAGGTGGATCCCAAACCAGATCAACCTCTGCATCGCGGATACCGGGCACGGAGGCTGCACGCAGCTCTACCTCGCCCGGCATAGTCTCTGCCACGGGACAATGCGGCGTAGTCAACGTCATCGTGATCGTCGCGTCGCACTCATCATCCACCTCGACACCGTAAATAAGACCAAGGTCATAGATGTTCACCGGGATCTCAGGATCATAGATTTCCTTAAGTGCATCAACCACGGCTTGCTGAAGGTCACCGCCTGCACCGCCACCGGACGTTTCGGCGGGCTTTTGGTGGAGGAAGCCCTCGAGGTAATCGCGTGCACGCGGCTCTGTGTTGGCCGCAATATCCGGGTCGACCGCGTCTTCAACACGAGCGCGCGGCGGCTTTGTCGATGTATCGCTTGGAGTGCTCATAGCGTTCTCATGCCTTTCCAAAAATCCGGCGTGTGCGCGCAATGCCCTCAAGCAGCGCCGTCACATCCTCATCGGTCGAATATAGCCCAAAGCTGGCGCGCGCCGTAGCAGGCACACCGAGATAATCCATCAACGGCTGTGCGCAATGGTGGCCGGCGCGAATAGCGACATTGGCCTCGTCCAGGATCGTGCCCAGATCATGGGGGTGAATATCGTCGATCGTGAAACTAACGATGCCCGCGCTGCCTGCAGGACCAAAGACGGTCACATCATTCATCGCGATGAGTTCGCGCCGCAAACGTTCGACCAAGCGGGCTTCTTCTGCGTGCATAACGCTAAGCCCAACTTCGCTTACGTAGTCGGCAGCGGCTGCAAAAGCGATAGCCTCCGTAATTGCTGGCGTACCGGCCTCAAAGCGCTGAACACCTGTTCCATAAGTTGTCTTCTCAAAGGTCACACGGTCAATCATCGCCCCGCCGCCTTCCCAGGCTGGCATATCAGTGAGCAGCTGTGCACGCGCCCACAGCGCTCCGATGCCTGTGGGACCATAGAGCTTATGCGCGGAGAACACGTAAAAGTCGCAGTCCAGCGCAGCTACATCAACCGGCATATGCGGCACCGCCTGGCAGCCATCCAAAAGCAGCTTTGCGCCAACCTTATGTGCCATTTTCGCAGCGCGGCTTGCATCAAGGACGCCGCCCAAAACGTTGGAAACATGGGCAAATGCAACAATTTTATGCTGCTCGCAAAGCATCGCTTCAGCAGCGTCCAAATCAATCTGATGGTCATCAGTTAGCGGGGCAACATCGATATGTGCGCCGACTTCTTCAGCCAGCATTTGCCAAGGCACGATGTTGGAGTGATGCTCCAATTGAGAGAGCAGAATGCGATCTCCAGCCTTTAGGTTCGCCCGCCCCCAAGTTTTGGCTACCAGGTTGATCGCCTCGGTCGCACCCCTGGTGAAAACAAGTTCGTCTTCGCTGCCACCGATTAGACCTGCGACACGCCTGCGCGCAGCTTCATAAGCCAGCGTCATATCAGCCGAGCGCGAATACACGCCGCGATGAACGGTCGCATAGTCCTCGCCCAAAGCACGCGCCATCGCCTCGATCACCGCGCGCGGCTTTTGCGAAGTCGCGGCGGTGTCAAGATAATGCCACGCTGCGCCATCCCTGGTCACCAGACCTGGAAAATCCGCGCGAAGCCTAGAAGCAGGTGATGAGGCTATTGTGAGGGACAAACTTCTCTCGTCCATGTGTTTGAATTGGGGCCTTTTTGGCATTTACGACGCAATCCCGCTGCAACAGCTTCCCACGCGCCACTTTCCGCCTTGAGTTCGATGCGCCACTGAACGGCTCGCACAATCGCATTATCGATGTTGTCGACGGTAGCGATCACAACTTTATGCCGTGGATTGCGTGGGTTTCGACCCTCTTCATAGTCTGCATCGCGCGCAGACAGCCCCAGCGTTTGGACGTAAAACTCAACGACATCCTTTGGCTCATCATATGTAATGGCATAGCGTTGTTGCGGTGCAAATTCGCTTGCTGGAAGCGCAACGGCGCTCTCAACATCATCGGCAGCCAACGGCGTTGCCATAAGCGTTAGACAAGTCGCAGGCACCAGCGCCCATGCAAATGTTCTCTTAGTCATAATCTTCCCTCCAATCGTGTGAGCGCAGCGGTGATCAGCCGTTCACGCTCGTCCTCGTCTTCCAGTCCCACGAAAGCATCGCCTATGAATGCCTGAACAAGCAAGCGTTGTGTTTGTTCAGGTGAAAGCCCCCGTGCCGCCATGTAAAAGCGTGCAGCCTCGTCCAATTGGCCAACGGTTGCACCGTGGGCGCATTTTACATCGTCGGCGAAGATTTCGAGTTGTGGCACAGCGTTGGCGCTCGCGCCTGCCTCTAAGAGCAAGCCTTTAAAATCCTGCGCGGCATCGGTTTTTTGAGCATGGCGCGCGACTTTGATCTCGCCGAGGAAATTGCCAGTAGCCTGGTCCCAATGGACTGCCCGGATCGTTTGGTTTGAGGTCGCATCAGGCTCTGCGTGGATAGTTTGCGTCACAAACTCGCGCACCGCCTCGCCGCCGCCGATGGTGACACCGCCGAATTCAAAGTGTGCGCCTTTGCCGAGCGTCACTGCGATCTCGAGCCGGGTGTAGTCAGAGCCAGCGCTGGTCGCGAAGACTTCTGCCCTCGCGCCTTCACCTACGGCTAGTCGCATCCGGGTGACTTCAGGGGAATCGCTGCCGACGGTCAGGCAAATGCGCTTGGTTTCGCCCGCGGCGAGTGCGATATCCTGCCATTCAGCAATGCCAGCCGTGCCGAGCTTTGCGACCGCGTCGATATCGGCATAACGCCACGCTTCATCGCGGCGAGTGGGGAGGGTTGCAGCCTCGCTCATGCGAGAGCCTCTGACATCACCGCGTCATAGCCTTCGTCTTCGAGGCGAAGTGCCAGGTCTGGGCCGCCGGTTTGGACGATGCGGCCATCGGCGAGGATGCTCACCCGGTCGGGCTTCACCACGTCGAGCAGGCGCTGGTAGTGGGTGATGAGGAGCACGCCCTTGTTGCTATCGCGCATGATCGAATTGATGCCCTCGCCCACGATGCGAAGCGCGTCGATATCGAGGCCGGAGTCGGTTTCATCAAGCACAGCGAATTTGGGATCGAGAATGCCCATCTGGACCATTTCAGCGCGCTTTTTCTCACCGCCGGAAAAGCCGACGTTTACCTGCCGCTTGAGCATTTCCATGTCCATTTTGAGGAGCGCGGCTTTTTCTTTGGCGAGTTTCAGGAACTCACCGCCAGAAAGGGGCTCCTCGCCGCGGAACTTGCGCTGAGCATTGAGAGCCTCGCGCAGGAATTGGACGTTGGAGACGCCGGGGATTTCAACCGGATATTGGAAGCCGAGGAACAGGCCTGTGGCGGCGCGCTCATGCGGGTCGAGGTCGAACAGGTCTTGCCCCGCAAATTCAACCGAGCCGCTAGTGACGTCATATCCGGGCTTGCCGCCAAGGACATTGGCGAGCGTCGATTTGCCCGCGCCGTTAGGGCCCATAATCGCGTGAACTTCGCCAGCAGCGACTTCAAGAGAGAGGCCCTTGAGGATCGGCTTAGGCGTATCCTCGCCAACGGTTGCGTGAAGGTCGGTGATCTTAAGCATCAGTGTGTCTCGCTTGATGTTTTGTCGTCACCCCGAACTTGTTTCAGGGTCCATTTCTCTATCTGCTCCGACTGTGCGGGCTGAGGGATGGATGCTGAAACAAGTTCAGCATGACAGGAGAGAGGAGAACGGCTCATCGGCGGCCACCGTCATCGCGATCATCGCGGTCATGTCCACGATTGTCTTTGCGATCGGGCCGAGAGTAATCTTGGTTGGGATTGGCCTCGCGGTGGGCGCGCGCGGCGTCTTTCTTGTCGCCAATGCGAATGCGCATACCGGCGGTGATGCGTTGGAGCACGGCGTCCATATCATCGAGAATATCGGTGGCCTTGATCCGCATTACGCGAATGCCGACGCTCTCAAGGCTCTTGTCCCGGCGTTTCGCCAGCGTCTCGTCCTGATCCTCTTCATCGATCATGATCGCCATGCCGAGGTTGTGGCAGTTGAAGTCGACAATGGCCGAGCCGACAACGGCAAAGCGTTTGAAGGTGTAGCGGCCAAGATCGGCCTCGGCGAACTTCTTGGCGAGCGCCTTGTTCGCAGGGGACGCAAAGCGCCGCATTTCGCGCGCACGGTCGTGAAGCGCATCGAGACGCTTATCCGAAATCTTCCACCCACGGCCCTTTTTGGGCAGCTCGGGGACTTCGGATTCGCTTGTGTCGCGGAGGCCTAGGGTTTTGCGGTCAGTCATGCCGCTTTCATTTCCTTTGAGCGGTAGAAGCGCAACAGTGCGAGATCTGATTCCTGGCCCCCTGTCCCGACGCCAATCTTACCATTAGCTTGAGGTTCTGTTTGGATTGTGATGTCATTTTCAAGCGCCCATTCCTTGATGGCGTTGAGCTCCGACTCTTCGATTATCAGCACCATCACCCCACACTCCCCTCAAGCGAGATCGCCAGCAGCTTCTGCGCTTCCACGGCAAATTCCATCGGCAGCTCTTTCAGCACATCCTTGGCAAAGCCGTTGACGATCAGCGCCACCGCTTCCTCCTCGTCGAGGCCGCGTTGTTGGGCGTAGAACATTTGTTCGTCGGAGATTTTGCTCGTGGTCGCCTCGTGCTCGATCTGAGCGCCGGGGTTCTTCACCTCGATATAGGGCACGGTGTGCGCGCCGCATTCATCGCCCAAGAGCAGCGAGTCACATTGCGTGAAGTTGCGCACGCCTTCCGCCTTTGGCCCCACGCGAACAAGCCCGCGATAGGTGTTGTTGGAATGGCCGGCACTGATCCCCTTGGAAATGATGGTCGAGCGCGAGCCCTTGCCATTGTGGATCATCTTGGTGCCGGTGTCGGCCTGCTGGTAATTGTTGGTGACCGCGACCGAGTAGAACTCGCCCACGCTGTCCTCGCCATTAAGCACGCAGGACGGATACTTCCACGTCACCGCGCTGCCGGTTTCAACCTGCGTCCAGCTGATCTTGGAGCGGTCGCCTTGGCATAGCCCGCGCTTGGTCACGAAATTGTAGATGCCGCCCTTGCCCTCGGCATCGCCGGGATACCAGTTCTGGACGGTCGAATATTTGATCTCCGCATCTTCCATCGCGACCAATTCCACGACGGCTGCGTGGAGCTGGTTTTCATCGCGCATGGGCGCGGTGCAACCTTCGAGATAGGAGACGTATGCACCCTTCTCTGCGATGATCAAAGTGCGCTCAAACTGGCCCGTATTTTCAGCATTGATGCGGAAATAGGTGGAGAGCTCCATCGGGCAGCGCACGCCTTCGGGGATGTACACAAATGTGCCATCGGAGAAGACCGCTGCATTGAGGCAGGCGAAGTAGTTGTCGCGCGTGGGCACAACGCGGCCCAGCCACTTTTTGACCAGCTCAGGATACTCCTTGATCGCCTCAGAGATCGAGCGGAAGATAACGCCTGCACGCATCAACTCTTCGCGGAACGAGGTCGCAACGGAGACAGAGTCGAACACCGCGTCCACGGCGACTTTCTTCGCGCCTTTGACCCCGGCGAGCACCTCTTGCTCGCCCAGCGGAATGCCAAGTTTATCGTAGACGCGCTTAATCTCGGGATCGAGATCGTCGAGCGAATCGAGCTCCACCTTCTTCGTCGGCGCGGCGTAATAATAGGCGTCTTGGTAATCGATCTTGGGATAGCCGACCTTGGCCCAATCGGGCTCTTCCATCTCCTGCCAAAGGCGAAACGCCTTAAGGCGCCAATCGAGCATCCATTCCGGCTCACCCTTTTTGCCAGAGATAAACCGGACCGTGTCCTCGGTGAGGCCCTTCTCGGCAAATTCGGTCTCAATATCCGAGGACCAGCCATGCTCATACTCAGTCGCAGCAGCAGCCGCGTCCTTGGCGTCCTGATCCATTTCTGGTTTTAGGTCGAGATTGTCGGTCATGCCGTAAGCTCTTTTTGTGTTTGCATCTGAGAGGGTTGCTTCGCGGGTTCTTGGCGAAGGTCAGCGAGGGACACCTCAGCCAACGCGCCGCGAAGCTTGGAATTGATGAGCGGCCAGTGCGGTTTCATGTTGCAGCCCGCTTCGTAGTCGCAGTCGCCATGGTCAAGGCAAGCGGTGAGCGCAATCGGCCCCTCCACCGCTTCGACAATGTCTGCAACAGTGATCGCAGCAGCAGGGCGGCCCAATTGCAGACCACCATTTGCCCCGCGCACCGAACGTAGCAATTGCGCTTTGGTCAGCTTCGACACCAGCCGCTGAACGGTTGGCACAGGAAGCCCGGTCTCATTCGCCAGCTCAGCCGCGCTCACCCGCCCGTCCCCGCAATGGGTCGAGGCTTGCACCATCGTGATGATGGCATAGTCGGTGAGATTGGAGAGGCGCATGGGAGCTGAAAAGTGCCTTATTGCGAGCGGTTCTTAAATCGGACTGATTGAGTCGGATTTCAAATACGCGCAAGATGGTCCGATTTCAAGCCTACTCTAATTCGCGCAAGTTTTGGGGCGTAATCATCTCATTGAGAAAGGGTGTATCAGGATTTTGGAGGCGCGAAGGGGTGCGTCCTACAAACAGATTGATCTCACGGATCATATGCGACTGATCAAAAAACGCTTCGGCCAATTGCGCTTCGTATTCGTCAGTCAGCTTGGGAAATGACAAAAGCGCGGCCGCGCGCAAGGCGCGATATTTGCGCGCCAGAGCCTGGGGCGGAAGACCAAAGTAGCGTTCGGTCAATCGCTGAACCTGGCGTTTTGAATAGGCGGCTTTGTCCATCAGCTCATCCAAGTCGGGATTAAGCGATGATCCGAGCCACGTGTTGACGACTTTGATCAGCTCACGGTGACGCGGGTTGATGGGTTTTGCGTGCTTCGCAATATATTCGCCAAGAGCAAGGGCGCACTCACGCCCCGTCTTCTCACCTGAGTGGTAAGCAGCAATCAAATCCATTCCGAGTTTGGCCGCTACACCTCCAAGCACTTCGTGTGCTGGTAGCAGCTTGTCGCAATTCTCACCTGCATGAAGACCAGTAAGAGCAGCCCAGCCAAGCGGAGTGAGCGCCGCTCCGATCGAATGCATGGGCCCTGCAACCTTGATCGGGTGCGCGGTCGATAAAGGCGTCATAACCGCGACCTCGGGGTTTGGATCGCGCCTTCCATTTCGAAAGAGCATTTCCCCTTTGCCATGTGGGAAGAGCGCAAAGTGACCCACAGACGCTGGATGAATGTCGCAAATCTCCGGCTCGTCACAGCGGAAATGATAGAGCGTTGTGACATAGGGGCTTAGGCTTGCAGGTGGTGCAATATAGTCCACCTCAATGAGATCGCTTGCGGTAAGCTCTATCTCAAATTCGGCAACCTGTTCTCCGGGTGAACCGGGGAACCCCTCAAAACCCTCAATCATCTCAATCCCTTCGATGGGGCCTGCGCTAACAGAGGGAGCGGCCAAAAAAAGGGCGACCATCCATCGCAGGAGGCCGCCCATGTGAGTTGAGGAACTCTTTGCATCGCTGCGATGAGCCCTTCGGGTCGCGCATTTGTACTAGCTCGGTCGCTGCAGGATTAATTGTATTGAAGCGACAAGATTTGCATTTTGCGATTTTATCGAGGTGGTGTTTTTTGCTCTCGACAGCATGCAACTTTTGGGGCTTAGCCAAGAGCTATGTTTACCCCATTCAAATTGTTTGATTTGGCACGCCCGGCGATTTTTGCACTCGATTCGGAGACAGGCCACGAGCTCGCGATCAAGGCGCTCAAAGCGGTGCCTTCCACCAAAGCTCCGCCGCGCAAATCTTATGACACTAGGCTTACGACAAGCGTTGCAGGCCTGACCTTTCCCAACCCCGTGGGTGTTGCGGCAGGTTTCGACAAAGATGCGCAGGTTCCTGACGCTCTTTTGGCTTTGGGTTTTGGATTTACAGAAGTTGGCTCAATCACCCCGCGGCCCCAAGCAGGCAACCCCAAGCCGCGCCTGTTTCGGTTGACCGAAGACAAGGGTGTGATCAACCGCATGGGCTTTAACAATGCCGGAGCCGAGGCCGCGCTTGAACGACTGAAAGCGCGTCGGGACCGCGGCGGCTCTGTTGGCATAAACATAGGTGCAAACAAGGATTCAGACGACCGCATTGCGGATTACGCTGAAATGACCCGGCTCATGACGCCTTATGCAAGTTATCTGGCAGTAAACGTCTCTAGCCCGAATACTCCGGGGCTGCGTGCGCTTCAGGATGAGGGCGCTTTGTCAGCTCTGATCGATGGCGTGATCGCCGCGCGCGCTGAAACCGCTGGCAAGACGCCGCCACCAATCTTCCTCAAAGTGGCACCAGATCTGGAACCTGAAGATATCGATGCGATTGCGCGTATCGCCAAGGATAAAGCGCTGGGAGCTCTTATCGTCTCAAACACAACCATATCGCGCGATGGGCTGAAATCGAGGCATGCGGGTGAAACAGGTGGGTTGTCAGGTGCGCCTTTACGGAAGTTGGCTCTTCAGCGCCTTCGCGATTTTTCCAAAGCAACCGGCGGCGAAGTGCCGCTTATCGGAGTGGGTGGCATATCAACCGCCGAGCATGCCTGGGAGCGCATCCGCGCAGGAGCCAGCTTAGTCCAGCTCTATTCCGCCATGGTTTATCACGGCCCAACTCTGGGCGACCAAATTGCACGAGGGCTTTTGCAAATTATGGAACGCGAAGGCGTCTCTAACATTGCGGAGGCGATAGGAAGCGAATAGCACGGGCGCCATGCTGAAACACCTTGCCGCATTATCGCCTATTGCACTGGTTCTTGCCGGTTGCACACAAACCTCGACCTCGGCCTCGCTCGCCAGCACCCCTACGCCGGTCGAAATTCAAAGCAAAGGCGCGGTGAGTAGCGCTGACCCTCGCGCAACCGCTGCGGGAGAGGCAATTTTGGCTAAGGGTGGTTCAGCCACGGACGCTGCAATTGCAGTGATGCTAGCGCTCACCGTCGTCGAACCTCAAAGCTCGGGCATTGGCGGCGGCGGGTTTATGGTCCGTGCAGGCAATGGCACTTTGGTCACATTCGATGGCCGCGAAACAGCGCCTGCGACCGCAACTGCAAACCGGTTTTTGGATGAACAGGGCAAGCGGCTGCCTTTTGAGAAACGGGTGATCTCCGGGCTCAGCGTCGGGGTTCCAGGCAATCTCGCGCTCGCGGCGAAAGCTCATGAGAAATACGGAAAACTGCCTTGGGCAGAGCTTTTTGAGCCCGCAATTGCCCTGGCAAAGGACGGCTTTCTCGTGAACCGGCGGCTTCATGCAAGTCTTAGCGGCCGGCAAAACCGGGCCGGCAAAACCGAAGCTGCCCGTGCTGTGTTCTACGATGATAATGGCAAGGCGCTTGGCGTTGGCGAAACTGTCAAAGTCCCCGAGCTTGCATCAACTTTCGAGCAGCTCGCAGCGCAAGGTGCCTCAGCCTTTTATGACTATAGCGCAGCCGATTTTGCGAGCTATGTTGCCGGAGAAACCCCGCAAGATGGCCTGATAACGCCAAGCGATGTGACAGGCTATGAGGCAAAAGAGCGCGATCCGGTCTGTGCGCGCTATCGCAGCTACAAAGTCTGCGGCATGGGCCCGCCTTCCTCTGGCGGCGTTGCAGTGGGACAGATGCTTGGACAATTGGAGCGCTTTGATGTGGCAGCACTCGGGCCTGAAAGCCCTGAATTCTGGCATATTTTCCTTGAATCGCAGCGCCTCGCATACGCTGATCGCGAACTCTACATTGGCGATGAGGACTTTGTTGCAGTCCCCGTCGAGGGACTCGTTGACCCTGGCTATATCGCCAGCCGCAGCGCCCTGATTGATCCGGGTAAGGCACTTGAGAGGGCGGAAGCCGGTACGCCTCCCGGGGCTCCGCTTGCTCGTGCTGATGGCGATGAGCCGATGGAGCACGGCACAACGCACTTCTCTGTCACAGATGGGGAAGGCAATGCCGTCAGCTACACATCCACCATCGAGGGAGCGTGGGGTTCGGGCCTTTATTGGGGCGGGTTTTATCTGAATAACGAACTCACCGATTTCAGCACAAACGGCGAAGTGGACGGAAGGCCAGTCGCAAACCGGGTCGAAGGGGGCAAGCGCCCGCGTTCGTCCATGGCACCCACGATCGTTTTTGATGAGAAAGGCGAAGTCATTCTAGTCATCGGTGCTGCCGGCGGCCCAACGATCCCGGTGCAAGTGGCGCGCTCTATCATCGGCGTTTTGGATTTTGGAATGAGCGCTGAGGAAGCCCTCGGATTGCCGCTAATTATGGCCTTCGGTCCGGTCGCAATCACCGAAGAAGGCAGCGTCGTCGCTGAAATGGTCGATGACCTCAAAGCGCGAGGCCACAGCCAAATCCGGGTCATTGGACCGCGCGGGAAAACCAATGCCTTGCGCCGTATCGAAGGCGGCTGGGAGGCGGCTGGGGATCCTAGGGTTGCCCCATTGTTGTCCTACAAACCCGACGAACAAATCGATCAGGAAAACGCAGCCGACGCGCCCTGATCAATTGCGTCATCTCTTGTCGCTTGATCACTTGTAGCAGGGGCTGTGATAGCTTAATTCAGGTCATTAGAGAGATCAGCTAAAACGCGCAGCTTGGGATTTACCCAGGCAATTATGGGCGCGGTAATGAGGAGCCACCATCCGTGAATGCCCCCCAAAAGATGCCTGTCATCAATCCCAATGACGATCCCATCCTCCAAGACATCGACCGCGCCAACAATCTGGTCGAACTTTTCCTCAAGCGCGCCGATGAAAAGAGCGATGCGCCCTTTCTGGCGCGCAAAGCCAATGGCGAATGGGTCACCCAAAGCTGGGGCGATGTGGCTAAGGCTGTGTGCTTGCTGGCTGAAAGCTTGGTGCGCATCGGGTTGAAGCCCGGAGACCGCGTAGCGCTCGTCTCGGAGAACCGGCCGGAATGGTGCGTTGCAGACCTTGCGATTATGGCGGCTGGGTGCATTTCTGTGCCCACTTACATCACCAATACTCAGCGTGATCATGCGCACATTCTCGATAATTCCGGCGCGCGCGCTGTGATCGTTTCGAACGAGAAATTGCTTGCGCCATTGGTAGGCGCAATTGGGGAAACTGGCTGCACCGACTTTGTGATCGGCATTGAAGATCTCAAGCGCCATCAGGCGGGCAGTTTTGAATATCACAATTGGGACAACCTTATCGCAGGCGATGCGAAGGCGGCGCGCGTTGCGGTTGATGCGCGAATTGCCAAGATTGGCCGCAATGATACCGCCTGCCTTATCTACACCAGCGGCACCGGCGGCGCCCCGCGCGGCGTGATGCAGCACCACGGCGCGATCCTATGCAATGTCTCGGGCGCTGGCGAAATTCTTATCAGTGATTTCGGCATTACGGACGAGCGCTTCTTGTCCTTCCTTCCGCTAAGCCATGCTTATGAGCACTCTGCTGGACAATACCTGCCCATCGCAGTGGGTGCTGAGATTTACTACGCCGAGGGGCTTGAGAAGCTCGCCTCCAATATCGAGGAAACCCAGCCGACCATCATGGTTGTGGTCCCGCGCCTCTTCGAGGTTCTGCGCACCCGCATTATGAAGCAGGTGGAGAAGCAAGGCCGCGCTGCCAGTTTCATGATGGATAGCGCGATTAAGATCACCGAGAAGGCGCGGCTTGGCAAAAAGCGTCTGCGCGACCGGCCGCTTGATCTTATCGTCGAGAAGGCCCTGCGCCCCAAAATCCGCGCGAAATTTGGCGGACGGCTGAAAGCGATGGTCTCAGGCGGCGCGCCGCTTAACCCCGATGTCGGCAATTTCTTTGCGGCCATGGGTCTCACCATGCTGCAAGGATACGGCCAGACCGAGGCCGGGCCGATCATGAGCTGCAACCGGCCCAAAACGGGCCTTCGCATGGACACCGTTGGTCCGCCAATGCGCGGGGTGGAGATCAAAATCGCTGAGGATGGCGAGATCCTGTGTGCAGGCGAACTCGTCATGCATGGGTATTGGCGCAATGATGCTGAAACCGCGCGAACGGTAAAGGATGGCTGGCTCCACACCGGCGATATTGGCCTTATCGACGAAGGTGGACGCATCAAGATCACCGACCGCAAGAAGGACATGATCGTTAACGACAAAGGCGACAATGTTGCCCCGCAAAAGGTCGAAGGGATGCTGACCCTCCAGCCGGAAATCGCGCAGGCGATGGTGAGCGGCGACAACCGGCCTTATGTTGTGGGTCTGATCGTGCCCGATGCCGAATGGGCGCTTGAATGGGCGCGGGCGAATGATGAGAAATTTGACCTCGCCGCCCTGCAAGACCTGCCTGCGTTTAAAAATGCGGTGCGCGCAGCAGTGGACCGGACGAATAAGGACCTTTCCGTGGTCGAAAAGGTAAAAAGCTTCGCCTTTGCGGACGAGGCTTTCTCTATCGAGAACGAAGAAATGACCCCGAGCATGAAAATCCGCCGGCATAAGATCCGTGATCGCTATCAGACACGGATTGATGGGATGTATCGGAGGTAAACTGACCAGATGAGCGACGCACCCTCAAAGGGGGAACGGATGGAAATCCGAAAGGCGATTGGAAACCGAGCAGTTCCAGGGCCATACATTCCGCCTTACCATCGTGGGCCGCAGTATCTCACAGCTCATGCATGCTTTGACTGCCGAAGTTCATGGAAAATGGCAGAGGAGAGCAATGCTGTCTGTCCCAATTGTGGTGGGACAACCCACTACATGGGTAGAGCGTTCAAGGCTCCCAAGAAGTCTGATGCAGAGCAATGGAAGAAAGTGGAGATGCTATGGCAGGCGGGCTTTCGCTTCTTGACGAACACAAGTTGGCGCGAAGCGGCACCGTATCCAGAGCGCTTACGTGATGTAGCGAGCTTCATTCGGCACAATCGGAGGCATCCGTTCAGAGTACGACGCTAGCTCAAGCCGCCTCAACATCCTCAACATATTCCGGCAGGAAACTCGGCTGACGCTCTGACCATGCAGGGGCTGTGGCTGCGGCTTCGCTCAAGCTTTGCAACAGCACTTTGCGGTGATCTGGGCGGATAAGCGGTAGGGCTGCGGCGGCGCAGAATACGCTTGGCAGATAGGGGCGCACTTCGGCACCTAACAGCCGCTCATAAAGGAAGCGGAAGGCGGAGAAGCTCTCGATCCGTTCTTGGCCAAGGTCAAAGGCAGCGATGCGGATGCATTTGCCAACGAAACGCTCAATCTCACCGATGCCGCCGTCTTGCGGGACAAGATCGCGCAGCGCCTTCAAATCTTGATAAGCCACATACTGCCGGCGGATTGCGACATTCTCGTCCTCTGTCCGGCCCCATAGGCGGAAGGCATCGCAGCGCGAGAGCCCAATATCGAGGCTGCGCTTGATGTAGCGCTGCTCGCGAGGGCCAAAGCCTGCGAATTCGCGCATTTCGCCAATGGTCAAGGTCGAGGTGCTGGCAAGTGTCATTCGTCGTCTCCTGACTTCAGAAAACGGGTGTGACGCCTTATGGTTAATACGTAGTAACCAGAGCGAGCAATTTACAAATTGGTCAGCATATTCGCTTGCTAGATGAGGCCTGCAAGCGGACTGGAGGGGTCCGCATATTTGCGCCGCCCCATACGGCCCGACAAATAAGCCTCGCGCCCGCCTTCGACAGCAAGCTTCATCGCGCGCGCCATGCGGATCGGGTCTTTTGCCTCAGCGATTGCCGTGTTCATTAAGATGCCGTCGCAGCCAAGCTCCATGCCCACCGCTGCATCGGACGCCGTGCCAACGCCTGCATCGACCAATACGGGTACCGAAGCCCCTTCGACGATCAGGCGGATTGTAACTTGGTTTTGAATACCAAGCCCTGAACCAATCGGTGCGCCCAAAGGCATAATGGCAACCGCGCCTGCATCTTCCAATTGTTTGGCCGCAATGGGGTCATCGACACAGTAAACCATCGGCTTGAAGCCTTCTTTGGCGAGCACTTCGGTCGCCTCGAGCGTCTCTTTCATATTGGGGTAGAGCGTGCGCGCTTCGCCCAGCACTTCGAGCTTCACTAGATCCCACCCCCGGCCTCGCGCGCCAGCCGCAAGGTGCGGATCGCATCGTCGGCGTTGAAGCAGCCAGCGGTGTTAGGAAGGTAAGTGGTCTTCTTAGGGTCGATAAAATCGGTGAGCATAGGCGCTTTGGGGTCGGTCACATTGACCCGGCGCACGGCCACTGTGACGATTTCCGCGCCGCTTGCCTCGACGGCGGCCGCGTTTTGTTCAAAGTCTTTGTACTTGCCCGTCCCTACGATCAGGCGCGAGGTGAAGGTGTGGCCTGCTACCGTCCAAGTGTCTTTGTGTTCGCCGCCACCTACAAAGTGCACGATCTCCAGAGTATCGCCGTCCGCCAAGGGTGCATCTTCCAGCGTAGAGCGAGGCACAATCTCCCGGTTGCACTCCACTGCGACTTTGGCGGGCTCCAGCTCAAGCTCGCGCACGAGGCTGGCGATGGTGGTGGCAGAAGTCTGGCGCGGTTCGCCGTTCAGGGTGATGGAAATGGTGTCGCTCATAGAATGTCCCTTAAGCACCTAGAAGGGGGTGCAAGTCTCGCTTGCATCAGATGCCGCCGCATTTTCCGCAATTGCACTTGCTTGCGGCGAGAGCTGCGCACATTTACATGCGCACTATGGCAACCACAGCCCCCTTTCACCTGCGAAGGCAGGATCAGACACCCTCGCACGCCCTCTAGCGCTTGCGCGCTGGCTCGAAGCTGTTGCCGCGCTTGTCGTTCTCATCGTGCTGGTGGGCGGGATTACCCGGCTCACTGAAAGTGGCCTCTCAATTACCCATTGGAGTGTTGTGACAGGCATCCTCCCTCCTCTAACCGAGGCGGGCTGGCTGGCGGAATATGAACTCTACAAGCAGACCGGCGAATATAAGTTCGAAAGTGGGCCTGCCGGAATGGACTTGGACAAGTTCAAGTTCATCTACTTCTGGGAATGGTTCCACCGCATCCTTGGCCGGGTGATTGGGCTCGCCTTCCTCCTGCCAATGGTGTGGTTTTGGGTTCGCGGCAGCATTCCGGAAGGCTACAAGCCGCGCCTTCTTGCCATGTTTGCTCTGATCTGCGGGCAGGGTGCACTTGGCTGGTATATGGTGAATTCAGGGGTTGGGACTGACCTTACCGACGTCAGCCACTTCCGTCTCTCGGCCCACTTGCTCACCGCCCTGTTCCTCCTCGCAGGGCTCGTGTGGACCGCTCGCGACTTACGAAGTGGAACGACTGCCAAGCTCACCACGCCGACAGCTATTGTTGCAGGGGTTCTGTTCATCCAGCTGCTACTTGGCGCGTGGGTGGCGGGCCTTAACGCAGGGCATGCTGCCTATGATTGGCCGCTCATGAATGGGAAGCTCATTCCCGATTTCGACTTCTCAGGCGGGGTTGTCGCGACGCTTACCAACGACCCCTTCCTTCTTCACTGGCTCCACCGCTGGTGGGCTTGGGTTGCAGTCATTGCGCTAGTCTATCTCGGCAGGCGTGTGCGAAAAACCGACAGGGCTGCCTCTATTGCGGTACATAGCGCATTTGGCGTCATGGTTATCCTGGGCATCACCACAGTCCTTACCGAGGTGGAACTGTGGGTGGCAGCTGCGCATCAACTCACAGGCGCTTTGCTCGTCGCCTCGGTTGCCTGGGCGATGCATTCAGATGGTAAGGCAAGGGCGTGAGCGACCACGCTAAGGCCGCTTTGGTCTGGTGCCCCTTCCCTGATGCTGAAACCGCGCGCACTATCGCCGCCATTTTGCTCGAAGAAAAACACATCGCCTGCGCCAATATCCTTCCAGCCATTGAGTCGGTCTTCACTTGGAAGGGCGAGGTATCAAGCGAGACCGAAAGCGCTGTCCTCTTTAAAACAAGCTCTGCGCAATTGGCCCGCCTAACCAAGCGCCTTGAAGAGCTTCACCCTTATGAAACGCCGGCGATTATGGGGTGGTTGGTTGATGAGGCACCTCCCTGCACCACGGAGTGGCTCATTGGCGCTTTGAAATAGCTCCAGAGGCTATGTGGTATTATTTTACCACCCCTGAAACCCCCGGATTTGCTTGACTTGAAGCACCTAAAGCGACAGATGCGCTCCACTTCGGTGTCAGGGTGACCTGCGCATCATACACGATTCGCAACCCAATCCATTTGGAGCGCATCGCAAACAATTTCGATAAACCCTTACTTTAAGGATGCATCAGCCATGAAGGCTATCAGTAGACAGACTGCGTCGGTAAAACCGGCAGAGGTCGAAAAGAAATGGCACATCATCGATGCCGACGGTCTCGTACCAGGCCGCGTTGCTTCGATCATCGCCAATATCCTGCGCGGCAAGCACAAGCCGAGCTACACCCCGCATGTTGATTGCGGCGATCATGTTATCGTCATCAATGCCGACAAAGTTCGCTTCACCGGCAAGAAAAACAGCGACAAAGTCTATTACAAGCACACCGGTCACCCCGGCGGCATCAAGGAAACTACTCCTGAGAAAATTCTTGAGGGCCGTTTTCCTGAGCGCGTGCTTGAAAAAGCTGTTGAGCGCATGATCCCGCGTGGTCCTTTGGGCCGTGCACAAATGCGCGCTCTGCACCTCTACGCCGGCACCGAGCACCCCCACGAAGGCCAAAAGCCGACCGTGCTCGACGTTGCTGCAATGAACCGTAAGAACAAGGTGTCTGCATAATGGCTGATGAAAACAACACCGTCTCCGATCTCGCAGATCTCAAAGACATCGCCGCTGACGCGCCTGCTGCTGACGCGGCTGAAATCGCACAAAACCCGGCCGCACCTTTGCGTGAGCAAGAGCTCGACGCACAAGGCCGCGCCTATGCAACCGGTCGTCGTAAAGACGCAACTGCACGCGTATGGCTCAAGCCCGGCACCGGCAAAATCACCGTGAACGGCAAGGAACAGGAAGTGTATTTCGCACGTCCAACCCTGCGCCTCATCATCAACCAGCCTTTCGCTATCACTGAGCGCGAAGGTCAGTATGATATCGTCGCAACTGTCAAAGGCGGCGGCCTTTCGGGTCAAGCTGGCGCGGTTAAGCACGGCATCAGCCAAGCGCTCACCAAGTACGAGCCTGAGCTTCGCGCGACTGTGAAATCAGCAGGCTTCCTCACCCGCGACAGCCGTGTGGTTGAGCGTAAGAAATACGGCCGCGCGAAAGCCCGTCGTAGCTTCCAGTTCTCGAAGCGTTAAATTCTACGAGACCACGAAAACAAAAAGGCGGCTCCTGCAAAAGGGGCCGCCTTTTTTGTGTCTGATACCCGCACGCTTAACGTTGAAGCAGCATCAAACCCCAGCCAAGCCCACTTCCACAGATGAAGATCGGCCAAGACCAAAAAAAGCGAAAGCCTTCATAGCTAATGGCATAGATCGCTAAACTACCACCACTTGTACCCTGGGAACCGATCACCAAGGCAACGCAGCCGGTCAAAAGGGCACTCATGCCCATCGCCTTCAACACTTCCATCGCTCGCACTCCAACCGGTGTTCGCTTGCTTGCGAACCCACGAACCAAAACCAAGCCACATTATCGGTAGGAAGGCGTTAAGCACGAACCTCCAAGAAAGGTTAAATTTGGTGAGGGCAAGGTTAATGGTGACCCTGGGGCAAACCGCTATCGAAACGCCCTGACTTCCACCGCGATCCTACGACCTTTCTGACAGGTCAAGACATTGTAAGACGGCGGAATTCCCCCGCGCAAACGGGTTGAGAGCGTACCAGCTCCAATCGTATGAGCCTGCCAGCCGTCACCCGTGCGAATCTCATCAAAGGGCCTGTGAATATGGCCTGTCAGGATTGCATCCATCCCCTTTGACGCAAGGTTTGCCAGGGCTTCATCGCCGCGAATGGTCGGATTAGAGGCATCAATTCTTGGCCCATGCAAGGGATGGTGGGCTGTTACAATTATGTGCCGGGGATCATGCTCGTACTTGCTCAAAAGTTTAAGAGTTCGTGCTTCTGCGGATTTTGTCACATGCCCATCTGACCAAGGCCAACGAGCCTGCGATCGCACGGTCGTCTTCAACGCAATGAGCACACAGTCTTCTGTCTCAAATTGGTCAACTGCAACGGCAGACCTAAGCGCGTTGTGACGATCATAAGGTCGGCGGAAACGTTCGGCGAGATTGTAATAGGGCATATCGTGATTGCCCGGATCAATCCAAACGGGCACGTCAAACTGCGCAAACCAGGCCTGTGCCGCGCGGTATTCTTGTTTGGTCGCACGCTGAGTTATGTCGCCAGTGCAAACAAGCGCATCAGGCTTTTCCTCATGCACCGCTTTTGCAACACCTGCGTGTGCCTCACTGTCTTCGACACCGAAGTGAATATCGCTGATGTGAAAGAGGCGCGTGGTCATGAAGGAATTCTCTTGGTTCGGTTGGAGTTGCGCAGCAAGTTCAGGGCTAGACCTATAGCCGCCTACTGAGGATCAGCCACGCTGAAACTGCGTTCAAAACGCTGTATCCGCCGTATGCCCACCCGAGTGTCACCCAACCGTTTGCGACCAAGAGCATCGCTGCAAGCAGGACAAGAAACTCCGCAATTAAAGACAATCTGCCTCCCAGAAGGCGAAGAGGTTCAGGCATTTGCTCAACGAGTGGGTGCCCGCTTTCAAGCACCGCACGGTGCAAAGCAAAGTTCCCGATTCCAAGCAAGAACGTCAAAGCGAGGCCGATGATCACATATTACAATATGGCGTAGACGCTCGTCCATTCAAATAGGTTGTTTGTCCGCAAGACTCCTACGCCGGTCATTTTCGACGCCGCCAATCGACGACTACAAGTGGTTTCGTCGAGCATCAAATGACGTGCGCGGGCCCATATCGTACTTAAAGATCACAGCACGAGGGTTGGCATCCCCAAATTCCGGCCCGAGTTCGGCCCCTTCGAACTCTAACCTGAGTGCTGATGATGGAGAGTAATTATGAAAACCCCCGCAATGAAAACCGTAATTGGTGCAGCAACCCTGGCGCTCGCTTTCACCACAACCCCTGCGCTTGCAAATGGCAGCGACATCGCGACGAAAGATGTTGAATTTGCTGACCTAAATCTCAACACAGAAAAAGGCCAAGCACGCCTCGCTCAGCGCATTGAATCCGCTGCCAAGAGCGTTTGCCGCGTCCATGAACAACAGACAGGCACACGCCTTCGCTCCCCGGAACACACCGCCTGCCTTGCCAACGCGCGTGCCAGCGGAAAAAAGCAGATGGCAGCGATCGTGGCTGATCAACGACGCGGCGGCTAACCTTCGCGCATTTTCCTGTGCTTGTGCGACGAACCCCGACGCGAAGTGCAGACATTGCGGCTCGAACCCTATTCAGTCCCGGGGTTCGGGCCGCTTCTTTTTGTTTCCCGGGTGCGGCTCCTGCGCTCTACCTCGGAGCACCTGCGGGAGCACAATCTTGCTTGCGAGTTTCTTTGAGCCCGACGCAGCGTGTACGATTTGTTGGATTGGCGCCTAGCGCCCGGCCATCGCCTTCACTTTGGAAAGATAAGTGCGCCCGATTCTTAGGGCCTCACCATTTTGCAACTCTGCTGACCACACACCAAGACCATCGTGCCGCAGCCCGCGAATGTTGTCTTTGCGCAGGATTGTGGAACGGTGAATGCGGATGAATTGATCGGGATCAAGCCGCTCTTCGAGGCCAGCAATCGTTTGAAGCAAAAGGTATGATCGCCCGACATCGCCGCTCTCAGCCGGATTTCCAACATGCAAACGGACATAATCGCGCTCGGCATCAATCTGATGCACCTCGCTAACCGCAATCCGCAGCAGCTCAGAGCGATGAGGAACCCATAATTCCTCAAGCCACTTGCTTGCTAAGGCCTTGCGCTCTCCCTTGCGGGCAATCGCTCGTTCAATCGCGCGATCCAGCCGCTCGGATGAGACGGGTTTTAGAACATAATCGATAGCCTCAAGATCAAAGGCTTCCACTGCGAAATGATCGTGGGCAGTTACAAAGATGACGGCCGGCGGATTGTCCTCCTCGGCGAATTTGCGAGCAACACCAAGGCCATCCAGTTCAGGCATAGTCATATCGAGAAGAACAAGATCAGGAGCGAGCTTTTCTGCAAGGCGCAATGCAGCAGCCCCATCGCTTGCCGTTCCAACGACATTGATCGCAGGAAGCTCAGCACAAATCACCTGGATGCGTTCGACCGCCAAGGGCTCGTCATCAACGATCAAAGTGCGAAGTTGAATGTTTGTATCGTCGCTTTCAGCCTGAGCCAAAAATCACCTCTTCACGGACACATTGCCGGGTTGCGAAAGCGGAATACGAATTTCGGTTCGATATCCGCCAGGAATAGGGGTCGAAGTAAAACCGATATCCGATCCAAAGCGCGCTTCCAAGCGGTCGCTTACATTTGCAAGGCCGATCCCAAAGCCATGCGCTGTCCCATCAGGGATCCCTGGGCCATCATCGCTGATCGTTATCACCAACCGGTCAAATTCCTCATGTGCAGCAAGCTTGATAGTGACCGGGCGCTTAACCGCTGAAACGGCGTACTTCACCGAGTTTTCAACCAATGGCTGAAGGATCATGCCGGGCACTCGCGCTTCTTCGAGGCCCTCGGGAAGATCGAATTCGGGCTTCAAACGTTCTGGAAAACGAACCGCTTCGATATCGAGATAGAGTTTTTGTAAGTCAAACTCGTCTTTGAGCGCCACATCGCTTGTGGGCTCATTCGCGAGGCTGTGGCGGTAGAAGCGGCTGATCGTCTGGATCATGCGCTCTGCTTGCTCGGTCTTACTCGTCATCACCAATGCCGACAAAGAATTGAGCGTGTTGAACAGGAAATGCGGGTTCACCTGATAGCGCAAAGATCGCAATTCGGCGGCTTTGGCAGCCGAACGAAACTGCTGTTCGCGCCTTTCGGCAATGCGCGCCTGCGCCCCTGCAAGAAGCGCGAAATAAATCGAGGCCCATGCGAGCAAGAGAAAGTATCGGCCCAATGCAATCTCAATGAGAGAAAGCCAGGAGCCCTGTGTTTCCTGGGCAGAGACGATAAGAAGCGATTCGGACTGCTCAATAGGTTGCGCATCCTCCCGATCGGGCGGCGTCACGTTTGCACCTTCAGGCAGATCAAACAGCAAATTGCCCTTCTCATCAAACCGAAGACCGCGTTCCTCGGCTTCATTTTGCATGATCTGCGTGCGGATATCCTTAAAAACCAGATTGTTGACGTGCCCGATGGCAAAGGCGACCGGCAGGGCAAGCAAGCTTGCAGCACCAATCTTCACCCATATCGGCTGTCGATCCACAAGGCGCAGGAGCGACCACAGCACCATGGTCAGCGCGATCCCTGCAAGCGTCAGAACAAACCGCCGCGCCGCAAGGTCAAGCTGCATATCGTGATCAAAGACATAGCTGCGCAGGGTCAAAAGCGCGAAATATGCGCCCCAGAGCACCACGATTGACACGATGACCGAGCGAAACGGTACGCCGATGGGCGCTTCTTTAGCAGGAGCTTCGGGTGTGCGGCTTAAATCCATATCAGTCGCAGCAAATAGCCGACCTCAAGCAAAAGAGCCAACCGGTCGTCGGCTCCGATGCTCATTTGGTCGAAGACTGCAAGGCGTTGAGCGAGCGTTCAACTTCTAGCAACGTTCACTGCTCGGCGGATTAAGCGCGCGGTTTGATCATCTGGGCGGGCACAACCCACTGCGCAAACTGCTCTTCGGTTAAGAGCTCAAGCTCGAGCGCTGCCTCTTTCAATGTTGTGCCGTCAGCATGCGCTTTTTTCGCAATCTTGGCCGCGTTATCATAGCCGATGTGTGGGTTGAGGGCGGTCACCAACATGAGGCTTTCATTCATCAGCTGATCGATGCGGCCCGTGTTCGCCTCGATGCCAACAACACAATTGTCTGCAAAGCTGCGCGATGCATCGGTGAGAAGACGCAAAGACTGAAGAACATTGTAGATCATGACCGGCTTGAACACATTCAGCTCCAGATGGCCGTGAGAGCCAGCAACGCTAACGGTGGTCGCATTGCCCATGACCTGCGCGCACACCATGGTCAGCGCCTCGCACTGAGTAGGGTTGACCTTACCTGGCATGATGGATGAACCCGGCTCATTGGCAGGAAGTGCGATCTCTCCAAGACCTGAGCGCGGGCCTGATCCCAAAAGTCGAATGTCATTGGCGACTTTCATCAAGCTTACCGCCGTCGAATTGAGCGCGCCTGCAAGCTCGACGAGAGCATCATGCGCAGCCAATGCCTCAAACTTGTTGGGAGCCGTAACAAACGCATGGCCTGTGCTGTCAGCAACATGCGCTGCAAACTTCTCGGCGAAACCAGCTTTCGAATTGATGCCGGTGCCAACAGCTGTCCCACCTTGCGCAAGCTCAAGCACCCTTGGGAGGGCATTTTCAATCCGGGCAATCGAATATTCAACCTGTTTTGCATATCCGGAAAATTCCTGCCCCAGCGTCAGCGGGGTTGCATCCTGCAAATGCGTACGTCCGATTTTGACGATGTCGGCATAAGCGGTCGCCTTGGCATCAAGAGCGGCATGCAGATGCCGAAGCGCGGGGATCAACTGCTCAATTGTCTCGCACCCGGCTGCAATATGCATGGCTGTTGGAAAAGTATCGTTTGAGCTTTGGCCCATATTGCAATGATCATTGGGGTGCACCGGCTCCTTGCCGCCATGCACGCCTGTAAGAATTTGATTTGCCCGGCTGGCAATCACCTCATTGGCGTTCATATTCGACTGAGTGCCAGAGCCTGTCTGCCACACGCTTAACGGGAATTGGTCGGCAAGCGTGCCGTCAATAACCTCATCAGCAGCCGCCACGATCGCATCGCCCAGTTCACTGGAAAGAACACCCAGTTCCATATTGGCTTTAGCGCTCGATTTCTTCTGAATACCAAGAGCTTTTACAAGCGGGGCGGGCATGGTCTCGGTACCGATGGCAAAGTTATAAAGGCTTCGCTGCGACTGAGCGCCCCAATGGGCGTCAACCGGCACGGCAACCTCGCCAAGCGAATCCGTTTCAATCCGGACCTCCCCGGTCGCACCGAAGATCGATCCATCATTATGAACCGCGCGCGGTTCATCGGATTTGTTCATGTCACTCATCGAAACACTCCATTCCCCTGTCGATACTGACAGTTGTTGATCCCATCATGTCGTTATCGAACGATTTCTGATTACGCGAAAGCTCATATGACGCCAAAGTGCGACAGGTCAAAGGGAAGCTCACATGGCATGTTCTATTGACTTGGAAGTCGTTGTTTCAAAGTCTAGGAAAGGTTGACGAGCTGTATTGCGGGACTAATACAGCGCCCTAAAGGACTATGAGCGAAACACCCATGACCCTCGAAGATACACCTAGCACACAGGCAACAGATACATCGGGCGCACGCAAGGCTATGATTGATAGCCAATTGCGCACCAGCGGTGTAAACGAGGAATTTGTCCTTGGCCGTATGAGTGCGGTTCGACGCGAAGACTTTTTGCCTGAAGACAAGGCCAGTCTTGCTTACATCGACCGCTCGGTCGCAATTGGCGCGGATGCGAGCCTTGCCTCCCCCTTGTTCTATGGCAAACTTCTTCTTGAGGCCGTGCCAAACGCGTCTGACAAGGTTTTAGTTGTAGAGGGCGGTACGGGTTATCTTTCTGAACTCACTCGCCCGCTGGTATCTGAATTGACCGCTATATCTGCAGATGATGCAGCCAAGGGCAAAGGGATCGATGGATCCTATTCCTTGATCCTGATTGATGGAGCGATAGAGACTTTGCCTTCTGGCCTTGCGGACGCCTTGGAAGAGGAGGGGCGGGTTGTCTCTGGTCTGATTCTTCGCGGTGTGACCCGCCTTGCTTCGGGTCGCAAAGTCGTTGGCCACTTGTCGCTAGAGCCCGTCGAAGACATTGGCATTCCTGTATTGCATGCGTTTGACCAGCCCAAAGGATGGACATTTTCGTGAAAAAACTCCCCCGCCCCATGTTGGCAATCAAGGCTGTCACCTGCGCCAGCGTCGCAGCTTTAGCCCTTGGAGCGGGTAGCGCGCAGGCTGAGACCCTTCGAGAGGCATTGGCCGCCGTTTACAACAGCAATCCCACCCTCGAAGCGGCGCGCGCAAATCAACGCGCCAACGATGAAAATGTCCCAATCCAGCGGGCTCCAGGGCTGCCAAGCCTCAATGCGACCGCCACGCATATCGAGTTCGTGCGGCAATCGGCAAACCAATTTACAGCGCCAACGCGCAACCTTGGTGTGAATGCTCAGTTGCAAGTGCCACTTTATTCCGGCGGTGCGGTGCGCAACGGGGTGCGAGCAGCGCGCGAGCGGGTGTCGGCTGGACAGGCGGATCTGCGCGGCACTGAAAGCGAAATTTTCAACCGCACGGTTGCCGCTTATATGGACGTGCTTCGCACAGAGGCGCTGACACAGCTTGCTGCCAATCAAGTCGAAGTGCTCGAGGTAACATTCCAGTCAACCAGCGATCGGTTCGAGATCGGCGATCTTACACGCACTGATGTCGCCCAAGCAGGCTCGCGGCTGGCGGTCGCCCAAGGTGATCTGCGCACCGCTTACTCAAATCAGGTGGGTGCAAGGGAAACCTTCATAGAACTGGTGGGCCGCGCACCCATGAACCTTCAGGCACCGCCGCCTCTTCCCGGCCTTCCTGAAACAGTTGGCATGGCGGTGGTCACGGCGCTTGAGAGCAATCCCGACCTTATCGCTGCAAAGGAACGCGCTGAAGCTGCGGGCTATGATACCGAGGTCGCTGGCGCTGGGCGACTTCCCACTATTGGTGTGTTCGCAAACGGCGACTACAGCGATTTTTATGGCACTCTTGGCGGACCGGTCGCCGCGCAGTTTGCGCAAAGCGAGACCACAGCAAACGCCGGTGTTCGCTTGACCATCCCTATCTTCCAGGGCGGGTTGACCGCTGCTCGCCAACGCCAGGCAGGTGCACGCGAAACGGCGGCTCTGGAACAAGTAATCGCCGCAGAGCGCAGCGTTATCCAACAAACCCGCGCTGCATACGCCAGTTGGCAAGCCTCTAATGAGGTCATCAAGAGTTCGAAGGCCGCCGTTGAAGCTGCTGAAGTCAGCCTGGAAGGGGTGCGCGCGGAAAACTCTATCGGAAATCGTACGATCATCGATGTTCTAAACGCCGAACAGGAATTGCTCTCAGCCAGAGCAAACCTGGTGACTGCGCGTCGTAACGCCTATGTCGCGGGCTTTTCGTTGCTCGCGGCTATGGGCCGGGCAGAGGCGCGCGATTTGAACCTCGATACAGGCGGGCCGCTCTATGACCCTGAGGTCAATGCCAAGCGAGTGCGTGGCAAGATCTGGGACTGGGACCGCGATCCAGAACCCGAGCCAAAATCGACGAGAACCGTTGACATTGAAGCTGCCGAGGCTTTCATAGGACCAGTTTTGGACGCCAACGAAACGCCGTGATCGGTGATTCGTAATGGTTAACGGTTATTTGAGGAAAAACCTTGGGCAAAAGTGGCGAACCTTCGGTCGAAGAGATCCTTGAATCGATCAAGCACGTGATGGAACGCGATAGCCGTGCGTCTGCCGCTGGCGTAAAGCGTCGCAAGATGGCTGAGACGCAAGAGCTAGCCGCTGACACATCCAGATCTAAACTAAGCCAGTCTGAACTGGGCCAATCTGAGCTGGGCCAGTCTGACGAAAGCGACGTGCAGAATGAGGAAGTTCTTGATCTGGCTGATCTGGAACTCGCCGACGTGATCGAGAGCGAGGACGACGGATCGCTCATCACTGAAGAATCGCGCGGCGCCATGCAAGAGAACCTTGCCGCTCTCGCGATGCTTTCTGAACCCGGCGCCAAGCCGCAGATTGTGCGTTCTGGTGAAACCTCTCTTGAGGGTCTGACCCGCGAATTGATGCGCCCGATGCTTGCGCAATGGCTTGATAAGAACCTGCCGGGCATGGTTGAGAAGATGGTACAGGCTGAAATCGCCCGTATTGCAGGAAAGCGCGGGTAAGCCTTGCAGCTTAGGCCGGTTTCTCTGGAAAGCAGCCGATAACACCGTTAGTCATTGGTCCCATGGGACTCATTAAATGTGCGGGCGCTTTTGGCGCTGCTTCGCTTTTTGCAACCACACCTCTTTTTGCCGACGATCATACACCACCGGCAAACGACACCGCCATTGTCGGCTTGAAAAAGCCACCTATGACGGCGCACGACTTGATAACGATGCCGCGCCTTGGCTCGCCCGTGGCTACTCTCGATGGCCGTTATGCAATATATTCTGTTACTTACACCAATCCGGACACCCTTGAGAGAGCCCCAAAACACTATGTGTTGGACCTTAGTGCAAAAGGAAGTGCACCAGTAGAATTCGACCTTGGACTGGCAGGGCATTCAATCGTCTTTGGCCCTGACGGTTTCGTCTATTTCATCAGCAGCGAGCATCTGGACCCGGAGGAAGAACCGCGGTCGAGGGTTTGGCGGGCCGCCCTTGATAAAAATGGTAGTATGACCAGCCCGATAGCAGTGGCCGACATCCCGGGCTCTGACATAGCAGGGTTTAAGATCGCACCGTCCGGCGACAAAATCGCACTATGGGCAGACATCGGCCGAAATTGTCAGACTTTTGGCTGCGTTCCCGAAGACACACGGACCGGGTCAGGCCGCCTTTATGAAGGCGATGCTGGATTTTACCGCCACTGGGATCAATGGACCGAGCCTGACCTTTTAAGCCGTGTCTTCGTCTTTGAGCTTGAGGACGGCGAAGTGGCCGGTGATGGCGTTCCAGCCGACGGCGGTATCGGTATCGGTAACACACCCACCAGGCCGTTTGGTGGCGGTGAGGACATAGCTTGGGCACCCGATGGATCAGGCCTTTACTTCGTTGCCCGGCGCTCTGACGCGCACGAGCCAACTTCGACCAACCTCGACATTTTCTATTCTGATCTTTCTGGCAATGAGCCAGCAGGGTTGACCACCGCGAACTTGGCTCATGATTCCAGCCCAGCACCTTCGCCTGATGGAGCAACCCTCGCCTACCTTGCCATGGAACGCGCTGGTTATGAATCTGATCGCATGGTCGTGCATCTTCGCGATCTTGAAAGTGGCGAGACAAGGGCGCTTACCCAAACTACCGATCTGTCTTTTGGTGGCTTGATGTGGAGCGAGAACGGCAGTTACCTCCTTGCTACAGCAACCGACGTGTTGGATGTTCCTGCATTCCGCATTGACCCTGAAACCGGCGCGGTGAGTGAATTAAACCTTATCGCAGGCCATGAAGCTCATATTGGCGGCCTTGTATCATTGCCCGGCGACCGCCTCTTATTTACGCGCGATTCCATCGGCGCCGCCAAAGAACTGTTTCTCGCAGACGCCGGCGCTAAGGGCATGCCGCTTACAGATGTGGTAACCTCGCGCACCGGCGAATTGGCCTCAACCGTCACAACCCGGTTCACCTTCGAAGGCGCAGACGGCGATACCGTATGGGGACAGATTACCCGCTTAGAAGACCAAGAGGGGCCAATTCCCGCAATCCTCTATATCCACGGCGGACCACAAGGGTCATTCCTTGATGGCTGGTCCTCGCGTTGGAACCCTCGCGTTTTGGCATCACAGGGGTATGCAGTCATTTCTGTCGATTTCCACGGCAGCGCAGGATACGGGCAGGCCTTCAAGGACTCGATCAATCAGGATTGGGGCGGCAAGCCGTTAGAAGACCTACAAAAAGGCCTGGCCGCAGCGCTTGAGCTGGACACTCAGATTGACGGCACACGCGCTTGCGCAATGGGGGCTAGCTATGGTGGCTATATGGTCAATTGGATCGCGGGCAATTGGCCCGGCCGCTTTGATTGCTTGGTCCAACATGATGGCCTGTTTGACATGCGAAGCTTCTATTATTCAACCGAGGAACTGTGGTTCCCGCGCTGGGACTTCGGTGGCTCCTATGCCGAAGCTTCTGAAGTTTACGAGAAGTGGAACCCTGTAAACCATGTCGACAAATGGCAAACCCCGATGTTGGTGATCGCAGGCGAGAGGGACTTTCGTGTCCCGTACACTCAAGGCCTACAAAGCTTCACCGCTCTGCAAGAACGCGGCATTCCTTCACAATTGCTTGTCTATCCGGACGAAAACCATTGGGTGCTGGGCGCTGCCAATTCTTTGCAATGGCATGAGACGGTGTTTGCTTGGCTGGACTGGTGGCTGAAACAGCCTGAGCCAGCAGAAAACGACTAGTCCTCGTCTTTTGGTGACCAAAGCTCATCGCGACTGGGCAGTCGATTATCGACCGATTCGTCGTGACCCGTCCCGTTTGAGAGGAAGGCAAGGCCCATCAGAGCGCCGCCCAGCAGCATGGTGAAGCTGATACCAAGCGCAACAGCGATATAGAAATGAACTGAAATCGCACCATTATAAGCGTACAAAAGCCCAACCGCGATCAGCACTGTCGCAATCGTCACACAAAGCAAAAGCCGCATGATCTGCCGGTAGCGCGCCCAGGCGTGAGCTGCGTTTTCGGGATCATCTAATGGGGACTTCTTGACCATAAGGGGCTCCATGCGGTGCACTCCGTAACAATGCAATGGGCAAGTTACGTGAGGAGCAGGCAATAGGCTTAAACCCGTAGCAGACTCGCTATTTTGGGCAATTGATGGCACCTTCTGGATTGAGAGGAGTTGGCCATGACTATTGCGAAGATCATTGGAGATCGGAATTCGTCGGACATAATCTCTTGCGATGTGACGACCCCGGTTAATCAAGTCATTGGAATGCTTGCTGGAAAGCGGATTGGCGCGTTGCCAGTTCTGCGAGATGGCAGGGTTGCTGGCATCGTATCAGAGCGCGACATCATCTACAGGCTAGCAAGCGAAGGGCCCGGTTGTCTGGCGGGACCGGTGGAGGCGATCATGACCTCACCGGCGGTAACTGTTGAACCGACAACGCGCATTGATGATGCGCTTGCCCTGATGACGAAACGCCGTTTTCGCCATTTCCCGGTTGTAGAGGGAGAGGCCTTGGTTGCCTTTGTTTCAATCGGCGACCTGGTCAAAGACAAGATCGATGAGGTTGAACACGAAGCGGCGGCACTGCGTGATTACATCCAAACCGTCTGAGAGAATGTTTCTCACTCTTGAGGATTGGCTGAGCCAGACCTAAGTAGTGGATATGGCTGAGACCCTTACACTTACGCCCGCTGCTGCAAAGCGTATCGCGTGGATCGCTGAAAAGCAGACAAAGCCTGCAATCTTGCGGCTTTCGGTCGAAGGTGGGGGCTGTTCTGGATTTCAATACAAGTTTGATCTTGCAGAGGGCGCAGATGGCGAGGATTCTGTCAGTGAGACAGATGGCGTAAAGCTGGTCGTGGACCCGATCAGCCTCGACCTTGTTGGTGGGAGCGTGGTTGACTTCGTAGAGTCGCTTGGCGGCGCTGCGTTCAGAGTTGAAAACCCCAATGCGGCCGCTGGCTGCGGTTGCGGCTCGAGCTTCGGAATATAACCCTCTTCTGGCGATAGACGCGCGCAAGACTATCCTGCATGGATAGCCCCATGAAGATCGCCACTTACAACATCAATGGTGTCAAAGCGCGCCTGCCTCGTTTGAAGGAATGGCTCGAAGAAACACGGCCCAGCGTCGCATGCCTTCAGGAGATCAAAAGCCAGGACAAGGATTTCCCTGCGCACGAATTTGAGGCGCTAGGATACTCGCTCATCTGGCATGGACAAAAAAGCTTCAACGGGGTTGCGATCCTCGTCGATGAAAAGGCTGGATATCGTGTGAGTGAGATACAGCGCGGGCTTGGGATAGATGGACCCAAAGAGGGTGAGGGCGAGCAATCCCGATACCTTGAGGCAGATGTGATCAAGGACGGCCACGCAACCCGCATTGTGTGCATTTATCTTCCCAACGGAAACCCGCAGCCAGGACCCAAGTTCGACTATAAGATTGCTTGGATGGAGAAACTGCGCGCACGCATGGCGCAGATTTGGGCAGATGAGGTGCCTGCTGCGGTACTGGGTGACTATAATGTCATTCCCCATGATGACGATGTCTATGCTGTGAAAGCGATGGCGTCTGATGCCTTGATGCAGCCCGAAAGTCGGGCAGCCTATTCGCGTTTGCTGGCGGATGGTTGGACCGATGCTGTGCGCACCCTCAACCCAAGGGGCGGTGTCTGGACCTATTGGGATTATCAGGCTGGCGCGTGGCAGCGCGACCATGGGTTTCGGATCGATCATATCCTGCTTTCACCCGAATTGGCCGACCGGCTTGAGGCGGTGGGTGTTGATCGCGATCACCGCGGGCGTGAGAAGGCGAGCGACCACGCGCCAACCTGGGCAGTCTTACGCGATTAACGCAAAAGAACCCCGCCTTCGGGGGAGAAGGCGGGGTCTTAAGCCATCAGCTGAAGCCCGAAACGGGCTCAGCGATAGAAAACGTGGGTGTCGATGCGAGCGACGGGTGTTTTACGCCGGCTCCATTTTGGCCGAACATAGTTCGCATGAAAGTAGACAGCGTCACTTGCGTCTGACTTCCAAAGATTTTCATGGGCAATACGGGCGACCGCTTTCGCACGGCGCCAGGTTGCCTTTGATGTATTGATCGCAGGCATTTTACCGCCGCGTACAAACGAGAACTGGGCGCGCTGATAGACAACACCGCAATAACTCGCCGGCCAACGCGCATCCTGCGCGCGGTTGATCACAACCTCTGCGACTGCAAGCTGGCCATAAAGTGGCTCACCGCGCGCCTCGAAGTAAACAGCGCCTGCAAGGCAACGAAGCTGCTCACCCAGAGCAGCCTCTTGGTCAATATTCGACACAAGCTCACGCAAAGACGAAGCCTCGGCGACCTGCATCTCAGCGGGCTCAGGGAGAGGCTGAACCACTTCGTTTGAAACGAATGCGATGTCGGGTGAAGACGGCTCAAGAGGCATGATCTCCACAGCAGGTTCTTCGCTTTGTGAGGCTTGATCTGACTCGGCGCTGTCCTGAATGCCATTATCTTGAGCAATCAGGTCCTGTGCAAAGGCGGCAGCGCCATCGGCGCTGGAGAAACTCAATCCGGCAACTGCTGCAATTGCAGCTGCACTATATGAATAAGTCTTACGACTCATCGAAATCTACTTTTTGTGCGGTGAGCGAGCTCCGACGCAGGCATGAACCTTGAAGAGTGCGATTGTGTCGCGGGGTTTAGGGGTGGTTCAAAAAGCCTACCGGCTGCCCCCCGTCTGCGTGCCAGAAATCGAACCGTATTGTCCAATCCATGGCCTCCGCGTCTGGAAGCGAGGCCCAAATAGGCGTTCTTACGTTTGCGTCAAGTTAACGAGTGGCTCACTTGGGCAAAAGCGCGATGAACCGTTCCGGATCATCGATATCCACCTCCAACACCCATATATCAGGGTCCTGAGAGCGACGACGCAAGATATAATCATCAAATTTACGCGGTTTTTCAGTGTCTTGAGTTTTTGAAAGAACGAAAGGACGTGTTCCGTCCAGTTGCGGCATTCTTTCGTAAAGCTGTGTATCTTTCCCGCGAAACATAGTTACGATGAGGATCGTTCCGGCGTCGCGCTCACCTTTATGAAGGACCATGGCAAAGCCTCCGTTTGATTCGGCGAGGCGAATCAAACTGGAAGTTTCAACGTGTGCGGGGAGCCTTTCGCTCATCGCCAGGGCTAGCCTGAGTAACCCGGCAGGCTCGAAAGCGGGATGCGAGAGCGCATAAATGTGCCGGTGCCCCTGCCAATTTCTTCACCCTCGCTATCAACCAGCCGCGATTCAGCGACCATCACGCGCCTCTTGCCGCTCACCCATTTGCCTTCTGCAACCACTTCGCCTTCCTTCACGGGTTTTGTGAAGTGCAGGTTGAAACTGGTGGTCAATAAGAAGGTGTCAGTGGCAAGAGTGTTGGCTGCGTAGAAGGCGGCATCGTCCAACATTTTGAAATAGATCGTACCATGGGCAGCGCCCGCTGCGTGGTAGACATCTTGAGTGATATCAAATGTCAGCCGCGAGAGGCCTTCGCCGATAATTGCAAGTTTAGATTGGAACAGCGCGTTTACCGGCGCCGAGGCATAAAGCCTTTCAAGCGCGCGATAGTGCCCTTGCGCTCCGATTTGCTCAGGCGGCATCACGGCTTAAGAATTGATTGGTCAAAAGCGCATAGATCGCCTCTGCATCGGGCGCCTCTGTAAGCGCGTTGAGCATAGCCTCATCCCTCATCAGCCGTGAGATCGCTGCAAGGGCATGCAGATGCGTTGCGCCGGCATTCTCTGGTGAAACAAGTCCGAAGGCGATCCCGACAGGAACGGCATCCGCAGCTTTGAAGTCCACCGGTTGTTCGAGCTTAAGAACAGCCAAAGTGGGACGAACAACACCTGGCAAGCGGCAATGCGGGATTGCTGCACCCCGGCCAAAACCGGTGCTGCCCAGCGCTTCTCGCTGCTCGAGACCTTCGAGTACGTCACTGGCATCAACGCCGTAAACGGAGGCAAAAAGATCAGATAGCTGGCTTAAAACGTGTTGGCTCGAAGACGCGCGACCGATCGCGACCGCCTCGGGTAATACTGCAATGTTAACGTCCATGATAATCCCGAAATTTGAATCCCTCTCCCAAAGGAATGTCAGCGCAGGCCACTATCGAAAGAAAATGCCATAAATATGGCGCGGGGGTTTTTCTTTCATTTGAGGCTCGGATACGTCCCGGTTCAAAGCGCGGTTCCCTACCGCCTCCGGGTTTCCATCATCCTAATTTGGCTCAACCCATCCGATCGAACCATCAGGGCGCGCGTAGACCATATTATGGCGGCCAGTTCCAGCATTTTTGAAAAATAATGCCGTCGTGTTGCGAAGATCGAGCATCATGACGGCATCGGCAACACTGCATTCCGGAACATCAACGCTTGTTTCAGCGATAATCGGCGGAGCGTCGGCGACAACCTCCTCTTCTGGCTCTGGCGACGCAAAAATCGTGTAAGCTGCCTCTTCTTGTGCCCTTGCGTGCATCGCTTGTTCGTGATGATCTTTGAGCCGACGCTTGTATCGACGCAGCTGCTTTTCAATCTTCGTTGATGCCTCATCCAGCGCCTGATGCGCATCATGCGCCTGCCCTTGCGCCTTGAGGATCAGGCCCTGCATCACATGCATCACGATATCACAGGTGAATGAGCCCGCAGGACCCTTGCCAAGGGTGACATGCGATGAGAGGGCACGGTCAAAATGCTTCTCGACAATCGCGCCAAGCCGTTCAGACGCGTGTTCCTGAAGCGCGGCTCCAGTTTCGACCTGATGGCCGGAAATACGCATGTCCATTTTGCTAATTCTCCCTTTGAAGCGGGCTTAGGGTCATGAGAGAAATTCTATTTCACCCAGAGAGCCTCTTTGATCCCGCCGATGAATTCCTTGTGGGTCGCAAGTTCGGCGGCGCTAGCGCAATGGGGGCGCGGCTCCCTGCGTGTTTTTTGGGGCAGCGAAGGTTTGGTTTCCTGAGAATGGGTTGGCCTGGCGCTCGCTTTTCCAATTCCCTCATCGGTAAGTTCAAGACCAATCTGGCGCCCGCCTTTAAGCTCGACATAAACCTGTGCGAGCAATTCTGCATCGAGAAGCGCGCCGTGTTTAACCCTGTGACTGCGATCCACGCCGTAACGGGTGCACAGCGCATCGAGAGAGAGTTTTGCCCCGGGATGTTTCTTGCGGGCAATAGCAACCGTATCGATCATGCGATCCATCGAGATCGGCTCACGGCCAATGCGTTCGAGTTCTGCATTCAAAAACCCGAAATCGAACCCTGCATTGTGCGCGACCAAGGGGGCATCACCCAGAAACGCAAGAAGGTCATCGACTGTCTCTGCAAACAGCGGCTTTCCCGAAAGAAAGTCGGCAGAAAGACCGTGCACAGCCTCCGCTGCAGCGGGCATATCACGCTCTGGGTTGTAGTAAGCATGATAAGAATTGCCCGTTTCCACCCGGTCAATCATTTCAACACAGCCGATCTCGACCATCCGATCGCCTGTCTTAGGGTCTAAGCCGGTGGTCTCTGTATCGAATATCACTTCACGCATGGTCGGAGTATCAACCCATGTGCAGCCAAGCGCAAGAGGCTAAGCGGTGGCTCTTAGCGTCTCGATAAGTTCGCGAACTTTTTCTTCTGTTTCCTCAAGGGTTAGGCCTGTATCGATGACAAAATCGGCTTGCTTGCGCTTCTGAGCATCAGGGGTTTGAAGGCCAAGAATGTGCTCGAATTTCTCAGTTGTCATGCCCGGACGGGACAGCACGCGTGCGCGCTGAATGTTGGCCGGGGCAGAAACAACCACAATGTGATCCACCATCGCATGGCCGCCACCTTCGAAAAGCAATGGAATGTCGAACACAATCAAAGGCTGATCGGCGTTGTCTTCGAGAAACTTCGCGCGCTTGAGGCCCACCGCAGGGTGCACAATGCCCTCAAGCCGGGCGAGTTTTTCCTTGTCGGCAAAAACGAGCTTGCCAAGTTTATCGCGATCAACGCCGTCTCGACCGGTCGATCCAGGGAATGCTTCTTCGATAATTGGGACAAGTTCTGCGCCCGGACCCTGCATAGCGCGCACCTCGGCATCGGCGTCAAAAACGGGAATTCCGGCGCGTTCAAACATTTGTGCGACGGTTGATTTGCCCATGCCGATTGAACCGGTAAGGCCAATCACTTTTGCGCGTGTCATGAGATGAGAAGCTCCACCAATTCGTCATCAAATTCGCGGGGAGGGGGGCACCAAAAAAGCGTTCAAAGGCGCTCGCAGCTTGTCCGATTAACATGGCAAACCCGCCAATCGTATCGTGTCCTGCAGCACCGGCATTCTGGAGAAAAGCTGTGTCGATAGGGCTTGTCACAATGTCATAGGCAATAGCGCCAGGGGGCGCGTGGCTCCAATCAAAAGCAAGAGAAGGGTTGCCCTTCATGCCAAGCGGTGAGGCGTTGACGACCAGATCAAGACATCCTTCGCGGTCATCGAAAGCAAAATCAGTTGGCTGCGCAAAGTGATCGAGATGGATCGCATGATGCTCACCTTTGGGCGCAAGTTCTTCGAGCAAAGAGCGGGCCTTCTGCGGATTTCGGCCTGCGACCACCAGTGTAAAGCCATGGTTTGCAAGACCTGCGATGATAGCGCGGGCAGCACCGCCTGTTCCAAGAATGCGTGCCATCCGGAACAGGTGTTGCTGAGCCAATACGTCTTTGAGAGGTTCAAGAAACCCTTCAACATCAGTATTATAACCTTTGAGTGTGCCGTCATCTTGGCGAACGACGGTGTTTACTGCAGCCAATTTTTGAGCGAGCGGATCGAGTGTGTCGAGGAATGGAATGATGGCCTGCTTATGAGGCATGGTGACATTGCAACCGGCCCAACGGTCAATGCGTTTTGACTGTTCCAGATAATCAGACAGATTATCGCTCGTGACGTGCGCCTGCTCATAACTGCCCGCAAGGCCTGACTTTTCGAGCCAAAACCCGTGGATGACCGGCGACTTTGAATGGGCAATTGGATCGCCGATTACGTGAGCTAACCGGGTCATGACACGAGCACACCATGTTCACGCAGGGCCCCTAAAACCGGCAAAAGCGGCATGCCTAGAACGGTAAACTGGTCACCAGTAATGCGCTCGAATAACTGCACCCCCATAGCCTCGATACGAAAACAGCCCACGGTGTATCCAATTTCGGGCCATTCGGCTTCCAAATAATGCTCGATGAATTCGGGGGAAAGATCGCGCACTTTTAGCCGCGCACAATCCTGATGGCTCCATACACAGCCACCATCGCGAACCAGTGCAGCAGCGCTGTGTAATTCGATAGTTTTGCCAGAAAAATAGACCAAGTGCTCGCGAGCATTTTCTCGCGATGTCGGCTTATCAAAGCGCTTTCCATCAGCGACAACCAATGAATCGCTTCCTAAAACAAGCGAACCGGCGTGCAATCTGGCGATCTCGGCAGCTTTAGCAACGCTAAGTGCTTCGGCAATTTCACCGGGTTCGCTTCCACTTAAACTTGCCTCAATTGCACGCTCATCAACGTCGGCAGGCAACGCTTCGTAGATTACACCTGCTGCATCAAGCATGGTTCGGCGCGAGGCCGATTTGGAGGCGAGAATGAGTTTGGTCATATTGGTTTGCTGATTCCATCAACCTGACGATCTTTACGCTGCCTTTCTTGGGCGAGCCGTATAATCGCAGCGGCGCTTTCCTCGATAGACCGGCGCGTGACATCAATGACCGGCCAGCCATTGTCGGCAAACATACGCCGCGCGAATTGGATCTCGTCCTTCACCTTGTCATTATCGACATAAGAGGTCTCTGTGCCCTCGTTCAAAGATAAAAGCCGGTTGCGGCGGATCTGTATGAGGCGATCTGGTGCCGTGGTAAGCCCAACAACGAGCGGGCGGCGCAAGCCGAAAAGCGCTTTGGGGGAGGGCTTTCAGGCACCAGCGGTATATTCGCTGTCTTAAAGCCGCGGTTCGCCAAATATATGCTCGTTGGCGTCTTCGAGGTGCGCGACACTCCTGCAAGCACGATATCGGCTTCCTCCCAGTCAGCATGAGCAATGCCATCATCGTGAGCAATAGTGTATTGGATTGCATCCACGCGCTTGAAGTAGTCGTCATCCATGAGGTGCTGGCGACCGGGACGACCGTGGGCTTCTTGGCCAAGTTGCGCTTCGAGCGCTGCGGTTACTTGATCCAGGACCGGGACTGCCGGAAGGCCCAAATGTCGGCAATGATCCTCCAGCCGCGCCCGCGTTTCAGGATTGACGAGGGTGAAGAGCACAAGACCAGGGTTATCCGCCAAATCCGGTACAATTCGGTCAAGATGCTGACGCGAGCGAACCATAGGCCAAAAGTGGCGGCTCACATCTGGATCATCGAACTGAGCAAGCGCTGCCTTAGCGATCATTTCCAGTGTTTCGCCAGTGGAGTCAGAGACAAGATGCAGATTGAGGCGGTTCATTGATCGATTCGCGTAATGCTCTTTGATGCTTGTGGACAGACATGCGCATAAACCACGGGAGGAAAGCGTCGACAAGCATGGGAAGAAGTTTCCTACCCAATGCCAGCTTTTTCCTCTCAATTCTTCTCTACACGGGACAAGTGATGCCCACAGGCTGGGAACTTTGGGGATATCTTAGCCTTGACTCAGACCGCTTGCGGATTCGCATGGTGTAAATCTTGCTGGACCTTTACCTGCGTATAAGGGATATGACGGTAATTCCCGATATCCACAGGGCCAACAGACTCCATCAATCCTTTTATAATTATAATTTATTTGCTTAGAGGTACTCCATGCCTGGTCCATTGCTCGAAACCCTGAAGGGTAACCGTCAAGAAATCGCCCCTGTCTGGCTTATGCGTCAGGCCGGGCGTTATCTGCCTGAATATCGTGAGCTTCGCGCTGAAAAGGGGGGCTTTCTCGAGCTGGTCTATGATAGCGAAGCGGCAGCTGAAATAACGGTTCAGCCAATCAGGCGCTTTAGTTTCGATGGCGCGATCTTGTTCTCCGATATCCTTATTGTCCCGCACGCTATGGGACAGGGGTTAGAATTTTTGGCGGGCGAAGGGCCAAAGCTCTCTCCAACGCTTTTGGAGACAGAGCTTGAGAGTTTCACCTCAACTTTTGAACGCTTCGATCCGATTTATGAAACCGTCCGCCAGACTAGGGCGCAGATTTCTGATCAAGTGACGATGCTCGGCTTTGCAGGCTCCCCGTGGACAGTCGCGACCTACATGGTCGCAGGTGAGGGTTCGAAAGATCAGGGCAAGACCCGTCTTTTTGCCTATCAACATCCGGAAAAGTTTCAGGCGATCTGTGATGCAATCGCCTCTGTATCGATCACCTATCTTCGAGGGCAAATCGATGCTGGGGCCGAAGCGGTGCAACTGTTTGACAGCTGGGCAGGGACCCTTGCACCTGATGAGTTTGAGCGCTGGGTCATTGCTCCTAACGCCAAGATCACGGCAGCGATCAAAGAAAGTCACCCTGAGACGCCCGTGATCGGGTTTCCAAAAGGCGCAAACGAAAAGCTTCCTGCATATGCTCGCGAAACGGGTGTGGATGCAGTTGGCATCGACGAATCGCTCGATCCAAATTGGGCGCACGCACATTTGCCTGAAGGCATGCCAGTGCAAGGCAATCTCGATCCGCTTTTGGTTGAGGCAGGCGGTGATGCCTTACCAAAACGTGCGCAGTACATCCTCAAAGCGTTTGAAGATCGCCCGCACGTATTCAATCTGGGGCATGGGATTGGTCAGTTCACTCCAATTGAACATGTTGAGACCTTGTTAAAAGCGGTTCGGGGCTGACCAGGTAGGACTGATAGGGCAATGCAAGAGGTGCTTCTCACAATCTATCCGTGGCTCACCATTGGGCACGTGATATTTATGGTCTTCTGGCTCGCTGGCCTGTTCATGTTGCCGCGCCAGTGCATCTACATGCATGATGCCGCACCCGGTTCGCCGGAAGAAACCTTGTGGGCGCACCGTATGGGCCTTTTGCGCAAGATCATTTTGACGCCCAGCCTGATTATCGTTTGGGTGCTTGGTTTGACACAGGCCTACGCGATGGAGCTGTTCACGGCAGGGTGGTTGCATATCAAAATCACGCTGGTGTTACTCCTGTCGGGTTATCATGGGTGGCTTGTTGCACAGACTAAAAAGATGGCGCGCGGTGAACGTCCGCTAACTGAAAAGGCGCTGCGTCTAGCCGGTGAAATTCCAGGGATTTTGCTGATTTTGATTATCGTGGTGCTCTATCTTGGGCGGATTTACCTCGCCTGAAATCGCTCCATCGCTTCTTGGCGCGATTGGTGGATTGACCGCTAGGTTTTCAAACTCTATTTCGCTTACTTCTAAATCGATAGGCTATGCGCTCCGACGCGTTTGGCCAGTCTGCTTTCTCCAAGCCCCGCCTTTGTCTGTTCAGTCAGACAGGCACCTCTGCAACACAGAGGCACTGACAATCGGTTCCCCCTCGCGCCAGAATGACAGGCGCTGATTGAATGGAATATAATTTCACATGCATCTCAAAGATTTAAAAGAACGCACTCCGGCTGATCTTGTCGCGATGGCAGAGGAACTTGGTGTCGAGGGCGCGTCCACTATGCGCCGGCAAGACCTTATGTTCTCAATCCTTCGCGAGCTGGCGGAGGATGAGGAATATGAAGAGAAAATCATGGGCATCGGCACAATTGAAGTGCTGCAAGATGGCTTTGGTTTCTTGCGCTCGCCAGAAGCGAACTATCTTGCTGGACCCGACGATATCTATGTCTCGCCCAACCAGATCCGCAAATGGGGTCTTCGCACAGGCGATACAGTCGAGGGCGAGATCCGTGCACCCAAGGATGGTGAGCGCTATTTTGCGCTAACGAGTTTGAGCACTGTGAACTTCGAAGACCCTGACGCGGTTCGCATGCGGACCAACTTCGATAACCTTACCGCGCTCTATCCGACGGAAAAACTGAGTCTTGATACGCTTGATCCGACTGTCAAAGACAAATCGGCACGCGTCATCGACATCATCTCGCCGCAAGGTAAAGGCCAGCGTGCTCTTATCGTGGCCCCGCCGCGCACGGGTAAGACGGTTCTTCTCCAAAACATTGCGAAGGCCATCACCGACAATCACCCAGAGGTGTTTTTGCTGGTGCTTTTGGTCGATGAGCGTCCGGAGGAAGTCACCGATATGCAGCGCAGCGTGAAGGGTGAGGTGATCTCCTCAACCTTTGACGAACCTGCGACGCGCCACGTTCAAGTGGCTGAAATGGTTATTGAAAAAGCCAAACGCTTGGTCGAGCATAAGAACGATGTGGTCATCCTGCTCGATTCGATCACACGTCTTGGCCGTGCCTACAACACGGTTGTCCCATCCTCGGGTAAGGTTCTCACCGGCGGTGTGGACGCAAATGCGCTCCAACGACCCAAGCGGTTCTTTGGTGCGGCGCGCAATATTGAGGAGGGCGGCTCGCTCTCCATCATTGCAACCGCGCTGATCGACACCGGCAGCCGTATGGATGAGGTGATCTTTGAAGAGTTCAAAGGCACCGGCAACTCTGAAATCGTCCTTGATCGCAAGGTCTCTGACAAACGCATCTTCCCTGCGCTTGATGTGGGTAAATCAGGCACGCGCAAGGAAGAGCTCCTGGTTGAGAAGGATAAGCTTTCCAAGATGTGGGTCTTGCGCCGTATTCTCATGCAAATGGGCACGGTCGATGCAATGGAGTTCCTCCTTGATAAGATGAAGGATTCCAAGACAAATGAAGACTTCTTCGATACGATGAACCAATAACATGACCCTCAAAAGTCAGGTGGCCCAAGGAGGGGTCGAAGCTTGATTAGCCAGTATGTTTATATCAGCACCGCGCAGGGGCTTTCACGCGACGAGGTGGATAGGATCCTCACTACCTGTGCGCGCAATAATGACGCGCATAATGTGACCGGCCTTTTGCTTTATAACGGGCGCAACTTTCTTCAATTGCTCGAAGGGGAGGGGGCACGCTTGATCGCTTAATGGCGACAATCGAGTCTGATCCGCGTCATGCGGGCGTTGCCATATTGCACAAGGGTGATGTTCAAGAGCGGGTGTGTCCAGATTGGGCGATGAAACGCATCGCTATCGCTGAGGCGTTTGAGATGCGTCAACAGCGTTTGGAGGAGGAATTGCCGAGCGCGATCGATCCCGCTCTTCGCAAGATTGTCCTAAATTTCGCGATGTTGAATTAGGGGCCTTGTGATGCGGCTGAGGAGGCTCATGAGGGGCGTCGCTTGACCGATCTTGTGACAGTATCAATCGCTGTTTCACGTGCAGAAGCGGTGGTTGTTGCCTCTATGCTGCAGGGTTACGGCATCCCGGTGCACATCGGCGGTTATGCGCAAGGGACGACAGAGTATTGGTCGCATGCTCTTGGTGGGTACCGGCTTTGGATTTCCCAAGAAGATCACGAGGTCGCTTCTCAGATCATTCGTCAATCTGGCGCCTTGGAAGATATCACAGAACGCAAGGAGCCCACTAAAGCCCTCATCCGGTTTCTAGGGGCTTGGGCAGGATTAAAGGCGGCAATTGCAATCGCTGCCTCGATGGGAGCATTGACCCCTATGCCACCTCTTTATGTTGTAGGCTTCATCATATCAGAAAGCCTGACCGCACCGGTCAATCCACAAGGCAAGGCAGATTTCTTCCTCACAGACCCTTTTTGAGCTGGGCACCCATCATTTCCCAAACCTTGTTGACCGCCTGCAAGGGTCTTACCATAACCTTGAAATCGATGATTTTTCCATCCTGATCAAAAGTGATGATGTCCACTCCATTCACAAGGATACCATCCATCTCAGTCTTGAATTCAAGGATAGCAGTTTGGTCAGCCACAACTTCGCGCACATACTCAAAACTTCCATTGCCAAGAGTTTTGGCCGCTGCTGATAGATAAGCGGTTGTGATAGGACGCCCTTCTTGCGGCGTGTGGACCACTGGGGAGTGGAAAACGACGTTTTCATGAAGGATTTCGGTCAGGTCCTCGACCTTGCTGCCTGAAGAGCTCACCTTATGCCAATGCTCGACGCCGGCATGTGCGCTTGAAGTATTTCTCATGCTTCTCTTCCCTCACGCTGATTTGGGCAATACACAAACCTAGCGATTGTGGTGAGTGTGATGCAAACCTGAATTCACAAGAGTTGTGAGAGGAAGACGGCTATGAAGATAAATGTTGAGTTCGATTGCACACCGCAAGAAGCGCGCGAATTCCTAGGGCTGCCTGATGTGAGCGAGGCCAACAACCTCTATGTAGAGAATATCTCGAACGCGATGAAGGGTGTGCAAAACCCTGCGCAGCTCCAAGAATATGCCCAAGCGCTTGCACCGATGGGTCAGATGGGCCTCAAGATGTTCCAGAGCTTTGTGGAAGGCGGTATGCGAGCAGGCTCTTCTGGCAAGAAACCAAAGTCGCAAGATTAGGCCTTTTTTTGGGTTGGCTCGGTGATGCCTGGTTCAGATACCATATTTGCAGTTTCAAGCGGCTCCCCCCAGCAGCTATTGGGGTCATCAGGGTAACCGGCCCCAAAGCTGGTGATGCATTAACGGCGCTCGCAGGGCGGGCTGTGTCAGCCCGCAGAGCATCTCTTGCCCGGTTGCGCAAAGCTTGCGGCGAGCTCCTTGATGAAGCGCTGGTGCTTTGGTTTCCTGGACCTCAAACGGCGACCGGGGAAGATCTTGCCGAGTTTCATTGTCATGGCGGGCGCGCTGTTCTTGCCGCCGTTTGCAATGAGCTTGGCGTTATGGACGGTGTGCGCCCGGCTGAAGAGGGTGAATTTACTCGGCGCAGTTTTGCGAACGGCAGAATTGATTTGTCGCAGGCAGAGGGCTTGGCAGACCTTCTGGAAGCAGAAACAGAATTGCAGCGGTCGGCCGCAATTCGGAACGTAAGCGGCAAGCTTTCAGGCCTAGTCGAAGGCTGGCGCGACGATGTGCTTCGTCTTTCGGCAAAAGTGGAAGCGGCATTGGATTTCTCGGATGAGGATGACGTGGGTGAATTGCCACCGGGTCTGTCATCTGAACTTGGCACTCTCGCTGACACTTTGGCCGAATGGCTGGACCGCCCGCGGTCAGAGCGCCTTAAAGATGGCTTTAGGGTGGTTCTTGCGGGACCACCAAACGCGGGCAAATCGACCTTATTCAACGCGCTTGTTGAGAGTGAGGCCGCAATCACGTCCCCAATTGCAGGAACTACGCGCGACGTTATTGAGCGCAGCGTGGCAATTTTGGGCGTCCCGTTTGTCTTCGTTGATACGGCGGGGCTTCGCAAGGAGGGTGCTGAAGAAATAGAAGCGATTGGTATCGATCGTGCACATCAGCAGCTGGAGCGTGCAGACTGCGTGCTTTGGCTCGGAGGCGAGGGGGAAGGGCCCGATGGTGCTCTTGAAATCGCTGCACGAGAGGATGCGCCAGACTTTGTGCCAAAGCCGGGAGCAGCTCATACGCTATCTGCCGAAACCGGCGATGGTGTAAGTGAGCTTAAGAACGCGCTGGTGGCTCTGGCAAAAGAGGCGCTACCCAAGGCTGGGGAAGCGGTTTTAAATACGCGGCAGCACGACAGGGTGAGTGAAGCCCATACTGCTTTGGTATCGGCAATTGCGCTTGATGACCTCCTTTTGATCGGGGAAGAGCTACGACGGTCTCGGCTTGCTTTCGACAGGCTGATCGGACGTGCGACCACGGAAGATATGCTCGACGCTCTGTTCGGACGGTTTTGTATTGGTAAATAGTTGGCAGTGTTAAAGCCGTTTGAGTGTTTCACGTGAAACAGCTTTGACGAGGCGAGGGTGACCCCCTATCTGGCAGCGATGCAAACTTTCGACGTCTTGGTTATTGGTGGCGGTCATGCCGGTGTGGAAGCTGCGTGCGCATCTGCGCGCATGGGAGCAAACACGGCGCTCGTAAGCTTTGATCTTGAAGCTGTGGGTGCGATGAGTTGCAACCCTGCTATCGGCGGTCTTGGCAAAGGTCACCTGGTTTGTGAGGTCGATGCTCTCGATGGCGTGATCGGACGAGCAGCAGATGCTGGGGCGATCCATTATCGGATGCTTAATCGCTCAAAAGGAAGCGCGGTCTGGGGCCCAAGGGTTCAAGCTGATCGCAAATTGTTCAAAGCCGAAGTGCAGAGCATAGTCCGGGCTCAAGAGAACCTGACCCTTGTAGAAGGTGAGGCCGCAGCGTTAGAGTTGTCCGGCGGAAGAGTGAGCGGTCTGGAATTAGCAGATGGGACAAAGCTTTCGTGTGCGCATGTAATCTTGTGCACGGGCACATTCCTGGGTGGCATCCTCTTTCGCGGTGAAGAGCGATTTGAAGGTGGGCGCATAGGAGAAAATGCGGCCACGCGCTTAGCACAGCAGCTCAGGGCCGCAGATTTGCCGATGGCTCGCTTGAAAACCGGCACGCCTCCGCGTCTTGATGGTCGTACGATTGACTGGTCGCAGCTTGCCGAACAACACTCGGATGATGATGCGTGGACCATGTCCGCACTCACAAAGACTCGGCGCAATGCTCAAGTGTTTTGTGCAATCACACGCACCACCCCAGAGGCGCACGACATCATCCGAAAGAATCTAGACCGGTCGCCGCTCTTTTCAGGGGCAATCGGGGCTGCGGGCCCGCGCTATTGCCCCTCGATCGAGGATAAGATCCATCGGTTTGGCGATAGGGATGGGCACCAGATTTTCTTGGAGCCTGAAGGTCTAGACACACATCTTATCTATCCAAACGGGATCAGCACATCGCTCCCTGTGGATGTTCAGCACGATATGCTTCGGGTGATGCCGGGTTTGGAACGAGTGGAAATGGTCGTTCCAGGCTATGCCGTCGAATACGACCACATCGATCCGCGCGCCTTGACGCCGGACCTTCAACTGCGGGCAATTCCAGGCTTGTATTGCGCCGGGCAGATCAACGGCACAACCGGATATGAGGAGGCCGCGGCCCAGGGCTTGGTTGCAGGGCTCGAGGCGGCTGCGTCGGTTCTAGGAAAGTCTTCTCCAACGCTCGATAGAGCCAATTCCTACATCGCCGTTATGATTGATGACCTCACCTTGCAGGGTGTGAGCGAACCTTATCGGATGCTGACGTCGAGGGCGGAATATCGTCTCCGGTTGCGGGCAAACAACGCGTCCACGCGCTTAACACAGCTTGGCATCGACGCTGGTTGTATAGGCCAAGAGCGCAAGGCGTGGTTTGAGGAACGCAGCGTTTCACGTGAAACAGTGGGCGCGTTGTTCGCCAGGAAAGTGCATTCAAGAGAGCTTGACGATGCAGGGCTCAAGGTACGCCGAGATATCGGCGAAAAGAGCATCGCTGAGTGGTTGCAACATGGCAGTGTGACACTTGCTAGCTTGGCCCCTTGGTTGGATGGTCTGCGCGATGAAGACAGGCTTGTGGCTGACGAAATGGCTGAGGATGCCGCTTATGCGCCCTATCTGGCACGGCAGGAATCTGAACTGAGGGATTTGAGGGCGAGTGAGCAATTGTCGCTGCCGTCAGACTTCCCGTATAATCAGGTCCCAGGTCTTTCGAACGAAATGATTGAGCGTCTGTCAAAGGCTTCCCCAGCGAGCCTCGCTGCTGCAGGGCGTGTGCCCGGAATTACACCGGCTGCTCTTTCTGCCTTGCTTGTTCATGCGCGCCGCCAGCAGGCTCAGGCAGCTGCGTGACCGATCGCGCCCATCTTACTAACGAGGAACAGGCCAAGGCGTATGTCGAAAGGCTTTGCGATCGGCAGGCGTTTGATCGCATCAATGCGTTCAATGCCTTGTTGCTCGAAGAGAACCAACACCAGAACCTTATCAGCAGGCCGAGTGAAGAGCACCTTTGGGTGCGCCATATCGCTGACAGCGCTCAGCTAGTTGAACTGGTTGATGACGCCGTCCTTAAACAACCCATTGCTGCTCCATGGTTGGACCTTGGTAGTGGGCCGGGTCTTCCTGGACTGATCATATCTATCTTGTGCCCAAATATGCCCGTTGCACTTGTGGAGTCGCGAGCGCGGCGAGTTGAGTTCCTCGAACGCTGTGTCTCTGAGCTTGGCCTGACCAAATGCCGGGTTTTTGGTCAACGATTGGAGCTGGTTGAACCATTCCCAGCACGTGTCATTTCAGCACGGGCTTTTGCACCATTGGAAAAACTCCTCCGCTTATCCGCACCCTTCTCCACAAAGCAGACGCGCTACCTCTTGCCCAAGGGGCGGTCAGCGGCGCACGAATTGGACAACGCCAAACCATCGATTCGGAGCATGTTTCACGTGAAACACTCATTGACCGATGAAGATGCAGGGATCATCGTGAGCAAATAGACCGCGCCGCCAGTTTCTGGCTGTTTGGAAAAAGCGAGAAAGGGAGTTTCGGTGCTGACAATTGCCATAGCAAACCAGAAGGGCGGGGTGGGGAAAACCACAACAGCCATCAATATGGCCACCGCAATGGCGGCGACGGGGTGGCGCACATTGCTCATCGATCTTGATCCTCAGGGTAACGCATCGACAGGTCTGGGGGTTGAGGCCGCGACTCGCGAACTTTCAAGCTACGATCTGCTTGTTGAAGGGCTCACCATCGCAGAGGCTGCAGTTGAGACAAGCATTCCCGGCCTCGATATCGTCCCGGCCACCGTCGATTTAAGCGGGGCAGAGGTGGAACTGGTTTCGGTTAACGAGCGGACCGAGCGTTTGCGCGCAGCGCTTCATAATCATGTTGATCACGATATCTGCTTTATTGATTGCCCGCCATCGCTTGGTCTTTTGACGTTGAATGCGCTTTGTGCCGCCGATTCAATCCTTGTCCCACTGCAATGTGAATTCTTCGCGCTCGAAGGTCTGAGCCAGCTGCTTCAGACCGTCGAACAGGTACAACAGCGCTTTAATCCTACGCTCAATATTATCGGTGTGGCGCTCACCATGTATGATCGTCGCAATCGCTTGACTGATCAGGTTTCAGACGACGTGCGCGATTGCCTCGGGGATTTGGTGTTTGAGACCGTCATTCCTCGCAATGTACGTCTATCAGAGGCTCCCAGCCACGGGCTTCCGGCTTTGGTTTATGATCATAGCTGCGTGGGTAGCCGTGCCTATATTGGGCTTGCACGTGAACTTATTGGGCGTTTTCCTCCTGAAAGGCAGGCTGCAGCATGAGCGACAAAACAACAGACCCCATTCGCTTTTCCGTGCCGCAAAGGGCTCCTGGCGATCGAAAGAAGAAGCTGGGGAAGGGCCTTGGCGCTTTGCTTGGCGAAACCAAGCGAGAAGAGCCACTCGTTTCCAAGAAAACGTCTGATAATCATAATCTTACGCCTGAGCTGCACAAGGAATCGGTGGCGACTTCTGCTTCGTCTCTTAAATCTCTCCCGATTGCTACGATTGATCCCTTGCCCGGAAACCCGCGTAAGCATTTCGACGAGGCGGCCTTGGAAGAGCTCGCCGCCTCGATTGCTGCTCGCGGAGTTATTCAACCCATCATTGTTCGCCCTGCTGCGAAAGGACGCTATCAGCTTGTAGCTGGTGAGCGGCGCTGGCGGGCGGCTCAAAAGGCGCGACTTCACGAGATGCCCGCGCTTGTTCGCGATCTCAGTGAGCGTGAGGTGATGGCGCTTGCCCTTATCGAGAATCTTCAACGCGAGGATCTCAACCCCGTCGAAGAGGCGAGGGCGTATCAGCGTCTCTCTGATCAGGAAGGCATGACACAGGCCGAGATCGCCCGCATGGTTGAAAAGTCACGTAGCCATGTGGCCAATATTCAGCGTCTGCTGGGTCTTCCTGAGAAGGTCCTTGATCTGGTCGAGGGGGAAGCTCTCCATGGGCCACGCGAGAGCGCTTATCGGTCAGGAGGATGCCGCAGCGCTCGCCAAGAAGGCGGTAAACGATAATCTCTCGGTTCGAGAAATCGAAAAGCTTGTGCGCAAAGTTGCAAAAGCTGTGAAGGGTGAGGCACCGAGCGATAAGCCTGTAGCTGCACCAAGTGAGAACGCTGATATTGTCGCTGTTGAACGCCACCTTGAGGAGTTCCTGGGCTTGAAGGTGAAGATTCAAGCGGATGCCGATCCGAAATCCGGGGCCATCACGATCAAATATGGGTCACTTGATCAGCTTGATTTGGTCTGTCAGCGGCTAACGGGCGGCGATTTTTAAGAAGAAACATTGCGGGTGAGAATGCCGAAAAACCCACGTTTTCAGCCGCCTGCGCGGTCGCAAGCGTAATTCCTACCGCGCTGTTAACCACAACTAAAAACGAAAGCGGAACCTGCGTAGTTCTACCTATCAACGTCGAACGGGGGCGAAACCCGTTCGGTTAGGATGACTGGGTGCAGTGATTCGCGACGGGTTGCGAAAGTGCTTTTTTGGTCATCCTGACAATGGGAATACAAGACACTTTCGGAAGGACCAACCAATGACCAAGATTTTCCGCACAGCCGCAGCCGGTGTTGCACTCTTTGCCGCTGTAGGCATGGGCTCTGCTGCTCAAGCGCAGGTTTCAGACAACGCCGATGCAACGGCTGAGATCCTTGCAGCGCTTCAGCTCACCAATGATGAGGGCCTCGACTTCGGCTCACTCATCCTCAACGCCAACTCAACCGGTGGCACTGTGACTGTCGCAGCCAATGGCACGCGCAACTGTAACTCTGACGTGATCTGCGGCCCAGCTGGCACAGAGCAGCCAGCAGAATTCACTGTCACCGGCGCAGCAAACAGCAGCATCGACGTGACTGTTCAGGACCTTGTTGCAAACCCTGTTTCACTCACGCACACTGCAAACGCAGGGTCGACGCTTGCTGAGCACAACATTGAGCTCACCTCGCTCGACGATGGTTCACTTGGTGGCTTCACCACGTTCAGCGGCAACGAAACATTCAACATCGGCGGCGAAATCACTCTCGACGGCAGCGAAATCGCTGGCACATATCAAGGTGAGTTCACTGTGACTGTTTCTTATCAGTAAAACCTGAGCTGGCGGCGCGGACAATGTCGGTGCCGCCAAAATAAGAACCGCAAAAAGCCGTAGCCTTCGAAAAAGGCTGCGGCTTTTTACGTATAACTTGGCGTTATAAGCCTCACGCTTCTTTAGCCATTCTTAACCCTGTTTGCTTACCAAACCTAGGTGAAAACACTAGGAGGCCCAGATGCGACTGGGCAGATACGCCAGGGAGCGACCAGAACTATGTTCCGCAATTCATTGATAAAAACCATTAGGGCGGCTGCAACAATCGTTTCTGTCGGGGCCGCCGTTGTGGCCGCTCCGATTTATGCGCAGGGCGACCTTTTGGTCGCGCCGACCCGGGTTATCCTTGATGGGTCGCGTGGTACGCAAGTGATCTTGAGCAATATCGGCTCCGAAGAAGCAACGTATCGCATCGGGCTAGAGCTTCGCCGGATGACCGAGGACGGGCAGCTTGTACCGGTCGAGAAGGTTGATGCGAACAATGTCGAAGAAGCATCTCTTGGCATGATCCGTTACGCGCCGCGCCGTATTGCTTTACCTCCAGGGCAACCACAGGCGGTTCGGCTTGCCGCGCGTCCTGGTGCTGAGCTGCCTGACGGCGAATACCGTGTGCACATGTCTTTCAAAGCGATCCCGCGCCCGCGCGAGGTTACGCAAGAAGAAGCGCAGACCAATGAGGTGAAATTTAAGCTCGTCCCGATTTATGGCATCACGATCCCGATTATTGTGCGCCATGGCCGCGTCGAAGCACAGGTGGCATTGACCCAACCGAGCATCATCCAAGGCGAGGATGGACCAGAGCTTGCGATGACGATCGAGCGTTCAGGTGATAGCTCAACCTATGGGGCGCTTAGCGTCGTGAAGCCGGGTATGGAAAAGCCCATCCTGCTTGCAGGAGGCATCGCAGTTTATCCTGAGATCGGCACGCGCCAAGTGCGAGTGAAGCTGACCCCTGAACAGGCCGCGGTTATTCGTGGACCGGGGCGGATTGAATACCGCGACCTGCCTGAAAATGGCGGCGGGCTTATCGCATCCGTCGATGGAATGATCAGCTAAGGCTCAGCCTTTAGCAACCGGGTTCATGCCCGGGCATTATCCGATGACAATACGACGCAAACCAATTCTTAGCGCCGCTGCGGGTCTCGCAGTGGCGCTTAGTGCGTTTGCGCAGGCAGACGGGGTGGCGGCGCAAGATGCGAGTGGCAACCCTGGTGGTTGGCAAGCCAATGAGGACGATGCCCTCCTGCTCCAGCTCAACATTAAGAACTTCAAGCTTACCTATGATGTCCGCGGATATCAGACCGATCGCGGCGTTTGCCTTGATCTGGCTGATGTCGTGCAGTCACTTGACCTGCCGATCCGCATCGACAAAAAGTCGCGCCGCGCAACTGGCTGGCTCTTTGCAGAGGATCAGGAAATCACAATTGATCGCTCCTCAAATACAGTACAAAACGTGAACAATAAAGGGGGCGGCGCAGGTCCCGTGCCGCTCGCTAACGAAATTTACGACACGCCAGAGGGTTGGTGCGTTGATACCGATGCGCTTTCAACGTGGTTTGGCATCGACTTCAAGCCCGATCTATTCAACGCCAGCGTCAGGTTAGAGTCCGAGACAGACCTGCCCTTTATGGCCGCAATTGAACGCCGAAAGCGCGCAGAACGCATTCGTCCAAAGCGCGTAGGGTTTGACTTATCGCAATATCCCGAATCGAAGATGGAATATCGCACTTGGCGCACCCCTTCTGTGGATGTGGTTGCCGATGTAGAGGTCCGGGACAACTCCGGCTTGGGCGGGCGCATAGAGCTTTTTGCCGCCGGTGAGGCCCTTGGCGCGAGTTACACCGCGCGCGTTAGCACCGATAACAATCTCAACCCTCAAACTGTGCGCGTTCGTGCGTACCGCAGCGACGCTTCAGGGGGCCTTCTTGGCCCACTTGGCGCGACCGACGTGGCGATTGGCGATGTTGAGACGGTGCCGGGCCGGCTGGTCGGACAAACAGGTGTGGGACGTGGTGCATTCATCACCAATCGCCCGCTTAATCAAACATCTCGTTTCTCAACGACCGTCCTACGCGGGACCTTGCCTTCAGGCTGGGACGCAGAGCTTTATCGCAATGGCCAATTGCTGGCGTTTCAGGGTTCTCGCGATGACGGCCGATATGAGTTTATCGATGTCGATCTCTTCTTTGGCCGAAATGATTTTGAAGTCGTGCTTTATGGACCGCAGGGCCAAATAAGGCGCGAACGCTCATCCGTTCCTGTTGGAACCAGCCAGATTGAACCAGGCCAAACACTGTATTGGGCCGGGGTGGTTCAGGAAAACCGCGACCTTATCCAGTTGCGATCTCTTGGGAACCTGCCCAACCAGCAACCACGCGAATGGCGATGGGGCACTGGTGTTGAGCGTGGATTGAGTAAGCGCACCAGCGTTGGTCTGGGTGTTCACAATTTGTTCCGAAATGGATCGCGGCGCACCTACACAGAGGCGACGCTTACCCATTCCTTTTCCTTTGCCCAAGCTGAGATTGCGGCGGCCCATGAGTTTGGCGGCGGGGTGGTTGCCGACTTCAACACGCTTGGCCGCGTGGGCAAGGTGAATTTCGGCACCAATGCGAGAGTTTTCTTAGGCGAGTTTCGTGGAGAATTCTCGCAAAACGACATTGATTATCAAGGGTCGGTGAATTTCTCGACTGCGTTACAGATGGGCAGGCTTTCACTCCCAGTGCAGGGCGCAGTTAGCCATTCCAAGCGCCCAAATGGCGAATCTGTGAATGCTTTCAGCTTGATCACTTCGGTAAACGCGGGTCGGACGTCGATTTCTGCGCAAATTTTGCATGAGAAAGACAGTGGACGACCGCAAAACGACCGAACTGATGTGACGATCATTGCCAACAGACGCTGGCGCGACTTTCGGGTCAGGGGCAATGCTGTGTTTAGCGCGGCAGGACCCAATAAGGGCTTGGATTCTGCAACGGTCCGGGTCGAAGCCGACATTCAAGAAGAAGGAACTTTGCAGGGCGACCTTGATTACACCTCTGCCAATGATGAATTCCGCTTAACTGCTGGATACACTCATCGCTTCAAGGAGTTCTCTTTGCGCGGGGACGCATTTATCACCTCCAGCGGTGGGATCGGCGCAGGGATTCAGGCGGCCTTTAGCTTAGGACCTGATCCGACCTCTGGCGGAGTGCGTGTAACCCATTCAAAACTTGCAAAAAATGGTGCTGCAGCGGTTACTGTCTTTCGCGATGACAACGGCAATGCTCGCCGCGATGAAGGAGAAGCGGTGCTCAAAAATGTTCTTGTTGAGGCTGGGTTGCGCAGCACCGATGCCATAACCGGCGAGAATGGAACTGCGATTGTGGACGAACTTCGGCCCTTCCAGCCTGTGCTCGTCGGAATTGACGAAAGCACACTTGAAGATCCATTTCTTGCGCCAGCCTCAAAGGGGATTGTTGTAACCCCTCGCCCAGGCGTTGCCGCCCGGGTCGAACTGGCAGTTTCACCCACAGGCGAAGTTGAGGGGTCACTCCTGAGTGTGACAGGAACCCCGCAATCAGGGGTTCGGTTACAGTTGATCGACAAAAGAGGCGCAATCGCAGCTCAAACGATCAGCGAGTTTGATGGATTCTTCCTCTTCCAACGCGTTCCTTATGGTGAGTATCGCCTGCGGGTTTCTGATGAGGCAGTGAAAGCGCTCAACGTGCGTGCGGCCCTTCCGCTCAAAGATGGAGGGGATGTCTTCAGGATTGGTAGGGGTGAAGACATCATCCGCTTTGGCACTGTCAAACTCACCCATGCAAAAGACGAGGACCCGCCAGACTTACGCCCGGCAGGTCCCGTAATCGCTGCTGCTAGCGCTGATTAGCGCCAATACGTCTGCCCTCAAAAGTCTGGGCAGAAATCAATTGCCTTTGATGTAGCGCGGCTGCGTTTTGATTTGACGCGGTGCGGGCAGAGTTTTGATCGGTTGCGGCGCCGGCCGCGCAATGGGTTGCGGAGCTGGGCGCGGCGCAGGCACCGTCCGAGACGCGCCTGGCACTACCTCTTCGCGGACCGTTTCACGCACAATCACGCGCTGACGCTGCTGATACTCGACTGGAACATAGGTGATTTGTTGCGGTGGCTGGTAGTAATATTGCGGCGCTGCGTAGGTGTAGCTTGGTGCTGCGTAGACGGGCGCTGCGTGAACAGGCGCTGCATAAACGGGCGCGGGTGCAGGGATGGTGCGTGCAGCCACTCGGTGACCACCATGCACATACTGCGAAAGATACGCATCGAGTGCTGCTTTACAGTCATACTCACCGCGATCATTGCGACCACCGCCAATCAGGCTGCCAAGAAGCGCGCCGCCAAGACCGCCAACACCTGCGCCAAGCAGAGTGCCACCCAGGCGCTCGCTATCAAATGCACGGTTGCCGATGATCCCACCGGCGACAGCACCAAGCAGACCGCCGATGATGCCGCCTTTCTTGCGGCCGCGGTATCCATCGGTCCGGTTTTCACACTCTGCGATCCACTGTTCACGCTGAAAGACTTGCGCGCCTGGGGTGTATGCAGGTGCATAATGGCCAGCATAGCCCGGAGCATACCCTTGCGCATATCCATGGCCTGCATGCTGAGCGCCATTTGGAAGCGCCGGAAGTTGAACCTCGTACTCTTCCTCGGTCACATAACTCGCTGGGCCCTGAGCAACAGGAGTGCGGCGGGTGATGCGCCGGGTGCGTGTGATTGTCTCGACACCGTCTGGACCAATGGTTGTCTCACCGCGCGGTTGAACGCTTGTTGTGGCAACGCGCTCTGAAACGCGAGGCGCAGTTTGCAGTTCGGGTGGCAGATCACGCGCTTGCGCATCGCTAAGGACGCCTACCTCTGGAAGGTCGGGCATGAAATCTTGCGCAGCGGCAGCTGTCGGAAGAGCAAAGGCAGCGCCTGCAAGACCAATGCCTGCAAAAGCGGTGCGTGTAAGAGCGGTGCGTGTCATCTTAAATCCCCTTTTGCGCCCGAGAACTGCAGGGATTGAACCCCTGCGAATCGCGTTCAGCGCGTCAGAAAAATGCTTGCTAAATCATTAGCATCACGCTGGTCAGTGATCCAAACCGCCAGTCTCACCGTGTCTCGAAACGGGGCGAAAGCATGTGCAATGGTAATGACCTGTCTCGCACCGCGAGATGCGCGTTTAATCCGCGTCAGAACCGTGATGTGAGCATTTGCGCAAGGGCTTCGATGCCATCGATATCTTCTTGGGTGAACCGCGCTTTTTCCGGGCTATCGAGATCGATAACTGCCACGACTTTCGCATTCTTCATTACAGGGACAACCAGCTCTGAGCGACTGGCCGCATCACAGGCGATGTGTCCGGGAAAAGCATGAACATCTTCCACACATTGGGTTTTCGCGGTTTGCGCCGCAGTTCCGCAGACCCCTTGCCCAAGCGGGATGCGGATGCAGGCGGGTCGCCCGTTGAACGGTCCCAGCACCAGCTCTTCAGCCCCTGAAGCGTTTGGTCCCATACGGTAAAATCCCGCCCAATTGAGGCCTGGCACAAATTCCCAGATCAAAGCTGCTACGTTGGCCATATTGGCAACCGCGTCCTCCTCGCCGGTTGTCAAAGCGTCGGCCGCCTCGAGCAACTGCCTGTAAAGCTCAGGCTTTCCCATGGCCGGATCGGGTTTGAAATCAAACATAGTGCTTTGTCCTTAAAGACGCATCCGAGGTGAGATCACCACTTGCCTGTTGAGCATCGCTGCGCCCTGCCTTATCGGGCATCACATGGGTATTTTTCGAAAAGTCGCAATCGCTCTCCTCGTTTTTGTAGTCGTCGCAGGGGCAGGACTGTTCTATCTGTCGCTTGGCCAGACCGCTGAGCTAACCGTTGAAGAGGTCACCGGCACTGATCCGGTATTGGCAGAAGCCTCGCCCGAGAATTTTCCAACTGTTCAAATCGCTGAGCCTGTGGGTTGGGAAGAGGGGCAAGTGCCAACAGCTGCGCAGGGCTTTACGGTCAACCGCTTTGCTGAGGGGCTTGATCATCCAAGGGTTCTTTATGCGCTTCCCAATGGCGATGTTTTAGTGACATTGACCAGAGCGCCTTCACGCCCATCCGATGATGAGGGCCCGGGTTTCTTTGCGTCAATATACAATGCCATTGCGGACATGCTTTTTGCTAAAGCCGGCGCAGCGGGAGCGTCTGCGGATCAGGTGGTGCTCCTTCGCGATGCGGATGGCGACGGCGTGGCCGAAGTAAAAGACGTTCTGCTGAGTGCAGAGAATGGCCTCACATCTCCCTCTGGCATGAGTTGGCGTGATGGCACGCTTTATGTCGCCAATCACAACGCTGTTTTGGCATTCGATTATGAGCTTGGTGCAAAAAGCGTCAGCAGCGAGGCGCGTAAGCTCATGGACCTCCCGCCCGGTGGTGGGCACTGGATGCGGAACATCGAAATCCATCCCGATGGTGACAACCTCTACGTCGCAGTAGGCTCTGTCTCGAATATTGGCGAGCAAGGCATGGCTGTCGAAGAAGGACGCGCTATGATCTGGGAGCTCGACCTCGAAAAAGGCGGCGCGCGGCACTACGCAGTGGGTCTTCGCAACCCCAATGGCCTTGATTTCAGCCCTTGGTCTGGCGAACTTTGGACCACCGTGAATGAACGCGATATGCTCGGTTCAGATCTGGTGCCTGATTATCTGACAAATGCCCCTGTGGGAGCGAATTACGGTTGGCCTTGGGTTTACTACAAGAACAATGTCGACCGCCGCGTTGAAACCCGCATGCCTCGGTTCATGACGGAATACACCCGCTATCCTGAATTCGCCTTGGGCCCTCATGTGGCCGCCTTGGGTCTGGTCTTCACTGCAGAGGGCCACCGCATGGGAGACGAATTTGCCAGCGGAGCGTTCATCGCGCGGCACGGTTCTTGGAACCGTAAACCGGCTTCAGGTTACGATGTGGTCTATGTCGCTTTTGACGAGCTTGGCAATCCAACAGGCAAGCCAGTACCTCTGCTCACCGACTTCCTAAACGAAGACGGCACCACCAAAGGCAGGCCAACTTGGGTGGAGTGGGCGGGAGATGGATCTTTGCTCGTGTCGGACGATACTGCTGGCATTATTTGGCGCACTTTTGCACCTGAAAGTGAACCGGGCGCAGCTATCAAAGAGGTGACAGGTGAGCCCCTGCCTCCGGCGCGTGAATTGGTTGATCCGCGGGTGCAATTTGAAGAGGAATACCTCCGCCAGCAAGCCGCGGAAGCATCAGAGTAAGCAATCCTATGAGAGCTTAAGTCCCGCTCGTCCTGCAAGTTCACAGGCGAATTGAAAAGCTGTGCGTCCGGAGCGATTGCCCCGTGCAAGCGCCCAGCTTTGCGCCTCCACTTCATCAAGCGACAGGCCAAGCGGTTCGGTGTAAGAGCGCACAATCTCAATATAAGTCGTCTGATCACATGGGTGGAAGGCAAGCGTTAGTCCAAAACGGTCCGCCAAGGCGAGCGCATTGTCTCGCTCGTCGCGTTCGTGCAGATCACCCGGATTTTCTGCTTCTCGGTGTACGATGTTTCGCCGGTTCGAGGTCACAACAAGCTTGATGTTATCAGGGCGGCCTAACGCGCCTCCGTCTAACAAGCTGCGTAAAGCAAAATTGGCTTGGCTATTACCTTCGTCAAAACCAAGGTCATCGAGGAACAGCACAAAGGCACGAGGATTGTTTGCAAGGGCCCCTATGAGCTGCGGTATAGTGCTAAGGCCTGTTGGTGTAACTTGAACGAGGGCAATTGCCTCACCTGATTGCTGCAAATCGTGCACGCCTGCACGAACAAGCGCCGACTTACCCATCCCGCGCGCACCCCAGAGCAAGGTGTCGTGTGCAGCCGCTCCGGTTGCGAGCCTTCGAAGGTTCTCGCAAACCGCCGCTTTGTGCGCGTCGATCCCGCGAAGTCGCTCCAAGGGGAGGGCATCGAGCGCCTCAATACGAAGCGGTTCACCGCCATTCCAAAGATAGGCAGCATGCGCAGACCAATCCACCGGGGCAGGGGGCTCTGGTGCCAATCGCTCAAGTGCAGCAGCAATCCTATCCAAGGCCTGATCGCGCTGTGTCATGATCTGCGCTTAGCTCGCCAAGGCCTCTGGTGCGAGCGTGTAGAGGTCGGCCGCACCGGCAGTCGCGCTTGCTTTAAGGCCCATGGCCTCTGGCACAATCCGATCGAGGAAGAAGCGAGCCGTTACCGGTTTGGTCTTAGCCAAAGCTGGGCTTGCGCCGCCCGCCACAGCATTCGCCTGCTGCATCAATTGCCAACCTGCAACAGCGACAGCAAGCATCGTGCAGAATGGAACACTGCCAGCAAGTTTGTCATCGAGACTGGCCTCATCGCGCATCCAATGAGCGATATGCAGGCAATCCTTTGCAAGCGCTGAAAGGTTCGGCTCGCTATCAGCGAAGCGGATGATATCCTCGATCAACGTGGTCATCGCCTCGCCCCCATCGAGCCCAAGCTTGCGGGTCACAAGGTCAGCGGCCTGGATGCCGTTGGTGCCCTCATAAATCGGAGCAATTCGCGAATCGCGCCAGTGTTGGGCTGCGCCGGTTTCTTCGACAAAGCCCATGCCGCCGTGGATTTGAACGCCGATACCGGTGACCTCCACGCCAATGTCTGTGCCCCATGCTTTGAGCAGCGGCACCAGGATTTCAGCGCGGTTTGATGCATCCGCATCACCCAGTGTGCTGCGATCCACTTGTCCAGCGCAATAGTATAGAAGCGCGCGCGCGCCTTCGGTTAGAGCCTTCATACGAAGGATCATGCGGCGCACATCAGGGTGCTCAATAATAGCAACCGGGTTCTTGTCTGGCGAACCAGCGCGGGCGGACTGAACGCGGTCCATTGCGTAAGCAATTGCTTGCTGCGTTGCCCGCTCACCGATTTGTACGCCTTGGTTTCCGACATTGATCCGCGCATTGTTCATCATCGTGAACATGCAAGCCAGACCCTTGTTTTCTGCTCCCACCAGCTCGCCGATGCAATTGTCATTGTCGCCATAGGACATAACGCAAGTGGGCGAGGCGTTGATGCCAAGCTTGTGCTCTAGGCTCACCGGGCGGCAATCGTTGTGAGGCCCGAGGGAGCCATCCGCGTTCACATGGTACTTTGGCACCACAAACAGTGATATCCCGCGCGAGCCTTCTGGCGCACCAGGAAGGCGTGCAAGCACAAGGTGAATGATGTTATCCGCCAGAGTGTGATCACCCCAAGTGATATAAATCTTCTGGCCTTTGATCTTGTATTTGCCAGCATGTTCACCGTCTGTGATCAGCTCAGCGGTAGAGCGAAGCGCGCCCACATCGCTGCCTGCGGCAGGTTCGGTCAGGTTCATCGTGCCTGACCATTTCCCACTTACGAGATCGGGCAGGTAAAGCGATTTTTGCGCATCATTGCCGTGATGTTCCAACGCTTCAATCGCGCCAACCGAAAGCATCGGGAGCAGACAGAACGCCATGTTCGCTGCGCCCAAGTTTTCAAGCACATTGCAAGACAGCGTGAAGGGGAGACCCTGGCCCCCAAAGTCGGTTGAGCTGCCAATCGAATTCCAGCCCTGTTCGACATATCCTTCGTAAGCTTCTTTGAAGCCATCGGGCAGGCGCACTACGCCATTTTCGAGTTTTGCCCCTTCGAGATCACCGACACGATTGAGCGGTGCAAACTCACCGGCTGCAAACTGACCTACGCCTTCAACAATGGCCTCGACCAGATCGCTTTCGGCGTGGGCGAACTTTTCCGAGCCAGCGAGCTCTTCGATGCCCGCGTTCACACGGATGGCGAGCAATTGGTCCTGAGTGGGCGGTGTAAACGGGGTCACTGGGGTTGATCCTCTCAAACTGGGGCACAGCACGAGATCTGCGAAAGCGTGCTTGGCAATTTTGCCTATCAGATATAGCGCGAAGGCATGGCTCGCAAGAACGTTACGGAACAGCTGTTGCCCACGGATGATGGTTTGGCCCGTGCGGCTGATATTCTCGAAAGTGGGGGGCTTGTCGCTGTGCCGACGGAGACGGTCTATGGTCTTGCTGCGCGCGCTGATAGTGCTGATGCAGTGGCGGGGATTTACGCCGCCAAGGGTAGGGCCGAGTTTTAATCCTCTCATCGTTCACGTGAATAGTGTCGAGCAGGCAGAAACACTCGCCCATTTTGAAAACCGCGCCCGCGATTTGGTTGAACACTTCTGGCCTGGCCCTTTGACCCTTGTGCTACCGATCAAGGAAGATGCAGGGCTCGCCGCAGCCGTTAGCGCGGGCCTTCCAACGATAGCCCTTCGTCAGCCTGCTCATCCCACAATGCGCGCTCTGCTGAACAAGCTGGATTTCCCGCTAGCCGCTCCATCCGCCAATCGCAGCGAGGAAGTGAGCCCCACGCGGCCTGAGCATGTCATGGCGTCTTTGGGTGATGCCTGTCCGGCGGTGATCTGCGATGGTGCAACCGATGCGGGACTTGAGTCCACTATTGTGGCGCTTCGCGGCGATGGTGGTTGGAGCCTTTTACGCCCCGGTCCCATCACCAAGGAAGTGCTCGAGCGGATCCTCGGCCCTGAGGCATCACAGCAATTGGACAAAATCGAAGCGCCCGGACAAATGGCCCGTCATTATTCCCCCGGCAAACCCCTTAGGCTTGGTGCAAGGAAAGTTGCGCAAGACGAGTTCTGGATTGGCTTTGGAGAATTGGACGGGGATTGCAATTTATCGCCGTCCGAGGATCTCAACCAGGCTGCAGCAAATCTTTACGAGTGCCTGCACGTGGCCCGAGCTTCAGACAAGCCGCGCATCGCGGTCGCGCCTGTTCCGCAGGAAGGCGTTGGTCAAGCAATCAATGACCGCCTCAAAAGGGCGGCCAGCAAATAAGCTAGCGCGGTTCCAGCGGCACTTGAGGAAGAAGTTCCTCTATTTCTTCGCGCGTCTTTGCTGCGTCTTTGCACGCGCCGCGATCGCCATCAGCGCAATCCGCGCTTTCCTCTTCAAATTGCCGCTCCAGCTTAGCAAGGCGAGCTTCGCGACGGCGGATTTCGCGGCCACGGTTTTCGTCAGCCTCCGATTGGCTGGTAGTGGCAACATCAACGGCTTTGCTCGCAACGCGCACAGGCGCTGTCACCACATTGGCGGCGGTGCGGACGAGACATCCGGAAAGAGTGAGTGAGCACGTCGCCAAAGCGATTGCGAGGGTGGGGGTGATGCGCATGGGCAAGACTGTGCGTCTGAGCATAAAAGAAAGCAAGCTAGGGATTGCCCGTGCTGGCGTGTGGAGTGCTCAATTTATCCCGAACACACGAGCGAGCCTGACCCCATCGCGTTCTCGGTGCATTTGGCCGTTCCTTCGACGCGCACACTTCCGGAACCCATGATGCTTGCATTGACGCTTCCGTCAGATTGCAGACTTACGCTGCCTGAACCGCCAACAGAGATATCGGCCTCATCCGCTTTGAGGCGTGCCAAATTGGCCCCGCCTGATCCTGTAAGGCTAAGGTCGAGGCGATTGGCACTCCCCGCAGCCGATAAGCTGCCAGAACCGGTAAGCGCAAGATCGAGCGTGTTTGCGGTGATATTGCTGAACTTTGCGCTTCCTGAACCTGTGACGCTAACCTCAAGCGAATTCACCTCAGCCTCGCCCCCGGTAAAGCTCCCGGAACCTGTCAAAGACACTTCTGCACTTTCTGCCAAGGCATCGGCTTTCACACTTCCGCTTCCGGTAACTGCAATATCGCTTGGTGCGGGCATCGTGATGCGGATTGTTGCTGCATCTGAATAGTCCCAGCCATCTTGTTCGCGGGTGATCCCAAGAACGCCGTCTTCAAGGACAAATCGAATTGCTGCGACCGCTTCATCATCGCCTTCGATATCAATTGTCAGCGTGTCACCTTGCGTAAGCACTACGTTATCAGGCCCCTGTACGATCAACTCCAAGGGTGCAGATCCGCCCGTGTCGAGGTCAGCCAGAGGCACGCCGGTCTCCCCATTAATTGAGCCATCGAAGTTGAAACAACCCGAAAGCCCAAAGGTCAATGGGAGCGCTGCGAAAGCGTAGAGGGTTTTACGAGCGGTGAATGACATGGGGGAACTCCAAATTGCAAGTGCGTATTACAAAGGTAATACACCCAGCTCACATCCGCAAGGTATCTTGCCAGGGTGCAGTATCGACCAACGAAAAAGGGCCACCCGTACTGGGCAGCCCTTTTTTGTCGAACATAGATGAGGAGCCGCTCAGCTCTCTTCGGTGTTCTCGTAATATTGCGGAGCGTGCTCGCGAAGAACCTCAAGGATCTTCTCAAGCGCGGTCGCCTCATCGGTTTCTTCCATCGCACCCAATTCACGGGCAAGACGGCTGGAGGCTGCTTCGAAAATTTGACGCTCTGAATAGCTTTGCTCTGGCTGATCATCAGGGCGGAAGAGGTCGCGGGTGACTTCTGCGATTAGAACGATTTCGCCTGAGTTGATCTTCGCTTCATACTCTTGCGCACGGCGTGACCACATGGTGCGCTTCACTTTGGGCTTGCCTTTGAGCGTTTCCATCGCCTCTTTGAGCGTCTTGTCGCTGGAGAGCTTGCGCATCCCGATCGATTCAACTTTGTTGGTCGGCACGCGGAGCGTCATGCGCTCTTTTTCGAAACGCAGGACATACAGCTCAAGCTGCATTCCTGCGATTTCTTGATTTTCGAGTTCAATTACACGGCCAACGCCGTGCTTAGGGTAAACAACATAATCGCCAACAGTGAAGGCGGGCGCATTGCTTGCCATGCGAATTCCTTTCTAGTGGCCTCCAGCGATAAACCTAACCGACGAGGATTTGAGCCGAATTTCGCGCAAGGCCACCGCACTTCGAAGGTGAAGTGGGAACCGGGCGAAAACCCTTTTCAAATTGTCGTTGCTGGTACTTGGCCTTTCTGATTCTGACTGCCGCGGTTGGGACCAACCAACCCGGTTGATGTATTATATAGCACATCTGCAATAAAATTGCGAGTCGCAGTCACGTAAGTCCCAAAACGGGGCTCAATCCATCAGATTTGATTAGAGCTCTTAATCACCTTCACCCTAATCACCCTCACCGGGCGCCTCGGAGAAATACTTCTCAAACTTGCCCTCTTCGCCCTTGTGCTCATCAGCATCTTCGGGCGGGGCTTTCTGGCTTGTGATGTTGGGCCATTCGGCAGAGAACTTGGTGTTAAGTTCAAGCCATTTCTCAAGACCGTCCTCGGTATCGGGAAGGATCGCTTCTGCAGGACACTCTGGCTCGCACACACCGCAGTCGATGCACTCGGCTGGATTGATGACGAGCATGTTCTCGCCCTCATAGAAGCAATCCACGGGGCACACTTCTACGCAGTCGGTGTATTTACATTTGATGCAGTCATCTGTGACGACGTAGGTCATGCAAAAATGTCTTTCTTTGTGTCCAATGCAAGTGACGCAATTGACAGGAATCGCGAGTTCCGCGCTGCTAATGGCAAGAGGGGGTTATGGTCAAGTTAAACGGGGCCGCCGCCAGGCAATTGGGCCCGTCCTAACCGCCGCGATCATACTCCTCGTAAAACGTCTTGGCCAAAGCCGGCGATGCGCGCCGCTTGGGTAAGGCCACCAATTCGATGATCCTAACCTCGCCGCCCACTACCAGTGTCAGCACATCGCCAATAGCGATTGCCTCACTCGCGCGCTGCACATGCTTTCTATTGCGCCGCAAAGAACGCCCTTCAATCATCGCGCGGGCAGCAGAGCGGGTACGGGCAAAGCGCAGGTAAACCAAAAGCCTGTCTAGACGCAGAGTCTCAGGCCTTAAGTTTTCCTGCGCGCCGTCCGTCATCAGCGCCTCATGGCTTTAGCAGGTCTGCCAGTTGGTCGAAGGCCCCGCCAGCGCGTGCCGGGCCAAAGTCGGGCTTGGGCCGATTGGGTTTGCCGCCGCCACGCTTGGGCTTCCCGCGCTGATCTTTGCTGTCCTTATCACGGCCACCCTGCGGCTTGCCTTTGCCTTTGAAGTTCTTGCGGCCAGCTCCTTTTCCCTCGGGCTTGCCTCGGTGCCGGTTTTGCCCGCGGCGTGAATCCCTTCGGTCGTCACCAGCGCGCTTGGGTCGCCAAATCCAGCTGTCGGGAAGAACAGGCCCGTGCTCGCCTTCGGCCAATGCTTTGGGTCGTTGGACACGGAAGCCTGCGCTGCCAAGCAAGCGGCGGGCATTCTCCTCTTCGAGCCCGATTGAAATGGGAAGCGATAGATCGAGGTGAAATCTCGCGTTTCGAGGTTTCACCGGCTTCGATTTGGCTGGCTCTGGAGCAGATTTCGCCTCTCCCTCTGCCGCGCTAGCACCTGCATCGCTCACAGGCTTTTCTTCAGCAACCTTTGGTGCAGCTGGCGCAGGCTGTTCGCCCGCTTTAGCTCTTGTATCAAAAGCTGCCCGCAGGATTTTCTCTGCCAAGTCCACACGGATCACTTGCGAACCTGCCAAACGATAGCCTGCTGGGATTGTCTGGCTTTCGGAAATTACGGGCAGCATCGCATCCTGCAGCGGGCGTTCATCAAGGCCGAGCGCATGGAGCAGTTGCCGCGGTGCTGGCTTTAATAGGTCCCGCGCAAAGATATCGAGAGCGCCAAAGGTCACGCCAAGCTTGCGCAAAAACGGGCGCATTTCCTTCGGAAGGTGCTCAAGTCCCGCCTTCTCTCGAGCCACCACACCGCGCGCATCAATCAATGTCACAAGCATAGCGCGCGCTTGGCTTCCTGCATTGGGGTCTTGCGCCGCTTCGGAGAGTTTACGCAGTGGTTCAAGCGGGGCAAGTTTCTCGGCAAGCCATGCTTTGAGACCCGCCTCCAATTTCTCGCGTGCCGCGTCGGGTAGAGCGGAAATCTCGCGTGGGAATGTCAAGCGTGGCTCCCCAAAATCATCGGGGATCTCGATTTTCGCAAGCTCGCGGCCCAGCCAATGGATCGCGCCTTTCTCAAGTACCAAGTCTTCAAGGCCCGCGGCCAGCAATTGCTCTGCGCGCTGCGTTAGAATACCGGGGAGCGCCTTTTCGCCAGCGGCCAGCAGCATCTTGCGGTCAGCAACACCCGCATCGGCATCCACCGAAAAGCGGAAGCCGTCGAGCCGTCCAATGGTCTCGCCCTCGACGCTTACGCGGCCATCGGGTTCAAGTGTCACGGGGAGGCTTGCGCCGTCTTGCCCCAGAGATTTCATCAAAATTGTTGTCCTTCGATTCACAAATCGTTCTGTCAGCCGCGCATGTAGCGCATCCGATAGCCGCGCTTCCACCCCTCTTGCGCGCGCGGCCATTTCATCGCGGGCCAGCACCCAGTCGGGCCGCTGGCAAATATAGGCCCAGGACCGGATTGCGGCGATCCTGCCCTGAAGCGTGTCGATATCGCCCCCTGTGCGATCCAATTCCGCGATCCGAGCTGCCACAAAGTCTGCGCCCAAATACCCTTCGCGCAAGTCCTGCCATAACCTGGCAACAAATCGAGAATGCGGATCGACGCCAAGCTGGCGGAAATCGGGGAGGGAGCACGCCTCCCAAAAACGGCGCACGCTGCCATGGCCTTTGACGCTGTCCGCGATGGGTTCGCTCGCCAAACGCTTGAGAACAGCAAGGTCGATTGCTTCTGGTGCGGGTTTGAGAACCTCATTTTGCGGCTTGGACTCCAAGTCACCGATCAGCACTGCCAGCGTATCAAAACGCGGTTCCGCTTCGCGCCAGTAGAGTTTGGTCAGAGGCGCAAACTTGTGCTCTTCAATGGCGTAAATTTCTTCTTCCGAAAATTCGATTGGTGCACCCGTTCGGCTACCCCCTCCGGTAAGCACGCCAAACGTTCCATCGGTTTGGTGACGCCCCGCGCGCCCCGCGATCTGCGCCATTTCGGAAGGGGTGAGACGCCGCTTGCGCCTTCCGTCGAACTTTGTGACAGCAGCAAAGGCAACGTGGTGCAGGTCAAGGTTAAGCCCCATGCCAATCGCATCGGTTGCAACAATGTAATCTACCTCACCGCTTTGGAAGAGCTCGACCTGTTTGTTGCGCGTCTCAGGTGAGAGCGCCCCCATCACCACCGCCGCGCCGCCGCGAAATCGCTTCAATGCCTCCGCCATGGCGTAGACCTGCTCGGTTGAGAAAGCGACGATGGCGCTGCGAGGGGGAAGGCGTGAGAGTTTGCATTCGCCTGCGTGGCTGAGGGTGGAGAAGCGTGGCCGTTCAACCATCTCCGCGCCGGGGATGAGGCGCTTTACGATCGGCTCGAGCGTCGCTGAACCCAGGATCATGGTCTCTTCACGCCCGCGTGCGTGCATCAGGCGGTCGGTGAAAATGTGCCCGCGCTCAGGGTCTGCCCCAATTTGCGCCTCATCAATGGCAACAAACGCATGCGGGCCGTTTGCTCCCATACCCAGCCGGTCCATCGCCTCCATTGTACAGCAGAAATAACGCGCATCAGGCGGCTCAATTCGCTGCTCTCCGGTGATCAGCGCGACCGCCTTGTCACCCTTTATCGCGCGCACCCGGTCATAGACCTCTCGCGCCAAGAGCCTCAGCGGAAAACCCATCATGCCAGAGGAATGCGCGCACATCCGTTCAATCGCGAGATGTGTCTTGCCCGTGTTGGTGGGTCCGAGCACTGCGCGGACCCGGCTATCATTGGGTGATCTGTTGGGAATCTGAGAGGTCACGCGTAAAGCTGTGTCAAACACTCGCCTTAAGAGCAATCCTTCGAAGCGTCCCGCATGGGGATTTGCGCCCGACAAACTCTGGCGCGCGTAGGTAAAACACCTTATCGCACTGCTGACTCCTTTGGCCGCGTGTTAAGTTTACATTTACCATGTTTCGCCATGGAAGGAGTGCAAAGGTTTGACTTCTCTCGATAGAGGACAAACCCGGTGCAGTGGGAAGGCGAGAATTGGACCAATCAGGCGATATTCCCAAGAGCTCGTCAGCGGGCTCTGATGGTGAAGAGCCGGGCCTTGACGAGGCCCGCGCGCCTGATGCTGTGCTAGATTCTGCCTTAACTCCGACCGATAGCGCTGCAAAAGGCGGGATGGACGAAGAGACCGCCCGCAGTTTCGCCCCATACCTTGCCAATTCGATGAAAGCCGCGCCTCCCACAGGCTCGCGCAAAGTCAAACGCCAAGTCTTAGCCCGTGTCCAAGGTTGGGGCGCACGTTATGACGAATGGAAGCTGAGTGTTAGCAATTGGTTTGACCAATTCGACCTAGCGCCCGACCTTGCTGAAAACATTGGAAGCCGCCGCTGGTTTCGCGGATTGGCAACAATGGTGGTATTGGGCGCAGTGGCGCTCGCATTTTGGCCAAGTCTGACGCCGCTCCAAGCTCGCTCTGCCATTCCCGAGGGCGATGACATCCGTGATGAATTCCGCAGCCAGATGATTATGCCTCTGGCGCTCGGGGCAGACAGCGGACGCCGGATGGGTCCGACGGCAGCTGTAACCCCGCTTGAAAGCGCACCCGAGCGCCCGCAAATCGAACTTGTGGCGACCCTTGCAAAGGGTGATAGCTTCTCAACTATGCTGCGCCGCGCAGGAGTATCAGCGACCGATATTGGCCGAGTGAGCGCCTTGATCGGCGATGCCATGCCTCTCTCTGAAATCGAAGAGGGCACCAAGATGGATATAATCCTTGGCCGACGCGACGCTCAGAGCGAGAGCCGTCCGCTCGATGCGCTCGCATTTCGTGCACGCTTTGACCTCGAGCTGAAAATTGCGCGTGCTGGCGGTGACCTTGAGACAGGCGAACCAGGAACACTCTCGCTTGAGCGCAACGTAATCCGTGTCGATGATACACCCTTGCGCGTCCGTGGCCGCGTTGGCTCCAGCCTCTATCGCTCCATGCGAGCAGCAGGTGTTCCAGCAAGCGCTGCGCAAGACTATCTTCAAGCGCTCGATGACCATATCGAGCTTGACCGCGAGGTGCGCTCCACAGACGAGTTTGACATCATCATCGCTTACAGGCGCGCAGCTACGGGTGAACGCCAAGCGGGCAATTTGCTCTACGCCGGGATCGAGCGCGAGGGTAAGCCCAAAACTCAGCTTATGCGCTGGGGTGATCAGGGGCGTTTCTACGAAGCCTCAGGAGTTGGCGAACAACGCCGAGGCCTTGTTGCGCCCGTCCCAGGGCCCGTTTCCTCGCGCTTTGGTATGCGACGCCACCCAATTCTTGGCATTCGCAGATTGCATGCAGGGCTCGACTACCGCGCACGCCATGGTACGCCGATCGTGGCAGTGACTGATGGCACCGTGACTTCTGCAGGTCGTGCGGGTGGTTGCGGTATCACCGTGCGCCTTCGACACGGCTCAGGGCTCGACACGCGGTATTGCCATATGAGCCGCATGGCCGTGCGGCGCGGACAGCAGGTTAAGCGCGGCCAAGTCATAGGATATGTGGGATCAACAGGGCTCTCAACCGGGCCTCACCTCCACTATGAGATGTATCGCAATGGTCGCGCGATTAACCCGGCTAGTGTTGATTACGTCACCCGCGCGGTGCTTTCAGGGACAGAACTCCTCGATTTCCGTCGCCAACTCATAGAACTGCGCGAAGTCGAACCCGGCGCAGCGCTTGAGGATCTTGAACAACTTCCCAGCGAAGTGGATGAACCGACGCGCGAGATCGAAAAGATTGCGCCAGGCACAGCGTCTGATTGATCATTCTTGACAGCAACCATTGTCAACATGCGTTGATTGCGCTTTCAAATTCGGGCAGACCTTGCGCCCATGACAGCAAGCTATCCCAACACCCGCCTTCGCCGCACCCGAGCCTCGGCTTGGTCCCGTGCGCTCCACCGTGAGCACTTGATTACGCCCGCCGACCTCATTTGGCCGATGTTTGTGACTGAAGGTGACGGTGTTGAGGACCCCATCGGTTCGCTTCCCGGTGTCTCGCGCTGGTCGGTTGACGGAATTGTGAAGCAGGCCAAAGAAGCCGTGGCTCTGGGCATTCCCGTGATTGCATTGTTCCCCAACACTCAGCCAGACCGCCGGTCCGAAGACGGGGCCGAGGCGTATAACCCCGATAACCTTATGTGCCGCGCGATCCGCGCGGTCAAAGACGCCTGCGGCGATGATGTAGGCGTGCTGACGGACGTAGCGCTCGACCCTTACACCAGCCATGGGCAAGACGGTCTAATCGATGATGCAGGCTATGTCCTTAACGATGACACGGTTGCGGTGCTTGTCGATCAAGCGCTCAATCAGGCGGAGGCAGGCGCTGATATCATTGCCCCGTCCGACATGATGGATGGGCGCATTCACGCTATCCGCATGGCGCTTGAGATGAACAGTCACCCCAATGTTCAGATCATGAGCTACGCTGCCAAATACGCTTCAGCCTTTTATGGACCTTTCCGCGATGCCGTTGGCTCGGGCGGCCTCCTCAAAGGCGACAAAAAGACCTATCAAATGGACCCGGCAAACAGCGATGAAGCATTGCGAGAGGTGGGAATGGATATCGCCGAGGGCGCAGACAGCGTGATGGTGAAACCTGGGCTCGCCTATCTCGATATCATCTACCGTGTGCGCGAGCAGTTCAGCGTCCCCGTGTTCGCCTATCAGGTGAGCGGGGAATATGCGATGCTTGAAGCTGCACAATCGGTTGGCGCGGGCGACCGTGACGCGCTCCTCATGGAAAAGCTGCTTGCGTTCAAACGTGCTGGAGTGAGCGGTGTTCTGACCTATCACGCACCGCTGGCTGCGCGTCTCCTTAATGGCTGACCTTTTCTACCATGAGACCGAGCGGTTGATCCTGCGCGATTGGCGCGAGGAAGATTGGGCACCGTTTTGGGAAGGCACCAATACGCCTGCGGTCATGGAATGGCTTGGCGGGGTTTTGGATGAAGAGGGCAGAGCGGGTGCGCGGGCGAGGCTCGAGAAGTATCAAGCAGACCATGGCCACACATTCTGGCCGGTGATCCGCAAAAAGGACGGGGCCGTGCTTGGCTTTTGCGGCCTCAAGCGCTGCACTGATGAGAACGGCCCCTTTGGCATGATGGAGGCCGGCTGGCGGCTTCGCGAAGATGCTTGGGGGCGGGGCTACGCCAAGGAGGCAGCGACCGCGACATTCAACCTCGCCTTCGATCACTTTGGGGCAGATGAAACCATCGCGATGACGTTTGAGGGTAATACAGGCAGTTGGGGCCTCATGAAGCGATTTGGCATGACCCGGCGCCCTGATCTCGATTTTGCAGAAACCATGTGGTCGCAGGACTATGGCACTGTCATCGTCTATTCGATCACAAAGGATGAGTGGTTCGCGCGGGGTGACTGATATCATTCTGGAAACGCAGCGGTTGATCTTGCGCACTATCGACGAAGGTGACGCGCCGCTGCAAGACCGATACCTCAACACTGCTGCAGTTATGGAGCATTTGGGCGGGGTAAAAGAGCTCCACGAGATCGAGGCAAAACACGCCAAAGCCATGCAGCTTTATGCGCGCGAGGGTTTTTCCTTTCTGATGCTGGTTGAGAAGGCGACGGGCGATCTTGTCGGCCATGCCGGGATCAAGCGGGTCGATCATCCCAACGCTCCCAATCAAGGCGACCACGAAATTGGCTGGTTGATCCGCGAGGACCGCTGGCGGCGCGGCTATGCCTATGAGGCGATGCGCGCAGTGATCGATTGGGCATTTGGCCGCGTGGATGCACCGCATGTGGCCGCGATCACCAATGAGCCGAATATCGGTAGCTGGAAGCTGATGGAGAAGCTGGGCATGGAGCGGCGCAAGACCCTGGACTTTACCGATGATCAATCGGCGGGCACAAGCGAACTTCTCATCCAGTATTCACTCACAAAAGCCCAATGGGAACAAAGCCAATGACCACATCTGCTCCTTCATATCCGGGCGTGAACATTATCCCGATCAATGGGAAGTCTCCCAAGATCCACGAAACCGCGTTTATCGCGCCCGGTTGCACCATCATCGGTGATGTCGAAATCGGCGCGGAAAGCTCGATCTGGTACAATTGCGTCCTTCGCGCTGATGTATCGACGATCCGGATCGGAGAGCGTACCAATGTTCAAGACGGCAGCGTTCTTCACTGCGATGGACCAAAACCGGGCACTGAGGACGGCTGTCCTCTGATCATTGGTGACGATGTTCTGATCGGCCATATGGCGATGGTCCACGGCTGCACCATTCATGACCGCGGCTTTGTGGGGCTCGGCGCGATTGCCATGAACCAATCCGTCATCGCCTCAGACGCTATGCTGGGCGCGGGCGCGATGCTTACCGAACGCAAAGTTATGGGCGAGCGCGAGCTTTGGGCAGGCCGCCCTGCGAAATTGATGCGCGAGCTTCCTGAGCCTGCCATTGCCGGCATGCAAATGGGCGTTGCGCACTACACCGAAAACGCCAAACACCACGCCGAGGCTGTGGCGGCCGCGTTCAATGGGGCAATAGGTGATTGAGGAGCAAACGCGATGACACAGATGTATATCACGCTGGGGTCCAACGATCTGGAGCGCTCGCGCAAATACTATGACCCCGTGATGGAGGCGCTGGGAGCCAAATTCGCGTTTGAATATGAAGCGATGACCTTCGCTTACAAATTCCCCGATGGGTTTATGGTCTGGGTGACCAAGCCGCAAAATGGCGAAGCGGCCTCATGCGGCAATGGGCACACTGCCGGCCTTTTCGCCGCCACACCCGAGGCTGTCGATGCAGCGCATGCCGCCGCTCTTGCAAACGGCGGCAGCGACGAGGGCGCACCGGGTCCAAGGCCGCTTTACGGTCCTGACTTTTACGGTGCTTACGCCCGCGATCCCGAAGGCAACAAAATGGGCTTTGTCACCACGGTTAAGCAGGAAGACTAGGGCGCTTAGCTTGGCGCTTTGAAGTATTGCATCATGTGCGGGATGAAATCGGCCTTACCGATCTCCAGGCCCTGCATCCGCAAAATCGCATAGGCCATGGAGAGGTGGAAATAGAAGTTGGGGAGCGAGAACTCGCGCACATATTCCTCAGCGCTCATCTCAAAGTTGTACGCGCCATCGCCAAGCGAAAACTCCATGCGGCTGTCGGGTGAGGGCATATCCTCTGCGGAAATTCCATCAAGCATCTCAGATGTTTGCGCGATCAACGCCTTAGCTTCAGCAAAAGTGGCAGGCGGCTCCATGCTCCAGTCGTTTTCTGCAACACCGAGCCGTTTTGCTGTGTCACCCGGAATATTGGTCACGAACTTAATCTGGGTCGCCAAAGGGTGCATGTCGTCGGCAAGTTTCACCTGAAGCAGCGCCTCTCCAGCCTCGTGCGCTTCGGCTTTTGCGAGCATCGCGCTCAAAGTGCCCAAACGCGAGCGGTAGGTTGCAACGGATTGGTCGTAAAGGTTCATGGAAATTCTCTCCTTGAGACCATCCATAACGCCTTTGCGCGGGGTGCCAACCTAATCTCTGATCAGCGCCCTTAGTGCCTCAATCCGGTCCGCTTCATGCACCGGTTTGTCCCATCTGATGCGGTGAATGCGCGGGAAACGCATGGCGAGGCCTGACTTATGCCGTTTGGAGGAATGCACGCTGTCAAAGGCGACTTCGAACACCAAGGCTCGCTCCACCTCGCGGACCGGCCCAAAGCGGTTGAGCGTGGTCTGGCGCACCAGCTTGTCGAGTTTTTTGAGCTCTGCATCGGTGAAACCGGAATAGGCCTTGCCCACGGGAAGCAGCTCTGCGCCCGTATCGGGATCACCATCCCAGCAGCCGAAGGTGTAATCGGAATAGAAGCTCGACCGCCGCCCGCTCCCGCGCTGCGCATACATCAGCACACAGTCGATCAGAAGCGGATCGCGCTTCCATTTGTACCACAGGCCCACTTTGCGCCCCGCAATGTAAGGCGCGTCGCGGCGCTTGAGCATCAAACCCTCAATGGCGTCATCGCGCGCACCCTCGCGGATTTCGACAAGGTGCTCAAAATCGCGTGCTTCCACGAGCGCCGAGATATCAAAATGGGAGGAAGGCAGCTTTGGCATCAATGCCTCAAGCGATTTGCGACGCTCTTCCCAACCCTTTTCGCGCAGGTCTTCGCCCTCGACGATCAAAGCATCGTAAAGGCGTACAAAGGCCGGTGCCTCGGCGAGCATTTTCTTGGATACAGTCTTTCGCCCCAAACGCTGCTGGAGTGCGTTAAAACTCGCAGCACCACCCGCTTCCCCGCCCTGAGTGGCACCGCGCACCAAAAGCTCACCATCGAGCACTGCGTCGATCGGTAAGACATCGAGCAATTCCGGGAAAGTCGCCGAAATATCGTCGCCAGAGCGCGAATAGAGCCGCGTTTCGCCCGAAACCCGCACCAGTTGCACACGGATGCCATCCCATTTCCACTCAGCGGCGTAGTCCTTGAGATCGACTTGCATTTCCTCAAGCGGGTGCGCGAGCATAAAGGGGCGAAACATGGGGCGGCCCGACACGTCAGGGGGATCAGCTCCATGCGCCCCCCATGCAAATAGCTCTGAATAGGGCGGCTCCAATGCGTGCCAATATTCCTCGACCTCATCGACATTGACGTCAAAGGCTTGAGAAAATGCCGTCTTGGCAAGCCTTGCCGAGACGCCAATGCGCATACCCCCGGTCGCAAGCTTGATCAGTGCAAAGCGACCGTTGGCGTCAAGACGGTCGAGCAGTTTTGGTAATTCTTTCAACGCTGTATTGCGATTGAGCCCTGAGAGAAACTCTACAACTTCGCTGACGCTTGGTGGGTTTTCATCGGGAGAGACGTCTTGCGGCCACAACAAGCTTGCCGTTTCCGCTGTATCACCCACAAAGTCGCGGCTCAGGCTCCACAACAGCGGATCCACCCGGTCTTTCATGAGATTGCGGATCGTGGAGCTTTTGACGCCGGGAAAGTCCAGCTCTCCCGTCAGCGCGCCCAAGGCCCAACCACGGTCCGGGTCAGGTGTCTCACGCAAGTATTCTGCAATCAGCGCCAGCTTGCGATTGCGGCTGGTGGTGTAGACAAGCGTATCGAGAAGGGTGGCAAAGGCTTTCATCGGCCCAATGAGACCTCTTCATCGAAGGGACATGTGCAAGCCTTGAAGGAATGTGCCAAAGGAGCGCCAAGCGCCCATTCTAGGAGACTTATTCGATGAAAATGCTTCACGCCGCCGCTCTGGCTATTGCGCCTGTACTTACTCTTTATGCGACGCCAGCTCTCGCTGATGACCATGCGGAGGCTGCGGCCAAGCTCACGATCGACAGTCCAATTGAGGCGCTGATGGCCAACGCTGCGGCGAAAGCGGTCGTTGTGAAACATCTGGGTCCGCTCGATCAGCACCCTTTTTATGGCCAGTTCAAAACCATGACCTTGCCGCAGGTCCAACCCATGTCGAACGGTGCAATTACGACTGACACTCTCGATAAGATCAAAGCGGACCTTGCCGCTCTTTGATGCATCCTTTGGTTGGGAGGGGGTGACCTAGTCATCCTCTTCCTCTCTGCCGATAAGAGCCAGCGCCCGCGCGCGGCGCTGGTTTAGTTCGCACCATCTCAATAGTGCCTCTTCGCGGCCGTGGGTGATCCACGTCTGCGCTGGGTTCACCTCCTTGATTGTCTCGGTGAGCTCGTTCCAATCGGCATGATCGGAAATGATCAGCGGCAATTCGACGCCCCTTTGGCGCGCGCGCCCGCGCACCCGCATCCAACCAGATGCCATGGCCGTGATGGGTGAAGGGAGGCGCCGCGACCACCTGTCATTAAGAGCAGAGGGCGGGGCAATGATAATCGCACCTTCCATCTCCTCTTTGGTGTGATCAGCGACAAGGTGCAGCTCACCCAAATCCACGCCGTGCTCTTCATAAAGGCGGCACATCTTCTCCATCGCGCCGTGGAGATAGATGGGGGCATGATGCCCTGCTGCACGAAGCTCCGCGATCACCCGCTGTGCCTTACCAAGCGCGTAGGCGCCTACGAGAACGGAGCCTTCTGGATTTCCCTCCAGCGCGGCTAGCAGTTTCGCCATCTCGTCCGCAATCGGAGGGTGAGTGAAGACGGGAAGACCAAAAGTCGCCTCAGTGATAAAGACATCGCAAGGCGTGACTTCGAAGGGCGCGCAGGAGGGGTCAGGTGTGCGCTTATAATCGCCAGTGATGACCACCCGCTCACCAGCGTGCTCCAACAATATCTGCGCCGAGCCCAACACATGACCTGCTGGCACATAGGTCGCATCGACACCGCCGGGAAGGCGAATGGTTTCACCATACTCCACTGGAACCGCCTGATGCGGAATTTGGCCAGCATCATCGGCTGCGCCAGTGCGATATCGCAATTCCATAATCGCAAGCGTTTCAGGGGTCGCAATCGTCTCCCCATGCCCGCCACGCGCGTGGTCGGCGTGGCCATGGGTCACAAGCGCTTTATCAACCGCGCGCGAGGGGTCGATGAAAGCGCCCGCAGGGACGACTTCCACGCCCCATGGGTGAGGCTTGATCCAGGAAAAGGCGCGTTCATCGGTTGAGAAACCCATCAGCGCGCCCTTGAGTTCCGATCACTCTTCGCTTTCGCCCCCGTCGCGGTACTTATCAAACCACGCGATTACGCTCGCGGTGCGCGCGGCCTGTTGGCTAGGGCTTTGCGAGAGGTTGTTGTGGCTGGAATCGGGCGTCACGACGAGCGCTGTGTCCACACCCACCAGTTTAAGCGCTGCATAAAACTGCTCGGCCTCACTGCGCGGTGTGCGGTAATCCTCGGCGCCCACCAAAACCAGCGTCGGCGTGGTGACATTGGCCATATTGCTCAAAGGACCGCGCTCCCAATATTCCTCTGGCTTCTCCCAAGGAAGACCGCCGAGCCAATAGCGCGGGATCAGAGTGGGAAGGTCTGACATCAGCCCTTGGCTCACCCAGTTGATGACGGGCTTGTGGGCCGCTGCCGCTTTAAACCGGTCCGTTTTTCCGACCACATAAGCGGTGAGGATGCCGCCGCCCGAACCGCCTGTTACAAACAGGTTCTCCTCATCCGAGAAGCCTTGCGCAATCGCTGCATCAACCACGGCCATGAGCTCGGGGATATTGCTGATCGGGTAATTGTCCTCGATCCGGTCGGCAAATTCCTCGCCATAGCCGGTTGAGCCGCCGGGGTTGGAGAACACCACCGCATATCCGGCCGCGCCGTAAAGCTGATAGTCGACCGAGAATTCCGGGCCATAGGCCGCATAAGGCCCGCCGTGCATCTCAAGGATGGTGGGGACCTTTTCTCCCGCCTTGTAACCGGGGGGCAGCATGATCCACGCAGGGATGACCGTGCCATCTTCCATGGTGACGCTAAGCTCGCGCGTCTGCCCCATTTCCTTGCCGCTAAGGCTGACCGCGTTCAGCGATGTAAGGGTGCGAATACCGCGACGCGTTTGAACGCCCACATCAGGCGGTGCAACAGAGCTTTGTGTGGTGAAGGCGAGGTTGCCATTGTCGCTCACCGACCATTGGCCGCCTGTGTAGGGCAGGGCGTAATAGCCGCTGCCAACACGGGCCTCTAATGGGCTGGGCGCGCTGGCATTGAGCCCGATGCGGGCAACGCGGTGTTCGCCGTCATCCTCGTAACTCGCAAACAGGCCAGCATCGGTCCATTCGAGACCGTCAAAGCTCCGGTCAAATCCGGCAACCAGTTGGCGCGAGCCCGAACCATCGGCGTTCATGACATACAGATTTGTCTGATCAAACGCATTGCCTTGATCATCGAAGCCAAGATAGGCGATCCTTGAGCCATCGGGCGACACCTTTGGGCTTCCATCCGGGCCCTCGCGCGAGGTCAGTGCTGATATCTCCCCGCTTCCCACATCAAGCGCGTATATCTCGCTTCCAAAAATCTGAAGCTCCCAGTCTTCACGGCGATTGGCAGAGAAATAGAGCTTCGATCCATCGGGCGACCACTCGACCGATCCGCCATTGCTATATTCGCCAAAGGTGAGCTGACGCGGTGCTCCTCCCGTTGCGCTCACAACGAAAAGCTGCGTGGTGCCAGGCTTTACATAAGACCCACCATCGCGGCGGTAGACGAGCCGATCGATCACTTGGAGCGGCTTGCCCCATTCAGCGCCCTCGGGCTTTGCCGGCGTTTTGCCAAGCGTGAGGCCTTTGCCAGCAACGCGGGCGGTGTACGCTATCTGTGTGCCATCAGGGGACCACTCGATCCCACCAGGACCTTCGGCAAGAGCGGTGATATTGGCGCTTTGCCCGCTATCCATCCAGCGCACATGCAATTCCGGCCCGCCGCCGCTTTGGGTGGAGATATAAGCCAGCCGATCGCCATCAGGGGACCAGCGCGGCGACACATGCGAACCGGCCCCTGTCACAAGCGGTGTCTCATCACCGCTGGCCACATTGATGAGCCAGATCGAGGAAACCGCACGGTCGGTCATAATGTCGTTGGTGCGCCGGACATAAGCGATTTGTGAGCCATCAGGGCTTATCTGTGGGTCTGCTGCGACGGAAAGCCCGAAGATATCGTCACCGGTGAAGTGTTTTTCGGGGCCGGCCGCCTCTTTTGCGTGGTCATCAGCGGACAATGGCGCTGCGAGGGGCATCGTAAGAGCAAAGGCGCTCACTGCGCAAAGGGCTTTGAGAGCGAATTTGGTTGGGGTCATTGTAGGCTCCAGATCGAATGTCTTCAGGCGATCAATGCCAGTTTCTGCGTCCAAGTCCAGCCTGCAGCAGAGATCAGCGCCTCAACACAACGTTAGGTCCTTGACGTTAATCTAACAAAATGCGTAAATTCGAAACTCAACAGGGAGTAGTGGCATGAATTCAGCGACTCAAACTGATGGGCAAGTTTTCGTCACGCCGCACGAAATCCTTAAGCGTGAGATCGAGACGCGCGGTTTAAAGATACAAGAGGCAGCAGACCTCTTGGGCGTAAATCCTCCCGTGCTCTATAATCTCACGAGCGCAAACCCGCGCAAAATCCCATCGACATTGGCAAACAGACTGTCCCTTCTTTTTGGCGGCACTTTCGACTTTTGGCGGTCTGATAAGGTGCTCAAAGATACCGCGCTCTCCCCCGCGACCGCTGCGGGATCGATCCAGGAGAAAAATGGGCGAAATGCTTTTGCGAGCCCTTTTGGCATTGGTGTTCTTAGTGAAGAGGATCTGCGCACCGTTTTGGGATCAAGCGATGGGGCAACGAAGCTTATTCCGTTTGATCCCAATGCCATACAACTTGCCTCGGTGGATTACCCGTGTGGCTGGTTCGTTAAAGACGGCTTTGGTGAGTTGACCCGTGACGACTGGTGCAAGTTCATCATGGCCAAGATAGACACCGGGTTGCTTGACCAACAAGATATCGATCATGCTGAGTTGTTGTCGAACATGTACGTTTTTGGCGAAGAAAACACATGCGACATCATCCTTTCAAGGCAATGCACACTCGAGCCTGGTGACTGTGTTTATGTCATTGGAAAACAGATACTTGAACTCGACTTGGACTGTATAGTCCGGATCGGCCAGAGGACACAAAACGCGCTGCGCGGACTTCAGGTTTTGCATGGGTTTCAAGGGGACCCCGGCTTTCGCGGACCCCTCATGGCCATGATCATAAATTCTGGGCGTGAGACGGTTGAACTTGAATATGGCGATCCGATGCTGAGCTTGGAGTTTACGCGATTGGCAAGCCCTGTAACGCGCTCTTACCTCTCGCGATATGAGGGTCCAGTGACCAACATCGCCCTTTCATTCCAAGATGCTGTGCGTGATACGTTTACCAGGGATAGGGATCTCGACCGCGAAGTGGTCGCTGCAAGGCTAGGCAGTAGAAAAGAGGGATTAGTCGTCGAACCCCACGAAGGGGGATCAGTCGATGACCTTTTGATCGAGCGCTTTCAACAAAGCTTGGCTGATGTAAGCGGTCCGCAAGCTGGTCTCGTCGATGATGCGGTAAAATGCGCGATGGAGGCTGTTCAAATGAAAGAGGATGCAGCTCTCGCTCTGGCGGCTTACCTGCGCAAAGAGCCTGAGCTTAAATCCAGCAAGTCTGCTTTGTTTGGTGCTGAGGGGTTACCCAGCCTTTTCGATGTGGTGGAGCGGCTTGAGGCCAATCGCCGAGCGGTGGCCTCGACGCTTTTGAGTTTTGGGGCGGAAGCCGCGCCGTAAAACTAACAAATCGTGAGGTATGGCCTGTATCTCACGTAATCTTACATTTCGTTTGACAACGGGGCGACCACCGGTTAGTCCTCACACATCAGGTATGTATGTCACGAAACCTTGCTCCGACCTGATGGGGTTTGGCCAAGAAGGGGAATCTGGATAATGACATCTAGAGGACGTTACGAGTTGGCTCTGAAGATGAGCGACCCAGTCAATGCTGGAAGTGGCCGGCAGAACTATTTGGATGAAATCAAACGGCGCGGCCTGCCTCGGCCATATTTCGATTGATATCATCCCCTGCGCCTCACGGGGCGAAAGAGGATATCTCTTCAACTAAGAAAACGCGGATTGGCAGCCACCAATCCGCGTTTTTCTTTGTCCGATCAACCGTTTGCGTCTGAGCCTGATGCCTCTGGCTTGGGATCATCCTTTTGGGGATCATCCTTTTTTGGCGCCGCTTTCTTCGCCGCAGGCTTGCGCCTTGGCTTCGGCTTGGGTTTCGCCTTGGGCGCTGCTGGACTGAGTTCAAAGGCGGGTTTTCCGTCCTTCATCGTCACCGACACCTCGCCGCCATCGGCAAGCTTACCAAACAAAAGCTCTTCAGCGAGCGGCTGTTTGATCTTGTCTTGGATAAGGCGGCCCATTGGGCGCGCACCATAAAGACGGTCATAGCCTTTATCCGCAAGCCAACCGCGTGCATCGCTATCGAATTGGATGTGAACGTTTTGTTCGGCCAACTGAAGCTCAAGCTCGAGGATGAATTTGTCGACGACGCGGGCGACGGTCTCTTTACCAAGGTAGGCAAACGGCACAATCGCGTCCAAACGGTTGCGGAATTCAGGCGTGAACATTTTGTTCACGGCCTCAGTGCCCGCATCCTCTTTGGATACATCGCCGAAGCCAATGCCGCTTTTCGCCATATCGGCAGCGCCTGCATTGGTGGTCATGATGAGCACGACATTGCGGAAATCAACCGTCTTACCGTGGTGATCGGTGAGGCGGCCATTGTCCATAACCTGGAGCAGGATGTTGAACAGATCCGGGTGCGCTTTCTCAATCTCGTCGAGAAGCAGCACACAGTGCGGGTTTTGATCAACGGCGTCAGTCAACAGACCGCCCTGATCATAACCAACATAGCCCGGAGGCGCACCGATCAAGCGACTGACCGAGTGACGCTCCATATATTCGGACATGTCGAAGCGTTTAAGCTCAATCCCCATGATCGAGGAAAGCTGACGTGCGACTTCCGTTTTACCGACACCGGTTGGACCTGAGAACAGGAAGGAGCCGATGGGCTTATCCGGATCACGAAGGCCAGCGCGCGACAGCTTCATCGCGGTCGCAAGGCGCGTAATCGCTTCATCCTGACCAAAGACAACGTGCTTCAAGTCGCGGTCGAGGTTTTCGAGCGCTTTCTTATCGTCCTTGCTGACCGATTTTGGCGGGATGCGCGCCATGGTCGCGATGACTTGCTCAATCTCCCGCGCGGTGATTTTCTTCTTCCGGCGGCTGGGCGGCACCAGCATTTGCATCGCGCCCACCTCGTCGATCACGTCAATCGCCTTATCCGGCAATTTGCGGTCGTTGATGTAGCGCGAGGACAGCTCCACGGCTGTTTTCAGCGCATCGGGCGTGTATTTCACCTTGTGGTGATCTTCGAAGGCACTGCGCAGACCTTTGAGGATTTTGATCGTGTCCTCAATCGTGGGCTCGTTCACGTCGATCTTTTGGAAACGTCGCAGCAATGCGCGGTCTTTTTCGAAGTGATTGCGGAATTCTTTGTACGTGGTCGATCCCACGCAGCGGATCGTGCCGCCTGAAAGCGCAGGCTTCAACAGGTTCGAGGCATCCATCGCCCCGCCGCTGGTTGCGCCAGCACCGATAACGGTGTGAATTTCGTCAATAAACAGGATCGCGTGCGGCATCGCTTCAAGCTCGGTGACAACCTGCTTCAAACGCTCTTCAAAGTCGCCGCGATACCGCGTACCAGCCAGCAACGCGCCCATATCGAGCGAGTAAATCACCGCAGGCTCAAGCACCTCGGGAACGTCGCCTTCAACGATTTTGCGCGCAAGACCCTCTGCGATAGCGGTTTTGCCAACACCGGGGTCACCCACATAAAGCGGGTTGTTTTTTGAACGGCGGCACAGGATTTGCACCGTACGGTCAACCTCTGGCCCGCGCCCGATAAGCGGGTCGACCTTGCCGTCTTCGGCCTTCTTGTTGAGGTTGACGGTAAACTGATCAAGCGCGGTTTCTTTCTTGTTTCCGCCCTCTTTGGCAGCCTGCTCCTCATTGGGTGCAGCGTCTTCGCTCCCACCAGCAGCGTTCGATTCGATCTGGCGTCCGCCTTTGCCAATGCCGTGGCTGATATAGCTGACGGCATCGAGGCGGCTCATATCCTGTTGCTGGAGGAAATAGACCGCGTAAGAATCGCGCTCAGAGAACAGCGCCACCAGCACATTGGCCCCTGTCACAGTGTCCTTACCCGAGGACTGCACATGCAAAATCGCGCGCTGGATCACCCGCTGAAAACCGGCGGTAGGCTGCGGATCGGCGTCCTCTTCGGTCTTAAGCGACTGATATTCCTGATCGAGATACTGTTTCACCACCTCGCCAAGCTCAGCCAGATCCACGCCGCATGCGCCCATAACCGCTGCGCCATCTTCATCGTCAATAAGCGCGAGGAGCAGATGCTCCAAAGTCGCATATTCATGACGACGCTCCGACGCGTGGGCGAGCGCGTTGTGAAGTGTGCGTTCTAAATTTTGAGCAAAACTAGGCATGAGAGGTCTCTTTGGGGGTGTCCCTAAGGAGTGAGAGGTAGGCGGGGTTTACAGCAATATGGGGCCGATGTTTGAAAATACGACTCCAAATTGGTGGCGGAGGCGATGAGGCATCATGATCCTGAACTCTTAAACAGAGCATCGGCTGCCGCTCGGTGTTTTGCGGCACGTTCACTATGCACTTGAACTCGCGCAATTTCAGCTTCGAGAAGCTCAACGCGCGCGGCCAATTCATCCTGAGAGTAGGGTGCAAGATCTTCGCTAGCCAATTTGCTAGCAGCATCGCCCTTGGGGCGCGGTAGATCACCGTCTTCCATTGTTTACAAACATCACCCGCACACTGGCTTGCTGTCAATGGCTAAGGCAGGTATTTACCCTAGGCAAAATACGCGTTCGATTGATTATGGCGCATTTGTGCCATGAAGACGCAGATAACACTGCTACATCGTCACGATGCAATCGAGCTTGGGGAACAGCGAATGGTCGGGGCCGCTATGCCAGAATTACCAGTGACAATGCAGGCGATTGGCTTTGAAAAGCCGGGTGGACCACACGTCCTTGCGCTTGAAGAAACGCAGGTGCCCACACCGGGCCCATCTGATGTCCTGATCAAAGTGGCTTTTGCAGGGGTCAATCGCCCTGATTGTGTCCAACGCTCTGGCAATTATCCCGCGCCCAAAGGGGCATCACCCATTCTGGGGCTGGAGGTGTCGGGCGAGGTGGTTGCTGTTGGGCGTGAGGTCCCGCGCGAGCTTATCGGTAGTGTCGTTGCAGCGCTTACTCCCGGCGGTGGATATGCTGAATATTGCACCGCGCCTTGGCAGCATTGCTTGGCGCTTCCTGAAGGTATGGATTTGAAACAGGCGGCCGCTTTGCCAGAGACGCTTTTCACCGTCTGGCACAATGTTTTTGAACGCGGGATGGCCCGCGATGGCGAAACTTTGCTGGTTCACGGAGGCACAAGCGGCATTGGCACGATGGCGATTATGCTTGCCAAAGCGTTCGATCTCAATGTGATCACAACGTGCGGAGATGAGGCAAAATGCGAGGCGGCGCGCGGGCTCGGTGCAGATCTTGCGATCAATTACCGCGAAGAGGATTTTGTCGAAGCGGTTAAAGCACACACAGGTGGCAAGGGCGTCAACATCGTGCTCGACATGGTCTCTGGCGATTATGTCCCGCGCAATCTGCAATGCCTTGCCGAAGACGGACGCCACGTAACTATCGCTGTTCTGGGCGGGGCCAAGGCCGAACTTTTCATTCCAATGGTGATGATGCGCCGTTTGACATTGACCGGTTCGACCCTGCGCCCGCGTTCTGATGCCTTTAAAGCCGCCTTGGCCGATGAGATCGCGAACAACGCTTGGCCGCTCTTCACCTCCGGGGAGCTTGCCCCTGTGATGGATCAAACCTTCCCGCTGGCAGAGGCGGCATCGGCGCATGAACGAATGGAATCGAGCGCCCATATCGGAAAGATCATGTTACAAGTCTCCCCATGAGCTATCCCGTCCTCCAGATCACCGGCGATTACGCCTTCGTTGAAATTCGAAGAGGGCGCGCTGCAGAACGGTGGGAGGACATGGACTTGGTTTACCAGGGGTCTGCCACTCGCGGTACTGAGTGGGAGGGGGCAGAGGGCGAGAAACTGTGGGGGCGCCACTGCCTTTGGCCAAGCGATCCCAACTCCACCCTTTCGCAGCCATATGACGTGTCGTCGCGCGCCGGGCTCGCAGTAGGACAGCCGCGATTGTTGCGCTTCCCGACGCGTGTGGGCGCGTTTCGAGGTTTTGCGCAATTGGAAGCATTGCCCGATGCAGTTCAGGAAGAAAGCCTGCCGCGCCTCTTGCTCCATGAGGATCCGAAAAGCGGCAATTGCTACAAGATCAAACTGACCGCTGCGATGTTGGGTCTGCCGCTTGAGACCAAGCAATACGATATTCTTCAGGGTGAGACGCGGACGCCGGATTTTCTGGAAACCGTGAATTCCAATGGCCGCATACCTGTCCTCCAGATTGGTGAAGGCGCTGAGGCGCGTTTTCTGCCTGAAAGCAATGCTGCGTGCTGGTATCTCGCCTCCGGCTCCCACCTTATCCCGGATGACCGTTTTGCAGAGGCTGATTGCTTGCGCTGGATGTTCTTTGAGCAATATCAGCACGAACCCAATGTCGCGACTTTGCGGTTTTGGTTGCGCTTTGTGGGCGAAGACGCGCTTTCAGAAGAACAGCGCGCGATGATCCCTGCAAAACGCGCCGGAGGGCAAGCGGCGCTTGACCTGATGAATAGCGATCTTGCTAACAAAGCCTTCCTTTGCGGGGACGAGGTGACTCTCGCGGACATCGCTCTATACGCTTATACGCACCTCGCGGATGAGGCTGGATTTGACCTTGGTGCTCTTGCGCATCTCAAAGCGTGGATTGATCGAATCGAGCAGCTTGAGCGGTTTGTGCCCATGGGTTGAATGCCGATGCGCGCACGGACTACGCTACGCGCAAATACCTAGATTTGGCACAATTGAGCTGTTGCATTGCAACATCTGTGTCACAACTCGCTCAATTTTCTCCAAACTGTCATTCCCTTGTGAATCGTTCGTAACAAAGCCGGTCCATTAAATAGTCCCGACGCAAACTGTGATTGCGAGGGACGAACCATGAACGATTTTTTGCTGTCCAAGCTTCCTCCAAGTACGCTTTCAAGGGAAATGGCCAATGTCGCCAATTTTCCTCTCAATGCACCCAAGACACCGGAACCCGAAGGCGGCAAGCGCACACAGTATCGTACGATTTGGATCAGTGACATTCACCTCGGCACCAAAGGCTGCAATGCGCAGATGCTGATCGATTTCCTCGACCGCAATGACAGCGACACCTTGTATCTTGTGGGCGACATTATCGATGGCTGGCGGCTCAAAAAGAAGTTTTATTGGCCCGCGGCGCATAACGATATCGTCTGGCGCCTGCTGAAACGTGCCAAGCGGGGCACAAGGATTGTCTACATCCCCGGCAATCATGACGAAATGTTTCGCCAGTTTTCAGGTCTCAATTTTGGCGGCATTGAAATTCGCCGAGTTGCCTTTCACGACACCGCTGATGGCCGCCGTTTGATGGTGCTTCACGGCGATGAGTTTGATGCCGTCATGCTTTCCCAGCGGTGGCTCGCATTCGTGGGTGACTGGGCTTATCACGCCGCCATGCGCCTGAACCTTGCGGTCAATGCCGTGCGCAAGGCGATGGGCAAGCCATATTGGTCGCTTTCAAAAGCGGCTAAGCACAAAGTCAAAAACGCGGTCGAATTCATCGGCAAATACGAAGAAATCGTCGCCAAAGCGGCGGGCGAACGCGGGGTGGATGGAGTTGTGTGTGGTCACATCCACACCGCCGAAATGCGTGAGTTCGAATTTAACGGCAAGCGGGTTGAATATTGGAATGATGGCGACTGGGTAGAGGGCTGCAATGCTCTGGTTGAGCATCACGACGGGCGCATGGAAATCCTCAACTGGGCTGATGAGATCGCAGCGCGCCCGATTGAAGAAAAGCCGCTTAAGTCAGCAAAAGCCCAAGCAAAAGAAAAGCAAGCTGCATGAATGCACCCATCCCAATTGAGGTTGGCCCAAGCGGATTAACCGGCGCTCTCAAAGCTGCACACGCGTTTAATCCGAGCCCGCCGCACTCAATCGTCATAGTGACAGACGCCTGGCACCCCCAGGTTAACGGCGTGGTGCGGACCCTTTCAAAGACCTGCGATGTGCTGCGCGGATGGGGGCATGATGTGAGTGTCATCTCACCCGATCAATATCGCAGCATTCCCGCGCCCAGCTATCCGGAAATTCGGCTCGCCCTCACAGCTCCGGGAGCGGTGGGCAGGCGGTTGGCGAAGATGAACCCTGACGCGGTTCACATTGCAACCGAGGGGCCCCTTGGATTTGCCGCAAGGCGCTATTGCGTCAAACGGGGCGTGCCCTTCACCACCGCTTATCACACCCAGTTTCCGGATTATTTGGCCCGCCGCACGCGTCTTCCTGCGAGCGTCTTTTGGCCATACATCCGGTGGTTTCACAGGCCTTCACAAAACATCATGGTCGCAACACAGACCATTCGCGAACAGCTTCGCGTGCAAAACCTTGCTCACCTTGTTCATTGGAGCCGCGGGGTAGATCTCGCCTGCTTTTCTCCACGTGCGCCGCGCCCGGTGGAGTATGACGATGTCAAAGGGCCTATCCTCTTATACGTCGGGCGTGTGGCGGTTGAGAAGAACATCGAGGCGTTTCTCGATTGCGATTATCCTGGCGCCAAAGTGGTGGTGGGCGATGGCCCCGCGCGTGCCAGCCTTGAGGCGCGTTATCCGCACGTCAAATTCATGGGTAAGCGTATGGGAGAAGAGCTTGCAAGCTTCTACGCCCATGCTGATGTCTTTGTATTCCCGAGCAAAACTGATACTTTCGGCCTTGTGATGATCGAGGCTCTAGCATGCGGCACCCCGGTTGCCGCTTTCCCGGTGCCAGGCCCTCTCGACATCGTTGAAGAGAAGGTCGGCGCGCTGGGCGACAATCTTGCCCGTGCGATTGATGCTGCGCGATATTGTGACCGCCGCGTCTGCGCTGAATATGGCGCGACCTATTCATGGGAAGCGGCGAGCGAGCAGTTTCTCGCAGGTCTTGCCGCGTTAGAAGGCGAGGCGGCTGCCGGGCCCTAAAGCAATTCCTTGCCCCGGGCGCATCAATCGCCTATCTAATGCTGTGCAACGGCCGCTCCCTAAGGGGCGGCCCTTATTATTTCTAACGGAGACACCCCAATGGCTACCAAGGAACAGCCAAAGCCGCTGATGCCGCATGCCACAGCCACTTGGCTGGTCGATCACACGGGTCTTGGCTTTGAGCAGATTGCCGAATTTTGCGGCATCCACATTCTCGAAGTCCAGGCGATGGCTGATGATCTGGCTGGCAGCAAATACACGGGCCGCGATCCGGTGCACGCCGGTGAGCTGACGCTTGAGGAGATCAAGCTTGGCGAGGACGATCCAGAATATGCTCTTAAAATGCATAAGGCCCCGGTCGAGGTCACCCGCACTAAGGGCCCGCGATATACACCTGTCTCTAAGCGTCAGGATAAGCCGGATGGTATCGCATGGCTTTTGCGCAATCACCCTGAGATTTCCGACGCGCAAATCGGCAAACTGATCGGGACAACGCGCAACACCATCGGCGCCATTCGTGAGCGTTCGCACTGGAACATCCAGAACATTCAGCCAAAAGATCCCGTAACGCTTGGCCTGTGTGCACAGCGCGAACTCGATGCGGTGGTCGCTAAAGCTGCAAAGCGTGCAGGTATCACCGAAGAGGCACCTGTCGCGGATGAAGCGGCGCTCGACACGCGCTCTGACAAGGACAAGCTCATCGAAGAGCTTCGCGCTGAGCGGGCGGCCAATGAGAAGGCTGCGGCACAAGCTGCACAAGAGGCCGAAGCTGAGGCCTGGCTTGCCGAGAAACGCGCTGCCGAAGAAGCAAGCGCGGAAGAAGTGATCGATGCTGAAGCCGCTTTTGCCGCTCCTGCCGAGGAAGCAGCGCCGGCTGAAGAGACAGCTCCGAGCGAAGATTCGGTCAAGAGCCCAGCTGAGCCAGAATCAGGCACCGACATCGGCGGCTAATCACAAAGCTCTTCTCAATCAAAAGGGCGGCCCGCTTGCATGCGAGGCCGCCTTTTTTGTGCCCCTTGCGCAAGGCTAAACCAGAAGTGAGGCGATATCGCTTGCGCGGTGCGATAGGATCACTATGGCTACTGACATGTATGTTAATAACGTCGCTTATCACCATCCCACCCCTTGGGAGACCACGTTTGAGCCTTTGACGCTTCCCGCGATGCTTGAGCGCACGGTGACGCATGACCCGGATGCGCCGTTTCTGCACTTTATGGGCCGTACATTCTCCTATAGCGTGATCCATGCGCAGGCTTTGAAGTTTGCCAATGGCCTTATCGCCATGGGTATCAAGCCTGGCGACCGGGTCGGTCTGTTTTTGCCCAACGTCCCGATTTACGCGAGCGCTTATTACGGTGCCATGATGGCGGGCGCCGTGGTGGTGAATTTCTCACCGCTGTATTCGGTTGAGGAATTGAGCTGGCAGGTTGCTGACAGCGGCACGCGGATGCTTGTCACTGTGGACGTTCCCGAGCTTTATGAGACAGCCGCCCAAGTTCTCGCCTCCTCACAGCTTGAAACTCTTATCGTTGGCTCTCTTGGGTCCATGCTACCCCTGGTTAAGAGCATTGCCTTCAACCTGTTCAAGCGCAGTCAAATCGCTAAGGTCGAATGGGGTTCTGATACGGTTGCTTGGGCAGATGTGTTGAGCGATGCCGGTGCCGATTTGCCGACCATCACACACGAGGACCTTGCCCTTCTCCAATACACCGGCGGCACCACCGGGCGGCCCAAAGGCGCGATGCTGGGACACAGTCAGCTTTCCCAAAACGCGCAGCAGACAGCGGCAATCAATCCCTTTGGGGAGCCGCGTAAGGAAGTCTTTATGGGGGCGCTTCCGTTCTTCCATGTCTTCGCCAACACCTCGCTTTTGAACCATGCCATGGTGAGCGGCGGCTCGATTGCGATGGTGCCGCGCTTTGAGGCGAAGCAAGTGCTTGAGACGATTGAAAAGCTTGGCTGCACTGGCTTTCCGGGCGTGCCGACGATGTTTCAGGCGCTGCTTGATCACCCCGACTTGACCAAAACCGATCTTTCGACCCTCAAGGTTTGCATTTCGGGCGGCGCGCCTATGCCTGCCCAGGTTCATACTCGCTTTGAAGAGGTCACCGGCGTGCGCCTTGTCGAGGGCTACGGCCTCACCGAAAGTTCCGGCGTTGTTTCTGCCAATCCTTATGCTGGCACGCGCAAAAAGGGCACAATCGGACAGCCTGTTGCGGGCACCGAAATCATTTTTCTCGACAAAGAGGACCCGGCCAAACTCGCAGCAGAAGGCGAGCCGGGGGAGCTTGCCTTCTACGGGCCCCAAGTGATGCGCGGATATTGGCAACGCCCCGAAACTGATGCCGATGAGTTCGTGGAACGCGGCGGCAAACGCTATCTTCGAACAGGCGATGTCGCGGTCGTTGATGAAGACGGTTTTCTCAGCATCGTGGATCGCATCAAGGACATGATTGCGGTCGCCGGCTTCAAGGTTTTCCCAAGTGTCGTCGAAGAAGCGGTGATGAAACACGAGGCTGTCAAAGAGGTGCTCGTCATCGGCGTGCCCGATGAATATCGCGGCGAAGCACCGCGCGCCTTTGTGGTGCTTGAACCGGGAATTGATGCAAGCGGCGATGACATCAAAGCGTGGCTGAACGAGCGTATCGGTAAGCATGAGCGGGTTGATCAGGTGGTGATCCGGGAAGACCTGCCCAAAACCATCATCGGTAAGCTCGACCGTAAGGCGCTGCGAGCAGAAGTCCTTTAGGGTGAGCAAAGGCGCTTTGGAGCGTGCAAGTTTTCCAACCCACCAAACGAAAACGCCGCCTCCCTTGCGGGCGGCGACGTCTTTATCTTTGCTAAGGCGCTAAGCAATCAGGTTGCAATAAGCGGCTCTGCGCTTTGTTTGGCGGCTTGCGTCGCCTTGGTAGCGGGCGCAGGTGCAGCGGCAGGTTTGCTGGCGTTTGGCGCAAATCGCCCGTCGACCTGAGCGCCTTGTTCAATTGTCAGCGCGTCATAATGCACATCACCGTCAATCTTTGCGGTTTTGAGGATCACCAGCTCTTTTGCGGTGATCGAACCGGCGATTGTTCCCGACATCCGCGCGCTCTCAGCGGTGATTGCGCCTTTGATGGTGCTGGCTTCGCCTTGAACAATGCTGGCGCACTTAATGTCACCCTCGATCGTACCATCGACATGCAAATCAGCCGATGCACTCACATCGCCTTTGATTGTGACGTCTGAGCCGATCACTGAAAAGGTAGAGTTGTTAGCCATGCCTCGTGCCTTTGGTTTAGCGCTGGGCGCTGGCGGAGCGGCTGGGCTCTGTTCCGCGGGCTTCTTTGAGAACATTGGGGGCACTCTCCAGGAAAGGACGCGGATTGACCGCGCGTCCATTGATACGAACTTCGAAATGCAGGTGTGGTCCAGTTGACCTTCCGGAACTTCCTAAACCACCCAAGGTTGCCCCTGCATTGACGGCCTGACCTACATTCACGCCTATGCTTGCAAGGTGCGCATACCGGGTGACGATGCCATTTGTGTGGGTTACTTCAACAGTGCGGCCATAACCGCCTTTCCAACCAGCGAAAGACACCTCGCCTTTGGCAGCGGAATAGATTGGTGAGCCATATGGCCCTTTGAAATCGATCCCATTGTGCATCGCGCCGCGGCGGTTGAAGGGATCGCGGCGATAGCCAAAATTCGAGGTAATCCGTGTGACGGCCGCTGGAACCACCCGGGGCACACCCTCAAGCGCGAGTTCCAGTGCTGACATACGCTCAAGACTAAGACCAAGACGCTCAAAACGAGGGTCCAAAGACCCATCGGCAGAAGTGGCCAAAAGCTGAAGCGGGCCACCCATCGCGCTTTGCGATTCGGCGCGTGCCGCCCGCTCCATAGCGCGCGGATCAAGGTTGAGTTTACGCAGAGCCTGTTCTGCCTTGCGCGCTCGCCAGTCGGCATAACGGGTCATATTTTCGACATAGGCAAGCTGGCGCGCTTCGATTTCAGCAAGACCTTTGGCCTGCGGGAGGAAAGCGCCGACTTGTTCAACAGTCTTGGCGGTTTCATCCGAGCTGTCGGTCACATTGGTATCGACCGTCTTGATATCGTCGGGGAGCATTTCCGACATGGCTTCAAGAGCCTGCTGCCGGGTTTCAAGGTCAGCGACGACATTTTCGAGATCCCCGCTGTAGGCATCAATACGTTGTTCTGCCTTGGCGACTTCTGCTTTCTGCGCTTGGAAAGAGGCCACCTGCAATTCGGCGGAATATTTATTCCATGCCATCACGCCCATCGATCCGGCCCATCCCACGGCCAATACGATTGCGGCGGTTGCAGCGCCCTTTTGAAGGCCTGACGAGACCTTGATGAAGCGCACTTGCCCCTGAGATCGCATAAAGAACTCGCGGTCGGGGAACCAACCTTCAAGCCTTTCTGCGAATGTACGCTTGGTTTTGATGTCTGACAAAGCGAATGACCCGACTATTTTTGTGTTTTTATTGCGCAGGACGCTAGCGACGGATTCACTAAAGTGCGAATCTCCAACCCCTGCGAAAGGTTGAAACGAAGACTTAGCACGACGAAACGTTCATCCCAGAGCAATCCCCTAATGCGATGCTAATAGCACGGTCAGCTCAGCCTGGGGGACAGCGCTTAGGGATGTCCCGTGTATGAACAGATTTGCCCTCGTTCGTGTGCCGAGTCGCTGCGGAAAATCGCTGCTTTTTGACCGATTCGCGGGCTAAGCGCCCCTAGTGAATGGTGCGTGGAGGGATGATCAGGCATCATTTGCCATCTATCCTGACACTTTCTCAACCTGATGCTAATGGGACCCGCATGAATGAGATATCTTCGATCCCTAATTGCGAATCGGCTTGCGGGTCAGTGACACCGGCAACCGCGTGCCCTGACACCCTGATTGCCCAGCTTGCAGCGGCTGGTCGCACGGCTCAAACCGCGCTTGCGCGCATGACCAGCGATGCGCGCGCTCAGGCCTTGCGCCTTGCTGCCAGGCATTTGCGCGCTGAAGCCAACACGATCTTGAGCGCCAATGCAAAGGATGCAGAAGCGGCGCGCGCAAATGGCCTGTCAAAGGCGATGATCGACCGGTTGACGCTTGATAAGGCCCGGCTTGAGGGGATTGCTGCCGGAGTGGAAGCCGTTGCGAGCTTACCTGACCCTGTTGGCGAGATTATCAATCAAACTGAGCCGGCCAATGGGCTAAAGCTGGCCCGCATCCGCGTGCCGATCGGCCTTATCGGGATCATCTACGAAAGCCGCCCCAATGTCACCGCCGATACCGCTGCGCTTTGTGTGCGTTCGGGCAATGCAGTGCTCCTTCGTGGAGGCAGCGAAGCGGTGCATTCCAACCGCGCGATCCACCAAGCGATGGTTGCCGGGTTGGTCGAAGGCGGCGTGCCCGCAGCAGCGGCCCAATTGGTCCCAACACAAGACCGTGCAGCTGTTGGCGCAATGCTGACCGCCAGCGGGCTTATCGACATGATCATCCCTCGTGGCGGTCGCAGCCTTGTGGAGCGTGTACAGACCGATGCGCGAGTTCCTGTGCTCGCGCATTTGGACGGCATTTGTCACACCTATGTCCACTGCGCCGCGGATGCTGAGATGGCAAAGCGCATCGTTCTGAACGCCAAAATGCGCCGGACAGGGATTTGCGGGGCAATGGAGACTCTATTGATCGACAGCCGATTTGGCGATGCCAAAGCTCTGGTCGCAGACCTTATCGATACCGGCTGCGAAGTGCGCGGCGATGAGCGCATTCAAGCGCTTGATACGCGTGTGATCGCGGCAAGTGAGGGGGATTGGGGCACTGAATTTCTCGATAGCATAGCCGCTGTCCGCATGGTCGACGGGCTTGAGCAGGCAACCGCGCATATCGCTCGGTTTTCCTCCAACCACACCGATGCGATTGTCACAGATGATGAGGCGGTTGCTGAACAGTTCTTGACCACCGTCGACAGCGCGATTGTGATGCACAACGCCTCTTCGCAATTTGCTGATGGAGGTGAGTTCGGGCTTGGCGCAGAAATCGGGATTGCCACCGGGCGCTTGCATGCAAGGGGGCCCGTCGCACTTGAGGGGCTTACCACTTACAAATGGCTTGTACGCGGGACCGGACAGGCCAGACCATAAATGTTCACCGGACTTCTTGGTGGCAGCTTCAACCCTGCGCATGGCGGGCATCGCCGTATCACGCGGTTCACTATCGATGCGCTTGGGTTGGACGAGGCTTGGTGGCTGGTGTCCCCTGGCAATCCGCTCAAGTCCAAGGCAGGCATGGCGCCGCTGAGCGCGCGCCTCCAATCGGCACAAAAACAGGCGGCCCGCGCGCCCATTGTCCCCACCACCATCGAGGCTGAGCTTAGAACACGGTTCACTGTGGATACTCTTCGTGCGCTCCAAAACCGCTATAAATCCCGGAGATTTGTGTGGCTTATGGGGTCTGACAACCTTGCGCAGTTTCACCGCTGGAAGGACTGGCGCACCATTGCGCGCACAATGCCGATTGCAGTGATTGCGCGTCCGGGATATACCAAGGCGGCTATGACGAGCCCCGCCATGGCCTGGCTAAGGCGCTACCGTGTGTCTGTGCCGGTTTTCCGCAAAATGGGGCGAGACGGCTTTGGGAGAGCGCCAGCACTGGTGTTGTTATATTTTGACCCTGACCATCGTTCAGCCACGGCTATTCGCCGCGGGCGCGCTGATTGGGCAAAGGAATATCGCGGCAGCCCTGCGCACCCACGAGTTTTTCGGGATCGACTGACTTTTCGGCAAATTAAGGATCGGGATGCGTGAGGGTTTTGATGACCTTTGCGCAAACCTCATGGTCAAACCTCCTTGCTTGCCAAAAGCCCTGCCAGACCCCATGTTTCAAACCGAACAGGAGAATGAACGTAGCCTATGACACAGGCACAATACGCCTCTGGGAAAGAGGCAACATCCGCTTTCAAAGTGGTATCTGCAATGTCTAAGGGCGATGCAGCCGATGAACTCTATGCATTGATCATGGCCCAGCTGGACGATGATCAAGCGCAGGAAATCGTCTCTATCCCGCTTGAGGGTAAGAGCTCGGTTGCCGATCATATGGTCGTTGCGAGCGGGCGTTCGTCCCGGCAGGTGGCTGGTATTGCTCAAAAATTGGCTGAAAAGGTCAAGCAAGGCGGCTTTGGTCCGGTGAGGATCGAGGGCCTGCCACAAGCTGACTGGGTTCTGGTCGATTGCGGCGATGTTGTGGTCCACCTGTTCCGCCCCGAGGTGCGCAGCTTCTACAACCTCGAGCGCATGTGGTCGTTCGAAGGTGGTGAGCCGCGGCAGGGAAGAGCGTAGTTTGATTGCGCACGCCCATCCGGGCGCGCGTCCTCGCTAAACGTCCTCCGGTCGCTGCGCTCTCTGCGGACCCGCTGCGGGCGGGCGGTCGCCCTTGCGGTCCCTTTCGGGACCGTTTTGCACTGGCCGTCTTGAAAGGTCTCTTCGATGCTTCTCCACATCATAGCTCGCGGGAAAATCGCTCGCTCGCCGGAGGCGGAGCTTGTCGCGCGCTATGAAAAGCGGCTGACGTGGCCGTTGAAATTGACCGAACTTCCTGAAACCGGGGGCAAAGTGCCGTCCCCTCAAAGCCCTCATAAGACCGTCTTGCTTGATGAGCGCGGCAAGGCGCTGGCGTCCGAGAAGCTTGCCTCCACCCTCGAAAATTGGCGCGATACCGGGACACGCGAGGTGCGATTTGTTCTGGGTGCAGCCGATGGTCATTGCGAACAAGAACGCGCCCAAGCCGACCTTTTGTACGCTTTTGGGCCTGCCACCTGGCCCCACCTGCTGGCCCGAGCGATGCTGATGGAACAGCTCTATCGCGCAACAAGCATCCTTGCAGGTCATCCCTATCATCGGGCAGGGTAGCCGCAGTGCGCACACCATTCTTCCTTCTCGGGCTTACCGGAGCCATATCAGCCGCCCTTTTGGTGGCTGTCCCGCAAGGCTGGGCGCAGCGCGATGTCCAATTGCTCGAACCCGAAGAAGCGCAGGCTGAGCTGACCCGTGCGACACGCGAAAGCGAACGTGCAGAGGCGCGCGCAGATCGCTTTGCCAAGGAGGCCGAGACTGCCAATGAGGCCGCGGACAAAATTGCGCGCGAAGCAGCCTCGCTTGCGGCCCGTATCCAAGCCGAAGAAGCCAAGATCACCGCCGCGCGTGCCCGCTTTTCTCTGCTCCAGAATGATCGTAAGCAACTTGCCAAACGTCTCTCTGATCGGCGTGAACCGCTCGTTCGGCTAACAGGCGCTTTGCAGACGACTGCGCGCCGTCCTTTGGCTTTGTCTGCGTTGCAACCTGGTTCGCTCAAGGATCTTGTCTATGTGCGCGCGGTCCTTGCGTCCGCTGTTCCAGAAATCCGAACGCGCACCGCTGCATTACGCGCCGAACTTGAGGAAGGGCGGCGGTTGGAACGCCGCGCCGCCCGAGTGCTTCAAAGCCTTCGCAATTCAGAAAACGACCTGCAATCGCGCCGCACACAGCTCGTGGCTCTCGAAGCAGAGCAACGGCTTGCCTCGACAAAGGCGCGCAGCAACGCGGTGCGTGAAAGTGAGCGGGCACTGGCGTTGGCAGAGGAGGCGCGCGATTTGGATGGGCTCGTCGATACGCTTGGCGAGGCGGCCAAACTGCGCGCTGAGCTTGCAGCGCTTCCCGGCCCAATCGCGCGGCCCGCTGATCTTTCGGCGAGGATAGAGGAGGTCTCGGCCACCCCGAGCACGACGCCAGCCATCCCATCGCGCCCTCCGGGATTTCAGCTCCCCGTTCAAGGTCGCACCCTGGCCGGTTTTGGCGAAGTGCGTGACAGCGGTTTGCGGTCAAAAGGCCTCACCCTTGCTCCTGCGCCTTCTGCCCAAGTGGTCGCGCCAAGCGCTGGTCGGATTGCTTTTGCAGGGCCCTATCGCGGCTTTGGGCGAATCGTAATCATCGAGCACCCCGGCGGCTGGACTTCGCTCGTCACAGGCTTGCAAAGAACAGAGGTTGAGGTGGGCCAAGAGGTCATCGGCGGGGCGCCTTTAGGCGCCGCGAGCGGGGGTGCGGAGCCCATTTCAATTGAGCTGAGGCGTGATGGTGAACCCGTTAACCCACTCAATTATCTTGGTTAATTTGTGGGCAGCGTTAACACTTCTATCCCACAAATGACCCGGTGAGGGACGGTAAATCATGCCACCCAGGTCTCATCTGGCGTTCAGGCCGCGATATCTATACACCTTGGGGTTCAAACAAGGATGCAAGCCCATTATGAAAATCGCCGGTCTTTTGCGCGGCGCTGCACTGGTCACCGCTGTAGCGCTTATCCCAGCCACCACCGCCACTATGGCTCAGGTCGATGGAAGGGCAGGACCCGAACTTGCTAAAATCTTCGCGATTATGCAGCGGGTTCAAGCCAATTATGTAGAGCCTGTTGAAGACGAAGTGCTCGTGCGCGGCGCGATTGACGGCATGCTCTCAGCGCTCGACCCACACAGCGCTTACCTCGATGGCAGCGATCTTCAGCGTTTGACCACTTTGATCGACGGCAATTATTCAGGCCTTGGCCTGTCGGTCGTTCAAGAAGAGGGCGCGGTCAAAGTCATCTCGCCTTTTAAGGGTAGTCCCGCGGATAAGATGGGCATCAAGGCGGGCGATTATATCACGCACCTTGAAGGCAAACTCATCGTTGGCGGCGACCTTGATGATGCGGTTGCGCAAATGCGCGGGGAAGCGGGCACTTCGATCGACCTCACCATCTTCCGCCCCGGCCGGGACGAGCCGCTCGAGCTGACCGTCACGCGCGGGGTGATTGAGCTGGAGCCGGTCACCCACGAACTCCAAGCGGGCAATATCGGCTATATCTCGGTCAATGAGTTTTCCGCTGATGTCGGCAAGGATGTGTACGACGCCTGGGCTGCGCTTCAGACCGAGGCAACCGGGCGCATGAGCGGCCTTGTTCTTGACCTGCGTTCCAACCCCGGTGGTAGCCTGGATGAGGCTGTCGCGCTTACTGATCTGTTCTTGGAGAAAGGCGAGATTGTCTCGCAGCGAGGCCGTTCGTGGGGAGAGACTTTCGAATTCCAAGCCGACGACCTCGACTATTACCTGCGCCGCCGGATGAGCCGTTCTCAAGCTCAGATATTCATGGGTGAGATCGCGCGCGATGTGCCGATGATTGTGCTGATCGATGCCGGTTCAGCTTCGGCCTCTGAGATTGTCGCAGGCGCTTTGCAAGATCATGGCCGTGCTCTCGTCATGGGTCAGCGCAGCTTTGGTAAGGGTTCGGTCCAGACGCTTTTGCCGCTTGGTACAGATTCAGCGCTAAAACTTACCACGGCGCGTTATTACACCCCCAAAGGCAAGTCGGTGCAGGAAGGCGGGATTGCGCCCGATATCCGAGTGCCGCAGCTGTCCGATCCTGACTTTGCCCTTCGTGAAAAGTACCGCACGCGTGAAAGCGATCTTCGCGGTCATCTTGTGAATGAACTTGGCGTTGCGGATGAGGAAATGGTCGAAGACACCGTGGCCGATCCGCGCTTCCAGCTCACAACAGAGCAATTGGAAGAGCAAGGGGTTGAAGACTTCCAGCTGCACTACGCGCTTGAGACACTGCGCCGGACCACGGTGAGTTCGGTGGCCCTCAATTCGCGTGGGTCCAAGGGCGGGTAGTCAAATCGGGGGTGGCTCCCTAAATCAGCGATATGAACGCAATATCCCAAGCACGCGCCCTTGCGGTGTTCATTCCCGCCGGCCTTTTGGGCGGTGCCTACATCTCTGAGTATGGCTTTGGCCTTTTCCCTTGCGAGATGTGTTGGTGGCAGCGTTATCCCCATTTTGCCGCTGTCGCTTTGGGCCTCATCTCATTTGCAGCTCAGCCAGCAAGGGTTTGGGTGGCGCTTGCAGGGCTTGCCATTATTACATCGGGTGTGATTGGTGGGTTTCATGCAGGGGTCGAATATGGCTGGTGGGAAGGGATAACCGGTTGCACAGCCCCGCAAGCGCAGATCGATGTGATGGATATTAACGCGGCCCCCTTGGTGCGCTGTGATGTGGCCCCTTGGGATTTGTTTGGCATTTCACTTGCCGGTTGGAATTTCCTGATTTCTTGCATTGGCGGTGCGGCCGTTGTGGCAATGGCCGCGTATAAGAAGTAGTATGATATTCAGCGTCTTTTTTGGAGTTTCCTTATGGACCGTGATGAACTGCACCGAATGATCCGCGTTGATCAAGCCGGGGAATTTGGCGCAACACGCATTTACGAAGGCCAATTGGCAGTCATGGGTGACCGCGGGCCACAATCCGCTGAAATCCGCCATATGGCCGACCAAGAAGCGGTTCACCGCGCCAAGTTTGACGAACTCATGGCAGAGCGCGGCGTCCGTCCCACCGCTTTGCAACCGTTCTGGCATATGGCCGGTTACGCGCTTGGCGCTGGTACAGCCTTGCTTGGTCCAAAGGCTGCGATGGCGTGCACGGCGGCGGTCGAAACGGAAATCGACAAGCATTATTCCGATCAATTGGACCGCTTGGCAGAAACGAATTCTGAGCCAGAACTGGCTGAGATGATCGAGCAATTCCGCCAGGAAGAGCTTGAACACCGCGATGCCGCACTGGAGCACGGGGCCGAGCAAACGCCTGCCTATCCATTGCTTTCCGGCGCGATCCGCCTGGGTTGCAAGATTGCGATCAAGGTGAGCGAACGGGTTTAAACTCTCTTCAGTCGCGGTTCAGTGACTGCTATCTATCCAGACGCCTCGATTACGCCCTGATTTAGGAACTAACCCATGTCGAAACTCGCCAAGCTTGCCTTTATCGCTCCAATTGTGAGCCTTGCTACTATGGGCACTGCCGTGCCAGCAGCTGCGCAGGACAAGGCCGGTGACCGGGTCAACATGGTCATCGCCTACAGCGAAGAGGAATGTCCTGAACAGTCCGCTGAAAATGAAATTGTGGTGTGCAATATCATTTTGGTCGAAGGTGATCGTTATCGTATCCCCTCAAGCCTGCGCACGAGCAGTTCGCTTGGAAATCAAACGCAAGCACAGCAGTTCGAGAAAGTCCGCTATATCGGTGAGTTTGGCGCGTTCTCTTGCAGTCCGGCAGGCGCTGGCGGCTTTACCGGCTGTACGCAGCAATTCATCGACGCGGCCTTCAAAGACAGAGAGAGCGGCGAGGGTGCGCGCTTTGCTCAGCTGATCGAAGAAGCTCGCCAAGACCGCTTGTCGACCATCGATGGCGACGCAGCAGCAGAACAGAGCCGTGTTGAACAGATTGAGCGTGAATACCTTGAACGTCTAGAGCGTGAACGGTCTGCTGCGCTGCCGGGCGAGGATGGCCCGCCTGCAGTTGTCGAAGACCCAGACGGTTCGCAATAACGCGACTGGGCAATCAGACTTGATAATAGTCGCGATACCAGGCGACGAACTGCTTGATCCCCTCACGCACGTCCGTCTTGGGCGTGTAGCCTGTCAGCTCTGTTAGCAGCGTTGCATCAGCCCATGTGGCAGGCACATCGCCTTTTTGCATTGGCATAAAGTTGCGGATCGCTGTGCTGCCGCATTCCGCCTCAATTGCGTCCACGAAATCGGTGAGCTTCACTGTGTCGCTATTGCCGATATTGACTACGCGGAAAGGCGCGGCGGGGCTCAGCGAATCCCATTCGGGGATGTCTTCGGGTGTCTCTGGGCGCTCAGGCTTTGCATCGATCAACAAGCGAATGCCCCGCACAAGGTCCGTCACATAAGTGAAGTCCCGGTGCATCTCGCCGTGGTTATAAACGTCGATGGGATCGCCGTTCAAAATGCCGCGCGTAAACTTGAACAAAGCCATGTCCGGGCGCCCCCAAGGGCCATAGACAGTAAAGAAGCGGAACATGGTAGTCGGCAGGTTCCACAAATGGGCATAGGAATGCCCCATCGCTTCATTCGCCTTTTTCGTGGCGGCGTAGAAGGTCAGTTGATGATCGCTCTTTTGCTGCTCGTGAAACGGCATATCGGTGTTCGCGCCGTAAGCGGAGCTGGTGGATGCCATCAGCAGATGCTCGACCTCAAGCTCCCTCGCGCACTCCATGACGTTAAACGTGCCCACAAGGTTCGCATCAAGATACGCGCGCGGGTTCTCAAGGCTGTATCGTACACCCGCTTGGCCAGCCAGATGCACGATCACATCGGGCTTTTCCTCCATCGCAAGCGCGTGAAGCGTCTCAAAATCCTCCAACATACCCGCCTTGCAGGTGAAACCCGCATTCTGGAGCAGCATCTGATGCCGCCGCTCTTTAAGCGCGACCTCGTAATAGTCCGTCATCCCGTCATAACCGACGACGCGAAAGCCTTCATCCAAAAGGAGCTGCGACAAGTGGTAGCCGATAAATCCGGCCGAGCCTGTGACGAGGACGGTTTTCATTAGCTGACAGAGATGTCGGGCGCGTCCACCTGCTTCATGCCGACGGTGTGATAGCCGCTATCGACATGGTGGACCTCGCCTGTGACGCCGGATGAGAGGTTGGAGAGCAGGTAAAGCCCCGATCCGCCCACATCCTCAAGCGTTGTCGTGCGGCGAAGCGGCGAGTTCAGCTCGTTCCATTTGAGGATATAGCGGAAGTCGCCAATGCCGCTGGCTGCAAGCGTTTTGACAGGGCCAGCGCTGATCGCGTTCACACGGATGTTCTTGGGGCCAAGGTCATTGGCGAGATACATCACGCTCGTTTCCAATGCCGCCTTCGCCACACCCATCACATTGTAATGCGGCATATATTTCTCAGCGCCATAGTACGTCAGCGTCAGGACCGAACCGCCTTCCTCAGGCATCAATTCCGCTGCACGCTTGGTCACAGCGACAAGCGAATAGGCGGAAATATTCATCGTCATGAGGAAGTTATCGAGGCTGGTATCAAGATATTTGCCGCGCAGCTCATTCTTGTCGGAAAAACCGATCGCATGGACGACGAAATCGAGGCTGCCCCAGCGCTCTTTGATCGCGTCAAAGCCTGCATCAAGCGAAGCCATATCCGACACATCGCATTCAAACACAAAGTCGCTGCCAAGCTCGGCTGCCAAGGGTCCAACGCGCTTGGCCAAAGCCTCACCTTGGTATGAAAAGGCGAGCTCCGCCCCATGCTCGGCAAGCTGTTTGGCAATGCCCCAAGCCAGTGACTTGTTGTTGGCGAGCCCCATAATGAGGCCTTTTTTGCCTTCCATGAGTTTGGTCACGGTGTGTCTTCCTTCTTGCTTGTCTCCAGAACTTCGATTTCATTTTCGGGTTCTGCAAGACTTGCGTTCAATTCTGCTCCGATAACGAGGCCGAGGCCCACTAGCCAGAAAAAGAACAGTGCGATGATGATCCCGGCCATGCTGCCATAGATGAGATCGTAGGTGACTGCCCCGCTCAAGATCGGTGGCATAGCCGCTGTGACGCCTATCCACCACACGACGGTGAACAATGGACCCGGCCATTTGGGATATCTTTTATCCCTATACCGCGCCGGGGTAAGCGACCAGAAAAGGATGTAGAGCGATGCGCCAAGGCCAAGTGCGGGAACCACTCTGGATATTCTGAGCCCGGTAATGGTCTCGGAGAATTGGGGCGAGAAACTGAGGATGAACTGCTGCACAGTGCCGATCAATACGCTGGCGATGAGGGAGACAACCAGGATTACGACCGCCCCCAAAATAAGCGCCGCTGAAAACAATCTCGACTGCCAGAAGGCAAGCTGTGCCTTTGTGCCATAGGCGCGCCTCAGGATCTCACGGATGGTCTCAACCAGGCTTGATACCGTCCAAAGCGCAACCCCTGCACCCAGCCATAAAAGCCAGCCTTGCGGGGCATCGACGATCTCTTCTGCCACAGGCCCGATTGCCCGGCTCACTGTCGGAGGCACTGCGATGAGCACCGCCGTCACCATTTCCAATGCGCGCTCACGCCCGCCAATAATCTCAAACAGGGCTGCGCCGATGATGAAGAACGGGAAGATTGCCAGCATTGAGAGATAGGCGAGATTTCCGGCGTGAATAAATCCGTCCTGCCATGTCCCTGCCACTGTGCGCCGAATAATTTCGAAGGCTCTCGAGCCTGGCCCTGCAAGCTGCAGCAAGCGGTGCCTTGCACCTAATCCGGGTTCGGCAACCGAAGTGTATTGAGCGACCGGTGCGGATTTGGCAAAATGATCCGGCCGCGTAAGCGCCCTTAACCGGCGCGCTTCTGGCGAAAGCGAGCGGACTTCGGTGGCGATATCCGTGCGCTCTTCCGTTTGATCAGGAAGGGGGCTGTGTCCCAAGGGTTGGCTCACAGGCGCGCTCTGTTACAATCCGAACTTAGAGCGCGGTTTGGCCGGGTCTTTCCAATCGCCCAGCTTCTTCTTCAGGCTGTCCAAATCCTCGGGCATTTGAATTTCGAGCGTAACGAGCTGATCACCGCGCGTTGGCTTTTCCGCTGTGCTCTTCTTCTTGGTCCATCCCTTGCCGGTCAGGCGCATAACAGTGCCGCCATTGGCACCGGGTTTCAAAGTCAGCATCACCGGGCCATCGACCGTTGGGCATTTCACTTTGCCGCCATTGATCGCCTCATCAAGAGTGATGGGCAAATCCATCCGGATGTTGTCGCCGTCGCGGATGAAAAAGGGGTGAGAGGCAACTTCCACCATAACGATCCCATCGCCGTGGCCACCGGGCCCTGCGTGCCCCTTGCCTTTTAGCCGCATTTGGGTGCCGTCTTCTACACCTGCGGGGAGTTTCAGGCTGATCGCTTTGCCGTCGGCGAGCGTGATCCGCTGATCTTGTCCTGAGGCCGCATCCACGAAAGGCACGGCCAGCCGGTATTGAATATCTGCGCCTTTTTTGGGTGGTGGCGGGGGTGGCCGCCTTCCGCCAAAGCCACCTCTGGGGGGCTCAGCTGTGCGATTGCGTCCGCCGCCAAACAGGCCTTCGAACAGATCGCCCAGATCCATATCGTCGGCGCCAAAGCCTTGGAATTCCTGATCGCGAAAACCGCCACCTCGCGCGCTGCCATAACCGGCTCCTGCGCCTCTCGGGCGGCCCCCACCCATACCTCCACCCATTCCGGCAAAGGGGTTTAGCGGGTTGCCCTCGGCATCGATCTCACCCCGGTCAAACTGCGCGCGTTTGTCCTTGTCGGAGAGAAGGTCATAGGCCTTGGTCGCGTCCGAGAATTTCTCTGCCGCTTTGGGATTGTCCTTATTGCGGTCAGGATGCAGCTCTTTTGCAAGCTTGCGATAGGCGCTCTTCACCTCTTTTTCAGAGGCGGTGCGGGCAAGGCCAAGGGTGGAATACGGATCGCGCATGGTGTCTTAGCTAGGTGCAACAGTGACTTGAGGCAAGCGTCTAGCGTGCAAAGGTTAAGGTGGGAATATCTTTCCTACCGCGCCTCCGGCTCCTATTTGGCTTCGTATGACCCATGAGAACCGCCTTTTTGCACCTGTTTTGCAGCCCATTTGGGAGGGCAGAACTTTTCCGACCCTGAACAGTGTGCCAAGTGTGCCAAACTTTGACCAACCTGCTGATAAGGAACACATTTCATGATTAACGCCGATAAGCTCAACGAAGCCCAATTGGCAGACAGTGTGATTCCCGCTGGCAGCGATCCATACACGCTGTTTGATGCATGGTTTGCAGAGGCCAAAGAAAGCGAGATCAACGACCCCAACGCGATGGCGATTGCGACTGCGACGAGCGATGGGATGCCGTCTGTTCGCATGGTGCTATTGAAAGGGCACGGGGCCCATGAAAGCGGGGAGGGTGGATTCACTTTCTTCACCAACGCTGACAGCCGTAAAGGTAGCGAAATCCGCTCCAACATGCAGGCGAGCCTGCTGTTCCACTGGAAGAGCCTTCGCCGTCAAATCAGGATCGAGGGGCCTTTGCAAGAGGTCAGCGAGGCCCGCGCCGATGAATACTTCCACTCTCGCGCGTACAACAGCCAGGTTGGCAGTGCCGCCAGTGATCAATCGCGTCCTTTGGCGGACCGTCAGGAATATCTCGACCGGGTGAAGGCATTGCACGCAGAGCATGAAGCGGCTGGAGAAGTGCCACGGCCATCGCATTGGACTGGCTTTACGCTGAGGCCGCGGCGTATCGAGTTCTGGATCGACCGCGACAACCGGCTGCATGACCGGCGGCTCTTCACGCTGTCTGGCGCGGGCGATGCGCTCAAATGGACAGACACGCTGCTGTATCCGTGACGCAGGCTATTCCCTATTGGCACATCGATGCCTTCAGTGCCCGGCCCTTTGGCGGCAACCAAGCAGCGGTGATGGTGCTTGATAAGTGGCTTGCCGATGAAACTCTCATCAATATCGGTGCTGAGAACAACTTTGCCGAGACCGCCTTTCTGGTGCGCGATGACACTGGGGAAGCGGATTGGGAGCTGCGTTGGTTTACGCCGACCTCAGAGATACGCCTTTGCGGCCATGCGACGCTGGCCAGCGGGCATATGCTGCTTAGTGAGCATGGCGGCGAACGCGTAACCTTCCGAACCCGCGAATCTGGCATCCTCGAAGTGAAGCGCGTGGGTGATGGCTATGAGGTGGGTCTTCCTGCCATTGCAACGCAGGCCAGCCAGTGGGGTGAGGCCGCAAAGTGTCTTGGGGGATCGCCGATAGCGATGCAGCGCAGCGACTTGGGCTACAACATCTTCCTCTATGACGATGAAGCAGCAATCCGCGCGCTTGACCCCGATTACCGCGGGCTTGCCGCGCTGGGTGATGAGCTGTTCGTCTGCACCGCTCCTGGAACCGCCACCGACATCGTAAGCCGAGTGTTCGTACCTGCTTACGGCATTGACGAAGACCCGGTGACTGGCGGCGCCCACGCGGTGCTGACGCCTTATTGGACGGCCAAGCTGGGGCGCGAAAGCTTCACCGCCTATCAGGCAAGCAAGCGCGGCGGGTCACTCACATGCAGGATCGACGGCGACCGGGTTTGGCTTGGCGGGCCGTGTGTGACTGTGGTGAAGGGGGATTTTTTCCTGTGACTACTTACTGGGATATAGCGCCAGAATATCCGCTGCTTCCTGCAACATCGGCGGACGCTCTTCGCTTGAAGAATGGCCCAGCCGCACCAGCGTCAACTTCTGATCAGGAGAGACCAGCACATATTGCCCCATATGCCCGATAAGCGAGAACAGGCTTGCAGGTGCACGGTCGGGGAAGAGTGGGTGAGGCCATTTAAGATCAGGCTCAGGTCGGTTGAGCCAGATCTGATAGCCGTAGTGTTCCGAAGCGGGGCTGGGTGTCAGCATCTTCTCGACCCAGCGGCTTGGCACCAATTGCTCACCCGAAGGCGCGCGGCCATCATTGCGCAGGAACTCACCAAACTTGGCATAGTCGCGGGCCGAGGCGTGCATCAGGCTTCCGCCGATCAATGTGCCCGCCGCGTCATACTCAGGGACCATGGAGGTCATGCCCAATGGGCCAAACAAGCGCTCTTCAAGATAATTGGCAACAGCAGTGCGCCGTTCATCAGGGTCAGAGCTGTCAGTAAGGGCGCTGGCGGCAATATCGGCGAGGATCACGGTGGTATTGGAAGAATACTCAAACATCTCACCTGGCACAGCTTCAAGCGGCTGTTCCTTCGCCCACTTGGCCATGTCATCGCGGCCATCAAGGAAGAGCATGCGCACCTCCGCGCTCTCATAGGGTGGATCGCCAGCTTCGGTATGGCGCAGGCCCGCTCGCATCTGCAGGAGGTGTTCCAAAGTGATCTCGCCGCGCGGATCGCCATTGCGCTGCCATGCGGGAATGGGAGCCGCCGCCTCCTCGCTCAGCAGGCCGTCTGCCACGAGCATGCCGATAAGGACGGCGGTAACGGTCTTCGCCATCGACCAGCTGATATGACGGGTCTCGCTATCATACCCATCGGCGTAGCGTTCCGCCGCGATCTTGCCATCGGCAAGAAGCAGCACTGCGCGGGTCTCGCCAAGACCCTCTTTGGTGAAAAGCTCATCCACCTGCCGCGCCAGCTGATCCATGGGTGCGCCGGCATCCTGGGAGATGGCATCCAATGCCTCTTGGCTCAAGGGCGGCGGGGCACTGGGTGCGGGTTCGCTGCAGGAGGCGAGCAAGAGGGCTGGCAGAACCGCAGTCGTGGCGGTAGAGAATTTGAAACGAGCAGTCATGGCTCTTCATTCGGATAAGGATAGACGCAAAGCAATGCCTAATTCAGGGGCAAAATCGGGCGCTAAACGCTTCTCTCTTTCGCGGATCGTATTGATCATCGTGCTGCTTGTGGTCGCGGTCATTGCTGCGCTGGCTTGGTTCTATCGCGCACCCATCCAAGGCTATGCCGGGGTAAGCACAAGCTATGCTGCACGGGTGGCCTGTTCTTGCCGGTTTGTGGCGGGCCGCGACCTTGAAGACTGCGCTAAGGATAAGCTTGCAGGGATGGAAATGGTCTCCTTGAGCGAAAATCCCGAGGCGCAAAGCGTCACCGCCAGCATCCCTTTCGTCAATTCGACAACGGCCACTAACCGCAAAGGCTATGGCTGCGTGCTGGAGAGCTGGGAAGGATAGACGCGGCGCTTAGGACGCGACTGAAGTCGTCGAATCGATCCAGCCGCCGCCGATCACCCGCTTATCGGCATAGATCACCGCAGCTTGACCCGGTGCGACACCAAACTCAGGGGTCGCGAAGTGGATGCGGATCGTCGCATTGTCGCCCATCGGCCCCTCAAGCGTGATCGGAACTGGCTTTGCCAGACTTCGGACCTTTGCAGAGAGCTGTGCTCCGTCGGGGATAGCCCCAATTCGATTGGTCTCAATGACCTCGGCGCTCTCCACGGCCAACATACGCTTCGGCCCAACACGTACTTCTCTGGTCTCAGCATCAAGTTTGATCACGTAAAGCGGCTCTGGCTGCCCGCCGATATCAAGGCCTTTGCGTTGACCTACAGTATAATGGACGATGCCCTTATGCTCGCCCAGCGTCTCGCCGGTGGCGGCATGGACGATGTCACCGGGGACACCGCCCTCAGGGCGAAGCTTGGTCACGATCTTGGCGTAATTGCCATCAGGCACAAAGCAGATGTCCTGACTATCGGGCTTCATCGCATTGCGAAGGCCAGCAGCTTCGGCGAGTTCGCGCACTTTGGTCTTGGGCAGCCCGCCCAAAGGAAAGCGGATGTAGTCGAGCTGTTCTTGGGTCGTGGCGTAAAGAAAGTAGGACTGATCGCGCGTTTCATCATTGGCCCGGTACAAATGCGGGCCGCCCTCTGCCTCAATGCGCTGCACATAGTGTCCAGTGGCGAGGCAATCTGCACCAAGTTCGCGCGCCATGCGGAAGAGGTCAGTGAACTTGGGACCCATATTGCAGCGGATACACGGCACCGGCGTGCGGCCAGCGAGATACTCATCGGCAAACTGATCGACCACGTCTTCTTTAAAGGCACTCTCATGGTCGAACACGTAATGCGCTATGCCCAAACGATCAGACACTGCGCGCGCATCAGCAATATCATCCCCCGCACAGCACGCACCTTTGCGTCCCGTCGCTGCTCCATAATCATAAAGCTGCAAGGTGATGCCAATCACCTCGGCGCCTGTATCAGCGGCGAGCGCAGCTACGACAGACGAATCGACGCCGCCGCTCATCGCGACAACGATTCGGCTGTCACTTGCAGGCTTTGAAAGATCGAACAAAGCAGCCGTATCAAGCCCAAAAGTGGGGCTGAGCGTATCGGTTTCAGACAATTTCATGGTCGCAGCGCCATATAGTCAGCGCAAATGCAATTGACCATAGCTAGGCAATTTTACGAGTAAGACTTTTGATTTTACACGTATTTCTTGGGCATTAACCTAAGCCAACTTTGCGTTGCTCTGCCGCCTGGCACTTTTCCTAAGCAGAGGTAAAGCCGGGTTTTACCACATTTTGACAACCGCCTCTTATACCTTGGGCCATGTTCGAAAAGGCCAAGCCTCCAGCGATTCCCAACGCAGAGCGTCGCACCGCGCGTCGCGTTCAAGATATCGACCCTGCAGCATGCGGGCCGACCACTGATAGCGACCGAGCCGAAGCGATCCCTCTACGGGCTATTGAATGGAGCGAGCTTACAGCGAGGCTGAGCGCTGCGCGTGACCTCAGACAGCTCCTACGCGCAGACATCGGCGCTGAGGTGACCGCTGAGGAAATGGGCTTTGCAGACGCTGCAGCGCAGTTTTTTCGGACCGGTGAAGATGATGAAGGCGGTGTTAACCATAGTACTTTAGAGGGCCGCAAAGCCTCGTCTGGCAAGTACAGTAACGCAATTAGCAATGGGGACAAGAATGCCCCATTTGCGACACACGACAGTGCGGACAATTTCGCGACCACGCGAGATGTGCCGGGCGATGCGAGAGAAGAGCAATGATTGAGAACCAAGATATCAGACCGGCACAAGTGATCGGCCCACTAGGGGAGCCGCTTACGGTTGATGATTTGCCTTCGCCTTCGACGAAGCGTTGGGTCGTGCGCCGCAAAGCAGAGGTGGTTGCTGCGGTGAACGGCGGCTTGCTTACAATTGACGAGGTGCTTGAGCGCTACGGGCTGACCCTTGAAGAGTTTGCCTCTTGGCAGCGTGCGGTTGATCGCTCAGGGATGCAGGGCCTTCGCGTGACCCGAATCCAGCACTACCGCGATCTTTATGAGCGCCAATTGAAGTACTAGTCTCAACGCTGCGTACCCCTATCGGTCGCGCAGTTTTTACAATCCTCCCAATTTTCTCTAACGTCGAATTGAGTTAGTTTGACAGCATCCCCTTTTGGAACCCTTACTGATGTGAGGGGTAAGGTTAGGCAAAGGAGAATTATTATGGGTTGGATTATTGCACTTATCGTTGGCGGCGTCGCAGGTTGGCTTGCGAGCATGGTGATGAACCGCGATGCCTCGATGGGCATTTTCTGGAACATCGTTGTTGGCTGCATCGGCTCTGTTGTTGGCAATATGATCGTGGGACCGCTCTTGGGCATTACGGGAAGCGTCCAATCATTCTCGCTTACAGGACTTATCGTTGCAGTTGTTGGCGCAGTTGTATTGCTTGGCATTTTGAACCTGATCCAACGCGGCCGCGTTCGCGGCTAGACGCGTCACGACATGGCTAAGAAGTGATTTTGGGGCTGTGACCGGCCCAAGAAATTGAAGAATGGGCGGTGTGGGTGTAGACCTGCCACCGCCCTTTCTTTTGTTACCTTTTCTCTTGCCGGCGTCCAATTTACCAAACACCTTTCGTCTAGGCTCAAAGTCACCGGTCGAGGTGCGCATTGCGCATTTTGGTGCAATGGCTAAGAAGGATTGCACAGGGTGACTTATACCTATAATACACCAATGCGTACCCACCAGCTGCGGGACAATTGGAAATTCGCGTCACCTTTTGAAGGGCAACAGGTATGAACTACGCAAGCACCATCTCAGCACAGGAGCAAGGCGACGCCGCTGCAGATGCAGTTGCGCATTATGAGGCAAAGTCGGGCTCTTCCATCGGTAAGGCGCTGTTGATTGCGGGGGCTGGACTGATTGCTTTGCTCCTTGCCCTTGCGGCCTACTTCGTTCTCACAGGAGACGAGACGACGGGGTCTGACGATGACAATGCGCAAGCGCCAGTTGTGACCGTAATTGCGCCGGGCCGCACTACAGTGAGCGGCGCTATTGAGGCGCCAGGCACAATAGCTGCCCGCCGCCCTATGCCGGTAGGAGTTGTAGGCGAAGGCGGGCAAGTTCTCTCGGTGCGTGTTGATGCCGGTGACTGGGTCGGGCAAGGGCAGGTCCTTGCAATTATCGACCGCTCGGTACAGACCCAGCAAGCTGCCGCGCAAGAAGCGCAAATCGGTGTTGCGCGGGCTGATGCACAGCTTGCCCAGTCCAATCTTGATCGCGCCTTACAACTTGTCGAGCGTGGGTTTATCTCAAAGGCGGAGATAGATCGCCTGACAGCCACACGGGATTCTGCCGTTGCCCGCATTAAAGTTGCAGAAGCCCAGCTTGCTGAACTGCGGGCTCGCAATGCACGCCTTAATGTGACCGCGCCTGCCTCAGGCTATATTCTGGCCCGCAATGTGGAGCCGGGACAAACTGTGGGCGGTGCTTCTGGCGCGCTCTTTACGATTGCGCGTGGCGGTGAGTTTGAGATGCTCGCAGATCTTGGTGAAACTCAGCTGGCCTCGCTTTCTGTTGGCGTCTCGGCGAGCGTTGTCCCTGCCGGATCAGACAAGAGCTTTGAGGGTCAGGTTTGGCAATTGTCTCCGGTCGTGAACGAGCGTACCCGGCAAGGCACTGCCCGGATTGCCTTGTCTTATGCCCCCGAATTGCGGCCGGGTGGATTTGCTACGGCGACGATCAACAGCGGTTCTGTCACGGCTACGGTTTTGCCGGAAAGTGCGGTTCTCGCAGATAGCGAAGGTAGCTTCGTCTACGTTATCAATGAAGACAACAAAGCAACGCGCACTCCGGTTGTAACCGGTATGGTGACGCCAAATGGGATTGCTATCACAGAAGGGCTGAGCGGTGACGAGGCAATCGTCCTTCGGGCCGGTGGTTTCCTCAATCCTGGCGAAACCGTGAGCCCAAGGCGCGAAGGCGAAGAAGAGGCACCTGCGACAGGTCCCGAAGCAGCAGAACCTGAAGCAGACAGTTGAGAGGCATCTGATGAGGCGCTGTCATCGTAATTTCCAAGGTGCCCCGTTATCTCGGCGGATGAGGCGCAGTATGAGACAGGGCGCTCAACAGGGCGCTCAACAGGGCGCGCAACCGGGCACGAAACAGGCCACGAGACAAAGGCAGACAGGAAACCCATGAACTTCCGCAATCTCTCAGCTTGGTCGATTACGAACCCGGTGATCCCGCTTGTCCTGTTTACCGCCCTTCTATTTGCAGGGCTGGTGAGCTTTCGTGCCATGGACATCACCAACAACCCTGATATCGAATTTCCCGCTGTGACCGTTGGTATCTCTCAGCCCGGCGCTGCGCCGAGCGAGATTGAAAACCAAATCACCCAGCAAGTTGAGAGCGCCGTTCGATCAATCAACGGTGTGAAGCAAATCTCTTCGACAGCAAGTGAAGGCTTTTCCAACACGTTCGTCGAGTTTGAGCTTGGGATTGATCCCAACATCGTTGTCTCAGAGGTCAAAAACGCAGTTGACCGCGTTCGTGGCAGTCTGCCTGACGGCATTCAGGAGCCTCGCGTCAATAAGGTCGAGGCCGCTGGCGGCTTTCTTGGCATTTATGCGGTGCAAGCCGATGATATGACCATCGAGCAATTGAGTTGGTTTATCGACGACACGGTTTCCAAGCGGTTACTTGACGTACCTGGGATGGCTGAAGCTGGTCGATTTGGCGGTGTGGACCGGGCCATTGAGGTGGTCCTTGACCCTGCAAAAATGCAAGCCTTTGGTGTCACCGCCTCGCAGATCAACGGTTTGCTTAGGCAAAACAATGTCGATGCCGCAGGCGGCCTTGCCGAGGTTGGTGGCACACGCCAATCCTTGCGGGTGCTTGGCAACAATGACAGCGCGTATGAATTGGCGCAGCGCCAAATTCAGCTTGGCGGTGGTCGCACAGTGCGCCTTGCTGATGTTGCGACCGTGCGCGATGGTTATTCAGAACGCAATTCGATCAGCGAGGTGGGCGATAAGGAAGTCGTCAATTTCTTCATGAGCCGTGCAAAAGGCGCCTCTGACGTTACGGTTTACGAAGAGGCTCTGAAGAAAATTGACACGATTCAGGCCGAAAACCCTGACCTTAAATTCATCCCGCTCTTCAACACCGTTAAATACACCAAGAGCCAGTACGCAAGCTCTATGCAGGCCCTTATCGAGGGTGCTGTGCTCGCAGTGGTTGTTGTTTTCTTCTTCCTGCGTGATTGGCGCGCAACCTTTATCAGCGCTGTAGCGATCCCGCTCTCGGCCATACCGACCTTCTTTTTCATGGACATACTTGGGTTCAACCTGAACTTTTTGTCCCTTCTGGCGCTTGGTCTTGTGGCTGGCGTTTTGGTCGATGATGCTATCGTGGAGATTGAGAATATCGTGCGCCACATGCGCATGGGCAAAACCGCTTATATTGCCAGTATTGATGCTGCCGACGAAATTGGTCTTCCGGTGGTGGCAACGAGCTTTTGTATCGTGGCGGTCTTTTTGCCGGTCGGCTTGATGCCTGGGATTTCCGGCCAATTCTTCCAGAACTTTGCCATCACAGTCGTGATCGCGGTCCTCATGAGTTTGGCGGTCGCGCGGATGATAACGCCGCTTATGGCGGCATATTTCCTTTCGGCCAAAGGCCATGCTGAACATGGCGGGGGCAAGTGGATGGATCGCTATCTGCGCGTGCTTACCTGGACCTTGGACAGCAGCACGATGTTCAAGATGCGTGAAGGTATTGAGGGGCCTCGATCGCGCGCGCTCTATACGCTTTGCCTTCTTTTGGCTTCACTCATCCTATTGGCCGTTCCGGCCTTTGTAGTCTTCCAGCTTTGGGGATTGGTAGGAGAATTCAATCTTCACACCAAAGTCGCCGGCCTTGTTTCGGACGATGAGTTTGGGTTTGCTTTCAAATTTGTCTCAAAAATCTTTGAAGTCACACAGCTTTTCGCAATCACTTTAGTGGGTGGGGTCGCGACTTGGTTGGTGCTCAAACTGCTCGAAGGTTTGGCGAGCGTTTTGCGATCAGCACATCTTTTGGCAGCAATTGGCAGGGTTCTTCTCGGTATCGTGATGGTGACTGCGATTGCCGCCTTGGGCTTTGCAGTGCTCGGAGGAATAGCGAACCTGCTGATGACCGCCGCACTGGGCGAGATCGATACAACGTCCTTCAACATTCCCCTTATGTTGGTGGGTCTGGTTGGCTTGGTTGGACTGGTGGTTGGCGGATACTTTGGTGTTCTAGCGGCCTTAAAAGTGGCTGCCCAGCCAGACAACGTGCGTTACCTCACTGCGCGCTTCCATGACCACCGGGTTTGGATGTTGGGCATGGGATGGATGTCGCTGCTTGTGACCGTCCTACTTATCGGGAGCGTTCCCGGCCAATTTCAGCCAGATATCGATGACACCAATGCGGAAATCGCTATCGAAATGGTTCCCGGAACGACGCTTGCCGGGACCAAGCGCGTGGTCGATCAGGTCACCGAACTTCTTATGCAAGAGCAAGAAGTGGAGCGCACTTTGGAGCGCATCCGCATCGGTGAAGCTACGATCTACGTGACACTCAAAGAAGATCGCGAACGCAGCTCAATCGTCTTCCAACGCGAGATGGCGCCTGTCCTTAATACAGTCGCTGATGCCCGTATTCGCTTCGTCGCTGAGAATTTTGGCGGGGCAGGCTCGGGCCGTGACTTTACTGTGATGCTTGCAGGCTCCGACCCGGTCTTACTCAACGAAACCGCGACCAAGGTGATTGAGGAGATGAAAGGCCTCAATACGCTTGTAGCTCCGCGCATCGGCGCAGACCTCAGGCGGCCTGAGATTATTATCACTCCCAATGAGCAATTGGCAGCCGAGCTGGGCGTTTCAACTCTTGCCCTTAGTCAAGCGATCCGTATCGCCACTCTGGGTGAGATTGAGCAGAACGCTGCAAAGTTCTCTCTGTCAGACCGTCAGATCCCAATCAATGTCAGGCTAAGCCAAGACGCGCGCGGGGATATGTCGACAATCGAGAACCTGCCCGTGCAAACACTTGATGGCGGTACGGTGCCCCTGTCGCGCGTCGCTACCATTGAGTTTGGCTCAGGCCCCACCACGATCCAACGCTATAATCAGAACCGCCGTGTTTTCATCGGAGCTGACCTTGCGAGTGGGTTCTTGCGCGGCGAGGCACAGGCGCAGATCGAGGCGTTGCCTACACTGCAGAACCTGCCTCAAGGCGTGATCCGCGACGCGGTGGGTCAGGACGAGATATTTGGAGAGCTCATCAACAATCTCATCATCGCAGTTATCTCAGGTGTGTTGTTGGTGTTTGCCTGTCTTGTGCTGCTTTATAAGCGTCTCATGAGCCCGCTGGTCAACATGACGTCCCTTGCGCTCGCGCCATTGGGTGGGATCATGCTGATCTGGCTTGTAGGCATGCCTCAGTCGATGCCGGTCTATATCGGTATCCTGCTGCTCTTGGGGATCGTATCCAAGAACTCCATTCTCCTGATCGATTTTGCGATTGAAGAGATGGAAAAGGGCACCGGCAAGCTCGCAGCGATTATGGACGCAGGCCACAAGCGGGCTCAGCCGATTGTGATGACCACGGTTGCTATGACCGCTGGCATGATCCCGACATCGATTTCCCTCACCGGCGACGGCGCCTGGCGCCAGCCGATGGGTATTGTGGTGATTGGTGGGCTGATCCTTTCCACCTTGCTTACGCTTTTGATTGTTCCGGCAGGCTTTAGCCTTGCTGATGGCGTTGAGAAGCGAGTGGGTCCATGGCTGCGCAGAACATTGCTCACATACAAACCGGGCGATGATGGTCAGCCAGTGCTTGAAGCACCGGTCCCGCCGCCAACGCAAACAAAGCCGCAGATACCGCCCCCGGAGCAGAGCCTGCTGAGTAATTCACTCTTCCTGCTTTCCCAATTGCCAGCATTGGGGCAGATAGCGCAGCGCTATGGCTAACGAGGCACAATCCATTCCCGCAAAGTTTGGCGGGCAGCCGCTATCCCCCGACCGCGCTCGGCGTATGCGTTGGACAGCGACCGGCCTGCTGGTCGCTATGGGTGCCTTGTTCTTCACAACCCATGGCCTTGTCCCAGCGCATCCTGCATGGGGCTATGTGAACGCCTTTGCCGAGGCCGCAATGGTGGGAGGGCTTGCCGATTGGTTTGCCGTGACCGCGCTCTTCCGGCATCCCTTGGGCCTGCCCATCCCGCACACCGCTATCGTACCATCCAATAAGGACCGCATTGCTGACACCATGGGGCAGTTCTTGAAGGAGAACTTCCTTACCCCAGCAGTGGTTGCGCGCCGAATGGCCGGTATGAATGTGGCGCGTGTGGTGGGCGATTTTCTCGCAACCAAGCCTGACGAACATGGCGAAGACGCCCGCTCACGCATTACAGGCGGGGCAGCAGAGCTTCTCGCTGAGGTTCTTGAATCGCTTGATCCTGACCGCTTGGGCAATCAGGTGCGATCAGGATTGGGCAGGCAGCTTGCAAAGATCGAAGTGTCCCCGCTGGCTGGACGGATGCTGGAAAACACCATGGCCGATCAGCGTCACTTGCCGCTTATAAATGGCTTTGTGCGTTGGGCGGGTCTCACTTTGGAAGACAATGAAGAGACCGTACGCACGATCATTCATGACCGGGTCAAAGGCGTATTGCGCTGGACCGGACTTGATAAGACAATTTCCTCAAACGTCCTTGATGGGCTTTACAAGCTGCTTGCAGAAGTGCTCGTTGACCCAGAGCATCCTTTGCGCGGCAAAATCGAAGAGGGCCTCCAAGAGCTCGCCAAAGACCTGCGCGATGATCCCGAGACCCGTGAGCGGGTGGAGGAGATGAAGCGCGAACTGTTAGAGAACCCTGCGGTGGCCGAATGGTGGATGGGCGTTTGGGAGCGCATCCGCCAATCCATGATCCGCCGCGCGCGTGATCCGAACAGCGAACTTGGCTCGGATATGCGTGTAGGGCTTGCTGACCTTGGAGAGGCATTAAAACAGGATGTGCGTTTGCAGATGCAGATCAACCGTTTTGCAAGGCGAACGGCTGCCGGGATTGCGACGCGTTATGGCGCTGAGATTGTGACGCTGGTCTCAGAAACGGTGAAGCGCTGGGATGCAACGACGATTACCGGCCGGATTGAAAATGCAGTGGGCCGCGACCTTCAATTCATCCGGATCAACGGCACGATTGTGGGCGGTATGGTCGGCATGACGCTGCACTTTATCGTGAGCTTTATGTGAACGTTAGAACCTTCGGCTCGTGCTTAATGTGACCAGCGAATAAGACCGTATCGGATCACCTGCCTCATTTTGCCCTGGTACAAATCGAAGGCGGTTCATGAAAATCTTACAGCCGAGCTCATGTGCCTCGGTATCGCCACCATCGCCAAGGCTATGACAACTTTCAATACGGCCCTTTTTATCTATGATGAAACGCCATTTGAAAGACTGTTCGGACATTGAATTGCGAACGCGATTGGGCAGTCCTCTCATAAACTTGTCCCAGATATCTAGAGGGTTCTCATCGTATGGCGGTATGAACGACGTATGGTCATCAGCATCAAGGCCCCAGCTGATCAGCAAATCCCTTGTACAGGCATTTAGAGCTTCAAAAACTGGCAGCATCTCGCCGGTTTCGAGTGAGAGAACCCTATTGTTTGTTCGCAAAACGACACGCTCCACATTGCCCGCCAAAGAGAGGTCAACGCCCATCATACGTCTCTGATTTACGGGCACATAATCCGCCTCAAGTCTTGCCGGTATTACCAACATCGTACCAAAGCTGCTGTGTGTGCCGCTTGAGAATTGCTCCACTTTTGTGAGAAATGCATCACTGCGTAAGCCCAGTTCTAGGCTTCGGTTGGTTTTCCAGCCAGCAAACTCTGGTCCAGCGACTATGATCCTAAAACCACGATCAGGCGCAAACTGCTCCAAAGCAAAAATGTGCCTGGATTCCTCGCTTCCAAACATTCGGGTAAGACGACAGCTCTCCTCGCCGTAGTCGAGGTTCCAAGCTGAGATCGGCTGGAGCGTCGTCGCTTCTTTAGCAACGTCTTGCGGATACACGTCTTCAGCAAGCACAGGACTTGCAATGACGAGCCCTCCGCCTGTTGCGATGGCGATGACCGAAGAAAGAAACCGAGCGCCCATGCAAAAACCTCCGCCACGCAAAGTAGCGGGGCGGAGGCCTTTGACAAGTTTGAGCATGGTGTGTGCTGCTTAAAGCGCGCCAGTCATTTCTGGCACTGCGTTAAACAGGTCGGCGACAAGGCCGATGTCTGCAACCTGGAAGATCGGTGCGTCTTCGTCTTTGTTGATCGCGATGATGACTTTGCTGTCCTTCATGCCGGCCAAGTGCTGGATCGCGCCTGAGATACCGATGGCGATGTAGACTTCAGGAGCCACGATCTTGCCGGTTTGACCGACCTGATAGTCGTTGGGTACATAGCCGGCGTCAACCGCAGCGCGCGATGCGCCGATGGCTGCGCCCAGCTTGTCTGCAAGCGGGTTGATGACAGCTTCGAAAGTCTCACCGTCTTTAAGAGCGCGCCCGCCAGAGACGATGACCTTAGCCGCCGTCAACTCAGGACGATCGCCGCCGTCAGCGACTTCGCGGCTTACGAAGGTTGAGATGCCAGCATCGCCTGCACCGCTTACGTCTTCGACAGATGCAGAACCGCCTTCGGTCGCCGCCTTTTCAAAAGCTGTGCCACGAACGGTGATGACCAGTTTTGCGTCCGAGCTTTCAACGGTCGCGATCGCGTTGCCTGCGTAGATCGGACGGGTGAAGGTTTTTGGACCCTCAACCGAAAGAATGTCTGAAATTTGCATAACGTCGAGCTGAGCGGCCACGCGCGGGGCAATGTTTTTGCCCGATGTCGTCGCAGGCGCGAGCAGAGCGTCATAGTCAGCCATAAGGCCAGCCACGAGAGGCGCTACGTTTTCAGCAAGACCTTCGCCATATGCTGCATCGTCAGCTTTGAGCACTTTTGAAACGCCAGCGATTTTCGCTGCCGCCTCAGCCGCGCCGCCGCAGTCTGAACCTGCAACCAGAGCGGTCACATCGCCAAGCTTGGCTGCGGCGGTAACCACTGCAAGCGTCGCGTCATTCACAGAAGCATTGTCATGCTCGACCAGAACCAGAGTGTTCATATTGTCTTGTCCTTTCCTTAGCCGGGCCGCTTAAGCGATCCCCAGCTCCTTGATTTTCGCAACGAGAGCAGCGACGTCCTCGACCTTTTCACCAGCTTGGCGAACGGGTGGTTCGGCCACATTGGTGGTGGTGAGACGCGGCGCGATGTCGACGCCAAAGTCCGCAGGGGTCTTGGTGTCGAGAGGCTTCTTCTTCGCTTTCATGATGTTTGGAAGCGAAGCATAGCGCGGCTCGTTCAAGCGAAGGTCGGTGGTGACAATCGCTGGCATGGTGAGCTTCACCGTTTCAAGACCGCCGTCAATCTCGCGCTTTACGATAACCGCATCGCCGTCGACTTCGACTGTGTTGGCAAAGGTGCCTTGCGGGCGGTTCATCAAAGCGGCGAGCATTTGGCCGGTTTGGTTGCTGTCGTCAGAGATCGACTGCTTGCCGAGCACCACGAGGCCGAGCTGTTCTGCGTCAGCGATGGCTTTGAGGATTTTGGCAACCGCGAGTGGCTCTACTTCCTCGTCGGTTTCGACGAGGATCGCACGGTCAGCGCCCATAGCAAGCGCTGTCCGCAGGGTTTCTTGAGCCTTTGCAGGGCCCACAGAAACCGCGATGATTTCTTCTGCCTTGCCTGCCTCTTTGATGCGGATCGCTTCTTCAACAGCGATTTCATCAAATGGGTTCATGCTCATTTTGACATTGGCAAGATCAACGCCCGTGCCATCGGCTTTAACCCGCGGCTTGACGTTGTAGTCGATCACCCGTTTGACGGGGACGAGGATTTTCATGGCTCTACCTTTCCCATTGGCGCATGCTCAAAAAGGGATCTGAGACATGCGTGAAACTCTTATAATGGCGCCCTATCTCGCGTTTACGTAAACGTCAAGTTGCGCCTTGGGGCGAGGATTTTTGCCTCGCCCTGTCGAATATGGGTGTCGCCATCCGACATAGCTACGTCAACCCTTTGCGTGGTCGCTTTTTTGATAGCATTGCGCGGGGTCGAACCTTTTGAAGCGGAGAACTGCAATGTTTGCAATTGTGAGAGTTTTGGCGCCCGTTTTAGCGGTGTTTTCGATATCTGGCGCGGCGCTGGCCGAAGATGGGCAAAGAGAAACGAGACTTGGCGAAGAGGGATTCGAATCGCCTGCGGCCACACTTGATCAGATGGACTGGCTAGTCGGCCAATGGGCCGGCACCGGCATTCAGGGGGCTCCCGCGATGGAAAGCTGGCTCCCTCCAATTGGCACCGTCATGGTTGGGACCTTCGTCCAAGAGACCGGGGAGGGCGGCATCATGTTCACAGAGCACCTTTATCTGATGGAAGAAGAGGGCACGCTGGTTCTGCGGCTAAAGCACTTCACCGCCGATCTGACAGGGTGGGAGGAGAAGGATGACATGCTCACCTTCCGCCTTGTGGCGATTGAGAAGTGCGCGGCCTATTTTAATGCGCTGACATTGCGGTGTAGAGACGCCGATCAACCAAGTGAGGGTCTTGTCGCAGCAGTTCGGATGCAATCGGGGGCGGAGCTCTTGTTTGAATTTCAACCCTTTGACGTGGGATTAAAGAATTGAAGCCAGCCATTATCTTTGCTCTTTTGGTGTCCGCCTCTCAGCCGCTGCATGCTCAAGAGGGCTCCCACAAGAATGCCTTGCCGCAAACCTCGCTCACCGATCTCTCTTGGCTAGTTGGCGATTGGGAGGGTCGAGACAGCGTTGGAGACCGCGTGATCGAACGCTGGCATGCTCCAATCGACGGCGTCATGGTCGGCACATTCGTACAAACCAAACGGAAAACCGGCACAACGGTCAGCATTGATTGGTCCGAGCTCTCCCACCTTAAAGAGGAGAACGGAACGCTCGTCTTATACACTTTGACGATGCAAGCAGGCTTTGAGCTCGAAGAAGCCATAACCTACCGAAGGCCGGCAATGAATGTGGAGCCCTGCAAGCTTCAATTCGAAGATTTGATCATAGAATGCTCTGACCGCCAAGAGCCCGGTTCCGGCCTTATTGTCACTTACGGCCAAGATTTCATGAAGGATGGGACCGGCATTTACACCGTCACATACAAAAGGGCGGGCCACGATTAAATCGCGCCCGCCCATTTAGTATCGTGTCGGATTTGGAGGCTTACGCCGCCTTTTTCACCTCAGCGACGATTTTCTTAGCTGCATCGCCAAGATCATCAGCAGGCACAATGGCAAGACCGGAGTTGGCAAGGATTTCCTTACCGGCTTCCACATTGGTGCCTTCAAGACGCACGACCAGCGGAACCTGAAGGTTCACGTCCTTGGCCGCCTGCACAACGCCGTTGGCGATGATGTCGCATTTCATAATGCCGCCAAAGATGTTGACGAGAATGCCTTCGACCGCAGGGTCTTTAAGGATGATCTTGAACGCCGCTGTCACTTTCTCAGTGGTTGCGCCGCCGCCTACGTCGAGGAAGTTGGCCGGGAACGCGCCGTTCAGCTTGATGATATCCATCGTCGCCATGGCAAGGCCAGCGCCGTTCACCATGCAGCCGATATTTCCATCAAGCTTGATGTAGGCAAGGTCATATTCTGACGCTTCAACTTCGGCTGGATCTTCTTCGGTTTCGTCGCGCATCTCTTCGATCGCTGGGTGGCGATAGAGAGCATTTGAATCGAAGCTCATCTTTGTGTCGAGCACGAGGAGCGAAGCGTTGCCGTCTGCGTCTTTCTCGGTCTCAACCAGCGGGTTGATCTCAAGCATGTCGCAATCGCTTGCGGTGAACGCTGCATAAAGCTGCTTGGCAAGTTTCTGACACTGCTTGTTGAGGTCACCAGTGAGGCCCAGCGCAAACGCGACGCTGCGTGCGTGGTGGGCCATAAAGCCTTGTGCTGGATCGATAGTGATCGTGGTGATCTTCTCAGGCGTCTCGTGAGCGACGTCTTCGATGTCCATGCCGCCTTCGGTCGAGGCCACCATAGCAACGCGGCCCGTCGCGCGGTCCACCAGCATCGCGAGGTAGTATTCGCTCTCAATGTCGACCCCGTCGGTCACATAGAGGCGATTAACCTGCTTGCCCTCTGCACCGGTTTGGATCGTCACCAGAGTGTTGCCGAGCATTTCTTTTGCGTGGCTTTCCACTTCATCAAGCGAGAATGCGAGGCGCACGCCGCCTTTTGCATCTTCGGGTAGCTCTTTGAATTTGCCTTTACCGCGGCCGCCTGCGTGGATTTGCGCTTTCACAACGTAAAGCGGGCCGGGCAGCTTCTTTGCGCCTTCGACTGCTTCTTCGACTGTCAGTGCAGCATGGCCAGCGGGAATAGCAATCCCGTGTTCTTTAAGCAGTTCTTTGGCCTGATATTCATGGACGTTCATGAGAGGATGATCCCTTTGGTGTTGATCCCGTGATAAAACTGTTTGCCGGTGGCCTAAGCACGGATTGCGCCCCTTGAAAAGTCTCCAAAGGTCGCACACGAGAGATGCAAGGAATAAACACGCGCCATGATCGATCAAAACCAGTTTCAAGAGATTGTGCGCGAAGCGGGGCGCATGGCTTTTGCACGCTGGCCCGGAGCCGGTCATACGCTCGATTCGTGGGAGAAGAGCCCAGGAAATCCTGTAAGCGAGGCAGACCTGGCGGTTGATAAATTCCTGCAACGCGAATTGGGACGGCTTTTGCCTGCGGCAGCTTGGCTTTCGGAAGAATCCACTGACGATCCATCGCGCCTTGGCCAAGACCTCATCTGGCTTGTCGATCCGATCGATGGGACACGCGATTTTGTTCGTGGGAGAGCGGGATGGGCAGTATCAGTTGCATTGGTCAGCGCTGGCAAACCGTTGGTCGGTATGCTTTCAGCCCCTGCTCGCGAGGAAGAATGGTTTTCGGTCGCCGGACGCGGCGCGACCCTTAATGGCGATGAACTCAAGGCAAGCGCGCGAGCTCAGTTCACAGGCGCGCGGGTGCCCGTCGATCAATTGCCAAGCGCTGATTCTGATCTTGTCGCTGTCGACAAGCCCAACTCTATCGCTCTGAGAATTGCGATGGTGGCAAATGATCACGCCGATTTGGTCGCGACATTGCGTTGGGGCTTTGAATGGGATGTCGCCGCTGCGGCACTGATAGCCCGGGAGGCAGGGGCAAGGGTAACCGATGCCTTTGGTAAGCCGCTCGCCTACAATAAACGTGATCCGCGCGATTTTGGGGTTTTGGTAAGCGCTCCAGCGATCCACTCAGAAGCAGTCGCCCGTATTTCTGGGCGGGCTGATGCGCTCAAAACCAACAGGTAAAAAAGAAGGGCCCTGCCATTGCAGAGCCCTCCTGCGTCATTATTGAGTCCGCGCTTCTTGGACTTGGTCCTGGCTGATCGGGATAATTTTGATTTCAACTCGGCGGTTCAGAGGCTCATCAACGCCATCAGCGGTTTTGATACGAAGGAAGTCGTAACTTTCACCATAGCCGCGTGTTGCCAAACGACTGCGCGCAACGCCTCTCGCTGTAAGATAGGTTGCGACAGCCTGCGCACGTTCTTCCGACAGGCGCTGGTTGAGCGCATCAGAGCCCGTAGTGTCGGTAAAGCCGTATACGTCGATCAGGCTGTTTGGATATTGGATCAAGCTTTGCGAAATTGAATCGAGCGATGAATAAAAGCCCGGGTTGATGTCCGCAGAGCCGCGCGCAAAGGTCACGCCATCGGGTAGGCGCACAAGGATTGCGTCCTGATCGCCGACTTCTTCCACATCAACGCCCGTTCCCTCGAGCGTTTCATCAAGCTCGCGGATTTGGTCGTCGAATTGCTTGCCGATCACAGCGCCTGCGGAGCCGCCAATCCCTGCGCCAATGATGCGGGCGGTATCGCCGCCAATAACACCGCCAAGAACCGTGCCAAGGATCCCGCCTGCGACCGCGCCAATGCCGGTGCGGGACACTTTCTGCTCACCGGTGTTCGGATCGGTTACACAAGCGCTTGTCCCCAACAGGGCAATAGCCGCAGTGCTTGAAAGCATAATCTTTGATAGTTTCATACCGTCCTCCATTAGTGGTCGTGGGCGCGTGCATACATGTGCAATGAGTTAGCGCCAATCGTGAGTTTCTTGTTTTTACAAACCAGCTACACGCCGGTTACCTGATGGTTCCAATCGCATTGCGGATGTCTGAACACTCGCAGTTGCCTCGTCGATCTTAAGAGCTGTCTGGCAAAGTCTGTATTTTATGCTAGCGCAGACAACGTGACACCTTTTCCCTGGACCGAACTCTTCATTATCTTTGGGCTGATTGTGCTCAATGGCGTCTTTGCCATGTCCGAGCTTGCCATTGTTTCTGCCAAGACCAGCCGGCTTAAGGCTAAGGCGGAACAAGGCTCGTCAGGTGCACGTATCGCTATTGGTCTTGCCGCAGATCCGGGCAAATTTCTCTCGACCGTGCAGATTGGGATCACCCTGATTGCGATTATCACAGGCGCGTACTCAGGTGCGAGCCTCGAGGCGCCTGTCGGTGAGCGGCTCGCGGTTCTTGGTGTGCCAGAGGATATGTCGGGCGATGTCGCCTTTGTGACTGTGATCGCTCTCACAACCTATTTCAGCGTTGTTGTAGGCGAACTGGTGCCCAAACAATTGGCCCTGCGTGCAGCTCCTCGCATCGCTGTGGTGATGGCGCGGCCCATGGCGATTTTGGCCAGCATTGCAGCCCCGCTTGTGTGGCTGCTCGATCGCTCGTCCGCTGGGATCATCCGTCTTTTCGGCATTCGCTCGAAGGGACAAAGCTCAGTCACGGCCGAAGAGCTCCAGATGATTTTCGCCGATGCGACGCGCTCCGGCGTGATTGAGCAAGACCAACACCAGATCCTTACTGGCGTTGTGCGGCTGGCAGAACGACCCATACGCGAGATGATGACGCCGCGCACCGAGCTTGATTGGCTCGACGCGGATGCGGATGATGCGTTGATAAAGCAGACGCTTGAAGCGAGCCCGCATTCCATGTTGCCGGTGGCGGAAGGCTCTCCTGATAGCATCCTTGGTGTGGTCAAAGCGCGCGAGCTGCTAGGCCGAATGGTCGCAGGTGAAACTGTTGCAGTGCGCAAGATCATGCACAAGGCGGAGGTCGTGCCGGATCAACTTGATGCGATGGACGCGCTGCGGGTGCTGCAATCAGCGGAGATCGCGATGGCGCTGGTCCACGATGAGTATGGTCACTTTGAGGGGATCGTGACCCCGGTGGATTTGCTCACTGCGATTGCGGGCAATTTTGTGAGCGATCAGGACGAGGGTGATACCCCTGAGGTGATCGAATGCTCGGATGGTTCGCTGCTTGTTTCGGGAACACTCTCAGCCAATGGGCTCGCAGACCGTTTGGGGCTGACTTACGGCGATGACCGCGAGTTTGGCACGGCGGCTGGCTATGCGCTTTATGTCTTGAAGCGGCTTCCGGTGCCTGGTGAGAAATTCACTGACCAAGGCTGGGAATTCACCGTTACTGAGATGGACAACCGCCGGATTGATAAGATCTTGGTGCGGAAGGTCGAAGAGTAAGTGTCTTAGATTTTCCCACGCCCATCCGGGCGCGGGTCCTCGCTAGATGTCCTTCGTTGCGCTGCGGACCCGCTGCGGGCGCCCGGTCGGGCTTGCGACGCCTTCGGCGTCGTTCTGGCTCTACATCGTAGTGAAGTCGCGGAGCACGGTTTCGTTAGAAACCGCAAGGCCGACCGGCCATCCGCAGGTGCCCCGGAGCGAAGCCTTAGGGAAAAGCACCGAGGACGAGGGCGCGGATGCGTCCTCGAAAAACAAAAACTACCCAGGAATTACCGTGCTGGCGTTTTGACCGTCGCCTTCGGGCGCTGCGATAATGTCGCGGGTCACACGGCCTTTTGCAACAGTGTTGGTGCCCTCATCGCCGATCCGCGAGCGGATGCTAGGCGCGGCGGCTCCAGCTCGGTCGAGCGCACTGGTTTCGACATTGCTTCGGGGCGCTGGCCCGCCGAACAATGCATCAAGCGCTTGCTCTTGCGCCGTTCCTTCAGCGGCGCGAGGTGCGCCTGGCGCTGGCGGTGTCAGCGTAAAATCTGGTGGGATTACAAGCGGTGCTTGACGCTGCACGGCGAACTCATCGGGCCGGTCACGGTTGAAAATCCCGCTGCCTCCGCAAGCGGCAAGCATGGCGCTGCCTGACAAAAGAAGAATGGCGGTTTTAACGTTACGCATCAGGAATTCTCCGCTTGGACAGTTTCTTTGTCCGTCTCATCATCCTTTTCGCGCACAAACAGGCTGCGCGCAAGGATGATCACAACGCCAATGGTGATAGCCGCATCGGCGATATTGAAAATAAGGAAGGGCCGAAATGTGCCGATATGTAGGTCGGCATAGTCGATGACATAGCCGAACACATAGCGGTCGTAGATATTGCCAATCGCGCCGCCTAAAATGAGCGAAAGGCCAAGGATATCGCCCAGGATCTTCTCGCGCATCATCCAGATAAGGACGACTAGCCCGATCAGGGCGGTCATACCAACGAGGAGCCAGCGCATCTCCATATTGGTCGCTTGCAGCATGCCCAGCGATATTCCGCGATTCTCGACATAGGTAAGGTCGAAAAAGGGCACGAGCTCGATATTGCGCACATTACGCAGGTCTAAAGGCCCGGTGACATACCACTTCACCAACTGATCAATCGCAGCGACAAACACGGCAAAGCCAAGCCCGATCAGGCGGTTACGGGTGAACAGGTTACTCACCAACAACCTCCGTACAACGCCCACACAGCGCGCCATCTTCCGCAACATCCGGAAGCAAGCGCCAGCAGCGGCCGCATTTGTGGTCGGTGGATTTGGTAACTGTCACCTCATCGCTTTGGCCTCTGGTCACTGTCCCGGTGATGAACAATTCAGCAAGCTGTTCGTCGGTGACGCCCTCAGGAACGGCGGAAGCGGGCACGGTGACGGTCGCCTCATTGCTGGAGCGGATGACTTTTTCACGGCGCAGCGGTTCGATGGCCTCTGTCACGCGCTCACGAAGAGCACGAAGCTTGGTCCACTTTTCGCGGTCAGCCGGGACTTGCGGCACACTTGGCCATTCGAGGAGGTGAACGCTTCCCTCTTGTTCGCCATCTTCGGGATAGCGGGTTTGCCAGACTTCTTCGGACGTAAAGACGAGCACCGGCGCAGCATAGCGGACCAGCGCATGGAACAAGAGGTCCAGCACCGTGCGATACGCATTGCGCGCCGTGCTATCATCGCCGTCGCAATAAAGCGTGTCCTTGCGAATATCGAAGAAGAAGGCGCTCAAATCTTCGTTGCAGAAGTCAACAAGCAGGCGCGTGTAGGTGTTAAAGTCGTACTCGGTCGCAGCCTTCTTCAGCTTTGCGTCAAGCTCCCCCAGAAGCGATAGGACGTAGAGTTCGAGCTCTGGAATTTCGCCCCCATCACCCATATCGCCGACAAAGCCATCAAGCGCGCCGAGAAGATAGCGAAAGGTGTTGCGCAGCCGGCGGTATTGGTCGCCCACGCCTTTGAGGATTTCATCGCCGATGCGGTGATCTTCGGTGAAATCGACACTGAGCGCCCAAAGCCGGATGATATCCGCGCCGGTCTGCTCCATGACTTTGAGCGGGCTGACCGTATTGCCGAGCGATTTCGACATTTTCTTGCCCTTGGCATCCATGGTGAAGCCGTGGGTAAGCACTTGATCGTAAGGCGCACGACCGCGGGTGGAGCAACTTTGCAAGAGCGAGCTTTGGAACCATCCGCGGTGTTGGTCGGACCCTTCGAGATAGAGGTTGGCGGGCCATTGTAGGTCCGGCCAACGCCCTGATTCGAGCACAAAGGCGTGTGTGCAGCCACTGTCGAACCAGACATCGAGGATGTCGGTGACCATCTCGAAATCGTCGGGGTTGTGCGCCTCTCCGAGGAATTCGGCCTTACGGGCTTCTTCCCAAGCATCCACGCCTGCTTCGGCAACCGCTGCAACAATGCGCGTGTTGACCTCAGGGTCTTGCAGGTACGATCCATCGGGGCGCACAAACAGCGTGATCGGCACGCCCCAAGCGCGTTGGCGTGAGAGCACCCAGTCGGGCCGTCCTTCGACCATGGAGCCGAGGCGGTTCTGGCCCTTTTCAGGGATGAACTCGACCCGGTCGATTTCCGACATGGCGCGGGTTCGCAAAGTATCCCGTTCGCCCTGAGCCTGTCGAAGGGCCGCGCCGTCTTGCGCCGCTGCCTCAATATCCTCAAGGCTCATTTCGTGGAGCGCGGAAGGCTTGGCACCGGGTGCGGGCTCAAGGTCCTTATCCATCGGCACAAACCATTGCGGCGTGCAGCGGTAGATGACCTTGGCTTTGGAGCGCCATGAGTGCGGGTAGGAGTGCGCGTAATCGGCACTAGCACTCAGCAAAGCGCCCACTTCGCGAAGATCCGAACAGATTGGGCCTTCGGGCGAGTTGAACGGCTTGTTGATGACGCTGCGGCGGCGCTCTTTGCCGTCTGCGTCTTTGTCATCAGCGCCCAACCACAACCAATCGTCGCGATAACGGCCATCGTCCATCACCGCGAATTGCGGATTGAGACCGTTCGCCTTGCACAGGTCAAAATCGTCCTCACCATGGTCAGGGGCCATATGGACAAGGCCGGTCCCGCTCTCGGTAGTGACAAAATCGCCTTCGAGGAACGGGCGCGGGGCGGCGTAGAACCCGCCGAGATGGTGCATCGGGTGGCGGGCTTTGGTTCCCGCTAGGTCTGAGCCTTTGATCCCTGAACGAAGTGTCTCCACCTCAAGACCCTCGAACTTCGCTGGAAGATCGAGGCTCGCCAGTTCGCGCTCAATTCTGCCTGTCACCGAAGGCAGCAAGTCTGCGGCAACAATGTAAGCCTGGTCGCGCAAGCGCTTGACCATGACTGGCGTATCGAACTTGTCCTCAAAGCGGACAAGTACATACTCAACATCCGCCCCATATGCCAAAGCCTGATTCACCGGGATCGTCCAAGGCGTTGTCGTCCAGATCACCGCATGCGCGCCGACGAGCTCCTCAATCGGGCTCTCGATGATCTCAAACGCCACATCGATCTGCGGGCTATCGGTCAGGTCCTCATACTCAACCTCAGCCTCAGCCAGCGCGGTCTTCTCAACCGGCGACCACATCACCGGCTTTGACCCGCGATAGAGATTGCCGCTTTCCGCAAATTTGCAAAGCTCGGCAACAATCGTCGCCTCGGCCTGAAAATCCATGGTGAGATAGGGATTGTCCCAATCGCCCAAGATACCAAGGCGCTTGAGCTGCTCGCGCTGGGTGTCGACCCATTTCTGCGCATAGGCGCGGCACTCGGCGCGGAATTCCTTCGCGGGAACCTCATCCTTGTTTTTCTTCTTCTTGCGATATTGCTCCTCGACCTTCCACTCGATCGGAAGGCCATGGCAATCCCAGCCGGGCACATAGGGCGCGTCTTTGCCCATCAGGTTCTGCGTGCGGCAGACCATGTCTTTGAGGATATGGTTCAGCGCATGGCCGATATGCATATCGCCGTTGGCATAGGGAGGCCCATCGTGGAGGATGAACTTCTCGCGCCCAGCACGGGCTTCGCGAAGTTTGCGGTACAGATCAATCTCGCGCCAGCGCGCCTCAATGCCCGGTTCCTTCTGTGGAAGGCCGGCTTTCATCGGGAACGCAGTCTTCGGTAGGAAGACGGTGTCCTTATAGTCGCGTTGTGGCTTATCGTCAGACATAGGCGAAGCGCGTTAGTGCATTGCGGCGCGCGGGGGAAGCCTCATTGGCGCGCTCTTCGTTCTTCCAGTGCCGCTTTGCTTGCTTCGACCTCTTCAAAGCTGCGGTTGTCGAGGCTGGGGTGAAGGGCGGGGGCGATGGTAAAGGCGTCTTCAACCCAAATGTAGCCGTTGAAACTGTTGGGAATTTCGGTGATCTGTTCGGGCAGTGTGAGGCCGCGCGGCAAGTTGTCTCGAACAGGGCCGATAACGATCACACGGCCGCCATATTCCTCCATCCGGGCAATCAGCCGGTTGGGCCAGCCCCAAAAAGCCCATTGGTAATTGAGCGGGACCAGTAGAGTTTCACCCCGGCAGCTTTGTGGCAGGACGCCGGTCCATCCATAAAGTACGTAATCTTGAGAGCATTGTTTTGCGTTTTGCGTGTTCCAACTCCACGCCTTGGGGAAAAGCTCGCGGATCCGGCCAATTGGGCCCTCGTGGCCATAGAACGCATCGCCTGCTTCCGCAGGGTCGCGGCCTATAGCAGCAAACTTTGCAGCGATAAGATCGGCTTCCGATGGGTCCTTGGACTTGAAGTTAATCATCAAGCGAGCGTTCGGTGGCAACCCAGCTCCAAGCTCTTCAAAGGTCGGTATAGCGCCTACGAATCCGCCACCGCGAAACGGGAATGTCTCGCCCCCATCAGATGTGTAGCCATAGCCAATATCAAGCGCCTTCAGCTCGGCGAGCGTTGCCTCGCGCACCGGCCCAGATCCTTCAGTGCGGCAGTCGAGCGTCCAATCGTGCCATACGACAACTTCGCCATCCTTTGTGGGAGCCACGTCGACCTCCACCATATGTGCGCCCATTTTGAATGAGCGCCCGACACTGTGCAGCGTGTTCTCAAGATAGCCGTGATAGGGTTCATAGATCCGGTCGGCGGTGCAGGTATCGCGCTCCAGCCCCTGGCGGTCATAAAGCTGATAAAGGCCCCGGTGGGCGATGAGCTTGGGTGAGCCCTTAGGCTTTTCGGCAAGCCAGCTTGCGTTGACGAATGTGAGGATGAGGAAGGCGACAGCTAGAACCAGGACAAAGCCGTGGAGCAAACGCCTCACCCGAGCAGTTCCCTTGCCCGGTTGCAGTCTTTTTCCATCTGCACCATCAAATCATCAAGGCTATTAAACTTCGCCTCACCGCGCAGGAAATGGTGGAATTCGACTTCGATTTCCTGACCATACAGGTCGCGCGCGAAGTCAAAAAAGTACGGTTCGAGCAGCTCTTTGGGCGGCTCAAACTGAGGGCGGATGCCGATATTGGCAGCGCCTTTGAGGATTTCCCCTGTCGAAAGTATCGTACCCGTCACCGCATAGACGCCGTATTTGGGGCGCAGATAAGTGTCGATTGCAAGGTTCGCGGTGGGATAGCCCAATTTGCGGCCGTTCTTGTCGCCGTGCTCGACAATGCCCCGGATCGCGAAGGGGCGGGTGAGCAATTCGGCTGCCAGCTGCGGGTCGCCTTCGCGCAATGCCTCTCGCACTCGGCTGGACGAGATAACTCCCTCACTTTCGACTGCCTCAACCACGCGCGATTTGAGGCCATGCTCGCCGCCAAACTCTCGCAAAAGCTCAACATTCCCGAGCGCCCGCTGCCCGAAGGAAAAGTCGCCGCCGGTCACCACGCCATAAGCCCCGAACCGTTCGATCAGGATGTCGGTGATGAAGTCTTCAGCGCTCGTGCTGGCAAGCTCTGCGTCGAAGTGGAACACCAGCATCGCGGTTGCGCCTGCTGCGAGGTAAAGCTCATGGCGCTGCTCCAACGTGGTCAGGCGAAATGGCGGGGCATCGGGTTTGAAATGGCGCACCGGGTGCGGGTCGAATGTCGCGATGATGGAGGGGCGGCCCTCTTCCTGAGCCCATTTGATGGCCTCGCCCGCGACGGCCTGGTGCCCGCGGTGAAAGCCGTCGAAATTGCCAAGCGCGATTACGGCTCCGCGAAGGGCCTTTGTCACGGGTGAGCGATGATCGAGCCAGCGCATTAGTTGGGGGTTTTCGCTCTGTTGTAGGTAACGAAGGAGAAGGCGGGCCTATCGCCTTGCGCCTCGTGGTCCTCCCGGCTGACTTCCACCCATTCTTCCCCGAGCGGTTTCATGAATACATCGCCTTGAAACTCGGCATGAATCTCGGTGACTTCCACGCGGTCTGCCAAAGGGCGAAACACATCGTAAATGGCGGAGCCGCCAACAACTGCAATCTCGCCGGCGTCATTGCCTTCGCGTGCAGCAGCCAAGGCTTCATCGACCGAGTGCACGACCTCCGCACCTTCGCTCGCCCAATCATCGTGGCGGGTAAGCACGATATGGCGACGGCCGGGAAGGACACCGGGAAGGCTCTCAAAAGTCTTGCGCCCCATGATCATCGGTTTGCCCATCGTCATCGCTTTGAAGCGCTTGAAATCGGCTGGAAGGTGCCAAGGCAGACGGTTCTCAAAACCGATGGTGCCATTGGCCGCTCTGGCATAGATCAGGAATATCTCATGGTTCATGAGGCTGCGTTCAACGCCCCATTTGAGACGCGTGTTACGTGCCCCATTTTGCGGCCCTCTCGCGCCTCGCGCTTGCCGTAGAGATGCAGGTGCGGCTCACCGCTTTCGGCCAGAATGTGATGCGCGCTAAGAGCGTCTTCGCCCACAATATTGCGCATTTCAATCTGAGCAAAACGCGTCTGCGTCTCACCCAAAGGCAAGCCTGCAATTGCGCGAATATGGTTTTCAAATTGGCTGGTTGCCGCGCCTTCGATTGTCCAATGACCTGAGTTGTGAACGCGCGGGGCCATCTCGTTAAAGAGAGGGCCTTGTTTGGTTGCAAAGAACTCCAGCGTTAGCACGCCAACATACCCCAGAGCATTTGCCGTTTTGCGCGCAATCTCACGCGCTTCATCGACTTGCGCCTTAATCATATCGCCTGCTGGAAGCGACGATACTACCAGCATTCCGCCTTCGTGGACATTGGCTGACGAGATCCCAAAAATGGATGGTGCCGTCACTTGCGCGAACGAGGATGACGGAGAACTCCGAGGCAAAGTCCACGAGTCCTTCATAAATGCACGTGCGCCCAGGAAAGCGTATGCCTTCCACGTCATGCGCCGACGCGATACGCCATTGGCCTTTACCGTCATAGCCGTCCCGCGCAGTTTTCAGGATACCAGGCGTGCCGACCGAATTGGCAGCGCGCGCGAGGTCGTCTTCGCTATCCACCCGCGTATATGGTGCGCATTTGCCGCCGAGTTCCTCGACAAAGGCCTTCTCACTCAAACGGTCTTGAGCGACTTCAAGTGCGCGCTTTCCTGGCACCACGCGTTCCTGCGGGATGGCTTCGACCGCTGACACGGGGACATTCTCGAATTCCCAGGTGATGACATCGCATTTGGATGCAAAAGCGGCGAGCGCTGCTTTGTCGCCCCAACCGTTCTCGAAGAAATCCGCGCACACATCAGCCGCTACGTTGTCGCCCGCAGGCGCATAACCGATTGTACGGTAACCCAGCTGCGAGGCAGCCTGCGCCATCATGCGGCCCAATTGACCGCCGCCAAGGATGCCGATTGTCGATCCGGGTGGAAGAGCACTCATGTGGCTACCGGACGCTCCGTTACATCGGCGGTGCGCGCTGCTCGCCAGTCCTTGAGCCGCTGCGACAAAGCTTCATCCTGCAAAGCGAGAATGCTTGCTGCCATTAGGCCTGCGTTCTTTGCGCCCGCCTCACCAATCGCAAGAGTACCGACGGGAACACCTCCCGGCATCTGCGCGATGGAAAGCAGGCTATCCCAGCCCGAGAGCGCTTTGGATTGCACGGGTACGCCAAGGACAGGGAGATGGGTCAGCGCCGCGACCATTCCGGGCAAGTGAGCTGCTCCGCCAGCACCTGCGATGATGACATCAAAACCTTCATCGCTTGCGCTCCTGGCAAAATCATACATGCGGTCTGGCGTGCGGTGGGCTGAGACGATGCGGATGTCGTGCTCGACGTCCAACTCAGCCAGCACTTCTGCAGCCTTTTCCATCGTCGGATAGTCCGATTGGCTACCCATGATGATTGCGACTTTTCCCATTAGGAATCCTTCAGATAATACCGCTCACCCGGCACCATGTTTGCGTCGAAATCGTAAACTATGGGCTGACCGGTGGGAATCTCAAGGCCGGTGATGTCCTCATCGGAGATTTGCGACAGGTGCTTAACGAGGGCTCGCAATGAATTGCCGTGCGCCGAAATAATCACCGTTTCACCGCCTGAAAGCACGGGAAGGATATCGCTTTCCCAATAGGGCAGCACGCGCTCAATCGTGAGCTTCAAGCTTTCGGTGTAGGGCACGTCGATCCCGTCATAGCGCGGATCGGCACCAGGATCATATTTGCTGTTGGGCTCCATCGGCGGGGGAGGCGTGTCAAAGCTACGGCGCCAGATGTGGACCTGTTCATCCCCATGCTTATCGCGCGTCTCTTGCTTATTCAGACCTGTTAATCCGCCATAGTGACGCTCGTTCAAACGCCAATCCTTGATCACGGGAAGCCAAAGGCGTCCGGCTTCTTCCAATGCCAAATTGAGCGTCTTGATTGCGCGTGTCTGAAGCGAGGTGAAACACGCGGTAGGTAAGACGCCTTTATCCTTCATAAGCGTGCCAGCAGCTTTTGCCTCGGTCACACCTTTTTCAGTAAGATCCACGTCCCACCAACCGGTAAAACGGTTTTCAAGGTTCCATTGGCTCTGGCCGTGACGGACAAGAATTAGCTTGGGCATTTTTGCTCCGAGATTTCTGGGTCGTGAGACGCTTGCGGAAAGAGTTGCGCGGGTTAGCTTGGCTTACCGTGTTTGGGAAGGTCTTCGCCTTCCGAATCGCGCATTTCCCTGCTCTGTGATTTTCGTCGGCGCAGATTTTCACGCAGTTTTGCAGCCAAGCGTTCCTCGCGCGTCATTTGCGATGCTTTATCTTCACTCATCCTTAGCGCTCTGCCGCTAGAGCACGCCAAGCTCAAGAGGCGAGTTGCAAATCGCATCACACTGTTCTTGACATTCGCGCCGCGCCTGACGATAGGCGCGCCTCGGTTAGCTGCTGTAGCTCAGTGGTAGAGCGCACCCTTGGTAAGGGTGAGGCCGAGAGTTCAATTCTCTCCAGCAGCACCATTTTCTCGACGCGTGGGCTTCGCGCCCTCGCTTTGTATCGAATCAGTATACAAAAATGTGGTGTTCCGCTGACCATGCTGGGATTTGGTCTAGTGGGCCTACGAGGTCACCCCACCCTTCATTAAGTTTAAGCGGGCCGTCTCCGTAGAGATAACCAGCGCCAAAGCCTGCGTACTCGCGCAGTGTTGACCAATCGTCTGTATACAAAGAGCCTCGTCTGATTTCAGCCAGCTCCAAATCGCGCAGTTTGCTCACGGCACGATTGGCATGGATCGCGCTCACCCCCGACATGTCTGCGATGTCTTTTTGCGTAAACGGTGTGCGCACCACTCGCTGATTAGCCCGTCCAATCAGTTCGAGACGCGCTTGAAGCTCACAATAAATGTGGGCAATCCTGCGAGGTGCATCGAGGCTTTCCATCACCTGTATCCACTTACGGTGCATCGAAGCGTCAAGGAGCGTCGCAAACCACATTGCTCGCGCGATGTGGGGCCGCTCACTCATCACGCGCTCTAGTTTGGCGTGTTCCACAACACCCACGGTCACATCGTCGACCGCCACGATTGAGTGGTCCAGCCGCTTCAACGCAAAGCCATGCAAGTCAACGAAATCGCCGGGCAAATGGATGCCTAAAATGTAGCGGTTTCCGCGGCTTTCGATGGTGCGAAACATAAAACCAGACACCAGCATCGCGCTGATATCCGTTCGCTGCCCCTGCTCAACCAATGTCTCGCGGGCGGGCAGGTCACGGGTTTGGTCGAAGAGACTTTCGACGTATTGCAAGTCATCGTGCTCAAGATGCTTACGAAGTCGACCAGCCAGAAAGTCGCTGGTCAGGGGATATTGTGTTGCAGCAAGGTCGCGGCGTCTCATGTCCATTTGTAAACAATAGAGAAATCAAACGGAGGCGGTCTATTGACAGATGTTAGCCTTTTGAAATTTTGTTTCGATCTTTCGTCAGAACCTTACGAATAGCCTTCGCGAAGGTAGTTTGTGCCTTCGCCATAAAGGTAATCCGCTTGAAAATCGCCATAGCTTTCAAGCCGTTTCAGATCGTCAAAATCGATCCGGCCGCGCGCGAAGGTCACAATCTCTTTCTTGCGCAGCTCGCGCAGAGCTCGGTTCACGTGGATTGTCGTGGCGCCGGTCAGATCGCCCAACTCAGCTTGAGTGAGCGGTGTTTCAAAACCCTTTTCATCGCCTAATTCTACCATTCGCAGGCGATGCCAAATTTCAGCAAAAATATGGGCAATCCGCCGCGCAGTTGTCAGCTGTTCGAGTTTCATAACCCATTCACGGTGCATTGCGGCATCGAGCAAGGTCGAGAACCAAAGCAAGCGTGCCAGGTGAGGCTGCTCCTCCATAATCTTGCGCAAGCGTTCATGCGGAACGTATCCCACCTTGGCTGGCCCGATTGTATCAATATTGTGATCAAGCCGCTTGAGCGCAAAGCAATGAAGATCAACGAAATCGCCCGGGACGTGAAAGCTGACGCCATACCGGTTCTCAGGGCCCTCAATTGTTCTAATGACAAAGCCTTCGATGAGCATTGTCGAATGATCGTACACTTCACCGTGCTTTAAAATGCGGGTCGGCTGCTCAATGAAGGCAATCTCTGATATGCAATCTTCCAGAATGCGCCGTTCGTCGACTGACATATCGTGGCGCAGGCGTCCGGCCAAAAACCGGCCGGTGTTAGGATATCGCGCCAGCTCGCTTTCTAGTTTAATATCCTGCATTCTGCCGCTCTCCTTGCGTGGGTAACGAGGTAGCACCGCTCGCCACTTATGGCGAGTTCAGTTGGCTTTGTGCGCCATGGGGTTCAAGGGTCTCTTCTCAAACGCCTCACCGTATCTTTTAGCTCATCCTTGACCTGCGCCCATGCCAGTAGGGCGAAAAGGGCCGTGCCGCCCAACACATTGCCGATTAGCGTTGGCATGATGTTGCCCAGCAGCATCGAACCAAGCGCGCGGTCCCCGCTCCATGCGAGAAGGAAAATCTCACATGACCCGACAACAACATGCGTAAAGTCGCCTAAGGCGATGATGTAAGTCATCAGGAAAACAAGCCAGAGAAAGTTGTTGCCCGCGCTTGGTCGCATCCACACCAGCGCAGCAATCAGCAGACCTGAGGGTATCCCCTTTAGCAGGGAATCCTTGAAGGAAAGATCTGCGACCTTTCGGCTGATGGTTACCATCGCGTCAAACACCTCTGGGCTCACAACCGGGCTAGCTACAAAAAGTAGCGCCATCGCCGCCGTGCCAATGAAGTTTGCAACAAGGCTGATACTCCATACTCGCCCCAGATTGCTCCAATTTTGCACCGATGGAATGGCGATGGCCGGAAGCACGGGGGTGATGGTGTTTTCGGTAAACAGTTGCAATCGGCAAAAGATCACAAGAATGAAGCCGATTGTGTAGCCTAGACTATCGATGGCGTGTCCGAAGGCCGCTCCGTCCGCTTCGGCATATAATGCAGCCTTCGCGACAAAGGAGAAACTGACGAGCAATCCGGCGGCGACCGCTGACCAGAAAAGAGAGGCTGATGGACGCGCCATCTCCTCAATCCCTTCATGGGCAATCTCGATATAGATCTCAGGAGAAGTTGGCTGCTCGCTTTGCTCATGCGCGCCGGCGGTTTCGGGATCGGCTATATCTTCATTTTCCATTGGAGTTTGGCTCATTTCGGTTCTTGAGTTGGCCCGGACTGCTGCCCATTACTTGAACCATTTCATCGGCCCGTGTGTTCCTAATTTATATGCCGACCGGCACCAAAAGCCGTCGCTCATAGGGCTAAAGACACGCAGGTTTGTCCGAAGAACGCGCGATCCTTACGAAAGGGTGGCTGAAGACATCGCCCGCACGCGCGGCACTCGACATGGCTCACTCCACTGGGCGTGTTTCGTCGAGCAAATCCTCTTGTCCTGCCTCTGAGCGCTCTTGCTCGACCGTTTCGCGGATGGACTGATCGGGCGTCACATCGGCCAAACCCTGCCCTGTTGGCTTTTTCTTTGGTGCTTGTGCGTTTGAGATGGTGTGCTCATCGGCGCTACTAGGCGTGCCTTTTCCGGGCGCTGGAACAGGACCCGCCCCGTGGTCAAAACGCAGCCGATAAATAGGCTCTGGCAAAGTGAAGCCGCTGGTCTCCAACGCATCTTTCGCGGCCCTGATCGCGAGGCTGCGTGATTTTAGAAAATCGGTCTCACGTTGATCCACCCATCCGTAGAAGCGCAAAATTATGCTGGAATCGCCGACCTCTTCAATCGCACCGAACGGCTTTCTGGAGTCCAACAAGAACGGCAGCGCAACCAGCGCGTCAACTCCGGTTTCTATGCCGCTTGCCGGATCGTCTTCGGCATCAACACCTAAAGCAAAATCGAACCTTCGCTCTGGATTGCGCGTGTAGTTCAAGATGGTGCTCTTAAACACATCTGCATTGGGAACCCGCAAATGATTGCCATCCATCGTCATCAAGATTGTCGCGCGTGAAGTGAGCCGTGTGACTATCCCTTCATGCTCTCCAATGACGACGTGGTCTTCTGAACGAAATGGCTGACGCAAGCTGAGCATGATCGACGCGACATAATTTTCCAGAGTGTCACGAACCGCAAACCCGATTGCGATGCCGATCACGCCCGCCCCGCCAAGGATGGTTCCCATCAAAGCGTTCGCACCCAAGAGGTTAAGCGCGCTTACCAACCCCAATATGATTGCAATCACTCTGATCGCCTGTGCGACAAGTTCAGCAAGGAAAATGTTGGGAAGCAGTGTGCGCCACAAGGATTTCCAGCGCGCAAGAAGATGGCCGATGAGCGCAATTGCTAAAAACAAGCCAAGCGCAACAGCCAAAAGGGGAAGCCCGGCGACGGCCTCATCTAAGGTGTCGGAAAGCCCCTCGACTGCGGGCGAAAGGTTACTTTCTAGATCTCGAACTCGCTCTATTTGGTCACGGACGAGGACCACACCCTCGACCCGCTCGGCCAGAGCGACGGCCTCCTGGGCCGACTGGCCATTTGCGACTTGACCCCTTAAAGTCACGACACCCGATTGAGAGAGGACCGTGACGGCATCAAGCCCATCTAGCTCACCGTATATAGACCGTAGTCTTTGAGTAATTAGCTCATCAAATTGCTCACGATCCTCGGCGACCGCCTCCTCGCTGGCAATTTCCGGAACAGCGACTTCGATGGGTTCGCCTGTGGCGTTGGCTTCCTCTGCCGCAGTCTGGGCCAAAGCGGGGTGCGCGACCGCACAGGTTAGAAATGCGACAGTCACGGAAGCAAGCACGACACGTGTCTTGTGCAGCATACCTGCTGAGCCTCGCATTACAGCTTGGCGAAGGTGCTCACGGCGTACCCGGAGAAAAAATTTGATATGCATCACCGAAGAACAATCGACCAAGCGTATCGTTCAAATAAAGTTGCTACATGTTAACCCGGGAACCTAGCTTGAGACCGCTCATTCAATATTCGTCCTATCTTGGGCCGTTCATTGAAAGGGATACGATGTCTACTCAACCGAAAGCCCCTCAGATACAACAGCGAGTTAATCAGGCACTCTCAGCAACAACCGTCGTCGCTCAGGCTTCGGTCTTAGCGATTGGCGCAGATAATAATGGTCCGCACGATATTCGGCCCGAGCCAAAAGCAAAGTACCGCAAATCGGTTTCAACGCGCGGTTTCAAAAGACAGATGGTCGCATCGCAAGACGCCCTGAGGCGCTTTGCTCTGCGGCTTTGCAAGCGCGAGGATATGGCCGAAGACCTGATGCAGGAAACGCTTCTAAAGGCGTGGGCTGCGCGCAATCAGTTCAAGCCTGGAAGCAATTTTCTGAGCTGGGCCTTCACCATCTTGCGCAACACCTGGCTCAACCACCTGCGCCGCGAGAAAAAGTTTGTGGCAGAGTTCGATGACAACGCTGCTGAAAATATTCTTTCGGCCCCTGCCGCACAGCACGCAACCTTCGAATTGGCCGACTTGCAACGTGCCATGTCCGAATTGCCAACCGACCAACTCGAGGCGGTCATGCTCGTTGGACCGGGCGATCTGACCTATGAGGAAGCAGGTGAGATCCTGGGATGTGCCGCTGGTACAGTCAAAAGCCGCGCCTCGCGGGCGCGCGCAACTCTAGGCGATATTGTCGATGACGGCCGAGTAAAAATGGACATGGCCGACACCGAAGATGCGACGGAAATTGCCGAAACCTTTGTCGAGGCCATCGAGACCATCGAACACGGTGGAAATATCGAGGATGTAATCAACCTCGACCAGGCAAGCTGACCCCTCTCCCCCTCCAGCTTGCCATACGAAAGGCGCCGCGATTACCCGAGATCGCGGCGCCATTTTTGTCTTATGTGTGAGACGACCAAGTTTGACCGTCCCTCAAGAAAATTAGATTAGGCGGTCGTCAGCGAACCACTGCGTGGGCCAAACAGCAGCCACAGAATAATGCCTACCACTGGGAGCACGAAGATCAGGATTGACCAGACGAGTTTTGCTGCAACCGATGAACCAGATGTCCAGATGCTGAAAAGTGCCCAAATGTTAAGAGCAAGTACGAGAAGGCCAATAATTCCATATTCCATGATAAATTCCTTTTTGTGTTGAGTGGGTGATACGCGCTTCAAGGTAGGAGGCGCATCGTTCAGGCAATGCTGTTTAGTCGATTTGCTCAGCGATTTGACTGATCAAGCGCGCGTCTTCTTCTAGCTCGCTTTCGATGTTCAAGAGCATGGAGCGATCAGATTGAGTGAGATCGCCGTTCTCGATCACTTCACGGACCTTTTCGCGCAAACGTTGCTCGCCATCATCGACGGTCTCGATGGCCGCTTTTTCGTCGCTTTGGATGAGCGCAGCGATAGTCATGAGATTGCGGTGAAAGGCACCTGCGGCACTGCCCCCCTTTCCGGTTTTGCGCCCTTGGCGTCCATCGCGATTTCAAGGCGCGTAGCCATGTCGTTGCGCTGCTGTGCGCGGACGGTGAAGATGCGTTTGAACGCGGGGGTCTCCACCGTTTCCATTGCTTTGCGATACCCATCGCGTGAGTCGATTAGATAGTTCAAAATAGTCTGAAGTGCGGTTGAATTCGACTGTGACATTTCCTTTCCTTTCTATACTTAACCTACAGCCGGCCACCGCATGCGTTCCAATAAAAACCCAGTATTGTCAGATGTTTAATCGCATAAAAAGGCCCCGCAGTCGTTTAGAACTGCGAGGCCTTTTGTGCCGATTGGGCCCGGGGGTTACTGCTCGCCGTCTACATCACCGGGCTCGATGCCGATAACCGGGACATCAACGGTTTTCGTGTCTGTCGTGACTTCCACTTCCGGCACTTCCACTTCGGCTTCGGTTGTGCCTACGGTAACTTCCGGTGCGTCCACTTCATACTCGGGGAGGTTGCCTTCATCGACGGTGATGTCGACATCGGGCATTTCGCCTTCCTCTGTCTGTTTGACATCACATGCTGCCAGGGTGATTGAGGCTGCTATTGCGAGTGTGGTTGCGATTGATTTTTTCATAATGACGTTCCTTTCATGTCGCTTAGAAACGGGCCTTGCCATCGTTCCAAAAAAGCGGAGTTTCTCTCGGATAAGGCAGGCCCAAATCGATTAGTCGTTGGAGGCAAGCTGCATTGGCTCTTTGAATGTGTGCGTCCGGTATGGGAATGGGATCTCGATACCGGCAGTGTCGAGCGCGCGTTTGATCTCACGGATCATGGCGTCGCGGCTTTCATGCTTGTCGCGGTTGGTAGAGCCAGCCCACCAACGCACCCTGAAATCGACAGAGCTGGAGTTAAATTCGGTCGCGAAGATATCGATCTTCTTGTCGGTATCGATCGCACTCGAACTTTCGACGGCTTTGCGAATTACGGATGAGGCTTCCTCCAAGTCAGTATCGTATGAGACACCGACCAGCACTTCAAAGCGACGCTGTTCTCTGTCCGTCAGAATATCGACAGGGTTTTTGAAAAGAAGCGAGTTGGGCACCACCGCGAGCTCGTTCGAAAGCTTGCGCACATGCGTTTCACGAAGAGAAATTTGTTCGACCTTCCCTTCGACGCCTTCGCACTCGATGTAGTCACCGATCCGCATTTTCTCGCGCAGCATCAGCAAGATGCCTGCCATGAAGTTTTCGAACACGTCCTTAAACGCAAAACCGACCGCGACCGTACCGATACCAAGGCCCGCTACAATGCTGCTCAGCGTAAGGTTGGGCAAAAGAATGGTCGCTGAGAGCAGAAGTCCAACGGCCCATATCGAGATACGAATAGTAAGCTCGATTAACTCTCTGAGCGAGGGGCGCATCTTTGCGCCTTTCGTCAATTTTTCGGCTATTTTGGTGGCAAACTTTGCCGCCGCCCAAGTCAATCCGAGGAATACGGCCGCGACGGCGATGTTAGGAAGCATTGCGATAACGCCGCGCCCCATTTCGGATAGCTGCGTGGTTAGGATGCTGATCGGTTCGAGTGATAGATTTTCTTGCTGGTTCATGCCCTGCCTACACTCTCGCTGGTTGCGGAGTTCCAAAAGTGTCGGGGGATGAGGCTTCAAACGCTATCTAAGAAAGCGCGCGAGGAAAAATTGAAGAGATTTGGAACGTTCGGCTTTTGCGCCTTGTAAACTCGGTGAACGCCGCAGCGAACGACCGCGGGTTCGTGAGCCCCGAATTCTAACACGAACACAGAAAGTGAGACATGACACTCTCAACCCTCAAAGACCTCTACATTGACCAGCTCCAGGACCTTTACAGCGCAGACAAACAATCCCTCGAAGCGACACGTGAGCTGCGCGATGCGGCGATTAATACAGACCTGAAAGAAGCCTTGAGCGCAGGCGTTGATGGTATTCAAGAAGGCATCAACACCCTCGAAGCGATGATCAAATCCCACGACGCCAAACCGAGCGGCGAGTTTTGCAAAGGTATGGAGGGGCTGGTGAAGGAAGCGCGCGCCCACGCTCTCGAAACAGATTTCACCGATGACGATGTGCGCGATGCAATGATCATCACGCAATTCCAACGCATGACCCACTATGGCCTCGCAGGATATGGTTGTCTGGTCGCATTCGCGAAGCGTCTCGACCTTCACGCTGATGCATCCAAACTGCAGAAATGCCTCGACAACACCTATGGCGGTGACCGCACGATGACGGAGATCGCCACAGGTGGGATTAACAAGGCAGCAGCTGCCTAATCACCCCTATTGCGACCGGTAAGCGGTCGCCGCTTTGCCCCCGCTCAACGACCCGACGCGGGACAATCATACTTGGGCCTGATCACGCAAGCCGTGGTCGGGCCATTTTTTGCAGCTTACTGCATTCGGTTTAACCGTCCCTCGCCCTTTGTTGGAACGAACGGGGACCAACAGAGTAAGCGTGATGCACCTACCAACCCACACAAGGAATTGCGCATGAAGTATCTAATCCGTTCCGTCGCCGCCGCCGCCGTTTCAGCCCTCGCATCGCTTGCAGTGCGCGCGGTGATGAGAAAAATTCAATCCTCATCAAGCGAAGGCAAGAAATCGTCTGAGCCAGCCGCTAGCGCTGGCTGATTGGCGTCCAGGTGGTCAAACGTCACTAGAATCAGGGGCACGGTCGGTCAGTGACAGTGCACTTGATATTGAGCATGCCGTACCAAGAAAGCCGTTGAGCGGTTTCTTCAAATGGACGAGCCGATGCACGAGGACCGATTGTCAGCGATCAGGATTTTCGCATGAACGCAGGTCTCCGCGCACTCGGTGGTGAAGGCGGGCGCGCGATCTAGCGCCACATGCTTTCCGGGATGCCCAAACCAATCGACACACTCGCCGGTTTCAAGCGGCCCGGTCGCTTTTCGCTGCGTATTGTACATCCTCACTCGGCCCAAAGAGGCCTATATCGCCTCTCTCCCGTTTTGCGTGCTTGAATCATCAAGCGGCGACGTCCTTTGCCCGATGGTTTGAACGTTGCAAAGCAAGGCTTCATTCAAAGCATCTGCATGAAGCACCGAGATGTCGCCAGTACTCTCAAGCACGACGGCGCGTACGCGGGAAAGATCGCACACATTGGCCTCGCGCAGCTTTGCCCACACATCACTTTTGGACACTCGCGTCCGCTTAATTGCGTCCAGCTGCCAGGCTCCATCTTTCACAAGCATAATCGGATCATTTGACAACGCAGCTTGCGCAGACTCGCTGCGCTTTCTCAAGAGCGCCAGAAGCACCTGCGCCGTCAAGATCGCGAGAATCGCGCCGGTATTTTGCACGAAGGCGGGCCATTCGCTTGCCGATGCAGCTCCCGCGAGCAAAGAACCGATCGCAACCGTTGTCACAAAGTCGAAAGCGGTCATTTTCGAGAAAGATCGCAAACCGACAATGCGAGTGGCTACTAAAATCGCGATCAAGGCCACGGGACCAAGAAGCAACGTTCTGATGAGGAGGTCGACAATTGGAGCGTCGCTGAAAAACATGGGGTCTAGGTTACCTCAAAACTATCATTCTTTGCCAGAAAACGACGCATCGCCGTCTCAACACGCGTTAGATCACGTGTGCTCTTTGTCACTGCGCAAAGAAGCTGCGCCCGGTCGCAATGGCCTTGATCTTTCAGCCCGATGATTGCGGGGTGAATATAACTGCTGCGGGCAACAGAGGGTGTATTTCTCAAGGTGCGTGCCGCTGCTTCACTCATGGCTTTTATCGTAAGGCTTTCATTGCTCACTGCACATTCAAAAGCAGCCAGTGAGCCCGCCCATGTGCGAAACGTCTTTGCAGATATTTGACTGTTATCGGTGATGTCTTGGAGCCATGCGTTCACTTGTTCGGAGCGAAGTTGATACACTTCGCCATCCGTGCCGACGTACTGAAACAGCGATTTTCCCGGCAAATCGTCGATCTGTTCGAGGATGCGCAGCAGGAACCGGTCGTTGACTTGGCGGCGGACGCGCTGGCCGCCTTTAGCGGTGTAATCAAGGTGAAGTGTAGATCCAGAAAACCGAACATTGCGCTGTTTCAACGTCGATGCCCCAAGCGCGCTGTCCGAGTAGACTTTGTTACCGATCCGCAAAGGGGCATCGTCGAGAAGGCGAACCAAGGCTGCAGTGACTAGCTCACGGTCAGGCTCTTGGTTGTCCCGGAAGGTTCGGCGAATGCGTCGACGGATGCGTGGAAGTTTGGCGCCGAAATCTGCCAAATTGTCGAACTTGGACTTCTCACGATAGGCGCGCCATGCTGGATGGTAGCGATACTGCTTGCGTCCCGCTTCATCAATGCCGGTGGCCTGAAGGTAGCCATTGGCTGCGGGGCAAATCCATACATCGCGCCAGGCAGGCGGAATGCCGAGGGTCTCGATACGTGTCCGGTCTTCCCCGCTAATATCCTGTCCATTTGCCGCATGCAGATAGACGAACGCCTCGCCTTTTGGTGTGCGCGTAATCCCAGGTGTGTCGGCATCAATGAAGACAAGCTCGCTGGGCGGTTCAGCACCCGGCAAAGAAAGGGATGCTTTGCGCAAGTTTGATGTCATTTGCATCGCTGTGTCGAGCGATCCATGAGGTCCCAGTCCAGCTTCACGCGTGTTTCGCGATCAATTCTTCAATATCTGCGATTTCATGGTTTGTCAGATCCTTGTCGATCTGCGCCACGATGCGTTGCTCGACTTCTTGATGCCATTCCTTGCGCAATTCGCCCAAGGTAGATGGATCGGCAGCGACAATAAGCTTATCAAATTCTCCGCGGTGGGCACGCTCGTAGAGCTTATCGGCCAAATCGCGAGCAAAGCGGTCTTTCGCCAGTTGGTGCCAATCAGTGTCTTCAACTGCCGATTTATGGCCGGTGCCATCAAACATGCGTCCGCGACGGTTTGCGGCTTGCTCACGGTTGGGTGGATTATCTTGCTCCTTCTTGCGGGTCACTTCGAGATGAGGATGCTGTGCATCGCCGATGTTCCGCAGGAACAAAGCTTTCTCACCATTGGCGATCAGTACAAGACAGTCATGGCTGACATTGCTTGCATCGTTATCGATATCCGGAAGGCGTTGGGTTTCGTAGACCATCATTGGCTCCTTTTACTGCGCACGAGGGCTCGAAATCTGCTGGGTCAAATCGCCGGGCAGGTTCTAGCGGGTTGCTCTTTTTAATCGGCAATCCCGAAAACGCGCTCGAGTAAGCTGGGCTCTTTCATCGGTTGGATCCGCCCGTACTTGTGGTAGCGCAGCGATGGGTCGCTAAATGGTCGGGGGAGGTCCAGCGATCAGGCTTGCTGGTAACGATTGTCGCGGTGGTCATCGTAATTTTCCTTTTTAGAATTAAGTAGCTGCCAAGCGCGCCTCAGGTCTGCGAAGAACCCTTTACGCCTTTTAGAAGATCGAGGCGTTGGCGCGGTTTGCTGCATCTGAAACGGTTAGAAATTGGCCCGATAAAAGTTCCAAATTTTTGGCCGTCAAACAGCATATTCTCGCTAGAAAAACGGGCCACCCCGCTTCAGGCTTTTTTGACCTCAGAATGGCTCTTGAACACTTCTTGGCCATCGGCCTGTTCAATCTTGTAGGAAGGACAATCTTCGCTCGCATCGCGAGTGACTTCATTGCCATCAATCTTGAGCGTCCGTTTTTGGGTGTACACCTGTTTGATCGTGCCCGAGGCGGTTCCATTGCCCCAGTCCCATTGAATTTTTGTTCCTTCGCTATATCCACTCATAGTCGCAGTTCCTTTCTGTCTGTCCCTCCTGTGCAAATTCGCAGGGGCCTCAGATTACCTCTTCAACCACCGCTTCGATCGAGATGTCTTCATCCGCCTCTTTCGAGGCAATCGCGGGCTTCTCGCGGACCCATTGATCGTGTTCGACTGCGTCCAGCAGCAGATTTGCAATATCGCCAGTGCGGCTTCGGATGAGGTCTTTGCGAATGGTTGTGTCAGTTATGATGGGGTTTTCGGACGGTCCCGCATCCATGATCCAGCCCGGCCTGACCGCGGTCCAGCGCAAGGTATCTTGCTGGTGCATCTGAGCTTCCATTTGCTCCATCTGTTTGAAAACAAGCGACAGCGCGGGCAGCGTCGCGCGAAAATGGAGAGGGCCGCGATCAAAGGTATCCACAAATGAGGCAGAAATTGCGGCCAACCGATCAATTCCAGCTTCTCTCATCGCAAGCGCAATGTTGAGCGTGCCTCTGGTGTAAAGGGGCGGCGGATCGAGCAGCGTTGCCGGATCATTACCAACCCCAAGGCAGGAAATGACTGCGTCTGATCCGGAAAGCGCTTCGCCAAGGTCATCGCTGAGCACATCGGCTTTCACATATGTCGCATCTTTGGCTGGTGATTGGGTATCATCATGAGAAGCTGCGATTACAGAAAGTCCGCGCTCGAGGGCTTGCTTTACAACGCGGGATCCTACGCGGCCGGTTGCTCCAAAAACGGTGATTTGCATGTCTGTTTATCCTGTGCGAGTTGATTGCGGCTGACGTTTAATCCCGGCGTTTAATCCCAGGTCACGCGACGACGCGGGTGGCAATCCATGTCGAAAGAGCGCTGGTTGTGCCGGTCGCAAAAGCGCCCCACGCGATGTCGGCAAGACTGACCTTGGTTGACCAAACCTTGAGCACTGCCTGACTGGTCAAATCGTAGGTCGCGTAACAAAGCCCACCGAGCAGCGCGCCGTTCAACAGGGCTGATCCCACTGCACCACCAGACAAAGCGGGGGCGATAACGAACCAGCCCATCCCGGCAAGATAAAGCCCGTAAAAAACCAATGCGGGCGCCATACGAAAGTCGTCAGCCATAACTTCGCCGATAGCGGGACGATAAAAATTCGGCCCGGCCCATCGCAGCCAAAGCGCATCAAGACCGCCAAAAATGATCGCAGCCGAAAGAAGAGCGACAGCCAACTGCATACCTATGTCTCCTGAGAAGAACGTTTCCCCGCTTACAACGAAGGCAAAAGATCGTTCCCAGACTTGATGGTGAAAAAGGTGTTGTAACCTCTCTACCCTCATGTCGGCTGACTATAGCCCGGGCCTCTTCCAGCCGCTTGTGTCATTCGCAAATATCCTCAGCGGCATAGTAGACAGTCGCGATTTTGAAGGGCTGAGGCCGAGAGCTCAATTCTCTCCAGCAGCGCCATTTCCCTCCGATGTCCGCTATGGTATGCCCAATCCTCACGGGGGAGGGACATTGTTATGCGCATTTTGAAAATGTTGGCCTGTTTACTTTTGACGTTCGGGGGGGCGCGCCCTCAGTCTTTGCACACGATCACGATGGGGATGATACCGATATGCGGCAGAAAGTTCTGGGCATTGGCGGTCTGTTTGTCCGTTCACAAGATCCCGCTGCGCTTGCGGCTTGGTATGAAAAACACCTTGGCATCAACCCTGTGCCCACCAGTTATGATGATGAGCCATGGGTGCAAAAGGAAGGGCCAACCATTTTTGCGCCTTTTCCAGCAGCATCGCAGGACATGGGTAATCCGGGTAAGCAATGGATGCTGAACCTTCGGGTTGCTGATCTTGATGGCTTTGCCAAGCAGCTGCGCGCTGACGGGGTTGAGGTGAAGCTAGATCCAGAGACCTATCCCAACGGGCGGTTTGCCTCGCTTAACGATCCTGAAGGCAACCCCATCCAGTTGTGGGAACCTGCCGTACCTTGATTTGCAGGCTTTGCAGAACGGCTTTGTGTCGATAGCTAGCGGCAAAAGATCAAACTTAGAGGTGCCGCCATTAATTTCGAACTCCCAGAAGAGTATCAGATGCTTGAGGACCTTGTGCAAAGGTTTGTGCGATCTGAGTTGATGCCATTAGAAGCAGGCGTGCTGGAGCGCGATGCCTCTGGCCAGGGTGGCTATTTGACGCCGGAGGAGAAGGCGCACCTTGACAAGGTTTCCAAAGACATGGGCCTGTGGGCGCTCGACGCGCCAGAAGATGTGGGCGGAATGGGCCTGCCGCATGTTGCACTTGTTGGCGTCAATGTGGCGATGGGAAGCACGGTGGCCAAGTATAATTTGCCGCCCGACAGCCCGAACCTGAAGATGCTCGCAGGCTATGTCGATGAGAGGCAACGCAAAGAGTATCTTGAACCCCACGTCGAGCATGGCACTTTGTCAGCCATCGGCATTTCAGAACCGGGAGCAGGCGCTGACCCATCGGGAATGAGCACCAAGGCGGTGCGGCAGGGCGACAAGTGGATCATCAACGGGCGCAAGATCTGGATTACGTCTGCGAAAGAGGCGGATTTTACCATCCTGCTTGCGCGCACTGATCCTGAAGCCAAAGGTTCAGGGGGGATGTCGTGCTTCCTCGTTGACCGCGATGCGCCCGGTTTCAATGTGGTCAAGCAAGTGCCCATGCTTGGCGGCGAATACACCTATGAAATCGCGCTGGAAGATTGCGAGGTCGAGGATTGGAAGCTTTTGGGCAGTGAAGGCGAAGGTTTTGCGCCGATGCAGCTGCGTCTTGGCACGCGCCGCATGCAGATGGCTGCGTGGTGTATTGGCGCAGCCGAACGCGCGCTTTCCATTATGACCGAACATGCGCCCCAGCGGGTGACCTTTGGTCAACCTCTATCTTCTCGCCAAGCGGTGCAATGGTGGGTGGCCGATGCCAAGATGAAGATTCACGCAGCCAAGCTTATGGCTTATGATTGTGCATGGAAACTGGATGAAGGGCGCGATGTGCGCTCAGAAATTTCCATGATCAAAGTGTATTGCAGTGAGATGGCGCAGGAAGTCATCGACAATGCCATGCAGTGCCTTGGCGGGATGGGTGTAACAAAAGAAATGCCGCTTCATATCCTTGCCGGCCGCGTGCGCAATATGCGGATTTATGATGGGCCTTCAGAGGTCCATCGCATGGTGATCGCGCGCAATTCAATGGATGTACCGAGAAGATAGATGCAAGAATATGCTTGCGCAAAGGGCATCCTATTCGCAAAAGTCATGGCATGAGTGATCGGGATCAGCAGGATCAGTCTGGTAAAAGCGAGACAGGGGAGGGCACACCTGCTTCCGGCCCCGGGTCCGCGCGTCAGATTTTTGGCCACAAAAGCGGCTCTAAACCTTGGGAGCCTGTGAAACGCGGCGCGTTACAGCGCGGGGCGTCATTATCTCAGCCTGATCCAGTCCCTGCGACGTCGGCTCCTTATCCCGTCGATGCACAATATGCTCCGCGGCCCATGGAAACATCGCCCGAGGCTGAAGCCGAGGTGGCGCCATCCATATTCAGCGATGTGGATGACGAGGCTGAGCTCACAAAACTTCATCCAAACTACAAGCTCCTCATGCGTATTGGGGCTGTATTTGTCGGGTTTATAATCTTGATCGCCGGTTTGGCCGTCGATGGGGCGATGCAATCAGAAGAGGTGCCAATACCCTTCGGGATCGTTACCGGGGCCGCCACGCTGATCGCTTTGTTCATCATCATACGTATCCCGCTCGCCCGCTATAATGCACGCGGCTACCAGATCAGCCGTGACCGATTGCGGGTGGTGCGCGGGATTATGTGGCGTTCTGATACTATTGTGCCTTTTGGCCGCATTCAGCACATCGATGTGGATCAGGGCCCGGTCGAGCGCGCCCTCGATATTGCGACCATGACCTTGCACACCGCAGGGAGCCACAATGCATCGGTCAGCTTGCCTGGTTTGGGCCACGCACTTGCCGTTCAAATGCGCGAGGAAATTCGCGAACATATCAAGCGCGAGAGCATGTGAGCGAAGAACGCCAACCCTCGACTGAACCCCGCAACACCGATCCCAAAACGGTCATGGTTGGCCTGCTTGCAAGTGCGCAAAACGCGATCCTGCCCACCATTGCCATCACCTTTGGTACAGGTGGCACGGGGCTTTTAATCGCCCTTCCTGTGGGCGCGGCAATCGTCGCTATCGGGACGCTGTTCGCCTACATCAACTGGAGGCGTCTGACATATACAATCGGCACTTCTGACATTCGCGTGGAAAGCGGTGTGCTCAGCCGTTCTGCCCGGTCGGTTCCCTATGAGCGCATTCAGGATGTCAGCCTCGAACAAAAGCTGCTCCCACGGTTGTTCGGCCTTGTTGCGGTCAAATTTGAAACAGGCGCTGGCGGAGGAGAAGATCTTAGCCTGTCGTATCTCACCGAAGAAAGTGGCGAAGAACTTCGTCAGTTGGTTCGCGAACGGCGCGATGGACAAGCAGCGGTTGCCGATCCAGAAGCGATTGCCGAAAACCCCGCATCAGACGACGCTCAGCCGCTCTTCTCCATGGGAACCGGGCGCTTGTTTACCTTTGGCCTCTTCGAGTTTTCGCTGGCTGTTTTTGCCGTGCTTGCTGGTCTGTTTCAATATGTCGATAGCCTCCTCGATTTCGATTTTTGGGAGGTCGATGTCTGGCGTGGATTGATTGATGATTATGCACCCGACCTCTCAGCCTTTGACCGCACTGCGCAAATCCTCGGCGTTCTTGCTAGCCTGATAGGCCTGTTCATAGTTGGCTCGCTGACGGGCATGGTCCGTGTTTTCATGCGCGAATGGGGATTTTTGCTGGAACGAACCGCAAGGGGATTTCGCCGCCGCCGGGGCCTGCTCACCAAAACAGATGTTGTGATGCCCATCCACCGGGTGCAGGGCGTCAAGATTGGCACCGGTCTTGTACGCTACCGCTTTGGTTGGCACTCGCTTAGCTTTGTGAGCCTTGCGCAAGATATGGGCGCATCAAGCCATGTGGTCGCACCCTTTGCGAAGCTTCATGAGATTGCGCCTATTGCCAAAACAGCGGGTTTCGATCTGCCTGACGAGACCTCTGATTGGCGAAGGGCTAGTGAGAAGTTTCTTCTCGACAGTGCACTTCGCGATGCCGTGTTCTTCCTTATTCCAGCGGCTATCGCCGGTATTGCTGCGAGCATTTATTCGCCTGAATGGACTTATCTAGTGGTCGGAGTTCTAGTGGTTCTGGCAGGGGTTTCGGCGCTGCTCAATGTTCTGGCATGGCGATATCAGCGCCACACACTGGACCAATCCCAGATAGTCTCAGCGCGCGGTGTGCTCTCTCCGCGAAGTCAAATCGCGACCAGGCTAAAGCTGCACTCGGTCGAGATTTCGCAAGGGCCCATCGCGAGGTGGCGCGGCTATGCAACGCTGCATTTGGGGCAGGCTGGAGGAACATTTGCAATTCCCGGCGTGCCTTTAGAGCGTGCGCGCGAGGTTCGTGCCAGGGTTATGGAGACGATCGCCGCGACTGATTTCTCTCAGCTTGAAAGCGCTTAAGCGCGCAAATCTGCCCATTCGGGGTTCTCATCGAACTTTTTGGCGACGTACCAGCACTGCGCATCCACTTTGAAGCCGTGTTCGCGCGCATCTGAAATCAACGCTTCCACTAAGGCTGCGGCAACCCCTCGCCCGCCGATTTCCTTAGGCACAATTGTGTGGGTGGCGATCCGCACGTTGTTACGGCCGGGCTCCCACTCAAGATGACCTGTCGCGCTTTCACCAGCGACCGCAGCGATATACTTACCGCCCCCGGTGGGCGATCCACCGAAAGGCTCATGTGTGATGGTGATGGTGTGCAAGCGTAACTCCTTCGCGGACTTCTTCTTGACCTCAATGCTAGACAAGTGCGCTGATGCGATTAGACGCATGGCGCATGAGCGAGACCATGCCCTTCCTGTCCGACAATGCCGCCCCCGTCCACCCCAAGGTGTGGGAGGCGATGCGCGCCGCAGATCGCGCCGATAACCCTTACGATGGCGACGCGCTTTCGGCGCAGCTGGATGAACGCTTTAGCGAGTTATTCGGGCGGACATGCGCCGGGCTTTGGACTGCGACAGGCACGTCGGCGAATTGCCTTGCGCTGGCCACGATGGTTCAGCCCCATGGCGGCGTGGTGTGCCATGAAGAGGCGCATATTGAGGTCGATGAAGGCGGGGCGCCGGGGTTCTATCTCCACGGGGCCAAGCTCATGCTGTGCGAAGGGACGAGCGCAAAGCTTACCCCGGATGATATTGCCGCGCTCATTGATCCCATTCGTGATGATGTCCATCAGGTTCAGCCTCACGCAATCGCGATAACGCAGGCGAGCGAATACGGTTGCTCGTATTCACGCGATGAGCTTGCCGCTTTGAGTGAGTTTGCACGCGCTCGCGCGCTTGGCTTTCACATGGACGGTGCACGCTTTGCCAACGCGGCGGCGTTTTTGGGCGGATCGGCAGCGGATGCGGCACATGGGGTCGACAGCCTCGCTTTTGGGTTCATCAAAAACGGAGCCATGAGCGCCGAGGCCGTGGTGTTGTTCGATCCGGAGCAAGCCGACTTGGTCAAATACCGCCGCAAACGTGCAGGCCACCTCCAGTGCAAGGGCCGCTATTTGGCTGCACAAATCCTTGCCATGCTCAAAGACGATCTGTGGCTCACCAATGCGCGCCATGCGAACGCAGCAGCAAGAGAAGTCGCAAGCGGTTGCGGCGAGCGGTTGATGCATGCTGTTGAGGCAAATGAGCTATTCGTGCAGCTTTCCCCCGATGAACGCGAAGCCTTGAGGGCGCAGAATTTTGCTTTCTACGATTGGGGTGATGACGCGGCGCGCTTTGTGACGGCTTGGGATACCCGAGAGGATCACGCGCAGGCGCTTGGCCAAGCCATCGCCGCTTTGTGAGGCGTCTTGTATGAGTTCTCAAACCCCCTCGATGCTCTCTCCAAGGGTCATCATACCTTTCGTGCTTACCGGCTCGATTTGGGGTTCGACTTGGTTTGTGATCACCGGCCAAATTGACGGTGTGCCAGCGGCTTGGTCGGTCTTTTACCGTTTTGCCTTGGCAACGCCCGCGCTGTTTCTCGTCGCTTTTCTTATGAAGCGCAGGCTTGGGCTTACACGGCCTGAGCATGGTCTCGCGGTGCTCGTGGGCCTCTTCCAATTCAGCGGCAATTTCCTGTTCGTTTACCACGCAGAGCTTTATGTGACGTCTGGCATCGTCGCGCTTATGTTTGGCCTTATGATGGTGCCCAACGCGGGCCTTGCACGCATCGTCCTTGGCGAGCGTACACCTATAGGGTTCATGGTCGGCAGCCTCGTTGCGATCATTGGTGTCTCGTTCCTGCTGTTTCATGAGTGGAACGCGAACCCTGATGCTGGCGTGATCGGGGGCAATGTTGGTCTTGGGATTGTGCTCGCGATGCTTGGTATTCTCTCGGCCTCTATTGCTAATGTGATCCAAGCCAATCCAACGGGGCGTGCAGTGCCGATGGTGAGCCTGCTTGCTTGGGCGATGCTTTATGGCACGATATTTGACCTTGGCTTTGCCTTTTTCACCGCAGGCCCCCCGCCCGTGCCAACCGAACCCGCTTATTGGGGTGGCATTGTCTATCTTGCGTTTATCGGGTCGGTCATAACCTTCCCGCTGCACTACAATCTTGTGAGAGAAATCGGCGCAGGCAAGACGGCCTATAATGCGATCCTGACGATCTCGGTCGCAATGGTCATCTCAACTGTGTTTGAGGGTTATGAGTGGACCGCGCTTACTATCGGTGGAATGGCTTTGGCCGTGTTGGGTATGGTGATCGCCCTTCGGTCAAAACAAGGGTAATGGGTCCTATGAAATCGAGCCATCTTCTCAGCATTTGTTTGTGCGGTGCGCTTGCGATCACTCCTGGGGAAAGCAAAGCTCAAGAGTTCTCGGAAAAGAAACCCAAGATTGAGCCAGAGATCGAAATCTATGGCGCAAATTGGCGCTCTCCCGGCGTTTCGGCTGACGGCGGCCTTCTCTTGCGCAAGCCTTTTGTGAAACGGGCAAACGGCGAAATTCCAACCGATGGAATTGAAGAGGCGCTTCTGGTGGATCTGTCCACCTCCAAGATCACCGCCTTTGTGAATGTTGATCTGGATGAAGCAGGATTATTCAAAGGTTGCACCGGCGGTTCGCTGAGCGGGAGGGTCGATGGTCGATATGTCCGCGATCAAGACTTGCCCATCAACATCAGCCGGCTCGCCTGTTCTCTCGTGGAGAGGACTAGGTCTTTTCATCATGCTCTTGACGAAGGCGGTCGCCCGGTCGCCTCGACAAGTGCAGTCGCGGTGAGGTTTACTTATAAAAGCGAGGCTATAGCGCCGCCCGCGCCTCCTCCAAGGTCTAGTTGGGTTCCAAGCGTTGATGGTTGGCCAAGGCAATACTTTTATCCAAGGTCATACCGCTCGGCTGTCCTAACCGCTCCTGATGGGTCGCAGTTCGTAAAGCGTGATCGTAGGAGAAAGCGCAAGGCCAATGTCGACATCTTGTTTTCAACCGATGAACAAGGGCATGTGAGCGACTGCCGCGTTGCAGTGCCGAGCGGGGTTTCAGACTATGATGCTGTGACCTGTGACGCGATGGCGAGCGTCCCCCAATGGCCGCGGCTGCGTCAGTTTCCGTTGCGAGTTCGATGGGACAGGGAAAAGATAAGTTTCCAGATGCCGGATGCGAACACAGGGCCCGAGCTGCGCGATCAGATTACACCCACGGCCGATATGATCGAAGGGCTTGTGGTCCCACCACGCGCCAGGGTGAGTGTTGTTTTGAGTGTTTCGGCTAAGGGGCGATTGGACCGCTGCGAGGTCATAGGGCCTTCATTCGTGGACGAATTGGATCGTCGGTCCTGCGGGCTATTTGATAGATCGACCCGCTTCACGAGGCCAACCAATCATTTTGGCGATCATGTGAATGGGGCGCTTCGATATCGGATCGATTGGAATCGCCTTATTGCAGAGCGACCTTGTTGCTGAGCGATTTGCACCGCTTGATTGCGTTTAGACAGGCCCCTCAAGGATAGCGCTGAGCCCCTCGACGTAAGTGGGATATTGCGGACACCAGCCGAGCACGCGCTTGGCTTTGCCGTTGGAGACCCTGCGGTTTTCGCCATAGAAACCGCGCGCCATGGGTGAAAGCTTCGCTTCTTCTAGGCTTTCCATTTTGGGCGGTTCTTCCCCTAGAAGCGTGCAAGCGTGCTCAGTCACCGCATTCCCACTGATCGGTAAGTTGTCACCCAGGTTATAAGCCCCCGGCGCAGCGTTGCTCGTCATTGCTGCCACAACGCCGCTTGCAATATCGTCCACATGACAGCGGCTGAAGACTTGGCCCGGCAAATCTATCCGCCGGGCGCGGCCATCGCGTACCCGGTCGAGTGCGCTGCGACCTGGTCCATAAATGCCGGGGAGGCGAAACACCCGCGCACCCATTTTGAGCCATTGAGCGTCCGCCTCAGCCCGCGCATTGCGGCGGCCTTCGCCGGTTTGGGCGATCGTGGGTGTTGCCTCATCGACCCAGGCGCCCTGCTGGTCACCGTATACTCCGGAAGACGAAAGGTAGTAGAGCGCGCGGCCATTGAGCTTGTCGCCATACGAGGTGAGCACTGGATCTTCGTCAGATGTGCGATCTGGTGGGACGGAGGAAAGGACATGACTGGCGCGCTTCAGAGCGGCATCAACGGCGGTGGCATCCGCGAAATCGACCGAGCCAGCGCTCCCCGTCGCCTCAACCGTCCAGCCTATCGCTTCCAGCGAAGCAGCGATGCGTTTTGCGGTATAACCAAGGCCAAAGATCAACAAATGCGACATGTAAGATGCTCTGCCGCTGGACGGCGGCGCAAATCAACCTAAATTTGCGCTTATGGATATTGCTCACGACTCGATCACCGCTAACGATGCACCGCCCACTCCTTCACAGCCTCCGCTGATTTTAAGGGAAGACTACACGCCGTTTCCATGGATCTTGCCGGAAACAACTTTGCATTTTGACCTTGGTGCCGAAAAGACCACTGTCACCGCAACGCTTAAGGTAAGGCGCAACGCCAAAGCGGACGCAAGTCAGATGCTGCGCTTGAACGGTGATGGGCTAGTCGCGAAAACAGTGATGGTCGATGGCGCGCAGTCAAACGATTGGACGATGGAGGGACCAGACCTCCTATTGCCCCTTCAAGGCGAAGACCATGAGGTGGTGATCACAACCGAGATTGCACCTGATACAAATACAACGCTCATGGGCCTGTATGCCTCGAACGGCATGCTTTGCACCCAATGCGAAGCCGAGGGCTTTCGTCGGATCACCTTCTTTCCTGATCGCCCAGACGTTCTTTCAACCTACCGGGTACGAATGGAGGGCGACAAGACGGCATTCCCGATCCTCCTTTGCAACGGCAATAAAGAGCAAACCGGCGATCTTCCCGATGGCCGCCACTATGCCGAGTGGTTCGACCCTTGGCCCAAACCCTCTTATCTGTTCGCTTTGGTGGCAGGGGATCTCGTCGCCAAAAGCGGGCCCTTCACCACGATGTCCGGCCGTGAGGTAGAGTGCAATATCTGGGTGAGGGCTGAGGATATTGATCGTACCGACCATGCGCTTGCCTCGCTCCATAACTCAATGAAATGGGACGAGGAGGTGTTCGGGCGCGAATATGATCTTGATCTCTACAACATCGTTGCTGTCTCCGATTTCAACATGGGGGCGATGGAGAACAAAGGGCTCAACGTCTTCAACACGAAATATGTGCTGGCCGATGCTGACACAGCTACCGATGCCGATTTTGACGGTGTGGAAGGTGTGATCGCACACGAATACTTCCACAATTGGTCCGGTAACCGCATCACCTGCCAAGACTGGTTTCAGCTGTCATTGAAAGAAGGCTTTACCGTCCTTCGCGACCAGCTTTTCAGTCAGGATATGCGCGGCGAAGCGGTTAAGCGGATCGAGGATGTGCGCATCCTGCGTGCGGCGCAATTCCCCGAGGATGCAGGACCCTTGGCCCACCCAATCCGCCCGGACAGCTACCGCGAAATCTCGAATTTCTATACCGCCACTGTCTACAATAAAGGCGCCGAAGTTATCCGCATGATGCGCTCGATGGCGGGGGTGGAGGCTTTCCGCCAAGGCACTGATCTTTACTTCGAGCGCCACGATGGCGAGGCGGCGACGTGCGAAGACTTCGTGCGTGCGATTGAGGATGGTGCAGGGCTCGACCTTACTCAATTCCGCCTGTGGTATAGCCAAGCTGGCACCCCTCGCATTGAGGTGAGCGAGGCGGTCGTGGGGGAAGAGCTGGCTTTAACGCTCAAGCAAACCGTGCCCGATACGCCCGGCCAAACGGGCAAGAAACCGATGCCGATCCCATTGCGGGTTGCGGTGCATGATCGCGAAAGCGGCGCAATGGGGACCGAGCAGACGATTGTCCTCACAAAAGAAGAAGACACTTTCCAATTGCCACTTGTTGGCTCCAAACCTGTTGTGTCGATCAATCGAGGATACACCGCGCCAGTTATCATTGAGCGTTCGCTTGATCGCGATGCTCTTCTTTTCCTTGCGGCCAAGGATGACGATCCGTTTGCGCGCTTCGAAGCGATGCAGGAGCTTGCGGTGGATGCTCTTATTGCTGAGGCGAGCGGCGAGGTGGATGTTGACGCAATCGCGGCGGGGCGTGAGGCCATTGTTATTGCCATGGGCGCGGTAATCACCGATCCGAGCCTGGATGATGCCATGCGCGGTGAGCTGATGATGCTTCCCGCGGAGAGCTATCTCTTTGAGGCCATGGCCAAGGGAGAGCGGAAGGCTGATCCAGGAGCAATCCATGAGGCGCGCGAAGCGATGAAGGCAGCGATTGGCAGCGCTCATACCGACACATTGCTATCCACATATGAGCGCTGCGCGAAAGTCCCCTTCGCTGACGCAGACGGGGTCGGTGCACGCAAGGTCAAATCCTCAGTGCTAGGATACCTCGCTGCTTGCGACGCTGACAAAGCAGCTAAGCTTGCCGCAAAGCAATTTGACAGCGCAGACAATATGACTGACCGCCAAAGCGCGCTTATGACCCTGACAGGTTTGGAAGCACCAGAGCGTGAAGAGCGGCTAGCATCGTTTTACGACAGGTTTGCTGGCAATGACCTTGTGATCGACAAATGGTTCACGCTTCAGGCGCTGTCGCTGCACCCCGATGTGCTCGATCATGTCAGGCAGTTGGCTAAGCACCCTGATTTCACCATGTCCAACCCTAACCGGGTCCGCTCGCTCTATATGGCGCTTGCCGGCAATCCCAACGCATTCCACTGTGCGGATGGAACAGGCTATCGGATGATCGCCGATTGCATCATCGCGCTTGATCCGATCAACCCGCAGACAGCTGCGCGCTTTGTCCCGGCGTTGGGGCGGTGGCGCAGGATTGAACCGGGTCGTGCGGCGCTTATGAAAGCTGAGCTGGAGAGGATCGCAGCGCAGGACAATCTGTCGCGTGATACCTTTGAGCAAGTCAGTAGAAGCCTTGATGGGTGACGCGCCCTTCTCGATCGAGCGATCACCCCTGTTAGAGGGCATCCCTCATGGGTTTTTCGGTTCGGCGCACGATACACATCAGTTTGGCTATGGAGGGCCGGGCGACCCTGAACATATCAGAGCGCTGCGCAACGCAGCGGCGAGTGCAATTTTGCAAGGCGCTCCGCTTCAAACGCCGCGTCAGGTGCATTCGCCTGAAGTCATCACGATCAGCAACGGGGCGTCTAGGAAATGGCCGGACCATGAATGGGACCGACCGGTTGCAGATGCTCTGGTCACCGATCGCCGGGACATCGTGATCGGCATCGTGACCGCTGATTGCGGCCCTGTCCTTTTTGCTGATCGGAACGCTGGGGTGGTGGGCGCAGCTCATGCGGGTTGGCGTGGGAGCCATGCCGGTGTTTTAGAGAATACGGTTGAGGCTATGGAGGCACTGGGAGCTTCGCGCGATGGCATTGTTGCCGTCTTGGGCCCAACGATCGCACAAGCAAGCTACGAGGTGGATCAGGGCTTTTGCGCAAATTTCTCAAGCGAGGACAATGCACACTTCAAGGCCGCGGGCATGCGTGATGGTGCAGAATCGCTGGCTTTTTGATTTGCCGGGATACATCCTTGGAAGGCTGGAAAGGGTCGGAATCTCGCAGAGCACCGCGCTCGGCCATGACACCTACGCCATGCGGGGGACATACTATTCCTACAGGCGCGCGACCCATGAAGGATCGCCGGATTACGGGCGTCAGCTAAGTGCAATTGCGGTGGGCACACCTCACGAAAACCTTTGAGATTGCGCGCGATAGAACCAATCGTGTCTAAAACACCATTGGCATTATCCATAATCTGATTATAGGGGCGCCGTGTCGTGCAACTTGCGCGTGGAACTGAAGTTCAATCCATGCGTTAGGATGTCACGTAAACTGGGATAGCTTGCGCGGGCCTCGCGCAGTCAGTGAGATTAATTTTGATCGCCGCGATGGGCTCCTCCCTTCTGCGGCTGTAAGAGCAGGGTTTAGAGTAATGGCTACGACTGCAGACAATGCGAACACTGGAAAAGGCGCCGAGAACGGCGTTCGTCGTCGCGATTGGATTCATATCGCTGCCGTGAGCACCGCTGGTGTCGGAGGCGCGTCCGTTCTGTTTCCTTTGGTAAGCCAGATGGCACCGACCGCTGACGTTCTGGCGGCATCGACAACCGATGTAGATGTGTCGTCGCTTGAGCCGGGTCAGTCGATCAAAGGCGTGTTTCGTGATCAGCCTCTGTTTGTAAAGCGTATGACCGCTGAAGAAGTCTCCGAGATGAAAGCGGTTGATGCTGCGTCATTGCGAGATGTCCAAACATTGGAAGAGCGTTTGGGTGAGGGCAATGAAGAATACCTCGTCCAGCTTGGCGTCTGCACTCACCTTGGCTGTGTGCCGCTTGGTGCCGGTGAGGGTGAAGATAAAGGTGAGTTCAACGGGTATTTTTGTCCGTGCCACGGCTCACACTATGACGCCGCTGGTCGGATCCGCAAGGGCCCTGCGCCAACCAATCTCGCGGTGCCAGAATTCGCATTTGCATCAGAATCCGTCATCCGCGTCGGCTGACCTATCGTATTTTCATTCAGCAAACCGTTTAACAGCTGAGAAGAGCAAGAGAGCATTATGAGCTTCGCCTGGGCAAACTCTTACGAACCGAAAAACGACTTCACCAAATGGATCGACCAGAAGCTTCCGCTTCCTCGGCTGGTCTATAATGCTGTTGGTGCAGGCTATCCGGTCCCGCGTAACCTTAATTACATGTGGAACTTCGGCGTTCTCGCTGGCTTCTTCCTCATGTTCCAGATCATCACCGGTATCATTCTGGCGATGCACTATTCGGCTAACACCGAGGTTGCCTTTGGTCAGATTGAGCACATTATGCGCAATGTGAACTATGGCTGGCTCATGAAGTATGCCCACGCCAATGGCGCAAGCTTCTTCTTCATGGTCATTTATCTCCATATCTTCCGTGGTTTTTATTATTCCTCTTATAAAGCCCCGCGTGAGATGATCTGGCTTTTGGGCGTGGTAATCTTCCTTCTCATGATGGCAACCGCGTTCATGGGCTACGTGCTTCCTTGGGGCCAGATGAGCTTCTGGGGTGCGAAAGTGATCACCGGCCTGTTTGGCGCGATCCCATTCATTGGTGAGCCGCTCCAGGTATGGCTGGTTGGTGGTTATGCGCCGAACAATTCGACGCTGAACCGCTTCTTCTCGCTCCACTTTTTGATGCCATTTGTGATCCTTGGCGCAGTGATTTTGCACATTTGGGCGCTTCACATTCCAGGTTCGTCAAACCCAACCGGCGTTGAAGTGAAGAAAGAAAGCGACACGGTTCCATTCCACCCATATTACACCGCCAAAGACGGCTGGTTCTTGGGGCTGGTTCTCTCGCTCTTCGCATTCGTCGTGTTCTTTGCGCCGAACGCGCTGGGTCACGCTGAAAACTGGATTGAGGCAAACCCACTGTCGACACCGGCCTTGATTGTGCCTGAGTGGTACTTCTACCCCTTCTATGCGATCCTTCGTGCTTTCACCGGCGATCTCACCATTCCGTTTACCGGCATTGTGTTGATCGAGGCGAAACTGCTCGGCGTGATTGCGATGTTTGGGTCGATCCTGCTTTGGTTCTTCCTGCCGTGGCTGGACAAAAGCCCGGTTCGCTCCGGCTCATATCGTCCGCTGTTCCGCATCTTCTTCTGGATCTTCGTTGTCGATATGGCTGCGCTGTTCTATCTTGGCGGTGCAAAAGCAGAAGAGCCCTTCATTGTGCTCTCGCAAATCGCGACAGCTTGGTACTTCCTGCACTTCCTGGTGATCTTGCCGATCGTCAGCCAGATCGAAGTGCCCAAGGCGTTGCCATTCTCGATCACCGAAGCGGTATTGGGCAAAGGTAAAGGATCGTCCAAGTCCGGCACTCCTTCTGCTCCACTCGCTGGTGCGACGCCCGAACCGGCAGAGTGAACCAGCAGTTTTAACCGTCCCACTGACCCGATAACGAGAAAGAGTTAGGTCATGACCATTCGTCTTGGAGGCATCCTCTTCGGTCTAGGCATCACAGGCGTTCTAATCCTGTGGTCGCTTCTTCCTGGAGCCATCAACTACGCGTCCCCTGCAAAGCCGGACTATTACGCATTCCAAGAGGCCAACATTGCGCCTGAGGGTGGGTTTTCATTCGACGGGCCGATGGGCACGTGGGATTACCAACAGCTGCAACGTGGCTATCAGGTCTACAAACAGGTCTGCTCCTCGTGTCACAGCCTGAAGTTCGTTGCCTTCCGCAACCTTCAAGAATTGGGTTACACCGAAGCTGAAGTTCGCGCTGAAGCTGCGGAATGGCAGGTGCCTGGCATCGATCCAAAAGATGGCTCGGTGATCAAGCGCCCCGGTCTTCCGACCGATCAATTCCCGTCACCATACGAAAACGAAGTGCAAGCGCGCGCGTTCAACAACAACGCGCTTCCGCCTGATCTCTCGCTTATCACCAAGGCGCGTAACGACGGTGTGCATTACGTCTATTCCTTGATGCAGGGCTACAATGAGCCAGATCCAGAAGATGTTGCGAAGTCCCCCGAGTTTGAAACACCCGCTGGCCTGTACTTCAACGAGTACTTCTACAACATCAACATCGCGATGCCGCCACAGCTTATCGATGGTCTCATCACATATTCAGATGGTACCGAGGCGACAGAAGAGCAGATGGCGCAAGACATCACCGCGTTTTTGACATGGGCTGGTGAGCCGTCATTGATCAAGCGTAAGCAAACTGGTTGGTTTGTGATCGGCTTCCTCCTCTTTGCGACTTTCCTTGGCTTCATGTCTTACAAGACGATCTGGGCCACCAAGAAGTCCGAGAAGGGTTCTTCTGATCTCGTTTGATCACGGCGGAATTTGACTTTTAAGATGCCCCGTCATTCATTCTGGGATGGCGGGGCATTTTTCTTTTCCCCTCTCCTGTGAGGAGACAACTGTGACTTCGCCCCTTACTAAACCAATGACAACCGCCGCGCTCAGGGCGCTTGTGCGCACTGTTCCCGATTTTCCGCAAGCGGGCATTCAGTTCCGGGATATCACCACGCTCATCGGCGATGGCGCAGGCTTGCGATCTAGCGTTCATCACTTGGCGCAATTGGCCAAGGCGAGGGACGCGCAAAAAATCGCTGGAATGGAAGCACGAGGCTTTATCTTCGGAGCGGCGGTCGCGGTTGAGCTTGGCATCGGCTTTGTCCCTATCCGCAAACCCGGCAAGCTTCCGATTGAGACGATCGGTATCGACTATGCCCTGGAATACGGCACTGACCGGCTCGAAATTGATCCAAACGCTGTAGGGGAAGGTGAGAACGTGGTCATCGTGGACGACCTCATCGCCACTGGCGGCACTGCCATCGCAAGCGCTGAATTGTTGCGTCGTGCGGGGGCCAAAGTCGATCATGCTCTCTTCGTTATCGACCTACCAGACCTTGGCGGTGCAGACCGATTGCGCGAGGGCGGCGTTGACGTCAGCGCTTTGATGAAGTTCGAGGGCGACTAATGCGCCTTCCATGAGTGATAGCGAAAAAGGACCAAACGATCTCTCTTGAAAGCCAAGCCATAACAATTGCAGCTGTGGGCGCGCTGGGTATTGGTGCACAGTGGGCGGCATGGCGCACGGGTTGGCCGGCCATCGTACTTATGCTTGCCGCGGGCTTTATTGCGGGGCCCATCACTGGGCTGGTGGATCCCGAAGCAGCCTTTGGCGACCTGCTTGATCCGATGATTAGCATTGGGGTCGCGCTTATTCTCTTTGAAGGAGGGCTTAGCCTCGATCTTCGCGAGTTAAAGCACTCTGGTAAAGCTGTATGGCGACTTGCCACCGTGGGGGTTGCGGTTGGCTGGACGCTCGGCGCACTAGCAGGATATTACATCGCTGGACTTGTGTGGCCGGTTGCTGTCCTTTTCGGCGGTATTTTGATTGTGACGGGTCCAACGGTTGTGATCCCGCTTTTGCGCCAAGCCAATATTCAGACCCGGCCAAATTCCATCCTCAAATGGGAAGGGATCGTTAACGATCCAACCGGGGCACTGTGCGCCGTGGTGGCATATGAGTATTTTCGCAGGACCAATGAATTTCCCGGCGCGAGCGTTTTTGACGTTGCGCCCCCCTTGGTCATCGCCGCTGTCCTTGCAGGTCTTGTCGGTTATGCAGCTGCACGTTTCATTGCGTGGCTGTTTCCGCGAGGCGCAGTCCCGGAATATCTGAAGGCACCGCTGCTTTTCATCGCCGTCATCGCTGTCTTCGTCCTCACCAATCAGATAGAGCATGAAGCGGGCCTTGTCGCGGTGACCGTCATGGGCGTCACCCTTGCCAACAGGGATGTGGCGAGCATGCGTTCGATCCATCCGTTCAAGGAAAACATCGCAGTCATCCTTGTATCCGGCATTTTCATCTTACTTGCCTCATCGCTTAAATGGGAAGAGCTCACCTATCTCCAATCGAGCTGGCGGCCATGGGCATTCCTCTTGGCGCTGCTGTTCATTGTGCGGCCGATCACCGTCCTGATCAGCCTTCTTGGCTCCGATATTCCCTGGAATGAGCGTCTGTTTGTCGCATGGATTGCACCGCGCGGGATTGTGCTTGTCGCGATTTCGGGCCTGTTTGCCCTGCGCCTCGGAGAGCTGGGTATCGGCGGGGGGCAGATCCTTATCGGCATGAGCTTTGCCGTGGTTGTGGCGACGGTTATCGCCCATGGTTTCAGTATCGATCTCGCCGCGCGGCTACTCAAAGTCAAAGGAGATACGCGGCCCGGTCTTTTGATTGTGGGCTCGACACCGTGGACAATTGCCCTAGCAAAAGAGCTCAAAGCCGTGGGCACACCGGTGTGTATAGTTGATCCAAGCTGGCAAAGGCTTGGCCGAGCGCGCCTCGAAGGTTTGCCGCATTACCATGGTGAGATCCTCAATGAAGCGACAGAGCATAATCTTGACCTGACCCCGTTTCAGGTGCTCGTCGCAGCCACTGAGAACGAGGCGTATAACGCGCTTGTCTGCAATGAGTTTGCTCACGAGATTGGCCGCGATATGGTCTATCAACTCGGCGAGAATGCGGACAAAGAAAGCCGCACGGCTTTACCCGAAAGCATTCGCGGGCGCGCTCTGTTTGACGATGGCTTTGGCGTCGATGAAGTCAATGATCGCACAAAAGAGGGCTGGGTTTTTAAGAAGACCAAGCTTTCTGACGAGTTTGGCTTTGAAGATGCACAAGGGAAGCTGCCCGAGGATGCAAGCCTCCTCCTAATCATCCGCGAAAGTGGGACTTTGCGTTTCTTTACGCACGCCGTGCGGCCCGATCCGCGCCCCGGCGACACAGTGATCTCCTACGCCCCGCCAACAATTCTTGAAGCAAAGATGCATGAGAAGGCCAGCTGATGAGCCCAAGATATCCTTTTGCCCTTTTCGGCATCACCGCCATTTCGGCCATGTTGCTTGCAAGTTGTAAACCGGCGGACCAAGAACAGGGACCTCCCGAGGAACCGGCAGCAACCCCGTCACAGGAAGCAGAGCCTGTCTCAATTCTTCGTCCTGACGTTGAGGCGGAGACCGAGGAAGAGGATGAGGCAACCAGCGAGGCTTTGACTGCGACCATTGGCTTTCCGGACGGAGGGAGCGAACTTGATGCTGACGCTATTGCAGCTCTTGAGAAGGTTGTAGCGTCAGAGCAATTTGCCAGCCCGGCGGCGATTGTCTTGAGAGCTCATAGCGATAGCGCTGGAGGTGACACGGCGAACGAACGTGCATCGCAAGAGCGCGGATTGGCTGTCGCCGAGTGGCTGATCGCTGTAGGCGCAGACCCGCGCCGGATCGATGTAATTGTGTTCGGAGAGCAAAACCCCGTGCAGCCCAACGCCTTGCCAGATGGCTCTCCCGATGAGAAAGGGCGCGCGGCCAACCGGCGGGTGGAGCTTAGCATCGATGAGGAATGGGGAACTTTTCCAGATGCAGACAATGAGAATGACAATGCTGCTGGATCAAATGCCAGCGACGAGCCCTAGGACTTCATCCGCATATTCCGGGCGGCATATGAGCAGGTCTGGAAGGTAAGTGTCCGCATTGTTGTAGAGCATGGGTGATCCATCAATACGCGAACAGTGAAGACCGTGCGCTTTGGCCACAGCTACCGGTGCACAGTTATCCCATTCGTATTGGCCACCTGAGTGAAGGTACACCTCTGCCTCACCGCGAACGACCGCCATGGCTTTGGCGCCGGCACTGCCCATGCCGACAAGTTCGCCGCTCATGGTCTTAGCGACACTTACCGCCTCCTTGGCGGGACGCGAGCGGCTGACGAGGAAGCGCGGCTTTGCGGGCACCGGTTTGAGCGTCTGCGGATTGTCGCTGCTAAGGACAAGTCCGCCCTCAAGACCCGGCAAGGCCACCGCACCGGCCGTAGCAATCCCGTCAATGGACAGCCCCACATGCACTGCCCAATCGCTGCGCTCTTCGCCATATTCGCGCGTGCCATCGACGGGGTCGACAATCCAAACCCGCGACTTTTCTAGCCGCGCCTCATTGTCCTTTTCCTCTTCGGAAAGAAGACCGTCATCTGGACGCGCGGCGCGAAGAGCGTTGCACAAGAATGCATTTGCAGTTTCATCACCCGCTTTGCCAAGCGCCTTGCCGCTGAAAACCCCGCTCGCGCGGACCTCAAGGAGGATACGTCCAGCGATTTCAGCAAGGTGCACAGCAAGCTGCGCATCGTTCATTTCAGTCAGTTTCATTTCAGCGGGCTCATTTCACTACGCCTATTTCAGCGGCAATATCTGCGCAATGATATGCTGGGCAGCCTCTTCTACGCTCATATCCACGGTGTTTACGCGGATTTCCGCTGCCTCGGGCGCTTCGTAGGGGCTATCGATCCCGGTGAAGTTCTTAAGCTCCCCGCTGCGCGCCTTTTTATAGAGGCCTTTGACATCGCGCGCCTCTGCCACATCAAGCGGAGTATCGACGAAAATCTCGATGAACTCACCCTCAGGCAGCATCTCTCGCACCATTTGCCGCTCGGCCCGGAACGGCGAGATAAAGGCTGTGAGCACGATGAGCCCCGCATCGGCCATGAGCCGCGCGACTTCGCCAATACGGCGGATGTTCTCAATCCGGTCGGTTTCGGTGAAGCCCAAGTCCTTGTTGAGACCGTGGCGTACGTTGTCCCCATCAAGCAAGAAGGTGTGCCGGTTCATGAGGGCAAGCTGCTTCTCGACCTCATTGGCGATTGTGCTTTTGCCTGATCCAGAAAGCCCTGTGAACCACAGGACGCGTGGGCGCTGGTTCTTTAGACCTGCGTGATCGTCGCGGGTGATCGTAGTCGCCTGCCAATGCACGTTTTGCGCACGGCGAAGCGAGAAATCGAGCATCCCTGCACCAACGGTCGCATTGGTGAACTTGTCGATCAAAATGAATCCGCCAAGCGCGCGCGACGTCTGATAAGGCTCAAACACGATGGGCTTGTCGGTGGTAAGCTCCACCTCGCCGATCGCATTGAGGCTGAGCGTCTTTGCGGCGAGATGATCCAGCGAGTTCACATCGATTTCAAACTTGGGGCTTTGGACCGTCGCGGTCACTGTTTGTGAGCCCAATTTGAGCCAATACCCTCGACCCGGCTTGAGCGCCGTCTCATCAAGCCAGACGAGCTTTGCGCAAAACTGGTCCGAGGCCTCTGGCGGATTGTCGGCGGCGGCGATCACATCACCGCGTGAGCAATCGACCTCATCTTCAAGGGTAAGAGTGACCGATTGACCGGCAACAGCCTCTTCCAAGTCGCCGTCAAAAGTGGCTATGCTTTTGACTGTGCTGGTTTTGCCCGAAGGCACAACCCGCACCTTGTCACCAGGCTTCACTGTGCCGCTTGCGATTTGACCCGCAAACCCGCGAAAATCGAGGTTCGGTCGGTTCACCCATTGGACCGGCATGCGCATCGACGCCTCTTGCGCGGTGGTGCTCGAAAGCTCGACGCTCTCCAAATGATCGATCAGGGCAGGGCCTTGATACCAAGAGGTGTTGGCCGACGGTGCGCCGGTGATGTTGTCGCCCTTAAACCCAGAGATGGGGATCGGGGTGAACGTCTCAATCCCGACCTCCTTCGCAAAGGTGGTGTAATCGCCAACGATCGCATCGAAGGTCTCTTGGGCATAGCCAACGAGGTCCATTTTATTAACCGCCAGCACCACGTGTTTGATGCCTAGAAGGTGCACAAGGAAGGAATGCCGCCGCGTTTGTTGCAGCACACCTTTGCGCGCATCAATCAGGATCACCGCAAGGTCAGCGGTCGAGGCACCGGTGACCATATTGCGGGTGTATTGCTCGTGCCCTGGCGTATCGGCGACGATGAATTTGCGCTTCTCTGTCGTGAAAAAGCGATAAGCGACATCGATGGTGATGCCCTGTTCGCGCTCAGCGGCTAAGCCGTCCACGAGAAGGGCAAAGTCGATCTCTTCGCCCTGCGTACCGTGCTTTGCGCTGTCGGCTTGGAGGCTCGCAAGTTGGTCTTCAAAAATCATCTTGGAATCGTAGAGCAGCCGCCCGATCAAGGTTGATTTGCCATCATCCACACTGCCGCAGGTGATGAAGCGCAAAAGGCTCTTGTGCTGATGCTGGTCGAGATAGGCGTCGATGTCTTCGGCGATGAGAGCATCAGATTGGAAAGAGGGTTCGCTGGTCATCAGAAATACCCCTCTTGCTTCTTATCTTCCATGCTCGCCGATTGCCCCTTGTCGATGGCGCGCCCCTGCCGCTCGGACCCAGTTGCGAGTAGCATTTCTTGAATGATGTGGTTCATATCGGTTGCATCGCTATGCGTCGCCCCGGTTAGCGGATAGCAACCCAGCGTGCGGAAGCGCACAGAGCGCTCCACCGGTTCTTCACCCGGCTCCAAGCGAAAACGATCATCGTCGACCACAAGGGTCATCCCATCGCGCTCAACCGTGGGGCGCGGCGCAGAGAAATAGAGCGGCACAATGTCGATCTTTTCCAGCGCAATATACTGCCAAATATCAAGCTCGGTCCAATTGGAGATGGGGAAGACGCGGATGCTCTCTCCCTTGTTTTTCTTAGCATTGTAGAGGTTCCACAGCTCTGGCCGCTGGTTTTTGGGGTCCCAGCGGTGGCTGGCGGTGCGGAAGGAAAAAACGCGCTCTTTCGCGCGTGCTTTCTCCTCATCGCGCCTGCCTCCGCCAAAGGCTGCATCAAAGCCATGGCTGGTTAAAGCGCGCTTCAAAGGCTCGGTCAGCTGTGCCTGAGAATAGAGCGCGCTCCCAGTGTCGAACGGGTTGATGCCTTGTGCCTCGGCGTCCTCATTTTCGGCCACGATCAGCTCGAGCCCATACTCCTTGACCGTCTTATCACGGTGGTCGAGCAGCGCCTGAAAGTCCCACCCGGATGCCACATGCAGCATGGGAAAGGGCGGGGGTGAGGGATGGAACGCCTTGCGCGCCAGGTGCAGCATTACGCTTGAATCCTTGCCCACCGAATAGAGCATGACGGGGTTTTCAGCCTCGGCCACAACCTCGCGGAAAATATGGATGCTTTCGGCCTCAAGCCGTTGAAGATGCGTAAGCGATGTCATGCATGGGCAGCTAGGCCTTGGGGGGCCTAAAGCGAAACTAGAAAAGCTTTTGCGAGGGAAATTTTGTTGTGTGTGCCCACGCAAGTTCCTGCGCCAGCGCGCGTTTGCAAACTTTGGGAAACGGATCGTTTAGATCGTTGTTAGGGACGCGCGAAGGGAGATGGGGCTTGGGTCATAGCCAGATGTCTTGATTGCAGAAGTGCGTGAAGAGCTGCTGAGGCCAGAAAGCGGCTCCGTGACGGTATCACCCCCCGCTTGTGACGTGCAAAGCCAGTGCATCGCAAGATTGCATAGTCTTGGTTTGGATGTAGTCTAACGAGGGGGAATTTTCGTTGCATCAAACGCGGATCGAAGCGCTCAACTCAATCAAGACCACGACCTTTGGAGAGTTTCGGATTGAAGCGCCCGATGGCAGCGTCATTGCGCTAAGAAACCGCCGCGCGATCCTGCTGCTCGCAATCCTTTGCATTGAGCCGGGGCATTCGATGGACCGTGAAGCGCTGGCGCGGCTATTGTGGGCGGATCGATTTGTTCCGCAAGCCAAGGCCAGTCTTCGACAATGTCTGCTTGAGCTGAAGAACAAGCTTGATGCGCTAGCCATAAATGCGCTGGTAATTTCACGCTCGAAAGTCGCGCTGAAACCCGATAGTTTTTACTCAGACTTAGGCGCGCTCGAAGCCGCGCTTTCTGCAGGCGAAACCGGTAAGCTCCTGAGCCAGCTCTTGGCTATTGGCAACCGCCCTTTGCTTCAAGGAGCATCGCTCAATCCTGCCTTTGACGAATGGCTTACCAAGCGCCGCGATCATGTCGATGCGAGCCTGCGTTTGGAACTCTCAGAGGCCATTCGTTCCGCCAGCAAGGAGGACGCAGAACGCCTCGTAGAAGCGGCAAGAGCCCGGTATCCATCCTACTGGACATTTCACCAGCGCAAGCCTGAGGTCACGCTGGCTCTCTTGCCTTTTGCGCAGGATGATACCGTTGGCGGCGATTTCTTTCTCGCCGATGCTGTCGTCGATGAGTTCTCAACGCGGCTTGCCGGTGTAAACGGTGTTGCGCTTGCCGGCCGGACGTCGGTGGCCGTGGTTGCTGAAAAGGGTGGGACGCTGACCGATATGGCTTCCACGCTAGGCGTGTCTCACCTCATCGAAGGCGAGGTGCGGCGCAATGAGGAGGATATTGAGGTCCGTATCGCCCTTATCGAGGGCCAAACGGGAACAGAAATGTGGTCTGACCGCGTTAACGGTTCGATCGAGCAATTCTTTGATGGGCGTAAAGTGATCGGCGCTAATGTGATTGCTGCGATATGCAGCGCCTTGGGTCTAAGCGCTTCGCCTGCGCCTTCTCGCAAGATGACCCCCGACCGCGAAGCGTATGCGCTTTATCTCCAGGGACGCGCGATGATCCAACGTATTGGCGGAGCCGACACTTGCGCGAAGGGCATCGAGCTCTACGAGCGGGCGTTGGAGATCGACCCCGAATTTGCCGAATGCTGGACCGCGCTTGCTGATGCACACATAATGACTGCCGCCGCCACGCCCAGCCTTGATCGGATCGAACAGTCGGCAATGGCCGCAAAATGCGCCAAACGTGCGCTTATGCTCGCCCCCAATGAGGGCCACGCTTTTTCGATCCTTGGGATCCATGAATGGACACAGTTCAAGCCAGCCACGGCTCTGGAAATGGCGTTTGAAGCCTATGCGCTAGATCCGAACGCTGCAGATGTGTGTTCGCGGCTTGGGTCCTGCTTGCTTTATCTTGGTAAAGCAAAAGAAGCGCTTCCTTACATTGAAGCCGCAGTGGATCGCGATCCGGTCTACGCGCGCAACTACGCGATGCTGGCCTCGGCATGGCTTGCTCTGGGGGAATACGATAACGCGGTCATCGCTGCCGAGCGCATGGCAAGCCTTGGCGCACCGGCAATGTGGCTTCCCTTGGCGCAAATGGCGCAGGGCGATTTTGAAGCGGCGGTAAATTCCCACTACGAAATTCGAACCCATCTTGGCACAACGATCATGCGCCCCCCGGGCATGCCCCCCGTTGATGACGCCGCGCGCGATGCGTACTTCCAGATGGCTGCGCACGGATTGTACAGCGGCAAGGAAGATGCCCGGGCCGTTTACTGTCAGGTCATCGATGGTCTTCACGCCGCGATGCCGGACCCATACGACAGCTCGATTGCGTGGCCAGCGATCTGGATGGGGCATAGCGAGCTGGTCATGAAGGTGTATTCTGAATGCATCCACCCCTCCAATATGGTTGGCCTGATGAGCCTTTGGATCGACATCGACCCGATCAATCGCACAATCCGCCACCCTGACTTCATGAGCTTTGCCGAACGCATTGGTATGGTCGAGGCGTGGGAACGCTTTGGTTGGCCCGATCTAATTCCGTCGGACCCCCGAACCGCCTGATCACGCACGTTTTGACGATTTATTGACGGTCGGGCGGATTGACCATTCGGCCCATTCGTTGGCATTCAGATCCCACCACAAAGCACAGGAAAACGCAGATTTTTTCGAGTCTTGCGAGCGACCGCTCGGCAAGCTCCGGGAGAGTTTTGCCTGATCCCAACGCGCGCATGAGGAAAGACCGATCATGAACAGCACTACGACCGCCGTGTCGTTAAATGATCTGCATGAAAGCTATGTCGCCGCGATCAATTCAAACGACATTGATCAAATTCTCGCGTTGATGAGCGACGATGTCGTTTTCCAATTGCCCGGTGAACCCGATTTGATCGGTAAAGCCGCCATCCAAAATTGGGCCAACGGCTTTTTCACGCAGTTTGAGGCGTCCTGGCACAAGACCGAACAGGCCTTGGAGCATTCAGGTGATATCGCAGTGAGCCGCTATACCTACACCGCCTGCTACAGGTCGCGTGCAGACAGCTCTCAAGTTGGTGAAGTGGGCAAAGGCACCTGTATCTATCGCCGCAATCCGGCGGGCCAATGGCTTCTTACCATCGACAGTTGGTCCACCCACGAGGCCCCCGCCGATCCAAATCTCGCTTCGGTGGACACATCACCAACAAAGAGGGCTTGACCTATGCAACAGGCAATCGCTTCTAGCACGTACTCAAACCCGGCTAGACTTCCTGCGCTTAGCGAGAACCGCCTCGCGCGGTTCGCTGCGATTATTGTCCTGTATTTCCTGCAAGGCGTGCCGGTAGGCCTGTCGCTAGTGGCGCTTCCAGCATGGCTTGCGGAGGCGGGCGCAACGCCTCTTGAGGTGGGAGCATTCGTTGGAGTGGCTCTCCTGCCGTGGTCTACCAAGCTTTTGAACGGTCTGATTATGGACCGTTATGCATATAAGCCAATGGGGCGCAGGCGCGGGTGGATTTTGCTGTCACAGTCGCTGATGGTGATGGCGTTGGCTGTGATGATGGTCGCTGCGCCCGGAGTTGGCGACATCGCGCTTCTTACAGGGCTCTGTTTCGCTCTCAATCTGTGTGCAACATTCAACGATGTCGCGGTAGACGGGATGGCGGTGGATATCGTGCCCGAAAACGAGCGGACTGCGATCAACAGTGTGATGTTCGCAAGCCAGGCCGCTGGTATCGCGCTGTGCAGTGTTCTGGCCGGACACACCCTTGCTTCAAGTGGAACAGCGACGACCGCCCTGATCCTTACGGCACTTGTCGCCTTCGCCTCGCTGTTCGTGAGCGTATTCCGAGAGCGTCCAGGCGAACGACTGCTGCCGTGGTCCAAAGGCCAGGCCTCGCGCGAATGTGAAGATCGCCAGCATGATGCATGGTGGCCGATCTTGTCGGGCGTCTTCAAGTCGATCCTCGAACCTCGCACGTTGATGTTCCTGCTCGCCGCTGGATGCGCAGGCGCCTATTTCGCGTTTGCCGATGCAGTCAATCCGACGCTCGCCGTTCAACAGCTTGGCTGGTCGAGCGAGCAATATTCGAACTTTGGCGCAATGGTGAACATCGCTGCTGCGGGTTTTGGTCTTTTCGTTCCGCTAGTACTCGAGCGCTTGTTTGGCCTGCGTTGGTCAATCTTGGCCCAGCTTGCAGTGATTGCACTCTTGGCCGTGATTGCCGGGCTAAGCCTTCCTAGTTGGCAAAGCGATTTGCCCTTTATGGTGCTGTCGGCAGCTATGTATATCCTCTCGATTACGCTGATAATCAGCGCGATCGTGTGGGCGATGCGGATATGCAACCCGGTGATCGCGGCAAGCCAATTCGCGCTGTTCATGGGCATCCCCAATTTTTCGAGAGGGGTAATGGCAGGCAATTCAGGCTGGTTGGTCGAGGGTTGGGGCTACAGCGTGACCTATTTCGCGGTGGCCGGACTGACATTGCTTGGCCTTATTTTCGCATGGTTCGCCCGCGTCGCGGATGACAGCCAACTCCCAAGCGCTGCGACAACCCGGTCTTAATTGAAGTGGGCCCATCATGAGTTCGGACACGCACAACATCACAATTCCCCAGCACCTGAACACCGCAGGAGAGCGAAACGAGGCAGCCGGCGCAGGCAAACAACAATGGGGCTCGCGTCTCGGCTTTTTGATGGCTGCGATTGGCTCTGCGGTTGGGCTTGGCAATCTTTGGAGATTTCCCTTTCAGGCAGGCGAGAATGGCGGGGGCGCGTTCGTTTTGATCTACATCGTGTGCGTCATCCTGATCGGGTTTCCTGTGCTGATAGCTGAGCTGGCTATCGGACGTCACAAGGGTCTTTCACCGATCGGATCCACCCGGGAGATTGCCATTGAAGCAGGTCGTTCGCCAAACTGGCAGATCGCGGGATGGATCGGGCTGGCAGGGGCTGTGATCGTATTACCCGGCTACACGATGCTTTCCGGCCAGATCATGGCTTATAGTGCGATGGGTTTCATGGGGGATTTGAGCGATCCGAACCAGACGCCGCTCTACGGTGGTCCCATCGCGTCATTGCTATGGTTCACCGCGTTCATTGCGATCACAACGGGAATTGTCCTGCGCGGATTGAAGCGAGGTATCGAGGCAGCCTCTGTGCTATTGATGCCCGCGTTTTTCTTCATTCTCGCAGGCCTTGCCGCTTTTGCGCTGTACAGCGGAGCGGCGAGCAACGCGCTTTCCTATTTGTTCATGCCGCGCTTTGACCAATTGACGCCAGAAATCGTGCTTGCCGCTCTTGGTCAGGCGTTGTTCTCGCTTGGCGTGGGTGCAGGTCTGATGATCACCTTCGGTTCCTTTCTGTCGAAGGATGCAAATATAGGCTCAAACGCCACGGTTATCGCGGGAGCGGACACGTTAGTGGCGCTTGTCGCGGGTTTGATGATCTTCCCGATTGTGTTCGCCTTCGGTATGGATCCCGCAGCAGGAACGGGACTCATTTTCGGGACCCTACCAAGCTTCTTTGCAACAATGCCGTTTGGCAATGTGGTCGGCGGGCTGTTCTTCTTTCTGGCCTTCATTGCGGCTCTGACATCGTCGATTGCCATATTGATGGTGGCTCGAACCATCGGCATCCAGCAATTCGGACTTAGCGAGCGCAACGCAACGCTGCTTTTTGCGCTGCTGGCATGGGTCGGCGGTGTTGGGATCGTCTTTATCGATGGTTTCGGGGTTTTGCTCGATTGGGTGCTCGGCAGCGTGATCATGCCGCTGGGCGCTCTAACCCTCGCGTTGATAGCGGGTTGGGTTGCTCCGCGTTCAGTTATGAGAGCGCAGTTGGCACAAACGAGCGACGCGTTCTTTGCCTTTTGGCGAGGTTCGATCCGCTACGCGGTGCCACTGGCGATAGTAGCAATTCTCTTTGCGGGCCTATTAAGGTGACACGTCGAGCCAGTGATATCGGCATTGGTGCCTCATCAATTGCTGGTCCGTTTCCGGGCATCGCCGATCAGCTTTTGCATGAAGAAAAGGGGGGCTGGATGAGTTTGGTTTTCGTACAAGCCGATCTGGAAAAGCACCGCGAAGTGCTCACACGTTTCAATATCGAATATTTCAATTGGGCCGACGCTTCGGTGCGAGATCATTTCGGTCTCAATCTACCCAATCTGCTGGGTATGCCGATCCCTGATTATGTCGATGGCGCTTTAGAAAAGCTGTGCGGGGGACGCCCTCCCGATAGCATTTTCTATGTGGCCTTCGATGGGGAGACTGCGATGGGTATGGGCGGTCTGCGCCGGGTCAAAGGCGGCGTTGGCGAGATCAAGCGGATCTATGTTTCCCCAAAGAGCCGCGGCGGTGGAACAGGCGCAAAGATTCTGGATCATCTTATGAGTGATGCGCGCGTATTCGGCTATCGAGAGCTGTTATTGGAAACAGGTCCTTTCATGACCTCAGCCCATAGAATTTACGAGGCAGTAGGTTTCGAAGACGTAGCGCCCTATTCTGAGGCCGAGGTGCCCGAAGAGCTACGCCATGACTGGCGATTTATGCGCCGTCAGCTGCGCTGATGGACGGGCCGGGTTTTGCAGCCCTCCTCCCTTCCTGACCGGCATCACACCAAACAACTTTCTGGAGAAACGGGCAATGCAAATGGACTGGGCGGCAATCTCCGCCATCAGCGACATCCTTGCCGCGATAGTGGTTGTCGCCTCGTTATGGTTCGTCGCTGGTCAACTGCGTCAGAATACAAAAGCGATTGTCGCAAATTCGAGGCAAGGACTGCTGGACGCTGACCTTGGATTGATATCCGGCTTCATTGACCACGCAATCGATCCCCATCTGATCAGCGATGACGATGAGCTGTCGCCAGAGAACGAACGGCGCATCACTTGGATGGTGGTGAAGGCTTTGCGCGTTAGAGAATTTGCGTGGCATCAATACAAGTCAGGAATTTTGGACGAACAATCCTGGCAATCCTACATGGAGCCAGTTCCTGGGATATTCTCGTCAGAACGTGCGCGATCTGTGCTGGACTTCTATACCGGTGATAAAGCCTTCTTGAAGGAGGTTCGCGCTCGGATTCCCACCAGCGATGACAGATCGACGCACTCCAAAACAGGAAAAGAAATGTGACAGACCAACCAATCACCTCGTTCTTTTCGGCCACTTATTTCGAAGCGCGTCGCAAGTTTTTGGACGCCTGTGCCGCTCGTTCCCTTGGTGTTGTCAGTCACCTCAACCCCCACGCCAAAGGGCCTGGCGGCGAAGACCTTTTCACAGATGTGGTTCGCATCGGTCCCGCTAATCCGCAAAAAGCTCTCCTGCTTATCAGCGGCACTCACGGGGTAGAGGGCTATTGCGGCTCGGGCCCGCAGGTCGGCTTGCTCGAGACCGGTGCATTCGACGCGCTGCCGCCCGAATTCGGCGTTGTCATGATCCACGCGATTAACCCCTATGGCTTTGCCCATGATCGGCGCGTCAACGAAAACAACATCGATCTCAACCGCAACTTCATAGATTGGGGCACGATCTCGCAGACGCCCGTCAGCGATTACGATGCGATCCATGAGTACGTGCTGCCCGCTGACTGGGATGGACCGACCAAAGACGCCGCCGACGCGGCCATAGCAGACTATATCGCCGCTCATGGAATGCCCGCTTTCCAAGCAGCGCTATCAAGCGGCCAGTATGATTATCCCGATGGCGTGTGTTACGGCGGGCAGGGCCCTGCCTGGTCGAACACAACTTTGCGCTCGGTGCTTTCTCAATACCTGAAGCAGACACAGGCCCTTGCCGTGATCGACTTTCACACCGGCCTTGGCCCTTACGGCTATGCAGAGCTGATCTCCGCCGGGCCGCGTGCGCAAAAGGCCCTGGCCAAGGAATGGTTTGGGGAACCGGTCACCGATCCAGAGGGCGGAACCTCCACATCCGCTGCGCTTAACGGGACCAACGCCAACGGGATCGCCCGCACGCTGCCTGATACGAAGATCGCGTTCATCGCTGCTGAGTACGGCACACGCGATCTTGACACTGTCTTAAACGCGGTGCGCGCTGACAATTGGCTCTACCAAAGAGGCGAGGTCGCCAGCGATCAAGGCCAAGCGATAAAGGCGCAGATCCGAGACGCTTTTTACCCAGACTTTGCTGACTGGAAACGGATGATCTGGGACCGCTCGCGCCATTTGGTCGAACAAGCCATGACGGGGCTAGCCAAAATCTGAAGGTACAATACGACGCCGATCACAAAGGCACAGGTTTGAGGCGGCGTAGCGCCTTTTTGATCGCCAAAACGAACACGTGTCAGTGTATCTATTAGCCTTGGACCAGCGCGGCGATCAAAGATACCTCAGCCACCGCTTCTAAATTTGATATTGCGCTATTTGAGCCTGGCGCTGCGGACGGCTCAATCCGCCTCGTTAAGACCCAGCTGTTCCTCGATAAATTCAGCCTGTTTGCGGTAATAGAACAATTGGTTCGACAGTTTGCGCCAACCATGTCCCTCATCAGGAAAGCGGATGAACTGCGCATCGACGCCGTTGCCGCGAAGCGTCGTGACCATCACTTCTGTTTCAGAAATATCAATGCGTGGGTCCGTCACGCCATGGGAAAAGAGCACGGGTACGGTGATCTGGTCTGCTTTGCGGATTGGCGAGTTGATGGTGTAATATTCGCGCCAGGCCTCTTCGGTGATGTCTCCGTATTCGATCCTGTCCGAGGCCTTAAGCGCGGGCGAGGCGACCTCAAGAGCGGTGACCCAATCGGCTACCCCAAACAGTGAAACTCCAGCGACAAACTCTCCCGGAAACTCGGCCAGAACCGCGTTGACCGCATATCCGCCGTATGATCCGCCCATCACCGCAGCGCGACCACCATCGATCAAACCATCGGCCGCCAGCGCGTCCTTAAGATCAACCAAGTCGCGAATTGAATCGAGGCGTTTTTCCCGGTCATCAAGGGTCGAATATGTCCGTCCCAGACCTATCGAACCGCGAATATTCGGCTCGAACACTGCCACCCCGCGCGCCACATGATATTGCGCGACACTGTTAAATCGAGCTTGCGATTGCCCGGATGGACCACCGTGGACTGAAAACACGACTGAAGGCGCATTGTCTCCGGTTTGTGTACCCTGGGGAAGATACAGCAAACCTTGGAGTTCTACTCCATCGCTTGCGAGGTAACGAACCACCTGCGGTCGAACCAGACGATCTGGATCGAGCCCGGCGAGGTTTGCGCTGAAAACTTTCTGAGCAGTCGCAGCCATTGGGTTTGTCATCCACAATTCGCCCGGTGTCTGCCAGCCATTAACGCGAACCAGCAATTCCCCATCCGCTTCACAGTCGAGATAATAATTCCCCTCTGGAAGCTGTGGCATCTCAATTGGCCGCTTTTCGATGGTGTGCCAGCCATGCAGTGTGTCAAAACCATCATTGTTCTGGGTCCAATAAAGATAGCTGCCTTCCGGCCCGGCACCGCAAAGCTCGATATTCTCCACATCCCGTTCCGCCTCGAAGACACGCTCGAAGCCTCCACTCTCCACACTATAGAATGCAAGCGTACCAAATTCGCGCTCTGCATTGGTTGCGAAGTAGAAACCGGACGAATTGGGCATCCACTCAAATCCCCCCAGTGTATGTTCGGCGCGCTCTTCGATTGGCGGTTTGGAGATAGTGGTCATCTGGCGTGTTTGGAGATCGAGTAGATAGAGGTTGTTGGCGTCCTCTCCCACCTGCTCTGTGACAAGAGCATACTTGCCGTTGGGCGAGATGGAGCGTGCAGCGAGGCCCAGCTCGCTTTCGACGATCAGCTCGCTTGAGCCGTCCATAGCCCCGCGATAAATGTCGAACACGCCTGCTCCGCGCGCAGTTGACGCGTAAACAAAGCTGCCATCGGCCGCAAAATCGCCGAAGATGCGGAAATCGCCGCGCGCGGATGGCAACACTTCGGTTTCAGAATTTCCGTCCGGCGTTAACGCAAAATAGCCCGGCTGTTCATTCCCGTCGCGGTCGGCCGGATAGAACAAGCTTGAGCCATCGGGCGTCCAAACACTCGCAAAAACGCCAGTCTCAAACGTGATCTGCCGAGGCTGTCCGCCGGTTGCAGGCATCACCCACAATTCGGATTCGCCGGTTACATCCCAAGCAAAAGCAATCGTCTTGCCGTCAGGCGAAAGACTGGCTGACCCTGCTCCTGATGCCAGCAAGTATCGCGCGATGTCGGCTGGATATTCGCCCGCGCGCCCGACCGTTATGTCTGAACCATCAGGCTCCATCGCCTCAATGGTAAGATCGGCGCCCTTCGTGCCGCCAAAGGTTTCCTCACTTTCCTGTGCAGACGAGGCGGCAGGAATGGCAACGATCGCAGCGGCGCTGATGAGAAGGATGTTACGGATCATGGAGACCTCACTTGCTAAGAAGATGGAATGTGCGAAACCTATCGGATTGCGGCGCTAGGGAGATGCGGTGAATCGATGAGTGTTTGGGACTAGGCAGAAAGTGATGGCTGCCAATCGGCATATTCTACTGACCACTGCTCCAAACTAGGAGATACCTTAAAGGCAGCGATAAGAGCCTAGAGCGATTGGATTGAACCCTCTGCTAAATTTCACGCAAAAGCTGGCGGATTTCGCGCAATGAGTTCGCAATTCTCACTCATCTCTGGTGCGTGGTTTTGAGTTTCTGGCGGTATTCCTTTGGGGTCATGTCCTCGCGCTCTTTGAAGGCACGGTTGAATGATGAGATAGAACGAAACCCGCAGTCCAAGGCGATGGTTAGGATGGGCAGATGAGCGTTTTGCGGTTTTGCGAATTCTTGTTTCACCGCGTCAATTCTGTGGTCGTTCAGGAAGGTGCTGAAGTTTCGATACCCAAGGGCCTGATTTATAAAAGCCCTGAGCCGGTGCTGTGTCACGCCCAACCGCTGCGCCAAAGTCTGTATCGTTAGGTTTTCCTCTTGATAAGCGGCGCGCTCAGACATTTCTTCGCGCAAGCGATCATGCAGCTTTGCATCGCGCACATCCAAATCGGGCGCGGCATGCTCATCGTGCGCAAAGTTCACAGCGATACTGTTAAATGATGTCATCCAATACGCTGCCAAGGCGACAGCAGGCCAAATTGTCAGCACCTTCACCGTCTCTGCCTTCAGCGACGAACCTTGCACACCAAACGCTTCGCTAAGAGCGGCGCTAACGGTGACTAGCGCGATGACTATAACGAACATCACCCGTGACTGCCGCCTTGACGCGATTAGATCGTCTTTGCGCCCTTGCAGTGTCGAAAGACACAGATGCCCAGCAACTGCCAATGACATGACACTTACAAATTGGACCAACCAAGGCGGTGCTGGGGGGACTTCGAAATTAGCTGCCAAGCGGATCCACACGATAGGCATGCAATATAGGACGCCGACTATAAAATGGCCTTTGCTTAGCCGAAAGTTCGACGAAAAAAGCGAAAGGGCAAATAGCCAGACAAAGACTAAATGCGGCACATCCATCAATCGTGCAATCACGAACGCCCATCCATTCAGCCGAAGTGCGTCTGGAGCGTATCCGAGGAACAGCGATGCAGTGCTGATACAAGCCAACACCAAGAATGGGGTGCTTTGCGCTGATCGGTTATCGCGCAAGGCAATCAACGCAATCAACAACAGCAAACCTATTCCTGAAAACCTGAAGAATGTGTCAATTATGATCATCAAAGCGGCTCCAGCAACGCTGCTCAATAGTAGCGGCTGTGCTTACCTCCTTAAGCCCAAAAGCGGCGCAGAATTTTTGGTGTCCGCGACTTTGCCCTGCAATTGCGCGAAGATGATCAGCTTAGTCCTGAAATCGCGAAGACCTCTGCTGAGGGACTGTGCATAATCAGAGCCTTTCAGATCAGTGATTGGATATGCAATGTTGAAATCAGGTCTAGCGCTTACGATCAGCAGTGCATTGTTGCTTGGTTGTGCAACAATGTCGGGGCCTCGCGTAAATCAACAGCCAGAGGCTGAAGCCATAAGGCTTGTGGTCTTAGACTATTTTCAAGGTCAAGGGCAGGCGAGCGAGGAGCGCCTCGAACGGGCGTTCGCGCGAAATCATGCAATCATGATGACTTCAACCCCAGGGAGCGACGGCACAAACTCACTGCGCCGAACGCAAATGGATGAGGTCATTTCGATCTGGGCATCGAATGAGAACCCACCAGGCCTGCGTTCTGATTATGAGTTTTTATCGCTCCAAATCGTCGACAATCGCCTCGCCACAGTCACATTCCGATCCGGCGCAAGGTTTTTCGATGCGTTGACACTAATGAAAATTAACAATCAGTGGAAGATAGTCACAAAGGTCTACGTTCCTCAGTCGCCAAACTAATTTGGCCGATTTCTGCAGGCATGGCCTAGATATCGAACGTCTCGATGAATTCAAAAATATCAACGAATTACGTTTGTTCTTGGAGCGGGTAAGGGGAATCGAACCCCTCTACACAGCTTGGAAGGCTGGTGCATTACCACTATGCTATACCCGCTCGGCTCCGAGGCCCGCGCCTTTGCCACCAAAGCAACTCACTCGTCAAGCAGCTTGCAGCGACCGATCCGCTCTGTTCGCACGCACCGACGACCAAAACGCAATCCCGATCAGCACAGCGCCGATCAGTCCGGTGATGACCTCAGGGATATGTGCGAAGGTGTTGATGTACATAATCACAGCCAGAGCAAGGATCGCGTAGAACGCGCCATGTTCCAAATAGCGGTATTGCGACATAGTGCCTTTGCGCACGAGAAAGATTGTCATCGAACGCACAAACATGGCTCCAATGCCAAGACCGATGGCGATAATGATGAGGTTGTTGGTGAGCGCAAATGCGCCGATCACTCCGTCAAACGAAAAGCTTGCGTCGAGCACTTCGAGGTAAAGAAACGCGCCAAACCCGGCCTTGGCCACATCACCCGAAGATGGGGTGGGTGGTTCAAGCACGTGATTGACAATTTCGACCACCAGATAGGTCAGAAGCCCACCGATTGCTGCGATGATAAAGCTAAGCGCGTCCTCGTCTGCCAGCATTGTCGATGTGGCCCAAGTGCCGAGCAGGACAAGGCCGATAGAGATCGCTTCAATATCGGCGACTTTTGACAATGGGCGTTCGATCACACCAATCCAATCAAGCTCTTTGTCCGCGTCGAAGAAGAATTTCAGTGCAACCATCCCCAAAAACGCACCGCCAAAGCCCATAAGGCCAATGTGAGCATCGCTGACGATCCGTTGATACTCCGCAGGATCGCTCAACGCCAATCGCACAGCGTCCACTGGACCCAAGGAGGCGGCAACCATCACGATGACAATGGGGAACACGATCCGCATCCCAAAAACAGCAATGGCGATGCCCCAAGTGAGAAAGCGTTGTTGCCACACGGGGTCCATATCTTTGAGGATTGAGGCGTTCACGGCTGCATTGTCGAATGACAAAGAGACCTCGAGCACCGCAAGCACCGCGCAAATCCAAAGGATCGAAAGCGTGCCTTCCACCGTGCCAGACATAGCCCAACCATACCAACCGCCCAGCGCCATGCAGATCGCAGTGAACAGCAAGGAGCCCCAAAAGTGCTTTAGCATCGGTCTTTAGATCCCTTCGAGCCGCTCATCCATTGACGGCAATGTTATCGATCAGGCGCGTGCCGCCAATGCGCGCTGCTACCAAAAGGCGCGCTGGTGAGCCCGTTAGGTGCTCAAGCGGCGCAAGGGAAGCCGCATCGCACAGCGCGGCATAATCAGGCTGATCAAATCCAGCTTCTGTAAGTGCGTCCTCAAGCGCCGCCAATGCAGCCGAAATTTGCGCGCCCGCCTCAATCTGAGCAACCGCCTGTTTCATCGCCTTAGGCAGCGTTGCCGCGGAGGCACGGTTGTCTTTTGAAAGGTAGCGATTGCGGCTCGACATTGCCAAGCCATCGGCTTCGCGCACCGTGGGCACACCCATGATCGAGGCCACATGGGGAAACGTCAGGTCAAGGTCACGGGCCATCGCACGGATCACGGCAAGCTGCTGAAAATCCTTCTCGCCAAAAAAAGCCATATCGGGCCGCACCTGATTGAAGAGTTTGTTCACCACCGTTGCAACGCCATCAAAATGGCCCGGCCGCGCTGCGCCGCAAAGCCCTTCGCTCACACCACTGACCGATATGTTGGTTACAAAGCCGTGCGGGTACATTTCGCCCGGTTCTGGCGCCCACAAAATCGCACACCCTTGCACCTCAAGCATAGCTGCGTCCTTGGCAAGTTGCCGGGGGTAAGCGTCCAAATCCTCCCCTGGGCCAAACTGCGTAGGGTTCACAAAGATCGAGGCCACAACCGCATCGCAACTCTTCATCGCTTGCCGCACGAGCGTCAAATGCCCCTCGTGCAAAGCGCCCATAGTGGGCACCAAGCCAATGCGCGCACCAGCCTGACGCAGTTTGGCGACCGAGTTTCTCAACACATCCAATGTGCGCGCTGTTTGCACGTGGCCTTCCCCTTGGATAACAATGGGTGCCTCGATAGACACCTGTGTATCGTAGACCCTTGTGCAAGCCTCTCACAAGCTTGCAAGTATAGTGGGTCAACGAAAGCGTTGATAGAATAAGGAAAACGTGAATGGTCGCCCCCCAACCAAATCGCCGCACGCACCGAATTGTGTTTGCGAACGAGAAGGGTGGAACGGGCAAGTCGACCACGGCTGTACATGTCGCTGTGGCGCTTTCTTATCTGGGGGAGCGCGTGACGATGCTCGACCTTGATCCGCGTCAGCGCACCTCGCACCGCTATATGGAAAATCGCTATCACACGATGCAGCGCAGGGGATTGCATTTGCCCACACCTGCATGTGAGGTGTTCAAGGGGCGCAGCAATTCAGCCTTGCTGGTAAAGATCGATAAACTTGAGAAGGACTGCGACTTTCTCATCATCGACAATCCGGGCCGTGATGATGAACTTGCGCGTGCGGCGGTGGAGCAGGCCGATACACTGGTCACCCCGATGAACGATAGCTTTGTCGACTTTGACCTTATTGGGCAAGTCGACCCTGAAAGCTTCAAGGTCAAGAAACTCTCATTTTTTGCAGAACTCATCTGGGAAGCGCGCATGAAACGCAGCCGGGCGACCGCTACCGGCGAGCGCCCAGAAATGGACTGGGTTGTCGTTCGCAACCGCACCGGTCACACAGAGGCACGCAACATGGCGCGTATCGAGAAAGCGCTTAAAGAAATGTCCAGACGCGTTGGCTTCCGGGTGACGCATGGTCTGTCAGAGCGGGTGATTTTCCGTGAGTTGTTTCCCTCGGGCCTGACATTGCTCGATAAAGGGCATCTGGGGGATCTGGGAACCAGCCACCTTGTTGCACGGCAAGAATTGCGCAGCCTGGTTATGGCGCTAAAGCTGCCAAAGTTTGCTAAGCCAAAAGCTAAGATGGAGCCGGCCTGACCCATGCTTAAATTTGCGATTATCCTTGCGGTGGTGTGCGTGCTGTGGCGCTGGGCTTTGGGCAAATGGCCTTGGGAGTATCTGCAATCGAAGCCGACACGCTCGCAGGCGGTCTTCAAGGCTCGTAAACTCTTGGCGGTCGAACAAGGCGCGAGCCGCGAAGACATTTTGGCCGCTCATAAACGATTGATCTCGATGGTTCATCCTGACCGGGGCGGCAAAAACAGCCAAGTTCACGAAGCGAATGATGCTCGCGACCTGCTGCTTGATGAATTGCCCCGCCAGGGCGCTGATCTTAATGATCGAAACGATCAAGACGGCGCGTAACCAAGGGCAAGATAATCTAAAGCTCTCAGGTGTCATCACCATATTGAAGCATTTGTCATAGAAGGCGAGGCGAAAGCTGGTGTATGCGAAGGGTCGCTGCACATTATAGTTTATCGACATACGCTCAGACACGCTGCTCAATCGTAAATCACATAAGGCCCCAAACCCCATGTCCTATACTTTCGACCCCACAGTTCTTCGCGAATACGATATTCGAGGGATTATTGGCGAAACTCTTGGTGCCGATGATGCTCGCGCGATTGGCCGCTCCTTTGGCACGCTCTTGCGCCGCGCTGAGGAAGCCGATGGCGTAGCGAGCGCTCCTAAGGTCGCAGTGGGTTATGATGGCAGGGTGAGTTCGCCCATGCTCGAACACGCACTGGTCGAAGGGCTGGCTGCAAGTGGGTGTGATGTTGTGAAGGTCGGCATGGGCGCAACCCCAATGCTGTATTATGCAGAAGCGTCAGCCGAAGATGTAAAAGGCGGCATTCAGATAACTGGCAGCCACAATCCCCCCAATTACAACGGCTTCAAAATGGTATTTCAGGGGCGACCGTTTTTTGGGGCCGATATCCAAAGGCTCGGGACGATGGCTGCGGCCGGGGACTGGGCCGATGGAGCGGGGGAGATCACCTCGCGCGACATCCTTGGCGAGTATGTCGAGCGCATGCTCGAGGGTCTCTCCGGTATCGACGAGGCGAAGCTGAGCTCGCTCAAAGTGGGCTGGGATGCGGGGAATGGCGCGGCCGGACCGGCCCTCGAAGCGCTGGCGGCGCGACTGCCGGGTGAACACCATTTGCTTTTCACTGAAGTTGACGGTCATTTTCCTAATCACCACCCTGATCCAACTGTTGAAGAGAACCTGGTGGATTTGCGTAAGCTTGTCGCGGAGAAGAACCTCGACTTTGGCGTGGCTTTTGACGGTGATGGCGACCGGATCGGTGCGATTGATGGCGAAGGCCGGGTGATCTGGGGCGATCAGCTTTTGATGATCTATGCAGAGGACGTTCTAAAAACCCACCAAGGTCAAACGATTATCGCCGACGTGAAGGCCAGCCGCGCGTTGTTTGATCATGTCGCAAAACACGGCGGCAAACCGCTGATGTGGAAGACCGGGCACTCGCTTATTAAGTCCAAAATGAAGGAGACCGGCTCACCTCTTGCCGGTGAAATGAGCGGCCACGTGTTCTTTGCCGACACCTATTACGGCTTTGACGATGCGTTATACGCAGGCGTGCGACTCTTGGCGGCCTCGGCGCGGCTGGGCAAATCGGTGACTGAGCTACGCGGGAGCATCCCTGATATGCTCAACACGCCTGAGATGCGTTTTCAAGTGGATGAGGTGCGCAAATTCCCCGCCATGGCCGAGATTACACAGCGGCTTACCACAAATCCCGGACCCGCCGTTGAAGAGGTCAATGCAACCGATGGTGTGCGGGTGAATACAGCTGATGGATGGTGGCTGCTGCGCGCGTCTAACACGCAAGATGTGCTCGTGGCACGGGCCGAAAGCGATACCGCTGAGGGACTTGAGCGCTTAATTGCTCAGATCGATGAGCAGCTCTCGCTTTCAGGTCTCGAGCGCGGCGAGAGCGTTGGGCATTAAGGCGCAAGACTGGGCATGGGCCAAGCTTGGGATCGCCAAAACTTGCGATAAAGAGGCGATCCACGCAGCCTATGCGCAAAAGCGCGCGGTCCTTGATGCACAGGCGGCGCGTATTTCCGCCTTCGCCGAACTGACAGAGGCCCGCGAGAAAGCCCTCTTTAGCGCGTCTGAATTGCAACGCGAGGCGCAGCGTAGCGGGGAGACGGCGACCCAAGGGGATGTTTCATCCCACTATGTGTCGGATGCTGCGCAAACCTTGCCGACCGATACGCAAAAACCAGATGCGCCGCTGATCCAATCGCCTGTTGGTGAGGAACCCAAGGTCCCACACGAAGCCCATAGAGAGCCCGACCCTTCTCGCAATGGCCCTTGGAACAGGGGCGATGGACAAGGGCCCGGTGCCGACAATTCAGAGCACGATGAACCGCTCCACCTTCCTGAAAATGGGCAAACTCTTCAAGAGGACTGGGAGCACAGCGGCGGTTACAAACCAAGCTATGACCCGCCTCAAGGTGGCCACCCTCATTACCATCCTGAGGTCGAACCAGGTCTTGACCCGGAGCCTGATGAAGAGTGGAGCCACTCGGGCGGTTACGTTCCTGAAACGGACCGCACGATCGATCCAGACCAGATTATTCCGCCTTCTTTCGCTGCTGGAGAGGCGGGCGAACTCGACCGCCAATTGCGAGAGAAGGTTCAAAAGTTCTTTGAGCGCTACCCCATCAAGACCTATTGGGTCATTTACGCAATCATGGCTTTTTTCCTCATCCGCTCTTGCTCTTGAGACAGGTAAATACAAGCGGATTGAGGGTGGAACGCGTCCGCTTGGTCGGGCATAATTGGTCTAAATTCGCAAAAGGAATATTCATATGAAGCGCTTCATTTTGGTTGCAGCAACAGGCCTCAGCCTCACTCTGGCCGCGCCAAGCGTGTCGGCGCAAACAGTCGAAGCGAGCGAGCCTACGGCCGAGGAGTTCGAAGCCATCGGCGATCTCTTTGGCGATATGTTCGGCAGCGCAGAACCGCTGTCACCTGAAGAAGAAGCGCGCCTTGGCCCAGCGATGCAAGTTGTCACCAAGCTCTTTCCCGAAGGCACCTATGCCAAAATGATGGAAGAGACCATGGCCCCAATGATGGAAGGGATGATCGGCGGCTTTGGCGGGGCTCCCGCGATTGCTGTGACAAGCCTTACGGGTCTTGATCCCCTCACCCTTAGCGCCGTTGAGAGCAGAAAGCTTGATGCCGCCCTCAACCTGCTCGATCCGGCGGCCGCTGAACGCAACGCTGCTATGGCTGAGGCTATGTTCAACCTGATTAGCGAAGTGGTTATTGAGATCGAGCCTTCTTACCGCGCTGGCCTTGCACGCGCATATGCGGTCCGCTTCACACAGGCAGAGCTGACCGATCTTGCCGCCTATTTCGGCACACCGGTAGGGAAGAAATATGCCGCGGAAAGCTTCCTGATTTTTGCCGACCCGCAAGTTATGTCCTCAATGAATGAGGTGATGCCAGCGATGATGCAACGCATGCCCGACATGATGGGCATGATGAGCGAGGCGACAGCTGATTTCCCCCAAGGGCGAAAGTTTTCTGCCCTTGATGAAGGGGAGCGCGCTGAGCTTGCAGCCCTTCTTGGTGTGACCCAGGAGGAGTTGGCTGAAGCTGAGCCTGCACCCACTTCTGGCGCTCTCATCGACTAGAGGAACCGGACTATGAAGTGTCTCTTTTGGGCCATGGGTTTGGCGATTTTGAGTGTTGGCACACCGACATTGGCGCAGGATAGTGGCGCTGACACCCAAAGCGCTGTTTCCCAAGATCGCAGCTTAGCCGCGGCCGCTATTGCTGAGCGGATAACGCTCAAGACCGTGCCCGATGGCGCAATGACCGATGTTCTTCGCGATCTTATCGAAATTGTGGGTGGGACGCGGTACATCGGGCCCCTCCAAGATCAGCCCAAAGTCCGCCTGGCGCGCCTCACAGGCCTTTCTCTGGTGCGTTTGGGAGAATTGCCGCGAGAACGGATTTTGGAGGCGGTTCTTCTGCTCGATCCGAAGTTTTCAGATCGAAACGCAGCCAAACAAGCCGCTTATGAGAATGCGTTCAATGCGTTGCTCAAAGAGATTGAACCTGCCTATCGTCAGGGTTTGGCAAAGTCATACCTGGCGCGATATACAGAGGCAGAATTGCGCGAACTTCTGGCCTTTTTCTCAACTCCAACAGGATCAAAATACGCAGCTCAGGACTGGGAAACCGGCGGCGATGATCCGGTGATGCGAGTGTTTGAGGACCGCGCCGACGCGTTTCAGAGCGCGCTGATTGCGATGGAAAAAGAATTCCGCGCGATTTCTTCGCAATACCCGCAAGGACGTCAATTCTCCAATTTAAGTGAGGCCGATCAGGCCGAGTTATCTGCCATGCTTGGCATCAGCTCTGAAGAATTATCGCAGAAAGAACCCACGCCCTTGATCGTACCTTCGACGATGGTGGTTCCAGATAGTGAGCGGTGATCACTTGCCATATTTCAGGCCATATTCCCCACCATTTTCCCCGCCATATTTTCAGCTATGATCCCTTGTGATGATACCTAGCGAAATTCAAAGCTGGTTCGATGCGCGTGGTTGGCGGATTAGACGCCACCAGCTGGATATGCTTGCTAAGGCTCGTGAGGGCCGTGATGCGCTGCTGGTGGCTGATACCGGGGCGGGTAAGACGCTTGCGGGTTTCTTGCCGACTTTGTGCGATTTTGCGCCTTCTTTGGGCGCGCCGCCTGAGGATGGTCTTCATACTCTCTATGTCTCCCCGCTGAAGGCGCTCGCCCATGATGTGAAGCGTAATCTGCTGACGCCAATTGAAGAAATTGACTTGCCTATCCGGGTCGAGACGCGTTCTGGCGACACGTCTTCAGATCGCAAGAAGCGCCAGCGCACAAAGCCGCCACATGTGCTGCTGACAACCCCTGAGAGCTTGTCACTTCTGCTTTCTTATCCCGAGAGTTTGGAGATGTTCCGAACCCTCAAGCGGGTGGTGATTGACGAGGTTCATGCCTTTGCCACCGGCAAGCGCGGAGATTTGCTCGCCCTTGCATTGGCGCGGCTGCAAACGCTCGCACCCGATATGCAGCGTGTGGCGCTTTCTGCGACATTGGCAAACCCGTTGAGCTTTCAAGAATGGCTCGCGCCGCAGCCACCAGATGCCGAGGGTGAGATTTTCGCAGCCGACTTGGTGCTGGGTGAAGATGGTGCTCCGGCGCAAGTGGACATCCTGCTCCCTATTGAGGAGCGCGTGCCTTGGGGTGGCCATGCGGGGCGCTGGGCGGTGGACCAATTGATGGAGGCGATCCGCGATAATCGCACTACGCTGATATTCACCAATACGCGTTTCCTCGCCGAGTTCATTTTCCAGTGCCTATGGGAAGTGAACGAGGAGAACCTGCCCATCGGGGTCCACCATGGGAGCCTTTCCAAAGAGGCACGGCGTAAGGTCGAAGATGCCATGGCCGCAGGTGAATTACGAGCGCTGGTATGCACAGCCTCGCTCGATCTCGGGGTCGATTGGGGCGACATTGATCTGGTCGTTCAGATGGGCGCGCCCAAGGGTTCCTCACGGCTTCTTCAAAGGATTGGGCGCGCAGGGCACAGGCTCGATACAGCAAGCCGCGCGATGCTCGTGCCTGGCAATCGGTTTGAGTTTTTGGAAGCCATGGCCGCCAAAGACGCCGTCGATGAAGGCATGCGCGATGGCGAGGATTTCAGGGCAGGGGGCCTTGATGTTCTTGCCCAGCATGTAATGGCCTGCGCGTGCGCTGGGCCGTTTCATGAGGATGAACTGCTCACCGAAGTGTGTTCGTCTATGGCTTATGCGTGGCTCGACAAAACCGCGTTTGATCGCGTGCTGCATTTTGTCGAAAGCGGCGGTTATGCGCTCAAAGCCTATGATAAGTTCAAGCGGATAGTTCGGGACAAAACAGGCGTTTGGCGGTTGACCCACCCCAATCAGGCGCAGCGTCATCGGATGAATGCTGGCATCATTGTCGATAGTGAAATGCTCCAAGTGCGTTTCAAAAACGGCAGGCAATTGGGCAAGGTTGAAGAGCGTTTTGCGGCGCAGCTTTCGGCAGGCGATACCTTTTTCTTCGCGGGCATGAGCCTTGAGGTTGAGAGCGTCAAAGACATGGATGTGATCGTGCGGGCGGCGAAAAAGTCCGCGACGATCCCCTCTTATGGCGGCCTGCGGTTGCCGCTCACCACCCATTTGGCGACGCGGGTGCAGGCGATGCTCGATGACCGTGCGGGATGGGGGCGCTTTCCTGACGACGTGCGCGAGTGGCTTGAGGTGCAGGACTATCGCAGCCGTTTGCCAAAGCCTGGAGAATTGTTGGTTGAGAGCTTCCCTCATGGAGGCAAGCATTACGCAGCATACTACACCTTTGAAGGGTGGAATGCGAACCAGTCGCTGGGCATGCTTATCACCCGCCGAATGGAAAACCTTGGACTGATGCCGGGCGGCTTTGTGGCGAATGACTACACGCTGGCGGTATGGGGGCTAAAGCCAGTGGAGGACCCCAAGCCGCTGTTGTCGCCCGATATTCTCACGGAGGAATTCACCGATTGGGTGACCGAAAGCCATCTATTGCGCCGAGCTTTCCGCGAAGTTGCCGTGATTAGCGGCCTGATCGAGCGCCAGCACCCCGGTAAGCGCAAAACGGGCAAACAAGTCACTTTTTCAACCGACCTCATCTACGATGTGCTCAAGAAGTATGAACCCGACCATGTGCTCTTGGAGGCTGCATGGGCCGATGCGCGCGCAAGGATGACCGATGTGGGGCGGCTTGCCGACCTGCTTGAGCGCTCGCAGCATGAACTGGTGCATGTGGAGCTCGAGCGGGTCTCTCCTTTGGCGGTTCCGGTCATGACAATGATCGGCCGTGAGGCCGTGCCGCAAGGCGCTGTGGACGACGAGCTGCTGATTGAGGCGGAGAGCTTAGTGGGCGAAGCGATGCGGATCGATCCACCCTTGGAGGGGGATTAACTTTGGCCCGGGTCGCAATTGATCTTATCAATGGCTCTTGGCTTGAACTTGTCCGGCATCTCTATCGGTATGGCCTCTACCGAGAGCAAACTTAGACTGTTTAGCCCCCCTGATGGCCTTGGATCATTTGCACTTTCAAAGTGGCGGTGTCGTTCCAGCCGTTCGAAGCGGAGTTTCGTCGCTCCTACCTCCTTGATCTCGTTGAGGACCTTGACCGAAAGATCATAGCTAGCGCTTGGGTCGGGATTGAACACAATGATCGGTTCAATGACCTCGTGCATGCTTTGCTGAAGGAGCCCTCTCAGCTGGGAGAAGGCTATCGTCTCACAATTCCAAAGAATATTACCGGCCTGTGTTGGTGTAATTTGGACCGCAGCAGGAACGATGTCGATTTCATGTCCTCCCCCTAGATCATAGTCCGAAACTAAATTTATGACCAAGGCATGGGGCTTCACCTGCGCTGCTGGCATAAGAAATACGATCGCCAAGAACATGGCTACAAACGCCAAGGGCCGCGTGTCGATTGTCGCAATCGGTTCGCCGTGGTCGAAGCGTTTTCTTTGGCGTCTGCGCATCGGTCCTCCGTTCAGGCGGTCACTCGCTCGACGCAAACTTACGGTACTTCTCATTTCCGACGAAGCCGAAGTTCGTGACCCCCTAGAATTTGATCTCGCGCAGCACCTTCACGGAAGTTTGGTAGCTTGACTTGGCATCGGGTTCGAATTGGAGCTCAGGCTCAGGGATGATCCGGGCAGAGGCTTTCAAGAGGCCGGATAGCTCTGCCATGGTGACACTGTCCCCGTTCCACATGACTGCGTCCTCGTCTGAAATAGTCACCTTGTTGATTGTTGGGCGAATGGGGGTGACGTTATCAGGGCCCGGACCAACGTCTATATCCAACGAATGAGTGGCAACCGGTATAGTCACAACGAACATGATGAGCAGCACCAACAGCACATCAATCAGCGGCGTCATGTTCATGGTGCTGACGGGATCATTAGCTGGTGAACCATGCGAAAAAGCCATCGTTTCTCTCCTTTAGGGATAGGACAGACGCTAAGCATATCGCAAAATGAAAAGGTTGCCTAACGCACACGGGTGTGCGGCTTGCAACTGATGCGCCAATTGAGGCGACATTGACGCAGGCTTTAGCCAACAAAAAAGGCGCCGCGATCACTCGCAGCGCCCTCTTGGCGGGGACTGTGCCCCAGCGTTGTGTTTGGCTTACTCGCCGCGACTATTCGCCTTTGCCGAACACACGGTAGCGTTCGTTTCCAACAAAACCGAACTTGGTCACGCCAGACTTCTTGATGATATCAAGGGTCTTAGCCGACTTGTCATAGCTTGCTTGAGCGAAGGGCTCATATTGAAGCTCGGGCTCGATTTCCATGGCCCGTGTCTGCTGGAGAAGAAAAGCCAAGTTTTCTTCGTTGATCTCGTCACCGTTCCAAAGAAGTTGATCATCGTCAGTGATGACCAGCTTGTTTTTGTCGGGCTCAATATCAACCGGGTTATCAGGCGGATCACCTGATGGAAGGTCAATATCGACCGAGTGGGTGGCCACCGGGATGGTGATGATGAACATAATCAGCAGAACGAGCAAAACGTCGATCAGCGGGGTCATGTTCATATCGATCATCGGTTCGCCGTCGAGTTTACCTCCAGCCATACCCATGTCTGTTACTCCTTATTCTCGCCAATCAGCCGTTTGGATCAACCGGGTTGGAAATGAACCCAACCGTTGGATAACCAGCTGCTTGAACGTTATAGATCGCCCCTGCAACGCAGCGCCATGGAGCTTCTACGTCTGCACGAATATGCACTTGTGGGATAAGTTCAGGGTCTTGCATGACCACTTCAATACCACCAGCGCGCTGAACGATCGCATCAAGGCGTTCAAATGCCTCTTTGCGCAGCTCTTCTGAATCCATCGGGGTGATGTTGTTGAAGTAGACCCGGCACTCGCCGCCCCGTGTTGCACCGCCAAAGCCTGAACGAAGGGTGCCTGCTGTCTGACCTTCAGCATCGGTTGTGCTGACTGTAAGCTGCAGGTTTTCCACCTTGTCCTTGGACTCTTGAGAAGCAAACACTGGGATCTCGAGCTTTTCGATCGTTTGGATCGCCACCGGAACCGCGATGAGGAAGATGATGAGGAGAACCAGCATCACATCCACCAGCGGCGTGGTGTTGATGTCGGACATTGGGGTCTCGCCCCCGCCTCCCATCGAAATCGCCATTGTGAATTCCTTATTTGCTCAAAAATTGAGCGTTTCTCAAATCAGGCACCGAGAAAACCGATGCCCTCACGAATGTATCCGTTTGCTTTCCTTGGAGGCGCGCAAGACAAATTGCGTAAGACAAATTGCTCGGGGCAAAGCGTACAGGGCGCTCCCAAGGATTAAAGCAGACTTACTTCTTCGCAGGTGCAGCCGCCGCTGGTTTCGCAGCAGGCTTCTTCGCAGCCGGAGCAGCGGTTACAGCAGGCTTAATGTTGCCGTTTGAACCGATGTAGGCGACGATGTTGTTTGAGAAATCAGTCATAAGAGCGTCGATGCGACGGTTGCGTGACTGGAGCCAGTTAAACGCAAGCACAGCAGGCACAGCCACAAGCAGACCAATCGCAGTCATGATGAGTGCCTCACCAACCGGACCAGCAACCTTATCGATCGAAGCAGAACCTTCGATACCAATGTTGATGAGTGCGCGGTAAATACCGATCACTGTACCAAGCAGACCAATAAACGGAGCCGTAGCGCCGACGGATGCGAGGAACGACAGACCGCCTGAGAGCGACTGGTTGATGGTGTTTTGCGAGTGTGCGAGCTCTTCTTCGACGAAGTGGATCTCGTTTGCAGCACCTTCCATTTGTGAGTGGTGGCTTTGAGCGGTCACTGCATCGTCAGCCAGCTGACGCCATGCTGAGTTTTTCTCAAGCTTGGTCGCGCCTTCTTTGAGTGAAGCTGCACGCCAGAATGCCGTTTGCACGCCTTTGTACTGACGCATCACTTTGGCTTGCTCGAAATATTTGGTGAACAAGATGTAGAATGAGCCAACCGACATGATGACCATAACGGCAAGGATCGACCAAGCGACAGGGCCGCCCTCTTCCATGGCTTTCCAAAAACCGAATTCATTGACGGGTGCTTCTGAATCAGCACCTGCAGCTGCGAGTAGATAAAGGTTCATTGCGAGTAGTCCTCTTGAATTAGTGTCCCCGAACGCCCGACCCCTTAATCATGGGGCCGGGCGCCGACGTATTATTGCAAAACGTAAACGATAGTGGTGCTGAACGACCCGGTTGTCGGGTTGCCGTCACGGTCAAGGGCAGCGTTGAACCGAGCATAGCGCTCCATTCCGCGGCATGCCGCTTTGTCGAGCACGCTCGATCCGCTTGAACGTGTGACCTGACAATTGGCGGCTCGCCCTTTGTCAGTCACTGTAACGCTCACGCCTACGGAACCTTCAACCCCTTCACGGGCAGCCCGTGTCGGATAGTTTTCAGCGATCCGCCGTGCCCACCTGTTACGATTACGAGCAGAGGCACCTTGCGCCTTGGAAGGCGCCTGTGTGACCGCCGGTGTCGGCGTACCTGTAGGCTGCGGCGTAATGGCAGGCGTTGGCGTTGGCGTTGGCGTTGGGTTTTGCTCACGCTCAACGTTGTTGTTTTGGTTGAGCTGAGGGATCGGTGGTGGCGGCACGGTGGGTGGCGGCTCTACGATCTCTTCAGGGGGAGGGGCTCCTCCGGCTCTTCAGGGGGTTCCTCGGGTTCCACAATGTCGACCGTAGTAACTCGCTCAGCGATTTCCTTAACTGCCGAAATGGCAAGTCCGGAAATGAGTAAGTACCCGACCGCTACGTGAATCACCGCGACGATGATAATGGAAGTCACTCGGCTTCCACCCATTTGTTGGTCAGCGTAGGCCATCCAGTCGCTTTCACTCCATAACTATGTCGAACCGGGGCGTTCGACGCACATTTTCACGCTCTGGGCCAATAAAGCTACGCTGATTCGCGCTTTGGTAAGCACGTGCCCAACTCAATTAGTCCCAGGGTATGACTCCCAGAATTGTGAACTTCCGACTGACTTGATTTTTCTAAACGACACCCGTCAACCCGGTGGGCGCTCGTCAAAAATTCATCCCAGTCGACCGCATGAAGAGGACCCAGTTTGGACCTATTTCCTAGCGGCGCTCTCCCGTGCTGACTTTGTCCCCAACCTCAACACGAGGAGCCTGCCTTAACGGTCAATACTTAGGCAATCAAACGCTTTATCCATTCAGGAGCGATTCATTGCGATGGACTTGCAATAGGAAACAGCCGAATATGTTGTGGGTTTTTAATCTTGAATTGGATGATGTCGATGCGCGTTAACCGAAATTTAATTCATTCTTTCAAGGGGGTAGCGCTCTGCGCCATTTTGGCGGGATCAGCTGTGATGAACGCTTCACCGGCGGTTTCGCAAACCTATGTCCCAGAAGAGATCACTGCCGCACAAGCAGCGACATATGTAGATTTGGTCGATCTTGCAGAGCGTAGCGACATGGTGATCCGCGCACAGATTCGCCGCCAAATCGTCGTCGAACCTGAACGCGCCCCGGGCTTAGAGCCTGGTTATGCACGCCTTTATATCGAAGCGCGCACTCTTGCCCTTATCGCAGGATCCTCTGCCGTGGGCGAATCGCTCGTATTTCTTGTTGACGTGCCGCTGAATGCGAAGGGAAAGCCTGACAAATATAAAAAACGCGAGATGCTGCTTTTTGCTGACAGCGTACCGGGTCGTCCCGGTTCGATTCGATTGACGGGTAAGAACGCCATGCTCGACTATTCGCCTGAGTTCGAGGCGCGCTTGCGCCCGATCTTGACCGATTTGGCGAGCGGTGATGTCCCACCCATCGTGACGGGCATTGGCGATGCGCTTGCGGTTCAAGGAACGTTGGTCGGCGAATCAGAGACGCAGATATTTGTGACGACACAAGATCGCTCGCCTGTCTCAATTACCGTCCTGCGCCGACCAGGGCAGCCACCGGCATGGGGTGTTTCATGGGGCGAGATTATTGATGCAGCCGCAAGAGCCCCGTCACCAGAAACGCTGCGCTGGTATCGTCTCGCCTGTTCGCTCCCTGAAAGCTTGCCCTCAAGCGCAAACCTGGCGCGCGACCCTGAGGCGCGGCGCTTGGCTGAGGCGGACTATCGCTTTGTAATCGATCAGCTTGGCCCGTGCTCAAGGGCTATCACTCAGGCCAGCAAGGTTTAGCAAAGCGAGCCTTAGGGCGACAATCTTGCTTGACGTAAGAGCGCTGGCTCTTAAGCGATGGCGCCTCTTTGCAAATCACGACAAACGGAGCGCTTCTCTTGGGCATTACCCCACCCCTTCGCATTGGTATTGCAGGTCTTGGGACTGTTGGCGCGGGCGTTATTCGCCTTCTTGCGACCAACCGTGATCTTATCGCAGCGCGTGCAGGCCGGGCCATTGAAGTGGTGGCGGTAAGCGCGCGTGAACGCGGCAAAGACCGCGGCGTCGATATCAGCGGCTTTGCGTGGGAAGATGACATGACCGCGCTCGCCGCTCGCGAGGATGTTGATGTTGTGGTGGAACTTGTCGGAGGCTCTGACGGTCCAGCTCTCACATTGTCGCGCGCCGCCTTCAAGGGTGGGAAAGGTCTTGTCACTGCCAACAAAGCGATGATCGCGCATCATGGCATGGAGCTGGCGACCGCTGCTGAGGCGGACGGTCTGGCACTTAAATTTGAGGCAGCGGTTGCTGGCGGGATTCCCGTGGTCAAAGGACTTCGCGAAGGGACCAGCGCGAATGAGCTCACCAAAGTTTACGGCATTCTCAATGGCACCTGCAACTACATCCTCACAACGATGGAGGACACGGGTGCTGATTTTGGCGAGACACTCGCTGATGCGCAAAAGCTGGGGTATGCAGAGGCCGATCCCACCTTTGACATCGAAGGCGTCGATGCCGCGCACAAGCTGGCGATCCTTGCCACTATTGGATTTGGTGTAGAGCTCGACTTTGCCAATGTAGGGACCACAGGCATCGTCCAAGTGCGTGCCGCCGACATTGCTCAGGCCGATGCACTTGGCTTTGTTATCCGCCTTATCGCAGAGGCTGATATCCAACATGATCCGGACGGGCCCAAGCTGCTCCAACGTGTGCGCCCTTGTTTGGTCGCAAAAGACCACCCGCTTGCCCCTGTTGATGGCCCAACCAATGCAGTCGTGGCTGAAGGCAATTTCTCCGGGCGGCTCCTGTTCCAAGGCGCAGGCGCTGGCGATGGGCCCACTGCGAGCGCGGTTGTGGCTGACCTTATCGATATCGCCCGCAACCTTGGTGAAGGGGGAGAAGTCGGAGCACCATTTTCGATGCCTGTCTCCCAACTTTCAGCGCTAAGCCCAGCCGAGCCAGGCGGCCGGACCGAGCGCACCTACCTGCGCTTCACCGTGAATGATCGCCCTGGCGTCTTGGCTGAGATAACAGCGGCCATGCGCGATGCGGACGTTTCGATTGAAAGCCTGATCCAACAAGGACGAGGCGGCGAGGATAGCGAAGTTCTGGTGGCTATCGTGACCCACGAAGGTCCAGAAGCCAACGTAGCGCGCGCTTTGGAGCTCCTTGAGGGCTCTGACAGCCTTACCGGAGAGCCGCTGGTCCTCCCGATTTTGCCTAGCTAAGCATTAGCCCGCGCGTTTGTGGGCATTATTGTCCTGGTAGGTCAGGGGCCTCGAGACCAGCTTCGCGCCTTCGACGTTGCAGTTCTTCAGGGGACAATTCTTGATCTTGGCCAAGCGGAGGGAGGCCGCGGGCAATCCGGTCTGCGTCCGATCCCTTCGGAGCTTCGGGCAACGCCTCGACGTCGATGATCAAAGCTGCCTCGGGTGGGCAAGGCGGTATCACGCACAGGCCGCTTACAGTCGCGGGGCCCCGAAAGATGCCGCCGCCTGCCACGTCTACCGGCTGTTCACCTTGCGTGCGCTGAGCATAGTTGCGCTCAAACTCTTCCTTATTCCAAACCCCGTCGCTTGCCTCACCGATCTTTCGGCACACCACAATCGTGTTGGAGATAACGCCTGCATCTGATTCTTCTGCGCAGTCTTCTTCGAGCAATTGGTCAGATTCGTTCTTGGGCACAGTGATCATCAGATCAAGCACCCGACGTTCTGGCTTGGGCAGCATAGTTGGGACAGGTGCGACCGGCTCGGTTTGCGTGTCTGCGCCATCGCCGAGTGTATCACCAGGCGTATCGCCAGCTGTAACACCATTTTCATCCTGAGCCGCCAAAGGACCGCTAAGGCAAAGCAATAAGGCACACAGCCCCACGCTATTGACACCCGCTCGCGAGCAAAGCCCGAAACGGACAATTGGTGAGTTATGCATAGGAATGCTCGACAAGCCTGTATCCTCGTGGCTAAGCGCTCGAGGGTAACAATGGCCCCTCCACCCTTCTTGGGCGCATAAGGACTGAATTCCCGATGAACACTTCGAATAACGCCGCCGCTATTGGCACAGATGTATTGGCCGCAAAAGAGGGGGATGGCGACAATGCAATCAACCGCGTGCTTGTGCTTGAGATGGTGCGCGTTACCGAAGCGGCCGCTGTCGCAGCAGCGCAGCTCATCGGGCGCGGTGATGAGAAAGCCGCTGATGCCGCGGCGGTGGAGGCTATGCGCCGGGCGTTTGATACGCTTTACATGGATGGCACCGTGGTGATCGGTGAAGGTGAACGTGACGAGGCGCCTATGCTGTATATCGGCGAGAAAGTAGGCGGCGCACCTGGCACTCCTGACAAGAAGGGCGGCCCCAAGATTGATATTGCTCTTGATCCTCTCGAAGGCACGACCATCACCGCTAAGGCTGGTCCTAATGCGCTCGCTGTGCTGGCGGCATCTGAAGAGGGTGGCCTTTTGAATGCGCCTGACGTTTATATGGACAAGCTTGCGGTTGGTCCCGGCTTTCCAGATGATGTGATCGATTTGGCAAAGACGCCGACCCAAAACGTCGAAGCGGTGGCCGCAGCAAAGGGTGTCCAGCCCTCGGATATCAATGTTTGCGTCCTGGATCGTCCACGCCATGCCGACCTGATCGCGGAGCTGCGCGCAATTGGTTGCGGGGTGCATTTGATTGGCGATGGCGATGTGGCAGGCGTGATCGCTGTGACCGATCAGGATACAACGATCGATATTTACATGGGCCAAGGCGGCGCGCCAGAGGGCGTTCTGGCCGCTGCTGCACTGCGCTGTGTCGGCGGGCAATTCAACGGACGGCTTGTTTTCCGCAACGATGACGAAAAGGCCCGCGCCAAGAAATGGGGCATCACCGATCTCAACAAGATTTATAAGCTGGAGGAGCTTGCAAAGTCGGATTGTATTTTTGCAGCGACCGGCGTGACGGATGGCTCTCTGCTGGAAGGTGTGAAAAAGCGCAAGAAATCGACGGGCGCAACCATCATGACGACCCAAAGCGTGGTCATGCGCGCAAGCTCAGGGACGGTGCGCTGGGTCAGAGGCGAACACCGGATCACACCGCACAGGGGCTAAGGCCGAAACTAAGAGCGGCGGGTTAAACGATCAGCGCTTTGTGCTCCTAACGCCTTGACCCCGACAAGGCTTAGGCAAGGCTTAGACAAGGCTTAGACAAGGCTTAGACAAGGCTTAGACAAGGCTTAGACAAGGCTTAGACAAGGCTTAGACAAGGCTTAGACAAGGCTTAGACAAGGCTTAGACAAGGCTTAGGCAGGGCGTGATAGGGTCATGAAAGCTGTGCGCGAGTGGGCTGCTGGCACCGTCTAAGCGCCGCGCTCAGCGCCGGTTCATCAAAACATGGCGATGCACGTCAACTCTTTGCCCGCACTGGCTCTATTGGATCGAAGAATGGCTTTGACCCGCGTAACTCTTGGGTTGCTCCTTCTCGCTTTTGGCGGTTCGCTTGGCGCAAAGGCTCCTGGCTCTGATGCCGGAACTGATATCGAAGCAGGCTTGGAGCCGCAATTGGCCGCGCTCCAAGAGCATGACACCGATCTGCTCCCAGCGCTTGAAAGCTCACCGGATTGCGAAACAGGGTGCATCCTGCCCAGCCAAGCCGTAAGGCTTGCTTTCGAAGCGGGTGAGGGTCAGGCGCGGGCCGGGCGGTTCCTGCTTGATATCAAGGGCGGGGGGCAGAGCCTTAGCGGCTCGCTTGGTCAGCGGTTTTTTGTCAGTTCAAGGGCAGATTACGCCCGATTTGGCACGCTGACTATCGCGATTGAGCCTGATGCGCTCTACGGAATTTTGCGCCGTGCACAGGTTTGCGAGCCTCGTGAAACAAGGTCGGGCCGCATCGAGGTGCGCGCGTGTTATCAAGATGTGAACTTTGAGCTCAACATGTTCACCATGATCCAGCGCCTTGGCGGCAAGCGCATTGCCGTTGATGGAGAGGCAACGCTCCAATGGATCGATGCGCGCACCGGTCTTCCCAAGCCCGCTGCCAACAAGCGCGGAGAGCATGAAGTCGGTTATTACCAAGTGTGGATCCGCGTCGACGAGGCTGAGCAAGTGATCTTTGTTTACGAAGATTGATGGGCATGAAAAGTCATCGAAACTGAGGGCAAGCCACCTTTGCCATATTGCAATTCAATGACGCTCCATTAGGCGGGTTTGCAACGCACCGAAATGGGGATTCGCACTCATGAAGATCATGTCCGGCAATTCGAACTTGCCGCTCGCCCGGGCCATTGCCGCCTATCTCGAAATTCCCCTGACTGATGCAAGCGTGCGCCGCTTTGCGGATGAAGAAATCTTCGTAGAAATCCATGAAAATGTGCGCGGACAGGATATGTTTCTGGTCCAGCCCACGGGCTATCCTGCAAACGACAATCTCATGGAACTTTTGATTTGCATTGATGCTCTCAAGCGTGCCTCGGCCAAGCGGATCACGGCGGTTATCCCGTACTTTGGTTATGCGCGTCAGGATCGGAAGCCGGGTCCTCGTACGCCGATTTCAGCAAAACTGGTCGCCAATCTGATCACTGAGGCAGGCGCTGACCGGGTGCTGGCGGTGGATCTTCACGCAGGTCAGATCCAGGGCTTCTTCGATATTCCAACTGACAACCTTTACGCAGCCCCCGTGATGGCAGCGGACATTCAAGCGCGGTATGGTGATTTGGACCTGATGGTCATTTCACCAGACGTCGGCGGCGTTGTGCGCGCGCGGGCTCTGGCCAAGCGCCTCGACAATGCCCCGCTCGCGATCGTCGACAAACGGCGCGATCGCCCTGGCGAATCTGAGGTGATGAACATCATCGGTGACGTATCAGGCCGCCATTGCATTCTCATCGATGATATCGTCGATTCGGGCGGCACCTTGTGTAACGCAGCCGAAGCATTGCTTGAAGGCGGGGCGCAATCGGTTGCAGCCTACATCACCCACGGCGTCCTTTCCGGGGGCGCGGTGGCGCGCATCGACGGCTCGAAATTGAAGGAGCTTGTCATCTCCGATTCGATCCAACTCACCGAAGCCGCCGAGGCCTCAGACAAAATACGAGCGTTACCGATTGCACCGCTCGTGGGCGAAGCGATCCGCCGGATTGCGGACGAAAGCTCAGTTTCGAGCCTGTTTGACTGATGTTTGATCCCGGAGAAGTCCGGGAAATCCTGATCGGTGCTGCGCGCGCTGGGAATGCGCTGACCTATTCGCAAATGCTGCAATTGCTGGGCTACCGGTTCACCCGGCCTAAGATGCGTGCACTGTGCGCGGTTCTTGATGCTATCGATAAAGACGGCCGGCAGGATGGCGAGCCAGACTTAGCCGTTCTGGTCGTTCGCCAATCTGATGGCCTTCCGGGGCAGGGCTGGTTTGTGAACCGCTCACCCCTTGCAGACAGTATGGCCGGGCAGTGGCCTCTTGATTGGGAAGGGCAGGAGGCGAAAGCCTATGTTGCGCTCCACCAAAAGCGGGCTTTCGAATACTGGCAAGATCGCTAAAGAACGCTCATGACCCCTGCTGATCTAGACTTCGCCAACCGCCTTGCTGATGCTGCCGGTTCCGTCATCCGCCCGCTCTTTCGCGGCGATTGGGAAGCGGAGACCAAGGAGGATTCCTCTGCCGTCACCGAAGCCGATCGCGGGGCCGAGGCGGTCATGCGCAAAATGATCGAAGAAGAGCGTCCCGATGACGGCATTATCGGCGAAGAATATGGCCGCACGAATGAGGGCGCGGGGCGCCAATGGGTGCTCGACCCGATTGACGGCACGCAAAGTTTCGTCGCAGGCCGAGCGATTTTCGGCACGCTGATTGCGCTCATGCAAGACGGCTGGCCGGTGCTGGGCATTATCGACCAGCCGATCCAACACGAGCGCTGGGCGGGGCGCGTGGGCGAGGTCACGACCCTCAACGGCAAAGCGGTCAAAACAAGGCCCTGCCGCGCGGTTGAAGGCATGAGCATGGCCACCACCTCGCCACACTGCTTTAGCGCAGGAGAGGCGGATGCATGGCTGAACGTGGTCACCAATGCCTATCCCAAAATGCCTTTCCCGATCTATGGCGGCGACTGTTATAACTACGCGCTTTTGGCGAGCGGTCACATCGACCTCGTGATGGAAAGCGGCCTTAAGCTCCACGATTACGCGGCATTGGTCCCTGTTGTGGAAGGCGCAGGCGGCATGATGTCTGACTGGCAAGGCAATCCGCTGGATGCCGATAGTGATGGATCAGTGATTGCGCTTGGCGATCCGGCGCGGCTTGAGGATGTGCTGGAAGCGATGGGGCCCAGTGACAGCCATGATCACTGACAGCCATGATCACTGACGGCATGATCAGGGGGGCGTGGGTAAGGAAATTCTGCTAAGCTTGGGCGAGCAGGTTAGGTCGGTCATATGAAGTTTCTGATTTCATTATTCTTTGCTTGCATCGCGGTCACGCCGGTTCATGCGCAAGAGCAAAGCGAGGAGCGCGTGTATGTCGCTCTCGCTGCGAAGCCTGAGGCCATGCCAAACTGTGACAAGATCGATTGCGCGGCGGAGTTTCAAAAAACAATCGATGTTATCATAGCAAGGTTTGGTGGTTTAGAGGGGCCTGTATTGCGCAGCGCGACCTACGAGGGTGATGGCCGAATAGGTTTGATCATTGCCCGGCGCGCGGACATTGCAATTGTTCGGTCGGTTCTTGGGCTCGAGACAATCCAATTTTTAAGGGTGAATGATGAGATATCGCCTGCCCAACTCTACGAGCGAACTGTCTCAGAAGACACGGTGATCTTGCCCATTGAAAACAGTGAGTTTGATGAAACCATCGCCGTCTACCGCGACAGTGGCATCGATGGCGATTATGTTGCGCGTGCTGTCCCAAGTTTCGACAAACAGTTTGGTGAGCATGTGGTGCTGATCACGTTTGATGCTGAAGGTACAAGGCAATTTGCAGAGTTTTCAGCGGACAATGTGGGGCGCCGGATTGCCATCGTCTTCGATGACGTAGTGCTTTCAACCCCCGTCATAAACGAACCGATACTGAGTGGTCAGGTCCAAATTTCTGGGAGCTTCAATCAGAAAGAGGCTTCAGATCTTGCCAGCGCGATTTCCGCAGGAGCATTGCCGAACCCCATGGTTATCGTCGAGAGCCGAAAGCTGGGATTGTGACCCAGCCCGCCCACCTTTTCTTTTACGGCGTCCTCCAAGAAGGATTTGGGCCTGATGGGGGTCCCGATGGTGGTGATTGGCCATTCCTGAAAGGCCTCGGCATGGGAGCTCCCGCAACGACCCAAGGCGCGCTCTATGCGATCCCGACCGAGCACGGCTGGCACCCCGCACTCATCCTCACGCAGGCTCGCTATTCCACCGTGGTCCACGGCATGATCCATGAAGCGTCTCGCGTGGACATGGGGCCAGTCGATGAGTTTGAGGGTGACAGCTACACCCGCCAACCGATCCCGGTTGATGGCTGGGATGGCTACGGCGACACCACTGCCGATGCCTACATCTGGACCGACGATCTACCGCAAGGGGCTGAACCTATTTCAAGCGGGAACTTTGCTCAGTGGCTTCAGGAGACGAGGCGCAAAGCCTATTCGGGCGGATAGTGCTCGCGGCGGTTTTCCTACTCCTTTGATCACCGCTAAATCGGTGTGATGCTCGCGCCTCAAAACCCCCTTCACACCCCTACTTTTAGGGCCTGTTTGGAAGGGACGAGTTTTTCGCCCCTGAACAGTGTGCCAAGTGTGCCAAACTCCCTACATTTGGCACTCTTGGCGCACACCGAATCGCTTGCATTGCCCCGCAAATTCGCTATGTGGCGCTCCTCATCGACACGAATTTGCGAGTCCGGCCTGGCGACAAGGGCTGCCAGGGCTGGTCCAACGTGTCTCTGTTTAAAGGAGATAAAAATGCCCAAGCTTAAGACCAAAAGCGGTGTGAAGAAGCGCTTCAAAATCACCGCAACTGGCAAAGTGAAGCACGGTGTTGCGGGTAAGCGCCACCGTCTGATCAGCCACAATGCAAAGTATATCCGTCAAAATCGTGGCACCTCGGTTGCCGCAGATCCAGACGCGAAGACGGTCAAAAAATGGGCCCCTTACGGGCTCGATTGATCGAATAGTCAGGAGATAAGATATGCCACGCATTAAACGCGGCGTTACCACGCGCCAAAAACACAAGCGTCTTCTTGACCAGGCCAAAGGTTACCGCGGCCGCCGTAAGAACACGATCCGCATTGCTCGCCAAGCCGTTGAGAAGGCTGGTCAATACGCCTATCGCGATCGCAAAGTTAAAAAGCGGTCTTTCCGCGCACTTTGGATCCAGCGCATTAACGCAGCCGTTCGCGCTGAGGGTCTCACATACTCGCAATTCATGCACGGTGTGAAACTTGCCGGGATCGAACTTGACCGTAAAGTCATGGCTGATCTTGCAATGCACGAAGAAGCAGCGTTCAAAACGATCATCGCTCAGGCGAAAGCAGCGCTTCCAGCTTAAGTCGCTTTCCTAGGCAGAACAGCCGCGCTATAGTAATTTTGCAAACAAAAGGGGCCGGGCGCTTGGAAAGGCGAACCGGCCCCTTTTGCATCCGAAATGGAGCAGATAGCCGCTTGTACAAACCCGACGAAAATCTTGTAGTTTTTCGACATTTGGGTCAATCCACTGCCATGGGCAGCGAGAAATACTTAAATCGCAATAAGAGGGGCGATGCTGACGGGCTTGGCACCTCGCGCAATAGCGTTCGTGCCACATTCCATGCGCCTCCTGCGCGTTTTGAAGGATGCTTCACGACATTCTACCAGCTGGACCTTGATGTGCCCGGTGGAGGGCTTGTTGAGGACTTTCTCCAGCCCGAGTGGGCAAATTTGCGCTTCTTTGGGGGTTCGCGGCCGACCTCAACAATTAGAGAGCAACATTTAGCAGGCGCGCGGTTCGCGGTAACTGGACCAAGTTCTGTCGCATGTCACTTCAAAGTGGGCAGTTCGCGAATGTGGGGTGTTGGCTTATTGCCGCTGGGCTGGGCTCGCCTGATTGAAGCGGATGCGTATGACTATGCGAACACCTTGTTCGACGGGTCGCGAGACAAGACCTTTTCAAAATTTGACCAGCTTTCCCAATTGCTTTGCGACCCTGATGCGCACAGCACCGAACAACTGGCCGCAATTGAAAGCACTATGGATGCATTGATGCGCCCTTCGCGTGATGAGGATAAGATTGTCCGCGTGCACCGGGCCTTGGTGCAGGGTGATCATCTCGCTGTCGCCTCTTTGGCGGATACTTGTGCGATGAGTGTGCGCACACTCGAGCGGGTATGTCGGCGATATTTTGGCTTCACACCCAAGCGTTTGATGCGGCGTCAAAGGTTTACCCGCAGCTTGACGAGTTACATGCTTCACCGCGGTGCCTTATGGACCGAGGCGATGGATGAGGAATATCACGATCAGGCGCAGTTCACCCGCGAATTCACTGAATTCATGACGATGACGCCAAGCAAATACGCAAGCCTTGAGCACCCGATCCTTGCCTCGTTCATTGAGGCCCGAGCAAAGGTTTGGGGAAGCGCTGCACAGGCGCTTGACCCTCCTCGTCAATCACAAGCGCAATAGGAGGCTGAGTTCCCTGTGCACGGTGAAGCCGGAAGTTCAGTCTCGATCCGCTTTGCCTTGCCAAGTGCAAGGTTAAGTCCTTTTGTCACAACCTATTACTGCATACAGGTCACCACCTTGCCCTCTGACCCTTGGGTGGAAGACAGGCTTCATCCCGAATGGGCAAATCTGCGTTTCATCGATGAAGGAAGCTCGCAAAGCTCTATCGCGGGTGTTCCGCTTGACGAGGTGCCAGCGTTTGCTGTGACTGGTCCCACCGCCTGTGCCCCCAAATTCCGAATGCAATCGGGGAGGAGTTGGGGGATTGGCCTTATGCCGCTGGGTTGGGCCGCCTTGTTGGACGCTTCGGCAAGCGACTATGCCGACAAGATCTGTGATGGAATGAGGGACCAAGCGTTCGCCTCCTTTCATCCGCTCGCACATGCATTGGCAGAAGGAAACGGCGATTTTCATGAAGAGTTAGCGCTTATCGAGGCTCATATGGAGGCGCTTTCGCTGCGTGAAAGCCCAGAAATGCGCGCGATCCACCGCGTCAACACTGCATTGGTTGATCCCAAAATTGGAACTGTGACCCAGCTTGCTGAGGAAGTGGCGATCAACGTGCGCACTCTAGAGCGTCTTTCCAAGCGCGCCTTTGGATTTTCACCCAAGCTGTTGCTGCGGCGACAACGGTTCTTGCGCAGCCTCTCACAATTTATGCTCGACCCTTCATTGAAGTGGCTAAACACACTCGATCAGCAATATCATGATCAGGCACATTTCGTGCGTGATTTCAAGCGCTTCATGGGCATGAGCCCTAGCGCTTATGCTAAGCTTGATAAGCCGATCTTGATGGCTGCAGCAAGAGCGCGCATGGCGATCGCAGGGCAAGCGGTACAGGCCTTGCACGATCCAAATGCTGACTAAACCGATTAACGCGTACAAACGCGCTTTGCATGTGCGCGCAATTCTCGCTAGCGGACGCGGCTTATTGAAAGCAGATTTGATGACCGAACTAGCAGATCAGAAACAAGCCGCGCTTGCGGCAATCGATGCAGCGACAAGCCTTGATACGCTTGAGGAGCAGCGGGTGGCCGCGCTTGGCAAAAAGGGCTGGGTTAGCCTGGCGCTCAAGACCCTCGGGCAAATGAGCCCGGATGAGCGCAAAGAGGCCGCACCTGCTATCCAAGCGGTGCGCGGCGAAGTGGCGGCGGCGCTTGATGCGAAGAAGGGCGAGCTTGAGGCTGCGCAGTTGGAAGCGCAGCTAGCAAGTGAAACGATTGATCTAACCTTGCCCGCACCAGAACTGCCAAGAGGATCAATCCATCCGGTAAGCCAGGTGATGGACGAGCTGGCGGAAATTTTCGCTGACTTGGGCTTCTCTGTCGCTACTGGGCCGGAGATCGAAGACGATTGGCACAATTTCACCGCGCTCAACATGGATGAAAGCCATCCAGCGCGCGCGATGCATGACACCTTCTACTTCCCGGACAAGGCGGCGGATGGGGCATCAATGTTGCTGCGCACACATACCTCGCCAGTGCAAATCCGTTCGATGAAGGCTGATGGTGCGCCTATTCGCCTGATTGCGCCCGGCCGAGTGTATCGCTCAGATTCCGATGCGACGCACACGCCGATGTTCCATCAGGTCGAAGGGCTTGTGGTGGATGAAGACATTCACTTGGGTCACCTCAAATGGACGCTGGAGACTTTCTTCAAAGCCTTCTTTGAGCGTGAGGACATCGTGCTGCGCCTGCGCCCATCCTACTTCCCGTTCACTGAGCCATCGGTGGAAGTCGATGTAGGCTACTCGAATGAAGGAGACCGCCGCGTCGTGGGTGGCCACGGCGATGACGTTGGCCACGATTGGATGGAACTCGGCGGCAGCGGCATGGTTAATCGCCGCGTTCTCGAATTCGCAGGCATTGATGCTGAAAAATACCAAGGCTTTGCCTTTGGTCTCGGCATCGACCGGATTGCCATGCTCAAATACGGGATGAACGATTTGCGCGCCTTCTTCGACGGCGACCCGCGCTGGCTCGCGCATTACGGCTTCTCGCCCTACGATCAGCCGACGCTTTCTGCAGGTGTAGGAGTGCGGCCATGAAGTTCTCAACCACATGGCTCAAAGATCACCTCGATACCCATGCGAGCTTGCAGGAAATCTGCGACGCGCTGAACGCAATTGGCCTTGAGATTGAGGGCATTGAAGACCCGTCTCAGACCCTTGCAGGCTTCCGAGTGGCCCACGTTCTGACAGCTGAAAAGCACCCCGATGCCGACAAGCTTCAAGTGCTGAGCGTCGACACAGGCGAGGGCGATCCGGTGCAGGTTGTGTGCGGTGCTCCCAATGCGCGCGCCGGTATGAAAGGCGTGCTCGGGCTTCCCGGAGCCGTTGTGCCTTCCAACGGAATGGAGCTGCGCAAAGCGGCTATTCGCGGTGTCGAAAGCACAGGAATGATGTGCTCCGCGCGCGAGCTTGAGCTTGGCGAAGATCACGACGGCATTATCGAATTGCCAGAGGATGCGAGCGTCGGTCACAGCTTTGCCGACTATCAGGGCTCCTCGCCGATCATCGAAGTTGCCATCACGCCTAACCGCCCGGATTGCATGGGCGTCTATGGCATCGCGCGCGATTTGGCGGCGGTAGGGTTGGGGACACTCAAGCCGATTGCCTTCCCCAAGTTCGAAGCCTCGGGCGAATGCTCCATTGAAATTCGCACTGATGATCCTGACGGCTGTCCTGCCTTCTACGGCCGCGCCATCACAGGCGTTAAAAACGGCCCTTCACCCGATTGGATGCAGCAGCGTTTGAAGTCGGCTGGTCAAAAGCCGATCTCGCTTCTGGTGGACCTCACCAATTATCTGATGCTAGCGTTTGGCCGCCCAAGCCATGTGTATGACCTTGCCAAGCTGCAAGGCTCGATCTGCGCGCGCCGGGCCAAGGCGGGCGAAGAGTTGCTGGCTCTTAACGAAAAGACTTACGCGCTTGACGAGACAATGACCGCGATTGCCGATGAGGCCAAGGTGCTTGGCATTGGCGGCATTATGGGCGGCGAGGAAACGGGTGTGTCCGATGACACCACCGATGTGCTCCTCGAAATCGCTTACTTCGATCCAGCCGCAACCGGCGTAACTGGCCGCAAACTGGGCCTCGCAACCGATGCGCGCACGCGCTTTGAGCGCGGGGTTGATCCTGAGTTTCTGGACGATGGTCTGGACTTGCTTACGGGCCTGATCACTGAACTTGCAGGCGGTACGCCAAGCGAAGTGGTGCGCGCAGGCTCGCCGCCAAGCGAGGCCAAAGTTGTGGCGTTCAATACCGGCCTAACTAAGCGCCTTGGTGGCATAGACGTTGCCGAAAACGAACAGCGTGGGATTCTTGAGAGCTTAGGTTTCGAGGTCGGCGACGACTGGCAAGTGAAATGCCCGCTGCGCCGCAATGATATCGAGGGTCCTGCTGACCTCGTCGAAGAGGTCGTACGCATTCACGGCCTTGATAAAGTTGAAAGCGTCGCTCTCCCCCGCGTCGACGGCGTGGCGCGTCCAACGGCTAGTCCCCATCAGATGTTAGAGCGTAAGCTCCGCCGCGCGGCGGCTGGGAGCGGGCTGGATGAAGCGATCACTTGGTCGTTCCTGCCCGAAGATGTTGCCGAACACTTCACCGCAACCGATGACCTTTGGAAGCTGAGCAACCCAATCAGCGAAGACATGAAGGTCATGCGTCCCTCGCTCATCCCGGGGCTTTTGCTCGCGGCGAAACGCAACGCTGATCGCGGCGCGGGTACGACGCGGGTGTTCGAGCTTGGTCGCCGCTATTTCAAAGGCAAGGGTGGGGCGAGTGATGAGCGCGCGACCCTTGGCGTGGTGCTGGCCGGTGAGAAAACACAGCGCGGCTGGGCCAACGGTAAAGCGACCAGTTTTGACGCCTATGACGCGAAAGCAGCAGCGATCACGCTGCTTGAAGCGGCCGGTGCTCCGACAGCGCGCCTGATGGTGATGGGCGAGGCAGGCGACCAATTCCATCCCGGCCAGTCAGCCACTTTGCGGCTTGGTCCAAAGAACACACTCGCGCGCTTCGGCATGATTCACCCGGCAACGCTCAAAGCGTTCGATATGGATGGACCTGTCGCAGCAGTGGAGCTGTACCTTGATGCGATCCCGGCGAAGAAAGCGAGCAAGGGCCCTGCGAGCTTTGCGCGGCCAAGTTTCACGCCGCCTGCGCTTCAGGCTGTGACCCGCGACTTTGCGTTTCTCGTCCCGGCTGATTTGGCAGCGGAGGACTTGCTCAAATCGGTGCGTGGTTCGGACAAGGCCAACATCACCGCCGCGCGTGTCTTCGACGTGTTCACCGGTGAAGGTGTGCCTGAGGGCCAGAAGTCGCTTGCCGTCGAAGTGACGCTTCAGCCGCAGGAGAAGAGCTTTAAGGACAAAGAACTCAAAGCCATTGCTGACACTGTGGTGACAGCGGCGGCGAAGCTGGGGGCGGAACTGCGAGGCTAAAGCCGCGCTCCGAAACGTTCATGTCCAATCGCCGCACATTCGCGATCATCTCGCACCCTGATGCTGGTAAGACGACGCTTACCGAGAAACTCCTTTTGCAAGGTGGCGCGATCCACTTGGCAGGTGAGGTAAAGGCGCGCGGAGACCAAAGGCGCGCCCGCTCTGACTGGATGAAGATCGAGCAGCAGCGCGGGATCTCGGTGACCTCGTCGGTGATGACTTTTGAGCGAGAGGGCGTGACCTTCAACTTGCTCGATACACCGGGCCACGAGGATTTCTCCGAGGACACCTACCGCACACTGACCGCCGTGGATTCCGCAGTCATGGTGATTGACGCAGCTAAGGGTATCGAACCGCAGACGCGTAAGCTCTTTGAAGTCTGTCGCCTGCGCAATGTGCCCATCATCACCTTCGTCAACAAGGTGGACCGCGAGGGACGCGACCCGTTTGAGACCTTGGACGAGGTCGCCGATATGCTTGCGCTTGATGTCTCCCCGCAAGGATGGCCGATTGGCATGGGCGGGCAATTCGAAGGAATTCTCGACTTTGCGAGCGGCGAGGTCAGCCGTCCTGAAGGACCGTCCAAGGAATTTCTTGGCAAACGCGATGCTGACCCAGCCATCCCGGATGAATTCGCCGAGGAAGCGGAGCTTGCCCAGGTCGGCTATCCTGAATTTGACCTCGAGGCCTATCGCAGCGGCGACCTGACACCTGTTTATTTTGGTTCGGCGCTCAAGAATTTCGGCGTGACCGAGCTGATCGAAGCCATAGCGCGCATTGCCCCGCCGCCGCGTTCGCAACCTGCCGGTGATGAGCAGATCGAGCCCGACCACGGCGAGGTCTCCGGCTTTATTTTCAAGGTCCAGGCCAATATGGACCCCAACCACCGCGACCGCATCGCCTTTATGCGGCAAGTGTCGGGCACGTTTAAGCGCGGCATGAAATTGACGCCGTCGGGGCTGGGTAAGCCGATTGCGATCCACTCTCCGATTCTGTTCTTTGCACAGGACCGCGAGATTGCGGACACTGCGGAAGCGGGCGATATCATCGGTATCCCCAACCACGGTACTTTGCGGGTAGGTGATACTCTTTCTGAGAAGAACCAACTGCGGTTCACAGGGCTGCCCAACTTCGCGCCAGAAATCCTGCGCCGAGTGCAGCTAAAAGACCCGACCAAGACCAAGCAGCTTCGCAAAGCCTTGGATGACCTTTCCGAAGAAGGCGTGATCCAAGTCTTCTATCCCGAGATCGGCGCACAGCACATCGTCGGCGTTGTGGGACAGCTGCAATTGGATGTGCTTATTTCGCGGCTCTTAGCCGAATATAAGGTCGAGGCGGCCCTTGAGGCGTCACCGTTCGCCACAGCACGCTGGCTTAAGGGCGATGACAAGGCGCTTTCCGAGTTCGAAGGTTTCAACCGCGCCAATCTGGCCCGCGACCGGGATGGGGATCTTGTGTTCATGGCTAAGTCGCCTTGGGACGTGAATTACCAGGTGGAAAAGAACCCCGAGCTGACTTTTTCTGCCACTAAGGAAAGGTAGCTTGCTCGAGCCAGCAGTTCGCGGCATTGGGACGGCATGACACACGCAGGCCCTACCTCTCAAAGCTTCATTTCTCAGCGCCTTAAATTAAATTACGTCGATTGGGGCAATCACGATGCCCCGCCGCTCGTGCTTGTGCACGGCGGGCGCGATCATGCGAGGAGCTGGGACTGGGCGGCCGAACAGCTTGCCAAAGACTATCACGTTGTCGCGATGGACCACCGCGGGCATGGCGACAGCGATTGGGTGTCCGATGGCAACTACACCTCGAACGATATGGTTTATGATTTGGCGCAATTGGTACACCAATTGGGGCGCGGTCCTGTGCGTATTGTCTCCCACTCGATGGGCGGGAATGTGGCATTGCGCTACACTGGCATGTTCCCTGACATGGTCACCAAGCTGGTCGCGATTGAAGGTCTTGGCCCTTCACCGGAATGGAAAGAAGAGCAGCGCAAGACGCCTTACCCTGAGCGTATGCGCGAGTGGATCGAGAAAAAGCGTAAAGCCGCCGGCCGGACCCCGCGTAAATATGAGAGCATCGAGGCAGCATTCGCGCGGATGATCGAGGAAAACTCCTATCTCACCGAAGAACAAGCCCGCCACCTCACCATCCACGGCGTCAATCGCAATGAAGATGGGACCTATAGCTGGAAGTTCGATCCGCACCTGAATGTATGGCAAATCGAGGATGTGGCAGATGAGTTCATGGAAAGCGTCTGGGCCGCGATCACTTGCCCGACGCTGCTGCTTTATGGCGAGAAGAGCTGGGCTTCTAATCCTGAAAAGGATGGCCGCCTTGAGCACTTTAACACCGCAAGCGTGATCGAGTTCGAAAATGCAGGCCACTGGCTCCACCACGATCAGTTTGATAGGTTTATGGGTGTCCTTCGCGATTTTCTCTAAGGTTTAAGGGGTTTTATCATGGCTGAATTTTTCGATGCGTTGAACGAGAAGCACACAGCCATGATCGAAGCGCAGGCGGTGTTTTTCGTGGCTACAGCTGCCAGCGAGGGCCGCATTAACCTTAGCCCCAAAGGCTATGACGCCTTTCGAGTGTTGTCGCCCACTAAGGTCGCGTACCTTGATCTTGGAGGCTCGGGCAATGAGACGCATGCCCATGTGATGTCCGACCAGCCCGACAAGGGGCGCATCACGATTATGGTCTGCAATTTCCAGCAACCTGCCCTAATCTTGCGCATCTATGGCAAAGGGCGCCCGGTGCTGCCCCAAGATACGGAATGGGACGAGCTCGCCGCACACTTCACATTGCTGCCCGGAACGCGTCAGATATTCGTGATCGATGTTGAAAGTGTGCAAACTTCGTGCGGTTGGGGCATCCCGTTTATGAGCCTTGAGGGTGAGCGCGAGACCCTTCAAAAAGCCCATCGTCAGTCTGATCCAGTCGCTTGGGAAGCTAAGATGGCTGGACGCACGTCCAGCATTGATGGGCTCCCCGTGCGACCGACGGATCGATATATTGCTGGTGACCTGTAGCCTAGAGACAGATTATTGCTCTCCGCGTGCAAAATCAGGGTAGATCAATCGCGGCTGCCTAAAAAATAAACAAAAGATTAAAAATCGGGCAGGCATACTCCCCTCCCCTGTTTGAAATCAGTCAGATTCCCCTGCGTAACCCATGTTACAAAAATATGGCACGCTCTTTGCTATCCTCATGGGTGAGCCGGAATGGCCGGCTGAAACCTAAAAAGGGGGCAAGGATGAAATTCATCATCGCCATCATAAAACCATTTAAGCTCGATGAGGTGCGCGAAGCTCTGGGCGCTATCGGGGTCGCTGGAATGACTGTTTCTGAGGTCAAGGGGTTTGGCCGTCAGAAAGGACAGACCGAGATTTATCGCGGGGCAGAATATTCGACCAACATGCTTCCCAAGGTGAAACTTGAAATCGCGGTGAGCGACGAGATCGTCACCCAAGTGGTCGAAACCATTCAGCAGACCGCCAACACCGAAGCAATCGGTGATGGCAAAATCTTCGTTCTCGACCTCGCCTCCGCCACGCGCATCCGCACCGGCGAAGCTGGCGAAACCGCACTCTAAGTCTTGGGGAAAAGACTCATGAAAACACCTCTCCTAAAAAGCGCAGCCCTTCTTGGTGCAAGCGCTTTGATCGCACAGCCAGCCATGGCTGCTGTGCCAGATGCGGAAGTCGTCTCCGCTGGCACCGCTTACATTTTCAACACTCTGCTGTTCTTGATCGGCGGCTTCCTCGTGATGTGGATGGCCGCTGGCTTTGCCATGCTCGAAGCTGGCCTCGTCCGCGCTAAGAACACCTCGACACAGTGCCTTAAGAACATCGGCCTTTATTCGATTGCTGGTTTGATGTTCTGGGTAATCGGTTACTCGATTGCCTATCCTGGCTTTGGCGATGAATACTCCGGCCTTCTTGGCTTCGGCTTGTTCGGCGCGAGCGGCCTTGAATACAACATGCAAGGTGTTGGCGAAGCGGACACGGGCACCGGCTATTCGGTCGCGTCCGACTGGTTCTTCCAAATGGTTTTCTGTGCGACCACCGCTTCGATCGTATCGGGCACCGTGGCAGAGCGCGTGAAGATCGTTCCGTTCTTCATCTTTGTGACCATCCTGACCGGCATCATCTATCCAGTTGTTGTTAGCTGGGAGTGGGGCGGCGGCTATCTTGATAGCGTGCACGGCTTCAGCGACTTCGCTGGTTCGACCCTTGTTCACTCAACAGGTGGCTGGGCCGCTCTTGTTGGTGCCATCATCATCGGTGCTCGTGCGGGTCGTTATGGCGCAGACGGCAAAGTCAATGTCTTCCCTGCATCGAACATTCCGCTTGCAACGCTGGGTACGTTTATCCTTTGGCTCGGTTGGTTTGGCTTTAACGGTGCATCGCAGCTTGCGATGGGCACTGTGGGCGATGCCTCTGATGTCTCGAAGATCTTCGTCAACACCAACATGGCAGCAGCCGGCGGTGTGGTCGTTGCGATCATCCTGACGCAGGTCATGTACAAGAAAGCGGATGTCACCATGGCCCTTAACGGCGCACTGGCTGGCCTCGTATCGATCACAGCTGAGCCTCTTGCACCGAGCGTGGGTCAATCGATCCTCATCGGCGGCATCGGCGGCGCGATTGTGGTCTTCACAGTTCCGCTTCTCGACAAGTTCAAAATCGACGACGTTGTCGGCGCCATCCCTGTCCACCTCATCGCAGGTATCTGGGGCACGCTGATCGTTGCTTGGACGGGTGATGCGACCTTTATGGGTCAGTTGGTCGGTGTTCTTCTCACCGCGCTCTGGGTCTCGGCTGCATCAGCTGTCGTCTGGCTTGCTCTGAAATACACCATCGGTGTGCGTCCTTCGGAAGAAGACGAGATGAACGGCCTCGATAAAGCTGAAATCGGCGTCGAAGCCTATCCTGAATTCGCTCGATAAAGAGCGCAAACAGTTTGGTGGGGGAAGGGACTTCTCTCCTCTCCCTCTCTTCTCCCACCAACCGACGTTCCTCCTGCGAACGAACAGACTAGTGAAGGCCGGAGCGCATGATACGCTCCGGCCTCTTTTTTGTGCTTTTAGTGATTGGGATTTAGGCGGTTTCGGCGGCCTTGATGAAGTCCGCGCAACGCTCGCCAATCATGATGCTGGGGGCGTTGGTGTTGCCGCTCACAAGCTTCGGCATAATGCTCGCGTCCGCTACCCAAAGGCCTTCGAGGCCGCGCATTTTGAGTGTGGGATCGACCACCGCATCATCGTCCGCGCCCATCCGGCAAGTGCCCACAGGGTGATAGACCGAGTCAGACCGCTCTCGGATCAGATGATCGAGCTCATCGTCATTGTTCAAGTCGATCGGATGACGGTCGGTTGGCCCATAGGCCTGCATAGCAGGTGCATCGACGATCCTGTGGGACAGCCGCACACCGCCTCGCATTACGGCAATATCGCGCTCGTCATCGAGGAAATTGGGGTCGATAACCGGTGCGGCGGCTGCATCACCTGACCCAAGGCGCACAGTCCCACGGCTTTCTGGCCTTAGCACACAGGCGTGCAGCGAGAAGCCGTGCGCGTTTACCTTCTCGCGTCCATGATCTTCGAGGATTGCGGGCACAAAATGCCATTGTACGTCAGGCGCAGGGGCCCCGTCGGTGACTGTCCAAAACCCACCACCTTCGGCATACGGAGTGGTCATGGGACCCGTGCGGCTGCGGCGGTGTTCTACAATCGCGGCGGCCATTTTGAGCGTGCCCTTAAGTGTCCCGCCGATGGGGACATCGCTTGTCGTCTCCCAGCCGGAGACATAGTCGATGTGATCCTGAAGGTTTGAGCCGACGGCAGGCTTATCCATCACCACGTCGATGCCGTGCTCTTTCAGATGCTCGCCAGGACCGATGCCTGAAAGCATGAGGATTTGCGGTGAGTTAAATGCGCCTGCCGAAAGCACGACGCCTTTGCGCGCATGGAGCGTTTCGGATTTTTTGCCGCGCCGGATTTGCACGCCGGTAACGCGCCCCTCTTCGATGACGAGCTTTTCGACCAAAGTGTTGGTGCGGATGTCGATATTGCCCTGTTCGCGGATGGGCTCGACATAAGCGCGCGCAGCGGACCAACGTTCACCATCGCGCTGGGTGACTTGGTAAAGGCCAAAGCCTTCCTGATTTTCGCCATTGAAATCTGGGTTCGTCCTCAGCTGGAGCTCACCTGCCGCCTCAACAAAAGAGTGGCTTGCAGGGTTGGTGCCGCGCTGGTTGGAGACAAACAGTGGCCCGCCGCCTCCGTGATAATCGTCCACGCCCCGCTCATTGCTCTCAGCCTTGCGGAAATAGGGGAGAACATCATCGTAGCCCCAGCCAGAACAGCCCATCGCTTGCCAATTGTCATAGTCCCAGCGATTGCCGCGGATATAGACCATGGCATTGATTGCCGAAGATCCACCGAGCCCTCTTCCGCGAGGTTGGTATCCAATTCTGCCGTTAAGGCCTTTTTGGGGCACCGTATCAAATTTGTAATTCGATGAGTTGCGGATGAAGGGCATAAAGCCCGGCGTCTTGATGATCATATTGTTGTTGCGGCCACCGGCCTCCAACAAACAAATGCGCCGCGTCCCATCAACGCCCAACCTTCCAGCAACAGCGCTTCCCCCGCTGCCACCGCCAATGACGATGTAGTCAAAACTCTCCATAATCTCTCCTTCAAGTAAGAGAGTTAGCAGCTTTCACAGAGCCTTCAATCGGGTTTCGATCAGCCACTGGCTTGGTATCGACCAGAGGGGCGTGATTGGCGTTGACGCCAGCGTTCCCGGATTGTGTCAGAGGTGTCGCGGCTGTTGTCATGGGTCCATCCTGGCTCGCGCAGGAGGTAGGACAGTTTGTGCTTCCACGGGCTCTTCCAAATATCGGTCAGCATCCCGACCCATTCATGGAACACGGCGTAGAGCAGATTGAAACTGCCAAGCTGCTTCACAATGCCATACCGGATTGGCTCAGCACCATCCTCGGGGCGAAGCTCGGGCTCAAAAGTGCCAAACATCTTATCCCAGATGATAAAGACGCCAGCATAGTTTCGATCGAGATATCGGGGGTTTGTGGCGTGGTGGACGCGGTGATGGCTTGGTGTGTTCATCACAGCTTCGAACCAGCGGGGCAGGCGATCAATCGCCTCGGTGTGGATCCAGAATTGGTAGATGAGGTTAAACCCGCCGCAAATTGCGATCATGGCCGGGTGGAAGCCCAAGAGAACCAAAGGAAGCGCGAACAAAAGCCCAAAGGTGAACGCGCCGGTCCAGCTTTGTCTTAAAGCGGTCGAGAGGTTGTAATGCTGCGAGGAGTGATGGTTCACATGTGATGCCCACATCCAGCGAATGCGGTGGCCTGCGCGGTGCACCCAATAATATTTGAGGTCATCGAGCACAAAACAAAGCGGCCACGCCCACCAAAGGCTCCACCATTCAGGACCCATGTCGAATAGTCTAAACTCATAGGCCTCGAAAAAGACGTAGGCCGCAAATCCGCCAAACAGTGCTCCGGCAACTGTCGAGCCGAGCCCGAAAGCGAGGCTGACCAGAGTATCCATCGGCTCATACGCTGCACGATTTCGAAGCCGTGACCAGATCATCTCTGCCAGAACAGCGACCACAAACAGCGGCACGGCGTATTGGGTGGGAGAAAAGTCAGGCATGGTCACAAAGGCTATAGACGGTTGATCGCATCAACCCAAACTGCCGGCTGCTCAATTGATAAGCGAACCTTGCCAAAACGCGAGATCGCCGCAATCAACAATAATCGCATCGACCTCCTCGTAAACGCGTGCGCGGCTATCCAATAGGCGCCCTGCAAAATGATTGCCGTGCCGCTTTATAATCATGATTCTGCCAGAGCTGTCTGAGGCAAGAGCCGCCTCACCCTTCCTAGCGATTGCGGTGGTTACAGCGTCAAAGCCGTCCTCGACTTGTGATGCTGCGAATCTCACCGATTTTTGATCAGTCAGCCTCGCCTTTTCTCCCAGTTTCAAACCCTTTGCGAGGCCATAAAGCGCAAATATGGCCGCTAGAGAGCCAAGAAACTGCAGGAGGAGCGGAGGAACTTCCATGGTCTTGTTTGAGATCGGTTTTGCGGTTCTGACCTAGCGCGCGGCGAGCATGTCCATCATCGGGCGGATCGGGCTCACGTCATATCCAGCCGACATCGCAGCGCGGATGATTTCATCAGGGTCGACGCCCTTTTTCGCGCTTGAGAGCGCCCACAGAAAAGTAGAGCGAGTGCCTGACCTACAATAAGCCAGCACCCCACCTTCAGCCATTTCTAAGGCTTCTATCATAGCGTCAATTTGAGGCTCACTGAAACCAGAATGTCCAATAGGAATAGACACATAGCTAAGTCCGGCCGCGATCGCCTCGGCCTCAATAACATCGCCCTGTGCAGCGCTCGGGTCTTCGCCATCGGGGCGGTTGTTGACGATCATAGTGATGCCTTGGGCTTTCGCAGCGGCAATATCTTCGATGGATATTTGTTCGCTTGCAAAGACAGACTCAGAAAGAGTTCTAAAATTCGACAAAATATCAAAGCTCCCGTCTGGCGCGTTTTACTTAGACCAATATTTCAACGCGATTGGATCGATGACCTGCTCTATTGGCCTGCCCAAAACGCGCATCATCGTTCTTAAATTTGTCAGATTTATCGGCTATCGCAACTCAAGCAGTTAAATCATTCGCATAGTGCGGCTATGTGCGCTATATAGCAAACTGGAAAGAGCAAGTTTTTGGATTCTCCGATTGCTTGTTCATTGTCATTCGCGGCTCGTTGCCCCCGTGTATGGCATTCATGAAGTTGGGCGGCGTGATAAGGTATTTGCTCAGTTATGGGATACGATAGGGGACGTCGGCGCGGTCGGGATAAGCGCGACGGATTCGGCGAAGACGGCTTCGATCCATTTGGTGGTGGTGATGGCTTCCCACCCCCAAGAGACTTTGGAAATGATCGTGGTGGAGACCGCTTTGGTGGCGGTGATCGCTATGGCGGCGGAGGCGGTGGAGACCGTTTCGGCGGCGGTGATCGCGGCGGCTTTGGTGGCGGCCCACGCGGCGGCGGGGGCGGTGGTCCCCGAGGCGGCGGCGGAGGAGGCGGCGGGTTCAACCGCATGCCCGCACAAGTCGTTGGCACCGGTAAGGGCACCGTCAAATTCTTCAACGGTCAAAAAGGCTTTGGTTTTATCCAGCAGGAAACTGGTGGTGAGGATGTGTTTGTTCACATCAGCGCGGTAGAGCGTGCCGGCCTTGAAGGTCTCGCCGAAGGGCAGGAACTCGAATTCAACCTTGTCGACCGTGGCGGAAAAGTCTCCGCGCAAGATCTCCAAGTTGTTGGAGATGTCATCGCTGTTGAAAAGGCTGACGCGGGCCCGCCCAAGCGCGAGCTGACAGGCGACAAAGCAACAGGAACCGTGAAATTCTTCAATTCGATGAAGGGTTTCGGCTTCCTTGTGCGTGATGATGGCCAGCCAGATGCGTTCGTACACATCAGCGCGGTTGAGCGTTCAGGTCTCTCTGAAATCAACGAAGGCGAGCGTTTTGAGTTCGACCTCGAAGTTGACCGACGAGGCAAGTATTCTGCGGTCAATCTGGTGCCTGTGCAGGAGTAACTTCTGCTCGCATCATGGCCGTTGACCGATTGATCGAGCGGCCTTGAAAATTCACGAAAGGCGGCTCAATTGTGGGCCGCCTTTTGCATTTGGGCCCAAACATAAGAACCCAGGAAAAGAGATTATGACCATTTCGCCGCTTATGCCTGTTTATCCGCGCTGCGGGGTCCGGCCTGTTAAGGGAGAGAACTGCCACCTTATTGACGAGGACGGCACGCGATATCTGGACTTCGCCAGCGGTATCGCGGTGAACCTCTTGGGGCATTCTCACGAGGGCCTGATCAATGCGATCCAAACCCAGGCTGCTGAACTTATGCATGTCTCGAACCTTTACGGCAGCCCGCAAGGCGAAAAGCTAGCGCAGCAATTGGTTGATGCAAGTTTTGCAGACACCGTCTTCTTCACCAATTCAGGCGCTGAAGCGGTTGAAGGCGCAATCAAGGCGGCGCGTGCCTATCACCAGAACGTTGGGGAAGAAGGCAATCCGGAGCGGTTCGAACTCATCACTTTCGCCAATGCCTTTCACGGCCGCACAATGGCAACAATTAGCGCGTCCAATCAGACCAAAATGCACCACGGCTTTTCGCCGCTGCTCGATGGCTTCAAATATGCCGAGTTTGATGATCTGGAGTCTGCAAAGGCGCTGATGGGGCCCAACACCGCTGGATTTTTGGTCGAGCCCATTCAGGGCGAGGGCGGTATCCGTCCTGCCTCTGACAATTTCATGAAAGGTTTGCGTGAACTTGCCGATGAACACGACCTCATGCTTGTGCTCGACGAGGTGCAATGTGGGGTTGCACGTACAGGCAAGATGTACGCCTATGAACATTACGGCATTGAGCCCGACATTGTCGCGACCGCAAAGGGTTTGGGAGGAGGTTTCCCGCTCGGCGCAGTCCTAGCCACTGAAAAAGCGGCGCGCGGCATGACCTTCGGCACTCATGGTTCGACTTACGGTGGAAACCCTCTCGGGATGGCGGCGGGGAGCGCTGTTATCGAGGCCGTCGCAAACCCAGAGTTTCTCGCAAGCGTGGCTGAAAAAGGTGAGCGTATCCGTACGCGCCTCGAGCAGTTTATTGGCAACTATCCCGATCTCTTTGAGCTTGTACGTGGCAAGGGCCTGATGCTTGGCATCAAAATGAAGGTCGAAAGCCGCCCCTTCTTCGTCCACCTGCGCGACAATCACCAGCTCCTGACCGTCGCTGCTGGCGACCAGACTTTGCGTGTCATTCCGCCTTTGGTGATTGAGGATGCTGAGATTGAGGAATTCTTTGAAAAGCTCTCAGCAGGCGCTGCTAGCTTTAAAGTGGCTGAGCCTGTGTAATGCGAGGGCCGGTAAAGCACTTTCTCGATCTTGGTGATGCAGGCCCTGATGCAATTGCAGCAATGATCGCCGATGCGATTGACCGAAAGGCCGACCGCAAAGATGCTCCAAAAGGCCAAGCTGACAAAGATGCGCCGCTAGCTGGGCGAGTACTTGCTCTTGTTTTTGAGAAGAATTCCACCCGTACGCGCGTAAGCTTTGACATAGCGATGCGGCAATTGGGGGGAACGGCGCTGATCCTTGAAGCAGGCTCAAGCCAGCTTGGACGCGGGGAAACGGTCGCTGACACGGCCCGCGTATTGAGCCGGATGGTCGACGCAATCATGCTACGCACTGATGACCACGCCAAGATCGAAGAAATGGCGCGTCACGCTACAGTCCCGGTCATCAACGGACTGACGGATCGATCACACCCCTGCCAGATTGTCGCCGATCTTCTAACGGTGATTGAGCACGGGAAAGCTCTTCCCGGCTTAGAGCTCGCTTGGCTTGGTGATGGCAACAATGTGCTTCATTCAATCCTTGAAGCGGCGGGATCAATGAAGTTCAATGTGCGCGTAGCAACGCCGCAAGGATACGAACCCGATGCGGAGTTTGTTGGTATGGCCCGTGCCGGAGGAGCTGAGGTAACACTGACCAATTCGGCTCAGGAAGCGGCGGCTGGTGCGGACGTGCTCGTCACCGATACCTGGATCTCGATGGGCCAAAAAGATGCTGATGAAAAGCGACGAGCTATGAAGCCCTTCCAGGTCAATGAGGCGCTCATGAGCAAGGCAAACCCCGATGCGCTCTTCCTCCACTGTCTGCCTGCTCATGTTGGTGAAGAAGTGAGTGAAGGGGTGTTTGAAAGTGACCAGTCGATTGTTTTCGATGAAGCAGAAAACCGCATCCACGCTCAAAAATCGGTTCTCTTGTGGAGCTTTGGCAAACTGAAATAGTCTTCTTGTATCGTTCGTGCTTCACGGCCCCTTATCGAAGGGGCGCGCAATCACCATATCTCACAGCATGAATACTCAGGCCGAAACTTACACCGATCAAATCCTTGGTTTCACAGTCCCAATCCGTAACGCCCGAGGACGCATAGTGCGTCTGGACCGGGTCGTGGATGAGGTTCTTTCAGCACATGACTATCCTCCGCCCATAACGCATCTTCTCGAAGAGGCTTTGGTCTTAGCTGCCTTGATGGGAGGGCTTCTCAAGCGCGAGGGAGAGGATGCTCAGCTAACCATGCAAGCCCAGACCAAGGTGGGTGCCGTCTCGCTCTTGGTCTGCGATTATCGAGATGGTGACCTGCGCGGTTATGCTGAATTTGATGCAGAGAGACTTGCTGATCTTGGGGCGAACCCGACGCTATCGTCTTTGTTTGGTGAAGGGTATCTAGCCATCACCTTTGAAACGGGTGTGGGGCAGCGGTATCAGGGGATTGTGCCTCTGGAAGGCGACAGCCTTGCACAAGCTTGCGAAAGCTACTTCAGCCAATCAGAGCAAGTTCCAACTCTAATAAGGGTCGCCAGCCGATCAGGGCAGGAAGGCGGAATAGCCGCTGGCTTGCTCCTTCAGCACCTTGCCGATGGGGAAGAAGGCCGGGAAAGGCTTCACGTGAGGTTAGACCACCCCGATTGGGAACATGTTGCTACAATGGCAGGATCCATCAGCCACCAAGAGCTGCTCGATAACGAACTTTCGCTCGAAACTATCATCTGGCGCCTTTTCCATGAGGAGGAAGAAGTCCGCGTCTCAAAAGGGCGAAGCCTTTCACGTGGATGCCGTTGTAGCGCGGACTATTACAGCTCGGTCATATCGCGCTTTCCAGAAAGCGAGCGAGCGGAAATGCGCAACGATTCGGGAGTGATCGCGGTCGATTGTTCTTTTTGCGCAAAGACCTTTGAACTTTCAATTTAACAGTTTGTCGACGTTCAGGAACGGCTCATCGCGCAGTTCTATACTTCAACAAGCAGATATTACCTGATGTAACTGAGACTGTACCGATGAAATTGAGCCTAGACATTTCGCCAATCGCAATAGTGGCCGCAATCGGAATGGTGGCCTTGGGACTGGCTTTGCCAGCCGCTGCGCAGTCAGACAGCCTTTCGATGCTGGAGGGATTGTCGAAGGGTGAGTGGACGATCAAGCACCGCGATGGTTCAGCCGACCGAAAAATCTGCGTGAAGACCGGCCGGGAGCTGATACAGCTGCGGCACGAAGAGCCAGACTGTAGCCGCTTCATTGTGGAAGATGCGACGAGCAAGGTGACTGTGCAATACACCTGTCCCGGCAACGGTTATGGTCGCACGAATATCCGAAAGGAAACTGGAGGATTGGTACAGATCGAGAGCCAAGGCATTGCGTCTGGACTGCCGTTCCAATTTGCCGCTGAGGGAAGGCGGACAGGCAGCTGCTGAACTCTTCTTGGGCTCCATCAGAACATTGCCAATTGAACAAATCTCGTTAAGCCGAACCCTTATGGTGCCTCCAAACTCTTCAGCGATCGTACTCCTATCGGGCGGTCTGGATTCTATGGTTTCGGCCGCACGGGCGGTTGAGCAGGGCTTTGCTGTCCATGCTCTTACTGTGAACTATGGCCAGCGGCATCGCGTAGAGCTCGATAGGGCTAAAATGATCGCCGATAAGCTTGAGCTGGACAGCCAAACCGAGATTGCGCTGGATTTGCGAGCATTTGGTGGCTCTGCCTTAACTGATGACATCGATGTACCTAAGACCGGTGTGGGGGATCATATTCCGGTTACTTATGTACCCGCAAGGAACCTTGTCTTTCTCGCGCTTACTGCTGCATGCGCCGAAGCGAAATCGGCGCGCGACATTTTTATAGGCGTGAACGCCCTGGATTATTCAGGATATCCCGATTGTCGGCCCGAGTTCATCGACAGTTTCGCTGAGACTGCCCGGCTGGGAACAAAGGCAGGGGTCGAAGGAAATCCTCTCACGATTCATGCGCCGCTTCAGCATATGACTAAGGCTGATATTGCTATGGAGTGCGCACGGCTTTCTTTAGACCCTGCGTGGAGTTGGTCATGCTATGATCCGACCGCTGCTGGATTGGCTTGCGGGACCTGCGATTCTTGCCGTTTGCGCAAAAAGGGTTTTGCCGAAGCAGGAATTACCGATAGCACTGTGTACGCCGACTAGAGCGGACGATAAGCTCTGCTGGTGCCAGAGTTGGGAGAGGTTTCGTTGACTGAGAATGCCGCTGTGCAGCCCGAAGCGGTTGATCAGGAGAACGCGTCCGTACCAAGCTACAGTTGGTATGCGCTCGGCGTGCTTGTTCTGGTCTATGTCTTGAATTTCATAGACCGCCAAATTCTCTCGATTCTCGCCAATGACATCAAAGCCGATCTCGGGGTGGATGACGCTTATCTGGGCTTTCTATATGGAACAGCCTTTGCGATCTTTTACGCACTTTTTGGCATCCCGCTTGGCAAACTGGCAGACAGTTGGAAACGTGTTCGCCTAATGACGTTGGGGCTCAGCCTTTGGTCTGCCATGACCGCTTTGTCTGGATTTGCCAAGGATGCCGGCCAGCTGACCGTGGCGCGCATCGGTGTGGGGGTTGGCGAGGCGACGGCTAGCCCGTCAGCGTATTCTTTGATTTCAGACTGGTTTCCCGCGCGTCTGCGAGCGACAGCCCTCGCGATCTACAGCTCGGGATTGTACATTGGCGGCGGGATTTCTCTGGCTATCGGAGGGCTTGTCGTAGATCGATGGAATGAGCTTTTTCCCGATGGCGGGCCGCTTGGTTTAGCAGGCTGGCAAGCAGCTTTTATTGCCGTGGGCGTTCCTGGACTATTGCTCGCTCTTTGGGTTGCGACATTGCGCGAGCCAGTCCGCGGAGCAATCGATGGGATCCCTACAGCTGAAGACCCAAACCCATTTCGTGGTTTTGTCAAAGAACTGACAACCGTCATCCCAGGCTTCACATTTTTCGGAGCAGGGTCACGAGGGTTTGGTGCGTTGGCGATCAATATTGCCGCGTTTATCTTTGCATTTGTGGTTGCGCATTTTCTGACGACCATCCTTGGAACGGGGCAAGGCTTTATTCTGGCCGGTTTAGAACGAGCGTTAGGCAGCAGCTTCCCATCAATCAGCGATCAATGGTTTTTGCTCGCTTTGGGCTATTATGCCGTCTTCAGTTGGGCAAGCGCGCTGCGCGTTCGTGATTATCCGACTTTTGCGCTGACCTGGGGATCACCTGCATTTCTTTGCACGATCTTAGGGTATGGAACCGTCGCATTCATGGCCTACGCCGCAAGCTATTGGGGAGCGCCTTACGCTGAGCGGGTGTTTGAGGTTTCGAAAGGAAACCTGGGTTTTTTCCTTGGCGGTGGAGGCGCACTCGGTGGATTTCTCGGAGTGATTTTAGGCGGAAGAATGGCTGACGCGCTCACGAGCCGCACAAGCGCGGGGCGGGTGTGGGTCGTTTTGTTTGGACTGCTCAGCCCGATCCCATTTGCGGTGGTGCAATACACTACCGAAAGCTACTCGTTGTTTATCTTGCTCAACATGGTCGTCGGCGCACTTGCCGCCTCCGCCCTCGGTGCTGCGGCAGCCGCAAGCCAAGCGCTTGTTTTGCCTCGTATGCGGGGGACTGCGACCGCGACGTTCTTTCTCGCCACAACGCTCGTCGGACTTGCGTTAGGGCCCTACACGGCCGGCTATGTCTCTGCTCAGAACAGCGATGATCTGAGTGCTGGTGTGCTTTCTACTCTTTGGATCGCACCTATAGGTTTGGTCGTTCTCTTCGCCGCAATCAAATTGACACCCGGGGCAAGCGCAACGGTTCTTGAACGTGCGACGGCAGCGGGCGAGCCACTTGAACTAGACCAATCCCAAACTGGTTGATCCATCAGTTTGTGGTCGTTCAGATAGCGAGTTTTGAGCCAATGCCAGAGCTTCACGGCTTGGCTTTAGATGTAAGCTAAATCTCGCTCGTCGTTCATGGGGCTACACCCCAGATCACGTTGCTTTAACGACGTCCGGCAATCGAAGCGTTACATTGTAACAGCTGGTGCAGCGCTCTGTTTGCTCAAATAAAAAAGGGGCCGGATCGCTCCGGCCCCTTCTTCATTCATAGCATGAAGCCAGTAATTACATGCCTGAACCAGGCCCGTAAGTGACTTCAACACGGCGGTTTTGCAGTTCGCGCACACCATCTTCGGTGGGCACTCGGTTCTGCGATTCGCCAAATGCTTCGCTCGAGATCCGGCCCATCGGAATGCCGCGACCTGTCAGGTAGTCGGTTACGCTAGCGTTACGACGTCCAGCAAGTGCGTCGTTGTATGAGACGGTGCCAGAACGGTCGGTGTGACCAGCCAGCATAACTGCAGCCGTTCCACAATTTGCATACGCCGTTACCGCGTTATCCAAAATCGTCGCAGCATCCGCAGTGATCACTGATTCATCAAAGTCAAAGAAGACGATGTATGGGCCAGTGTTACACGGCGGCGGTGGCGGCGGTGGTGGAGGTGGCGGCGGTGGTGGAGGTGGAGGCGGTGGTGGCGGTGGCGGAGGCGGTGGAGGCGGTGGAGGTGGTGTCGCACCGCCGAAGTTGTAGATGATCGACCCCAAGAGTGAATGGCTCGTCAGCGAACCGCTAAGGTCACGTCCGAGAGGATCAATGATATCTACGCTTTCCGCGTTGAAATAGCGATATTTCAGACCAACGTCCCAGCTGTCGCTGATTGGAGCGCGTACGCCTGCAAGCGCCTGCCATGCTAAGCCAGTGTCCGAGTCATCCCAGATACCAGGCCCATTCGCATTCACGCGGCCTTCCATGTCCACTCGAGCGACGCCTACGCCGCCGCCGATGAAGCCTTGAACGCCGTCGTCGGCGCCAAAGTCAATCAGACCATTGAGCATGAAGCTCAAAACATCAGTCGACCCGTCACCAGGCCGAACTTCGTTGCGGAACAGGTTGATGCCGCCTGGTGCGTTCGAGCCGCTGTTAAGTGCGAGGCCTTCCGTACCGGTTGCCGCTTCTTCGAGTTCAGCGCGACGATAGCTTGTCTCTGCTTCGATTCGGAAGCCGCCAAAATCGTGTCCGACAGCTACACCTGCGTCCCAGCCAGTTTCCTGGCCAGCGGTGGCTCCGTTAGAGACTCCGTTAATATCAAAGGTAATGTCTTCAACGATCATCGCACCAGCATCGCCTTGGATGTACCATTGACCCTCGCGGGCCATGGCCGGTGTTGTCAGAGCCGTAGAAGCCATCGCCAAGCCAATGACGATATTGCGCATTATGGAATTCCCCTTTTTCATGTTGAGGCGCTACGCCTGTCTAACTTCTCGGTTTTGCACAAGCAAGCTATCAATCCGTTTTACTGTTGCAAGTTTGCCTCTAAAACCTCTGAGAATGCCGAAAAGTAGGGTTCTACAGCGCATTAATCGCAAACATGCGAGCGCGCTGGCCTGTTTGCCTAAGTGGTGGCCTCAATCACTCCGGCATCACGTAATGCACCAATTAAGTCCGAAATCGCTGCTCGCGCCTCTAGATCTATGACCGATCCACCCGTTGGTTGAGTTGGTGAAGGCACTGATTCCCAAACCGAACCGTAGCGTAGCTGCACTTGAGCTACTTTATCAAAAACTGCCATACCGGCAGACGGAGGAACGAAACTCCAAGCTTCTCCAATCCAGAGTGCCAGCTCGTCGTCATGGCCAGCCCAGTCACCGGTCGCTCCTGTAAGCACACGGTACGTGCTACCGGGAGCTGGATCACTTGGGGGAACCTCTCGGGAATCTTCGATTGTCCCCTTCAGGAGCGAATCGATCACAAGCACCGCTTGATTAATAAATGGCTCTTTTTGCGCCTGACCCACAAAAAGAAGAGGCAGCAAAAAGTTGGGGCTCGTAGAAGGGAAGCTGATCGGATTGGTCATTTGGTACCTCCGGGGGTTTCAGGCGATTGAAGCGATGTGGAGCGCGCGGGATTCTCCGTATGAACCCACCTGCTTGACCCACAGTTGATCTGGTCCGTGCGCGGCAAGAAGTGATGCGCGCTCAGATGGGGATATTGAGAACTCAGGATCCTGTATTGTCCATGACGCGAAAGGAGAGCCCGTTGGGCCATAACCTACCGTGTAGAGTTCTTGCTCTTCCACAAGAGGAACCTCGACACCGGCAGGCCAGGTCCATTGACCTCGCGCGCGTCGGGTCCAACATATCCGCCAAGACCCGTCCGGCTCGATCTGAGTTTGTGGCGCAACTGGCAGTATCGGCCGGCGAGACAAGCCAATATTTTCAAGCGGGGCAAAGATTGGTTCTGGATCTGCAATCCCGATAGCCGCGATCTCGCACATCACCCGTTGATGGGACAAGAGACCCCTCGAGGGACGTAAGTCTCTCGTCCAAAAGTGTCACGTTGATACCAGCATCGTGCCCATCGATTGCAGCAGCTTCTGTTCCTGCTCTTCCTCTCAGGAGCCCCGAAAGCTTCCATCGTCCTTCACCCAAAGACTGTGCGTTGAGAAACTGAAGGAGCTCCGCCCCAACCATTAGTCGATTGGCTCCGTTGGCGAGGCCCATCACGTCAGTGTTCTGGAACGCAATATCTGGAGCGACCAAATCGACCAGCATCTCTGCGTTCGGTTCGATCACCATACAGTTTGAAGCGCCAAGTGGGCTAACAAGTTGGCCGGCGATTGCTCTTGCGCTTCCGGACGAGCTTAGTTCCTCCAGCGTCGCGCCCTGCTCGATAAAGATTGTTGACCCGCGCCACCCTGCACTTTCCGAAGTAGTGGCTGTCATTATAGTACGATCCGACGGGTTCGAACCATCCCCGGGAGGCACTTCAAGCGCGGTTAAATGTGTAGCGGTTACGGGATTATCAGATGGAAGGTTTGCTGCTCCCGCATCAGCGACAAGATTGCCCGCAATCTCCGGCGAAACACGCTCCAGGCCCAATTCAACGCCCCGGTCTGACCATTCCCAGCTCTTGATTTGCCAAATCCCCGGAGTGCCGGGCAGACGTGCCAAGCCACCAGGGGTTACATCGGGATCAAGAACGCTGGTTCTCCAGGTTACATGTTCGTTGTTCCATCGGGCTCTATGTGCATTGGAGTTAGCAAGCTTTCGCGCGCCTTGCGCTATCATCGCTGCGGGGAGGTCCACCATAACTTCGCGCCCATCCGGGCGCAGACCAAGTGCACGCTGGACGCTCGGCTGATAGTCACGGTCTTCATCATAATATCTAAGCGCGAGCGGTTCTTCATCAATTCGCTCACCTCTTTGCTTATGAAGCTCCTCTGCGTCTTCGCTGCCGCGTAGCGAAACTTGCTCGGGCAAGATCGGTACTTGCCCCGAGGAATCATAAGCCGAAGACAATTTCAAACCAGTCACACCAGTGGTGCAAACAAGGGGGAATACCTGGTTGATCGTTGCCAGTGTTGACCCGATAGCGCCGCCTTCATCCAAGAACCCGCGGGCATCTTGCAGCAAAATTTCACCAGCGCCCGCGCTGGCGCTGGGAAGCAATTGGCTAACTGAAACAGTCTGATCTTCGGGAGCAAAGATTTCGAACGTCAAAGCAGGGATTCGATTGCCAAAGTCGCTGAGCTGCAAATCCTCAAAAACGACATAAGCCAAATCTCTGAAAGCAGGCGCTAATATGCCTCGATCAGCTGCAATAAGCGGGTCGATGGCTGCGTCTCCGGTCCCCTTGTACAACCGTATCTCGCCGCCGACTTTTAGATCCTCGCCCGCACCGCGCAAAAGGTTGCCATCGGCCCATATCCTACCAATGCGATCAATTGGAGTACTGGCTAGAGCTACAGCAAATGACGCAGAATATGAAAAGGTCGTGGTCGATGGTTGCCCTTTCCCACTGCTCTGTCTGCCTGCTGTTTCTTGGAGGTCGGTGGCCCAAATAATTGAGCCTGCCACACGCATCCGGCCAAAGTTTCGAGGTAGAGGCTGTCCATAACTCGAAGTGGTTACTGTGAGCTCTTTAAGACGAGGGCCTTGGCGACTTGTACCAAAGATCGATTGGTCCACCTGTTGGCCAATGAAAGCACCGATTGCGCCACCGATTGGCCCGCCCACTGCGGTGCCCACAGCAGTCAATAGCAGAGTTGCCATGCTGATTTCCTTTTGCTGACCTAGGGCAAGCGCCAAAGTGCCGAGAATGTTCTGCCGATTTCCAAGGGTTGGCGCACAACGCGGCGCAGTCCTGCATGCGCATGGATGACGCTCACAGGACTTTCGGCAATAACAAGGTGATGCTGCGCAGGCCCTGGACGAACCAGAACAATATCGCCTGGCAGGACTGGAATTGACCCGCTCTTAAGGCCGCTGCGTTCAGCACAATCGATCCAGTTGCCAATCTCGGTGTTGCGCAATTGGTAACCTGCAGGGATCGCCGGCGTTAGGCCCATTGATTCTAGCGAGCACGCAATCAATCCGATGCAATCTAGGCCTTGGGAGGGCTGGCGGCCGAAAAGGCGAAAGCGAACACCAATAAACTGTGCGGCTGTTTGGGCGAGCTGGGACCCAAGGGACCTGTTGGTTGTCACCCTAAGCCCTGCCCGTAACGCGCCAGCATATCATTGCCAGGTAAAAACGGTTCACCGCGAAAATTACGCGCGTTATCAAAACGCTGCGAGCACGTATCCAGTGTATGATCGCAGCCTTCGCGCAGTTCCAACGCTGTGCCTGCTTCCAATTCGACGCTGAGTGGGCGATCAAGAGCAAGCCATTCGTCATTGACCCCAACGATTGCAAACGCAATTCCTGTTTGTGGTCCCGACAAAAACCGCACCTGCCCGTCCAGATAGTCTTGTACCGCAATGCCCGCGACACGAACTCGGTTCAAATCAGCGTCGACCTCTTCTGCCACAGCGCGAATAGTAAACCGCTGGGATGATAACCCGCAGCCGCGTCCACAAAACATGGCTCTACAGGTCGGACTTGTTCTGGGCACAAGGTCCTGTTCAAGAGCGCTTTTCGCCGATCTCAATTCGCCTGAAAACCCGCGGCCATTATCTTCTATTCGGCCCAGCTTGCCCACATACAGGACGTTGTGATCAAATGTGTCCCAATCAACGATGCCCACTTCGATCGCTGCTGTGTCGAAGAGACCAGATGAAAGATCGTCTTGAGTGATCGCATCGTGACTAAGGGCACCTTCAACTCCAGCATTTTCTTCGGAAAGGTCAGAGGTTAGTCTTACAGCCGTCGGCACCATACCAGGGGCGGCCCGGTGAAGAATGCCGCCAAAGGAGAGATTTTTGTCGTGGCTAGTAAAGCCCAGGGTCACCCCATCACGGCGAAATACCCGCCAATAGGTCGCAGCGACATCGAGCTCTTTGTCGAAGAATACCCGGCTCATATCTCTTCTCGCAGCTCAATAAGTGGGATACTTGGTGCCTCGCCTGCCTCGAAATTCACCCCGGATATATCGACCCTATCCTCAGCGAAGCGCACGGGCACATCAAAGAGAAAGCCGGCCCTAATTTCTGCGCCTTCTGCAGGCGCGTTATTGAAAATGAGCTTGCCCTTGCTGCCTAGAAACCAGTCCGAAGACGCATTGCCATCGATACTGACCAAAAGCGTCTCAGCCCGAGGCCGAGTGATTGGGCGGACCTGAGGGTCGGTTCCACCGCCATAAGACTTGACGAGCTGGAACTCGGCGCGCGTGCCGTCGCCTGTTCCTATCAATTGGTCCAGCATTGTGGGTGTGCCCGTCATGCCATTCGAGCTGTGATCGGTGGGATCACTAATGCGAAATCCACGTGCAGCCCCGTGCCTGGCACGAAAGAAGCCGATAAGCTCGCAAAGCTCGCTCTCAGAACGAATTCCTGGTCCAACATCAAAATTGACTTTGGCATTTGACCAAAGGGCGTTTCGGCGTTCATGCCCCGAAGATGTGACGGAAATTGATGTTGAGAACTCCGGAGCGACAGAAGCTCCGCGCCCTAATGCGAAGGGGTAGATTATGTCATCAAATGCTTCCATTTCGTCCTCTCGGCTTGAGGGGAGGCGTGTGTAGCCGTCGCGGTTCAACTGAGGTTGCGCCCAGATATACCGCCGCTCAATGCCCCGGGTGATCGCCTCGTCTGTGCCCCGGTCAATGCGGGGCCAATAGACCTCATCGTCTTGCGCACGCAGAACAAATCCCGAGAGATAATCCTGCTCTTCTAAGGGATATTGGAGACGTGCATCGGCAAATGCGTAGGCTTGGCGTCGCAGCGCGTCTGCACCGTCTGTCAGCCAATCATAATCCTCCAATTGGAGGCGATCGAAAGCAGGATGCGCCCATCCAACTGGCAAGTTTGCTCGATAGAGTTCGGGCATTTGCGGGTCGAGAATGGTCGGCGTGAAGGCAAGCAGCAAGACTTCGGCGGTAGAGGGCGCTGCGGCCCTGACAGCAGCGGTTAGGTTCGCTGTAGACTGTGCAAGAAGCGCTCCGGCTGTGTCCAACAATGCGGTTTGATCGTTGTCCAAAGCTTGCCGCATATCCATAATTTCAGGGGGTTTCCGCCGAATGCTTGGCGGGCAGCATCGTCATAGATGCAAATCTCACCTTGCGCTGTGGTCCACCACCACGGCTCTCCAATTTGCAAACGAATGGGCAAGGAGGAAGCGGCTAAGAGATCAACGAATGCAATTGTGCTGGCTTGCAGCCAAGCCATGGCCTCGTTGTTGGCAGGTGAAAGCAAGCTAGAAGGCGGAACCCAACCCGTCAGCGCTGGATCACCTGAAAGCGTGCGCTGTTTCCATTCCTCTGGGCAATACGCGTTAAAGAGCTCGTATGAGATCGAGGCGATCACCTCGAGATCATTCTCGCTTGCAAGCCCAAAAAAGTTACGATGCCACTCGGTGCAAGGCAGACAAAGCTCACCGCCTGGTAACGCCAACAGTTCGCCATTTTGCTGACCCAAGCGCATATAGTGGCTCATGCCGACGTAGTGGATTAAATCTTCACGATAGCCCAGTCCAATGAGGTTTCGCACAATGCGCGCAGGTGTTTGATCGTAGGCATCGTCATAGGCTGTTGCGAGCCTCTCTCCATGCACTGGAAGCCTAACGTCGCCAATCTCGAGCATAGCGTGCCGGCCATCGGCATTTATGTTTGAAAGAATGACCTTGCCATTGAACCGCGCAGGCAGCGGATTGTTGCTTCCGGCCACGAAATTGGGAGCGACAAGCGAGATAAACATTCGGTCAATGTCGCCGGGATAGATCGGGTTGCCTGGAAGCGAAAAACCGCTCTCAATTTCAGAGAAAGGCAAGGTGATTACCGCATCTGTCGGTGTCCCATCTGCATAATTCCAGAGCCTGATAAACCAAGCCTGCGGATTTCCATCAGCGTCTCTGCCTTCGATCGTCAAAGTGGGTCCGTTGATTTGATCAAGAGCGATAACCCCCTCCGATTGCCACCGGAAGCTCAAAGAGGTGTTCGCGTAATCCTTGTTCGTCTCGTAGGCGAGAAGAGGGTGATCGAGTGTATCTTCGCTCTCCCAGATAAGACCAACGAGCTCGCCTTCATGATGCAATTCGACATCGACCTGAACTGAATCAGGTCCTGTCGTGACCACAGACGCCATCGCAGGACGCGGAAAGTTCACGCGCCAAAACCGCGGGTCAAATCGTTGAATAAAGCTGGATTCCTGGCCGCGTCGTTCGCGGGCTAGCCAATATGCCATAGCTCGAGATGTCCTCTATCAGCGCTCTTGAAGTGCGCGGCGAACGGCACTGGCGACTTGGCGTGAAGATCGTTGCATAGCGGTCGGCGCCGAGGTTCCTCTTGGGCTTGCCAATTGAATAGCCACCCGCACATCGCGCCCAGGAGCGGCAGCGCCTTGGTTGGCAGCAATGCTCCCTGACGAGGTAGGTACGAAAAGCTCTGGGCCATTCTCGCCGACTAAGTAGCCTCTGCCCGGAGAAACCGGACCACCCGTGGCCCTGCCAGGTAGACCAAGTAGAGAACCAAAGGCTTGCCCTAGGATTCCCCCGGCACCTGACCCTGAACCAAGGTCACCGAAGAGCGATCCGATGCCTGAGCTAATTGCCCGAGCCGCGATCGAATCCATCGTGCGGAACGCGACCTTTTGAAGGTCATCGAACCCAAGTGATCCGCGCCTCACTGCAGATAACAGCCCACGCTCCAGAACTGAGCCTGCTCGATCAAAGCTGCCAATCAGCGATGAGTCGACTGCACCGCGCACCGCTTCCAAATCTGAATTGAACCCGTCTGTCGTTGCGCGAACATCGATCACCAGCTCTTCGAAGTAATCATCCATTGCTTTCTCGTTTCAACATTTGGGAAATCAGATCCATCGAGGGACCTTGAAGAGTGTCTTGAGCTTTCGGGTCGGACAAAATGCTTCTCACCTCGATAGGTGTGGCTTGCCAAAACTCGTTGGGTCGCCAGTTGAGCAATTGTGCGCTTGTGCTCCACCATTGCTGGGCGGATGCAGCAAAGCACGCTTGTCCAGTATCGCTCACGACTGTCCTTGCAGCACCTGGGAAAGAATGACACGGACCGGCTTAGTCGTCTCAATCAAACCATGCTTTAAAACGGCCTGTCCGACCTCATCACGTTCAGGGCGCGGGTCAGCCTCCATGCAGTGCCAGACAAGGGAGGTGACCTCGGAAAGGGTAAGAGCCCCATCCGATGCCCGTTCAACCAAAGCGAAAAGCGAACCGATTTCCTCCTCAGCAGCGACAAGGTTTTCAAAACTCGGGCGCAGCAAAAATTGCCGTCCGCCTAGTTCAAACTGCGCCTCTCCACGAAGCGCGTTGGGCCTCTTGCTCATGCCGGCACGATTGGCCCGGAGCTTTCAAGCTGGAGCGTGTAATTACGCTCGCCGTTGAAATCTCCGGAATAATCGAGGCGCTGAACCAGAAAACGTCCGCGAAGCCGCTCACCATCTTCGAAAGACAGTTCATAGTCGTCGAGCGTCCCAGCCAGTGCATGACTACGGACCGACGTCTCAGCGTCGCTGCCAAGAAATATCCCGGCTGCATTCACTGACACAGAGCGTGTGCCAGCGCCCGATAAGAGCTCGCGCCAGCCACCTGATTCTTTGTTGGTCACAGCAACAGAGTCGCCGTTGATCGATAGCTGCGTGGTTCGCATTCCGGCCACGGTTTCATATGCGATAGGCGATCCGCCGTCGCCGATTTTGAGCAAGAAGGCAGATCCGTTCTGCGCTGGCATAGATTCTCTCCAATTGTGAGGGGTCAGTTTTGAGGGGTGAAAATCCGGAATCGGAATTCAAGCAGTGCACCGCGTAAGTTTCCCTCGCGCTCTTCGCTTCGCGAGCGCAGAAAACGGATTGAGGCGAGCTCAAACCCGGTATGAAACGGTGGAAGGGCAAGCACGCGTTGTTCAATCGCATCTGCCAAGGGACCATCTGCATCAGGCTCATCGGCACGGCTTTCTAGCTCGATCGCAATCCGAACCTCTCGTCCTGGTCGTTCTTTGGTGCCCCAATCCGTTGATGCGCTAGCCGCGATGCCAAGCCATGGTGCACTTGCAGTGACGGGCACTTCTTCTTCAATCGCGTTGATCGAAACGAGTGCCGGGTCGCTGCGAAGCCATTCAATAAGCGCTGCGCGCACATGATTTTCCATTGGGTCAACCCCTTGTAAATTCGGGCCAGAGCGATTGCGCTGAGCGCCAATCGATTGTGCGGTCTGCGCGATCGTGACGCCTTATGTCAGCGTGTTGGATGGCCAATTGCTCGGCGCGAGATTGAAGCCTGCGGACTAAGGCATCTGTGGATGCGCTTGCGGTGATCATGATAGACGCAAGGTTTGCCAGGGCCGCCACAGAGCGCTCACACTGGCTGGGGGTGAAGCCATCTTGGCATCACCACCTGGGCGGTCTCGGTCTCTATATTGGTAGGCGCAAAGGCGAATGATGCCTTGTTTCAACGGCGCGGGAGTATCATCCCAGCCGTCACTAATGCCTGCCGTGGCCGTGACGATTACCGCTTGGCCATCAAGAACTTGAAGAATGCGGATACACACCGCGCCATCCGGCTGAATTTGCGTCTCAAACTGCGAGCTGGAAAGCTCAACGCGTTCGCCACTTTGATCTTCCAGCTCCAGCTTTGAAACTGTGGAAGTGGGCCGGGATGTAAGAGTGTATTGCCCGGCTTGGGCTGGCAACCTTTCTTCGATCAGCTGCCAGATTGGTATTTGGCCAGTGAAACTCTCACACATCGACAATGAGGTGTGCAGTAGGTCGATGAGAAGTTCATCCTCATTCGGCCGAGTGATTCCAAGCCAGTTCTTCAGTTCCGCAAGCGCTGCGCCGCTTACATCTGCCGGCTCCACAATTCTCCGCTGCATTGCGGTCTCCCAGATTCGCAAAATGGATCAAAATGCGCCCGCGCCATTCACAGCCTGCTGGAGTGAAGCGTGGTCTGCGCGGCGCGGGCGCGAGGTACCGACAAGGGAGCAAAGGGGGGAACTCCACCTTGCCGGGAACCGATGGTGCCGCCCAAAGGCGGCATCAAAGGTCGTTAAGCTTCGATTTTCAGAAGCTTGATTGCGTTTGAGTCGAGCACTTGGCCGCCCACGCGTTTGGTCGCGTAGAAGTGGACGAACGGCTTGTTCGTAAACGGATCACGCAGAACCCGCGTCGCACTGTGCTCAGCGATCAAATACCCGTGACGGAAGTTACCAAAGGCGATGGGGAATTCGCCAGACGCCACATCTGGCATGTCTTCTGTTTCAACCACAGGATAGCCCAAGAGGCGATCAGGTTGGCCTTCGACCATACCCGGCTGCCACAAGAATGCGCCATCAGCAGTTTTGAGCTTTCGCACAGATGCAAGCGTTGCCGAGTTCATCACAAAGCTGGCACCCTGGCGGTGACCAGACTTGAGCGAGTGAATAAGGTCGATGAGCTTTGCATCGGGCGCGCTGTCAAAACCGTTTGCATCGCCCGAACCAATGTATTGGACAGTCTTGAATGCACGCACGCCGTCTTCTGCAGTGCTGGTCGGTGAACGCAGGAAACCTTCCGGCTGATTGGTGCCAGTGCCATCGACAAAGGCTGACCCTTCTGCGCGAGCGAACTCAATCGCAATCTCATTGGCGAGCCAAGTTTCAAGATCAAAGCCTGCGTCATCGAGCATCGCTTGGCTGGCGGCAGGGTTGGCGAAAAGGTCACCAGTTGGAGGTGCGATTTCAGCAAAGTTTGGAGTGTCGGTTTCTGGGCGCGGGGCAACCTCACTGACCCAACCGGACGCTGTCCCGCCGGTGGCTACAAGTTTGCGATAGCCTGCTGTTCCGGTTTGGACGACCTGTGCGATTGAGCGGATTGGGCTGATTTCAACCAGTTCGCTTGCGATTATCGCATCAATTTTCTGCGGGACAGCATAGCCGCCATCTGCAGGTGCAGCACCATTGATCGACTTGACTTCGGTCTCGCGGCCACGGCGCAGATAGCCATCGACAAAGCCCTTCACTTCTTCAGTGTTCGCAACCGCGCCGCCAATGGCCGGGCGAGAAGCTGCGCGCGACACTTTGTCGAGGCGAGCTTTCACTTCGTCAACGTCGCTACGAAGCGTTTCAATGTCAGCTTCTGCTTGGTCTTGGCGAGCAACAAGATCGAAGCTTTGCTCCATTTGATCGTCCGCAACTGCAGGAGCTGCAACAGGGGTGGTGTTGGTATCCATGGGGTAGTTGGCCTTTCTGTTGGGCATAAAAAAGGCCGCCCAGCATGGCGGCCCATCGGGGGGTCTTTGTTGGGTGCTCAGGCTACAAAATGAACCCGAGCACCATGTTGGAGAGGGTGCGTCACAAGGCTGACCTCAAACAGGTCAATCTCAGCAAGCTCCCGGCCTTTTTCGCTGTGGCTTGCTTGGCGGGCGCGATAGCCAAAGCTAAGGCCGGAGACTTCACCTTGTGTCAGAAGTCTGGCGCCTTTGCTGTTCGTTCGATCTATGCGAGCGATCACACGAAGGCCCTTGTCATCCTCTGAAACACTTTCAATCTCACCGATCTGCTGATCGGGGCGATGTTGCCAAAGAAGGGGAATTGCCTTGCTCCGGCTTGCCAGTGTTGCAGAGAAAGCGCCGGGCCGTATGGTGTCGCGGTCGGCATCGGGGATGTTGAACAATCCCGCATAGCCTGCAAAACGAATGGGGGCGTCTGGCTTGGTTCGGGTGCTCATCATAAAAGATCCCAGACGCCAAGCTTTACGGCAATCCCAATAAGAAGAGCTGCGAGAAGTCCGCGAATGACCCATTCCATGAAAGCTTTCCATGCGCTGGCCTTTGCATCGCGCCATGCTTGAAGAAGCTCTCGAAGCTCATCCAGGTCGCTTTCGGCGCTAGGGTCCGCAAGACCAAGCCGATCGAGCGCTCTGTCGGTTGCAATCTCGGTTGTTTCTTCAACTATTGCACGCAGAGTTACAATGTCGGCGCCGTCTTGATTGGCCTGCGCCATCAAGCTGGCTAATGTGTCTGAGGGTGTCATGAATTGTCCTCGTCAGGTTCAAATCCGAGAAGCGAGCGTTTCTCGTTGCGTGTCAGGAAATCGGCATCGGACACCTGTTTCCACAGTCTTTCGCGGTCTTCTGAAAGGGCTGTTATTTGATCGAGATCAACATTGATTGCGCTGCTGGAAAACCAGGGTGCAAGACCTTCCTGCAAGGCAGAGAACAGCTTCTCTGCCAAAGGCAATAAGGTGAGGCGCCAAAGGGCCCGATTGGCCTCACGATAATTTGAATATGTGTTATCGCCAGGAATACCCAGCAACATGGGCGGAACGCCAAAAGCCAGCGCAATTTCGCGTGCTGCTGCGCTCTTTAGGGTCGCAAAGTCCATATCGGCAGGGGACATCGCCATCGATTGCCAACGCAAACCTCCGTCAAGCAGCATTGGTCTACCTGCATTTACCGAGCCAGAGAAAGCGGCCTCAAGTTCCGCTTTGAGCCGTTCGAATTGTTCTTTGGTCAGGCCCGCTCCGTCTCGTTGTTCGTAGACCAGAGCGCCTGATGGTCTTGCCGCGTTCTCTAAAAGCGCGCGGTTCCATTCAGACGCCGCATTGTGGATGGCGACGGCCTGCTGCGCTGCTGCTAAGGCGCTCGCCCCAAGGTGATCATCCAAGGGGTGCATGGTCTTGATCTGGATAATGTTCGGCCAACCGTCCTCATCCTCGATCGGTAAGGTGATTTGATCGCCAGCAACGCGGTAATTGTAAGCGCACGGCCACCCATCTGGGCCTGGCACAACGCTCATTCGGTCTGGGCGAAGCGCAAATAATTCAATCGGTTGACCGGCCGCATTCTTGACGATTTGAACGAACCCATTGCCGTGCAAAAGAAGATGCGATGCCAAGGTTTCGATCAATGGCTGACCCGCACTTGTGGCGTTGATCAGCGCGAAGAGAGCGTCGTCATTGCTGGTGATTGGGGCCTGACCAACTCCCTCTGCAACTATACGCACGGCGCGCTGGGCGATGGGGTTGCCTAGGAACCCATCCTTGACGCAGCGTTCATACTGGTAAGGCCTTGGGCCCATGGGTTCTACGAAAGCAGGTGTCCAGCCCTGGGCCATTCCCGTCGCCAAAGGCACGCGGGTTTCGCCTCCGCCTTTAAAGGCGGAGAACAGCTGTTCGAGCAATGCCATTGGCAATTTCCTTTGATTTTAAGAACGTTAGATCCGCCGCACACTTGGTGCAGCTTGTGGACCAAGCATCAATTCGGTCAGTGCCCATACAAGCGCATCAGCGCGGTCGGGTGACCGGCCGGGTCCTGCATAGTCACCCCCAATAAGCATCCCGCATAATTGGTCTTCGAGCTTTGCGAACAAGCCACAGTGGCGAACTCTTCCAGCTTCATAGAGCGCTGCCACAGGCTCAGCTCTGGCGATCTTTCCGCGACTGGCGTGAACAAGCTTTACGGGTAAAGCTGCGTTTGCTGCTCGCAAGACGCTTTCCACCATTGCGCCGCCTTGGTTGGCCTCGGCGACCACGCGATCTGCACCCCACTGCTCGCTTGCGACAGCGACAGCTTTGGCCCAATCACTGGGCTTTGCTTGGGCAATAGAACAGTCCGAAAGAACACGCCCCAAGCCGTCTTCATCGATACCAGCGACAATGATGCCGCATTCATCTCCCGAAGAGGAGATCGGAGGGTCAACCGCGACCACCACGCGCCTTAGGCTTGCATTTGTGTCTATGTTGCGTGCCCGCTCAAGCGTGACCCTTGGCCATAAAGTGCCTTCAAGATCGTTCAGCATTTCGCCAGCGATCTCTTGGCGTGCCAATTGCGTGCCACCGAATTCATCGTCGATTGCGGTCAAGAACTTACCAGGTAGGTTCCCAAGGTTGTCGTAGGTCGAGCCTCTGGAGACAACGACGAGCCGATCATTCTCAGCGTCGACTAGCCTCTTTATGATTGGAACCGCGCGCGGAGTGGTTGTCGCAGCAATTTTCGGGTCCGAACCCAACCGAAGTCCCATAAGCAGGTTGTCCCAGGCCCTAGTGGCCCGGTCATTAGACAGCGGCCATTTGCCAATTTCATCGCACCAAGCATGACTAAATTGTGGCCCGCGCAAACTTTCTGGCTCAGCTGCTGAGAACAGCTGAGCTTGCGCCCCGTTGGGGAAGCGTACGCGGCGCAGTGAGGCCTCAAACACTGGTTTCCTGTTTGGCGCACAGCATGAAAGAATACCGCTTTCTCCCTCCACCATCACCGACCGCGCTTCAGCGAGCGAGGACGACACCAATGCGATACGCGCCTGGCTATTGTCTTCGGCGATCATTCGCACCCATTCTGCGCCCGCGCGCGTCTTTCCAAATCCGCGACCTGCTAAAATGAGCCATGTTCGCCAGTCTCCTTTAGGAGCCAATTGGCTGCGACGGGCTTGGAGCTCCCAGTGGAAGCGCCACTCATTTCTTTCCTCTTGGTTAAGCGTTGATGCCACCCTTTCGCGAACGCTCTCATCTACAGACGCGAGCCAGTCGAAAAGGCTGATCAATTGAGCCTACTCTCTCGACTTTTTCCTGCCGAACTTGTTGGCGGATCGCCTCGACCTTACGGTCGATTGATGCGCGAACCTCTGCTGCTGTTACGTTGCGTTGCTCGGCTTGAGCCCGGGCTGCATTGTCTCGGTGTGCTGAAAGCAAGCGGATCGCGTTGGCAAAATCGTACTTATCCGCGTCCTTGCCTTTCATTTCACCCTCGCGAAGTCGGCGCACGACTTCCATCTCGAGATGCAAATACCCTTCGTAGAGTGCCGCTAGCCATTTTCGTGCAAAAGCAGCATCTTGGCGTCGCTTTTGATAAACAGATCCTGTGCTCAGATTGGCTTGGTAAGCTGAGCGCGTGACATTTGAGCTTTCGGCGAGATACTCAAGAAAAGCATCGTACTTGTTCTCTGATGCATTGCCGCGCTCGGTTGCTTCTAAGCTTGGTTCATGCGCCGCGATGATAGCGTGCGAAGTCATTGGTCGTCTCCCGAAAAGAGTGACCAAACAAGGCACATGGCCTTGAGTAGGCACTGCTTTGCGTGGCTGATCCCGAACCACCCTTAAATGCGAATCACAATTTCTTGATGATGAGCTATATGTACCAAATAGCGTGACAATGTCAACCAAAAATAACCAAATAGGTTGTAAATTCTTCATTGCACAGTGCTGGAGGCTGGCATAGGGGCGTGAGCTGGGGGCATGAGTTAGTAAACTTGGGGCCGCGCTGGGCTCTTACCTGAAGGAAGATCAACAATTGGCTTGGCTACGCGCGCTGTATGATTGGACGATGGAGAAGGCTGCGCACCCACTCGCTGTCTGGTGGCTCGCCCTTTTTTGCTTTATCAGAATCGAGCTTCTTTCCCATTCCGCCGCATCCGCTCTTAGGGTTGATGTGTCTTGCCGAACCGCACAAAGCCATTCGCTTCGCGGCCATCGCAACCATATCATCCGTCCTTGGTGGGATATTTGGCTATGGCATCGGATTTTTCCTCTACGAGGCGGTGGGTGCTTGGGTAATCGGGATGCTGGGTCTCACTGACAGCTTTCCCGTCGCGGCCTGCTATATTCGAGAGCAGGGCGCGATGGCAGTATTCTTGGCGGCTGGAACGCCTGTACCATTCAAGCTGATGACTATCACCGCGGGCTTCATCGAAATGAACCTGCTGACCTTCACCCTTGCTGCTCTGGCAGGACGGGCGTTGATCTTTATGGTGGTCGGTATCCTATTCCAGATTTTTGGTGCGCCGATCAAAAGGATCATCGACAAATACTTGGGACTTCTCACGACAGCCTTTGTCGTCTTGATCGTTGCAGGCTTCGTTGCCTTTACCCAATTGGCTGGTGGCGATGACGATAGCAGCGGTGAAAGTCACATTTGCGATGCCGCAACCGAAGTGAAAGCCTCTTCGACAGCGAGCGAATAATGCAAATGGTTTGCTCTTCCGTAGGCTTGTAACCAAAACGGTTTATCGGTCCTGATAGATCGGTGCTCGTTTTTCCAAGAAGGCGCGTTGAGCTTCTGAAGAATCTTGCGTCTGCAAGAGAAGCACTTGCTGTCTGTCCTCCAGTGCCAGGGCTGCCTCGAACCCGGGTGCATCAATGTTCCGATTGAGCGCATCTTTACTCAGGCGAAGGCCCATTGGCGCTGTAAGCAGCATCTCATCGATGATTTCCTGAGCCGCTTTATCAAGTTGGCCGGGATCCACGATGGAGCTTACAAAACCTGATGCAAGAGCCCTTTCAGCTGCAACAAACCGACCTGTCAGGATCATTTCGCTGGCAAGTGAAGACCCTACAAGGCGGGGCAAGAAATAGCTCGATCCCATATCGCAGCCACCAAGACCGATCTTGATGTAAGCGGCATTCATTCTGAAATCGGGTGTGCAAAAACGGATGTCGCTTGAAAGCAATAAGGACAGACCGCCGCCACAGGCTGCACCTTGGGCAAGAGCTATGATTGGTTGCGGGCATGAGCGCATAAGCTGCATGACAGTCGCTATGCTGCGCTGAGTGCGCCAGGAGTGCTGAACAGCGCCGGTGCTCCCATCCTCTCGCCAGGCTTCAAGATCAAGGCCTGCGCAAAATGCCCTTCCGGCAGCTTTCAGGACCACGATGCGGATATCCAGCCGATCATGCAGCGTGCGAAAATAATCCTGCAGCCCGAAAATAAGGCTCTCGTCCATCGCATTCAAACGTTCGGGCCGATTGAGCTTTATCGTCGCAACCGCTCCGTTTTCGGATATTAGAATTGGATCGGCTGACATTCGGGTCGCCTCAAATAATGCCGACAGCTTTGCCCGCGCGCTCAAACATTGAGAGGATTGTTTGTACCTCCTCGGCTGAGTGTTCAGCACAAAGCGAACAGCGCAGCAATGTCATACCCGCTGGCGTTGCTGGAGGACGCGCCAAATTGACATACAGCCCTTCTTTCAAAAGCGCCTCCCACATCATGGCCCCTTGGGTAAGATCAGGCATGATTACAGCGATAATCGCGCTTTGAGGCGTGTCTGTGCCGATGTTAAAGCCCAATTGTGTAAGGCCTTTGTGCAGCGCTTTAGAGTTTTCCCAAAGATGCGCGCGCTTATTAGCGCCATGCATAAGTTTGCGGATCGAGGTAGCAGCGGTTGATACCACACTTGGCGGCAGGCTCGCAGTAAAGACGTACGGGCGGCAGACCAGACGCATGACGTCGAACTTAGGGTGGTTCGATACGCAAAAGCCGCCGACGGTTCCGACGCTTTTTGAAAAAGTGCCGATGATGAAATCAACGTCGTCAATGACGCCTTGCTCTTCGCATACGCCCCTGCCGTTCTCGCCGATAAAGCCCATCGAGTGCGCCTCATCGACGAGAACCATCGCGCCGTGCTCTTTGGCGATTGCAACCATCTCTTTCAAAGGTGCGACGTCGCCCAGCATGGAATAGACGCCTTCAAGCACGACCAGCTTGCCAGCACCTTCAGGAATGCGGCGCAGGCGTTTTTCCATCGCTTCGATATTGTTGTGGCGAAAAGGTACGATCTGCGCATTACCCATCGCGCAGCCGTCGTAGATCGAGGCATGGCTGTCGATATCGAGGATCACATAATCGTCTTTTCCAGCGATGGTAGAAATGATCCCGAGGTTCGCCTGATAGCCCGTCGAAAAGACCATCGCATGGTCCATGCCATAGAACTCTTTGAGCGCATCCTCACACTCTTTGTGGCCCTGGTATGTGCCGTTAAGAACGCGGCTTCCGGTGGTTCCCGAGCCGAAGTTGTCGAGCGCCTCTTTGCCTGCCTCCAAGACATCTGGATCAAAGGTCATGCCCATGTAGTTATAGGTGCCAAGCAAGATCGTATCCCGGCCATTGCAAATGGCGCGCGTGGGCGACAGGACTTCCTCCATCACAAGCGAGTAGGGGTCCTCGACCCCCGTTGCGAGAATTGTCTCGCGCAGTTGGATCATGTCGTCAAACTTGGAGAAAAGGTCGCCGGCTGGCGCCTTCGTTGCGGTTGCAGTGTCTGTCATAGAAATTGCTCTTATCAGCTATCCTGCAGCTTGTGCACTGCACTTACCAATTGGCCGTAGTTTTCTATCTCGGCCTGCTGGTTCATGCTGATGATCACATCAAATTCGTCTTCAATTTCGGCAACGAAATCCATGACGGTAAGGCTGTCAAACTCAAGGTCATTGGCGAAGGTTGTGGCGCTCTGGATTGCCACACCCTTTTTGTTGAATGGCTCGATAAGAGCACGAATGCGTTGGTCGACGTCGGCTTCGGTCATGGCAAAACTGCTTTCTATAAAAGAATACGGCGCCCCGCGCCTGATGGTTGCGCCCGCAAAAGCGGACGGTGAGCAAACTTGTCAAGTTCTCACCTTGATGGCAGATCAATGAGGCAATGCAATGGGGGTAAAGATTGTGGTGCAGACGAATGCTAAAAATGTCGCCCAGATGAGAGACGCCGAACCGGCTGGGAAGGACGCTGTGGCACTACCAGAACGAAAATTTTCAAACCATTCAATCCATCTCGTCCGGACCGCTCAGGTGCAGACTTTATCGCTTTCCTCGATGGCTGATAACAAAGCGTCGATTTTGATTGGTGCGACCTTTGTGGTCTTCTCAATGTCGATCACAAACCTGTTTGGAGGAGGCGCTACTTTTGCGGTGATGACTTTGGCTGCGACAGCATTCATCTCGTCACTGTTTGCTGTTCTTTCAGTCATCCCGTCAGTGCCCAAAGCGCCCGATGACAAGAGCAAATTCAACTACTTATTTTTCGGTCATTATGTCGCGCTCGATACCGATGAGTGGATTGATGATATGCTGGACAAGTTTGAAACCGATGAAAAGCTTTTCCGGACAATGCTGACTGATATCCACCAGGGCGGTCATGTTCTTGCTGATAAGAAATACAAGTATTTGAATTATGCTTATCGCACATTCGTATGGGGCGTTTTTGTCACGTGGATCGTCTTCGCGTATGAGAACTTTGTACTTTAAGCAGGCAAAAGTTCTTTCACTGCGTTCATGAACGGGATGATAGACACAGGTTTTGACAGATAACCCGCCGCGCCCGCGTCTCGGATCCTTTCTTCATCGCCTTTGGCAGCAAACGCGGTGACAGCAAGCACAGGAATCTCTCTTAGCGCCACATCTTTCTTTGCCGCCGTAATAAGGTCCACGCCAGAAACGCCGGGCAATTGAATATCCATTATGATAAGATCAGGAACCATAGTGCGCGCCACAGACAAAACAGTGTCTCCGTCCGCCACAGGTTCCACTTCAAACCCTTGGGCCTTCAAAACGTCGCAGAACAATTTGCGGTTGAGGTCGTTGTCTTCAACAACCATAATTCGTTTTGCCATGAAGAGCGCCCATTAATTATTGCCTCGACCACCTAATCGCCCAGAAAGACCTCCACAATCCCTGATCCTGATCATATTGGCGATAATGCCTCGAACTCAGAACCGCTTAGCCGGGCAAAGACCCTTGCTCTCGCCGTCTTAGGTTGGATTTTGCAAGATACAGATCGGGCGGAGCGCTATCTTGAGCTGACCGGGCTTGATCCGGATTCTCTTCGTTCGGGGCTGGATGATCCTGCAATTTTGGGCTCGGCGCTTGAATTTCTGGCTAATTACGAACCAGACCTTATACGCGCTAGCGAAGCTTTGGCTGTCACGCCTGAAGAGCTGATTGCCCAAAAGCAGATTTTGCACCGCGAAGGAATGTAGACCGATGAGCCGCCCCCTAGTGATCAGCGACTGTGATGAGGTTATCCTTTATATGGTTGCCCCGTTTAAGGTGTGGCTTGAGGAGAGCCAGGGCATCGACTTTGATCTGAAAGGCGGGGATTTTAGCAAGGCTTTGCGTTGGCGCGAAACCGGAGAATTCTTGGCACCGGAAGACATTTGGAAAAAGCTTGGCGGCTTCTTTGATACCGAAATGGGAAGCCAAATGCCGATTGCTGGCTCCATTGAAGCGCTTAATACCTTGAGCGAACAGGCTGACCTTGTGGTCCTGACAAATCTGGTGGATTTTCGCCGGGACAACCGCGCCGAGCAATTGGCGGCGCATGGGCTTCACGCAAAAGTCTATACCAACCAAGGTCCCAAAGGCCCTGCGCTTGCCAAGATCATTGATGAGTACCAGCCAACGCGGGCTCTATTTATTGATGACCTTGCCCAACATCACGCCTCGGTCAAAGAGACGACCCCTGATGTCAGGCGATTGCACTTTTGCGGTGAGCCCATGATCTCCAGCTCCATCCCTTGCGCACACAAAGCCGGCGATGCCCATGCGCGCATCGACGTTTGGAGCGAAGCGCTGCCTTGGCTGATCGATCAACTAAAGGAAGACTTGCATGAGCATTGAGAGCCGCCTGAATGAACTTGGGATCGTACTGCCCGAAGCTGCAGCACCTGTGGCTAGCTATGTGCCGGTCGTAGTGTCTGGCGGGTTCGCTTACGTTTCGGGCCAATTGCCCTTTATCGACGGCGTTCTCATGAAAGGGCGACTTGGCGATGATGTCGAGCTTTCTGACGGCATGGACGCAGCGCGCGCTTGCGGTTTGATGATACTCGCACAGCTCAAAAATGCAGGTGTGCTCGACGATGTCGAGCGCGTCGTAAAGTTGGGTGCTTTTGTGAATTCCACCCCTGACTTTACGGATCAACCCAAGGTCGCAAACGGAGCGTCTGACCTCATGCTTGAGGTTTTCGGAGATGCAGGGCGCCACGCGCGCGCGGCTGTTAGCGCTCCCTCTTTACCGCTGGGCGCAGCGGTTGAGGTGGACGCGATCATTGCACTTGAAGACTGACGCCGGTTTGCATGCTGCCGCCGCGCAATGTGCCTGACTGGTTGACCCGTTGGGAATACGCCCACCGTGGCCTTCATTCTGCTGCAATGCCAGAGAACTCTCTCAAAGCGGCAGAGGCGGCGGTCGCAGCGGGCATGGGCATTGAGTGCGATATTCAACGCAGCCGCGACGGCGTACCTATGGTTTTTCATGACTGGGAACTTGACCGACTGACCAAAGAAGAGGGGATTGTCGAGGAGTGGACCGAGGCTGAGCTAGAGAAAGTGTTTCTTAAGGGCGGGGCAAGCGCAATTCCCCCGTTGGGAGCATTTCTTCGCCAGATCGACTGTGCGGTCCCACTCCTGATCGAAATCAAATCCAAGCCTGGATACGATGTCGAACCCACCTGCATTCAAGTCAACGAGGAACTCAAGGGCTATTCTGGCGATTATGCAGTTATGAGTTTCGATCCAAGGGTTTCGCAGTGGTTCGGGTTGAATTCCCCCGACATTACTCACGGACTGGTTATGCGAGAAGATCGACATGGCTATACGCAAACTTCGCAGGAGCGCGAGACGGCTCTTGCTCAGGCCAAACCTGATTTCCTCGCTTACCACGTGAAAGCCCTGCCAAATCCTTGGGTTCAAGAGTTGCGTGAGCAGGGACTGCCTATTCTGACTTGGACTGTGAATTCGCCCGTCACCCGCAAGGTGGCACTTGCCCATGCCGATGCACTTATCTGCGAAGGTGAGGGGCTGGTATGACCAATGAAGAACTGACCGTTCGTCTTGCCCCCGGGGTAGGCGAATTTGACGCCGCTCAATGGAATGCGCTTGGTGGTGACCAAAATCCCTTTGTAAGCCACGAATTTCTTACAGCGCTCGAGGATTCAGGCAGTGTTGGCTCCGGAACCGGCTGGGACCCGGTTCCGATTACAATCACCGATCCTGCCAACAATTTGCTCGCCGCGATGCCGAGCTATGCCAAAGGGCATAGTCAGGGTGAGTTTGTTTTCGACCACGCTTGGGCGGACGCGTTGCACCGGGCTGGCCGAAACTATTATCCCAAGCTTCAGATTGCAGCCCCTTTTACGCCGGCCAACGGGCCGCGCCTGCTGCTGTCAGATACAAAGCTAGCTTCACACTTGCTCAAAGGCGCTGAGGTGGTCTGTGAGCAAAATGGGCTCTCCTCGGCTCACGCAACCTTTGTCGACCCGGATCAATTGCCGCTTTTTGAGCAGGAGAATTGGCTGATACGAAGCGACATCCAGTTTCATTGGCTCAACCGCGACTACGCCAATTTCGACGGTTTTCTGGCTGACCTTGCGTCTCGGAAGCGCAAAAATTTGCGCAAGGAACGCGAGGCGGCTCAAAGTGATCTGCGAATTGAGCGGCTATCTGGCGATGACATAAAGCCACACCATTGGGATGCATTTTGGGTGTTTTACCAAGATACAGGCGCGCGCAAATGGGGCACGCCTTATCTAACCCGGGAGGCGTTTACACTGCTCGGCGAGCGCATGGGCGATCGTTTAGTCTTGATCCTAGCGCTTGATGGAAGTGAGCCGATCGCAGGCGCGCTCAATTTCGTTGGAAGCGATGCGATTTATGGCCGATACTGGGGATGCACGCGCGATGTGCGCTTTTTGCATTTTGAGCTATGCTACTACCAAGCAATTGATATTGCGATTGAACTTGGCCTACCCCGTGTAGAAGCGGGAGCTCAGGGAGGGCATAAGCTTGCTCGCGGGTATGAACCGGTGCGCACATATTCGGCACATTATTTGGTTGACCCTGGTTTTCGCGAAGCCGTTGCCGATTTTCTCGAACGCGAACGCGAAGGCGTTGCGGCTGATCAAGTGTTCCTCGACAAAAGAACGCCGTTTAAAAAAGCACAATAAAGCAAAGGTTTAAGCGGCTCGGCGTTCTTCCGACAACCAACGGCGTGCGCGGCGTTGAGCTTCAGCGATTTCGCGGGCAGTCATCTCATCCGAGATATCAGCGCGGCAGTAGGTCGCATCCTCGTGACCTCTTGCAGCAGCAAGGTTGAACCACTTGTGTGCCTCGATCAAATCGCACTCAACTCCATTAGAGCCGGTTGAGTAGGCAACCCCCAAGTTGAACAGTGCAGCGATATCACCGGCAACTGCTTCGGCAAGGTAACCCGCGATAGCCAGATCGATGTCGCCGCTCTCTACGGCGTTGCTTTCGACCTTATTGATTGACTTCCATTCCATTTCGTATTCCCCGTTAACTCAATGTCCAAACCCCCGTTTCGGACGTTGTGGGACAAGACCTCAATGATCATGGTCAACAATTGGTTAACAGCGTTGATCTTTTTACAAATTGAAACGGCGACACTTGTATGTCGCTTGCCTTATTTCAGTTAGCCGGGGAGCCAGAGTTTAAACTGTCTTGCGGGTGATTGTTCGCTTGCCTATAGGGCGCAACATCACAATTGCCGGGTGCCTATTGCGAGTGGGATCGCAAGCTTAGCCTGGTCGTCTGCAACACGGGTTTTGGGATTAGAGGACCACATGTCAGCAGCGGCGTCTGAAGAAATTGAAATCATCGAAAAAGCCAAAAAATTGCTTGGAGAGAACTACGCTCCGAGCGACGATGAAGATTACATGAGTGAGCGGCAGCAAGCGTATTTTCAGATGCTTTTGCTCGAATGGAAACGTTCGATCCATAGCGCTGCGGGCCAAACATTACAGTCGCTTGCCAATGGCCCCATCCGCGAACCGGACCTCAATGATCGTGCGTCGAGTGAAACGGACTGGGGCATCGAACTTCGCACACGCGATCGCCAACGCAAACTGGTCTCCAAAATTGACTCAGCGCTGCGTCGTATAGCTGAGGGTGAGTATGGCTATTGCGAGGTCACTGGCGACCCGATCGGTCTGAAACGCCTCATTGCGCGTCCGGTTGCAACAATGACTGTTGAGGCCCAAGAAGCGCATGAACGACGCGAAAAAATCTCGCGAGACGATTGATTTCGGCCGAGTTTTGTCTGCGCTGCCGGGCCCTTAACGCAGTGCATCTGTCTCAAAACGGGACAACTTGCGAATTGCAGCCATTACGGGTGCAAATTTTACGACCGGTTAACTGGGCACTTGTACCTAACCAACAGATGCCTCTTCGTTGTACGCAACACGAGGATGCCGGATTTTTGTACCAGTGAGCATTCAGCCTCACCATCCAACGGAGATGTTACGACAATGACAGGTGTCGAGACAAGAAGCGTATCGCGCGATAGCCTCTTTCTTTTGGCAAATGTGCGCGTTGAACAACAAGGCGACCAACATCGCGTACGCGTGCGCAACCTGTCTGATGGCGGTATGATGGGTGAGGGCACAATCAAGATCAATCGTGGTAACCGTGTTGACGTCGAACTTCGCAATGTTGGTGTTGTCAAAGGAACTGTCGCTTGGGTCCAAGACCAGCGGTTTGGCGTTGCCTTCGATGAAGAGATCGACAGCCAAGCGGCAAGAGCTCCAAGCGGTGCTTCCGGATACGATGTAGGCTATAAACCAGATGTGTCGCACGCGCACCGCGCTCCGCCCGCACCACAATCTGCAACCAATCTGCGCAAAATCTGAAATTGCCAAGCAAAGGCGCGATAAGACAGCGACCTGAGCGGCAAATTCATACCTTTGAGACGACAAGCCGCTGTTCATAAGCGCGAACGGTGCTAACCACAGCGTGTGTCCCGGTATTTCGTCGCCTTTCTCCTTTGCGTTCTCTTGTCCGCTTGTGGTCCGGCGCAAGACGTTGGGCCGGTTGATGTGGCTGTCATCGGCGATAAAGACGCGCTGTTCGAAAGCGGGGTCAATCTCTCTCCTGCCGCCCAGCATATCAGGGGTGCCTCCCACGAAGGGCTTGTTGCATTAGATCAATCGGGTCAGGTCGTCCCCGCACTTGCTGAGCGCTGGATCGTGACCGATGACGCGATGAGCTATATCTTCCGTCTGCGAAATTCCGGATGGCCCGATGATGAGCCGATGACCGCCCCGCAGATCCGCCGTTTGCTTCAGCAAAAATTTCGCCAGTTCGAAGGGACATCTCTCGGGTTAGACCTTGCCAAAATCCTCGAAGTTCGCGCCATGACGGGCCGGGTGATTGAATTGCGCTTGTCCAGTCCAATGCCAGATTTTCTGCGCCTCCTGGCTCAACCCGAGCTTGCTCTTGACCTTCGTGAAGAAGCCACCGGGCCAATGGTGGCTCAGCGTGATAAGGACAACAATTCCGTTATCCGCCTCACTTTGTTGCCCCCTGAACAAAGAGGTTTTCCCGCTCGCGAAAATTGGGAGGAGGGCGCGCGCGATCTTTTGGTTCGCTCTCTCCCGGCAAGCGAGGCGGTTGATGCATTTGGCAGCGGTGAATTTGATCTTCTTTTGAACGGCTCGCTTTTGGATTTTCCAATGATAGAGCTTGGGCCATTGTCCAGAGGTGCCGTGCAATTGGACCCGGCCTTGGGACTGTTTGGCCTCATTGTGAGGAGCGATGCTGGCTTGCTGGAAACCGCTAGCGTGAGAGAAGCGCTCTCGATGGCGATTGACCGTGATGCCTTGATCCAACCCTTTGGACTTGGCGGCTGGGCATCGGCCAGCTGGCTTGTGCCCCCTGAGCTTTTTGGACCAGATGCAATCGCAAGTGAGCGCTGGGCTGAGCTTACCATTGAAGAACGGCAAGCTATTGCCAGAAGCCGTATCGCTGCATGGGCACAGCAAAGCGGAGAGGAGGCTGTTGTTCGCCTTGGCCTTCCCGAAGGGCGCGGAGGAGACCTCCTTTTCCGCTATCTTTCGCAAACCTGGCAGGCGGTGGGCGTTAGAACTGAACGCGTGGCAATTGGTCGCGGCGATCTTGAGCTGCGCGACCGGCTTGCTCGATACGCCTCGCCGCGCTGGTTCCTGAACCAACTCAACTGTACGATTGAAATCGGACTTTGCTCTGAGGAAGCGGACGAATTGGTTCGTGCATCTCTTAGCGTGCGCGAGCCCGATGCTAAGCGCGCGTTGTTGCTTGAGGCCCACCAGATTTTGACCCAAGCAGAGGTCTTCATCCCCCTTGGTGCCCCGGTTCGCTGGTCCTTGGTGCGCGGGTCGGTTGACGGGCACGAACCCAACCCTTGGGGCCTTCACCCCTTGCCTGCGCTGGCAATGCCCACCACCTAGAGGGGTAAGGAGTGCACAAATGACCATCAATGGAGAGCAACCACCCATCCTTACTCGCCCGGCTTCGCAAAGTGGATCGGGCCCAGAGGGGGTGGGCGCAGACCGGCCCGAGGGATTGAACTTTTCGCTTCCTACAGGGACTGACCCGCACTCTGTTAGAGCCCGGATCGAGGCGGTTGAACTCCTGCTTGAGCGCAGTTTTCGCGTGCCCGGCGTCAATATGCCGATTGGGTTGGATGCGATCATTGGCCTTGTTCCTGTTATCGGCGACATCGTCACAACAGCGCTTGGCGCTTACATCGTATGGGAAGCGCGCAATTTGGGTCTTTCCAAGTGGCATTTGACCCGTATGGGCGCCAATGTTGCCGTCGATACGCTTTTGGGTCTTATCCCTGTGGTCGGAGATGCTGCGGATTTCCTCTACCGCTCAAACACCAAGAACCTGCGTATCGTCAAAAAGCACCTTGATAAGCATCACCCAGAAACCCGCATTCTTGAGGGGTGATGTAGGAATAAGGTGACACATGTGTCACTTTATCCCAGCGGGAATTCCTCTAAGTCTCTGAAGAAATGTCATTTTTCCAATCTGAATAAAGTGACACTTGTCAAACACGAATTCGCCCGTGAACGCAGTTTCACAGCGCCAGACACGAATATGACAACGAAGATTGAAGTAGGAAAATGAAAGCGGCTTACGCTTCCAATTCAATGTCCCAATAAAGCCAATCGCGCCATGTCTCATGCAGATAGTTGGGCGGGAACATCTTGCCTTGTTGCTGCAATTGCCAGCTTGTCGGGCGGATCGGGCGTGCCTGCACGGGCATGCTCGCCTGCTTGGGCGTGCGGCCACCCTTTTTCATATTGCAGGTGCCACACGCGGTGATGATATTCTCCCAAGTGGTTTTTCCGCCAAGCCGGCGAGGGATTACGTGGTCGAAGGTCAGATTGTCGTTTGAGCCGCAATATTGGCACTCAAACTTGTCGCGCAGGAACACGTTAAAGCGTGTAAAAGCGGGAAATTCGCTCTGCTTTACATATTGCCTAAGCGCAATCACGCTTGGGATTTTCATATCGAGGCTAGGCGAGTGCACTTCGCGGTCATAACTCGCAACAATATCCACCCGGTCAAGAAACACCGCCTTGATCGCGGTCTGCCATGGCCACAAGCTCAACGGGTAATAGGAGAGCGGAGTGTAATCGGCATTGAGCACAAGCGCTGGACACGCTTCGAGATGGCTCGATGCGTCTTCTTGCGCGCTGCGATAGCGGGCGGCCTGTTCGATCAGGTCGGCTTTGAACATCGTTCGCAAATCCCCATCTGATTGATGCAAACATGACTTAAGGGGGCAAAGAGTCAAAGCTGTGACACCGCCGGTATCCACAGGTGCAATGTGTCGATGGTTTCTGGATAGCGTGCATTACAGCAGTGTGGCATTGCGAGCGGCATGAGCTTGCCCACTACACCCCGGCCTCTCACCACGCGTTTTGCGCCCAGCCCCAATGGCCCGCTTCATCTTGGCCATGCCTATTCTGCGATAGTTGCGCATGATCTTGCCAAAGAGGCTGGCGGGCGGTTTCTCTTGCGGATTGAAGACATTGATGGGCCTCGTTCAAAACCTGAGCTGGCCGATGAGTTTCGACGTGATCTAGAATGGCTTGGCCTTGAGTGGGAAGAGGTTGAAAAGCAGTCGGATCGATTGGGTGTTTACAATCACGCTGCTGAAATCCTTGAAGACCGGGGACTGCTTTACCCATGCAGCTGTACCCGGCGCCAGGTTGAAAGCCTTCCCATGCGAATTGGCGAAGATGGGTTCAAATATCCGGGCTCCACTCGCGGGCTTTACTCGGGGGCCAAACCTTCTGAAGGGGCGGCACTGCGGCTTGATATCGACCGGGCGATGACGGAAGTGGGAACGCTCTATTGGGACGATGCGCTGGCCGGTCGCCAAATTGCCGATCCGCGGCAGTTTGGCGATGTGGTACTGGTGCGCAAAGATCTGCCTTCAAGCTACCATCTGTCTGTTACCGTTGACGATGTACAAGATGGCGTGACCTTGGTGACACGCGGCCTCGACCTGTTTGATGCAAGCCATATTCACCGGGTGTTGCAAGCGCTGTTGGGAAGCCCGGTTCCGCGTTGGTATCATCACAAACTTGTGATGGATGAAAACGGGGAGAAATTGGCAAAACGTCGCGGTTCTCCTCCACTTTCAGCGCGGCGGGGCGCGGGAGAAGATGGACTGATGCTTGCAGAGCAATTGAGGATGCAAAAATTCCCGCTTGGAACTTGAAGGCAATCCGCCCATTTAGACGGGCATGAACTATATTCTTATCCCTGCGCTCATTATTTTGTGCATTCTCGTTGTGGTATCGCTCGTGCGCGGGATCATTGCTTTTCTGAAGACAACCAAGATCGACCTGGAAACGGGCGAGGCGGAGACGGTTACGGAGATGCAGGAGATGCAGAACAAGGCGATGTTCTCGCGGATCAAATATCAGGCGGCGGCCATCGCGGTTATCGCGGTCATCGCACTTGTGGCGGGCGCTGGCAGCTAACTCGCCTCCCATGGTAAAGCTCACGAAAATCTACACCCGCACCGGTGACGATGGCACAACCGGCCTCGTTGATGGCTCGCGCGAGGAAAAGCATTCTTGCCGTATTGCCGCGATCGGCAGGGTTGATGAGGCAAACTCGGCGATTGGCCTTGCGGTTTGCGCGCTTGAGGATGCGGGGCATAAGGCTGCCTTGACCCGCATCCAGAACGATCTGTTTGATCTGGGCGCTGATATTGCCACGCCTGCACAAGATGGCGATTTTGCGCCTAAAGAAATGGCGCTTAGGGTCGTCGCCTCCCAAACAGATTGGCTTGAGCAACAGATTGACGCTTTCAATGAACATCTAGAGCCGCTCAACAGCTTTGTTCTTCCCGGCGGCAGCGAAGCGGCGGCGCGGGTTCACATTGCCCGTGCATCGACCAGAGCCGCCGAGCGCGCGATGACTGAGCTTGCCAGCGAGACGGCGATCAATCCAGCGGCCCTTGCATACATCAACCGGCTTTCAGACTTTCTGTTTGTTATGGCACGCGTGCTTAATGATAATGGCAAGGCGGACGTGAAGTGGGTGCCCGGCGCGAGATCGTTAGGCGCGCAAATCGTTGACGCGCAAATCGCTAGCCACACGCCAGCTTCCTCGCTAGGAGCGCGCAGCAAAGCCATGCTGCACTTGCGAAGGAGCCTAACCCATGCAGAAAATCGCCGTTATCGGAGCCGGGCAAATGGGCACCGGCATCGCTCAAACTGTCGCTGCGCATGGCATGCAGGTGATGCTCTCGGATATTGATCTGGCGACCGCTGAAGGCGGCAAGGCCAAAGTCGATAAGGCGGTGGCAAAGCTTGTTGGGCGCGGAAAAATCGAAGCGGATGCAGCCGAAGCGCTGCTCGCCCGGATCACCCCTGTGGGTGATTATGCGCCCATGGCTGAGGCCAACCTTATCATTGAGGCCGCGACTGAGCGCGAAGAGATCAAAAATATGATCTTTGAAAGCGCTGGCAAATGCCTTGCGCACGATGCCATTTTCGCATCAAACACAAGCTCCATTCCGATCACTCGGATGGCGAACCACTCACCGGACCCTGCGCGCTTTATCGGCCTGCATTTTTTCAACCCTGTGCCTGTCATGGGTTTGATCGAGGTGATCCCGGGTCTTGCGACTTCGCAAGAGACCACTGACCAAGTCACCGCTTTTGCGAAGGGTCTTGGTAAAGAGGTGGTGTTGAGCCAGGATGAGCCCGGCTTTGTGGTCAACCGCATTCTTTTGCCGATGATCAATGAGGCGGTGTTTGTGCTCGGCCAATCAACAGCTGGGATTGAAGATATCGATAAGGGCTGTCGGCTGGGGCTCAATCACCCGATGGGGCCGCTGCAATTGGCGGATTTTGTGGGCCTCGATACCTGTCTGGATATCATCAAAGTGCTCTATAAGACCACGCGCGATAGCAAGTATCGCCCCGCACCTTTGTTGGTGAAATATGTCGAAGCTGGGTGGCTTGGCCGCAAAACGGGCCGTGGTTTCTATGACTACAGCGGGGATGCTCCGGTCCCCACGCGCTAGACCCAGAAACCGCAAAAAATGCAGCCGCTGTTTAGCCGCCGTCGGTTGCGATTTCGGGGCGGGGGCCGATCTGTGGTGGGCGAACCTCAGGCGCTCCGGGAGCCGCTCTTGAGGTGATCGTTGGACCACCTGCACCGCCTATGTCACCGCCAGAAACGGTTTTTGACCGGTGGTCGCCAAAGACCGGGGCATCGTTGGTCTCCTCGGGGATTTCGGAAAATCCACCGCTTTGCGCAGCGACGCTTGGTGCACCCCAATCATCGGCTGTGCCAGCATCTTCGGCCCAACCTGTCGCCGCGCCAGATGCAAAGCCTGCTTGAGGCGCAGCGGCTGGCTGAGCGGGGGCAGGGGCCTGCTGCAAAGAGGCTTCTTGTACGGTGTCTTCCTCGCCGGGCGTAAACTCTTGAAAAGCAACGCTTGCCACTAGTGCAACGGCAACAACAACGCCGGCAAAGCCAAGCGCGACCTTCGGATTTTCAAACATCGGATTAGACATGGGCTTAGCTTTGCCCAAAGAGAGTTAAGGAATGGTTTGGTTTAAGGCCGGTCCCAAGCCGTAACCGCAAATCAATCGAGGGACGTTTTAAGCTCATACAAGAGGTCAAGCGCATCGCGCGGTGATAACGCGTCCAAATCAGCGTCGCGCAGGCGATCTGCAAGCGCGCTCTCAGGCGTTTCGCGGAGGGGCAATGGATCAGCGGCCGCAGCAAAGAGGGGCAATTCCCCCAATCCCGCAGCGATACCGCCCGTTTCATTGCGCGCAGCTTCGAGCTTTGCAAGGACCTCATCAGCCCGTGCAATGACAGCAGCTGGCACACCGGCAAGCTTTGCGACCGCAAGGCCATAGGATCGGTCTGCTGGTCCTTCAGAAAGCTCATGGAGGAGAACAAGGTCCCCCTTCCATTCACGAGCCCGCACATGATGGAGCGAGAGCTGCTCGCAGGTTTCTGCAAGGCGTGACAGTTCGTGGTAGTGGGTGGCAAACAAGCAGCGACATTCGATCTTGGAATGCACAGCCTCAACCACCGCCCAGGCAAGCGCCAGACCATCATAGGTCGATGTGCCGCGTCCCACCTCATCAAGGATCACAAGACTGTGTGAAGTCGCTTGGGAGAGGATTGCAGCGGTCTCGACCATCTCGACCATAAAGGTGGACCTGCCCTTGGCAAGATTATCGGAGGCACCCACCCGGCTGAAAAGGCGATCAACCAGGCCGATATGCGCCTCGCTTGCAGGGACATAACACCCGGCCTGCGCCATCAAGACGATGAGCGCATTTTGGCGCAGGAAGGTCGATTTACCGCCCATATTGGGACCACCGATAAGCCAGAGACGGTCATCATCATTAAGCGAGCAATTGTTAGCGACGAACCGATCACCAGACTTGTTAAGAGCCGCTTCCACCACCGGATGCCGCCCAGCTGTGATGGTGAGAGCGCCGCTATTTGAGATTACAGGCTTGCACCAGTCGCCCTCGCTTGCGCGTTCTGCATTTCCGGCCGCCACATCGATACGGGCCAGTGCTGCAGCTGTCGCGGCAATGGCCTCGCGCGACCCGACAACGCTGGCGCACAGCGTTTCAAAATGCGCCTCTTCTGCCGCGAGCGCCCGCCCGCCTGCTTCTGAGACCCTCGAGGCCTCTTCATGCAAAGTGACCGAGTTGAACCGCACCGCGCCTTTCATCGTCTGGCGATGGGTAAAGCCGCTGTCGGGGGACATCAAAGGATCGGCATGGCGGCTGGGCACCTCGATGAAATAGCCAAGCACGCCGTTATGCTTGATCTTGAGCGAGGTGATACCCGTCTCTTCGCGGTAGCGCGTCTCCATTGCCGCGATTGCGCGCCGCGCGCTTCCCGACATTGCGCGCAGTTCATCAAGGCCCGCGTCATACCCTTCGGCGATAAACCCGCCATTGGATCGCTCTGTCGGGGGTGATGCAACAAGCGCGCGAGAAAGCTCATCAATGAGCGCGCCATGACCTGTAAATTCCGGCAGGATAAGGTCGAGCAGGGTCGGACGGTCTGCTTCATCAGTCAGCCAGCTGTACAGGCGAGCCGCCTCTTTCAGCCCATCGCGAACCTGCCCCAAATCGCGCGGAGATCCGCGTCCTGCGACCACCCGGCCCAAGGCGCGGCCGAAATCCGGGAGCGCCCGCAAGGCATCGCGAAGATTGGCTCGCTCAATCGGTCGCTCCAACCAGAATTGGACAAGTGCCAAGCGGTTTTCAATGGCAGATTGATTGAGCAGCGGTGCGGAAAGGTCCTCTGCCAAAAGACGCGAACCTGCCCCTGTTGAGCACCGATCCAAAGTCGCAACCAAACTGCCAGCGCGCCCACCGCTTGATGCCTCGAGGATTTCGAGGCTGGCACGCGTTGCCTCATCCATCGCCATGCCAAGATCGGCATCGCGCGCAGTAGGGGGCAAAAGGAAAGGCAATTCGCCGCGACCAACATGGTCCAGATAGGCGATGAGACCACCTGCTGCTGCCAGCATTGCGCGTGTGAATTCGCCAAAGCCGTCAAGGGTGGAAACACCGTGGAGCGATTTGAGGCGCTCTGCCCCCTGGTCGCTGGCAAAAGTGCTGCGCGCTTGTTCGGTGGCTTCTTCGGGCCCATGCTCCCAGCCTTCCGGCACCACGACTTCGCTTGCCCCGAGCCGTGCCAATGATGCCCCCACCAGCTCAGCTGGGCATTCCTCAAGCACAAGCGCACCGGTCGAGATATCGCAGGAGGCTATCCCTATGCGCCCGCGCACTTCACCAAGAGCGACAAGCAAGTTGGAGCGGCGCGGCTCCAGCAAAGCTTCTTCGGTGAGGGTTCCAGCGGTAACAAAGCGCACGATATCGCGCGCAACCAAAGCTTTGGAGGCGGGGCGACCTTCCCGTTTGGCGCGTGCCTTGGCCTCATCGGGGGTCTCGGTCTGCTCGGCAATGGCGACGCGCTGACCCGCTTTGATAAGGCGCGCAAGATAACCTTCTGCCGAATGCACCGGCACACCGCACATAGCGACCGGTTCCCCGCCATGTTCGCCGCGTGCAGTCAGGGCAATATCGAGAATGTCGGAGGCGACTTTGGCATCATCGAAAAACAGCTCGAAGAAATCGCCCATGCGATAGAACAGGAGCGAGCCTTCCGCCTCGCGCTTTAACGCAAGATATTGCTCCATCATGGGAGTGGGCTTTTGTGACGCTGCCATTGCCCTTGGGCGTGCCAGCGGGTGGGCGATTCGGGAAGAGCGCAGCCTGACTTATCCGCCGCAGGCGTCACTTGTGCATTCACCCACTATCCTCAAAAGAAAACGCGGGCTAAGGCTCGGCATGAGATGGTGCAATTGAGGATCACGTAGGGGGCACATATGGCTGATGAAACAAAGGGCGGCTTTACCAGCCGCGAGGCGCTTTTTTACCACGAGACTATTCGCCCAGGTAAGCTGGAGATCGTCGCAACCAAGCCGATGACCTCGCAGCGCGATTTGTCGCTCGCCTATTCGCCCGGTGTCGCGGTTCCGGTTGAGGCAATTGCCGCTGATCCCGCTTTGGCTGCGCGGTACACTGCAAAAGCAAACCTTGTCGCGGTGATCTCCAACGGTTCGGCGATTTTGGGCCTCGGAAATTTGGGCGCGCTTGCCTCTAAGCCTGTGATGGAAGGCAAGGCGGTCTTGTTCAAGCGCTTCGCCGACGTGGACTCGATCGATATCGAGCTTGCGACCGAAGACCCGCAAGCCTTTATCGAGGCTGTGGCGCTGATGGAGCCAAGCTTTGGCGGCATCAATTTGGAAGACATCAAAGCGCCCGAGTGCTTCATCATCGAGGCCGCCCTTCGCGAGCGCATGAATATTCCAATCATGCACGATGACCAGCACGGAACCGCGATTATCACCGCGGCTGGCTTGCTCAATGCGTGCTATCTCACCGACCGCAAGATCGAGGACGTTAAAGTCGTCGTCAACGGTGCGGGCGCTGCTGCAATTGCGTGTACCGCTCTCATCAAAGCGATGGGTGTGCGCCATGAAAACGTGATCATGTGCGATCGCAAGGGTCCGATCACGATTGGCCGCGACAATGTCGACCAGTGGAAGAGCGCCCATGCCGTCGCCACAGATGCGACGAGCCTTGAGGAGGCGCTTAAGGGCGCGGATATTTTCCTTGGCCTTTCGGCAGCTGGCGCTCTGAAACCGGAATGGGTCGCCGATATGGCGGACAAGCCGATCATCTTTGCGATGGCCAATCCCACGCCTGAGATCATGCCTGATGAGGCCAAAGCCGTGCGCCCCGATGCGATTATCGCGACCGGGCGCAGCGACTTTCCGAACCAGGTTAACAATGTGCTGGGCTTCCCCTTCATCTTCCGCGGCGCACTCGATGTGCAGGCAACGACAATCAATGAAGAGATGAAGGTCTCTGCCGCGACCGCGATTGCAGAACTCGCCCGCGAGCAAGTGCCCGAAGAAGTGGCAAGCGCTTACGGCAAGAACCAGAAGTTTGGCACCGACTACATTATCCCTGCGCCGTTTGACCCGCGCCTTATTGAAGTGGTGTCGTCAGCCGTGGCGAAGGCTGCGATGGATTCGGGCGTTGCTCAGGTCAGCATCGATGATTTTGACGAGTATAAACACGCGCTCAAATCGCGGCTTAACCCTACCACTTCCGTGCTTACCGGCGTTTACAATGAAGCGCGCGCGAACCCGAAACGCATGGTCTTTGCTGAAGCCGAGGAAGAAGTGGTGCTGCGCGCTGCGATCCAGTTTCGCGACTTTGGTTACGGCACGCCTATCCTTGTTGGCCGCACGAAAGCGGTGCTCGACAAACTCCATCAGCTGTCGGTCTCTGACCCGCAAAGTTTCGAGATCCAAAACTCTGCCGACAGCGAGCATGTGCCCGCAATGGTCGATTACCTCTACAACCGGCTCCAGCGGCGCGGCTATACCGAGCGTGATATTCGCCGAATGGTGAACCAAGAACGCAACGTCTTTGCAGCTCTTCTGGTTGCGCTTGGCCATGCCGATGGCATGATTTCAGGGCTCACCCGCACCTATGCGCAGACGATGCGCGAGGTAAATCTTGTGATCGATAAGAAAGCCGATGCGCTGCCCTTTGGTATCCATATGATGATTGGCAAGAACCACACGACGTTCCTTGCCGACACAACGATCAACGAGCGACCAAGCGCAAGCGAGCTTGCCTATATTGCCCGCGAGACCGCCGCTGTTGCGCGGCGCATGGGACATGAACCACGCGTTGCATTCCTCTCCTATTCGACCTTCGGAAATCCGTCGGGCCAATGGCTCGCTGACATCCGCAAAGCCGTCGCAATCCTTGATGAGGAAGGCTGCGATTTTGAATATGAAGGCGAGATGGCGCCTGATGCTGCCCTCAACCCGGCTGTGCAAAAGCTCTATCCCTTCAGCCGTCTGTCAGGTCCAGCAAACGTTCTGATTATGCCGGGCCTCCAGTCCGCCAATCTGTCGGCAAAGCTCCTTCGCGAGCTGGGCTCAAACACGACCGTTGGCCCGATGTTGCTTGGCATGGAGAAGCCGGTGCAGATCGCCCCGATGACGGCCATCGCGCCTGATGTGTTGACCTTGGCGGTTCTGACCAGCGCTGGGATTGTGGTTTAAGCCAGACGCTCTTCGATGGGGATATAGTCCTCATCATAGCCAAAATAGCGCGGCGAAAAGACGTCGAGCCCTGCCTTAGTGCGCCAAAGCGGATCGCACTTGAAGCCGAGGACGGTGACCTCTTGACCCTGAGTATAATCGGGGTTGCCGACCCCTTCTGCGGTGCGCCGGTCGATCACGCTGATGAGGTCAGGGCAAGTGGCCACAACTGAGCCATTGCGCCGGGCAAGCAGGTGCTCGTTCTTGACTTCGGTTTCGAAGGTTTGCCCTGCAAACGCGCCATCGCCGGTAAGTCTGACTGTGCCTTGTAAGAAACCTGCCTCATCACGCCATTGCGTGCCCGAAACGCGGCCTGTGAACAGCAGATAGCCATCACCTGCCGCGCGCGCGGCTTCGATGGGGTCTCTGCCCGCAGCTTTCGCCTCGCGCACCGCTTTGCCGATCGCCATCGAGAGTGTGAGGCTGTCTTGGACAAGCGTTCCCCCAGCTTTCGCCTGCGCGCCAGTGATCGGGCTATCCGCAACACCGCACTCCCGGCTGACCACCGCGATACTGCGCAAGATGTCCTCAGCTCTGGTGGGATCGCCCAATGTTCCGACCACCATTTCATCGCCAAAGGGGGTCGCTGCGCCAATCGGGGTGAGCGGTATTCCCGCCACTTTTACAGAGTGTTGGTTGATTTCAGGAACCGCGCGCCCCACTGTGTCGGCGTCGAGTGCAGGCACCCCAAGGCGCGCTGCAATCGAGAGACCCTCTGCCAGGCTCAGCGGCCCGATCTCGCCCAAAATGACGCCTGCAAACTTTTGGTCTAAGTGCTTTTCCAAGGTCTCAAAGGCGGCTTGTACCGGGGCATCGACCCGGTTCTCAATGCTATCCAGCCGTTCCTGCATGGCCGGATCAGTGTTCGCGAGCGAGGCGAGACCATATGGGCAGGCCACCCGGTCATCATCGGCAAGCGCAGAAACGCTAAGGGCTGTGAATGCATGGCCTGCGGCCAAATCACTTGCGATCAGCTTACGGGCTTCTTCCAAGCTGCCCCCGCCGCCGGTGCCAAGATAAGAGCTGCCCACCAGCGCATCTTCCAGATCGTCCGCGGTAAGCGGCCTAGCGGCATCATTGGCAGCGCGCGCGGCGCCCGAACTTGCGCCCGGTGCAACTTCGCTGCACGCCGCGAGCGCGCCTGCGGTGATCGCGAGCCCGCCTAGAAATTGCCTACGTGATGTCATGTTTGCTTCCCCGTTTTGATAGGATACTGACGGGAAAAGACTTGCAAGGCAATGTGCCGAAGGGTTCGAACCTGGGGCTAGCCCTTTCGCCGGAACCGGAAGTACCAAACCTCGTGCCCAAAGACATTGCGCGCCTTGGTTTCATAGCGGGTTTCACACCAGCCCGACGGGCGATTTTGCCAACTCTTTGGACCTTCGACGGCCCACTCAAACTCATCGGTAAAGCGCTGCATCACCATAAGCGCATGGCGCACATAGACCGGGTGATCGGTGCCAAAGCGAAATTCTCCGCCGGGTTTCAATTTGTCCGCGATCATCTGCACTGGGCCATCGTTCATCATGCGGCGTTTGGCGTGCTTGTTCTTGGGCCAAGGGTCAGGGTGGAGCAGATACACCATCAACAGCGAGCCATCGGGGATGCGCGAAAGCACCTCAATCGCATCGCCGTGGTGAAGGCGCACATTGGACAGCCGCTGGTCATCCACATGAGTTAACGCCTGGGCCACGCCGTTGAGATAGGGTTCTGCACCGATCAAGCCATGATTGGGCAAGAGATCAGCGCGATAGGCAAGGTGCTCGCCGCCGCCAAATCCAATCTCGAAATGTAAGGGGCAATCCTCACCAAACAGACCTTCTGCGGTCACAGGACCGCTTTCAGGAACCGCTATCTGGGGCAATAAACTGTCCACCAACCCTTGCTGCTTGGTGCTCAGCGGTTTGCCAATGCTGCGACCGTAAAGCCGGCTAAGAGTGGTAGGATCGCCTTCTTTATATGCGCTCATGCCGGGCTCGCTAGTCGGGTGAGGGGGGATTTGTCCAGCCATAAGAGTGGCGCATGGCTTGAGGCCTTGCATGCGTTTCCTATATCGCACCGGGTATGGAACAGCTTTTGGCTCTATTTAGCGCGCAGCCCATTTGGGCGCAGACCATCATCGGCGTGATGGGGCTTCTGACCGCCTCGCTTCTCGTCAATTACATCTTGAAGGATGTGATACTCCGACTGGTTTCGCCTTATCTGGATCAGAAAAGCGAGACGATCGACAAATCCGCCACTTGGTTTGCAACGGTCGCACCGCTCTTGGTGGTGTCTAACGGAATAGTCCTTGTGCCGGGCTTGCCGCAGTGGGTCGTCACCGTGATCGCCAACGTGACGCAAGCGGTGATCGTGCTGTCCATCGCGATGGGGATCGTTAAAGCGCTGACCTATGTGAATGAGGTATACGAGCGCCGTCCCCAGGCTCGTAACAAGCCGATCAAAGGCTATCTTCAGGTTGTCAAAATCGTTGTCCTGTGCGGGGCGGCGATCATTCTTATTTCGATCCTGATCAACGAATCTCCGCTGCTGCTGCTGAGTGGTTTGGGTGCGATTACCGCCGTTTTGCTCTTGGTCTTCAAGGATACCATCCTCAGCCTTGTGGCGAGCGTTCAACTCACCACCAACGATATGCTGCGCGTGGGCGATTGGATTGAGATGCCGGGGATGAACGCGGATGGCGATGTGATCGATATCTCGCTCCACACGGTGAAGGTGCAAAACTTCGACAAGACAATCACCACCATTCCCACCCATCGCCTCGTCTCAGACAGTTTCCGTAATTGGCGCGGGATGAGCGAGAGCGGCGGGCGGCGCATCAAGCGTTCGCTGCAAATTGACCAGAATTCGGTTCGCTTCCTTTCTGACGAAGAGGTGCTGGACCTCAAGAAATTTAAGATTCTTAAACCTTACCTTGCTGAGCGCCGCGATGAGCTTGCCGAGTGGAACAGACACGAGCTTGGCCAAGATGACGCGCCGGTAAACGCGCGGCGGATGACCAATATCGGCACTTTGCGCGCTTACATCGCAGCTTACATCAAATGGCATCCCCGGATCAGTCCGAACTTCACACTGCTGGTGCGTCAATTGCCACCGGGCGCGCAAGGGCTGCCTATTGAGATCTATTGTTTTACCGATACGACCGATTGGAACACTTATGAGGGCATTCAGTCCGACATCTTCGATCACCTGATCGCAATCGTGCCCGAATTCCACTTGAGCTTGTTCCAAGAGCCAAGCGGTAGCGATTACGCGAAGCTCGTAGAGCATGAGTAAGGCTGTAGGAAAATAATACGCAGGAAAGCAAAACGCCCGGAAGCGGGGAGGCTGCCGGGCGTTTCTCGCTGAATATTTAGGAAGCTAGCTTCAAGCGGCTTCGGCATCCTCTTGTGGGTCACGAAGCACATAGCCGCGGCCCCAAACTGTTTCGATGTAGTTCTCACCGCCGCATGCCAGGCTGAGCTTTTTACGCAGCTTACAGATGAAGACGTCGATGATCTTAAGCTCAGGCTCGTCCATGCCGCCGTAAAGGTGGTTGAGGAACATCTCTTTGGTAAGGGTAGTACCCTTGCGAAGCGAGAGAAGCTCGAGCATCGCATATTCTTTACCGGTGAGGTGCACACGGGCGCTGTCGACTTCGACGGTTTTCGCGTCCAAGTTAACCGCAAGCTTGCCGGTGCGGATGATTGATTGGCTGTGGCCTTTTGAGCGACGCACAACAGCGTGAATACGAGCCACCAGCTCTTCGCGGTGGAAGGGCTTGGTCACATAATCGTCGGCGCCAAAGCCGAAGGAGCGGATCTTGCTGTCCATCTCGGCAATGCCTGAAAGGATAAGAACTGGCGTTTGCACCTTGGCAACGCGCAGCTTCTTAAGAACGTCATAACCGTGCATATCCGGCAGGTTGAGATCCAGCAGAATGATATCGTAATCATACAGCTTACCCAGATCCAGGCCTTCTTCGCCAAGATCAGTAGAGTAAACATTAAAGCCTTCAGTCGTCAGCATAAGCTCGATGGCTTTTGCCGTTGTTGGCTCGTCTTCAATCAACAGCACTCGCATTTCTGGTCCCCTAGTTGCCCCAACTGGTGGAGGGAGATGTGCATGGTAACGTCTCGCTAAGAGATGTTGCCCTCTATTAACCACACAAGTTCTGAACGGAAAAGGTTAATTATGCGTAAACCTAGCAATTCCGGCGAGTCGCAGGGGTTATACGTAGTGCTGGATCGAGGCGTGAACAGAGCGTTTGGCACACTTGGCACACTGTCCAGAGGGAGAAAACCTTCGCCGGCGAAATGGGATGGCGAGAGGCGTTAGGATTGACGAAGAAAGGGTTACCATTTGAGCGCCGACATAGCCGCCAATGGCCGCTGTAGGAAAACGGCTTGGCTTTGCATCTAGCTCGCAAGGCCGCTCTTGGGTGGGAAGCGAACGTTTGTTTCGGCCTAGTGCGTGTTAGCTCCCTAAGTGCTTAACTCGGTGTCAGTTGCACTGTAGTCTCGATCCATGAGTACATATCGCAATCGAATTTGCTCTTGTGGAAGTCGGCAAAAGTTTAAGCATTGCTGTGGCGCTCCTTCTGAAACTGTTTTGCGACCTTCGGATGATGAGCTGCTAGAATTAGCTTGCGAAGCCGACGATGAAGGTCTGCATTTGGGTGAAGAGCCAAAGCAACGAGCTTTTATGAATGTGCTTAGGATCTTATCGAAATTAGGCATCGAGGGTATTCCCTTAACCGGGGAGAAGTCTCCCAAAATAATCAAGAGAGTTCATCGCGCAAATGATCGACTTTTCAGGCCAGTCGATCAGCGCGACGGGGGAGTGCACTTAGGATTTTTCATGTTCCGAGACTTATTCGCACGCCTCTATATTCCAATGATATTCGGTAGCCCTATAGTCGATTTTTGGGAGCTTCTAGACCTGTCTGAAGACCAAAAACGGTGGATGGCCAACGATGCTGAGGCCATTACAAGATTTGAGGATCAGGCCATCGACTTGATGGATTTCGCATACGGCTTCATGGAGTTTGGAAATACCCGCTCAGTTACCGAACAATCGAAAGAGCTCATTTATCGCGCACATATTCAGCTAGAAGCCGCGGCTTCAACGGCGACCGGAGCATATGATTATCGGGGAACGCTACAAAGTGCACTACTCGGCTCTGAGCTTGCTTTGAAAGCAGGGCTTTCTTGTAATGGCTACAGCGATGATGATCTTCGCAGGAAATTCGGGCATAGTTTGTCGAAGGCAGCGAAGGCTTTGGGCAAATGCGAAACAGCTTTCGACGCTGACCGCGTCATTCGCGCCGCGCGGACTTTCCCCGATTTCGTTCAAAGTCGGTATAGCGGTCCGCAACCAGATAGGCGTGAGATGGGTCACATCTTGATGAAAGCGCAATTCATTGCCTCCGAAGTCACTCGCACCTTTACTGATAGAAATGTGCGAGCCGGCGAGACTGACCGCAAAATTCGCAGCTACCCGAGCTAACTTTTGGTGTGGTGTTCGCAATTGCGTCGTGAGCAGACTGGCGGTTTTTGGTCCTTGAAGCCAGCAGCCTCAAATCCCCGCCAGCTTCTTCGCCCGCCGCCGTTCCGCGCTCGACCCGACCCCAATCGCCTCCCGGTACTTCGCCACCGTGCGCCGCGCCAGACCGAAGCCTTCTTCGTTTAGCAGGTCGGCGAGTTTTTGATCGGACAGCACCTTCTTGGGGTCCTCTGCATCCGTCAGCGCTTTGATCCGCGCCTTGATCGCTTCGGACGACGCTCCCTCGCCATCCGATGAGGTAACGCCACTGGTGAAGAAGTATTTGAGCTCGAATGTTCCGCGATCACAGTGAAGATACTTGTTCGACGTCACCCGGCTCACCGTGCTTTCATGCATATCGATCTGCTCGGCGACTTCACGCAAAGTCAGTGGGCGCAGTTCAGACACCCCGCGCCGGAAGAAGCCATCCTGCTGCTTCACAATCTCAGCAGCAGTTTTAAGAATGGTCTTTTGCCGTTGGTCGAGCGCGCGGATCAGCCAATGCGCGTCCGCCAACTTTTCCTTAAGCCATCCTTGCGTTTCGGCATCCGCGCTTTTGCTCTCGCCGCCGAGCTCGACATAATAGTCGCGGTTTACGATCAGACGCGGGAGCGTGTCTTCGTTCAGCTGAATATCCCAGCCCCCGTCGTCTTTCGCGCCCAAAAGCACGTCGGGCACCACCGCCTCACCCACCGATGAAGCAAAGGCAAGGCCCGGCTTTGGATCATATTGCCGGATTTCAGCGAGCATATCGCCAAAGTCTTCATCATCGACGCGGGCGAGGCGCTTCAATCGTGCAACCTCGCCTTTGCCCAGCAGTTCAAGGTTGGCGAGCATGGTCGCCATCGCCGGGTCATAGCGGTCCGCATCTTTAGCCTGAAGCGCAAGGCATTCGCCCAAATCTCTTGCACCCACCCCTGTTGGGTCACACATCTGCACGACCTCTAGTGCGTCCTCAGCAACTTCCAAGTCGACGCCGATATCATAGGCCACATCGCGCAAAGGGGTCGTTAGATACCCTGCATCATCCAAAAGCCCCGCTATATGCCGCGCGACAAATTCCTCGCGAGGATTACACGAAAGTCCGCCAATCTGCGCATCGAGATGCTCGGCAAGCGTAAGTTCAGCCGCCTTTGTGGCCTCAAGCCCGGGGAGGTCCTCACTCCCGCCACCGGCACCGCCCGCAGAGCCCCATTCGGCATCAGAGGGCCCGCCCGATCCGATGCTGGCCTCGCCCGTATCGCGGTCGCGGTCGATTGCAGAGACATCAATATCAAGCGGGGCTTCGCTTTCCCCCTGAACTTGGCCCATCAATTGGTCGGCGGTGAATTCTTCGCGCGGAATATCGTCAGGCTCACCCGGTGGTGCTTCTTTGTCGGCAGCAACAGAGCCGGTGTCGAGCAGCGGATTGCTTTCGAGCGCATCGCCGATGAATGTTTCAATTTCCAGATTGGACGCCGCAAGCAGCTTGATCGCCTGCTGAAGCTGGGGCGTCATTACCAGCTGCTGCGATTGGCGTAAGTCGAGGCGGGGGCCTAATGCCATGGGCTAGTGAGCTACAGTGTAAAGCTCTCTCCAAGGTAAAGCCGCTTCACGTTTTCATCCGCAACGAGCGCCTGCGGGGTGCCAGCGAAGAGCACTTGCCCGCCGTAAATAATGCAAGCCCGGTCCACGATATCCAGCGTCTCGCGGACATTGTGATCGGTGATCAGCACACCAATGCCCCGGCCTTTCAAGTCCTTTACAAGATCGCGAATATCGCTGATCGACAGTGGGTCGATGCCTGCAAAAGGTTCATCCAAAAGCATGATCGAAGGTTTCGCCGCCAGAGCGCGTGCAATTTCACAGCGCCGCCGCTCACCTCCGGACAAGGCCATGGCTGGGCTTTCGCGAAGGCGAGTAAGACCAAATTCCTCTAGCAAACGCTCCAACTCTTGTGCGCGGGTCGCTGCATCGGGTTCAACCATCTCAAGGACGCAGTTGATGTTTTGTTCAACCGTCATTCCGCGAAAAATGCTGGTTTCTTGTGGCAAATAGCCAAGACCGAGAATCGCGCGCCTGTACATCGGCAGCTTGGTAACATCCTCACCGTCCATCAGGATGCGACCCGAATCAGGCTTTACAAGGCCCATAATTGAGTAAAAGCAGGTGGTCTTGCCCGCGCCGTTTGGCCCCAACAGCCCAAGCACTTCGCCCTTAGCCACGGTCAAAGAGATATCGGTTAGAACGGCGCGCTTATCGTAGCTTTTGGCGATCGAAATGACCTCCAGCCCGCCGTCGGGCATAGGTGCTGTCGCGTCGGCACTCGCAGCGTTTTGGGCGCTTTGCGTCTCATCAAGGATCGTTGTGTCGCTCATATGATTCTCATGTAGCACCGTCATTTTGGGAAGGAAGAGGCAGAAGCTTCGTTTTGGCAAGATTTTTGCTTAACCCAGCATTGCGCTAATCGCAGCATAGGAAAAACCCCTTAATTCCGGGGGCTTCTTCGCCTTTCCATCACTCAGCGTGGTGCAATATTTCAATTTGGTTACTGAGCTTGCAACAAAGCGCTCTGTTTGAGATACTCTGGGTTTGAGAGAAGATGTCGTTGGGGAACGCATAATGAACGAGCTGATGAACAGCCAAAAGGTCGCAGAGGATGCCAAAGCGCCCGTTTTAGAAGACGGCGCAAATGACTGGCGCAAACGCATGAGCGATCATGTCGCTTATGCCTTGCTGGTCTATACCGCCCTTCAAATTTTCATGACGGTAAAGGCGCTTTCAGACGGAATCTCGTCGATCCTGCCTTACATTGCCTTGATTATCCTTGTGGCCGCCATCATTCCGGCATGCCGCTGGTTCGAGCGGCGCTGGACGGTGATGTCCGATGAAGAGGCGGTCGATCCATCGTTCGCGGGCGCATTTCGCCGCGACACGATGATGCTCTGGGCGCTTGCCATTGGCCTGCCGCTCATCCTCACCGGAATTTGCAAAGCGATCTTCGCGGTCATTTAAGAACTGACGAGCGAAAAGTCGTGCTGTGGGCCTTACGCTTTGGCCCGCTCGATTGCTTCAAGAACAATTCGGCGTGCCTCTTCGGCATCGCCCCATTTCCCGATCCGCACCCACTTCTCAGCCTCAAGGTCTTTGTAGTGGGTAAAGAAGTGCTCGATCTGTTGCAGGATGATCGAGGGCAAATCCTTGGTCTCGCCCACGTCTGAATAATATGGGAAGGTCGTGTTCACTGGCACGCAGATCAGCTTCTCATCGCCGCCATGTTCATCTTCAAGGTTCAGGACGCCGATTGGGCGGGCCTTCACAACGCAGCCGGGAATAAAGGGTGATCGCGCGATTACGAGCGCGTCGAGCGGGTCGCCATCGGGTGAAAGAGTGTGCGGCACAAAGCCATAGTTTGCCGGGTAACGCATCGGCGTATGCAAGATGCGGTCGATGAACAGAGCGCCGCTTTCCTTGTCGAATTCATACTTTACCGGTTCGCCGCCTGTTGGCACTTCGATGATGACATTGAGGCTTTCAGGGGGATTGTCACCGGTAGGGATCTTGTCGATACGCATGCGTTATCCTGCTTCTTAATGTTTAAGACCCCTCTCCCAAAAGGCTTAATGCGCGGCCTCTAGCGAAAGCAGGGGCATTGCGAAAGACCTTCCTTAGTCGTAATCGCGCTTTCACATCTCAAGCCTCATTCAAACGGACATCATGAGCAAGAACACGCCAAAAGCCATTCGCGGCACACAGGACATTTTTGGACCGGACGCAGAAGCCTTTGCCTTTGTGGTCGAGACCTTTGAGCGTGTGCGCAAACTCTATCGCTTTCGCCGTGCTGAGATGCCGGTCTTTGAAAAGACCGAAGTGTTCAGCCGCGCGATTGGTGAGACAACCGATGTGGTCTCTAAAGAGATGTATTCGTTCGAGGATCGCGGCGGCGATTCCTTGACGCTGCGCCCCGAATTTACCGCAGGGATTGCGCGCGCATACCAAACTAATGGCTGGCAACAACACGCGCCTTTGAAGCTTGCAACGCACGGGCCGCTGTTCCGTTACGAGCGCCCGCAAAAGGGCCGTTATCGCCAATTCCACCAGATCGACGCGGAGATTTTGGGCGCAGGCGAACCGCAGGCCGATGTTGAGCTCCTCGCCATGGCCGATCAGCTTTTGAAGGAGCTTGGGATTGAAGGCGTGACCTTGCATCTCAACACGCTGGGTGATGCGGCAAGCCGCGATGCGTGGCGCGCTGGATTGATTGAGTATTTTGGGGCGGTTTCGGGTGAATTGTCTGAGGATTCTCAGGAGCGATTGCACAAGAACCCGCTGCGTATCTTGGACAGCAAAGATCCGCGCGACCGGGCATTTGTCGCCGATGCGCCCAAGATCGATCAGTATTTGTCCGATGAGGCGCTCGCGTTTTTTGAGAGCGTGACCAGCGGCCTTGATGCGGCGGGCGTCGAGTGGAAGCGGGCAGAAAGCCTTGTGCGCGGGCTCGATTATTATCGCCACACCGCGTTTGAGTTTATCCCTGATGAGGGGTCCGCTGCGGCTGGTGCGCTGGGCGCCCAATCGACCGTGCTTGGCGGTGGGCGCTATGATGGGCTGATGGAGAGCCTTGGCGGTGCGCCGACGCCTGCGGTTGGCTGGGCGGCTGGGATAGAACGGCTGGCTATGTTGGTGGGAGAGCGACAAAGCGAGCCTCTTGAAGCAATGGTTCTGCTTGAAGATGACGCTGGGCTTGCTCACGCGACACAGCTCTTAAGCGATTTGCGCAAGGCTGGGTTTGTCAGCGATATGATCGCCTCGGGTTCAAAGAAAAAGCGCTATGATAAAGCGATCAAGCAGGACCCTCGAGCTATCCTTCGTGTGAACGAAGATGGGTATTACGGTTTTTCGGGCGACGACATTGATCCGGCGCTTTCAGATTTTCTCAAAGACAAGGTCTAGCCTCCCCCGTCACCCTGAACTTGTTTCAGGGTCCATCTCACCCCCAAGCGACGGCGGTGAGAGCCTGGAAATGGATCCCGGATCAGGTCCGGGATGACGACGAAGAGAATACACCCAATGAATATCCCACAAGAACGCCTCGACCAGATCGCCCATCGCTTTGCCGAACTCGAAGCGCGCATGGCATCCGGCACCCTCGAGGGCGACGCATTCGTCCAAGCCAGCCGTGATTACGCAGAGCTTGAGCCTGTCGCCAAGGTCGCCGCAGACGTCACCGCTATGCGCGAGGAAATTGTAGGCCTCGAAGAGATGCTCGCCGACCCTGAGATGAAGGATATGGCCGGGGAAGAGCTCGCCGCGATCAACGAGGCGCTGCCCGAAAAAGAGCGCGCGCTGGCCATTGCCCTTCTCCCCCGCGACCGGGCGGACAGCAAACCCGCGATGCTCGAAATTCGCGCTGGCACGGGCGGAGACGAAGCGGCGCTTTTCGCAGGCGACCTTTTCCGCATGTATGAGAAATTCGCAGGCGAGCAGGGGTGGAAAGTTGAACCCGTCTCCATGAACGCTTCCGAAGTCGGCGGCTTTAAGGAAATCGTCGCCAATGTCACCGGCCAAGGCGTCTTCGCCAAACTCAAGTTCGAAAGCGGTGTCCACCGTGTGCAGCGGGTGCCCGTCACCGAAAGCGGGGGGCGTATCCACACCTCGGCGGCTACCGTGGCAGTGCTGCCCGAACCCGATGAAGTCGATGTGCAAATCGATCCCGGCGATCTTAAAATCGACACCTATCGCGCCTCTGGTGCAGGCGGTCAGCACGTCAATACTACCGACTCGGCCATCCGCATCACCCACGAGCCAACCGGCCTCGTAGTCACCTGTCAGGACGGGCGCAGTCAGCACAAGAACAAGGAAAAAGCGATGCAGGTCCTGCGGGCAAGGCTTTACGAACAGACCCGCGAAGCTGCCCAGGGAGCCGAGGCCGAAGCACGCAAGGCCATGGTGGGTTCCGGCGATCGTTCAGAGCGCATTCGGACCTATAACTTCCCGCAAGGCCGTGTGACCGATCACCGCATCGGGCTCACTTTGCACAAACTCGAAGAGGTGCTGGCAGGCACGGGGCTTGATGAATTGGTGGGCGCGCTGATTGCCGAGGACGAAGCCAAGCGACTGGCGGCGCTGGCGGAGTGAACGTTGCACAGGCCATTCGCGCGGCCACCGCAAAGCTTGAATCCTCCAGCGACACCGCGCGGCTCGACGCTGAACTGCTGATGGCGCATGCGCTTGGGGTGGATCGCTCGGAGATGCTCTTGCGGCATATGACTGACGCAGTGCCCTGCACATACTCTGAATTGGTTACTCGGCGTGCGACCTGCGAACCGGTGGCACATATCAGCGGGACGCAAGAGTTCTACGGTCGCAGTTTTTTGGTGACACCCGACACCCTGATCCCGCGGGGAGATAGCGAGACGCTTATTGATGCTGCACTCGAACTTGCTGACGGTGCGCGGCGCGTCCTTGATCTAGGAACAGGGAGCGGTGCGCTTCTGGTTACCGCTTTGCTTGAATTTAGCGATTCAAGTGGCCTCGCGACGGACAGGTCGCCCGAGGCGCTTGAAGTGGCCGAGGTCAACGCCCGGAATCTTGACCTTGATGAAACTCGCGCCCAGTTTGCACTTCGTGATTGGACCCAAGACAGCTGGACCGTTGATCTGGGCCAGTTTGACGTCATCCTTTGCAACCCGCCTTATGTGGAAGACGAGGCCACCCTTGAACCCGACGTACGCGAATTCGAGCCCGCCTCAGCGTTGTTTTCTGGGCCTGACGGGCTCGACGATTACCGTATTCTTATTCCGCAAATGCGCGGGCTTATGACCGATGACGCGATCACAATTCTTGAGATTGGAGCGAGTCAAGGCGAGGCTGTTACACAGATCGCAAAAGACGAGGGCTTCGATGTGACTTTGCGCAAGGACCTTGCCGGACGCCCGCGCTGTTTGGTGCTTTCTTAGTTTGGGACAGTCTTGGGTTGACGAAAAAGTCATCAGGGCTTGGCAAAAGCAACAAGGCTCGCTAGCTATCGAATCGGAACACCGCTCCGCGATCTTACGCGAAACGCTGATCCAAGCTCCAAATTCCTTGTTAATCGGCCTTGTGCGGGGGCAATCCCATAGGTCAGGCAAGCCAGGATTTGAGAGAGAGCCGCGTAAGCGGTGCGAGAGACGAAAGGTCTATTGGCCAATGGCGTTCGGGTTAGGTGATCGCCAAGGTCGTTAACTGGAAGATTTTCCTTGAACAACAATCGCAATAATCGTCGCCGCGGTCGCGGAAACCGCAACAACCAAGGCGGCAATAACCAGAACCGGATCGACAGCCGCGCGCGGGGAAATGCGCCCCAATTGCTCGATAAGTACAAAAAGCTTGCTCAAGATGCGCAGCACAATGGTGATCGGGTTCAGGCTGAATATTATCTCCAGTTTGCAGACCACTATTTCCGCGTGATCGCTGATAATAAGGCGCGTCAGGACGAGGCCCGCGCGAAACGCAATGAAGAGCGCGGCGGAAATAATGATGATGGTGATGACGAAGATGGCGATAGCCGTCGTCGGAACAATCGCCGTAGTCGTGGGCGCAGAGACGATCAACGCGACGATCAACGCGACGATCAGCGTGATGATCAACGCGACGATCAGCGGGCCGACGGCAACTCCCTTGACCAAGGTGAACAGGGCAGCGAAGGCGAGCCTGCTGGCGCGGATGAAGAGAACGCCAAGCCCAAACCCAAAAGGGCTTCGCGCACACGAAAGCCTAAGGCGGACGGTGGCGACGACGCTCCGAAAAAGCGCACTCGCCGCAAGAAAGCGGATGATGCTGGCGCAGATGACAGCGGGGCAGCTGAATTTGACTCCTCGGTCCTACCTCCATCGATCAGTGCATCATCTGATGACGATGATCTCGAAGCGGTTGGGTAATCAGCAACCCTTTGCATAAGGGGATGTTTGGATGAGCGACGCTTCGCTGGGTCCTGATAATGGGATGTGGGCTTCGGTTTGGGCGCGCATAACTGAGTTATCCCAAAAGTGGCCGGGGCTAACGTCTGGCCTTCTTGGTCTTATTGCAGCCCTTGGATACCCGCCGGTTCATGCGTGGTGGATTGCATTGCCAGCGCTCGCGCTATGGGTTGCGCATCTGCGCGCCGCTACCACCTGGCGCGGGGCATTGTGGATCGGTTGGACCTTCGGCTGGGCGCATTTGACGCTGGCTAACAATTGGATCGCGACCGCCTTTACTTATCAAAGCGATATGCCCGCTGCACTGGGCTGGGTGGCGGTGCCGCTCTTGTGCATTTACCTCGCGGTGTATCCTGCACTTGCTGCTTTATCGGCGCATTTGCTGGCGCGGCGAAGTGGAGTGCTGGCGTTTGGCGTGGTGCTCGCGAGCGCTTGGATTGTGACTGAGTGGCTAAGGAGCTGGGTGTTTACTGGCTATCCATGGCCTCCTTTGGGGCTCATGCTGCTTGGCGGATGGGACGTGCCGGGTCTGGCTCAACTTTTACCGTGGATGGGCACCTACGCGCTTTCCGGTTTTGCTATCCTCTTTGCATCAGGGCTGGTGCAGACCTTCCTTGGGGCGACTTACAAAGCGAGGGTTTTACCCGTTTCCTTGTTAGCAGCGTCGGGCCTAGTTATGGTTGCACCGGCGGTGGACCTCCGGAATCAGACCGACATCAACTACACCCTCGTCCAGCCTCTCATCCCGCAAGAGGAAATCAACGACGGCTCCAAATTCGAGGAGCAATTTCAACGGACCGCGCGCCTCACACAAAAAAACGCAGACCAATCGCGCCTTGTCTTGTGGCCTGAAAGCGCGGTGCCTGACTATCTCGAAGACGGCTATCCGCAGCGTTACTACACACGCATGACGGCTGGCGCTGACCCGGACTTTGCGCGCCGTCGTATCGGGATGGTGATCGGACCACAGTCCACGCTTCTCACAGGCGTCGTAAACCTCAACATTGGCCCTGGTACAGACGGCATCCCGCGCGCGCTCTCTGCCCGCAATTCGGTGATTGGAATGAACGGGGAAGGGGAGATCACCCACCACTATGCCAAGGAACACCTTGTTCCGTATGGTGAGTACCTTCCGATGGAAAACCTGCTGGGCGCAATCGGACTCTCGCGGCTCACCGCTGGCTCTATTCCCTATATCCCCGGCCCCGGCCCCGAGACACTCGACCTTGGCCAACATGGCAAAGCAGGGGTTCAAATCTGCTATGAGATCGTTTTTTCCGGCCAAGTCGTAGATCAAAACAATCGCCCCGATTACCTTTTTAACCCTTCCAATGATGGCTGGTTTGGCAGCTGGGGCCCGCCGCAGCATCTTGCGCAAGCTCGAATGCGCGCGATTGAGGAGGGATTGCCGGTTCTTCGCTCCACTACGACCGGGATCAGCGCCGTGATCGATGCGAGCGGCAATGTGGTGCAAGCCATCGCCAGTGGTGAGGCCGGTGCAATTGAAGGGCGTATCCCCGTTGCCAAACCGCCCACGTTATTCTCAAAGCTTGGCAATGCGCTCCCGCTCATGTGGGCTGCTTTACTCGCCGTATTAGGGCTTGGGCTACCAAGACTTCTTGCCTTGCGGACACCACGCAGCTAGGGCGTCAGGCGTTGGACATAAAGATTTCCTTATATCTGTATAAAGCGTCTGTGTGCGCTAACTGATCATAGGCTTTGGAGGCCCCTTTCTATCATGCGTAGCGATTACCTCTTCACTTCCGAAAGCGTTTCCGAAGGCCACCCCGATAAGGTCTCAGACCAGATTTCGGATGCGATTGTCGATCTGATGCTTGCAAAGGACCCCGAAGCGCGTGTCGCTTGTGAGACAATGACCACGACCCAGCGCGTGATCCTCTCAGGCGAAATCCGCTGCGCTCCGATGTATGATGAGGGCAATGAGGAATGGGCTGTCAATGGCGGCTGGGCTCCGGGTGCCAAAGAAGAAATTGAAAAGGCGGTTCGCGCGACCGTTCGCGACATTGGTTATGAACAAGATGGCTTTCACTGGAAGACGTTGACCTTTGAAAACCACCTCCACGGACAGTCTGCTCATATCGCGCAAGGCGTAGATGCAGGGGCAGAAGGCTCAAACAAAGACGAAGGCGCCGGTGACCAGGGCATCATGTTCGGCTTTGCTTGTGATGAAACGCCGGATTTGATGCCAGCGACGCTCGATTACAGCCACAAAATCCTCGAACAGCTCGCCAAGGATCGCCACTCGGGGGCAGCACCATTCCTTGAACCTGATGCCAAGAGCCAGGTCACGCTCAAATATGAGCACGGCAAACCTGTTGCGTGCACGGCAGTGGTGGTCAGCACGCAGCATGCGGAAGGCTATGACAAGGGCGGTAAGGAAACCGAACTTCATGAATATGTGAAAGGCGTCGTCGCAAGCGTGCTGCCTGACGGTTTCATCACCACGACAACGCAGTGGCACATCAACCCCACAGGCAGTTTTGTCATCGGTGGTCCTGATGGTGACGCAGGGCTCACAGGCCGCAAGATCATCGTCGACACCTATGGCGGTGCTGCTCCACACGGCGGCGGTGCTTTTAGCGGTAAAGACCCAACCAAGGTCGACCGCAGCGCTGCCTACATCACGCGCTATCTGGCGAAAAATGTTGTGGCGGCCGGTCTTGCGACCCGCTGCACGATCCAAATCGCCTATGCAATTGGTGTCTCGGTTCCGCTTTCGCTTTATGTCGATACACACGGCACAGCGGCAGATGGTGTGACCGATGCGAGCCTTGAAGAGGCGATCCACTCAATCGGCAAGCTTGGCGGTCTCACCCCGCGCGCGATCCGCACACATCTTGGCCTCAACAAGCCGATTTACCGCACCAGCGCTGCATACGGTCACTTTGGCCGTACCGCGGACGGGGATAAATTCCCATGGGAGCGCACGGATTTGGTCGAAGACTTGAAGGCAGCTCTCGCCTGATCTGTTAGGGCGCTTGCGATGCCTGCGCCCGCCCTTTCTGCACCCAATTTGCCCAAACACCGAATTATTCAGTTAGACGCTCTGCGCGGCCTAGCGGTCATCGGCATTGTCTGGATGAACGTCTATGCCTTCGCGCTTCCTGCGCAAGGTTATTACAATCCGACCGTTTGGGGACCCGGCCTTGGGGAAGGCTCAGCCCTTGACCGGCTGATTTGGGTCGTGAGTTTTGTCTTCATCGAGGACAAGTTCCGCACGCTCTTTGCCATGCTGTTTGGTGCAGGGTGCCTAATCCTGTTGGAGCGAACCGAGGACAAGCCATGGCGCGCGCACTATGCAAGGATGGCGGTGCTTTTTGTGATTGGCCTTGTGCATTCGGTGCTTTTCGCCAGCAATGATGTACTGCGATCATACGCATTGGCAGGATGCGCGCTTCCGCTGCTTAACGCTTTGAGTGCGCGCGCGCTCATCGCGATCTGTGTTGGACTTGTCGCTGTGCATGCTGGTGTTGGCATGGTCACTTTGGGAAGCGCGGTGCTTGATTTTTACGAAGGGCGACTGGGCAGCGATGCCACCTTGTTCGCCGTCCGCAATTTTGGCGCTGACCCTCCTGCTGTCCAATACATGCTAGACTTGGGGCGCGAAGAGTGGGGCGCGCGCATTTTGCGCAGGCTGGCTGGCTTTGCCTCGCAGCTCACCGTCATAAGCAGTTCCTTGCCGCTAAACCTTGCAGCGATGGTGCTTGGCATGGGGCTTTGGAAGAACCGTATGCTTGCAGGGGAATGGCGCGTGTTCCTCTTGCAGCGCATGGGCGCGATTTGTGCCTTGGTATCCGTGCCCGCTTTGCTGGCTCTTGCTTGGTGGGTTTCCGAAAACGACTTCCCTCCAAGCTTTGTGGGGCTATCGGGCCTGATCCTCTCAGCTCCCTTCGATACGCTCTTAGGCTTTGCATATGCTGCGGCAGCGATGGCTTTGTTTACCCAAAAAGGTGCTATCACGCAGCGGTTGGCGGCAGTGGGACGAATGTCGCTTACAAATTACCTTATGACTTCGGTTATCTTGGCTGCGATCTTTGCAAGCTGGGGGTTTGGTCTGTTTGCAGAGGTCTCAAGAGCTCAGGCGTTGGCATTAAGCTTTGTCCCGATAACCGCGATGCTTCTTTGGTCGCCGGGCTGGCTTGATCGGTTTGGGCAGGGACCTTTTGAACGCCTGTGGCGCACGGCTTCGCGATTGATGAGTTGAATAGTCGGCCTATGGTTTATTGCGACTAATCTTGATTTTTGTCCGTACACTGCGACAATATTCGCGAGATGATTTGGGGGTAAATGATGCGCTCGACAATTTTTGGTCTGGTGTCTTTTGTCAGCCTTTTGGCCACACCGATTTTGCCGCTTGCAGCACAAGCGCCGATTGAACTCGAAGTTGGTGCGCCATGGGTACATCCGCACAGCGGGATCGAAGTTCCCAGCGAGCTTGGCGGCCTTCCGCGTGCCCGTGCGACCGAGTTTGCAGGTGATTTTCTCAACATTGGCTTTTCATTCAATGACGGAAGCGGGGCAGAGGAAATCTCGCTCTACATTTATCGTCACACGAGCGGCGCTGTCCCCGTGTGGTTCCGGCAGGCGCAAACAGGGATCGAAATCAGAGATGTATACGCTAATCCAGAACTCGCTTTCGGAGTAGAGCAATATGGATGGCCGGGCGCGGGCGCATGGCAGGGTCTAAGAGCGATTTATGATACGCCGAACAGCTCTGCTTCGCTGAGCACAGCGGTGATTTTGTTTTCGGTCGATGGTTGGCTTGTCAAAATGCGTGTGTCCTCGTCCAGCAAGACCTCGCAAGAAATGAAAGCGTTTATAGACGCAGCGTTTGCCGACATAACTCCGCCAGAAACGCAGAACCCTCAATCCCCGGCGATTGCTGTTGTCGATTGCGACGAAAAACTAAGATTCAAACGCGCCAGAGACGTTAAGTCTGATGCTGGCTCCTCTATTTTGGGGTCGCTGTTTGGTGGATTGGTCGCAAACAAATTGCAAGAAGAAGGGGCAGAAGGCGAAACGGCTGTGCCAGCGCCGCCTGCGGTCTGGTGCCGTGATGATTCCATTGGCCCTGGGCAAGTGGCTTACCGTGCCAACGGATCGAGCGACTCTTATCTTCTTGCCATTAGCGATAGCGGTATCGGCGTTTCGGTTGGACAGGACACCTTGTCACAATTGCTTCAGTCAGATGATGAGGATGCCAAACCAAGCTATTCCATAACCCTCATTACAGAAAGGCAGCGGATCAGTTACGCGCCTCAAAACCGGCTGCCATCTTTGAAACGAGTTATGAAAGTCGTGAATGATGGTAAGGTTGTCGGGAGAGTTTCTACTTGGGGGAACGAGAATACAATCAACATCAACCCAGATGCCCTCTGATAAGCCGCTAGCCATCCTCTCCCAGCATTGGGGAGGGCCGATCAAGCGCCAATTCGGCATCAGAGAAAGTGAACGGGCTGCGCACACCGGGCAGCCCTCCAAGGTCGACGCGAAGACCGCGCGCTAGCACCTGTGGATCCTCGAACACCTCGTCCAGCTGGTTGATGGGGCCAGCTGGTACGCCTTTCTTGGCACAGGCCTCAAGCAGCTCCGCTTTGGTCCAGCTCTTTGTCGCCTTGGCAATCTCAGCGTCAAGCGCGCCTGCATTCTCGATCCTGCCGCTATTGCTGGCAAAGCGCTGGTCTAGTGACAGCTCCTCGCGCCCTAACAGCGTGGCCAACCGCGTGAACAACCGATCATTTGCAGGCGCAAGGATCACATGGCCATCGCTCACCGGGAACACGCCGTATGGCGCGACCTGGGCATGTGCATTGCCCATGCGCGGCGGGTTTTCGCCAGTGGTGAGGTGATAGGTTGCCTGATTGGCCAATAGGGCGACGGAGCAGTCGAGAAGAGCCATGTCGATATGCTGCCCGGCCCCGGTGCGAACACGCTGTAACAAAGCGGCCTGAACCGCGTTCGCTGCGTAAACGCCGGTGGTAAGATCGCTGATCGAAATGCCCATTTTGACCGGCACCCCTTCGGGCTCTCCGGTGATCGACATAAAGCCGCCCATGCCTTGGATAACAAAGTCATACCCCGCCTCATGAGCGCGCGGGCCTGTCTGCCCAAAACCGGTGATCGAGCAATATACAAGCTGCGGGTTAGCCGCGTTCAAGGTGGGATAGTCGAGGCCGAATTTGGCAAGTCCACCGGTTTTGAAATTCTCGATCACCACATCAGCGTCGCGCGCCAAGTCCGCGACGCGTGCTAGATCATCAGCTTTGCCGAAATCGGCCACCACGCTGCGTTTGCCGCGATTGCAGGCGTGGTAATAGGCCGCCTCACGCCGCACCTCGCCATCAGGCCCTTCGCGTTCTACCCATGGCGGGCCCCATTGGCGGGTGCCGTCGCCCTCCGGGCTTTCAATCTTGATCACATCTGCGCCAAGGTCTGCAAGGATCTGACCTGCCCATGGCCCTGCCAGCACCCGTGCAAGTTCGAGCACCTTAAGCCCGGCGAGCGGCGCGTTGGGATTTCGAGGGCTATCAAGCCACATGATTGTCTATGCCGGCTCCAAATCCACCTCGTAAGAGGCTGTGGTGTTGGCTGCGATATCGTCTTGTGTCACGCCTGGTGCGAGCTCAATCAGTCGGAAAGCGTCGCCTTTGGTCGGGCGGTGGAAGACGCCCAAATTGGTAATGATCATGTCCACCACATTTGCACCTGTTAAAGGTAGCGTGCACTCCGGTATAAACTTGGGGCTCGCGTCTTTGGCGGTGTGATCCATCACCACGATGATCTTTTTGACACCAGCGACCAAGTCCATTGCGCCGCCCATGCCCTTGATCATTTTGCCCGGGATCATCCAGTTAGCGATATCGCCATTGGCAGCGACTTCCATCGCACCAAGGACGGTGAGGTCAATATGTCCTCCACGGATCATGGAAAAGCTGGTGGCGCTGTCGAAATAGGCGCTGTGAGGAAGCTCGCTAATGGTCTGTTTGCCCGCGTTGATAAGGTCTGCGTCAACCTCGTCTTCGAATGGGAAGGGGCCAATACCAAGCATGCCGTTCTCGCTTTGAAGCGTGACCATCATTCCATCGGGAATATGGTTTGCGACCAAGGTCGGGATGCCAATACCCAGATTGACGTAATAGCCATCTTGCAGCTCTTTAGCTGCGCGCGCTGCCATTTGATCTCTGGTCCAGCCTTTGGGCTTATCACTCATGAAACGGGTCTTTCTACTAAAGCAGAGGTTGCGGGATGAGAAACCAACCATCGCCAATCAATGGCTCAAGCGACTTCGCATCCGCAGGATTTTTGAGATAATCGTAAAGCTCATCAAAATCAGAGCGCGTATCGCCAGCAATCGCGACCAGGCAACTGATCTGTGAGAGCTCTTCGCGAAGGGTCTGTTTGCGATCATCGGGGCTGCGGATGAGCATCACGCGGTCTTCATTCGCCAGATCAAGCCCGCTGTAAGTCAGCGCCCGCTTGATCGCGTCAAGTTTGTCGATCCCGTTGCCGGAAATCCAAGCGACCGAAACGCCGCTTTCACGAAGTCGCGCAAGACCGCGCGCAAGACCCGATGGCGGGCGAGAAGCTATTGTTGAATCGAAAAGGCCGTTCTCGGGGTCAAGATCGATCAAAATGGTGGGAGACACGCCCGCACACTCAGCCTTCACAGGCTCAAGCGCGACCCGGTCTTTTAGCATAGCAGAGTAAGGCACTTCCTCCGATGCGATCTGGCGAGAATTGGCATAAGACAGCAATTGATTGATCCCCGCTGGACCAAGCGGCTCCCTCGCGGATGGAACCGGCGTGGGAAGCGGTCTTACAGCGCTTGTTGTTGGAGTGGCCACCGCGGAAGGGACCACAGCCACCGCTTCAGATGTGGGTGGAACTGTTGCTGATGAAATTGGTGCTGATGAAATTGGCGCGGGGCGGGGCTCTGCAAATGCAGCGTTGAAATCAGCGCTTGTTTGAGTTGCCGGAGGCGCGGCGGTCATGGGCTCGTTCTCGACTGGAGCGAGGTCTGAATTCAATTCTTGCTGGTCAGCGCTCGGCTCGGCATTATCCGCATCGGCGTCACCGCTGCTTGGCGTGCTTTCTCGGCCAGATACAGCACGCTCTCCAATAAGTCCGCCTGCAGCCAAAGGGAATGCAGCCGCCACGCAGCCTTGCAATGAAACGGCGGCCACCGCGCAAAGGGTAAGCGTACCCGCTTTCCTCAAATTCGTATCATTCATTTATGCATTCTCCCGCTCTCGTACGGTGCGGAACTCGATTTTTTTGTCGTAAGGGCTGCCCAAGACCAATCGATTGACGAAGACACCGGGAAGATGGATTTCATCCGCCTCTAATGCACCTGCAGGGACAATTTCTTCAACCTCAGCGATGCAAACCTTGCCGCACGTGGCGGCAGGTTGATTGAAATTGCGCGCTGTCTTGCGGAAAATAAGATTGCCCGTCTCATCAGCTTTCCATGCCTTGACGATGGAAAGGTCAGCGAAGATCCCTTGTTCAAGGATATAGGTCGACATTACGCCGTCTTGATCGGCAAAATCCTTGTGCTCTTTGCCCTCGGCAACCTGCGTTCCAACACCGGTTTTGGTGTAGAAGCCCGGGATCCCCGCACCGCCTGCGCGCATTCGCTCAGCCAGTGTGCCTTGCGGACAAAATTCCACCTCAAGCTCACCTGACAGGAATTGGCGCTCAAATTCCTTATTCTCGCCGACGTAAGAAGAGATCATCTTCTTCACCTGACGAGTGCGAAGCAATTTGCCGATACCCTCATTGTCAATGCCGGCATTGTTGCTGGCAAAGGTGAGCCCGGTCGCGCCGCTTTCTTGGATTGCATCAAGAAGCCGCTCGGGAATACCGCAAAGACCAAACCCGCCAGCTGCAATGAGAAGATCGTTTGCGATTATGCCTTCAAGTGCGGACTGAGCAGTTTCGAAGATTTTTGACATAGGAAAGGGCGATCCGTCTGTTTCGTGCCCGAGCGCCCCTCCCGCTTTGTTGCTCCGCAGGTGCGGTTAAGAGCAGGAATGGGTCTCGAAAAATTTAGCGCAGGCGATTGATTAGTCGCAACCAGCAGCGATGTCACGATTTAGTGAAATGACGCAAAAACATGTCTGCAAACCGCCAATTAGATCCAAAATGCCCAAAATATAGGCAAATGCGCACATATTGGACAATCTAATTTGCGTATAATGGGACTGGATTGTTCGGTTCCCGAGATTTAGATGTATTTTATGCAACAAAAAATGCGGCTTTCGCACTTGCACAAAAAGCCTCTCAGCGGCAAAACCCTCTCATGCCTTTCAGGCATCCTCTCCCAAACTTTTAAGCCCGGCCTTTGTGCCGGGCTTTTTTTGTGCCGTCCTGCGTTCGAGTCGGGCTTTTTCAGGTTCTGCCTCCTTGGCCCACGCTTGCCGCCTATTGCAGTGGCCGCTTACGGCTAACTGCCTAAGTCCTTCCGAAAACTGTGGTTTGCAATCGCGTGTAGTGCTCCCTAGCTACTCCAATGCATCGCGCTCCAGCCGGGCGCACGTGAATTTTGCAACGCCAAGGGACCAACTGCATGGCAGACGCCGACACAGCCTCCACCTCCAGCCGTAAGGTGCGACTTCAGGTCGCGTCTGCACGCTCAGAAGAATCGGGACAAGGCATTGCAAGAATGCCGCGAACCGCTTTTCAAAAGCTCGGCATCACCGAAGGCGATGTTGTCGAAGTCATCGGCAAGCGTTCAACGGCAGCGATCGCTTTGCCTGCTTACCAAGAAGACGAGACGCTGGATGTTATCCGCCTTGATGGTCTCCAGCGAGGTAATGCCGAAGTGGGATCGGGTGAGCATGTAGATATAAAGGTGGCGCAATCGCGCCCTGCAACACGCGTTGTTTTTGCGCCAGCCCAGCGCGATATGCGGCTTCAAGGGCCGACACAGGCATTAAAGCGCAATTTCTTCCGCAAGCCGCTTGTCGCTGGAGACTTGGTCGCAACCACGGGCCAGCAGCCGGTGCAAAACATGCCCTCTGACGTGCGTCAAATGCTGCGCGCACCCGCCTATGCACTCACCCAAATTCGGCTCTCTGTTCATACGACAAACCCTAAGGGCATTGTCCATATCGACGAGAACACCGAAGTTGAGCTTCGCACTGAGTTTGAAGAGCCGCGCGATGCAAGGGGCGCGGTAAACTATGATGATGTGGGCGGGATGGAAGACACCATCCAGGCGCTGCGCGAAATGGTGGAACTGCCGCTTCGCTATCCTGAGCTGTTTACCCGGCTTGGCGTTGATCCGCCCAAAGGCGTGCTTCTTCATGGTCCTCCAGGGACTGGCAAGACCCGTCTTGCACAGGCGGTCGCGAATGAAAGCGACGCTGAGTTTTTCATCATCAATGGGCCCGAAATCATGGGGTCGGGCTATGGTGAGAGTGAAAAGCGCCTTCGTGAGGTCTTCGAAGAGGCTGCTCGCGCGGCACCTGCGATCATATTCATAGATGAGATCGATTCAATTGCGCCCAAACGCACCCAAGTGCCGGGCGAAGCTGAGAAGCGCTTGGTTGCCCAGATGCTCACCTTGATGGATGGGCTCGAAGCGCGCGCCAATATTGTGGTGATTGCGGCAACCAATCGCCCTGATGCTATTGATGAAGCATTGCGCCGTCCGGGCCGTTTTGACCGCGAGATTGTGGTCGGCGTGCCTGATCAGAGCGGTCGCCGCGAAATTTTGGCGATCCACGCCCGGGGTATGCCACTAGAAGAGGGCGTTGACCTCAACGAATTGGCCCGCATGACCCACGGGTTTGTCGGTGCTGACTTGGCAGCGCTTGCGCGCGAGGCCGCGATTGATGCCGTGCGGCGGATCATGCCCAAGCTCGACCTTGATGCGCGCGAAATTCCGCCGGAAGTGCTTGAGGAACTGTGTGTCACCCGCGCCGATTTCCAAGGGGCGCTCAAGCGCATTCAACCCTCCGCCATGCGCGAGGTTATGGTGCAGATGCCCAATGTGGGCTGGGACGATATTGGCGGGGTTGGCGATGCAATCGACAAGCTCAAAGAAGGCATCGAATTGCCTCTGAAGAACGCCGAAGGTTTCCGCAGGCTTGGCATTCGCGCGGCCAAAGGCTTCCTTCTTTATGGCCCGCCAGGAACGGGCAAGACCCTGCTTGCAAAGGCGGTGGCCAAAGAGGCTGATGCCAATTTCATATCGATGAAATCGTCTGACCTTTTGAGCAAATGGTACGGCGAAAGCGAACAACAGATCGCCAAACTCTTCGCCCGCGCCAGAGCCGTTGCGCCTTGCGTGGTATTTATCGACGAAATCGACAGTCTTGCACCTGCGCGCGGGTCAGGACAGGGCGAACCACAGGTCACCGGGCGGGTCGTTAACACGATCCTTGCCGAAATGGACGGGCTTGAAGAGCTGCAATCGGTGATCGTTATCGGTGCCACCAACCGTCCGACTTTGATGGACCCTGCATTGCTTCGTCCGGGCCGCTTTGATGAGCTTGTTTATGTGGGCACACCAGACCTTGAAGGGCGGCGTCATATCCTTGGTATCCACACTGAGAATATGCCGCTTTCCAGCAATGTTGACCTCGACGAGGTCGCAGCCAAGACGGACCGCTTTACCGGAGCAGATCTTGAAGATGTGGTCCGCCGAGCGGGCTTAGGCGCTCTTCGCCGAATGGGCGGCGATGTTCCTGCGGTCGAAATGCAGGACTTCGACGACGCGCTGGAGGACAGCCGTGCAACGGTGACGCCGCGAATGGAGGCTGAATATCGGGCCATGCGTGGTGAGCTTAAGAAGCGCGCGGTCGAGGCCAATCCGATCGGTTTCTTTGCGCCTGAGCATCTGCACAAGCATAAAGAGACGAGCGACGAAAAGGGCGCTGACTAGGAAACTAGTCTCGCCGCGCAGCGAACCAGCAGATTGCGCCGATAACGGTCAATGCGACGGCAAGAAGCCCGTAAATTGTGGCGGATTGCTCGTGCAGGACGACCGCGCTTTCCGCGTCGAAATGCCGACCTTGCTCATTGTAAGGCAGCGCGCGCCGAGTGTTCCAAATCCAAGCGCACGCTCCACCACCAAGGAGCAGCAGCAGGGCCGCCACCGTTCGCGCAGGCAGCATCATCAATGCGCAGCGTCCCAGCTTGGTCCCGTGCCGATATCTATGGCTAGCGGCACGTCGAGCGTGACGGCGGGAAGGGCGGCTTCCGCCATCACGCGCTCGATAATCGGAGAGGCAGCGGCGACGTCACCTTCGGGCAGCTCAAACACCAATTCATCGTGCACTTGCAGGAGCATGCGGACATCGTTGAGGCCCGCTTCTCGAAGCGCGGGCAGCATGCGGATCATGGCCCGTTTGATGATATCGGCGCTGGTTCCTTGGATGGGCGCGTTGATGGCTGCGCGCTCAGATCCCTGACGCTCCGCCTGGTTCTTGGATTTGATCCGGGGGAACCATGTCTTGCGGCCAAAGAGTGTCTCGGAATAGCCGCGTTCACCAACGCTGGTGAGCGTTTCAGAGATATAGCGCTGGATGCCGGGGAAGCGTTGGAAATAGGTATCGATCATCGCCTGCGCTTCGTCCGGTTCGACTTCGAGACGGCCCGCAAGGCCCCAGCGCGAAATGCCATAAAGGATCGCGAAGTTGATCGTCTTGGCCTGTGCGCGGGTGTCGCGAGTGACTTCGCCAAACATCTCGGTCGCAGTGCGTGAGTGGATGTCCTCGCCTTGTGCAAATGCGTCCTTGAGAGTCTCAACATCGGCCATATGCGCCGCCAAACGCAGCTCAATCTGCGAGTAGTCCGCCGCGAGTAGCACATTGCCGGGTTCCGGCACAAAAGCCTCGCGGATTTGCCGCCCGATGGGTGTGCGGATCGGAATGTTCTGCAAATTGGGGTCGGTTGAGGACAGTCGCCCGGTCTGTGCGCCCACTAGGCTGTAGCTCGTGTGCACCCGGCCCGTATCGGGGTTGATCTGAGATTGCAGCGCGTCGGTGTAGGTCGATTTGAGCTTCGACAAATGCCGCCACTCAAGAACCTTCTTGGTGATCGCCGCCGCCTCCGGGTCAGCGCTCAGTTTTTCAAGCGTCGCCTGGTCGGTTGAGTAGGCCCCACTCTTGCCCTTCTTACCGCCTTTGAGCCCCATTTTACCAAACAGGATTTCGCCCAATTGCTTGGGGCTGCCGACTGAAAACTCTTCACCCGCCGCCTCGTGGATGGCTTTCTCAAGGCTCGCGGTTTCGGTTGCGAATTCCTCTGAGAGTTTGGCAAGCCGTGCGCGGTCCACTTTGATCCCTTCGCGTTCCATTCCCGCGACCACAGGGATAAGCGGACGGTCGACCCGCTCATAGACACTCGTGCCACCCTCTTCGGAAAGGCGTGGTTTGAGCATGCGATAAAGGCGCAAGGTCACATCGGCATCTTCGGCGGCGTATTCGGTCGCTCGGTCCAAAGGCACCTCTCCGAAGGGGATTGCTTTCTTACCGGTTCCGCAAACTTCTTTGAACGAAAGCGGTGTGTGGCCAAGGTGGCGCTCGGAAAGCTCGTCCATCCCGTGTCCGCCGCCCATGCCTTCACCGCGTCCGGCATCAAGGTCGAAGCTCATCACCATGGTGTCCTCGATCGGCGAAACGGAGATGCCGGAACGCTCGAGCACGTTGAGGTCATACTTGCCGTTCTGGAAGACTTTGAGAACGGACGTCTCTTCAAGCATGGGTTTCAGCGCTGCGATGGCGTCATCCATCGCGACCTGATCCGGCTTTTCGTCGAACATATCGCTGCCACCATGTGCGAGCGGGATATAGCACGCATCATTGGGGCCAAGAGCAAGGCTTACGCCCACAAGATCGGCTTGCATCGCATCGAGCGAAGAGGTCTCGGTGTCCACCGCGACGAGCCGCGCGGCGGTGGCTCTGGCGACCCATTCTTGCAGCCGCTCAAGGGTTTGCACGGTCTCATATGCGCTGCGGTCGACCGCCGGCATTTCGGGAAGCGGCTGGCGATTGCCGAGCGCTGTCCCTGCATCGCCGCCCTTCTGAGCTTTTGCGGGATTGAGATTATTCGCGCGTTCGGGCGAACCGGTCCCTGCGCCAAGCCGCTTGAGAAGCGAGCTAAAGCCGTGGGTCTGCAAGAAATCCTCAAGCGGTTCCTCGGGGATTTTGGTCAGCGCCATATCTTCAATCGGTATGGGCAGGTCGCAGTCTTCTTTGAGCGTCACGAGCACCCGCGAGAGTTCCGCAGCCTCGCGGCCTTCCAGTAGGCGCTCTTTCAATTTCGATTTCTTCATGTCGGGCGCTTGATCGAGCGCAGCGGTGAGTGATCCGTGTTCTGCAATCAGCTTAGAAGCCGTCTTGGGCCCGACGCCATAGATGCCAGGCACGTTGTCGACGCTGTCCCCCATCAGCGCCAAGACGTCTCCGACCAGATCCGGTGTGACGCCAAACTTCTCGTGGACCTCATCAAGATAGATGCGCTGCGACTTCATAGTGTCGAGCATATCCACGCGCGCACCGTCCTGCTCGCCGACCAATTGCATGAGGTCCTTGTCAGAAGAGACAATTGTGACGTTCCACCCTTTGCGCTGTGCCTCGCGGGCATAGGAGGCAATGAGATCGTCCGCCTCAAGCCCTTGTTCCTCAATACAAGGGAGGCTGAAGGCGCGGGTGGCATCGCGGATCAATGGGAATTGCGGACGCAAATCTTCGGGCGGGGGAGGGCGATTGGCTTTGTATTCGGGATAGATATCATTGCGGAAACTCTTGGAATCCTTGTCCAAGATTACCGCAAGGTGCGTCGGACCATCCGCTGCATCCAGATCATCAGCCAACTTCCACAGCATTGTCGTATAGCCATATACTGCCCCCACCGGCGTGCCCTCAGGGTTCGTGAGCGGAGGCAGGCGGTGATAGGCGCGGAAAATATAGGCCGACCCATCGACGAGATAGAGATGCTGCTGCTTGGCGGATTGATTGTCTGACATAAGAGACGTGCTAGCACTGCCTCGTCCCGCGTGTAAGACGAATTGCAGCGTTAGCCCCAATGCAAAATAGGACCGGCAATCCTGCAAAAACGCGCACAGGAGCACCGGTGAATTGTGGCGAGAAAAAGGCAAAAAAGAGGCGTGTTGCCACATTTTACTTGTGTGGCCACATTTCGGCCACTATTTATGAATTCGAGCGGGACACAATTTGTCTGGCTTTGGCGCGTTCTCCGAGGAGGGGAGTGCGTGTTCAATTCGCTGAATGAGGAATTTTATTATGCGTAAGATCGTTCTTGCCGCTGCTGTAGCAACTTCTGCTCTTGGCCTTGCTGCTTGCGGTGAAACCGCTGACGCCGTTGCTGACACTGGCGATGCGATGGCTGCTGACGCTTCTGCAATCGCTGAAGACGCGACTGCTGCTGCTGGCGACGCTGTTGACGCGACCACCGAAGCTGCTGGCGACGCTGCCGACGCAACTTCTGAAGCTGCTGGCGACGCTGCTGACGCGACTTCTGAAGCCGCTAGCGACGCTGCTGATGGCGTTAAAGAAGCTGCTGAAGATGCAGCTGCTAAAGCAGAAGCTATGGTTGAAGGCGAGTAATTCGCTCTCAATCGGCTTTAGCTGATTAAAGAAAAGGCGGCGTCCGATACCGGACGCCGCCTTTTTCTTTTGTGTATTGGCGCGTAGGCTTAACCACCGCCACCCATGCGCGGTGCGCTGACCCAATTGCGGTCCTCGCGCGCGCGAACATTGAAACCATCGTACAGCGCGCGGGCAATGCTTGCGATCCGCGCTTCGCGTGCACGGCGTGTGCCTTGACCCGTCACATAAATGGCAACTGCAACAGCGCGGCCATCTGGGCTTTCGATGATCCCTACATCAGACGAGGTGTTGTTAAGCGATCCGGTCTTGTGGCTCACCTTTGCCTCGCCCGGCATATTGGCGACAATGCGCCGCTTACCGGTCACCGTGCGGCTCATTGCACCAAGCAGGACGCGGCGGCTTTCATCGGACAGATATTCGCCGCGATAAAGACCTGCCAGAAGGCGCACCATCGCTTTGGGTGTTGCTGAATCGCGCGGGTCAATCCAGGTCGCGGGATCATACTCACCATCGTCTCGAACCAAAGTCGCGATGTCACGATCGATGGAAAAGTCCGAAATGCCCTGACGGCGCATCCAATCGTTGACCGCGGGCGGGCCGCCCACCGCTTTGAGCAATGCGTCCGTTGCAGGATTGCTTGAGCGGGTGATCATGATCTCGATCAAATCAATAGCCGCCATGGAATTGCCATTGCGCACGGGCGCTGCAGCGGAAGAGAACTTTCTTGAGCGTACCGGGATAAGCAGGGGAAATTCGGTTGTCAGAGTATAGCGACCTTGCTCAACCAGCTCGAGATATTTGGCTGCGACCGCGATCTTGCTGGTTGAAGCCATGGGGAACAATTGGTCGCCCAGCACCATGATCTGTTCGCCGGTTGCAAGGTCCCATGCCGCAACGCCAATGCGACCATTGCTGCCATCGGCAAGCTCGGCAATGCGTTGTTCGAAGGAAGACGAGTAGATCGCCTCAAACGTCGAAGGAGATCGCTGGTCAGTGCCAAAAGCGTTGTCAAAAGAGGATTGCAGCGCGTTGGCCCCACCGCTCGCCTCGCTGCTGGCTCTATCGGTGGATTGCGCAAATGCAGGTGCGACGCTTGCAGCCGTTAATAGTGCGAACGGGGCAAGAATACGGGTCGTTATTGAGAACAGGGTTCGAATTGCCATCCGTGAACAATACTCCGGACAAGGTTAGCGCTGGCTTAAGCGCAAACTCTAGGGTTTTACGATTCGCCGCGACAAGCTCTCGCCTCGTCTCATGCGGTGAATGGTGCAGGGCACGGGACCGATTCGAGATTGTCTCAAACAAGCGTGCACTAATTATAATGCGAGGGGCCCTTCGATTGTTCCCTTGTTGCGTATCTATCCGTCGTTTCCGACCCGGTCTTGACTGATGCGGCCAATCGGGCAGGAGTATGCGCAAACAATTTCACCATGAGGAAATGTATGACAATCCAACGCACATTCGCTCGCGGCTCGCGCTGCTTTGTTACTGGGCTTCTGCTTACCGGCTCAAGCCTCGCGATGGCACAAACTGCACCTATTCTTCTTCCCGGCGCCCCGGGAGAAGCGAGCAAAACGTTGAGCGCAAGTGAAGCAAGCGAAATTGCAAAGTCTAGCTACACCGAGGCCGACGTTCGTTTCATGCAAGGCATGATCGTCCACCATCAGCAAGCGGTCGAAATGTCCGAGCTGGTCGAGGCGCGCACTAACAATGAAGACGTTGTAACGATCGCGGGTCGCATTCTGTCGAGCCAGGCAGACGAGATCACATTTATGAATGAATGGCTTTCGGATCGCGGTGAAAAGGCCGTGATGGCCGGCATGGATCACAGCAATATGGATCATAGCGGCATGGATCATTCCGGCCACATGATGGGCCATTCCATGGACCACTCGCAAATGGCCGGCATGGCGAGCGCTGAGGACATGGCTAAGCTTGCGACCCTTGAGGGGACAGAGTTTGACCGCCTTTTCCTGACACTCATGATCGCTCACCATGAGGGCGCGATCACAATGGTCGACGATTTGCTCGACCAACCGGGAAGCGCCTCTGATCAAGTGCTTTTCCAGTTCGTCGGTGACATTGAGAACGATCAGCAATCTGAAATTGACCAGATGGATGTGATGCTCGCGGGACTTTCAACCGATCCGCGCGTCAATCTGGCAGTCGGCTTTGATGATGCGGGCGAAGCAATCATGAACCTTCGCAAAGTTGTCTCCCTGCCAAAACCAGCTGGCTTCTTTGACCCGGATAACCCGGCTGACCTTCGCGCAGAAAAGATTAAGGCTGAAAAGGATGAGGCCGCTGAAGAGGAAGGCGACCTCACACCAACGGAACAAGCCGTCGAAGACGCTCGCAAAGCGCTCGCCGATGCAGAAGCGGCAGCCGCTGCTGAACGCGGTGATGAAGAGGATGGTGAAAGCCTGACGCAATTCGCCGAGCGTTCTCCGCTCCTCGACTTTGCTAACACAGATATGGCGTTTTTCGACGACATCATGGTGGCGGGCAATTATCACGGCTTCAACATCTACAAGCTGGTCGATGACGGCGTGCCAGAGCTTATGTCCTCTGTTGTGTGCCCCGGCGGCCAAGGCGATGTGTCGGTCTACGAGAACCTCCTGATCATGAGTGTTGAGCAAACCCGTGGCCGCGTTGATTGCGGGCTGCAGGGTGTTGAAGGTGATGTGAGCGAAGAGCGTTTCCGCGGGCTGCGCATTTTTGATATCTCCGACCTCACCGCTGTGCGCCAAGTGGGTCAAGTTCAAACCTGCCGTGGCAGTCACACCCACTCAATTGTCAGCGCCGATGATGAAAAGCTCATCGTCTACAACTCCGGCACGTCGCGCGTGCGTAAACAAGAAGAGCTTGAGCGCTGTATCGACAACCGTTCAGACAGTCGTACCGCACTGTTCAGCATCGACGTAATCGAAATCCCGCGCGCTGATCCTTCAAAATCGCGCATCACCAGTTCCCCTCGCGTGTTCGCCGACAATGAAACAGGTGAGATCGCAGGTCTTTGGAAAGGCGGCGTCTCAGAAGACGGCGCTCAGGAAACGCGCCAGACCAATCAGTGCCACGACATCACCGTGTTCCCGGCTCTGAAAATCGCAGCCGGCGCGTGCTCGGGCAACGGGATCATCATGGATATCTCCGATCCCTATAATCCTGTGCGTACCGACAGCGTGTTCGACAAAGGCTTTGCCTATTGGCACTCAGCCACCTTCAACAATGACGGCACCAAAGTGATCTTCACCGATGAGTGGGGCGGCGGTGGTCGTCCGCGTTGTAAGGCATCAGACCCAATGACATGGGGCGCGAATGCGATTTACGACATCGTCGATGGCAAGCTTGAATTCCGCAGCCACTACAAGATGCCTGGCCCGCAAACCGAGCATGAAAACTGCGTTGCCCACAATGGCTCGATTATTCCGGTCCCTGGCCGCGATATCTTTGTGCAGTCTTGGTATCAGGGCGGCATTAGCGTGATGGACTTCACCGATAGCGCCAACCCGCAAGAGATCGCGTTCTTCGATCGCGGCCCGATTGATGACGAACAGCTCGTCGTTGGGGGTTTCTGGTCAAGCTATTGGTACAATGGCCGCATCTACGGCACAGAAATCACACGCGGCGTTGATGTGTTTGCGCTTGAGGCGTCAGAATACCTGACCGCTGAGGAAGTCGCGGCCGCTGAAGCAGCGTCTTACGCCAACACCCGCTTTAACCCGCAGACCCAAACCCAGGTCACTTGGGATGAGGATGTGATTGAGGCAGCAGCCAACAGCCGCAAAGGCGGCTAAGGCATCTTGCAAGAGACAAAAAAGGGGCAGGAGAGCAATTCGCTTTCCCGCCCCTTTTCATGCGTATCTAGACGTGCTCAGGCCTCTTTCACACTCGCGATCCATTGATCGATCCGCTTCTCAAGAAGTGAGAGAGGAACCGAACCACCGCCCAGAACGGTGTCGTGGAAGCCGCGAATGTCGAATTTGTCGCCTAACTCGTCTTCCGCTTTTGCCCGCAGTTCCTGAATGCGGATCATACCGATCTTGTAAGATGTCGCTTGACCCGGCAGCACGTAATAACGTTGCACTTCGCTGCGCACTGCGCCTTCGGGATTGGGCGAGTTCTCAAGCGCGTATTGCACCGCCTCTTCCTCGCTCCATCCCTTAGCGTGAATGCCTGTGTCCACAACCAGCCGGATCGCGCGCCATATCTCGCTCGAAAGACGGCCAAAGTCGGAATAGGGGTCCTGATAACCCCCCATCTCTTTAGCCAGAAGCTCGGTGTAAAGCGCCCAGCCTTCGCCATAGGCCGAGATAAAGCCGCCTTGTGATTGGAACTTTGGCACACCTTCCAATTCTTGAGCGATGGATAGCTGCATGTGGTGGCCCGGATTACCCTCGTGGTAGGCAATCGATTCAAGTTCAGGGATCGGCATTGTGGTCATGTCTGACAAATGCGCGTAATATATGCCCGGACGTGATCCATCTGGCGTGCCCGCTTGATAGTGCTGGGCTGCGCCGTCTTGCTCACGGAAAGGTTCAACCCGGCGAACCTCGAGAGGGGCCTTGGGCAAAGTCCCGAAAAACTCGGGAAGGCGGGCGGTCAGGGTGTCGATATGGGCCTTGGCCTGATCGATATACTCCTGTGCGCCGGCGTCATTGTCTTGATAGAAGAATTGAGGGTCGGTTCGGGTAAATTCGAAGAAAGCCTGCAAGTCCCCTTCAAACCCGACCTGTTCCATAATCGCCCGCATTTCGGCTTGAATGCGTTCCACCTCATCAAGGCCGATCTGGTGGATTTCATCAGCGGTAAGGTCGGTTGTGGTCATTTCTTTCAATGATGCGGCATAAAATGCCTCGCCATTGGGAAGCTTGGTCACACCAACCGTTTCCTCGCTCGTGTTAGGGCGGTCTTCCTCATACCAAGCAACGATCCGGCCATAGGCAGGTGCAAATCCTTCGGTGAGCGCTGTGCGTGCCTCTTCGCGAAGTTCATCGGCGCGCTCTTGCGTCACTGCACCGCTTTCCAGAAGGCTCGACAGATGACGCTCAACCCCTTGCCACATCGCTGATGGTTCACCTTCATCAAACGGCGCACCGGTGGTGAGATTGTTCGATTCCAAAATCACCGCGTCATAAGCAAAACGAGGGGCCCGTGTGCCTGCCTCGGCATTCGCTTGAGCTCGCGCAAGAAGCTGATCCATTGCGCCGCCAATACCGCCGATCCGGGCGATAAAGGCCTGCATATCACTTTCATCGGCAACCGCGTGCTGGGTTAGAAGGAAAGTTGGCAAGCCCGATTGTGCCGACCCCATTTGGTGCAAGATGTAGGCTTGCTCGCGAAAATCCCATGCCCGCTCTGCTTGCTCGAGACGAAACTTCCACATGTCATAGGAGAGTTTGGCTGCATCCGTCAGCTCGTCATAATCAAAGCTTGCCTCCATCTGAGCGGTTGCAGTGCGCATCCACTCAAGCTGTTCGAGCTGAGCCTCTTCGCTGAAGTCATCGATCTTGTCATAGTCGGTCTTGCGGCCAAGCCCGGTTTGCGTGATCGGCGAAAAGGCGAGCTGCTCTTCGAACTTTTCCTCAAACCATGCATTGAGGCATTCGGTCTGAGCCGTATCACCGCATGCAACGGTTTCAACCGGGGTGAGCGCATCGCACCCTGCAAGCGACACTGATGCCAGCAGCAAAGCTGCAAATTTGGTTTTCATGTGAGTTCCCTCTGATTTTGTTCTTGCCCTCATGCGTCAGAGCGCGGCCAAAGAAAAGAGGCTCGCGCGCGCAGTGCGCAGTTGCGTGGGTGTCATACAGTCGGGAGAGCGCTGCGTTTACCCGATCGAGCGTGCATGGGAGACCAGCTCGGCCATACGTAGGCGTGTTCCTGCGATAGACTGCCTTGAGTGATCAGCGCCCACATGCTCTGCTGTTGCCGATGCTTCGGCAAAAAGGCGACCACCCACCGAGATCACGAGATTGTGATCGGGCAAGATCAGGCGACTCTGTTTTACCGTTTCGCGCAAACTGGCAAGGCGGTCCTGTCGCAAGAGCGCTTCAGAAAGGCCAAGGTCAAGCGCATCGGGCCGCTGATGCTCCAATTGGTTGGCGAGCGCTTGATCGCTTGCCGGATTGGCGACTTCAACCGACCATCCCGCATCGGTGAATTGGTCGGCCAAAAGGGTTGGCCCAAGCATCTGATGCTCACCGGGGACAGAGGCCAGAAGGATTGAATAGGTTTTTGATCTAACGGTGTCCGGCCCATCGCTGTAACGCACTGCATGGCCAGCCATCTGCAAAATGCCAAGGCCAAGGGTGAGCTCAAACTCGCTGCAGTCATCAGAAAGCCATGCATCACCCATCGCTCGTGCAGCTGGTTCAATCAGTTGTTTGACAACTTCATCGCCGTGCCAGCCCGACGCTGCCAGCCTGCCGAACAAGTCTCCTAGCCCGGCCTCGTTGGCATCAAAGGCGTCTCTTGCAACGCGCTGGATATGTTGGCTCAACGGGTGTTTTCGGCGCAGGCGATCCCAAAGGCTTGATGGTGCCTGATCGTGCTTTCGATAGAGAAGCAAATCCCAATCCGAAAACAGACGCGCCTCGACAAAGTGCTCGGTCAGGACTTCAATATCTGTGTGCCGTTCATCGCGCTGGATCGATGCCCAGATCGTACTCAGCCCGTCAGGTGGTCCCTCAAGGGTTTGGAGAAATTTTCCATTCTCATACAAAAGCATGCCCGTCACACCAAAGCTTTGATTGCGAAGGCGCGCGCGGGCGACAAGTTCGTTGAGTTCGTTTTCTGTCGGCGGGTTGGCGGCGTGACTCTGATACGTGAGGCAGCCGATTAGGCTGGCAGATCCAGACTGTCGGCCAGCTCCTTCACCATGCATTTGCATCGCTCTACCCTCCGTCCGCGGTAAGGGAGCAGCAAGCATCACATTGCAATGCGGGGGCCGTTTGCAGGGCCACTCCTTTCCAACAATGCTTTGCGTGCATTCCCATCCACAGATCCCAAATGTCCAGCAGCCTGCGAGCCATTCGACTCTGCAAAGCCAGATCACCAGTAGTTTTCACTATACAGCGAAATGCGTCAAGTTTGTTTAACTTATCAGCGTGTCAAAATGACTTAACGTGCGCACATTTGTTTGGCCTTCTGCGGAAGGAGTGGCGCGTGCATTCATGTCTTGCATGAAAAAGGCCCCGGCGGATTGCTCCACCGGGGCCTTTTCTAAGCCGTACAGCTTGGGATTTGGCGTTAGCTTAGAAGCCCATGCCGCCGCCCATGCCGCCCATGCCGCCCATGTCGGGCATTGCAGGAGCAGCGGCCTTGTCTTCTGGAGCATCCGTGATCGCCGCTTCGGTGGTGATCAGGAGGCCAGCGACAGAGGCTGCATCTTGGAGAGCGGTGCGAACAACCTTGGTTGGGTCGATCACGCCTGCTTCAACGAGGTTTTCGTAAACGTCGGTCGCTGCGTTGAAACCTTGGGTCTCATCGCCTTCACGAAGGAGGTTGCCAGAAACAACCGCACCATCGTGACCTGCGTTTTCAGCGATTTGACGAACCGGTGCGAGGATCGCGCGGCGAACGATGTCGATGCCGCGGGTCTGATCGTCATTGTCGCCCTTCATGCCTTCAAGAGCTTTCGTGGCGTACAGAAGAGCCGTACCGCCGCCAGGGACGATGCCTTCTTCAACCGCTGCACGGGTTGCGTGAAGCGCGTCATCAACGCGGTCCTTGCGTTCTTTCACTTCGACTTCTGAAGCGCCGCCCACTTTGATCACAGCAACGCCGCCTGCGAGTTTCGCAAGACGTTCTTGGAGCTTCTCACGGTCATAGTCGCTGGTGGTGGCATCGATCTGTGTGCGGATTTCGCTGACGCGGGCCTTGATGTCGTCTTCTGAGCCTGCGCCGTCGACAATGGTGGTGTTGTCTTTGTCGATGGTGACGCGCTTTGCTTCGCCGAGCATGTCGAGCGTGACTTTATCAAGCGTGATGCCAAGCTCTTCGCTGACCAGCTCGCCTTTGGTAAGGATCGAGATGTCTTGCAGCATGGCTTTACGGCGATCGCCGAAGCCAGGAGCCTTAACAGCAGCCACTTTCAAACCGCCGCGCAGCTTGTTGACCACGAGGGTCGCGAGCGCTTCGCCTTCGATGTCTTCGGCAATGATGAGAAGCGGACGACCTGATTGCATAGCGGCTTCGAGAACCGGGAGCATCGCTTGCAGGCTGGAGAGCTTGCCTTCGTTGATCAGGATGTATGGGTTGTCGAGTTCGACAAGCATCTTGTCCGGGTTGGTGATGAAGTAAGGCGAGAGGTAACCACGGTCGAACTGCATGCCTTCAACAACGTCGAGTTCAAATTCGAGGCCTTTGGCTTCTTCGACGGTGATGACGCCTTCTTTGCCGACCTTCTCCATGGCTTCAGCGATTTTTTCGCCGACTTCGCGGTCGCCGTTTGCTGAGATCACGCCAACTTGCGAGACTTCTTCTGAGCCAGAAACTTCTTTTGAACGGCTCTGAAGGTTTGCAACGACTGCTGCGGTTGCAGTGTCGATGCCGCGCTTAAGGTCCATTGGGTTCATGCCAGCAGCAACTGCGGTCATGCCTTCGCGGGCAATTGCTTGGCCAAGAACGGTTGCAGTGGTGGTGCCGTCGCCAGCAAGGTCGTTCGTTTTGGAAGCGACCTCTTTGAGCATTTGCGCGCCCATGTTTTCGAACTTGTCAGCAAGTTCGATTTCTTTGGCAACCGATACACCATCTTTGGTGATGCGCGGTGCGCCAAAGCTTTTGTCGATGACGACGTTACGCCCCTTAGGGCCGAGGGTGACTTTAACAGCGTTTGCGAGCGTATCTACGCCGCGAAGAATGCCTTCGCGTGCTTCGCGGCCGAACTTTACGTCCTTTGCAGCCATTGTGTTTTCTCCTGAGAAATTCTTTAAAAGTTAGAAAGCGTCGGGTCAGTCGGCTCAGCCGATGATGCCCATGATGTCGCTTTCCTTCATGATGAGGAGGTCTTCACCGTCGATTTTTACTTCGGTGCCGCCCCATTTGCCGAACAATACGCGGTCGCCAGCTTTGACGTCGAGTGCAACGCGGTTGCCGCTGTCGTCGCGGGCGCCTTCGCCAACGGAGACGACTTCGCCTTCGGAGGGCTTTTCTTGAGCGCTGTCAGGGATAATGATGCCGCCTGCGGTCTTTGTGTCGGCTTCGATGCGACGGACCAGAACGCGGTCGTGAAGTGGACGAAATGCCATTGTAGTATGACCTTTTTGTCTTGGGTTGATAATGAACTTTGGCACTCTTGCTATAAGAGTGCCAGCAAGGCCGCAGATGGTTCTGGGGGGGCGAAGAGTCAAGGCGGGAATGGCAAAAAAATGCAACCACGGACCCTGTAGCTCTTCTTAGTTGCTAACCTGCGCACTTTGCGCCAATTGATCAGCGTCCAGCGCGCGTCGTCAGATGCGCGCTTTTTGTTTCGTCTTTCGTGAGTATTGCGATGCGCTTTAACCCTGAGATCACCACCCTTACCTATGCCGAGCAGGGCCTAATCTGGCTGCGCATGAATATCATGGATATTGCTGGCGGTATCGCGGTCTTAGTTCTGGGCTTGTTTGTTGCCAGTGTTGTCTCCCGCTGGATTTTGAAGGGGCTCACCCGTTCATCAAGCATAGATGTTTCCATCGCCCGCATTATCGCGAAAGCTGTGAAATATGCGATCTGGGCGATAGTCCTTTTGACGGTGCTGTCGCAATTCGGTGTTGAAACGACCAGCATCATCGCAGCGCTCGGCGGCTTGGCGCTTGCCGTTGGTCTGGCGCTTCAGGGGACGCTGTCCAACGTCGCGTCGGGAGTCCTGATTATGACCCAGCGTCCTTTCCGGGTGGGCGAGGTTATCAGCGTTGGCTCTATTATCGCGACCGTTGAGGAGATTGGTCTTTTCACCACTCAGCTTAAGCAGCCCGACGGCCTGTTTGTCATGATGCCGAACAACGAGATTTGGAACCAGCCCATCACAAATTTCTCACGCCATCCCACACGGCGGTTCGAGCTGGTCGTGGGCATCGGCTATAATGATAGCATGCAAGAGGCGCGCGAGAGTTTGCTTGCCCTGGCAGCGGCGGACGCGCGTGTTTTGGCCGATCCTGAGCCGATAGCCTATGTCGCCTCGCTCGATGACAGTTCGGTCGGCATTGGCCTTCGCGTGTGGTGCAACACGCCCGACTATCTTGGTCTTTCGTGGGACCTTACTGAGGCTGCGAAGTCCAAGTTCGACGAGAAGGGCATCACCATCCCGTTCCCACAACGCGAGGTCACTACAAGGGCCGCTTAAAGTGGCTGCCTTACAAGGCCCAATCGCTCGCGCATCATCCAGCGCCAAGTGAGCAGGACAGCCGCAAAGGCAAGGCCCGTTGCAAGCCCGATCCATACACCAATACCTTCGAGCGGCGTAAAGAACCCAAGGCCAATCGAAAGCCCGATACCCGGCACCCAGTAGCTGAAAATCGCGATCCACATGGGCGCGCGCGTGTCCTGAAGACCACGCAAGGCTCCCGCTGCAACGGCTTGAACCCCGTCCACCAACTGGAAGGCTGCGGCCAATACCAGATATTGCAGCGCGAAGCCTACGAGAGCTGCATTCTTGGCGGCGTAGGGGTCCACATAGATCGACAGCAAAGTGTACGGAGCGATCACCATGGCGCTGGCTGTAAAGGTCATGAAAATAACCGAGATCGCAATGGCAACCCAGCCAGCCTGCTTGATCCCTTGCACGTTGCGCGCGCCAAAGAAATAGCCCACGCGAATGGTCACTGCTTGGCCCACACCAAAAGGCACTTGGAAAGCGAGCGCGGCCAATTGCAGCGCCACAGTATGCCCTGCCAATTCCGCCGCGCCAAACCTACCCATCAAGAATGCAGCCGCTCCAAAAATGCCCGCTTCTGCTGTCACCGTCAGGCCTATTGGCACACCAATACGGATGATAAGCCAAAACCTGTCCCAATCCGGCGACCATAGTTTTCCGAACACGCGATAGCGGTGCAGTTTTGGGTCGAGGCGTATCGCGAGAACGTAAGTGCCAAGGACCACGAGTGATGTGATGATTGTCGCTACCGCAGCACCACGAAGCCCGAGTTCTGGCGCGCCAAGATTTCCGAAGATCAGCGCGTAATTCGCAAAAGCGTTCACAAAAATGCCGATACCGGTGATTGCGGTTGCGAAGATTGGGCGCCCGAGGGCTGACACATAGTACCGCAAAGCCGCCGCAAGCAGCATTGGGATGAGCGAAAAGACGATGATGTAATTGTACTCGACGCTAAGCGCGATAATCGAGGCCTGTTGGCCGGTTGCATGCATTAATGGTCCGAGTAACAAGCATAGCCCCATCCCGACCACGCCGGTGATCATGGCCAGCCACAAAGCCATTCGCACGCTGCGCCTCACGGGCCTTACCGTTGGGCCGCCAGCGCCAATGGCCTCGGCAATTAACGGAGCCACGGCGCCGATCAACGATGTAAATGCCCATAGCACAAGGCCAAACAGCGACACCGCCAGCGCCGAGGCGGCGAGCGGCTCATCCCCAAGCCTTGCGATGAAAATCACATCGACCGCATAGGTCAGCATCTGTAGCAAATTTGCACCCGCCAAAGGCCCTGCAAGTGCGAGGGTTTCGCGAAATTCCTCACCCCATGTGGGAGCGGCCGGAGGCGCTTTACGGGCGCTCGCTTTTAGCGTCTGATCAGGCGGTGTCTCTTGCATCTGCTTTATCCGCTCGCGCTGATGCGAGCCCGCCCGAATAGGAGCCTTGGGCGCTATCGGAAAGCAAATTCGTTATCCTTGAGCTTGGGCCAGCGACCGGCGGAGAGGGACGCTTCTTGACAAATTCCTTTGTCTAAAATGTAAATTCCTGCATAAGGCGCACAGGATTTAGGTGGGGAAGCCCGAAAGGGCGTTAAGCGATGAGCCGTAAAGGGCCTTCAACGGATACGCATTACGAAGGGGGCGTGCGCAGTGCATGGCTTTCCCCGGCGCGTCTCATGCCTGCCCCGCGCACTCTTAGCGAAGAAGCGAGCGCTGCGATTGCATTTCGCTCAGGCCCTGCCGCAAAGACCCTCACAAAAGCGCGGGTCATGGTCGGAAGCGCTGCTGTGGCGGTTGCGGTCGCGGTGCCAAATTTATCGCTTGAGGCCATGGTTGGCACCTTCAACGGTGTGACCTCCATAACGGGCCCCTATTTTGGTGGGCCTGATAATGCGCCTGATATTGAGCCTGACGTCGGGCCTGGTCTGGCGGGTGCGAGGAGCAAACGCGAAGCCGCCTCGCTCGCTACGCAAATCTGGATGCCTGCTGAGCAAGTGGCTGGTCCCGTTTACGCTGAGGTGCTCGCTGGCGAGAAAGCTGAGTTCTTCAGTTCGCGTGCCACTTACAAAAATCTCCAAGCGGACTTGCCTCTTGCTGTTGTTGAGGCTGGCACTGAAAGGTTCGATCTTGCTTTTGCTGGCGTTGAAGCGCCCACGCCCCTTTCGGCGATTATTGCGCCCAGTGTCTTAACCGGCAACGCGCCTGCGATCCAATCAAGAAGCTCTGCGATTGCGACAAAAACTATCGCGATTGAACAGATCACGGATCTGGATCTTGTGGTTAGAGCTACGCCAGAAAATGTCCGCGAAGATCAGCAGCAACTTGCGCTTAGCTCTTCTTCTTCTCGAACCGAGGCTATCGCCAATCGCTCCGTCGAGGCAGCTTTTGCGGGCGCTATTGATGCATCAAGTGCCGTACGAAACTCGCTCCCGATTGCGCCTAATGCCCCCACTCGGACCCTGCCTACTCAACCACAACCCCAAGCTCAAGACGTGCAACGAGCCATTCCAGCAGGCGTTGCCCCCCTCAGGTGAGCGCAACAGCGGCGGCTCAAGCGGCATTGATCCCAAAAGAGAAGCTTGATGCGCGGGTGAACGGCGTACGCACCGGAAGCGTTGAGTTCCGACAGCTTGATGGGACGATTGCTATTCGTTTGCGGTCGGTTGCTCAAATGATGCGCGGAACCTTTAGCCAAGCCGAGTTTTCCGAGATCATGAGCGGGCAATCAATCGATAATTTTGTGCCAATTGCCGAGTTGCAGGCCGCTGGCATCCCGATCAGTTATAGCCCCGCCTATGATGAGGTGGAGTTTGGTATCGACTTTAAAGACGCGCCCAATGCTAAGAAGGTGCAGATCGACCAGATCTCTGTTGTGCCTCTTGGTGCAGAGCTGACTGCGATTGAACAAATTCCGCGCTAACCCTGGCCTGCGAGAACGCGCGCCATCATGCCGTTTGTCAGGCATCCGACATGCACAGCGCGCCAATTGGCCGGACCGCCGGGGAATCTGTCAGCAAAGATGATCGGGATGGGCGAAAGTGACGCTTGCTCAATTAGGGCAAAGGTCCGGGCAAACCCGCCAAAAGCCCCGCTATCAATCCAGCCATTTGCGGCGGGTGTGGGTCTTATCGACCAGCTTGGCTGGGATGGATGTCACGATGACAATACCCACGCACACCAATTCGACGATAAAGCCGCGATCAAACAGTTGAGTGGGTGTGAGTAGCCACATGGTCGCAAACCGCACGGCTAAGACTGCGATTGCGCCTGTTCGGATGAGCCCAAATAGATTGTAGCGATCATGTTTCTCTTCGATCGCTTTGGGCACCGCGCCCCGGCCTGCCTGTTTGAGCTTTCTGGCTTCATTTCGCTGCCAAAACAGCATCATAGTTGATCTCAACGCGAGCGCCAACAGGGGCCAAAAGAATGCAAAGAAGAGGGCGAAAATGACAAGGCTTGGGAAGATGAACGTGTTCACAAAGTCGCCAAATGGCTTCAGCCATTGATTGCCAAAAGAGACTCCCAGGACAATGTTGATGCCAAGAGTTACGAGTGCCGCCTTGAAAGAGCGTCCGGGCAATAGCGATATCTCAGCCACAAACCGGCTTATCTGAGAAATGCGCCTGTTCCCGCGCATCTCCAGCATCTGGGCTTCATCTGTCAGGAGGTGGTACGCGGTGCCATCGGGGGCATAAAACAACCAACCTGCGTTACTATTGCGAATGATCCGAGAAAGGCTGGCGCGTGCAGTTTCCTCGGTCTTGGCGAATACGTCGGCTTGCTTTTTGTTCATTCCCCAGCCCTCACAGGTTCCCTCGCCCTCACAGGTTCAAGGAACGCGGTAGGCTCTAGCTCTTAATATTACGCAAAAAGGGCGGCGCCATTGCTGACACCGCCCCCTAATTGCGAGCGCTTCAAGACACTCACAAAACTTTGCGCAAGGGTTACTTGAGCGAGCCCAATTACTTGAGTTCGACAGTACCGCCAGCTGCTTCGATCTTGCCTTTGATCTCTTCGGCTTCTGCTTTCGCAACGCCTTCTTTGAGTGGCTTTGGTGCGCCCTCGACGAGACCTTTGGCTTCGGTGAGGCCCAGACCGGTGATGGCGCGGACTTCTTTGATGACCTGGATTTTCTTGCCACCGTCGCCGGTGAGGATGACGTCGAATTCGTCTTTTTCTTCAGCAGCAGGTGCATCGCCGCCTGCACCCGGTGCAGCAACAGCAACAGCAGCAGCTGCAGAAACGCCCCACTCTTCTTCGAGTGCGGTAGCAAGTTCAGCTGCCTCAAGGACAGTCAGTTTAGAAAGTTCTTCAACAAGCTTGGCGATATCGGCCATGATGTTAACTCCAAAATTAAGCGGGGCCTAAAACGCACCCCATGATGTTTCGTTATTCGCGAATAGCGTCTTAAGCTTAGGCGGCGTCTTTGGCGGCATATGCGCCAATGACACGGGCCAACTTGTTGGCAGGGGCGGTTGCAACCTGAGCGATCTTCGTCGCAGGCGCATTGACCAGACCAACAATCGTGCCACGCAGTTCGTCGAGGCTTGGCATCGAGGCAAGCGCCTTGATCCCAGCTTCGTCGAGCACCTGACTGCCCATTGAGCCACCGACGATTTCCAGCTTGTCGTTCGACTTAGCGAACTCAACAGCCGCTTTCGCAGCCGCCACAGGGTCTTCTGACCATGCAAGCGCGGTTGGACCGTTGAGATATTCCTCAAGGCCAACGTAATCGGTGTCTTTCAGGGCGAGCTTTGCAAGACGGTTCTTCGCAACCTTATAAGTTGCACCTGCTTCACGCATCTTGCCCCGAAGGTCGGTAGACTGGTCCACCGTGAGGCCGAGGTTACGGGTGACAACCACCACGCCAACTTCGTTGAAGACTTGCGAGAGCTGCGCAACCGCATCGGCTTTTTGCGAACGATCCATGCATTTGCTCCTTCACTATGGCCACGTGGATTTAAGGCCCGCGCGACCGGCTCAAATCATCTCGCGCCGTTCATCGACGTGAGACAAGTCCATCAATGGGGAAGGAGGGTAAGCCCTTAGGCTCTAATGCAGCAGAGCTGCGAAAATCTCTTTTCCCCGTCTAGGCTGGAAATTAAGAGAGGCATATTCCTCTCACCAACGGTCTCGGACGGATGACCTCCCGAAAGAGGTCGAGGCGCGCAATTACTATGCGCGACCCGAGAGTCAAGCAAATTGGTGCTTGCCGCTTAGCTATTATTGTATTCCAAAAGGTCGCCCGGCTGGCAGTCCAGTTCCCGGCATATCGCAGCAAGCGTGGTGAACCGGATAGCTTTTGCTTTGCCGGTCTTTAGGATTGAGAGATTGGCAAGGGTTAGGCCAACGCGGTCCGCCAATTCGGTGAGTGTCATGCGCCGGTCGTGCAATATGTCATCGAGCTTGACCATGATCGTTGCTCCTTCGTCATCAGCAGGCATCAGACCGTTCCTTCCAAATCGTCGCGCATCGCTGCGCCGTGCCTAAACACGCGGGCCAGGATGAAGAGGAGAAGAACTGCAAACAGTCCTTCGACGCTCCAGTCTGCGCTGAAATCCCATTCATCCGACATTTTCTGAAACACGGAGACTGTTGTTGCGAACATGGCCACCAATTGACTGGCCAGAAGTAGCCAAGCCATGCGCGCCAAGCGGTCAGCATTGGCAGGGATGAAGGGGTCTCCCATACCCACACTTTCGACAATGCGCTGCAATTGCTGCAGGATGCGTTCGGCGAGTACGATTAAAATAAGCACCACGGTAAATATGATGCCAAGCGCGACCCGAGGGGAAATCGCAAGGCCTTGGCTGGAGAGCTCAAGGCCGATGTCTGCAAATTCCTTCTCTTGGCCAAGGAAAACGAAGCCATAGCCGACTATCATCAGCATTCCGACCAATCCGAGCAATATGCGCCCTATGATTACGCCGATGCGCGCTATTTTGAGCAGCGCATCATTGGGTATGGCGGTGTTTGTCATTTTGAGTTTCCTTCCCAGCGGCGCTGCTTATGCAAGCTCAGTCATGACGATTGTTTCGCCCGTTTGAGCAGGCGGCACAGTTACGATTGTTCCAATGGATGCGAAGGCGAGGACAACTGCTGCAAGAGCTGCGAGTGTGTTGGTGAAACCGAGTGACATATCGTTCTCCTTGAAGTGATTTATTGAATTTCGATAATCACTAGCTAGGTGAGAACGAGTTTATCGTCAATCAATAAATATTGAAAAACGATAATATACTGATCGAAAAGCGATATTTTTGATGATATTGTTTTTCGATATGAAGGCTGGAGCGCAAATTGAAGGCCGGTAAGACGGATTTGGGCCGCGATTCGAATCATTGATCGCACCCGAGGGAACCCTGTTGACGAATCTGGCCGCTATTCCTACATGGCTCATCACACATCGACTTCGAGACGGATTTGTCCATGCGCGACGGACAGGACCAAGGATAGAAGCGGTGCTTTGCCATATTCGCGAGTTTGTAAGCTGCATCCCATTTGGACCTTCTGGAAGGCCCACGTTGGAGTGCGGCTTGTTTGCGTCTCGATATATGGCATCGCAGTCCACGCGTGATGACTGAAACCAACTTGGCTTTGGGTGGTTCAAACCCAGAGCACGACAAGCAAAGAGGCAATACTCCTCCATGGCAACCAAAGCGAAAGCCACCCGCAGCCGCGAGGCAAAGGGTACCGCAAAGCGGCGCATCCGTAAGATTTTTGGCGACATCCACGAAGTCGTCGACATGCCCAACCTCATCGAAGTGCAGCGTGAGAGCTATGAGTTCTTCCTGCGCTCGAACAAGGAGACGGGTTATGTGTCGGGTCTGGAAAAGACCCTGCGCAGCGTCTTCCCGATCCGCGATTTTGCAGGCACCGCAGAGCTCGACTTTGTTCATTACGAACTCGAAGAGCCAAAGTACGACACCACCGAGTGCCGTCAACGCGGGATTACCTACGCAGCGCCGATGAAGGTAACGCTTCGCCTGATCGTGTTTGAAGTCGATCAGGAAACCGAAACGCGCTCTGTTCTCGATATCAAAGAGCAAGACGTTTACATGGGCGATATGCCGCTCATGACGGATAACGGCACCTTTATCGTGAACGGCACAGAGCGTGTGATCGTCTCGCAAATGCACCGTTCGCCGGGCGTTCTGTTCGACCACGACCGTGGCAAGACGCACTCGTCGGGCAAGCTTCTGTTTGCTGCGCGCGTTATTCCTTACCGCGGCTCATGGCTCGACTTTGAGTATGACGCGAAAGACATCGTCAACGTTCGCATCGACCGTAAGCGTAAGCTTCCGGTGACCGCGCTTCTTTATGCGCTTGGCCTCGATAGCGAAGGCATCCTTCACCACTTCTACGACACGATGAAGTGGGAGCGCGCTAAGGATGGGTGGAAGATCCCGTTCAATGCTGAGGCATGGCGCGGTGCGAAGCCAGCCTTCCCGCTGGTGGACGCGAAAACCGGCGAAGAGATTTTTGCAGCGGGCCAGAAGATTTCTCCTCGTGCTGCTAACAAAGCAGCTAAGGATGGTCTCACAGACCTGCTCCTCCCAACCGAGGAAGCTGTTGGTCGCTATGCCGCATACGATATGATCAATGAGCAAACCGGCTCGATCTATATCGAGGCAGGCGATGAAGTGACGCTTGAGCACATTGAAGCTCTCGACGAAGCTGGCTTTGATGCGCTTGAACTGCTCGACATTGACGAGATCAACACAGGTCCCTGGATCCGCAACACGCTGAAAGTAGACAAGGCTGAGAACCGTGATGAGGGTCTTGAGGCGATCTACAAGGTCATGCGTCCGGGCGAACCACCCACCAAGGAAACGGCAGAAGCGCTCTTCGAAGGCTTGTTCTTCGATGGTGAGCGTTATGACTTGTCCGCTGTTGGCCGTGTGAAGCTGAACATGCGTCTTGGCCTTGATGCCGAGGACACTGTGACGACCCTGCGCAAGGAAGACATCCTTGCGGTGGTCAAGGAGCTTGTCGATCTTAAAGACGGCAAGGGTGAAGTTGACGACATCGACAACCTCGGCAACCGCCGTGTCCGCTCGGTTGGTGAGCTTCTCGAAAACCAATACCGCGTCGGTCTCCTGCGGATGGAGCGTGCGGTTAAAGAGCGTATGTCTTCGGTCGATGTGTCGACTGTGATGCCAAACGACCTCATCAACGCAAAGCCTGCTGTGGCGGCTGTGCGTGAGTTCTTTGGTTCCTCGCAATTGTCGCAGTTCATGGACCAAACCAACCCGCTGTCCGAAGTCACTCACAAGCGCCGCGTGTCGGCGCTTGGGCCAGGTGGTCTGACGCGTGAGCGCGCTGGCTTTGAAGTGCGCGACGTTCACCCAACGCATTATGGTCGTATCTGCCCGATTGAAACGCCGGAAGGCCCGAACATCGGTCTGATCAACTCGCTGGCGTCGTTCAGCCGTGTCAACAAATACGGCTTTATCGAGACGCCATACCGTCAGGTGAAAGACAACAAAGTTACCGGCGAGGTGAAGTATCTTTCCGCAATGGAAGAGCAGAAGCACACCGTTGCGCAGGCATCGGCTGAGCTTAACGATGATGGCACTTTCGTCGAAGACCTGATTTCGGCGCGTCAAGCAGGTGACAACCTGATGGCGCCAAACGATCAGATCACTTTGATGGACGTGTCGCCAAAGCAGCTTGTGTCGGTTGCGGCCTCGCTCATCCCGTTCCTTGAGAACGATGACGCGAACCGCGCTTTGATGGGCTCGAACATGCAACGCCAAGCTGTGCCGCTTGTGAAAGCAGAGGCACCATGGGTCGGCACGGGTATGGAAGAGACGGTGGCGCGCGATTCTGGCGCGGCTATTGCTGCGAAACGCGGTGGTATTGTCGACCAAGTCGATGCGACGCGTATCGTGATCCGCGCAATTGGTGATGTTGAGGCTGGTCAGTCCGGCGTTGACATTTACACGCTGCAGAAATTCCAACGTTCCAACCAAAACACCTGCATCAACCAGCGTCCGCTGGTGAAAGTGGGTGAGACGATTGAGCCGGGCGATATTATCGCTGACGGTCCATCGACTGACTTGGGGGAACTGGCGCTGGGCAAAAACAGCCTCGTCGCCTTTATGCCTTGGAATGGCTACAACTATGAGGATTCAATCCTCATTTCAGAGCGTATCGTAAAAGACGATGTCTTCACCTCGATCCATATTGATGAGTTCGAAGTGATGGCCCGCGACACCAAGCTTGGCCCAGAGGACATCACCCGCGACATTCCAAACGTTGGTGAAGAAGCCTTACGCAACTTGGATGAGGCAGGCATTGTCTACATCGGCGCAGAAGTGCACCCCGGTGACATTCTGGTCGGCAAGATCACGCCAAAGGGTGAGAGCCCAATGACGCCGGAGGAAAAACTCCTTCGTGCGATCTTTGGTGAGAAAGCATCTGACGTTCGTGACACCTCGCTGCGTCTGCCTCCTGGTGTGGCTGGCACTGTTGTCGAAGTTCGCGTCTTCAACCGTCACGGCATCGAAATTGACGACCGTACCAAGGAAATCCAAGCGCGGGAGATTGAGAACCTTCGCAAGGATGCCGCGGACGAACGCAACATCTTGAACCGTGCAACCTATAACCGTCTTCGTGACATGCTTATGGGTCAAGTGGTCGCGGCAGGTCCAAAAGGCATCAAGAAGGGCATCGATATCTCTGAGCAAGTGCTCACCGATGTTGAGCGTCATGAATGGTTCCAATTCGCGGTTGCTGATGATGCACGTCAAACGCAGATTGAGGCGATCAAGTCGCAATATGACGAAGCGGCTGGCCTGATTGATGCAAAGTTCGAAGATCGCAAAGAGAAGCTTGAGCGCGGCGATGAGCTGGCTCCGGGCGTTCTCAAGATGGTCAAAGTCTTCGTCGCGGTGAAGCGCAAGCTGCAACCGGGCGATAAGATGGCGGGCCGTCACGGGAACAAGGGTGTGATCTCTCGCATCCTTCCTGCCGAAGACATGCCGTTCCTCGAAGATGGCACGCCGGTTGATCTTGTGCTCAACCCGCTGGGTGTGCCTTCGCGTATGAACGTCGGGCAAATCTTTGAAACGCACCTTGGTTTTGCCGCACGCGGCCTTGGTATGGATATCGCTGAGAAGCTCGAAGAGTGGAAACGCGCCAATCCAAATGCTGCCGAAGACTATGCCGATGTGAAGCCGCCTGAGGCTGTCGTTGAGCGTTTGAAAGATGTCTATGGTGAGCAATATCACAAAGACCTCGACAGCCGCTCGACCTCGAACATTGTTGAGCTTGCAACCAACCTCAAAGCAGGTGTCCCAATGGGTACGCCGGTCTTTGATGGCGCGCGCGAACCCGACGTGACCGACTATCTGGTCAAGGCCGGTGTCGATAGCTCAGGCCAGTCGGTCCTGTTTGATGGGCGCACGGGCGAAGCGTTTGACCGCAAGGTCACTGTTGGCATCATCTATATGCTCAAGCTTCACCACCTCGTCGATGACAAGATCCACGCTCGCTCAATCGGTCCATACTCGCTCGTCACCCAGCAGCCGCTGGGTGGTAAAGCGCAATTCGGTGGTCAGCGCTTTGGTGAGATGGAAGTCTGGGCTCTGCAAGCATACGGCGCTGCTTACACCTTGCAGGAAATGCTCACCGTCAAATCGGACGATGTTGTGGGCCGGACCAAGGTCTACGAAGCCATCGTCAAAGGCGACGACACCTTCGAGGCGGGCATTCCGGAGAGCTTCAACGTTCTCGTCAAGGAAATGCGCTCGCTGGGCATGAATGTCGAACTGACTTCGCTGGGTGACGGCGAAGAGGGCGACGACGATTACGGAGCGATTGCAGCGGAATAACGGGAGCGGGCCCATACGGCCCCTCCCACCTTCCGCCTGAAAGTTTTCACCCTCTCAAGGGAACACAGTTATGAATGAACTGACAAAATTCACCAACCAGCTCGCAAAGCCGGAAACTTTTGACCAGATCCAGATCGGCATCGCCTCGCCAGAGCGCATCCGTTCGTGGTCCTTCGGCGAGATCAAGAAGCCGGAAACCATCAACTACCGTACGTTCAAGCCTGAGCGTGACGGCCTCTTCTGCGCGCGTATCTTTGGTCCGGTAAAGGACTACGAATGCCTTTGCGGCAAGTACAAGCGCATGAAGTACAAAGGCGTCGTTTGCGAGAAATGCGGCGTTGAAGTCACCGTCACTAAAGTGCGCCGTGAGCGTATGGGTCACATCGAGCTTGCTGCTCCTGTGGCGCACATCTGGTATCTCAAATCGCTGCCATCGCGCATCGGCCTTTTGCTCGATATTCAGCTGAAACAGCTTGAGCGCATCCTTTATTTCGAGAGCTATGTCGTGATCGAGCCGGGCCTGACCCCGCTTGAGAAATTCCAACTGCTCACCGAAGACGAACTGCTCGAAGCACAAGACGAGTATGGCGAAGACGCTTTTTCTGCCGACATCGGCGCAGAAGCGGTCAAGGTTATGCTTATGGACCTCGACCTTGAGCAAGAGCGCGAAGACCTCATGGAAGAGCTTGCGACGACGAAGTCGACGCTCAAGCCTAAGAAGATCATCAAGCGCCTTAAAGTGGTTGAGAGCTTCATCGATTCAGGCAACCGTCCTGAGTGGATGATCCTCGAAGTGATCCCTGTGATCCCGCCTGAGCTTCGCCCGCTTGTGCCGCTCGATGGTGGCCGTTTTGCGACGTCCGACCTCAACGATCTTTATCGCCGCGTGATCAACCGGAACAACCGTTTGAAGCGTCTGATCGAGCTTCGCGCACCAGACATCATCGTCCGCAACGAGAAGCGTATGCTTCAAGAAGCTGTCGATGCCCTGTTCGACAACGGCCGCCGTGGCCGCGTGATCACCGGTGCGAACAAGCGTCCGCTGAAATCGCTGTCCGACATGCTTAAAGGTAAGCAGGGCCGCTTCCGTCAGAACTTGCTCGGTAAGCGCGTCGACTATTCAGGCCGCTCGGTCATCGTGACCGGTCCTGAGCTCAAGCTTCACCAATGCGGTCTTCCAAAGAAGATGGCACTCGAGCTGTTCAAGCCGTTCATCTACGCACGTCTGGATGCAAAGGGTCTTTCGATGACCCTCAAGCAAGCCAAGAAATGGGTTGAGAAAGAGCGCAAGGAAGTCTGGGACATCCTCGACGAAGTGATCCGTGAGCACCCGGTTCTCCTGAACCGTGCTCCAACGCTTCACCGTTTGGGCATCCAAGCGTTCGAGCCTGTCCTCATCGAAGGCAAAGCGATCCAGCTTCACCCGCTGGTGTGTTCGGCCTTTAACGCTGACTTTGACGGCGACCAAATGGCGGTCCACGTGCCATTGAGCCTTGAAGCGCAGCTTGAAGCGCGCGTCTTGATGATGTCAACGAACAACATCCTCTCGCCTGCTAACGGTAAGCCAATCATCGTGCCTTCGCAGGATATGGTTCTGGGCATCTACTACCTCTCGATGGAGCGTCAGGAGAAAACCCCTGAATTCCGCGAGAATGAAGATGGCTCCAAGACCGAAGTGCTGCCGCGCTTTGCCGACATGGCCGAAGTGCACCAGGCGCTTGAGACCAAGGCTGTTTCGCTTCACTCCAAAATCCTCGCCCGCGTTCCGCAGGCTGACGAAGATGGCAACATCGTTCACAAGCGTTTCGAAACGACGCCTGGCCGCATGTTGATCGGTGAATGTCTGCCCAAGAACCACAAGGTTCCTTACGACATCATCAACCGCCTTCTCACAAAGAAGGATATCGGCGATGTGATCGATGAGGTGTATCGTCACACAGGTCAGAAGGACACGGTCCTGTTTGCTGACGCCATCATGGTGCTGGGCTTCCGCCACGCATTTAAGGCCGGGATCTCCTTTGGTAAGGATGACATGATCATTCCTGATGCCAAAGAAGGAATGGTTGCTGAAACCAAGTCTTTGGTCGCTGACTATGAGCAGCAATACCAGGACGGTCTCATCACTCAGCAAGAGAAGTACAACAAGGTGATCGACGCTTGGTCCAAGTGCGGTGATCAAGTTGCTGATGCGATGATGGCTGAGATTAAGGCTCAGCCCATCGACGAGGATGGCCGTGAGAAAGAGATCAACTCAATCTACATGATGAGCCACTCGGGCGCGCGTGGTTCGCCAGCGCAGATGAAGCAGCTTGCCGGTATGCGCGGCCTTATGGCCAAGCCTTCGGGCGAGATCATCGAGAACCCGATCATCTCGAACTTTAAAGAGGGTCTGTCGGTTCTTGAGTACTTCAACTCAACCCACGGCGCTCGTAAGGGTCTAGCGGATACGGCGCTCAAGACGGCGAACTCGGGTTATCTGACCCGTCGTCTCGTCGATGTTTCACAAGACTGCACCATCGTGGAGCAGGATTGTAAGACATCGAACGCCATGGAAATGCGCGCCATCGTTCAAGGTGGTTCGGTTATCGCTTCACTTGGTGAGCGTATCCTTGGGCGCACAGTAGCCGAAGACATCGTCAACGCCGCAACGGGCGAAGTGATCGTTAAATCTGGCACTATGGTCGATGAGCCGATGGTGAAGGAAATCGAGGCGGCTGAAGTTCAGTCTGCTCGCATTCGCTCGCCCCTGCTTTGCGAAAGCGATCAAGGGGTTTGCGGCACCTGCTATGGCCGTGACCTGGCGCGCGGTACGCCTGTCAACATCGGTGAGGCTGTGGGCGTTATCGCTGCGCAATCGATCGGTGAACCGGGCACGCAGCTTACAATGCGGACCTTCCACATTGGCGGTGCGGCGCAGCTGAATGAGACGTCTCACCTTGAGTCGATTTCGGACGGTACGGTCGAACTGCGCGATATGCCAACGATCACCGATAAGAAGGGCAACATCTTGTCGCTCGCTCGTAACGGTGAAATCGCGGTTATCGATGCCGAGGGTCGTGAGCGTGAGATGCACAAAGTGCCTTATGGTACGGTCATCAAGTTCAAGAGCGGCGCGAAGGTCAAAGAAGGCGATCGTCTTGCTGAATGGGACCCGTTCACTTTGCCAATCATCACCGAGCAGTCGGGCGTTGTGAAGTATCAGGATCTGGTCGAGGGCACGACGCTCGAAGAGCAGACCGATGATGCAACGGGTATCGCGCAGCGCGTGGTCACCGAAAACCGCGCCACTGGCCGCAAGAAGAAGGAAGAGCTGCGTCCGCGCATGATCCTTCAGGGTGAAGGCCAATCCGACGATGAAGCCGATGCACAGCGCTATATGCTTGCACCGGGCACCACTCTTTCGGTGGCTGACGGCGATACCGTTGAGGCCGGTGACATCCTTGCGCGTGCATCGCGTGAAGCTGCGAAAACCCGCGACATCACTGGTGGTCTGCCGCGTGTGGCCGAACTGTTCGAGGCGCGTCTGCCAAAGGACATGTCGGTCATCGCCAAGATTTCGGGTAAGATCGAATTCGTGCGCGAATACAAAGCGAAGCGTAAGATCGCGATTGTGCCTGAAGAAGGTGATGCAGTTGAGTATCTGATCCCCAAAACCAAGGTGATCGACGTGCAAGAAGGCGACTTCGTGAAGAAGGGTGACACCCTGATTTCCGGCGCGCCAAACCCGCACGACATCCTTGAGGTGATGGGCGTTGAGGCGCTTTCCGAGTATCTTGTGAATGAGATCCAGGAAGTGTACCGACTGCAGGGCGTGAAGATCAACGACAAGCACATCGAGGTGATCGTTCGCCAGATGCTGCAGAAAGTTGAGATCACCAAAGGTGGTGACACCACGCTTCTTCCGGGCGAGCAGGTTGACCTTGCTGAAATGCTCGAGGTGAATTCCAAGCTTGGCAAGAACAAAGAGCCTGCTGAGGGCGTTCCGATCCTGCTTGGTATCACCAAAGCATCTCTGCAAACGCGCAGCTTTATCTCTGCCGCATCGTTCCAGGAGACGACCCGCGTTCTTACCCAAGCTTCGGTTGAAGGTAAGAAGGACACGCTGATCGGCTTGAAAGAGAACGTGATCGTGGGCCGCCTGATCCCGGCAGGGACGGGCGCAGGTATGAACCGCATGCGCGTGACTGCCTCTAGCCGTGATGCTGCTCTCAAAGCTGCTTGGAAAAAGCAGCAAGAGAAACTGGCAGCAGCGGGCGTCAAAGAAGAAGAGCCGGCCGCTGATCCGGTGTCTTCTGAAGAGGCGATGAAGGCAGCTATGGCTGCAGCAGCTCCTACTCCTGCTCCTGAAGCAGACACGAGTGATGCTGGCGAATAAACGCAGCTGTCACTGACAAATAGAAAGGCCCCGAAGGAGCGATCCTTCGGGGCCTTTTTGTTGGCTGTTCATATTGCAGTTCATTTGTGTTTCATATCGTGCGTCCCATTCAAGTTTGGAGGGACTGATCCATGAAAAAGCTTATTCTATTCGCGGCCACCATTGCTGTTGCCACGCCTGTATTGCCACTGACCGCGCAAGACACCGTCGTTGTCACTGGCGCGCGCCAAGACCGCTCTTCGCTCAACGCATATCTAGCGCCAAGCCGGGGTGGCAGCGGGCCTTCGGCCATCGGGGTAACCCGCCGGGCTGACTATTTCGTGACCCCGCTGTTCGTCAGCTCAGACTCGCGTAACTACGACGAACGAAAGTCGGAACTCTTCAAAATGCTGGGCGAGACCCTCAAGCGGGCTGAGGCTGAGGGGATCGATATCGTCGCTGGCCGCTATGGTTTGGAGCCAGTGACACTGGCGAACATGAACGAGCTTCCCTGGCTGGAGGCAATCGGCCAGATACGAACCGCGTCCAGATTTATGCGCGCATACCTCTGCAAGGCGCCGATCCCAAAGTCAGCAAGACAGCGGAGCGGATCAGGGAATTCGTTAAGGCGATCCCAGCCACCGGTCGCTCCTTTATCGACATTGGCACCACCGGCCTCGCGATTGATGACCCTGAGCAATATCGCAAAGACGTGGTCGCTCACATAGCCAAGGAAGCAACCGCTTACGCCAAAGCGTTCGGAAGCGATTATGGGGTCTCGATCAAGGGGCTTCACAGTGATCTCTATTTCCAGCAGTCGAGCGAGACAGAGGTGTTCCTCTATATCGAGCACACTTTCGATATTGCCCCGAAGTAACAGCTCAGCCATTTTGTTCTTGCGAAGCACTTGCAATAAGAGCATTGTGATCTCCCGTCATCGACTAGCAGAGATCACAATGCCCCAAAGCCATATGCCGACCGCCTCCACTCAAGCGCTTATCGCCCGGCTTGCAGAGCCGCGCCAACTTCAATCGCTTGACCCTATTGCAGGCCGCTTCATCTATTCGCTTCGGCTCATAGCCCTCCACCAGCGGGCCAAACGCGATCCTATACCCGAGCTTGCAGCGCGGTTGAGCAGCGTGAATGTGGCGGCCAAGGCGCTCGCCTTGTCGCAGGCTGTATCGGCTCTTTGGCCTGAGAACATCCATGTGTCGCGGTTCTGTTGCTGCAAGCTCACCCATGACGAGGCAACTGTTGCAGCCATGATCGAAGGCGCTATCGCGCGCGACCGAAGCGAATTTGATTATGCGCTCGTGGGCCTGATCCGGCCGGACCGCATCTCTCGGCTTTGGGAGGGTGTGCTTGAGTTGGTGACGGCCGAATTAGAAGCGCTTTAGCTGTAAGCCAGTCTCTCCAACGCGCCGAACGCCTCAAGCGCGCCTGGATCACCGAAAGGGGACATCTGGGTGATGAACAATCCGGCGAGCTCTGAGCTTGGATCAATCCAGTAATAGGAATTGAAAATACCGGCCCACGCCATGCTCCCCGGTGAGCGGCCATTGGGGCCGGGTTCAGGGTTCAAGAGAAACCCGAGGCCCCAACCTGTGTGCATGCCGGGGAAATTGTCGAACGCGCCTGCCAGTTCGGGAAGGCTTGAGGCCATGAAGCCTGCGCGAAGGCTCCCGATTTGATTGCGGCCCATTTCTTCAACAGTCTCAGCTTTAAGAATGCGTACCCCGTCAAGCTCACCGCCTCTCAAAATGGCGCGCAGGAACCGCGAATAATCCTGCGCGGTGGAGACAAGTCCTCCGCCGCCACTGTCGAATTCGGCATTTGAGAGGAAGACCGGCGAGATATCAAAGCCGCCATCTGGCTTGCGAACGTGAACGCTTGCCAACCCTTCGGGCGGTGTGTCGTGAAAAGCGGTTGTGCGCATTGCGAGAGGAGCAAGCACATTGGCAGTGAGGTAATCACGAAGCCGCATGCCGCTTGCCGCCTCAATGGCAAAGCCCACCCAATCCGTCGCAACGCTGTACTCCCAGCGTTCGCCCGGTTCGAACATCAGCGGCATTTCAACGCCCGCACGTTCCCCCGGCTGAGGGATGCCGGTGTGCATGTAATAGCGCAGGATATCGCTGTGAACGAAGAAGTAGCCAAGCCCTGCGGTGTGCGTCAGAAGGTGGCGCAAGGTGACAGGCTTGGTCGCTTTGCGAAGCTGGGGCACACCAGCATCATCAAAACCGGTTAGGATGTCGGGCTCAGCCAAGTCAGGCAAAAGCGGGCCGATGGGCTCATCAAGTTGAAGCTTGCCTTGCTCTACCAATTGCATTGCGGCCACTGAAACCACCGCTTTCGTCATTGAAGCGATCTGGCATTTTGTGCCCAGCTGCATCGGCATACCCGCCGCTGTGTTCGCCTCGCCCACCACATGGCTGAACACCGTACCGTCTTTGTTGACGATCATCGCAGCTGCGCCCGGTAAGTCGGCCGATTTCACTGCGGCTTCAAATTTTGCGGCATCCATCCTGATGTTCTCTCCTTTTCCCGCTAGGACTGGAGCGGTTTTGGCGCTAGCGCAACTTTTATGACGACCACTACACGTTTTGCACCTTCGCCCACGGGCCGACTGCATGTTGGCAACATCCGCACAGCGCTTCACAACTGGATGCTCGCGCAATTGTCTGGCGGGGAATTCATCCTGCGTATCGATGACACCGACGCAGAGCGTTCCAAAGAGGAATATGTCGAGGCCATCCGCGCAGACCTCACATGGCTGGGCTTGGAATGGACCCGTGAAGAGCGGCAATCCACGCGCCTTGATGCCTATGAGGCTGCTTTTGACAAATTGCGCGACGCAGGCCGCATTTACCCGGCGTATGAAACACAGCAGGAATTAGAGCTTAAACGCAAAGTCCTTTTGGGGCGGGGGCTCCCGCCAATATATGACCGAGGTGCGCTGGAACTTTCCGACGAGGAGCGCGCCGCCAAAGAAGCGCAAGGCATTCAGCCTCACTGGCGCTTTAAGCTTGACCATGGTGAGCCCCTCGAGTGGGTTGATGGTGTGCGCGGGAAGACCAAGTTTGATCCGAAACTTTTGTCAGACCCTGTCATCCGCCGGGCAGATGGCTCATGGCTCTATATGCTTCCCTCAACGGTCGATGATGTGGACATGGGCGTGACCCAGGTATTGCGCGGCGAGGACCACGTGTCGAACACAGCCGTTCAAATTCAGATGTTTACCGCCATGGGCGCGGCTGCTCCTGACTTTGCGCATGAGGCTTTGCTGGTCGGAAAAGAGGGTAAGCTGTCTAAACGCTTGGGCTCCCTTGGCTGCGACACCTTTCGCGAAAAGGGGATTGAACCGAGCGCGATTATCGCTCTGCTCTCGCGCCTTGGCACTTCGCTTCCGGTGGAACCAATTGCGGACCGCGCCAAGCTTCTTGAGACCTTTGACCTCAGCACATTCGGGCGCGCGCCTGCGAAGTTCGATGATGCGGACTTGGAGCGGGTTAACACAGCGATTGTTCATGCAATGCCTTATGAGGCGGTCAAACCTCGCCTGCCCGAAGGCATGGACGAGGCAGGATGGCACGCAGTTCAACCCAATATCTCGACTGTGGACGAGGTTGCACAATGGTGGCGTCTGGTAACCGGGCCAATCGAGCAACCAGAGTTCCCAGATGAGGACAAAGAGTACCTCAAGCAGGCCGCTGCAACCCTAGAATGGAGCGATGATCCTTGGGGCGCGCTGACTTCTGCACTGAAAGAGGCAACCGGACGCAAGGGCAAACAGTTGTTCTTGCCGCTTCGCTTGGCGCTAACAGGTATGAACCATGGCCCTGATATGGGCGAACTCTTGCCACTTATTGGCGAACCCGAAACAAAGGCACGGCTTGCTAAAGCGGCGGGTCAGTCTTAAACGCTTCTAGTATTGGTAAATTTTACATTTACTGGTGTCGCAAAAACTTCCGATCAATGTGGATTGAGCCTCGAGAGTATTGGGGCAAAAGTTGATCGGGCACTCGGGGACTAAACCATGAATTTTCTGACTTTCACTTATTTGACCGCAATTCTTGCGTCTTCTGCACCTGCACAAGATGAAGCTGTGCAAGATGTGCCTGCGGCAGCACCAGAGCCTGTCGCAATGCCAGATCCGATGCCAGCCCCCGCCCCGATGCCTCTGCCTGTTCAAACGAAGAAGACTGCGAACGCTGTGCTCCCGGCTAACACCGAAGTGCTGCTCAAGATGAACCAGGAAATCACCACTAAGGGCAAGACCTGGTCTGAAGGCGACACATTTGCGCTGAGCGTTGTGCACGATGTTATGATTGGTGATTATGTTGTGATCCCTGCAGGCGCCAAGGCGACCGGCCGCATCACCTGGCTCACCAACAAAGGCATGTTCGGCAAATCCGGCAAGATGGATGTCGAGATGGAATATGTAACCGTCAATGGTCGCCGTATCGATCTTGAAGGCACCTATCGCCAAGAGGGTGAGGGCAACACGGTTGCCACGGTTGCCGGCGTTGTGGCTGTGCCGATTGCTGGTCTCTTCATCACAGGCCGCAGCGGCACGATTCCGCAAGGCCGTGAAATGATGGCAATGACCCAAGCGGATGTGGAACTCGCCATTCCGGCAAGCGAAGTCTCACGAACGGTTGCGCCGCTTGAGCCAACCGCGGTTGTCGCGCCTGAACCAATGCCAGTGGAAGAAGCGCCTGAGGCTGATCTGAGCGAAGAAGCCGTCGAGGCGGATGTCGATGACGCTGTTGAAACGGCTGAAGAAGCAGTTGAAGGCTAAGCGTCTGAAACGTTTGGAGCGTGTGGGGGTGGGTAACCTACCCCCGTGCTTCTTCAATTCGTCCCCTGCTAGCGTTACGACGTGGAGCACATTGGTGCTCCCCGGAGTTCCAAACGGAACGCCCGCCAGAACGATCTGCTTGGAGCCTGCCTCGCCAAGCCCGTGGCGCAAAGCCATGCGTTTGCCTTTGGCGATCATTTCCTCAAAACTCCCGATATCCTTTGTCACGACAGCATGCGCGCCCCAGAGAAGAGCGACGCGGCGCGCTGTTTTCGTGCTTGGAGTAAGCACCAAGATGGGGGTGCCAGGCCGCTCCCGGCTTACACGGCGCGCGGTTGAACCGCTCATGGTGAAAACCGTGATTGCGGTAATGGGAACTGTTTCTGCAATGGTCATGCAAGAGTGTGCGAGCGCGTCGGAGGTCGTCGAATCGGGTTTCGTCGCGAGCAAGCGAACCCGCTCCTTATACCCCTCTTCGCGTTCAACCTGACGCGCAATAGAGTTCATCATGGCAACCGATTCCTCGGGCCAGTCGCCAGCAGCACTCTCCGCAGACAACATGACAGCATCCGCCCCGTCATAGACCGCGTTGGCAACATCAGAGACCTCGGCGCGGGTCGGTATCGGGCTTTCGATCATGCTTTCGAGCATCTGCGTTGCCACGATAACGGGTTTACCAGCACGCCGCGTTGCGTTCACAATCTTCTTTTGAAGAGGTGGCACTTCGAACGGCTCAAGCTCAACACCAAGATCGCCGCGCGCAACCATAATGCCGTCAGCCATATCGATGATCTCTGACAAGCGATTGACCGCCATCGGCTTTTCGATTTTTGCAAGAAGGGCGGTGCTTGTGCCTTTATGTTCAGCAATAAGCTTGCGCGCCTCGGCCATATCCTCTGGTCGCTGCACAAAAGAGAGCGCGATCCAATCTGCGCCGTGCTGAACAGCAAAGGCAAGGTCTTTGCGGTCTTTTTGTGTGAGAGCGGGAATGGGCACTTCGGCGTCAGGTACATTCACGCCCTTGCGATCAGAGATCACGCCGCCAACTTCGGCCGAACAAAAAATGCGGTTCTCGTCAGCCTCTTTCACCACCAGCTTGATCTTGCCATCGTTGATGAGGAGCCGCTGACCACGTTCCATAATCCCGAACAGTTCAGGGTGGGGCAAGCACACGCGTGTCTCATCGCCAAGCGTGGGATCACGGTCTAGCGTGAAGTGGCCGGAATGACGGATAACCGCGCGCCCGTCCTTAAACTCACCAACCCGCAGCTTTGGCCCCTGAAGGTCGGCAAGGATTGCGATGGGCCGCCCAAATTCCTTTTCCATCGCGCGGATTGCCCGGATTGCGCTTTCATGATCTGTGTGATTTCCATGGCTCATATTGACCCGGAATGCATCAGCACCAGCCTTGAACAGCTTGCGCAGCATATCGGGCGAGCGGCTAGCCGGGCCGATAGTCGCCAAGATCTTGACCTTGCGTCCGCGTGGATCGATTTTGGGATCGATCCGCATTGTGTCCCGTTTTGTCATGGCCTTTTTGATCCCATAGCCCTTTGCATCGGTTTGCTTGCTATGACACAGCCATATTGCAACTCAAGGAAAAGCCTGAATGAATACGAACTCATCTGTCGACCTTGCCCAACTTGACGATGCTGTAGCAGCAGCCGCCTTTCGGCGTCTCGTGAGCCATCTCCAACACCGCCACGATGCGCAGAACATTGAGCTTATGGGGCTTGCCGGTTTTTGTCGCAATTGTCTGGCGGATTGGATTCGCGATGCAGGCTTTGAAGGCGATAAGGCGCAGGCTCGCGAGCTCATTCACGCAATGCCGATGGATGAGTGGAAGGCGACGCGCCAGAAGCCTGCAACCCAAGAACAGCTCGCGGCAATGGAGGCGAGCATCGCGAAAAACAAAGGCTGAGTGGGTCGTCAGTCGGGGTGAATAAAGCCTAGGCGTCCTCGCCTGCGCTTTCGAGGCGGTAAAGTTCAACTTCGCCGTATCTTTTGGGCAAAAGCACGCGCCCAACAGAGATGAAAGAGCACTCGGTGCAATTGTCCATAAGGAGAGCTGCTGCAAAACTCTCTGTGCAATAGACGCCGCCAACTGGCGTGACCGGCTCAATGCGCGCCGTGCGGTTGACTTCGCCGCCGTACCACAGGCGATTGCCTGTGATCCGGTCCGTACCCACCCAAATCGGGCCATAATGCACGCCTATCCGCATGCCTGCGACCGCACCCGAAGGAACGAGCCCGCGCGGAATATCCTCAAGTGCATCCTGCAAAGCGAGGGCTATTGCGGCGGCTTTGCGAGGCTCGTCGACAATCGCATAAACGGCATCGCCCCAAGTGTTGCGGAATTCCACATGGTCACCATATTCGTGCAGCACCTGAGCGATGCGCCCCATGATGAGGTGCATAAACTCAGGCAGTTCGCGCTCACCAAGCCTTGAAAACCCCTTATAATCGGCAAAGATAATCGAGCGGATTTCGCGCTTTGTCCCATCTCCGATCTTGGCGCGTTTGGGGAAGCGCAAATTGCGCGGCACATTGCCCGCAGGGATAGTGACCGTCTTGCGCCCCAAATCCTGCCAAAGCTTCATATCCGCCTTGGTTCCGGCAATGCCTGTGGCAGAAAAGCTTGCAAATTCGTTGGACACAACCGCGATCTGAAACGCTTCACACTTTCGCTTTTCTGAGCGAAGAAGCGCCAATCCCATCGCGTAAAGCGTGTTGTAGGCGAATTGATTATCATCGCCGACATAATCGCTCGGCGTTGCAAAGCTGATCGATTTGGCAGCGTTACGGCAGGCGTAATACCTCTCTGCCCAATCGTGCCCGCCAGAGGTTACGCTTTCATCGATAAAATCCTCTTCGGCAAAGGGCAGCACCACGTTGAGCTCTGCGCCGCGTTTCAGGATCTCTTCTGCGATCACGATATCTGCCCCGCATGCAAGCGGGCCGTAGGCGACTGTTACCTGAAGCTCATCCAAGTGGTTGCTGATCCGCTGGGCTAAAGAGATCTCGGCTTCGCTGCCAGCGTTAAACATATGACCGCAAAAGACAGCAACATTACCCGTTGCATCGGTTTCACTGGGCACAGCTTCCAATTGCTCAGGGGTCATAGCCGCCCCCAGCTTGCGCTTGCGTTCATAATGACCACTGGCGTTTCCCCCACTGCCGTGTCCTCCGATCGTGATCCTACAATATCATGGGGCACACGCAAGCTGTGGCTAGACCGGTGGAGAAAGGCACACACAAAAGCTGCAAGCCGTGCAAGCTCCTGTTAGAGCGCTGCCAAGATTTTAAACCGATTCTTTTGGAAGGACCGACCTTGGCCGAAGCCACCGATGACCGCCTGCGTTTGTTGATCGAGCGTATTGAACGCCTTGAAGAAGAAAAGAAGGGCATCGCTGATGATATTCGCGATGTATACGCTGAGGCGAAGGCTGTTGGTTATGACACCAAGATCATGCGCCAGATTATCAAACTGCGCAAAATGAAACCGGACGAACGCTCTGAGCAGGATATGGTGCTCGAGACCTATAAATCTGCGCTCGGCATGATGTGATCTTGCGATCCTGGCATTGAAACTTCCCAAAAGTGTCTTATTTAAATAACACACTCAAACAGGGAGAATATCAATGGCAGGACCATGGAAAGACGCGCGCGGTGTACTGGTGACCACTACACCAACGGTGGAAGGGCACCCGATCCAGGAATATTGCGGCATAGTCGTGGGTGAGGTGATCGTTGGCGCGAACCTCTTCCGCGATATGTTCGCCAATATTCGCGATATCGTTGGTGGGCGCTCGGGCAGTTATGAGCGTATCCTCAAGGAAGCGCGCGATGAAGCAATTGCTGAGCTTCAGGCAGAAGCAGCGAGCAAGGGAGCGAATGCTGTTGTGGCCATCGACCTCGATTATGAGGTGGTTGGAGATACAGGTTCCATGCTCATGGTCAGCGCTAGCGGGACGGCTGTGCGGCTTTAGCCATCAGCCAAGCCCAAAACTCGCATAATCCAACCCGGCCCAAACGCCATTGTAAAGGGCATGATGTAGCATGGCAGCGCGAAGGCCTAGACGCGTGCGGGTGTATGCAAGGAACATCCCTCCTACGATGAGAGGGAGTAGCACAATCACGCCCAAGGGATGTGAAAGCGGCTCGTAATTGCCGATGTGCGAAATTCCGAAAAGAACCGCGCTGCCCCAAACAAACCAGCGATAGTGGCGTGTGAAAAACTCAGGCACCGCCACATCGTGGTCGCGCCTTGCTCGCCATTGAATATAGCCCAGGAATGCGATCAATAGCCCCAAGAGCGAAACGTATGGGGCGATTGCTCCCAGCCAAACGTATTGCGGCAAAAAGACAAAGGCGAGGGCCAAGAAACCAATCGCGCCAAATCTCAAAGCTGCGATACGGCCGGAAAGCCAGCCGCGAAACACAGCTTCTTCGATGACCGGCGCGAGAATGATCAGGCTAAAAAGATCGAAGATCGGATTGACTTCGAAATCGATAGCATCGGGGACTATTCCAGTGCCTTCATCAACGAAATCAACTGCAATCTGGACGAGGAAATCAATGCAGAAGTCTAATGCGAAGACGGCCAGAAGCGCGATTACTGACGCGCGGCCCCATAGGTGACGATACGCGTAAGGCGAGGGCGAGAGGATAAATTGCACTGCGTCTGCCAAGCGCTCGCGCACTGGCATATGGCCCAAGTCTATAGCCGCCGCCCAGCGACCCGTCGGATCGACTGGCTTTTCTGCATCTGAAATTGAGCCTCTCCCCCGGACTATACAGCGTCAGTCCTACAATTGTCCTGCCAAGGCGGCTAGTCCAAGAGCTGTGGCATTATGCGCCGCGTGGAGCAGGATGGCAGCCCAGAGCGCAAATCGGACGCGGATGTAGCCCAGCATCGAGCCAAGGATGAATTGTGGCAGGACAAGCGGGAGCAACACGGCGAGCGATCCCTCTTCGAAGTTCGCTAAGTGGACCAGCGCAAAGGCCAGCGTTGAGAACCAGAAGAAAAATGGGAATGTTCTTGAGAACCACCCCATCACAGGCCTCTTCCATAATAAGAAGAGCGCGAGAAGTGCGCAAATGAGGCCTACCAAGCCGACCAACGCGCCTCCTGCCGTAGTGAAGGCGTGAAGCAGAGCAGCCCCTATAGCTCCAAGACCAAGAACAAGCATTGCTACAACAGCTCCTGGCCTACCTGAAAGCCATCCGCGAAACGCAAGTTCTTCCATGACCGGCGCCACGATCACGACCATCAAAATTATGGGAAGGGTAAATTCCATCCCCGCAAGCGCCGTTTCAGGGATGTAAACGCCAGCTGCGACAAGAGCGCTTGCAAGGCCGATCAGCGCCACCATCGCCAACATATCGAGCGCGTAAATTCGGGCAAGGACGCGAAACACACCCTCGTTTTGCAAGCTGACATCGAGATTGGGTCGTTTCAGGAAAGCGCCAAAACGCTTCCATTCCTCAACGATGCTTGCCGCTGGACCTGCGTTCGCAGCGGTCATGTCACCTTCAGCAAAGGTGGCCTTGATGCCGCCTTCTGAAATTGGGCCCGAGTTGGGGCCAGATAATGGGGTTGTCGTCATGTCGCTCATAGGGCTAATGCCAATTCTCTAATTCACGCTTAAGCGTTTAAACGAAACACTTCGCGCAAAAGAGTTATCATGGCAGGCCATTCCAAATTTAAGAACATCATGCATCGCAAAGGTGCACAGGACAAGAAACGCTCAAACCTGTTTTCCAAACTGAGCCGCGAGATCACGGTCGCTGCCAAAATGGGCACGCCGGACCCTGATATGAACCCGCGCCTGCGTTTGGCGGTCAACACGGCCAAAGGCCAGTCGATGCCCAAGGACAACATCCAGCGTGCAATTGACAAAGCAGCCGCAGCGGATGGTGAGAACTATGAAGAGGTTCGCTACGAAGGGTATGGTCCAGGCGGTAGCGCCATCATCGTTGAGACGCTCACCGACAACCGCAACCGCACCGCAACCGCTGTGCGCACGGCGTTTTCTAAAAATGGCGGCAATCTGGGCACAGAGGGTTCAGTTGCGCACGGTTTTGAACGTGTCGGCCTGATCGAATATGCAGTTGAGGCTGGCGATGAGGACACCGTTCTTGAAGCCGCGATGGAAGCAGGTGCCCAAGACATCGAATCGAGCGAAGACGGCCACACGATTTGGACCGCAGCCGATGAACTTCATGGGGTTTCATCCGAACTCGAAAAGGCCCTTGGCGAAGCGAAGGAAGTGAAGCTTGCATGGAAGCCCAACCTGACTGTCGACATGGATGAGAAAGGCGCAGGCACCCTTCTTAAGCTTATCGATGTGCTTGAGGACGATGACGATGTGCAAACTGTGTGGGGCAATTACGCGATCAGCGATGAAGTGATGGATAAGCTTGACGCTTGAAAAAGCTAGAGCTCGTCTTTCTCACCTCACTGTTGGCTGCATTCGCGCTTGCGATTGCGTGGCGGCTTGGTTGGATGGTCGGGCTTTAGGTGGATTATCAGGCATGATTATCCTTGGACTGGACCCATCGCTCTCTTGCACCGGTTGGGGCCTTGTGCGCTCCGAAGGATCGCGCCTTGCGCACATTGCCAACGGCCAAATCAAGACGACCCCCAAGGCGCCAATGCCCGAGCGTTTGGCGCTACTCTATACCGAGATTGCCAAGGTCATAGCCGCGCATTCCCCCGACCGGGCGGCCTGCGAGGAGGTTTTTGTGAACGAGAACCCGCAATCGACACTTAAACTTTCACAGGCCCGAGGAAGCGTGCTTGCCGCCTGCGGGACTGCTGCGCTTCATGTGAACGAACACGCTGCGCGGTTGGTCAAGAAAGCCGTGGTGGGAACAGGGGGCGCGGACAAGGCTCAAGTCGCCGCCATGGTCAAGGTTCTGCTTCCCGGTGTTTCTATCGCCGGGTCAGATGCTGCAGATGCACTGGCAGTCGCAATTGCCGATGCGCATCTGGGCAGCCATCCGCGATAAGATCAAACGCCGGTGGACTGAAACTCGGTGTCGTCCTCATCATCCTCAAACAATACGTCTGATTTGGCGATGAACGCGGTGGTCCAAGCGCCGATTACCAGCGCTAGCACAAAGTAAACCGGTGCACTCGTGCCAGCGATTTGTTCGCCATCAGCGCTGCGACCAGCACCCGGTTCAGCGCCAGCAGAGGTATAGACTTGTGAGTTATCGCCTGCACGCGTGCCAGCAGATGCGGAAACAGGTGCCAGGGCGAGCGCAATGCTGCCAGCTGCCAGAGCAAATTTTGAAAGCGATTTTGTCATTGTCTTCCCTATAAGGCCCCGTTTTTGGGATTGATGGTGCACTAGGCAAAAATACTAAAGACGGGGTTAAGCTTGATCTTTGTTGGCAAGAGAAGACGCGGCACTCTGGGCATGTGGCCTGCGTTGCGATAAGGCGCGGCCAAGCGATATCTATCACAGGGAATAACGCGCGGTATGACGCTTCAATTTTACGGCATCCCCAATTGTGACACCGTCAAAAAGGCGCGGAAGTGGCTTGAGGCAAACGGGTTTGACTACACATTCCACGACTACAAAAAAGAAGGCGCAGACGAGGGCAAGGTGACCTCGTGGATTGCCGACAAAGGTGTCGACACCGTGCTGAACAAGCGCGGCACAACTTTCCGTAAGCTTAGTGATGAAGAGAAAGCCAGCGCGGCCGATAGTCATAAGGCGGTCATGCTTCTCGTTCAGCACCCCTCCATGATCAAACGGCCAGTGGTAGAGCACGAAAATGGCATCCTCGTGGGTTTCAAGGAAGATGAATGGTCCGCAAATTTGTTGTAAGCGCTTGGCTTGCGCTGCTTTTGGCACCTGTTCCCGCGATGGCTAACAGCGACCCACTCCTAATCGCGCACCGCGGTGCTAGCGGTGATCGGCCTGAGCACACTCTGGCTGCCTATGAGCTCGCCATTGAACAGGGCGCGGACTATGTGGAGCCAGACCTTGTGGTCACAAAGGACCTTGAGCTTGTCTCTCGTCATGAAAATGAGCTTTCCGGGACCACCGATGTCGCAAACCGGGAGGAGTTTGATCACCTTCGCCGCGAAAAAACCATCGACGGCAGACGCGTAGCCGGTTGGTTTGCTGAAGACTTTACTCTCGCCGAATTGCGCACGCTTCGTGCCAAAGAGCGCGTGCCTTCCAGCCGCCCCGCCAATGTGCGCTACAATGGTTTGTACCAGGTTCCCACCTTCGAAGAGATCGTCAAACTCGTCCGGGCCAAAGAGGCTGAGACTGGTCGGCGCATCGGCCTCTATCCAGAGCTCAAGCACCCCAACTTCATGCTCGAGGTTGAAGGGATCGATATGGTCGATCTCGTGCTGCGCGAGCTGCGCGATCTGGGAATTAACCCTGAAGATCCGATTTTCATCCAGTGCTTTGAAGTGGGTACTTTGCGCCGCCTTAATCAACGTAGTGACTACAAGCTCGTTCAACTCATTGCGCCTGAGGGTGGCCCGGTCGATGAGGCAGATATGCGTTATGCTGAGATGATCTCGCCAAGTGGCCTCAAAGAGGTTGCATCCTATGCAGACGGAATTGGCCCGTGGCTTGGTCATGTCTTGGACCCGCAAACCATGGCAGCGACTTCGCTTGTGGCGAATGCTCAGGCCGCAGGGCTTAAGGTCCATCCTTGGACATTGCGCAAGGAAAATGGCTTTTTGCCCGCCGCGCTTCAGAACGAAGGCGGTCCCTCTGCTGACGGTAAATGGGAAATGCTTTGGAAGGCTGCTATTGCGACCGGTGCTGACGGCTTCTTTACTGACAATGTGAAAGAGTTTGCAGCGCTCGTGGAGCAAGAGGATCATGCTCAAGACTGACGCATTCGACCAATTGCCGCGCGACAAGCCAATCATCGTGTTTGACGGCGTATGCGTGCTGTGCACAGCGAACGCGCGCTTTGTTCTTAAAAATGATCATGAAGGTCATTTCCGTATGGCAGCAATGCAAGACGATGCCGGGGCGTCGATCATGCGTCACGCGGGGCTGGATCCAAAAGACCCTGCAAGCTTCATTCTATTGGACCCGCCAAGCGAGGGAGGCCGCGTTTGGATGAACAGCGATGCCGTCTTGCATATGTGGTCAAAGCTTGGCTGGCCGTGGAAGGCGGGGGTGATCTTCCGGTTGGTCCCGCACCTTTTGCGTGATCGCGTATACAAGATGATCGCGCGCAATCGCTATAGGTGGTTTGGCAAGCTTGAGGAATGCTGGGTGCCGAGCGCTGAGCAGGCCTCTCGTATTCTTTAAGGCTTTGCCCGGGCGCTCAAAATATAATTGAGCGCCTCATCCTCAGACAGGTGCAGCCCTTTTCCCGGCCGCCATGCAATGCCCCGGCGCTCGATGACTTCAAGCCCAACCTCGTTCAGCAGCCCTTCGAGCTCTTCGGGAGTGACAAAATCCTCCCAATGGTGCGTCCCCTTGGGGACATACCCCACCGCCTCTGCTGCACCGACCAGCAGCAAGCGCGAAGCTGGCGTGCGATTGGGAGTGGAGAGCACTAGCAGACCGCCAGGGGCAAGGCGCGCTGCGACATCGTTGAGAAAGGCGCGCTTGTCTGCCACGTGTTCCACCACCTCAAGGCTGGTGACAAGGTCAAAGGTGCCAATATCGAGCCCGGCCACCTCGCCCATCATATAGCGAATATCGAGCCCGCCCGCGTCTGCGTGAGCGCTGGCTGCTTGGACATTGTCACCTGCTGCATCGACCCCGGTCACTTCGGCGCCAAGGCGTGCAAGAGGCTCGCACACAAGACCGGCACCGCATCCAATATCAAGCGCGGTTTTGCCAGCCAGCGGCTTAATCGCGCGAGCATCGGTCCCAAAATGGGCATCCACAGCCTGACGAATAAAGCCAAGCCGAACCGGGTTTACCTGATGCAAGCTCGCCATTTTGCCCTTGGGGTTCCACCAGTCTTTGGCAAGATCAGAAAAGAATGCAGCCTCTTCAGGACGGATTGTTACGTTAGCATCGCTTTGTGTGTTTGCGTTTCCCATAATCACCCGTTAGCAGCGCGGGCGACACATAACTAGCAGGATCACACAAGCGGGAGCTATCGGCTTTGGCCACGCAGAAGCAAAGAGTTGTCATGAAGTTTGGCGGGACCTCGATGGCGGGGACCGAGCGGATTCGCCGCGTCGCCAATATCGTGCGCGCGCAGGCCCAAAACAGCGAAGTTGGCGTCGTCGTCAGCGCCATGGCAGGCGAGACAGATCGCCTCGTGAATTTCTGCCGCGAAGCCAATGCCCTTTATGACCCGGCTGAGTATGATGTGGTTGTCTCTAGCGGAGAACAGGTCACCAGCGGATTGCTTGCGCTCACCTTACAATCGCTAGGCTGCAAAGCGCGCAGCTGGCTCGGTTGGCAAATGCCAGTGAAAACGGTTGAGGCACACTCCAAGGCGCGCATTTCCACTATCGATGCGCCTGAGATGGTTGCAAGTATGGAAGAGGGCGAGATCGCGGTATGCCCCGGTTTCCAAGGCATTTCGGATGAAGGCCGGGTGACAACGCTTGGGCGCGGCGGCTCTGATACCTCTGCAGTCGCGGTCGCGGCGGCGGTTAAAGCAGACCGCTGCGATATCTACACCGATGTGGACGGCGTCTACACCACCGATCCGCGCATCGTTGCCAAAGCGCGCAAGCAAAAGGCGGTCACTTACGAAGAGATGCTCGAACTGGCATCCGTTGGCGCAAAGGTGCTGCAAACGCGTTCAGTGGGACTTGCGATGAAAGAAGGCGTGCGCATCCAGGTGCTCTCAAGTTTTGTGGGCGATGATGCGGTGCCTGCTGATGAACTGCCTGGCACTTTGATTGTGTCGGATGAAGAAATGGAACTCATGGTCGAAAGGGGCGAAATGGAACGCCAACTTGTTACCGGGATCGCTCACGACAAGAATGAAGCGAAAGTCACGCTGACCCGGGTGCCCGATAAACCGGGCGCTGTGGCGGATATCTTCACTCCGCTGGCGAACGCATCAATCAATGTCGACATGATCATCCAGAACGTTGGCCGTGATAAAGGCGAGACCGATGTGACCTTCACCGTACCCGGCGCCGATTTGGCACGGGCCGAAGCGATGCTTGAAGACAAGCGCGAGCAAATCGGTTTTAACCGCATCATTGCGGACACAAAGGTTGCAAAGATCAGCGTTGTGGGTGTCGGCATGAAAAGCCATGCCGGTGTTGCCAGCACGATGTTTAGCGCTTTGTCAGACCGGGGTATCAACATCCTCGCGATCACGACATCTGAGATCAAGGTGAGCGTATTGATCGACGAAGATGAGACCGAGCTTGCAGTGAGGGTGCTTCATACCGCTTACGGGCTTGATGCAGAGGACTAAGTCTATCCTGGGGCCTTTTTCCGGACAATGTGTCGGAGATTGGAATAGGCACTGTGTTAGGCAACGGTTTGCCGAAAACAGGCGCATCTCATCGCAATTAACCCTGTTCGCTAACCCGGCCTTAGCGATTGTAACCGGTAACAGAGGCTCTCACTCAGGAGCCTTACCTCATGGCGTTGAAAGCCCATCTCGAACAAGCAGCTTCCTCTAACGGTGTTAGTGTCGATGGCAGGCGTCATTCGCGCCGTACCTTAAGGCTCCACACAAGCGGTGTTTCACAAAGCGGCGCACCGGCGAATGTGACGATCCACAATCTATCCGCTGTTGGTCTTTTGATCGAAACACAGCTTCAGTTGGTTCCGGGTGATCGGCTTGCGATCGGGCTTCCTGACGTCGGTGCTGTCGATGCTGAGATCGTTTGGGTGAGTGAACAGCTTTATGGTTGTGCGTTTGAGCAGGCGCTGAGCGATGGGGCGCTCGCTGCCAGCCAATTGCAATCGGCACCCACTTCGGCCCAACCCCAGCCGGAAATGCAGCCCCAGCCAGAGACAGAGCCCCACTCAGATATAAAGGCACAGACGCCGTCCGCGTTTCAAAAGCTCTCAGCAGGTGCAAAACTGGGGCCGCAACTCAACCGGCTGCGCCGTGAACGCTCCCTCACGCTTGAACAAGTTGCCAATGCTCTTGGCGTGAGCAAGCCAACGGTTTGGGCATGGGAGAAGGGCAAGGCGAAGCCACTGCCTGAACGCATTGAGGCGATCGCCAAGGTTTTGGGCGTGGAGGCGCGCGAGCTAACTGAAATCGGCCCACAGAGCGATACGCAAAACCTCGTAGAGGAATGTCGCTTACGTATCGCTTCGGAGTATCGAATCAGTCCGGAAAATGTTCGTATCATGATCGAAGTCTGAGGCATTGGGATCACGGTGCTGAAGCTTAGCAAATGCACCAAATCCGCCATTTTATGGTAAACGAAAACAACAATGATTCGTTTTTTAGTTCAGTTACTTAACGTTCACTAACGACCGGGTTTACACACCTCTGAATGCATGGGGATGCACCAGAAAACTCGCCAATTTCGTTAGTTTACTCGCCATCTGAACGAGGAAACGGATCGACCGGGATTGTTGTTGCTTTTCGGGGGCCGAACACATGAATATGTACTCAATGCCAGCGCACCGCCTCGTGCTGCCTGATGAAAATTGTGACCGCGCGGACGATGTTCTTGTTCGCCTTGATGCTGCTGGTTTTGTCGTCAATGCATCCCAGAACGCCGCCCGCTTAGGGGTCGATTTAAACTCCTTTTTGCTGATGCCGCACGTGGCCGATTTTGCAACAGCCGATCACCGCGCGAGCGTTGAAGCCTACTTCAAGAAGGTCATCGCGGGCCTCGATGTTGACGAGGGAATCGAATTTCCCATCACAACATGCAATCTTGCAAACGATTGCGCACAAGCATGCAATTGCAGCTTGGGCCAAGATGAACATTGGTATGGGCTTGAACTCACTTTGATCGCAGGCGCGGACAAGTCTGGAGCAGGCGCGTTGGGAAGGCTGCGTTCGGTGCAGCACAAACGCATGCTGGATCAGCAAGCACAGGTATACCCCTCTACTGACCCCATCACAGGCCTTCATGACCGCCGCCGCTTCGCCGCAGAACTTGCCCGCCATATTGGACATGAGGGTGGACCGGGGAACGCAGCAAGCGCGGTCGTCTTTGCAATCGATGGTATGCGCGCAATCTTTATGCAATGCGGCCAGAGCACAGCGGACCAAGTTCGATGGGGCTTTGCAAAGTTCATCGAAACCATGCTCGCCCCGGGATACATCTTGACCCAAGTGGATGAAGAACGATTTGGGGTGATCCTCCCCGATACAGGCCCAGCGGCCGCACGCGAATGGGCCGCAGATGCGCTCCAGATTTTTGCAGGATTGGCCAAGTCAGAGGGCAGCCGAGGACCGCAGCTATCCGCCAGCGCAGGTGTCGCGAAGGTTGAGCGTAGTGCAGAATGGACCATCCGACAGGCCGAACTTGGCCTTGTCATGGCGCGCGCTGCTGGAGGGATGCAAACGGCAATCTGCCGCCCAAAGTCGAGCCTTGTAAGCGGCCACTTAATCGAAAGAACAATGAATCATGTGATTGACCAAAGAGCCAATCGCACCGCCTAGCGTTTGAACTGTCCCGTCTTTCAATCCCCCCGTGAATGCCCTTGCTGCAAACCTTTGATCCGGTCCAGCGCATCGGCTAAAGCGGCGCAATGTCGTCTACTGCTAAAATCCTATTGCTCGGCTCTGGTGAATTGGGCCGCGAATTTGTCATCTCTGCCAAGCGTTTGGGAGCGCGCGTCATTGCGTGTGATGCCTATGACGACGCGCCAGCTATGCAGGTGGCGGACGCGCGTGAGGTGTTCTCTATGCTCGATGGCGCTGCGCTGCGCGGCGCCGCCGAAAAGCATAAGCCCGACCTGATTGTCCCTGAGATCGAGGCCATTCGCACCGAGGTTTTGGGTGAGCTTGAGGCCGAGGGTTTTAACATCGTCCCCTCTGCGCGCGCCGCTCAGCTTACCATGAACCGCGATGCGATCCGCGATCTGGCCGCGGGAGAGCTTGGCCTCACCACTTCGCGTTACCGTTATGCGACCACTCTGGAAGAGGTGCGTGCGGCCGCAGAGCATGCGGGCTTTCCATGCGTGATCAAACCGGTGATGAGCTCGTCAGGCAAGGGTCAAAGTAAGGTCGATGATGCGGGCGCGCTTGAAGAGGCCTGGGATTACGCCTGCGCCAATATGCGCGGCGACCGTGCGCGGGTGATCGTCGAGGAGTTTATCGCCTTTGACTATGAGATCACCCTTCTAACCGTGCGCCATAAGGGCGGCATCAGTTTCTGCCCGCCCATCGGTCACCGCCAAGAACGCGGCGATTATCAGGAAAGCTGGCAACCTACAGCCATGTCGCAAAGCGCAATCGCCAAGGCCCAAGATATGGCCGTCAAAGTGGTAGAGGCCTTGCAAGGGGATGGCAAAGGCTGGGGCCTTTTTGGGGTTGAGTTCTTTGTGAGGGGTGAAGAAGTGATCTTCTCCGAGCTTTCCCCGCGCCCGCATGACACCGGAATGGTGACGCTCGCCAGCCAAGACCTCACCGAATTTGACCTCCACGCTCGTGCAATTTTGGGCCTTCCGGTGCCAAGCGCCATCGAAGCAGTGCCAGCGGCCTCTGCTGTCATCCTTGCCGATAGGGAAAGCGAGAATTTTGCCTTTGAGGGTGTCGCTGACGCCCTAGGAACAGACGCTACAAGCGATGTCCGCATCTTTGGCAAACCAACAACGCGGCCCTATCGCCGCATGGCTGTCGCCTTGGCGCGAGGGGCAGATACCGACGAAGCCCGTAAGCTCGCTGCCGCTACGGCACACAAGGTGCGCATCACCTACTCGTGATTGATCTTTACCCGCGCGGCCCTTAAGCGAGCAAACCTATGACAAACTATTCAAACACCAGCGCCATGATGCAGCGCGGCACCGAGTTTCTAGGCTGCGAAACCGCCATCCTTTGCGGCGCGATGAGCTGGGTTTCCGAGCGCAATTTGGTGTCAGCCATCTCGAACGCGGGCGGCTTTGGCGTGATCGCGTGCGGGGCGATGACGCCTGAGCTGCTCGACGCAGAAATCGCGGCGACCAAGGCGATGACGGACAAGCCCTTTGGCGTGAACCTCATCACCATGCATCCGCAATTGTTCGACCTCATCGCGGTCTGCAAGAAGTACGCGGTGAGCCATGTGGTGCTCGCAGGCGGCATCCCGCCCAAGGGCAGCGTTGAGGCGATCAAGGAATTTGGCGGCAAGGTTATCGTATTTGCGCCGACACTTGCGCTGGCAAAGAAGCTCCTTCGTTCAGGCGGTGACGCTTTAGTGATCGAAGGCATGGAGGCAGGCGGCCACATTGGCCCTGTTGCGACCAGCGTCCTTGCACAAGAGTTCCTTCCCGCATTGGCCGAAGATCATGTGGTTTTCGTCGCAGGCGGCATTGGCCGGGGCGAGGCAATTGCGAGCTATCTTGAGATGGGCGCTTGCGGTGTCCAGCTTGGAACGCGGTTCGCCTGCGCTGCCGAAAGCATCGCTCACCCTGATTTCAAAAAAGCCTTCTTCCGCGCCAAGGCCCGCGATGCAGAGGCCAGCGTTCAGGTCGATCCCCGCCTCCCCGTCATCCCGGTGCGCGCATTGAAGAACAAGGGCACCGAAGAGTTCACAAAGAAACAGATCGAAGTCGCCGGAATGCTCGACCGCGAAGAGGTCGATATGGGCGAAGCGCAGCTTGAGATTGAACACTTCTGGGCAGGGGCTTTGCGCCGCGCGGTCGTCGATGGCGATGTCGAAAACGGCTCGATCATGGCGGGCCAGTCGGTTGGCATGGTGACCAAAGAAGAGCCTGCAGCTGAGATCATCACTGAGCTTATGCAGCAATGCGAAGCGGCTCTTACAGGAAGGTAATTTGCGCCCATGAGTGATGACCAACCCCAAGAATTCCCTCTCCCCAATGCATCGACTGACCTGTCAGGCAGTGTCGCGTTGGTGACGGGTGCGTCATCAGGATTTGGCGAGCGGTTTGCCCGCGTGCTGGCGAGCCAAGGTGCCGCTGTGGCGCTTTGCGCGCGGCGCGTGGATCGGCTCGAAGCGCTTGCGGCGGAAATCAATTCAGGCGGCGGTAAGGCGGTTGCCATCGCTATGGATGCGACTGATGCGGATGCACTTATCAATGCGGTTGAGGCGGCTGAGCGCGAGCTTGGCCTGGTCGATATCCTCATCAACAACGCTGGCATCCCCGATGCACAGCGCGCGCATAAGATGGAGCTTGAACTCATCGACCGTGTGTTGGGCGTGAACCTTCGGGCACCGTGGATCTTGTCATGCGAAGTGGCGCGCAGGCTCTTGGCCGCCAAAAAGCCGGGCCGGATCGTCAATATCTCCTCGACCGCGCATTACCGTTATGATGGGGGCGGCGCGGCGCTTTATGCGACCACCAAAACCGCGCTTGCCCGGATGACCGAAACGCTCAGCGTTGAGTGGGGCTATGCCAATATCAACGTCAATGCGATTTGCCCCGGCATGTTCGTGACCGAGATGACCGACGGCATGTTCGAACGCATCGGCGACCCGCGTCCCATGCTCGCTCGCAAGCGCGTGCCTGTGCCAGCGCAAATGGACACGACCCTGCTCTATCTGGTGAGCCCGTCGAGCGAGTGTGTGACCGGCGCCGTTATCAAAGTCGATGACGGCCAGTCCGCCCGGATGAAGATGTAAGCAAGACCCCATGAGCTCTCCGCTTATTCTCACGCTCGATTGCGCGGACCGTGCCGGGATCACCGCGCGCGTCACCGCCTTCCTTTTCGAGCGTGGCTGCAACATCCTAGACGCGCAGCAATTCCGCGATGAGACGTCGAACCGCTTCTTTATGCGTGTCGCCTTCGACCCCACGGGCACGACCTCTGATGAGCTGCGGGCAAGCTTTGCCAAGCTCGCGGGCGAATATGCGATGGATTGGACAATCGTTGCCCAAGACCGCCCGCGCCGGGTGATCATCATGGTATCTAAGGGCGACCATTGCCTTGTCGATCTGCTCTATCGCCTGCGTATGGGGGAGCTCAATATCGAGGTGGTGGCGATTGTTTCCAACCACCCACGAGAGGTGGCGATCCGTACCGATATTGGCGAGATACCGTTCCACCATGTGCCGGTGACCAAAGAAACAAAGCCCGAGGCCGAGGCGCGGGTGCGCGAAATCGCTGAAGAAACGCAAGCAGAGCTGGTGGTGCTCGCCCGCTATATGCAGATTTTCTCGGACGAGCAGTCAGCGCATTTTGCAGGTCGCTGTATCAACATTCACCACTCGTTTTTGCCCGGCTTCAAAGGCGCAAAGCCTTACCACCAGGCCCATGCGCGCGGGGTCAAGATTATCGGGGCGACCGCTCACTTTGTGACCGCTGACCTTGATGAAGGGCCGATCATCCACCAGGATGTGGAGCGCATTACTCACGCCGATAGCCCGGCCGATCTGGTGCGCAAAGGCCGCGATATTGAGCGCCGGGTGCTCGCCGAAGCGGTGCGTTTGTTTGCTGGCGAGCGGGTATTGATGAACGGCAATCGGACGGTGGTGTTCCGGGGCTAGCATGATCGTTCAGCGCCTCGACCATGTGAATATCGTCACCCAAGACCTTGGCGGCACTGCGCGGTTTTACGCTGAACTCCTCGACCTTGAGGAACGCGATGGCCCCCCTCGATGCGGCCTGACCAAGTTCGCTGGATGTATGATTCCGGGGGTCAGGCGATCTTGCACATCAACTCGGTCGATTTTCCTAGCACTTACAAGCGTCCACTTGAGGCTGGCGCAGCAACCGGGGCGATCCACCATGTGGCTTTGCGATGCGGTGAGTATCAAACGGTGAAAGCACGGTTGGAGGCGAGGGGGCTGATTTCACGATCAACGAAGTGCCTGCGATAGGCCTCACCCAGATTTTCACGACCGATCCCAACAACGTGCTCTTAGAGCTCAATTTTTTCGCTGAAAGCTAATCCAGCCAACCTTCCTCGCGCAGCGTTTTGACGTTGCTACGGCTGACGGGGACTTCGAGTTCATTCTCGAGGATCAGCTTGATGTCCCGCCCCTCACGTCTCTGGCTGACCACCGCGCCGCGCGCCGCCCACCAGCTGCGGTGGACCTGCTTTCCCTGTCCCTCGGGCATAAGAGTAATGGCTTCGCTAAGAGGCATCAGCACCATCTCGCTGCGCGTTGCAGCGTGCACACGGGTGTAGTGGTCCTCCACCGATAGCGCGATGATCTCTGGGAAGCCTGCAGGCAGCCGTTCGTGCAGCCTGGTTTGGGGCGGGCCGGATAGGGCCGGGCCGTGTTCAACATCATCCTCATGCTCATGGGGCACGTCGGGCGAGAAATCGACCCTTGCGTAGAGCAGGAAAAATAGCGCAAAAAAGCCGAGACCTATCAGGAGCGCTGAAACCCACACGCGGCCAAATGCATTGCCAAGCGCAAGCTCGCTGCCTCCGGTCCAATAGAGCACGCCCCACGCGATCAGCACTGTCGTAAGCGGGATGGTGAGCATGTATCCCCATTGCGGCGCGAGCCCCAACAGCTTGGCCACAGAGCCGCCGACCACGGCCAGCACTCGCACCAATCCCCAGGCTGCCAGAAACCCGATGATCCAATAGGCAAGCCTTGCACTCAGCGGCATTTCGGGGGCGTTGAAGGGATCGACCAACGCGGCCAAACAGCCGCACAAAGCGATAATACCGCCCTCGGCCATGATCCGTTCGGCTCTTGTGAGTTTCACCGGGCCGGACCGTTCACAGAAACTCGCGGACCACTCGCGCAGTCATTGGACGGCCTGCGCATTGCGAGGACGCTCCGCGCAGATTGCCTTTTCTTTTCAGCACGCAGCGCAAAATTGGGGAGGCCATTTAACATGGCTGCCACCCTAAGGTGAGGGCCCAAAAAGAAACAAGAGGTTATGACAGGTAAAACCCCCGATCCATCTCCATCGTCATCCACAACACCATCCACATCACCGTCTCAGGCGCGCATCCCGAACCTCTGGGTGACCGCCCTTATCACGATTGCGATCACGCTGGTGATGACAGTGCTTGGCATTATGACTGACAGCTTTTCCACGCCGCGCGAAGCTCCAGGGCGGGGAAGCGAGATACCGCTTGCGGTGGCGTTTCATTTGGCGACGGTTGTGCCAGCGCTACTGCTCGGGCCCTTGATCCTTTGGCGCAAAAAGGGAAACCGCGTGCACCGCTTTCTTGGCCGCGTTTGGGCAGGGCTGATGCTGGCAACCGCTGTGGCAAGCGCCTTTATCGGAGCGCCGGGCGGTGGGATCGCGGGATCCGGCTTTAGTCCGATCCACATCTTCACCGTTTGGACGCTCGTCAATGTGCCGCTCGCCATATGGTTTGCCCGCCAAGGCAAAATCCGCGCGCACATGGGCGCTATGACGGGGCTCTACGTCGGCCTCTGCATCGCAGGCGCGTTCACGCTGATCCCCGGCAGGTTGCTCGGCAATCTGGTGTTTGGTTAGCGCCCCGCTTTAGCGCCGCGCCACCTGCGCAGCGCTCGCCGCCTCCAACGCCTTGTCCTCATTGGCGCGTTGGATGACATAGGCGCGGATCGCCTCGATCTCGTCCTTTGACATTGAGCCTGCAAAGCTTGCCATGCCGTTGTCTGCAAGGATGCCGTCGTGAACGACCGCCTGCCAGCTTGTCGCATTGCCGAGCGTTCCCGAACGTCTGAGGTCAGGCAATGTCGTGGAGCCCACAGCCGCCGGCGCATGGCACACGGCGCAATAGCGGGCGTAATTGACCTTTCCGAGCGCAATCGTCTCTGCGCTTGCACGCGAAGGTGGCGGGTCGAGCGGAAGCTCCGCCAGTGTCACCATATCGGGAAGCACAGCCTCGCCGCCGATCTTGAACACCAAAAGCCTTGAGATGTTGCGCACGGGGCCTTGATCTTTGATCATATGGCCATCGCCCGCCAAGGCATATGCGCCGCCCCAACCGGCCAGAACCGCGATATATTGCTCACCGCCAACGGTGTAGGTGATGGGCGGCGCCACAATGCCGGTCTGCGCTGCAAAGCTCCAAAGCTTCTCGCCAGAGCCTGCGTTATAGGCGGCAAATTCGCTCGACGAATTGCCTTGGAAGACAAGCCCGCCGCCGGTTGCCAAAAGGCCGCCGTTCCATGGGCCGGGGAATTCCACCGTCCAGCGCGCCTCTTGCGCCACAGGGTCCCAAGCTGTCAGCTTGCCTTTGACCGTGCCATAGATGGATTTGCGAACGCCCAGATCAGGCGGCAAATCGCCTGCGCCAAGGTCAATCCCGACATTAAACCCGCGTGCGCGGTCGGGCTTCCAATCGGCCTCTGGCGCATAGGCAGAGGCTGCCTCGAACGCTGGGATATAGACAAGGCCTTCGCCCGGGTGGAACGCCATGGGGTGCCAGTTGTGCCCGCCAAGTGGTCCCGGCATTACCAGTGCAGTCTCGCCGGTTTTGTCGAACCGCGCTTCTGGATTGAAGATTGGGCGACCGTTTTCGTCGATCCCTTCGGCCCAGTTTTGCGGGATGTATTCTTCAGCAGAGATGAACTCACCCGTTGCCCTGTCGATCACATAGAAGAACCCGTTCTTGGGGGCCTGCATGAGGACTTGGCGCTCCTCACCCTCAATCTCCATATCGGCAAGGATGATGTGCTGCGTCGCGGTGTAGTCCCACGTTTCGCCCGGCGTTGTCTGATAGTGCCAGACATATTCGCCCGTATCCGGACGCACCGCGACGATGCTGGACAGATAGAGGTTGTCGCCTTCTCCTGCCCCATCTTCGCCCGGTGAGCGGTACGCTTGGTTCCATGGGGATCCATTGCCAACGCCGAAATAGAGAAGGTCGAGTTCAGGGTCATAGGCCATGGAATCCCAGACTGTGCCCCCGCCGCCGATTGCATCGGAACCGGCGAGAACGTCCATGTTCCACGTCTCAGCGGCGGCCTTCAAATGCTCCGGCGCATCATCCCCTTCCGTCCCGTCTGGCACGGTGTAGAAGCGCCAGAGCTCGCTGCCGTCCTCCACATCGTAAGCCGCGATATATCCGCGAACGCCAAATTCAGCGCCGCCATTGCCGATGATAACCTTGCCATCAATGATGCGCGGTGCGCCGGTGATGGAATAGGCCATGTCCTGATCGACGGTGACGACTTCCCAATTCACCTCGCCCGTATCGCGATTGAGGGAAATCAGCCGCCCATCAAGCGAGCCAAGGAACAGGTCATCGCCCCACGCAGCTAAGCCCCGGTTGACCACATCGCAGCATACTTTGACGCCGGTTTCGCCGGGCACCTCTGGGTCGTAATCCCAAAGCGGCTCACCCGTGGTCGCATCGAACGCAGCCACCTTGGACCATGCGGTGGTGAGATACATCTTGCCGTCGATGACCAGCGGCGTTGCCTCTTGCCCGCGCGCTGTGTCCATATCGGCGTACCATGCAAGGCCCAGATCGCCCACATTCTCGGCGTTGATGTTTTCTAGCGGAGAGAAACGCTGCTCATCATAAGTGCGCCCATGGGTGATCCAATTGGCGTTGTCGTCGCCCGCGCCAAGCAGCATCGCTGATGTAATGCCGCCCTCGCTGTCGCTGGCCATATCTTCACAAGATGCCAGACCCAAAGTGCCCAGCGCCAAGACAGGCGCTGCCCAAAATAGTTTTTTCACGGTTCTCTCTCCCAAAGGAGCTCTCCCAAGCTCCCACTCTTGGAAAGCAGTCTGCCCTGCAAATTGCCGCTTGTCCATGGGGGGTGCCCGAGCCTATCAAACGCCAAGATCAAAGTCTTAGAAGGAAGATGCGCCATGTGTGATGAAGCCAATCTCAAAGAATGGGCGATGAGCCGCCGCAAGTTCGGCGTTTTAGCAGGCGCTGTGGCGGTCACAGCGTGTGCCCCCGAGGCCGTCACCGCAAGCGGCGAAGGCGACGATGAGGTGGCTCTCACACAAACCGAGGTGAGTTTTGAGACCGCCGATGGGGTTATGGACGGCGTGTTCATCCACCCAAGCGAAGGCAAGCACCCAGCGGTTATCTTCTGGCCCGACATTGCCTCAATCCGCCCCGCCAAAATCGATATGGCAACGCGTCTTGCCAAAGAAGGCTTCGCGGTGCTCATCATGAACCCATATTACCGCGATGTTGCGGGTCAGCAGTATGAGGATTTTGCAGGCTGGATCGAGGCAGGCGCATTGCAGGCGGTCGCTCCTTACAGGGAGAAGCTCGACGCTGATTCGATCGGGCGCGATGCGGGCGCTGCAGTGGTGTGGCTTGATGCTCAGGAAGCTGTCGACACATCCAAAGGCATTGGCACGCAAGGGTACTGCATGGGCGGGCCGTTCACCGTGTGGAGCGCTGCTGCTGCTCCGACCCGGATCAAGGCCGCAGCCAGCTTCCATGGGGGCGGATTGGTGCGCGATCATTATGCCAAGAGCCCGCACAAAGTGCTAAGCGCAAGCACGGCTGGATACCTCATCGCGGTTGCACAAGATGACGATGCCGCCGCGCCAACGCATAAGGATGAGTTTGCAGCCGCAGCACAAGAGGCAGGCCGTCCGGCAACGGTTAAAGTGTATGCGGGAGACCACGGTTGGACTGTGCCGGACGCTCCTTCTTACGCCGAAGCTCCGGCCGAAAAGGCTTATGCCGATTTGCTCTCACTTTACGCAGAGCAGCTCTAGACGCGCGTTTTCCTACTCGCGTCTCGCCAAGTAAGGCGAGGGGCATGTACACTGACCCCATCCAGCTCTTTGCCTCCTCTCAATATGAAAGAGAGGGGCAGGGTTGGGTGCGGGGGCACGATTTTGGACCCTGGACAGTGTGCCAAGTGTGCCAAACTTTGACCTTATCGTGGATTTTGAACGGGTTACTCAGCCGTCAGTTGCACGGCGTTTGTTGCGCTCGTTTGCAAGGCCAAAGCGGCCAAATTTGCGATACCGTGTCATCCACTTGTCTAAGAATAGGCCAAGCGGACGCGCATCAATGCCAAGGTCGGCAAGTGTGTTTGCGCCATCTGCCACCACATTGCCCGCCTTTAAAAGCGTCCATTGATCACGGCTCATCGGGGTCAAAGGCATGGCAGCGAACAGCGCGCTTGCGCCATCGGGGACCTCAAGGAAAGTCCGCTCGCGGCCTTGAGCCGTGGCAATGCGCTGGTGAATTTCAAGCATCGTCAGCTTCTCAGGCCCGCCAAGTTCAAAAATCTTGCCGCCATGGGTGTGCGGGGCTTCGATTGCGGCCACAACTGCTTCGGCCACATCGTCGACATAGACGAGTTGAAGCTCTTTATCGTGGCCAAACACTGGGAGGATGGGAAGGTTTTCGATCATGCCAGCGAAAAGGTTGACGAAATTGTCGTCTTTGCCAAACACGATGGAGGGGCGAAGAATGGTCGCGTTTTCAAAGCCTTCAAGCACCAGCTGCTCACCCAAGGCTTTGCTTGTGCCATATGCGGTGGTGGAGTTTGCATCCGCGCCAATTGCGCTCATATGCACAAAGCCCTTGGCCCCGTTTGCCTTGGCTGTGCGGGCCATATGACCAGGTGCTTCGCCCATCAAAGTGGTCAAGTCGCCTGCAAAGTCGCCGACCAGATTGACCACATAATCGGCATCCGCGAGGGCGGAAGAGATGTCCTCAAGCTTCAACAGATTGCATTTGGCAAATTGCAATTGGCCAAGGTTCGCCAGCGGCTTCAGGGGCCAGCTTTTCTCAGGCGTGCGGCTTGCAACCCGAACACGCGCACCTTTGGCGAGCAGGGCTTGGACGACATAATTGCCAATATAGCCGCCACCACCAAACACGGTGACAAGGGCGTTGGACAAAACAGATGGGTTCGACATGGCTCTTAAATCCCGTGGAGCTGATCAATGTGCAAACGCGAGTGAGCCGCCGCCATGCTCCAAAGCGATGGATTGGGCAAGAGGTGAGATATACGCAAGGCGGACCCTACGGGTTCAGCAGTTAACCTCGATCAATCCAGCCAGTTTCACTGCGGCGACTTCATCCTTGCGGGCAATCGCACTTTGCGCTTGGTCAAGCGCGGGACAAGGAAACTCAGCTCCATCGGCAACACCAAGTTCCAAAACTTCTACGAAGACATCAGGCGGCATCACACGTGCACCTCGGGAAAGGAAAGTGTTTTGCCATCTGTCTGCGCCGCGCACGATTTCGGCAAACACTTGGCGTTCCTCTGACCCACCTTGTGGAAACACCAGAGGTCCCGCTTCCACAAGCAGAGCTGGATCGGTCTTGCGGATCAAAAAGAGCGCCGCATATCTACGGGCAGCTTCAGGGCGGTCGCCTGCGGCAAGGGCGAGTTGCATCATCGCCTCTTGCACCAGCGCATCGCGCCACCCGCGCTGTGCGGCATATTGGATGGCAAGTGCGCTTGCCTCATTGTTGCCGCTTGCAAAGTGGGCTTGAGCAAGGAGGCGCAGATGCCGGGCGGGCATCGGGCGGCGCCTTACAAGCTTTTGTGCCTCGGCAATTCCGCGGTTTTCGACACCGGAATCGATGGCAATGGCGGTTACCCGGGGCTGAGCAGCGGAACGAAAAACCTCCGGTACGAGCAGCGCGAGTTCAGGGCTCTTGCGTGCTTGCCGATCAAGGTGAACGCCCATCGTCACCACGGCAATGGCGAACAAAGACACAAACCAGATCACGCGTCCAATCACGGCTGTCCCCCTGCTTTGCGAATACGTGTTTTCCGGGCCTTTCCGGGAACCGCGAAACGCAAGAGAATGACAAGAGCGAAAGCAGAGATTGCCAGCATAGTCTGGTTTCTAAGTGGGTAATCCGTGATCGATTGAAGCGCGACGGTGAGCAGAATGATACTGCCGCTCCAGGCGATCCATCGGTCCTCAGACACGCGTGCTTTCCAACTGAACCAAACGAGAAGACACAGCCATCCCAGCATCAGTGTGATGCCGGGCAAGCCTGCTTCAATCGCGACCTCGAGGTAATCGTTATGCGCGCGCCCGGCGCGTCTTTGGGTGACGTTCTCAAGCGATTCGTCGACTTGAAAGACGTCATCAAAGGTGCCCATTCCCGATCCCACAGGCCAATAACGGCTCGCTGCATAGCTTGCATCTTCCCAAATGTAGGTTCGTGCATCGGTGCGTTCGCTTTGGAACCGCTCGACCACGTCACCAATACGGCCCGGCGCTGCGATACCGACGGTGGCGGCTGTTCCCAGGATAAGAGCGAGGGCTCCGGCGGCGATCCAGATGGTGTTGCCGCGCGCCGAAGCACCAGCTTTCGTTGCGACAAGGTTCTGTATGATAAAGCGCAGACCCAAAGCTCCTAAAGGCAACAGCGTAAGAACCGCTGCGGTGCGTGACCGGGTCAAAACTATGGCAAGGACAAGAAGGATGCATACCACAACGCGCATAGCGGTCGCTGCTTTTGCGACTTGTCTGGGTGCCGGAAGGAAAGCGGCGAGCGCGAGGCATCCCACAAGGAACAGCCCCGCTGTGTTACGATTCGCTAAGGTTCCAAAGAGCACGCCGGGCATCGGGTTTTCTGGATACAAGAGGCCGGTCGCTCCGTTTGAGAGGACTTGGACTATGCCAATCGCGACATTGGCTATACCCAGTAGGACAACCAGCCATCCGATTGTGATCAATTGGTCTCTTCTGGCATTCCACCCTATCGCGAGAATAGCCAAAGGCGTGATGAGTGCACATAGTGCCAGAAGCGTGCGTATTGGATCGACGCTTGCAGGAGCCCAACCGAGCCCGCCCGTCACCTCATATGACAATGCCACAAGGTCGCGCCCCGGCAGGGCTGTCCATAAACCAGGGGGCAGTGGAATAAGAAACACAGCGGGAATGATCAGCGAAAGCCCGACCAGCGCCCTAATAAGCGCAGGAGAGGAGGTCCAAAATTTCAGGAAAGCGCGGCGATGGAAGGCGAGCGCTCCAATCGCAACAAGCTGGACTGTCAGGTTGGCGAGGCCATACCTCGAACCGCCGCCGCCAAAAAGAACCGCAGCGAGTACAACAGCAACTAGGGCCCAAAGGTGGGCCGAAAACTGCGTGGGCGATGTTTCTGCAGAGATATTAGTGCGTGTCCGTGACAAGAATCGCTGCCTCGGTTTGCGTGTGTGCAATAGACAAAGAAAAAGCGCCCGGAAAACCCGCGCGCTCCCTCTTTGTCAGTCGAAACCGACTATCGCTTAGCGATTAAGCGCCTGGCGATTGTGTTTCGTCGTCGTCGTTCTCGCTTGAGACGATGACAACTGCACCGATCACAGCTGCTGCTGCGAAGATACCGATGACGATGCCAGGTACGCCAACAATGCCTTCGCCTTCGTCAGCACGGCCAAGGCCGGGCTGAGCTGCAGCGCTGCTGGAGTATACTGGTGCCGAATCGGCGGCGCGAGTGTTTGCCTGAGCAGTGATTGGCGCAAGTGCCAAGCCAGCTGCTGCGGCGGTCATGATTACTTTGGAAGTAGTTTTGAACATCAATCCTGCCCTCTTGATGAGTGGTTTCACGTAGTTTGTTAGTGCAGTGCAACACGTTTGACAACAGCGTCATGAAAAAAAGGGTAAACGAAGTGCTAATACCCGCCGCTTGCCTTGCAAATTGTGCCTTTTGCGAAGGCCACCGGCGGCCACCGATGGCTATTTTATAACGGTTAGGCGGTTAATCGGCGCGAATCGATTCGGTCAAAATTGGCGCATATCGATCGATGTCTCCCCCCGTGACCACGCAATCACCGTGCATAAGCCAGGCATGGGCACCAAACTTCCCATCAGCAGGATTCTCCACTCCAATCTGAATCTCAGAATACGCTTCAAACGAAGACAGCCAATTTTGCGCAGCTATCGCCTGGATTACGCAATCACTGCGCCACGGTAGCTTGTCTGACAGGCGAGGAATTACAAATGCGATCCGCGCCAAGACAGCCTCAGTTATGGTGTTCTCTTGATTTGCAGCCGCTCTTGCCTGCTTGTTGCGTTCAGGAATCGCCTTTGCCTCTAACTTTGAAAAGATGAGCCGGGCGCGGACCAGCTCGGCAAATGCTCTAAACGTATATGTAAGCATCCAAGGCAGATCACGCAGACGCGGCTGCTTCGCACTTTTCGGGACATGAGGAGATTGCGCCAAATTCATGATCTGCCTAATACCCCGCAACTATGGATGTGGGGCTCTATTATCGCCTTACGTTAGCATCAAACGTCATACGGGATTAGCACTTTGTCGGTCATTTGCGCCATCTTTTCGGCTGACGGTGTGCAAAAGCAAGACGCCCAGACCATGCTTGCCTCTTTGCAAGCCTATCCACACGATGCACACGGAAGCTGGACCTGCGATCGGATGGCACTTGCGGCCTGCACCGTCCACACCACAAGCGAATCTCACATGCAGCCCCAGCCGATGGTTACGTCTGATGGCAAGGTGGCTTGTGTGTTTGATGGCTATCTGATCAACCACGAAGAGGTCGCTAAAGATATTGTAAGTCGTGGCGGGGAGCTAACCAATCGTTCCGACGTTGAGATTGCTCTTCGCGCATATGAGATTTGGGGCGACGGTTGTGCAGAGCGCTTGCAGGGTGAGTTTGCTCTTATCATCGCGGACATGCGTCACGGACGCCTTTTTGCAACGCGCGACCATTTGGGCTTTGTTCCGCTTTACTTTCTGCAAGAAGACACCCGGCTGATTATCGCCTCAGACTTCAGGGCAATTGCCGCACTTAAACCCAAGGTGTTAGAGCCAAACCTTCGGTACCTTGCGCAAACCCTCACCAATCGGTGGTATCTGCGTGAAGAGACGGCCTGGAAACAAATACATAGGCTTAAGCGCGCTCACTATCTGAGTTTTGACGGTAAAGGCGTTAAGGAAACTCAATATTGGACACCGCCCACCGAGGTGACGATCCGATATAAAAGCGACGCTGAGTACGCGGAACACTACCGTGAAATCCTGTTCGATTGTGTGCGTCGGTCTTCGCGCGCTCATGAGAAGGTCGCAGTTGCTGTCAGCGGCGGGCTTGATTCGTCTGCAATTTTCTCTGTTGCGAACGCATTAGAACAAGATGACCATTGGCAAGCGCCCGGCTTTCGCGGGTATTCGCTTGCGGCGGCGGAAGGAAGCAATGCCTTTGAGCTTCCCTACGCAAGAGCGGCAGCAGCAAATGTCGGCCGCGACCTAAGCGAGCTGCCCTTGTTCGACCCAGAAATCGACTATTACACCAAGGATGGCCAATGGCACATGGATCTGCCCAGTCCCTCCAATGGAGCGATGATGCTGACGATGGAGCAGCAGGCGGTCGATGATGGTTCGCGAGTGATGATCAATGGGATCGGCGGTGATGAGTGGTTGCAGGGTCATGCTCATACCTATCCCGAATTTCTCGATGCTGGCGATGTGCGCGGGTATGCCCGCGCCTTTCGTAGCGAGGTGTCTGCCTTCGGATTCCTGACTGCGGCCACACAGTGCTTACGACAAACCACCGGGTGGCTTATGCCGGTGGGCATGAGAGACGCTGTGCGCCGCCGTATGCGTGAACGGCGCCGCAAGCACGACAAGGCTTTAAGTTGGCTCGCTCCAGAATTGCGCGCAGCGTTGAAAGAAGCAGAGGAAGAGTTCGAGGCATCGTTACCGAGCGATCCCGTCGAGTGGTCGAAAGTAAATCTTGCTACCACTCCGCGCGGCGACCTTACCCATTCCATGATGCGCCGCCAGAGAAACAGGATTGGCCTCGAATCGCGCCACCCCATGCTCTACCGATCGTTCATAGAATTTTCCCTTGCAACACCGGCACATATCAAAAGACGCGGTGATGTTGCCAAGGTTACTCACCGTTTGGCCATGGCGCCCTATCTGCCTGATAAGGTCCTTAATCGTACAACGAAGGCTAACTTCACTAACACGAAAATTGATCACCAGTTTGCCGAGTATGTCCGCGCGACCGCTCCGCAAAGATTAGCGCAATTGTGCGATACGCAGGGCTTGAAACAGATTTTGGACATAGATTTCCGGGGTCCAGAAGGAGATTATTGGGCTTGGGAAATTTGGGGTCTTTACGCTTCCGCAGCATTTTTGTATCAAGCTAACCGAACACACGGAATTAACCCTGCCACTGGGGTGCAATTGGACAGGAAATGACAATGAATAAGACTTTTGAAAAAGCTAAATACGAAGCTCCAAAGCTGACCGTTTTCGGTTCAGTTCGCAACCTGACCGGTGGCAGCCAAACACGTTTCCGTGACGGCGGCGCATCAAACTCACGCTTCTAATTCGGATTGCTCTGTCTACTGCTTTAGGCAGATCACAAACGAAAAGTTGAAGGCATCCGTAAAGGGTGCCTTTTTCTTTTGCACGTCCCAAATGCCTGATTTTCTACGCTAAATTTGCGGCAGGGTCAGTTCGTGATCGCATGGGCCTGAGGTTTACGACGTGTGATCAATTCTGAGGCGCATCGATCATTGGGCTGGCTTCTTGCGCCATTTCGGCGGCACTGCATGCGCCCCGCCATCTTGCCAACTTCAAGAGCGAGCAATCAGTGTGAGATGACCATACCGATGCGCATCCGGCAGCCAGGCGATGTCAGCGATCGTTTCAAGAATCATCCTTAATGATTCGCACCTAGTTTTGCCGCATTCGGCAACACCAGGATGATGCAATGCAGCATAATAAGCTCGAATATCGCGGTAAAAATGCAACAAATTGTATCGAAATTTGGGCTCAAGGCGAAGATCATGCTGCACGCGCGATCAAGAGGGGCGGGACTAAGCATAGAGTATCAACCCGGTTGCGGTTAGAGCGATTGTCATGAACTGGGAAAGCCAAACCGCCTGCCATCAAATGGAATTGCCAAGCGAACCGTATGATCGCTGGGTTTCGCCTGCCGGCGTATGTATGGCCGAGTTTCATCGCGATGGAGCAGATTTTCTAGTCCGCTTTCCCCGCCAAGCTGACTTTCGCCTCACGCCAGATGGCGACAGCTTCAAAATCACCGGTTGTCCGGTGCCTGACTGTGACTTCCAAACCCTGACCAATCTGTTTCACAACGCGATAGAGCCCATACTTGGAAATCATAGCGGCGGGCTCTTTTTGCATGGCAGCGCTGTCATGCTTCCCGCCATTGGGTCCAATCCCCAAGATGAGGGCGTCATCGCTTTTCTCGGACTTTCGAGGGGTGGCAAAACGACGCTCGCAGGTTCATTTGCTCGTGCCGGTTACCCTTTCCTGACTGAAGACGTGATTGACTTGAGACGAGACGAGGACCGCTATTGGCTCCAGCCCAAACGCTCCAAGCTCAGGTTGTTTGCAGACAGTGCGCGTTTTCTGCTTGGTGAAGACACCGCTTTTGAAGACGATAATATGAAACAGGACGTGGAGGCCGGAGCCGCGCTTCCTTTTGCGAAAACACACGCGCCACTGCGCCAGATATACTTGCTGGGGACCGATCACAGTGCGGCTTTGTCGATCCGCCGATTGTCAAATCAAGAAGCCTTAAGCGCGCTGATGCCTCATGCTTTCATTCTCGATGTAACGGACAAGGCGCGGCTTAAAGGTCACTTCACGCGCATGGCTGACCTGTCTCAGGACATTGCCTGTTATGCCCTTGACTTTACCCGCGAGTATGACGAGTTGCCGCGGGTGAGAGAGGCCGTGCTTAAGGCCTACTCTGGTCTTTCGACCTGAAGTTAAGGGCTTGATTGAGGTACAATAATGCAACTCACTGATCAAATTACGGTGTCGGACGATGTCGTCACCCGTGAAGTGGGCGGAGAGCTTGTGCTTCTTGATCTGAACTCGGGCCAGTATTTTGGCTTGGACGCCGTCGGTGGACGAGTTTGGGAGCTGCTTTCAGATACCCCGCGCAAACTCAGCGAATTGTGCGATCATATTGAAAACGAATTCGATGCACCGCGCGATCAGATCGAAGCAGATTTAACGGCTCTTGCCGCTCAGCTGAAAGATCAAGAGCTGATCTCAAGCGAAGCATCTTAGGCGCGATCTGGGATTAGGCGCTCATAGTCACGCCTGATGGACTTAACTTGATAACTCGGTCCGCTAGCGACAGGCTTGCGGGACGATGGGTTATCAAGATGACGGTCCGGTCTTGTAGCACGTTGACGCATTCCTCAATAAAGGCCGCCTCGCTTTCGAGGTCGTACATGCTTGTTGCTTCATCCAAGATCAGTATTGGCGGATCGCGGAAGAGAGCCCTTGCAAGAGCAATCCGCTGACGCTGCCCACCTGATAGTTTGACACCGTGATCGCCAATTTCAGTATCAAGTCCGTCTGGAAGGTCGGCTAAGAAACGATCAACCTGGGCGAGCCTTGCAGCTTCTGCAATTCGAGCTTCGCGGTCTTCGGTTTCCTGCCCGAAGGCGATGTTGTCTGCGATTGAACCGTTAAACAGAAGCGCGCGCTGTGGGACATAGCCAAATTGGCGTCTAAATTGTTGGACCTGAAATTCATGAAGGCCGGTGCCATCAAGGGTAATTTGTCCAGACTGAGGCTCATAAAATCGCAGCAAAAGCCTCACCAGAGTGGACTTGCCGACACCGTTTTCGCCGGTGACAGCAAGGGTTTCTCCTGCAGCAATTGTGAGGTTGAGATTGTCGAGAACACAGGGGCGACCGGGGTAGCTAAAGCTTACGTCCTTGAAGGTGATTGCGCCTTTTGCGCGCTCGATCCGTTTGCCGCCGTCGTGGCCGGTCTCAGGCTGAAACGCAAAAACAGTCTCAAGCCGCGCAAGTGTCCCGCGAGCCATTTGATATGAGGAATACATGCTCGCCAAAGCGCCTGCGGGCCGGGTGAGAAGCGCTGCGTATAGGAGAAATGCGAACACTTCTGATGCAGATGATGCTTCGCCGCTCAGATATCCGCTGCCGATGACAAGAACGCCGATTGCCGCAAGCGCTGCGATCAATGCCATGAGCGGTCCGATTATGGCCTTGAGCTGCGCTTGTTTGAGGGCGTATTCTCTTGCTGTCTCTGCTGCTTTACCGAAGGCTGCACGGTGATGTTCTTCAGTTGCAAAAGCCTTGATCGCCGGGAGGATCTCTAAATCGCGCTCGGCAATTGCAACCAATTCGACTTCGGCGGCGCGAACTTTGCCGGAAAGGCCTCGCAACTGGCGCCCTGTAAGCCTGATCATGACTGCAAAAGCTGGGACGAGCAGTGGGACAATGAGCGCCATCACCGGATCTATCCAGTAAAGGATCGCGATCGCACCAAGGGTGGTGAGTAGGATTGCAGGGGCATTGGCAAGAGTGCTTGCCAAAAAGTCGCTCAAATTGCCGACTTCGTAGGAGGTCAGAGCCAAAACGTCTCCAGAACGTTGCTCGTCGTGGAAGGAAAGCGGCATGATCTGCACGTGCTCGTATATCCGCTTGCGAAGATCAGTAAGGATGCGGGTTGATGCCCGTTCTGATTGGATGGCTGCGGCAATGTTCAGTCCAGTCAGCAATGCGAGCACCACGACCAGGATTAATAATGTCCGGCTCAAGTCAGGCGCGCTTAGCGATGATGTCACAACGCCGCCCAGAGCCTGTGCTGCCAGCCAAGGGACAGCAAGAGTGGCAACAGAACTCAGCAGCGTGAGGGCGCTTATCCCAGCAAGCTGCCAGCGAAAACGCTTTGCCCAATCAAGCCAAAAGCCGACGCTCACCGCGAGCCTACCTTGCGAAATGCGCGCGCCGCGGTCTCTAACAACATGCGAAATTGAAGAAATGGGGTCGGCCAATTTTCGGCTGCGGGATACTTTTCCAAAAGGTGCTCACGCGGAGGAAAGGCACGAGTTGAAAGCAGACGGCTTTTCTTGTCAAAAGAGTCAGCCGCTCTCAGGTCAATCCAGAACTGGGTCAAACTATCGGGATTGGCGAAGTATTTCGATAGGGTCGCGTTCAGGGGCGTGGCTTCGAGTGAGGCCAGAACGTCGGCGGGAACCTCATTGGCCAGATCACTCTCCACTCCGCGCAGCGCCTCTGCGACCAGCGCGCCAACACCATGTGAGGTGCAATGCTGAACGAGCCTTCGCCAGTCGTCATCTGCCATGCTTTGACACAACAAATCCAAATCAACAGACCAGATAAGCCGCCTTGGGCTAGACAATCTGCCACTTTCAGAGTGGTAACCATGTAGCGCGTGCCATTTTTGGTTGATTGTCGCATGGAGGATCATGAGAGCTGGATCAGGTCTGCGTGCTGCGGGATGCAGGCGAGGAAGATCTCTCACATCTTCAAAAAATGCATCAAGCGGCAGAATGCCTTGAAGCACTGGCCGGTCTGAGGGCTCCCAATGAAGATCGATTGAATGCACAAAGAAACCAGCTGAATCGAAAAGCCACCCTTCTTGGTAATACAAACCGTGAGGATCCTCTTTGCGATACCAGCCGAGTGACTGGAGGATGGACCGGGTCTTTTGATGGTCTTTGGGTCGCACAAGCAAATCTGTATCGCCGCGCCTGCGTGTCGCCGGTTCCTCGTGGAGTGAATAGGCGAGAGCTGTGCCTTTCATCAAAACCGCCTCAACACCCGCTGAATCTAACTCTTCGATCACGCGTGAAATCGCTTTGTGATGGGTGGTTTCCCATAGAGCGATCAGACGCGCCTCCTCCGTCATGCGCTCAAGCAATTGTGTTGGCCATTCGCGCAGCTTATCAATGTGGGTGCTAAGCAGGAATGCGACGCCGTGGTATTCAATGCGCGCCCAGACCTGATCCCATTGGCTAGCTTCGTCAGACATCCAAGAGGCGCAATTTCCGCCGCGCACGGCCCGAAGCGCCCCTGCTAGGAACTCATCAATGGAAGCTGCATCGCTCATGAGTGGTATCAGTTTGGTCCCTAAATCTGCCTGCTCGCCTCCGCAGGTGTCTCCCTTTGCGACAAAGCTTACAGATTTACCAGCGATAGCATGGTAAGCGACCTCCCGCGGGACATCATGCGCCTTGTGAGAGACATTAAGCCTTGACCCCTCATAGGCATGCTGCAAAGCACAATTTCAGCTTTTGGGTTAGGGACAATCAGGGCAATCAACGTGACAAAACCGCGCAAGGGAATAATCCTCGCAGGGGGATCGGGCACGCGGCTTTATCCGCTGACAAAAGGTGTCTCCAAACAGCTGATGCCGATCTTCGATAAGCCGATGATCTATTATCCGCTGAGCACTTTGATGCTCGCCGGAATTCAGGATATTTTGATCATCACAACACCTGAGGATGCAGCCCAGTTTCAGCGTGTGCTCGGCGATGGATCGGATTTTGGGGTAAACCTCTCCTACGCGCAGCAGCCCAAGCCCGAGGGCCTCGCGCAAGCCTTTCACATCGGCGCAGACTTTGTGTCAGGGGGGCCAAGCGCGCTGATTTTGGGCGACAATATTTTCTACGGGCACGGTCTTCCCGACATTTTGCAAAGCGCCAATGCGAGGGATGAGGGGGCGAGTGTTTTTGCCTATCGCGTGACCGATCCAGAGGCATTTGGCGTGGTAGAGTTTGATCCATCGGGTAAGGCGATCTCTATCGAGGAAAAGCCGAAAGAGCCCAAATCCAACTACGCGGTCACCGGCCTTTATTTCTATGACGAAACGGTCGTGGACCGGGCGCGCGATCTGAAACCATCACCGCGCGGCGAACTGGAAATCACTGATCTCAACCGCCTTTATCTCGACGAAGGTTCGATGTCGGTTGAGATTATGGGGCGCGGGTTTGCCTGGCTTGATACGGGCACGCACGCCTCGCTTTTGGATGCCGCGACCTATGTGCGCATTACAGAAGAGCGGCAGGGTCTTAAGATTGCCTGTCCTGAAGAAATTGCATGGCGACAGGGCTTTATCAGCGATGCGCAGCTTGCTGAGATTGCTGAACCTTTGCGCAAATCGGGTTACGGCGAGTACCTTCTCGCGCTTTTGGAAAAGCCGGTTTTGCCGTGAACATTGTTGAGACCCAAATTGATGGCCTCCTGATTTTCGAGCCGCGCGTGTTCGGGGATGAACGCGGGTTTTTCATGGAGACATGGAATGAAGCTGCGTTCAAAGAGGCTGGGCTCAACCTAACCTTTGTTCAGGACAACCACAGCCGCTCGCAAAAAGGGGTGCTGCGGGGACTGCATTTCCAAAATCCTGGTCCGCAAGGAAAGCTGGTGCGCGTGACCAATGGCGCGGTCTTCGATGTCGCGGTCGATCTGCGCAAAAGCTCGCCCACGTTTGGAAAATGGGCAGGCGTTGAGCTTTCAGCTGAAAACAAGCGCATGTTCTTTGTGCCAGAGGGCTTTGCGCACGGCTTTCTGACCCTCGCTGACGACACCGATTTTCTCTACAAATGCACCGCGCCTTACGCCCCTGCCTCAGAGCATACGCTGGCTTGGGATGACCCATCTGTTAGGATTGAATGGCCGGTCTCCTCCCTTGATCCGATCATCTCTGACAAAGACGCTAAGGGTCTGGCGCTTGCAGATGTGGCGGTGTTTTGATGAGGGTTCTGATTACAGGGGCTGGTGGGCAATTGGGCAGGGCGCTTCAAGCGACGGCCCCGGAGCACGCGGATATTACGGCAATTGATGTCGATGATGTAGACCTCACTGACAGCGCGATGCTGACTGCGCGGCTTGCGGTTGAAGGTCCTGAGGTGATCATCAACGCAGCCGCCTACACCGCAGTTGATAAGGCCGAAGACGAAGAGGACTTGGCCCTTGCGATCAATTCAGGCGCAGTGGCCGTTATGGCGGATGCCATGGGGCAAACGGGCGGCAAGCTTGTGCACGTCTCGACCGATTTCGTATTCGATGGAACCTCTAAAGCCGCGTACCAGCCGGGTGATGCACGCGCCCCGATCAGTGCCTATGGCCGCACCAAAGCGGCTGGTGAAGATCATGTTCGAGATATCGATATCCTTGTGCGGACGGCCTGGGTCTATGCCGCAGGCGGTGCAAATTTCGTGCGCACGATGATCCGCCTTATGAACGAGCGTGACGAGCTGGGAGTGGTTGCCGATCAGGTAGGCGCGCCCACCTGGGCGACAGGCTTGGCTGAGACGATCTGGGGTTTGCTTGCCAAAGATGCGTCCGGAACTTTCCACCACAGCGATGCGGGCGAGGCCAGCTGGTATGATTTTGCGGTCGCCATCGCCGAAGAAGCGCATGAGTTGGGCCTGATCGGGAGTATCCCGACGATCAAGCCGATCACAACATCAGACTACCCGACACCTGCCGCGCGCCCTGCATTTTCGTTGCTTGATAGCAGCGCCACGCGCGCGGTTCTTGGTGACACACACACGCCATGGCGCGAGAATTTGCGAACCATGCTGAAAGAGGAAAAAGCTCTTGGCTAATCTGCTGGTCACTGGCGGCGCCGGGTTTATAGGCGGCAACTTCGTGCATTATTGGAATGCGCATCACCCGGACGATCATGTGATCGTGCTCGATGCGCTCACCTATGCGGGCAATGCCTCAACCATTGAGGGCGCACCCTCGGCGGAGCTTATCGAAGGCGATATTCGCGATCAGGAATTGGCCGAAAAGCTCCTGCGTGAGCGCGATATCAGCACCATTGTGCACTTTGCGGCGGAAAGCCATGTGGACCGCTCTATCACAGGGCCCGATGCGTTTATCGACACCAACATCCTTGGCACCAACTCGCTCTTGAAGGCGGCGCGGGCGGTTTGGCTTGATGGTGATGGCAAAGACCACCGTTTCCATCACATCTCGACCGATGAGGTTTACGGGTCGCTCGGTCCCCAAGACCCCGCGTTTAGCGAGACGACTGCCTACGCGCCGAACTCACCCTATTCGGCTTCGAAAGCCGCGTCGGACCATCTGGTACGCGCCTACCACCACACTTATGGTTTGAACGTCACTACCAGCAATTGCTCGAACAATTATGGGCCGTATCAATATCCCGAAAAGCTGATCCCCTTGTTCTTGCTCAATGCTTTGTCGGACAAGAACTTGCCCATATACGGCGATGGGATGAATGTACGCGATTGGTTGCATGTTGAGGACCATTGCCGTGGGATTGAGGCGTGCCTTGAAAAAGGCGTACCCGGCGAAACCTACAATATCGGAGGCGGGGCAGAGCTGCCCAATCTTGAAGTGATTGCGGCAATCTGCCGCGAGGTTGATTTGGCCTTTGAGGAAGTGGACGGGCTTGCTGATCGTTATCCTGATGCGCCAGCCGCCAAGGGTCAGAAGAGCGAGACGCTCAAGACCTTTGTGACCGACCGTGCTGGTCATGATCGCCGGTATGCTATTGATGAGACAAAGGCGCGCGGTGAGCTTGGTTATGCCGCAACGCGCAGCTTTGATGAGGGCCTTCGCCAGACCCTGCGCTGGTATCTTGATAATGAAAAGTGGTGGCGGCCACTTTTGCAAACACACTGAATTTCGCTTCACAGGAGCTAACAATGTTGAAATCGACAGCCCGCGCACTTCGCAATGCGTTCAACGCGGCAAGAGCGGGCAATGATTACCCTAAGCTGATCAAATACCGCGCGATTGAGCGGCCGCATTATGGCTATATCGTTTATTGGGCCGCGGACCTTGCAAAGCGGCTCAAGATTGACCGCATCAGCCTGCTTGAATTCGGCGTTGCGGGTGGTAACGGCCTTTTGAGCCTTGAGGAGCACGCTAAGCGGGTGAGCCAAATCACGGGCGTTTCTTTTGAGATCTACGGCTTTGACACAGGCGGCGGTTTGCCGCCCCCCGCGATTACCGCGATGTCGCATTCTTCTGGCAGAGCGCTCACTATAAAATGGATCGGGCAGCCCTCGATGCGCGTTTGACGACCGCCAAATTGGTGATCGGTGATGTGTCAGAGACCACCACGGACTTCGTGGAGAAGTTCAATCCAGCGCCAATTGGCGCAGCGGCCTTCGACGTTGACTACTATTCGTCGACAATGGACGCGCTGAAAATCTTCGATGTTCCCAGCGAATACCGTTTGCCGCGCATTCAGTGTTATTTCGATGACATCACAGGACATGACTTGGCGCCAATTGGTATTGGCATGGGAATGCCGCTTGCGATTGATGACTTCAATGCTGCCAACAAAGGCTCGCGCGCACTCTCGCCTTTGCGCCATATGGAATACCATTATGCGCCTGCGCAGCCGTGGCACCACCGGTTATATAACTTCGCGGATTTCAATCATCCGCGCTTTAACGATTATATTCTGGAAACCGACAACCAGCTTCCGCTCGATATTTAATGGGCTCCTATGCAGCTGACCGGGATTGCCCATAGTCAGCGAGGAGATGAGGCGGTATACTCACCCGGGATTTTGAAGGCCACGTACCATGTCACGTTTTGATTACTTGCTCGACCGGATTGCAGACGCGCCCTTTGCCGCGGACCCTTTTCGCCATGTCTACATTACGGAATTTCTAAAGCCGGAAGATTTCGCGGCCATCGTTGGCTCCCCTGAAATCAACCTGCCAGCCGTGAATAGCGATGAAGAGCTGTTTGAGACCTTGGATGGTGCTGGCTATAAGATCATCGAATTTCCTGGCTGTATCACCGATAAGCAGGACTATATCGACTGGCACAAGACGGGCAAAACTGACCGATATCATAGCTCGGCGTGCGAAGGGTTTGGCATTACGTTGAGGCTCTATGGCCCCGAGACGCCGATCCTCAACGACCTAATTGAATTCCTCTCAAGCGATGCGTTCAACAAGGCACTGGCTGACAAATTCGATCTCGATTTTGGTCGCTGCAAGACCGATAACGGTATTCAAAAATATCTCGACGGCTATGAGATCAGCCCGCATCCCGATATTCGGCGCAAAGCGGCTACGTTTATGGTCAATATCAACCCGCACGAGGGTTCCGAGGCGCTTGACCACCATACGCATTATCTGACCCTTAAAGACGAGCATAAGCGCGTTCGCGAGTTTTGGGATGCCAATGTGGACACAGAACGCTGCTGGATCCCGTGGGATTGGTGTAACGATGTGAAGACCCAGCCGGAAAACAATTCCATCGTGCTCTTCGCGCCTGGAAACGACACCATGCACGCAGTGCGCGCGCATTACGACCATTTGGCGGGTCAGCGCACGCAGCTTTACGGTAACCTTTGGTACAAAGATGTGGGTGACCTCCCGCCGCATGATTGGGAGCTGTTTGATCTTGAGCGTGGTAATCTCACTTGGGGCGGTATCAAACAGAAGCTCCGCAGCAACCTGCCAGAACCAGTCCTCTCGCTTGTTCAAAAAGCACGCGGGCGCGATGCAAAAGGCAAGCAAGCAGCAGATGTGGGCGAGCGCAACTACCAATAGGCTGAGGAAAGGCCCTGCGGGTCTCAGGCCGCCAATTTTGCCCAAAACGCGGCCCGGCTGGTATCTAGGATAAGCACATTGACGATGAATCCTGAGATCGCCTCAGCGCCTAAAAAGATCGGCTTTGTCGGCACGTTCGATGTCGCCAATTATGGCGATTGCCTATTTCCAGTGGTCTATCAGCACCTGCTTCAAAAACGAATGCAGGGCCTTGAGTTCAGTTACTATTCCCCCTTAGCCCAGGCCGCCCAGATCATGGATTATGGGCCAATAAAACCGCTGCCTGAGAAACTTTCAAAGATAGATTTTGCAGAAGACGCTCTTATCCTTTGCGGGGGCGAGACATTGTGGCTTGGTCATTCTGCGGGAACTTTTAACTTTCCAACATCCACTCTTAGCGCGTTTGCTCGTCTTTGGTTGGGCCCAACAGTGGCGGCGTCGAAAGGCATTACCGATTTTTACGTGCACTGTGTCGGGATGCCCCAAGCACACCTAGAGGCGCCAAGCTCAATTTCGCAGGCTTTGTTGTCTGCCACAAAGGTATGCGTACGCGACGAGATCACTGCAAACAGGTTGGGCAATCAGTTTCCGGTAATGGTGGACCCTGTTTTCGCGCTTTCGACCATGAAGAGCGACGAGGACTGGCTAACTGAGCTTAAGCGATGGCTACCACAAGGTTACACGCCGGGTGGCTATCTTGCCGCTCACATTTCGTCACCTTACCTCAAGAATGATCTGCGCGATTGGTGCGAGCAAGTTTATTCGACCGCGAAAAGTCATGCGATGCCAATTCTCATGGTGCCGGTATGTCACTTCATGGACGACAGGCACACTTTGGAAACCGCCCGGTCAATTTTGATCGAGCTGGGTATCGATGAGGAGAAAGTGCACCTTGCCCCTTTTGAAAGTAAGGACATAATCGCGACCGCTGCCATGTTGGGTATGAGCGGGGGTGTTATCACGAGCTCCCTACATGCCTGTGTCACCGCCGCCTCTTTTGGTGCTCCATTTGCAGGTTATGTCGGCAAGGGCAAAGGCAACGGAAAACATCGCCAGACCCTTCTGGCAGCAGGCATAGATTACGGTATGTCGATGGATATTCCTGATATTTCGAAGACCTTTGCGAATGCGATGGAAAATGACCGGTCTGCTAGCCGGGCAGAGGCTATTTCGCGGGCATTGAGTGGGTTTGAAGAACTGGCTGAAAGCCTCAAGGCGCGGCACGGTTCACCCAATGAGCTTTCACAGGCCACAATCGATGCTGTGCTTCTTGATGATACAGCGCCGACGCGGGACTTGCGTTTCGAGGCAAAACGAACAATCCTTCGGCTGGTAAAGAAGTCAGCATTCTTCGCTGGCTTGTTGACCAAGCGGCGGCGTGCTCGCATGCGGCAGGGCACAGCGCAAAGTAAGGGTCGTTGAGGAACATCGCATGACAACACCAAGCGATCTTCGGCGTATCCCTCCGCCCCGGCCAATTCGGCCGATGCGCCAGACATACCAACGCGCGGCAAACCCGACCCTGCAGGTCATCCCTTTGGTCTTTGTGATCTATTCGTTCCTGCTGTTGCCAATTGAGGTGAAGGTCGTTGTCGCGGGCCTCAATCTTTACGCCTACCGGATTGCGATCATTGCGGCGATTCCTTTGCTTATCTATTTGGCCCCGCGCAGATCGGGCTCCCTTAACAGGGTCGATCTTTTGGTGGCTATTGGCTGTATTTGGATGATGATCTCTTTCGTCCGGCTTTATGGGCCAACGGAAGGGTTGGTGCGTTCGCTTGCCATCGTGCTCGATACATTTGGAGGGTATTTGATCGCCCGTGGCTCTGTCTCCAGCCTTAATGATCTGCGCCGCGTGTTAATTTTGATTATTCCAGGACTCCTTTTCGCAGCAAGCATGTTTGCCCTCGAGAGTTTGTCCGGCCAACTTATCGTCCGTCCATTCTTCAGCTCGATTTTCGGTAGTGCGGTGAGCTATGAAGCAGGTTCTGCGCAAGGGAACCTCAACCTTCTCTATGAGACCCGAATTGGCCTCCTGCGCGCTTACAGCGTGTTTTCCTTCCCCATTCTTGGCGGTGTTGTGCTGGCAAGTTTGCTTCCTCTCTATCTAATGAGCGGGATCCGTTCGCGTGCAATGTATGCTGGAATTGTGGCGTCAGCTGCCGCGTTTTTCTCCCTGTCATCTGCAACCTTTATTGCATTGGCATTGGGTATCGGAATGGTCCTGTTTGACCGCTTTCTCCCGTTACTTCGTCCTCTGCGCTGGCCTTTTGTTGCGGCCGGTTTAGCCTTTTATGGCATGCTCGCTGAGATCGCTCTTCAAGGCGGTATTGTCGGGGTGGTGGGCCGCTTCACACTCAATCCTGCGACTGCCTACATCCGCCGTATGCAGTGGAAGTATGGCGGAGAGACGGTCATGGACAATCCTCTATTCGGGATCGGCTTTGCCATTCATGATAAGCCAGCTTGGTTGACAGATGCTATCGATGCCCACTTCTTGTTGCTTGCTTTGCGTTTCGGCCTGATCACACCGGTACTCTTCGCGATTGCGGTTGCGATTGTCATGTTCACCTTGGGGCGAAGCGCTGCCTTTTTGCCTCGAGCCGATCGCAATTTTGTTATCAGCTTGAACATGATGATGGCTATTTTGGTGTTCATTTCGATGACGGTGACCTTCTTCTCTGAAGCGAATGTGTACTTCATGATCACGCTTGGAGTGACGACGTCTTGTATGATTGCGGTTACTCAATCCAGAAGGGCGCCGGCTTCGATGCGGCGGCCCATGCCTGTCGAAGCAACCCCGGGCCCACAACAAACAGCGCAAGGTTCATCACCGGCTCAAAACCGGCGATAGGCGAAGAGTTCAGCCACTTACCATGCTCGCTCGAAACAGCCTTTTCTCAATGGCAGGAAGCATCTTTCCTGTCCTTGTGACGATCTTAACCCTGCCGTTCTTGCTCGGTATTATTGGGGCAGAGCGCTATGGGGCATTGGCCCTATGCTGGCTCATTCTGATTTACTCCGCGCATATCCTTGACGGCGTGGGAACCGCTATCACCCACGCTGTAGCCCGCGCCGCGTCTGACCATCAGGCGTCTCGCGACACCATGGTGACGGGTCTCGCTACTGCAGTGGTAGTTAGCCCAGCGACAGCAATCGTCGCTAGCATCATTGCGTTCGTCTTTTTTGGGCAGTTTTTTGAGGTCAGCGAAACTGTTCGCGCTGAACTGATTGCATCAATCTGGCTTATTGGGGCGGCAAGCTTTGTGAGCGGCGTCTCGCGATCCGTCTACGGCGCATTGATTGGCAAAGAGCGCTTCCCCAGCGCATCGCTTGCTTTGATGGTAAGTAATGGCGGGCTACCTCTACTGGCTTTGCTGTTTGCCCATGCCTTCGGGCCAAGCATGGTTGTGCTCCTTTGGGCCAGCTTGACAGCTTACTGCCTTGGGCTCGCTTTGTTGCTCTTGGATTTGTGGCGGTCACAATTGCGCGGGCAAGAAGCCAAGCTGAGCTGGATGCGCTCCAAGTCCCTTTTGCAATTTGGCTTTTGGATCATCGCTACAGCAATCGTAGCCCCCCTACTCCTGACGATGGATCGTATGGTTATCGGCGCTCAGTTGGGCGCAGTCGCAGTGGCGGCGTACACCATACCATTTCAGGTTATCAGCCGTTTGCAGTTGATTCCGCAATCACTAGTGAAGGTCCTGTTCCCGAGACTTTCTGTCGCTCAAGGGGATAGAGCAAGACGAATGGCGTTCTTTTATTCGATTGTAATGTCAGCCTGTTTTGCACCAATGATCGTTGGTCTGATCTTTTTGATGGAGCCCCTGCTACAGCTTTGGTTAGGCAGCAATCTTGACCCTCGTTCCATACGCGTTGGGACTTGGCTTCTTTGCGCCTTCTACGTGACCGCTATTGGGCAAACGATGGCAGTATTCTTGCAATCGCAAGAGCGCGGTGACCTTGTCGCAAAGTTCCAGTTTGCGACTGTTCTCCCGTATCTCGCTCTGCTTCTCTATTGCGCCAACACTTATGGCCTGATGGGAGTAGTTGGTGCATTCCTGTTCAGACGTAGCATTGAAGCATGCTTCCTGGTGCACAAATCCGGCTTCGGGAACCGCAATTTCTGGATCACGCAGGTCCCGGCTGTGTTCGGCCTCGTGGCTGCGATGGCATTGACAGGCCTTGTTCCTGGACTCTTGATAAAGGCTTTGACGGGAACCTCGATTGCCTGTGTTGTTTTGGCCGGAGCAATCTTGATTGCTCCCAAAGATCTCAAGGCCATGGTCCTTGAGCAAGTCCGCAAGCGATTGCGGTTCAAGGACCATGGCACTTAGGATTAAGGTCTAATCGCTACGCTGGTTAGGAACCTGGCCGGAAGAGCAAAAGCGCGCTGACGGTGCGACCGCCTACATTGTTGGTAACGCTTACGGTTCCGACGTCGGCCATTGTTGAGCCAAGCTGAATTCCATCACCATAAGACAGAAGGTTTTCAACCTGGGTGGCACCAGTCATGGTCGCGCTGCTGGTGGCTGTATGCGAGCCAAGTCCTGCTAGCGCGAGGGTCCCATCTTCGATTGCAAAGCCAGATACATTTGCAGAGCGTATCGAAGTGACAGTGGCTGCATTTGGAGCGTTCGCGATTGATCCAGCGACCAGACCGATTTTTGTGGGAGTGTTTGAACCGGTGGCTGTTGCTGTGAGATCATAAGGACCATCGCCGGGTAAAGCAGCTTCTTCGACGATAAAACCGGCGAACGCTTCGAGCGAAGCAGCCGGGTCGTCATTCTGGGTGCCTAGGAAGAACACCCGCGCCATGGGCACCGTTCCACCTGTACCCGTGATCGAGCAGTTGATGTCGTTCACAGATACGCCTGTGCCTGCCCCGACCATCGCAAACACCTGTCGATCTGCGCCAGTGGCAATGAGGCCTGTGGCTGATGCGACATCTGTGCTCGAGCCGCCTTGGACGCTGTCGATCAACTCAAGGTCAGTGCTTGGAGGAGGCGCTTCAGCGATGGGTCCAACCGTGGCGCTCACTGCGAAGTTTACACCTCCCGGACCCGTTGCCTCAACGGCATAGGCGATCAGTGTTCCTTCATCGGTTTCAACCAATGTGTAAGTGTCCTCGAAGGTCCCCGGGATCGCTAACCCGTCGCGAAGCCATACCCTGTCGTTGACCACTCCATCTTCAACAACTCCATCATCACCAAGCAAAGTCTGGCCAACTTGCGGTGTTCCAGAGATTGAGGGTGCAACGCTCCATGTTGGCAGAGGATCGCCCGGATCAGGCGTAGCAAAGGCTGAAATCGCGCCTTTACTTGAGGTTTCGGGAAATTCTACAGCGCGAAGGTCATTGAAAAGTGTCGGCGCCGCACCATTGGTTAGAAGCGCGCCTGTAGGTGAAAAATCACCATTAAGTGCGTCCGCAAAGAGCGTCGTGCTATCACCGCCGCTCGAGGTGCCGTTCAAGCCTGCCGGCAGACCCACATTCTGGATCACGTGGTTATCATTCACCATCAACGTCGCTGGAATGGGATCACCGTTTCGAACTGTCATCCGTCTCACGACATTGTTTGCGATGAGCGAGTAAACATCGCCGCCCTGACCGTCTGCAGGTATCAATGTGCGCTGGGTTGCCATGGTGTTGTGGGCAAACACGCCGTGGCTCACCATACCCCCCAGATCAGACTGTAGCCCTTCATCGGGGGTCCCAAGATTGTTGTAAAGAGCGTTGCCGATAACAACGCTATCGATCACACCCGGGCGATCTTGCACAAAAATATTCTGAGCATCGATTTGCCATAGGCGATTGAAAGCAAATACCATATTCTCACGAAAATCAGGCAGGATTGGCAGCTGATAAATATCAGAGTGAATGTCAAAGTGTGTTGGAAGCGTTGTGGGAACGGCAATGTCTTCTTCTGCCGCACCATTGGTAGTATCTGGCGGCGATAGAGAAATTCCCACGCGCGAGTCGTCAATTAGGCTCGCGGACCAATTTGGCTGCGAATTGACCCAATCGACCGCGCTTTCGATCCGATAATTGGTATCGTCTTGAAAGCCTTGTTCACTCCCATCAAACTCAAAGCTTGCCACATCGCTAATATCGACGCGAAGCACCAGACTGCGCGGTGAATTTCTTATCGATACGGTAGGAGTACCAGCCCCTGAGTAGGCAATGCTCATTGCATCAACGTTGGTATAGTAGAATGCGCTTGAGTGATCGTGAACTTCATTGGCAACGAAGCACACCGCGTCTTGCGCCAGATCAGCCCAAGTCGCCGAAGTTCTGCAACCTCTTACCAATGGCGCTTTATCAAAGACATCATTCACATCAGTAACTACGCAATCGGTGAACCACGCGCCATTTCTGAAAAGGCCCGGAATGATATTGCGCGGAGACAGACGCCACAGGTCCTCACGCCCGCGTCGTTGCACAATATTGATCCCGTCAAGCCAATGCTCTCCATCTTCGAGCTCGGTATAGAACTCGAGGGTTTCAACGAAGTCTATAGTGATCTGAGAGCCCTTGAAGTGAAGGCTGTCCATTCCTGGACGCATGCGAGTGAAATCGCCTTCAACCGCTGGGGGAAGCTGAAGGAATGTGACGGGGGAGCTGGCTTCGATCCGACACCAGCCGGTTGGCGAATGGCGGTTTGCATTACCAAGCTCATATTCGCCCGTCTCCAGGACGCGAACTCGTGGGTGTTGGGCATTTTGAGCCCGCAAGTGTGTGAACGCTTCTTCCATTGAGAGGAAGTCCGCGCCGCCACTCGCGGCAACAGAGACATCATAGTCGAAGTCAATCGATGCCATGACGAATGGATATGGCCCGGTAATGCGAGATTGCATTGTTGGATCGCTGGGGACGGCCTCGACATAAACGTCCGCAACCCCCTCTTTTCCTGATGGTCTGCTCAAAGTAGCCCACCATCCGAGCGTCTCATATGTGGACCCGTCAGGACGTTCGAATGTGCGAAAAGTGGGTTCATCCACACGGATCACATTGCCTTCGCAATGAAAATCAACATGGGACATGCCAAGGTTGGTGATTAGCGACCCGCCGTCATTGGCTGCTGCAAACACTCCTATGACATTGGCAATCCTCACCGTTTGCCGCGGTGGAGTGAGAAGCCGGCACACGGGTTTCGCAGTCGTGCGGGTTGGATCGGTGGGAAGGCTGGCAAACCCGCTTGAAGGTGTGCCATCCCATGTTTCGCTGGGCCTCAAGCTTTGATTAAGCGGCTGCCCAGAACCGAACTGAGCAAATCGCGAAAATTCATTGCCAAAGCCGGTTCCAAAACCGAACCCGACCATCAGATCAAACCCACCATATCCGCTGCAGTGGTGCCTGTTTCACGCACGGCGGCCGGGCGGATGTCCAGAATCGATCCGCTGGGGACGTTCCGGAAAATGACCTCACTGTTCGTGCGGGCGCTGGAAACAACAAGGTCGCCGCCTGTTCCGACGTAGATTGCCTTGGGGATGAATCCCAGGTCTGTGCTGTCGCTAGGAGCGATATCAAACCAATCACGTGAGGGGGAAGTGACGCTGTCAGTGGTTGAAAATGGGTCTTGAGGCATAGATGTTCTCCTTAGAATCGAAATAGAACATAAGTAGAACATGCTATGTAGGAAAGTTCTTGTTTTCAGACTCAATTTTCAGCCCCATAATTTGCGCGGGTCGATTGTTTGCTCGTGACTGACGATCCTTAATTCCGTAAGCAGCGCTGCAACACGTCTTTTACGAACAGGCCAACCTTCCAATTATGTTAGTTTCACCCGAGAACGCTGAAGTCACGGTTATTATGGTTAGCTGGAACACGCGTGAGCTAACACTCAAAGCGATAGAGACGCTACTCGAGAATGCAGGTGATGTTCGGATGCATGTTGTCTTGTGGGACAACGCGTCCGCCGATGGTTCTGCAGAGGCGGTCGCTGAGAGATTTCCGGACATTGAGTTGATCGCTCATGACGACAATATTGGTTTTGCCGAAGCCAACAACAAAGTGGCCGCGTCAGCGAAAAGCGATTGGTTGCTTTTACTCAATCCGGATACAGAGACTCATCCGAACGCGGTCGAAAATTTGCTAAAGTTTGGGAAAGCGAACCCCCAGGCGGGCATTGTGGGAGGGCGCACCGTTTATCCTGACGGCTCGCTAAATCCTGCATCATGCTGGAAAAAGTCCTCGCCTTGGAGCGTGTTCTGTAGCGCCTTTGGATTTAGCCGTTTGTTTCCCAATTCACCATTTTGGAACCCAGAAGCCATCGGTGGATGGAAGCGGGACAGCGTGCGCGAGGTCGATATCGTGGTTGGCTGTTTCTTCCTTCTGAAGCGTTCCTTGTGGAACGAGTTAAATGGTTTCGATTCCAAATATTTCATGTACGGCGAGGAGGCAGACATGTGCCTGCGTGCAGCAAAGCTCGGCTTTCGGCCGATGATCACGCCCGATGCGCAGATCATGCATTTGGTCGGCGCCTCGACAACTTTGCGTAGCCAGAAACAGATAAAACTCATGCGGGCGAAAGTGAGTTTGATCAAAGACCACTGGCCTTCAAGCTCGGTTCCAATCGGGCAAGCCTTGATGTGGTTTTGGATTGCCAACCGCAGGTTCGCATCGGTGATGCAAGCGCTCCTTTCAGGTGATCGAGATGCGTCGGGTGAATGGGCGAAGATTTGGGAAGCCCGCAAAGAATGGCTGAAAGGCTATTGAGCGAGTGTCTGAACTGGCAATGCGCTTTGCAGGGCAGCTTGGTAGTTATTTGCTATAGCATTGCGCGTAAAAAATTTTGCCGCTCCTGACTTTTGCCAGTCCGCCAGCTCGCTCTTCATTTCACTTTCTTGTTCCACAGCTTGAACCATTGCGTCGGCGATTGAGGCAGGGTCGTTTGCCTCGACACCGATTGCAAAAGGCAGATCATCGAAATAACCATCAATAGCTGTGCCCTTGGGGTAGATTATCGGAAGCCCAGCAAAGAGGGCCTCGATAAAGACCAAGCCAAACGACTCAGCGCGCGATGGAACAACCAAGGCGCACGCTTGATTCATGCGTTCCTGCATCGCGCTGCGTTGAACGGGTCCGGCAAACCGGATCTGCTTGGCTTTCGCTGTGAGTTCTTTGCAATGAGCGAGCTCAGCGTCGCTCCCGCCACCCAAAATCGTTATCGGGTGAGCCTTGCTCCGGTCCCCAAGCAAAGAAGCGGCCTGCGCCAATCCGGCGAGGTTCTTCACGCTATGGTTCTTGAGATGAAAAACGGAGATTAGATCGCCGCCCGTCATTCTTGGTTCTTTGATTGTGTCGAGCTCTGTTGGGCATGGGATCAGGTGAATTCCGTCCGATCGTTTGCCGAGCGAGTTTTCGATGGCACCACGCGCGATGGGTGTGAACGTGCAGACCATATTCGCATCGCGATATATCCGCCCAAACACGCTCTTTAAATCCGGGCGTGCCTTTAAGATGCGCCGATCGGTGTTTCCCTGGATCGTTATTGCATAAGGGACCCCGACTAGTCTCGCGGCTTTCGCCACAGCTATGCCTTCGATGGTGAGCTTGTGACCCACTATCAAATGCGCAGGATCGGCACTCGCAGCGATTTGGTTTGCTAAGTGTTCGCCCAGGCGCTCAAGCATGGTCTTGTGAAAAAAGCCGCGGCCCGGAGCCAAGTACTCCAGAGCCTTGCCGAGCCCAAACTGCTGCTCATTGCGAACTATTTCATTTTTGTTGAATAGACTCACTGCGACTTCGCGAAGGCGAGGAGACACGCGATTTAGAGACACAACACGGTGATCGAATGCCTCCGCCGTTAGCTCCAAGAAGCTCTTGATGACGGGCGTTTTAAAAGGCGCGATGGGATCAGGAAAGTCGCCGCTGACGTGGAGTATTCGGCTGGTCATGATGCACTCTTTATGTGCGAACGCAGTCGCAACGAGCCGGGGACACCAACTCCGTTATTCTACTCTTTGGCATCACCGTACTGATAATAGCTGTATTGATAGCTATAATCCTGACCTGCTTCCAAGGCGCGATACTTCGTCAGGATCACACCCAACATTTTAGCTCCACTCGCCTGCAGGCGCCGCTTGGCGGTCTTGGCCTTGCCAAACTGAATCCGGTTGGCTTCCATCACAAAGATAGTGCCGTCAACGACACGCGACAACATTGGCGCGTCTGCGAGGCCCATCACTGGGCTAGAGTCGAAGATGATCAACGAATAGTCGTTGCGGTGCTTGGCGATAAGCTCGCCGACATAGGATTCCGCCAAAAGCTCCGTCGGACTCGCCGGAATTTCAGCAATCGCAAGGATATCGAGGTTCTCATGAACCCCTTTGATCACCGCATTCTCAAGCTCAGTGTGCCCAAGCAATACCTCAACCAGCCCTACCTTAGGCTTCTCGATATCAAGAAGTTTCGCGATTGTTGGACGGCGCAAATCTGCATCGATAAGCAGGGTCTTGCGCCCCATGCGAGCGAACAGTTCAGCAAGGATAACTGCGGTCGTTGATTTACCCTCAGAGGCTTCCGTACTGGTAAACTGCAACACATTACGGTCGCGCGACAATGAAAAGTCGATACTAGATCGGATCGATGCATAAGATTCCATCAACGTGCTGAAATCGTTTCCAAAGACCTCAATGTCGCGTTCGTCCACATAAGGGGTTTGGCCAAACAGCGGCAGTCCCAGCTTGTCTTCAACTTCCTCAAGTGATCGTATGCGGTCGTCAAATGTCTCACGCAGAAGAGCTAGTCCGCCCGCCAGCGCTATACCTGCCACAAGAGCCATTGTGAGATTGACAGACAGGCTTGGTGCGTACGGGCTTGATGGCACAACGGCATTGTCCAGTTTGTTGAACGCGCCGGCGTCCACATTGGCCGCACTGCTTACTTGGTTGTAACGGGTGAGCAGAGACTCAAGCTGCCCGCGCAGTGCCTCAGCCTCGCGTTCGAGCACGCTTAGCTGAACTTGATCATCCTGCTCACTCAGCGTTGCACCAGTCAGGTTGTTAAGCTCCGCTTGAAGAGCTTGCTCTTGGTTGCGAGCAACAATGAAATCGTTGCGGACAGAGGCCTTAATCGCATTGCCGCGTTCATCGATTTGCCGGTCGAGAACGGCAATTTGCTGAAGCAGATTTTGGATTTGCGGGAACTCATCATTGTACCGCTGACGCAGTTCAATGAGTTCGCTTTCTTTTGAAATCTTATCGGCCACCAGGCCCTGCAGGACCGAGTTGGTCTGGACAGCTGGAAGCTGGTCAGCAGGGGCGTTTTGTATGGCGCGCCATTTTTGCTCAGCGGCTATCCGATCAGCACGCGCGGCAGAAAAGCGCGCATTAGCGGAGGTGAGGTTCGTGCTGGTCAAAGTGGTAGGCGCAGCGCCTTCACCTTCGCCCGGTTGAACAATGATCTGTGCGCCGCGAGCATAGTTGTTTACCGCCGTCTCGGCCTCTTCCAAGCGGCTGCGGATCTGTGTGACCTGTTCTAGAAGATACTCTTGCGCGTATTCATTGGTCTCGATCGAGCTGCGCGTATCGGATTCTGCGAATGCATCGGCATATCCATTGGCAAGCTCAGCAGCCAGAACGGGGTCAGACGAACGATAGCTGATCGTGATAATCCAATTGTCGTCAGGGATCGCGGCTGACACTTGGCTCTGGAGCCGACCTGCCGCAGCATCGGTCTTTGTCTGGAGCCACTGTTCGTCGCTCATGTTCGGTGGGCGCGTCGCGTCAAAGTCCGCACCCAGTAACGCCGAACGCTCACCAAGGTTGAGGTTCTGCGCAACGGTGGTTGCTAGATTGCGTGACCGTATGACGGCAAGCTGTGTTTGCAGGAAATCAAACACTTGGTTGCTTGCAATGCCAGCCTCGACGTCCTGACCCTCTACGATGTATTGCCCATAGGGCTCGACCCGAACAGTAGAGCGAGCCTCATACATCGGCGTTGAAAGAAGCGTAACGATAAGCCCAGCGATTAGCGATGCGACAATCACGCCAGCCAGAAGCCAGCGCTGACGATACAGCATGCCGCGGATGGCGGACAGATCGAGAAGAGGGCGCGGAGCCTCGACAGGACCAAGTTGGCCGTCGGGCATGTAGGCATCGACCCAACCTTGGCGCGGGTCTTGGCCCGGGGCCTGCATTAGCGAACGATCGTTCATGACGGTTTAGTTGCTGCTCTGCACCGCAACCGTGGCGAATACGCCCAGAGCGGGAAGGGTTTTCAAAACGTCTTGGTAGAAGACAGACAATCCGTCTGTGCCCATTACCACGCGGTCGCCCGGAGCAAGGACTGGATCCAGCATAGTGCCCTGACGCATTTGGCTATAATCAAACAGCGCGATCATCACACCATCAGTGCTTTCGCGGAAAACGGCAACTTGTTGGGTGTTCGCAGTCCGGGTCGGCCCACCCCCCATCGCAATTGCCGAAGAAAGCCGCGATCCTGGCTGAAACGCATAAACGCCGGGGTCTTCAACTGACCCTTCGACGGTCACAAGGTGTGACGCATAGTTTGCGATATTTACGCTGACCATTGGAGTACGAAGGCCGGCGGCAAGCAGGCGCTTTGCAATGTCTTGTTCAAGCTCACGTGTGGTTAGGCCGGCAGCTGGAATAGTGCCGAGCAGGGGCAAGGAAACCGAGCCATCTACACCAAGCATGACCTCTGCAAGCGAGAGATCGGGCTCTCTGAAAACATTGATCGAAATCTGGTCTGAAGGACGCAGAGCATAAGTTGCCGGTCGCGCTTGTGAATAAAGACCTTGGCCAAGGTCTGCACGGGGTTGTGCTACTGCGGGACCAATAACTGGTGCCGGTGTCGACGCGCATGCCGACAGGCCAAATGCGCTCATTGCGATCACTGCACCCAATTGCTTCGAGATTTTCATACGCTAACCTTTTACCCCAATTCGGACCCTCTCTTAGAGGTGGCATGACTGCAGCGCAACAGATTTGCAGGTACGGTAAGATTGGTTCGATTGTGCTAGTCCTATTTCGGGACGCACTCGGGTAAGGTTGGTGGTTTGCGCGCTTGTCGCTGGCTGGTTGTCAGCCCTTGCGCACTCGGGCGCCGAGCCTTCGATGATTGCGGTGATACCAAACAAAGTTGCATTGCATCCGCTCATGCCGTCCCGCTAAAGTCTAATAAGACAAAAAGCGGAATGTAAATTGTTGCAAGATCAACCTTCATTACTCAGCCTGATGGCTTGCGCGCTTTATGGGCTAATCGTTCTTACCAGCGGCTGGGCAGGGCGCACTGCGATTGGTCAAAGACAGCAGCCATGGCATCATCGAGCCTGGATATTGATGGCGGTCTTCTTTGGCATCCTGATTGTCTCAAGGCTCCTCGGCTTTGAAGAGGTGCTAAGAGCTGGTCTTCGTGATGCTCTTCAAGCGCGAGACTTGAATGAAGGCCGGCGGTCAATTCAGGGGCCAATCATCGCGGTCACGATTATAGCATTCACCTCTGCTGCAATGCTGGCAGCATACTGGGTCTCAAAGCGCGTTGCTGGCAGGCGCAATATTGCACTTGCTGTTGCGATTGGAGCTTGCGGTGCGATGATAGCAACCATCGCCATGCGGACAGTATCGCTACACGCTTTGGATCAGCTCTTAAACGGTCCGCTCAAGCTCAATTGGGTTGGCGATATTGGTTCCAGCCTCACAGTGCTTGTCGCCTCCATCATCTACATCCGCATTGTTAGCGGGAATAAGCCGAAGCACCGATAGGCCGTCCGGCCTAAATCTCGCCGCTCTCGATGAAGCCCGCAATCGCACTCCGAAGCTTGATTGCTGTGGGGGATGTTTGCGTCTTAGTCTCTGAAGCTGCCAACCCTTCGGCGATACGGTCGCGCAGCTCAGTCTCATCCATCGCGATCAGCACACCAGACCGACCTGCCAAATTTTGGACTGTTGCAACTTGGTGATCATTACGATGTTCGCCTTTGTCAAATCGACGCGGCATTAAAATGATAGGCTTTTGAAATCGCTGGGCTGTTAGAACGGTACCAATCCCAGCATGAGCTACAATCAAGCTGCTGCGTTCTACCAAGCTTTCAAATTCTGCAGGTGCGATACTGGTCCGCGCCGTCATATTCTTTGGCTCGTATTCACTCCTGCCAGTTTGCGCGATGACCTCCATGCCAAGACCAGGTGCAAGGCCATCCATTGCCTCAATCAATCGGTCAAAACCAAGTTGCATCCCCACGGTGACGAGTATCATAACACAGCCCCTCGGTATTTGACTGTGTCATTATTGGCGAGGTGCTCCCACTGGGTTAGGCATTCGTGCGCAGTGCGCCTCGAGAGTTTCCCGCACATCGATAGCTCTTCGCCGTTTGCAACGCTGTCAATCCAGAGTGTCTTTGCACCGATCAGCCGACCAGCAAGAAGACAAAAATACCCAGGTGCAGCCCCAGTTGAGATAACAGTATGAGGGCGATGTTTCAGAATGATCTTCACAGCCGCCAACGCACAACGCAGCGCCTTAAACGGTGTGTTCTGATTGCAATCTGGCAGTGTGTCTGCATTTTGAATGCCGCGTTGCTGAGCAATTTTGGCGTCGGTCGTTACAAAGCGCACGTCATAGTTTTCTAGCGTCTCGCGAAGCAGCATCATTTGCTCCCAATGTCCTCCGCCAGAGGCAACCGCTAGCACCTTGCGGCTGGAATTTGTCATGTCTGATTTGCCATTCGTATAGGGTGATATCTTGAGCGTTCTAATCGTCATATGCGCGCTTCACAACGCTGAAGATTCCCCCCGAATCATAGCAACAAGGACCAACCCGACGAGTGTAGGAAGGCTTGCTCTTACACCCACTTCGCTTCACACAGCATCCCAAGCACGAACGCATGAGGGAGAGAAGAGAACATGACCGCCTTAAAAGGGCCGCTGACCGGGCTCAAAGTAATGGAATTTGCAGGAATTGGCCCGGGTCCGCACGTGGGAATGCTGCTGGCTGATCTTGGCGCAGAAGTGGTGCGGATTGACCGCCCCGGCGGCGCTACAATGAACCCGGTTGTGGAACGCGCGCGTCACCGCGTGATGGTTGATCTCAAGAGCGAGGAGGGCCTTGCCTTCTGCCGCAATGCAGCGAGCAAAGCCGATGTATTGATCGAAGGCCTGCGCCCCGGTGTGATGGAGCGGCTGGGCCTTGGACCAGATGAGCTGTTTGAGGCAAACCCGCGCCTTGTTTATGCCCGCATGACCGGGTGGGGGCAGGAAGGGCCTTTGGCTAAAGCGGCTGGACACGACATCAACTACATCGCGATCACGGGCGCATTGGATGCAGTGGGCAAGAAAGGGGATGTGCCAATCCCGCCGCAAAACCTAATCGGTGATTTTGGCGGCGGTTCAATGTACTGCGCCTTTGGCATTATGGCTGCGCTGTATGAGCGGGGACAGTCGGACAAAGGCCAAGTGGTCGACGCGGCGATTGTTGATGGCGTCACCAGCCTGATGAGCTTCTTTTTTGGCCAACAGCACGGTATGATCCGCACAAATGAACGCGGCACCGGAATGCTGGGCGGAGGCGCGCATTTCTATCAGTGCTATGAATGTGCAGATGGCAAGGAAATCTCGCTTGGGTCGATTGAGCCGCAATTCTACGCTGAATTGGTCGAACGGATCGGCGCGGCCGACTTGGCGCAAGGGCAGATGAACCCTGCCAATTGGGTGGATTATGCTGAGAAGCTTACCGCGCTATTCAAAACCAAAACGCAGGCCGAATGGAACGAAATCCTTGAGGGCACAGACGTTTGTTATGGTCCGGTCGTCGGCCTCGATGATGCGCCCAACCATCCGCATATGAAAGAGCGCGGCGTCTATGTGGAGCACGAGGGCAAAACGCATCCTGCGCCCGCTCCCCGTTTCAGCCGTACGCCGGGCGAAGTTCGCTCAAGCGATGATAATGGCGAGGCAGTGGTCAAAAGCTGGCTATCAGAAGGGTAAACCATGGCAGGCAAATTCTTCGATCAGTGGGAAGTGGGCGAGCGTCTTTCCCACGATATTCGCCGAACGGTGACGGAGACGGACAACCTTCTGTTCTCTACCATGACCCACAACCCGCAGCCGCTCCACCTTGACGTTGAGGCGGCAAAGGAAAGCGGGTTTGGCCAGATCCTCGTGAACTCGACTTTCACCTTTTCGCTGCTTGTTGGCCTATCGGTAGGAGACACCACTTTGGGCACTTTGGTCGCGAACTTGGGCTTTGACAAAGTGGTCACGCCCAAGCCCGTGTTCATCGGCGACACTTTGCGGGCGGAAAGCGAAGTCAAAGAGCTTCGCCCCAGCAAATCGCGGCCAGAGGCAGGGGTAGTGACCTTTACCCACGAGCTAATCAACCAGCGCGATGAAGTGGTGTGCCGGTGCGAACGCTCCGCCTTGATCAAGCGAAGCGATGGTTAAGCGGTTTCGTCTTTAGCTTGAGACGCATCGCCGCCTAGTGCCTGCCACAGGACAATCCGCGCTCTTTGAGCCGCACCCAAAGCTGCCGCTGCGCGCTCCCCGCTGCTGTCTGCGGCTCGCCGCGCTTCAAGCACTTCAAGGAAACTCGAAAGCCCTGCACGATACCGGTCATCGGCAAGGTTAGCCGCGCGCTCCAATTCGTCGCGTTCTTGCGCGGCGAGGGCGGCTTGCTCGTCGGCGGCCGCCACAAGGCCATAGGCAGCCTCGGCATCGCCTAAGGCTTGGAACACAGCACCGCGATAGGCTTGAAATGCGGCTTTCTTATTGGCCGCAGCGCCGTCGATTTCAGCCTCAATCCGGCCAAAATCAAGGAGGGGAGCCGCCACACCAGCGGTAAGAGTGCGTATCAGCGAATCATCGTCAAAGAAGTTGCTGGGGCTAAAAGACAAAAGACCAAGTACACCGGAGAGGGTCAGCTTGGGAAAGCGTGAACGTGCGGTTGCCGCAAGCTCTGCATCGCTCGCGGCCAATTCGGAAGCCGCGGCCCGCACGTCGGGTCTGTTGGCGAGAAGTTCGGAAGGGACGCTCGCAGGTGCACCGCTAAGGTCAGGCGCAGCGGCGGCTTTGGCGAGCGCTGCCATGACATCAGCGCCACTGAGGCTAGTTAATGTCACCAATCGACCAATCAGCCGGGCGCGCTCGGTCTTGAGCGCTGCCAAACGCGAGCGCGATGCACTGGCCTGCGATTGGGCGCGCACGCGGTCGAAACCCGGCGCAATGCCAGCGTCTTCGCGCGTTTTGGCAAGCGCAGCTAGGCGGGTTGCCGCCTCAACATCGCTTTCAATCGCTTTGGTGCGGGCATCTAGCGCGCGCCAATCTACGACGCTTGCAGCGATCTCGGAGAGGAGGGCGAGGCGCACGGCTGAAGCGGATGCAGTTGCGGCGTCGATCCTGGCGAGGGAGGCGCGTTCTTGCGCTCGTAGCTGGCCGAAGAGGTCTGCGTCCCAGCGCGCCGTTATGTTCGCGCCGTAAGAGACTTGGGTGGTATCAATCGCCTGCGCAAAAGGATTGTCCGCGCCGAATTGGTTTGGGTTGATGCGGTTTTCTGTGACGTTGGCATCAATGCCAAAGTTAGGAAGGCGCTCTGCTCCAGCACGTCTTGCTCCTGCGCGAGCCGCTTCGACCCGAGCCATCGCTTCAAGAAGAGTGGGCGCGCGGTCCAATGCGGCCTTGGAAAGGGTGACAAAGGCTGCATCTTGATTGGGCATAAGTGCATCAAGCGAGGCGCTGCTCGAGGCGTCAGCTGCGAAAGCGTAGTTTTGTGGAAGGACCGGAGTGGGAGTTGCTATCTCGGGCGGCGGGCCAGCAACGCAGGCGGTCAGGCTAGCTGCAAGGCCGATTACAAGTAGTGGGGTGCGAAAGGCGAGCATCTGTCTACTCCCCCCATTCTCATTGGTGCTGGCAGCTGGGATAAAGGCGTCGATTTGTTGTCCCACACGGAATGCTTCGCCGCCCTTGTCTTGGGGCAATGCGTAGATGACTTGAAGGACGCGAACATCGACCCGTTCAGCCGCGCTGTTGGTAAGCGAGCGTTTTGGAACTACTTGCGGTTCAACGCGCACAAATTGCGCCTCGACCCGAAGGTCGGCGGCACCGCGAGGTGAGACGATGGCAGAGGCTCCAAGCTTCACGCGGGCGGCTTCGTTTTCATCGATATCGACGCGGATGTGCAGCGGGTTTGTTTCACCCATCTGCATGAATGGCGCGCTGTTCCCGCCGCCTTGGGTCGCGACAAATTCGCCGGGGCGCACGTTTACTGCGAGTATTTCGCCAGAAATGGGTGCACGGATTGTCAGGCGTTCGATCTCGGTGCGCACGCTCGCGGCGCGGGCTTGGGCTGCGTTCAAACGGGCGCGGGCGACGGACAGGCGACTTTTAGCAGCTTTCGCTTCACCTTCTGCACGGATGACTTCCGAGCGGCTCACCGCAGCAGGATCTGATAATTCTCCATAAAGCGCCAATTGATCGCTTGCGGTCTTCTGCGCGGTTTGCGCCTCGGCAATGGCCGCGCGTGCCTCTTGGATTGAGGCGTTGGCCTCAGACAATTGCGCGCGTGCTGAGCGGGCATCGACCAGAAACAGCGGCTGGCCTTTCTCCACCCGGTCCCCTGGAGCCACGCGCACATCGGTCACGAGGCCCGAAAGCGCTGAGCCGATATCGATGACCTCGCTCGCAGGCTCGACAATGCCGGACCCTGCCACCCGTGCCCCATCGGCGAGCGCACCGGTCGCCTTGGGCGGTTCTTTATTGGGCGCAGCGATCGAGCGGTCGGGCAAGCCAAAGGCGATGTAAACAATCGCGCAGGCGATCCCGATAACCGCCAGAACCGGCAGAATTTGCCGCGAGAAGCTGATGTTTGAAGGGAGAAGGGCCATGATGTGTCTCTTGTGGAGTGGGAGAGGGTTGGAGGGGGGCTTAATGTCCGTCCGGCATATCGGTCCCGTCGTGCGTAACGAGACCGTCTTCCAGAACGAGGATACGGTCAGCCATGTCGAAAATGCGGTTGTCGTGGGTGACGATGATGCAGGCGCGATCTTCGGCAACGGCGACTTCGCGCAGCAAATCCATCACGCGCCGCCCTGAGCTTGCATCAAGTGCTGCGGTTGGCTCATCGCACACCACAAGGCGCGGTTCATGCACTAGAGCGCGCGCAATCGCGACGCGTTGCTGTTGACCGCCGGAAAGCTGATTGGGCAGTTTCTCAGCCTGATTGCCAATATTGAGCTTTTCAAGAAGCCCCTTGGCTTTTTCTCGCGCTTCTTCGCGAGGTACTCCTTTGGCAATCAAAGGGACCGCTGCGTTCGCCGCTGCATCGATGGAGGGGATGAGGTTGTATTGCTGGAAAATAAAGCCGATGTTCTCAAGACGAAAGTTGACCAATTCGGTGTCAGACAGCTTGTAAATATCGGTGCCGAAGACTTTCACCTCGCCATCGGTTGGCCACAAAATACCGCACATGATTGAGATGAGCGTCGTCTTGCCCGAACCGCTTTCGCCGACAACAAAGGTCATCTCGCCTGAGCGGATTTCTGTATCGATGCCGTGCAGCACCCGGATAGTGGACTGACCCGCCTGAAAGTCGCGCACAATGCCGCGTGCACAAATCGCAGCTTCGGGGCTGCATCCGCCGATTGCAGTGGTATCCATGATTTTAGAGTTCATCTGGTTCATATCGCTCACCGGAACACCGCCGCTGGTTCGGTTTTCATAACGCTACGAAGGGAAATCCAGCCTGTAAGTGAGAGGATGATGACAACCGCAAACAAGCTCACAAATGGGATTTGCCAAGGGATGTAGAAGCCTTTGAAGGTCGGCACTCCGGAAAATCCGTAGATAAAGCACACCGTCCCGATCACGCCCAAGGCGTAGCCAATAGAGCCCACCATGGTCGCTTGGCTCACCACCATTCCGGCGATCTTGCGATTGGTAACGCCGATGGCTTTGAGCGCGCCAAATTGCTTGATGTTGTCGCGGATAAAGAGGCTGAAAGTGAGGCCTACAATTGCGACCCCGACGATAAAGCCAAGGGCGACCGTGATCCCGAAGTTCAGCGGAATGCCGGTGTTCTCAATGATGAAATCGACACCTGCCTGCGCAAATTCTTCGCGCGTCTCTGCCTTGAGGCCGGTCTGGTCTTCAATCGCTTGAGCAACAGCCTCGGCGGTTTGCCCGTCCGCCACGCCAACCAGCACAAAGGTGAGGCGGTTCCGGCTTCCGGGCACATAATTGAGGGCCTGAGAATATTTGGTGTAAAGCGTTACCTGGCTAGTAAAACTCGGGATAGCATCGGCCACGCCGCGAATGATCGCGCGCTGATCGTTGAGTTCAAGGCGCTGTCCGATAGGATCCTCGCCGCTTTCAAAAAGATTGGTGATGCCCACATCGTCGATGAGAACCGTATCGGGCTGCAAGAGGATCGACTTATCCGCCACAAGTAAGCGTTCGGGTAGGCCGATCAGGGTCGCATCATCAACGCCCACTATCTGAACCCCTTCCAGATCACCTGTGCTCGAGCGAACAGAGGCTGGCGCGCGAAGGTGAGGGACGGCCCATTCCACCCCTTCAACCGAACGCACTTCATCAAGCGCGGTCGAGGGCATTGCATAGTTAACCTCTGTGGTGCGGCTGACCGGGTCCATCACCCAGACTTCGGCCTCGGGGGCGCTGTAAACGCCGCTCGCCCCTCGCTCGATCAGGTTCACGAAAATCGTGAGCTGTTGGGTGATGAGCAGGGTCGAAAAGGCGATGCCGAACAAAAGACCGTAGAACTTTTGCGGATCACCTGTGAGCATTCGGATCGCAATCCAGAGCATTTCGTAAATACCACTTTCGTCGAGGTGCAAGCCAGAGGAGACTTGCTAAAGGAGAGGGAATCGACAATAATGAACGACACCGTTTACCTAAAGGCGTAACTGAACGGCAGCGTTCAGTTTGTCAACCAAGCTCTTTCGATTGGGTTCCAGAAAAATTGAATATTCCAATTTCCAAGACTGAAAAACGCCAGAATACCAACAGGCGGGCTGGCAGACCTTTAGACGAAACCAAACGCGCAGCGATCATCGCAGCGGCGTCGGATCGGTTTATGCAAGATGGCTTTGCCGCGACCTCAATTGAGCAAGTCGCCGCCGACGCTGGCGTATCCAAAGTCACGATCTACAACCACTTTGGCGACAAGCGCGGTCTCTTTACCGCTTCGGTTGAACGCGAATGCGAAAAGATGCGCGGGTACTTTTCACTTGATGAGATGCCAAGTGGTACGATCGAAGAGCGATTGACCACGATTGCTGAGGCCATGTTTGCCTTTCTCTCTCGCCCGGAAATGATCCAGTTTGAGCGGCGTATCGCTGCAGAAACCGAGCATGAACCGGCCGTGGGTATGGCATTTCTTGAGACGGGACCATGGCGCATGAAAGCAGGTTTTAGTGCTTGGCTTGCGCATGCGTGCGCTCAAGGCGAGCTGGAAATCGCCGACCCGGATTTGGCGGCCGAACAGTTTGTCTCAATGGCCAAAGGGATGGGCGATTTAGAGCGCCGTTTCGGGTCAACGCCGAGCGATAAAGAGAACGAAGAACGCATTGCCGGCGCAGTCTCAGTCTTTCTGGCCGCATACCAATCGCAATAATCGAAATTCTGCATCTCAGTGTGCGGAATTACCGTAAGCTCTGCATGACTACGCATTAGCTTGCGATTCATGCTGCCAATCCTACATTAAGTGCTCAGATAAGGAATCGATGAGAATGAACGACCAAAACGATCCGAATGAGCAACCTCCAGAAGGTCAAAACCCTTGGGTCAAACAGCTTATGATCTGGGGCGGCATTTTTCTGGCGCTTTTGCTTGTCGTCTCCATGTTCAATGGCGGCGGTCAGCCTGCTGGAACCGCGATGCCCTATTCTGAGTTCCGCGACCAAGTCGCGACAGGAGGGGTGAAAGAGGTGCAGATCGGCGATGATCTGATCACGGGTACTCTTGCTAATGGCGAACCATTCAGCACCGTCCCTTTGAAGAGCGATTTGCAGATCGCGAGCCTGTTGGAGGAAAATGAGGTTGAGTTCACCGTTCAGGCGAGCGAGCAGCAAAGCCTGCTTCTGATCATTCTTATCCAAGCTTTGCCGTTTATCCTTATCCTCGGGATCGCGTTCTTCGCTCTTCGCCAAGTGCAAAAAGGCGGCGGCGGCGGCGCGATGGGTTTTGGTAAGTCCAAAGCGAAAATGCTGACCGAACGCCAAGGCAAAGTCACTTTCGATGATGTAGCTGGCATTGATGAGGCGCGCGAAGAGCTCGAAGAGATCGTCGAATTCCTCAAAGACCCGACACGCTTCTCCAAGCTTGGCGGTCAAATTCCTAAAGGCGCATTGCTTGTAGGCTCGCCGGGTACGGGTAAAACGCTTCTGGCCCGCGCGATTGCAGGCGAAGCGGGTGTACCGTTCTTCACTATTTCAGGCTCTGACTTCGTTGAGATGTTCGTGGGTGTCGGCGCAAGCCGTGTCCGCGACATGTTTGAACAAGCCAAGAAAAGCGCGCCTTGTATCGTCTTTATCGATGAAATCGACGCGGTTGGCCGCTCACGTGGTCACGGCCTTGGCAATTCAAACGATGAGCGCGAGCAGACACTGAACCAGCTTCTGGTTGAGATGGACGGCTTTGAGGCGAATGAAGGCATCATCATCATCGCGGCGACCAACCGTCCTGACGTGCTTGACCCAGCACTGCTTCGCCCGGGCCGCTTTGACCGTCAGGTTGTCGTGCCGATCCCCGATATCGACGGGCGTGAAAAAATCCTTGGCGTGCACATGAAGAAAGTGCCGCTGGCACCAGATGTGAACCCGCGCACTATCGCGCGTGGTACACCGGGCTTCTCGGGCGCGGACCTTGCAAACCTCGTGAACGAGGCGGCACTTTTGGCAGCGCGCCGGAACAAGCGTCTAGTTGCAATGCAAGAGTTTGAGGACGCCAAAGACAAGGTTATGATGGGCGCGGAACGCCGCTCAATGGTCATGACCGAGGATGAGAAGAAGATGACCGCTTATCATGAGGCAGGCCACGCGCTTGTTTCGCTTAATGAGCCGGCATCTGACCCAATCCATAAGGCGACAATCATTCCTCGTGGCCGTGCGCTTGGCATGGTGATGCGCCTGCCAGAGCGGGACAGCTATTCCTATCATCGCGATAAAATGCACGCGAACTTGGCCGTGGCCATGGGCGGCCGCGTTGCTGAAGACATTATTTTTGGTCACGACAAAGTGTCCTCTGGTGCCTCTGGCGATATCCAATATGCGACCGATCTTGCCCGTAATATGGTCACCAAATGGGGCATGAGCGAAAAGCTTGGTCCGCTGCAATATGAGCAAAGCCAGGAAGGCTATCTTGGTATGGGCCAAACCGCGCGCACGATGGGCGGAGCGGAGACCAACAAGCTCATCGATGCAGAGATCAAGGATCTGGTCGAAGGCGGGCTCAAGCGTGCTGAGGACATCCTTAAAGAGCAGGAAGACAAGCTCCATCTGCTTGCTCAAGCACTGCTTGAGTATGAGACGCTGACCGGTGATGAGATTGATGCCCTCATGAAAGACGGCAAGATTGATCGTCCCGATGAGCCCAAAGGTCCATCGATCGTAAAGCCTACTCAAGGCTCTGCAATACCCAAGGCCGGTAAACGCTTTGGTGGTTCAGGCGATGAGGCACCGCAGGGCGCTTAAAGACCCTCATTGTGAGAAAATTCAAACGGGTGTCAGAGTATATCTGGCACCCGTTTTTGTTTCAGAACGCCCCAAGCAGGAGCAACGCTTGCAAGAAGAGCGCGACGACGATCCAGATAAAGATGCTCATCACAAAGAGACGCCAAAGCGCAGAAAACCGGCTTAGCTCATAGGTGTGACGCAGCTGCTTATACATGTGCAGCGGTGGGATGATCAGCAGTGGAAAGACAATGAACTGGGGTGCCGCTCCTGCCGCTCCGAGAAGTGAGGCTGCAATAAACAACAGCGACATGAAGCTGAGCGAATAGGTGACGAAAATCGCGTGGTCATACGCCTTGAACCGGCGTTTCCAGACAAGAAGCAGCCACATAAACGGGACCGAAAGCGGGATTAAGAGCCAGCTGAATTTATAGCCGTTGGCTTGAAGCTTATACAGCATAAGGCTCGGGTTTTCGCGCCACTTTTTAACAAGGCCATCATCAATCGCTGAGATACCTGTGAGGTTCATGTCAGGATTGGCCTCAAAATCGATGATGTTTGCTCGGTCCAAGCCTCTCAGCGCTTCTTGCGCTGCCCTTCGATCCGATAAGGCTTCTGCATATTCAGTGGACCCTTCAGAGGTCTCGTCAAGGCGGGCTTGCGCATCATCAAGATCAGCCTGAGCCGTTTCGCGCACTGAGCTTATCGTAGTGCCAACGCTGTCTCCTTTCAGATCAGCCGGTGCGCTGAGGCCGACCATCTGAAACACGGCAAACATCGCAAAGATGCTGAAAAGGAACATCGCCATCGGGCTGACGAATTTGGCGCGCTCCCCATCGATATATCGCCGCGTGAGTTTGCCTGGTTTGAAGATCAGAAGCGGCAAGGTCTTCCAAAATTTGCCATCAAGGTGAAGGACACCGTGAATAAGGTCATGCCCAATAGCTGTAAGGGTGCGGTGCACAGTGCGTTTCTGACCACATTGGGGACAGAAGCTGGTGGTGACGCTGGCCCTGCAATTTGCGCATTCGACGGCAGGATAGGTCGCGGCATTGCTCGCACCTTCACCCTCAGCCGGTTCGACTGCTCGGCCCGCCAAAGTGCCTTCCATAACCCCGCCAAGACCCTCGGCAATATCGCTCATATGCTGCAAGCCCCTATCAGTGCTGCACTGCACTATAGAGGGCGGGCCTGATTTTCCAATGGAAGAACTTGGGCCTTGGTCTGGGCCTTAGCCCTTAGCCAATTTCCGCTCGATCGCGGTCCAAAGCTGAGCAAAGGCGCGTGCGGCTGGAGAACGCGGAGCAAAAGCGCCGACTGGTTTTCTCTCCACCGCGCATTGTTCAATTGCACTTGCCAGCGGAACAACCGGCCATTTCGGATTGGCCTGTCGCGCTTCTTTATGAAGAGAGCGGCGCATATCAATCATCGACATAACGGGCAGGATTGGCGGGTGCTTTTTGCCGGAGCCTTTCACCTCCTCAACGACCTGTTCAAGAGCGCGCGCAGACAAGGGCGATGGTGGCAGCGGTACGATAACCAGATCGGCTGCGCGCATCACTTGCCCGCTAACCTCGTTTAGAACGGGTGGGCAATCAAAGATCACCCGTTCATAATCTTTGCGCATTGCATGGACGATTTTGGCAAGACGCCTCTTTTTACCAATCCGATCGAATTGGCGATCGAGCGTCCTGATGCTTTCATCGGCGGGAAGTAGATGAAGATTGGCATAGTCCGTTTTGCGGATAAGCTTGGTCGGTGCGCGGTCGAGGTTAAAAACGCTTTCAGCTGCGCGTTTCTTCTTAGGGTCAACGTCAAGCAAGAACCCTGAACCGTTAGAAGCATCCAAGTCCCACAGCAGGGTTTCCCGGCGCGAAATACTCGCCGCACACCAAGCAAGGTTTACAGCAAAGGTCGTCTTACCGACCCCGCCTTTGACACTGTAAACCGCTATTGAGGCCATGGATTTTGCGCCTGCACCATATGTTACATTTGAATGACAGAACCTAGGTAGGTTCCCTTGGTGTAAAGGCAAGCATACAGGAGCATTGTCAGACCCGTGTCATGTGTCTTGGGCGCGTGTGTCTCTTGATGACACAAAAAAGGCCGCTGTGATGGCGGCCTTTTGAGTTTCGATCGATTGCGCGCGATTTAACCGTCGTAATCCGCACCAATCGAGGTCGAACGGGTCGGCGCTGATGCGGTGATACGCAGAGCTTCTGCAGATTGGCTCAGTGAACCGATTTCATCCGCGTCGTCCTCATCATCCGGAAGGATTTTTTGAAGGCCGGTCACAAGAGCTTCGCCCAGCTCTTTTGGTTTGATTGTTTGTTCAGCGATTTCGCGAAGAGCCACGACAGGGTTCTTATCCCTGTCACGATCAAGGGTGAGTTCGCTACCACCAGAGATTTCGCGGGCGCGCTGTGCGGCAAGCAGGACAAGGTCAAAACGGTTTGGAACCTTATCGACGCAATCTTCAACGGTAACGCGTGCCATCTATGGGCCCTTTATCTAAATCTGTGGGATAAGAGCGCGGCAAATAGTGTTGCAGGAGGCGAGAGTCAAGAATTTGCAACTTATGTGACCTTCACGCATTGGCCTTTCGTGACCAGCAAAAATGCCCCTGATCCTTCGTTGACCGGCCCAAGCGATTATATCGACAGCGCAAGCTTTCGCATTGATGCAGCAGGCCATGCTTTTACTTTTTATCCGTCGGGGTCAGATCGGCTGGCGGCGTTGATCGATCATATCGAATGCGCAAAGGCCAGCCTTCATCTTTTTTATTACGAGTTTCAGGATGATAGCGCAGGTAGCAAAGTGCTTGATGCCTTGGTTGAGGCTGCCGAGCGGGGTGTTGAGGTTTCGCTTATCATTGATGCTTTTGGCAGCGATGCGTCGATTGAGTTCTTCTTACCGCTAGAAAGAGCAGGTGGGCGATTTGCAGTCTTTGCAGCTGGTTGGAACCGCCGATATCTGGTGCGCAACCACCAGAAGTTTGCAATTGCAGATAATGCGCGGGTCATGACGGGCGGCGCAAACATATCGGACGAATATTACAACAGCCCCAAGGACAATGGCTGGTGTGACCTGGGTGTGGCTATAGAGGGTGACATTGCCAATCGTTTTTCTGATTGGTTTGCGTGCCTTGACGAACTTGCCCAGACCAACAGCCCAAGCTTTAGGCGCACGCGGCAGCTCATTCGTCGATGGAAATCGAGCGAAAGCGACATTCAGCTGCTTGTAGGCGGACCGCTGATCCGCCGATCGCATTGGTCTTATCGCTTCAAGAAGGATCTGGCGAAAGCCAAACGCCTCGACATGGTGACAGCATATTTTGGACCGCCGGGAAGTTTCAGGCGCGCGATGGCCAAAGTCGCGCGCAAGGGACAGGCGCGGCTGGTTGCAGCCGGTAAATCAGACCTCGATGGGACCATCGACGTTGCCCGGCTTTACTACAAAGGCTTGCTAAGCAGTGGCGCCACAGTTTTAGAGTTTCAGCCAACAAAGCTGCATATGAAGCTCATTGTGGTTGATGATTGCGCTTACTTTGGCAGCGCAAACCTCGACCGGCGTTCGATCCGCGTGAACATCGAATTGATGGTGCGGGTCAAAGACAAGGCACTCGCCGACCGCCTGCGTGAGATGGTCGATCATATGGAGGTCGCAAGTCTTCCTATCGACCGCGCATGGTATCGCCAAAACGCGGGGTTCTGGACACGGGCACGCTGGCGGTTTTTCCATTGGCTCAGCCTTGCTGATTATCGCCTGACCCGGACTGTTTCGCGCAAGAAATGACGGCTACTCCTCCATCCCCCAGCTCGAATAATCGCGGGTGTTGGGCGAGGTAAACTTGGTGATCTCGCTCTGGAAGTGGAGCGGTACGTTGCCGGTTGAACCGTGACGCTGCTTTGCCACGATGAGCGACGCCTTATTTTTGATCTCAAGATATTCCGCTTCCCATTGAGCGTATTTCTCCTGCACTTCCATGGAGCTGGAGCCATCTGGGTTCGGCATATCGGGGCGCACGGCTTCTTTGTAATAATCCGCGCGGTAGATGAACCAGACCATGTCAGCGTCTTGCTCAATCGAACCTGATTCTCTGAGGTCTGAAAGCATGGGACGTTTATCATCGCGCTGTTCCACCGCGCGGCTGAGCTGCGACAGCGCAATGACAGGCACGCTCAGCTCTTTTGCCAGCGTTTTGAGACCCCGGCTGATTTCCGAGATTTCATTGACGCGGTTGTCGTTGGCACGGCCTGAACCTTGCAGAAGTTGGAGATAATCAATGACGATCAATCCAATATCATGCCGGCGCTTCAGCCTGCGTGCGCGGGTGCGCAAAGCGCCAATGGTAAGACCCGGCGTGTCATCGATGAAAAGCGGAAGCTCTGCCAGACGTTGGCTTGCAAAGCTGAGTTTCTGGAAATCATCGCGGCCAAGGTCACCAGAACGCAGAGCCTCAGACGAAACCTCGGATTGCTCGGCAAGAATACGCGTCGCCAGCTGATCCGCGCTCATCTCAAGACTGAAGAAGGCTGTGGGTGCACCGTAATTGTGCTCACCCCCTCGCTCATCCATTTCAGGTGCTCTTCGGCGCAATTGAATGCGATGTTGGTTGCAAGCGAAGTCTTTCCCATGCCGGGTCGTCCAGCAAGAATGATGAGATCGGAATCGTGTAGCCCAGCGGTCTTCTGGTCAAGCGTTGAAAGACCGGATGTTTTACCAGACAACCCGCCGCCAGAATTCATTGCCGCTTCGACCATCTTGATTGCCGTGAGCGCCGCATCGCGGAAGGATTCGGCCTCTTTCCCGGTCGCCGCGCCCTCTGCCACCCGGTACAAATCCGCCTCAGCCTGTGCGATCCGGTCCACCGGGCTTGTGTCTTCTGATGTGTCCAGAGCGCCTTCCACAAGGCCCCGTCCAACGCTCACCAACTCGCGCAAGAGAGCAAGATCATATATCTGCTGGGCCAATTCACGCGGGGCCAAGAGGCCCGCTCCATTGGCCGTGAGTTGCGCCAAATATTTGGGGCCGCCAAGCTCTTTGAGTGCTTCGTCAGCTTCGAAGTGAGGGCGCAAAGTTACAGGCGAAGCCGTCGCATTGCGTTCAATCAGTGCAAGGATACGCTCATAGATGCGCTCGTGCAGCGGTTCGAAAAAATGGTCAGGGCGAATCGGGGTTTGCAACTCCTCAATCACGCGGTTGTCGATCAGAACAGCACCCAAAAACGCCGCCTCTGCCTCAAGGTTTGACGGCAGTTTGCGAGCGGTATCGGTGTCATTGTCGACTAACGAAAGAGGAGTGGGTTCGGCCATAGTCAACCTCAATGCTTATGCGACAAGATTCTGGCAAGGTGTTCGACTGACCAAAATTTTTTCTTTCTCCCGGCCCTGTGGATTGCGGGGATTGGGTATGGTTATGCTTGAAGTGTGACCTTTGCATCTGCGAAAGCCCAACTCACCATGTCAGGCATGCCATCCGATTCCGCGAATTACGCGCCCGGTACACATCGTATCGCTCACATCGTTCTTGATGAAGAGACGATCCTTTGGCGTAATGCTGATGTTGAACAGGAACGCCGCGTTGCGATTTATGACCTTATTGAGGAAAACACGTTCAAGCCCGTCCGCAGCGCAGAGCGCGGTGCGAAAGGCCCTTATCGCCTCAAGCTAGCGGTGGTTGATGGACGCCTCGCGATGGAAATCGCTGATAAGGATGAACAGGTGCTGGAAACCTTGCTTATCGGCCTTGCCCGTTTTCGTCGTCCAATCCGTGAATATTTCGCGATCTGTGACAGCTATTATCAGGCCATCCGAAAAGCCACCCCCGCTGAGATTGAAACCATCGATATGGCGCGCCGCGGGCTCCACAATAACGCTGCTGAATTGTTGGTTGAGAGACTGGAAGGGAAGATTGAAACCGACTTTGCCACCGCACGCCGCTTGTTCACGCTGATTTGCGTGCTTCACATCAAAGGCTGACGCGGATGGTCAAAGGGCGCAAGAAGAAGGCAGGCCTCGGCCTTTGGGTGTTTCGCGGAGCAGCGCTTCTTGTGCTGATCGCGGTCAGTTTTGCGGCATGGTTTTGGTGGGACATGCGCGGGTGGCGACCTGATGCGCAGCTTTATCCTGAACAAGGCGCTCTTATTGCAAGCAGGGCGGCCGAAACTCGGTTTGAGACGCTGGCTGCGACCGGCGCGGACTTTGTGTATCTTGAACTGGGTGAAGCAAGTTCGCCGCCAGACCAAGGTTTTGCGCAGCGCCTTCAGAATGCGCGTGAGGCGCAGCTTAAGACCGGCGTGTCGATACCTTTTGATCCTTGCCTTCGCGCTGATGAACAAAGCTCGCGCTTCACTCGCATGGTTCCGCGCGATAGCTCCCTTTTGCCGCCTGCCATTGCCCTGAAACGCATTGGTACTGCCTGCAAACCAAGCGTGAGCAACGCGGCGGTTGAAAGCGAATTGATGACGCTCATCAACCAGATTGAGCTGCATTCAGGAAAGCCCGTGATCTTGCGGCTAGGGCGTGATTTTGAATTGCGGCACAATGTTGCTCGAATGATTGAACGCGATTTGTGGCTGGAACGGGATCGCGCCCGGCCTGATTACGCCGCGCGGCCGTGGCTCTTGTGGAGCGCCAACAGCCAATATGTTAGCGAGGCATCGGACGCGCCGATCGAATGGGTCGTAGTGCAGCGCTAAGCGATGCTAAAATGAGTGATGCCAAGATGACTGATAAGAGCAAAGCCCGTTTGATTGATGCGGCGCATGGGGCCGCTAAGCACGCCTATGCAGGGTATTCCAACTATCATGTGGGTGCAGCGCTCCTTTTCGATGATGGCGCGATTATAACAGGTAGCAATGTCGAGAACGCCAGCTATGGCCTGACGCTGTGTGCTGAAACGGTGGCTGTCGCGCGCGCTTTTGGCGAAGGGCGGCGCGGGGGGCTGAGCGCCGTGGCAGTGGTTGGTCCGTCCGACAAAGGCGATGGCTCCCCCATCACACCGTGCGGGCGATGTCGGCAAATGCTCTACGAAATCTCGGCCTTGGGTAATACCGATCCAGTCATTCACTGCGTCGGGACCAAAGAGAGCCGTGATGTGAAGCTCTCGCAGCTTTTGCCATACGCATTTGGTCCCGATCACCTTGAAACAAGCGAGACCTGAGCGGCCTGCAAAAATTACTCAGCGGTTTCTGACGGGGAGGAACGTGTCTAGCTCCCCAACAGACTGCCCAAGGGATTTTTGCGGAAGCCCTTTTCCTCTGTGCCGATGTAGGCGAAAATTCCATCAAGCCCCTGGTCCGTCACGGAGCGGTTGATCTTTGCTCTGTCCAGACCAGCTTGGCGTATGAATGAGTGCTTATCGGCAAGACCATCGAACGTTTTGTACACCCCTGCGCGGTCCAGCGCGCTGTCTACCAAGGGTTCGAGGCGCGAATGCAACCTGTCGTTGGCTGAGCTGCGCAGGTATTGAGTCCCGCCATCATCTTCACGGATAATGCCGGGCGCGTCGTTAAACGACAACTCGTCAATCGCATCGCGGAAGATGGGCTTGGCCTCTCCAGCGGCAACACCGGCCGCGTCGTTTATGTTGCGTGTGATGCCGTCAAGCACGCCCAAGCGGCTGGCACCGCCAAGGATTGAACCGAGAAGGCCACCCCCGCTTCCGCCAAGATTGCCGACTAGAGGAAGGCCAATGCGCACCTCCTCGTCACCATAAAACGCGCCGGGCTCGGCGAGTTTGTCGAGTGCATTGTCGGTAGCCTTTCCAAGGATCGAGGACAGGTTGAAGCCTCCGCCACCTCCTCTGCGCCCCAAAAGGTCGCCAAGGCTTTGCGCTTGCAGTGGTGATGCGATCATTGTGGCAGCGCCAAGGGCGCTTGCACCAAGGATAAATCCGCGGCGATTGGCAGAAACTGTCATGACTTTCCCTCCCGAAAACTTTCGTGTCTTAGAGGGAGCTTATCACAAAATTGCCCTGAACGAGCGCTTTCATAGATGTAAAATGATGTCGTGCGCCTGTCGTTAGGTGGTCTCAAGCCATTCGAGCAGAGCAGCAAGACATTCACGCCCAAGCATTTTGCAGCGTTCCGGTGACCAGCCTTGCTCGGGTTCGGGGAAGTCTTGAAGATCCTTATAGGGCATCTCTAGCGTCATCGCACAGGCACCAAAACGCTCTGCCACCTGATTGGTGGAGATCGTCAGGTTTGCTTTGCCTGCCCATGCTTTGGGATAGCCAAGTTCTGTTTGGAAATCAGGCGTGCGACGGTCAAGGATGCGCTCGTAGCGATAGAATTGCTCGCCCAGTTCATCCGTCCACGAAGGAATTCCTTCAAAGCCTGCAAGGAAGACGGCCGGGATAGCTTCATCACCGTGCGCATCGATGGCGAAATCCACACCGGTTTCGTCCATCTTGTTCCGGATGGCTAGCACCTCGGGCGATTTGTCTTCGCTGGGTGTTTCCCATTCGCGGTTAAGGTTGGTGCCCACAGCATTGGTGCGCAAGTGCCCCCGTTTGGAGCCATCCGGGTTGCAATTGGGCACAATGTGAAAGCGGCACCTTCTCAGCAGGCCGCGCGCCACTGGATCAGCGGGATCAGTGAGGCATTCCACCACCCCTTCCATCCACCATTCGGCCTGCGTTTCGCCGGGGTGCTGACGGGCATACAGCCATACTTGTTTCTCACCATTGCCCGTTTGCAGCATGTCCAAAGGCTGGCCATCAAGCGTGGTTCCGATCCGCAGAAAGTCTACGCCCTCACATGCTGCCGCCTCTGCGATAAGGTCATGGTGGCGCTCTATCGAATAAGGCGCAAAATAGGCGAAGTAAGCAATGTTTGAGGCAGGGGTGTAGGTTATCGTTAGCGTACCGCCGCTCTCATCCTTGTCAAAGCTGCTTGATGCACGGGCCCAATATTCGCGGTCTTCTGAAACGCAGGCGTCATATCCGGGCCAACCGCCCGGATAGGCGCTTTCATTGAGGCCCGTGATTTTCAGAGTGAGTTCCTCACCTGCAGCTGCGCTCACCCTGAAGTGAAACCACTGCTTGAAGTCTGACATGCGGTCTTTGGCAATAGCGAGCGTCGCGCTCGCGCCATTGATTGAAAGCACCTCAATATTGCCGCTATCAAAGGCGGCATCCACTGCGATTTGGGTCATTGATTGTCCTGTAGCTCGTCCACATCGATGGACACGGTTTCGCCATTGCCGCCCGGGAAGTCCTTAAACAAGGCGCTTGCCAATGCGCGCGCGCTGGCGTTGACATCGGCGTATGGCGAATTGATTGAGACGGCCTGCTGCGCGCGGCCCTCCCAAAGGCTATTTCCAGATGCATCGGAAATGCGCACGGAAAGTTCGCTTAAGGCATTTGGCCTGCTGGTGTTGCCGCCAAGGTCAATGCCGATGCCAACGCCAAGCCCACTGCCAAAACCGCCTGTTCGCCCGCCAACACCAACGCTTACTGGGCCACGCGAACTCGCAGGCGCGAGGGGGCTGCGACTGGTCGCAACGCGCGCTGTTGTCATGCCGGGTTGAGGTTCCAGGGCGATGGCATATCCAAGCCTTACAAGCTGGGCTGCAACAGCGTCATAAAAGGCGTCCTTTGCTCGAAGGTTGCTTACTTCTTCCTCGAAAGTAATGGCGATGGGGCCTTCTCCAAGACGCACGTTCTGTTCACTGATGAAACGAGTGACTTCGACAGGCCCGGAATAGGCTGTGCCTACGCAGGCGCTCAGCGAAAGGCCCAGAGCAAGCGGTGCAGCAAGCGGTGCGAAAACCCTTCCCTTGCAAAATAAAGTACCAATCATCTCTCGTCCCTCATATTTTCGTTCACGACTTGAAAGCCTCTTAGTGCTAACGGCGCGACCATGAATGACACCTCAATAGCGAAACCAACCGTTCTCGTCACTGGCGGAGCAGGTTATATCGGTAGCCATGCTGTCTTGGCCCTATTGGACGATGGCTGGCCGGTGGCGGTGATCGACAATCTGACGACGGGCTTTCGGTTTGCGATCCCGGACAAGGTCGCCTTTTATGAGGGCGATATCGAGGATGCAGAGCTTTTGGCGCGCATTTTCGATGAACAAGGCGTGGCGGCTATCATGCACTTTGCAGGTTCTATTGTCGTACCGGAAAGCGTTGAGGATCCACTCAAATATTATCACAATAACACGGCCAAAAGCCGTATTTTGATCGAGGCGGCGGTCAACGGCGGCGTTTCGCACTTTATTTTCTCATCGACCGCGGCGACTTACGGAGTTCCTGAGGTCGAGGCTGTGAGTGAGGATACGCCGCAAAAGCCGATCAATCCCTATGGCTGGTCAAAGCTTATGACAGAGCAAATGCTGGGCGATATCGCCGCAGCGCATGATCTGAACTTTTGCGCTTTGCGCTACTTTAATGTGGCGGGCGCTGATCCCAAGGCGCGCACGGGGCAATCGACCGCGGGCGCGACCCATTTGATCAAGGTTGCTCTTGAAGCAGCCCTTGGCAAGCGCGAGGCTGTTGGCGTCTTTGGCACCGATTTTGACACTCCCGATGGGACAGGTGTGCGCGATTACATACATGTTAGCGACTTGGCCTCGGCTCACGTCCACGCTCTTGAAGCGCTTATGTCTGAGCCAGAGCGTTCGCTGACGATGAACTGCGGTTATGGTCGCGGGTTCTCCGTGCTTGAGGTGCTTGATGCGGTGGACAGAGTGACCAACACGCCAATCAAGCGGCGCTTGGAAGGACGGCGAGCGGGCGATCCGGCGCAGCTTATCTCGGATCCATCGCTCATTCGAGAAACCTTGCCGTGGGAGCCGCAGCACGATGATCTTGACACTATTATCTCACACGCATTGGCTTGGGAGCGAAAATTGAGCGACTTGCGGGATTATGACGAGAGGTAACGGTTGACGAATCTCGCACGCACCCATATGTGCCCATCAGATTTTTCCGCGCGCCGGTCCGTGCCTGGCGCGCTTTTCATTTGAAAGAAGACCGATGAAAATCCGCAACAGCCTTAAGTCGCTGAAAAACCGTCACCGCGATTGCCGCGTTATTCGCCGCCGTGGTCGCACATATGTGATCAACAAAACAAACCGCCGCTTTAAAGCACGCCAAGGCTAATTGGTTGTGCGCCAGGTGTACGCCTGGCTTGTTAAAGTGAGTTAGCAAGAGCGGCCCGCCTCCAATCAGGAGAGCGGGCCGCGTCTGTTTGAGGATTGCAACGTATGGCTAAAGCGGTCGTCTTCGATGTGGGCCGGGTCCTTTTTGGATGGGAGCTTAGGGCGCTTTTCGAAAAGCTCTTCGATGATCCCACGCAACTGGAGTGGTTTCTTGCCAATGTCGTAACCGAAGAATGGCATTTCCAGCACGATCGAGGTCGCAATCTCGAGGATATGGTGCCAGAGCGAATGGCTCAATTCCCGCAGTATAAGGCGCAGATCACAGCCTATCATGAGCGCTTTGAGGAGACCATCACCGGCCCGGTTGATGGTACGCATGAGCTTGTCGACCGGCTCCATAAAGCAGGGGTTCCGCTCTATTGTCTTACAAACTTTGGTCATGAGCTCTGGGAGCGGTTTCGTCCTACTCAGCCCATTTTCGAGCTTTTCGAAGACGTAATCGTGTCCGGCACTGAGAAAGTCGCAAAGCCCGACTCGCGCATTTACGAAATCCTCGAGAGCCGCACGGGCCGCAGTGGTGCAGAGCTGTTCTTCACAGATGACAATCCTGCCAATATTGAGGCGGCTTTGACGCACGGGTGGGACGCGCATCTGTTCACTGATGCGCGGGCTTTGGAAGAACAGCTAAAGTCTGCCGATATCCTTTAGGCTCTGCCAAAAGAAAGCCCCGGGGCGCAGTTGGGGACATGCGCATCCGGGGCCGGAGTCTTGCCCGAATGGAGAAGCGGGCAAATGGGTATGCAGAACCGCCCTATAGTGTTGAGGGGAAGAGCGCGGCCCCGCTTATGGAGAGAGTATCTCGCTTGCGCTTACTCGCCGTTGCAACGTGCGAGCTTTTCTTCGGCCAATTCTTCGCCATTCGCGCTGAAGCTCTTGATCTCACCAAACTCGCGAGCGACGCCGCGACATACGCGTGATGCACGTGATGAACCTTTGTTGGCAACGCAAGTCGTGCCTTTGCAGGCCCATGCAACGCCGCCGGCAACCACGCGGTTGTCTTCAGCAGGCTGAGCCAATTTTGCGGTGTAGTAAGGACCATTGTCCGCCATCGCTGGTGCGGGCGCAGTTGCGACGCCGAAGGTCACGCCAGTGTAAAGTACTGCAGATGCAAGAACTGCCAGGCGGCCGGACAGTGGGAGAGTGCGGGGAAGAGAGAGGGTCATCTTGTATTCCTTTTGATGGTGCTTAATTCATCATTTGTTGCATTGCACAGTTTCGAATCGAAACCAGTTGCGAATCACTACCTATGTGATTAGGTTTCAGGTTGCAACTAAAAACTTAAATTTAATTCTGCACGCTTATGACGCCCGGTTCTCGAAGGGATCGGAGCCGATTTTCTCGGTGATTTGGTGATTTCGCCGAGCTCGGTTAGAAAGGTTGCAGGAAGAGGACTGAATATGGGCGAGATTAGAGAACCCTTACGCGAGTTGATCGATTGTGGCCTTCCACAAGCGCTGGAAGTCATGGGTGAACGCTGGGCGTTCATGATTTTGCGCGCGAGCTTTAATGGATTGCATCACTTCGAAGAGTTTTTGAGCGAGCTTGGCATCGCCCGGAACATTCTCTCCAATCGTCTTGCAAAACTGGTTGATCACGGAATCCTTAAACGCGAGCCGTGTGCCGATGACCGGCGCAAGATTGAGTATCGCCTGACGGAGAAGGGCTTTGACCTTTTGCCTGCCATGATTGCTCTTCGCCAATGGGGCCAGAAATATTCCGACGAATCGGTGGTGGAAGACCCAGTCCTCGTGGATGAAGCGGATCGCTTGCCAATCGGGCCTGTGTCTATTCTCTCGCATGATGGCCGTGTTCTGGACCATTTGGGTCTTAACATGATCCGCCGCGAAGACATTGGGAAGCGCACCGATGGGACTATTGCTACGCCAGCAGATGAAATCGGCGAAGGCAGCGTTATTAATCTTGCATCGGTGAAGAAGGCAGCTGGCTGACTAGAAGCTTTACACGGCATGCGGTAGCGACAGGGTTCTTCCCCTTGTTACTGGACCTGCCCTCAGTTGACCGCCGCCACATCCTCTCTGCCTTCTGAAATTTTCGAGACTTTGCGCCGAACCTTCGGGTTTGAGCGTTTTCGCGGTATGCAGGAAGCCGTCATCGGCCGCGTGCTGGACGGTGAACATACGCTTGCGCTCATGCCAACGGGTGCAGGTAAGTCGCTTTGCTATCAGATCCCAGCGCTTGCGCTGGACGGCACGGCGATTGTTATCTCGCCGCTTATTGCCCTCATGCATGATCAAATCCGCGCCGCGCGTTCGGTTGGTATACGCGCCGCCTCCCTCACATCGGTCGATGCAGACCAGATGCAAACGGTAGAGGCGCTTCGGGCAGGGGAACTTGACCTTCTTTATGTGGCGCCAGAGCGGGCTAACACGGCCGGATTTCAATCGCTCTTGCGAGAAGCTCGGATCAGTCTTTTCGCCATTGATGAGGCGCATTGCGTCTCCGAGTGGGGGCACGATTTCCGCCCAGACTATCGGGGCCTTCGCGAAATGCTCGATCAGTTTCAGGGTGTGCCGCGCCTCGCTCTTACAGCGACCGCCGATGAGGTCACGCGCGAGGACATCCTTAAGCAATTGGGCGTGGCTCCCGACGGGTTGATTAAGGCCGGGTTCGACCGACCCAACATCCGCTATATTATCCGCCCGCGCGCCAATATCACCAAGCAGGTAAGCGATGTGATTGCGAGCACCCCGGGTGCAGGGATCATCTACACCGGCAGCCGCAAAGGCGCCGAAGATCTTGCAGAGCAGCTCGCATCGACGGGCCGCGATGTAAGGGCCTATCACGCCGGCCTCCCGCCAGAACAACGCGCTGCTACCCAAGCCGCCTTTGTCCAATCAGAGGACATGGTCATGGTCGCGACTATCGCCTTTGGCATGGGGATCGACAAACCCGATGTGCGCTTTGTGATCCATGCAGGGCTGCCAAAATCGGTTGAGGCTTACTATCAGGAGACCGGCCGCGCCGGGCGCGATGGCGACCCGGCGATCGCGCATATGTTCTGGGGGCAAGGCGATTTTGCCAAAGCGCGCCAATGGCTCGCCGATGTGAGCGAAGACCGCCTGCCATCTGAACGCGCGCGGCTGAGTGCGCTTGCGGGCCTTGTTGAAAGTGCACAATGCCGCCGCAAACTGCTGCTCAAACACTTTGGCGATGATTTGCCCGAGCCATGTGGCAATTGCGACCGCTGTTTGGAGCCGCCGGAAGTCCTGGATGTGACAGAGATTGCGCAAAAGCTGCTCTCTGCCGTCTATCGCACAGGCCAGAGCTTTGGCATGGGACACGTGGAGAAGGTGCTCCTTGGCCGAGACGATGACCGTGTGATCCAGCGAGGACACGATAAGCTTTCGGTCTTCGGCATCGTGGGTTCGACCGATGCCCCGCTATTGAAGCCTGTCATGCGTTTCTGCACCGCGCATGAAATGCTGGTCACGACTGAGCATGGAGGACTTGCGCTTGGTCCAGAGGCCCGAGATGTCCTAAAGGGTGAGCGCGCCGTTGCCATAGCGCAGCCGCCCAAATCCAAGCGCCGCCGAGCAGGTGGCAGCAGCGGTGCTATTCCCAATCCCGTGGGCGATCCTTTGTTCGATGCCTTGCGTGCTAAGCGCAGCGCTTTGGCGAAGGAGCATGGCGTCCCTGCCTACATCATCTTCCACGACAGCGTTTTGCGCGCGATGGCAGCGTTTCAGCCCCAGACCTTGCGCGAGATTGGCGAGCTTCAGGGTGTGGGCGAGAAGAAGCTGGATACTTGGGGGCCTGATTTCTTGGAGGTTCTTCGTGAGCATTGCGGCTGATTGGCTCACACTGAAATCGAGTGTTCGAACAAGCGATAAGATCGGAACCAACGTCCTATCTCGGCTGTAGCAGGTGCATAACCTCGAGTAATTGCGCCTTCGCGGTTTCACTTTGCTGGAACAGATAAACTGACGCGAAGTCCACGCAGCACTACAATAGGAAGGAATTCCCCATCGCTCACACTCTCACCCTCAAAGCCATTCGACCTGTCACTCACGATACACAGGAATTGACCTTCAACCGCCCGGACGATTTTACCTTCACACCGGGTCAAGCAACCGATTTCGCGCTCGATAAGGACGACTGGCGCGATGAAAAACGGCCCTTCACCATGGCCTCTTTGCCTGATGCTGAAAGCCTACAGTTTGTCATCAAATCCTATCCCGACCACGATGGTGTTACCGAGCAGATCGGGCAGATGCAGACAGGCGATCGAGTGGTAATCGAGGAGCCCTGGGGAGCGATCGAAGACCGCGGACCGGGCACCATCCTTGCCGCTGGTGCTGGCATTACGCCGTTCATCGCGATCCTTCGTGCCCGCTTGAAGGAGGAAGGGTCGTTAAGTGGCTATCGCCTCGTTTTCTCCAATTCGCTAGAAAAAGACATTATCCTTCGCGATGCGCTTTCGTCGATGGAAGGCTTGGAAACCCGCTTCATTCTCTCGGACGAGGAGGTGGATGGGCTGCATCATGGGAAGATCGACGGTGCATTGCTCGATGCAATCGGAATTGATGCAAGCGACACATTCTACCTGTGCGGCCCGCCGCAATTCGAAGACGATGTGGCAGCCGCGCTAAAAGAGCGGGGCGTCGATGAGAGCAACATCGTGCGCGAAGAGGATTGATTTGGTGACAAGCGGGTCACGCGCGCCATGCAACCTTTAATTCTGCGCCTCTTCCAACAGTTCGATACTCGCCTGTGTCGCTGGCAGGGCGTCATCAGGCTGATAACTGCGGCCCAGTTTCTTTGCCAAATCGCGGGTCAAAAGCGCGTTCAGGGATATGCGCAAGGGTTCGTACTTGCGGCCCAATCCTCGCAGGACCTCGCTGTCCCATTCGACATAGCGCACACCTTCGGGTGCGACCGTTGTTGCGGTGGTCTTGCGGTTCAACACAAAGGCGACCTCGCCTACGAAATTGCCTTCTGGCAGGCGAAATTGGCGCCCATATTTTTCAACCGAGATAGTGCCTTCAAAGATATAGAACAGCGCATCGGACGGCTCATCCTCTTGCGTTAGGATCGTGCCTGAGGGGTCATCGGCGCGCCGCCATTTGGCGATGGTCGCTATCCGGCGGAACTGTCCCGGTGTAAGGGTGTCGAATGCCTCAAAGAGCAGTTTTTCATCCTCCGTCATGCGCAGGGTCGTGCGCTCGAGGATAATCTGGCCAAGCACCCAGAAATTGATGGCGAGCATCATCGCGCTTGTGACAATCGCTCCCCACAAGGGCCCTGCAGGGATCGCAAAGTAATAGGCGATGTAAACAAAGGTGGAGATCACGATCAGCAAGCGCAAACGCAGCTCATCGCGGATCGCATATCCGATCAAAAGCAGGGCTGCGGCCGGATAAATCAGCCATTCGGGATCAAAAGCGCTCATCAGCCAAGCGTTTAGGCGAGATTTTCGCGTCTTTTCAAGGGGCCCGCATCTTTTGGCGGTAGGATAACGCCTCAGCGATATGCGGGCGGCCCACCCGTTGAGCTGCGCCCAAATCCGCGACGGTGCGCGCAACCCTTAGCACCCGCGTATAACTGCGCGCTGACAATCGCAGTTTCTCTGCCGCTCGCATAAGGAGCGCGCGGCCTTCTTCATCGGGTGCAGCGTGGGCTTCGAGTGCGTCGCCTTCCAACTCGGCATTGGATCTGACGCCGCGCTCATCGGCGTGGGCTCTTGCTAAAGCCACTCGCTTGGCGACCTCGGCGCTTCCCTCGGCTGGCGGGGGTAGGGTCAGGTCAATCGCGCTGACCGCCGCAACGTCAACATGCAAGTCAATCCGGTCGAGCAAGGGCCCGGAAAGCCGTGCCTGATAATCACCGACGCAGCGCGGATAACGATTGCAGTTTTGCATAGGGTCCCCGGCATAGCCGCAGCGGCATGGGTTCATGGCAGCAATAAGCTGGACGCGGGCGGGAAAAGTGACATGTGCGTTCGCGCGGGCCACGTCGACTTGCCCTGTCTCCAAGGGCTGTCTTAAAGAATCGAGCACGGGGCGCTGAAACTCGGGCAGTTCATCGAGAAAGAGAACACCCAAATGTGCAAGGCTGATTTCGCCTGGGCGCACTTTTAGACCGCCCCCGGTGAGCGCCGCCATGCTCGCTGAATGGTGGGGCGCACGAAAAGGTCGCGCGCGGCTGATCCGGCCAGCTTCCAGGGTCCCGGCAACTGATTGCACCATGGAAACTTCCAAAGCCTCGGTTGGGGTAAGCTCTGGCAAAATCCCCGGCAGGCACGAGGCAAGCATGCTTTTGCCTGACCCCGGAGGCCCTGCCATCAGCAGATTGTGCCCGCCTGCTGCAGCTATCTCCAAAGCGCGCTTTGCGGTTTCCTGCCCCTTCACTTGTTTAAGATCGGTGGCATGGGGCTTGTCCTCGACCTCTCCGCGCACTGGCTCATCAAGAACCGCATCGCCTTTCAGGTGATCGAGCAGGCTCCCCAAGTCGCGCGGGGCAAGCACTGGAACCCCGCTTGCCCATTTGGCCTCTGATCCTTGGCTTGCAGGGCAAATCAGCCCTGTCTCTTCTCCGCTCGCATAAAGCGCTGCGATTAGAACACCGGGTGATGCAACGATCCGCCCGTCAAGCGACAGTTCCCCCACTGCGATCCAATCGTTCAACTGCTCGGCATCGGTCACGCCCATCGCGGCGAGCAAGGCAAGCGCGATAGGCAAATCATAATGCGAGCCATCCTTGGGAAGGTCAGCGGGCGAGAGGTTGATCGTGATCCGTTTGGGCGGAAGCGCGAGGCCCATTGCACTAAGTGCTGCTTGCACCCGCTCACGGCTTTCGCTCACCGCTTTATCGGGGAGACCCACTATAGAGAAACGCGGTAGTCCCGGTGCAACCTGGCATTGAACCTCTACCCCCCGCGCCTCAAGGCCCAGATACGCGGTTGTACGAATGAGTGCGACCATGCCGCAGTCCCCTTACGTATTTTGCACCCGGCATTCCCTCCGTTAGGGCGACCTTAACCGTTAAAGCATTGTTGTCGAGGCACTTCGCGCGACTACGCAAGAAGTTCGTAAGCATAAAGCTTTGTAAAATTTGAATGTGTCCCGGCATAAAACTGCCGACATGAAAAAGATTGCCGCTCTCTTCGCACTCGCTTCTTTTGCGCTTGGTTCAAGCCCTGCATGGGCCCAAGACTATTATTCCAGTAACGGCGGGCACCGTTCTGTTACCACGCAAAGCTGGGTAGAAGAATGGGATCCTGCGCAAGGCCGCTGGGTCAAAGTTGCTGATGACGGTGCGAGCGTTCAGGATGAGACGCTCCCCACTGTGGTCACCACTATCATGAACGGTACAAGCGTGACCGAGACCCGCAGTGCTGCGCGCTATGCTCAGCCAGTGCCGCCAAGCGCGCCTTCGATTGCGCTTGGCCAATTTGGTCCATTTGTGGTTGCGACGCCAAATGTGGCGTTGATGGTGGGTCCGACCAATGCGCGCACTCCCCAAGACTTCGACGCCATGCTCGGCAGTTTTCCTGGTATCGATACGCTTAAGATGATCGAAGCGCCCGGGACCAGCAATGATATCGCCAATCTCGCGGTGGGCCGCAAAATCCGTGAGGCGGGCATTGCGACCCATGTGCCTCATGATGGTTCAGTGCGTTCAGGCGCGGTTGAGCTGTTTCTTGCAGGTGAGACCCGCTCAATTGAGGACGGGGCTGAATTTGCTGTTCACTCATGGCTCGACAACCACGGGCGCGAGGCCGATGATTTTGCAAGCGATCACCCAGCGCACCGTCTATACCTCGACTATTATGTCGAAATGGGCATGAGCGAGGCTCAAGCGCGCGCATTTTATGCCATGACCAACTCTGTTCCCCATGCGAGCGCTTTGTGGCTTGAAGCGGATGACATGCGTCAGTGGACTGCTCCCAAGGACCTAGCGCCTCAGCGGATCGCCGCGCGTCAAGTCGATGCCATTTGTGATTTCTGCGATCGTGTGGAAGACAATATCAAGGCGGCAAGCGATGGAATTGCGGGCATGTCATGGGCACCTTTGGCGCTCAACACGGTTCAGCCTGCGATCGATTATGGCGACCTGACCCAAGTGAAAGTCGCTTGGGGTGACACGTCTGTGCTTGACTCATGAAGCGCTTTTCCATAACTGCGCGCGCTTGACTGAGCCGCTTGAAATCAAGCGATCGCAATAGCCCTTCGCGAGGGTTCTCCAGATGGAGAGCACGGCAAACGGGCGATGATAGTATTCGAGGATAAAATGAAGCGGACCTTCCAGCCTTCCAATCTTGTGCGTGCCCGTCGGCACGGGTTCTTCGCGCGTAAAGCAACTCCGGGCGGCCGTAAGGTCATCCGTTCGCGTCGTCGTCGCGGTCGCAAGTCGCTCTCTGCCTAAGCATCTAGGCTGCCTAAATTTTTGGGCTGCTTCAGCTTTTAGGTTATGCGCCTGCGGGCGTGCCTCCCTCAAGCTAATAGCCTCATTGGTTAAGCGGGCTCCCATTGGGGGCCCGTATGCGTTATTGCGTGTACCGCTATGACCCCTACGCCAGCCTCCCCGATGGTACTCACTAAACGAAGCGATTTCGTCGCTGCCAATAAGGGCCTTCGCAATGCGCGACCGGGCTTTGTTTTGCTGACCCGCCCGAATCACGGTGAAGGCATTCGCTATGGCATCACCGTCACCAAGAAGATCGGCAATGCAGTGGTGCGCAACCGGATGAAGCGGCGTTTTCGTGAGCTTTTGAGAGACGCGCTGTCATCACGCGGGATCGCGGATCACGATCACGTGCTGATTGGCAGGGCAGGTGGTGTAGAGCGCGACTTTTCTTCTATGGCTGACGAGCTCGAAAAAGCTCTCGACCGCGCACAGTCGGGTAAGGGCGACGGCCCGCGCAAACACTCAAAGAATCGGCGCACCCAAACGCAGAATCGGTCGGGCAAAAAGGCGCGCAAATGAAGTATGTCCTCATCGGCTTGGCACGCGCCTGGCAGCTTGGTCCTTCGCTTCTGATCCCGCCCACGTGCCGCTATTCCCCCTCATGCAGCCAGTACATGATTGAGGCTGTCCAGAAACACGGTGCGATCAAGGGTGGATGGCTGGGCCTAAAGCGTATAGGGCGCTGCCATCCCTGGGGAGGGCATGGTCACGATCCGGTGCCGTAAGGCGCTTGGATTGCTACGTGTCATACCTACATAACACACTTATGGTCGGACTTTAGTTAAGGTTTCATCTTGGACAATCAGCGCAATCTTCTGCTCGCCGTAGTCTTATCGGGCTTGCTCATTCTGGGCTGGGATGTCGGTATGCGGTATTTCTATCCCGCACCGCCTGAGCCTGTACCCGCCGAAGCGGGCGCCGCGCCTGCTGCCGCTTCGGGCGCTTCGGGCGCAACGACCGCTGCGACAGGTGGCGGGACTACCGATGTGGCTGAGCCTGCTGAGATGCAAACGGGCCCGGTTGATCTTGATACAGCGCTCGCTCAGCCAAACCGAGTGGAGATTGATGCACCGCGTGTTGCAGGTTCTATCAATCTTGTCGGCGCGCGCGTCGATGATCTTGTGCTCAAGGATTACAGCGCCACCATTGAAGAAGGCAGCGGTTCTGTGCGTTTCCTCGCGCCAGAGCGCACCGATGTTCAGCACTTTGCAGAATTCGGCTTTGTGGTTGCGGGTAAACGCATGCCCAGCACAGCCGTGTGGGAGGCCGATGGCGCAAAGCTGACGCCAGAAACGCCGGTCACACTCTCACGCACAGATGACGCTGGCATCACATACAAGATCAACTTTTCCATCGATGACAACTACATGATTGCCGTCGACCAAGCGGTCGAGAACGGTTCGGAAGCGGCGGCAATTGTGCAGCCCTTTGCTTTCGTTAAACGCACGAGCATCAATGCCTCGCCCGATGAATTCATCAGGCACGCCGGGCCAACGGGCGTCTTTGCAGGATCGCTATACGATCCCAATTCTTATGAGGAGCTGGCTGAGCTTGGCCGGGACAATCCTGCTGGCGCTGCTTCTTGGTTAGGCTTTACCGACAATTACTGGGCCAGCGCTCTTATCCCTGGTGTTAGCGAGACGGATACCGCGGGTTGGCGCTCACTAGGTGACAATCTGTTCCGCGCAGATGTGATCTACAATGCTGAAACGGTTCCGGCTGGCGGCACAGTATCTGCACAAACGCAATTTTTCGCAGGTGCCAAAGAGAGCTCAGTCCTCGATGCTTACGAGGAAACGGGCATCACCTATTTCGGCAAGGCAATCAGTTGGGGTTGGTTTGAGTGGTTTGAAAAGCCGCTTTTGTGGCTGCTCACGACGCTCAACGGCTTCACTGGCAATTTTGGTATCGCGATCATTCTGCTCACTTGCTTGATCCGCGGGCTGCTGTTCCCGATTGCGCAAAAGCAATTCGGTTCGATGGCCGCGATGAAGGCGATCCAGCCTAAGATGAAGGCGCTGCAGGAGCGGTACAAAGACGACAAGCAAACGCAGCAGGCAAAAATTGCCGAGCTCTTTAAAGAAGAGAAGGTCAATCCGCTTGCCGGGTGCCTGCCACTTATTATCCAGATCCCGATCTTCTTTGCCCTTTATAAGGTGCTCTATCTCGCAATTGAGATGCGGCATCAGCCGTTTCTTTATATCAGCGATCTGTCCGCGCCCGATCCGGCAAAAATCCTGAACCTGTTTGGCCTTCTGCCGTACGATGTGCCCGGCTTCCTAGGGATTGGTATCCTGGCTGTCCTGATGGGTTTCACCATGTGGCTCACATTCAAGCTCAACCCATCAGCGATGGATCCGATGCAGCAGCAGATATTTAATCTGATGCCGTGGGTGCTGATGTTTGTCATGGCACCGTTTGCAGCGGGTCTCTTGCTGTACTGGGTAACGTCGAACATCCTCACGGTCGCACAGCAAAGCTATCTCTATTCCAAGCACCCGCAGTTGAAAGCGGCGGCGGCGAAGGAAAAGGCAGAGAAAGCCCAAGCCAAAGAACGCGAAAAAGCTGAGAAGAGCGGGGCCTAAGGATTTGGCTGAGCTGACCGAAGCTGAACTGGAAGCCCGCGCCAAGAAGCGGCGCGAGACGAAAGCCTCGCGCCTGTTTTCGGGCCGCGTGGACTTTCTCCTGTCTGCGCCCCAGCTCAAATTTCTGCCTGAGCCTACTGTTCCAGAAATTGCATTTTGCGGACGAAGCAATGTGGGCAAAAGCTCGCTTCTCAACGCTTTGACAGGCCGCAAGAAGATTGCGCGTGCTTCGGTAACGCCGGGCCGCACGCAGGAATTGAACTTCTTTGAAGTGGGTGTGGCCGATCCCAATAGGCCCGATGGCCCGCCCTTGTTCCGACTTGTCGATATGCCGGGCTATGGCTTTGCCAAAGCGCCGGTAAAGGTGGTCGAACGCTGGAAGAACCTTGTGAAGACCTATCTTCGCGGGCGTCAAGTATTGGCGCGCAATCTCGTGCTGGTCGATAGCCGCCATGGGCTCAAAGACGTTGACCGCGAGATGATGAAAATGCTCGACGAGGCGGCCGTTGGCTACCGCGTTGTCCTCACCAAAACCGATAAGGTAAAGGCGAGCGAATTGGAGCGTGTGGCAAGCCAGGTCGCTGACGAATCGCGCAAACACCCGGCCGCTTTTCCCACGCTGCACCTCACCAGCAGCGAAAAAGGCATGGGTATCGAAGAACTTCGTGCCGCAATCGTTTCCGATGCTTTGGGTGAGAGTTACTTCGAGCTTTAGTTAACGCGCAAACCCGAGTTTACCCGCCGTCCCGCAGGAATGCGAGGGACGGGGTGTTAACACGCCTGCAAGCTGCTGCGTCTTTGCTAAAATTCTGATTTACCATGCAAAAACCTACGTGGTTTTGCGCGGGCGCTCATTTGGATCTTGTTAACTTCGCTGAAACCCTTGGGCGCAACTAAGGGGGAGAGACAAGTGCGCAGCCCGCGCCACAAGCGGGTAACAGGAGGGCTGCTTCTTTGTCATCAAAGAGACCAGAGACTTTGAAGACTTGAAGGACCAGACACATGAAGAAGATCATTCTGACAGGCGCATCGATTGCCGCTCTTGCCGTATCGGCGCCAGCGTTCGCGCAAAGCTCATCGAGCGTGAACCAAACGGGTAACGGCAACAGCGCCGAAGTGACGCAGGAGAATTCAAACGCCTCCACAATCACGCAGACGGGCGACAATAACGATGCCGATGTCGATCAAACAATTGGCACAGGCAACACATCAACGATCACACAAACCGCGAGCGGCGCAAACGAGGCGGGCGTGTTCCAGAACGGCCTTGGCGGCACATCGACGATTGAGCAGAGCGGCGATGCGACAGATGATGTTGCGATTGTTGTGCAAGATGTTCTGTCCGAAGATGCGACCGCAACGATCACCCAAACCGGTAATGGCGGCGGTGCGAGCGGCAACACCGCATTGATCGACCAGGATGCGGGCCTAGACAGCTCTGCAAGCATTACGCAAAGCGGCCTCACCAACAACGCTGAGAGCATTCAGGAAGGGTCCAATAACCTGTCCGACGTGAGCCAAACGGGTATTTCGGGTACGGTGTTTGTTGATCAGATTGGTGACGGCAACACAGACCTCACCATTCAAGCTGGCGACAGCAACTCAGCGGACGTGAACCAAGGTGCAACCGGTGAACCCGTTACCGGCACGACCTCAACGGTCTTCCAAGACGGCACTTCAAACAGCGCGACAGTGAACCAGCTGGCTGACAACAACGAAAGCTTCGTTGATCAAGGCTTTAACCTTGGCACGCTGAACACGGCGAGCGTGACCCAATCGGGCACAGGCAACTTCAGCGGTATCGAGCAGGGTGCAAACTCGATCAGCAACAGCAACGTGGCCGACGTGCTTCAGTCGGGTAATGACAACAACAGCCTGATTTCGCAGGATGGCGACACCAACAGCGCTGATGTCAACCAACTGACCAACGGCAACCTCTCTGACATCGTGCAAGCGGGCAACGGCAACTCTGTGACCGTCAACCAGTAAGGCACGGAACTAAGGACGTGTGAACCGGTCAGTCTGTCCATTGACCGGGGCTCAAGAATCGCCGGGTTCTCCATCGTGGGAGAGCCCGGCGATTTCTTTTGCCTAAGTCGCGAAAAGTGCGTCGGGGTCGGCAAAAGCCTTAAACTCCAGAGCATTGCCTGCCGGATCGCGCAGAAACATGGTGGCTTGCTCACCCGGTTTGCCTTTGAAGCGCACAGTGGGTTCCATCACGAATTCGGTGCCAGCTTCGCGCAAGGTGTTGGCTAGCGCCTCCCATTTTTCCATGCTGAGCACCAATCCGAAGTGCGGGACGGGGACACCGTGTCCGTCAACATGATTGGTAGCGGCATCTGTGCTGGTGCCACGCGAAAGGTGGGCCACGATTTGATGACCATGGAAGTTAAAGTCGATCCAATCATCACAGGAACGCCCCTCCTCGCAACCTATAAGCTCGCCGTAAAACGCGCGCGCTTTGGCAAGGTCATCGACGGGAAATGCGAGGTGAAACGGGGGTAGGGCCATAATGTTTTTCCCAATGGATTGAATACCCCATGTAACCCGTTCAGGCTCGACAGCGAAAGCCTGAATACCTACGCTAGTGTAAACTCAGGCCCGTAAGGTGGAACAGGCAGACGTATGAAACTGATCATCGGCAATAAGAATTACTCCAGCTGGTCCTTGCGCGGCTGGCTTGCGGCCAAACAGTCGGGTCTGCATTTTGAAGAGATCACGGTGCCCTTGATGGGTGAGCATTGGGAGGCGCAAAAACAGGGCGAGGAGTTTCAGCCTTCCTCAGGCAAGGTTCCGATCCTTTGGGATGGTGATACCGTCATCTGGGACAGTCTTGCGATCATGGAATATCTCGCCGACAAAGTGGGCCGCGACCGGTTTTGGCCCAAGGATGAAACCGCGCGCGGTATGGCTCGGGCAATGGTGGCGGAAATGCACTCGTCCTATGGCTCACTCAGAACCGAAATGCCGATGAATGTGCGCAGCCGCGTGCCGCTTCAAAACGTGTCCGAACAGACCAAATCAGAGATCGTGCGCATATTGCAGCTATGGGCAGAAGCGCGCGCGCGTCACGGGTCATCGGGGCCGTTCTTGTTTGGCACTTTTGGTGCAGCTGACATCTTCTACGCGCCCATCGTTTCGCGCTTCACCACTTACGGCATCGGCGTCCCCGGCTTTGCGCAAAGCTATATGGAAGCGGTGCTGGAACACGATTGGATGACCCAATGGACAGCCGCCTCCGAAGATGAGGAATGGGTGATCGAGCAGTTCGAGACGGCTTAGGATTTAGGGGATACGGTCGGTTTCATACCGCGTCCCGTCGCGGCGGTAATATCCGTCAGGTTCGAACACCATGTCGATATCCGGATATTCGCCGCCGTCTGTCTCGTAGTCACCCGCAGTGGCGACGACGAAGACGCAAGCGCGCTCCCCTCTGTTCTGTAAATGGTGACCATTCTTTGCACCCGCTGGCCATGCGATGATGTCGCCTGGCCGGACCACGCTCTCGCCCTGATCCTCCACCAGCACCGCCTCGCCCGAGAGCATCACCAAAAGCTCATCAAGACATGTGTGCCAATGCCGCTGAGACGACCATGCGCCCGGTTCAAGAACCACGTGGCTTGCCCGCAGTTTTTGTAAGCCCGCAGCAGGCGCAAGGCGGCGGTACTTGCGCCCTTTCACCGGCTCATCGAACGGGGCAGGGTATCCGGTCGCATTGGTTTGCGCGATTGCGCTCAAATCAAGCTTGGGCATTGGGCTCATCTCCTGCTAGCTAACGCCTCATGAGTATTGCCCTAGATTATGCCAAGCGCCTAATTTCGCACCCCTCGGTGACCCCTGCCACAGGCGGCGTGTTCGATGAGATGGAAGCGATGCTGAAGCCTTTGGGCTTTGCCTGCCACCGCTTCACGCGCGGCGATGGCGAAGAAGGCTCAGATGAGGCCCCGGTGGAGAACCTTTTTGCCATCCGCAAAGGGCCGGAAGGATCAAAACACTTCGCCTTCGCAGGGCACCTTGATGTCGTCCCCCCCGGCGATGGCTGGGAAAGCGATCCTTTTGTGCCCACGCAAGAGGGCGAGCTACTCTACGGGCGCGGCGCAGTGGATATGAAAAGCGCGATCGCCTGTTTCGCAGCTGCCGTTCACGATATCCCAGCGGAGGCTGGCACGCTCAGCATGATCATCACCGGCGATGAAGAAGGCCCAGCGCTGCACGGAACGCGCGCCCTGATCGACTATATGAACGCTGAAGGGACACAGCCCGACCTGTGCCTTGTGGGCGAGCCCACAAGCGTCAATCGCCTTGGTGATATGATGAAAATCGGACGCAGGGGCTCGGTGAACATCTTTCTCACGGTTGAAGGGACGCAGGGCCACGTCGCCTACCCGCATCTTGCCGATAACCCGCTCCCGAAGCTGGTGGCGATGCTCAAAGAGTTGGACGAACTGGTGCTCGACACGGGCACCGATTGGTTCCAGCCTTCGAACCTAGAGATCACCGAAATCGAGGTCGGCAATAAAGCGCACAATGTGATTCCGGCTGAGGCGCGTGCGCGGATCTCGATCCGGTTTAACGATCTTCATTCGGGCGCCTCGCTTTCTGAGCGGGTCTCAGCGATTGCGGAGAAACACGGCGGGCGCGCGTTGCCGATCATCTCGGGCGAGCCGTTTCTGACCGCGCCCGGCGAGTTTTCCGATATGCTGGCAAAGGCAATTGAGGAGGAAACCGGCGTTAAGCCAGAGGCCTCAACCACTGGCGGCACGTCCGATGCGCGGTTCCTTCGCGCCGTTTGTCCGGTCATCGAATTTGGCCTGTGCAATGCAACCATGCATAAGCGCAATGAAGCGGTGGCTATTCCTGATTTGGATGCACTAGCTAGAATTTACACACGCGCGGCGCTGGGGGCGCTTGCTCTCAAAACCACACAAGAAGAGGCGTAAACGCTCATGAAGACCTGGTTCGCAATTCCGCTCTGGCAGCGGGTGATCGGTGCGCTTATTCTCGGCATTATCGTGGGCTATATTTGGGGACCGGGGGCGGCGTCCATCAAGATCGTGGGCGATATCTTCATCGCTTTCATCAAGATGCTCGTGGTGCCTCTGATCTTCTTCAGCCTTGTGGCTGGCGTTGCGAGTATTGGAGATTTGCGCAAGCTTGGAAGCGTTGGCTGGCGCGCGCTTTTGCTGTTTGTGGTGACGGGACAAATGGCGGTATGGCTTGGCCTTGGGATTGGAACTTTGGTCCAACCGGGGGCTGGCCTTGATGCAAGCGCAATGAACCTCGACGCCGCCGCCCTTGAACGCGCGCAGGCCCGCCAAGAAGACGGCGTTACAGTCCAGCAAATGATCCTCGAAATGGTGCCCTCAAGCCCGGTTCAGGTCATGGCTGACGTCAACGTCCTCCCACTGATTATCTTCTCGCTCCTGATCGGCATCGGCATTTTGATGGCGAAAGACGAGGGCGAGCCTGTCCTTAAAATCTTCGAATCTGGCAGCGTTGTGATGCAGAAAGTCACGATGATCGTGATGGAGCTCACCCCGTTCGGTGTCTTTGCGCTGATGGCATGGGTTGCGGGCACTTTGGGCGTCGATGCGCTTCAAGCTCTCGGCATTGTGGTTGTTCTCAATTACCTTGGCTGCTTCCTCATTATCGGCCTGATTTATGGCGGCATGATCAAATTCATCGCCAAACTGCCGGTGATCGACTTCTTCCGCGGGATTATTGATGCAATCGCGGTGAGCTATTCCACGGCGAGCTCCAATGCGACTTTGCCCGTCACCTTGCGCTGTGCCCGCCGGAACCTTGGTGTTTCCAATTCGGTTGCAAGCTTCGTCATCAGCCTTGGCGCAACGATCAATATGAACGGCACAGCGATGTATCTGGGCCTTGCGACATTGTTCGGGGCGCAGGTGTTTGGGGTTCCGCTCGACATGAGCGACTATGTGCTGATTTCGATCCTGGGAACGCTGGGCGCGATTGGCGCGGCGGGCATTCCGGGCGCTGGTCTTATCATGATGGTTCTTGTGTTTGGCGCGGTTGGTGTGCCGCTTGAGACCATTGCTCTGGTCGCTGGCATCGACCGGATCATGGACATGATGCGCACCACCACCAATGTTTCGGGTGATGCAGCGGTGGCGACCACGGTTGCGGCGCTGACGGGTGAGATCGACAAGGCTGAGATGATCAGCGCAGATGATGTCTAATGCCAATCTCGGTTGAGCGTGAGCCGGACCAAGAAGACGCAGCAGCGCTCAGCCAAGGCATTGTGGTCTTTAACAAAGAAAATGTGCCGGACCTTGAGGAGGTTGCTGACGAGGTGAAATTCTTCGTCCTCGCCAAAGACGATAGTGGGCGCTTGCAAGGCGGAATTCGCGCGGTGTGTTATTGGAACACTCTCCACATCGAGCTCGTTTGGCTTGACGAAACTGCGCGCGGTTCAGGGCTGGGGACCAAACTTATGACCAAGGCTGAAGACTACGCCCGCCAGCACAATTGCGAAAAGGCTTTCGTTGAGACCACCAGCTGGCAGGCAAAGCCGTTCTATGAAAGGCAAGGCTACACGCTGATGGCGACGCTGCCGGACCGGCCCAAGGGCCACGCCTCGCATTACCTCGCCAAATCACTCATCTGAGCTGACATACTCGACTGGTATAAACTCGCCCAATCCGCATCCTGTGCCCACATCGATTTGCCCTGCGACAGGAGTAATTACGCGGATGATCGTCTGCGTACACAATTGGTTGATTGAGGTCGAATAGGTGAAGGCCTCCTCAAACCCAAGCCCGGGACAACGCCGCGGCAAGGTAGAGCGATAGACTTTGCCGCTCCTCATCTCAAAATCGATTACCTGATCACTGCGCACCCGCGATTGGCGGATGGCTTGCGTGCGGATGCAGTTCTTCCCCTCTCCCACCACTTTCGCTTGAGGCCCTGCCAAAGCGGGATCGGGGCGGTTGGAATTGCTCTCAACCGGCGCGCAGGATGCAAGGCCGATAGAAACAGTGATAGCGAGGGCAGAAGCGACGCGAAAGGATGCGGCAAAAGAGGATGCGGCAAACTCAAACGGTGATCGGTTCATGCGAAATCTCCTGTTTAGCCCTTGTGATAAGCGGTGAACCGGGGAAGCTGAACACTTTATGATCCGTTTCGGCCCGGTCCATCTGCTTTTCGGCCCAGTTACCCTTCGGCGCGCACCAGCCTTATTTCGGTCCCATCCATCGGGTTTCTGAGCGTCAATCGCTCACCGTTCACCCGGTAGTTGAACACCAGCTTCGTACCCACAATGCGCATCTTGCGTTCGTTCAATTCAAAGTCCTGCCAAATACGGTCGCCTTTGTCCGGGCCGCGCGTCCGGTTGGTTATAAACTCACCGTTGTCGGTGATTGCGACCGTGTCTCCGCGCGAGATATCCGTCACCCCCTTGTGGCGTACGACGCGCCAATCACCAAGGATCTCAAACGGCTGTGTTGGCCCTTTATTGGTTAGGCCAGCAAGCCGGGCCGCCCGCAATTGGAGCGTATCGATGAGTTTGACCTCTTCTTTGAGCCCTTGCGCTTTGGACGCTGAAAGCCGCTCAGACAGTTCGGAGAGCATCATCGCCGCTTGCGCTGGATCATCGCCTTCGTGGTACGCTGCCAGAGCCTTAGTCGTGGTGACATATTGGTCGACAAGCATTTCTGCTTTGGCAAGGTTTGCAGGCGGCGTTCCATCGCTCACACTGACGCTTTGCGCATCGCTTTCGCGGCGCTGGGTTACAGCATCGGTGTAGGTTACCGAAATGTCGGCAAGCTTGGCGCCCGGCGTATCCTCGCCTCCCTCAAGGTCAGCGAAGATCCCGCCGGCATTGCTCGCGAGGAAGGCGCTTGCGATATTGACGGTGACAGTGCCTTCGCCTGCGTCCTCGATGATCTCATTAGGCACGCCGTAAATTGCGCCCACTTTGACACCGGGTACCGGATCAATCGCGATAACCAGATCATAGGCGACCGCGCTTACCATATTGCCAAATTCTCTGGTGAAAAGCGATGCGCCCGATCCTTCCTCAGGCAAAAAGAAGAGGTTGCCTCCACGAACGCTGGAGATTTGCGTCGCAAGCTCGCCCCGGAAATGAGTGCCAACGCCAATGGTGGTCATGTCCACACCGTTGCGCGAGCCGTTGATCGCTTGAGCCATAAAGCCTTCCGCGCTGGTATCGCCTACATTGGGGTTCTCATCTGTGAAAAGCATCAGCCGCGTTTTGCGTGAGCCATCCGCCCCGCTCATCGCTTCGCGCTCTGCAAAAGCGGTGGCAAAGCCCAGCTTCATTCCGGCTTCCATATAGGTGGAGCCATTGATCTCAATCGCCTCAATCGCGCGGCGTAATTTGGCCCGGTTGCCGCCGACATCGATGACCTTCTGGTGGACCACCGTTTCACTGCCATAAATGACAATGCCCATCCGGTCGCCATCACGAAGCTGACCCACTACTGCGCGCAGGCCCTCTTTGACCCGCGCGATCGGTTCATCAGACATAGAGCCTGAGCGGTCCACCACGGCGATAAGGCTAAGCGGTTCAGCCTTGTAGGTTTCGGCATCCAGTGCGCTTTCAAAACCAATGCCAAGGAACTGCGTCCCCTTTTGCAATGAAGACGGTTTGACATGCGATGTGATGCAAAAGAGTTGATCACAATTGCCGGTGGGGGGAAGGGCAAGGTCGTGCTCTCCCATCAATCCTTCCACCGTTAGGCTCTTGCCAAGCGGCAATTTGTTTTCAAGCGTATCAAGCGAGATTGAGCGGAAGTGCTGTGCATCTTGCGCCCCGCCTTGCCGAACGGAAGCTGTGACGATGATGGTGTTGTACACCTCATCGTCCTCAGCGGCCGCGTCGTCTTGCGCAAAGGCCGGGGCAGCGAATGGCAGGCCTGCAAGCGAGAAACATGCGCCCAGTGTAAGAGCGCGGCGGGAATTACGTGTAAGCGTCATGGCTTCTCTCCCAATGTTGCGAGTCGCGAGCCTACGACGTTTGCAAGAATTCTCCTAATAGTCTGTTTTTGCAACGTTTATCGGTTGCAAGGAGATACTGAATAGGGGCTGGCCTCAGAGTTCTTGATACATAATAAGGGCATCGACAAAGCCTTGTTTAGGATGCGCAAAAGCCTTGTTAAGCCGTCCAACAACCTCAAACCCCATCCGCTCCCACAGCGCTATCGCGCGGGTATTGGTGGCGACAACGAAGTTGAATTGCATTGCGCGAAAGCCTTGGGAGCGCGCCACCTTCAAAGCATGTTCGCACATCGTCTTCGCAACGCCTTTGCCAGTGGCTTTGGCACTGACCATAAAACCGCAATTCGCGACATGCGCCCCGCCGCCAGATTGGTTGGGCGTGAGGTAATATGTGCCAACCAATTGGTCTTCGAGCAGCGCGACATAAGCGTGCTTAGGAGATAGGGTCCAATAGTCGAGCGCCTCCTTAGCGGTAAGCTGCGGGTCAAGAGCATAGGTTTCGCCAGCGCGTATCACCGGTAGGATAATATCTAGTACGGCGTCTGCATCCCGAGCCCTTATATTGCGGATCTCAATCGCCATGAATGGGAGCCGGTGGGCCTTCTTCTAACGGCGGGTTTGTTCGAGGCGCCCGCTCTATAGCCGCCCTTTCTCTGGCCGCCCTTTCTCTGGCCGCCCTTTCTCTGGCCGCCTCGTAGACACTTTCATTTACCTTCATGCCTACACTGTTCTCCTGCGCCCAATAGTTCCAAGTTTGGAGACACGACCAAGCCGCGTCAGTTGTTCCGGGCGCAACCAATGTCAGCACCTCATACCCGCCATCAGACAGAGAGCGAACGTAGTGCTCTGGCTTGGCGCCGCAATATGACATCGCCTCACTCAATGATCTTGCACCACACTCAGCCTGAGCTTGTTTGTCGCTTTCGCTTATCCAATTGTGCCCTGTGTAAAGACCAATCGGTAGAAGGATTGCGAGTGAGAGGCCCAGAAAAGGCGACGCAGGGCCATGTGTGGAAATAAGAAACGATCCAACCATCGCAGCAACAGCGATCCCCGTTCGATACCAAAGAACATGCGCGTTGCCCTCGCATGGGGGCAGACCATAACTGAGCAGGGTTCCTGCCCAGAACATGATGAGGTAGAGAAACCCCGCCAGAAACACTGCAGCAGCCATCAAATTTCGAACAGCGCGCAAATCAGGTCCCCTCGAAGCGCACTATTTGCGACCCTTGGGTTTCTCGGTCACCTTTTTGCGGAAAGAACACAGATCAACAAGTCCGCACCGCCAGCATTCCGGTGTCCTTGCTTTGCAAACATAGCGGCCATGCAAAATCAGCCAATGGTGTGCGTGCAAACGAAAGGGTTGGGGCACTCGCTTTTCAAGCTTTGCCTCTACGCTCTCAGGCGTTTTCCCTTTTGCAAGTCCCGTTCGATTGCCGACACGCAAGATATGGGTGTCCACGGCGAAGGTCTCTTGTTTGAACCAGCAATTGAGTACGACATTGGCAGTCTTCCGGCCCACTCCCGGCAAGCGAACCAGATCATCGCGAGTGTCGGGCACCTGTGCATCGTATTCGTCGATCAAAAGCTTCGATAATGCGATGACATTCTTGGCTTTTGAATTGAACAGGCCGATGGTTTTGATGTGGCTGATTAAGCCTTCAAGCCCCAGATCGAGCATTTGCTGAGGCGTCTTTACCTCAGCAAAAAGCGCCCGTGTTGCCTTGTTCACGCCCACGTCGGTGGCTTGCGCAGACAGCGCCACGGCCACCACCAGCTGATAGGCATTGCCATATTCCAGCTCGGTCTCTGGCTCAGGATTGTCTTCAGCCAAGCGCCGGAAGAATTCGAAGATCTGGTCTTTGGTCATAGCGTTAGATTATCGGCCCGCTGCCACTCAGCTGCAATCCCACGAATAGGCAACTTTGGAAAAGTCCCCGCTTTCCAAGTCCTCGGGCCGCATGAGAAAGACACACTCGCCGCAATCACCCCACATCAGATGTTCGTCCGATGTAAGACGTAAGAGCACGTGCGAGAAGTCTGTAAACTTGGGATCCTCGCGTACATCTGACTGAGTAAAAGCAGGATATCCCCCTGTGTGGTGGACGAGTGGCGATTTTTCTGCCGTCGCAATCCAGAGCGGCTCGAGATCATGTTTGCGGAAGTCGAGGCCCATTTCATTTTCCTTGGCGGTGACTTCGACAAGCCCCATGCTCGGCAGATCCATCGATTGCTCTGGGACCAATGATATGCCGCCAGCCATGTCGTCTTTGTTGTTTGCGGGAGTGTACTCGTACCAATCATCCTCCTCGCCTTCATCGGCACTGAGGTAGGGCGGATCATAAAGCGTAGTATCGGCATCAGCTGGGATCCATCTGACAAGATAATCGCCGTCCATATGGTCGGGGTAGCCCAGCCCCCATGTGTCGCCACCTGCGACAAAGAACTGGATTAGACCATCGCTGGGATAACCCTTGAGAGGGTCGCAATCTGCACAATCCAATTGAGCGAGAAAAACGAGTGCTTTCCCGTCTTTACCGGTTGGCCAGTCTTCATCGTTCTGCAAAAGAGCAGGGCCAAAGAGGCGCGATCCTTTTGCCTGAAAGGGCAGGGTGGGATCAGGGGTTAAAGTAACCGCAGGCTTGGCTTGTCGCTCGTGCCATTCGAGAAACTCCTTCACCATCTCAGGTGGAACTGGAGGAGGGCGTTGGCGGCGTCGGGGCGGCGGTGCGGTCGGTGCTGAACCCGCCGAAGATCCCGAAAGCAGCCTCTTCACAAAATCGAACATAACAACCCTTAGTACTTCAGTGTTTTCAAGCAGATCAGCCCATGATCAACCGGGCGGATTGTGACTGGCGCGCTCCAACTTCTCAAGCTTGGCGACCACATTTTCGTCAATCTCATCGAGCCGCTCCAGGTGCTCGCGCATTTCCTGGATTTTCTGGTCGCGGCGCGCTTGCATCGCGTCTGAAAATGCAGCGGCGATAATCCCGGTTGGCATAGCAACAAAAGCAATGCCTGAAAGAGCCAGCGTTCCGCCAATGATCTTGCCCAGTATCGTAATCGGATAGGCGTCACCGTAACCCACCGTTGTCAAAGTGATCACCGACCACCACAGCGCCCGAGGGATCGAGCCGAAGGCTTCGGGTTGAATGTCGCCCTCAACGATGTGCAACAAGGTGGCCCCTGTCAGCACAAAGATAAACGCCAAGGCAACGGTCACAATCAGATCATCGCCCCTGTCGGCAATCGCTCTCCAAACGGAATGTATCGCAAGGCTAAAGCGTCCAAATTTCATCACCGCAATCACCCGGAAGAGGCGCAGAACCCTGAGCACGGCGGCATCGCCTGCGATCAATGGAGCGAGCGTTGCCACCACCACGATGAGGTCGATAATCCCCAGCCAGCTGCGCATAAAGGCCCAGCGTTTCGACCAGGCGGAACCCTCTCCCGGAGCCTCAGCGGCGGCGTACACCCTGGCGATGTATTCGCTCAAAAAGATCGTCCCGAAAACGAGCTCTGCGACGAGTAATCCGCTATGCATTTGGGCCGATAGCTTGGGTTCGGTGCCCAGCGCCGCGCCTATCACCGCAAGCACAATCGTCACGATCAACAGGCGGTTCAAAAGCGTCAGCCGTCCGTCAGGGTGCGCTCCGACAAAGAGCTGCTCATATAGCTTTGTCCTCAATCCTGCCATTTTGATCCCCCCGGATTGGCCGCGCCTATAGGTCTAGCACATCCTCCATGGTGTAGCGCGCAGGGGGCTTTCCAATCAACCATTCGGCGGCCCGAACCGCTCCGCGTGCAAAAATCATCCGGTTTTCCGCCGAATGCGACAAGGTGAGCCGCTCTTCATTGCCTGCAAATATCACCGAGTGGTCGCCCGCAACTGTGCCGCCGCGCAAGGTGGCAAAACCGATATCGCCGGGGTTGCGCGCGCCGGTTTGGCCATGGCGTCCTGAATCCATTTTATCAGCCAGATCAACTCCGCGCCCATTGGCCGCCGCCTCGCCCAGCAGCTTTGCCGTGCCCGAAGGCGCATCCACTTTCATCCGGTGGTGCATCTCAAGCACCTCGATATCCCAGTCATCGCCAAGCCGCGCAGCCGCCTGTTTGACCAACGCGCTTAGCAAAGTGACGCCAAGCGAAGTGTTGCCGGTTTGCAGGACAGGGATGGCTTTTACGGCCTGCTCAATCGCACCAAAATTCGCCTCCTCCAGCCCGGTGGTCCCGATAAGGATCGGCACGCCTGCCACTTGCGCGGATTTGAGGTTGGCCTCGAGCGCCGCGGGAGCGCTAAAATCGATGAGCGCATCCGACTTTAGCGCCAGTGGCCCAGGCAATTCGCCTGCATCCACTCCGCCTGCGAGGGTATGTCCTGCCTCTTCAATAGCGCTTGCCAAGGCATTGCCCATGCGCCCTTTGCTGCCGATGATGCCAAAACTTGCCACATGCACTCCATAATCCGTTGCAGGGGGTGTAGGACAGCCCCCGCCCAATGCTGACCGCTGATTGCCCACCGCTCTAGGCCGATGTAGGGCATTTCAGCAAGCAGGAGGCAAAAGTGGCGTCTAAGTTCAACAACATCGTTATCCTGACAGGCGCCGGGATCAGCGCGGAAAGCGGGATCGACACCTTCCGCGACAGCGGCGGCTTGTGGGAAAATCACTCGATCGAGGATGTCGCAACGCCTCAAGGGTTTGCGCGTGATCCTGACCTTGTGCTTGGCTTTTACGATGCCCGCAGAGCAGCGCTTGCCGATGCCCAGCCCAATGCAGCGCATGTGGCCCTTGCGACGTTGGAGCGTGAGTTTTCCGGCAGTGTTCTCCTTGTGACGCAAAATGTCGACGACCTGCATGAACGCGGCGGGTCTTCCAATGTTTGCCATATGCATGGGCAGCTGAAGTCTGCGCTATGCACATCATGCGAGACCCGGTCGCCATGGGAGGGTCCTATGATTTCGCGCCCGCCATGTCCCGTGTGTCAAGCGCCCACCTTGCGCCCCGACGTCGTGTGGTTCGGCGAGATTCCGTACCAAATGCGCCGGATCGAAGAGGCGATGAAGCGGTGCGATCTCTTCGTCTCCATCGGCACCAGCGGCGCGGTGTATCCCGCTGCTGGCTTTGTCCAGCAGGCTAAGCGGCTTGGCGCGCGCACTTTGGAGCTCAACCTTGAGCCGAGCGAGGGCACGCCGATCTTCCACGAGGCCCGCCATGGTCCTGCGACGCAAGTGGTGCCCCAATGGGTGGAGGAAGTGCTGGCGGGTTGATCTTGTCAAAACTTCATCAACCAAATCCCCACCACGAGGCCGACGCTGCCTAGCGTCATAAGGGTGGCAATCAGGCGCATGTTTACTGTATCCAGCGGATCGGCTTTGTGCGCCTCAAGCCGGGCTGTGACCGCGCAGGCGTTGCGCTGGGCTGCGTAGAAGATGAAAATGCCGATCAGGATGAAAACCGTGGCAATCGCCTTGGGCAAATAGGCGGGTTCAATCTTGCCAAACAGGGCATTGAAGCCAAGCCCGATCCCCACCGCAGCAAGCCCCGTTCGCATCCATCCGGCAAAGGTGCGTTCATTGGCCATGAGCGTGCGGTCCTCAGCCCAATCGGTCCGGTCCTCGGCAAGGTCAGTGCGGTCTTCAGCAAGATCGTTGGAGGATTTCTCGCCGCTCATCGGCTCACTTCTTTTTCACTGGCGGTTGGGGACGAGTGAACACGAGCTCAGTCTCGCTCGAGGCGCTTGCATCCAGGGTATACCCTTCGGCATCAAAGCCCTTAAGGTCATCCGCTTTCTCGATCCGGTTTTCCATAATCCAGCGCGCCATAAGACCCCGGCCAAATTTGACGTGATACATGAGGCGACGCGCCTCCCCGTCTTTCACATTGAGAAACGTCGCCTCGATCACTTTGCCCGGCAGCGCGGAAGGATCGACCGCCTTGAAATATTCGTTGCTAGCCAAGTTCACGATGGTGTTGTCGCCGTGCCCTTCAAGGTCGCCTGCCAATTGCTCACCAATCCGGCTGCCCCAAAAATCATAGAGCGATTTGCCGCGCGCATTCTTCATCTTGGTGCCCATCTCAAGCCGGTAGGGCTGGATCGCATCCATGGGGCGCAGCACACCGTAAAGCCCTGACAAAATGCGCAAGTGGTCCTGTGCATAGGCCAAGGTTTCATCACCCAAGGACTTTGCCTCCAAGCCCCAATAGACATCGCCATCAAAGGTCAGCCCTGCTGGCTTTGCCGAATTGCTTCGGCCCTCCAGATCAAACGCCTGGAACCGCTCTGCGTTCAACTGCGCGAGTTTGTCCGAGATATGCATCAACTTGGCGAGCGATTTGGCTGACTGCTTTTTGGCAACGCCTGCAATCTCACGCGTGTCGTCCTCAAGCCGGGGGCGAGTGATCTCAAGCGAAGTGCTCGGCTCATCGAAATTGAGTTTCTTGGCAGGCGAGAGAAGGGTGATCATTGTGTTCTGTTCCTGAGCCGAAATGGGATTGCGTGGCGGGGTTAGTGGTTTGGGCCTCGCTTTGTAAACATCTGGGCGCTTATCGCGGTTCCCCTAAACTGGTGGCGGGGCTCATCGCCGGTCGAGGTAAAGCTCATAAAGTGACACATGTGTCACCTTTTCCCTACACGATTTTCCAGATTGTTAATATATTTCAATACTTTCCTTTGTTGGAAAAAGGTGACACCTCTTTCAATGACTTTGGCAGTGTTCGAGTATTTCGATGACGCTATCCAAGAAAATCCCGTGCCAGAATTACTGCCTGTAGGAAATCTCGCCGCGTATTTCCCGGCTGTTAAAGCGCAGTGTTGCGCGCGTCCTTTACACGCCGCGCTTACTCTGACAACGTTGTCCAAAATAGGACAAAAGGATCAAGGAGCCTCACCAATGCGCACACTGATTTCGATTATGACTGTGTTCTTGCTCGCCGGATGTGCAGCTCAGGCTGAGAGTGATCCAGCACCAACGTCGGGCGCTGGCGCTCAGGGTCCTTTGCTAACCCATTCGGTGTTCTTCGATCTCAAAGAGGCCGACGAGGCATCCGTTCAGGCCTTGGTCGATGGCGCATACAAATATCTCGAGCCGCATGATGGCATCGTCTATTTCTCAGCCGGGGCGCGGCATGTGGATTACCAGCGTGAAGTGAACGATCTGGATTTCGACGTGGCGCTCACCATCGTGTTCGAAAGCACAGCTGCGCAAGAAGCCTACCAAGTGACCGAGCCGCACAAGCAATTTATCACGCAGCTTGAAGGCAATTGGGAACGCGTGCGGGTGTTCGATAGCCTCGCGCCGGGCAGCGTTTCGGCGGATTAGGGCAAGCGCACCTAAATGTGTGAGCACCCCTTGCACGCGGGGTCCTTGGCGATGGTGAGCGTGCGCATTCCCGGCGTCATTCCGTCGAGGATATGCAACTTGCCCCACATTGGCTGGCCAAAGCGGCTCACGCCGGCCAAGAGCACCCGCACCGCTTGCATCGCGGCAAAGCTGCCGGTCCATCCTGCCATCGCGCCCAGCATGCCGTCCTCGGCGCAGGTGTCGCAGTCCTCGGCATCGAACGCATCACCGACAAAACAGCGGTAGCACGCGCTTCCCACAAGGTGTCCTGCGAAGGCGCCCACTTGGCCTTGGAACCGGCCAACCGCGGCAGAGAGGAGGGGGACGCGTTCGGCAACGCAAGCGTCCGAAACCGCTAGCCTTGTGGCAAAATTGTCGGTGCCATCGAGCACAAGGTCTGCGCCTGCAATCAGGTCGCCGACATTTTCTGTTGTGATGCGGCTGTCGGAGATGGTGACGTTCAAAGCATCGTCGAAATTGGCAAGCCACCGCCGTGCGCTGGTCGCTTTGCCATGGCCGACATCGCGCGATGTGAAGATCGTCTGACGCTGAAGATTGCTTGCATCGACCACATCGTCATCGACGAGGGTGAAGCGACCGATCCCGGCCCCTGCCAGATATTGCAGCGCAGGCGAACCGATCCCGCCAAGCCCGATGACGGCAATGTGCTTACCAGCAAGCGCCACCTGCCCCGCACCGCCGATTTCGGGCAGCACAATGTGGCGGGCAAAACGGTCTAGGCGGGCTGGTGACAAGGCCATGGATAGGCTGTTTACAGGATGTGCATGAGGTGTCGACAGGGCTGTGGGTAGCCCAGTGAATAAGGCGTCGATTAGCTGTTGGTGATTGGTTGATGAGCGGGGGCTAAACCCACCCCGCTGCGACTAAACTCACCTTCGGTTCGTTAAGTCTCGCTCCCCTACCGCTTGCGGGAGGGGCTGGGGGTGGGCCTGTGGATGCGCTGTGCAAATTGTGTGCGAATTAACCTTTGGACTAGCTCTCAAGCTGCCGCAGGAGGCTTCTCACATCGCCATCCATATCAGCATCGCGTGTGCGCAAATCCTCGATCAGGCGCACGGCATGGATCACGGTCGAGTGATCGCGCCCACCAAATTTGCGGCCAATCTCTGGATAGGAGCGGGGGGTGAGCACTTTGGACAAGTACATCGCCACCTGCCGGGGACGCACCACCGCACGCGCACGGCGTTTGGATGACATCTCGGCCCGGTCGATCCGGTAAAACTGGCACACGGTGCGCTGGATCTCGTCAATCGTGATCCGGCGGCGGTTGGCGCTAAGGATATCGGTGAGCTGCTCTTCAGCCAATTGGAGCGACACCTCCTGCCCTGTCAGCTGAGCGTAAGCGATAAGCTTGTTCAGCCCGCCGATCAGCTCACGAACATTGCGCGTGATGGTCCGCGCGAGGAATTCAATGACGTCCTCCGGCACGCTCAGCGGCGCGAAGCGGGCAAGCTTGGAATGAAGCACCTTCTTGCGAAGCTCAATGTCAGCAGCCTGAATGTCGGCCACAAGGCCCATCGAAAGACGGCTGAGCAGGCGCGGTTCAACCCCGTCCAATGCTTGCGGTGCACGGTCGGCGGCAAACACAAGGCGTTTGCCTTCGGCAAGCAGCGCATCGATCGTGTAAAGCAGCTCTTCTTGAGCCGATGCCTTGCCGATAATGAATTGAATGTCGTCCACCAAAAGCAGGTCAAAGCTGCGAAGGCGGGCTTTGAACTCGATCATCTGATTGGCTTTCAATGCCTGCACAAACTCCACCATAAAGCGTTCAGCGGAACAGTAGAAAATGCGCGCACGTGGGTGCGAGGCAAGGAAGCCGTGACCGATGGCGTGAAGAAGATGGGTTTTGCCCTGGCCGGTTGCAGCTTTCAGATAGAGCGGCGAAAACTGCGGCTGTTCCGTCGCAGCCATACGCTGCGCTGCGTTACAAGCCAGCACATTGGCCTCGCCCGTGATGAAGGCCTGGAAGGTCAAAGATGGGTCAAGCCCCACGCTTGATGTAAAGCCTGCATCGCCAAGAGTGCCCGCAGCCACTGCGATAGCGCTTGCGCCATCATTGGCGGGACGCCGGCCATCATCGATCCGCAGATCAGGCAGTTGGCGGCGGCCGGGATGCACCTGAATGTTTACCTGGCGCACATCGCTGCGCATGATCTTCCATGCCAGTTGCAGGCGATCATGAAAGCGATCTTTCACCCAATTGGCGGAAAATTCGGTTGGCAAAAACAGGTCAAGCACACCTGTCTCTTTGGTGATGCCGCCCACTTGGATCGGCTTGATCCATTGGCCATGCAATTGGTGGCCCAGGTCCTTTTTCAAACCCTGGCTAATGTCCGCCCAATCAGCGGCCAGATTTACGGCTTCTGCATCTTCCATCAAATCGTCATCGCTTTTGCGGCGCGTTGTTCGTGCCTTATCTGTATTAAACGACATTGCTTCCCCAATACTCTATTATCCTCGGAAGCACCTCTCCAAGGTTGCGATTTCATTCCTGCGACTGGGTAAAGGTTCCCCCTCCCCGTGAGGCACCCCTCACAGGCTAACCTGTCGACCAAATTGTATGACTCCGGACTGTCCCGCGCCGGATGACCTGTAATAAGCCGATTCCATGCCTCAAGCGCAAGCAATCAATTGCAATAAATCTTAAATATTTGTGTTGACTCGACCCGACCCCGCAGGGGTGCGTCTAAGTCATTGATTTCATTAAATCTGAGGCTGAAATTGATGCGAATCGTAGGGTTTCTGCGGCTTTCAGCGAGTCACAAATGTCATCTTTGTCGCAAAACAAAAGGGCCGCGCCTCACGACACGACCCTTAGTGGCTATACGCAGGCTGTTTTAGGGGAAACCACTATATGTAGTGGCCCCTAGAATAGCCTCTGAATGCGAATCAGAGTGAAGCGACTCGCTTCGACAGGCGCGACATTTTGCGCGCCACTGTGTTCTTGTGCATCACGCCGCGCGCAACACCGCGAGCAAGCTCTGGCTGTGCTGCTTTAAGAGCGGCGGCAGCCTCGTCCTTGTTGCCAGCTTCGCAAGCCGTTTCGACTTTTTTGACGAAGCTGCGGATGCGGCTCATGCGCGCTGTGTTCACTTCAGCGCGGCGGTTGTTGCGACGGATGCGCTTACGGGCTTGAGGCGTGTTTGCCATAGTTTTGTCTGTCTCGCGTCTTGTGTGGGCCGCCACGATGAACGGCCGGAAATCTAAATCGAATATACGAAAGGCGGCGATTCCTCGCCGGGAAAGCGCGCCACCTAGTGTGAAACGGTGCGAAAGGCAAGGAAACTTTGCCTCTATGCACTTTGAGCTGCTACTTCTGACAGATCGGGCAGTACCAGGTGCTGCGTCCACCCTGCACGATCCGTTTGATAACTCCGCCATCGTCGTGGTGGCACGGCTCTCCATCCCTGCCATAGACATCAAAGCGCGTGGCAAAATAGCCCAATTCGCCATCAGGTGCGGCATAGTCGCGCAAAGAAGAGCCTCCGTCGTGGATGGAGGCGGCAAGCACGTCCTTGATGGCGGGCACTAGCCGCTCCAGCTGAAGCTTAGTCACCTTGCCCCCTTGTTTGGTCGGACGGATGCCAGAGCGCCACAGCGCCTCGCACACATATATATTGCCAAGTCCTGCGACGATCCTTTGGTCGAGGAGGCACAGCTTGATGTTCTGGACCTTCCCTTTGAGCGCCGCTTTTAGATAGGCAGGCGTAAGCTCGGGTCCCAAGGGCTCAGGGCCAAGACTTGCAAACGGGCCCCATGCATCAAGCCCAGCCGTCGCCACCATATCGACTGATCCGAATCGCCTGGGGTCGCATAGGGCAAAGCGGTTGGTCGCCGTCTCCACAACCATATGGTCGTGTTTGTCGGGTTCGTCGGGATCAATGCGCCAACGCCCGCTCATGCCAAGGTGGAAGATCACAGATTGTTCGCGGTCGAGATGAAACAGCCCATATTTTGCGCGCCGCGAGAGGCTTGTGATGGTTGCACCCGTCATCACCTGCACAAGGTCTTGGGGGAAGGGGCGGCGCAAATCGGGGCGGTTCAACGTCACCCGCTCAATGCGCGCGCCATCGAGGAACTTTGCAAGTCCTCGGACCGTTGTTTCAACTTCTGGTAATTCAGGCATTCTTGATTGTTCTCGCTTTCGCTCGCGCCGGGCCACCCGCGCCCTCCACCCTTCCACCCGGAGCCTACCGGGACATAATCCGGGTGGAAGGGTGGAGGGCGCGGGTGGCTGCGGCAAGGCTTGCACGGATGTGCAAGCCGAATGCAATAAACGCCCCCCTAATCACCCTTTGCGCAGGGCACAATTCCCTCTAAGGCACCCTCCATGAGTGAAAGCACATCTGACACCGTCTCCTTTGGCTATGAAAACGTAAGCCCAGAGGAAAAGACCCGCCGCGTGGGTCAGGTCTTCTCATCCGTTGCCAAGAAATACGACATCATGAACGATGCGATGAGCTTTGGCATGCATCGGGGCTGGAAAGATCGCTTTGTGAAGCGGGTAAAACCGCAAGCAGGCGAGAACATCCTCGATATGGCGGGCGGCACCGGAGACATCGCTTTCCGCATGGCGGATCGCGGCGCGAATGTGACGGTTGCCGATATCAATCAGGAAATGCTTGATGTGGGCGCTGAGCGCGCGATGGAGCGTGATGAGGCGGCGGATGCTGGCAGCCTTGTGTTCTCCAATCAGAACGCGGAAAAAGTGACCTTTGCCTCCAATACTTTCGATGCATACACCATCGTTTTTGGCATCCGGAACGTCACCCACAAGGAAGAGGCGCTGAAAGAAGCGCTTCGGGTGCTTCGCCCCGGTGGCCGTTTTTACTGCATGGAATTTTCGGTCACGGATTGGACAGGATTTCGCGAGATTTATGACCTGTATTCTCACCACATCATGCCGCGCATGGGACAGGTGATTGCTGGCGACACGGAAAGCTATCGCTATCTTGCTGAGAGCATCCGCAAGTTCCCCCGTGCACCTGCATTTGAGGCGATGATCCGCGATGCTGGTTTTGTGAACACCAAGGCCGAGATCATCCTTGGCGGCGCTGTGGCCATTCATTCGGGGTGGAAGGTCTAACTCAAGTGACCCGGCCCACAACGCATCTCTTCCGTCTTGCACGATGGGGCGTGACCCTTGCCCGCCGCCGCGCGCTTGTCGGGATTGAGGAAGACCCCAACGCGCCAGCGCCAGTAAAGACCCTCGCGAAAGTCGCGCGTCTGGTGACCTTCACCGGCAAAAAGGGGACACGCGATTATGCGGGCGCTTTTCGTGCAATTGGCCCTGCGGCGATCAAGCTGGGGCAGTCTCTTGCAACGCGCCCTGACTTGGTCGGCGAAGAAGCGGCGAACAATCTGCTTGAGCTGCAAGACAATCTGCCCCCGGTGGATTTTGCGCTTATCAAACAGTCAATCGAGACAAGCTTTGATCAGCCTTTGGAAGCGCTTTTTTCTGAAGTTGACCCGGAACCTGTGGGCGCGGCTTCCATCGCGCAAGTGCACAAAGGCGTGACGACCGATGGGCGCAAAGTGGCGATCAAAGTGCTGCGCCCCGGTATCAAAGAGAAGTTTGAACAAGATATCGCCACTTACGAATGGGCCGCGGCCCATGTTGAGGCGATGGGCGGTGAGTTTGGCCGCCTGCGCCCGCGCGCGACAATCGCCAATTTCAAACGCTGGTCCTATTCTGAACTCGACCTTCGCCGCGAAGCTGCCTCAGCCAGTGAATTGGCCGAAGATATGAGCGGGGTCGATGGTTACCGCATCCCCGAGATTGACTGGGACCGCACCAATGGGCGTGTGCTGACGATTGAATGGGTTGATGGGGTCAAAATCTCGCGCCGCGATGAGCTTGTGGCAGCGGGCCATGACCTTCATCAGCTGTCTGAGCGCCTTGTGATCAGCTTCCTCACCCAAGCGATTAGCGCCGGGTTCTTCCATGCCGATATGCATCAGGGGAACCTTTTCGTGCAGGCCGATGGCACTATTGTCGCCATCGACTTTGGGATCATGGGCCGGATTGACCGGCGCGCGCGGCAATGGCTGGCGGAAATCCTCTACGGCCTCACCACCGGCAATTATAAGCGCGTCGCCGAAATTCATTTTGAGGCGCAATATGTGCCCAGCTATCATTCCGTTGGCGAGTTTGCGACGGCCCTTCGCGCTGTGGGTGAACCGATGCGCGGTAAGCCCGTGAAGGAACTCAGCGTTGGGCAAATGCTCGATGGGCTCTTTGCGATCACCCGCGATTTTGACATGCAGACACAGCCGCACCTGCTGCTTTTGCAGAAAACCATGGTGATGGTCGAAGGCATCGCGACGCAGCTTAATCCCGATATCAACATGTGGGACACTGCCGCGCCGTATGTCCGCAGCTGGATACGCGATGAGCTGGGACCAGAGGCAGCGGTGGCAGAGCGGCTTAAAGAAGATGCGCAGACCTTTATGCGTCTGCCCGACCTAATCCGCCGCGTGGAAGAACGCTTCCCCCCAAAGGCGGAGCGCCAGAACAAGCGCCTTTGCCAGAGATCAAGCTGCTTACAGACTTTGGGCAAAATGACGCGCCCAAACAAGCCAGCGGTGGCGGCTGGTTTGGCTATTTCGTCGCAGGGCTGGTGGGCGCAGGCGCGGTGCTGGGCGCTAGCGTTGCCGGAGTAATCTGAGCTTAGTCGCTCGCCTCAATCACTTTCGGGCAAAATCCGGGCCGCTGCGAGCGCCAGAACAACCGTCAAGAGCTCCACACCCATCGGCATAAACCAGCCTTCGAACGTGCCGTCGACTACGACGCTCACGCCGCGTGCGATAAACACAATGCCGACAAGAGCCGCGCCCACTTTGAGCAAGGTCACATTGGTCTTCCAAACGCCGATGATGAGGCTGCCTGCAAGCACCCAGAAGAACGATGTGAGATCGCCTCTGATGGTGGCCAAGCCTTGCGAACCCGCCTCAGCCACAGGCGCGATGCCAAAATCAGCGCCCGACCCCACCGGATCAGTCAAAAACCCGAAGCCCAAAACAAGGTATAAAACGCCGAGCAAAAACAGCGATACGCGCAAGATGACGGACAAAATGGATCCCCTCTTTTTGCCCCAAGGCAACAATGCCCCAAAGACCGTGCCGCATAAGTGCAATCTTAACCAAGAGAGCGCAAGGCTTCTCATACACTTGGCGTATGGGTCTTAGCTGGTTAGATGGGACAGTTGAATGGGTGTCGAACACCTTCATTTTGAGAGAGATGGATCAGGCGTGAGCGCTAAGGGACCCAAGATACTGCTCGTCGTGGGCGGCGGAATTGCCGCTTACAAATCGCTCGAGCTTGTGCGCTATATCCGCAAGGGTGGCGGTTCAGTGACGCCTGTTGTCACCAAAGGTGGCCAGCAGTTCGTGACCCCTATGTCGCTTGCGGCGCTGTCCGAAAACCAGGTTTACACCTCGCTTTTCGACCTCAAAAATGAGGTTGAGATGGGGCATATTGAATTGTCGCGAGAGGCCGACCTTGTGGTTGTGTGCCCGGCGACCGCTGATCTTATGGCGAAAATGGCGGCGGGCGTTGCTGATGATCTGGCGACGACATTGCTGCTTGCAACGAACAAGCCCGTCATGGCGGTCCCTGCGATGAATGTGAAAATGTGGGAGCATGCCTCCACGGTTCGCAATGTCGAAACTTTGCGCGAAAATGGCGTCACAGTCCTGCATCCTGACGAGGGTATGATGGCGTGCGGTGAGTTTGGTTATGGACGCCTGCCCGAACCCCCTGCCATCTGGCGCGCGATTGCAGGCCACTTTGGCATAGAGGTTGAAGAAGAAGTGCCTGTGGCAGCGCCCACGCTTCCCCCTGCTGATGTCGAGGCGATTGAGCCTGAGGATGATAGCCAAGATGCCGGTAGCGAGGCTGCTTCAACGGGTGGCCTTGGCGGTTTGCTCTCTCGCATTATTCCGCGCTCGACCGAGAAACGCAGCGCTGAAGACATTGACGCAGAGCTTGACGCGCTTGGCCTTGAAGAAGTGCCTGAGGAGTTCCTTGAGGAAATCCCCGAGGAAGAGATCGAGTTCAACCCCGACCTCGATGGCTCACCCTTGGCTAAGAAGGGTTCCGGTAAAGCCGCACCGCCGGTTAATCAGGACGCGATCAACCATGAGGTGGATGAGCGCCGTCTTGCCCCTGATGCGAGCGAAGAGGGGCTTAACGAGAAGGCGTCTGACCTGCTTGCAGAAGAGGAAAAAGCGCCGCCTCCAAAAATCGCCGCTAAGAAAGCCGCGCCTGTTCAGGTGGAGCAGATTGAGGCTGATGAAGAAGAGATCGCTGGCATTACCGCCGATGCATCCCATCAGCCGCTCAATGGCAAGCATGTGCTGGTGACCGCTGGACCCACGTGGGAATCGATTGATCCTGTACGCTACATCGCCAACCGGTCTAGCGGCAAACAAGGCTTTGCGATTGCAGCAGCAGCAGCTGCTCTGGGCGCGGATGTGACCCTTGTGGCGGGACCGGTCTATCTCAAGACCCCCGCCGGTGTGACCCGCGTGGATGTTGAGAGCGCGGAGGAAATGGCAACAGCGGTGAAGCGCGCGCTCCCGTGCGATGTGGCCGTCATGGTGGCGGCGGTCGCTGATTGGCGACCTAAGGAATATCGCGATGAGAAAATCAAGAAGCGCGGCTCTGCCCCGCCTGCTTTGATGCTCACCGAAAACCCCGATATCCTCACCAATCTGGCCGCCGGCAAGAACCGCCCAGAGCTGGTCGTAGGGTTCGCGGCTGAGACCGAGACCGTGATCGATCACGCCAAGCAAAAGCGCAAACGCAAGGCGTGTGACTGGATCATTGCTAATGATGTGTCCGGTGATGTGATGGGCGGCGATGAGAACGCTGTGCACATCGTCACCGGCGACGGGGTTGAGAGCCTCAAGGAAATGCCCAAAAGCGAGGTTGCCATGGCGATTATGCAAAGGGTGGCTGACACCTTGTAAGCGTGAACGGATTAGGCGAAAGCGGCCCCATGACGAACAGTGTAAATGTTGAAGTGAAGCGCTTGCCGCACGGCGAGGGCCTGCCATTGCCAGCTTATGCCACCGACGGCGCGGCGGGCATGGATGTGGTGGCGGCCGAAGATGTGAGCATAGCTCCAGGAAGCCGCCATGCAGTCGCCACCGGTCTATCGGTCGCGATCCCGCAAGGGTATGAAATTCAAGTGCGCCCGCGTTCAGGCCTTGCGTTCAAACACGGCATCACTGTGCCCAATACGCCCGGCACCATCGATTCAGATTATCGCGGCGAGCTAAAAGTGCTCTTGATCAACCACGGCAATGGTCATTTCAAGATCGAGCGCGGTGACCGCGTCGCCCAGCTTGTGGTCGCCCCTGTTACGCAAGGTGTTTGGCAAGAGGTTGACGAACTTGATGCGACGACGCGCGGCGAAGGCGGATTTGGCTCAACCGGCGGTCACGCGAAGCTTTAATACTCCACTTTCAGTATATATTCTGCTGCAACCGGCGTGCCGTCCGCATCTGTTTCGGGATCAAACTTCCCTCGCTCAAGAACCAACGGGCACGTTCGCTCATTTATCGCAGCAACATCGCTAGGCTCGTCAATTTTACAGTCGGTTGGAAGCCCATCTGGACCAACGGCAATAGCCACTTTGATATCCGTCGATCCCTTATCATCTGCGTAGATCGGAACATCCCGCCGGGTAATCCATTTGTCGACTTCAATTGGATTTACAATTCGATTGGCTGGCAGTGGTCCTTCGAGATCAGGATCGGGGATTGGTGCAGGCTCATAGCGGACGCTGATTGGCGGCGGCGGTGGCACAACCGGCACTGTGCTATTCGGCCACCGGCTGGCACATTTGACGAGCGACCTGTAAGCGGCAGCGCTGCCTTTCAGGGAGACGGTAAAGCGGACCTTGTCATCCACCCGGACTTCCATCGCGTTGGCTAAGCGAAAGCGCTCGATTGCTAGCTCATCGGTTGTTGCTGGGGAATAATAGTCCCCTCCAAACAGCGACCCGCGCACCACTTCATCGTCAAAGGCAAAGGTAACACTTCCCGGCCTTTGTGGTCGTGATGAACCAATTGCGCGAAGCGTCATATAGCCTACCTCGCCGCCGCCCTTGATGATGGTTAGCCTAACATCGTCTTGTTCTGGCGCTGTCAGTTTACAGGTTTGAGCGAAGGATTCGACAATCGTCCAACCGCCGATTGTGGCATATTCCTTGTCGCTACTTTGGGCGCTTACAGGCGATACACACAGAGCAGATACAAACGCTGCCGCACACAGCGAACTTGCGCATCGAGGGGTGCGGCAATTGGCCGATTGCATGAACACTATCTGCTATTCCCCCGCGAACCTCACACTTGCCGAATAACGGCCCTCAACCCGCTTGCCATCGCTCCCGCGTGCAGGCTCGAACCGGGCGCGTTGCACCAGGATACGGCAGGCGCTTTTGTCGAAGCGGCGTGAACCTGTGCTGCGATCGACTTCGCAATCTTGCGGGCGCCCGTCTTCGCCAACAAGCAAAGTGTAGCGCAAAACCCCGCGTCCTGCACGAAAGCCGCGTGATGGCCATGGCAGGGAGTCGTCATTGCTGATCCAGGCGGCCGGATTGATCGGGCGCGGTTCAAGCGGCGTGGTGAGTGTGGGCTGGCTCAAAGGCGGTGCAGCACCGTTTTCCCTCAATGGGGCGCGCGTGTTTGGTTGCGCTGTGGGAAGCGGTCTGGTGCTTGGCGCGCTCAATTGCCGGGTGTTGGCGCTGGCATAGCGCTGATACCAGGGGACGTAGCGCCATTGTTCAGAGCACTGTTTGAGCAGGCGAAATCCAGCGGAACTGGTTTTAAGATCGATCTGAGCGATTGTCTGCCCGCCGTGGCTTACGCTGAGCGTTTTGGCGGAGCGAAAGCCTGCCTCAACAGCCCGCGCGCCTGCTGGCAGCGAATAGCCGTTGTTCGCCTGATAACCGCCAAACCGAGCATTGTCGAAAGCCCACTCCACATCGCCGACAAGTCCGGTGAAGAACCGACCGGATCGGCGTTGCAATGCCATCATACCCGCCCGGCCATCGGACAAACGATAGCGAAGCACATATCGTGGGTCGTTGCTGAGGCGCAATTCGCAGGCTCGCGCTGCCTCATCCTGAACGATGACCCATCGGCCAAGGTCGACAAAGGTTTCCTCGCTAGACTGTGCGCTGACTGACGTGGCTGTCCCTGCGAATGCCAAGGAACCAATGATGCAAGTCAGAGGGGTTTTGCGAAGAGTGCTCATGGGGCCTTTGAGTGCTGCTAAAATGGGATCCTTAGAATCAAAAAGGCGGCGCTGATCCCTTCCGCCGCCTTTCCGTCCCGTCCAAGGGCAGTGTTGGGGTGTTTATCGGTTGACCGGCTTCACGCTCTTTCCATCCTCGCGGATAGTGATGCGCAGCACCTCGCCCGAGTTTCCGGGGAAATCGGTGAAGATTGCATCGACGAGGTTTGGTACAAGATTTTGTAGCCGATTGGTGCGCGAGACCGCTTGCGCTTGCCCTTCGAACAGGCGCTTTCCGGTCACAGTGTTATCGATCTTCACGTCGATATCGCTGGTGTAGACGGTGAAACTGCGGACCTCTGGGCCTGCAAGCCATGGGTCATAAAAGCCAAAGGCAAAGTTGCGGCGCAGGCCAAATCCGCCAAAGCGGCCCCAAGGTCCGAACGCGCCATAGCGGCCAAAACCGGCATTGGTGGAGCGCACGCGCTCGCGCCCATTATCGACACCGTAATCGAATCGCACCAGCAGTGTTGCCTCTTCAGGAGAAGACGCAGGCACATAGCCAAGCTCAGCCATCTCTTCGCCGACCAGATCAGCATAAAGCGAGAACTCGAGGCCCCCTGCAAGCGTTGGGTCCTCGGCGACAACGGCAAAGGATTGTCCTTGCGGTGCGGGCAGTTGCGCTTGGAAACGTGAGACGTCCGCCTTGAATGATGGAGCGCAAGCGGAAAGCCCAAGAGCGATGCTTGCAGCGAGGCTGAAACGCATCAATCGACCTTTGGCTGATGGGCGTGTGGTTTTTGTATCGCGGGTCATAACAGTGGGGTACATGGCATATCCTTCACAAAATCGCCAGCGCGACCTTGAAACAAAGGTCATCGTGGCAAGTCCCATTTGCGAGCTTGCTGTGCACATAACCCTCGCGCATTCCGGCGGTCATTGTCTCCGACAGGAATGCACCCACTTGCGACCAGTCACTCGCACGCCCAACACTAGCTGCGAGGCCTGAACCGAGTTTGAACACAGGCCCGAATGACAGTCTAGGCCATTTGGCAGATGCTTAACCCCGCACCAGTCCCAGCGCCTTATATGTTGCATTCAAGGTCGGGATCCCATGCTCGCGCGCTTGCGAGGCGCCTCGTGCCAGGATCGCATCAAGCGCCTCTTGATCGTCTTTCAGTTCCATAAAGCGCGCGTTGATGGGCGACAGCGTCTCAACCAGAACTTCGCCAAGCGCAGGTTTGAACGCGCCAAACCCTTGGCCGCCATGCTCGCTAAGGACTTCGGCTGTGCTCTGGCCGGTAAGCGCACCGTAGATGCCAACGAGGTTTCTGGCTTCCGCGCGTTCCTCAAGGCCCGCTTCTTCGGATGGCAAAGGCTCAGGGTCGGTTTTGGCCTTTTTGACCTTTTTCATGATGGTGTCGGCATCATCAGTAAGGCTGATGCGGCTCATTTCCGATGGGTCAGATTTGCTCATTTTGGCCGTGCCATCGCGAAGGCTCATAATCCGAGCAGCCGCAGGCGGGATGTAGGGTTCTGGCAGGGTGAAGAGCGGGGCGTTTTCGGGACAAAAGTCATTGTTGAACTTCTGCGCGATATCGCGGGCAAGCTCCAAATGCTGCTTCTGATCCTCACCCACCGGCACATGGGTCGCCTGGTAGAGCAGCACGTCAGCGGCTTGCAGTACAGGGTATGTGAAGAGCGCAATGGACTGACCCTCGCGGTTCTTGCCCGCTTTGTCCTTCCACTGCGTCATGCGGTTGAGCCAACCCATGCGCGCTGTGCCATTGAGGAGCCATTGCAGCTCTGCGTGGGCGGGGACCTGTGCTTGGTTGAACAGCACGGTTTTCGCCGGATCCACTCCGCAAGCGACCAAAGTGGCGACCATTTCCCGGGTGTTTTGCGTCAAATCCGCCGGATCATGCGGCTGAGAAATGGCGTGGAGGTCTGCGAGGAAAATAAAACACTCACCGCCAGCGGTGATGGCTTCTTCCTGCAACTTTACAAAATTCACGATCGCGCCAAGGTAATTGCCAAGGTGCGGCTTTCCGGTGGGCTGGATGCCTGAGACAACTCTCATTGTGGGTACTCTTTCTTCTAAATTTGTGCGGCGTGCTGAGGTGCTGGATCAGCCCTCTAGCCATCGCCAAGCCGCCCGCCCACGCAGTACGAATCGCGCAGGGGCAAAACGCAATGGGGCTGAACCGGTCGAGAAGAACGTGTTTGTCATCGCCCCTGCCAATAGCACATGCCTTGCCCCTTGCAAGAACAGCCTATTGCTTACGGGTGAGGGCTACGATGCGCGCTTTGTCGATTGCGCCAAACAGGAAGGCGAGCCCGAAATAGACGGTGACGGCTGCACCTACAAGCACGCCCAAAGCGCCAAGCCGTGCGAACAATCCTGCCGAATACCAATCGGTAAGGGTGCCGCTGGCGTAGAAGAGCGCTGCGCCCATAGCGGCGGCGGCCAGCACCTGTTTGGTGAGGCGGAAAATCAACATGGCGGGCATGCGATAATGCCCGCGCGCAGCCAACACGATCAGCAGGAACGCGACATTGATCCACGCGCCCACAACGCTGGCGGCTGCAATGCCCGGGACACCATAGCCAAGGCCCACAAGCTCAAATTCTGGGAAAGGGATTTCGATCAACCAAAGGTCGAGCGTGCCCCCGATGGAAATGCCAACATTGAGGATGCAAGCGCTGATGAAGACGCCCAAGGAGATAAATGCTGCCACCACCGGGGTTCGCGTATCCGCGCGGGCGTAGAAATTGGGCACCAGCACCTTTACCAGCACATAGGCAGGAAGGCCCAAGACAAGCGTCGCCAATACCTCGCCGGTCACTGCCGCATCGGCCAAATCGAACCGCCCGCCTTGGAAGATCATGGTCACAAAGGCTTCCGCACAAATCGCCAAGGCAACCGCGGCGGGAATGGTCAGGAGCATCGCAAGCTCAATCGCATCGGATTGGAGGGCGCTCGCGCGTTTTTCATCCTTGCCGCCGATAAATTTGGAGAGGTTAGGAAGGATCGCTGTCGCCAATGCAATGCCAATAATGCCCAGCGGCAATTGGTTCAGTCGGTCGGCATAGTTCATGTAGCTGACCGACCCATCCTCAAGCTGGTTGAGGAAGTAGAGCTGCACAAGCGTGTTGATCTGATACGCGCCGCCGCCAATCGCTGCGGGCAGGGCAATGATCGAAAGCCGCTTCACCTCTGGCGTGATGCGCGGCCACAACAGCTTTGGCCGAAATCCTTCAACCCGCGTCCAATAATACAGCCACGCCAGCTGCATCACCCCTGCGCCCGTCACCGCCCAAGCAATACCGTAAGCGATTTGTGTGACGCTTGCCCCGGTGGTTTGCGCAAACCACTCGCCCGTCAGCAGCGCCGCGATCAGAACAATGTTCAAAAGAATGGGAAAACTTGCTCCGGGAGCGAAACGCGAGACCGAATTGAGCATCCCTGTGAACAGCGTCACCATGCTGACAAGGATGATGTAGGGAAACATGATCCGCGCAAAATCAACCGCGAGGGGATAGGTCTCACCATCAATCGGCTTTTCCGAAAGCAGCCAGATGACGCCCGGCATCGCAATCTCAAACACCGCCACCAGCGCGATCAACACCGGCAGGAAGACACTCAGCACATCGTTGCTGAAGCTCTTGGCTTCTTCAAGGCCCGCCTCCGGGTCATCCTTCCCATGCAGACGCTTGGAAAACATCGGCACAAAGGCGGCTGAAAACGCGCCCTCTGCGAACAAACGCCGGAACACATTGGGTATGATAAACGCCTGAAACCACGCATCCGTCACGCCGTTTGCACCAAGGACACGCGCGAAAATCATCTCGCGCGCCATCCCGGCAACCCGGCTGACGAGGGTGAGGGACCCGATCGTCCCTACGTTTTTGAGCAGGCTCATGGGTGAGTGACTATCCCGTGGGCCAAGCCAAAAGCAAGGCGTGACCCTTAAGCGGTTGGCGCAGGAGTGGTCACACCGCCTTCTTGTGCACGGCGTGCTTGAAGCTGCTGAATGTAAAGACCGTTGAAATCAATCGGCTCAATCATAAGCGGCGGGAAGCCTGCATCGCGAACAGCATCGGCAATTACGCGGCGCGCAAATGGGAAGATGATGCGCGGTGCTTCGCCGTAAAGGAAAGCGTGCGCTTGATCTTCGGGGATGTTGCGAATGCCGACAAGCGCACAATAAACGAGCTCAATAATGTAGGCAGGACCCTGCTCACCGGCCGCGTTGATGTTGATTTTTAGATCAACCTCATGGACCTCATCACCCTTGGCTTCGGCACCGATGTTGAATTGCACGTCAACCTTGGGCTGATCGGCCCATTGGTACACCTCTGGAGCGCTTGGGTTCTCGACCGAAAGGTCTTTCACATACTGCGTGATAATGCCAGCAGCAGGCTGGTCATCCGCGCCGTTTGCGCCCTGGTTGTCGAGGTTGGTGAGAACGTCGCCTGGTGTGGGGCTGTCTTCGGCCATAATAATCGTATCTTTCGCTTGGAACAGGTGGGGTCTCTTGGGAGTTTTGGAAGGACACGATTGCCCCCCTTGGTCTCAAGGACATGAATCTGGTGAGCGCGCCTAGCAGGGGGCAGGCTTTTGGGCAATATTTCCCTTTTCCATTCGCAAAGCCGCCGGCAAGAACAGCAAAACCCGTCTTTCCGGTCCAATATTGCGGCATTCTGCTTCAAAAGGGGCGTTGGCGAATTGAATTTTATGCCTATCTGTGGGAGTGAACATCGCGGCTCGTTTGCAACCGCTGCGAATCCGGGCCGTATCTTGTGTCGGTATACACTTTCAATTCAGGCCTTCTGGCTATGATTGAAAAAATCGAGCCGGTGCAACTGAGGCCAAATCAAGGAAGTAATGTGATTTTAGAAATCGTTATCCTCGCCATGATCGCAGCGTTTTTGGGCTTGCGCCTCTATTCGGTGCTGGGCCGCCGCGCAGAGCATGAAGAGGAATCGATCCCCGGTCGCTTTGACGCTGGCGAAAACGGCGAAGCGAAATCCCCTGCCGCGGCACAAGGGCCGCAAGCCGTTCAGCCTCGCCCGGTTGAACTTGAAGGCGTGCTCCCAGCAGTAGAGCGTGGCATTCGCGATATCTCTGGCGCTGATCGCAATTTTGAATTTGCGACCTTTATGGATGGTGCACGCAGCGCGTATGAAATGGTGCTTGAGGCGTTCTGGGAAGGCGACAAAGACACTTTGCGTGAGCTTTGTGATGATGATGTGTTCGCAGGCTTTGAAGCGGCAATCGATGCGCGCGAGGCCGAAGGTCACGTACTTCAAAACAAGCTCATCCGGATCGAAGAAACCCGCGTTCACTCGGCCAACTTGGAAACCGCTAAGTTTAGCAAGGTTGCCCGGATTGCGGTGCTGTTCGTTGCTGATATCGCCGCGGTGACGCGCGATAAAGACGGCAACGTCGTAGCAGGCAGCCTCGATGATGCGATTGAAAGCCGCGATATCTGGACATTCAGCCGCGATATCTCTTCGCGTGATCCAAACTGGATCCTTGACGAAACCGATCAGGGTTAAGGCGCGTTTCGCCGGGGTTCGGGGCACTTATGTTCGGGCTGCGCAGGCACTCTTCTTATAGCAATGTAATTCGGCTGGACGGGCCGCACCCTCAAAGACATGCGCCGCGCTCGCTTGGTGCGGGCGCAGCTGCGCTTGCCTCCCTTGTCCTTCTAAGCGGCTGTCTGCGGCTTATTCCAGAGGGCAATGCACCGCGCCCCGACCTGCCAACCCCGCCCCCTGTTACCACCGCTGCGAGTGCGGCGCTTTCAGGGGTAGTGCGCGGCCCCAGCGTTGGCGCGCTTGGGATCAGCCAAAATGATGCAGGCACAGCTCTTGCCGGATTTATCGAAAGCTGCCCGCAGCTCCTTCGCCGCGAGGACAGAAGTGGCCTGTCGTATAACACCGATTGGCGGCCCGCGTGTGAGGCAGCTGTAAATTGGCCTTTGCGCGATGCTCCGCGTTTTTTCCAAACCCATTTTGAAACCGCCCGCATCGGCAATGGTGAGGCATTCGCCACCGGATATTTTGAGCCTGAGATCGCAGGCTCGCGCACGCGCCGCCCCGGGTTTGACGTGCCGGTCTACGCTATGCCGAGTGATTTGAAGCGCGGCTGGCCCCGCAGCACGCCTCAATCCGAACGCACCGGACGCGCACCATTGGGCCGCGAGCTGCCTAACGGCGATTTCGTGCCTTATTACGAGCGTGCCGAAATCGAAGATGGCGCATTGGAAGGCCGCGTGCCCGTCATCGCTTATGCCGCCGATCCGGTTGAATTCTTCTTCCTGCAAATCCAGGGCTCTGGCCGCCTTCGTACGCCCGAGGGCGAGGTGATCCGGATTGGCTATGCAGGGCAAAACGGGCGCGGGTACACCGGCATTGGCGGAGTGATGCGCGAGCGGGGGCTTCTCGGTAACGGGCCGGGGCAATATTCCGGCTCGATGCAAGGCATCATGCAATATATCCGCGAGAACCCGCGCGAGGGCAAAGCTCTGATGCGCGAAAATAAGAGCTGGATTTTCTTCCGCGAGCTAACCGGCGATGGCCCCTTGGGCGCGCTAGGTGTGCCGGTTCGAAGCGAGGCGTCTGTTGCAGCTGACCCTGCCTTTGTGCCGCTGGGCGCACCGGTGTGGCTCGACCTTGATCGCAATGAGGCGGATGGACTTTGGATTGCTCAGGATACAGGCGGCGCGATCAAGGGCGCGAACCGTTTTGACACCTTCTGGGGCGCTGGCGAAGAGGCACGCCGGATTGCAGGCGGGATGAGCGGGCGTGGCTCTGCGCTTCTACTGCTGCCCAAAGGCACCGTTGCACGCCTCAACCAGAGGCGATGAGCCTGTATTCATGAGCCTGCATCCATGAGCCTGCATTCATGAGATATCCCGGCGGCCTTTCCGAGCCCGAGCAGCGTGCACTGGGCACGGCTTGCATCGAGTGTGACGCCGATGCCGGGCAAGAAAGCGCCTGTGGTGCAAGAGGCAGAGGAAGCCAAGCCAGTCCAAAAGGTCAAGCCGGCTCCCAAACCCAAAGCACCGCCCGTTGCCAAACGCCCCCTGATGCGCGCAAACAGCCCGTCGCCTGTGAAACGGCCCATGGCCTCTAATCAGCTCGACGGTAGCTGGAACCGCAAGCTCAAATCGGGGCAAATCACGCCCGACTACACGCTCGACCTGCACGACCATAACCTCGACCGCGCCTATGACCGCATCATGAGCGGCCTTGACCAAGCGCGCATGATGGGCGCGCGGGTGGTGCTGGTGATCGCAGGGCGGGAGCGTCCGGTGGACCCTGCGGACCGCGGATCAAAACGCGGCGCAATCCGGGCAAAGCTTCTCGATTGGCTCGCAGTGAGCCGCCATGCGGATGCCATATCAGCAGTGCGGCGCGCTCATATCCGGCATGGCGGAGAGGGCGCGCTTTATCTGGTGCTGAGGCGCTGATCCTAAGGCTCTTCGCCGGGTTTTGGCGAGTACATCACATCGGTGCGCAGCATGTACTTCTCGCCTGATGTGACCACATCGCCCCGGTGAGAGATGGGGTGGAAGAACACAAGCGCTTTGCCCCTTGCAGGCTCGAAGCTAAAATCATCGAACAGGTAGGGAGTGAGCACCGCACTAAAGCTGGTCGCGCCCCCTTCAAAACCGTCGTTCAAACAAATGAGCACAGTGAACATGCTGCTCTCGCCATTCTCGCGAGCATAGACGCCGTCCTGATGCCAATCGAAGAAGTGCCCCGGCCTGTAGCGATAGATCCGGAAACGTTCGTTGAGGCCCATGGCGCGGCTGCCAAAGCGCATAGATTGTGAATGTGGCTCAATCTTTGTCCAAAGTCGCCCAGCCAAAGCCGCGTCATCAAAGATCACTCTGTCATTGTTGCGGATGTCCTTCCGCAGCTCGCCGCTGATCGAGTCATTGAGGGTCGCCTCGTGAAACCCATGAGAGTGAGCAAGCGCGATCACTTGCTGGCACTCTTCTGCGTCAAGAAATTCCGGGATTTCGACGACAAGGTCCTGAATGCATTCTGGGATGATCATAGCACGTACAGGTTAAGCCTCGTTTCTCCTATTGTCACCCAAAGAGCATCACATTCATCAGGCGACCGGGAAGGATGATTGCGAAGATGCCGGGGATCATCAGCGCGCCAAGGAAGAGGCTCACGATTTCCGCCTTGTGACGCTTGATATCGCCTTTGCGTGCGCTGCTGATGATGAGCCACGATGCGCGGTAGGTGAGCGGCACAAAGATATGGATCCAGGACAGCGCCATGCCTTCATGGATAAACAGCGTTGATGTCGCGGTGATCACCATCAGAGCAATCCAAAGCTTGCCAAGCGCCTTGTGCATCGCAGTGCCCTTTGGAGCGAGCAAAAGGTAAAGGCCGAGCGGCACGCAGGGGATGACGGTTGCGACGTGGAACGCGACGGCGGCATTGCCTAGGTGCGGCAGGTCAGGGGCAAAGCCAAAGAGGGCCCGCGCAATCGCTAGAAAGCAAACGGCTGTCATTGTAGTGCCTGCAAAAAGGACCGCTGCCCGTGTCACGAGACCCAATTGCATAACGCCTTTGGGTTGGTTCAACTCTTTGAAGGAAGCGAGTGGGTTATTGAGAGTTAGAGCGGTCATGGTGCGCCTTTCAAGTAAGCTTTGCGTTTCGTTGAGACCCACAATGACCTGAGCCCGTTCGCCAGCAATGTGTCCTGCGCCGCCGGGGCACAATGTGCGCGAAATGGCGAGAGAAATGGCGAATTCTCTAGCTTTGCCACTTTACGAAGCGCGAATGGGCAGGCAGTTTACCCCCACAAGATGACCGAGGGATCAGGCAACATGACGCAGGCACCAGAGCTCTCAGAACCACAACTCACAGGCCGGGCAGCGTTCTGGCGTGGGCTCCTTACTGATCTGGCGATCATGACGGGGATCGGCCTGTTTCTTGGCGTCCTTGGTCCCTTTGGGACAATCAACCTGCCTTTGGGTGTGCGTCTCGTTAGCTGGCTGTTCTTCGCCTATCTTGGCTATGCTTGCTATCGCCCGATGGAGCCGCTTGTCGCTTGGGGTGAGAAAGCTCTCGATTTGCCACGGATAGGGCTTTGGATTGCGGCGGCCGCGATTTCTTCGATCCCCATGACATGGGCTGTCTTGAGCATTGGGAACCTGCGCAATCCGTTCTATTGGCCCGGGCTTGATGTGGCTTTGACCAGCTATTTCTACGTCTTCGTCGTTGGCGGAGCAGTGACGCTGTTGTTCAATGTTTTAGGCCTGCGCAAGAAAGCGCAAGTCGCTGCGCCCCTGCGCCCCCTGCACCCCAACCAGACGCACCAGTGTCAGACGCGCCTGAACCTCCAGCATCTGCGCCGCCTCAACCCGCTCCGAACCCGCCCAAGTCCAACGCGCTTCTCGATCAGCTCCCCCCGGCTTTGGGCAGCGACGTGATCGCTTTGGAGATGGAGGACCACTATGTCCGCGTGCATACGTCACTGGGATCAGAGCTGGTGCTGATGCGCTTGCGCGATGCGATGATTCACGTTGCCGATATCGAAGGTCGCCAAGTCCACCGCAGCTGGTGGGTCGCGCGCCTTGCGGTTGAGGACATCAAGCGCGAGGGCCGCAATGTGCGGCTGGTGCTGCCCGGCGGTTTAGAGGCGCCCGTGTCGCGCGCTCAGGTTGCGGAGCTAAAGGCTGCTGGCTGGCTCTAGTCTCTCGCTTAGCATCGGTTGAAGCCGGTTCTTTACCGCCACCAATGCTGCGCCAAGCGCTGCGAAGAAAACCGCAAGCCCTGCGCTGTTAATGAGATATTGGGTCCATCCCAATTGGCTAAGGTCCATGAAGAAGTAGGCGTAAAACCCCGTGACCTGACCCAAAACCAAGGCGAAAGCTCCATAGGTAAGCGGCGGCACCATGATGCTTGGGATCAGTTTCATGGTTGAAGCGGCACGCGGTGTGTAGCGCAGCCAGAACAATACAAAGGCGAGGGGCACAAAGGTGTGGTGCGACTGGTTTGTGATCCGGTCGAGGCCAACCGGGTGATGGAGGTGCGCGAGCGCTCCCCAGTAGATCGCGCCAATCACCGTGAGCATCGTTGCCAAGGCTGCCATTACGCCCTTGGGAGGAGCTTTGCCCAAGCCAATCGCGGCAAGCACGATGCAGGCACCGATGTTTCCCCAAATGGTGAAGAAGCGCAGCAGAAAGCCAGTGTTCTCAAGATAGCCATATTCGCCAAGGAATGGCTGCACGCACAGCGCCGCAAAAGCGATGGCTGCGACGACCCTTGCGACCTTTCGGGCTTGAGGAGAATATAGGTTCAATTCTGATGGAGCGCTCATTCCGGCGTTCTAACGCAAACGGTCAATCGTGCTAGCCCAAGAAAAAGCCCCCGATGATCGCTCACCGGGGGCTTTTCTGTTTCGCGGTAATGTTCGCTTAGAAACGACCGGCGTTCATCACCTTGGTGAAGGCGGCGACAAAGTCGTTCACAAACTTCTCTTCGCTGCCGCTTTCCGCGTAGACTTCGGCCTGAGCGCGAAGTTGTGCGTTGGAGCCGAAGATGAGGTCCGTGCGGCTTGCGCGGAACTTCTCTTCGCCGGTTGCCCGGTCCGTGCCCACATATTCCTCATCGCCTGATCCATCGACAGGTGCCCATTTGGTGCTCATGTCGAGAAGGTTGGTGAAGAAGTCATTGGTGAGCTGGCCAACACGGTCTGTGAAGACGCCGTGCGGACGGTTGCCACTGTTTGCGCCAAGGACGCGCAAGCCCCCGACCAGAACGGTAAGCTCTGGGATCGAAAGACCCAAAAGGTGCGCCTTGTCGATGAGGAGGTCCTCGGTTTTTACATTGGCTTTGGTCTTGAGATAGTTGCGGAAACCATCGGCAAATGGCTCAAGCGCATCGAAGCTATCCGCGTCGGTCATCTCGTCGGTCGCGTCACCGCGTCCGCCGGTGAACGGTACGCTCACAGAGAAGCCAGCATCGCTCGCCGCTTTCTCTACGCCCGCGTTACCAGCCAGCACAATTGCGTCGGCCATGGAGATAGAACCGCGAAGCTCGTCGATCTTGGCGAGCACTTTGCCGAGCTCCTCAGGATCGTTAGCCGCCCAGTCCTTTTGAGGAGCCAAGCGAACCCGCGCGCCGTCTGTACCACCACGGTGGTCAGAATTGCGGTAGGTGCCGCCTGATGCCCAAGCCGCTTTCACAAGCTCGCTGACGGAAAGGCCGCTGCCGAGGATTGCCGATTTGAAAGCGTCCGCATCTGCGTCAGATGGCGCGGTGCCAGCGGGTACCGGATCTTGCCAGATCAGGTCTTCTGACGGCACTTCAGGACCCTGATAACGGACCTTTGGCCCCATATCGCGGTGGCACAATTTGAACCATGCGCGCGCAAATGCGTCGTCTAGCTGCTCTGGGTTAGCCAAGAAACGCTCAGAGATTTTGCGATATTCCGGATCCATCTTCAGCGCCATATCGGCGGTCGTCATGATCGTTGGAACCCTCTTCGACGCATCGCGCGCATCAGGTGCCATATCCTCTGGATCAGGATTCACCGGCGTCCATTGCTGAGCGCCAGCAGGGCTGTGCGTCAGTTCAAAGTCATATTTGAACAGCAGGCGGAAATAGTCATGGCTCCACGAAGTTGGGTTGTTGGACCATGAGCCTTCAATCCCGGACGTTGTGATGTGGCCTTTGCCAATTTCCTCTTCATCATGCAGCCAGCCGAAACCTTGCAGGTGGAGGTGCATGCTTTCAGGCGCCTCGCCGAACGTATCGGAAGGCTGCGCGCCGTGCGCTTTACCAAAGGCGTGACCACCAGCGGTAAGAGCGACCGTTTCCTCGTCATTCATCGCCATGCGGGCAAAGGTTTCCCGCATATCGCGAGCCGATTGCAGCGGATCAGGGTTGCCGCCGGGACCTTCTGGATTGACGTAAATGAGGCCCATCTGGATCGCAGCCAGAGGGTTTTCGAGCGCCATGCCTTCATCAGGCTGGATCCGGGTTTCAGCGCCGGTGTCGACCCAGAGTTCTTCTGTGCCCCAGTAAACCATCTCTGGCTCATAAACATCGGAACGACCGCCGCCAAAGCCGAACACAGGTCCACCCATGCTTTCAATCGCGACGTTGCCTGCCAGGATGTAAAGGTCAGCCCAGCTGATGCCTTTTCCGTATTTCTGTTTGATCGGCCAAAGCAGACGGCGCGCCTTGTCAAGGTTGCCATTGTCCGGCCAGCTGTTGAGGGGCGCAAAGCGTTGCTGGCCTGAACCCGCACCGCCGCGGCCATCGCCTGTGCGGTACGTGCCTGCTGCGTGCCAGGCCATGCGGATAAAGAACGGACCGTAGTGACCGTAATCGGCTGGCCACCAGTCCTGATCATCGGTCATCAACGCGGTGAGGTCAGCCTTCAGAGCGTTATAATCAATCGCGTTGAACGCGGCGACATAATCAAAGTCTTCGCCGTAAGGGTTGGCCGATTTGCCCTGCTCGGTCAGCAGGCCAAGGTCTGTCGCCTCTGGCCACCAATCTTTGTTCTGGCGGCCCAGCAACGTGCGGCTGCCGCCATCACCGTGGAAAGGGCAACCACTGATATCTCCGGTCTTTGCGTCCATTGTCTCTTCTCCTCAAAAAATTCACGCCTGCCCACAAGTCGCGGTTTGACTCGCGGTTCGGCGGTTATGATGAGAGGATGATGGAGAATACCAATTCGGTCCAATCGATTAATATGGCGAGATTGATTGTAAAAACCGATTGTAGCGGCAAGGCGGTGCTCAAACGTGGGCTGGCCCGGAAAAAAGGGGCTGCCCGAAAAAGGGGACCGCCTCAAAAAGGGGACCGCCCCAAAAAGGGAACCGGAAGCCGCAGACTAGTAAGGGGGAGAAGCCTGCAGACTTCCGGTTCTTTGCGATGTGCAGCCATAAGGGGGTGGGCTCACATCGAGGGTGTGAACAATCCGGCAGGGAGGGGGAGGGAGCCAGATGTTCTTCAAACGGGCGGGGTCACCCGTTGAGATGTCAAATAGGCAAAGGTTCTCGCAATGAAAGACGAGAGTTGCGATCAAACAAATCGAAAATTTGAATGTAACTTTTGAGAGCCCTTGCGAACAGGCCGAACACGAAAGGCGGTGTTCGCGATGTGCCTGGCGAAAAATGGTTTATTCCTTCTTCGGGGCAGCGCATACGCCTGGCGCAAGGACCTCCAGATCAGCCCGGTCGGCCTGTGCAAGCACCTCTTCCCAGCCCCAGCGCGTGCGCCAGCCGAGTTCCTTTTGAGCCGCAGCTGCATCGTAAACGCGGTCTATTGTGGGTGGAAGCTCCCAACCGCGTTTTTCAAACGCCGCTGCCAGCATGGGTGCGCGTTTGGCGATGAGACTTGGCGCATCTGTGGCCAGTTCCTCACAATCCGCACGCGCGAACGGCGTTGATCCTGATAATACAAAGCGCGCAAAAACGGGCCCATTGTAACCCAGCGCAAGCCTGTGCCCCTCTCCAACGTCCCTTGCATCAATACCGCGATGGAGCCGGTATGTTGCCATTTGCCGTGCGTCTTCCGGGAAGCAGCGCGACATGCGCAGCACCCGCACGGGGAGCTTTTCATTGGCGAGCGCCTCAAGGCTTTCTTCGCCAGCCAACTTGGTGCGGTGATAGATGCTCTTTGGGCTCGGCTCGGTCTTTTCATCCACCCAAGTGCAAGCGCCTTTTTGGACGGCGTGACCGTAAAGCGCGGTTGTCGAGGTGTAGAGGAAGCTCTTAATCCCGTCAGCAAGCGCCCAATTGTACAGATTGCGCGCCGCATCAACGTTGACACGGGTGAATTCCTCGTGCGCAATCTCTCCCACATGCGGTGCGTGAGGACCAGCTGTATGGATAAGAGCATCTGCCCCCTCGAGCAGTGGCCGCATGACAGTCTCATCAGCGCAATCATCAACCACCCTCGTGGTCGAAAACACCTTGGTGTCCACGCCAACCACATCATGCTCGCCCGCAAGCGCCCCAAAGATCGCGCGGCCAATTCGGCCTGAGGAACCGGTGAGGATGATCTTCATCGCGCCAGCTTGCTCCCCTGATCGCCCTTAAGCAATGGAGCGCTTCGCCTCGCGAAAAGTGACAAGCTTGCGGGCATCTTCATCCCATAGCGCCAGCCACATTGTGCCAAAGGCGTCGCGCATGCCGACGCGGTTATAGTCGGCAAGTTCAGGGTGCGCCTTTAACGCAGCGGGCAGGCGATAGAAGGGAATACGGCTCACCAGATGGTGGACATGGTGGATCGAAATGTTGCCGGTGAACCAGTTCATGACCGCTGGCAGATGGAGGTAGGAACTGCTCTCCAATGCAGAGGCGTGATAGGACCAATCCTCGCGCTTGTCCCAGGAGGTGTCTTCAAACTGGTGCTGGACATAGAACAGCCACACCCCGACAGACGCCGCCGTTAGCAGAACGGGCAAGAAGACCATCGCGGTGACCGATGCGCCAAATAGCAGGCCAAGCACCACCAAGAGCCCGCCAGTCACGGCATTGGTCAAAAGCGCGCTGATCCAATAAATCCAGCCCGCTTTCATCAGGCCGATGGGCAAACGGTGGCGCAAGAGGAAAAGGTAGGCAGGCCCAAAACCCATCAGGAACAGCGGATGGCGATAAAGGCGATACCACGCCCGGCCCAAGCGCCCCTTGGCGCGGTATTCGCGCACCGTCAAAGTGTCCACATCGCCAAATCCGCGCGCGTCCAGATTGCCCGTGCTCGCATGGTGCAGCTCGTGACTGCGCTGCCAGCAATCATAGGGCGTAAGCGTCAAAACGCCTAGCGTCCGGCCCAGCCATTTGTTGGTTGCCTTGCTTTTGAAGAAGGATCCGTGGCTGCAATCATGCTGGATAATAAACAGGCGCAGCAAAAGCATTCCAGCAAGCGGTGTCAGCACGAAAGCGGCATAATACCCCGCTTCGACCGCGAACAGCATGATGGTCATTAGGCCGGCAAATGGCAGGAAAGTGGAGGCCACTTCCCAAATGCTGCGGGCAACGCCAGGGGTGCGGTAAGCGGCAAGCTCGCGCGCCAATTTGCGCGGGTCGGGTATGGATTTTGCGTCCATTATGCGCCTCCCATCTGTGCGCGGTGAAGCAGCTTTTGATCCGCCAGCACCAGCGCCATCATCGCCTCGACCACCGGAGCGCCTCGGATGCCTACGCAGGGGTCATGGCGCCCTTTAGTGCGCACCTGGGTTGCCTCGCCATCTGAGTTGATCGAGTCCACCGGGGTGAGGATTGAGGAGGTGGGCTTAAACGCCACGCGGCACACCACGGGTTGTCCGGTTGAGATGCCTCCAGCGGTGCCGCCTGCGTGGTTGCTGGCATAGACGGGCTTGCCGTCTTCTCCGGGCCGCATCGCATCGGCGTTTTGTTCACCGGTAAGGCGCGCGGCTTCAAAGCCGTCACCAATCTCCACGCCCTTGGTCGCGTTGATGGTCATCATGGCGCTTGCAAGCTCGCTGTCCAATTTGGCGTAGATCGGCGCGCCCCATCCCGCTGGCACACCCTCAGCGACGCACTCAACAACTGCGCCCAACGATGAGCCGTTTTTCCGTGCATTATCGACCAGTTCTTCCCACCGCTGCGCCGCCCAGCTGTCGGGGCAGAAGAAGGGGTTCTTGTCCACGTTGTCCATCATAATGGCATCGCGCTCAATTTTGTCGCCGCCGATTTCGCACACGAAAGCTTTGAGTGTGACCTCGGGGATGACTTTGCGTGCGACTGCGCCAGCCGCGACCCGCGCCGCTGTTTCCCGCGCGCTTGACCGCCCGCCGCCTCGGTAGTCGCGAATGCCGTATTTGGCGTCATAGGTGTAGTCCGCGTGCCCCGGGCGATAGCTCTTGGCGATCTCGGAATAGTCTTTGGAGCGCTGATCGGTGTTTTCGATCATCAGATGGATCGGTGTGCCGGTGGTGACCTGAACCCCGTCCGCATTTGCGAATACGCCGGAGAGAATGCGCACCTGATCGGCCTCTTGGCGCTGCGTCGTATACTTGCTTTGCCCCGGACGGCGCGCGTCCAAAAAGGGCTGAATATCGGTCTCGGTCAAAGGGATACCCGGCGGGCACCCATCAATAACCGCGCCGAGTGCCGGCCCGTGGCTTTCGCCCCAAGTGGTAAAGCGGAAGACCCGCCCGAAGGTGTTGTAACTCATGGACAAGAGCCAATAACGGGTGCGCCTTGTTTGTCGAGAGTTTCAAATGCGGCCTATCTTGCTTTTGCGCCCACCCATCCGGGCGGGCGTCCTCGCTAGACGGGCAGGCAAGCTGCCCCCGCGTAGTTTATCCTGAGCGGCTGGCTTGCCAGCCAGCCGAAGGGGGCGGGCGGTCGCCCTTGCGACCCTTCGGGCCGTATGGCGCTCTTGCGGACAAACTGTGATGGCCTCTGGCGCGAGGCGCTAAGTTGGGGCAGGAACAAACCATGATTGCAAAGCTATCGGGCAGGCTGGACTCCATTGGCGAGGATTGGGCCATCGTTGATGTGCAAGGGGTGGGCTATCTCGTCCATTGCTCCGCGCGCACACTGAGCGCTTTGGGAGAGGTGGGTGAGGCTTGTACCATCCACACCGATATGCAGGTGTCGGAGAACGACATGCGCCTCCTCGGCTTTGCCGAAAGTGCAGAGCGCGATTGGTTCCGCCTTTTGACACAGGTTCAAGGCGTGGGCTCCAAAGTGGGCCTCGCAATCCTTTCCGCGCTCTCCACCGGAGAACTGCGAGATGCCTGCGCAGGCGGAGATGCGGCCAGCGTGGCGCGCGCGAATGGGGTCGGGCCAAAGTTGGCAGGCCGGATCGTCAATGAGCTTAAAGACAAGGCAGGCGCGTTGCCCGGTGGCGGCGTTGCCGGAGTGGCGATGTCAAGCGCGGCTCCCAAAGGCGGAGCAAGCGCCGATGCGATGAGCGCGCTGGAGAACCTCGGGTTTAAGCCTGCGATTGCGGCGCAAGCGGTGTCGCGGGCGCTGGAAGAATTGGGCGAGGGGGCTGGCGAGGGCGACCTGATCCGCGTGGCGCTGAAGAAGGCGGCTGGGTGATGGCCAAATCCATATTTCGATGGATGTTCAAGCTATTATTCGTTGCCAGCGCGACAGCTCTGGCATGGATAAATCTTTCTGCCTCGATAGTGTTCATTTGCGCTGTGCTTATTGTCGCGTTCGCTGACAAACTAGAGTCATTCGTCGAGGTCTCGTTTGGGCCCCTGAAGGCTAAGCTCGATCTTGATGTAAGTCAGGTGGAGGAGATCAAGAGCAAACTTAAGTCATTTGCTATCATTCAGGCTAAGGCTGGTATCGCTACAAGCTCAAGGACAGGGCGTTGGATATCAAATGAGGCCTGGAACTACGAATTGGTACTCGAAACGGAGAAGTACCTGCGCGAGCTAGGTGTTTCAGAAACTGAGATCCAGGCGGTAACATCCGACTTCGTGCGGTTTACACTCATTGACTTGAGTTGGTCGATCCTCGGTGGTTCATATGCGCCGGTCGATCTTGGGAATGACGCAATGGCGGGTTATCGCGAGTTAAGCAAAGGCAAAGAAAGGCCTGACCCGGATCAGATTGAGGCGTGGCTAATTGAATGGGGGCAGCTAAACGAGGACCGGAAACGGCGTCTTGAAGACATTAGGTGGATAATCGAGCATGACCGTATCCGCGACCGTGAGCAGTTTCGTAGAAGTCAAAACCCAATCCCTTGGAAAGAGGGGCAAGTGGGATGACTGACACCGCCCCACCCATCCACTCAGGCGAGAATCAACCCGGCGATCCGGACACAGCCCTACGCCCTAAGCGCCTTGCCGAATTCATCGGTCAGGAGGGAGCCAAGGATAACCTCTCGGTGTTCATCGCCAGCGCTAAAGCTCGCGGTGAAGCCATGGATCACACCTTGTTCCACGGCCCGCCGGGGCTGGGAAAAACCACGCTTGCTCAAATAGTTGCAAGCGAACTGGGTGTGGGTTTCAGAGCAACATCTGGACCCGTCATTGCCAAGGCAGGCGACCTTGCAGCACTCCTCACAAACCTTGAACCGCATGATGTCTTGTTCATTGATGAGATCCACCGATTGAACCCGGTGGTGGAGGAAGTTCTCTATCCCGCAATGGAAGACCGCGCGCTTGATATTATCATCGGCGAGGGGCCATCGGCGCGCAGCGTTCGCATCGACTTGCCGCCCTTTACGCTGATCGGGGCCACCACCCGGCAGGGCCTTCTTACAACGCCTCTAAGAGACCGTTTCGGCATCCCTGTGCGTCTGCAATTCTACACCCATGATGAGCTCGACCTTGTGGTTACCCGCGCGGCTAACCTCCTGGGCCTCAACATAGACCCCGCAGGCGCGCGTGAGATCGCCAGGCGAAGCCGCGGGACGCCCCGTGTGGCAGGTCGCCTCCTGAGGCGTGTGCGCGATTTTGCGCAAGTGGCAGGTGAGAGCACTGTGACACAGGCAATCGCCGACAATGCGCTCACCCGGCTTGAGATCGACCGGCTGGGATTGGATGCGATGGACCGGCGCTATCTCACCATGATTGCAACCACTTACAAAGGTGGACCCGTGGGCGCATCGGCCCTCACAGCAGGCCTCGCAGAACAACGCGATACCGTCGAAGAAGTGATCGAACCTTACCTCATCCAACTGGGCCTGATTGCGCGCACTGAACGCGGCCGGATGCTTAATGATGCGGCTTGGAATCACTTGGAAATGGCCAAACCGATTCTTCCCAGTTCGGTTAATCAATCGGGCCTTTTCGACGAAAACGACTAACTAAGCCGCTCTTTTTGGTCTCAAAACGGGACAGCGAACCGGAAAACCGCCGATTTTACGCCCTTTGACCCGCTGAACGAGCCTTGGACATGGTTAACCCCATTGCGGTCAACCTTATTTCAATCCCATCAGAGCATAGGAAATTGGTGAATGTGCAGACCGGCTGCACACGGCCATGACATGCAAGGTTCGGTTTTATGTCGATCAAAATGATATCAGCTAAGCTCGCGGCAACGGCCGCTGGAGTTGCGCTTCTGCAAGGTGGGGCGGTTCGGATGGCCGAGCCGATGAACACCGACCAGCCGCGCTTCGCGTCTGACGCGAAAGGACAGCTGGTGGAGAGCAAGGCGCTTCCCGTGGCTCGGCCCATTGGCGAACCGCGCTATGTGAAGACGCAAGGGTTTGGTGAGCCGCGTTACGTAAAAACGGATCGCGCCCGCGAACTTCCACCGCTTCCGCAGGTTGAGCCTGATCGTCGCCGCCGCATTGTTGAGCGCACGATTGAATGCGCTCCAGCGCCGGGCCCTTACGGTCCGTTTGGTGGCCCTTCTGGTGGACGTGATGTGGTGGCCGGAACCACACCGATCCCAGGCGATATCGTTGAAACATATTATGATGATGTAGAATGCCCGCCAATCGCTCAGGTCGCATATGCGCCTGCGCCTCTTCCACCTTTGCCACCTATTCGTGGCGGCGGCGGCGGCTTTGCTGGCCCGATCGCAGTTGGCGGTGGCACCGGCTTTGGCGGTGGTTTCGGCGGCGGCTTCTTCGGCGGCTTCTTTGGCGGCGGCGGTGGCGGCGGCGGAGGTATCTCCTCTGGCAACGTAACAACCACCACGACCACGTCAGGTGGCGGTTCGTCAGGTGATGTATCATCAAGCACGAGCACCAGCGGCGGCAGCACGAGCGGTGGCAGCACCAGCACCAGCGGCGGTAGCACCAGCACCAGCGGTGGCGGTTCAAGCTCGTCGGGCGATGTTTCCAGCACAAGCGGCTCTAGCGGTGCAGGTTCGAGCGGCAGCACGACCACGACGACAACGACCACGACGTCGGGCAATGTATCAAGCACGACTTCGGGTAACATTTCCTCGAGCACCTCTGGCAATGTCTCAAGCAGCACATCGGGCAACGTGTCTTCAAGCACATCGGGTAATGTGTCCTCGAGCACGTCAGGCAATGTCTCGTCGAGCACGAGCTCTGGTAATGTCTCGTCGAGCACCACTTCGGGCAACGTTTCGTCAAGCACGACGTCTGGCAACGTATCGAGCACGAGTTCGACCTCGGGCAATGTATCCAGCACGACCAGCTCGACCTCTGGCAATGTCTCAAGCACGAGCACGTCGACCACCTCTGGCAACGTGTCGAGCACGTCGAGCACCTCTGGCAACGTGTCGAGCACCTCGAGCACATCGGGCAACGTGTCCAGCACTTCGACCTCGACCTCTGGCAACATCTCCAGCACGTCTGGCAATGTATCGAGCACCAGCACCGGCGGCGGTTCGTCTTCATCAAGCTCATCGTCGTCAAGCAGCAGCTCAAGCTCGTCTTCGAGCTCATCTGGCGGTAGCGGCTCAGGCGGTAGCGGCTCAAGCGGTGGCAGCACCGGCGGTGGATCAAGCAGCTTTGGCGGCTCAAGCTCGTCATCTTCATCGAGTTCATCCTCGTCGTCGAGCAGCTCATCCTCTTCGGGTGGTGCAAGTTCGGGCGGCGCCACTAGCGGCGGCAGCTCCGGCAACTTCAGCAGCTCGACCAGCTCTTCGTCGTCAAGCTCATCTTCCAGCTCGTCCTCGTCTTCATCAGGCGGTGCTAGCTCAGGTGGCGCAAGCTCAGGTGGCGCAAGTTCAGGCGGCTCAAGCAGCTTTGGCGGCAGCTCATCTTCATCGAGCTCTGGCTCCTCGTCATCGAGCAGCGGTTCTTCTGGCGGTTCGAGCAGCTTTGGCGGAAGTTCGTCATCCTCAAGCTCAGGCTCATCCTCCAGCAGCAGCTCTTCATCGGGCGGCGACAATGGTAGTTCCGGGGGCAGCTCAGGAAGCAGCTCAAGCGGTTCGTCTGGTTCATCAGGCAGCAGCTCGGGTGGCTCAAGCAGCTTTGGCGGCAGCTCTTCGTCTTCCAGCTCAGGCTCGTCTTCTTCGAGCAGCAGCACCTCAGGCGGCGCGTCTAGCTCATCGTCAGGCGGTAGCTCTGGATCATCGGGCAGCAGCACATCAGGCGGATCAAGCAGCTTTGGCGGAAGTTCTTCGTCTTCAAGCTCAGGTTCGTCCTCAAGCAGCTCCAGCACCTCAGGCGGCGCAACAAGCACGTCTTCAGGTGGAAGTTCGGGCAGCTCGGGCTCATCAACGAGCACTTCGGGCGGCAGCACGACAAGCACATCAACCAGCGGCAGCTCAGGTTCGACAACGTCAACCAGCACCGGTGGCTCGACGACATCAACATCGACTTCTACCTCTGGCTCATCATCGTCCAGCACCAGCTCTTCGACCTCGGGTGGAAGCAGCGGTGGCAGCAGCAGCGGCGGCAATGAAGTGCCAGCGCCGCCCATGATGATCCTCTTCGGCCTTGCAGCCGGCGCGATCCTCTCTCGCAGGGCGTTCGGTGCAAAGACTGCCAAGACCAATGAGGGTGCAGCGGTTTAGAAAAGACCCCAACCCGGGGTGGCAACACCAAAAGGGCGGCTTCCTTAATCAGGAGCCGCCCTTTTTTATTCCTTTTTCACTGTATTCGAAGTGCTGAGTGAGCGCGATGCCAATACGCAGCGCCCAGCCGTTACGGCTAGGTTCCGGGGGATTCACCGGGCACTTGGCCGCGGCGTTGAAGGTTTGCGGCCTTGTAGCGCGACTCTTCGGCCAAAGCCCGCCATTCGCCCCGTGTCGCGCACACTTTCTTCTTCATACGCGAGCCAATAACCGCGACCCGCTTGCAGACGCGTTCATTATCATCCTCAGCCGCTTCAGCCTGTGGAGGAGCCCCGTGCGTGACCACGTCCGAGACCCCATGCGTGACCGCGTGCGTGACTACTGGCGTGGCTTGGACCCAAAGCAAAGCAGTGGCGGCTAGTGTTGCAGAAAAGAGCATTTGCAAATCCCTTCAGTGATGAGGATTGACACTCTAGAATAACACCAGCGCCGTGACCATGGGCGCTCAATCATAAGCCAACCTTAAACACTGGGCGCGATGCTCAAACGCAAAAAGGCGGCCTTCGCAATCGGAAGACCGCCCTTTTAGATTTCTTGCGGGTCTTTACGCCCTGGTCTTTACGTTCTGGTCCTTGCGGTCGGATCAGCCGCCGATGCCGCTGCCCGGGACCTGCCCTCGGCGTTGAATGTCTTCGGTGGTTGAGCGCGATTGCTCAGCCATTTCGCGCCACTCCTTGCGCGTGGCACAGACCTTTTTCTTCATGCGAGTGCCGATCAGGGCCACCCGGCGGCATTCACGCTTGTTGTCATCTTCCGCTGAAACCTGCGCGTCAGCCGCAGCAGCCTGCGTTTCGACCGGTGTCGATTGGAGAGAAAAGGCAAGCGTTGCAGCAAATGTTGTCGTCAATAGCATTGGGAGAGGTCCTCCGATATTGGGGCTTTGATGTGTAAGGCCTATAGATAAGCGGTGCTGTAATCTAGCCCAGATCGACAAGAGGCGACCTGGTAACCACGAGCAACATGGCGCCGAAAAGCCGTTCGATTGACCAGCAGTGATAGATTGTTGCTTTAGTTGAGGGCCTTAGCCGCGCGGGGGTGTTGGTGGTTGAGACGCGCTGTAGTCTTTGTGTTGGTGCGCAGCTTTGCCTTTCAATGGTGCGCCATTTGGCCCTTCTTGCGCAAATGCGCTTTTCAGGCGCAAGGCTGGCAGCGATATTGTCTTACAGATTCGCGCACTGTCATCCAGCACTGCTGCCGCCGCGACCAAATTATGCTCGTGCCGTCGCTCTAAGGGCTATTGTAAGTTGAAAGAGCATCACTTTGGATGCCACGTGCCCCCGAAAGATGTGCGCCCGAAAGACGTGCGTCCAAAAGACGCTGGTTTAATGACGGCTTGATGCGACGCTGTGCGTATTATTGTGCTTGTTATGATGCTGGGCGTCGAGATGCGCAAATTCATAGCCAAACGGGGCCTGTGTCGGAGCATCTTCAGCCTCATTCCCCGTCGGCGCACAGGCAGCAAGTGCCAGCGATACCAATGCACACAAAGAGAGGCTTCTGATCATATTACCGAGTGTCCGTCTTTTACGAAGCGAGCTTTCTCAAAACATAGTGGAGAATGCCGCCATTGCGGTAATACTCCATCTCGTTTTGAGTATCTATACGGCAAAGTGCAGTGAAAGTGAAGGTTGAACCATCGCTGCGGCGCGCCTCGACTTCCACGTCTTGTCCCGGCTCCAAGTCAGCAAGGCCTTTAATCGAGAAGGTCGTGTCCGCATCAAGGGCGAGCGTTTCGCGCGTGTCGCCCTCTTTGAATTGCAGCGGGAGCACGCCCATTCCCACAAGGTTGGAGCGGTGGATGCGTTCGTAGCTTTCGACAATCACAGCGCGAACGCCCAAGAGGATCGTGCCCTTGGCTGCCCAATCGCGGCTGGAGCCGGTGCCATATTCCTTGCCGCCCACCACGATCAGCGCGGTGCCATCTTCCTTGTGACGCATGGCCGCGTCATAAATCGGCATGCGCTCGCCATTGTAGGTGGTCTCGCCGCCCTCAACGCCGGGGACCATCTCGTTTCTTATACGGATATTGGCAAAGGTGCCGCGCATCATCACATCGTGATTGCCGCGGCGCGAGCCATAGGAGTTGAAGTCCTTGCGCGCGATCTGGTTGCTCTTGAGATAGGCGCCTGCGGGGCTGTCTTCCTTGATGGAGCCAGCAGGAGAGATGTGGTCGGTGGTGACGCTATCGCCGAGGATTGCGAGCGGCTTTGCATCCACGATATCGGTGATGGGCGCAGGCGTCATTTCCATGCCTTCGAAGTAAGGCGGATTGGCGATGTAGGTCGAGCCCGCGCGCCATTGATATGTGTCGGAAGGCTCAACCGTGATCGCCTGCCAATGTTCATCGCCATCGAAGACGTTAGCGTAGCGGTCCACGAACATTGAGCGGTCGATATTGGCCGCGCGGTGCTCAGCGATTTCGGCGTTGGAGGGCCAAAGGTCGGCGAGCATCACGTCATTGCCATCTTGGTCTTGGCCAAGCGGTGTTTCGGTGATGTCTTCGGTCACAGTGCCTTTGAGCGCATAGGCGACCACCAATGGCGGCGAAGCCAAGAAGTTCGCGCGCACATCGGGGCTTACGCGGCCTTCGAAATTGCGGTTTCCTGAAAGGACGCTGGCAGCCACAATATCATTGCCATTAATCGCTTCGCTGATCGGAGGGGCAAGCGGGCCGGAATTGCCGATGCAGGTCGTGCAGCCATAGCCGACAAGGTCGAAGCCGACTGCGTCGAGGTCATCCTGAAGCCCGGATTTGACGAGGTAGTCGGTCACCACTTGGCTTCCGGGCGCAAGCGAGGTTTTCACCCAAGGCTTTGGCCGCATACCGCGCTCGTTTGCTTTCTTCGCTACGAGGCCCGCTGCGATAAGCACATCGGGGTTGGAGGTGTTGGTGCAGCTGGTGATTGCCGCGATTACAACGTCGCCATCGCCAATGTCGTGATCGGTATCGGCCACGTCCACGCGCGCAGGTTCGCTCTTGGAGTAAACCTTGGCGAGGTCTTCATTGAAGAGCTCATCAACCATGGGCAGCGTCACGCGGTCTTGCGGGCGCTTGGGACCGGCAAGGCTTGGGACAACTGCGCCCACATCAAGCTCAAGCGTATTTGAGAATACCGGCTCATTGGCGGGATCGAACCACATGCCCTGCTCCTTGGCATAGGCTTCAACCAGCGCGATTGTCTCCTCAGAGCGGCCTGTTAGGCGCATATATTCGATGGTCTTGTGGTCGATCCCAAAGAAGCCGCAGGTCGCGCCATATTCCGGAGCCATATTGGCGATCGTCGCGCGGTCAGCGAGGGTGAGGTTGGCGACGCCCTCTCCGTAAAACTCAACAAAGCGGCCCACCACGCCCACTTCGCGCAGCATTTGGACGCAGGTGAGCACTAGGTCGGTCGCGGTGACGCCTTCGGCCATCTTGCCCGTTAGCTTGAACCCGACCACTTCGGGCACCAGCATCGAAATTGGCTGGCCGAGCATAGCGGCCTCCGCCTCAATCCCGCCAACACCCCAGCCAAGGACGCCAAGCCCGTTGATCATGGTGGTGTGGCTGTCGGTTCCAACACATGTGTCAGGATAGGCGACGAGTTCCCCATTCGCATCCTCGCTCGACCACACGCCGCGGCCGATATATTCAAGGTTCACCTGGTGGCAGATGCCTGTGCCGGGAGGGACGGCTGAGAAGTTTTCAAAGCTCTCCGCGCCCCATTTGAGGAAGTCATAGCGCTCGGCATTGCGCTCATATTCGAGCGCCATATTGGCTTCCATCGCTTTGGGATGGCCAAACTCATCGACCATGACCGAGTGATCGATCACAAGGTCAACGGGGACCTGCGGATTGATCTTGGCCGTGTCTCCGCCTAGCTTTTTGATCGCATCGCGCATCGCCGCCAAATCGACGACGCACGGGACGCCGGTGAAATCTTGGAGCAGCACGCGCGCAGGCCGGTATTGGATTTCGCTGCCGGTGACAGGATTGTTCTGCCAGTCGATGATGCCCTGAATATCCTCACGGCCCACCGTAAAGCCGCCATCTTCAAAGCGCAGCATATTCTCTAGCAGCACCTTCATCGAAATCGGCAACTTTGACACATCGCCCAACTGCTCAGCGGCTTTCGCGAGCGAATAATAAGCGTATGATTTGCCGCCCACTTCGAGAGTAGAGCGCGTCGAGAGGCTGTCTTTACCGGTGGCTGTCATATGCGTTGATCCCTTGAAATTGTCCCACCCCATAATCTGGGCGAATGGGTGCCTTTGTTCAAGGTATGGTTTCGGGCGCCAAGGGTTCCTTAGTTTTGCCCTTCCGGGTGGCGAGCCAGCATCCGGTGACGATCAGGCCCGTCCCAGCAAGTGTCGGCAGCGTCACAGCCTCTTGGAAAAACAGCCAGCCCAGAACGCTCGCCCACAAAAATCCTGAATATTCAATCGGCACCAACGCCTGTGCCTCGGCCCGCGCATAGGCCCAGGCAAGCGCCATTGCGCCGATCACCGTCAGCGCGCCCGCAGCGATCAGGGGCACTACAGCCTCGCCTGCCAAGGGGCCTGCAAATAACGGCGCGAACACTCCCAAGATCACCGCGCCTACCCCGCTGTGGAAGGTCGCAATTTCGATAGGCCCAGCGGCCTGCGATTGCTTGCGGATTACGATGAAGTTGTAGGCATACAGAACAGCGGAGAAGAGAACAGCGGCAATGCCCAACATCGCATCGTCGTCGAAATCGCCCTGTCCCATTTTGCCGCTCACAATGATGATCGTGCCTGCAAAGCCCAGAATACTGGCGAAAATCGCTGCCGGCTGGATCACTTCGCCCAGCAAAACACGCGCAAGATAAAGCGCGATGAGCGGCGCGATAAAGCTGATCGCAATCGCTTCGGCCAAAGGCAATTTGGTGATCGAATAGAAGAAGGAAAGCGCCATCAACGCGCTGATCAGCCCGCGCTCTAAATGCAGCTTCAATGCCGCGCGCGAGGGCCAACCTGTCCACTTCCACAGCCAGAACGGCGCGATAATCAAAAGGCCAATGCATGACCGCAAAACGGTCGCCGTGTACGTGCCGGTCGCAAGCGCGGCCTCTTTCATAAAGGCGTCCATGATCGACAAAAAGCCCACGCCCATAAGCGCTGCGAGGAAAGGCAGCAGCGGGGAGGAGGGAGCGGGGCGGTTCATGATATCGCGCTCTCTACTGCCCCCATGCCGCCGCGTCACCCACCATCGCGCACAAGTTTTATGAGCAAATTCAGCCTCGCGTCATCTCTTATGGTTGATAGCAGCACTGAAAAAGCGGTATATTTACCTTTAAGGGGCAACTTTAGGGCTGACCTTGCGCGCATTTGACGAGAATTTGGCGGGCAAGCGGTATTAGGTGGATGAAATGCACAAACGGTTAGGCACTTTTGCAGGTCTTTTGGCAGGAGCTTCGGTTCTGGCGACGGGCGCTTTTGCGCAAGATACGCTGGTTGACAATCCTCTGGCGCAAGACAGCGGTTTTGAAGATCTCGCAAGGCTCGGCCGATGAGCAGGTCGAACGCGATGCGAGTTTCGATGAAGCCTTTCCCGCGATGGTATCAGAGCCTCTGGTGCAAGGCGCTGAAGGAGGCGACCTCGCGCCTCCGGGTCCGATGGTCCAAAACTGGCTTCCCGATGATCTGAACGCATTGGTCGAAGTCATCGAAGGGATTGGCGCAGAAGGCCTTGACCCCGCCGATTACAATTTGGCCGCCATCAAAGAGCTACAGGCGCAAGGCCCCTCCGAGACGCTCGACAAGCTTGCATCGCAGAGTTTTGTTTGGCTTGTCGAAGATATCCGAGACGGGCGCACCCCGATGGATGCACGCGTTCAGTGGTTCGTGGTGGACCCAGACCGCGACCGCTTCCGCACGCGCGATCTTTTAACAGAAGCGCTGCAAACGGGCGATGTCAAAGGCACTTTGGCAAGTCTCCACCCCACCCATCCCGATTACGCTGCTTTACGCGCAGAACTCGCGGCCACCCCGCAAGAGGAAGCCGCCAAGCGCAAGCTCATCCGTGCAAATATGGACCGTTGGCGCTGGCTCGCGCGTGATTTGGGCAGCCAATATCTCATCACCAATGTGCCAGAATTTCAGCTGCGCCTGACGGTGGCTGATAAGATTATCAGCACATACCGCACGGTGGTCGGCAAGCCGGGCCGCACTGCGACCCCGCAATTGGCGGAGGTTGTGTCTGGCGTGGTGTTCAACCCCACCTGGACCGTCCCCCAATCCATCGTCAAAGGCGAGGGTCTGGGCGAGCGTGTGCTGAACAACCCTGCGTGGGCGCGCTCAAAGGGCTATAAGGCGACCCGCCACGACAGCGGCTGGATCAGTGTTGTCCAGCAGCCCGGGCCCACCAATTCGCTGGGCCGGATGAAGCTGGAGATGCCCAATCGCCACGCGATTTTCTTCCACGACACGCCTTCGCGTCATCTGTTCAACAACAATATGCGCGCGCTTTCGCATGGCTGCATCCGGACAGAGCGCGCGCTCGAGCTGGCGATTACCATGGCGATCCTTGGCAAAGGCGCGACCAAGGAAGAGGCCGTTCGAATTGCCACTAGCGGTGAATACACCAAGGTGATGATCGAGAAGAAGATGAACGCCTATATCACCTATTTCACTTTTGGAGTGGATATTGACGGCAACCTTCGCGAGTTCAAAGACATCTACGGCCGCGACAAACCAGTGCTCGCAAGCCTCGACAAACCGCGCGTGCAAAATCGCTCGGGTGAAAGCGATGATGAGGTTATCGTGATTGAGAACAACCCGCTGGCGGGGTGAGCTGCCACCAAAGAGTAAATCCCGCGCCAAGGGCGAAGGGAATTGGAATAAGCCACTTCAACTCATAGCTTGTTATACCTGCCCAACTGTACCAAGCTCCAGTTGCGATTGTCGCGCCAAGCAGACACAGCGCAAGTGCTGGATAGCCATTCAGATTGCAGCCGCGAACAATCAGCGCGGTCGGGACGCCTCCTAAGAGCGTACAAGGCGCTACAAAGACAAGGCTAAATACGGCGATAAAGAACGGCAAAAATAGGACGCGCCAGACCGCACTCAATTCGAGCGATATTTCGCCAAGTACCAGAAGCGCGATGGTAACAACGAGACCGCCAATCCAGGCGCCACCTAACATCGCTCGCACGATTGCTTCGGGAGTGGAAACAATCTCAGTTCGCATTACTCAAAACGTCCCCGGCACGCGCCTTTGCATCGCCGTAGGGTTATCCGGCGTCAGCATTTGCATATTCGGCCCGTTTGCATTTCTCTGGCTTAGCGCCAATTGCTGCTCGCGGCTGAGCATTGCGCCGTCTTCCTGAAGGCCCAAGCTGTCGGTGTAGAGCAGACGCCCGCCTGAGAGATTGAGCAAAACCTCGCGGAAATCCTGCGTGCCAAACACAAAGCACCCTTGCGAGCGGCCCATCTTACCCCAGCGCTGTAAGTGCGATGGCTCTGCATAGGCTGCGCGGTGCATCACGATATAGCGGCGAAGCGCGGCCTCATTGGAGGCTTCCAAACCGCCAAGGCGCACCGAAGTGCCATATTTGCCCTGATACCACTCCCAAGTCACATAAGCGCCGCGGCTTGATGCATGGGAACCCTCACGGTTGGAATAGCTATCGAGCCAGCCATCGTGATTGCGGTCAGAGCCCGAACCGTGGCTGACATGGAAAGCGGTCACTTCTTCAAGCCGCATGTTCACGAGGTAAAACCGTTGCCGCGCCGAGTGGACGCCATAATCGCAAATGCCGACGATATCCTTGCGCCAAATCGCATCGCCAGCGCGGGCCAGTTGTTCGCTCGCGATATCGAAGAGCGCCCGGTCGCGCGGGGTGCCAGTGCGGGCCTGAGCTGGAAGGGGTTGGGCCGCGAGTTTTGCCGGCAGGACAGGCAGCGTCGCAGAACCGGCAAGCACTGCGCCAGTTGCCAAAGAGCCCTTCAAGAGATCGCGACGGTTCATACTTGCCTTCTTACGTAGAGGATAATGACCTTCCCGTGAATCCCTAAATAGCGCCGTTTATGCAGCTTCGTGAATGGCCTTAGCCGCCATGCCCAATTTTATGACACCGGGCATATTGGATTGGATCTTGGGGCCAATCTGAGAGAGCGCCGCGAGACGAGGATCACCCTTCGCCATCATCTCTGCCACCGCTGGCCCTGTGGGATGCAGGCGGCTTCGCGCGTTGAAAGCGTTGGTCTTTTCATTGCCTGACAGGATCGCAGTGCTCATGAGGTTTGCCATCATCGCGTAAGGATAAGTGTCGGTGCTGTCAGTCAGAGGCGCTGGCGGCGCAAGGTTGTTTTTCTCCTCATCGGTCTCGAAATTCGCCTCAATGAATGCCGCCAAAGCTGCGCTGTAAGGTACAAATGGCGCTTGAACGATTTGCAGCGTGATCGTGTCGCCGTCGAAAAACTTGCGCGTCTGGTCGCGTTGCTCAAACGGAACCGCGCTCGCCGTGCAATTGATGAAGAGCGTGCCTTCGGGCATTTCCACTCTCTCATCACCAAAGTGCATGGCGGCCGGTTCAAGCGCGGTGACCCGCTTTTCGCGGTGTACCTTGGTGATCTGCTGGAGGAGTGCGACTTCGGCCTCAGAAATCACAGCAAAATGGAACATCTTAGGCGTCACATTCTCATCGATCCGAAGCATAGTGCCGCGCTCGCCCAGCTTTGCGAACATCTCATCGCCTGTCTCAGACCCATTGGCGCATTCGACAAGATCAATTTGGAACTGCACGAGGTCTTCGAGGTGGTGTTTTGCTGGTTGCAAGAGCTTGCGGTTGAACATCCAGCTGTCACGCGGGCGCACCCAGTCGATTTTGTCGGCTGGAACGCCTGCTTCAAGAAGCCAAACGGCGGTATCCATCGCCGTCTTACCCCCGCCGATGACACAGTAATGCTGCGGCAGATTGTCGGTGTCCATCCATAGCTTTGGCAGGTCGCCGGGGATCGCAAAGCGGGTGCCCTCAGCGATGTCAAAACCGGGCGTATGCGTTGCTGGCACACTGGTTTTGAACCAAGTCCCATCGACTAGCTTGCGGCGCACTTGGAAAGAATGCTCTTCACCTGAGAGAATGCTGCGGGCCTCGTGTTTGCCATCACCGCCGCCTTTGTAGTCGGTCAGCGGGAGATATGTCACGCGCCCGGAGGGCACAAAGCGCTCGCTCATCAGCTTGCTGTAATAGGCGAGGATTTCCTCGTGCTTGGCGAGCGGATACAGCCCCTTGTTGTGTCCGTCAGTGTCGACGCGGTCAGGACACATCTCCGCAGAATTCACACCGTAAGTCGCGCTTGGCTGGTGCAAGGTTACGAAGGAATACGCGTCATTCCAGTGGCCACCGGGCCGCGCGTGCTTGTCGATGATAGTGATGTGGCAGTCGAGATCTTCGTCCAGCAAAGTATCGACAAAAGCCATGCCCACAGCGCCGGCGCCAACGACAAGATAATCGGTTTCGTGAGAATTCATGGGGCCAGTGCTCATGGGAGTGGTTCATCCTTTGGGATCTAAGGGTGTATGATGTCTCGCGAATCAGGGAAGAGATCAGTTATGCCTCGTCTATCATGCCTAATTACGCTTTTCGCGGGTTTTTGGACGTTGGGAGCAGGCACGGCGGTGCAGGCTCAACAAGAGCCGCCTGCGGTTGAGGATCCGCTCGCCCTCGAAGCGCCCGCTTTGACGGGCCTTAAAATCGTGAGAAGCAGCGAGGGGGATCTGCCCGATGTGATCGTTGTGGAAACCGCCGAAATTCCAAAGGCGCTTCCCCGCATCCTCGACCAAAAGGGTGCCGATAGGTTGATGCACAATGAGGGGGTGACGCTTCAGTGGATCGGCTGGGAAAAGCGCGGCACTGTCTGGGTGGCGGTGGCGCAAAGCGGGCATTGGCTGCTGCTTGGCGGACAAAACGGCGGCGAGGACGGGTTCATGGATTTGGAAGGCTTCATCAAGGAGATTGGTGAGGATTACTTCATCTTTGAGGGCACAATCAAAATTCTTGGGGCCCCCGATAAAGAGAGGGCCTGCAATGTGACCAAGACTTGGCGTTTTGAGGTGACGCAGAACCGCTCATATTATCGCCTGCGCGAATTTGAATGGTGCGATTATCTCACCGATTACATCGATATCTACTTCCCGCTGTCAATGAAGTAGGCGGATATCAAGCACCTGAAAGGACCATCTGGTTGCCCTCGATTTTGACCGAACCGATTTGGCCAAGATAGGACTGACCCAGAAGCGAGATATCGAGACCTTCAGGAACGATCATTGCGCGCACATTTCGGCGCGTGAAGCCGCCGACATCCACCACATCGATTTGACGAACGACCCCGTAAACCGTGCCACTCGCCCCGCGCGCGACTGGGCGAACCTCGCTTTGGTCCCAGTGCATTCCAGCGGCCCGCGCGTCTGATCCGGTGAGCGCGATAACGCTTGCCCCGGTGTCCACCAGCATACGAAGGCTCGCGCCGTTCACATTGGTGTTGGCATAGAAATGCCCGTCATATTCGCGAGAGAGCGTGTGTGTTCCGGAATACCAGTCCTCATTGGCGGCTGTGGTGGAAGTTTGCGCGACCGAACTGCGCGGCACCCAATCACCGCCTTTTTCAGAGCCCGCATTAGAGCCCCCTGCAACAAGCGCTGCAAACAGGCATACACAAGCGACAAGAGCGAGATAACGTCCAATCATGGTCAGACGGCTTAAGGCGAAAGGTTTAAGGCGCTCTAAACTTCGCGTTCTCTTGGGCCATTGCGATCATCGAGCGAGCGTGGCGCGCGGCGACTGCGCGTTGATCATCGCCATAGCCGCCGCCCAGCGCTGAGGCGATGGGAAGGCTGCGTTTGCGCGCTTCGCTTACAATGTATTGGTCGCGTTGGACGAGGCCATCATCGGTCAGCCCTAGGCGGCCAAGCTTGTCGTCCTTATGGGGATCAACGCCCGCCTGGTAGAAGATGAAATCAGGTTTGAAACCGTCCAAGAGCTTGGGAATGTGGTTTTCGAGAACCGTCATATAAGCGGCGTCATTGGTCCCATCGGGCAGGCCGATATCTATGTTTGACCGGGCCTTGCGCACCGGGAAGTTCTTCTCGGCGTGGACGGATAGCGTTGCAATATCTTCGCGCCCGGCGGTGAGCGAGGCGGTGCCATCGCCCTGGTGCACATCGAGATCGATGATGGCGATCCGCGCGGCATCACCTTCAGCGATAAGGCGGTTCGAGGCGACGGCGAGATCATTGAATACGCAATACCCTGCGCCTGTTTCGGCAAGCGCGTGGTGGCTACCTGCGGCGCTGTTCGCCGCGTAGCCGTGCTGCATCGCCAACTGCGCCGCCAGCCACGTTCCGCCATTGGTGTGGCGGACACGGTCACGGATGGCCTCTGTCACTGGAAAGCCGATACGGCGTTCTTTGACGTGAGGGACCTCTGCGCGAAAGACCTCGTCGACATATTCAGGATCATGCACCGCCTCGAGCCATTGCCTTGGACAAGGGTCCGGGGCGTGCTCGGTGATGGCAGCGCCAGATTCGCGCAGCTCCTCCATCACGAGGTAATACTTGTCGAACTTGAACGTGCCGCGCTCAGGGCGAGGGGCCATGTAATCGGGGTGGTGGACGACGTGGAGCATGGGTTAATCGAAGAGTGCGGTCAGGTTACGGCGTTCATGAATGATGCGGACAATCTCGACCCGCTGTTTTTGATCGAAATATCGGTAAAGCAGGATATGCCTTTCGCGCGCCATGGAGCGCAGGTCAGGCCCGATTTCCGGCCTTGTCCTGCCCATTAGCGGCGTTACTGCAAGCAGGTCGATAGACTGACCAAGCGACCGGACAATCCGGGAGGCCGCGCTGCGATCATGGGCCGCAACCGTGTCCCAAATGTCTTCGAGATCGCGCTCAGTGGCCATCGACCATTCGATTTGCGCACCCATTTCTAATCAGCCGATTGCGCCATCTTGCGTGCAATGAGTTCCTCTACACCGTTGTAAGGCTGATACCCGCTCGCATCCCCTTCTGCGACCAGCCTGCGCAATTCCTCAATCGCGGCGGCTTTGCGTGCCTTTTGATCTTTCCATTCGCGCAAGGCCTCGCGCACGACTTCGCTGGTGGAGGCGTAATTGCCCGACGCCACCGCGCTTTGCACTTCTTCGAGGAGTTCGCCGGTCAGCGAGATCGAGATTTTTTCAGCTTTGCCCATTGCTACTTGGTAGCAATAATTCGCACCAAGCGCAATTAGGCGCTCTTATCAGCCAGCATCCCCAGCTCTTCGTAAATTTCATCCTCGCTGCGGCTGGCGGTGTTGCGCCAGCTTTGGGCGGTGTCGGCGTTCAGCACTTCGCCTTGCGCCGTGAGCACTAGAACAAGCGGTGTGCCTTCCTGAGCCTCGATACCGAAGCGCCCGAGCACATTCTTGTTATGCCAATCCCCCGTTTGCGGCATGCCGACATTGACGAAGACAAGCTCATAGCGCTCTTCGATCAGGCCACCGATGTGTTCACTCTCAGTCCAACCAGCAAAAGCGCGGCTGTCGTGGCACCAGTTGGCGCCAAAGGCGATGAGGACGCGTTTGTCATTTTCGGCGGCTCTGGCAAGGGCAGCGTCAACGTCACCCATTGCGTCTTCGCTCACATCATAGAGCTTTGCTTCGGGATAGTCGTGCGAATGGTCGCCATCGCCCTTGGCAAAGGCGACGCCGCCAATCACTAGGACCCCTGCAAGGATGCCCGACAATATCGCCTTAATCATTCAGCCGCTTCCGCCGCGTGCGGATCAAACGCGGTCGCTTCGCCTGCTTCAATCGCGGCCGCCTTGTCTTCGACCAGTTTCACGATGTGGCTGAGCATGTCTTCATCCTCAATCGCGTGCGCTTTGACGCCGGAGAGGTAGACCATGTGCTTGCCATTGCCTCCGCCGGTAAGGCCAATGTCGGTCTCGCGCGCCTCGCCCGGTCCATTGACCACGCAGCCAAGCACCGAGAGGCTCATAGGCGTTTTGATATGCTCAAGGCGTTTTTCGAGTGTCTCAACCGTGCGGATCACGTCAAAGCCTTGGCGTGAGCAGGAGGGGCACGAGACCACACGAACGCCGCGGGTTCTAAGGCCCAAAGACTTGAGCATCTCATAGCCGACTTTGACCTCTTCCTCAGGCTCAGCCGACAGCGAGACGCGAATGGTGTCGCCAATGCCAGCCCAGAGCAGAGAGCCCATGCCGATGGAGCTTTTTACGGTTCCGCCGATGAGGCCGCCTGCCTCGGTGATGCCAAGGTGAAGAGGGCAATCGACCGCTTCGGCAAGGCCGTGATAGGCCGCGACCGCGAGGAATACGTCTGATGCCTTCACCGCGACCTTAAACTCGTGGAAGTCGTGATCTTGCAGAAGCTTGATGTGATCAAGCGCGCTTTCGATCAGCGCCTCTGGGCAAGGCTCACCGTATTTCTCAAGCAGGTCCTTTTCGAGTGACCCCGCGTTCACCCCAATGCGAATTGCACAGCCATTAGCTTTCGCCGCGCGCACCACTTCGGCAACACGGTCGGATGAGCCGATATTGCCCGGATTGATCCGCAAACACGCAGCGCCCGCATCGGCGGCTTCAAGCGCGCGTTTGTAGTGGAAGTGAATGTCCGCCACGATCGGAATACGCGCCGCCTTGGTAATTTTCGCGAAGGACTTGGTCGATTCCTCGGTCGGGCACGAGACGCGGATGATATCGCAGCCCACCTCCTCACACCGCCTGATCTGGTCAAGCGTTGCCACCGCATCTTCGGTGGGGGTGTTGGTCATGGTTTGTACGGTGATCGGAGCCCCGCCACCAACGGGCACATCGCCCACCATGATCTGACGGCATTCCCGCCTATCGATATCGCGCCAAGGTCTAACAGACATGAGCGTCATATAGGCCCGGAATCATGAAGGGGCAATGACAGTAAAAAGGGGCGACACTGCATCGCCCCTTCAAATTGCGTCTAATTGTGAGTGCTTACCAGCGGATAAGCGGCGGCGCGGCATAGCGCCAGAAGACCGCTGCTAAGAAGACCGGCGCAACGTGGGAAAATCCGACGTGGGGCAGTGAGTCCAGAGGGCAAGTGAGGTTATAGGCAAGTGCGCCAAGCGAACCGCTTGTCAAACCAATCAGCCAACCTGCACGATTTAGCGAAACCGGAGCCCCGCGCCGCAGGAACAGGATTGAGGCGACCGCGATCAGCGAACTTGCACCAAGACCATAGGCTGCACATTCCCAATAAAGGAGGCCAGGATCATTAAGGCTAAGGCCATGATCGTGCCCTGCTTCGACAGACATCAAGCCGATGAATGCCGCAACAGGAAGCGCGGCCAACATCGCCGTGCTCCATGCAGGCGCAGAACTCTGTGCTCCGACGCGCGGCGATACGGTCGAGACAAGCGCCGTGGCACTTGAGGCACCCACAACCGCCAGCAAGAGATTGCTGATCCAGAAGAAGGGCGAGGCGCGGCCATCGATCATACCGCTCCAAAAGCCGAATATGACGATACACGCGAGCCCAGCTGCAATGGTGGCAAAGGCGATCAGACCGAGCCCATCGCGCGGGCGAACGGGCTTCACCGGAGTGATATCTTCTGTCAGGGCTGCGATCAGATCATCGCGGTTTTCAAACTTTTCCATACTATTCAGCTTTCTCAACCAACGTGGCGAGCTTCTTCAAGCCACGGTGGATATTCACTTTGACAAGGCTTTCGCTTTGCCCGGTTTTTTCGGCGGCCTCCCTGATTGAGAGCCCTGAGATTTTGACCATCTCAATGACCTCTGCCTGACGTGTTGGCAATTGCCCGAATAGCCGATCAAGGCTTACTCTTGCCATAACGACTTCCTCGTCGCTTTCCTGCGTCCCATCGTCGTCCATGAGCTCTTGCGCTTCATGCTTGTAGACCTTGCGCAAATGATCGACCCAGCGATAGCGCGCAATGGCTGCAAGCCATGGCAGAAACGGGCGGGACGGGTCCCAGGTTGCCCTCTTGGTGTAAAAGGCAATCAGCACATCTTGCACCAGATCATCGATGGAATGCGGAGGAATGCGCCGCCTGAAATACCGCTCAAGCCAAAGCCCGGCCTCAGACAAAAGCACATTGGTAGCGGCTTTATCGCCGTCCTGTGCTGCCGTCATCAGCCGGGCAAAGGTGGGCTCGTCAGCGACCATTGTTAGTCAGCTTTGGCAGGAAACATGCGATCGAACAGACGATCAAGCGAGAACATACCACCGCCGCGGCTGATCAGGATGAGAGCCATGGAGATAATACCAAAAGCCCAGCCCCAGAAGTGCCCAGATGTCGGGAAAATGAAAATCTGAATGACGATTGCCATCACTGCAAGCGCTGCTGCGCCAAACCGGGTGAACAACCCTGCGAACAGCAGGACGGGGAAAAGGAACTCGGCATAGATCGTCAACGGCATTGCGATGTCGGTTGGGATGGGAAGCCCTGAATACAGATCCTGAAACAGGAACGGGAGCGTATCGTTCGGCGTGAACCAAGTGCCTTCGGCGATCTTGGTTTTGTACGAGCGCCAGAACACGCCTGCAAGCGCGATGCGGATGCCAAGAAGACCGATGCTTTCGGCGACTGGGCTAGACAAAAGGCCGATTACTCGGGCGTAAGCGTTAGTAATTGCGTTCATGGTATCCTCCTTGAAAACCAGATCAGAAGCGCGGCTCGATTTGCCTGAAGCTGCGCGAGGCTCTTGGTTTTGTCCTAATTTTGAAAAGCTTGCCGTCACCCTCTCACCGGCCCTTGTGCACCGGAGTATGTCACACTTTTCTCCAGATGGAAGAGATGTGGTGAGAGAGCTTAAGGACAAGCGCTAGAAGTTAGCGGCGGATCGGGGTGAGCGAGCCGTTGCCTTTGGGTGTTTTGATGCTGGTGCAAGTGCCTTTGTTGACATATTTCCAAGCGTTGCCTTGGTAGTCGCGGGTCGAGGTGCCAGCGCAGCTTGTGCCGGGACCTGCTGCACAGTCGTTCTTGCCAGCAAGGCTGATGCCGTAGCATTTTTCTTTAGCGCCTTGAGCAGCGACTGGGGTGGTGGCCATGCCAGCTGCGATACCAGCGGTCAGAGCAAGGCCTGCGAGTGAAGCGATTGATTTCTTGTTCATGGCGTTTTCTCCAAAACGTGTCGTATCTAAAATCTTGCGTCCCGTTTCTCATCGGAACTGACCGGTGGTTCGCCATGAGGTTCAATTGGGTTACACTTTTTTCGAAAAAACGTGTCATCGCCCTCGGTCAAAGAGCTGTAACGGGCCCCGCGACTAGGGCGAATAGAGGTATGAAAGAGCGCGCTTTGGGTGCGCTGAAAATCTGCTAGGATTGAACCATCATGAGCCAGCATCTTGACCCTATCGAACCCTTCTCAGGCTTTGGCCTGGGATTGCGCCGTACGCATTATGAGGATTTTCTTGAGGGCGATGTGCCGGTCGATTTTGTTGAGGTCATCAGCGAGAACTATATGATCGAAGGCGGGCGGCAGATGCGTATCCTTGAAGAGGTGCGCGAGCGTCTGCCGGTCATCATCCACGGCGTTTCCATGTCTATTGGCTCTGCGCGGGGCCTTGATGCAGACTATCTGGCAAAGCTCAAATTGCTGGAGCAGCGGATTGACCCGCTTTGGGTGTCGGATCACCTGTGCTGGACGCGGACGAGTGCGCATAACAGCCATGACCTTTTGCCGATGCCTTTAACCAAGGAGGCGCTCACGGCAGTGTGCGAAAATATTGACCATGCGCAAAATGTGTTGGGCCGCGCGATGCTGTTCGAAAACCCGTCGAGCTATCTCACTTTCCCCGAGGACGAGATGACCGAATGGGAGTTTTTGAGCGAAATGACGAGGGCCACAGGGTGCTATCTGCTGCTGGATGTGAACAACATCTATGTCTCATCTAAGAACCACGGGTTCAGCGCTGAGGAGTATCTGGCAGGGCTTCCGCTCGACCGGGTGCGGCAAATCCATCTGGCTGGACATGACCCTGCGACGCCAGAGCGCGATATCATCATCGACACCCACGACCGCGAAGTGATTGAGCCTGTGTGGGAGCTGTATGCCAAAGCGCTTCAAATGCTCCCGGCTGTGCCAGCCGTGATGATTGAACGCGACGATCACATTCCCCCGCTTCCTGAATTGCTGAGCGAATTGGACCGCGCCCGCGAAATTTCTGGCCGGGTCTTGGAGCCCGCATGAACACTTTAGCAGAGCGGCAAGACGCATTCCTTGCATCCATCCTAGACGAAGGCGCACCTGCCCCCGACGGGTGGGGCAATTCTCAGGCGGCGGGGATGGCTGTCTATCGCGGCAATTATCGCTCAGCCCTGATGGGCGCGCTGGCAGAAACTTTTGAACGAACCGCACTTTTGCTTGGGGGCCAAGCCTTCGCGCAAGCTTCAATCAACCACGCGATTGCCCATCCTCCAGGCGGCTGGACGATTGATGAGGCGGGTAAGGGATTTGAGGACACTTGCGCCCAACTTTTCCCAGAGCGCCCCGAAGTCGCTGAACTTGCGTGGCTGGAATGGAGCATGATGGAGCTTGCGACCGCTCCGGACACTGTTCCTCTAACTGCGCAAGACTTCGCCGCGGCAAGCGCTGAGTTTGGCGATGAGGATTGGGGCGAACTGCGCTTGCAATTTCAACCCCGCGCGAAGGCTAGAGTGGTTACACACGATCTTGAGGCGCTTTGGCGTGCGATTGATGCTGGCGAAGAGCTTCCTGTTGTGCGCCTCGAGAGGCCGCGCGCCTGCATCGTATCGCGCCATGGGGAGCGACCTACCTTCACTCTTTTCGAAGAGGACCACGCCCCGGCATTCACCGCCATGCAGGAGGACGCGAGCTATGGTGAGCTGATCGCAGTGCTGCTTGATGGCAGTGAAGCTCCCAGCCAAGAAGACGTGCAATCTGCTGCGATGAGAGCCGGCGCGATGCTGGGGGCTTGGCTGAATGAGGGTCTGGTCGTCGCTATCAATTCTTGACTTGAGCGCCGCTTAGGCCACTCTCCCGCCCGAAAGAGGAGAGGGATCCATGTTGACAGACGCTTCCACCGAACTTCGCAGTGCAAAGCCAAGCATGCTGATGCGCACCATCAAATGGCTGATGTCGAAGCGCCCCGGCGTGTTTCCCAAAGACCCTGCCGGTCTTGGCCCATTTTTGAATGGCCGCGCGCTTCCCAAAGATGCGCCGATGCCCGATGGTTTTCGCGGCAAGTTCGTCGTCGAAGAATGGGAGGCGGCAGGCCAGAGGGTTGTCACGCTCCACCCAAAATCCGGCCCCGGAACCTGGCACATGCTCTATTTCCACGGCGGCGGGTTTGTCCTGCCGATGTTCAAAGAGCACTGGCCGCTTGCAGAGGCGATGGTGAATAAGCTTGGGGTCAGCATCACCCTCCCGCTTTACGAAGTGGTCCCGGAAAGCCCGCACACCCGCCAAGATGAGCTCGCCGATGCTGCCTTTGCAAAGCTTGCCGAAACCCATGACCCGGCCAAGATCATCCTCAATGGCGACAGCGCTGGCGGGCATATGGCGCTCAGCCTAGCGCTTCGTCTTGCAAGAGCGGGCGGGCCGCAGCCGGGGAAGCTGGCATTGTTTGCGCCTTGGCTGGATGTGACGATGGCTGATCCAGCCATGGAGGCGGTCGAACCCCATGACATCATGCTCAAGATCGGCACTTTACGCGGTTGCGGGAAGATATTTGCAGGCGAGGGCGATCCGGCCACCCCACAATTCAGCCCGCTTTACACCGCAAAAGAAGAACTGGCGCTTCTCCCACCAACGCGGATTTGGACCGGCCGCCATGACCTTTTCATCATCGACAGCCGCACTTTCACAGGCAAGCTGCGCGATGCGGGTGTCGATGCCAAGCTCTACGAATATGAAGGTGCGCCGCACGTCTTCATGGCCGTTGTGCCCACCAAGGAGTCCAAGGATTGTCTCAAACTCCTTGGCGAATTCATTGCTGAGTGAACATGAAAAAAGGGCGCGTCGGACTTTGCCAACGCGCCCTTCAGTTTACCGCGACCCGATGCCGCAGCTAGCGACCCGAGGTCTCGACTACTCTTTGTCGAGTTGCTCGAGCTTTTTCGCCGCCCATTCGCGTCCGCCAAGGCCAAAGGCAAGGGAACCCGCAACCGCAAGCCCGATGACCAGCGCGCTAAAGGCGGTCTGGACGATTTCTTCGCCCACACCCATGAACTGTAGGCCCATAAAGGCGAACAGCAGGATAGCGGCATAACGCACCACATTTGCGGCCATCGAAGAGCCGCCGGATGCACCGCCGACAAGCTTGGCGATGAGGTTTGCGACCATAAAGCCGACCGCGATAACCACCGCGCCAAACAGTACGTTGCCACCAAGTCCAAGCACATTGTCGAGGATCTCGGTCAGCTCGCCAAAGCCCAGCATGCGCGTGGCAGCGATGGCGAAGAACAAGATGATGCCGATTTGTGCAATGCGCGCGACGACCTCTGAGGCTTTCGTGCCATCGGGCAAAAGGCCAAGCGCCGTGATCGGACCATCAATGCCAAGCCCGCCAAGAAGCTCTGTGAGAAGCCCCACAACAAAGCGGCTGATGAGATAGCCAATGCCAAGAAGGATGCCCGCTGCGATAATGTTCGGGATCGCGGCAAGGATCATTTCCAGCATGTTGGTCGCTGGCACGGAAATGGTTGCAATGTTGAGCACGCCCAAAGCGCCGATGGCCACCGGGATAGCGATTAGCGTGTAAACAACCGTGCCCAGCGTCTTGGAGATGGTGTTGTTGCCAGTGACCTCATCAACGCCGCCTTTGTTGGCCCATTTATCAAGGTCAATCGCCTGCATCGCGGTCACCGCAATATCGCGAACGATACCGGCAATCATAAGGCCGATGAACAGGAGAAGCCCCGCGCCCACAAGGTTCGGCACATAGCCCATAACTGTGTCGAGCAGCTCAGTGATCGGGCCTGCAACCCCGCCAAGCTCAAGCACGTCGAGTATGGCAAGAAGGCCAAACAGCCACACAAGAAGCGAGACGATCTTGCCCAGCGACATACCGATGCTCTCACCTGATCCGGTGGGACGGCTAAGGAACCCGATCCGGTCAACCAGCTTTGCAAACGCCCATTTGGCCGCCTTTGCGACCGCCCAAGTGATGACAAGAATACCAAGCGCGAAAGCCGCCTTGGTTCCGATTTCGACCGCGAGTGCTGGGTCGAACTGATAGTTCGTGAGTTGCATCATATCCCCTCATTTTGTGAAACCGCGCTCAACAAACGGCGCGTTCAGACATTCTGCGATTTGTATAGAGCAAAATGTAAAATGGCGGGGTAAAGCCCTGTAAACTCGCGAAACGATTTGTAAAATCGGACGGTTGGCGTCAGTTGAATGTCTCGCCGATCATCTCTTCTGAAAGGCTCCACAAGCGGTCGGCGCTCGCCTTATCAAGCGCGTAGCTGCGCACACCGCTATTGCTGGAAACATCGTCCACCTCGGCGACGTGGCAGTCCTCGCAATAAACCCCGCCACGGCCCTCAAGCTCGCTTGCGGTGGCGGCCCAAACTTGCGTTGCGGCGCCTTGCGGGATGGTTTTGAATTTGAAATTGGGATCAGAGGCGGTGACGTTTTTGATCAGCTCTTGCTCTGCCTCTTCGGAAAGGTGGCGGGCAAGGTTGGTGTTAATCCCGCCCGGGTGCACAGCGTAGGCGTGGATGCCTTGACCTGCGAACCGATCTTCAAGCCCGCGGGTGAAGAGGATGTTTGCGGTCTTTGATTGGCCATAGCTTAGCCACGGCGCATATTCGGCACTCTCAAAGTTGGGATCGTCAAGGTTGGCAGGGCAGATGTGGTGCCCACGGCTTGAAAGGTTGACGATGCGCTTGTCTGCGCCCGCTTCGATGAGAGCCATGAGCTGTTTGGTCAGCGCAAAGTGGCCCAAGTGATTGGTGCCAAACTGCATTTCGAACCCATCAGCGGTGTGCATCTTGGGGCATGCCATGACGCCCGCGTTGTTGATGAGGATATCGACCTTGTCAAAGCGCTCATTCGCCTCCGCACCCGCTGCCGTGATGCTTTCCAATGACGCCAAATCGCAGGTGAGTGTATCGAGCCTCGCCTCCGGCACCTCGGCTCTGATCGCAGCGACTGTCTCATCCATCTGCGCAAGGTTGCGAGCTGTAATGATGACATGCGCACCCTTGGCCGCCATGGCGCGGGCGGTCTCTTGGCCAAGCCCTGAAGGGCCGCCTGTGACCAGCACTGTCTTGCCCGACAAGTCCTTGCCCTCAAGCACCTCGTCGGTTGTGGTCGTTGCTCCAAATGCGCTCATGTGTGAAGTCCTATCCCAAATCAGTGTCTGGCGTGCTGAGCTTAAAATGGTTAGCGATGCAAGTCATGAAAAACGCTCTTCTCACGATTGTTGCTGCCGCGCTTGCGCTGGCTGTCCCCGCAACCGCCTTTGCCGACGACCATGGCGAGGAAGCGAAGCCCAAATGGTCGCTTGCGATCCATGGCGGGGCGGGGACGATTTTGCCCGAGAACATCACGCCTGAGCAGCGGGTGGCCTATGAGGCGGCTTTGCAAGAGGCGCTGGATGCGGGGACTGAGGTTCTCAAAAACGGCGGCAGCGCGATGGACGCGGTCAAGGCGGCGATTATTCCGATGGAGGATAATCCGCTGTTCAACGCAGGGCGCGGGGCTGTGTTCACATGGGAAGGCGCAAATGAACTCGACGCCTCGATCATGGATGGGCGTGATCGCAGTGCTGGCGCTGTGACCGGGGTGACGACGGTGAAGAACCCGATCCTGCTCGCAGATAAAGTGCGCACTGACAGTCCGCATGTGTTCCTGATGGGCGAGGGAGCTGAGCAGTTTGCGGGAGAGCAAGGTTTTGAAGTGACCCCGCCAGAGTGGTTTGCAACCGAAAGCCGCCGTCAGTCGCTTGAACGGATGAAGGCGCGGGAGCTGTCAGCGCTGGATGTGGATTTGAAGTTTGGGACCGTGGGCGCGGTGGCCTTGGACCAAGACGGCAATTTGGCTGCTGGCACGTCGACCGGCGGCATGACCGGCAAGCGCTGGGGCCGGATTGGCGATGCACCTGTGATTGGCGCTGGGACATATGCGGATAACCGGAGCTGCGCCGTGTCAGCGACGGGCTGGGGGAGTATTTTATCCGTGTTGGTGTAGCTCAGGAGATTTGTACCGAACTTCGGCATGCTCAAGGCCACGCTTATGTGATCTACAATCAAGGCGAACCTCTGCCTGAAGCACCTAAGCAGCCGATGACCGAAGGTGTTGCCCAGGGCATCGCGGATGACGTCATGGCCGAAGTCAAAGAACTCGGCGGTGACGGCGGCATCATCCTTGTCACACCCGATGGCCACACAATCTACAGCTTTAACACCGCCGGCATGTACCGGGGCCGCGCGAACAGCGATGGGCTCAATGAAGTGGCGATCTTTGGCGGGGAAGAGGCTGGGGCATCGAACACGCCGGATCATTAATACAACACCCGTTCGTGCTGAGCTTGTCGAAGCACAGCCACCGTCTGCGAGCGTCCTTCGACAGGCTCAGGACGAACGGAGGTTGTGAGAGTTACAACTCCCCCAAATCACACCCGCGCGCCTCCAATATCGGCTTCATCTCCCAAAACGCAGCCGGGGTGCGGGTGAGGGGGATATAGGGGTGCAAATGGTGGACGATATGGAACTGCATCCACATCGAGCCCCAATTGCCCACCTTCGACTTCCAAGCGCGCGAATTGCGGTATCGGCTCGTCTCATTGCTCGGATGGTGCGGCGCCCATGAGAGGAAAAACACAATATAGCTGATCGCAATCTGATACGGCAGCCACCACAGGAACAGCGCTTCGAGTGCATAGCCATTCCACGCGAGCGTTCCCAAGATCGCGACAAATCCAAGCATATAGCCAAGAGTCAGCAACAGCAGACCGGGCCGCCCAGCGCGAATGATCGATGCTGCATAGTCGCTCTTGCGCTTGGCACCCGGTTGCCGCTCTTGAACGGTGCGCCAGAGCGCCGTCCAGGGGCCGGGCGCTTTGCAGCTGATGTCGACGTCACGCTCGGGATCATTGGTGTGGCGGTGATGGTCGAGATGCGTGATGCGCAGCACCTCAAACGGATACACCAGCATCCAGCTGGTGCCATGCCCGATGAGCTCATTGAGCCAGCGCCATTCTGTGCCCGGACGCCCGATAATATCGTGCTGCGCCTCATGTGTGGGCAGGTACACCAAGGCCATGTTCACGGTCGCAATGGGAAAGGCGATCCACAGCGGCAGGATATCCATAAACACCAGCGGCCACAGCGAAAGCCACACCGCCAGATTGCCAAAGGCCCACACAACCGCTTCCCACGGGAACATGCCCGAATGCTTGCGCGCGATTTTCAGCTCGAGGCGCTTAAGCTCGCCATTGGACAGCCGCGAAAGGTCGTCTGGCAGAATGATCGAATGCGCGTTCATATCCACCTCCCGCTGACCTGAGCAAAGAGCCCCCAAGCCCCTGCGACAATCAGGCCAAGGGTGAGCGTCGAAAGCCCGAAAGGCGCCGTCACACCCAGCGCCTGCAATCCCTGATCAATCACCGGCGCCAGAAATGCGAAGGCGAAGATTAGCGGCAGGCACCACACCAATGCCTTCAAGACACGTTCAAGGGTCATATCAAGCCGCCTCCCTATCTGCTTTGGCGTTGGCTGGAGCGGGCAGGGACAGTGCCGCAATCCGATCAAGCAGTTCTTCGCGAAACGCATCGGAAGCATCTGCTGCCATGACGGTGTAAAAACCGACCCTTTGCCGCCTTAACATTTCATCTGCATCTATCGCGTCATGCAGCCAGTCATCGAGTGCCGAGCGATAGACAGCAAACATCTGGATCCCGAGCTCGCGAGGCTCCAAACGCCCAAGCAATTGCCCTGTCGCAATCGCGGCATTGCAGGCATAATGCGCCATCGCCACAGCGCGCCTGGCGGAAATTGCGCCCGGGTCATCGCTCGTTGGGTGGTAAGCAAAGGCGATACCCAGCCTCTCCAACGCTATAAGATTGCCGCGGTTGAACCCAATATCGGCTGTGAGCTGCGCGAAGGCTTCCTCAAGGATCGCATCGGCCATAGCCAGAGGCTCCCCGCGCTCGTTCAGATGAAGGCGGCTCCATAAATCCTCCATTGAGGCCATCGCCATTGTGGTGATGATTGCCGTCTTGTCGCCAACCAGATTGTAGAGTGTGGGAGCGGTTACCCCGGCCGCTTTTGCAAGGCCGCGCGTCGTGAGCGCGTCATAGCCTTCGTGCGCAATTATGCTGCGCGCCGCTTCCAGGATGCGTGTCTTGCGGTCGGCGATTGACTGGTCGCGTTTGCTGAGCATGGCGCACAGCTAACCCGGTAAAAAACTTTTATCAATGATAAAATTTAATCAGCGATAAAATCTTATGCCTATTCCACCTTCTCCATGCCTTGCGCAAAGTCCTTTAAGACCTCGCCCACGCGCGCCAGGGGTTCTTCATGCGCACGATCAAATGAATTGTCTGTGCCGGGCGGACGGTAATAGGTCGCAAAGGTGATCGGAGTGCGCGCCTTGGGTTCGACAAAGCCAATATCGACATAAATGCCCGCAGTGCTTTTCATGAGGCCTGTGCCCGTCTTGTCGCCGCTGCGCCATTCCTCAGGCAGCCCAGCGCGCACCCGCCTGACCCCGGTAGGTGTGTCGACCATCCATTGGCGTAGGAGCGCGCGGGCTTCCTCTGGCAGCGCATCACCATAGGCAAGCTTGGCGACGGTTCGCGCCATCGCAGTTGGCGTGCTGGTGTCGCGGACCTCGGATGGGGGCACGGCGTTGAGTGCGGGTTCGTACCGGTCAAGACGGCTCACATCATCGCCCAAAGAGCGCCAAAATGCGGTCAGCGCCGAGGGTCCGCCAATTTCCTTGAGAAGGATGTTTGCCGCCGCATTGTCCGAATATTTCTGCGTTGCCTCTGACAATTCGCGCAAAGTCGCGCCCTCTTCCAGCTTGCGGGTGGTGAAGGGCGAGACGAACATCAGGTCGTCTTTGGTCCATGTCACGCGGCGATCTGCGCTGTCTTCTCCGCTTGCGTCGCGCTGAAGAATTTTGGCAGCGAGCGAGAGTTTGAACGATGAACAATGACCAAAGCGCATATCGCGGTTGATGCCCGCAGATTGTCCCGTTGCGATGTCGAAAAACTCAGCGCCCAAAGTGCCGCCCGTTTCCCCTTCGATCTGGCGCAGCATGGCCTCAAACCGGTTGCCGGGCCCAAGTTGCGGAGCTGCAATCGCAGGATTGTCCAAAGAGCAACCAGAAGCGGCGAGGCCAGCCAAAATGAAAGAGCCGCCTACGAAGTGCCGTCTATCAATGCTCATCAGTGTTTACCTTTAAGAGTTCTTATCCGCTTTGCGTTTGCCAAAGCGCATATCGCCTTCAAGTCTGGCGCGAAGCTGCGAATAGAAGGCTTCGAGGAAGGCACGTTCATCACCTTCGCCCGGATCCCAACCTATCTTGCGACAGATTGCCGCGTGAACGGGGCCAAGCGCGTCATCCTTGTCGTCGCGAAGCACTCGCTCGAGCACTTGCAACTCGTGCTCGCCATAGATGGACAATTCTGCATCGCCAAAATCATAGCGTGCGCCTGTCAAATCGCTTTCACCGCTCGCAGCAGCAGCGCCGCTGGTGGAAAGCGTATCGGCAAGCTTGGTGCGCGGCGCCTCGACCACCCACGTTCCTGCGATGATATCGCCAGCGCGCAATTTGTCTTTGTTAAAGAAAGGGAAGAGCACAAAGATGCCGAACCAGATGAGCCCGGCATATCCAAAACTGCCGATGCCGCCGCCCGGTGCTTCTTGAATAAAGCTGAGCGGCAAGAACAGCTCGATATCGCGGATCAGATTGCGCGCAACGACCGCTTCGGGTGTCAACCGCCCCCCGCCGCGCGCCGCCACGCGAATGCCGAGCATCCGTTTACCCCAGGTCGCGCCTCGGGGGCCAAGTTCCATGACCATGAAATAGCCATAGCGCATAGCGAAGTATACGATGATGAGAACGACCACCAAGAACTCAAGCGCGCTCCTTGTGTTCTCATTTTCTAGTGCCGCCAGCTCCTGCTCAAAGCCGCCCACCATAAATGCCATAAGTATCAGCAAGAGGACCGGTACGGCGACCAGTATGATGTAGTCGATCACCAATGCGCCAAAGCGGCTGGCGCGAGAGGCAAGCTTTACCGGCACGCTCAAACCCTCAGGTGTGATGAGGATGCGTTTTTTCTTGTCTTCCCTCGAGATGGCGGCGGTCTTAGGCATTATTCCTCCACCTTTCGCGGGGCGTAGAGGAAGAAATAGGCAAGCCAGAATACAAGAAGCCCGCCGCCTATGCCAAAGCGCGTTTGCGTACTTCCAATGAGTTCGCGGCCATATGATTCAAGCAGGCCTGCCATCACCATCATGATGGTGACCCCGACCATCACAACAGCTGTGCGCCTGCCAGCAATCGCAGCCGCCTCAAGCACCGATTTGTCACCCGGAAAGGCCATGGACCGACCGATATGCATGCCAGCCGCACCGGAAAGCAGGATCGCAAAAAGCTCTGTTGTCCCATGGATTGATAGCCACGCGGCGAACTCTATGTGCAGGTCTTGGCTTGCAAACACCCACATCATCGCGCCCAGCGTTGCCAGATTGTAGACCAGCAAAAGCAGCGATGGGATGCCGAACGCAAATCCAAGCGCAAAGGCCAGGATCGCAACGCCTGCGTTATTCTGAAACAGGAAGGCTCCAAAAATCGCAAGGCCATCGGGTTCGGTTTTCGCCGCTAAAGTTTCCATCAGTTCTTCGCGGCTTGCCCCTGGCACGCGTGTCTCGCCAAATCCTGCGGGCACTATGCGGTAATACCAATCCTGGTCTTGGGCCACCAGCAGCCAACCGACGATTGCGCCTGCAACCATCACGAAAAGAGCGATACACACATCGAGCCAGATTTCGCGGACGGCTCTGCTCCACCCGCCAAGGATGAACTCCTTGAACCATGCAAAGAACCCTTTGCGAGGGCCATAAACCTGGAACCACGCACGCTGAACGAGCGATTCAAGATAGCTTAGCGTTGCAGCATCAAGCGATGTTTCGCGCGCGACAGACAAGCTTGAGGCAGCGGTGCGATAGAGGGTGGGCAGAGCAAGCAGATCGTCATCGTCGATCCGGCGAAGCCCCCTTTTTCCATCCGGACAATAATATCTTCAAGCCTGCGCCAATCCTCTTCGCGCTCCAAACGGAAGCGGTCGGAACGAAGAGCAGCGCTCTCGATATCGGGCGGAGCCTCGACAGCGGTTTTGCCGAACCATGAGGAGATGACAGGCGCCTTCATCCTATCGCCTCGCTGTTTTTGATGGCGTAATACCGGTCGATCAGATCATAGCCGATACGGTCATAGGGCGCCTCAATCACATCGACACCCATCTGGCGCAGGCGTTGAAGCACGACCCGGCGTTGTTGGAGGAGCGTGTCTGCAGTGACACTGCGCGCCAGGGTCGCGACATCGCTGGGGCCGTCCTCTATGAAGGTTTCAAGTTCGCTGTCTTCGATGGTGACAAACAAGAGGAGGTGTTTCTTCACCAATCGCCCCATGCTCTCGATCATCAGTTCCGCGGCTGTGGGATCGGTAAAGTCGGAGAATAGGACAATCAAAGAGCGGCGTTGCAGTTTGGATGTGAGAGTTGCCAGAGCCAGCGTGAAATTGGGCTCTGCACTTTCATAATCAAGCGCAGCAGCGGCGCTTTGCAGCCTGTGAAAGGCGCGTGCGTCAGACACAAATGGCGTCATGACCTGTGGGCGCTGGGCAAAGCCAAAAAGAGACGTTTTGTCGCCGCTCTTCAAGGCAAGGTATGCACAGGTTAGCGCAGCTGACACGGCCCGATCGATCCGTGGAAGCCCTTCGACAGGTTCGCACATGGCTTGGCCGCAATCAAAGGCGAATACGATCTGGTTGTTGCGCTCGCTCTCATTCTCGCGGGCGTAAAGCGCGATGTGACGTGCGCTTGCTCGCCAATCGATACGCCTTCTGTCCATACCCGGCTCGTATTCTGTCAGAGCCTCAAACTGTGTGCCTTCGCCGCGAATGCGCCGTGCGATAAGGCCGGTTTGGGCATCTTTCAGGAAGGTTTGCAGCTCCTTGGAGCGTACAGGCGACAAATCGGGCCAAATGCGCACCTCGTGGTCTTCCAGAACCTTTTCCTGTTGCCTTGCGCCCAGTCCCAAGGGTCCACGCCAGCGCAGCCATGCACGCGTGACAGCCGCGGTCCCGCGCCGGCTAGGTTGCACTGTCTTGCTGCCGTTGTATTCGCCCGGATTGGCGCTGGGTAGAAGCGTAAAGTTTGCCATACCCTCAGGCCCGAGCCGTGGGTCGAATTCGAGAGCGGCCTCATGAACGGATGCAAGGCTGCGCAAGAAACGTGCATGAACATCGAGGTCGGTGTCCTGCCCCACTTCGGTATCGGCTGGCACGATGACATGCCATTCATCGCACTGGCCTGCGATAAGACCATCGAGAACCACCAAAAGCACCAGAGCAAGCGCTGCGACCGGAGCAACAATCCAAAGCTCGGGCGACGACGCGCCAATCACGACCGCGATAGGCGCAAGCCCAGCGATGATCCATGCTGCGCGCTCGGTGGGCACAAGGGGAAGGGAGCGGAGGCTAGCCACAGAAAATGCCTATCGCGGCGCCTCGGTCATTTCGATAAGCTCTGCCACCAGCGCCTCGATATCGCGGCCCTCGATTTCGGCAGCTGGGCTAAGCGTCAGGCGGTGGCGCAGCACGGGCACGGCAAGAGCCTTTACATCATCAGGGATGACATAGTCGCGGCCTTCCAGCGCAGCGCGCGCTTTCGACGCCCCTGCAAGCATGACCGCCGCGCGCGGTGAGGCGCCTACAGAAAGGTCAGCATGGGCACGCGTTGCACGCACGAGGCGCACGACATAACCCGCAATATCATCGGCCAAAGTCACTTGGCTAAGTGCCGATGTGGCGGCTGCCAAACTGTCAGAATTGGCCACTGCGCTCACCCCAAGATCAGATGGGTGCTGAGGGCCTTGGCGTGAGCCATAGTTTGCCACAATGCGCGCCTCGCCTGCTTCATCGGGGTATGGCACAAGGAGCTTAAACAAGAACCGGTCGAGCTGTGCTTCGGGAAGGGGATAAACGCCTTGGTTCTCGATCGGGTTTTGGGTTGCCACCACCATAAAACGCGGCGGCAATTGGTGAGTTTCGCCATCCAAGGTCACCCGGCGCTCCTGCATCGCTTCAAGCAGAGCGGCCTGCGTTTTGGGAGGTGTCCGGTTGATTTCGTCCGCGAGCAGAAGCTCACAAAAGATTGGCCCGCGCGTGAGAGTGAATTGGCTGGTCTGGAAGTTAAACAGGTTTGAGCCCAGAATATCGCCCGGCAGCAGGTCCGGGGTGAACTGGATCCGCCCAAAATCAAGTCCAAGCGCGGTCGAGAAGCTTTGCGCAAGAAAGGTCTTTGCCGTCCCCGGAGGCCCTTCCAAAAGCACATGGCCTTGCGCAATCAGCGCGACCAGCAATTGGTCAACCATCGCCTCCTGCCCGACAATCGCCTTTGCGATCTCGGCTCGGATATTGTCAGCAAGTGTCCGCACGTCCGCTAGAGACATGGTTGCAGTTGCGCCGGTATCGCTGGTCATCTTGTGGATTTCCCTGTTGTCTTTGAAACGAGATCGTTGAGGCTTTGTGCAGCGCGCACGACATCTGCGGCGCTGCTGGCGTTTTGAAGGCGTGCCACACGGTTTGAAAATGGTTCTTCATCGGGCAAGCGCTGGGCAAGGCCTGCGTCAATTGCTGCGGCATCTGGGTGGGATAGGCCAAGCGCAGAGGCCAATTTGCGCTGGGTCAAAGCAATATAGGGTTCGCCCAAAAGTTTTAGGCGACCCGCTCGCATAATGAGGCCTGCGCCATTGGAGACGAGCTGCGCCTTGCCAAAGCTGGCCACATTGGATTTTGCTGCAATGGGACCAAAGCGGAGGAATGCACGCCAACCCACGATCAACATTGCGACAATAAGGCACAGCGTCGCTGCAAGGAAAGGTGGCTGAAACGCGAGGGTCAAAAGGTTAGTCGTGCCTCCAAAACCCACCAAGGTCATATCGAAGATCACGTTTTTATCTTCATATCCAGACTGTTCCACGATCGCTAGCGCAAGGGCGGCGCGGGCAGGGTCGGCAAGGCCGTAATTGTTCATCAAGTCAGGTTCGATGACAAAGGTTAGGAAGTGCGCCTCGTCATAGAAATAGGTGCCCTCCTCGCCAATCACATTGGTTGCAAGCGGCCGACCGGACGGATCAATGACAAGCGCTTTGTGACCCGAGATTTCCTCTGCGTAAAGCGAGGATGCAGTGGGTAACTCACCCTTCAGACCCAATCCGGCCCACCGCCCATTTTCCTCTGTCTCGGGGGGCTCCTGGCTGACCTTGAGCGAGTAAGGTTCAGGCAATTCTTCGGTCCAGGAAGGGCGAGCAGTCGACACGAGGCGTACCCAGTCGTCTTTGACCCGGCCCTTATCCTCATCGGCAATCTCGCCGCGCGGCTTCATGGCAAACCACTTTGGCAAGATTACAAGCGTTGGCCCATAATATTGCCGATCCTCAAGGATCTTGGCGAATTCCTGCGCATTGGTCCCCTGTGTAGGCGTTAGGACCAGCAGATCCGGGGATTGATATCCGCTGCGCTCCAGTGATTTTGAGACCGTGTAGCCATTGGCTTCCAGCAAATCGGTGAGCCCGGCATAGCCATGCAGCGCGTTTGATGAGGCGTGGGCAGGCCCCGTTCCCCGGTTGCCACCAGTATCACCAACCCCAAGAAAATAGAGCATCGCAATGAACGCGCCAAAGCCGATGAGAAGGATCGCAAGGACCGAGCCGCGCGAGAAGGGGGAACTGGTCCTTGCTGCTGCAGTTGCCACTGAACCCTCACTGGAAACGCTTGCCGTGCTCATGCTGCCGCACCGCCTTTTGCGCCGATGGACCGGCTGGCAAAATCAGCATAGGCCGCACGCGCCGCTTCCCAGTCGGCCTTGTCGAGTGATCTCAAGGCAAAGAGGCTGCGCTCAACCCTATCGGAGATCGTTCGAAATGCGCTTCGGGCAGGATCAGAGAGCGCAGGCAGCGCTGCCAATTCACGCGCCGTGCTGCTGGGATCAACCCAATCGGGTTTCGCTTTGGCAATCTGGTTCACACTTCGCTTGAGCAGTAGGTGAGTTGCCTCGTCAAACCGCCCTTCTGCGGCCAACCGATCAGCGTCCTCCAATAACGAAAGGCTTTCCTCGCGCGAAGGTTGCCATTGTGGATCGCTTTGCGCTGCGCCTGATTGTTCTTTCTTCTCGCGGCGCATTCTGGCGAGCGGCCCGATACTGCGCGCAATCCAATAGAGCACGAACAAAACGAGCAGCGCCAAAAGGACCCATTTCAGAATATCCCAAGACCCTGCAATAAAGCTGCCAACAGGTCCAAAAATACCCGAGAAAAGCTCACCTAGACCTTCCAATACATCGTCGATCCAGCCCGGCTCGCGCACCTCGGGCGGCGCCATGGCAAATTCGTCGAACTGAATATCTTGGTTGTCCCTCAGCTCACGCCAGCCCTCAGGCGCTGGCACATCAGATGTGTCAAGCGCGCCGTCTTCTGCTGGAAGGGGAATGGTCGGAGCCGAGGTGGTCATTCTTAGTATTGAAGTGGCATGCCTAATGCGTGCAAGCAACTAACTAATTGGCTTCTCAACGCACTAATCATTGCAAGGATCGAGACAAAGCGGGGGTAATTGGGCAGCGATCATTACTAATCAACCGCGTTTGCGAGCCTGTTCATAGGACCCAAGGAGGCGCAATTCTTTGGAATGGAAGGCGCATTCCTCAAGGGCACGGTCCACCGCTGGGTCGCCTGGAACACCAATTATATCGGCATAAAAGCGCGTTGCCGAAAAGCTCGCGCCGACTTGGTAGCTTTCAAGCTTGGTCATATTGACCCCGTTCGTCGCAAAACCGCCCAGCACTTTGTAAAGGGCCGCTGGGATGTTTTTCACCTCGAAGATGAAGGTGGTCATCGCGGGCTTTTCCGGGTCAACCGATAAAAATGTGGGCCTGTCTGCAAGAATCACAAAACGCGTCATATTATCATGGGCGTCCTCAACATGGTCCTGCACGATATCAAGACCATAAAGCTCCGCTGAAATGGCTGGAGAAATTGCTCCAATCGTTGGATCGCCCAGCTCAGCGATGTGGGCCGCTGCGCCTGCGGTGTCGATAAAATTCAACGGCACGATATCGTGCTTTTTGAGAAACGCGCGCGATTGACCCAGCGCTTGTGGGTGGCTGTAGGCACCTTTGATCGAGTTGAGGGTCGGCTTGGCTTGTCCCTCTGCCACCGGAGGAGCCATCAAGGCATGGTGGATCGGCAGAAAGTATTCACCCACAATCGACAACCCGCTTTCGGGCAGAAGAAAGTGAATATCGGCCACCCTGCCATTGTGAGAATTCTCAATTGGAATAATGGCTTGGCCTGCCTCTCCCGACTTTACCGCATCAAGCGCATTGGCAAAGCCATAGCATGGGAGCGGGGCCATATCAGGGCACGCTTCGAGCGCGGCGCGGTGCGAATTGGCACCAGGCGAGCCTTGAAAGGCGATTGCATTGCTGGGATTGCGCTGTGCCTCTTTGCGCAATTGCTCAACTATGGGCAGGGCAAGGTCCGGAAAACTCATCATAATGCCTCCGGTGCTATCCTTCGCGCCGTCCAGTGACAAGACTTAGGGTTTTTGACTGAGGCCTTTGGCGACAGATTCTCTTTTCTCTTGTTGTAACGAATGCACCCAATGATGACGCGTTTGATCTTGCACACTGACAAACGCCAGCTTATGGGGGCGCCGGGATGACACAGGACAAAGCGAAAATGTCAGAAAATGACACGGGATCAGGCGATCTTTTCAACACTGCTGCTGGCTGGGTGCTCTTTGCCGCTGGCCTAGGATTGGGTCTTTCGATCCTGAGCGGAAAATATTTTCACGCTGACAACCCAGAGCGTCCAGAACAGCTGGGCTATGTGATTGAAGGCGTTGAGGAAGCAGGCGGCGGCGCTGCCGAAATGACGATGGCGCAAGCGCTCAACATGGAAAGCGTAGACGTTTCTGCCGGTGAAAAGGCCTTTGCGAAATGTGCAGCTTGCCACTCGATTGAGCAGGGCGGCGCGAACGGTGTTGGGCCCAATCTTTACGGCGTAATGGGCAAGCCTTTCGGTAACAACAGCGCCTTTAGCTATTCCACCGCACTCAAAAGCGCAGGCGGCACTTGGGGCTGGGACGAAATGAACGAGTGGCTCGATAACCCTCGCGGATATATCGATGGCACCAGCATGGGCTTTGCGGGTATCTCAAGCATTGAGGACCGCGCAGCAATCGCTCTTTATCTCAACTCCTTTGGCTCGAACCTTGAAGTCCCAAGCTATGTGGCTGACGTTGTTGAGGAAGCAGAAGCAGAAGCGGTTGCGGACGAGACGGCCGAAGTTGAAGCTGAACAAGATGTCGCCGAATCAACATCGGAAGAAACAGCCGAAGCTGCCGAAAGCTAAAGCGCTGTCCTGATTGTGAGGGCGCAGTCTTAACTGCGGCCCTTAAATCCTTGAGCAACGACATACCACTCCGATGAGCCCTTGCGGCTTGCCGGAGGTTTGGCGTGTTTGACGGTTTTAAAGTGCGCTTTGAGCAGCTTTAGCAAATCTGCATCGGTCCCGCCTGCTAAGACCTTTGCGATAAATGCGCCCCCTTGCTCGAGGGTTTCCACCGCAAACCAAGCACCTGCCTCGACGAGACCCATGGTCCGCAGGTGGTCTGTTTGCTTATGCCCAACGGTATTGGCCGCCATATCGGACATCACCAAATCTGGTGCCCCGCCTAATGCCTCTTCAAGGCGAGCGGGCGCTGCATCATCCATAAAATCCATCTCAAAGATGGTAACGCCCTCGATGGGCTCAGTGGGCAAAAGGTCGATCCCAACGATTTCTGCTTTAGGGGCCTTTGCACGGACCACCTGGCTCCATCCCCCTGGCGCAATCCCCAGGTCCACGACCCGCTTGGCTCCCCTTATCAAGCCGAACTTCTCGTCCAATTCGATGAGCTTGTAAGCGGCGCGGCTGCGATATCCATCGGCCTTTGCCTGCTTTACATAAGGGTCATTAAGCTGACGCTGAAGCCACCGTGTTGAGCTTTCGGTCCGCTTTTTGGCGGTCTTGACCCGGCGGTCTGGATTTCGGCCTGAGCGTGTCATTGCTATCCTGCTGCCCGTTTGTTTTGAGTTCCCTCGCGGGCGTCATGTAGGGATTGCAAACTGCGTTCGCTCTCACGATCAGCGGCCATCATGCTGCGCAAAATACCTTCGCGGATGCCTCGGTCGGCAACCCCCAACCGTTCCGCCGGCCACAGGTCGAGGATCGAGTCAAGAATGGCGCAACCTGCCACAACAAGGTCAGCCCGATCTTCTCCGATGCAAGGCAATTGGCTGCGCTCTTTGGGAGACATTCCCGACAAGCGCGCGCTTATATCACGCATGGCAGCCGAGGGCACGATCAGCCCGTCCACCGCTTTGCGATCATAATGCGGCAATTCGAGGTGTAGGCTTGCCAAGGTCGTCACCGTTCCACTGGTCCCCAGCAATCGGATGTCGTCGCAAGCCGCCGCGTCCGCAATTCGTGCAGCGAAAGGCCCGAAGCTTTCCGACACCAAGCGTTTCATTTCAGCGTAGCGGGCAAGCCGCGCTTCTTCAGGCCCCAGGTCAGCAGCATTGAACGAGCTGACCGTGTCGGTGAGTGAGACAACGCCCCAGGGGACACTTTGCCAGTCAATAATGTGCGGGATCTTCTCGCCAGGCTCAAGCAGCACAAGCTCTGTTGAGCCGCCACCAATGTCAAAAATCACCGCCGGACCTTGGCCCGCTTCAAGAAGGATATGGCACCCCAACACCGCAAGCCGCGCTTCTTCCTCAGCGCTGATGATATCAAGCGCAATGCCGGTCTCGCGCCGGACGCGTTCAATAAAATCCTCACCATTGGACGCCCTGCGGCATGCCTCGGTCGCAACAGAACGGGCAAGGCGCACATTACGGCGGCGCAGTTTCTCTGCACAAACCGCAAGCGCGCTCATGGTGCGTTCCATTGCATTATCGGAAAGGCGACCTGTCGTTGTCAGGTCCTCTCCAAGCTTTACTACGCGGCTAAAGGCGTCAATCACGGTGAAGTCGCGGCCCGAGGGCCGGGCAATCAACAATCGACAGTTGTTCGTCCCCAAATCAAGCGCAGCATAAGCCTCATTTGATCTCCTTGGCGAGTTTCCAGACCTGTTTGTGGGTGCAAACCGCGAAGGTTTTTTGTTTCTTTGAGCGCCAGAGCGAGCCTGCCGCGAAGCTTTGCCTTTTGGTGCGGGGTTGCGATCTTGTGACCGTGCGTCACCCGGCACCTTTGCGTCTTGCGCGCATGCACCCCGTTTCGGGCTTGCTCGCCTAGGCTTCGTTTTGCTCTGCTGACCGGAGCGTTTGTACCGAAAATCGGCTACTTTGCCGGACTTACCGCTCCGTCTCTTGCCAGCTTTCTTTTTCTCGTCCGGCGGAAGCGTATCCGCCATATTACATTCTTTCAATTCACCGAGTGCGTCGATTGCATCGGAACTTACCTGAATAGATAAACCATGAAGAAGTTAAGAGCAAGCAAGCTTGGCTTGACCGCTGTCATTGGCAGACCTACCCCGCCACCGCCCCAAGCGGCGTTTTGGTCATAGGGAGAGTTTTGAGAGTGACACAGGCGGATTATTGGTCACTCCACGAGGCGGCATGTGAGCGCGGCGAGACCACATATCTTGATCCAAAGACCGGCTTTGTCGTCTTCACAAAGTTGGGCCTGCTTGAACGTGCGAAATGCTGCGGGGCAGGGTGCCGGCATTGCCCCTTTGGTCACGAAAGCGTGCCCACCAAACGCAAGGCCGCCCGGATTCAGCAGCCTGCTTGGATGACCGATGCCCGCCCAGATGCGTCTTGCGATCTGGCTTTCCTTTTCTGGAGTGGAGGCAAGGATAGCTTCCTGGCGTTAAGAGCCATGCAACGCGAAGGCCGCCTCGCGCCCGTCCTGCTGACAACATTTGATGCACAGACGCGTGTGATTGCTCATCAGGAATTTCAAATCGAAGAGGTGGTTGCGCAAGCAGAGACGCTTGATGTCCCACTTATCGCAGTGCCGCTGCATTCTGGTGCGGATTATGTGGAGCAGCTTGGCCCGGCGTTCAAACTTGTGCCGACATGCAGTCATTTGGCCTTTGGTGATCTCCATCTTGAACACATTCGCGAATGGCGTGAGCAGGCTTTTGCTGAAAACGAGCAGACGTCGCCAATGATGCTCGAATTCCCGCTTTGGCAGGTAAGCTATGATGAGTTGCTTGAAGACCTTGTCGCATCAGGTGCCGTTTGCACCATCAGCGCGATTGCCGCTGAATTGCCAACCATTGCCCTGGGCGACCGGTTTGATGCTGAACTCATTGCAAAGCTTCCGGCTGGCATTGATGCATTTGGCGAGAACGGCGAGTTTCACACAAGGATTGTGCCTGCAAAATCGTAAGGTCGATGCGCACTGAAAGATTTGTTTGAGAACGCAAGATTTGTTTGGAAACAATTGATACGCGCTTCGTTGAAGTGACACGGCATGCAGGCGGAGCTCTCCTGCACAGTGCAATTGGCAAAAGGTATTGATGATCGAGGACACCCATCTCGATGAAGACGCGCGCAAGGCGATCGCTGGTGGCGAGCCGGTTGCGCGCGCGGTTCAATGTGCAGATGGGGCGCACTTTACCCGGGTTGTGGAGCCTTATCACTCTGACATAGGGGGCGTGAAGGTGACCTACACGCCTGCTGATGCCTCTTCATCGTTCACTCAATTGGCGATCAAGAACACGGTGCAGTCGCTGACCGCTGGCATGATGCAAGTCGGGGTTTGGACGCTTGAGACCAATGGTTTGCAGCTTGATTGGGATGAGGCTTTTGCGCAGATCACAGGCCTTAGCGGAACTGGTCAATCGCTGGATGACAGCGGCTTTGAAGAGCGCATCTTAGCAGAAGACCGAGAGAATTTTGCCCAAAGTCTGCAAGCGACAATCCAAGAAAGCAAAGCGCAAGATATTGAGCTGCGATTTTGCCCACCGGGAAAATCTCAGCGCTGGGTCAGGCTTCGAAGCGAGCGTTTGCCCAATCCCGGGGGTGATTTGATCGTCGGCATTCTGGCCGATGTGACGGAGAATAAAGACGGTAAAGAGCGCAGCGACTTTATGATGCGCGAGCTTGACCACAGGGTGAAGAACCTCCTTGCGATCATTCTCTCGATTGCTGAAATTACGGCTCGGTCTAACACTGATATTCAGACCTACAAGGGAGACTTTCGCTCTCGGTTGGAATCGATGGCGAGGACACACAATCTGCTCTCGCAAACCCTTTGGGGAGGGGCAGACCTGCGAACGCTTGTCGAGGAAGAGGTTTTCAGCCTTGTTCCCAAAAGTGCAGTGACGATCAACGGGGGCGCGCTTGAGATATCTCCTACAGCGACGCAATCGCTTGCAATGTTCTTTCACGAGCTCACCGCAAACGCCCTCAAGCACGGTGCCCTTGTGGATGAAGCGGGCCGTATAGAAATTTCTTGGGAGATCGACCGATCCGCAGATGCGCGATTGCGCCTTACATGGACCGAAAGTGGCGGAGGCGAAGTCGCAGAGCCCGCGCGCGAAGGTTTTGGCGGGCGCGTTATCAACCGTATCGTAAAGCGACAATTGGACGCACAGGTTACGACCGATTGGCACGCGGCTGGAATGAAGCTCTTAGTCAGCATTCCGCTACAGAACATTGCGGCCTCCTCCAGTGTCGATGGAAATGCCCGATAGGTTAGCTGCGTAAAGTGTGTTTTGGCCCAAATGCCGACTTGCGGGCGGGTTGGTGGGCGATTAGGTCGAACCTCATGAACAAGCCATCAAACAACAAGTCCCAAGGCGATGACCACAATCTGGTAAGCCGCAAATTCTATCCTGCACAAGAAGAAAGCCGGTTTGCCGACCAAGCACCGGTCAGCACCCCTCAGACGGAGCATCCGGCATATAAGCTCGCCTTTAGCGATACAGACTTCCTTTTGCGCGACGAGCTTCGGCCTGTCCGGTTCCAATTGGAGCTGTTGAAGCCTGAGATGCTGCTTGATGAGGCCCGCGTGGGCTCAACCATGGTGATGTATGGTTCGGCGCGCATTCCCTCGCCCGAGGAGGCGCAGGCGAAGATCGATGCGGCCAAAGACGGCGATGAATGGGACCAAAAAGTCGCGGCCAATCTGGCCAAGAAGGCCAAATATTATGACGAGGCGCGCAAGCTTGCCCGCCTGGTTTCTGAAAAAGCGATCATTGAAGAGGGTAAGCGCCAGTTTGTGGTGTGTTCAGGCGGTGGGCCCTCGATCATGGAAGCGGCCAATCGCGGCGCTAGTGACGCTGGCGGAGAGAGCATCGGCCTCAACATTGTGCTGCCTCATGAGCAAGCGCCAAACAGCTATGTCACACCTTATCTCTCATTGAACTTTCATTATTTCGCCCTGCGCAAGATGCACTTCCTTCTCCGCGCGCGGGCTGTTGCGGTCTTCCCTGGCGGATTTGGAACGTTCGATGAATTCTTCGAGCTCTTGACCCTTATCCAAACGGGCAAGATGAAACCGCTTCCCATCCTGCTTTTTGGCAAGGACTTTTGGACGCGCGTCGTCGATTTTGATGCGATTGCTGAAGAAGGCACGATTTCGAAGAAGGACTTGGACCTCTTCAAATGGTGTGAGACGGCTGATGAAGCTTGGGGCTATATCTCCGAGTTTTACGGGCTTAGCTAAACTTCGAGCTTACTCTTTGGGCTAAACCTTGCGCACCGCTTGGTGACCAAGGGGGCCGTTACCCTCGCCATAGCCAGGAGCGTTTTTGATCGCTTCAAGAACGAACCTGCGTCCAATGCGGGCGGCATCCTTGATCAACAGCCCATGGCCTAGCAGCGTCGCGATAGCCGAAGACAATGTGCAGCCAGTGCCATGGGTGTGCTTTGTATCGATGCGCTCGTGCTCAAACTCCTCGATAAGTTTGCCGTTGTAATTGACCAGAATATCGGTGACCCTATCGCCCTTAGCGTGCCCACCTTTGGCCAAGACATCAGCAAATGCGCGCTGACCCAATTCGCACGCCGCCTCAAGCATTTCCTGCGGGCCGTTGACGTCCCTGCCCAGAAGAAGCTCAAGCTCAGGCAGGTTGGGCGTGATGACGGTTGAACACTGAAAGATCTTGTCTTTGATGGCTTGAACCGCTTCTGGAGAAATCAAGGGATCGCCGCTGGTTGCGACCATGACAGGGTCAAGAACAATATCGGGGTCTGTATCCATTAGGGCATCGAGGACCGCCTCGATGGTCTCCTCATTGTGGAGCATGCCGATTTTGATCGCGTCCACTCCAATATCCTCGATGCAGGATCGGATCTGTTTATGAACAAGCTCAGCGGGTAGTGGGTGGACGGCCTGCACCCCGGTTGTGTTCTGCGCGGTGACAGCGGTGATAGCGGACATGGCATAGCCCGAGAGCATAGTAATCGTTTTGATATCGGCCTGTATGCCTGCGCCCCCGGAGCTATCAGACCCGGCAATGACAAGAATGCGAGGAGGCTTTGCCATGGGCCCTTGCCTTAGGCCGCGGTGCGCACAGCATCGCACACGCGGTCGACAACTGCTTCTACCTGAGAGGCATCATCGCCCTCTGCCATCACGCGAATGACCGGTTCAGTCCCAGATGGTCGGATAACCAGCCGCCCTTGGCCTTCAAGCTCGGCTTCTGCCTCGGCTATCACCTGTTTTACGGTCTCATTTTCCAGCGGCTTTCCACCCTCATAGCGCACGTTCTTGAGCAGCTGCGGGACGGGATCGAACTGATGAAGGATTTCGCTCGCTGGCTTGCCTGAGCGAACGAGCGAACTCAGCACACGCATCGCTGCGACCGTGCCATCGCCGGTGGTGGTATGGTCGAGCATGATCATATGGCCCGATTGCTCACCGCCTACGTTGAAACCGCCCTCTTTCATGCGTTCAAGAACATAGCGGTCACCCACTTTGGTCCGCTCCAGCGTCAGGCCTTGTGATTGCAAATGCCGCTCGAGCCCTAGATTGGACATCACAGTTGCGACCACACCGCTGCCTTTGAGAGAACCCTTCTCGTGCATGCGCGTCGCGATCAGGGCCATAATCTGGTCACCATCAACCTTGCGCCCTTTTTCATCGACCACGATCAGCCGGTCAGCATCACCATCAAGCGCAATCCCGATATGTGCGCCTTCTTCGACAACCTTGGCCTGCAACGCCTCGATTGCGGTAGAGCCAACGCCGTCATTGATATTGGTGCCATTGGGATTGACGCCAAGCGTGACCACTTCTGCGCCAAGTTCCCAGATCGCCGAAGGAGCAACTTGGTAAGCGGCCCCATTTGCGCAATCGACGACCACTTTGAGGCTGTCAAAACGCACATCGCTGCCAACGGAGTTTTTGACCGCGTGAATATAGCGCCCTCGCGCATCCTCAATACGGCGAGCACGGCCAATGTTTTCCGCTTCTGCAAGCTTTGGCTCGACCTCGAACAGCGCCTCGATCTCCGCCTCTGCCTCATCTGAAAGCTTGAAACCGTCGGGGCCGAACAGCTTGATACCATTGTCAGGGAAGAGGTTGTGGCTGGCCGAAATCATGACGCCAAGGTCAGCTCGCATTTCCCGCGTAAGCAATGCGATGGCAGGGGTGGGAAGGGGCCCTGTCATGATTACATCCATGCCGACACTGGTGAAGCCTGCGACCAATGCGCTTTCCATCATATAGCCGGAAAGGCGGGTGTCCTTGCCGATCACCACGCGGTGGCGGTGTGTGCCGCGCACAAAATAGTTTCCGGCCGCTTGGCCTACGCGCATTGCGGTTGCAGCGGTCATGACGCCTGCATTGGTGCGGCCCCGGATGCCGTCTGTGCCAAAGAACTTGCGTGACATTTGGTTTGCTCTTGTCCTTAGTCTGTTTGCGTACGCGTATAGCGGCACATAGTTGCAGCAGCGTTATTAGCCACAAGCGGATTTGTCACTTTCTTCTCGCATGGTTATCGCATCGAGGTAGCCCTCCCACGTGCTGCAATCGAAGGGACAAATTTCTTGAGCGTTACATCGGAAGCCTCACCGCAAGATACAGGGTTTGAGCTGGTCACAATTCGCTTGCCAGTCATCGCCACATTTTCAGCGCTCATCATTGGGTTGGGCTGCGGCGTGCTTGTTTCAGGCGCCGCAGTGCCGGAATTGGCGCTGGAGGTGCTTGGTCTTACCGGCTCGTTATGGCTTCGAAGCCTACAGATGACCATCATTCCGCTCGTCGCAGCGCTATTGGTGCTCGGCCTTGCGCAAATGGTTGCAGCTGCCCGGGCGGGCGCAGCTGCTCGCAAATTCTTGGGGCTGGTTTTCGGGGTTTTGATCCTTGGCGGTGTTTTCACCGCGTTTGCTCTGCCGATGCTCTTAAGCGTCTTTCCCATACCTGAAAGTGCGAGCGGCTTTTTGGCAGAGGTGCCCGAAGGTGAGCTTGCGGTTCCCAATATCCTCGAATTTCTGAAGTCTCTTATCGCACCCAACATCATCGCGGCCGCCAGCGAAACAGCAATGCTGCCACTCACGATATTCTTTGCGCTATTTGCGATTGCTATTTCCCAGCTCCCCAGGGCGCAAAAAGCTTCGCTCATGGGTTTTTTCCACGCTCTGGCAAACGCGATGCTGATCATTATCGGCTGGGTCTTGTGGGTTGCACCGGTGGGAGTGTTCGCTTTGGCGTTCGGAGTTGGAATGCGCAGCGGGGGAGGGGCCTTTGCAGCGCTTGCCCATTATATTCTCATCGTGTCGGCCATGGGCGGTTTTATTCTGGTGCTGGCGTATGTGATTGCGTGGGGCTTGGGCAGGGTCAGCCCTTTACGCTTTGCTCGCAGTGTGCTTCCTGCACAGGCGGTGGCGGTTTCCACACAAAGCTCGCTCGCCAGCCTTCCTGCCATGCTTGATAGCTCCACCCGTTTGGGGCTTCGATCAACGACCAGCGAGTTCGTTCTGCCTCTCGCGGTAGCGATTTTCAGAGCCACAAGCCCGGCCATGAACATGGCTGTAGCAATGTATGTCGCAGCGCTCGCCGGGGTGGAGATCACATTACCCTTGTTGATTGCTGGTGTGCTCGTGTCGCTTATCATCAGCGTTGGCTCGGTAAGTCTTCCCGGTTCTATCAGCTTCGTGGTCTCTATCGGTCCCATCGCGATTGCCATGGGTGTGCCGATTGAACCACTGGCACTGCTTGTCGCTGTCGAGATGCTGCCCGATATTATGCGAACCCTGGCGAACGTGACGATGAATGTTGCGGTGACGAGTGCGGTTGACCGCGACCAGGGTTAGAGCGGTCCTCATGATTACACTGGCCCCTAATACTAAAGTGGTCCGGCCTGATCTTCGACATGCCCATGCTCTAATGCGTCGCCATTGAACAGCGGCTCACCAAAGATGAAGCCGACGAGATTGGGTCTGCCTATATGGTCGAACAGCGCCGTGAGGGTGAGGAGAATTGGCACTGACAACAGCGCCCCTGGCACGCCCCAGATCCATGTAAAGTAAGACAGCGTGATCAAAATCATCACCGGGCTCATCGTAAAGCGCGCGCCTAATATCGATGGGGTGATTACATTGCCTTCAATCGTGTTCAATCCAAGATAGGCAAGCGCCGGGATCATGCCCAGGAACACCGTCTCACCTGTCCCGATGCCGAACAGGGCAAGCAGGGCGAACATCGCCATAGGCCCGATATAGGGGATAAAATTGAGGATCATGGCAAGTCCGCCCCACATAATGGGAGCCTCCACACCAAGCGCCCAGGCCCCAAGCGCGACCACTACGCCAAGCCCTGCATTGATGCAGCCAACGGTCATTATATAGGCTGCGACCCTGTCCTGAACCTCGCGGATTGCGCGTGCCGCTTTCACGCTTGAACCAAAGCTTGCCCGGTCGAACAAGAGATGCCGCCGCATCCGCACGCGGGCCTCGATCATAAAGAACGCCATCAGCACCATGATCAGCACAGACACCACCACCGATGGGGTCGCAAAGGCGATCTCTTCAAGCAGGCTTGGCGTTGCAAGCACGACTTGCGACGTGCCGGTGTCCCCCATGATCTTGGCAAGTTCGGCATTGGCAATTGCAAGCCATTCAAACTCGCCGCGAAGGTCCTCAAAACGTTGGCCTACAAGGCCTGAGATCTCAGGGATTTGCTCAAACAAATCGAGCGCAGGTTGAAGAATTAGGCCAAGCGCCAGGAAAAGCACGCCCACAAACACAAGCAGCGAGGATAGCGAGGCGAGCACATTGGGTAGGCCCAGTTTCGAAAGCCTATCCGCAAGAGGCGATAGCAAAATGGTCAGCAGCACAGCAGTGACTATTGGCAGAAAGACAACTGATCCGATTGAGAGCACAAAGGGCAATGCCAGGAAAACGCCAAACCCAATAAGCACCACCAGAGAAGACAAGAGCCTTGTCTCTTGGTGCGATGGCGCCGTCTCAGGCCATCCGGCGCCGTGCCCGTCATACGGCCTATCTGGTGCTTGTTGGTTCATTGTCTCAGCGCATTGCCCCCGCTGGAATCAGGTCTATTCAACACTGCCCTTCGCGCCAAGTCTGACCGACTGGCGACTGACAATTTGCAATCAGTCTGTGTCATCTCCGCTACCTATATCGCCTCCGCTAGCGACCACATCGTCTAGCTCGTCGAGAATGGCGCTGTGAGCGGTTGCATCTTTGGTTGAACGGCCAGGGACATTGTCCTTGGATAGCATTTCGTTGAGGGTCGCCCTGGCACGGCCAACCCTGCTTTTGATGGTCCCCAGCGCGCAGCCGCAGATTTGCGCCGCCTCTTCATACGAAAAGCCACCTGCACCCACGAGCAAAAGCGCCTCGCGCCGCTCTGGTGGAAGGGTGAGCAATGCACGGTGCATATCGGATAGGTGGATCGGCTCTTCTTGCGCGGCAGGTTGGGTTAGAACGCGCTCCGCAACGCCCTCATCATAGGTGCCCCTAAAGCGATTGCGGCGCATGTCGGTCAAATAGGCATTGCGCAAAATCACAAAGGTCCAGGCCCGCATCGATGTGCCCGGCTCAAATCGGTCCTGTGCAGCCCAAGCTTTCAGCAGAGCTTCTTGGACAAGGTCATCGGCCATATCAGCTCGGCCACACAGCCCGCGTGCAAAGGCACGAAGATGAGGAATGACCTCAGTCAGTTCTCGTTTGAAATCTGCGCGTTCACTCGCAGAGGGTTTGGGTTTTTCTTTTTGTTCGCCCACTAACTCTGCTTTCCGGTTCCGGCATCATCGCCGGGCCCGGTGCTTTTATCGAAAGCGTCGAGCAGGTCCTTGAATGCATCCGGTAATGGCTCATCCACCACCGAATCATAGAGCTGTTTAAGCCCCTCCGCCCAAGCCGGAGCGTCAACCGACGTGTCCCCGCGCGCATCAGCGAGCTGGGCAGCCTTATCCTGTTCCGGTTTCTTCGCGGAGCTCATCTACGAACCTGCTAAATCCCACCGCCTGCAAAAAATGTTGCAGACGCGATATATCGTTTGCGCTTTTGACTGTGCGCAAAAGATACCATTGAAACTTGCAAGTTACGCAAATGTTCCCTCGTTTATCCTGAGTGAGGCCGCTTAGCTTGGTGTCAGTGGGACTAGACGCTATTTTCTGACAAATAAACCTGCATTTGTAGCAGGGGCTCGGCGGTGCAAATCAGCCAAAGAAAAGCGCCTGGCTTATTGCGGCGCGAACGGTCTGCTCGCGAAACGGTTTTGTCACGAGATATGTTGGCTCCAACCGGTCGCCGGTAAGAAGCCGCTCAGGGTATGCGGTGATGAAGACTACGGGCACCTTGCTTGCCCCTAATATCTCATCAACCGCCTCAAGCCCGGATGAGCCGTCGGCCAATTGAATATCTGCCAGGACAAGACCCGGCTCACTGTTTTGCGCCGCATTCACCGCTTCTGCATGGGTGGTTGCGGTCCCGCAAATCTTGTGACCCAAAGAGGCCACCAAGTCTTCAAGCTGCATCAGGATCATTGGCTCGTCTTCGATGATAAGCACGCTCGTCTTTTGCTCATCATCGATTTGAGAAACAGCATCGTTCACCAGCGCTTCTACCTCGTCTGCGGTAATCTCAAGGATTTCGGCCGCCTGACGTGCTGAAAATTCTTCGACCGTCGTAAGGAGCAGGGCCTGACGCTTTTGATCCGTCATGGCCTTAAGGTTGCTGATCGCACGCGCCTCTTTTGTGTTCGAGATTTCGCTGGTCTGTGCCTCAATCATGGTTTCGCCAAGCGAGGCATGGAACACCTTATAGAGCGCAATTCTCCCACCTTGCAGTGACTGTTTAACCGCCGGGTTCCTAAGCGCTGCCTCCAGAGTTGTTTTGACCAGTGTATCACCCTTTTGCTGGGAACCGGTCAGCGCACGGGCATAGCGACGAAGAAAAGGAAGGTCGCCCGCGAGTTGTTGGCTGAGTGACACTGTCGCCTCCAAATAGATCAAATAAACATGAGACGAGCCTTTCGGATTGCGGCTCGTTTCTGCGCTTTCGTCTTCGAGCTATGCCCGCAAACAAGCGCCTGCGCAAAGCAGAAAGGAAAAAATTTTCAAGTGCTGGGAACCGAGTGGGCAAGAGCGCATTTTATTTGTGTCGTCAACACGATCCCCCTCCCGTCCATGTGGCTGGCGACAAGATCCCGAAAGGCCTTCACTCTCATGAGTGGAGGCCTTTTTTCGTGGCAGTTTGCTTTTTCTTTCAAAGGAAACCGGGCGCAGCAGTTTTACGCGATTGCCTTTTCATAGATAGCGTATTCGCGGTTCACCTTGCTCTTGATCGTGTCTGCAATCGCAACCATTCCCTGATTGTCGTCAAGTATCCAGCCGATCTCGCCGCGTTGAGACTGATACTTGGCTGCCGCATTATCGCGAATATAACTGATCATCATAAAGGCAAGCTGGCTGGCAAGGCGCGAGTTTTGAAACTCTTTTAAGACGCCCATTAAAGGCACTCGCATACCACCCTCGCGAGGGGTTCGCAGCCAGCGCAGCATATGGAACCATCCAAACGGGAAGAGCTTGCCGTCGATCTTGGCCAGAGCTTGGTTCACATCTGGAAACACCAACATGAATGCAACCGGCCGCCCGTCGACTTCGGCAATCATATTGAGCTCTTCTTTAATGATCGGCTTCAGCTTTTTGCCTGCATACGCCACTTCTTCAGGCGTGAAGGGTACAAAACCCCAATTGTCCGACCATGCATCGTTAAGGATTGAGAGCACGATCGCTGCATCTTTATCCCATTTTGATTTGTCGACTTGTCGCACGTTGATGCGCTTGTTGCGCTCACCTGACTTTACAATCCGTTGAACAAGCGGGGGAAACGGCTTTGTGACGTCCAGGTCATATGTCAAAAGGGTCTTGGCAAGAGTATAGCCCGCTTGCTCGATCCATGCTGCGTAATGGTCAGGGTGGTGGCCCATCATGACCATTGGCGAGTGGTCGTGTCCTTTGACCAATAGGCCCGGCTCTTCCCACATCGCCATAGAAATGGGGCCAAGCACGCGCGTCATGCCTTGCCCTTTGAGCCATTCTTCCGCTGTCTCGATAAGCGCTTTAGCCACCATTTCGTCTTCAGCATCGAAATAGCCAAACATTCCTGTGCCCGGCCCGAACCCTTGTTCAACCGGCATTTCTAAGGCGAGTTTGTCGATTTGAGCCGAGATTCGTCCAACAGGCTCACCGTCGCGCATGGCGATAAAGAGTTGTGCTTTGGCGTGACCAAAGAAAGGATTTTTGCCCGGGTCGACCAGCTCTAGCTGTTCGGAGCGGATCTGAGGCACCGAATGGGGCACATTTTGAGCAAACACACGGCCCAAATCCACGAAGCGGGCGCGGCCCTTCTTTCCCTCCACGGCTTCGATGATAAGGGTTGATTGGGCAGCTTGTGAAACCATTTTCTGGTGCTCTTCCGTATATTCCTAGCAAACTGATCGGCTGGCTTTGATATGCCTTCATGCATGGCCGTTGTGCCCTATGGAACCAAACAAGCCAATCGATCACTCTGATTGTATCACCGCGTTTGCGCTTTCATGTTGCTTTGCAGTATGAGGGGTAAAAGCAAAGGTATTTTGGCAACCTCTACCCCATGTTCTTTATCTCATGACAATGCATCAAACTATCTCTTCCCAGCCCGCAAAAGCGGTGAAACCCCGCGCAAAACGGGAAGATTTTCAGCGTGAGGATGACAAAGACATGCTGCGCGCGGCGCGCGATCTGACAAAAGATTTGGGTGAGGCAAAGGGCCGCATTTATTGGCCCGATATGCTGATCTCGACAGGGATCGGTTATGCCGGGATTGCGGTCGCAATTTTCACCAGCAATCTGGCGCTGGCCGTGATTGCAGGGTTTGTGGCCTCACTTGCGCTCTACCGTTCGCTGATGTTCATTCATGAGCTCACCCATATTCATAAAAGCGCACTTCCAGGTTTTCGCCTTGGATGGAACCTTCTTGTAGGAATCCCGATGATGGCACCCAGCTTCATGTATGAAGGCGTGCATGTCATTCATCATAAGCGCACGCAATATGGGACGATCGAAGACCCGGAATATCTACCGCTTGCTTTGATGAAACCGTGGAGCCTCCCGCTCTTTGTTGTCGTTGCCGTTTTAGCACCCATTGCAGTTATTATACGCTCGGGCATTTTGGTTCCACTTGGCCTTGTGATCGCGCCATTGCGCAGGCTGGTGTGGGAGCGGGCGTCCTCCTTGTCGATCAACCCTGATTTTCGTCGCAAGCCTGCCACAGGTGACTTTGCAAAACAGGTCCGTTGGCAGCAATTGGGCGCGAGCGTGTGGGCGATAGCCTTGATGGTGAGCCCGCTTGTTATCGGTTGGAAGCCGCTGCTTGTTGCTCTTGCAGTTCTTTCTTTCACTACGCTCCTGAACCAACTGCGCACTTTGGTTGCGCATTTGTGGGAGAATGAAGGTGAGGCGATGACAGTGACGGCTCAGTTCCTCGATAGCGTGAACGTGCCCCCACCGGGAATTGCTGCGGAGATTTGGGCGCCAGTGGGCCTGCGCTATCACGCGCTCCACCATCTGATGCCATCCATGCCGTATCATGATTTGCCCGAAGCGCACCGCCGCTTGGCGCGTGAGCTTGGCAACGGCTCGACTTATGAAGGCGCAAATCATCCGGGAATGCTTGCTCTTGTCGGGCGTATTGCGCGCAGCACAATGTTGCCGCGCTAATCGCTAAAGCTTAATTGAACCGCTGCACTTTTGAGCCTTTCGGAGGCTCAAAATCGGGAGGATTGCTGCCCGCTTCCATCGTATCAGGCAATTTGCGCTGACCCATATCGCCAGGTGTAGCGCTGCCCCTCGAGTTATTCGAAACCGTATCAGGTGAACCTGCGCTGGGCAGGGACGGCGTACCGGTTGAATTCTCACCGTCCTCATTGTTCACGCCGTCCGCAGCCGAACCGGTGCTCGCTTCGCCTTTTTCATCGAGGTTGAGCGGGATGGCCTCGGTGATATCCGGCGCCTCTTCTGCTTCGCCTCCACATGCCGAAAGGGCCAATGAAAAGCCCATCACACTGCACGCGGTAAAGCATGGACGGTGAAGTTTCATAACGGCGTTCTCCAAACCAGGTGGTGCCTCACTATACCCTTGAAGCTACTTGAGGAAATGGATCATCGCGCAGCGTCTCGAAACGGGAAGGCCATTGTCAGCCTCTAACGCCAACTCGCTAGCCAGCCGAGGGTGCGCATCGAGGGCGGTTACCTCTTCAAAGCCGCGCGCCTCATAGAACGGTCCATTCCACGGCACATCGCGAAAGGTGGTAAGGGTGATCGCTGCAAAGCCACAATTGCGTGCGTCAATCATACACGCGCGAAGCAAACCAGCACCAACGCCCAGCTTTTGAAAGTCGGGGTGTACATCCATTTCCCATATGTGCAGTTCGCGCCGGAACGGTTCTGTTACGATAAAACCGATCATTCGCTCGGCGCAATTAGCAACGAGGCAATGCCCTTTGCGGATATAGCGCTGCAAGCGGTCAACCGGCACACTGGGCCCGCCTGCAACACCGACCAGCCCTTCGACGCCTTGAAAAAGAGCGCCCGCTGCCCGCTCAATATCAGGCATAAATTGCGCATCATCCTTGCGTGCGAGCCGAAGGGACCACTCGGGTGCGCTCATTCTTCGGTGCGGATGAGGACGGTTTCACCCACCAACAGGAACAAGAAGAAGGGAGCCCAGGCAGCAAGGAACGGCGGATAGCCTCCGAAACTGCCCATGGCGAGGGCCGCGTTATCGACCACGAAATAGGCAAAGCCCAACGCCATTCCGATCACAGCACGGACGAACAATTGCCCAGAACGCGCCAGGCCAAAGGCAGCGATTGAGCCCAAGAGCGGCATCAAAAGTGCGGACAATGGCCCGGAAATCCGGTGCCACCATTTTGCGCGCATCTCCGATGTTCGCCTTCCGACTGCTTCGAACGCAGCAATGGTTTCGGAAAGCTCCCAAAAGCTTTGACCGTCAGGATCAACCGATTGGAGATCGATTTGGTCAGGCGTGAGGGTTTCCCCTACCACAAGGCTGTCTAGCTCTTCTGTCTCAGCGCTGCCGACATCGAAGCGTTTGGGGGTGTCGAGCCGCCATCCGGGCGCTGCATAAGTGGCGCTTGGTGCGCGAACCTGCTCGCGGATAATGCCGCCCGGAGCGCGCGTATACCACGTCACGTTGCTGAGTTTGATTTGCGAGCCTTCTCCTGTGAGGGACACGGCGGTCAAAATATTCTCGCCATCGGTGAGATAGACATTGGAGCGTGTGCCAGAATCTTCAGGGATCGGCCCATAATCAACCGCCTCCCATGCCTTGATCGTGGAGTTGGCGCGGGTCACGATCCTCTCGTTAAAGCCAAAGCTTATCACGGCCACCACCGCTGCCGTAAGGAGAAGGGGCGAAAGCACTTGGTGTGCGGAAAGCCCTGCGGCTTTCATTGCGACAACCTCGCTGTTCTGATTGAGCGTCACCAAGGTGATAAGCGTTGCCAGAAGGACCGAATAGGGGAGAAATCGCGATATCAGCTGGGGTATCCGAAGGCTGGCATATTTGATGATTTCAGCTTGCCCATTGCCCTCTGGCGCAAGGATTTTGCCGGTGTTGCCAAGCAGATCGAGCGCCATGAGCACCAGCACCAGCATGACAAGCACCGCCAGAATGCGCACGATGAACATCTTGGCCAGGTAAAGCGTCAAAGAGCGCGAAGGGAAAAAGTCCAGCTGCATAAGGGTGCTCGAATTGCTCTATTCTGCCGGCGCTATCACAGCGTCTTCGCTATCGGCCTGATGATCGGCAACAAGCGATTTAGGCTGCCTTCCAGCAAAAAGTTTTCCGACTTGCTTGCCGACTTTGTCAAACACCCGTTCCAGCGCGCCCAAGGCCTGCCCACCAGGTACATGTGCGGTGCGGTGGTACATCCATAAAATCAGCGCTGCGAAAAGCACAAACGGCCCCCAAAGTGCGATGATAGGGTCAATCCGGCCAAGGGCGGCGATGTCTTCGCCATACTGATTGATCTTGTGATAGGCCACGACCATGATGATCGAGGCAAAAACCCCCAATGCGCTCGTCGATCTCTTTGGCGGTACAGCAAGCGCGACCGCCAAGAGCGGCATCAGCCACATCATCACAATCTCGACCATGCGATAGTTGAAACTCGCCTGTGTCGCGTCTCGCTGCGCCTCGGTTGCCGTTTCGTCTGCCCATCCGATGCTTAAAAGTTCAGGCAATATATATTCCCTGCTCCCTTCGCCTCGTGCTCGGAATTGCTCGATTGCGGGCAGGTCTATTGGCAAATCATGGCGGGAAAAAGAGAGAACGCGCGGGGTCTCACTTCCGGTGTCTTGGACGATTGTTCCCTCGGTTAAGCGCAGGATTATGGTGTCCGGATTGTCCGTCGTTGCCATAAAGCTGCCCTCGCGCGCGCTGATCGAGAGGACCTGACCCTCACTGTTCGAGACGCGGGCGAAAATGCCGATAAGGCGCTGACCTTGATCTTCGCTTTCTTCAATTCGCAAGGCCATGCGATCTGCCAAAGTGGTGAATTCACCCACTTTGATCGATGCACCCAAAGCGCCCGATCGCAGCTCATACTCCATCTGTTCGTAGTAATAGCGGCTCAACGGTTGGATGTAGAAGACAAGCGCTACATTGACGGCCACTAGGATCGCGGTGAGAGCGTAAGGTACGCGCAACAGCCGCCAATAGGAAAGTCCCACACCGCGCATTGTGTCGAGTTCTGAAGAAGTTGCAAGCTTGCGGAAAGCGAACAGCACGCCCAAGAGCAGGCCCAACGGAATGGCAAGACTTGCATACTCAGGGATCAGAGCGCCGAGCATTTTGAAGACCACACCGATCGGTCCACCTTCAACCGCAACAAAATCAAACAGCCTAAGCATTTTGTCGAGCATCAAAAGCGAGGCCGCAAGCGCAAACACGCCGAGCATCGGCACGATCACGAGCCGAAAGATATAGCGGTCAATACTGGGAATGAAGTTCAACACGTCTTGTCCCGTCGCTCTTTCTCGTCTGCTAGAGCTTTCGCCTGAGCTCTAGCGGCAAATAGCGCGCGCGTCATGCCCCCAAATGTGGGTAGATGAGCCAAACCTCACCAGAACTGACTGCTAGGAATACCTTTGAAGGGTCCTGCTTCGTATTGGCTTATCCAGCCGCCATAGAATTGGCCGGGCTGCGGTGTGATTGGTTCGCCATCAATCAGGCACCGATCAAGCGGGTCAGGGTAGAATGCGATGAAGTCCCGAATGCTCGCAAAGCTCCGAGTTGGGGCGGCGTAGCACCATGCTCCCGCAGTGATCGTATCATTTCCCACCATGATATCGAAATAACGGGCCTGCCCTTTCCATTCGCACATGGTTCTGCGCGCATTGGTGCAAAGGTAATCCATCGCGATATCGGTCTGGGGAATGTAATATGTGGGCGGATGACTGGTCTCGAGCGTGCGCCATGCATTCGAGCTATCAACGAGCTCAACGCCTTTATGGATGATCTGGACCCGTCGCTTTGTTGGTTCGCAAATAGCGGGACGGGGGTAATCCCAAACGCTCTCTTGTCCCGGCTTTATCGGATCAGGTTTAGGGTGTCCGAGCATGCTGACAGCGTGCTTGGCCTTAAGCTTTTTCAAGCGTGCATTGCAGCGGATGCTGATTCTGCCGGGCAAAGTCCATCACCTGATTGACCTTGGTCTCGGCCACTTCGTATGGAAAAATGCCGCAAACGCCGACGCCCTTCTGGTGAACATGCAGCATGACGCGGGTCGCTTGCTCCAGATCCATGCTGAAAAATCGCTTCAAGACCATGACCACAAACTCCATCGGAGTGTAATCATCGTTGAGCAATAGGACTTTGTACTGGCTGGGTTTTTTGGGCTTTGTGCGGGTCTTTGTCGCGACCCCAACCTGCGCATCGCCGTCATCTTCATCCCCGCCACCCGGTTTGTCAGCGTCAGAATCCGAAGAGATCACCAAAACGGCGATTTCATGAGCTTGGGTTGGCAGAATATCGGGATCGAGCGTCTTCATCGGTTTCCATTATGGGATTCGTTTGCCGTCACGCAAGCTAAGACCGCGCCGATCCAGCACTTTCTCTCAGGCAATCCCCTCGCATTGGGCCATGAGCACAAAATAAAAGGACCAGAAAGACCGGGGGGTCTTTCTGGTCCCTGCGCTTTCGCGCTCTTTCGTAAACCGGGCGAAGAGAGAGAGGAGAGAGGCCCGGCTTAGGAACTCAAATGGTTGCTTGATTAAGCGGCCTTCGAAACTTTTTCAGCAGCAACGCTCACGCGGTTTGAGATCGGTGCAAAGGCGTCGTTGTAAAGTTTTACGATGGCTTCGGTGCGCTGTGAGCCGAAAGAAACCGCAGCATCGAAGTTACGACGAACGATTTCGCCTTGAAGTTCGAAAAGCTCGGTTGGTGATTTGATCGCAACAACTTTCTTGGCGTCTGCAGAAACAGTCTCGATCACAGCTTTGCCGGTTTCGACGTCTGATTTCACGAGTTCTTGCGCACCAGCAACGAAGATCTTGCCGCTTTCAACAACAGCTTCAACGTTTGCTTTGTTGAATTCGCCAGCTTCTGAAGCAAGCTCGCTTGCTTTACCGTAGGCGCCTTTGACGCGGGTTTGTGCGTCTGCAGCAAACTCTTTGGCCTTGGTTGCGATATCAGCGGTCAGGTCGGTTTTTTCTGCGGTTGCCATGATGGTGTCCTTGAGTTTTGAAATGGGGTTAGTGGTCGCGGCTGTCTTCGCCGCCACTTTAGCTGGTGCCTTTTTCGCCGGTGCTTTCTTTGCCACAGGCTTCTTGGCTGGAGTTTTCTTTGCAGGCGCTTTTTTCGCAGCCACCTTGCGGGCAGCAGGGGCGCGCTTCTTCGCAGGAGCAGCGACTGCTTTTTTGACCGCCTTGGTGCTGACAGCGGGTTTTGGTGCATCGGCTTCAACCGCGTCGGCAACTCTTGCAGCGCTCACGGTTTTCTTCGCAGCCGTCTCAGCTTTCACTTTTTCAGCAGCAGCGTCAATTTTTGATGTCGTCTTGGCGTCGGCCATGATTAACTCCGTTTGTTGCACTGCACAAAATAGGCATTGCAGCTGCGAAGTCAAGAATTTTTTGTGCGGTGCACAAAAATCAAGAAAGTGTTTTTATTACAGAAGGATAGGGGCGGACTGCGGGTGTTCTTAACACTATTAGCGCGATTTCACATAGGTCCCCGGTGCATCTTCAATCACCTTATCCCCGCGTCCGCCGGGCTTGCGTTTGCCGGTCGCAGGAACTTTTGCACTCGCCTGCCCATCAAGCCACTCAAGCCAGTAGGGCCACCAACTGCCAGGGTGCTCGCTTGCGCTTTCGATGAATTGCGAAAGCGAGCCTGCATTCTTATCGCCGAGCCAATATTGATATTTGCCGGCATCCGGGTGGTTCACAACGCCTGCAATGTGGCCTGAGCCTGCAAGCAGAAATTCCAGCGGCCCTTTGAAGTGATCTGTTAAACGCCACACGCTCTCAGCGGGCGCAATGTGGTCTTCGCGGCCTGCTTGAACAAAGGTTGGCGTTTCAACCATGGTAAGGTCTATCGGCGTCCCGTCGGCTTCCAGCGCACCGGGGACCACCAGCTTGTTGTCGCGGTATAAGTCGCGCAGATAATCATTATGCCATTTCGCTGGCAGGTTAGTGACATCTCCATTCCAATGAAGAAGGTCAAAAGCCGGGTAATCCTCTCCCAGCAGATAATTGTTGATCACATAGTTCCAGATGAGATCTTTACCGCGCAGCGCATTGAAGGTCGCTGCAAGATAGCGTCCATCGAGATATCCTTCAGGAGAAAGCTGTCCAATCAATTCAAGCTGCCCGTCGCCGATAAAGTGCTTAAGGTCGCCGCTTCGATCAAAATCGACTTGAGCTGTGAAGAACGTCGAGCTTTTGACTTTTTCGGCTTCGCCTCGAGCGGTCAGTATGGCGAGTGTTGCGGCCAGAGTTGTGCCTGCCACGCAATATCCGATTGCATGAACGCTCGGCACTTCCAGCCGCTCGCAGATGGTGTCGATCGCCTCGATCTGGGCGCGGATGTAATCGTCCCAGACCACCTCGCCCATTGTATCATCGGCTGATTTCCAGCTGACCACAAAAACGGTGATGCCCTGATCGACCGCCCATTTGATAAAGCTCTTTTGCGCGGTGAGATCGAGAATATAAAATCGGTTGATCCAAGGCGGGAAGATTACCAATGGGACTTCGTAAACGTCCTTGGTCGACGGCGAATATTGGATCAGCTGATAGAGCGGTGTTTGCGCAACCACCTTGCCAGGGGTGGCGGCTAAGTTTTCCCCTAAGGTGAAGGCATTGGGGTCGGTATGGGTGAGTTGTCCGCGCTCAAGGTCGGCGATAAGGTGGCGCATGCCATTTACAAGGTTTTGCCCGCGCGTCTCCACCGTGCGTTTGAGCACCACCGGATTGGTCGCAAGGAAATTTCCCGGGCTCATGGCTTCGGACAAAGCATTGATGGCAAACTTGAGCTGGACCTTTTTCTCGTCTTCGAGCCCATCCATATTGCTGGCGGCGCGTTGGAAATACTCTGTCAGCATCAGATACGTTTGATGCAGCAGAGCAAAGGCTGGATTCTCGCGCCAAGCAGGATCAGCAAATCGCCTGTCTGATCGGGGAAGGGCGGGATTGTCCTGATCACCAGATGCCCCCGCTAGGACAGCATTGGGAAGCTCGCTTGCGCCGCTCAGAAGTTGTTTGGCGACCCCCTGCCAAAGCTGCAATGCATCTCCGGCGATTTTAGCCTGCGTCTTGGCAAGTTCAGCCGGTTTAAGGATGTCGCTCGGCAGAGTTCTGACCATGCTTTGCGAGATCAAGAGCCATTGCGCTGGATCAAGCAGGTTCCGAGCAGAGGCGCTGCCTTTGCTGCCTTTGGCAGCTTGATTGGTGACAAATTGAAGCCACATCGCATGCATTTCGGTGCTGGCCTTGGTCCATTCGCCAAGGTCGCCCAAGTCTAGAGGGCCCAAGTCTAGCGGGTTCGTGCCCTCCGGCAGTGCAGGGGCGTTCCCTTGGGGCCACTGCGCTGCTCCTGAGGGGATTTGCGAAAAAAGAGACTGAAGCGCCTCGCCTTGCATTGCCATAAGGGAGCTTAAAGGAGCACCGGGCGCAAACGGATTGTCGAAAAAAGAGGAAGCCCCCTCGCCGTCTTTCTTTTCGTCAGCCATTATCGCGGTCCCATCTGCACTACGGCGCACCATATGCTCCGATACATCGTTTTGCCAGCCTGATAGCGCAATCTTGTGGCGGCGTAGCTAAAGCGGCGTATATAGAAAGTCTTTGGCGAATGAGATATTCACAAAAGGCTTGCAGCAAATGGTAAGTCAATCGCCGCTACAGGCACTCGGGCAGGACGTAATGAACGAACAATTTTATCGGATGAAGCGGCTTCCGCCGTATGTGATTGCTGAAGTCAATTCGATGCGCCACGCCGCCCGCCAGGCGGGGGAGGACATTATCGACCTCGGCATGGGTAATCCAGATCAGCCTCCGCCCCAGCATGTTATTGATAAATTATGCGAAGTGGCAGCCAAGCCTGATGCGCATGGGTATTCCCAGTCGAAAGGCATTCCGGGCCTAAGGCGTGCGCAGGCCAATTATTATGCCCGCAGGTTCGGGGTTGATCTTGACCCAGAGACCGAAGTTGTCGTCACCATGGGATCAAAAGAAGGGCTTGGTAGCCTCGCGACCGCGATCACTGCGCCCGGTGATGTGGTGCTTGCCCCTAACCCCTCGTATCCCATCCATACCTTCGGCTTCATTATCGCAGGCGCCACTATTCGTGCTGTTCCGACGACGCCGGACGAGGATTATTGGCGTTCCCTCGAAAGTGCGATGAATTTCACAGTGCCGCGCCCGAGCGTATTAGTCGTGAGTTATCCGTCTAACCCGACCTCTGAAATTGTGGACCTTGCGTTCTATGAGCGGCTGGTGGAATGGGCGCGCGATAACAAGGTGTGGGTGCTTTCTGACCTTGCTTATTCAGAGCTGTATTACGACGGCAACCCCACACCCTCAATCATGCAGGTGCCCGGTGCAAAAGATGTGGCCGTCGAGTTCACGAGTATGAGCAAGACCTATTCCATGGCCGGTTGGCGCATGGGGTTTGCGGTTGGCAATAAGCAGCTGATTGCAGCTCTTACCCGGGTCAAATCCTATCTCGATTACGGTGCCTTTACACCCATTCAAGCAGCGGCCTGTGCGGCGCTGAATGGTCCCCAGGACATCGTGGAATCGAATCGGCAACTTTATCAAAAACGCCGCGATGTCATGGTTGAAGCATTCGGCCGCGCCGGCTGGGATATTCCGCCACCTCCCGCCTCAATGTTCGCTTGGGCACCGCTTCCACCGGCATTGAAAGACATGGGAAGCCTTGAATTTTCGAAGCAATTATTGACAGAAGCACAAGTCGCTGTTGCGCCGGGCGTTGGCTATGGCGAGGAAGGCGAGGGTTTTGTCAGAATAGCAATGGTCGAAAACGAGCAAAGACTAAGGCAGGCTGCTCGTAATATAAAACGTTACTTTTCAGCAATGGGAATGAATTCTTCTGCAGCGTGATTGCACAGATGAGTAACTTATTTTCGTCGCTGTCTTGCGTGGAGTTAATTGGACAACTGGTCCGATTTTGATGTAAGTTAAGCTAATTGGATTAACGTAGGAGGTTGGCATGTCGTGGGATACACTGCGACCCCTTACAAATAGGCAACAGGCCGTCATCGAACGGATCGATCGACGCACCCCTATCAAAGTTATTGCGCGTGAACTTGGAGTCTCAGAGACTCGAATAAACCAACATATCAGGGCCCTTAAGAATATCTATAAGGCGGAAAGTCTCACCGACCTTGTTGAGGCTTATCGTGCAGAAAAGATCGCCAAGGAAGAATCTGAAAATCTCGAAAAAGAACCTATAGATCAAGAGGTTGAGGTTGGAGTTCAGGGCTTAAGCGAAGCTATATACAGCAAAAATCAGGTGCCCATCAGTGCGCTAATCGGTGATCCATTGGTGCAGGACGACCCAGGCGAACTCGTGATCCGCGATGTTTCATCTATGGTTGACGAGGCGCCTTGGCTGCGCCCCGGCGAACCGCAGGTCGTCCCCCGGGCGCTCGATGGCGAAAACGCCGTCTGGCTCCGCCTCGCTGCGATTGTTGGGATTGCCTTTGGCTTCCTGGCTGCAGTGGTTCTTACTGTCACAGCTGCTGTGACACTAAGTGAGGCGCTGGACGATCGCGTTGCTGTCCCGGTTGACCAACAAGGCTTCTCCTAACGAGTGAGGAGGGGCACGGAGACCTGATATGACTGATCGTATGCTCGCTGATGCCCATAACCTTAAGAAACTGGTTCGCGAGGCAGAGGCGCTTGCTGACGAATCTATGCTGGCCTTTGCTCGGTTGAAGCAAGCCATGCTGACCGCAAGACAAAACCCCAATGTGGAAGTGGACACCGGCCAGCGGGCGCTCCTGCGTCTTAACCAAGCGGAATCCCAAGCTTTGAGCATGTCGACAAGCTTGCTTCGAGTTCATGACGAACTTAGTAAAGTGGCTCGCGAACGAATGGCGGGAGACGAAGACATTCCGACTGAACTCCTTGAAGCGGATATCGAACCGGCTGAAGCCAAATCACCTCTCAAGGTTGCTGTAGAAGCATAAGCTAGATGTTGGACGCGCTCCTTCTTGAATACCGAACCAACGTCCAAGACATCGTTGCAATCACTTTTTGTTTGGCAGCGATCGTCTGGGGCGGGGGTCCGGAACGCGCGGTCGCGGCGACTTGGCTGATCGTTTTTGAGGTCGCTGGCAGGGTTCAGGACTGGATCTACGGACCTAGCGTCCAACTTGGCGGAGTTGATTGGTTTGTTGCAAGCTCCGATGGCGTTGCTTGTGTGCTATTTGTTCTGATCGCGCTGAATGCGAACCGCAATTACACCTTGTGGATTGCAGGGATGCAGGTCTTAGCCGTGACTGCCCATATGGCACGAAGCCTGGCCGATCTGATCTCACCTGTCACCTATGCCGTCATGTTTATAGCGCCAGGTTGGATACAGCTGTTCCTTCTTGGGATTGGACTTGCAAGGCACTTACAAAGACAGCGCAAGCACGGCCACTATCGCGCCTGGCGGGTTAGCAAACCAGCGATCGGCGTAAGCGCTGCGCCCTTGCCTCACAAAGGCGCAGGCACGGCCGTATGGCAAAAAGCAGGGCAGCCATCCTGGCGGGATGAGCTGAAATGATAAAAGCTGAGCCCAGGACCGTACCATGCAAAACCGCATGGCAAGATTGCGCGATGGTGGAATTTTTGAGGGCGATGGTGATCGCTCATCCTGCCAACGCTGAACGGTTTCACGTGCTCTTTGTTGACCATGCCGGGGCTTATATCGGCGATTGTCCGATGGGGGCCGGTGGGTCAGGCTGCTTGTCACTGCGCATGAGAGATATTTTCGCAAAAGCGCTCTCTCACAATGCAAATGGAATTCTGGTCGCACATAATCATCCATCTGGGCTTTGTCGTCCAAGCCGCGCGGACATTCTTTCAACGCGCCGATTGGAAACGGTAGCCACAGCGCTCGATATCGAGTTGCTCGACCATCTCATTTTTACAAAGGACGCGGTCTATTCGATGCGCGCGGGGGCACTTCATGAGTTCAAAAGTCGCAAGCCGGTTTTTTCCCGATAACGGAACCCTCATTCCCCGCTTTAGGCAGGCGGGTGAGGTCACCCTTGATCTGTTTCACCGCGATGGGCGTGTGGATGACCATTGGCTCGCCTTTCATCCCAGAGAATTCGAGGTTCTTTGGAGGCTGGCTGAAGAGGCTGGCAACCGGGTCACGAAACGCCAGCTTCTCTTTGATGTCTGGCGCATTGATTATGAGCCAGAGACCAACAGCGTCGCCGTCCATGTGGCGCGCATCCGAAGCAAACTTGAGCCACTTGGCCTTGCAGGGACAGTCGTAACGCACCCTGATGGGGGATACCTCGTCAACGCTCCGCAAAAAGACATGGACATGGCATTCATCGAGACCAGCTGAGACCCTCGTTGGGGCTTTCAGACTAACGGTTTCACCTCGTGATAAGGGCTGTTTTGCTCACTCTTCCTTTGAGATTGCGCCGATAAGGTTGCAGCCTGCAACTGACGGCTGGACAGTTTCCCACGCTTGCTGCACACCATCTGGCAAACAGCATATCCCAACGGAGAGATGAGAATGTCACAGGTCCAAACCCTCTCAACCAATGAGCGCGTCACAATCGAGCTTGCCGATAATGGCATTGCCCATGTGCGCTTTGTTCGTACCGACAAAATGAACGCGCTCGATCCAGCAATGTTCGACGCCATGATTGAGGCCGCGCAACTTCTTGCAAGCACGTCGGGTGTGCGCGTTGTGGTCTTATCTGGTGAGGGGCGCGCATTTTGTGCAGGTATCGACCTAAACAACTTCACCAATTCTGATGGTGCCACATCACATCGGCTCGAAACGCGCACTCATGGCAACACCAACAAGTTCCAAGAGGTCGCGTATCAATGGCGCCGTTTGGGTGTGCCAGTCATTGCGGCAGTCCATGGCGTATGCTTTGGGGGCGGCTTGCAGATCGCAAGCGGTGCGGACATCCGCATCATTCATCCCGAGACCCGAATGGCCGTCATGGAAATGAAGTGGGGCTTGGTGCCTGATATGGCAGGATATGCGCTTTGGCGCGGTTTGGTGCGCGATGACGTATTGCGTGAGCTCGTTTACACCAACAGAGAGTTCTCCGGCGCAGAGGCGCAGTCACTTGGTTTTGCAACCTATGTAGAGGATGAACCACTCGCCCGCGCCATGGAGATTGCCGAAGTGATCGCAGGCAAAAACCCTGATGCTATTCGCGCGGCAAAACGTCTCCAGGAAGTGATGCAAAATGAGCGAACAGATGACATTTTGATGAGCGAAAGCCTTGAGCAGGATAAAATCAGCCGCACGAAGAACCAGATCGAGGCAGTCATGTCATCAATGCAAAAGCGCCCAGGCGTTTTTGACGACGTCGCAGCATAGGTATCTTTGGCCTTGCCCCAGAGGGGTTTAGCAAAACTCGCTTAACCGAATACAGCCACGCACTGAAGGCCGTCGAGAACTTGGCGGCCTTCTGCGTCATACATGCGTAAGCGCTCAGAGGAGTAACCTGCATCCAAATGCTGGCTGGCGTTCTCTGAAAGATACCAGCCGTCTGCTGACCGGGTGTGCGGATCAAGCACATTGAAAGACCAATTGATCGAACTAATGGGGCCGGGCCGCTCCATGATCCGCATGGCTCCGGGCGGCATAACATCTCCCATTAGTACAAGCTTGCTCACCGGATCGAGGTCGTGATTTTCCGTGAGACGCGCCCATCGCCGGATCGTTGCGCCGTGGTCGTCGCCTTTGGTTTGACCATAGCGAATTTCAAAATTGTTCTGGATGAATGGGGGCCCCTTTCCCTCCATCGCGCGCGGATTGTCTTGAGGCGGGCCGGGCCAATCAACTAGCGGGTTGGCTGCACGCTTTCCATTTGGCTCTCGGTCCTCGGCAAACAGCCAGAAACCGGTGAGAGCCACGCCTTTCTCGTTGCGAATTTCGCTGCGCACTTGAGTAACATTGCGGCCTTGTCGCACAATCTGCGCGGAGAGCTCTATTTCTTCACCCACAGGCGCAACGAAGCCGATTTGAGCAGCGCGCAAGGGTGGCAAGTCGGGAAAGGCGCGCTTTGCCATTGTAAAGGCGACAAGAGCCGATGCGCCGCCATAGAGCGTGCGGCCTTGCATCCAATTTTGTGCGTGGGTCAGGTGCACAGGGCCCGGCATGCCGGTGATCGGTTCAAGCAGGCTTGCAATAGTCATAATGCATCCTTTGCCCTGCGTTTACGCGTTGGTCCAGATTGACGTTGCGTCAGCCGTCTTGTGCGCAAACGCACGGTATCAGCGGTCTGTTGAGCAGGAGTGCATTGCCTTTAGTCTCGCGAATCGCTAGTGCGCCGCTTCTGCCCAACTTTGGGCGCTCGGCCCGATGGCGGAGTGGTGACGCAGCGGATTGCAAATCCGTGTACGCCGGTTCGATTCCGGCTCGGGCCTCCACCCTCTCGCAAGATGCGAGAATTTGCCGCTTTAGCTCAGTTGGTAGAGCACATCATTCGTAATGATGGGGTCACAGGTTCAAATCCTGTAAGCGGCACCATGCCTTTCAGCTGAAAAATCAGATATATATGGACGGAAGTGCGCTCGAACTTATCCCGAAAATGCACTCTATTTAAGGCGTTTTCGCCCATTGATTGGCTGGCTTCTAAGTGGGATGGGCTTGGGTCAGATTATGGGCCGATAGCAGCATGTCAGTTTAGAGCGGCAAACCCACGAAAGCCGACGTTCCGGAAGCGACCCAGTTTCGGCCAATTTAGCGACGGCGCACTCGAATTCTTCCCTACGGGATTAGTCACACCAGCTTTTGTGAGACTGGAGAAGCCCCTCCTCTCAATAAAACGCAGAACTTCGCGCATCAAATGAGTTCTCGTGCGCGCGTTCTGGCATCGACTTCTGCATACCAATCGAGAAATTGGCAGTGGGATTTGATGAAGGGAGACTAGATTTGCGCCGGACTAGGCTCATTGCGCTTCTCGCGTTGGTTTGTGCCTGTTCTCCTATGGATCAGAGCGCAGAGCTTGCGGAACCAAGAGCTGTCAAACTCTTCGAAGTTACCCGAAACAAACAGTCATCTGGCATCGTTTACCCAGCAACTATTCGTTCGGTCCGCACGACTGATCTTGCCTTCCAAGTCAGCGGTCGGATCATCGAGTTGAATGCGCTCGAAGGACGTATTTTTGCCCGAGGCGATGTGATCGCTCGGATCGATCCGCGCTCCTTTCAGAATGCAGTGACGCAAGCACAGGCGGAATACGATAACGCCCAAAGCGAATACGATCGGGCGTTGCGCTTGATTGAAGAAGACGCAATCTCGCAAAGCGTACTAGAGGGGAGATTGGCGGAACGCAGGGTAGCTCAAGCACAACTCGATAGCGCGAAGAAAGACCTTGCCGACACCGTTATTCGAGCGCCCTTTGCTGGCAGCGTAGGCAAAACCTACGTTGAGCAATTCCAGAGCATCCAGGCTCAGTCTCCGGTCCTGACGCTACAGAGCAGACAAGTTGAAGCGATCATTGATGTCCCAGGTCGATTTGTGGCTGACGTGCCGAAAATCCGTAAGATCGATGCTGTTGTAGAGTTGGATGCCGTGCCCGGGCGAGAGATGGTGGCGAATTTCCGCGAGGCGTCTGGTCAAGCGGATAGTTCGACGCAAACATTCCAAGCCCATTTCACATTTAGGCCTCCCGCAGATGTGCTTGTCCTAAACGGCATGACAGCGAGACTGCGCGCAGATGTGCAGCTTTTTGAACAGGCAGAGGGCGATAGAGCTGCCATTCGTGTTCCATTGAGTTCTATTTGGACCAGCGACAATCGGAGATACGTTTGGATCGTTGTCTCCCCCGAAATGACAATTGCCAAGCGTGAAGTGCAGGTTGCCTCGAGTTTTGGCGATCTGATCGAGATTAGCAGTGGCCTTGAAGAAGGTGATACGATTGTCGCAACTGGCGGCGGATATCTAAATCAAGGCGACGCGGTTCGCCCATGGTCAAGGTGATGGTTTTGCAGCCAGAAGCCAGGTCGCGACCATGAACATTGCTGAATTCAGCATAAAAAACCGTCTGGTTATGTGGATTGCGATAGCGTTGTCGCTTGTGATCGGGTTTCAGGCCTACCGCGAGATGCCCAGGTTTGAAGACCCTGAATTCACGATCCGCATTGCGCAGGTTTTGACGAACTATCCCGGCGCAAGCCCTCAAGAGGTGGCCGAAGAAATTACAACTCCGCTTGAAACCGTCTTGCGAGAGATTGGTGAAATTGATTCGATCACCTCAACATCATCTGATGGATTTTCCGAGATACAGATTGAGGTGAAGTACTCCGCTTCGAAGTCTGCTGATCAGCTTGAAGCAATCTGGACTAAGGTCAGAAACAAGGTCGACGAAGCGCAGTCCGAGCTTCCTTCAGGTGCGACGCAATCGGTGGTCTACGACGAGTATGGAGACGTATTCGGCATCCTCTACATGCTAACAGGAGAAGGATACGATCTAGCCGAACTGAACGAATACGCGGAGCAGCTTAGACTGGAGCTACTTGCAGTAGATGGGGTCAGCAAGATCAACATCTCAGGAAACTTGGATGAGGTGATCTTCGTTGAGATACCGACAGAGACGGTCGCATCCCTTGGTAAATCCGTTGACGCAATCTTCGATCAACTCTCAGTTCAAAACGCAATTGTTCCGGCTGGCTCTTTGCAAATAGATGATCGGCAAGTCGTCATTACAGCAACTGGCGATGTAGACTCAGTAGCAGCAATCGAAAACCTTCTCATTTCCTCCAATGATGGCAGTGTCACCCGGCTAGGTAGCATAGCAAAGGTGACCCGCGGATACACCGACCCCCCTAGTTCTCTTGCCTATTACGATGGGCAGCAAGCGATTGGCATTGGCATTGCCGTAGACAGTGGCTCGAACGTGGTTGCCATTGGTGAAGCGTTGACCGCAAAACTTGCTGAGCTATCGAGCGCTCGCCCAGCTGGTATGGAGCTGCAGGAATTCTATCATCAAGGCAAAGTCGTTGATCAAGCGATAGGCGATTTTGTCGTCAATCTCGCGTCCGCATTGGCAATTGTAATTGTCACACTGCTGATCTTTATCGGCATCCGTTCTGGCCTCATCATCGGTGCAATGCTTCTCATTACGGTCGCCGCGACCTTGGCCACGATGTATTGGATGAACGTGCCAATGCATCGCATTTCTCTTGGTGCCCTCATCATTGCTTTGGGCATGTTGGTCGACAATGCGATTGTTGTTACCGACGGAATTCTAACCGGGATGCGTCGCGGGGAAGCCCCGATCAAAGCGGCCAGTAACGTGGTCAGCCGCTGCTTTTGGCTACTACTCGTCGGCACCCTAGTGTGCATTTTTGCTTTTTCGGTCGTCGGTCTATCGCCGGGTGCGGTTGCGGAGTTCACGCGCGATCTCTTTTGGGTGATTATGATTGCGCTGTTCTACAGCTGGCTTTTTGCGATCACTTTGACACCATTCTTGTGCGACTTGCTGCTCAAGAAGGAGGAGGAAACCTCGGATGCGGAGCCTAAGCCAAACCGCTTCCTCCTCTGGTTCAAGTCTGTTGTTCGGACCATGATCCGGGCAAGATATCTCACGCTCACTGGCGCAATTAGCCTCTTCTTGCTCTCGGTCTTTGGCTTCAATTATGTGAAGTCTGGGTTCTTTCCAGCGAGCACCTCTCCCAGGTGGTGGTCGACTATTGGGGGCTGGAAGGAACAGCCATCTCGATAACGGATGCAAGGCTTCAAGAGGTAGCCAAGTTTGCTGAATCGATTGAAGGCGTGACCAATGTCAAAACGCTCGTTGGTGCAGGCACGCAGCGTTACATGCTGATCTATGACGCAGAAAGCCAGAACAGCGCCTATGGTCAACTCCTCATAAAGCTCGAAAACTTCGACCAAATTGACCGGGTTATCGCGACCCTTCAAGATTACGTCTCCACCGAACTAACAGACAGCCAAGCGAAGGTCTGGCGTTTCACAATGGGGCCAAGCGGCGGTGCGAAGATACAGGCGAAGTTCTTTGGCCCCGATCCCGCACAGCTTAGGCGTCTTGCCGATCAAGCGACCGCTGTTCTGAATGCCCATCCAGACACGATTATGGTTGAGAATAGCTGGCGCCAGCAAGTGCCAGTAATCCAAGTCGACTACGCAGAAGATCAGGCGCTAAGGGCAGGGGTTTCGCGCAGTGATCTCGGCAATGCAGTCGCACGCGCGTTCTCAGGAGAACAGGTTGGGACCTATCGTGAAGGCGATGATCTGATCCCAATCACATACAGAGCGCCAGCAAGAGAACGCGAAACGGCACAATTTCTTCCAACAACACAGGTCAGCAATTCAACCGGAGATACTGTCCCGCTTATTCAAGTGGCGAATTCTGTCCAGACTATCTGGAGAGACGGCCGGATCAAGAAGGAAGACCAAGTCTACTCAATCACAGCTCAGGCTGATCCTGCACCCGGCGTGCTTGCGGGTGATGTTCAAGCCGACATTCAAGGCGATATCGAGGCAATTGAACTGCCGCCTGGATACTCATTCGAATGGGATGGGGAATTAGGAAGCAGCGCCGAGGCAAATGCTGATCTGTTTTCGGTGGTCCCATACAGCTTCGGCGCAATGGTTCTTGCAACAATTTTCCTTTTCAACGGACTGCGCCAACCCTTGGTAATCTGGTGCGTAGTCCCTTTTGCGCTTGTTGGGGTCGTGTTCGGCTTGATCGTTATGGGCGTACCGCTCGAGTTCATGGCAATCCTCGGTTTGCTGTCTCTTTCGGGCTTGTTAATTCAGAACGCGATCGTGATGGTGGACGAGATCGACGCACAGATTGCGAATGGCAAACCCAGATTTGATGCTCTAGTCGATAGCTCTGAAAGCCGATTGAGCCCTGTTGTGCTCGGCGCTGCTACGACCGCACTTGGTCTTATCCCACTTTTCTTCGACGCCTTCTTTCAATCTATGGCTGTAGTCCTGGTCTTTGGCCTGACCTCTGGAACAGTCCTTACGCTCGCAGTGGTCCCCACCGTCTATGCAATCCTTTTCCGCATCGGAAACGATGAGACAGCGGAGCAGAGCTTAGAGGAAGCTACATGAAGCTATCGCGGACCATTCTAGCCGTGTTATTTTCGGCAACAGCCTTTCTGGCTCTATCTGCCTGCTCAACTTTGAGCACACCGGGAGACATTCGAAGCGCGTCCCGACAAAGCCTTCCGGAATTACCCGACACATGGCTGGTGGCGGGAGCACAGCCGGGAGAAGTGCAAATCGGCTGGATTGATCATCTGGGAGACCCTTTGTTGTCGGACTATGTCCGACAAGCACAATTGGCGAACCCCGACATTCAGTCAGCCACTGCCAGTCTCGAAGCGAGTTATGCGGCTGCGCGTCAAAGCCGGGCTGATCTTTTCCCGGGCGTCGAATTCTCAGCTTCTGGGACAGAGAGCGATCTGTTCGATACGCCCAGCACAGGTGGTGAAAGCAGCAGTGTCCTGTCGCAATCAAGTTGGGATTTTAGCCTTCAGGCCTCGTGGGAAGCTGATTTGTGGGGACGTGTTCGCGCTGGTCGAAACGCAGCATATGCCAATGCGCGTGCGGTGGAAGCGGACTTCAAGTTTGCCCAACATTCTCTCGCTGCAGCAGTTGCCTCTGCATACTTCGCTATCATCGAAGCGGAGCTGTTGCTGCAGGTTAGTCAAGCCAACTTCGAATCCTACGCTGAAACGGATCGACTGGTACGTGTAAGAGCGAGGGAAGGGTATGCCGACGCGCAGGATGTCCGTACTTCGGCCTCAGACCTCGCATCCGTAAGGGAGAGCCTTGAAAGCGCAATTGTCGCTAAGCGGAGCGCAGTGCGCTCGCTTGAAATCTTGCTCGGACGATATCCAGGTAACTTAGCAAAAGGCGCATCTGACTTCCCGACCACGCCTCCTTCGCCCCCAGCCGGGCTACCGTCGCAGCTCTTGGAGAGACGGCCCGATCTGATTGCTGCCGAATACGAAGTCGCATCCGCGTTTGGCTTGCTTGATCAAGCGCGTGCGGCGCGTTTGCCCATCGTCAACCTAACCGCAAGCATTGGGGGATCGTCCAATGAGCTGAATGATCTTCTCGATGGACGAAATCTGGTCTGGTCGCTCATTGGAAGCGTGCTTCAGCCCGTTTTTGATGGGGGCCTGCGGAACGCTCAGGTGGATGAAGCTGATGCCAATCAACGTGCAGCAATCGCAGCTTACGCAAGCGCAGCGTTGACCGCCTTTAATGAGGTAGAAGATGGAATAGATCAGCTAGAGGCATTCCGGCTAAGAGAAGATCAGTTGCGCCGGTCGCGCGACGAAGCTGTCGAAGCAGTACGGCTGGCACGACTGAGGTACAAAGAGGGCGAAACTGACTTAATCGATGTCCTGAGTATTCAACAACGCCAGTTTACCGCTGACCAGTCTTATGTTGCGATCCGCCGTGCGCGCTTGGAACAGTGGATTGCTCTCAATCTGGCACTAGGCGGTTCATGGGAACTCGCTGGCATCGATGTCTAATTCAGTGCTCGTTGTGCTTGAGGCACTCCGCACATCAGTCAGATGTGACTGAGCGTACATCCTGAGGTGACGCACAAATGATGTCACCAGTTTCGTTCTGTGAAGGTCGACATGGGTGACGATCCAAACAGGTACAATGAGGGGTGTTCGAGTAGTTGGAACCTCTATAAGGTCAGGATCTTCCTCGATTTCTCTAAGCGTCGCCAGACCAAGACCGAGCCCTTCCTTTATACTGCGAAGAGTAGTGCTAGGCTCGTTGGAAGTTAGCTTGATCGAGTTTCGAGCGACACAAAAGGTTTTGACCAGATCTAGCGTCCCTTCGCTATTTTCGATCGCAATCAGATCATAGTTTCCAAGCTCCTCCTCATTTTCTGGGGCGCCGTGAGTTTCAACGTAACGCTTGTTCGCACAAAGCCCGAGACTGAACTCATGAGAGGGTAGCACAACATAGTCTAGTTCCTCAGGCTTCTGACCAAACTGTATCGCAACATCTGCCTCGCGTTGTGCTAAGTTTGGCACGTCAATCGTGGACTTGAGATGCACCGAAACGTCTGGGTTAAGAACAGAAAATTTTTGAATGGCCGGTAAGAAATAGGGATGTGCAGCTCCTATCGCCGTCACCTTAAGAGAGCCACTAAGGCTGGGTCGCTCCAGACCCAACTGTGACACAAAGCCATCAAGAAGGTCGTCGGTCGCATGCGCCAAAGAGGCCAGGCTCTCGCCTTCCTTTGTTACCGAATAACCATCGCGATGCCGAATGAAGAGCCTCTTTCCTAGATGACGCTCAAGTGCATCAATATGGCGAGTCACGGTCGCGCGATGAATGCCCAGCTCTTTTGCAGCCGCTAAAACCGTTCCGGCGCGGGCAAGCACCATTGCGGTGCGCATTTCGGTCCAAAGTTCCATCTAGCGAGCTTATTCCTATCCACTAGTTCGCAATTCGGCACTTCGCCGTCTGCGATCTTCTTTAGCGTGCCATTTGATAGATTTCTGCGCAAAGGCTTCAAGCGCTAAGGCCGTTGCAAAAATGCGCATATCTGCATGCTTGATGCGTACTGATGCACATAGTGAGGCACCCAATCAGTCCCCACTTCTGTCCGGTTTCACTCCCAATCTCGGACATCTGACGCCCCTCGCTCTCATGCCGATACCAGCCGCTGCAATGGGTATGGTTGCGGTCGACTTACGGAGGTCGGCTGAAGTAAAGCACTTTCGCTAGGAAACGGCGATCGTTGAACGCGAACGCACTTTGGGTTCACTGTGGGGTGGCGCAAAAGGTGGCTGCGTCGGGCGGTCTAAGGGTCTGACGAATATGGATTATTCCAAACTACTCCAATAAATTCGTAATGATGGGGTCACGGGTTCAAATCCTGTAAGCGGCACCATGCCTTTCAGCTGGGAAATCAGACTCATAAAGGCTTAAGTCTTTTCCGCTGTCTCCCGAAATTCAGCTTTGTTTGAGGCGTTTTTGTCCATTGATCGGTTGGGTCCCAAGCGGGGTGAACTTTGGTCCGATTCTGGGCCGGAGCGTCTAAATGAAATTTGAGAAACCGCTGTGCATTTCCCGCTTCTCGTGCCTCGCACTGGTAGCCTTGAGCGGCCTGACAATGAGCGCTTGCGCCAGCCAGATAACGAAGAGCTTTGTCAGCCGCGATGTCGCAAACGCCACTGTGGGCTACGGCCCCTTGGAAAAGCCAGACTTTGATCGCGAGTGATGTGGCGGATCACAAGGTGTCCTTGCCGCCATATGTGGACGCCCAATGCCTGCGTTCCGTATAACTGAATAGCTCCTAGCCAAAGGAGTACATCATAATGCTGCGCACTTTTCTGTTTCCATGCCTTTCGCTGATCGCCCTGAGCAGCGCAGCGAATGCCAAGACGGACGATCCACTAAACGCAGCTCTGGATGCAAACACGAGGGGGCCTGACTATTCCTATCAGCTTGACCTGAGAGTTGATGATTTTGAAGGTCGCGCTCGCATTCATCCAGACCGTCCCGCTGGAAAAAGGGTGGCCATGCTTGCCCCTAAACGCGCCGCCCTCAATTCCGAACAGCGCCAAGGCCTAAAGGATATTGATGCGGAGGCTTCGGATGATTTTTGGTGTCATAATTTTGCCCGGCGCATCCCTCGCACGCGAGCCAATTTGATCAGCCAAACCGCCACGACCGCGACTTATCGGTTCAAGCCATTACCGGACCAAACCGACAAGGATGACATCAAGCTGATGAAACATCTTACCGGCACCGTGACGGTCGATAAAAAGCAGCCCGCCATTCTCAGTTTTGCCCTTACAGCGCCCGAGTCATTCCAGCCGGCGATGGTCGCGAGAGTCGATGCTTTCAATTTGCAGGCGCAATGCGCCCGCACACCTGACGGGCGGACTTATGTGAGCAGTTTTGTCCTCAATGTGAGAGGCTCTGCGATGCTGCAATCGTTTGAGAATGTCCAGGAGCGCAAACACTCAAGGCTGCACCGCATAGGCGGATGAAGCAAAGGCCCACTCGGCGATTAACCAGACTAAGCGAGACAATTCATGACCAAACCTGCCCTTCGCAGCGCAATTTCAGCCACCACGATTATCGCGGCCCTAATGCTCCAATCCGGCTGCGCCACTGCTCGACTGCCTTCTGAACCGGGGGACGCGCATTCTCAAAAGCCTGATGGCGTTTGGCAGTCTGATGGCTATGGGTATGTCCTCGACCTCAGAGACGAGAATGTGGCGCTCTATCATGTGGCGGGCGATGCCTGCGTGCAGTCCAAAACCAGCGTCGAAAACCTGAACCATTATATCAGTAAAGGCGCGTTGAAGATCGCGGCCAATGGGTATGAAGGAAGCTTCACGCCAACCTTGGAAGACTATCCGATGCAGATGAACCGGATCGAGGCCGTCCCGGCCCAATGCAATACGCCTGCACGCGATGATGCCATCGGCACTTTCGATGCTTTTGCCGCCTATTTCGCAGAGCATTACGCCTTCTTCGATCTCTACGACACAGACTGGGCGGCGCGCGTTGCTAGTGCCCGCGCAAAAGTTACAGCCAACACATCGGACGAAGACCTGTTCGCAATCCTAACCGACCTGCTGGAACCGCTCAAAGATGGCCATGTGTCCATCACCGCACATGTGGATGGGTCAGACCAAAGCTTTGATGCCAATCCCAGCGTAGTCAGCCGGTATCTTACCACCGAGGCCGCGCGCACCGGGACCGCGCGATCGGAATTGAACGACAAATTTATCGAAGCATTCTGGCTGCGCAGTATCGCGGGCGATATCTTAAAGCGGCGCGGCGAGATGGCTGGCGATAACCGTATCCAGTACGGGATGGTGGACAACGAGATCGCCTACATGACTTTTATCACCGTCGCGGGATTTGCAGGCAAGGGATTGGGACATGAGAAGGACGACCTCGCTGAGCTGAACGCCGTTCTAGATAAGGCGTTCAAGCGATTTGAGAAACGCGGGGCCCAAGCACTAATCATAGATCTGAGTGTTAATATGGGTGGGTATGATTTTATCAGCCGCGCCATTGCCAGCCGCTTCGCCAGCAGCAAGATGCTCGGCTACAGCAAGCGCGCAGCTGACAGCTCAGTCACACAGCCTTTCGGCCATATAGTCTCCCCGCATAATGGGGCACGGTTCACAGGGCCGGTTTATGTTCTGACTTCGCAGGCAACCGTCAGCGGCGGCGAAGTTTTGACTCTCGCCTTGCGGGCGCTTCCGAATGTTACCCATGCAGGCCAGCCCACTCGCGGGGCATTTTCGGACGTGCTCGAAAAAGAGCTGCCCAATGGCTGGGAAGTTACCTTGTCCAATGAAATCTATACCGATGCTCAAGGTCGCAATTGGGAAGCGCGCGGCATTGCGCCTGAGCTTCCCATAACGGTTTTTAACTCGACCGATCTGGTTGCCAGCCACAGGCGATCAATCACAGAGTTGGCAAGAACGATCAAAGCTCGCCTCGCTGGCTCACAGCACTAAGGTGCCCTTGCAAAATGCTTTTAAGGCTCCGCGCGAACGCGCTCGCGATATTGCGTTGGTGTCTCTCCGGTCTCTCTTTTGAATGCGTTGTAAAACGATGACCGCGAATTGAATCCGACATCATACGCGATATTGGTCACTTGCTCATCGCTTTGTGCAAGGCGGGGCATAGCATCGCGGATACGCCAGCCATTAATGTAGTCAAAAAAGGTCGAATTCAGACGCCCGTTCAACGTTTGCGACACGTAGTTTGGATGGGTTCTGATGTGGCTGGCCAAGTGCCTCAATGATAGGTTGGGGTTAAGGTAGAGCGCATCTGTTCGCATGGCGCGGTCTATATCTTTTGCAATCCGATCTATATGCTCATCAGACAGAGCCGATTTGGCGTAGCGTGTCTTGTCATTGATATTGTTGGTTTCTTCTTCTTCTTCTTCGACAAGCGCAGGCTCATCGGAGACGGAATGGGCGCGCAAACCGGGAAGCTGTTTCAGTCCCCAAACAGACAACAACCAAATCAGTGCAACATTGGCGACTTCACCCACGATTTCCTCGTGGCCGGAGGTTTCGAAGAACGTTGTGTAAAGCGACCAGATCACATTAATGAGCAATAGGCCTAGCATCCAGATTACCCAGCTCAGATCACGTTTGTCTGTGCTCGCATAAAGGTCGCGCAGGCGCTTCCAATACCTAAGCAGTCTGTGAATAATCGGGAATGTGTATCCGATCAGTTGTGCGGCGTTTATGAGGATAATCGCAATCACAAGCAGAGTTGAGAAGAATACGACCGGTGCATCAGTGCGCGGTTGATCACCGAATATCTGCTCACGAACATCCTCCGATACGATGGCCATTGCGATGCAGACCAGAACGCCAAGGGCAAATGGTGCGAAATGCCACAACTGGCGTTTGGTCAGATGGGCCGGATGTTCAGAGGTGAGAGCGACGAGATAGATCCACACCGCTGGCGCCAAAAGCAGGGTCGCCGGTAGTCCTGCAAGGACAATAGCGTGTTCGATACTGAGGTAGGAAAATTCGAATAAAGAGGGCAACGAAGAAATCTCCGTCACTGCGTTCGCAATGAAAAAGACGATGAGCGGCATCCGCACATCTTTGGGGGCCTCACTAACCGACAGCAGGCTTGCACTGAGTAAAGACTGCCCCAGCGCCATGGCGGTCATGACACCAAGGAACATATCCAGATTGGTCAACGATTGCTCCTGATGACGGCGCTGTATGCGCCGCTTGCGTTCTGGCGAGAGGCGTAGTGTGGCACCTGCACAAAGCACAAGGTGTCCGCGTCCCGATATGAGGGGAAAGACACGGTTGGTTGTCTCAAAACACACCGCTGGATGCCCCTATCACCCGTTGCCTTCACATGTTCTTCGCAAGGCCAAATCCCCGGCCATTTTCTGGAGAATGTTATGCGTACCACTAAATTGCTTTTCGCCCTTACGATGTGTGCTGGTAGCCCCGCTTTTGCTCAGGATGGCTTTCAAGGGCCAGGCGAAGCCGAAGGGCTTACGATTGGTATCGCGGTGCTTGCAGATTTTTCTCCTTACGAAGGCGTGGATGAGGTTGAGGCCAATCCTTTGCCTTATGTCGCCTATGATTGGGAAAACATGCACATCGGCATCGACGGGTTCACGTACACATTTTGGGATAACGAGGTGTTTGAACTCACTGCGCTGGCAGAGCCCCGTTTTGCCTTTACTGACCCTGCCGAATCCCCTCAATTTGAAGGGATTGATCGCAAAACAACCGCCGAAGCGGGCCTTCGCGCACGGTTCAATGCAGGGCCTGCTTATGTCGAATTCCAAGGGACCCATGACGTTCTTGATATACACAATGGTTATGAAGCATCGGGCCGGGTCGGAGTGGAGTTCGAGCTAGGAAGAGTGGCCTTCGATCTAGCAGGCGGTGCTTCGTACCGCGACAAAAAGTTAAATGACCATTTGTTCGGTGTGCGCCCCGAAGAAGCCAACGCAACCCTTGCGCAGTTTACTCCAGAAAGCTCAATCGAACCGTTCGCATCTGCCGACATCGCCTGGCAGTTGGGGCGCCGCACCGCCATCATCGCTTTTGCTGATTTTCGCCTGCTTAGCGACGAGGTGCGCGCAAGCCCGTTAGTCGGCGAGGAATACACCGGCACAGCCGGCATGGCATTCCTGCGGCGATTCTAGGCGAGCGTGGGAAATGCTCGCTTTGTCTGTTATCCCTTCCAGCCCCGGATATCTGATGCTTCTGTCTGTCATGCTGGAACCAGCCCCTGCAATGGGTCAGATTTTGGGCCGATTGCGAGCAGTCCAGTTGCAGCGGCTAAAAATTGTAGCGCGTCGAGAATTGCACGCGCTGGAGATTGCCGCTGCGACCATCTTCGAGAGTGCGCTCGGCATACATCAGCTCGATCCCGATATCGAGCGGGGTGACGGGCGTCCAGATGATGTTGGCAAACGCATTCCAGCTCTCATCGGTCACTTGGTTGGTGGTCAGGAGAACCGGGTTATCCGCTTTGAAGTATGATGCCCCGATGCTTGAGCGGGTTTTGTCTCCCCACACCCGGCGATAGGCGGCAAATCCGGAGTAGGTGAAGATCGGATCGAGATTTCCATTGGCATCGATCGCTGCATCATTGACGATGTTGAGGCCGATGTAGCGGCCAAGACCATCACCAGCGGTTGCCATGAAGCGGAAGTCATCCTTCCCGCCGACCTTGAGCTTGCCCGAAAGGCTCAGACCATAGGCAAAAGCGTTGTCATCGACGCCCATCAAATCGTCCGTGGAGACGTGCAACTGGCGCACAATGCCTGCCGCTGTAAAGTTGCCCCAGTCACCGGACCAATTGTAGCGTCCGACAACGTCTGGCAATTGGTCGTCACCTGCTAGCACGCGGGCGCCAGCTGGCGATGTGACCGTTGTTTCGGGTTGCTCAACCGCGACCTGAAGTCCGCCATTTGTATAGCGGATAAGAGGCTGGCGGTCGAAGACGGTGCCTGGCGTCACACCGATGAAATCGAGGCTGTCTGGTAAAGCGCCGACGTTTTGGAAGGTCGACCATGTCTGACCGAATGTCCAATTGTCGTAAGAGATAACAGCTTGGCGAATACGCGGCACAAAGCTGTTCGAAACCCGCTCATTGCCGCCAGAGGTGACGTTAAAATCGAGCTCGATCAGGCCTGTGAGCTTATGCTCGGCTCCCACGTCGGTTTCGGTCTTGAACAGGAACCGTGTCTGGCGCGCACTGAAGTCGGTATCGAAGCCGGAAGCAGCGCCGCCCACCGGGATAGCCCCCGGAATTAGGAAGTCGCGAAGAATCGAATTGTTGGCAAGCTGCCCGCCGCTTGTGCGCTGGCTGATCGCGTCGAGTTTGACATAGCCGTCATAGGTAATGCGGGTGTTGCCAACCTTGAAACCATCACCCTCCTGAGCGGCTGACGCAGCCAATTGCTGCTCTAGGCTGATGTTATTCGCTTGAAGTTTTTGCGTTTCAGCTAACAGCACCTCGCCTTGGGCGCGCATCGCTTCTTGTTCTGCACGCATCTGGGCTTCGCTTTGGGCAGAGGCAGTCTGCTGTGCATCCAGCCGTTCAATCAGCCCTTCAACCAGCGCCTCCAAGCGGTCCAGCCGGTCGTCAACCGATGCTTCCTGAGCCAGAACCGGGCTGGCGGTCAGGCACGTTGCGCTTAGCAAAATGAGACGCAGGCTTCCACGGATGTTGCGCGATGTCATTCTTGTGATCTCCCCTCACAATATCTTTTCTAGCCTCAGGTTTTGGCGGGGAGTGCGCTGCCTCGCTAGCTAGCGAAAAGTCGTACGACCTTTGTCTGAGAAACAGGAGAGCTGCGGCCCTGTATGGTGAGTCTCAATATGAGGAGATGAGACCATGCTCGAAGCCGTTGTCAGACCGCAGGCCGCTCACGCCACGAACTGTGTCGCAGAGCAATATGACGCACTGTATGCGCGCTCGGTTTCGGATCCGGCCGGATTTTGGCTGGAGCAAGCAGAACGTCTAGACTGGGTCCAAGCGCCTACGAAGGGCGGCGACTGGTCATTTGATCCAGCTAACATCAAGTGGTTTGAAGATGGCCAGCTCAACCTTTGCTACAATGCGGTTGACCGTCATGTAGAGGCAGGGCGCGGGGATACGCCGGCAATCATCTTTGAGCCTGACAACCCCACCGACGAAAGCCGCACACTCACCTATGCTGAGTTGCAAAGCGAAGTGATCGCCATGGCCAATGCATTGAAAGCAATCGGCGTTACCAAGGGCGAGCGGGTCACCATTTACATGCCGATGGTGGTCGAAGGCGTCACCGCGATGCTAGCCTGTGCTCGTATCGGCGCGATCCACTCGGTGGTGTTTGGCGGGTTCTCTCCCGAAGCGTTGGCCGGACGCATCGAAGATTGCGGCTCGCGCTTCGTTGTGGCGGCTGACGAGGGCCTTCGCGGCTCCAAACGCGTGCCACTTAAGACCAATGTTGATGCAGCGCTGAAGCTTCCTGGCACTGAAGGGGTCGAGGCTGTACTCGTCGTTGCTCACACCGGTGCTGACGTGCCGATGACTGAAGGCCGCGACCATAAGTTTGCGGATAAGGCGTCCGATGCGCCTGTGCCATGCGAGGTGATGAACGCTGAAGACCCGCTCTTCATCCTCTACACCTCAGGCTCCACCGGAAAGCCCAAAGGCGTGCTCCACACGACCGGCGGATACGGCGTTTGGACGGCAACAACCTTCCACTACATCTTCGACTATCAGCCTGGCGAGGTTTTCTGGTGCACCGCCGATATCGGCTGGGTCACAGGGCACAGCTACATCGTCTATGGCCCGCTGATGAACGGGGCGGCTCAGGTCGTATTTGAAGGCGTGCCAAGCTTTCCTGACCACGGGCGTTTCTGGGACGTAGTGGACAAGCACAAGGTCAACATCCTCTATACCGCGCCCACGGCAATCCGTGCGCTGATGCGTGAAGGTGATGATTTCGTGACGAGCCGGGATCGTTCGTCACTGCGCCTGCTTGGGTCGGTCGGTGAGCCGATCAACCCCGAAGCATGGCGCTGGTATTTCGACGTTGTCGGGGAAGGGCGGTGCCCCATTGTTGACACCTGGTGGCAGACCGAGACTGGCGGCTGCATGCTGACCACTCTTCCGGGCGCACACGATATGAAGCCTGGTTCTGCGGGCCTTCCCTTCTTTGGCGTGCAGCTGGAGCTTGTCGACAATGATGGCAGATCGCTTGAGGGGCCCAATGAAGGCAATCTTTGCGTGACCCATTCTTGGCCGGGGCAGGCGCGCAGCGTCTACGGCGACCATGAGCGCTTCGAACAGACCTATTTCAGCACTTACAAAGGCAAATACTTTACCGGCGATGGCTGCAAGCGGGACGAGGACGGCTACTACCGCATCACTGGCCGTGTTGACGACGTGATCAACGTCTCCGGCCACCGGATGGGGACCGCCGAAGTGGAAAGCGCCCTCGTCCTCCACGATACCGTCGCAGAGGCCGCTGTGGTCGGCTATCCGCATGATATCAAAGGGCAAGGCATCTATTGCTACGTGACTTTAAATGCAGGACTTGAGGGTTCGGAAGAGCTTTACAAAGAGCTGCGCACCCACGTCCGAAAAGAAATCGGGCCAATCGCAAGCCCCGATCACATCCAATTCACCGATGGCCTGCCCAAAACCCGTTCGGGCAAGATCATGCGCCGTATCCTGAGGAAGGTCGCAGAGAACGATTATGGCTCGCTTGGTGACACTTCGACGCTGGCCGATCCGTCGCTTGTTGACCGCCTTATTGAGGGAGGGCAGAACAACTAGAGGCGCAAGTGGGAGGGCTAACTATGCAAGTCGTTATAGCCGACGATCATCCTCTCTTCCGCACGGCTTTAAGCCATGCGGTGGGGAAGGTGTGGCCCGAGGCAAAGATCATCGAGGCAAGCAGTGCTGGAAAGGCCCGTGAGGCTCTTGGGCAAGCACCTGTAGAGGCTCTGCTGCTCGACTTGCACATGGAGGATTCCAACGGGCTTTCGGTGCTGATGGATCTGCGGCAGGACTATCCCGCCCTTCCTATTTCGATTGTATCGGCGAGCGAAGACCCCCGCGTAATCGCTGCAGCTCGGCAATTGGGTGCGGCCGCCTTCATTCCTAAATCCTCCAGCCTTGACGTAATGCGCGATGCACTTTCGGCTATGCGCGAAGGCGATGGGTGGTTTCCCGAGACGGGCGAAGAGGAAGACGCAGACCTTGCCAATATGGCAAGCCTCACCCCTGCACAGCGGCGGATATTATCGTCCATGCGTGAGGGGCTTTTGAACAAGCAGATCGCTTATGATCTCGAGATCAGTGAGGCCACGGTGAAGGCGCATATCACCGCAATTTTCCGCAAGCTGGGCGTCAACAATCGCACACAGGCCGTGTTGCTCGCAGGCAAACTTGATGTGGAACAAACCGCAGCCGATGTAATCAACCAATAGGGCTATTGCGCATACTCAACTGGCTTGGCAGGTCCGCGCGCCAATCCGCCCGAGATAAGCGCGCGCAAGGCAGCGGGTGACGAGGGTTTGAGCAGACGGTTTGCACCCATCATTTCAGCGGCTCTTTGGGTTTCATCCGAAGGCTCTGCAGTCATTAGGATAGCTGGCGGGCGCAGGCCCCAGTGCTGGCATAGCGTTTCGTAAACAGCATCTCCGCGCTCTTCACCGTCAAGCCGGTAATCCATGATGACCAGATCGGGCGACGTCGGCGCAGCATCAATCGCATTTGTCAGACCATGCGCGCATTTGACCGTGAGCCCCCACTTCTCGAGCAAAATAGAGGTCGCAGAAAGCACGGCAGGGTCATTGTCGACCACAAGAACGTCGGCCGCTCTTAGACTATGCGCTTTGCGACTGGGTTGACGCTCAGGCGCTGCAGCTTGCCAGCGCAGGACCGGCAGATGAAGGGCAAACTGTGTGCCTTTGCCGATTGTGCTGGTGGTCTCGACATGGATGTCGAGTAAGCGAGCGGCGCGGCGTACAATTGCCAAGCCTAGGCCTAGCCCTTCGCGGTCGCTCGATGTACCACGATTGAACTCGTCGAACACTGTCTCAATGTCTTCTTGTGCAATCCCGCGCCCTGTATCGAGGACACAAATACGCACCTCATCGCTTTTACGTCGCACCCCTAGAAGCACACCTCCTTCAGAGGTGTAACGGATTGCATTACTCACAAGATTACGCAGCGCGCTGGTCAGCCAAACCCTGTCGGTTGCGATGACAGCGCTGGTATGCACCCGCCTTAGCGAGATCGACTTGGCCTTTGCCTGTACGGCAAATTCACGCACGAGTTCATCAAAAACCCGCTCGACCTGCACCTGCTCAATTTGAGGCTCAACCCCACCGGAATCGAGTTTCGATATGTCGAGAAGCGCGCGGATTAGACGGTCTGCGGAGAGTATCGAACCATCGAGATCCTTGACCAACCGCTCGAGCGATTTTTCACCCGACACCTCTTCGCCAAGAGCAGAGGCAAACAGCCGCGCCGCGTTCAAAGGCTGGATCAAGTCATGGCTGGCCGCTGCCAGAAAACGGGTCTTAGACTGGGTCGCTTCGGCAAGCGCTGCATTGGCCAGGCTCAGCTGTTTAGTGCGCAGAGCGACCTGGTCCTCAAGCGCCTCCTCTGCCCTGCGATCAGCGGTAATATCGGTGTAGCTGGTAGTGTAGCCACCGCCGGGCGTGGGCGAACCGACAATCCGCATGATGCGCCCGTCATACTGCTCGCTCTCGATCCGGTGCTCGGTTCCAGCGCGCATGTGAGCAATCCGCCGCGCAATATTGGCTTCAACCTCGCCTTCACTCATTTGGGTGCGCGCGAGATTGAAACGAATGAGATCGGCAATCGGCGTGCCCACACTGACCAGATTCTCGGGAAGCGCGAACAGCTGAACATAGCGCGAATTCCACGCGACCAAGCGCATCTCTGCATCAACAAGCGCCACGCCTTGGTCGATATTCTCAATCGCAATTTGCAAGAGTTCACCGCTAAAGGAGAGACGCTTATTGGTCTCGTCGAACATGGCGACAACTTCTTGCAAAGGCACAGGATCACCGCCGGCCCATGACCCAACCAGCATGCGAGCAGATGAGGTGCCAATGACGCCCGAAATCGTTCGCTCCGCCATATCCGTCACCGCGGCGTCAGCCTCGTGATTATCGCGGTAATCACCGGGCAAAGCTGCGATGCTGGCATCGGCTCGCTCTTTGCCAACAAATTGCGCCAGCAAAAGCCGGACATCAGCGACCCGCTTTCTGGTGGTGAAGCGCACTGGCGCGCCACTGGAATTGGTGCCTGCAAAGGCCGCGGCCTGTGCTGCATCAACCAAAGATGGCGCAATCATTACAGACCCCAGCCAGTAAATGATCACATTGGCACTAAGGCTAAGAAGTACACCTGAGACCAGAGGATCAGGATGAATGGCAAATACCGGATCGCCGCCCGAGACAAGCGGCCCGATCAAAAGCACGAGCCACAGGCCAAAACCGGTGCACAGCCCCGCAATCATACCTGCCCGGTTGCCCGTTTGGCTGAGCACGCCAAGAACCAATCCGGGCGCAAATTGCGCGAGCGCTGCGAAGGCTAGCGTCCCAAGGCCGGCGAGCGTTTCAAGCGTGCCAAAACCTAAGTAAAACAGATAGCTGAAGAACAAGAGCGCTGCGATCACGAGCCTTCGTGTCATCAAAAGGCGGCCTGCAATTGCGCTGCGATCTCCTTTGCCGCTCAAGGCTTTGCGAAAGGCGACGGGCGCGATCAGATCGTTGGTGATCATGGTCGAAAGCGCAACACTGGCGACAACGATCATCCCGGCAGAGGCTGAAAACCCGCCTATAAAAACCAGCAGTGCGAGCGTTTCATTGCTGCTGGCCAAGGGCAGAGCAAGGACGATCATATCGGCATTGGTGCCAGCTGGCAGGATGCTTAACCCCGCCAAAACAATCGGCACAATCGCCAGTGAAATGGTCATGAGATAGGCCGGGAAGGTCCACCGCATGGCGGCGTCTGCCCGGCTGTTGCTAGCCTCGACAAAGGTCATGTGAAACTGGCGTGGCAGACACAGGGCTGCGCAAGCTGCGATCAAGGTCAGCGTCATAAACCGCGCATCGATCTGATCTGCTTTGAAGATATCGCCCGCCTCGACAACCGGCTGTGGCGCGTCCCAAAGAAGCGCCAGCGCAAATCCCGCCAGCGCCAAAAGTGCGACCAGCTTTACCGCTGATTCCACCGCTATGGTGAGCACCATTCCAGCATTATCGCCCGCTTTGTCTGCGCGCCTTGCTCCAAACAGGATTGCGAAGAGCGCCATCAATCCCGCCACCATCAAGACCATTTCATCGGCGGCCACCTGTGCTTCGAGCTCTGGACTCAGCATCAAAAGCGAGCTCCCAACCGAGCTGAGTTGGAGCGCCATATAGGGGAGCGAACCCACAGTTGCGATCAGCGCCACAAGCGCCGCGACGCTGGCTGATTTGCCGTAACGGGCAGAGAGAAAGTCCGCGATTGAAGTGGAATGTTGCGCTTTAGACTGTGCGAGGATCTTGCGGACAAGACTGAAGCCGATAGTGAATACCAAAATGGGGCCAAGGTAGATCGGCAGGAAATCGAGGCCGTCCCGCGCCGCTGTTCCAACGCCGCCGAAGAAGGTCCAGCTGGTGCAATAGACACCAATGCTCAAGCCACAAATCAGGCTTTGATTGCGCGACAGCCAATCGGCTGTCTTTGATGCGACAACGCCTCGCTCGCGGGCACGGTCCTGCCAGGAAGCCAGCCAGAACAGTGCGATGAGGTATGCTGTCACAGCGGCAATGGCTGCTCCAAACATCATGATCCCAAATCCCTCTCCGCGTGAGAGGCTACGCATTTTCCGGCAATGTGCAAGGCTTGGGACAGCGCGGCGGTCATTCAGTCAAGGCACGAAAAAGGGCGGCGTCGCTTTGACGCCACCCTCTGAGTTCGACCTGGGAGAGGTCAGGCCATTATGTGCACCTTAGTGGGCATGCGCTTCACCGGCGCCGCGTGGGACGCGGATCGAGTCCACCAGCTTACGCACTTCGAGCGGGGTCTTGGCGGTCACACTCGCAACGCCGATGGCGACTGCGAAGTTGATGACCATGCCGATCACCCCAATGCCCTCTGGCGAGATGCCAAACAGCCACGCATCCGCAGTGTTCGCCGCTGGGTTCACCAGCTTGAAGTATGCGATGTAGCTGAAGGTGAAGACCAGACCGCTGACCATCCCGGCGATTGCGCCTTCTTTGTTCATCCCCTTGAAGAAGATGCCCATGAAGATCGCTGGGAACAGGCTTGCGGCGGCCAGACCAAAGGCGAAGGCCACAACCTGAGCCACCCATCCTGGAGGATAGATGCCAAGGTAACCTGCCACAACAATCGCTGCCGTTGCCGCCAGACGCGCGGCCAAAAGCTCACCTTTGGCCGAGATGTTCGGCGTGAAGGTTTGTTTCAGCAGATCGTGGCTGACCGATGCCGAGATCACCAGCAAGAGGCCCGCTGCGGTCGACAGAGCTGCGGCAAGGCCACCAGCTGCCATCAAAGCAATCACCCAATCGGGCAGATTGGCAATCTGCGGGTTGGCCAGCACGAGAGTGTCGCGGTCAACATAGACCTCATTTTCGCTCTCAGCGTTTGGCGCGTTGGCAATCACACGCTCACCCGATGGGCCACGTTCGCCAGTGAACTCAGGCTTGCCTTCAAAGGCAGCACCGGGGCGATATTGCATAACGCCGTCGCCGTTCTTGTCCTGCCAAGCGTAGAGCCCTGCGTCTTCCCATTCGGTAAAGAAGCCCTCGACCTGTGTGTACTCAACATCGTCAACTTTGTTGATGAGGTTGTACATGCCAAACGCGCCCACTGCTGGTGCGACTGTGTACAGGCATGCGATGAACACAAGCGCCCAGCCTGCTGATTTGCGCGCATCCGATGCTTTGGGCACGGTGAAGAAGCGCACAATCACGTGTGGCAGACCGGCGGTGCCGACCATCAGGGCCATGGTGATGCAGAAGATGTCGATCGTGCTTTTTGAACCGCTGGTGTATTCATTAAAGCCCAGCTGAACGAGCACATTGTCGAGCTTCTCAAGGACATATGTTCCAGAGCCATCATTAAGCTCAGACCCCAGACCCAATTGCGGGATGGGATTATCCGTTAGATAAAAGCTCAAGAAGAACGCTGGCACCGTATAGGCAAAGATCAGCACGCAATATTGCGCGACCTGCGTATAGGTGATGCCCTTCATACCGCCCATCACCGCGTAGATGAAGACAATGCCCATCCCGATGATGACACCCATGGTGATGTCAACTTGCAGGAACTGCGAGAAGACGATCCCCACACCGCGCATTTGCCCGGCGATATAGGTGAAGCTGATGAAGATAAGGCAGATGACCGCCACCACGCGCGCCGCTTTGGAATAATACCGCGTGCCGATGAAGTCGGGCACAGTGAACTGTCCAAATTTGCGCAGGTAAGGCGCAAGCAATAGCGCCAAAAGCACATAGCCGCCGGTCCAACCCATCAGGTAAACCGAGCCATCATATCCCGCAAATGCGAGGATACCTGCCATTGAGAGGAAGCTTGCCGCGCTCATCCAGTCGGCCGCCGTTGCCATGCCGTTGACCACCGGGTTCACCCCGCCGCCAGCGACATAAAACTCTTTCGTAGAACCTGCCCGCGACCAGATCGCGATACCGATATAGAGGGCAAAGCTTGCGCTCACGAAGAGATAGATCAGGGTTTGCGTTTCCATTTTTCAGCCCCCCTCAATCGTCAAGATCGTACTTGCGCTCAATTTGCTTCATACGAACAACGTAGAAAGCAATGAGGGCAATGAAGATGTAGATTGCGCCTTGCTGCGCGAACCAAAAGCCGAGCGGATAACCGCCGAGGCTGAACTGATCGAGCCAGTCGCGTAGCAGAATGCCGCAGCCAAAGGATGCGACAAACCAAACTGTCATAAGGCTGCACAAAAGGCGGATATTCTCGCGCCAATACGCCCCCTCATTGGCAGCGGTTTCGCCGCTTTCCGCGCTCTGATCAGCGGCAGATGAGTTCATCGAAGAGGTATCGGCACTGCCGAAATCTTCTGCGAAATCATCAGCCGGATCAGCAGTTGAAATTGGATCGTCCATTTCTCTCCCCTTCTGCTATCCGTTTAGCCCGCAATAGAGAATATCCGAGCTTTCCCAGTGAGGCTAGGCGCGTGAGCTGTGTGGTGGGAGAGAGACTTTAGTCTTAGGCTGTCAGGTGGGCAGTGGGCTTAGCGTCCAAGATCGCTCAGCCTTGTCCCTTCATCCAGTCTCGTCCCCCCACCAAGCTTGCTGATTTGCGCTTGGAGCAGTTCGGCTGCCGCTATGGCATCGGACAAAGCATCATGCGCGCTGTAATCGGGCAGACCATATCACGCCCTTAGCCGCGCGTTCTTTGCCGATACCCGGTTTTCGAGTCCAGGCAGTCAAAACTGCCGAGCGGCTTGGGGCAATCTATCCAATTCTTAGAGGCCGATCCGGGGCCACCACGTACTCTTGCCTAGGCCAATAGTGAGTACTCCTTAGGCTAGAACGCAAGCAAATGCTCTATGTTGATCTTCCAATGGCTTGGACCATTGGGGTCACACCATAGGGAGAGAAATGGCGATGACGACGCTTCCAGTATTACGTCACCAAGCGCTCAACAATAACGGGTTTGAAGCGGCGAGCGTGCGCAAACTGTCAGAGGTTGGGCAATCACAATCGCATAGTGCGCTTCTGGTATTCGATCCTAAGAAGGAAGAGATTTTCGCTGCAAGCGAGAGTTGCCTGAGGGTGTTGGGCAAAACGCCTCAGTCCCTTGTGTGCACTCGCCTAAAGTCACACCTCAGCACGCCCCTAGTGCACGGGCTGCGCAACCTTGCTGGTTTGCCTCACTTTTCGCACAAGCCCCTCGTTCTGGGTGATTACCTACTAGAGGATAAAACCTGCAATGTTTCTGCTTTTGGCAATGGCGAACACTGTGTTGCCCAATTTGAACTCATGCCGCCTGATATGGTCGAATTGTCGCAAGCGCAGTCCATCGACGCCATGCTGTTTCTGACCCGGGCCATTGAGGAATGCGATAATCTGGCAGATTTGCTGCGTGAGGTCTCGAGCTTTTTGAGACACGTGTCAGGCTATGATCGTGTGGCAGTGGGCGAGCTGAGTTGTGATGAAAATCTGTTAGTTGTGTCAGAAACCAAAAACAGGTCGATTGGCTCTGCGCTCAATCTGTCGCTTCCAATGGGAAATAGGATGCACTCACCGGTCATTTATGATTTTGACCAGGCGAATGTGCGCATATTCTCCGCGCGCAGCGGATTAGATGAACCAGACCTCTCGCACGCAACTTCACGACCAATCGGCGAAGATGATCGGCTGGTTCGCTTAGGAGCAAGAGCCAGTATGGTTCTTCCGATTGGCACTCAAAGTGGTCTGTGGGGCATGATGCTGTTCCACCATGCGTCCCCAAGAAAGCCATCCCCTCGCGTAAGACAGGTGCTTGAATGCGTGTTGCCGCTGCTTAGCCACAAGGTGCAATCGCTGGCAGAGACGCGCTTTTAAAGGATTTAGAACGCGAAATCGAGCTGAGCGGCATCCTTTATCGCTCCTTGCATTTTGGCTTCATCCAATTGATCTGCCAGCTCCAGACCGCTCACCGGTTTCTGCATTCGTACCGGCATAAAGGAACGCGGCACACGCGCGAAAACACCCTGTTGGAAACCATCATGCACACGCGCGCCAGACACCCCGAGGACGAACGGTTTCTTCTGTTGCGACTTGCGCAAAACTCCGAATAGCTGCGAGCAGAACATTAAGCCGCCCGCCCCTTCGTATTCGATGCAGCTTTCCTTGAAATAAGCATCGAGAATAATGGCGTCTGGCAAATTGTGGGTGCAGCTTTTGAGGGCGCTTTGAATGTCTAGGCAGTGGGTGACGTCATAGCCTCTCGCCTCAAGCTGCATGGCCCATGCGAACGCAAGTGCAACGTTATCTTCCACCAACAAAACGTGGTTTCGTTTCTGACTGTTGAGCATATCTTATTCTCTTTCCGAGGATTTCCAAGCTAGGTAATCCTTGGGCAAAGGTAGGCTGCCGTTTAACCATCCGAAATCCGTACAGCCCGCAAAATGTCTAGGTACTGCACCTACACCCTTCTCCTTAGAGGCTGCGACGAGTGGCGCTGCAGACTGCGTTCCATGCCTAGTCGCCTCTGCCACTTGGCCTAAGGATGTTCCCGGAGTTTCTTGTTGTCCGCGTTTTGCGCATATTTGTGGCCAATCCAGTTGGTTTTTCCGACTGGCTTGGGGCTTGGCCCCTGTTCGTTGGGATCTCAAATGCGGAGCGAATGGTGAGTAAGGCACAGACGAATGTACTGATCGTTGAGGACGACAGGATACTTTCATATGATTGGTGTATCGCCTTTGAGATGCGCGGATACCGGGTGCATCAGTACGATACTGTTGAGGCAGCTATCCACCATTGCATCCGTAATTGGCCCGATGTGGTTGTATTAGATGGCTATTTCAACGGCCCCAGAGGCGAGTTGAAGCGCGTTGGCGCAGCAACATTTTGCGCCGACATGCTAAAGCTTGCCTTAGAATTCGACAAGCCGATGCCTGTTGTTGTTGGGGTCACTGGCATGAACCGGTCGGAGTACATGCCGCACCATGTTTTCGATTCCATATCAGCCAATTTAATGCCCATTAGTCTGCAAAAGCCGTTCCCGCCCAACACCTTGACCAGCGCCGTTGAACGAATGCTCGATCAAGAGGCTCCGGCCGAGCCGCTACGTGCGGCCATGCCGTCGCATTAGCTCGATGCATCGGGCCCACTCAATCCCTCATCAATCGCATCTGCCAGTACGACCGGATGAAATGGTTTGCTGATGCGTACGGGCATGACCTCTTGCGATATCTGCCCAAAGACATCCACTGGGAAAAACTGGCTGGGACGCGAACCGGTCACTCCGATCACATGAGGCAGCTCTATCTCGTTATCGTAGGCATGGATCGAGAGCTTCGTGCAAAACAGCAAGCCGCCGCTGCCTGTTGGCTTGCCTTCTTCATCCCGGAAGAACGCATCGACGACTACCCCATCGGGCCAACGTTGCTCGCAAGCCGTGATAGCGTGATCGATTGTGTGACACGCCCCGACCTCATAGCCGCGCGCTTCTAGGGCTTGCGCCCATTGCCGCGTTAATGACACATCGTCATCGATCAAAAGGACATATTTGGCCGCGCCTGACGCCACGATGCTTCTTTCTTCCTATGCCATTAGCACTACGCTCACGGCCTTAGCTGTAAGCGGCTTTTTGAGCAGCTTAACATCGGAAAACTTCGCCGGTATCTTGGAGGAACTACCATATCCTGTGACAAAGGCGAAGGGGACATTTCGGTCGGTGAGGGCATCGGCAATGGCAAAACTCATCTCATCGCGAAGGTTGATATCAAGCAAGGCAAACTCAGGGAGCGCCTGCTCGATCATGCTTATCGCAGCGCCCACGGTCGAAGCCAAATCGACCTCTTGAAAACCAAGGCGTTTTAGAATTTTGGAATGCTCGATCGCCAGAAGATAACTGTCCTCAACAATAAGCGCACGGCCAAGCTTAAGCGGCTGGGTGGTGGTGGTAACACCGCTTTTCGAGGTTCCTGGCGTTGCCTCATTCGTACCGTTTGCCTTCAAAAATGGGTGCGCAGGCAGATTGTAGACTGCCTCAAAGCCTGTCTGGGCAAATGACAGGTCAGCACTGCCGTTGAATTCGTAGGGGATTGCCTCACGCAACAGTTCCATCCCGAACCCTTCACGGTCAGGCTCTGCGATTTCTGGGCCACCGCGCTCTTTCCATTGGAAGATGAAAGAGGGGCCTGCAACAAGCCAACTGATCTCCACCCGGCCATCTGGGACGGACAAAGCGCCGTGCTTGGCAGCATTTGATGCAAGTTCATGGATCAAAAGTGTGGCCATAGGCACCGCGTCGGTCGCTAAAAGCACCTCGGGACCAGATAGCGATTGAGCAATCTGGACCTCCGACAAAAATGGCTCCAGCTCCATCGCAATAAGCGCGCGCAACGAAACGCCTTCCATCTCCGAACGGGTTAGCATGTCATGCGAGGCAGCGAGGGAAAACAGCCTTTGTTCAAGGCTTTCGGCGTAATCCTCGGGCGAAGACGTGGAATCGCGTGCATGGCTTGATAGCGACTTTACCAGAGCAAGGATGTTCTTAACCCGATGGTTCAGTTCATCGGCAAGAATGCGTAGATTGTCTTTTTGCTGCATAATCCGCCCCGCCGCGCTCTGGCTGGCGGCGCATTCGCGCTGGATATGCATAGCAAACTGAACGTCTTCGCTGGTCCATTCATCGCTTCGATTGCCATTGTCTTCAATATATTTCGCAAAGCTCTTTCGCGGAGAAAGGCGCGGCTTGTTTTCAACCTCTTCAATGTCTTTCGCGGGAAAACCGCCCCACGTTACTTGCGAGCTGACCGCCTTGCGAAAGAAAACAACTCGCGTGTCAGGTTCTTTGATTAAAGGAATTTCGAGATAGCCCGCAAGGTCTATGCCGCCCACCTGGCCCAGGACCTTTGAAGCGTCGTTCGAGCCCGTCAAATCCAGAATGTCAGAAGCAATGGCGAAGGTGTTTTCAGACGAGGACTGAAACGTATCGGGCGCGATCCCTCTCGTCTCCCAACTGCAGCCGATAGCAACGCCTAGTCCCTCAAAATCAAAGATATCCTTCGCCGCTTTTTCCACGTCCTGCGCAAATTGATCGGCTGTTTTTAGCCTCGTCTGAAGGCTGATAAAGCTGTCCCGAATGTCGCCAATGGCCATTTGACTATCAGCGATACCTTCACGCAGCAACTTAGCGATGCTGAAGGAGACTATGTGCCCGATGACTTCTCCTGCATCGAGCAGGTCCATCCCGGCGACACGCGGCTCTTCATTGTGGCAAGTGATAAGGCCCCAAAGCTTGCCCTCAACGACAATTGGGATCGTCATGCTCGCCTTGATCCCCATGTTGGTGAGGTATTCAAGGTGCACCGGCGATGTACCGCGCAGAACCGCGATGGAAAGGTCGAAGTCTTCATCGTTCAGCCCATCCGCATAAAGCAACGGGACCCCATCGCTTTGGACATCAGAAATCGTGCGGATCGGCGTGGTTGCATATAAACTGCGTGCCTGCTTGGGAATGTCCCACGCCGGATAGCGAAGGCCAAGGAACGGCTCCATATGGCCAGAGCGACACTCCGCCACCACTTCGCCTGCGCCATCTGGCAAAAAACGATAGAACATTGTGCGGTCATATTCGGCAATGGTGTGCACATTGACGGTCGCAAGCTCGAAAACATCTTGCAGTGATCGCAGCTGCTGCATTCCGCTTGTCAAAGCGGCAATCCGGTCTTGCAAGGCGCGCGATGCAGTCGAGGTCTCAACCAGTTCGATATAGTCAAACTTTGGTCCAGAATGTACAAATAGGTCGAGCTTTTGTCCGGCACCTACACCATCGATTGTGCCAACATATTCGCGCCGTGTTTCGATAGTCGAATAGGCGAGCTTGTTGGAAAGAGCATGCAGGATATCGGGTTCAAACAGCGTCTCAATCGTTTTCCCGATGCAAGTGTCTGGCGATGCATCAATAAACTGTCCGGCATTGCGTGAAATCGCAGTGATGAGATAGCGCTCTCGCTCAAATGCAATCAAACATCCGAAGGGCTGAATAGCCCCTGGAATATGGATCGGCTCTTTATCGCAACTCTCTAGCGCGCTTTCATCGACAGTTTTCATGGTCCCACCTGAACTTGATTTGTCTTAGCGCAAACCTTCGCGCCACTACAATCAAACTGTTCATGACACCTCTTGTTCCGCCGTATTGGCAACAACAAGAGCCCGGTGGTGTGCGCATGTAGCTACACTTGACCCAAAAGATTGGGGAGCCACTAAGTAATTCCACCGGCGTTCCGCGAAATTCTTCGAAAACTCGCAGGTATCTCTTCTGATTGTCTGCAAAGTATAGCATAAGGCGATTGGCGCAGCTTGGGTGCACGGCTGCATGGATCATTCTTTTGACGGGATCAAAATGGAGCACTTAGAAATTGATGAGCCTGAAGCGGAGGCTCAATTGGACTTTCCTGTTGTCGCAGTGGGCGCGTCGGCAGGTGGATTAGAAGCTGTCACCCAAATGTTTCACGATGTGGAAACGGGGACGGGCATGGCATTCGTGCTTATCATGCACCTTGACCCCAACCACGAAAGCATGATGGCAGAACTCTTGTCGAGCAAGACGGGCTTGCGCGTGCGGCAAATCCACGATGGTGACAGTATCGAGGTGGACAGCCTGCATATCATTCCACCGGGCTCAAGCCTGCGTCTGGACAAAGGTGTGTTTCGTCTGGACCCGTTTAGCGAGCCTCGCGGCCTGAGGCGTCCGATTGATAGCTTTTTCACTTCGGTCGCTCAGATTCAGTCCGACAAGGCGGCAGGTGTTGTGCTTTCTGGGACGGGAGCAGACGGCACCGCTGGCCTACGCATCATCAAAGAATTTGGCGGGATTTGCGTTGCGCAATCGCCTGAAGAGGCGCGCTATGACGGCATGCCTCAGTCGGCGATCTCGACCAAACTGGTGGATTTTGTCCTCGAAGCAGACACCATCATTCCGCGTCTCAAGGCCTTCTTCGATGGCGCAATGCAAGCCCGCTTTCCGCAAGACAATGAAGCTTCAGAAGAGGCGATGCGGTCGATCTTTACGGCCATTCATGACAATGTCGGCACGGATTTTTCAGGCTATAAACGCTCAACCTTGTTGCGTCGTCTTAATCGTCGGATGCAGGTGCTCGAAATTGATGAGGTGGACAATTATCTCATCAAGCTGAAAGGTGAGACGTCCGAGCAACAAGCGCTGGCGCGCGATTTCCTGATCAATGTGACATCCTTCTTCCGCGACCGGGAGAATTTCGAGCTGGTGCGCATGTCAATCATCCGCCCCATGCTCGAGCGGGCGGATGTCTCCGATGAGATACGAATTTGGGCACCGGGATGTTCTAGCGGTCAGGAAGCGTATTCCTATGCCATGATGATCGAAGAGACCTGTCAGGAGCTGCAAAAACGGCCTCTGGTCACGATCTTTGCGACCGATGTCGATGAAGCGATGATCGAACAGGCACGGCGCGCTTCCTATCCGATCACAATGCTCGATGAGATACCGGCGCGCTACCGCGAGCAATACACCACCGCGTCAGAAGACCGGTTTGAAGTGGTGCGCCGTGTGCGCGAAATGGTGCGCTTTTCGGTCCACAACATCGCGCAGGACCCTCCTTTCTCGAAGATCGATTTTGTTTCCTGCCGCAATCTCTTGATCTACCTTGGCGAGGAATTGCAGGCAGGCCTGTTCCCACTGCTGCACTTTAGCCTGCGTCCCGGTGGACACCTGTTCCTTGGAACTTCGGAAAGCGTGACCCGTAGCCAGGAACTGTTCGTTGCGGTTGATCAAAAAGCGCGCATCTTCCGGCGCAACGACGCAGCCAAACGCGTGCATGTGAGCTTACCGCTGAGTAAAAACGCGCGGGAGGGTGGAAGCAATCGCGGGATAGGCCGCTTATCAGAAGAGCGTGATTTCCCAAGGCACTCCAGCTTCGATGCGTCCAATGCCTCTATCTACGAACACTATGCGCCGCCTTTTGTACGTGTGACCAGCGATGGACGGATTATTGACAGTTCAGGCGACCTCAGCCTCTTTATGATGTCGCGCCCCGGTGATGAGCGGCAATTGGACACGCTTGCGCGCGACGGGCTGAGTGAAATCATCCAACCGTTGATTAATGAGGCCGTCACAGCGAGGGAGCGCCGCGTCCTTAAGGATGTTGAGATCGCATCGCCATTTGGCATTCAAAAAACTGATGTTTTCGCCCATCCAATGAAGGATGAAACGGCGGCGGTGATCTTTGTGGTCAAAGACCGCTTGCAGCCGCTCGCGGATCAATTTGCGCTGCAACCAATCTCACGCGACCGCAGGATTGCAGATTTGCAGGACGATCTTCAAGCCACCCGCTTAACACTGAAGGGTAAGGTCGAGGAGATTGAGACCGCGAATGAGGAACTGAAGAGTTCCAACGAAGAAATGATGTCGATGAACGAAGAGCTTCAATCGGCAAACGAGGAGCTGACCACCGCTAACGAAGAGCTCAAAAACAAGATCGATGAGCTGACACTAGCGAATGCAGATTTGGACAATTTCCTGCAGTCTGCTGATCTTGCCATGATCGTTCTCGATCGCAGCATTCGCATTCGTCATGTGACCAATGCAGCGCGTGATATGTTACCGCTCCTGCGCAGTGACGAGGGTCGGTCTCTGGCTGAGTTCAATATCCCGGTGGGTAATATCAATCTGACCAAACAAGTGCGCGAGGTCATGGAAGCTGGTGAGGTGTTCTCAAAGACAACTGAGCCTAATGAGGCGGGGCAGTCCTACTTTGTGCGCATTACGCCCTATTTCTTTGCCAATGGCTCGGTTGAAGGTGCCTCGATCACATTGGTCGATATCTCGCAAGAAGTTGAGCTGCGCCGCGATCTCGTCGCGGAAACTCGCAAGCTGCGTCTCGCGATGAGCACTGCGCGGATGGGCTCCTGGGACACTGATCTTGAAACGCTCGATATGGTGATTGATCCGGTCGCAGCTGAGTTGTTTGGCCTTGATACGCCAGGCGTAGTCCACAGAGACAAGGTGTTCCGCTATCATTGCTCCGATGACATCCCTCCTTACGAAAAGGTGAGGGACGCCGCTTTGTCTCAGGATCAAGGCTATTCCTACACCTTGCGTTTGGCACCGCCCGAACAGCCAGCGAAATGGATACAGGTGCACATCCAACCCTATGAGGATGAAAGTGGCCGCAAAAAGGTTACCGGCCTTGGCCTTGATGTAACAGACAGCATGCATCTCCAACAAGAGCTGCAAGAGCAATCAGACCTGCGTGACCTTGTGATGAATACAGGGCGCATGGGAATGGCCGACCTGGATGTGGAGCGCCAAATTGTCAGGGTGGATGAGATGCTTGCCGAGCATCTCAACCTGTCCTCAATAGGTGAGATCAACCTTGATGCATTGTCCTCCAGCTTTGTGGATGAAGACGTGCCGCTACTTCAAGAAAATCTCGCAAAAGCCATTGAAAAGGGGGAAGAGTACGAATTCGATTTCCGTATTGAGGACCCTAAGGTTGGCATCCGATGGGTGCGTACGCGTGGGCGGCCATACACAACCATTGATGGCCACAAAAAGGTCGCAGGCCCCACGCTCGATATCTCCGCTATGAAAGATCAGCAAATGCTGGTCGAAGAAATGAGCCACCGCATCAAGAACCTCTTTGCTGTCGTAGCAGGACTGATCCAAGCCGCGCCAAAAGAGCATAAAGCAGCCCGAAACATGGCGGCTGATTTGTTAGAGCGCGTGGTCTCTCTTGGGCGAGTGTATGACCTGGCTCGCAAAGACAATTCGATGAAGGGTGTGCCGCTTGGCGACCTTCTTGAATCCGTTGTTGGACCGCATGCGGTTGGCCACGCGGTCGAGATTGATGGGCCAACGATCTTTGTCGATGGCGATCAGGTCAACACGCTCACTTTGATCATTCACGAGCTTGTAACCAACGCAGCCAAATACGGCGCGCTTGGCGAACCAGATGGTAAGATCGACATCAACTGGAAGGTAAAAGGCAGCCGTAATGTCCAGCTCAAATGGATCGAAACCCGACCAAACTTTGAACCACCCAAAGACACAAAGGGCTTCGGAAGTCTACTTATTGACACCGGGGTCAGGCAGTTGAAAGGAGAGTTTACGCGACGCTTTGACGGGAAAGGGGCGTCGATTGACTTGAACTTTACTTTATAGCCTTGTTCCGGAGACACCCATGCATTCTGAGGCCCTGCTGAAAGACCTTTCCGTATTGATTGTTGAAGATGAATTTATTGTAGCGGCTGGGCTTGAGAGCACTTTCCGAAATGCAGGATCCGAAGACGTCACAATCGTTGGAAGCATAGCAGATGCATGGGACGCGGTAAGGCGCACCCGTTTTGACTTCGCGCTCCTCGATATACGCCTGCAAGATGGTTTTTCGTTCCCGCTGGCGATGGATCTTTTCGCAGATGGGGTGCCGGTGGTTATGCACTCCGGCCATGCAGAAATTTATCATTCTGCGCGTCTGCCCGGCATCATCTTTTGCCCAAAGCCGGCGACACCTGCCGAAATCGTACGCGCGTCGCTAAAGGCGATCCAGTTTAAGAGCTATCCGAACACCGCGCAGCTCGAAGACACACTGCATTAGGCTCCTAAAGTGCATAATCATTGGTAGGATTACCGCCCAATCAGATCGCCCAATAGAAAAGGCCGCCGCGCTTAAGGCACAACGGCCAATCCCATCGCTTTGGCTGCGCAGGACCAGGGAGCGGGTGACATCTTCGCCAGACTAATCCATCGCTCTCCTTTGTCATTACGTAACGCCGCTTAGGAGTAGGCGGTGACCAATCTCGTGTTCGCGGCGTAATTCGGCGGCTTTAGATTGCGAGCTGGCGCCTCCCTTAGCAGCGCACAGGTCTGTTTTGTGGTTCCCTTTTTCGCACCATTCCCATCACTTGGTAGCTTCCAAACAGTATCACGCGGCGGAAGCATTGATCGCGAATAACGCTTGGCGTTTTTTAGTGATTGGTTACTACATTGCCCCAAATCGCTTTGCGTGACCTTGATGCAAATCTTGCGGGGATGATCGACTTATCAAATGTTGGTGCAGCTCAAATTTCATGAAACTATCGCTGCTTGGCTAAATGCAAACGAGGCTGGTGTTTGGGAGTGGTTTTCCAACCAAAAGCTCCAAGATGAACAGAACGCGGAAACACGCGATTTGCTTTTGCAGCAAACGGTGCGGCTTTCAAAAGAGGCCCACGCTGATGCGTACACCTGTTGCGAGACCGCCATGGCTAAGCTTGGTGTGGAGGCACCCGTAACGCTTTATCAAGCTGGCGATGGAGCGATGAATGCAGCGCTCTATTTCATCCCGGGCGAGGTTCATGTGGTTTTGTATGGGCCGGTTCTGGAAAAACTTTCTGAGGTCGAACTCACAGCGTTATTCGGCCATGAAATTTCGCACTACATTTTGTGGACCCAAAGCGAGAGGCGATACCGCATCGCCCAGCAGATTATCGATGACGCCTCGCAGCAGTCGCCTGGCGACAATTCGCTTTACGAGACAGCGCGTCTTTATCAGCTTGCAACTGAAGTATTTGCTGATCGCGGAGCTGCCATCGCTGGAGGCGGTGAGGGGCCTGCGATTGCAGTGTTGTTGAAGGTCATGACAGGGCTCCAGACAACTGATCCTACCGCCTTTCTGCAGCAGGCCGAGGAGCTTGATGCAAGAGGAGAAATCAGCAAGAAACAGACCCATCCTGAAGTCTATCTGCGCGCGCTTTTCATCGACCGTTGGTGGCGTCAGCGCAATACCGATTTGGTCACCAAGATTGATGATTGGGTGCTGACGAAGCTCAAGGGCCCCATGGTCATCGGACAACTCGATCTGGTCGATCGCGAAGTGTTGAGCGGTCTCACCAGCCAGTTCTTTGCCCGGCTTCTCCACGAGACAGATTTGGCGAGCAAGATGGTGGTGACACAGATCCAACAGTTCTTCCCTGATTGGACGCTTGAGGAGGAGCGCATTGACCTTGAAAAGCTCAAAGCGCTCGCTGAAGACAAGAGCGTGCGGGACTATTTTATCGCGCTCATCTTCGATCTTGCGCACGCTGATCCGGACCAGACCGAGGAACTCTTGATAAGGGGTGCGAAACTGGCGCTAAGCCTGGATTGGGAAGACGATTATCGCGGCAATCTCAAAGCGCTTTTGAAAATGCGCAAACCCCAGATTGATCGGATTTTGAAGGCATCGGACAAAGTCGTATGGGAGATGAGCCGATGAGCGCCGATCTTCCTGACAACACGCAAGCTGCGCCGCGAGAGCCCATCAGACTGACTAAAGCGATGGAGAGTTATTCGGGCCAAATTCCGGAAAATGATCTCGTTCATATGTTCGTGCCTTTGATGCGTCAGGTCGCAGCGCTTCACGAACAGGGGCGTGTGGCCGATATCAAGCCCGACGCCTTGGTTGAGAACCCCGATGGGACCTTGGGGCTCGCCAATCCCGATGGTTTTGCGATCACCACCAACCTCAAAATGCTCCGCGCGGTTGAGCCGCAAGCCAATAGCTCGCTCAATATCGTCGGTGACCTTGAAGTCACGCGTGACAACACCAAAGGCACCAGCGTGCGCGATAAGGATGTAGCGGGGCCCGATGACGAGATTGATCGTCCGGTATATGTCTCTGGCTATAACGCATGGGAGGCGATGATTGGTCAGCATGACGAGCGCACCGATGTGTTTTGCATGGGGCAATTGCTCGCTGCGCTTGCCTGCGATCTCGACTTTGAGAGCGAGAATGACATCGCGACCTTCTCGGCTGCGCGGACCAATCTTTTTCGGATAAATTCACGGCTTCATCCCGTGGTTGCCGCGCTCATTGAGAATATGACACCGCTTGCTCGCCGGGACCGTCTGGGCAGTTTAAGTGCGATTGCGACCCGGCTTGAAAATTACCGCGAAGAGGGCGTCACTTTTGATCCGGACCGTGTGCTGGAAGGTGTTACGTCCGCACCCGACAGGCGCACAGCTGTTCTGTCGCATCTGCGCGACCGGCTGTTTGATCTGTCGCGCCGCAATAAGCTTATCCATTTCCGCCCCACTCAAGCGAGCGTCAATATGACTGTCGCAAGTGTGCCTTTGGTAATGCGGCTTGAATCAATCCGCGAAGATCAGCTTTGCACTTGGGGCAATCGGTTTGCGAAGGATGTGCTGTCCGCCAAACCCCAACCTTTGGGGCGTTGGCTACGATTTGAGGATCAGGTGTACCTGCCCTCATCGCTTGACCGTATCCTTCAGCAATCACGCCGCGACCGGGCCGAATATGGTTTTAGCAACCTTCGTCTTGTGGTCGCTTTTCTGAATTGGACGAACCTCAAAGAGGGCGGGGGTGAGAAGATCAACTCACCGCTTCTATGGCTTCCGGTGGATGTCAAAAAGAAGAAGGGTGTGCGCGATCAATACACCTTTCAGGTTCTCGACACGCAGGCGGAGTTTAACCCGGCTTTGCGACACTACTTGAAGCAGCTTTACGATATCAATCTACCTGCTTCTGTGGACCTCACCGAAACCTCGATTGAAGACGTCCATGCCGATCTCAAAGCGCAGATCCATGCGACTGAGCCCGGTGTGACGTTGGAGCTGACCACAGCTCCTTCGGTCAAGCTGATACACGAAAAGGCGGTTCAGCGCCTTCGGCAGTACGAAAAGCGGCGCGGCAAAGGCCGGGTGAGCGCGATTGGACGCCCGGATTTCAGCTACGACCGAAGCAATTTTAAACCGCTCGGCCGCACGCTTTTTGAACGTCACGTTGTGGTAAAACCGCTTCCTCAGCGGCAAACGCTCGGGCTGCCGATGCCTGCCCCGCGGCCCGATTATATGAGTGGGGTGGGCGTGAAAGAGCGCGAGGCCTATTCGCTCGAGAAGGAAGATAAGGGCAAATTTGCCTGGGATATTGACTGCGCGCAGGTGACACTTGCGCATTTCAACTATCGCAAAATGTCGCTCGTGCGGGACTACAGCGAACTCGTCGAAGGCGAGGGTGAGCAGCCGTCATTCGACAGGGTGTTCTCCATCGCACCGCGCGATGTGGAGACGCCGATGCCAGAGGCGCTTGCGGCGAAAGATCAATGGAATGTCGTTCCCTCTGATGCAACGCAAGACGCAGCCGTTGCAATGGCGCGCAGCGGTGATAGCTTTATCATCCAGGGACCGCCAGGCACTGGCAAATCCCAGACCATCACCAACCTAATCGCTGATTTCGCGGCGCGCGGGAAACGGGTGCTGTTCGTTTGCGAAAAACGGGCCGCGCTTGATGTGGTGTTCAACCGATTGAAGCAATCCGGGCTAGAGAGATTGGCGACGCTGATCCACGACAGTCAGGAAGACAAAAAGCCTTTCATCCACGATTTGAAGGAGTGCTATGAAGACTGGATCAAACGTGAGAGCGGTCTGGAGCAACTGACCGTCACGCGTGATCGCACGGTCAAGGCTTTCGAGCACAACTTCCAGCAAATCGCCGAGTTCGAAGCGGCCTTGTCAGCGATGGATGGCGAAGATGCGCCTTCGATCCGAGCATTGATCCGGAGGCAAATGGAATTGCCCGGTTTTGAGGGCGATTACCCGTATTCCTTGCGCGAGCGCTTGCCGACGCCGGCTCAATGGGAAGAGGCCAAGTCACTCGCGAGCCAAATTGAGCAATCAACGGCCCACAGTTTTGGGCTTACTAGCCTTTCAGAAACGCCCTTTGCCTTGCTTTCTAAATCCGTTGTCACCGACGAGCGGGCGTACGCACGAACGCAGGAGTTCATCGACGCGACCGAGAGCATCGCAGACCGTTTGAGTGATGCCTATGATGACTTGCCTGATTACATTCAGGGCGAAATTACATCGGTCGCTCAACTGACCCAGCTTGCCAAGTTGTGTGATCGCGCCCGTGCGGTAAAGCTCACGGAGAACCTGGGTCTGCTTGAAGAAAATTCTCCTGCGAGTGTTAAGCTTGCGCAGTTCCAATCTGCACACCAGTCACTTTCTCGCAAGCTTGCAGACGCCGACAATGCGAGCGCAAATTGGTCTGACCCCTTCGATGCTGATGATACGACTGCGGGATTGGCGCTGGCAGAGGCGAAAGAGCCCGGTTTCTTCAAATTCCTGAGCGGACCATGGCGCACTTTGAAGGCCTCTGTCGAGGCGCGCTACGACTTTTCTGCTCATGCCGTACGGCCCACGATAACCGAGGCATTGCGCAAGCTCATGGCAAGGCACGAAGCTGAGGCCGAGATGCGCTCCTGCGAGGCTGATCTGGGCGCAGCGTTTGGGACGGATGAGCCGACGCAGCTTCTGGAAACGCGCGATGAGGTCGCCGTTAGAAGGCGCGAGGGTAAGGCGGTGGAACGGCTATTTGATCCCTCAGCGGATGGCGCGTCCGACATCGCCGCACTTGCTGCCATGCTGCCCTCACTTGAGGCTCTGCATGAAAAGACCAGCGAGACTCTGCAAGACGCAGAGCGCCTTGATCTGTCCGAGCTCACCGAGAAAATCCGCGATATGCGCGAGGGGCTGGAAGACTTGCCAGACCTCTTGCCGCTGATCGCCTCGACTTATGAAGTGAGCGATCCATGTGGATTTGTCCTTCGCAACGTCAGCGAGAGCGCCTCTGCGATGGAAGCCTTAGTCGTGGATGAGGCGCTGCAGGCGACCTTCCGCACCAAACCCGAATTGCAGCGCTTTGATGCAGGCCGCTTGGGGCAGCTCGCAAGGCGCAGTGCAAAGGCGCGTTCGATCCTAGCCGAAGACAATGCGCGTTCGATCCTTGCAAGCGTCCATAATGACTTCCTCGCCAACGTTAGGCATTCGACGCTCTCCACCTCACAATTAGACGCGCAAGGCAAAGCTCTGAAGAAAGCCTATGCGACAGGGCGGCGCGAGGCTGAGCATGAGTTTGGCAAGTCCATGCGCTATCGCTCGATCCGCGATATGGCGAGCGGAGAGACGGGGCTGGTGGTCGGCGACCTTAAGCCGATTTGGCTGATGAGCCCCCTTTCTGTGTCGGACACGTTGCCGCTCACTCCTGACCTGTTCGATGTGGTGATCTTTGATGAGGCGAGCCAGATTCCTGTCGAGGATGGCGTGCCAGCGCTATGCCGCGCGCCGCAATTGATTGTGGTAGGCGATGAGATGCAGTTGCCTCCGACCAGCTTCTTCGCTTCATCCATTGATGAAAGCGATATGGAGATCGAGGTCGAGCATGAGGGCGAGGCGGTCAACATCATGCTTGATGCCGACAGCCTTCTCACTCAGTCCGCGCGCCATCTGCCTGCGACCTTGCTTGCTTGGCATTATCGCAGTCGGTCGGAGGCTCTGATCAGTTTCTCGAACGCTGCGTTTTATGATGGCCAACTCGTGACGATCCCCGATCAGGCTTTCCCTGTTCCGGGCGACAAACCGACGCCCTTGGCCTCTGATGATGAAGGCGCAGCGAGTATCGCGACACAGCGCATGCTTGAGCGGCCTATCAGTGTGCACAAGATCTCTGACGGCGTCTACGCCGAGCGCGCCAACCAACCCGAGGCACAGCTGATCGCTGGCATGGTAAAGCAGCTCTTGGTGACCGAAGGGGACGCAAAGAGCATCGGCATCGTTGCTTTCTCCGAAGCTCAGCAAAGTTGCATCGAGAAAGCGCTCGAGGACTTGGCGACCGCTGACAAGGACTTCGCTGCCCGCCTTGAGGACGAGTATGCGCGCGAAGATGATGGCGAGTTCAACGGGCTCTTCGTCAAGAACCTTGAGAATGTACAGGGCGATGAGCGCGACATCATCATCCTCTCCATCTGCTACGCGCCAAATGCGAAGGGCAAAATGGCGATGAACTTTGGCCCGATCAATCAGCGCGGTGGCGAGAAGCGTTTGAACGTCATCTTCAGCCGCGCGCGCCACCATATGGCAGTGGTCACCACAATTGAGCCAGAAGCGATCACCAACACCCATAATGACGGGGCGATGGCCCTTCGAACCTTCCTCGCCTTTGCGCGGGCGAGGGCGGTTGGCGATGCTGAGCTAGGCCGCTCAGCGCTTGCTTCGATCAATCCAAATGTGCGCTCGATCTTTGCAGCAGCGCCCCCTACAGACCCCTTGCGCAGCGCTATTGCGAGTGAACTCGCTGCGAGGGGCCACACGGTTGACGAATATGTTGGCGGGGCAAGCTTCCGCTGTGACCTGGCGATCCGCACCAAAGGCGGTGAGGGCTATGCGCTCGGTATTATGATCGATGGTGGGACAGCTGAAGGCACGCGCAGGGTGTATGAACGCTACGTCTTTAAGCCGACGATCCTGAGGGTCTTTGGCTGGAACATCGTTGACGTGCCCTCGCACTCTTGGCGGCAGGACAGCGAGAGCGTGATTGCAATGATCGAAGACGCGTTAGCGCACGGCGATGCGGCGTTGGGTGATGACGATCCCTTCGTCGATATCCCGCCACCGGTTCAGGTCAGCGTGCCGACCACCAAGCCATCTCAGCCGCTCACCGACGAGGTCGCCCCGCCGACCGAGGGTGATTGGCAGACGTTCCGCTTCAAGAAAGGAAGCTCAGACAAGTTCTGGCGCATTGCACTGCGCGGTACTGACGTGGTTGTGAACTATGGGCGCAGTGGCACTAAGGGGCAGAACAACACCAAGAGCTATGACGATGAAGCCAAGGCCAAGCGTGCAATGAATAAGCTCATCCTTGAGAAGACCAAGAAGGGCTACATTGAGGAATAGGTGCTCACCATGCAACAGAGCTTGTTTGAGCAGAGCGTTGCTGGGGTGCTTTGTGGTGCTGGGCGCGCCGGTGATTGCCTCTGCGGTGATGTGGCAGGGGGAGGCGCCTTCGCCGCGAGCGGTCTACTAGGCTGAAAGTGTGGCGAGCGAGCCCGCAAGGCCCGAGCTGCCACCTGCGGACTATGATCCTTATTCTGGGGCCTCACTGAGAAGGGACTAAATTCGCTCTAAAAGGCTCGCCGTGCTTGGCTAATCAAAGTCCCGCAGCATGTACGAGCTTATCATGTGTCGGGGGTTAGGTGAGGCCTAAGACCGACCCCACCTTCAGCAAAACCAAAGCCGATAAAGCCTTCCGCGAACGATAGGAAGCCATAGTAAGTTAGCGTGTCATCATTGAGGGACTTGTTGAAATCTTCAATGACAAAGTCGACTAGCTTTGTAGCGGATAGGCTCTTGATCGTTTCGATGTCACTTTCGGAAGTTGAAGGCGATAGCGAGCTTACGAAAAACTCTGTGACAATACGCGGTCCATCCGCATGAACAAGAAGGTTTTGCACGCCTCGAAAAGATAGGACAATGTCGGGCGCAATAGATGCATTAGAGAATGCAATTTCTAATGCACCTGTACCTTGTGAAACAATGCTCGAGATCCACCTGTCGTGAATGTTTGGCTCCCAAAGGAAGCCGTGTCGGTCAAATTCTAGATTTTTCATGTGCTAAAAATTCGCATTAGTTTCTTCGACGTGTTGGTGGCGGGGGATCACCGTCGCGATGCGGCCTTGATGGACCACGATCATCCTTAGTAGGTCGTCCACCTCCATCTGGGCGCCCCCAATCGTGTACATGTTCATCTCCTCCCGGACCTTTCTCGTTGTGCGGCTTATAGGACCCGCGAACTGCGTGGCCATCCTCGCCATATGTCACGCCTTCCTCTGCCCAATCGCTCAATCCATTCCCATCCTGGTCTTGCGGAGTTGGATAGCCGGGCATAGGAACGGCCTTGGGCGCTGGCACCACACCGCGCATCTGCTCCCCGTTGAAATCCAGCATATTGATAGGGTCATTTCCGACATAGGCGTAGAGGTTGTACTGGTCCGCATATCCGATGGGGTCGGTTTGGAGGAAGCGTCCGAGCGTTGGCGAGTAGATGCGGGCCCTTCGACTGCCTGCCAAGGCAGGCGCTCAGGACAGGCTTTGTAGTAACACATGTCCAGCTCTGGCAGCCACGCCTGCGGTTACCTCTCCAAGCGAACCCGGCACTTGTCTGAGACGCGCTATACCAGAACCGCCCCTTGGTCGCGAACTCATTGTCGGTGGCCTCTTGCGGAATCCAACACTCAAAACTGCCCCATCACAGCCAAGCCGAGCGGCGATCAACCGAGCGTTGGAAGCCTGCTGCGAATGACCTCATCCTCGCCCGCAGGAGCAAGCGCCGCCCTTCCGCGCTGCGGGTGAAGATGAGCTTGGAGGAGCCGACTTTCGCGTTCCACAGTTTGGCGAACATCTCGGCCACCTCTTTGCGGCCCCCAAGGCTTGCAGGCACCGCGTGGTAGTCTTCGCGCGCTATCGATCCCAACCATGACTTGCGCACCAGCAAGTAGCGCGGGTTTTGCACCGGTCCTAGCACCTCAGCCATGGCGATCATGGTCTGGCGTTCGGCGGCGCGGCTCACCCCTTTGACGATCACGTCCTTGCGCCCATCCATGCTGGAATAAATCTCGAGCTCGGCGTTTTGGAGGTCGTCTGCGCTGATGTATCCGAAATAGAAAAGGCACTCCAAAATCGCGCGCCCGACTTGTTCGAGGCTCCCCTCAAGCGAGCCATTGCGCCACAAAAGGCGGGTTGCTTTGACGAGGCTGGGAAGGCTTGCGAGCGTTGCGACCCCGGCTGCACCAAGTGCGAGTACACCCAACCCTTGGAGGGATGAAGCGCCCAGCACCCCTTCGCTAAACGCCATTCCGGCGCTCCCGCTCGCGGTCCAGGCGAGGGCGTGGAGCGTGTCTTTCCAGGCGAGGCTACGCGGGGCGTAATTGGGCGTGGCGGTCTCGCGAACCCTAGAGCGCGCCTCGCCTTCTCCGAGCGATGCTTCCCATTTGGAGGCTGTGCCAGCGCGGTCTTTGGCAATCGCAAAGGTGGCGGCGTTTTGGTCCTCGGCGCTTAAAACCGGGTCCAGGCCGAGCCTCCCAAGCCCGCTTTCGATGAGGTCCGATGATCCGTTTGCGATGCACTCAAAGGCGCGGAAACGCCTTGCCACGGTGCCAATATCGGTGAGGCCAGCGGTGCCGCTGTCATTCAGAGCGCCCCAATCGAGCGAGGCCGCGATGGCTTGGGGCAAAGCTTCTCCGCCGGGCTCAATCGTCGCCAAATGCCAGATGTTGGAGACTTTGTGCGCGTCCTCAGGATTAATCCGAATGGCCCGCCCGCGCATCTGGTTCGACAGTACGAAAGACGCCGTATTGCTCGCCAGCACCAGCGAATTCAATACCGGCGCATCCCACCCCTGTCCCAGCAGCGACTGTGTGCCCACAAGAATGCGGATATGCCCCCTTTGGAAGAGCGCGGTGACAATGCGGGTAGCGTCTGCGGAATGGGGGCAGGCGAGTTCGAGATGAGCGGGGCAGGGCTCCATTGCCTTGGTGCGAATATCACCGCGCGGCAGGCCAAGCTCTTCGCAAACCGCGGCAAGCGCCGCTTCGGCCTTCGCAGGAATAATTACCAGACTGCCCGTCAACACCGCCAGATATTCAGCGCAAATCCCGGCGCGCCGAAGGGTCTCGAAGATCGGCACCACGCCCAGCTTTGCCGGCTCAAACGGATCGCTCGCCCGCCGTGGCAATTCGCCAGCGCGGATATGGTCAGACAGCACCACCATCCGCAAAGCCTCGCCCAAAGACGCCTCCTCGGCGCGCGCGATGTCGCAAATGCTCTCCATCTTGCCGAGCGATGAGGCGAGCAGGCGGAAGACCGAGCGGGTGTGCGAGAGCCGCACCCGCTTGCCCTCGATTAGACCTGCCCGGTGAAGCCGCCGCTCAAGCGCCTTGTGGCGGTCGGCAGAAAGGGGAAACGCCTCGCGGTGCTGAAACACTAGCCCATCGAGCAGGCGCTCCAGCCAGAACTGCGATGGACTAGGCAATTGGTCCGCTTTAACGCCCAAGAGCTTGAGCGGCGCAGACGGCAATTCGCGCCCTACAGACCCAAGCAAAACCAGCACAGCGGAGAGCATTTCGGGCGCGTCCAAAACGTCCTCCTCATGGCCCTCTGGGTCCGTCAGCCATGGATGCTCCGCCAGCCAATCAAGCAGCGCGTCATCAGCGCGAAGGTCCTGTTGCAGCGCGTGGATCGCTTGCCCGCGCGCCTCCAGCAATTCGAGCGCATCCGCCGTCGGCTCGGACAACACAACATGGTCCTGATGCGGGCACAGATCGCCATTGCGCACCAATTCCGGGATGCCAATCTCCAGATCAATGGGGCCGCACAATCGCTCATACCGGTTCCATTCGGCAAAGCTCGCATCATAAGGCGGAGTCGCCGTCAGCGCGACAATGCGCACATTGGTAAGCTCGTGCGCAAGCCGGTTAAGGCACTCCCACCAGGCCTTGCGAAGATGGTGCGCTTCATCGAGCACAAGGGTGAACTCGCCCTTCCCATTAAGCGCCTCGATCAACGCGGTGAGGTCATCGCCCCTCCTGTAGCTATCGAGCGATTGATAGGTGGAAAGCGTGAGCTGTGCCGGGTCCGAAAGATCGTTGGAGACGGTCTCAGGCGCGGGCGGCGTTTGCATAAACAGCGGCACAAGGCGGCTTTGCCATTGGTCACGAATAGCAAGGCTGGGCGCAAACACCAGAGCAGGCCGCGCAAGCCTGCGCACAATCTCAAGGCCGAGCACCGTTTTGCCAGCCCCGGGCGCGGCGACAACATGCAGGCGGTTATCATCCAGATGCTGCTCCATCTCGGCAAGCACCCGCGCCTGATAGTCACGCCACGTGCCAGAGAAGTGCATCTGATCGAACATTATGGGTGGGATAAGGGGTGGGGCGAGCGGTGCATAGCCCGCTTAGCGTTTAGCTACTCACTTCTATCGCCTATTCGGCCACCCAACTTGTGCGTCCGCTGCCTTCTTCAGCGATAATTGACACGGAGTATGTCTTGCCGGTTGTTAGAGGCAGCTCATTGGTCTCCAAAGTAAACCTCGTGATTGGCTCGCCCAAGATCACCGACCGCTTTGAGTGGCAATAACTTTCCTCACTGCCCGAACGCCAGATTTCTTTGTTTGCCTCTTCATCAAGCACTTGGATCAGCTTTAAGCAGGTTGGACTGTTATCTTCTGAAAATAGCCCACCAGCTTTCTGGAAAGTGAAAACCACATCTTCGTCGATATTCTCAACGGCGATTTCGATTGCAGGCGGCGTGCAGCCCCCAATTGGTGCCAACAAAAAGAGTGACGCAAGAATGGGTTTAAGCTTCATGGCGAGATGTTTCCAATACTCTGGCTGTATTCTTGTCCCGAACGTCCTGATCGGTTTCTGAGCGATCACTGACCAAAGATATACTAGAATCTAACCTGCCGTCTCATTGGAAATCAGCTCCCAACAACAACGACACTTGACTTCCACCCCAATCTAACAGATATTTCTGTCATGACAGAAATAAACGTCGATTCGGATAAGCTCCCCGCTGCTGTCGAAGCGTTCGTGCTTCGCTGGGGGGATTTGGGCGGGCAGTGGGGTGTCAATCGCTCTGTTGCGCAGATCCAGGCACTGCTTCTGTTGTCAGAGCGTCCGCTTACCGCTGAAGAGATTTCTGAAAAGCTCGGCATGGCGCGCTCCAATGTGTCGAATTCGATCAAGGAATTGCTCAATTGGAAGCTGGTGATGCGTGTCCCCGTTATGGGCGACCGGCGCGATCATTATGTTGCAGAAACAGATATGTGGCAGATGGCGAGCAAGGTTGCGCAAGGGCGCAAGGAGCGCGAGATTGACCCGATGGTCGCCGCGATCAACGCTGCCATGGCCGATATCGATGATCCCAAGATCAGCGCCGAAGTGCGCGAGCGGCTGCATGGAATGCACGACTTCATCAACACTGTTGAGGGCTGGTACAACCAGATGATCCACGTGCCCCCGCAGCAGATTATGCGCCTTATTCGGCTGGGTTCGAAAGTCGTGGGCCTCTTAAAGTTCCTTGGCCGCAAGGAACCTGAAGAAACGGAACAGCCATAAAAAAATTTGAGTGCGGATTTCTCTCAATACAGAAATAACTAATCGTTCAGGAGGTGGGTAAGATGCAAAGGATGGTCAAAGAGGAGCTAGGAAGGGCGGGCCAAAAGCACGCCCCCGCAGCGCTCGCCGATATGCGTTTTCGCCAGCTTCTTGGGCCAAGTACGAATGGGCCTGGATGGGACGCGCTTCCTGCCAGTGTTAAGCTGCGTTTTGGCAAACGTCTGGGGGCGGGCGAGACCGCGTCTTACGTGGGCCAAGTCGAATATTGCCGCATGAATTTCGCAGGCCGGTTGCTTGCTCAGGCCTGCCGCGTGATCGGAGCGCCGCTGCCTCTAGAACGCGAAGGCGGCGTTGCGGCGAGCGTCAGCGTCACCGAAGACGGCGCAAGCGGTGGGCAGGTGTGGACCCGCATGTATGCAAGGAAGCGCGGCTTCCCGCAGGTAATCCACTCCGCCAAGCGTTTTGAGGGGCCCACTGGTCTAGAGGAATATCTCGGGCGCGGTGTTGGCATCGCCTTGAATGTAAGCGCAATCGAAGGCGGCATTCGCTTTGTGAGCGACCACTATTTTTTCGAAATCTTCGGCAAACGTTTGCGGATGCCGTGGCTGATCGCGCCGGGTGAACTCATCATCGAGCACAAGGATTGTGGGGGAGGTGCCTTCACCTTCGCGCTCTCGCTCAAACACGCATGGCTCGGCGAAGTCATGCACCAACTCTGCCGCTTTCATGACCAATCTGACGCCCAAAAGGGAGAAGCCCAATGACCGATATTCTGTGGTTTTTCGTTGTCGCACAAATCCTGATGGGCGCGTTTGATACGCTCTATCACCATGAGGGAACCGAGCGACTGGCATGGCGTCCCTCGCAGCGGTTGGAGCTGACACTGCACGGCGTGCGCAACCTTGCCTATGCGGTGATGTTTGTAGCCCTTGGTTGGTTTGAGCCGCAAGGGGCTTGGGCGATTGCCTTGATCGCGCTGCTAGTGGGCGAGCTTTTCATCACCCTGTGGGATTTCGTCGAGGAAGACCGGACACGGCTACTCCCGCCAAGTGAGCGGGTGACTCACACTCTTTTGACCCTCAATTACGGCGTGATCCTCGCAATGCTAATCCCGTGGCTGTGGGGCCTTGCCGGGCAGCCGACTGCTCCGGGAAGCGCTTACCATGGGCTGATGAGTTGGTTCTGCATCGTCGCGGCGGTTGGCGTTATCGTCTCAGGCCTTCGCGACCTTGCGGCGGCCAAACGCACTGAGCGCCTCACCGAGCTTGAGGCGAGCGAACTCGCCACCGCATTGCCGGGGCGTCAATCGGTTCTGGTGACTGGCGCGACTGGCTTTATCGGCAGCCGCTTGGTGGCAGCGCTTTTGGGTGCGGGGCACGAGGTGACTGTGCTCATTCGCGATAAGGCCAAGACAAAGCCAATGGCAGCGCACGGGCCTATGCGCAGTGTCGAAAGCCTCGATGAACTGCCCGACGATGCCCGGATCGACGCTATCGTAAACCTCGCGGGCGAGCCGATTTCGGACACCCCATGGACCAAGGCGAAACGCATCCGCATCGTCAAATCGCGCCTTCGTGCGACCTATGATGTGATGCGCCTGATCAAGCGGCTTGAGGTCAAGCCCGAGGTTCTCATCAACGGTTCTGCCATTGGCTGGTATGGCCTGCGCGATAATGAGCCTTTGACCGAGGCCTCTGAGGGCACTGAGTGTTTTTCCCGCCGCGTCTGTGTCTCTTGGGAGCGCGCTGCGGCAAAGGCTGAGGAATACGGCGTGCGCACCGTCATGCTCCGCACTGGCCTCGTGCTGGATCGCAGCGGCGGGATGCTCGCCAAGCTGCTCACCCCGTTTGAGTTTGGCCTTGGCGGGCGGTTTGGCGATGGGAAGCACTGGATGAGCTGGATCCACCGCGATGATCTGGTGCGGCTGATCGTCCACGCCATTGCGCGACAGGAAGTCAGCGGGCCGCTCAATGGCGTAGCGCCCGAGCCTGTCACCAATGCGCACTTCACTGCGGCGCTTGGCAAGGCTCTAGGTCGTCCTGCGATCCTCCCTGTGCCCGGTAGCCCGCTGAAAGCGGCTATGGGTGACTTTGCACAGGAGCTCCTGCTGAGCGGGCAAAGGGTGCTTCCCACCGAGGCTTTGCGTAGTGGGTTCGTCTTCGAATATTGGACCATCGAGGACGCCTTTGCGCAGATCGTGGGGCAGCCCGTGCAATCGAGCGCCCATGCTCAGCCAATCACCCGCCGCCCGAAATATCGCCGCGAAGGCTTGCTCACATAAGCAAAGGCCGGTGAGCGTAAACTCACTGGCCTTTGCCAAGGTAGAAACATGAGAAAAAAGAAGAGAGCCGACCGACCAAGGGCTAGGGCGGTGCGACCGGCTCTCTTCAGGCTGCCAGCCTGTCCAGTGGCTGGCGTCCGTTCCTAGAAGGCGAACCGGATACGCAGACCGCCTGTGTGCGCATCATATCCAGAGGCAAAGCGCCCGCGATATTCCGCTCCGACTGACACGTTGCCCTCGCTGATGAAGTCAGCGCCAACGGCGAGGTCAAAGCGTGATGCCGAGGCTTCGTCAGCGACAACAGTGAAGCTGTCCGCTCCGCCATTGAACGATCCGGCGATTGCAAGGGGATCGCTGCTGAAGTCGTAGGCGTAATCGACGCTTACGAATGGAACGAAGCCGCTTTCCGCTTTCAATGCCACACGGACACCCACACGGCCCTCAAGGAACTCAGCGCCCTCTTGGTCAAGCGTGAGCCCAAGGCCGCCTTCTTCTGTGAAAGTGTCACGGGAAAGGTCGGCGTAACGAAGGCCAATGGTTGGCGTGATGGCAATGCCGTCAGTGCCAAGATCGTACCCTGCGTTGAGGCTTGCGAACACTCCGTCCACATCGCTGTCCGAAGTGATAAACGAGCCAAGCGCTGTGCGTGTCTCATCCACTGAGCTGGTTGAATAACCCACCTCTGCGTTGACGAAGGCTTTGCCCAGGTCAAACCCGGCATAGGCACCGAATTGGAAGGCGTCTGCTTCGCTGCCCGAAGCCGTTGTGCCTTCTGCATCAATGTCGATGTCAGAGTAGTTGGCAAAGACACCCACAACGGTGTTCTCACCAAGCGTTGCGTCAAGACCAAGGGTAAAGCCGGTTGCCTCTGCATCGTAGCCACGTGTGCTGAGGCTTTCAGCATCGGCATTGGCATCGCGGTAGAAGGCTTCGCCCCACAGGCCCACGCCTTCGCCGCTCAAACGATCTTGCACCTGAGCGCTTGCGAAACGTTGGGTTTCGAAGATCTCACGGGTCACAGCAGGGTTCACCGCTGGCAGAAGGTCAAGAGCAAGGCTCTCAAACTCGGCCGCCGATGAAAGGCCGTTGATCGCGCCAAAGATACCTTCAGGCAAACGGTTGCCCGCAGCAGCCGTGGTGATCGCAGAGCCAAAGCTGTTGATGCTGCTATCGCCGGACACCGTACCAAGGTCAGTTGCAGACACAGCGACCGCGACCGAGCCCAGGACCACTTCATAGTCGATGAGGAAATCATCATCGAGAACGTTGATGGTTGCCCCTTCATTGGTGAAGGTGCCGTTTTCGGTGAGCACGTCGATTGTGCTGCCGATTTGGGCTTGGGTGACGCCAGTGGTGGCTATGTTCACAGTGCTGCCTGCTGAAAGAACCGTGTCACCTTCAACCGCCAGGCTATCAGCGCCAAGGTCGAAGCTGAGCGTACCGTTGTTGGTGAGGCTACCGTTCAGGATGCGCGCGCCAACAAAAGCGGTGGTGCTGTCTGCCGAAGTGGTCACGGTGACGTTGTTCAGGATGTTGCCCTGAATGGAGTTGCCGGTGCCGGTGATCGCCAGCGTGTCTTCAAAGGCCATGGTGCCCACGAAATTACCCACGAGAGTACCGCCATCATTGGTGAAGTTCACCGCTGAAAGAGCATTGCCAGCAAAGAAGGCATTTACGCCGCCCGACAGTGTTCCAGAGTTAGTGAAGGTCGCTCCAGTGTGGTCGCCAGCGCCAAGGTAGATACCGTGGTTGCCGCCAGAGATTGTGCCCGAGTTGTTGATCTCACCTTGGAAATCGATCCCGTTGACAACGCGAAGGCCCGCTGTGGTCATCTGCGTGCTTTCGGAATTGATCGTGCCAGAGTTGATGATCACAGCATCAGTCACGCCGGTATTGCCAACATTGCCGATCCGCACACCGTCGCCAGCGCCATTGGTTCCAGCCGCAGCCTGACCACGGCCCTGAATGGTGCCAGTGTTGGTCAGCGTAAAGGTGTTGGCCATATCGACAGCGCCGCCAATCTCTGCGCCAAAGCCAGAGCCTTCATTGCCCATGCCAGCGTCAACAGTGCCAGCGTTGGTGAAGGTGAAGTTGTCTGCGGTGCCGTCTGCATAAACGGTGCCGTTGCGCTGATTGCCGAGACCAAGGATCTGTCCGCCAGCCAAGTTGTTCACCGTCAGACCATTGCCGTCGATGTTCAAAGCGCGGCTTCCCGAAGAAATCACGCCAGAGTTGTTGACGATCGCTTGGCTGAAGTCACCGCCACCTGCTGGTGTTGGGTTGCCGAAGTATAGGCCGTTTTGGATGCCAGAAATCGTGCCTGAGTTCTCAAGCACGCCTTGGAAGCTCACGCCATTCACAAAACGGATGCCAGCAGCAGTGCCGTTGGCCGCTTCGCTGTCGATGACGCCGCTGTTGATGATGTTACCTACAAAGAGACCATCAGACGTGCCATCAAGCGCGCCCATATTGCGAGTACGCTCAAAACGAAGGCCATCGCCAGCTGTGGTTGCACCCGCAGAGGCGTTGCCGCGCCCTTGGAACGTTCCGGCGTTGGTGATGTTGAAGCTGTTGCCGCCGCTTTCAGCAGAAGCGAGTTCAACTGAGAAAGCAGCGCCTTCATTGCCTTCGCCTGCGTCAATGACACCGCCTTCAAGGTTGTTGAGCTCAAAGTTCTGCGCGGTGCTATCGGCGTAAACAGTCCCGTTGCGCTGGTTGCCCGTACCGACAATCGAGCCTGAGTTGTTTACCACAAGTCCGGTGCCGTCGATGTTCAGCGCGCGACTGTCTGAGCTGATCGTGCCAGCGTTATTGACCACGCCGCCTGTGTGATCGGCATCATTGCCGAAATAGAGGCCGTTTTGCGCGCCGGAAATGACGCCGTCTGCCTCATTGGTCAGCGTGCCCTGAAAGCCGATGCGGTTGGCAAAGCGAATGCCTGCAACAGTGCCTTGTGTGCTTTCTGAATTGATCAGGCCGCTGTTGGTGATGTCGCCTTCATAGACGTATTCCGGCGCTAGGCCGGGTCCAAAGAAACGTATGCCATCGCCAGCTGTGCCGCCCATGGGAGAGGCTTGGCCGCGACCCTGAATGGTGCCAGTGTTGGTGATTGCGCCGCCACGTGGAGCGCCGCCTCCGCCTACTTCGATTGCGATGCCAGCGCCATCATTGCCCATGCCCGCGTCAATTGAGCCGGTCGCTGAGTTGAGAATCGTGATGTTGTTGCTGGTGCGGTTGGCGTAGACTGTGCCATTGCGCTGATCGCCGGTGCCAAGGATGACGCCGTCATTGTTCAGCACTGCATCGGTGCCGTCAAAGTTCACCGCGCGGCTATCCGCGAGGATGCTGCCAGTTGCTGTGTTATTGATTGTTGCGCCAGTCGTGCCTTGGTTCACCTGAACCGTTTGGGTGACGCCGGTGGTCGCCAGTGTACCAGCGTTGTCGACTGTCACATCGTTGTTCGCGACAACCACAACAGGCGCGCCGTCAACGGTGCTTGTCACGCCTTCGGCTGCCGAAATGGTTTCCCCATTCGCAGCTGAAGTCACAGTCACATTGTCGCCGTCATTGATGACTTGTTGTGCTGCAACTGGGGCCGCCACAAGAAGTGCCAGCATCGAAGCGGAGGCATACAATAGGGGGATTTGGGTGTCGAAGCCGTGCGCCCTGCGGGGAGGTCGCTGCCCTTATTCACGGTAGAACTCATCGTTTCATCCTCATGTTCGCGCGCGGATAGGGACCGCGCGCATCTCTCAAAGTGGGATGTCGAAGAGCAAGGAGAGCCTAGGGTGGTAAGGGGGTAAAACGCTCCCTGCTCTTCAGACACAGAGTGAGTGCGAGAGCGCGTATGAAAGGTTCAAACTTCTTTATGAAAATTTCTCGTCTGCGGCGAAGCCATTGCTTTTGCGAGGAAAAAGGGCGTGCTAGAAACTGCGGCTGAGCGCTACTACCACTGAGTCTCGGCCTTGCCAGGGGCCTGAAAAATAGGTGCCATCGCCCGAGCCAGCAGTGCCAGCCGTGACACTCAAAGTGAAGCGCTCGAAGTCCTTCGAGACGCCAACCGATGCGTCATAGCGCGTGTCTCTCCCGCCAAACGATCCTTCGCCTGCAAGCCGGTTCAAAACGCCCACCCGTGCATTCACGCGAAATCCCGAACCAATGTCGCGCACGGCGTTGGCTTCAAGGTAGAGCGTGGTCAGATCCTGGTCGAGATAGCTGGGCGAGACCCAAGCGTAGATGGCCACGTCTTTCACAATCAATCCGCCATAGACTTCCGCAAAGGTCTGCGCCTGCGCGCCGCTGTATCGGTCGGTGTAGCGATTGACCACGAGGCCGGTATCCAGCGCAATATTGCGGTCCAGAGACTGCACAAAGCCAGCATTGAGCGAACCCCGCAAAACGCCCACACCATCGCCATTGGTGGTCGCAGCAAGAGAACCGCCGGTGTAGAGGCCCGATGCATCGTCATAGCCCGCCGACACAATCGCGACAGGCTCGCCCTCGCTAACTGAACGGCCTCGAAATCGGTCATCGTTCTGGACTGTCACAGTCGCACTAACCTGCGCGCTGGCGGGGCTAAGCTCGCCGCTGAACAGGCCCACAAGCATCAACATAAACGCCAAAAGGCCGGTTCGCAGACCAGCCCTTGTCGTCGCACTCCTTGGAGATGTTTGTGCCCTCAGCGCCCTTCTCGTGTGTTTTGTGGTGGTGCCCTACCTGAACGTCGCCGGGATATCGATTTCGCGGCTCGTTGGCCCGGTCCGAACAAGCGAGCGCCAGGGCCCTTTTCTTGGCCGATGTTTCTCATAATTGAGCGCTAATAGCCCTGAAATATGCGCGGCGGAATAGGAGCTGCCGGTCACAAAAGTCCACCCGCCGCCGGGCTTTGTGGTGGGGATATCGCTGCCCGGTGCGACATAACCGCGCCCTATGGAAACGCCCTTCTGGCTCACTGCGATGACGTCTGAATGCGAGGCGGGGAAACCACCGCGTGGCAGGTCCTGATTATAGGCGGCGACCACTGCAATTCCGCGAGAGGTTGCTGTATCGATCAGGCTGGAAAGCAGCCGATTGGGAGGCCCGCCGAGGCTCAAGTTGATGATGTTGGCGCGGCGCTCAATCGCGTAATTGATGGCGCGCGCAAGGTTGAGGCTCGTGCACACAGAGCCGCGCGTATTGCCCTTTTGCCAACAGGCCCTCAGCGCCAGCAGCCGTGCATCCGGCGCAATTCCGGCAATGCCGATGCCGTTCTTCGCATTGGCCGCGATAATGCCGGCAACTTCGGTCCCATGATCCTCTGGGCGAGCGGGCGCTTGCGGGGCAAAATTGCGCGACAATCGAATGCGCCCGGCGAGATCAGGATGCGAGGCGTCAATCTGCGTATCAATCACCGCAATATTCACATTGCGCCCTGTCCATGTTGAATGCACCGAGGCCAAATTCCAGCCGCTCGTCGCAGGCGAGAGCGAGGCGAGGGGATCGGCTTTCCCGCGCCCGCGCCGAGCAAGCGTTTCATACATCGCGATGGGTTCTGCCCATTCGACGGAAGGGTGCGCCTCGAGAATTTTTACCGCTTCGGCCTCAGTGTGCTTATCGTTGAACCGGATCACCAGGCAATCGAGACCCAGCACAGGCATGGGCCACACTTCAACGAATTCGAACCCATATTCGCCTGCGATCTGCCGCCCGAGCCGCTCGCGCACAGCCTTTATCAGCGCCGAGCCATAGCCGCTGCTATACGATGCGCCGGGGCGAAGGCGATTGGGGGCCTGCGTCACCATAACGAGCAAGGTTTTTGCGTCTTCTTGCTGAGCTGCGGCGGGCGCTTCTGCTTCGCGTGCGTCCGCTTGAGCAAGCGCGGGCGCACTCCAGAACGGAAGCAAAAGAAGAGCTGCCAATAGGGCCTTAGCAATCCGCATTATTGCTCTTCCTCACCGCCAAGCGCCTCGACCAATACAACCCCTTCGCGCGTTCGCAATTCCTCAATCACCTTATCAAGAACGCCCTCTTCGACCTCGATCACATAGCCGCCATTGGCCATGGGTCCATCGACAATGCGTGCGCCCACGGCAGTGAGCGTTGCATTGACATTGGCCGAGGTCACGTCAGCTTCAAAGAGCAAAACCGCATCGCCCGTTGGCGAGGAAGTTGTCGCAGGGTCATCTGAGCTGAGCACCCGGTATTCATCGGCTTGTGAAGGCGCGCCCGAAGGAATGAGAACAAAGGCCATCGCCGCAATAGCCGCCGCCTGTGCGGTGGCGAGCCAGCCAAGGCCCGTGCTCGGCATCTTAACCCGGCGCCAAATGCTGGCGCGCGCTCCAACCCCGGTGGCAGGGCGCAGGCGCTGGGCGGAGAGGTCTACCTCTGGCTCGTGTGCAGCAAGCTTGGCTTGAAACTTCGCCCATGCCGCATCGGCTTCGCGCGGATCATCCTCGCGCTCCATTGCGGCGACTGAGGCCAGCGCGGCATCAAGCTTCGCGTCATCGGCATCCTTCATCGCAGCCTGGCCCTGATCCATGTCGTGCTTATTTGCCATAATGTCTAAGTCCAATCGGCCAAAGTGCCACCAAGCGAGGCTTTCAGCTTGCGCCTTGCATGGTACATTCTGGTCTTCACAGTGTCCTCAGGGCAATCCATGACCGCCCCGATTTCGCGATAATTTAGCCCTTCAAAATACGCCAAACGGACCACTGAACCCTGATCCTCCGGCAATTTTCCGAGTGCAGTTTGCAGCCGGTGTTTCGTTGTTATCTGAGCGAATGGCTCATCAGCTTCAGGACCAATGTCTTGGCCCTTATCCATATCGTCGGGCAGTGCGACCTCGCGGACCGGCTTTCGCTCTTTCAGCGCCCGCCTGTAGGCAATCCCATAGACCCAGGTGGAGAGTTTGCTGCGCCCCTCAAAGTCTTTGATCTTGTCCCAAACGATCATCATCACATCATCAAACACTTCATCCACCGCCGCTTCGCTTGGCACAATCCCGCGGATAAAGGCGCGAAGCTTTGGACGGTAATCCTTATAAAATGTCTCGAACACGGCCATATCGCCCGAGCACAATTGCTCGATTAAAGCCGCATCTTTGCCGCTTGCTGATGAGCCCTTTTCATTCAGCAAAGTCATTAAACGGTGTCGCCTTTCTTGCTCCCAATATGCGCCTTAGTGGGCGGCATGACGAGAAAGGTTCAAAGTTTTTTGCGGCAAGGTTACATTTTTGAGCAAGTGCCCTCTGGCTCGCCGCCGGAGAGCACAGTTTGCGCGAAACTCTGCGCCTCATCAATCGAGCGCAATAGCCCTTCATTGTGATTGGCCCCTTCATAGGTCGCAGAAGTCAGCTTTGCCCCTGCCGCGCAGGCCTCTTCGATAAAGGCTCTTTGCATCGGAAAGGGCGTAATCTTGTCGGCTGTGCCTGACCCTGTGAACACTGGAATTTGGAAGCCCATATCCGGAAGAGTGGTGCGCGAGAACACTTTGACCAGTGCAAAATCTGGGCGGCCATCATAGGCATTGCCTGTCGAAAGCTGCGCCTTCATCGAGGCGTCAACGAAATCGAAGACGCACATCTCGCCCATCTTGGCTGCGACCGGCTTGGCCTTGGCTGAGAGGATGTCCTCCATCGCGAAATCCGGATCAAGCATCTCAGCAAAGCCCAGCATGTAAAGCGAAAGTGCCGTCGAGGGCGTCACAGCCTCCCGGTCTGAATTGGCGGCCAACTCCCAAATGACGCCGGGCGAGAAGTGCGGCACGCCGGTCGCCATGATGCCTGCGATATCAATGTCCGGAGCATATTCAGCGGCATAACTGGCAGCGGCCAAGGCGCCGGTTGCACCTTGCGATTGGCCCGCGATCACAACCTTGTCATTGATAGGTAGGTCAGAGCCTTGCACAGCGCGGATAAGGTCAAGGTTGTTAAACGCCATGGTGCGCGCGTCCATGTAAGGGTGGGTCCCAGGGGTGCCGAGCCCTTGGTAATCGGACGCTGCAATCGCAAATCCTTTTTCCAACCAGGGCCCCAAATAGGTGCGGTCCCGCTCACCGCGCCCCGCAAAAGATGGCGCACACACATCGCCAATGCCAACGGTACCATGCGACCACACAAGAAGCGGCCAGCCGCCTTCTGGTGCATCGCCTTCGGGCAAGAAAAGCGCGCCAGAAACCGCACTTATGCCGGTTGCACCGAGCCCTTCGGTCGAGGAATAGAGAATGCGCAAATTGGTGCCCGCCTCTGCCAGCGTTGCTTCCCCTGCCATTGCTTCTTGGCGAATTAATTTGCCCGGTGCCTCAGGCAGGATTTGCGGGCTTGCATAAAATTCGCTGAGCAACGTGTCGCCCCGCGGAGCCGCCGTGATTTGATCAATATTTTCTGGGACGCGGGTTTCAGACCATGCCCATGCTATAAGGGCCCCAAAAAGGATCAGAATAGCGCCCGTAACGCCGCCCAGAATTTTGACGATCCTCATCCAAGTTCCTGTCTGAAAGTGTTTTGCACACAGCGTCCTAGGCGCGCCGTGAATGGAAGGGAAGCTGGCAACTGGGCTTTGGTCCAAGATTGAGCCAATCATCCAGCCAATATTACGCGCCGCCGAACATCACCCCATGCCAGACCCCTTAAAGGGGAATTAACCATTATCGCTCAGAGCCTTTTATCAGAATTGAAAGGGTGGGAACCAAGGCCGATCAATGTATTCTTACAGCCAATCAGAATTCGTCGGTGCTAAAGCTGGCTTGGATGCCGCAATTATTGTGCCGATCTTCAACGAGGCGCAAAACATAAAGCCGTTGACGCAGGCCTTGATTAATGTGCTTGAGAACACGGATTTTGAGATCCTGTTTGTCGATGATGGCTCAACCGATGGCTCTCAATCCATTGTCGAAGAGCTTGCCCGAGAAGACCGCCGCATTCGCCTGATCCGCCGGATTGGAAGGCGCGGATTGGCATCGGCGGTGACGGAAGGGTTTCTTGCAACGCTCGCCCCAGTGGTTGCTGTCATCGACGGTGACATGCAGCACGATGAAACCATTTTGCCAAAGCTGATTTCCAAGATCGCACATGGCGATGCCGATCTTGCGGTAGGCACTCGCTATGCAGACGGCGGTTCAATGGGCGCTTGGGCGCAAAGCCGCCAGACCATTAGCCGTCTTGCAACGCGTATTGCCTCAACCATCATGAAAACACAGCTGAGCGATCCGATGAGCGGTTTCTTCGCCATCCGCCGCGAGCTTTTCTTCGCCGTCGCTCCCAGTCTTTCGCAAACGGGCTATAAGCTGCTTCTGGATATTGTTGCCTCGCACAAAGAGCCGATCAAGACCGCCGAAGTCCCTTACACTTTTCGCACCCGTACAGCTGGCGAGTCCAAGTTGGATGGCGCCGTGGTGCTCGAATATGGCGAATTGCTTTTGGAAAAGCTGGTGGGACGCATTCTGCCGGTAAAGCTCATTATGTTTGGTGCAATTGGCCTTTTGGGCGCGCTTGTTCACATGTCGTTGCTTTGGGCAGCGCTTAGTGCTGCCAGCCTTGCTTTTCCCATCGCCCAAGGCCTTGCGACATTTGGGGCGATGACGTTCAATTTCACCCTCAACAATGCGCTCACATACCGTGACCGGATGTTGACAGGGTTTCAGTGGGTCACAGGACTGGCAAGCTTTTGTGCCGCCTGCAGCCTTGGGGCAGTTGCCAATATTGGGATAGGGACGCTTCTTTTCACAGGCTCTTGGTCGTGGTGGGTGTCTGGCCTTGCGGGCGCTGCGATTGGGTCTGTGTGGAACTATGCTGCAACGTCCTGGCTTACGTGGAGGCGGCGCTGATCGAACAGCGGCGATAAACGGGCGAACACATGACCAGCATCACTGCTCTTCTGAATTGGTGGGAGGGAATGGATCGGCCTTTGTCGCGGATTCCGAGGCTCGGCGCCATCTCGCTGCTTTTGGCCTTGGCGGCGGCCATGGGCTGGAGCTCCATGAACATCGACCCTGTTGCTGCGCATGGTGCCGGTCCAAATGATGACGTCTCGAAGCTTAGCACCGAGGCCCAAGCACAAGACGCAAACGACAATGAGAAAGGCGACCTTGCCCTTTACCGGCGCATTTCAGAGCGCGTCTCATCGGGTGAAAGCTATTACGCTGCGGCCGTTGCCGAACAAGAGGCGGGTAATTATCCAACGCGGCCCTTCGTAACCGTTCGTCAGCCAACGCTTGCTTGGATGCAGGCGGCAATTGGTGTGGAGGGACTGCGCGTTGTTGCCATGGGCTTATTGGTTGCATGCCTGATCGTTTTTTATGCGCGTTTTCGAGATCGGATCGGTCTTGTGGAACGGGTCGCCGGCCTAGTGTTGATCCTGATTGGTGGGATTGCCGCAACAATTCCCATCGCGGGGCTCGTGCATGAGATTATAGCTGGGCTTTTGCTCACCTTCGCATTTCTTGCTTATGATCCGAGGCGCTATTGGCCAAGCCTTCTTGCAGCTGGCCTTGCGATCTCTATCCGCGAGATATCGGTGACCTTTGTGTTGCTTTGGCTTGCTTTCAGCGCAGGGTACAGCCGTTGGCGCGAGACTGCTTGGATTGCCGTGCTTATCGCCTGTTTTGCGCTTGGAATGTATGCGCATTACCTTGGCGTTTCGGCACATACGTCACCGGCAAGCCCATCGTCGCAGGGGTGGGAGGCACTTGCTGGATATAGCTTACCTGTCGCTGCGCTCTATCAGCTTACATTCCTTCAAGCGATCCCTCCTGCGGTGGCCGCTCCTTTGGCGATTTTGCCACTTCTCGGATGGTTAAGCCTTGGTGGGAGAATGGGGCTTTTCGCCGTGCTTTGGTGTCTAGGACACTTCACAGCGCTCGCACTGTTCGCGCGGCCTGAGAATTTTTACTGGGTCCAGATTGTGCTGCCAGCCTATCTTATCGGCTTCGCCTTTGCCCCGCGCGCAATCTATGAGGTGTCATTGCGAGCAATCGGTAGGTCCAGAGCTTAGGGCAAGAACCCCTTGCTTTTGCGCCCGTATTGGCGAAACCTGAGCGCTAATGACATAAACGCATCAGGACCTCGCTTTTGCCTCACAACACGCCCGACGTCTCGCACATCATTGCGCAGCTTACAGTGCAAGAGAAAGTGCGCATGCTATCGGGTGACCTCGAATTTTGGGATGGCATGCGCCAATTAACGAAAGAGGATTATTATCACCGTTTCGCGTTTCCCGTGGCGGCCAATGAACACCTTGGGGTGCCGGGGCTCAGGTTTATCGATGGACCAAGGGGTGTTGTTGTGTTCGGCGGGGCAACGATGTTTCCGGTCACGATGGCGCGCGGGGCGACTTGGAACCCGGAACTTGAGGCTAAAATTGGCGATGCTCTTGGTAAGGAGCTGAGGCTGCTTGGCGGCAGTCTTACAGGGGCTGTGTGTATCAATCTCTTGCGCCATCCCGCCTGGGGCCGCGCGCAAGAAACCTACGGTGAGGATACCCACCACCTGGGCATAATGGGCGCTGCCCTTACGCGAGGGATCCAACGCCACGCCATCGCCTGTGTGAAGCACTATGCTCTCAATTCGATGGAGAACGCCCGGTTTCAAGTCGATGTGTCAATCGATGATCGTTCTCTCCACGAGGTATATCTGCCGCATTTTAAGGACTGTGTGGATGCAGGGGCGCAATCATTTATGAGCGCCTATAACTCGGTGAACGGGGAATGGGCGGGGCAAAACAAAGTGCTCCTCGATGACATTTTGCGCGGGCGCTGGGGCTTTGATGGGTTTGTCATCACAGATTTCATCTTTGGCGTTCGCGACGGCGAGAAGGCAATCGGGGCAGGGCTCGATCTGGAGATGCCATTCCCCATGGTCTGGGGTAAATTCCTCGATGCTATGGTAGAAGATGGGCGCGTCGATGAAGCGCTTCTCGACCGGGCGTTAGAGCGCGCGATCAAGCCGCAATTCGAATTGCCACCCATTGAAGAGTACGACCGTGCTGACCTTGGTTGCGAGGCGCACAAAGCGCTTGCGAGACAGGCAGCAGTTCAGTCCATTACGCTTTTAAAGAATGAAGGCGATGTGCTCCCATTACCGCTCGGGGCGAATGTGGTGATGCTTGGTGAGCTCGCGGCGAAAGCGACGCTTGGAGATCGCGGATCTTCTGATGGACGCCCGGACTATGCGGTTCATCCGCTTGAGGGAATGAAGGCGGCCACGAAAGCAGCTTCCATTGGCACGGTTACGCAGTTCGATACGCTGGGTAGTGATGAGGCACGCAAAGCGGTGAGCGAGGCCGATGCGGTTCTTATTGTCGTTGGCAACACGTATCGCGAAGAGGGCGAGTACATCGCGCCGCTATCCAGCCTTGCGGCTTTGTCCGAAAACTTCCCGCCCCCACCAGGGCTCCATTGGCTGTTTGGCAAGCGCTTTATGCGCCCTGTCTGGGTAAGGATCGTAAAAGCCATGCTGGGCCTCGCCTCGCGCTCCCAGCGAAAGGCCTTTGACAAAGAGCAAGGGTCCTTCGGGCGCGGAGGCGACCGTGATAGCCTGCGTTTAAAACCTGAACACGCGCAGCTTATAAACGAGGCCGCTAAGCTCAATCCTAACACTGTCGCCACGCTTGTGGGTGGCAGCGCGATTGTGATGGAGGAATGGAAGGCGGCCGCCAAAGCCATCATGATGCTGTGGTATCCGGGGCAAGAGGGCGGCCATGCGCTTGCCGATATTGTTTACGGGAAGCGCAATCCATCTGGTCGCTTACCGTTCTCGATCCCGACCGATGAGGCGCACCTTCCGTTCTTTGATAAAGACGCAACCTCAATCACATACGACCTTTGGCACGGCTATCGTAAACTGCGCCATGACAAAAACCCGGCTGCATTCCCCTTTGGTTTTGGGCTCTCCTACACGCAATTCGCAGTTGATGGCCTATCTTGCGATAAACCGGATTATGATCCCGCAGAGACGGCAAATCTTGCAGTGCAAGTTGCCAACACAGGCGCGCGCGATGGAGACTTCGTCGTGCAGATTTATGTGAGCGCCAAAGACTCCAAAATCGAACGCGCTAGCCGCGAGCTAAAGGCCTTTTCAAAGGTGCCTCTTGCAGCCGGTGAAAAGCGCACAGTTGAGATTGCGCTGCCTATCGCAAAGCTTGGATATTTCGACACCCAAACCGATGATTTCCAGGTGGAGCTGACCACCTACACCCTTACCGCAGCAAGCCATGTGGATGATGATGGCAAAGCGGTGCAATTAGAAGTCGGCCCTGCTAAGTGAGCAAGCCGACGCGCCCAGGTTTTTTGCAAACGGTCTCTTCACGGAAGATCGTGGTAGCGGGCGCAAGTGGTGCGATAGGCCGTGCGGTTGTGCGTGAATGTTTGGCGCGTGGGTATAACGTGACGGCGTTGGTGCGCAGTGCCTGTGTCGATCTGCCCGAGCTGACTGGCTCCCAGATTCAAGCTGCCGACTTGTCTGACCCGGAGGCCATCATCCGCGCCGTGAAGGCGATCAGGCCGTCAACCATTGTCTCTTGCATTGCCTCGCGAAGTGGTTCGCCCAAGGATGCGAAGGCGGTTGATTATCAGGCCAATCTAGACCTTTTGCGTGCAGCTGAAATGGCGGCCGTGGAGCATTTCATCTTGCTTTCTGCCATCTGTGTTCAGCGCCCCAAATTGGCATTCCAGCGGGCGAAATTGGCGTTTGAGGCTGAACTTCAAACGTCGAGAGTGACGCACACCATCGTGCGCCCCACCGCGTTCTTCAAATCTCTGTCGGGACAGGTGGAGCGGGTGCGGGCGGGTAAACCCTTCTTCCTGTTCGGCGATGGGGAGCTTACTGCATGCAAACCGATTAGCGATGCGGACTTGGCGCGCTTTATCGTGGATTGCGTGGACGATCCGGCAAGGCGCGGGCAAACCCTTCCCATCGGCGGGCCGGGACCTGCAATTACGTTGAAACGGCAAGGTGAATTGTTGTTTGAAGCAGCGCAGCTTGAGCCGAGATTTCGGTCTGTTCCGGTGGGATTGTTCAGCGTCTTTGCGAGGCTGTTTTCGCTTGGCGCATGGGCATCTAACTGGCTTGCAGAGAAGGCTGAGTACGCGCGAATTGCTCGTTACTACGCGACACACAGTATGCTTGTCTGGGACGGCGAGGCGGGGCGATATGATGCCGAGGCAACGCCTGAATTTGGGGACGATACGCTGATTGATCATTACGAGGCTCTGCTTGCGGAGAACCCGCAATGAGCAGTGGCAACCTCCTTTTCACCTTCGCAAGCTGCGTGTTTTTTATGGCGCTCGTTGGCTGGATCAGCTGGCTGAAAACGCGCGGGACTGCGGATACGAAGGACGGCTATTTTCTTGCCGGACGCGGGCTTGGCGCGACCTTCATCGCGGGCTCGCTGCTCCTCACCAATCTCTCGGCTGAACAGCTCATTGGGCTTAATGGCTCTGCCTATGGCTTCAACATGTCGAGCATGGGCTGGGAAGTTACGGCAGCGGTCGCAACTATCGCCATGGCGCTTGTGTTCTTGCCCAAATACTTGGCCGGAGCCTTCACCACACTGCCGCAATTTTTGAATGATCGGTTCGATCCCACTGTCCGGCGCATGTCGGTGCTGCTGTTTATGCTGGGATACGGTCTCGTGACGATCCCGAGCGTGCTTTATTCGGGCAGCCTTGCGGTGATTGCCTTCTTCGACGTGCCAGCGCTGACGGGGCTTGGCGATTTTGAGGCGCTGGTCATGATGGTGATCGTCATCGGAGTGATCGGCTCTGTTTATGCGGTCTTTGGCGGGCTTCGCGCGGTGGCGGTTTCTGATACACTCAACGGAGTCGGGCTGCTTATCATCGGCATATTGGTGCCAGTGTTTGGGCTGATCGCGCTGGGCGGCGGCGATTTTGGCGCAGGTCTTTCCACCTTGGGAAGCGAGCACACTGAGAAATTGAACGCGATTGGCGGTGCGGACGATCCCACGCCCTTTGGCACGATTTTCACGGGCATGGTGTTTGCGAACCTGTTTTACTGGTGCACCAATCAATATGTGATCCAGCGGACACTCGGCGCAAAGTCATTGGCAGAAGGTCAAAAGGGCGTTCTGCTTTCGGGCTTCTTCAAGATCATGGTGCCCTTCATGATGATGATCCCGGGCGTGATTGCGTTCCATATGTATGGGCCGGGTCTGGGCGGTATTGATGAGGCCTATCCGCGCCTCATCCGTGATGTCCTGCCGCTCTGGATGAGCGGGTTTTTCTTGGCTGTTCTGCTCGGCGCGGTGCTCAGCTCGTTTAACTCGCTCCTTAATTCAGCAGCGACTTTGTTTGCGCTCGATATCTATGGACCTGCCAAAGGTGATCAGGTCACTGACGAGCAGCTTGTGCGCGTGGCGAAGATCGCGAGCGTTGTGATCGCGCTCTTCTCTTTTGCGGTGGCGCCATACCTGTCGCAGGCACCCGAAGGGCTATTCCAGCTGATCCGCAAGTTCACCGGGTTTTACAACATCCCGACGATTGTGATCGTGATGGTGGGCCTGTTCACCGCGCGAGTGCCGGCCTTGGGCGCGAAGATCGTAATCGTCTTCCACATCACGGCCTATGCGCTCCTCACATTCATCTTCAACGATGCTGTGACGCTCCACTTCATCCACCAATACGCTGTGCTGTTCGTGATCGAAGTGGGCATTATGTTCGCCTGCGGAGCGCTTGCCCCGCGCAAGGAAGCTTGGGCGTTCACCCGCAATGAGAAAGTGGACATGACGCCGTGGGTCTACGCAAGGCCGCTCGCGGTGACGCTGTTCAGCTGCGTCGTGGCGACATACTTGCTATTCTCACCCTTGGGCGTGGCGAGCGATAGCGGGCCGGGCGCACTATTCGGGGCGCTTATCGCAGCGCTGATGCTTGGCAACGCGGCCTATTGGTCGCGGGCGGCTATTAAGCGATGAGCGAGGCTAGGACCCTGCGTTTGCCCTCGAACGGACGGCGGCCGTGCATGACTGCGAAATTGTCGATCAGCGCGACATCTCCCGCCTGCCATGCGAGGTCATGGGTGAACTCATCGGCCAGCGCAATCGCTGGGGCCATGTCCTCGTTCGTGATCGGCTCGCCGCCTCCAAAGGTGATCGCTTTGTTCGGATCGTTCCGGCTGTCAGCCCAGCCTCGGAAAGCTGCGATAAGCTGGTTGAAGAAGGTCTTGCGGCCATCTGCGAGCGTGCGAACGGCTGGCAGAGCAGCGGTGGTGACGCGCAGCGATCCATCGGCAAGCCACTCCCAAGAGTAGCCAAGCTCTTTCAGCCGCGTCTCAGCTTCGGCCTGATCGGCAACGCTCAGTGTGGAGCGCCAACTGCGGCCTTGGCCAGAGCCCGCATCGTCAGAACCAGGCATCACATTGGTGTAGCGCACGCCCTCGGCCTCCAGCCTCGCGACAAAGGCTGGCGATTGCTCTTCAAGCCGCTCCAGCACCCAGTCCGAACGGCACAGCGGCGTTGCGCCTCCGCTGCCCGGAGCGATCTCGCAATAGAAAAACAGCTTTGCCGGATAGAGCGGGGTCTGAGCCATTTCATGGTGGAGGAAAATCTCAGTCAAAGGCGGCGCTTCATTGGCGGTGAACACGCGCGGCGTCACATTGGTGCGCACGGCATTGCTGAGCGAATCTTCATAAGTGAAGCCCGCCTCGCCATAACCTTCAATCGCCGCGTCAAAAGCATGCGGATCGGGCACATCAAAGCCGCGAAACAGAAGCGCGCCAGCGTCCGCCAAAGCAGCATCAACCGCGCCTTTGTTTGCGGAGAGGAAAGCGGCCAAATCGCCGCCGCCAGGGATTACACCGGGAAACTCTGACATCTGCGCCTCAGTCATAGATCGGGTGGAACCTTCCAAAAGCGGCCTCGGCAAACACGCCTGGATCGTTGAATCGGCGGTCTTGATTGAGAGCGCTGATCGCGGCCATTTCAACCGCCGAAAGCTCGAAGTCCTCGATTGCCAAATTCTCGCGCATCCGTTCTGGCTTGGTGGTCTTGGGGATGATCGAATTGCCGCGCTGAACGCCCCATTTAAGAAGCACTTGCGCGGGCGTCTTCCCATGCGCCTGCGCCGCGACCATCACGGGCGCAGTGCCGAGCAAACTCTCCTCGGCGTCCGCCATATTCAGCTCGAAGTAACTCTGTGCGCCAAGCGGAGAGAAAGCGGTCACTTCCATGCCGTACCCACGCGCGCAGCGGATGAGCTTTTCTTGCGTCAGGTAGGGATGGCTTTCGATCTGTAGATGGCTCGGTTTCACGCTCGCGTATGTCATCAGATCATGGATCAACGCGGAGTTGTAATTGCAAACACCAATGCGATTGGTGAGACCCTTCTCCACCAGCGCCTCCATCGCATGCCACGTCTGATACAGCGGCACTTTGGCGGGGCGCATCTCGGGTTCGGCGGCATCAGGGTTGAACAGCCATTCGGGCGGGTAGCGCTCCTCAATCGGCACATATTCCAGCGCGATGGGGAAGTGGATGAGGTAGAGGTCGAAGCACTCAATTTGCAGGTCAGAAAGCGACTTACGCGCTGCTTCTTCGACATGTTCGGGCGCGTGGAATGTGTTCCACAGTTTGGAGGTGATCCAAAGCTCATCGCGCGTCACAAGCCCTTCAGCGATAGCGCGCGCAAAGCCCTCTCCGCTCTCGGCCTCATTGCCGTAATCCGCAGCGCTGTCGAAGTGACGATAGCCTGCGCGGATCGCCTCTACGACCGCCTCAGCTGTCTCTTCGCGGGGGATCTTCCAAAGGCCGAAGCCAACTGGGGGCATGGTGCTTAGCAAAGGTTCAATCCTCAAACTTGATATTGACTGGAAGGCCAGTGGCGATGCTTTCCTGAGCCGCCGCTCCGATGACGACCGAACGATAGCCATCGCGGGCGGTGATAAGGGGCTGGGTTCCATTCACCAAGGCTTCGTGAAAGTCGCGCTGCTGGAAATATGTGGCCCCGTGGTGATCGCCTGCGGCCAAGGCTTCGGGCGGCACGCCAATGTGCTCTTTGAATGGGCCAGATTTATCGCGCGGGGACCATGTGACGTGGCCTCCGGGAAGTTTGACTTCTAGCTTGCCAACCGGGCCAACTGCGCTGATCTCTTCTTGCTCATCGGAGCCCTCCGCAAACATGCAAAGGTCGAGCACCGCGCGCGCTCCGCTGGCGAAGTCGAGCATCACGAAAGCGTTGTCGATGATGTCGGGTGTCTCGCCGTCGTAGAGCTCATCCAAATGGTTCACGTCTGCCGCCCCACTGGCAAAGACCCGCACTGGCTCATCGCGCAAGATATGGCGCATCAGGTCGAAGAAGTGGCAGCACTTCTCCACCAATGTGCCGCCAGTGTTGCGGTTAAAGCGGTTCCAGTCACCGACCTTCACAAGGAAGGGGAAACGGTGCTCACGAATGGCGAGCATTTTGACATCGCCTGCCTCGCTAGAATGCACCCGTTCGATGAACTTCGTGACAGGCGGCATATAGCGATATTCGAGGCCCACCCAGAAGAGATTGTCATACTCCTTCGCCGCCTTCGCTAAGGCCAAAGCGTCTGCGGGATCGGTGCACATGGGCTTTTCCAGAAGCACAGCGCAGCCTGCCTCCATCACGGGCTTCACCACATCGTAATGGGTGAAGTTGGGCGAGGCGATGATAACCGCATCGGGCTTGGCACTCGCAAGCATTTCAGCCGCATCGGTGTACATCTCAGGGCTCTGCCCAAGCTGCGCGGCCTTCGCCATCGCTGCCATGCGTGATCCGCTGTCAGGCTCAGCAATCGCAGCAAGCTCAGCACCCGGCACCAGCGCCAAGTTCGCCATATGCTCACGGCCCATCATGCCGCAGCCGATGATTGCGTATCTGCGTCTCTCTCTCATGGGATCAGCCTGTGAGGCGCGTTCATGCAATTGTCCAGATTGCCGTTGCGGCAGGTTGCAATATTGCGCTTCCGATTTCGGGTTTGCCAAGCCCAAGAGAGCCGAGGTCGACCGACCGGTTGGAGTAGTTAAAGGCAAACATGTGGCTGGCACTACGGCGAATGCGGATGCCTTCGGGTAAGTCAATCAAATCAAGTTCGGCCTCACCCGCAACCTGTTCAACCAGAAGGTCCAAAAGCGAGCGATCTGGCCATGCAGCGCAGTAGCGCAAATTGCCCTTAGAGTAGACCACGCCACGGCCATCATTGAGCGCGCGTTCAGGGGGGTAATGGGTAGACACATCCTCAAGCCAGCGAGTGACGGAAAACCCGTCTCCTTCATGCGCAATATTGTTACGCAAGCTCTCAACCCGTGTGACGGTGAGATCAAGCAGCTCGCGAAGCGCGCCAGGGGCAAGGCCCTCAGGAATGCACAAGCTCTCACTCTTGCTACCCGAACGCGGACCAATCAGCACCGGGCAGGTGAGCGCATTGAGCTTGCCTGCAAAGCCATCTGGCAGGATCGGAAGGGTCGGAATAAACACAGCGCTGTAATCCGACAGCTGCGCATCGGGGGCAACGATATCGACGTCCAGCCCGCGCCGTCTCAGCGCCGAATACCACTCATACACAAGCTCCAAAAAGCGGAAGCTCTTGCCCTGTGGTTGAATGCCGCACACCCATGCAGCTTCGTATGAGAATACGATTGCGACCTTGGCTTTTGCGATTTTCTGTTCGCCGATCAGCCCAATGATATCTGCAACCATGCGCGCTTCATCGGCGGCGGGTGCATCGACGCTATCGGGGCGAAGAAGCCCTGCGTGCATTTGCTCCTGCGCAAAAGGAGCCTGTCTCCAGCGGAAATAGCTGACGAATTCGGCACCATGCGCCATCGCCTCCAGCGTCCACAGCGCGACCATTCCGTCGAGAGGTGCAGGATTAAACCGCGCCCAGTTCACGGGGCCGGGTTGCTGCTCAATGATCCCCCAACGGCCATCCGAACACCCCCGGTAAAGGTCGTGGTGAAAGGCCGCGATATCAGGGTGCCCTTGGCGCAAGTAAGCTGACTTTTCCTCGTCCGAGAACCAGAACTGCTCCAAAAACCCAAGCGGGTAAGAATCCCAAGTCGCCACATCCAAGTCGCGCCCAACATCGTGGTGATCGAACTCGGTAAAGAAGCCCATGAAGTTGTGCGTCACGTCTCTACCCGGCGACAACTCACGCAAGATCGCCACCTGCTCTGCGTTAAAGCTCACCACCTGATCGGAGGCAAAGCGGCGGTAATCCAGCCAATGCGAAGGGTTCGCCTCGGTCACAGTCAAATACGGCGGGTCGATCTCGGCAAAGGACCGATATTCCATCGACCAAAAGACATTGCCCCATGCGGTATTGAGAGCGTCAATCGTGCCATATCGCGCCTCGCACCACGTCCGAAATCCTTCCGCGGCGGCGTCCGAAAAGCTCAGCACCGTGTCATGGCAACCATACTCATTATCGGTCTGCCACGCGGTAACGCTCTTGTGCTCGCCATACCGCTCAGCCAAAGTGCGCGTGATCCGCCGCGATTCTCCGCGATATCCCTGATGCGAGAAGCAATAATGCCGCCGCGAGCCGAACCCCCGAGGCCGCCCATCCGCATCAATCGCCACCATATCGGGCATGGAATCGACCAGCCATTTTGGCGGCGTTGCGGTCGGCGTGCACAGCATGATGTTGAGACCAGCACCCGCCAAAACCTCAATCGCGCGGTCAAGCCAGCCCCAATCAAGACGACCCGGCTCAGGCTCAATCCGGCTCCACGCAAATTCGCCAATACGCACAAGGGACAAGCCCATTTCGCGCATCCGCCGCGCGTCGTCAGCCCATATCTCTTCGGGCCAATGTTCCGGGAAATAGCAGCAGCCAAGTTTCACGGCATATGTCTCCCAACAGATCGCCCGATTGGTTTCATTATGAAAGGGCAGCAAGGCCCCGCGTTATCGCCATTGGCAATTTGTGCAATGGGTTTAGGCTGAGCCTTAATACATACGTTCAATTCCTAGAGCGCATTTACACATATAAAAATATCTTTATATGATGCCCAAACCATGGTCATTGATGCACTCTTTAAGGCTTTGGCGGACCCCACGCGGCTCCGCATTGCGCGGCTGCTTTCCGCGATGGAGCTTGCTGTGGGAGAGTTGGCGCAGGTTCTGGGTCAGAGCCAGCCGCGCGTCTCGCGCCATGTCGGCATTTTGTGCGATGCGGGTATTGCCGAGCGGCGGCGCGAGGGGAGCTGGGTGTTCCTGCGCTCTGTCAGCGGCGAACAGGCGGGCCCCGTACATGCGGCTCTTGAACGATTGCTTGCGACCGCTGAGGCAGAAAATGCCGAATTTGCGCGGGTTTGCGCCGATGACCGGCGAAAACTTGCTGCCATCCGTCAGTCGCGTGAGGCCAATGCCGAGGAGTATTTCGCGGATCACGCCAACGAATGGGACGAGCTGCGCGCGCTCCACACGCCGGAGGCCGAGGTCGAAGAGCAATTGCTCGGCGCGCTAAGCGGTGCTGATTTGGGCGCGGTGCTGGATATTGGCACGGGCACGGGGCGGATGGCTGAACTGTTCGAACCCCATGCGGTGAGTATCAAAGCGCTCGACAAGAACGTCGAAATGCTGCGCGTTGCACGGGCGAAATTGCAGCACTTGCCCGCTGGCAAAATTGATCTGGTTCAAGGTGATTTTTGCGATTTGCCGTTTCCTGCGGCCACGTTTGATACGGTGCTGCTCCATCAGGTCCTCCACTTTGCGCCAGAACCCTCGATGCCGCTGGCCGAAGCGGCGCGCGTGACGAAAGCCGGTGGGCGGATCGCGATTGTCGATTTCGCCAGCCACAGTAACGAAGACCTGCGCGACCGGCATCAGCATGCGCGTCTGGGCTTTGCCGATGATCAGATGGAAGCGCTCCTTCGCGCCGCCGGATTTGAACCTGCTGCCCCCCACGCGATGGATGGCGGGGAACTGGTGGTCAAAATCTGGATTGGGACACGTAAGGGCGCGGTAAGCGCTGATCCCGGCACCACCCCTTCACCCTCTCTTCCCCGCAAAGAAGCTTGAAAAATTATGACCCCTACCCTCAACCAATTGCACGAGGCGCGCACCGCTTTGGATAGCCCGCTGTTTTCCGATCTTCCCGGCGATATCGACATCAGTTTCGAATTCTTCCCGCCCAAGACGGAAAAGATGGCTGAGACGCTTCAGGCAAGCGTTGAGACTTTGCAGCCGTTGGGGCCGCGCTTTGTGTCGGTGACGTATGGAGCCGGGGGTACGACGCGGGAGCGCACCCATGCAGAGGTCGTGCGGGTGCAGACCGAGACCAACATCCCCGCCGCCGCGCACCTCACCTGTGTCAATGCGACCAAGGATGAAGTGAACGCAGTTGCGCGCCATTATTGGGAAAGCGGAATTCGGCACATTGTGGCGCTGCGCGGCGATGCGCCTGATGGCGGGGCCTACACGCCGCATCCGGGCGGTTATGCCAATGCGGTGGACTTGATCGCGGGCCTTAAAGAGGTTGCCGATTTTGAGATTTCGGTCGCAGCCTACCCAGAAGTTCATCCCGATAGCCCCGATGCGCAGACCGATATCGCCAATTTGAAGGCCAAATTTGACGCAGGCGCAGACCGCGCAATCACGCAGTTCTTCTTTGATCCTGAATGCTTCTTCCGCTTCCGCGATGAGGCGGCGGCAGCTGGGATTGATGCAGAGATTGTGCCGGGCATCATGCCAGTCATGAGCTTTGCCGCTGTGCAACGGATGAGCGGGCTTTGCGGGACGGCTATTCCAAGCTGGATGCAGGGGCTTTTCGAAGGCCTCGATGAACGCCCCGCCGCGCGCCAATTGGTGTCGGCAACGATTGCAGCTGAGCTTTGCCGTAAGCTGTATGCAGGCGGGGTTCGCCAGTTCCACTTCTACACGTTGAACCGGGCTGAGCTTTCTTATGCGATCTGCCACATGCTCGGCAAACGGCCAACCGGAGACGCCTCATGAATGCGCGCACGAAACTCGAAGCCGCTGCCGCTGAACGGGTCCTGATCTTTGACGGCGCTTTCGGCACGCAAATTCAGAACCGTAAGCTTACCGAAGAGGACTATGCGGGCGAGCTTGGCCTTGGCGCGGATCAAAAGGGCAATAACGATATCCTTGCACTGACCCGGCCCGATGTAATCGCCGATATTACGCGCGCTTATCTCGATGCGGGCTCTGATGTTGTCTCGACCAACACGTTTAGCGCCAACCGCATTTCGCAGGCCGATTACGCCGCCGAAGATCAAGTGGCGGCGATCAACATCGCGTCTGGCAAAATCGCGCGCGCTTTGGCCGATGAGTATGAGGCGAAGGATGGTAAGCCCCGTTTTGTGGCTGGCGCAATTGGGCCGACCAATAAGACGCTGTCTCTTTCGCCCGATGTGGAAGACCCCGGCTACCGCGAAATCGACTTTGATGAGCTGACGGCGGTTTATAAGGAACAGGCCGCCGCGCTGATCGAAGGGGGATGTGATTTCATCCTGATTGAGACGGTGTTCGACACGCTGAACGCCAAGGCCGGGATTATGGCTGTGAAGCAGTTGGAGGCGGATTTGGGCCGCGAAGTGCCGGTGATGATCTCGATGACGCTCACCGATCTGTCGGGCCGCAATCTGTCGGGCCATACGGTGGAGGCGTTTTGGTACGCTGTGCGCCATGCAAAGCCGATCACCATTGGTCTCAATTGCAGCTTTGGCGCGGATCAATTGCGCCCGCATGTGCAATCGCTCTCCGGCCTCGCGGACACTCTGATCATGGCCTATCCCAATGCAGGCCTCCCCAATGAGCTGGGCGAATATGACGAGATGCCTGATACCACCGCTGGCCTTGTGAAGCAGTGGGCTGAGGGCGGTCAGGTCAATATTCTGGGCGGATGCTGTGGCTCTTCGCCAGCGCACATCAAGGCGATTGCGGATGCGGTGAAAGACTTGCCGCCGCGCACACTTCCAACGCCCGAAACAGCGATGCGCCTGTCTGGTCTTCAAGCTTTCACCTTTGCGGCATGAGCGACAACCACGCGACAAGAATTACCGTGCGCGAAGCGGGCGTTGAGGATGCCGAGCGCCTGTCGCTCGTCTCCGACGCGACGTTTTTGGAGACGTTTGCGCATGAAATTCCGGGTGAGGCGATGCTCGCCCATTGCCGGGAAAAACACGCGCCCGCGTTCCTGGCGAGCGTCATCGAAAGCGGCGCGCGCGCTTGGCTGGCTGAGATTGATGGGTCACCCATCGGTTATGCGATGCTGATCCCTTCGCCTGAACTTGATGCGGCGATCGAGGGGGATGTGGAGCTTAAGAAGATATACGTCCTCTCACGCTTTCAAGGCACCGGAACTGCGCAGCGCCTATTCGCTGAAGTGCTTTCTGCCGCGCAGGGCAACAAACGGCTCCTTCTCGGCGTCAAAGACGACAACCACCGCGCCATTTCATTCTACAAACGCCAAGGCTTTGAAATCATCGGCAACCGCCGCTTCAACGTTGGCGGGCAGCTCTACGACGACTTTGTATTCGCCCGCACCCTCTCTCTGGAAACCACCACATGACCGGCCCATCTGCCACGAATTTCATCAATATCGGTGAGCGCACCAATGTGACCGGCTCTGCTCGGTTTAAAAAGCTCATCATGGCGGATGATTACGCCGCTGCGGTTGAAGTCGCTCGCCAGCAGGTGGAGAACGGCGCGCAGGTGATCGACGTCAATATGGACGAAGGCCTGCTCGACGCGAAGCACGCGATGACGACCTTCCTCAAATTGATCGCAGCCGAGCCCGATATTGCGCGCGTGCCGGTCATGATTGACAGCTCCAAATGGGACGTGATCGAAGCTGGGCTCAAATGCGTCAGCGGCAAGCCAATCGTCAATTCGATCAGCATGAAAGAGGGCGAGGAGCAATTTCTCGAACAAGCGCGCAAATGCATGGATTACGGCGCTGCCGTCGTGGTCATGGCGTTCGATGAAGAAGGACAGGCCGACACCAAGGACCGCAAGGTCGAGATTTGCAAGCGCGCCTATGACCTGCTGGTTGGCATCGGATTTCCGCCCGAAGACATCATCTTTGACCCCAACGTCTTCGCGGTTGCGACGGGGATTGAAGACCATGACCGCTACGGCCTCGACTTCATTGAGGCGGTGAAGGAAATCAAAGAGCTTTGCCCCCATGTGAAGACCAGCGGCGGGCTTTCCAACCTCTCCTTCTCCTTTCGCGGGAATGAGACCGTGCGCCGCGCGATGCACTCGGTTTTCCTCTACCACGCCATCCCGGTTGGCTTTGACATGGCCATCGTCAACGCGGGTCAGCTTGATGTTTACGACACCATTGACCCCGTGTTGCGCGATGCCTGCGAAGACGTGATCCTGATGCGTCCCGTCGAGGGAGAGGAAACCGCGACCGAGCGGCTGATCAACTTGGCCGAAAGCTTCAAGGGCAAAAGCAAGGAAGACGACAAGCAGGCGGCAGAATGGCGCGGCTGGGAAGTTTCCAAACGCCTTGAACATGCGCTGGTTAAAGGCATCGACGCCCACATCGTCGATGATACCGAAATCATGCGCCAAGAGATTTTCGACGCCGGTGGCCGCCCTATTGAGGTGATCGAAGGGCCGTTGATGGACGGCATGAATGTCGTTGGCGACCTGTTTGGTTCGGGCAAAATGTTCCTGCCCCAAGTGGTCAAATCCGCGCGCGTTATGAAGAAAGCGGTCGCCCACCTCATTCCCTTCATCGAGAAGGAAAAAGAGCTGCTGCCAGAGGCCGAGCGTACGTCCAAAGGCACGATTATCATGGCCACGGTCAAAGGTGATGTGCACGATATCGGCAAGAATATCGTGGGCGTGGTGTTGCAGTGCAATGGCTATGAAGTGGTGGACCTTGGCGTCATGGTCCCGTGGCAAGATATCCTCAAAGCCGCGAATGAGCATAAGGCCGATATGATCGGTTTGTCGGGCCTCATCACGCCTTCGCTCGACGAGATGGTCACCGTTGCCGAAGAGATGCAGGCGGCTGAGATGACCATGCCGCTCCTCATCGGGGGTGCGACCACAAGCCGCGTGCACACTGCGCTTCGGATTGATCCGGCCTATGATGGTCCGGTGATCCATGTGCTGGACGCAAGCCGCGCGGTAGGCGTTGCCTCCAAACTGCTGTCCGACACATTGCGTGACGGCTTTGTTGAGGAAACCGCCGAGGAATATGAAAAGGTCCGCGTCGCGCGGGCTGGTAAAAGCGAAAAAGCGCTCCTGCCCATCAAAGAAGCGCGTGGCAATTTCTACGATGCATTCTTGAGCGATAAACCTGCGCCTCCACTGCAACCGGGTGACCACCTGTTTGAAGACTGGCCGCTCGAAGACCTGATCGAAACCTTCGACTGGACCCCCTTCTTTAGAGCTTGGGAGCTCCACGGTGTCTACCCGCGTATCCTCGAGGATGAAGTGGTGGGAGAAGCCGCGCGCAATCTCAAAGCTGATGCGGACGCGATGCTTGAGAAAATCGTTGCGGAGAAATGGCTTACGCCCAAGGCCGTCGTTGGCCTGTGGCCGTGCGCGCGGGCACATGATTGCCGCGATGATGTGATGATCCACCTTTCGGAGGACAATCACATCCGGATGCCGTTCCTGCGCCAACAGGTCATCAAAAGCCGCGACCGGGCGAATATGTGTTTGGCGGATTTCATCGATCCCGCAGGCGATTGGATGGGCGGCTTTGTCGTGGGCATTCACGGGATCGAACCCCACATCGTCCGCTTCCGCGAGGACAAGGACGACTATTCCGACATCCTTCTTAAGGCGCTGGCGGACCGGTTTGCCGAGGCCATGGCCGAACGCCTGCACCAATATGTGCGCACTGATCTTTGGGGCTATGCCCCCGGCGAGCAACTCGACAATCAGGCGCTCATTAAAGAGCAATATCGCGGCATTCGCCCGGCGCCAGGTTATCCAGCGGTGCCGGACCACTCATTGAAGCCGATTCTGTTCGATATGCTCGATGCGCAAGGCAAAATCGGCGTTTCGTTAACCGAAAGCTTTGCCATGTTGCCGACCGCTGCAGTCAGCGGGCTCTATTTCGGGCACCCTGAATCGCAATATTTTGGGGTGGCTAAGATCGGGCGGGACCAGCTTGAAGACTATGCCAAACGCCGCGAAGTTGATGTGGCAACGGCAGAGCGCTGGCTGCGTCCTAACCTCTAAGCATCTGGCACGGCGTCACAAAGTGTGGCCAATTGCACAGTCTTGCACTCTTGGACCTGTCTATAGGGGAGCGTTCACAGGGGGATGCGGGGCGTTGACCCAATACAATACAACTTGCTCAAACCCGGCTGCTCACCCGTTTGGGTGACACAAAATGCCTCGACACAATTGCTAAGATACGCAATAAACGAATGGTTAAAGTTGCGATGAGTTAGGACTATCCGATGGGTAGAGGGGAATTCTGTTTATGATCCGCAAGATTGCGATCGCGCTGGGGTTGGCGGGGGCTTTTGGGCTCACGATGACTGCGGCGCCCGTTATGGCTCAGGATCTGGTTCACACACCGATCAGCCCCACCTTTGGTGGTAACCCATTTAATTCAAACCATATTCTGGGCATTGCGAATGCGCAGAATGACACGACTGACCCTGATGCTGTGGATCGCAATGATCAGTCTAGCATCTTTGCCCGTCAGCTCGAATCACGGCTTTTGTCAGCGCTCTCCTCTCAGATCGTTGATGCGATCTTTGGTGAGAATCCACAGGAGCAGGGCACGATCACTTTTGGCGGTCAAACGATTGAGTTTTTCCGCAGTCTTGATGAAGTGACGTTAATTATCCGCGACGATAATTCAGGCGAAGAAACGCGCATCGTCATTCCTCTGTTCCTTGAGGTCAATTGATGAAAGCGTTGTTGAAATACGCAACTGCGGGCCTCGCCGCGCTTTCGCTGACCGGGTGCATGAGTATTGGTCAGGATGGCCGCGATTGGCTGCCTGAAACCACCAGCCTTGCCTATTTCCCCAAGAAAACTCAGACACAGAACCTGCTCAATCAGCTGCCAGCGCCACAGCGCCAGGTGGCAATTGCTGTTTATGGGTTCAGCGATCAAACCGGTCAGTTCCGTCCCACCAACAGCGGGCAAACGCTTAGCCGTGCGGTGACGCAAGGTGCGGGCTCTATTCTGGTGAAGGCTCTGCAGGATGCAGGCAATCGTCAGTGGTTTACTGTGGTGGAGCGCGAGCGTCTTGATAACCTCCTTAAAGAGCGTCAGATCATTGGCGAAATGCGCAAGCGTTATTTGGGTGAGCAACAGGTCGACCCGAACGCTTTGCCTGCGCTTTTGTTTGCAGGTGTTCTGCTTGAGGGTGGCATTGTCGGCTATGACACCAACACTGTCACAGGTGGTGCAGGTGCGGCGTTCCTCGGTATCGGAGCGCGCTCGGAATATCGCCAGGATACGGTGACCGTGTACTTACGCGCAGTTTCTGTGCGCACGGGCGAGGTTCTTGCCAATATTCAGACATCAAAAACCATCGCAAGTCAGGCGATCGGGGCAAGCGCGTATCGCTTTGTTGCTTTCCGCGAGTTGCTTGAAGCTGAGGCTGGCATCACGGCGAATGAGCCCGATCAGGTGGCTTTGCAGCAAGCGATTGAAAAGGCGGTTTACGGCCTTGTGCTTGAAGGTGTTGACTTGGGGCTTTGGCGTTTTGCCAATTCGGCAGAGGCCGAAGCTCTTATGAGTACATATCGCGCAGAACGTGACGGGGTTTATGATGCCTCTGATGTTCAGGCGGCGGTGAAGCGGGCTGGCTCGCTTACGGCGCTGACGGTCGTTGATCGCGGCGAAGAAGAGGAAGAAGGTTCTTAACTCGCAGACATTTGTTCAGCGGTTTGGGCGCGTCCCGCAAGGGCGCAAGTAGGGTGTAAATGACTGTTGTTGCCGGTGCCAAGGTGGAAGGTGCGGCAATGTTAAGCGGTCAAAGAAAAGGGCGGAAAAAAGAGAATGGGGGAATGCAAGGTGCCTGCAGAGAGTGGCTTCGCTGTTCAGGCGAGCGATACGGCCTGCACCTTTGGCAACCTCAGAACTTTTACGCTGTGCACCAGTTTGAGGGCAATCCGTAGGACCCCTTAGAAGTCGTTGACGCCGGGTGAGCGGGGGTGAGCCGCGGCGTTTTTGAATGAGTATCCCCGAAGGAAGATCGCATAAGGTTAGGGGCGGTCAACTTGAAAGGAAGTTTAATGAAAATAGCAATTTACGCAGGTGCTTCAGCAATTGCTTTGACCGCAGCGGCACCACTTTTGGCGCAGGCGACCGTGCCTGCTGACTGTGTGGGAGTGGCAGGCAGTTGCAGCATCGTTGACAGCCTTGGCACTGATAACAGCGCCACTGTTGATCAAGATGGTGCAGGCAATGCCTCTGAAATCCTTCAGGACGCGACCGGGGCGAGTGCATCGGTCACGCAGGATGGTGATGGCAACCTTTCAAACGTCGATCAGGTCGATGATGAAGTGACGCTTGGTGATCCCAGTGCAATTGTGACGCAAACGGGCGATCTCAACACTTCTGATGTGACGCAGGTTGCGCCTGGTGTTGGGGCCAATGGCCTTCTTGCAACGGTGGATCAAACCGATGGCGCGACCTCTATCGTCAACCAGTCCGCGCTTGGCGCGAATGCGACCGGGTTTACCGCGACGGTGACACAGGTCGGCACGGTATCGTCCGAGATCAATCAAACCGCTGCTTTCGATGACGCAAACACATTCACCGCGACAGTCGATCAAAATGGTGCGGGCCTTAGCTCTACCATCAACCAGCGCGATCTGAACAATGCGGGCGACTTTGGGCTTACCGCCACTGTCACGCAAACCGGGGCTGACAACACATCATTTGTTGATCAGGAAAACCGTCGCCACACAGCGACAGTTTTGCAAACCGGTACCAATGGGACCTCCGACGTAACGCAGGCGGGGGTTGGCAGTCAGCGAAACACCGCCGACGTAATCCAGGCCGGTGATGGCAACCTTGTTGAGATTGATCAATCCGAGGCGCGCGCCACTGCTTTTGTCGAGCAAACCGCTGCATCCTCTGATAACACCGCTGAGATTTTGCAGGATGGTGACCGCTTCAACGAAGGCACAATCGTTCAGTCTGGCACAAATAGTGGCGCAGGGATTGATCAGTCGGCAAACGCTCGGCGCGATGTCGGTTTTATCGTTCAAGGCGCTGGCGCTGTAGATAACGGCGCTGGCATCGTTCAAACTGGCGGTGCTGTCTCTGGTGTTGACAGCCTGAATGCGGCTTTGATCGATCAAGATGGCGGTACAGGAAACGCCTCGCTTATCGAGCAAAGCGGGACCAGCAATGAAGCTGAAAGCGTTCAGGAAGGCTCTTTTAACTTTTCTTCTATCGCCCAAACCGGTCTCAATGGTGATGTGTTCGTCGATCAAATTGACGAGGTGACGCCGGCCTCTGTCGATGGCAACTTTAGTGAGGTTGAGCAGGCGGGTGATGGCAACATTGTCAATGTTTCGATGGCCGCGAACAACGGTGCCTCTGGTGTGTTCCAATACGGCGGCACCAACAACACCACCGATCTTTCGCAAACCGGGGATGGCAACGAGAGCCAAGTGGAGCAAGCCTTTGCGGGCGGTGACGGCAATGCTGCAACGATCACGCAAAGCGGTCTGAGCAACACCAGCGTTATCGCGCAAGGGAACAACCTTTTGAGCGACAATAACACAGCGACGGTCGACCAGCAGGGCGATGACAACCTTAGCCTGCTGGCTCAGGATGGCACCGGCAACAGTGCGACCGTCAATCAACTCGGGAATGGCAGCGTCTCTGATCTCACTCAGAACGGTGTCGGCAACACAATAACGGTAAACCAGTAAGTTAAGCAGATTTGGTTTCGGGGGGATGAGTTTCCCCTTTGAACTGAGTTAATTTCAAAATCCCTGCGGCGCGACTTTCACAGGGTTAAATTTGAGGGAAGACGACAATGAAATCCATCATCTACGCAAGTGCATCGCTGCTCGCTATGACAGCAGCGGCTCCACTCCTTGCACAGGCCACCACGCCTGCGCCTTGTGTGGGCGCGACCGGTAACTGTTCGGTCATCGATTCAAACGGTTCGGGTAACTCTGTTGCCGTTGATCAGTCAGCAGGCACCGGCAATGTGTCGGACATCGTGCAAGATGGTGAGAACCTTGATGCGACCGTGACGCAGGGTGCAGATGGCAACATCTCTAACGTCGATCAGGAAACGCTTGGTGCAACGCCAATCGACACCACTGCGGTTGTGAACCAAGTGGGCGGCGGCGACTCGATCGTTAGCCAGTCTTCTTCTGGCGCAAACGCAAGCGGCATGATCGCTGATGTTGATCAGGACGGCGCAAGCACTTCTGATGTTGCGCAGGTTTCAAGCGGCGATGACAGCGTTTTGATCAGCACAGTCGTCACCCAAACCGGTGACAGCAACGCATCGATCGTCACGCAAAGCGACGCTGGCATCGACAGCGCAGTGCTTGAAGTGGAAGTTGAGCAAGACGGTGCAGGCAACCTTGCTGACGTGAACCAGTCGGGCACTGACAACCTCGCGACTGCTTTCCAAGAAGCGGATGACGGTGTTGCTGTTATCATTCAGTCCGGCGAACTCCAGGATGCCGATATTCAACAGACTGGCGACGGCAACGGTGCTGGCATCGAACAATCCAATATCGGAAACACTGCTGGCATCTTGCAAGGCGGCGATGATAGCATTGGTACGATCACTCAGTCCGGCGACACTGGTGTTGCAAACATCACGCAGACGGGCAGTGACAACGATACAGACATCGTTCAAGGCGCGGTGGAAAATACTGCGACTGTCGTCCAAACCGGTGATGGCAACACCGCCGTGGTTGATCAGGAAGACGCAGCGGTTGATGGTTTCAACATTGCTGGCATCCAACAAGATGGTGTCGATGGCAGTGCAACGATCAACCAAAATGATGACGCCCTTGGTGACTTTGCTCTGATCCTTCAGAGCGTTGACACGGACACCAACACCGCAACCATCACGCAAACCGGCGCAATCGCCAGCGCGTCAGACAACTCAGCTCTGATCGACCAGGTCTCTGGTGAAGGTAACGCTTCAACAATTGTACAAGGCGATACGACCGCAAATGGCGGCATCGTTGAGAATGCGGTGGATGCCGTCGCAGAATCGACCCAGGACGGCGACTTCCTCGGTTCGACCATCGCACAAGGCGGTGCTGGCCAAATGGCGTTCGTCGACCAAATCGGTTCTGACAATGTCAGCGAAGTGTTCCAAGGCACGTTTGGTGGCGACGGAAACACGGCCAATGTCACGCAAAGCGGCACCGGTCTTGGTGTGTCGACATCGCAAATCTTCCAAGATGGCAATGGCAATGAAGCTACCCTGACACAGGGCGGCGGTGAGCTTAACACAAGCGTCATCGATCAAGGCGCTGCTGGCGGCGACACCAACACAGCGACGGTCACGCAAACCGGTTCTGAAAACGAAAGCGATGTTCTGCAAAACAGCTTCGGCCCTGGCGCAGACAACATCGCCACCGTGCTTCAGGAAGGTATCGGCAACATCAGCCTGATCGAACAGGATGGCAGCACGAACACTGCTTCTGTCTCTCAGTTTGACGGCAGCTCTTCTGACGTCTTCCAAGACGGCACAGGTAACACTGCAACCGTCACGCAAGGCACGCCATAAGCGATTAAGCGATTTGGCCGGGCGAGCATACGCTTGTCCGGCCAAGTGCTTATTGCCGATTGAATTTTGAACGAGACGCACTTCCCAAGTGCGGTGTTAGGAACACTCCCAATGAAAAAGCTCACCTTCGCAGCAACCTCAATGGTCGCCCTGATGGCGGCGGCTCCAGCGTTTGCGCAGAACAACTCAACCATTGAACAAACGGGCAATGGCAACGGTGCAACCGTTACTCAAACAGCCTCTGGCAACACCTCCGACATTGATCAGCTTAGCGACAACAACGTTGCGACCGTCGATCAATCCGGTGCAACCAATGACAGCGTCATTCTTCAGTCATCTCTTGCTGGTCCAAACACGGCAAATGTCGATATGGATGGTGTCAACGGTTTTGCCGACATCCAACAGGTCACCGGCAGCGACACCAGCACTGCTGACGTCATTCAAACTGCGACTGCTGACCTTAATACAGGTGAGATCGTTCAGGACGATGCACGCTCAAGCGATGCTGATATCAACCAAGGTGGTGGCGCAAACAATGGCGCTGTTATCTCGCAAGGTGATGAGACGCTGTTTTTCGGCACCAACACCTTCGGCACTCAAACCGCTGACGCTGATATCACTCAGTCCGGCTCTGACAACTTTGCGCTTATCGCCCAAGTCGGCAATGCGCCGATCGCCGAGGTTATTCAGACCTCGGTCGGAAGCATTGCACAAATCGACCAAGGCATGTTCAGCGGCGGCTCTGCCGATGCGTTCGTCCAGCAAGTCGGCGTGAACGACGTGGCAACGATCTCACAGAACAGCGACAACAGCACCGCGCAGGCCTTCCAGAACGGCAGCGCGCTGGGCAACGAGACGACCATCACACAAGGTTTCGTGGCCACAAGCGACGGCAACTTTGCCGAAAGCGTTCAGGACGCCGATGACAACACCAGCACCATAACTCAAAACAGCGTTGTGGCTGGCGGCTTGAACAGCGCGGCTGTTCTTCAGCTTGGTGACGGCAATGCCAGCACGATCACGCAGGAAGGTACCAGCAACACTGCAACTGTTGACCAGTTTAGCGCTGGTAACGTCTCAGTGGTTACGCAAAACGGCACTGGCGGCACAGTAACCGTTACGCAGTAAAGTTGATTTCGATTGGCCCGGGCAAGGAGCATCTTGTCCGGGCTGATTGGACAAAACGAATACTAGCGCTGGAAACCATGTCGGCGGACGATGGGGCGCAATTTGGGGGGAATATCATGAAAAATCTGATCTATGCAGGCGTGTCTATGCTCGCGCTTGGCGCAGCAGCACCAGTCTTCGCGCAGGCCACAGTCCCACCAGCATGCGCAGGCGCGACCGGCAATTGCAGCATCGTCAGTTCAAGCGGCACTGGAAACTCCATTAGCGTCGATCAATCCGGCGGAACAGGCAACGTCTCTGACGTAGATCAGGATGGTGAGAACCTTGCTGCCACCGTGACGCAAGGGGCCGACACAAATATCTCCAACGTCAGTCAGGAAACAACTGCTGCGAACCCGCAAAACATTACTGCGACTATCACTCAGTCGGGCGGAGGTGACAGTGTGGTTGACCAGATCTCGTCTGGTGATGACGTCGACGGAATGACGGTAAACGTCACCCAAAACGGGGCTAGCACCTCTGACATTGTTCAGACGTCAATCAATAACAACGGCGCTTCGAATTTCAGCGCGGCGGTTTCGCAAACAGGCGATAGCAACGCATCGATCATCACGCAGGCGGATAACGCAGGCGGGAACAATGATGGCGATCTGGTTGCAAACATCACTCAGAACGGTTTCAACAACTCATCTGATGTGAGCCAGGTCAACCGTCAACAAACCGCGACCGTGCTTCAGAACGGCGATGACAACACTTCTGATATTGATCAGAACAGCGGGCGCCAATCGACCGCATTTGTGGATCAGTCTGGCCTCGGCAACTCTTCGGATGTGGACCAGGCAGGTCGGTTAAACGATGCCAGCGTGACGCAATCAGGCGATGATAATACTGCGGTCGTTGATCAAGCGACCAACGTCATCAATCAGAACGCGCGAAATGAAGCGACTATCACGCAGGCCGGCTCGCTTGGCACCGCGACAGTCAACCAAACTGATCTTGCCCGGAACGATGAGGCCACTATCGATCAGCAAATCGGCAGCAGCGGCGCTGTGGCGACGATCACACAGACCGGCGCCGCTCCAAGCGGAACCAATACGCTTAACACAGCGACGATTACGCAAGGAGCCGGTACAGGAAACACCGCCGTCACTTTGCAGGGCGATAGCACGGCTGTCGGTGGCACCGTCACAGGGGGGACCAACAACACCGCGACCACAACGCAGGTGGGTGACAGTCTCGTTGCACAAACCGGCCAAGCGGGCGACGGGCAAAACGCAACCGTTGACCAGACCGGTTCAAACAATTTCAGCCTTCTTGTGCAAGGTTTCACGAATGGTGATGGCAACACCGCCAGCGTCACGCAAAGCAATAGCGGCGTTGTAACGAGCCAATCCCAAGTTTTCCAGGATAGCAACGGCAATGACGCAACGCTCGTTCAAGGCGGCGGCGAAGGCAATAACAGCTTTATTGGCCAAGGCTTTGTTGGCGGAGCAGGAGGCGGTGACAATAACACCGCTAGCGTCACTCAGACCGGCGGCAGTAACTCCAGCCAAGTCGTGCAAAACGGGTTCGCTGCAGGTGGCAGTAACACGGGCACTGTCACTCAAGCAGGCGATGGCAATACCAATTTTGTCACCCAAGATGCCTCCAACAACAGTGCAGCTGTTGACCAATCGGACGACAACTTCTCAGCCATTACACAGTCATCGGACGGCAATTTGGCAACGGTTTCGCAAGTTGGCGCGGACAACAACTCGAACATCACGCAGTCTGCGACCAACCCTAACACCGCAGACGTGCTTCAGACCGGCTCTGGCAATGACGCAGCAATCGGTCAGTCGGGCACAGCGGGCGCGAACACTGCTGAGATATTCCAGGCTGGTGACGATAACATCGCCTCGATCACTCAAAGTACGACCGCAAATGGTGAAGCCGGGGTGATCGTTCAGACAGGTACGGCGATTGCGAACGAGGCAACCATCGATCAAACTGGAAACGGTTTCGAAACAGCCTTGATTTTCCAGGAAGGTGGCTCGAACAACATCTCGACCATTATTCAATCTGGCGACACCAATACCGCTGAGAATACTCAGAACGGTTCGGACAACACCTCGACCATCAACCAATCCGCTGATGACTTTGGTTTTGGCGATATCGCTGAAGTGTTTGTCGATCAGATCGGCGATGGAAACAGCTCAACCTTCAGTCAAGGGGGCGATGGTGTGAACACGGCCACTATCACCCAAACCGGCAATAACAATGTGAGCACTGGTTTGCAGGCCTTCGGGAGCTTGGGGCTGGCAATGGAGATCACCGTTACGCAAACGGGTGACGGCAACAACAGCAGCGTTAGCCAGGGCCAGATTAACTTAGCTGACCGCAGCGAGATTGATGTCGTTCAAGAAGGTGATGGTAATACCAGCACCATCACGCAGGATGGGACCGATAACCTGATTGACCTCGATCAGCTTGCCGATGGAGCGACCAGCACTGTTACCCAAGACGGTCAGGCGAACAACGCAACGGTGCAACAGTTCGATGCTAGCACTTCGGTTCTGTCGCAGCTTGGCAACGGTAACACCGCAACTGTGACACAAGGCACACCGTAAACAGTTTGATAAACCGGGCGGGTTTCGATGCTCGCCCGGCCTTATCAATCTGAGAGTAATGAATGCTCGGCTAAGGACTGCACACAAGGTTACTCGCCATTATCGGCGCAATCGGTTAGGGTAAGCTCATGAATCGGATCACACTTGGTATCGCCGCTTCGCTGGCCACTTTGGCCGCAGCGCCCACACTTGCTCAAACGCAGGTCAATGCCCCAAACACCGGGCCCTTTGATGGGGTATTTGTCGAACAGATCGGCAATGGCAACGCGGCGACTTTTAACCAGTCGAACAGCGAGCAAAATGCTGAGCTTGTGCAAGACGGCAATGATAACTCCGCCGATGTCACCCAGGACGGCGACGGCGATCACTTTGCTGGGATCGATCAAACCGGCAACGACAATATCACCGGCGTATCGCAATCTGGCGCGGCACAAGGCGTTGCTCTGATTACGCAGACGGGCAATGCGAACACCGCTTTATTGTCTCAAAACGCAACCGGTCTTGAGGCGTCTGGCGCTGCGATCACGCAGACCGGCAATGGTAACCTTGCAACCCTCATCCAAGATGGTTCAGACAATCAGGCGATCATGACGCAGACCGGTGACAGCAACACTATGACCGCTTCGCAAATTGGCGATGGTAACGCGCTGGAGTGGGCGCAAACGGGCACGGGTCTGACCGATATTGAGGTTGTGCAAACCGGCGGCGCGGTGGCTGTCATCACGCAAAGCAACTAGGGCCATTTGTATGAGTGATAGGCGCGCAATTGCGAAATGTTTGGCCCTCACCGGGGTCTTACTCGCATCAGCGCCGCTCGTTGCTCAAGAAAGCCCGCCCGAGGTCCCTCGCGATGAAAGCGCGTTTGTTAATCAAGCGCCAGAGGATCAAACCTCCCCAGAGGATCAAACCTCCAAAGTCTATTTCCCAGAAACAATCACACCGCAAAGTGTAGCGGCCGCTCGCGCAAGAGCAGCGCGTCAGCAACAGATTGAGGCTAGCCAAGCCACGACCCGCGATACGCCCTTGGCACAGGTTTCCGCCCAAGGTGGCGGCAATGATGTGCCGCAGCTTTCTGATGGTACATCGTCTGCGGCCCTTGCACAGTTGAGCGCTGCGGAGCGCCGGGTCCTGCTTGATGCCGTTGAAGGCACCGATATTTGTGAGCGCGGCAGCAATATCCCTGCACTTCAGGCGCTTTGCGAAGGGCGAATTGAAACACGTTCCGAAGAGTTTGCAGGCAATCGCTCCGGCTCTGCTGAGGACAGCCTTTTGGGCGGCGGACTTGATGCAGGCCGGGTTGCTTCCCTTGAGGCGGCGATCCGACGACTGGCAAGCGCGGATGCCAATCCCAGTAGCTTCGATAATCAGGTGGTGGCCTCTGTCGCTCTCAACAATCAAGCGTTGAGCGATGCTCAGGCGACCGCGGCGGAGGGCGACCCCACCGCTGACCTTTCGCCCGAGACGCAGGGGATTGTGAATGCGATCGTTCAACAGCTTGGTGGCGGCAATTAAAGGCTCATCATCATGGCTCACACTTTTGCAAAACTCGCTCTTTTCGCACCTATTCTCGTCGCAGCAGCAGGGTGCAGTTCTGTGAACGCCTCCAACGATAATCGTGCTTTGTCTCTCAACGTGACGGAAAATGCAGACAGCGTGGAGATCGAAGTGGTCGCGGACTCCACCGTGACGCAGCAAATTGAATTCACCGCGGAGCTGACGGGCGCATCCAATTCGCGCCACAAGAGCAGTTCAAGCGTTGCAGCAGGCGACCGACAAGTGCTCTCACGCCTCAAGATGTCCACCAATGAAAGCTGGTGCGCAAAGGTTGATGTGAGCGAGGCGAGCGGTGCCACATACACGCTCACCGCTGGTGATTGCGGACTTCTTTAATCACCCAACCCCGTCAAACATTGTGAATTGTGCGCGCACTGCAGGTTTCACACAATTAATTCATGTGAGCGCTACCCCTTCGATTGACGCGCCTCTTCGCATACGCAACATGGAGTGCGCCTGCTAGAAGTGATTCTGGCGTCTTTCGCGGGAGAGACTTGGTTTCTGAAAAGGAGCCCGGCGCCGAAGGAGCAACCGCCCCGGAAACTCTCAGGCAAATGGACCGCGAGCTTGGCATAGGCACTCTGGAAAGCGTGAGGCGCGGGCTATTGTTCGCGTGCCTTACCACCGAAGGGGAAGGCGGAGCTTTCTTGGCCCGCTAAGCTCTCAGGTTGACCCGACAGAGGGGGCAGGAACGACGCTGTGTTTGAGGCGTTTCTTGACCTGTCTTCGGGGACTAATATTTTGAGCGACGAACCAATTGAAGAAGAGATTGCCCCAGAGGCATTAGAAGCGCGCAAGCTTCCACTTGATGCTTGGCATCGTGAGCGTGGTGGCCGGATGGTAGCGTTTGCTGGCTATGAGATGCCGATCCAGTACGAGGGGATCGTGGCAGAGCATGAATGGACGCGTTCGTCTGCGAGCCTCTTTGATGTGTCTCACATGGGGCAACTCGCCTTCCGCTCGCCCGAAGATGATCCCCAGCTTGCCGCGCGTGAGCTTGAAAAACTGCTCCCTGGTCTGATCACCTCACTGAAGCCGAACAAAATGCGCTATTCTATGCTTCTGACCGAAGAGGGCGGGGTGATTGATGATCTGATGGTCACCAATGCCGGGCCGCATCTCACTATGGTGGTGAACGGCGCTTGCAAATGGGATGACATCGGCCACCTTCGCGAACATCTCGCAGATGAAGTGGCGATGAGCCATTATGACGATTTCGCGCTATTGGCCCTACAAGGGCCCAAAGCTGGCGACATTCTGGAAGAGTTGGTCCCGGGGACAGGCGCGCTGACCTTTATGACGGCGGACCTGTTCGACTATGACGGTGGCCACATCTGGGTGAGCCGTGCTGGATATACAGGCGAAGACGGGTTTGAGATTTCGGTTCACGAAGGCTCGGTCGCGAAACTTGCCGACGCGCTTGTCGCCGATGACCGGGTTAAGCCTGCTGGCCTTGGCGCGCGTGACAGTTTGCGGCTCGAAGCAGGGCTCCCACTTTATGGACATGACCTCACACTGGAAACCGATCCAGTAAGCGCTGACCTCACATTCGCGCTTTCTAAGAAGCGCCGCGAGGGCGGAGGCTATCTTGGTCATGGTCCGGTGATGGAGGCTTTCAACAACGGTCCCGCCACCAAGCGTGTAGGTCTCAAACTCGAGGGCCGTATGCCTGCACGCGAAGGCGCCGAAGTCTTTGCTGGCGAAACCAAAGTCGGCGTGGTCACAAGCGGTGGTTTCTCGCCCACCTTGGGCCAGCCCATCGCGATGGCTTATGTCGATATCGCCCACGCCAAAGAGGGCACACAGCTCACCTGCAAGGTTCGCAGCCGCGAGCTTCCTGCAATCGTATCTCCCATGCCCTTTGTGGCCCACAAATACTTCAGAGGAAACTGACTGATGCCGCGTTATTTTACCGATGAACACGAATGGATCGACGTCGAAGGCGAAAGCGCCACAGTCGGCATTACGGATTACGCGCAAGAGCAATTGGGCGACATCGTTTTTGTGGAATTGCCCGACGTGGGCACGATGCTCGACAAGGGCGGCGATGCGGCGGTTGTTGAGAGTGTGAAAGCGGCAAGCGACGTCTACGCGCCCATCAGCGGCGAAGTCACCGAGGGCAATAACACGCTTGAGGATGAACCGGCTCTGGTGAACACTTCGCCAGAGGAAGACGGCTGGTTCTTCCGCATGACCATCGGCGACAAAAGCGAGTTTGAAGGCTTGATGGACGACAAAGCATATAAGGCCTTTGTCGACGCCCTCTAATTTTCCAACACCTCTCCCTGTCAGGAAAACCCCATGCGTTACCTCCCCCTAACTGATACCGACCGCGGCGATATGCTCGCCAAGATTGGCGCGGATAACATCGACGATCTGTTCGTCGATGTGCCCGAAGTTGCGCGGCTCGATGGCCCCATTCGCGATCTGCCTATGCATGCAAGCGAGATGGCGGTTGAGCGTCATATGAAACGCCTTGCAGGCAAGAACACGGTTGCAGGCGATGTGCCGTTTTTCTTGGGCGCGGGGGCCTACCGTCACCATGTGCCGGCATCCGTCGATACGGTGATCCAGCGCGGCGAGTTTCTGACCGCCTATACGCCCTATCAGCCTGAGATTGCCCAAGGCACGCTGCAAATGCTGTTTGAATTTCAAACGCAAGTGGCAAACCTTTACGGCTGCGCGGTGGCCAATGCCTCGCTTTACGATGGCTCGACCGCGTGCTGGGAAGCGGTGGCGATGGCGACGCGCGTGACCAAGAAAAACCGCGCGGTGCTCTCCGGCGCGCTTCATCCGCATTATTCGCAAGTTGTGAAAACCATGGCGCAATTCACCGGTGACGTCATCGCCGACAGTGCGCCTGCCATTCAGGCTGAGCCGGATCTTGAGGGCCTTACTTCGCGTATAGACGAACAAACCGCCTGTGTGGTTGTGCAATATCCCGATATCCTAGGCCGGATCAGCGACCTCACCCCGCTTGCAGAGGCAGCGCACGAAAAAGGCGCTTTGTTGGTTGTGGTGAACACCGAGCCTGTGGCCCTGGGCGCGATCAAATCGCCGGGTGAAATGGGCGCGGACATTGTTGTGGGTGAGGGCCAATCCATTGGCGTTGGCTTGCAATTTGGCGGGCCTTACCTAGGCCTTTTCGCTGTCCGCGATCCTAAGCACGTTCGCCAGATGCCGGGCCGTTTGTGCGGTGAGACTGTGGATGCGGAAGGAAAGCGCGGCTTCGTCCTGACGCTCTCCACGCGCGAGCAACATATCCGGCGCGAGAAAGCGACCTCGAACATCTGCACCAATTCTGGCCTGTGTGCACTGGCGTTCAGCGTTCACATGACGCTGCTGGGTGAAAAAGGCCTGCGCGAGCTCGCGGCGGAAAATCACCGCCTTGCCTGCATTGCTGCGGACCGTTTGGCCAAAGTGCCGGGCGTGACTTTGCTCAACAACGCGTTCTTTAACGAGTTCACCATCATGCTGGACGGGAAGCCAGCGCGCGAAGTCGTGCGCGAACTTGCCAACCGCGATGTACTGGGCGGAGTGTCGCTCGGGCGGCTTTATCCGGGTGTTGAACGGCTGAAACAAGCGCTGCTTGTGGCGGTGACTGAAACGACGACGGAAGACGATATCGAGACCCTTGCAACCGAGCTTGAAGCCATCATCAAGGAGGCTGGACAATGAACGCTCCCAACAAATCCGGATGGAAGCCCCAAATGGAAGTTGCCGACGCGACAGGCGAAAGCGTCACCACAACGGGCAACCGCGCATTGATGCTCGAAGAGCCTTTGTTGTTTGAAATCGGCAAGGCAGAGACCACTGGCGTTGACCTGCCGCCCGTTGATCCCACCGCGAGCACCCGCCTTGGCAGTCTCACCCGCGAGGAACCCATCGGCCTCGTTGGTCTGACCGAGCCAGAGACGGTGCGTCACTACACGCGCCTTAGCCGTCAAAACTACGGCATTGATTTGGGCTTCTTCCCGCTGGGTTCCTGCACGATGAAGCACAACCCGCGTTTGAATGAGAAAATGGCGCGGCTCCCGGGATTTGCCGATGTGCACCCTCTGCAACCGGTGTCCACCATCCAAGGCGCGCTCGAAGTTGTGAACGAGCTTGCCCACTGGCTCATCGACCTCACCGGCATGCACTCGGTCGCGATGAGCCCCAAAGCGGGCGCGCATGGCGAGCTTTGCGGTATCTTGTGCATTCGCGCCGCTCTTGAGGCACGCGGCGATGCGCGCGAAGTCGTGCTGGTTCCTGAGAGTGCGCATGGCACGAACCCTGCCACGGCTGCTTTCGCGAACTACCGCGTCGAAAACATCCCTGCGACCCCAGCGGGCCGGGTGGATTTGGAGGCGCTTAAAGCGCGCCTTGGCCCCGATGTCGCCGCAGTGATGATCACCAACCCAAACACTTGCGGCCTTTTCGAACCGGACCTTCGCGAAATCAGCGACGCGGTCCATGCAGCGGGCGGCTTTGTCTATTGCGACGGGGCAAACTTCAACGCCATCGTTGGCAAAGTGCGTCCCGGTGACCTCGGCGTTGATGCGATGCATATCAATTTGCACAAAACCTTCTCCACCCCGCATGGCGGCGGCGGTCCAGGCTCTGGCCCAGTGGTGCTTTCCGAAGCGCTCGCGCCATTCATGCCGCTGCCGTACACAGCGCGCACGGCGGACGGAGTGGTGCACCTTATCGAAGAAGAGCAGGCCGATGAGTTCGCGCGCGAACACTTTGGCGGGGAGCTTTCCAATTTTGGCCGGATGACCGCATTCCATGGGCAAATGGGGATGTTCACCAGAGCACTTACCTATATGCTGAGCCACGGCGCGGACGGCCTTAAACAAGTCGCCGAAGACGCGGTGCTCAACGCAAACTACATCCTGCGCAGCCTTGAGGACGTACTCCACGCACCCTTCGCAGACAGCGGCCCTTGCATGCACGAGGCGCTGTTTGGCGATAAGGATTTTGGGAATGGTCTTTCAACGCTCGACCTAGCCAAAGGCATGATCGACGAGGGCTTCCACCCGATGACGGTGTACTTCCCTCTGGTGGTTCATGGCGCTATGCTGGTGGAGCCGACAGAAACCGAGAGCAAGGCATCAATCGACCAATTCATCACATCTTTCCGCTCGCTAGCAGAGCGCGCGATTGCGGGGGATGAGAGCTTGAAGCAAGCGCCATACTATGCGCCGCGCCGCCGCCTTGATGAGACAGCCGCAGCGCGTAAGCCAAAGCTGAAGTGGCAGCCCGCGCAAAAATGAGCAGTCGCTTACTCGCAGTCGTTTTTATCGCTCTTTCGAGCCCGATCCTGACCGCTGCGAGCGAGCCGCCGCCTATCGCCCCAGAGCCAGCACCCGCTCCAGAGCTCTATCTTGTTGATCGTGGCGATGAGCCGCCGCTGCCCCCGCCTGATTACCCAAAACCGCCTGCGCATATTGCGGATCGCATCAAGCGGGACGGGTCCATTTATGATGGGTTTGACACAGGCGAACTCGAATACCTCAAAGGCTTCTTTCCCGATGCCACCGCGCAGGAACGCGCTCAATATGATGCACTTAAAGCTTGGTATAGGCAATGCGCCGATGAGGGCGATGCGCGCCTTCGCGCTGAGCTCGCAGAATTTGGCGTTACCTTGATTGAGGGTAAGTTCAACGGCGCTGCGTCCGTGTGTCAGCAGGTTGCCTTTGGCAATGATGGCCTTCTTGAAAGGTTTGCGACCTACGATGAGTTTGCGGCGACCGCCCGCACCGCGCGGCTCGTTTTTGATGGCCTTATCCAGGGGCTCGATATTCATACCACCAGCAATGCCGCGCAGTTCAACCGAGATATTTTGGATGAGATCGACTATCTTGAATGGCCATATTTTGCGCTGCTTCAAGCACAGTTTTGGGGGCGGACTGAGGGCCATGGTGGAAGGATTACGCTTGATCCCAACCGCCCCCCTAAGATGACTGCGAATGAACGCTTTGTCTTTGGCGCCTTTGTCGAGAGCGAATATGTGCGTCTGCAATTCGCTCGCACGAAATGGCTCGAAGAGACCGTTGCAAGACGCGGTTGGCCGACGCCAGCAAACTCTACACGGGCAGGGGCCGGCAACGCTCTGCTGATGGTTTTGCAAGGTCATCATGACCCTGCATTCCAACTGCGAATGCTGCGTGTGATGGAGGCTCAGGTGCCCAAGGGTGTGATAGAGGGCTGGGAATTTGCGGAGGCCTATGACGGGGTCATGCTCAAGCTCACCGGCAAGCAGCGTTATGGGACGCATGTCTTTTGTGGTGATGATGGAAGCGCGCTTGAGAAACTAGAGGACCCGAAAAAGCTTGCTAATTGGCGAGAAGAAATGGGGCTGGAGCCGGTTGAGGACTATTCAGGCTATATCCGTGCGCAATGCGGGAACCCGGACTAAGGCTTACTGTTTTCCGGCTCCACCTCGATGCGGATTTCGGCAAGGTTCAAGATCGCCACATAGAACCCAATGACGGCAAGCGCGCTTGCGCCCAGCACGGTGAAAGCCGCGCCCAATGCACCGTTCCAGCCAATCGCCAGGTTCAAGAGCCCAAATCCCAGAAGGGTCGGCACGGCGCGCACTAAGAATGCAGTGCCTGCGCGCCCCGCCGATACCAGAAGCGATTCAAGGCTAGCCCCCACCAACTCAACCGCACCCGCGATAGAGAGTATGACCAGAGCCCAATAAAACCCGCGTCCTCTAAACTCCGCGCCCGCGATCAAATCGAGGCCCAGCCGTCCAAATATAACCGCCACTAAAACCGCTAGAACGCCGCCGATCAGCGCCACGTTCGCCATCCGCCGTGCAATGACAAGCGCGTCCTCTTTGGCATGAACAAGCTCAGGGAGGATCGCTTTTGAGATCGCCTGGGCAAGCGCAACCAGTGCCTGACCCAGCTGGCTCGCGACCCGGAAACCGCCGAGCAGTGCCGCTCCGCCAAAGGCCCCGACAAGCAGCAGCGTGATCTGCTTGCCTGCGATGTTGAGGCTCCCGGACATATTGGTCGACCACACAAAGCGCCATGCGTCCTTGTGGCGTGCAGGGATGCGAGTGAGGCTGATCGCGCTCAGATCGATGCGTTCATTGCGAGCTGCGGCAAACCATAAGGCGACTGCCACCGCAAATTCAGAGACCGCGTAGGCGAGTATGAAACCGGTGACGGTCGGCATGTAAACCCATGCCACGACCGCTCCTAAAGTCCTAACGACCGGCTGAACCGCTTCGGCTAGGGTCGCTGTTGCGTACTTAAACCGCAGTCTAAGCAGACCCAAAGGTGTCGTGCGGATCGAGAGCAGCGAGATCACACAATAGGCGAAAGTCAGCGGCAAAAGCTCCTCTGGCAAAGGCAGCCATAAAGGAGCGCTCCACACCAATCCGGCTGCAAAAATCAGGCCCATCGCAACCGATAGGAGGTCAAGCGCGATGGCAAAGCCGGTTGCCTCGCTCGCGGCGGTCCCATCGCCGTTTGTGCCATTTGCACCCCATCGGATGATAAACTGCCACGTTTGGAAATTGGCGATGCCAGTGACGACAAGCCCAATCGCGACAATCGCGGCGAAATGTCCGAACATCTCTAGCCCCAGCGTGCGCGTCGCAAGCGCGAGATATGCAAGGCTGAGCACGGCATTGATCCCGCGCCCACCAAGCAGCCAGCCAATATTGGTAAAAAGACGCTGCATGAGCGTGAGTAGCTTTTGCTTCCTTCCCTAGGGACGCAAGACTGCGCCCCGCCATTTGTGCCAGCGCATAGCAAGTAATGCGCAAGATGGGAGAACAAATTGTCGCTAAGACGCGGCTTGACGGTTAAGTCGTGTGACCCATGCGCATCATTTTTTCTCGCAAAGGTTTCGATTCCAGCGCCGGGGGCGGGCCTTCCCCGATTGTAAACGGCGCTCCGGTGACGCTGCCTATTCCGGCGGGCGCGGCGAGCAAGACGACTTATGGTGATCTGGGGCTGGGAGAGTACGCGGCCAAGGCGAGCCGCGGCAAGCTGGGCGCGGATGATCTGTGCCACCACGATCCGATGTTCTTGGCCGACGGAACCTGCGCCTTTGGCCAATGCGGAGCGGCGCAGACGCATCTGGAACGGCAGGGTGTGGGGATTGGCGATGTGTTTTTGTTCTTTGGGCTGTTTGCTGAAGAAGAAACGGGGGAGCCGCACCACCGCATCTTTGCCTATCTGCGCGCCGAAGAGATGGTGGCGCTTTCTGGCGGCCCGCCAGAGGAGCTTGTGAAGCTTGCCCACCCCCATGCACTTGCCATGCATCATTCCAACGATGTGGTCTGGTGCGGGGAAGGGCGCGTGGCGCGGCGTGCTAGCAAGGCATTGAGGCTGACAGTGCCAGAAGGGCCGCCCAGCCTTTGGGAACGTCCCGATTGGCTTAAACGCGGCGGGTTATCTTACCACGATAAGGCAGAGCGTTGGCTGCGCGGTGGTAGACTTAAGAGCGTTGCGCGGGGGCAGGAATTTGTCGCGAATGTGGGCAGGCGCGTGGCCCCCCGGGCCTGGCTTGAGGGCGTGATCGCCGAGATCAATGCGCCTTAGTCATACGTCTTGATAATCGCCGAGAAATCGAGCGCTTCGTTCCCGGCCCCCAAGAAATCCTCATAGAGCGCTGCTGCGCGTGAGCCGAGGGGCACTGCAGCATCCGACGTCTCAGCCGCTTCCATGGCGAGACGCAGGTCTTTGACCATCAAAGGCGTTGCAAAACCGCCTGCATAGGCATTGTCAGCCGGGCTCTCGACACCCACACCGGGAAGCGGCGTGTAGGCATTTAATGACCAATTGTAGCCGGAGCTTTGCGAGCTGATCTCGTAGAACTTTTGCGGATCAAGACCGAGCTTTTCCGCCATCTTCATGGCTTCTGCGGTGCCGATCATGGTGATGGCGAGGAGCATATTGTTGCAGATCTTGGCCGTCTGGCCTGCGCCTGCATCGCCTGCGTGGATCACCGCTTTGCCCATGGCATCGAGGATCGGCTGCGCACGGTCAAAGGCGCCTTGAGCACCGCCCACCATAAAGGTGAGCGTCCCGCCATTGGCCGCCGCAATCCCGCCAGAGACAGGCGCATCGACCATATCATAACCTTGCGAAGTGGCGGTCTCGATCACCGATTTGGCGGTCGCAACATCTATGGTGGAGCAATCGAGGAAGACTGCGCCCTCGGGCGCGTGGCCGAAGACTTCGTTTTCATAGAGGCCTTTGACGATCGCGCCATTGGGGAGCATTGAGACGACTGCCTCGACGCCTTCGCAGGCCTCTTTCGCGCTATCAAAAGTGGAGCACCCGGCGTCGCGCGCGGCTTCCAAAGCAGGCTGCGCCAAGTCAAAAGCGCGCACTTCGTGGCCAGCTTTCACAAGATTAGCGGCCATCCCGCCGCCCATATTGCCAAGTCCGACAAAGGCGATTTTCATGTTTCTCTCCCGATCAATTGAGCAGACCGTTAATCCCAAAATATATAAGCGCCAAACCTAACGATATCCCACAGACGATAAGGCCTAGGCCTACTGCTTTCTCGCCATCAGCATTCGTCAGATCCGTCGTCTTCAGAAAGTCTAGCGACATTCTAAAGACGTCGAACAAGATCCATGCTCCGCCTACCAAAATAATCAGGGAGTTGATCAGCGGCCCGTCCACTTGCCCTCACGCTTCTCGATAAATGCGGCCATGCCTTCTGCCTTGTCCTCACTCGCGGTGAGGATTTGGAAGATGCGGCGTTCTATGATGAGGCCTTGGTCGAGCGTCATTTCAAACGCGGCGTTGACCATTTCCTTATTCGCAATCGCGGCCATCGGCGGCTTGGATGCAATGGTCGCAGCGCTCTTGAGCGCATCGGCCAGCAAATCCGCTTGAGGGACAACGCGCACGACAAGGTTTGCGCGTTCCGCTTCCTCTGCGCCCATCATGCGGCCCGTCAGGCACATTTCCATGGCCTTGGATTTGCCAATCGCGCGGGTGAGGCGCTGTGATCCGCCCATGCCGGGGGCCACGCCCAGATTGATTTCAGGCTGGCCGAATTTCGCATTGTCACTGGCGATGATAAAGTCCGCCATCATCGCAAGCTCGCACCCGCCGCCAAGGGCAAAGCCATTAACCGCTGCGATCCATGGTTTGCGCGTAGTCTTCACCAGATGCGACGTCCATTTGGAGAAGAAATCGTCGAGGTAGAAATCAGCCGCTGGCTTATCCGACATCTCTTTGATGTCCGCGCCTGCTGCAAACGCCTTTTCGCCCGCACCCGTCAGCACCGCGCACTTCTGCGTCTCATCGGCTTGAAACGCGGCGAAAGCTGCAATTAGTTCTTCGAGCACAACCGACGACAGCGCATTCAATGCCTTTGGGCGGTTCAGCGTGATCAGCGTAACGCCAGCATTGCCTTGGGCGTTGGTTTCGTGGGTGATGGTTTCAAAGCTCATGAGAGGGGTTTCCATTCTTCATCGGCGGGAAGGGGGGCAAAGATGCTATCGAGCAATTCTTCGCTCACGCCTTCGGGTGTCAGGGGATCCCATTTGGGATCATGGGTCTTGTCAACGATCACTGCGCGCACGCCTTCGGCAAAATCGGGCCGGGTCAGCACGCGGGCTCCAATGCAGTATTCCATGCGCATATTGTCGGCAAAATCGGTGAGCGCGGCGCTGGTCGCAAGCTGGCGAAGCGCCACTTTCAGCGTCTGCGGGCTTTTCGTGCCCAGCGTGTCGCGTTCCTTTTGCGCCCACTCATCACCATCAGCCGCCGCTGCCTCGAGGCTTGCGAGAATGTCTTCGAGCGTGTCGGAGGCAAAGTGTTTGGCGATTTTGAGGGCATTGTCCTCCAGCCGCGCAGGAGGAGGCGTGCCCACGGGCTCTGCGAGAATACCCGCAATCCGGTCAGGCTTTTCAGCGATGCGCGCCTTGAGGTCCTCGATCATCTCGCTTGGCACGTAATGCGTGGCGAGCCCTGCCCATAGGCACTCTTCGCCTTTGAGCCGCGCCCCGGTGAGGGCCAAGAACTGACCCAAACGCCCGCCAAGGCGCGACAAGAACCAGCCTCCGCCCACATCGGGGAAGAGCCCAATGCCGGTTTCGGGCATGGCAAAGCGGGTGTTCTCTGTCGCAACACGGAATTTGGCAGGCTGAGAAATGCCAACGCCGCCGCCCATGGTGATGCCGTCCATGAAGGCCACAATCGGCTTTTCATAAGTGAACATTTGATGGTTTAGCTGATACTCATCATGGAAGAATTTGCGCCCTGAAACCCCGCCATCGTTGAGCGCCGAGTTGCGCAGGAAAGCAATATCGCCGCCTGCGCAAAAGCCGCGTGAGCCCTCGGCATGGTCGATGATTATGGCGCGAACTGCGTCATCGCTCGCCCATTCGGTCAGCGCCGCGCTCATCGCGTGGCACATCTCAAGAGTGAGCGCATGCAGCGCCTTGGGGCGGTTGAGCGTAATGTGGCCGATGGGCCCATTCACGCTGGTCAGAACTTGGTCGGTCATCTCTCTCAAACTTCTTTTGGTTCTATCAGGTCCCATTTGTTGCCGAAGGGATCGGCAAACACGGCGACTGTTGCATAAGGCTCGTGCCGAGGTTCTTCCAAGAATTCCACCCCTGCCGCAACAAATCGTGCGTGGGTATCGGTAAAATTGGTAGTGTTGAGAAAAAAGGACACCCGCCCGCCGGTTTGGTTGCCGATTGCCGCGGTTTGAGCGTCGTTTGCGGCCCGCGCGAGGAGAATGCGGCCTCCTCCAGAATTTTTGGCACCGGGCGCTTCAACAACGACCCAGCGCTTGTCTCCGCTAAGGTCGGTGTCTTCGATCAGGGTGAAGCCGAGTGTGTGGGTGTAGAAGTCGATGCCAGCGTCGTAGTCTGGGACCACAAGGGTGGCCATGGCGAAGGTTTCTGTGGTCATTTCGCCGTCTCCGTAACATCGGTCCGCATAGACGGAGGAAAAAACCGCCACGAGAAAAGCCAGTAGATTGCCCCCGATAGCGCTCCGGCAGTTCCTGCAACCAAAAGTGTATAGCTCAACGAAGCGCCGTGAAGACCAAGGAAATAGATCGTTGAGCATGCGACAAAGAGTGCTGCCGCAATATAGAATACTGGCGCTCTAATCCGCTTGATTTCGGAAGTAATTATGATTGGCAAACTGAGCGGGGCGGCAAACAATGCAACAAAAAATGAGCCTGCAAAAATAACCCTGACCGCATTTTCTGAGATTGGGTCGGCGGGGTTCGCCAAGAGAATACCGGCAACCAAAATTGAAGTTCCGGCGACTGCACCCGCAAGATATGCCGCAAGGATCGTTACAATCCTCACTGCCGCAGCAAATCCCGGCCTACGACCATGCGCATAATCTGGTTGGTGCCCTCAAGGATCGAATGCACGCGCAGGTCGCGCCAGAAGCGTTCAATTGGATAGTCCTGCAAATAGCCATAGCCGCCATGAAGTTGCAGCGCGCGGTCTACGATGGAGCTGCCGTTGTCGGTGGCCAAGCGCTTGGCCATGGCAGAAAAACGCGATTTGTCTGGCGCATTCTCGGTCACTTTGCACGCGGCGAGGTAGAGGAGTGCGCGCGCGGCCTCGAGATCTGTCGCCATGTCCGCGAGGGTGAACTGTGTGTTCTGGAACTCGCTAACCGCCTTGCCAAATTGCGTGCGTTCGCTGGTGTAGTTGATCGCTTCGTCGAGGCATCGCTGTGCCCCGCCCAATGAGCACGCGCCAATGTTCAAACGCCCGCCATCCAAACCCATCATCGCAATGCGAAAACCTTCGCCTTCGCCGCCAACCACGTTCTCGACCGGGACGCGCACATCCTCGAGGATCAATTGTGCCGTAGGCTGTGAGTGCCAGCCCAGCTTCTTCTCATTCGCGCCGAACGATACGCCGGGCATGTCCTTTTCGATCACCATGCAGGTGATGCCTTTGGGCCCATCTTCGCCGGTGCGCACCATGGCGACATAGACCTCGTTCGAGCCTGCGCCTGAGATGAATTGCTTGGTGCCGTTCAGCACATAGTGATCACCGTCTTTGCGGGCGGTGGTCTTGAGCGCTGCTGCGTCTGAGCCCGAAGACGGCTCGGTCAGGCAGTAGCTCGCGATTTTGTTCATGCCGATAAGGTCGGGCAGATACTTGTCTTTGACCGTTTGCGAACCGAAGCGGTCGATCATCCAAGCGGCCATATTGTGGATTGAGATGAAGGCGCTGGTCGAAGGGCAGCCATAAGCCATCGCCTCCATAATCAGCGCTGCTTCAAGCCGTCCAAGCCCGATGCCACCCGATTCCTCCGACACATAAATCGCGCCAAAGCCAAGCTCAGCGCTCTGTTTGATCGTATCAATGGGGAAGATATGCTTCTCATCCCATTCGCCAGCATGAGGCGTGATGTTGTCTGCGGTGAAACGCTGCGCCATTTCCTGGATCGCGAGCTGGTCGTCGGTGAGTGAAAATTGTCCTTGCATAAGTAAGCGGGTTAGCTGGTCTTAGGCGGCTAGAAAAGACCTCAAGATGTCGGCGCCACGACGTGAACAATCCGCAAGGCAACCACGAAATTTTCTGTAACCCAAACGGGGCTCCATGCGTAATAAAGGATATGCCAACTGCAAACCCATCTGATCAAACGCGGCTCATCTGCGTTTACAACGCCGACACAGGGCTTATCGAGGCGTTGATGCACGCGGTGCATAAGGCTGTGAAGCCAGAGACTTATCCTTGTCCGCTTTGTGCGCTCACCTATGGGGCGGTGTCGATGCGCGGGGATTGGAAGACCTTTTGGCAAGACCTCGATGCTGAAGTGCTTTTCTATCACCGTGATGACTTCACGCAGGATTTCCCCGATTTTGGAACAGCTGGCAGGCATGAAGTGGCGCTACCGGTTATTATGATCGATGAAGCAGACGCGGATCTTCGCATTCTCATCTCAAGCCGCGAACTCGACGCGATGGCTGATGTGGATGAGCTGATGGCCAAGGTCGAAAGCGAATTGCGCCTTGCCCCGACGAAAATGCAGGCGGCGAGCTGATTGCGCAAAACTTGACGATGTGGCCTAGGTGGCTTTGAATGCGGTCATGCGTATTCTTCGATATGTCGCCGGGTTGCTTGCCCTTCTCATAGTTGTTCCAGCGGGCGCTTACCTTGTTGGTCCATCGCTGATGACGGGCGCGGGCGATATGTCTGAGCCGCGTTCGGAGGTGCATGCCGCCGAGCTTGACGGCGTGATTTACGTGGCGGGCGGTATTGGTTTTCAGCGCACGCTTTCAAGCTGTGTCGCTTTCAAGGTCGCCACCCAGGGCTTCTCCGAGTGCCCAGAACTGCCGCGCACTTTGCACCATGTTGGTATGGCAGCAGGCGAGGGCGAAGTGTTTGCCAGTGGCGGCTATTCCAGCCTTCCGTTCAACCAGGATCCCGATGGCGCTCTGTTCGCTTTCAACCCTTCTGATGCGGAGCCCAAATGGCGCGAACTTTCCCGCCTGCCAGAACCGCTTGGCCAGCACGCGATGTTCTATCGTGAGGGGAAGCTTTGGTTGATCGGCGGGCAGTCGGGGGATCGCACGCTTGGCACTATCCGTACCTATGATCTGGCGAGCGGCGAATGGGATGAAGCCTCGCCGATGCCAACGCCGCGCCATTCTCATGCCTATGCGCTGAGCGAAGACAAACTCTATGTCACCGGCGGGCGCAGCGACAAGCTTGGGCCTCATGCAACCGTGATCGAGGTCTATGACTTTGCCTCCGACAGTTGGGAAAGCCTCCCCGATGCGCCTTTCCCCCTCGCAGGCCATGGCGCTGCGGTCTTCGAAGGGCGTTTGCACGTCTTTGGAGGCGAAGATGTAACGACTTCTGAAGTGTTTGCCCGGCACGTTTCGATGGACTTAGCCGACCCCGAAAGCGGCTGGCGCGAGGAGGTCCCGATGAGCGCAGGGCGTCACGGCTTTGCGACTTGGCGCATGGGCGACACGGCGTGGATTTTGGGTGGCGGTGAACTCGCGGGCTGGAAGACGCTGACCTCTGTGACGGGCACCGCGTTTCCTTTGAAGCTCAGTCGCTAATTACCGCCTCTGCCTCGATCTCCACCTTCCATTCGCGGCGACACAGCCATGCGACACCGGCCATAGTCGCGGCTGGGCGAGCCTCGCCGAAATAGCGCGCATGCGCATCGCCCACCGCCTCTTGGTCGTCGAAATCAGTCAGAAGCATACGGGTGCGAACGACGTCTTTGGCGCTGCCTCCCAGTTCTTGGATTGCTGTGACGATGATTGCACAGCACCGGTTTGCCTGCTCCGCCGCGCCGCCGGGCGTGGTTGAGCCATCGGGCTCCACCGGGCCTGTGCCAGCAACGATGATCCGGTTGCCCTCTCGAACAGCACGACAAAAGCCAAATTGACTTTCGAACGGCGAGCCGGAGGAGGTATGCTTTCGGGTCATTCTTCAGTGCCCTTCCATTTTCTCACCCAGCACGCGGGTCCTGAACCATTTGTCCGCTGACTTCGTATTGTTGCCCTCATACCAACGCGGTGCGGGCACGCCCCTCTGCCAAGCGACTTGTTCGGTTAAGGTGCCTCCAGCCGATGGCGTGTCATAGGTAGCGGCAAACCGGGCGAAAGGGTCTTCATAGGCTTCATCATTGGTGATGATCGTCCAGCCTTTCGCCTCCAGCGCCGCCACCAGATCGGCGATATAAAGCGCGGCAAGATCGGTTTCATGAAGCAGCATGACATGCGCAGGCGATCGGCCAATGGCCTTGCGGGCAATCGCGTCATAGGCCTCGGCTGCCTCCACATGCACATCGAGATAGAGCGCGCGCATAGCCTCCTCGTCCACTTGCATGCCAGCCTTCACTGCCATCCCAAGTTCATGTTCATAAAACCAATCGGAGGCATCGACCGTGGCATAGGCATTGATGAGACCCCGCTCGGCCAAAGCTGCGCGCAGGTCATCGCGTTTTGCAGCATCACGGCGGCCTTCATCGAGGAAAGGAAAACGAAACCACGGGCGCAGACCCTCGCGTCCTTCAAGCCACTTGGCGGCGGCATCAAGGTCGGCGAGATAGTCCTCGACCAAGGTATCAGAAAGGCGTGGGTGGGTGTTCGTGTGGTTGGCGATCACATGGCCCGCGGCAACATAGGCGGCGATGCGCTCTTCAGCGCCGGGTCGCTGCGCGATGCGGCCGGGATTGAGGAAAAAAGCGGCCTGTTCAACGCCTGCCTCTTTTAGGCCTGCAATGATCAACCGGGTACGCTCATCCGAGGTGAAATAAGCCCCTTCGCCCCGAGGGACATCGTCAAAGCTCAACGCAATGCGCTTTGTTGGTTGTGCGTTTTCAGCGGTCGCGGCTGCGGTAAGCCCTAGCGTTCCAGCAAGGAGCGCCAAAAAGAACGGCAGGATGCGTCTAATCATCCTGCCTTCCTATCATCGGTTTGTGCCAAGCACATCACCCCATAGTCGGGATAACAAAGGCGTTCGACCCGTCACCACCACCGTCTGGCCAGCGCTGGGTAATCTTCTTCTTTTTGGTCCAGAAAGCGAGGCCCTCGGTGCCATATTGGTCAATGTCACCAAAGCCTGATCGCTTCCAACCGCCAAACGAGTGATAAGCGACCGGAACGGGGATAGGCACGTTCACTCCGACCATGCCGACTTGAACGCGGTTTGCGAACTCACGCGCGGCGTGGCCGTTGCGGGTGAAGATGGCGACGCCGTTGCCGTATTGGTGCTCGCTTGGCAGGCGCAAGGCGTCCTCGAAGTCTTTGGCACGCACGATCTGGAGCACGGGGCCGAAGATTTCCTCTTGGTAGGAGGTCATGTCGGGCGTCACGTGATCGATGAGGGTGGGGCCTACGAAGAAACCTTTCTCATGGCCTTGGAGTTCAAAGCCGCGCCCGTCGATGACGATCTCGCCGCCTTCTTCTTCAGCTGTCGTGATCCACTGTTCGATGCGAGCCTTATGCTCGGGCGTCACCACCGGGCCATAATGCGCATCGGGATCGTTTGATGTGCCAATGCGCAGCGCATGGATCGCTGGGATCAGCTTTTCTTTGAGGCGCTCTGCCGTGTCATCGCCCACAGGCACTACCACCGGCAACGCCATGCAGCGCTCGCCAGCTGACCCGAAGGCCGCGCCAGCTAGATCGTTGACCACCTGATCGAGGTCCGCATCGGGCATGACAACGCCGTGGTTCTTCGCGCCGCCAAAGGCTTGGACGCGCTTCGCGTGTTCAGCGCCGCGGTGATAGATATAATGCGCGATGTCAGAGGAACCCACGAAGCTGATTGCTGGAATATCGGGGTGCTCGATGATCGCATCGACCATTTCCTTGTCGCCGTGCACGACTTGAAGCAGACCTTCGGGCGCTCCCGCTTCAACAAACAGTTCCGCCAAACGCACCGGCACGGAAGGATCGCGCTCAGAGGGTTTGAGGATAAAGGCGTTGCCCGCCGCGCACGCCATGCCGAACATCCACATCGGGATCATCGCAGGGAAATTGAACGGAGTGATGCCAGCGCCAATGCCGAGCGGCTGGCGCATGTCATAAACATCAATGCCCGGGCCTGCGCCTTGCGTGTATTCGCCTTTGAGAACTTGCGGGATACCGCAAGCGTATTCGATCACCTCAAGCCCGCGCTGCACATCGCCCATCGCGTCAGGAACGGTTTTGCCGTGTTCGCTCGACAAAAGCTCGGCCAGCGGCTTCATATTAGCCTCAACCAGCTCTTTATATTTGAACATCACCCGCGCGCGTTTTTGCGGATTGGTGGCAGCCCATGCGGGCTGGACGCGCTTCGCAGTCTCAACCGCTGTGTCCAGCAGGTCGCGGCCCGCAAGCCCAACTTCGGCTTGGACCTCGCCGGTCGAAGGGTTCCAGATTTGGTGTTTGCGCAAGGGCGCGGGGCTCTCGCCAACTATGAAATGGTCAACCTGACGCATGAGGTTCCTCTCCTGTCCTTTGCGAGGTGCAATGAAGAGGACTGGAGAATTGCGCAAGCGGCTTTTTGGGCAAAGCTTTATGCGGCCATATTTTGGACACGGCCAGCGTTTTGGAGGCCTCTCACGCCGTTTGCTGCGGTTGTGAAATATCCCACCGTATTGCCCAGCACGTCAGACTCGCGTGCAAGGCTCGTGGCAGCGGCGTTGCATTGTTCTGCCATGGCGGCATTTTGCTGGGTTGAGCGGTCGAGATCGGAGACCACGCCATTGATCTGGGTCAAGCTGTCGGCTTGCAGATTGGTGGAATCCGAAATGCTTTTGATCGCGACTTGAAGTTCATTAACGTCGCGTACGATGGTCGAGAAGGCATCTCCGCTGCGCTTCACCAGGTCAACGCCGGAGGTGACATGCTGACTGCTCGCCGAGATAAGGCGTTTGACCTCGTCTGCTGCTTCTGAACAGCGCTGTGCCAAGGCGCGCACCTCGCTGGCGACCACTGCAAAGCCTTTGCCGGTTTCGCCAGCGCGGGCTGCTTCGACGCCGGCATTGAGGGCTAAGAGGTTGGTCTGAAAAGCGATCGATTCGATGACCGAAATGATGGTGTTAATCTCAGAGGAGGATTTCTCGATCTGATCCATCGCAGTCACCGCTTGCGTAACGACGGTGGCGCCGTCTTGCGCGGTGGTGGCGGTGGTCGAGATAGTTTCCAGCGCGATGTTTGTGGTTTTGGCAGTTTCGCGCACACGCTCAGTGTTGTCAGCAACGGCGGCAGCGGTTTCTTCAAGGCTCGCCGCTTGTTCTTCGGTGCGCCGCGCCAGATCATTGGAAGCTGAGCGGATTTCCGAGGAGCCATTGGTCATTGTGTCTACGCCTGACACCACCGTGGACATCGTCTTGTTAAGCGCTCGGATGGTCTTGTTGAAGTCCGTTTCGATCTTTGAAAACTCAGGCGGAAGCCCTTCAAGCGAGATGTTGAGGTTGCCCTTTGCAAGTTGGTCAAGCGCTTCACCAAGCTGATCGCTTACCTGCTGGCGGGCTTTGTCGATATCGTTGAAGAAGGCCTCCAGAACCAAATCGATATCCAAAAGCGCCACCTTCATAAGCGCATTGACCGAGGCGGCTTTATGGCTGCTCAAGCCAAGCATTTTTTGAGCGCCTGTGGAAATGATCTGTGAGGTCAGATGTTCCAGCACAAGGGAGTACGCGCCGATATACCAACGCGGCGCTAAACCAATTCGGGAGTGAACCTCGCCAATATGCAGCGCGCGGTCGGCAAATTTCTGATCAACACCGTTGCCAAAGACGCTCTTCCAGTGGTCAGCTTGAAGCCTCTTTGCGCGGTCGATGCTTTGCGGGCTGTGGAAATAGTCGCTGAGTTCCTGATCGGCTGTGACCACTTCATAAAACGCGCAAAGTGCTTTTTCCAGCCGGCGATCAAGAGCCTTGCTAACGCCCTTATAAGCTTTCGCATTGATCCTCTCAAAGCCATAGAAATCGAGGCGCTCTTGCAAGGGGATATTCGGCATCTTTGACGGATTTCCTGACGAAAATTCATGGGACTTAGCGGTTTTTCGTGGCTCAGGCGCACAGCCCTTATCTCCTGGCCCCTTCCGTCTAAGGAGGCACGCCAAAATATCTAATTGCATGGCGTCCTAGGGCTAGTCCCTAAGCATGATCATTGCCCCATTAAGCGGGGCCAGCTGCAAGACTTGCCGAGATGATCCGTTTGAGTTCTTGTGGATAGCAATTGGCAGTCGCGGCCAATTGTTCAGCCCCAAAAATGCCTGCCAAAGTGGGCCCCGACAAAGCAAAATAATTGATCGCGCCGAGCCATGCATAAACGAGCGACAAAGCCTGCGCGGTCGTGGCTTTCTCCCAACCCGGCACCGCTTTGACCATGGCGATGAGGTTTTCCAGAAATCCTTTGAGATACCACGTGCCCACGTGATCAGCCCTGCGCCTGTTATCCATAAGTTCGCGCATCAAGAGCATGGTCTCTGCCTGATTGGTCATGGAGCGTTGGCTGAGCGCGGTGAAATACTGCGCTAAACGTACAGCCGGATCGGGGTCATCGCCCATGTGCAGCTCGCCAAACCCTTCAGAAATACAGCGCAAAACCTCGCCATAGAGTTTCTCCTTATTGGCAAAGTAATGGAGCAACCCCTGCTTCGAAATTCCAAGCTCGCTCACGATAGAGGCGATGCTGGTGCCATAAAATCCGCGCTCTGCGAAAAGGCTTGTTGCCCTGTCTAGGATTGCTTGGCGGGTGTCACGCCGATTGTCTGAGGAGGGCTTGGTTGCCACTGGTGATCCTTCAAAACTTGACTTACCTACCATTCGGTAAGTAGAGAAAACGGACCACTGGAGAGAAGCATCATGGACCGCGAAACAGAGCTGCAGCTTATCGATGAGCTTCTGGCGATCAAGGCCGAGGGCTCTTTTTATCTTGATGACTGTGTGACACGCAGCCCCGTCTCGCATTACACGAGCCAGAGGCGCTTTAATGCAGAGCGTGCAGCGATCTTCGGCAAGCTTCCCCGTGCCATACTCCATTCCAGCGAGCTGGCAGAGCCCGGCAGCTTTGTGCGTAAAGAAATCGCTGGTCTCCCGGTCCTCCTCACCCGCGACAAACAAGGCAATGCAAACGCCTTTCTCAACGTGTGCCGTCATCGCGGCACGCGGTTGGTGGATACGCCAAGCGGGTGCCAGCATCGCTTCACCTGTCCCTATCATGCGTGGACTTATGCCAGTGACGGCAAACTCCTTTCCGCCCCGCATTTCAAGCAAGGTTTCACCGGCACCAAAAAGGGCGATTTTGGCCTCACGCGCCTGCCGTGCAAAGAGCAATATGGACTTATCTGGGTGGTCGCCAAGCCGCAGGGCGAGGCGGATATCGCGGGTTTTCTCGATGATCTTGGATCCGAGCTCGAGGCGCTCGAAATGGATGAACTTTACGTCGCCCATGACGAGGTTTGCGAATATGACGCCAATTGGAAAATCATCGTTGAAGGAGGGATCGAGGCCTATCACTTCAAAGTCGCTCACCGCGACACAATCGGCCCCTTCTTTGAGGATAATCTTTCCTCTTACCGCAGCATCGGCCCGCATATGCGTTCTATCCTTATGCGCACCAGCATGGCGAAGCTTGATCCTGAAACGCGCGGCAAATGGCGCATCCGCGACAATGCGCAGGTGCTCTATCTTCTCTTCCCCGCAAGCTCGCTTTTGGTGCAGTCTGACCACATTTCATGGATCACGCCAGAGCCCCTTGGTACTGACAAAACCCGTATCCGTCTGGTGACGCTCGCCCCAAAGGATCAAAGCGAGCGCAAAGAGCATTGGGCGCGCAATCACGATATCACTTCGGCCACTTTGGCAGAGGACTTCGCCATAGCTGAAGCGATCCAGTCAGGGCTTACCTCTGGCGCCAATGATGAGCTGACCTTTGGCCGGTTCGAAGGCGCTTTGTATACCTTCAACCGCGTTGTCGATCGCTACCTCGAAGAGGCATTGCCCTTGGCGCAGGCGACGCAGTAAATGTCCAGTATGCACCCCTTGCAACCAGACGCAGGGCTGATCGTATATATCGACGTAAAAAGCCCTTATGGCTTTGTTGCGATAGAGCCAACTTTGGCATTGGAACGCGAGTTGGGCATCCCATTCGATTGGCGACCACTCACTCTTAACATCCCGAGCTATCTCGGTTCTGCCCGAAAAAGCCAGGGCGAAGTCGTGGCCTCAACGGGGCGCAGCGACCGCACATGGAGGGCGATCAAGTATTCTTATATGGATGCGCGCCGCTATGCCGAACGCCAGGGGCATATCCTTCGCGGAACCGAGAAGATCTGGAACTCTAAGCTCGCCAATATCGCGATTATGTGGGTGTGTGAGACAGCGCGCGAACGGTTGCCGGATTTCCTCATCCATGTCTTTGCGCGGTTCTGGAACCGTGATCTGGATATTGAGGATTTGTCTGTGGTTGAGGCGTGCCTTGAGGCGTGCGACGTTTCGAATGCGGGCTTTGTTGAATATGCGCAAGGGCGCGGGCTTGAGGCGCACAATGCGCTGCAACCTCAGCTGCACGAACACGGCATCTATGGCGTGCCCACCTATGTGCTTGATGGCGAGCCATTGCATGGGCGTGAGCATCTCCCGCTGATCCGGTGGGCGCTGTCAGGGCGTGAGGGACCTGCACCCGATATCGCCTATGACATTTCACCGATTGCGCACGGTGCCCGTCAGCCTGCTCACAAACTTGACGTCTATATCGATTTCAAATCCGCCGGTTCATACCTCGCGCTTGAGCCTACGTTGGATATGGCTCGGCGCACGGGGATTGAGATCACATGGCATCCGTTTTCTACAACGCCGCGCGATTTACCGGCTCAGGGTGCGGATGCGAGAGTGGTCGAAAGTCACAGAGCCGTGCGCGAAACTTCCATGCGCGTGATCAACGCGAAATACGCCGGTCAGCAAGGGGTGGCGCTGGAATACCCGCCGCAAGAGACCTGCGCCGACTTGGCACTGGGCGCGCTCGTGGAAATCGAGGGCGGCGCACTCCCTTACGTACGCGCTTGCTTTGCCGCTTACTGGGAGAGGCAATGCAATCTGAACGATCCGGTGGTGGTTGGGCAATTGTTGGCGCAAAGCGGGGCAGGGCACACAGGCGATTTTGCCCGTACCCGTGCAAGGTTTGAAAAGGCGCAAAAGGTAGCGCATGAGGCAGGCTTGGTTGAAGCGCCGGGTTTTGTCATTGCAGGCCAACTGTTTATTGGCCGCCAACATCTGCCCTGGGTCGAGGAATTGGCTCAGCAGGGCTGATTTTCCTACTTGAAGCGCGCCCGTTAAACCGGCGCAATGCCGTGCCTAGTTCTGCCCGCCGATAATCGCTTTAATCGATCATAAGGTGGGCCTGTGATCGATTGGAATTGTACCCCTGAACAGTGTGCCAAGTGTGCCAAACTTCCAACATGCCGGTTGGAAAGGGGGTTATCTGCCCGCCACCAGAAACCCGCGCCCCGTGCGGATTTTGAGCGCAAGAGCGCTCCCAGCCAAAGCCGCCAGCATCCACACCAAGCCATGAAGACTGCCCGAAATCATGCCGCCCAAATAGCCGCCGATATTGCAGCCATAGGCAATCCTTGCGCCATACCCCATGAGCAATCCGCCAATCAGAGCGGTGCCAATATCGCCCCAAGAAAGCTGCAGCTTGGGCGCAAACCGGCCTGCAAGATTGGCCGCCAGCATAGCTCCACCGATAATTCCAAAGTTCATGACCGAGGTGGCATCACTCAAAACGGGCCGCGAAAGCCAGCCATGACGGGTCTGCCAATAGGGCCAGCTGGCAATATCAAGCCCCGCGAGCGTTCCGATCTTTGCACCCCACAAGGTGAATGCGGACGTTATCCCCCAAGGCCTCCCCAGAAGCGTCAAAGTGGCAATGCTGACCACAGCCAAGGCGATAGCTCCTGCCAAAAGCGACCACGGCCCGGTCAAAATGCCGCCCGACTCCCGGGGACTTGCAAGGTCACCGTGCAAGGCTCTCTCACGCCGCACGGAAAGGAAGGCAATCGCCGCCAAAAGCACAAACAGAACGGCAAGCCCGCCCAAAGCCCCTGCTTCCTTAATAAGCCCGATGCGTGGACCAGACGGAAGGGCGCGCCACCAGGGCACATGCAGCGTTGCCAATATGGAGCCTGCGATAAAGGCGCTAAGCGTGACCAACATCCGAGTGCTTCCTCCGCCAACGGTGAACAATGTGCCCGACCCGCAACCGCCTGCAAACATCATCCCGAAGCCAAAGGTGAAAGCTCCCACAAGAACGCCGGCGTTAACCGGTGCGATCGATCCGCGCACGCTCAGCCCGACGGCCCCACCATAGGCGATCAAAGGAAAGCTGATGATACTGACAAGCCCGATAAGGACCAGCTGCATACGAAGCCCGCCGCCGCGTCCTTCCGCAAGGAACTGGCGCCAATGGGCGGTGAACCCATAGGCTGCATGGTAAAGCGCAAAGCCTGCAAAGAGCCCGATGGTGCTCGCCAGAGTAAGCGTTAAACCCGAAGCGTTCCAAACGGCGACAAGCAAAGTCGCAAGCCCGATGAGCACAAGTGTAAGCGAAAAGGGCTTTGGCAACGATGGCATGTTGAAAGTGGCTCTACTCGGGCTCTTGAGCTGCCTTCCAACCATCATAACCAGATGTGAGATGGGCAACGCTGGTAAAGCCTTGTTCCTTCATAACCTCTAACGCCTTGGTGCTGCGCGATCCCGACTTGCAGTGGAGAATATAGGTCGTGTCGCGGTCCAAGTCGGCAAGCACTTGGGCAAAGTCATCGCTCAGAAAATCGACGCTGACTGCGCCATCGATATGGCCTGCCTCAAACTCTTTTGGCGTCCGCACATCAAGCACAACTGCCCCTTCCTCACTTCCCAAAAGGCCTGCGACTTCCTCAGCATTGATATCACGAATATTCGTTTGGGCGATGGCGCTGCTTTGCGGCGCATCTTCGATAGCGGGTGCGTCCTGTGCGCATGCGACAAGTGCGAGCGCACTCATAAGGGGCAGTACAAGGACAGATACACGCTTCATGGGTTTCTCCTAATGGGTGGGGGCGGCGGTCGATACCATAGGGTACCAGGACCTAAGCACAACAACGATCAGGTGGTGAGATGAAGGAGCGCACTGCATGAAGGTTTGATGTCAATAGGGGCGACGCGCCCCAGCTTTCACAATGCCGGGTTTTGGACAGTGAAGCGCTTGACAGGGCCTGCGCCTTGACCCTAATGGCGCGCATCCTACTCCGTGCCCAGATGGCGGAATTGGTAGACGCGCCGTCTTCAGGTGGCGGTGGGGGCAACCCCGTGGAGGTTCGAGTCCTCTTCTGGGCACCATTTGTTCTTCTCACGTTCTCCCAAATAATCTATAAAAACCGCAGAAATCCAAGGGATTCCGCCCTTGGATCGTCTCGGAATGTTCCGCCCAATCTCGGCCGTTCCAGACACTTTTGTGGGCCTTTTGGGGGCTTTTCACAAAAGCCCACATTTGAAAGGCCCCCACATGTCCTTGACCATTACGCGACTCAAATCTCTGAAGCCCAAAGCCAAGCCATATAAGGTCACCGATGGGCGCGGATTGTACATCGAGATCACGCCATCAGGCGGCAAGCTTTGGCGATTTCGTTACCGCCTAGGGAACAGCCAAAAGAAGATTTGCATTGGTAGCTTTCCAGAGATCAGCCTCGCGGAAGCCCGTGACATTGCCTTCGAAGCTAAGCGGAAGGTCGCGCGCGGTGACGATCCAGCTCTTGAGAAACGCAAGCAGAAGATCCGGAATGAGTACCTCGCCGCAAACACTTTCGAGACTGTAGCGCGCGAATACATCGAAGAGATGATGGTGAAAGGCGGCCTCGCCCAGGCCACGATCGTCAAGGCCAATTACTTCCTTGAGCAACTCGCTCCAGCCATCGGAAAACGACCGCTGGCTGAAATCGAGCCGTTCGAGGTGTTGGCACCGCTCAAACGCCTCGAAGGGCTAGGCAAGCATGAAACTGCAAAGAAAACCCGCTCCTTTGCTGGGCGCGTGTTTCGCTATGGTGTGGCTACCACACGCTGCACTACTGATCCGACCTCGCTTCTAAAAGGCGCGCTGCGAGCGCCACGACCCACGCACTATGCAGCGATTGTTGATCCCAAGAAGCTAGGTGGCTTACTGCGCGCCATTGATGACTTTGATGGTTACATCCTCACGAAGTACGCGCTGCAGATAGCACCGCATGTCTTTGTACGCCCCGGTGAGCTTCGCCACGCTGATTGGGAGGAGTTTGATCTTGATGATGGCATCTGGCGTATTCCAGCAGGCAAAATGAAATCGCGGCGCGCGCACGCTGTGCCGCTATCTCGCCAAGTCATTGCCCTCATGAAAGACCTTGGAGCTCAAATGGGCATGGAGGGCTATGTCTTTCCCTCAGTTCGATCCGGCCTGCGCCCGATGAGCGAGAACGCGCTCAACGCCGCCTTCCGGCGCATGGGATACAGCAAAGAAGAGATCACCGCCCACGGATTACGATCAACAGCTTCTTCACTGCTCAATGAAAGCGGCAAGTGGAGCCTTGATGCGATCGAACGCGCGCTTGCTCATGGTGACAGCGATGCAGTGCGAGGCATTTATCACCGCGGTCGCCACTGGGATGAGCGGGTCAAGATGGCTCAGTGGTGGAGCGACTATCTCGACGAGTTGAAGGCTGAGAAGAAGCGGTAGTCTATTGGGTAGACCTAATAATCTGCTTGTCACATCCGGCTGTAAGCTCTCCACCTTGCCAGGACGCGCTTCACATAGCTTGGTGTCTCTCCGTTCGGAGGTATACCGCCAGCCTTCCTGACGGCGCCGGGGCCAGCGTTGTAGGCCGCAAGCGCAAGATGGATCGCGCCGAAATTGTCGAGCATTTGCCGCAGATAACGTGCGCCACCATCGATATTTTGAGCGGGATCATGTCTATTGGTAACTCCGAGCTCCCGCGCCGTTGCCGGCATAAGTTGCGCTAACCCAGCCGCCCCCGCCGGGCTAACAGCCATCGGATTGAAGCGGGATTCTTGCCAGACCAAAGCTTGGAGAAGCATCGGCGGCAACCGGTAGTGTGCTTCTGCTCGTCGGATAAGAGGTTCGTACAGCGTCTCTTTGAAGCTTCGGTCGATACGCAATCTTTGTCCTCTAGGACCGGATCCAATCTCCGCTCGCACATCGAAGCGCGCCGGACGGTTTGACGCGATCTCGACCGACCCCATAGCGTGGTCGAAGACTTGGAATTCTTGCGCATGTGCGTTCTCTGGAGCTGCCATCGCCAGCGCGCCTATGGCGATCAACCAAACCGAAGCTCTCACAGCGCACCCTTTCAACATTGATCATTCATGCGGGAGAACATAGAATGAACAAAAGGGTGTAGGAAACTACATGTCCGATCACGCCGATTAGAGGAGAGGGAAGCACAAGAAGGGGGCGATGAAGCAGCCAAGGAGCTTGCATGACCTTTTCGAATTCCCATCAGGCCCGGGCCTCACTTGAGGATACCGCCCGCCACATCTGCGAAAGCCGTGGGGGCAAGTGGTCTGGCACAAAAGGCATGGCATGCTGCCCGGTGCACGATGATCGCACTCCTTCACTTGGTGTCACCCTTGGACGTAAAGCTATTCTCTTCCACTGCTTCGCCGGATGTGATCGAAGCGACATACTTGCTGCTTTCGCCCGCGAAGGGATCGGAGCCCCTTCACTCTTCTCCGGCTCTTCCGACGTCGAGCCAGTCAAGGATATGTCAGCCGCCGCGCCTTCAAGGGCCGCTTTGCGCATTTGGCGTGATGCTCGCCCGCTCAAAGGCAGTCCTGCGAAACTCTACCTTGAGAAACGCGGTATTCTGGCTGCATCATCCGCGCTGAGGTTTCACCCACGCACACCTTTAGGTCCAAAGGGCCATGCGAAATTCCTGCCAGCATTGATCGCGGCCGTGAGCCTCGATGAAGGCCCGATCGCAATCCATCGAACTTTCCTTTCACAGACCGGAGAAGCCAAAGCGGACTTTGCCGACCCCAAGCGTGCACTGGGTGCTTTGGGCCAAGCGGCAGTGCGCCTTTTTGCTCCAGCTGATGGCAAGCTCGGTCTTGCAGAAGGTGTTGAAAGCGCCATGTCGGCCTATGCACTCACCGGTATTCCGACTTGGGCGACGCTCGGCAACGAGCGCTTTGGCTTGGTGAGAATCCCTGAAAGTGTTGCCGAGCTGCATCTTTTTGTGGACCATGATGCAGGCGGTGAGCTCGCAGCTGCTCAAGCACTTCAAGCCTACGCTGCGCCCAGTCGCAAGCTCCTGATCCGCAAAGCCAGTGCGCAAGGCGCAGACTGGAACGATGAACTCCAAGCATGGCTGCTCAGAAAGAGCATAGCTTAGAGGGGAGAGAGCTCCTGTGTCTTTGGCCACACGGTCGTCGTGGGGCGTAACAAAGACAGGAGAATCCTCATGATCCAATCCATTCCCCTAAAGAAATTGATCCCAAGCCCACGCAACGTGCGCAAAGCAAGCGACGTTCTTGCCGACTTGCAATTGAGAGCTGACATTGCCGCACGCGGCCTCTTGCAAAACCTTGTTGTTCGCAAAGCCACGCGCGGCAAATTCGAAGTCGAAGCTGGCGGCCGACGCCTTGCTGCATTGCAGGCCTTGGTCGAGGAAGGAACGCTTCCCAAGAACCACGAAGTGACTTGCTTGGTTATCGAAGTCGAGGAAAGCGAGGCCCGCGAAGCCAGCCTCGCAGAAAACTTTCAGCGTCTCGCGATGAACCCGGCCGACGAAGCGCAAGCCTTTGCCGCCATCATCAAGTCTGGGGCAACGACAGAAGATGTCGCGCGTCGCTTCGGGCTGACGGTTCGCTTTGTTGAAGGCAGGCTGCGTTTAGCCGCACTCGCGCCGTGCGTCTTTGAAGCCCTCGCTGAAGGGGCGATCACGCTCGATATGGCAAAAGCCTATGGTGCGGTTTCGGACACGGATCGGCAGGAGCATGTCTATGCTGAGCTTCAAAATGCTTGGTATCAGATCACTCCTGATACGATCCGGCGCATGGTTCTTGATAGCACCGCGCGCGGCTCAGACCCACGAGCCATTCTCGTTGGACGCGAAGCCTATCTTGAAGCGGGCGGCACGATTGATCGTGAACTCTTTGACGATGAGGCCTTGCTTGAAGACCTTGCGCAAAGAGCGATGGACGCTGTTGCTAAGAAAACCGCGCACGACCTTGGGCTAGCTTGGATACGTCCAACCCTTGGAACCTATGTCAGTCATGATCTCATTGAAGGTCTTTCTCGCCTTCCCTGCGAACCCACTCCCTTGAGCGAAGGCGACGCTCAAGAGCTGAGTAGGCTTGAGGGCGACTACGACCGTGTTGCGGCCATCCTTGAGGACGAGGAAAGCGACGAAGACGAGATCGCAAAAGCCGAAACTGAGTTGGTCGTCATCGACCGCGCCATGCGCGAACTCAACGACCGTCCACCTTTCCTTGCAGACGAGCTAAAGCCAGAGGCAGGTGCTTTCTTAGTATTGTCTCGCACGGGAGAACCCAGCCTAATCCCACAATTCTACACCGAGACCCAAGTTCTCGAGGCAGATGACGATGTTGTGGAACCTATGGAAACGGGCCAACGCGATATGCCTAGGCGAGCAGCGCTGTCGAAGCGCCTGCTGGATGAACTCGCCATGCAGCGTCGCGACATCTTGGCCATCCATCTTGCCAATGACCCAGCGCTCGCGCTTGATTTTATGGTCTTCACGTTCGCAGACGCCGATGGTCATGACTGGCGCGCGAAGAAGGCTTCGATGCTTGTGGGGCCAATCGCATCGGGACCAGTCTCAGACTTCGAGGCGAAAGACGCATCTGCAAGCGCAGTGCTCGCAGAGTTTGCTGGATCGCTTGATGAAACATGGCGTGCCGGAGAGACCGATGTCGAACGCTTCGAGCTCTTCCGGTCTCTTACAGAAGAAGCTCGCTCAGCCTGGCTCGGCCATGTTGTGTCGCGGACGCTTGTCGCCAGCCTTGCCTGTGAAGGCGACCGCTCGGTACCGCTCCACGAAGCGCTAGGTGCTCTTCTCGACATTGAGACCGCGAACTGGTGGCGTCCGACCGGTGCAAACTATTTTGACCGCGTACCCAAAGCCCGCACTCTTGAAGCGCTGGATGCTGTGGGAGGACCCGACTTGGTGAGCCGACATTCGGGCTCCAAGAAGGCAGAATTGGCGAGCGCTGCTGAGCGTATCTTCAGTGGTAATTTCATTGGTGAGGCAGAGGTGAAAGCGAAGGCTGAAGCTTGGGTGCCTGATATCATGCGCGTTGGTTCTCTTGATTTGCCGGTCGAGGATGAATCTGCGAGCACGGCTGAGGGCGATGCCATTGACGAAATTGCTGAGCAAGCTGCCTGACCTCTCGTAACGGGCCTAGGTTAATCGGCGGGCGGCTCATCTCATTATGATGGGCCGCCACCTCTTATATCAAGCCTTTTGAGGCTTGTGACGATTGCAAACTCAGTCAGCAAAACTTCAAATGGGGATTAATAATTTCTGATTATCCAACGAGACTCAAATATTGCTCGAAAGTATTGACGCCATTCCCCGAAAGCTCGTCAATCTGAGCGCGAAGAAGGCGTGCGGTCAGTTGCGTATCGTAAAGGGCATCATGCAACTTGCTCGGGTCATATTCTATTCGATAGAAATCAGCGCAACTACGAAGGTTGAAGCGCGAGATTTCCGGGTGCAGTTTGCGCATCAGAACTATAGTATCGACATAATAGTCAAGCTGAAGGTCAATACTCTGGGTTCGTTCAGCCTTTCGCAAGAATTTGATGTCGAATGCGCGGATATTGTGGCCTGCGATGACCCTGGTGCCGACGCGTTGGTCAAATTCCTCTATAACCGTGCGGAGAGGTGGCGCTGTGCTAACTTGTTCGGTCTTGATGCCAGTAAGGTCTTCTATCAGTGTGCGCAATGGCAAGTGGCTCTCTCCGGGATGGACAAGTTGCGACCAACCTTCATTTTCAAGAGTGTTGTTTGCGAAGGGCACGACTGCGACCTGAATGATGCGGTCTCTTGATGCGTAGAGGCCTGTAGTCTCTAGGTCGAAAACTGCGATCTCAAGCTGGTCCAAACGAGCTTCAAAAAGGGGATGTGTCATTCTTATTCTCCTCACAAATCTAGCTTGTTAAGCAGGCTTGGTTTCGGGTTTGGCTGCGCTCGAAACGAGAAAGGAGAATCCCCCGTTCTGCACAGTTCGGTCAGCACAGGTCTCCCAGAGGTGAACAACGAAACCCTGCGGCGTTACATCGCCATAATTTGCTGCCAATGACGGCGTCGATTGAGATCGTTTTGCCGTGACCAGCACAGCATATGGTTCCTCGATCGGCTCCTTAAATGTAATGCTGATCTGGCCAAGCGGAGGGTTTATTCCTTTAGGTGGATTGAGCGGCTCGAATCCGTAGATGGGTTCGACAGTCCACTCACCGGAATGTGGAGAGGAATAGGTTCCTGCTTCGAATTCAACGCGTCCGGCGTGTATGATGTGCATTTCACACCTCCTTTCTGAAGAAGATTTCGCCTGGAAAATGGCGATGCGGAGGCGGGACGAAGAAGTAAGCCCCCTCTAGTGGCTCGGCGATTCCGTTCTCAACGTCGAGAATTGGATCCACCTGCAATCGGAACATCGGGTTCAGAAGCCAGATATTGTTGATGAACTCGAAGCCAGTCTGCTGAATGTTGTTCTGAAAGCAGAAAAAATGCAGTCCTTGGCTGGTCTTTCCCGATTCCTGATCTGTCTCAATCCAGTTCCCACCACGACGACGCACGCGAATGTCCTGAATGTTGAAGACGTTTATGTCGTCGGCATCCTTGAGGGGGTAAATGGCCCCCGGAAAGGCGCCGGGCCGTTGCCCCGTGCCATGGCAATGTGGGAATCCGCCAGAGCCATTGAGACCTCTGAGGCCCCATTTTCGTGTTCGAGAAGCGCGCCGCTGAAGGGACAAAGAACTTTCCCTGTCTCGCGATCTCTTCCGATCGCATATTGCCGCGCATCCTCACCTTTAAAAGACTGTGCACCGATGGTGCTGTTGAACTCAAACGTGTCGCTATTCCAACGCTCAAGATCGAGCTCATATTTGCGGTGCACTAGGTAGGTCCCGCCATTGTACATAAGTGGATCTCGATTCTTCAGATCCTCGCCTGGGTACATTGGTGCCGGGTGAGGCAGAAAAACCTTACTGCGATATGATGCGGGATCTTGCTCGATCATGTCGTCAAGGTTGCTCTTTGGGTCATGCCATCCGGTCAGATCCCTGCCGTCCTCACGACCTGTCGACAATTGCACGGGGCCGCAGAGTTCAAATTCATGGGCATCACAAAGGCATGCCCTGATTTGCTCCCATGTCTCCAAATTCAAGAAACGCAGATTGCTCTCGACGTAGATGAGAATGTCGCATTCTGCCTTTGCGAGCCACTCTTGGTAAAGCGCTGTGGCCTCTTCGGGAGATGCATCGGGGTGGTTCTTTTTGATCCAGTCCTCATCCCCAGTTGCTGCCATTGTTCGCAAGTACAGAGGTGTTGAAACATCAAGAGAAAATCGGGTGGCTGGGCGCCTTTCAAAATGACCACCCGGTGGAAAGTTGGCGACCGGCCCATCTTGCCGGTCAGCCAATGGTCCAAGAAAGAAGGGTAGGCCAAAGGCAACGAGAACGTTATGCGCCCAATGCGCGACCACTTTCTCGCCATTGTGCTCACGATTTGGATCAAGCGCTTGGTCTATGGTTTTCCCAAGGTCTTCCAACGCTAGGCGCAATTTGGCTCCATCATTATGCGGAACATTGAGTTTAGCGATTAGGAAGTTTGATGGTGGAGGCGTATCGATGCCGGGCCGTAGATTGGTGGCCATGATCAAGCTCCCTCTTCCAGAAGTTGGTTTTCTCCAGGCCAGTAGATTTGAGCCAGTAGAAAGCCGTTATCGCCGATGCGTCCCCCAGGCTTGTGCTGAGAGCCATTCCCCATGGACCACTGCGCTCCGGGTAGAAACTCAACCTCCAATGAACCGTTAGCATTTTGCGAAGTCGCGATTGTGTTCGGATACGCCTTGTGAAACGCTGTGAGATCCATGCCGTTGTCGAAAACAAGGTCTTGAGGATCTGATACATGCTCCAAATAGGTGCCTTCGAGGCAGATCGTTTTCTCACCCATTGAGTGCGAATGACGCGGAAACTCGACAAATTGTTCAGGCTGTCCTTCCGCTTTGAGCAGCGCGACAGCCTCAGCTAGCGTATCTTCGTCGCCCGTTTCGCCTGGCTCCAGGATTATCATCTCGTTGTGAGCGCCGATTTCGATATCGCGTAAATCAGGGTTGTGCTTGAGGTACGAATGATAAACTGAGCGGCGCGCCTTGGCTTCGGCCAGGGTTATCGGTGCGTGAACACGGATCTGGTTAAGCCCGATGCGCGGCAACAATACATCCTGAATGCCGTCTTGCAGCTCATTCTCGTCGTTGGAGTAGATAAAGAATGGTGGACCTTGCCGCGAAGTGAGTGCCGCATCGCCGACTTTGCCGCGTGTGTCCCACATCAAAGCGACCTGCCGACCGACATCGTCACCCCAATACTCGTATATCATTGCTACAGTGCTATCGTGAACAGCGCTTCCGCCTGCAGCGGTCCATAGGCGATCTTCAGGGACGCCAAGCCAAGACACACGTGGCGAGACTACATTTGTGCCTTCTTCTCGTAGCCTGCGTGCTACTGTCGCAGCGCTAGTCACTGGAGTTACTCCAAGAATCTCAGCACGGTGTAGAATGGAAATTCCGGAACAATTCGTGGCGACTATTTTGCGTGCCTTATGATGCCGCCGGACCAGATCAAGTATGCGTTCGTCCTGCGATGCTGTACCGCTTCCCAGTCCGCCCGGCACATAGAAGAAGTCGAACAGTTTCTCGCCTGCGGGACCATCATGGGGCACTCTCAGCCCCATCTGCATGGTGACTGATTCATCGTCGCCAAGCGTTGCATGGACAAGTTTGATATCGACCTGCGGATCGATGCCGGCGACGACGAGCGAACGAAAGATCTCCCAAACGGTGAGCGTGTCCTGCTCCCCGCAGCCCTCGTATACCAAGATTCCAATAGTGCTAATTTTTGCCAAGATGGCCTCCTGAATTCTGCGATGTGAAGTTGATTTTCGGTGGCGAATTGCCGCTGGGTTACGGGCAGCCTTCGTAAGGCATGTCGTACCACTCACAGGGCATCGGAATGGGTTCGCTGCCTCGCTTGTGATCGAATACAGCGACTTGGTTGGCGAAACCGTCTTGCGTTGCTGCTGTGATTTTATCGTGATGCGGATGAGCCAGGAAGGTCTCGAGCGCGCTCTCATTTTCGAGTTCGATCAAAACTGAGTAGGTCCAGTTCGAGGCAAAGCCGCTCTCGCTGAAATTGCGACTCACGCTGGCAAAGGTCACACCAGGGATCTTCCCATGACACTCGTAGAAAAGCCGCGTCACCTCTGAGAGCTTCTCATCGGTCAAAGCATCATCGAGCTCATACAGAACGATATGAATTAGAGATCCGCTCATAATGCGTATCCCGGTTCAATGCGTTGAATGGCTGCTCCGGGGTCGATTTGCTGGCCATCGAAGTAACCTGCGATCAACTGCCCAACATCGGGTTTTTCTCCCTCGAGGCGTGCTTTATTGAGCTGCGCAAAGATGTTCCATTCATCGTGACATCCCTTGCTGAAGTTGGCGCTCGCGCGCAGCGTGTAAAAGCGGCAATAGTCATCGCGTTTTTCTGACCAAGAGCCTGGTTGCGTGTCGAAATGGGCCTTGAAATCAGGGTCAGTCGCGTATTTGCGGGCAAAGTGTCCTTCAATAGCTGCGCTATCGTTGCCTAGGCCGTTTTCGGCGAAGAACTGTCGGGCATCGCTTGGACCAATAAAGTAATACGCATCAAAGAGATCGCCTTTATTGTCGAGCCCGTCCTCAACCAGAACTTTGGTCCACATGCGCATGTAGTCGCCGCCTGTAAGACGATGCTCTTTCATTAATTCGGCAATGTCGAGATCGAGACCTAGATCACGCGCGTGGCGTTCGAATAAGCCCGTGCCAGCTTTGGATTCGAGCTGGTACTGTGCTGGATTGAGGATCCAAACTCGCTCGCCCCATTCATTCATCAGTCTGCGCTGAGTGAAACGTGCGATGTCAATATTCGTCTCTTCGTACCCCCCTCCGCGATTGCTGATCGGGCAACTAAGATAGATTATCGATCTGTCTTCGCCATCGCGACGGCGAGCGACTTCATTCTTCAACAGTTCGATCTGTTTGTCGAACAGCTCGACCCAGACTGATTGCCAGGTGAAAGTCATATCGAAGCTCTCGACAGGCTTTCCGGTGATATCTTTGTTCTTGCTTGTCATCGTGAATGTCCCCCTCAAATTGCGTCTTGATTGCCGTATTGGTCGACCCAAAAGCCCTCGAGGCCGTATTCTTGGGTCAGTTCGCGAGCCATCGCCTTGGCTTGACCGCTCATGCTGACTGGAAGATTGAGGCACCCGCCATCTTCTGGCGCGACGAGACCTCTTACGAGTGATCGCTTGGTCACTCGCGCTACGCGTGTGTCTGCACCATCATCTTCGCCGTCGGTAAGAGTTCGGCGGACGCCAGAGGAACCTCCTCGGGTCGAAATCTGGTCGGCCTCAGGCACAAGATACCAAATTTGCTGAGCATGATAGCTCTGAAGTGATCCAGCCAGATTGGCTTCGATCCCGCGGCTATGACAGTAGTCGACGAAGAACCTGACTTCACCGAGCGACAGGATACCCTTCCTTGGAAGCTTGCTGCCACCGCCATCATCATACTGCGAGAAATCGAAGAGGTCTTCTTCGTCCGGATTCCGCTCCTTGCTCAAATCGAGCAGGCTTATCCGGCTTGCTTTGGTCTGAATACGCGTATCTAGCATAATCGCGTGAGCACCCGCGTCAGCGGTGGCATCGACCATCGCCTTGATCACGGATTTGTTCGTTCGACGTCCACCCTCTGGATCAAGACCGAAATCCGAATGCGCGAAAAGTGTATTAAGAACGACTTTGCTGTTTGTCGCATCTGCTGGAAGCAAGCCGTGCTTCTTTAGATCAGCCAAATTCTCGACTTCGAGTTTCTCTTTCTCGCGGAAGTATTCCTTGAAATCGAGTAGATCGACATCGCCATCATCTTGGGCGTGGTACTCCCGGATTGCGAGTAGCGTTTCGATCGTTCGTGGATCTTTCCGGCGCTCTTCCCAAAGGTCCATGTCTTGAACGAAGAGCACAGACATAACGCGAGTGTTGTTGAACTCGACCGTGTTTTTCATGGTGAGAACAACTTCTTCGAGAACATCCTTGAACAACGACAGCTCCATGCCGTCGAGGCCGACCTTTACGAAGCTGGTTTCGTGCACTTTGGTCCCCATCGCGCATGAGACACCAATCGCTGCCTGGGCGGCCTTACCAGCCATCTCGTAAGGTGATTTTGGGATGGCCCGCCCATCTTCTGAACGGTCAAAGAGCAGTTGGTCTTCACCGATATTGGTGCTGAGCATCACGTCAAATCCGCGCTTGTAATCAAGTGCGGCATCACTGATTGCCATGATCTGTCGCGGCTTAATGTTACCTAAAGCGCTGGACGGATCTTCGCTGTCGATGATTCTGCCACCACCGATTATCGCTTCGCGTGTCTCTTGAGCGTCAAAAACGCTGACAAGTAACTTACGGTTTGGTTGAGCTGGCACACTTATTCTCCTCATCTGCAGTCTCGTGACAAGGAGCGGTATGAGCTGCGCAAGTATCACTGCGCGTCACTCTCAGCGTTATACTGTGCGTTAATTTGAAAATATTGCTGTGTTTCGCCCCCATAATGCTTAAGCTGCGGCCATGAACACAGGGGAGCGTAATGGTGGAACGGGTCGCAATAATCGGTGGTGGCATGGGTGGGCTGAGCGCAGCCTACGGATTGATAAAGAACGGCAATCTTCCAGGATCAAGCATTACGGTCTTCCAAATGGGTTGGCGGCTCGGAGGTAAATGCGCGACCGGGCGTGGAACGTTTGAGAGGATAGAGGAGCATGGCATCCATGGCTTCCTTGGGTGCTATTATAATACGCTCTTAATGATGAGGAGCGTCTACAATGGCATCAGCAAAGATCTCGAAGGTGGTCCGATAGACAGTTTCGAGAAGGCCTTTGTACAAGTCGATACAGGCCTGCATTGGGAGCGTCATGGTGCTGCGCTGAAGCGCTGGCCTAAATGGACCCCCAAGAGCCCGTTCACTCTCGACTTCTTCGAGGGAAAAGCACCGCAGTTATTGTTTGTCTGGCTGGAAATGTACGCTGCTGCCCTTCAGAAGAAACTAAAGGGCTTTGCTGGTGACGATAAGTCGTTGTGGGTGGATCAGGATACCAGGTGGAGTGACGTCATTGCTTCGCTGGATGAGATACGGAGTGTGCTGTCAGCTAGAGTGGTGCAAGCTTCCTGGAGTGATTTTCCGATTGATGACAAATCGGACGGCGATTTTTGGCAGCGGTTCAGTCCTTTCATTGATTTCTCCGTTCGACATTCGACCAACAATGCAGATGCGGTTCGACGTGACTTGCTTGAGATCGAAATGTTCCAAGTCATCTTGCGCGGGATTCGTGATGACAACATTTTATTCAAGGGTTTCGTGTCGATTGACCACATCGATTTCCAAGATTGGCTCAGAAGCCATGGAGCAACTAGCAATCTGCTGGAATCGCCACTTGTTTCATACATAGCTAACTTGACCTTTCAATTCCCTAGAGGAGACATTTCAGCCAAACCGAGTATGAGTGCTGCGAGTTACGTTCAGTGGGCACTCCGAAGTGCAGGATATGTTGGTAAATCACTTTGGCTGTTTGAGGCTGGAACAGGTGAGACAATTATTACGCCTCTCTATCTCTACCTTCTCAAGCAGGGGGTTACCTTCAAATTCTTTCACGAGTTGACGGATGTTACAATGTCCGCTGATGGACAGTCGGTCTCTGGATTGAGTTTTCAAGAGCAGGCCGAGTTACGGACGACCAATGGGTATAACCCATTGCGCGAGGTCAAAGGTCTTCGATGCTGGTCAAACCGACCAGACTACGACCAACTTGTCGCTGCTGATGGGATTGAGGATTCTGACTTCGAAAAGCCTCGCGATGCATCTTTTGGTGAGCAAGTTCATTTTGCTGTTGGCGCAGGTGAATCAGCTGACTTTGCTAAAGTCATATTGGCGATCCCGCCCATGGCGCTCCCTATTAGTGCTCCGAGCCTAATCAAAAACAACGCACATTGGCGTGAGCGCATTACGGCCATGCCAACGACTGCCACGCAGGCAATGCAGATTTGGTTCAAGCAGCCGATTGAGACGCTAGCGGATATGCCGAAGCTGATAGAAGAAGGTGAGACTAAATCTTTCTACTACGGCAGTGCGAACTTCCCTGGTGAAATGCACGGGGAATTGGATTTTTCGAAATATTTGGAATTCGAAGACTGGGGTAATGATGGTCCACAAGGGCTGCTCTATGGCTGCGGCGTAATGGTTGATCCACCTAAGCTGCCGGGATTGACGCAGCGCCAAGTTGCCGATTTGCGCGCCTACGAGACGACCCGAACAATGTTGACAGTATTAGGCGCAGACCTGCTCCCATTAAGCGTAGAGCAGACTGATGAGACGGTGAACGCCCATACACTGGACTTCGATGACGTCTACGTTCACGCAAGTTCTCAAAATGCAAGTGCTAGTGGGCAAGACAGGATTCTGGACCACTACTTCCGCGGAAATGTCTATCCGTCGGACCGTTACACTCAGTCGCCGCCAAAGACCCGTTCGATGAGGATCAATCCGTTGCATCCGGGGTGTGAAAATCTAACTGGTGCTGGCGATTGGGTTGATACCGTATTGAACGTTGGATCAGTCGAATGCTCCGTGATGGGAGGATTGTTAGCTGCTGCGTTCATTTCAAGCTCAGATCCCGCTGACGCGATCGTCGGAGCTTGGGTGACGCCTGCTGATAGTTTGATGGCACACTGATCTTTTTTGGTCCATGGATCGGGTGACATGGTTGATACGTCGACGAATTTGAGGCTGCGGCTCTTTGGTGTTTTCACCTACGGGGAGAATGGGTCGGAAGCCGATGTTCTAAAGTCACGCAAGGCTGAAGCGTTGTTGCTTTGTTTGGCCTTGAGCGGTGGCTACGGCTTCGAGCGTGAGCATCTGTCGCGTATGCTGTGGCCTGACTCAACCGACGAGAAAGCCAAAGCGGGCTTGCGGCAGGCGCTTGCTCGCATTCGGCGAGCGTTTGGTGAGGTGTTTAGCGCACCCAGAAAGGGCTGGATCAGTCTTTCGCGCATGGCAGTTCAATGTGATTTGTGGGACGTCGAAGATGTTTGTGCCAATCCAGAGCGTGGTTCTTGCGATTGGCCAACAGAGCCGTTCCTAGCCAACTATCCCGTCATCAATGATATCTTCGGTGAGTGGGTAGAGCGAACCTCAACGGCTCAAAAGCAAAACTTAAAAGACAAACTCCTTACGGCTTTGCAGAACTCTGAAAATGAAATGAAATTGCGTCTTGGATGCGCTCAGTCATTGATGCTGATTGATTCAGTTGACGAGGATTCTGTCAAAGGCGTGTTGGACTTTTTGAAGGCGTCGAAGCGTGTGGCTCAATACGCAACGGTGCTACGTTCATACAAATCGCGCTTAAAGTCCTACTATGACCTGGAGCCCAGCGCCGATTTTTTGCTTGCTTATGACCAATTGCCAGTTCGGGCTCCTGAGAGCGAGCACAGCCCTCCCAAGGCGTTGCCAGCAGAGCTGAGCATGCGTTATGGCAAGCCAGTCCTGTCGGTTGAACCTCTTGAAGTATTGAGCGAAGCCGACGAACTCAGCTTTCTTGGTGTCGGGATCGCTGAAGAAATCGTGACACAGATCTCCCGCCAAGATTGGTTCTCAGTCAGCACACCGGATGCTAGCCCTCTCTACCGACATAGAAAGGTCGGGCACCATAAACCGCATCTCATTTTTAACAGTTACACGATGTCTGGCAAAATTTCGAAACAGGCAGGCACCGTCTACGTGTTTATAACGCTGCTAGACGATAGCAACGGCGCAGTGATTTGGTCACGGCAAGTCCATTCATCGGATAACGATATCAATAGCCTTCGTAGCAGTCTGGCTTCAACACTGGCTGAGCTGCTGGCTTCGCAAGTCGTGGCAAAGGAAGCAAATGAGGCTTTTGCGATCAACACAGGCGACCCAGGAGACCATTGGGCCAAAACCATGCGGGCACGCTATTTGTTTTGGAGGATGAGCCGTAAGAATAACAAGGAGGCGCGAAAACTCGTTGATGAGGTTTGCGAGGATAGCGACTCTCCGTCTGCTCCTACTTTCGTTGTCGGCGTATTCACCAGACTGCTGGATGTTTGGAGCCTCTGGTCTAAGCATCCGGAGCACGATCTAGATTATGCGGTGAAATTGGCAGAGCGGTCTGTACGGATCCATCCCACAGAGCCGTGGGTACACTTTGCGCTTGGCACCGCTTTAGGGGTTGCACAACAACTGGATGAGTCAATTCTGACACTTGATCGAGCCCTTTCACTGCATCCAAACTTTGCTGCGGCATTGGGCACAAAGGGGAAATATCAGCTTTTCGCAGGTGATGTGACGGCAGCTAAGCAAAATCTTACGGCTGCCATGCAGCTCAACGATATGGATACCCACTTTGGTTTGTGGCAGAATGCGATGGGGATTGCACACTACCTCGAAGGTGAATTTGAGACAGGATTGAAATGGTCCGAAAAGGCGATTTCCACAAATCGCTATTGGGCACATAACTATTTTCTGTCTGCAGCCTGTTTATCACACTTAGGCCGCATCGATAAGGCAAAGAGAAATTTTAGGATTGGCTTGGAAAGTCTAAACTGCCCGACAAAGGCTGACTTGATTTACTCATTTCCTTTCAGGGATGAAGCGAAAGCAGATGCATGGTTCGACCCATTATCCCAGCTCGGTCTCCGAAGCTAAGGCGCTAATTTCTGGCGACCCTCAGGAGATGCATCAGTTAATTGGAGGAGAGGGATCTTTCTCTGATTGAACCGGGACGGTGTCGTCTCGGTCATCAGGAGACCTCCCATGACCAAAGCACGCATGGCGACATCTGTGTCGCCCGCTCAGCGCATCACCGCTGCAATCATCGAAAAACTTGAAGAAGCCACCAAGCCTTGGGTTCAACCCTGGCGCGGCTTGCCCGTTTCGCGCCCTTTGCGTTTCTGTGGCACGCCATACCGGGGCATGAACACATTCTGGCTTTGGATGGTGGCAGACAGCGCTGGCTTCGCATCGCCCTATTGGATGACCTATCGCCAATGTCAGAAGCTTGGCGGTCAGGTGCGCAAAGGCGAGAAATCGACCATCGCCATCTTCTACAAGAGCTACACCAAAGAGGTTGAAACCGTCGATGGCGAAGAAACCTCCGAGAACAGGCGGGTGCTCAAGTCCTATTCGATCTTCAATGCCGATCAATGCGACGGACTTCCGGAACTCTATCACCCGCAACCACCTGTGGTAGCAGTGGAACCGGAAGGGAGAGACGAGCGCCTTGATCGTTTCTTCGCCGGTGTAGGCGCCAATCTCAGGCATCAGGGTGCACAGGCTTACTATGAGCCATCGCTTGATCGCGTGACCATGCCGCCGACCGAGCTCTTTGATGCCTATCATCACTACTACGCGACGCTTGCGCATGAGCTTTCACATTGGACTGGGCATTCCTCGAGGCTCGATCGCGATCTCAAGAACCGGTTTGGCACCCATGCCTATGCCGCTGAAGAACTGATTGCGGAATTGTCCTCTGCCATTTTAGGCGCTGAGCTTGGGTTACCGGTGACCCACCTTGACCATCACGCAAGCTACATCGCATCCTGGCTCAGAATCCTCAAAGAGGATGAGCGCGCCATGCTGACAGCAGCAGCCAAAGCCGAAGAAGCAGCCAGTCTCCTGCTCTCCTTGGGCGGCTATGTGGCGGTTGCTGAAGCACCCGATGTCGATCTCGCCGACGCGGCTTGAAGGAGGCCAGTATGGGACGCTCTGTAAGCCATCCAGCTGGCGCTGTGGTCGCTTTTCGCTTGCTCAATGATGATGGTGAGGATGACCTGCAATGGGCCTATGAGTGTTTGGTTGAGGATATTCTTCATTCTGCACAACATGCCTTTCCCTCACTGGAGCCGCATGACGGATGGCGTGGACGAGAAGATCGCATCCTACTGCGCAATGCCTTCGCCGATTGCGGTATCTCGACCTATTGCGGCCTTGCAGCCATCTGGCTGGCCAGGAGGGATGACGGCCGGTTCTGGGAGGCAGACTGCTACCAGCCGCAAGTCTCGCTGGCTGAACGGTGGATCACAAAGGTCGGACCAAGGTTCGAAAACCTGTTTAGCGAGCTCAAATTGGTAGGGCATTTCTCGAATGGAGAAGCGATCTACGAACGCACCTCATCTTGCATTTGACAGATGTTCGTGTATATCTTGCAATTGAAAGGATGAGCTGATGGCGACCAAGCCTCTCCAACTGCAAGCTGACGACGGCAAGGTGCTGACCTCTGCCGTTGCGCGGATTGCAGAGTTTTGGGGTCTTACCAATCCTAAGCTTGGTGCAATCCTTGGTGTCTCGGAATCCACCGCGTCCCGCCTTCGCTCTGGCAAGGCCCAGCTTGATCCTGCGAGCAAGTCTTTTGAAGCTGCTCAGTTCCTTTTGCGCCTGTTCCGCTCGCTCGATGCTCTGCTGGGAAGCGATGACATGTCTGCGCGCGCTTGGCTAACCACAGCCAATCTTGATCTTGATGCGCGCCCGATCGATATGGTCGACAGCTTCAAAGGTCTCATGACGGTTTGCGACTATGTGGACGCCCACAGAGCTCGCGTCTGAGTTTCGGCGCTATCGTCGCACCGTATGGCGGGTCGTCGAAGCGCAGCATCGCATTTCCACCAATCGCCTGACCTCTGATATCGCCGAGCAGCAGCGGCTCGAAGAGTTGGCCGATGATGCAAAGCCTGACTTGCCCAAGTCAGCACATAGCCTTCACTATCTGCTCGCATCGCCCTTTCGGTATGGGCACAAAGTCGCCAGTCGGTTCCGCCGCGCCAATGAGTGGCACTGGAATCTTCTATGCGAGCGAAGCGGAAGGCACGGCCATCGCCGAGACCGCCTATTGGCGGCTGCGCTTCTTTAGTCGGTCACCCGGTTTTGCGCCGGGCAATCGAACGAGCGAGCATCTCAGTTTCTCTGTCCCCGTTTCTTTGACGCTACTGGTCGACACAACCAAACCGCCGCTCGTTCGGAACGCCAAACTCTGGCTCGATCCTGACGATTATTCGCACTGCCAAGAGCTTGCTGCCTCTGTCCGTGAGGCAAAAGGGCAGGCTATCCGCGCACGCTCAGCGCGTGATCCGGAAGGTATCAATCTCGCCCTTCTTGACCCTTCCTGCTTCGCTAAGGCTGAGCCTGATCACGGCCGCAATTGGCATTTGCGGCATGAAGGTGACCGGCTCACTGCCATTGCTGCCTTTCCTCATGGCGAAGTGCTCAGCTTTACCCCTGATCAGTTTGACCTTGCTGGTCCGACCTGATCGGCTCACTGCTCCTCTCCATATCTCTTCGCACCCTCGTGCCTCTTCCCGCGAAGGGCCTATTCGCTAGTCCTTCGTGCCCTTGGACCGGTCAGGCATCATCGCAACCCGCGCAAGGCTGCGGCCCGTGTGGCCCGCGCCAGCCTTGCCTTGCGAGGTTTCCCGCTGACGCGGTGCGATGCTGCCTTATCCCGGATCCTCTTGGGGCACGGCGAACAGGCCCTTTGCGGAAAAGATCTTCTGTGAGGCTTGGCGCCTCATTTCAGGAGAACAATCCCATGTACGACAATCTTGCGTCCCAGCTGGCCGGACTAGACCCGTCGGGTTTCAGCATCGCTCCCGCACCCTTCAACAATGCAGATTTTCCATCAGAGGCTGCCTCGCAGCAAGTGCTCGAAGCCGTGTGGTCCGATCTCTTTGCTCTGTTTGCAGATACGGCGCTCGAGGCGGATGCAGAGGATTTGGCCTGGGGTTTTGTGAATGTGTTTCACCGGGCCGCTATGCGCAAGTCATCACAGCTCGACCGTGCGTCTGATGAAATCCGGGCCTTGATTGCATCCGCGGATGGATCGGAGGTTCACTCTTCCAATCTCGAAGAACAGGTGCTGCGCGCGCAATCCGCCGATGCAAGCATGCAGGCGTTCGAGTGTATGCGCGAAGTCGCCGCATGCCTCTACCGCGATGAAACCGGGTCATCATGGAAGCCTGTGGCAGGGTCGCGAGCCATGCATTCGAAAGCTCTTACATCAGCCGTCATCGATGGGCGGGATTTCTTACGCGCGCGCAATGAACGCCGAATATCCGCGCATTCACTGGAAGGTACTCCGGTCGTGTTTGCGGGTGGCCGCAATCGCTTTGATAGCGATGTCGAGGCCAAGACTTATGCTTCCAATATCTGGGCAACGCTCGACAAGGTTCGGGACGTCGTTCCTGATCTTTATCTCATTTACGGCGGTGATAGTAAGGGCGCCGATCGCCTTGCTGCATCATGGGCTGAACGCCATGAAGTCCAGCAACTCACCTTCTCCCTCGATCGCAAATTGGGAGCGCGTGCAGGCTTTAAACGCAACGAGCAAATGCTTGCGATTGGGCCTCGGTACGTCATTGCGTTCCCTGGAAATGGTGTGACCGAGCGTCTCGTGATCGAAGCCAAGAAGCAGCGCGTTACGGTCGTTGATCGTCGCGGCCCTCTGGGTACTTCGCTCAAGCGGTCAAGCCAATGAGGCTTGCCTCTCGAGACCTCGGGCTTTAGCCACGGATTGCTATCACGCGCGAGCCAAGTGCGCTGAAGCCCGGGAACTCTTTGCAACGCTGCCTGCAGCCAGACTCTCTGCGGATGCAGCCTGAGTTGCGCTCCAATGCCTTTGTGGAATTGGCGAACGAAGGTGTTATGAGGCAAAGGCTTTCCCGCCCAGTCGTTTGAGCTTAGAGTTCACCTCATGCAACTCTATGATCTTCTGCAGCGCTACTTCGCCACGCACGACATCTCTTCGATTTCCCCTGACGCTTTGTCCGCTGGCATCGAGCATTGCCGGGTCGATTTTGGCCTGACGAAGGATCGCGGCAAGCGCTTTGCTCTCTGGGCGCTTTTGCACATGCTCGGGGCCGCGCCCGACCTTGATGTGGCATTCGAGAACGAAGAAGACCGGGAAGCGGCGCGCAACTTTATGGATCTCCTAGCCGAGCCAGCAGACCACAACAGTGAGTAGCGCGGAGGTTAGTCTAACTGCCTCCACCATTGACGCCAAAACCATCCCGGCTTTTTGGCGCGAACATCCTTTAAATCAGGTCAGCTGAGCCCAGCAACCCGTTCCTTTCCGGCCGTGTTGGCGTGACCCTTTGCGCGATTGCGGACGCAAAAGCGGTTCCCACTTTTGCTGCAATCGCTTGGGCACGCCTGCCCGCACCACCCGTCATAAACAGGTTCCCCTTGAAGCTTCGCTCCTGCGGTGCAGTTCTCCCATGCCCTGCTTCTTTGGTTGTCTCGCAAGCCGGAGATGGTCTTCGGCTCAAGCAACTGAAGGACCTTATCATGACCAATATCGCAATCCTTACTGGCCGCATCGCCCGCGATCCTGAAGCCCGTGAGACCAAAGGTGGCACCAATGTTACCGGCATCACAGTCGTCACCGATCACCCCGCTCGGGACAATGACGGCAAGACCTACAAGGATGGAAATGACTACACCGCCAAGGAAAACGAATTCCACCGCGTCACTTGCTTCAACGGACTTGCCAAAACGGTCGAGCAATATTGCTCTAAGGGGCAGCTGGTCAGTGTGCAGGGTCGCATACATTACACCCAATGGGATGATAAGGATGGGGTCACGCGCTACGGCACCGAGATCCTCGCCGACAAGGTTGATTTCCTCTCGCGCGGTAATGGCCAAAGCGACGAAGCCGGCGAGAACGATGACAACAAGGATGCCCCCGAGATCGACTGATCTCGATCATTCCACTCCTCACGAAAGGGCTCTGTCCTAACCGGACAGGGCCCTTTCTCGTATTCACTGTGATTGGCTTTGAACTTTGCGTGATGCGGAGGCTGGCTTTTGAACCAGCCGCTTTATGGCTTCCTCTTCACCGAGTTTCCCGAGCTCGCTTGCATTTTTCGAGAGGCCCTTTTTTGAGAAGGCCTCTAACCCTGTTCCAAGGATAATCCGGCCCAGTTCGAGAGAGGCTTGCTCTTCAAGTTCTTGCTTGCGTTTGTCCAAGGCAAGCCGGTCAGCTTCAAGCTTCTTGAGAGCGGCTACAGCGTTTCGTTTGGATGGCATTGGGGTACTTCCTTCGTCCCCAATTCTGCTCCTCCCAGCGGAAGTAATGCATTCAAAAGGTGCCTGTAGGAAAGTCCAATCGACTCTCGAAACTGGCGCTCTTGGCAACGAGCGGGAGACGGTTTGCTCACGAACCTTCCAAGGGTGATGGGAGCGCAGTGTGCGGGTCAAGGACGGCAGGGTCCCACCATTTTGCCTTTCTCTTCGCTGACGCTTCGCTTCGACAAAATCGTTGCCCCTACCGCCGCCTTGCGGCCGCTCTTTGAGCGGTCCTGTGACCCACAATCTGCGCGCCCATCCGCCTTCCACCTGTCGTTTCACAGACACGCATCAGGAGGATACCATGACCGGATTTACTAGCGCTCATACGAACTCGAACAGCTACTTCGAAGCTCTTGCGCTTGCCGAGCAGCGCGCGCTTCACAGCTTCTTTGACCAGCACATCATTGCCGATGACGAGCTTGGTTACATTGCTCTGGATGAAGGCGACTACAACGCGCTGCCAGATCACTTGGCAGGCCGGGTCGTGCACACAGTTCACGGGGCTATGCTCGATGAGTTTTAGGCCCCGCTCCAGGGCAGGAGCCCTTATCGGCTCCTGCCCATTCGTCTACTCGCATGAGGTAGGTAGAGTAGATAAACGGAGCGGCGCTTGTAGACGCGCTCGGTCCCGCATCGCATTTAGCGATGCTCCTGCGGGCGCGGCATTCTTCGATCTGGGCACCGCATGCACTCCTGAGCGCCGACGGGTCGAAGCGGCGCGAGGCTGACGGGAGCGACAGATCCCGCTCCCTTGCCTAGCACGCGCTTCTTAGCCGTCAGCTTATCAGGGGTGCGTCTTGTTGGGGGATGCTTGTCATTGAGCCGGCTTTCGCAGATCAGTTCGGCGGCCTGATCTGTTGCTCTCGCTCCAACGGTTTAGGTCAGGCGATGACCCGTCGAAGTCAGTCTCCGTCGGCACTGGACTTGGACCTCGCAGTGGGAAAACGGTAGCACACCGTACGCAGCGGGTGCTGCAAGGGAAGAGCTCAAAAGCATAGAAATTGCAGTGGATTAGAAGTCACTTTCTCGAAGTGGAACTTCTGAGTGAGGAGCAACTCGGTCGAGGATTTGGCTGAGTTGATTCGTGTCGGATTTCGATAGTCAGCTGAAAAGCTTCGAGAAAATCCTGCTTTCCTACACCCTTGTGACCGACTTAGAGTGGCTCTCGCCTTCCGCAGGGTGAGCCAGGTCCTTTCGTGAAAAGGAACTTGGATTCATGTATAGAGACATTCGTCTTCAAACCTACGTTACACCTCTCATCGCCGAGTGGATTAGGTCCCAGGCTGACGAGCGTCGGGTTAGCACAAGCATCGTCATTGGCGATTGCATCTTCGATGCGTGGCAGCGCGATACCGAGACCGATCTAAAGACACCGGCGAGTGATCCGGTGCGCCAGAATATCTTCATCACCGTCGCGTTGGATGCGCTGCTCACGCACCATGCTGTGCCCGATTTACGTGAGCAGACGGTCGCAGCCTACCAACGTCGCTTGGAGCGTTTGGGGCTTGTTGCGCCGCGCCCACAAGGGGGCAGCGATGAAGCATAACCTCGTCAACTTCACTCGCGGAAGCCAGCTGCTTGGCCACTTTGGTTTTATGTTTGCAGCGGGCCTTAAAGGCCCTCTCATCATCACCGTGCTGGTCATTCTAGGACTGATCTATTGGGAGGTCATAAGCAGCCTCACTGACCACCAAACCTACCTAGTTTGGATGCATATCTACTCCTCCTTCTATGCCTTTATGGAGTTCGATCCTGATAAGCTTGTGAACCTCACCTTGGCGGACGGAAGCCTTGTCGCATTCCCGATTGGCGTGGTCACAGACTACCCGCCGATGAAGGAGGCGATGACTGCTTTTGAGGCAGCTGTGAAAGCCGCGCTCGTCACATCGGTTTGGGTGCTTTTACCCGCCTTCATCGCCTTTTGGTGGGTGGCCGAACACTTCGGTTGGCGCTCGAAACAAAGGAAGCATGTGCGCGGCGCATCGCTTGCCAGTCTGGCGGAACTGGAACGCGAAATCGACGATTACAATCGGAGCGAGCGCGCACGCGAATACGGGCAAAATCTGGGTTGGAAGTGGCGGCTTGCAGGCAGCAGCGCGCTCGCTTCGGCCGGGCTCTATAGCCCCGCGCATCTGGCGGGCGTAAGCTGGCCTTGGCGCAAAGAGCAAAGCCACACCATGCTGGTCGGAACCACCGGTACAGGTAAGACTGTGGCCCTCTTCGAGCTTCTTTCTGAGATCAGAAAGAGAGGCGAACGCGCAGTCATTTTTGATCTGACCGGCGCCTTTATCGAGACCTTCTTTGACCCTGCATGCGATATCATTTTGAACCCATTGGACGCGCGCTGCCCAAGCTGGAGCGTCTTTTATGATTGCACTTCGCGCGCGGAGTTTCATTCAGCTGCAGAGTCGCTTGTGCCCCATGATGGCGGCGGCCCCGAACAATTCTGGGTGCTCGCCGCGCGCACGCTCTTTGTCGAAACCTGCATCAAATTGAAGGAGGCTGGGCGCGGCACCAACACGGCGCTTGCCGATGAACTGATGAATGCAGATCTGTCCGATCTGCACCGCTTGGTTGAGGATACGATGGCTGGACCGATCAGCACGCCGGCTGCAGCTCGCATGGCGGAATCGGTGCGCGCGGTCTTCAATGTGAACGCCAAAGCGATGCAAATGTTGCCTGAGTCAGGCAAAGCCTTTTCGGTTCGGCAATGGGTCAATGGCGAAGGCAAGCCGGGCTCCTTCCTGTTCTTGTCAGCGCGCTATGTGGATATGAGCGTGCTCTCGCAATTGCTGACGCTTTGGCTCGACACAGCAATCAACACTCTGATGACCGGACGCCGCACGCGAGATCTGAAACTCTGGTTTTTGATCGATGAATTGGGCGCGCTTCATCGCATGCCTTCGCTTGAAAAGGGCCTTCAAACCGCGCGCAACTTTGGCGGTGCAATCGTCACCGGTGTCCACACCTTCGCCAAGCTCAAAGAGGTCTATGGAGAGAACATGGCGATGACCTTGTCCTCGCTTGCCAGGACCAAGCTGATCCTTGCCACCGCTGACCGAGAGACCGCCACATGGTGCTCCGATATTATCGGTCACCGCGAGGTTCGCGAGATGGAAGAGGGCTATAGCTATGGCTACAACAACGCTCGCGATGCGGTCAGTCTGAGCCCGCGTCGGCAGGTTGTCCCGCTGCTTCTTCCCGATGAATTTATGGGCCTTCCCAGCCTTGAAGGCTACATCAAGTTCCCGGATGGATTTCCGGCTGCGTTAATTCTGCTCGCTACACACTCGAAAGGTCATAAATTTTTTCTGAGGCTTAAGATTTCCGAACGGGGCTGGCTCACCTTCCTAGAGCGAGATCAACGTCTCAGGTGTAGGATCTGAGTCCAACCCCGCCTCCTCCAAGCGGAGGATCTCATTTGTCTTATGAAATGGCTCAAAGGCTTGGCCGGTCTTCCACATGCTTAACAGGGTCACGGCCATTCGACGAGCTACAGCGATACGAGCCTTGGTGAAACCAATTCTCTTTTCTAGCGCCTTGCCCCAGTTTCGAATGCTATTCTCGTCCGCAGACTTGGTGAGCATGACCGTCGCTGCCATCGCAAGATTAGACCGGGTCATCTTATTGCCAAAACGACCAACTCGTCCCAACTGCGTCGTCTTACCCGATTGGTACAAGGTAGGGGTCAAACCCAGATATGGCCCCACATCTCGATTGCGGACAAAGCGCCATGGATCACAGACCGTTGAGTAGAAAGAAAGCGCGGTCAAAACTCCGATGCCGGGCATCGTTTGAAAGGACCTGCACGGTTCAATACTGGAAGCCAGACGACGTAATTTTTTATCAACGATCGCCACCTGTCGGCGCAAGTGGTCTGCAGTTTCAACAAGTGGTGCTAATTCAAAGTCTGGCTTCTCACGAGGCCTACAATTGTGAGCGAGCAAACGCCCGACTCTCTCTTCAACATTGCCTGGGGTCCTCGTTGTTGCCAACGACATGCCATAGAGGCGCAAGATGGATCTAATGGATGCATCCGTTCTAATCTGACTTATGATTAAACTCTTGCGCATGTTGAGCTGCGCCTGAATCTCCTGATGCTGGAGCGGCTTTACGTAGCTTTCTGTTCCAATCTTGTTCCCGACAAGCGCAAACTCAGCAAGTCCGCGGGCGTCATTCTTGTCAGTCTTGTTCTTGCGAACGGCTAGGAAGCTTCTAGCAGTCCTCGTGTCGATAACATGTACAGGCATCCCACGCTCTCTCAAGAACCGCACTATGTGGGCCCCAACACCAGCTTCCATTACTATTCGCTGTGCCCTTTCAACGCCGAAGACTCGGAGGACATCATGGATCGCACCTGGATCGGACGCCTTCATGCATTCGAGCAGACGTTGCCCCTGATAATCCACTATGCAGATGGCCGAGCTTTGATGGCCGGTATCAATACCGACCCAGTAATCACATCGCGGCTTCACGTTAAACCAACAGACGATTTCACTGAGAACATAGCAACTTCCCTTCTGCCACGCCAAACTACGCAAACCTAGCGGAACACGATTTAGCACGCGAATCGGGAAGCACCGATTGAGGATCGTGATACGCTTGGCGGCACGTGGCATGAGACAGCGCAGTTTATTGGGCTCGATCTAGATCCCTTAGTAGGGCACGCGCGATTGCGCTCTATGATGCCTGAGAATCCGCTTTCAGGATTTGCATCTCTGGTTGAATGGGGCCGCGCTTGGCTTGCCAAGTTTGCGAGCCATGTTCGAGGGGAAATAGAAGATCCTTTGGTGCCCGCCTCGGTGCTTAAAAAGGACAAGCAGACGATTGCCGCCGCGCAGGCGGTTGCCTCAGCCGTGCGGCATTTGTCGCAGCGCGAGGCCGCATTTGAACGCGAAGCGCTCTACAAGGCGGCTCTCGATTTTGGCCTACCAACAACGATCGGAGCAGTGGAAACGCGAACCCGCGCGCTTATCAATTCTGGACATCTTGTCGCAGGACGCGGCGAGCATCAGGGCTGGCTCGCTTCACGCGAAGCGATTGAGACCGAGCAACGGATCATCGCCGCGGTTGAAACAGGAAAAGGAGAAGTTAAGCCCGATCTGGGTGCTGAGGAGGCTGAGACCCGTGTCCAGGCCTCAGCCGAGATAGGACACGGGTTTAGACTGAACCAGGGGCAGCTGTCCGCCGCACGTCTGATCCTGACTTCATCGGATCGAACTGTCGCGATCCAAGGTGTGGCGGGCGCTGGCAAAAGCAGTGTGCTGGGGCCGGTCGCGAAAGTACTCGGTGAAGAAGGACGACCCGTCATCGGCCTCGCGATCCAGAACACCCTCGTGCAGATGCTGGAGCGCGATACGGGTATCAAATCGCAGACGCTTGCCCGCTTCCTAGGCGGCTGGAAGCCTCTCCTTGATGATCCCTCCAGTCACACTCTTAAAGCTGAAGCCAGTGCAAGCGCTCGAAGGAAGCGTTCTGATCCTCGACGAGGCTTCCATGGTTGCGAACAGCGACAAGGAAAAGCTCGTCAAGCTCGCCAATCTGGCCGGTGTCCATCGGCTAGTGCTTATGGGCGACCGCAAACAGCTTGGCGCTGTCGATGCGGGCAAGCCATTCGCGCTCTTGCAAAAGGCCGGCATCGCACAGGCCAATATGACCACCAACCTTCGCGTACGCGATCCTGTTGTTCGCGAGGCTCAGGCCGCTGCGCAGAAAGGCGATGTGCGAGCAGCTCTAACTAAGCTCAAACCCCATACGATCGAGGCGAAGGGCGATGGCGCGATTGTGGCTGCCGAGCAGTGGCTTTCGCTAAAGCCAGAAGATCGAGAGCGCACATCGATCTATGCCTCGGGACGTCGCATTCGTTCTGCCGTCAATGACGCGGTACAAACAGGTCTTCTTGTAAGCGGCCAGATCGGGCCCGGGAAAGCTCAGTTGACGGTGCTCGACCGTGTGAACACCACTCATGAAGAGCTGCGCCATCTTGGCGCCTATCAGGCAGGCCGCATTCTTGAGGTTTCCAGACGGCAGAAGACACTTGGCCTTATGCCGGGACAATATCGCGTCTTAGGCAGCGATCCGAAGCGCAAGAAGGTCACGCTCCAAAATGCGCGCGGAAAGACATTCAGCTTTGATCCTGCGCGGCTAAGGGCAGACAAGGCCAATGACAGCCTGGCTCTCTTCAAAGACCGAAAGCTCCCAATCCACGCGGGCGATAGAATTCGGTGGACGCGCAATGATCACAATCGTGGGCTTTTCAACGCCGACCGGGCAAAAGTGATTGCGATCGATAAAGGCAAGGTCACAGTCGAGACCTCTAAGGGCGAGGAAGTGACGCTCGGAAAAGACGATCCTATGCTTAAGCGCATGGATCTGGCCTATGCGCTAAACGCTCATATGGCGCAGGGGCTCACCTCAGATCGCGGAATTGCCATTATGGACAGCCAAGAGCGCAATCTTTCAAATCAAAAGACGTTCTTGGTGACCGTAACTCGCCTGCGCGATCATCTCACCTTGGTCTTGGACAACACCCAAAGTCTGACTGCAGCCGTGGCTCGAAACAGAGGTGAAAATGCCTCAGCGCTCGAGGTAACATCGCACCTTAAAGCGGCGGCAACGAAGGGCGGAGATGTCTCGCGGGAGGCTGCAAGCGAGAAGAATGCGGGTCAGGAAGTGGAGCGGATTAAGAGTAAGTCGCTTGATCGGGGGATTTGAGCGGCTTTCAAGCTTGGCTTCAACTCCAGTAAGAAGGTCTTGCAAAGGCAAGATAGAAGAAAATTAGTCGCTCGTTCTACTGCATCCTAAGAAACGAAGCTCTTGCCGCTTTTGCTCAGTAAGGCCGTATTCAATCCGCGTTCAAGGGCTTCATGCCATCGAGAGATCGAACGCCGGCCGGACCAGCTCGTCGCGCAAGTCACGTGCCCATTTTGCCTTAGAGGGTTGGGATTCTAGCAACCCGAGCTGCGTAAGCGCTATTAGGATACGGCTGAGTAGTGCTGCTGACCCCTGCTCGCAGGCTTCCACAAGCCAGCTATCGGCGTCTTCACCATGGCGATCGAGGAACCGGAAGATCGACCAGGTGATGGGCTCGATAATGCCTTCTTTGCTGCATACCAGGCTCGCGCCGTCGGGAGCGTCATGTAGGTGCATGCCCGAGCGATCCGGATCAATGACCACACGCCTTAGCGGGATCGGGCTGGTGCCGACCAAACCCAGCACGGCTGCGTCAAACAGACCGACCACACGATCTTCATCGACCGAATATGCACCGATCGGGACTGAGGCGAGATGCGATAGCATTAGCCAAGCATCGAGATCGCCATAAGTAACGCTGATCTCCTCAGCGGGCAATTCCAGCCGATGCGGTGAACCACGCGCCTTCAAAAATGCGCTACCATCGCCACGAACGGTCATTTCGAGGCTGCCGATCTCGGGCACCCATAGCATCGCTTTCGTTCCCGCTTTGAGGGGGCGGATGCTGGGCCGCCGATCGAGAAGGTGATTTATGAAGGGAAGCGGCAAACCGGACCTTGCCTGTGCGGTTTCGATCAGCGCCTGCGCCCCGATCACATCACCCATTGGTAAATCGGTGCAGACCCGAACGAACCACTGAGCTGCTTCTTTATCTTTGTCTGCGTCGATACGCGTGCCGAGCTCAGCTGCTATCTCTCTTGCTACTTCCGAGGCTATCAACTCGGGCATGCGCCCGACCAAGAGCGCGCGATTACTGCTATCGAGGGTCGAACCAAGCAGGCCAGACTGGGCCATCGCTCTTAGGTCCTCTTCCTCGGCGTATTCGCGCAGCACTTTCTTTCGCACAAGAAAACTATGTAGTGCGCGTAGCCGAAGATCGGGGCTGCGGTCATTGCGTTGATAATCCTCGATGACTGTGCGAGCGAAGGTTGCTGCTTGCTCAATCAAAGGATCCAGGACGAAACGCTCGCGGGTATAATCAAAAATCCCTAGGCTTAGCAGTGGTGGCAATATTGCAGTCGAATTGTCTGGCCTGTCGGGTGCTGTCGCCACGCCCGCAACCATAGACTGGAGAAGCCATGGCTGACGATATTCCTCGGCTCGATCCGCACCATGCATGAACTCGGCGCCATTTTCATACATTACACGCCGAGCCTGATCGAACTCCTGATCGTCGAGGTTTTCGACCGAGACGCGCGTTCCCCGTCTAGCGAAGACGGTTGGCTTGCGGCGCGTTTCCCCCATCCACAAGCGATCGATCACCGCCGTATCGGCTTCAATCACAAACTTCAGGCACTGTCCGCTCGACTGGGAGGTTAGTGCCTGGAGTTCTTGGCGAATCGCGTCATGCTCAAGTCCAAGGCCATCGACTACAATGACCAACTGCGGGCCACCTGCATTACCAATGGACTGCAGCCAATTCCGTGCTTCTTCGGAGGATATCCGCCAGCCCAAAGCCGAACTCAAAATGCGGGCAATCTCATCTGCGATGCCGACCGCGGCATTGCCCGAGGCTTCAACGAACAAGATTGCCATATCGGTCTCATTGCAAGTGACGAGAGCTAGTTCACCAGCTACGTGTGACTTCCCCGTGAGTGGCTCCCCTTCGATCGCGACGACACGCCTACTCTCGCGCAACGCCTTTCGAACCAGTGCTGTAGCCTTGCGTGGAATATGGAAGCCGTTGGTAAAAGTTGCGAAATGATCATCCCAGTCGCCCGAAAGCGCCTCGAGGCTCTCCCTACTTGCAGCCCGCACCGCTGCCATCCAGACGTCTGAGCTTGGACCCATCAGCGTCTCTATCGCGCTCTTCAGATCAGATTCGGCCACTTTCAGCGCGTTACTAATCAAATTGGAGAAGGCAGCCTCATCTCGCTCGCCCGCGTTCAAAAGTCGGCCACAATGAGACGCATAGCAGCGCGTTTCGCTGCCGTTCGAGACAATAACGAGAGGGGGGCTTGGATGAAGCACTCGTGCGTATGAAAGGCCCTGCTCAACATCATCAGCGGTAAGACTTGCACCAGGCCGCTTAAGCTCAAGGATTGCGATGCGCTCATCTCCTCGTTCAATCAGCATATCGACGCGGCCTTGGCGGCTCGAGGCCTTGGTGCCGTTGATCTCTACAGACTTGTGGCCAAGCTTAAACGAAAAGGTGAGCTGATGCCGGATTGCCTTACGATCGAGCCAAGGGACGGCGACCTTAAGAGCCTCATTTGCATGGGCTTCAAGCTCTGCCTCGGTCATTTTTGTTGTTGTAAGTTTGGCAGTCATGGCCGACTTCTACACGATTGAATGGCAGTTTTCATTATTTGCGGCCAAGCGCCCACTGCTTCGCCTTGACTTCTAAAATTTGAACACCTCACCTTCAAGAAATTAGGGCTTCAGAATTGAGGCCAACAAAGAATATCAAACGAATATTGTGGTTGCGTCGTCAGTTTTAATATCTATTCGATCTTACTATTGCCGGTCTTGTGAGGTAGGGTGTCGCTATAAGTATCGGGAATCCCAGCAATCAAGCCCCTCAGTTCTAATCTGCGAAACCGCCTAGCTTCGGAAGCTGCCAAATCTCGAAACGTGCTGGTATTTGAATTCTACTACACCATTATTTTCTTGAGGGAATGCCCATGAGAGCGTGCCGGATCGATATCAGCCATTTTCGAGGTATCAAGTCCGCAACATTTCTGTTGCCCAGACATGGCGTCCTCATTGGCGACAACAACACGGGCAAGACCAGCATTCTAGAGGCTTTGGATCTGGCCCTTGGCCCAGACCGCTTTAATCGCTTTACACCAATCGACGAGCATGACTTTTTTCAGGGGAAGTACCTGGCCAAGTTGCCTGAGGTTGAAACTGACCAGGATCAGATTGTGGAAAGCCAAGCCGCTGAGCCAGCCGAAGCCGCAGTGGAGATTGCCGAGACGGCCGATGCTGTTCCAGCGGAAGCACCTCGGATTGAAATCGAGGTTGCTATCGCTGACCTCTCAGAAGACCAGAGGGCTCGCTTTGGTGACTATGTGGAGTTCTGGGACGCGGAAGCAGATAAGTTTTACGAAGACCCAAATCCCGAAGGTGTTGACCCGGACCACATTACCGAAGCGCTCCGCGTCACCTTCCATGGCTGGTATGACGCTGATGAAGACGACTTTCAGGGGAAGACCTATTTCACCCGCAGCTTGAACGAGACAAGAACACCTGTTGAGTTCCGGAAAAAGGACAAGCAGATATGCGGTTTCCTCTACCTTCGCTCTCTACGCACCGGAAGCCGCGCTTTGAGCTTGGAGCGAGGCAGTCTCCTAGACATCATCCTTCGGCTCAAGGAGGTCCGCCCGCAGATGTGGGAGGACACTATCGACAAGCTTGCAGGTTTTACTGTCGCAGCAGAACCTGAGTTGGGAATTTCTGGGATTTTGGAGAGCATCAATGCGGCTCTGAAGAAATACGTTCCCAAGGAATGGGGCGTTGAGCCTCACCTCAAAGTTTCAAATCTCACGAGGGAGCATCTCCGGAAGGTCATCACAGCATTTATCGCTACAGGAGAAGGCGATCATGCCGCACCTTTCTATCGGCAAGGCACTGGCACCATCAACATGCTGGTTCTCGCTATGCTGTCACAGATAGCTGCTGACAAACAGAACGTCATATTCGCGATGGAAGAACCCGAAACGGCCATTCCTCCTTATGCCCAAAAGCGGATTGTTCACGAAATTCGGTCGCTTGCTTCACAGGCTATTTTCACGTCCCACTCTCCTTACGTTCTGGAAGAGTTTGCACTCGATGAGACTGTCGTGCTCGGTCGAAACGCAAGCGGCGAGCTAAGTCGGCAGTCCATTACCTTGCCTGCAAATTTGAAGCTCAAAGCCTACCGGCAAGATTTTCGAACGCGGTTTTGCGAAGGCCTACTGTCGCGGCGTATCCTCATCGCAGAAGGCGAAACTGAAACTACCGCTTTCCCCGTGGTCTGCCGCCGATTGGCTGAACTGAATCCGACTAGTTATAAATCGCTGGAGGCACTGGGCATTTGCACTCTGAATGCTGGGAGCGACTCTAAGATCGCCGGCATGGCCAAACTGTTTGTAGACCTCGGCAAGAGTACTTTTGCACTCTGTGACAAACAGGACGCTGCCGACCAGGCTGCTATTGAAGCTGAAGTCGATCTGCTTCTGATGCATGAGAAAAAGGGGATCGAAGCCCTGGTGCTTGAGGGGACAACGGACGCTGCCCTTGAGCGTTTCGCCGCTACATTGGAGTGGCCACCGCACTTGGCTCAAAAACACCCAGCTCCAATTGCGGACAAACGCAAGGCTCTCTCTGATTATTTTGCATGGGCAAAAGGCAATTGGGGACTAGCGGACTTCCTTGCTCAGTGCACAGAGGCCGAGATTCCAGAATGGTTGCGCGAGGCTTGCAAAAAGCTGATGGAGGTTTGTGAGCCTGCGTCTGACGAGGACGAAGCAGGTGCTACTGCCGATAATCAACCCGAACTCGGGGTCGCCGCCGATGGAGCTGACTGAGAAGCAGCTCGAGGTTTTGGCCAGTAATGGGCAATTGCTCGTCACTGGCGGACCGGGCTCCGGCAAGACAACGATCTCGATCTTGAAGGCTGCCCTGCTTGCTGAGAGTGAACTGAAGCCTCAGCAGAAAGTGCTTTTTTTGAGCTTTGCACGCGCAAGCGTCTCGCGTGTCGTCGAAGCTATTGAGCAGGAAAAGAGCATTGCGCGGGAGGCCAAGCGACAAATTGAGGTCGAGACCTACCATTCTTTGTTCTGGCGTATCTTAAAAGCACATGGATACCTGATCGGTTTACCGCGCCGCTTGGATATTCTCACCCCACCTGTCGAGGCCATCACCCTTTCTGACATCAGGAATGGCTTTGACGCGGACAATAAGCTCTCGGCTGAGGAGAAGAAGAACAAAAAAGACGCGGAAGAATTGGAAAGGAAGCGGCTGGCCACTGAAGAAGGCCGCATTTGCTTTGATCTCTTTGCGCCATACGTTGGTGATTTGCTCCATGGGAGCAATAGACTACGTCGCCTCCTGGCAACCATGTACCCCACCATCATTCTCGATGAGTTTCAGGACACGAATGCTGAGCAATGGGAGGTCGTAAGAGCGCTCGGTGATTTTTCGAATCTCATTGCCTTGGCTGATCCTGAGCAGCGCATCTTCGATTTCATCGGAGCCGATCCCGAACGGCTTGACCATTTCCGGGATGCCTTCAATCCCACAGAGATTGATTTCAGCGATGCCAATCACCGTAGTGAGGGAACTGACATTGCTAAATTTGGCAACGATGTGCTCTCCGGACATTTCGGCCAAGAGAATTACGAAGGGGTCGATTGTCTCCTATTTGAACCTTACGCCGACCAAGCAATGACGGCGCTAGTTACGAGCGTCTACAAGGCTCGGAAACGCTTGATCGATGCTGGGAGAATTGACTGGTCGTTGGCTGTCCTCGTTCCCACCAAGAAGATGACGCGCCTCGTCTCCGATAAGTTTCGTGAACCTCCGGCTGGGATGCAGGCCATTTCACATAGTGCTGTCATTGAATTGGAAGGCGCGATCCTTGGTTCGGAGATCATCGCCCACCTGTTGCAGCCTCAGGGGGCGGGCTCCTCTGACGCCTTTATCGACCTGCTTTGTAACTACTATCAAGGAAAGGGGGGTGACAAACCTACTAAGGGCGCGCTCAGGGAAGCCGTTGGTTTACGGAAGGCCTATGCAAAGTGGTGTGCAGCGATTGCTTCAGGGACGAATCCTCCAGGCAATAGTGTCCTAAAGGCTACGTTCGAGGTCTACGAGGAGGCGCGCGCCATTGAGCTAACTGGTGATCCGGACAAAGATTGGCGTGCAGTCCGCGCAGCACTGGAAAAGGGCGCATGTAAACGGCTCAAAGAGATAGGCGCGGAGGTTCGAAACATCCGTCTCTTAGAGAGAGGGACGCAGCTAAGAATGGAGCTTGCTCAAGATTGGCGTGAAAATGGCTGCTACGCAAACGCGTTGGAAGTTGTCCAGCAAGCTTTTGTGCAGGATCATTTTGCCACAAGCTCGAAGCCAGAAACTGGGGTGGTCGTGATGAATATGCACAAGGCCAAGGGCAAGCAGTTCGATGAAGTCATCATTTTTGAAGGCTGGCCCCGGATTGCGAAAGGCAAAATAGTTGCCAATGTCGATCGCATTGTTCGCGGCAATGAGCGTGCTGAGGTCAACGACGGATCACGACAAAATTTTCGTGTCAGTGTTACGCGGGGGCGCACGCGAACGACGATCTTGACACCAAAAGGTGACCCTTGCGTACTATTGCTTCTGGAAACCTGAAATCGCATCTCCCCCGCTCTTGACTTATAGAACGCCATACGTAAGCGGCCAGCTTCTCTCGCCATCGAGAAATAACGGCCTCTATTGCGAATTTGCACTTTTCACGCTCTAGACAAGCTATGGAAATTCTTGACAATATCAGCACATTATTTGGCGATGACCTGCAAAAGGAATTGGCCGACAAGAATGTGGTCAAAATTGTTGCAGCTTCGTTCTCAATGCATGCCTTTGCTGCATTGCACAATCAGCTCGACGAACTGGACAGCTTTAAATTTGTATTCACTGGTCCGTCTTTTGCTACCGACGGCGGCCTAAGCCAGAACCGCCACCGAGAATTCATCATTCCCCCTGTGATGAATCGCCGTGACCTTGCTGGAAGTCCATTCGAGATCAGGTTGCGCAACAAGATGACAACCCGCGCATTAGCGCGCCAATGCGCAGACTGGATCCGTCAAAAGGGCACTTTCAAATCAAACCCAAAAGACCCAGTCCCGTCTTTTCTTTGCGCGAGTGGAGCAAGTTCGGATGCTCTCTACACCGGGCTTCATGGCTTCACCACTGCGGATCTAGGCTACCAACCTAGTAATCTAACAATGATCAACAAGGTGAAGAACGAAACTGCCGTCTCTCGCTACGGCACCCTTTTTGATCAGCTTTGGGCTGAGCCTGATCGTCTTGAAGATGTGACAGATGCGCTCTGCCGGCAGCTCGAGCAGGCCTATGCAGAAAATGCTCCCGCACGCATCTACCATTTGATGCTGTCGGTCATCTTTCGGACCTTCTTGGAAGACATAAATGAAGACCTTTTGCCGAATGATCGCACTGGCTTTCGAGACACGAAAGTCTGGGACACGCTCTACAAATTTCAGCAAGATGCAGCGCTAGGTCTCATCAACAAGCTTGAGACCTTTAACGGTTGTATACTTGCTGACAGCGTTGGCCTGGGTAAGACCTTCACCGCACTGGCGGTCATCAAATATTATGAGCTCCGAAACAAGTCAGTGCTGGTTCTCTGTCCAAAGAAAATCGCCGACAATTGGCTGACATACAACAAGAACCTCACGACCAACATCTTGGCTGAAGACCGGCTGAATTATGATGTTCTCGCTCATACCGATCTGTTGAGAACCAAGGGTCATTCGATGGGCATGCCGCTCGATCAGGTGAATTGGGGCAACTACGATCTGATTGTGATCGACGAATCTCATAACTTTCGAAATGACGATGCGACCGCTGCTCAAGGTGAGGCAGAAACACGCTACCGAGCTCTCTTGAACAGGGTCATACGCGCCGGAGTGCAGACCAAGGTTCTGATGCTATCGGCAACCCCAGTGAACAATCGCTTTGCTGATCTTAGAAACCAGCTTGCGCTCGCATACGAAGGTGACAGTCAGGCTTTTGCTGAGAAGCTTGGCACAAGCCAAACCATCGGAGAAATCTTTAGGCAGGCGCAGCGCGCTTTCAATGAATGGGAGGAGCTTCCGCTCGACGAACGTTCGCCTCAAGCTATTCTTGACCGCCTGGATTTCGCATTCTTTGACCTGCTTGATAGCGTCACAATTGCTCGGTCTCGCCGCCACATCACCACCTATTATGACACCGAAGAGATCGGCGGGTTTCCTCAAAGGCTCAAGCCTGCTTCCTTTCGGCCAGCTCTCACGGATCAATCAGGTGTCCCGACTTTCAATGAGATTTATGATGAGCTGAGCAAGCTGAACTTGGCTGTTTATGCACCTCTGACCTATGTCCAGCCGAGCCGAAAGGATAAGTACTCTCAGTATGATACGACCACCGAAACCAATGTACTAAGAGGCACTGATCGAGAAAATTCGATCAAGGCGCTCATGCGGGTGAACCTGCTCAAGCGATTGGAAAGCTCAGTTGAAGCTTTCAGACTTACGCTTTCAAGGCTGTCAGCCACCCATCATGCGACCCTAGAAGCAATTGCCCAATATGAAACCGGCGCCGGCGCCGGTTATGCCTATGGGATAGAGGATGCTGACGACAACGATGATGTCCCCACCGAACTCGAACGAGGGCAAGTGCGTGTCGCGCTGGAGGACATGGACCTTCTCTCGTACCGACACGATCTAGAAGGTGACCTTGCACTCATCGACGGGCTTCTGGCTGAGATGGAAATGGTCAAACCAGAAGATGATAAGAAGCTTCAGCATCTGATCGACTTTATCCAACGTAAGCGCGAAGAGCCGATAAACGAAGGCAACGGCAAGCTGCTTATCTTCACCGCATTCTCAGATACGGCTGAGTATCTTTACGATCAGATTGCTCAACTTATTTCAGATGCGGATGGACGGCATTCAGCTTTGGTAACGGGCTCTAGCGGCCCGAAGACCACTCTTGGCCATGGCTTTGATTTCAACGCTGTGCTGACGCTCTTTTCGCCGCTTTCAAAGAAGAAAGCGCAGATTGATCGACTTAAGGACGAGGCGCGCGAGATCGATATTCTGATTGCGACAGATTGTATTTCTGAGGGTCAGAACCTTCAGGACTGCGATATGGTGGTGAACTATGACATCCATTGGAACCCGGTTAGGATCATTCAGCGCTTTGGCCGCGTTGACCGTATCGGAAGCAAGAACGACTGTATCCAGCTGGTCAGCTATTGGCCTGACATCGAGCTGGATGACTACATCAATCTGAAGGATCGCGTCGAAGGGCGCATGGTCATTGCCGACCTTACTGCGACAGGCGATGACAACCCGCTCACTGCGCGCGAGAACGATGTTGAATACCGCCGAGAGCAGCTGCGGAAGATGCAGGAAGAAGTCGTCGACCTGGAGGATTTGCGGCAAGGCGTCGGCATTACCGATCTTGGCCTCAATGACTTCCGCATGGATCTGGTCAGTTGGGTTCGAGACAACGGCAGCCTCGATGATGCCCCGCTCGGGATGCACGCAATCGTCCCGGCTGGCCCTAAGCTACCTCCCGGCGTCATTTTCTGCTTGCGCAATCTCGATGCTGAGGCGGAACTTAAACAGCATAACCGCCTCCATCCATTCTACTTGGTCTATGTGAAGGACGATGGCGAAGCGCTCATTCGCCACACTGATCCCAAGCACGCGCTCGATATGCTTCGCGCCGCCGCTCGTAATCGCGCCGAACCCGATCCCGCTCTCTACCAGCCGTTTAACGAAGAAACAGACGACGGGCGCAGAATGGAGAAATACTCTGATCTCCTGAGCGATGCCGTGCGCTCCATGATTGAGGTGAAGGAAGGGCGCGATATTGATAGCCTCTTCAACACCGGGCCCACCACCGCGCTTGTGGGTGAGGTCGCAGGTATTGACGACTTCGAACTGATTGCCTTCCTTGTCGTTCGCAACGGCGCTTCATGAGCACTTTGTTCGCATGGCCGGCCGCAGCCAGGGTTGAAAGCCGCGTCCCCAAGGATCGCCTTTTCCGAAGCGCTGGCGGCGGGAAAACCATCCGTTCGCTTTACGACGCGCAGGTGGAGCGCATTGACTGGGCGTTCAAACTGTTTGAGCGCAGCGTGAACTTGCCTGCCGCCGGGGGCGTTGAAGAGATTGAGGTTTTTCGCCTTACCCTTCGCAGTGATAGGGTCGACGACCGTGTGCTTGCTCACATAGATAAAGCTATTCCGCACCCAATAGTCTTCGAGCTGGTTCGTAAATCGCCCGATGGGGACGAGCTCATGACGGCGGCGGCATACAAACGCCGCAGCGAGGTCGACAAAGCGCAGGCCGTGACGCTCGAACATTGGCGCGGGCAATGGGTGTCATCGGAGCAGCAGCGCTTACCTCTGCCTCAAGTGGCAAGCCTCGAAGGGCTCTATGCCGGACTATTGCGTTCGCTTTGGCCGCATGAGGCGCGTGGGGAAGAAACCTTGCGCAAGCACGCTGAACGCTTGAGCCAAATCGCTTCGCAAGGCAAAGCTGTCGAGCGGCTGCAACTGAAGTTGCGCCGTGAGGGGGACTTTGCCCGCAAGACCGAGATCAACCGTGAATTGCGCGCAGCACAGGCTGCGCTGAAAGAACTGACTGCCAAAGAATGATAAAGACACCATGACCATCGAGAAACTGGACGCATCCACACCCGACCTGAAGCAGCAGAATATCGAGCGGTTGCTTGAGCTGTTTCCCGAATGCCGGACGGAAGGATCGCGCGAGGATGCGCCCATGGTCGATTTCGACCTGCTGCGGCAGGCGCTGTCCGATTATCTGGTAGAAGGACCGGCGGAAAGGTACCGGCTCGATTGGCCGGGCAAGCGGCAGGCGCTGCTTACCGCCAATACGCCGATCGACAAGACGCTGCGTCCGATGCGCGAGGAAAGCGTGGACTTCGACACCACGCGCAACCTGTTTATCGAAGGCGACAATCTCGACGCGCTCAAGCTGTTGCAGGAGACCTATCTCGGCAAGGTCAAGATGATCTACATCGACCCGCCGTACAACACGGGCAAGGACTTCATTTACGAAGACAATTTCTCTCAAAGCCGAGAGCAATACGAAGAGGGGAGCGGGCAGCGTGACGAAGTGGGCGGACGTCTTGTCGCCAATCCAGAAAGCAACGGCCGTTTCCACTCTGATTGGCTGAGCATGATCAAAGCTCGCCTCAAGATCGCGAGACGGCTCTTGTCCGATGATGGATGCCTCGTGATTTCTATCAATGAGAAAGAAAAATACAATTTGCGATTGGCATTGGTCGAAGCTTTTGGCGAACAGAGTATCATTGCCGATATCTGCGTAATCAGCGGAGCAAATCAATCAGGAGACGGGATCCTAGTACAGAAGAACTATGAGTCTCTTTTCGTTGTGGCAAAGGATGACTGTCAGCTCTTTGTGAACCGTATTGACGAGGTGCGGGGCAGCTTCAGAAACCTAAACGACGCGCCTACGCCTTTTTCGACGCGCCCTGATATGGGCTATACCATCTACTATCACCCTGAGAAAGAAGACATCCGACCCGTATTTGATTACGACAAATCCCTCATCGGAACCAACGACCCCGACCAGGTATATACCAACGACCCCGACCTGATTGCAGCTGGATACGTTCCCATTCGACCAGGCTTTCGAAACAACCGGATGCATCGTTGGCGGTGGGGTTTCGAGACATTCAACGAGAGGAAAAATGAGGTCGTCATCCGCGGTGATGACGATGGCTATCAAGCTGGATTTGTTCAATCGGGGCTCAATCCACCCAAGAATGTTTGGAGCTTTGGCGGCGGGGCGGCGGACCTATCTGCACTCTTCGATGGCAACAAGGTGTTCGACTATCCGAAGGGCGTCGCTCTGATGAAGGAGATAATCTCGCTATTCGGGGTGAAGCCAAACTCCGAAAGCCTGATCATCGATCTTTTTGCTGGGACTGGATCATTAGGCGAAGCCCATTGTCAGTTGGCCGCTGGCAGTCTCAACATCCGGTTGGCGAGCATTCAGCTCGCTGAAGATATTGAAGACGAAGACGTAGTAGAAGTAACAGGTACAAAGACTCTTGCTGAGCTTGCACGTGAGCGTATCCGAAGAGCGGGATCGAAGGTCATCGAAGAGAGACCAGACCTCGAAGGCAATCTCGACATCGGCTTCCGTGCCTTCCAAATCGACCGCGGCAACTTCGTAGACACCAGCGTCACACCGAAGGAAGCAACACAGGAAGCTCTCGCAGGCACGGTCAGCCATATCAAGGATGACCGCAGCGAAGAGGACTTGCTGTTCGGCGCGCTGCTGCGCTGGGGCGTCGATATCACTCTTCCGATCGAGCGGCGCGAGTTGGCTGGACGCAAAGTCTGGCTTGTGGATGCGCCCGAAGACGGCAGCGCAAAAGGCGCTGCATTGATCGCATGCTTTGCGAGGCCTGATGGCCAGGGCAATGGCGGGATTGATACGGACCTGGCTGATGCTATGGCCGAACTTGCTCCCTTGCGTGTCTTATTCCGTGACGATGGCTTTGCTAAGGACGCCGCAAAAGAAAACGTCCACAGTCGCTTCAAGCAGCTCACTCCTGATACTCAGGTTCGGGTGCTCTAAGCGCAATGACAAAGCAGATATTCAAACCACTCGATTATCAGGCCAAGGCCGCACAGGCCGTGGTTGATTGTTTTGCCGGACAGCCGCGCATTGAAGGCGTAAGCTATCAGCTTGACCCAGGCAAAGACGCGGACGCTCAATCGACCATGTTTGAAGAGGGTCTGCGCAATGCCCCGCTCAAGCTGTCCGATGCTGACGTGCTTGAGAATATCCGCAAGGTCCAGCTTGCACAGCACATCACCCCTTCAAGCTCGCTCGAGGCTAGCAAGGCCGCGCCTCTCAACCTTGATGTTGAGATGGAGACAGGGACGGGCAAGACCTATGTCTATATCGACACCATGTACCGGCTCTTTGCCGAATATGGCTGGTCGAAGTTTATCATCATCGTACCGAGCATCGCCATTAGAGAGGGCGTAAAGAAGACGCTCGAGGATGCCGAGGAGTGGTTTCACTCGCTCTATGGGCACAAGATTCGGCACTTTGTCTATAGTAGCGGGCAGCTCAACAAGCTTACCTCGTTCAGCGAGGATGGCGGGCTGCAATGCATGATCATCAACACGCAGGCTTTTACTGCCGATGTGCGCGCAGCCGATACCGGTCGCGGTGCCGGGCGGATCATCTTTGACACGCCGGACAGTTTCCAGAGCCGCCGCCCGATCGACGTGATCGCTGGCAACCGACCAATCCTGATCCTCGACGAGCCACAACGGATGGAAGGTGCGAAGACGCAAGCCGCGATGACGCATTTCCAATCGCCACTCGCCTTGCGCTTCTCAGCGACGCACAAGACCCGCTACAACCTCGTGCACCGCTTGGATGCGCTCGATGCATACAATCGCAAGCTGGTGAAGAAGATTCAGGTGAAGGGGGTAACGACTAAGGGCCTGCCGGGGCTCGATGGCTATCTTTACCTCTCAAACTTTCGCACCTTCACCGATGGGCGGAAACCCGAAGCTCGCGTGATGATCGAGCATGGCCTCAAGGGCGGACAAGTTAAACGCAAACCAGTCTGGCTGCGCGACGGGGACAAGCTAGAGGAGAAATCCGGCGGGCTGGCCGAATATGCGGGCTACACCGTCTCCAATATCGACGTGACGCAGCGGACAGTCGAATTCACTAATGGCGAGCTGCTCGAAGAAGGTCGGGTTACTGGAGACGCCAGCGAAGACGCAGTCCGCAGAGTGCAAATCCGCGAAACGATCCGAGCCCACTTCGAGCGCGAGCGATTGCTACATGCGCGCGGTATCAAAGTGCTCTCGCTGTTCTTCATCGACGAGGTGGCGAAGTACCGTCTCTATGGCGAAGACGGTGAGAAGGAGAACGGCCTCTATGCGCAAATGTTCGAGGAAGAATATCAGCGCGCGCTCGATGAGCTGAAGGAGCTCGACACGACCGACCAGGCATGGCTCACCTATGTGAAGCGCGACCGCCCGGAAGAGGTGCACGACGGGTACTTCTCAATCGACAAGAAAGGCCGGATGGTTGACCCAAAGGTCAACAGGACTGGAGATGAGAAGGGTGAGGCGAAAGACGAATCCTCTTACGACCTAATCCTGAAGAATAAGGGGCGCTTGCTCTCGCTCGACGAGCCGGTTCGCTTCATCTTCTCGCACTCGGCACTGCGCGAAGGTTGGGACAATCCTAACGTCTTCACAATCTGCACGCTCAAGCAATCAGACCATGAAATTGGCAAGCGGCAAGAAGTGGGACGCGGCCTCCGCATTAGCGTCGACGCGCATGGTCACCGCACAGACGATAAGAGTGTAGTTCACCAGATCAATGTTCTGACTGTCATCGCATCTGAGAGCTATGACGACTTCGCGAAAGCGCTCCAGGACGAAATAGCTGACGCGCTCAAAGGACGGCAGCGTGAGGCAACCGCGGCCTATTTCCAGACGCTCTCAATTAGCACTCCAGCGGGGTCTCAAGAGGTTTCGCAGGCAGAAGCAGGTGAGCTCGAATACTGGCTAATCGGGGAGCGTTTCATCGATCCAGCTCGACATATTACCGCAAAGTGGCACGAAACCCGCGACACCATTGAGGAGGCTGTCACTGCGGGAGCAGCAGGTAAGATAGGCGAAGCGTCGAAGGAAGCTCAGGCAATTTGGGAGAGGTTCCCGTACACCCTTCAAGAAAATGCTGCTGAATATGTAGCGCTGGTCGACACAGTCTTCGACGAGACAGCTCTTCGCCGGATGACGGGCAATGGCCGCCGGACTGTAATGCCCGAGGTTCGGCGTAAGAACCTCGAGAAGGAAGCTTTCCTAGAGCTCTGGAACAGGATCAACCAGAAAGCCGTCTATTTCACCGACTTCGACACAGAAAAGCTCATTGCAAGCGCTATTGCTCGGCTCGACAGTGATCTAACTGTCGACCGGCAAAGGATTATCGTGACGGGTGCAGAGCTCGGCACAGGGATTGGCGTTGAGGACGTTCGAAGTCGATCGGCCTTTCGAGAGGAAAAGTCGCGGTCTGAGTACCGCGAAGGTGCTGTCTCAAGCGATGTGCGCTTTGACTTGATAGGCCAGCTTGCCTCTCTCACGCGCCTCACACGTCGGACTGCTGGTCAGATTTTGACCGGTATAAATGCGAACACCTTTGCAATGTTCGGTCAGAATCCTGAGATGTTTCTCCGAAAGGCCGCCGAATTGATCCGTAGGCAGAAAGTTGCTCTGGCGATTGAGACCCTGAGATACGAAAAAACGGGTCAAACGTACGATGTCTCGATCTTTGAAACCGATCGATACGAAATACCATTGGACACCGCGCTTGAGGCATCGAACCATGTCTACAACTATGTGGCAGTCGATTCAAAGAATGAGCGCAGTTTTGCTCAGGAACTAGAAGCTGCAGAAGAGGTGATCGTTTACGCGAAGCTTCCCCGGGGTTTTATGATCCCGACCCCAGGCGGCAGCTATAACCCAGATTGGGCCATAGCCTTGGAGTTTGAGGGTGAACGGCAAATCTACTTTGTGGCTGAAACCAAGGCTGACACTAGCAAAGAGCAACTTCGACTTTCCGAAGAACAGAGCATCGATAGCGCTGACAGGTATTTCCGTGACGTCTCGTCAGAGGTTCAGTTCAAAAAGATTGAAGGCTATGATGACCTCTTGGAGGCCATTCGCTAGGATTTGGATCGATAGTTACGAAAAAGGGTTGCGGTCAACATAGCGCCTTACTTGCGCCGATCGCTTCTCACAATGCCCGCCCAAACCAGATAACCCGTCCGATCACGTCAACACCTTCGCGATCTACATCGTTCCAAGTTGGGTAAGCAGGGTTGTCACTGGAAATCGTGATCTGCTTGGCGCCGGGCTTGAGCGAGATCCGCTTCACGACGAGCGCATCGTCAGAGCGCAGCACATAGATCCCATCGCGTAGTCTTGAACCATGGTCCGAAGCATCAACGAGAACTTCGTCGCCATCGCTCAGCGTTGGCTCCATGGAATCTCCCAATACACTCACGATTGAGAGGCTTGCGCTCTTGGCTCCAGTCAATCGGCGGAGCCATTTCTCGTCAAATCCAAAACGAGTGTAGCTGGTCTCATTGGAAGCGACAGCGCCAAAACCAGCCGAGGCATCAACGTCGAGAACAGGAACTTCGATCATTCCGTCCATCGGTGTTTGGGCGGGGCCGCCTAGTCTTTCTTCATCGACTCCAAAGAAGCTGGCAAGCGTCTTGCGATCCTGAGGATCGAGCACCCGGGGAGACCCGCGTTTGATGAATTGCTGAATATAGCTTGGGTTGCGTCCAAGCAGCCTCGAAACCGCCGCGTAGCCATATCCTCCCCGGGTGATCAGCCGCTCGAGCTCCTCTCTGACATGTTCCATTTCTTTGGTCCTTCGGGATCGATCGTAGGATTTCTTCCATCCCACGCCGATAGCCCGATTCTGACAGCAAGACCGAAGAGGAAAGGAATCGGTAATGACCGACATGGTGCAATTCTCCGAAGAGCAGACCCGTGCTGATTTGGCGCGGCTGCTGACCGGAGCAGTTGAAGCAAGCGGACGCACGCGCCGCGATATCGCCTGCGACGCGCAGATCCACAAAGATGCCTTGCGCAGGGTCCTAACCGGAAAGCGATCAGCAACTTTGGGGGAAGTATCGCGGATCCTTCTGGCCAGCGGTGTGCGCCCGCAGCAGGCCCTGACGATGTTTATGCTCACAAATGCCGACCAATCGGCTGAATGGCAGGGCACGGAGATCGGCCAGTTCGTGGAGGACTTCCTTACCGCCCTGCCTGTTGCCTTGGCCTGCGAGCTTGGAAGCCGCTTGCAGGATGTCCGCCCACGCTGGGCCAAAGGCACAGCGTATCGTGTGGCGCGACTACTATCTGATCACATCGACGAGCTGGAACGGAAGGATGTGCTGCTTGGCCATGAATTCGCCGAGGTCGAAGGAGGTCAGCATGGGTGAGCAGCCCGGAAACCAGCTGGCTGGGCCACGGAGGGTCACGCGGCTTATTCGACTGCCTGAGGTGATGAGCCGAGTCGGACTCGGGCGCTCCACGATCTACCGTTGGATGAGCGAGGGAAAGTTTCCAAAGCCGGTGCAGCTGGGTAGGCATGCGGTGGCGTGGCAAGAAAGCCAAGTGGAAGATTGGATACTAGCTCTGCAAAACAGCAATTTGAAAACTGACCCTTAGAATCTTCCGACCAAAGCCCGGAGGGCTATATTCTAAACGAGGCAAATCCCAATGGGATGTAAGGAGCATAAAGGTAATAAAATCAATCTACTAGAGCTTTCCCTGTAAGGCCTATGTAAGGCAAAGGAAGCTGGTTGGTGTACACTGGCTTCTCAACCTTCGCTCTGGATCCTTATGAATATCGCCAAACTCTACTTAATCATGCCACCGCAGAAAGGGCTGCTCGCAGGGTTCGCGACTGGCCTGCTTTCATTGAAGCGCCATTTGTCAAATGTTGCCCCACAACAAGCGGTAGAGATCGTCGATTTTTCTGATGCCGAGATCAATGATGCACTGCCATTGCTTGAACGTTTGGGCGTGCCAAAATCCGGAAATTTTGTCATCGGCCTGACTACGACAACCGCTACATACCAGTCTGCGCTGAGTATTGCCAAGGCAGCTCGAGGCTTGTGGGGTAATAGGGCAATAATTCTCTTTGGAGGGCCTCATGCAAGTGCCGACCCTAAGACGATTATCGAGACCCACACGGGTATTGTAGATTACTTGATTGTCGGTGAAGGAGAGCGAGCAATTGCGGAATTTCTTCAGTCTTGGCCAGACATCGAGAGAGTGCCTGGGCTAGCTTTTAGCAAAAAAGGCAAATTCACGAAATCCAAACCTCCACTTCCTCTAGTTGAAGCGGAGCTTGATCAGCTTACGTTAGACGATGAGTGGTTCTCAAAGACCGGACACCCTGGCAAATTTGACTCCTTCACATACGTGAGTGCTCGGGGGTGCCCATTAAGTTGTGCGTTTTGCGCAGTTTCAAACCAAGCAATTAGGGCCAAATCACCTGAGATTTTTCGCGAGGAAATCGCGAACATTGTTCGCCGGGGATATCGGCGCATAGCAATTGAAGATAACTTCTTTGCTCATTCGCCCGCTAGGACCGCGGCTGTGTGTTCTGCCCTTGAAGATCTTCGTTCCGAGCTACCCGACTTTGAATGGGATTGCCAAACCCGGGTTGAGGCTGTGGCGCGCACTGGCACTGCACAAAGGTTGGCTGATGCCGGATGCTCCGCAGTCTACGTAGGGGTAGAGGCTTTGGCTCCAAACGCGCTCAAGTTTCTGGGCAAAGCAGTCAACGAGCAGCGATATCTGGACTTGATCTTCAATAGAGCTTTGCCAGCTCTCTTTGATGCCCGTCTTTCTGTGCACTTGAACATACAGTTTGGCTTGCCTCGCGAAGCTGGAATATATTTTGAAGAGACATTGGCTCGCCTCCATCAAATCGCCGATCTAAGTCTTTCGCATGGTAGCGAGGTCACCATTTTCCCTCAGCTCTTTGTTGTTTACCCAGGGACTGCGCACTCAACTCGTTTCATCACCTCTAATACGCTTTGGCCAACAGTTTTCGAGGACTTTACAAAATGGGAGACGAAAGAGCTCGAGCTAACCCATTGGATGGGGCGTTATTTTGCCCATGGCGTCGGAGGGATCCCTCTCGGTCTCCTGAACCGAGATGCCTTGGAGAATAGAAAATTTCAAATTGAAGTTGATAGGCTGCTGGAAATTGAGCGCCGCTTGTTCGAACTAGAGAGTCTTAGTGGCTTGAATATCTTCTCCTATTCATCTCATTTGGTCGAAAGCCGTCCCGCAAACAAAGCTTTGAAATTGGAAAGGGAAGTCTCATGAGCCGGGCCTATTTTATTCTTACACCCTTATTGCTCTTCATGAGCTTGAGCGCTTGCACACCGTCTTCTCAAGAAGAGGACCTCCCAGAAGTAGTCATAGCTACCCTTATGTCGCACCCCGCATTGGATCAGGTGCACGAGGGGGTGCTTGAAGGCTTGGAAGAAGAAGGTTTTCAGGCGGGAGTCGATTTTACGCTAGTTGAGCGCAATGCGAATGGTCAGCCCCAACTTGCTTCAACGATAGCGAACGAGATAGTTGTTTCAGAACCTTCGCTAATCATCGCGATTACGACCCCGATGGCTCAGGCCGTTAAGGCGAGATGGAGCGGCCCACTGGTTTTCGGTGCAGTAACCGATCCAATTGGTGCCGGTCTTGTTGAGAACCTCGACGGAGCGCAAAATGTTACAGGCACAAGCGATGCATGGCCTTATGAAGACCAACTAGCTCTTATCAAAGAGATACAGCCCAGTGTTCGCAAGCTTGGAGTTCTCTATAACCCCGGCGAGGCGGCCTCGCAGTACGGCATGGTGCAGATTCGAAAATTCGCACCGCAATATGGCTTAGAGTTAATCGAGGTACCGGTTAGTTCTACAAACGAAGTCGCCACCGCCGCTCGATTGGCTGCGCAAACAAGCGACGCTCTATTTTTGTCAAGTGATAACACCGTAATCTCGGGTGTTGCTGCTGCCTTTCAGGTATCTATTGCAGAAAAAGTTCCGCTCTATGTTGGCGATAGCGGCACCGTCGAAAAGGGCGGCGTTGCTGCAGTGTCGGTGGGCTATCATGAGCTAGGCCTTGAGACAGGTCGCCTTGCTGCTGCATCATTGAGAGGCGAACGGTCGCTTCCTGTCATCATGGCAGAAGGGACGGACACGATTGTAAATTCAAGGGCGGCTGAGCTCATGGGTCTTCAGATCCCCCAGGCCGTCTTGGAGAGATCGGCGACTGTTGTCGACACCATTCGGGATTGATATGAGCGATCCCGTCGGAATAGTGACTGCAACCTTGCCGTCTGGTTTGTTACTTGCGGCTGTCACTTTAGCTTTGGGCGCTTCCTTCCGTCTGATGCGCTTCCCGGACTTAACCGTCGAAGGTTCTTTTCTGATTGGTGGCTCAGTCTGGACGGCCTGCCAAATGGCCGGGATGCACACTTCGGCAGCAAGTCTGCTCGGATTGCTCGCTGGAGCATTGTGTGGCTCGTTAACCGCCTTCCTAAGCAGGGCATTGGGGGTTGATCGTTTTTTAGCAGGAATACTCGTTGCCTCAACCTGTTACTCCCTTGCCCTGATCGTCCTACAGACATCGAATATGGGCCTTTACAATTCGCAGGACGTCTTCTTTCAAGGTTTTGATCTAAGCGGGTCTCCAGTCGTTTTCGCTATGTGTCTGGTCGTAGCTTCATCAGCAGTTTTTTTTCTATTTTTCAGGAGGCAGTTGGGCGTAAGGGCGAGGTTCGCAGCAATTAACCCGACTTTTCTTGACGGAGTTGCTGGCAAGTCGTTGATCTATCTCGTCATCGGTCTTGCGCTGACAAATGCAGCAGCTGCTGCGTCAGGAATGGCATTTGCTAGATTCCAAGGGTTTGTCGACGTCGGGATGGGCGCAGGAATTCTAATTGTCGCGCTGGCCAGTTTCGCGATCGGCGAGACCGTGGTTGCCCGACTTCCAATCAATCTCGTTAGCCAAACGATTCTAGCTGCGGTCATCGGTTCAATTTTATACCAAATTGCGCTGGGTTTCGCATTGGCGTTAGGCGTTCCCGCAGCACTTACGAAACTCGTAACCGCAGTTTTAGTCTTGATCTTTCTAGTGCTCAATACGAGGCGCGAAAATGCGCCAGAGAACCAGTTATGAAGCGGCCTAAGGAGCCTACAATCTCAATCTCGGGGGCCTCAATTGTATATCGACAATGGGGTGCAGAAGTTCACGCGCTTCGCGATGTAAGCTTGGAGATAGGCGCCGGATCTTGGTCTCTTTTGGTGGGGCACAATGGGTCAGGTAAGTCGACGTTGCTTGGAGCGCTTTCGGGCTCATGTGAACTCCAGACAGGTGCGATTTCCCTATTTGGCGAGCCGATGAGTGCGCTTTCAAAATCGAAAAAGGCATCGCTGATTTCAATGGTGCACCAGCGACCAGAGGAAGGGCTGGGCATTGGAATGACAATCGCGGAGCACGCAATTGCCTGTGGGATCTCTCCAACGAAGTTCTTTGAGCGCCTAAGCGAATTCAAGCTCGATGACGCATTTCCGTTTCTAGAAGCGGCTTGGGATAGGCCGATCGAAAGTCTTTCCGGTGGTGAGCGTCAAGTACTAGGAATTGTGCTTCAGCTCCTCAGATGTTCACCGATCCTACTTCTTGATGAAGTCTTTTCAGCTCTAGATCCTAAAAGAGAACAGCAGATCATTGAGGCTGTTAAAATATCCTCTCAATCGAGCACAATTTTACAAGTTACACATCAGCCTGAGCGCTTGCTTGGACTAGTCGACAAAGTTGTCACTCTAGAATCCGGCTCAGTGCGAAGTGTGGAGGAAGTCGATCATGCATGATGATAATGAACGTGAATTCAGAAGGCAATATATAGCTGACTCGATTATTTCGAGTTATTTGGCGTACGATTGGCGTGAAGTAGGTTTCTATCCAATACTCGACCATGTGTCACTTCTCTTTCAATGCTCTCTGGACATCAATGTCGCTATTATCAGTAACGCAGAGACCAACGTCATATTCTCCAATAGTTGGCTAGAAGGAAGTCGGGAGCAAGCTCAGGAGCTCCTAGATGATCAAAGCTCGCGAGAACATTGCGTTAATTTACAGGATCCAAGTGAACCAGACATAATGATATTGATTCTGGTCCGTCGGATTGTCGAATCAGGCAAAGAAGGAAGAGCAGATTGCGAATTCCTCGACGCGAAAGAGATCGCGGACCTCGAGAGCCTGTTTGACGAGGTCACAAAAAGCAAAGATCTGAACGTCTTCCAGATATTCCGAAAGGCTCCCGTTCACTCCAATCAGTTTGATCCTCATGATGGAATGCTCCACGATCCTTCGGTTAAGGACTTACTTAAGCCCCGCGAAGTCAATGAGTTGTGCAGTGCTTTGTCTTCCGAGCTAGACGCACTATTTGAAACCTTCGCTGTCACCCGCAAAATCAGTCATGCCGCTATCGGCAAGTCGATGCGCAATGTGTTCTGCGCGGTCCGCTACGTCGCTGAAGGCACTAAGATTCGACGCGAGAAATTTCATTATGACGCCCAGTTACTGCTTTCGAAATCACAAAGGTGTGCGGTTGATCAAGTGGCAGAGTACCAACGCATATCAGCGAAGGTGAACATGAGTCCGCCGGGACTACTTGAGCAACCTCTTCACGAGAGATCGCGTTCTATCGCTGATTCAATTTTTGAGTCGGGGATCGTAGAATTTCCAAAGGAGTCCGTTGGTGCGGGACGAGATTCCAGTATGGATTACAAAAACAAGGTGTCCACAGAACGAGCGCGTCGCGAACTGGAGAAGGAATTTCTCGACGGGTTTGGCAAGCAATTGATCCACGTCCCTGTTCATATTGGTGGCATCCCGTGGGCGGTCTTCATTATTGTGCTCCCAACAGACGACGACGCGCGTAAGTGGACCAACGTTGCTCGGCTCTACCGTGCGTGCGTTCCTCTGCTGGCGGACGGCCTCCGTAGAATTCTCAGACGCCAATTTCTGAGCAAGATTTCCGAGATCGTGGAGCACGAGACTGGAAAGCTCTATTTGGAGAGGCTTGCGGTCGCGGATATAATCGCTCCGCTTAACGCCGCAATAAAACGCTTGGGCGGGTTCTTCCCCTACACGGTGCCCGAATTCTATGAAAAACAGGACGGCGACAGGGTCAAATTTGTGCTACCCGGGGACGGCGAAACATTCGACTTTTGGGCGACGTTGAGTACTCCCAACCCATTTGCGGCATTTCACAAGAGTCTTCCTCACGACAACATCGACAAAGACAGACATGACATCGAGAACGCAATACAGATTGGGGTTAATCGTGCCTATGCAGCTTCCGCTGAGAGGGCAAGTATTCGCGGAAGCTTTGGGCGCACATTAGCTCACGATGTGAAAAATTCAGCCAGCGATATAATCGCAAAGCAGAGCAAGGCACTATCTGTATTTCAAAGAAATAAGGATCTTCGAAATAAATTTTCTAGAGCCTACATTGATTTACAGAAAGCACAGATTAGAACGACGGTATTATGCTCTGTTTCGATGAGTATACAGACCTTATTCTCGGACGGAACCGAGCTATCGAGGATTGGGCATCGACGTTTCAGAAAGTCTGAGATTGAAACATTCTGGTCTGCTATTACGAGATTGCTGCTTGAACTGAGCTCGGCTTCAGATGCCAGTATTCCAACTGAGGCAAATAAGAACCATGGTTTTAGACTAGTGCTTGCTCCGACGATCAAGGAGTTGTCGGAGTTCTATGATCAGCATCAATACTCTGAAAATGGCATTGCGTATCCAGATGAGTGGGAAGTTGGATCCTCAGTGGACTACAATGGCCTGTTTGCTTCTGCACTTCATGCGTTGCAAGTGAACGAGAATATCAAGGATGGCGTGCTTGATCCACGAATGGGCTTGGCATTGTCTATGCTCTCCGAGATCATCTCCAATATCCGACGGGGCGCAAACATAGATCTTTCTGAATCGGCGCGCGATATTCTTGTCGCTTCGGAGATATGCTGGGAACAGGGCGTTCCACATCTCTATTTGCAGCAGGTCCAATGGGAAAACGCTGATACTAGTTGGGTGCCACCCGAAAAACTTCCGCCAGGGATCGCGAGGACGTTAGCGATCTTTGGTGATGGCCCCGGCGGACTGGGAATCATGACCGTTAAAGTCGCCAGTGAGGGTGGATGCAAGAATGGGTCATTCACTACAGACGATGGACTTAAGCGACACTCCTGTTTCGCTTTAAAAATCGGCCTAGGTCTACTCCAACTTAAAGAGGAGGATACGCGTGAGTGAACGCCTGAAAGTCCTTTTGATTAATGACCTGATAGAAAGTGTTAATCCCTATGATCTGTTCTTTGAAATTGAACAGGTCGACGGTCCCAGCAGTGCGCAAGAAGTGTTTGTCGACACATTAAAGTCCGGGCGCCCTTTCGACATCATCGTATGTGACGTGAACTTCAACGAGTCCCGAGAATTGCAGCCATATCGAAAGGATCGAGGCTTTGACGACAAAGGACTCTTGCCATTAGGACCAGTCTTGGCACTGCCATTTCTTGGCTTCGCTTCGACAGTGTTTGTTCCCTACTCTAGTTATTGGAGCACCTTGGGGCACTTAAGAAGCAGAGACCTTACCCTGCTCAGCGCGCTCGGTTTTATCGAGGCGAAAAAGAGCGGCGAGAAAGTCTCACTCGAAAGGTTAAGTCTTCAGCTGGACGAAATGGCTGATGAGAAAAAGAAGGGGAAAGCGAAACCAGTCGCTGCCGATTTCGCGACAGCTTTGACGCAGGGGCTACAAGCCTATCGTAAGCAGTTATTGCTTGACCCACTCAAGCTGACAAATGTTGAAGACTTGTCGGGCCGCTTGCATAGCTTGATCAAGCAAGGTGAATGGCCCCCATCAGACTTTTCTGTGACGCTGACGGCCGCTGAGTGTGGTGAGGATGTTCCAGCAAGTCCTTACCTACCGCACGACCTCTTGAGAGACGATCTTGGTCCCTTTTTTATTGAAGAGAAACGACCAGACGCGCGGAGAGAAATCTCAATTGCGTCGCTCTACGCTGACCAATTTTTGGCTGGTCTTGATCCAACTGACATCGCACGATCAAAGGACCCAGACGTCCTGTGGAGCCAAGCCCAGAAAACGATTTTCAGCGATCTGACCAAAGCAGAGCCAAATGCGGGCGACGTAGTTGAACGCATCGCTCGAGAAGTTGCAGCGACTTTGCAACACGCCGATGTTGAGGCTTCCATAATGCACATCAAGTCCGCAATTATGGAGCGGAAACATGAGCGGGCGCGGAGCCTGCCTAACATCGATGCAGACTTTATTCTCCGGTATTGTGTTTTGTGCGCCTGGGTGGCTGCGTGGCATAACGTCGATCGGAAGGTCACACAACACTCAACGAAGGTAACCGCGACAACGAGAAGGACACTTGGTTTAACGGGACGGAATCCTAACTCGGCAAATGGAAAGAATCACAACCCCACCAATGCTTACCATAGGCTGTTTATGACTTCGAAAAGGCCGAAAACATCTGCCACAGGCGACGTCACATGGGCGCGTCCATTCAGACCCGATAGGGTTGGAGTGAAGCGATGGAACCTGGAAGAGGACGCGCCCGCGGATCTGACAGAAAGAGACCTCAGCGTGATCCACGTTTTCGCAGAGCTCGCTGAGGCCGATGGTGGCTTAAACTGGGCGATCGGGCATGACGGCGAACCGCCAGCCAAATGGATGATTAAGCAACCGTGTGGATAACGATGTCGATTTGCGACACATAGTAATAAGTGGCCAAAAGAGACGCAATTTCAATCATCAAAATCACTTGCTTGCCGACGAAAATGGCCGCAGTTGGGATTTTGGCTGTTACCCATGTGAGTGCCTTGAGCAAGCTCATGGCCATCGCAATTATCGCCGAAATCAAATTATTCATGGTGGATAAATCCTTTGTCCTTAGGGTTGTCTGCAGACCAAGGGCCCCCTGGGTGGTGTGGGGGTAATCCTTGGCCTCGGCGCTAATTATATCCGATATCGGAACGCACCCCTTCCATATGGCTTTCAGTTGGATACCTCGGCAGGAACTGGACAAACGCGCCTAAGAAGAACATCAATGAAGCACGACTGTCCTTAGGGCTGTCTGCGGTTTCCTGCGTCGCGTGGGTGGTACTTCGTGGCGCAGGGAACTCTCGCCTTCGGAAATGGGCTCAACACATTGCGGTTCTCATGAGCTGGGGTTTGTGAATCCTAGATCATCGTTTGGCCCAAAGACATTTGATTGGGCGAAGTGGCTCTGCATTCCCTCAGCAGTCAACAGTGTACGTGTCTCTTCCACACGACATTCAAGCCAGTACCTGAATTCGTCGACCCGGGGTTGGTCTTTCTCGGCCCCGGCAACAGACATCTTAAGAAGCGTATCCATCCTATCCAGTCGTTCGAGTCCGTCCAAAAGTGTACTCAACGCCTCCACTCGACGTTCCTCAACAAACCTGTGCTTTGTCTCTCGCTGACGACGCAGACGTTGCTTTTCGAGCTCACGGGCTCTTTCATCATCTTGCCGTTTCCGCTCATTCTTGGCGGCGGCGACCACCGCGATGCCAATGGCGATCTTGTCGACAATGTTCTCTAGCCGCTGCTTTTTGCCATCGTTGAAAGAGCGGCGCGGGGAGGCGTGGCGATAGTATCTTGAAGGCTCAAGTGAGATCGAAAGCTTGCCTGTGAGAGTGTAATCCCAATCGGCAAAGGTTGGGAAAGGATCGTTGTGGGCATAACGCCAGTCGCTTCTTTCCAAGCGCTTTTGCCAAGCGGCTTGCTTTGCCTGCTCGTTCTTGGTCAGTTCATGCTTTCTGCGCGTATATCCCTCTGTCAGCTCAAACTTCACCGTCTGCGTTCCATCAAAGAAGCAACTCGGACCGCTGTCCTTTGTGAGTTCGAAACCTTGAACTCGCGCTGCTTTTTCCAGCTTTGGCAAGAACTCTGCCGCTCGACTGATTGACTGTTTCGAGATGCGACACGGAATTAAGCCATCCTCATGAAGGCAGATCAGCCCTTGATCATTGGGTCTGCCGCGACGCAACGCCGCCAAAGCGCCTCTGACAACTTTGCTGGCGTGCACTGATGCAGAAGCTGGTAATCCCTTTTCCAATCGAGCCTTTTCTTCGGCTAGCTCGATCGCTTTCGTCTTCCAATTTGCCTCGCTCGCAGATCGAATAGTGATCGTGATGCGAGAGTCATCTTCAGTCTCAGGCAGCGGGATCTGTTTGACCGGCTTGCCGGCTGCTTTTTTGCCCACCACCCTAAGGGCGGGTTGGGAATATTGTGTCTGCGACACGTCTTGTGGAGCGCGACGTCAGACACGCCGATCTCTTTGGCAAGATGGATCATCGGTCTTGACCAGACTAGGTCGTAAAGCTCGCGCCGCGTAAATCTGGTACTCATTTGTTCCTCCATCCTAAACTAAGACCGCCTTCCTCAGATTCTGAGGCGCCCGTTACAAGCGCACCTAGTGCAGAAATGAAGGCTCTTGACCCACTCGATGGCTGGACAATCCCAGCGCCACCAAAGGACGACTGGACGAACCGATTGCAATTACAATGGCGCGATCTTCAACCAGCGACTACGAGCATAGTGAGAGGTCTGCGTTGGTTTCGGTGGCTTCCGAAAATGAGCCAAATTCCGGCAGATTTCGACAATGACGGCCATTGAAATTATTGAGGAATTTGTATGTTCGAGTCCCTAATATGTACTCGAACCAATAGCTTATTTGGGATTTGAGGTCGTTTTGGGGGCTTTTTGAGAAAGCCACTTTCATAAATGACTGATTCAAATAGAAAAATGACCCTCAGAGTGAGTCCTCTTCTGGCACCAGCCTTTGCTGTGATTCTGAAAACGCTGATAAATCGTTTGAAAGACGGTCCTCATCCAGCATTTGCTCCAAACATCTGCTACATCATAGCAGCTTACGAACCTCCAATTCTTCCCGTAAACGCGACGCTGATTGAAGCGGAGGTCGAGGAAGCCCGTAAAGCTTCTGGTAACGCCTTTGATGAGATGCCTACTCGACCCTACGGACGGTACGGCAGAGCACCCTATCTCGTCAGTGCAGCCGTTATCGCTGGGCGAAGCTTATAAGCTCTACATGGACGATCCGACCCACGAATGGTCCCTTGCTGTTCGTCAAGGATACGCGGCGTCTTGGAGCTTTGTTTTCGCAGTTATTGGCAAGCATCAACCTGTGGAACTGGTTGGGCGCACTGAGTGCTGTACACTGCTCGAAGTCCTCCTTTTTCTGCCGTGCAAGGCTGCCAAACGTTCTCCCAAACTCACCCCAACGCAAGCTGTGGAACGCCCCAAAGGTGATGTCGATATTGTCGTGATCAGAGCTGCAAACGCCAATGCCATTTTGGGCAACTTCTCAAGTCTCCTGAATTGAGCTGTCTACGAAGAACGTCTCGCTAGGGGTCCAGCGGGGGAACTGTGTCTACCTGACGCCGCCGCAAAGTGGGATACGCATTTGCTGTTCTGGCGCGACCAATTGATGCGCATCTTCAACGCATCGCAATATGTAGGCCGCCAAGGTGGTGGTCGCGGTTTCAAGAAGGACGGTCGTTATCGCCCTCACAATGCGCTAGCGCGCTGTCATCATTAACCCGTTCGTGTGGCCGGCTTGCGCCTATGGCATGATCCATTCGTGCTCTTAGCATCCCAGCTGCATCAAACTCGGTCTCTTATGACGCATTGACCCTTAGAGAGGCCATTCGCTGTCATATGCGAGTTGTTACCATTTCACGCCAATTCCATCTTAAGCTCAAGCCTTTGAAGCCTCGCTCCGTTTCCGCTTGCCATTTGGGCGTGTGAAACGGAACGCACACCAAGGAAATGAAACGCGATGGGATAAGTTTGATCTCAGATCGATTTGGCTAAGCGCTCGCAAATCTGCCCCTGACAAACACCTCAAAAGTGAGCGAGTTCGGAAATGGTCGTTCACGAACCGATCAACCGAAGCGCTTTTTTAAGAAGTCTTGGACTTCACTCATGGGCATCTCTGGTGAAGAATTGCCGCTGCGCACATAGAGTTTTTCAGAACCCAATCCATTCTTGTCTTTGACGTTGAGCACCAGCATCGTGCTCGAGGGCTTTACGTCGATCTGGCACACCTCTGCATCTCCGACTGTTGGGAAGGTAATCTTGAGCGATGAAGCAACGAAGCTTTGCCCAAAAGCAGTTGAAAATAAGTTGCGCAGATGGAGCTCAAACCCATCCTTATCAGCGTCCTTTAGCGACGCGTAATCTGGATCCAAGCCTACAGCTTCTCCGTGATCACTAACGCCAATCAGCAAGGTTCCGCCGCCAAAGCTATTGCCAAATGCCGCCACGGTTTTGACAACCACCTTCTCTAGATCCTTATTGATCTTGCCCTCGCGCACATCCCAACGAAGCGTCTGCTTAAACTCAAGCTCCTCACTTTCTCCCTCCTCGATCATTTCTTCAAGGGTTACGGGAGTTTCAGCCGCAGTAGTATCGGTTATAGCGGCAAGAAACATGTTCATCTCACTTGCAAGCGTTTCGCGTCTTGCTTGCAAGAATTTTTCGTAATTCTCCACCTCCCAAAGCTCTGGATCCTCTGGAATGCACTGGCGGGCTAGGGCCTCTGGGTTCTTGTCAGATATCTCTGCCAAGTAGCTTTCAGCAGTCGACGCACTTTTCGTTCTGTTCGCAATCTGGGTGAGGATCGCGCGGTTCACAAACTCTTGCGCCAAAGCGTATTTCAATCGGTTTCCTTTGCCGTACCCCGCGTCTCGCAGACGAGAAAATGGAAAGATATGGTCGTTCTCCAACTGGTACTTCTTGCCCATCGGATGCGAGAGCTTCACTCCAGTAGTAAGGCACGTTGCCCCCTTGCTCTTGAAGTACCAGCGCATCATCGAAAAGTGAGGATGCGAGATTGCTCTACCGACGAATTCGCTTGGAGTGATCTCTAGAGGGCGTTCATCAGCAATAACCTGCAGCAACTCATCGAATGGCTGATCGGAACTCTCTAGGACACGTAAGTCCCGATCAAGCTTCTGCGGGAGCTGTGAGACATATCGGGTGCGGATTTGCGAATAATAGAACCATTTGACCAGTTTCTTGATCTGCAGCTCGCTCAGCTCACACTTCATCTTGTAGCAGTAAGCAATGATTGGGATTAGCGCATAGATTGAGTTGATTTCGGCAGTGTGATCGATATGTGCGTGATCACGCAGGATGTTCGCGACATAATCAAGTGTTTGCGCCTCGAGCATGGCCCATGTCTCTTGCAATGGCTCGCAATTGCTGGCGTCGTGCAACAGTTTCATGTTCGAGCCAGCATTGTGCCGACACGCAAGCAGCGCGTAAATTACAAAGTCCAATTTGAACACGAACCCACGTTCAGCAAGCTCGGCAAGCTTTGCTTTGAATGTGTCGCGCGCTTGGGGCCAATACCCTGAGATTTGTGCAAGCGCGAGTTCTGCATCCGTTAGCGAAACACCGCTGGCGTTTACTTTATAAAAGATGTCGATGGCTTCTCGGATTGTCGCTTTGATCGGAATGGTTTGCTCAGGGAATTCCCGATCAAGAATGCGTTCAATCGCTTTGATGTTGCCTGAAATCTTGCGGGCGAGTTGCTTGTCTACTTCAAATCCTTGTTTCTCCAGCGCGCTAAAGATGTCTTGATCCCAGATCTCATCGCGAAACACATTTGTCAGGTTCTGCCAGCGCGGATCGCCCTGCATTTTGAGCTTTTTGTAGTATTCATGCTCCAACGTCTCGAGATTAACATAAAGTCCCCGCGTATCGTTCAAAATCTCTGGCGGCGTATAGTATGGCGGCAGCTCACCCCTGATAAGCATATATAGTGTGGTCAGCCGCTGCTGCCCGTCGAGAAGGATGCGGACAGCACCTTGCTTCTCGTCATATTTGTGGGGTCCTTTGAGCTCGGGTGGCTCATTTGTTTCCCATGTGAGCATGGTTCCTGTTGGATACTCTTTAAGAAGGGAGTCGATTAGCTGTTTTGCGTCATCACGTTTCCAAACATACTCGCGTTGGAAGGCGGGAACAAACAGCTGTTTCTCATCGATCTTGTCGAGTGCGACGGAGATTTTCATCATCTACCCTTTTGATTAAATGCGGTCAGAGTTCGAGCTCTGTGAATTGTGCAAAGCGACGCCTTCCTCAAAACGTGCCCGCAAATCTGGTCCAACGCGTCTAAAACCAAGTAGGTGCGCGGCGGAACGGATTAGTTCCTCGCCTGCTCCGCCTGCGTTGTCCTCCTCAGCCAATGCAATCGCTGCAACGACTTCGCTTAGACAAAGATGCTCGGCTTTGAGAACGGATCCTTGTTCGTTTGATCGGTCGCGGATGGGCGGATTTTCTCGCTGTGCCTGAACCGTCCAAAATCCATCTGCCTCTTGGAGGCTGTCTGACGATTGCCTCGCCCGTCTAAGCGCTCTCGCTGCCAGGTCAGCGATACGTGCGCCGGCCCTTTGTTTGCCAAAGGCCTGAGCAACTCTTCGCGCCACAACGTGTTGATGAATTGGCCCCTCGGCCTCGACTATGTTTCCGGCCAATTTGGCTAATGATGCTAAAGGTACTTCGCGGGGTTCTCTGAAGTAATCGACTTCCAACTGTGCACGCTGATAAAGCGGCATTTGTCTGGGCTCAGCGTCGGGGATTTTCATCGTGGCGATCTCTGGCTTCTCCTCCACGATGACATTCGACGCGTGGTTCGAACCTGTGACCTCAATACCCTCAAGACTTGCCACTTTAGCATCGTTTAGGGCTCCGCGAAGCCGGTCGATTTCAGAGGCCCGATTGTAGAACCAATCGGTGCTCCAAATCCTGTGAAAGCGCCATCCAAGATGTTCAAGGACACCTTGGCGAAGCCGGTCCCTTTCCCTAGCCCAAAGCGCCGAGTGGTATGTTGCGCCGTCACATTCAATGGCAAGAATGTAGGTTCCGGGCCTGTCCGGGTCGCGAATGCCCAAATCGATCTTGAAGCCAGCAGAGCCAACCTGATTATCGGCTTCAAACCCAAGCGAGCGAACAACATTGGCGACGTCTTCTTCAAACGGAGAATCTGCATCTTCACCGGTGACTTCTGCGTCAGAAAATGCCCCGGTCTGCGCATATTCGAGAAAGCGTTTAAGGACTTTTGGGCCCACTTTGCTCGTTTTTGATGTATCGATTGCCGATGGGTCAAAAGAGGCAAAAACTTCGCATTTCAGCCTTGCCCGAGTAAACAGCACATTGAGACGCCGTTCACCGCCCTCAAGATTGACCGGTCCAAATGACATGCTGGTTAGCGGGCCATCGGGAATGATCGGCCCGTAGCCAACGCTGACCAAAATCACGTCTCTTTCATCGCCTTGGACGTTCTCAATGTTCTTTACGAAGAAATCTTCGGCTTTGCCTTCGCGCATGAAGTCATCGAGTGTCTTGTCTTCTCGTCGGGCGAATTCGAGAAGTTCGTTGAGGGTGTTCTTTTGCGCCGATGAAAATGTGACCACACCCAAAGACGTTTTCGGGCTGGTGCGAGCGTGCTCGCGAATACGCTCGACAACTGCCCCTCCTTCGAGGCGGTTGTCACGCCGCCCCCCTTTATCATAGGCTCCTTTGACGCGGGTGAAGCACAAGCCGTAATCGGGGTCATCTTGCAGGGGAGAAGGGGGGAGAATGAGCCCGCCTTTGTAGAACTCACCATTGGATACGGTAATTAGGGAGGGATCGCGCGAACGGTAATGCCACTCGAGCATTCGAGAGCCCAACCCGCGAGCCTCGCAAAGCGTGAGAACGCTCTCCAACTCGCCAAGACTTGCCGCTCCATCAAGGAGGCTCTCGTCTTCTTCCTCATCATCCAGTCCGGCGCCGTCTCCAAGAAGGCGATCAAAGAATGAGGTCGGGGGAAGCTGCTTTTGGTCGCCAACCACAACAATCTGTTTCGCTCTCGCGATGGCACCCAAGGCATCTTCAGGCCGCACCTGACTGACCTCATCGATCACCAGAAGATCAAATTCATGAAGGCCCGGTTCGAGGAATTGAGCGACCGAGATCGGGCTCATCAGCAAGACCGGCTTGATCCTGCGCAAAGCCGTAGGGGCTCTCGTAAAGAGTTTGCGCAAAGCCATATGGGCACGCTGTTTTCCAAGCTCCCCACGGATGACACGCATTTCACCTTGGGCGCCTGTGGGAACCTGACCTAGGTGTTGGGCTCTGATGCTCTTTACGTTGTTCGCAAATTGCTCTTTTTCGAGTTTCTGGAAATCGGCAACCAGCTCGTGGCGGTTCGTGCTGCGCAAATCCGATAGGGCATCGTCTTCACTAAGGGCGCGGCCCCACAAACTTTCTGATCGCGCAAAATCGAATTCTTGGAGCGCCGCGTCGGCTTTCAATTCGCCGCTTAGGAGCGCCTTGCTGATATCGGAAAAACCAAGCGTTTCGATCCGATGAAGCAATTGCTGGAACGTGGCCCAATCGTCATATTGTGTGACGGCATCGCGCATCCCTGTCAGCCGATCGAGGAGTGTCGCAGTCTGCGTGTTTTCCAAACCACCTTGCCCCAATTGGTCCGTAGCTAGACCAATATCCCCAAGAACGACTTCGATCGCTTCGCGCGCATACTTTGTCGCTTGCAAAAGTTCGCGCAAAGCATCCTTCAAGCGGCTGTGAGTTCGCGCGACTCCAATTGCCGTTTCGGGCCTTAATTCGATTTCGCATGCCGAGACGTTTTCTGTCCAATTAGCCGCGCCAGCAATGGTGACGAAATCTGTCCGTGCGCCGCGCCAATGCTCCTTGAGTTCGCTGGCACAATAGGCCTCGTCTTGGGACCACGCGGTGTGACTGGCTTGCACCTCGAGTAAATCATCGAGCAGCGCCAACCTATCAGCCGCCGTCTTCGGCAGTTTGTCGCTCAGCAGCCCGCCAAGTTCGCGGGACGCAGATCGGTAGGCGGAACCCCATCGCGTCAAGAAAGAACCGGTTCCCGCAGCAATGGGACCGCGCAAGTGAGCACACGGCGTATCAAAGGCTGCTTCAATGAAATTGGGCCGCGTTTGATCGTAAAGCTCACGCCACTGCGCGCCTTCATCCAGAGTTTCCATAAGCCGGGTGCGGTTGGCCGCTGACAACAGTAGTTCTAGTAGGTCATCCTCGCAGGCAGGCACACCCTCGAGCCGCGTTGTGGTATCCTGCAAGACTGCAACATTTGCGATTGTGCATCGCTCCTCCACTTCCAAAAGGCCGGTCACAGATACATGGGCTTCTTGCAGCGTTTGAAGCGCTGCAATCGATTGACCGAGTTTGTGCTCAAATCGCTCAAGATCGACCGGCTGGAGACCAAGGTTCGTGATACCCGTAAACGGGTGGCCCTCGATGGTTCCAAGCTTCGGAGTAAGCTCGCCAATGCTTGTCAAAGCGCGCAGAAGCTCTTGCTCTTCCCCCGCATCCAATTCGGGCAATCGATCATTTTTAAGTTGCGGCGGTTCTGCGCCTTTGCCTTTGAAATACGCCTGTTTCGCAAGAGCATCAAAGGGTGACTTTCCTGTCTCACCGATTGGGCGATGCAGGGCCTCCGAAAAGCTATTCAGGCGATCTCTAGCGTCCCTCAGGTCTGTTGGATCATCAGACATATTGGGGATGGCTTTTGCTGAATTTAGGGTTCTGGCAATCTCAGCAAGAACCGCTTTCTTATTTGAAGCCTTGGAGTGCAGCTCCAGGCAGATGTCTTGCAAGCCAGTTTTGACCAACCTGTCATGCACAACCGACAAAGCGGCCATTTTCTCAGCGACGAAAAGGACCGTTTTGCCTTCGTGAGCGGCCGCCGCGATGATGTTGGTGATGGTTTGCGACTTACCAGTCCCTGGAGGACCTTGCACAACTAGATTGCGCCCCTTCCGGACCTCCTCGATCACCTTGGTTTGTGAGCTGTCCGCATCGACAACATGAAAAATCTGTTCTGGAGGTAGCACGTCATCAAGCCTGTCATCAGGCGAGAACACCGGCTCTTCTGGCTCAAAGCCTTCGTGCAATAGCCCATTGACCAGAGGGTGGTTTTCAAGCCTGCCCTCCGGCCATCTGTCGGGGTCAAGGTCCAGAAACATCAGCAGCTTTGCAAACGAGAAAAATCCAAGCTGCATCCCGTCCCGGTCGACGGACCAACGCTCGCGGCCGCCGATCATCTCTTCAACCAAGGCAAAGTAGTCGGAGGGCTGCCAGTCCTTCTCGACATCAATCTCTGGCAATTCCATCCCAAAATCGGTCTTGAGCCGCTGTGCAAGCGGTAGATTGGTTACGATATCATCGCCTCGCGCCTTGATATCGTAAGTCGAGCTGCGCTCATTCCGGATGAGCTGGACGGGGAGCAATACAAGTGGAGCCTCGCGCTTTACCGCCGATGATTTGTCTTCATACCAAGTCAGAAACCCGAGCGCCAAATAAAGGATATTCGCGCCTTGCTCTTCCTCTGCCGTCCTTGCATCTCTCGACAGCTTAAGCAGGCGCTTTTGCAAAGCGTCAGGGCCAAGCCTCACCTCAAGCTGATTGTCGTCAAAGCGCCCCTCATCAAAGCCCTCTTCACCGGCATCGACGAACGTTATCTGATCAGCATCGGCGTCCTTGTCTTTCCCGATGGCGAGAAACCGCATCTTCTTTTCGGATGTTAGAAAAGCAAAAACGCTGTCAGATTTTTCATTAACAATATTGAGCGTGTTTGCGCGTTTGTTTGCGCGGTTAACGTGGACGAGCCGGTTGCGGGTTCCTGTCTCGACCAAACGTTTGCGGGTGTCATCAAACAGTTTTCGCAATGCGGGGTTGGGGGCTTTCGGAGCCTTTGTCTCATCAGCTTTGCGCTGCTCTTCAGCGGGGGTATAATTGCCGTTGGAACTCTGTGCTGAGCCTTTGATATCCTGTTTGCGAAGTGTCAGAATTCTATCGCCTGTTTTGGCCTTGAGTGCGGTTGCAGCCTGCGTGCTACGGTGGGAAAGTTCGCTTCGAACCAAATCCAACTCCGGTATGGAGTTCCAATTGCGTCTGACCCGTGCGGAGAGCTCTTGCAATGTTTCTTGGAGTAGCGGGCGGGTCATTGGGCAAACCTCTCTTGGTTGAGCTTTGAAGGCCGGGCGAGGGTTTCATCGTCCGCAAAAACGCCACTGGGAACATCGTCGCCCCATCCATAAGCCTCCGGCCCGCTGTTCGGCTCAAGAACGCGTAAAGTGCGCAGCCACTGGGAAAGCAGTGAAGTCTCACGCGCCGCCTCTTCGGCGAGTATTTGACGAGTTTGTGCAGAGTTGAGGCGCTCTGGCTCCTCAAAGCAATCGCGCAGTGGATCGCGGGTCGCCCCATCAAACAGGTCGTCGAGCGCAAATTTGGCCACCTCCTGCACGGTATCGGTCCAGTTGGTGTGGATACGAAAGCTATCCATGTCGCTGATGAACAAGAGCAGCGGATTGTTGAGAGCAATCGCGTATTGCGCAAGCTGGGCAAAGGCGCGTTCGAGGTTTTCCCTCTTGCGTCTATACTGCCACGCAGAGCTATCTTTGCGCCAAACATCCGCCCAACCGTCACCGCCGCCGGTTTTGCTTGCACCCGTTTCAAGCGTGAACCACTCGCCTTTGAGGTCAATGGCTCGCCACTCCGGGATGAATTCAAAAGATGTCATACAAATTTCATGAGTAAGGCAAACCAATGAAAAGAGAAGTGTTCATCCAGTTTTTGAGGCGTTTAACCACATTTACTTATTTGGGCGGAATGGGTATTTTGTATAAACATACCGCTGCAGACGTGTTTCATTGATTAAGTAAAGCGCGAACTGTAAAAATTTTTAGTAATAGCACATGGGTGTGCCATTGTTTGGGCTTTCAGCAAGCACTGATGGAAGTGTTGCGCTGTTGTGCACCGACAAAAGCTCGAATGCTGTGTTGGAACGCGAAGGATTGGTTGGTTCGCACAGGACATATCGGCGAGCTTGAGCACTTCGCCCGGTCATTTTGATGTGCGAACGGTATTGATTTGTGCCAATTGCGCAGTGTCGACTTTTGACTGATCGAAGCTGAAAAGCATCCATTACATTCAGGACCCAATTGCGGGCGTGAGAATTGAACGTGCATGCGACCTGCTCAGCGGCTGTTCCGCATTGCGCCTTCGACAGGTTTGATCAATTTTGGTCTCCTGACAAGATCTCGAAATCTGTCGCGAACGAGAAGCGCTCATCATACTGGTAATTCGCGGAGACTTCGAAAACTTCATCGAACTCGTTTCTATAGCAGCGAACGACGCGAAGAACCGGATTGGTTGGCTTTTGAGACATAATGTTTGCGGGGCATAGCTCTGGCGGCACAGCTTGTATGAATTGAGCGATGTTAGCGGTATTGAACCCTTCCAAATCAGAAACTTGCCGAAACAAAGCGCCGCACCGCAAGTCGAGTTTATCGACAATGCTGGCATGTCGGCTTGGGAGCCAGGCGATGGTTGCTTGGACTAGGCTCAATCGATCATCCGAAACTCTTTGACCGGAAAGGACAATCCACTTCGATGTCGACCTGATGCCCAACAACTGCTGGATGTCCTCGGGCAATGGCTGTGGAGGCAAGGTTTGAAACGACCTTTGTCGACCGGTCGCATAGGCAAAGATATCGTCGTAGCTGCCAATCGGTTGGCGCTAAATTCCCTTGCGCCTGCTTATGGAGGTGACTGTCGTACCGGCGCCCTGTCTTGCTTCAATAAGTCCCTCAGATGTCAGCAGCCCAAGCGAGTTGCGCAATGTGCCGCGGCTCACGCTATACTCTTCACACAATTGGCTCTCAGTCGGGAGCTTGGAACCTGGCTCAAGTTTGCCAGCTTTAATCGCCTTTCGTAGGTCCGAGGCGATGGTGCGAAAACGCGAGTTCGTCATTGGGCAAATTCGCAAGGCCCCAACAAGATTTCGATTGCTAATCGGTGTCCATTGGGGCTTTCACCAAATGGTTTAGCTGCCCACATTTATAAGAAGGCCTGCGGTTTCCTTGGGCGCAAGGATCATAGCGTCATGGCCCGTTTCCAATTCCATGTAGTGCCAGCTTGGATCCTCTCGGATTGACAGTGCAGCTGCGCCAATGCTGGAATTCTCGAGCGGCGGTGAAGTACACAAAACGAATGTTCTTGCGAGGTCCGAAGAGCCGCCATTTTCCAGCGTGAGCGGGTCAGTCCACGTTCTGATGGGATGCGGTGTCAGGTTTGCCTCCACCCATGCGGTGGCCTCAACATTCTCCGGGGGTATGCCAAATGCCATGGCCGGCAATGGCTGCATTGCAATGCCGTCGGGTGCAAGCGCCCTCAATTGTTCCAGAGCTGCTGCCACATTCTCCGCGGTGGAGTCAGGTCCATAGTCCAGAAAACTCTGCCCGCTTTCATCCGGCGTGCCCGCATCGAGATACACGATGTGATCGATGCGATGTTTCAGTCGGTCAGCAACGCCGGTTATGACCATGCCGCCATAGGAATGACCAACCAACACTATGTCGTTCAAACCCTCGTTCTCAATGAGAGAGACGATATCTTGGACATGCGTATCAAGGCCGACGGACGCATCGAGAAGATCGCGGCGCTCGGCTAGACCGGTCAGGGTCGGCGTGAATACGCGGTGTCCCTCGGCCTCAAGCGCCTCTTTTACATATTGCCAGCACCATCCACCGTGCCAGGCTCCATGAACCAGAACAAAGGTCAGGCGCCCGCTGTCTTCGGTTTGAACAGGATCTTGGGTGGTAGGCGAGTTTGTGCATCCTGTGATTGCCACAAGCGCTCCTGTCGACGCGGCTAAAAGAAGCCTGCGCGTTATCTGGGTTTGAGACACCCTCATGCGATGCACCCAACCTGCGAGTATTTAGCGGGCCGGTCGCTGTAGGATGAGACACTCATTGCGGCGAAGCTCAAAAAGACTGGAGCAAACGCACCCCAAACTGTCGGCGATCTCTCAAGCCAATGCGATTGCCTATCGCGTTGAAGTTGAAGAAACCTCCTGGAGCTGTTCGAACGTCAAAGCTCGTATCAGCGAAGGTTTGAACAGAGGCAGGTGCGTCTTCCTCAAGTAAATTGGTTACGAAGACTTCGATCGTCGTGTTTGCGCTCGTAATACCGGTGCGCAGGTTCAGGTCGATCGCCTGCTCAACCTCGGTGAGGTTCGCATTACTGGTGTAATACGTGCCTGTGTAGAACAAATCCTGACGCAGATACCAAGTGTCAAAAGCACCAAGGCTAAGCGGCTGCTCCAAGGTCGAGTTCAAGGAGAAGCTAAACGGCGGGAATTCTGGCGCTTGTTGGCCGACGGGGCTTTCGTTGGGACCAAAGACCAGCCCAAACCTGTCTGTGCCGCCAGCCTCTGGGAATGATGTGATCTCAGAATCGATATATGCGAACGAGCCGCCGACCGTGAATTCGTCCGATACTCGCCAACTGGCGTCAATCTCTATCCCGAAGATATCTGTTGTGGCACCATTGCCTGAAAATGTGACCGTACGGCGAGGGTTTGCTGCACCGGGTCGGTTATCAGGCGCTGTCTCAATCGCGACGAAAATCTCATCAGAGCGCTGCATGTAAAATGCGGCAAGATTGATAAAGCCATTGCCGCCATCGAACGCCTGCTTCCAGCCGAACTCGTAATTTTCGAGTTTTTCTTCGCCAAACACTGATGACGCCGTGGGAGACCGCGAAAGCACATCTTGCAGGGCTGCATCGTCAAGCTCTGCCACCTCAGGGTTGAACCCACCCGGCAGGTTGCCTTGGCTGTACGTCACGTAGAATGTGGTATCAGCGGACGGCTCCCAGCGCACAGTGGCGCGTGGCAGGAAGTTTGTGATCGTCGCAGGAGAAAGCCCTGGCACCGATTCATTGACCGCTTCGCTGATGATCGTGTCTTCTTGATAGCGCCCGTCAAGCGACACGCTGATCGTGTCTGTCAGTTCGTATTCAAGCGAGCCAAAAAGACCCCACGTCTCTGCACCAGACACAAAAGGCGTCGATCTAAAGCCGTCGCCAAACACGATTGGGAAGAACAGGTTACTCGCGATTGATCCAAGCTCTCGCACTTCGACATCGACATAGCTGCCGCCCACGGACCAAGATAGGCGGTCCTCGAACGCTGTACCGCGAAGTCGCGCCTCGACGGACCAATCAACGATATCGCGACCAGTGAACGTCGTGAAGGAGTTGTCTGGCGTAAGGTCCAATTCGGTGAACAAGCCGAATGCCTCATCGCTATACCCACCCAAGGCGACAAACGTAATGTCGTCGCTCAGTTCGTATTCTAGGTTGGCACTGAACCTGATCTCCTCGAGGTCGAGGCCAAAATCGTCTTTCTCAAAAGGGCTAAAGGTCAGTCCATTAGCCAGCACATTGGTGGCTGGATCGAACCGCGGATCGTTCATTACGTTGTTTCGGAATGCCTCGATAAGCGAGAAGTCGGTGTTGATCCCGATTTCGCTTGCGGGGATGTCTCCACCATCAATCGTACCCTGAAAAATTGAGTTGGTGCGCCCAAAAAATGGTTCAGCTTCGCCAAAGGGATTGTCCGCGCCTGTGCGCGCTACACCTGGGCTGCATTGCGTGTTTGAGCTGGGCTGAACAGTTGGAGCACCTGGGATTGGATTGCAATTGGCGTCCAGCAAGAACCCGCCGAAATTGTGTGTTGCTGGCCCGAACGCGCCACCGATGAGCGCCGAAACCCCGTCGTGCAATTCGCGGTAGGATCCGCGTACCTTCAAGCGGAAACGGTCGTCGGGCGTGAAGAGCAACGTGCCGTTGATGTTCCATTGCGACTCATCCCCTAGTTTCTCACCTGGAGCGGCAAAGTTGTCATAGTGACCGCCAACATCATCAAATCTGCCGGCCAGCCTAAACGACAGGACACCCGGAATGATCGGCCCTTCGACACCAGCAGCGATCCGATATTCATCGCGCGTCGCAACAGTGGCATCAAGGTCGAAGCGCAGTTCGTCGCTGGGATCCTTGGTTACATAATTGATTGCACCAGCAAATGTGTTCCGGCCGTAAAGAGCGGATTGCGGTCCTTTTGTGACCTCGACACGTTGCAATTCGTTGACGCCGATTGTCTGGATGCCGCCGAATACGGCAATACCGTCAAGGAACACAGCGGCGGTCTGTTGCAGACGGCTTCCGCTTTCCAGAAAGATTCCACGAAAACGCGGGGTTGTATCGACCCTGGCATTGTTGTTGACGCCTGAATTGAACGACTCGACGAAAAGACCCGGCGTTGCCTTGGAAAAATCAGTGATGTCATCGAGGCCCGCTGCCTGAAGCTCACCTTCTGAGAAAGCGGTGATGGCCAATGGTGCGTCTTGAAGTGTTTCTTCACGCTTTCGAGCGGTGACGATAATGACGCGCGAGTCTTCTTCACTGGCTGCATCTGCTGTATCAGCATCCTGTGCCATCGCGGGCATTGCTGTCCCAGCTGTAAGAACTGCCAACGCGGAAACACTGCCTAAAAATCTGATGTTCACGAGCGCTTCCCCTCACTGTTGCGCAATTTGTCCGGACACATTACACGCTGACATAACGCAAATACGCTCAACTTCATGAGCCAATCGGAGGCATCAGGTGATTGAAGAGACTCTGGACGGTGCGGGTGATCGGACACTTGAGCGTCAGGAGCGTACAAGTTCTGCATTGGCATCGACTGGCGTGAAGCAGCCTTTGGTTGTCACGATCAATGGCGCTTGGCCAACAACTATCGCAGTTGTAGACACAAGCGTTGGCAGCGGCGAGAAGGTGCTGCGCGACCTGTTCGAGGTTTTCATTCCAACCCGGTCGATTGAACTTACCGAGGTGTCCGGCAAGCTCGACCGAAGATCGTTCAACTATCGCAAAGGCATGGTCGCGTTCGACCCACCAGGCGCTGAATGGACGATAGAATGGGCAGGCAAAATCGAGGGAGTTTGCTTCTATTTTGAGCCGCGCGTGATGGAGCGGGCTGCTGCCATGATGTTCGCAGATCGGCCCGAAGAATTGCGATGGCGATTGGCTCTTGGAGACGATGCTCCGACAATCGCCCACCTTGGCCTCGATATCGCCAGCCAAGCGCTAAGCGGCTTTCCGGTGGGTAGGCAGCATGTCGATGAACTGATCCGATCCCTCTTGTCGCTGACCGTTCGCCGTTACAGCGAAACTCCCAGCCGCCGATCAGCCTATGTCGGCGCGATAAGCCCGCAAGCACTGCGAGCGCTAAATTTTATAGAACTGAACCTCGCACATCGCTTCACAATTGCAGACGTTTGCGAACACAGCCTGTCTTCGCGAGCCAATTTGAACCGTATATTCCGCAAGGAGATCGGAAACAGCATTTGGAACCATGTACTCGAACGAAGACTGGCAATGGCTGCATCGAAACTGATCGACACCGCTGATGACGTTGAGGCCATCGCACGAGGTTGCGGATTTGGGTCACGCGGCAATTTCGAGAAGCAATTTCACGCACGTTTTCACCAGTCACCGGTCCGTTTTCGGCAACGATTGCTTCCAGATGCGAACAATCCATAAGGCTTGCTCGGATCGTCCAAGCCTTCACCTTGACCGCAATGGCCTTGAACAAAGCTTGCTTCTAGGCAGTAAGATGAAGCCTGCTAACGCCTTGGATTGAGGAATAAAGCCGACAAATCTGTTTGCCGGATTGCATTCTTGGGCTCTTTTGCGGGCGGACCGATCGAGCCAATTGTGAGGCTCTTTGATCGCGATTGGCGTGAGATTGACGGTTGGACTGTGTTGCTAGCAAACGCGTAAGAGATATTAGGAATAGTGATCTTGCGATCGTTTTGATAATTAGGTTGCCGGTTGGGGGGCGCGCCATAGTGTAGTGTCGCGGCCCAATGATTGGCCAAGCCTTTGAAATGCGGGTGTAGCTCAATGGTAGAGCAGCAGCTTCCCAAGCTGATGACGAGGGTTCGATTCCCTTCACCCGCTCCATATCCCACAAAGGAATGGAAGCAATTCTCGAGGCGCGCTAAGCGAGGGGCATGACAAACCTCACTAAAACTCGCGCTATCCTCGATCAATTGATTGCCTTTGATACCACTTCGAGAAATTCCAATCTCGAGCTCATCGAATGGGTGGAAGACTTCCTCGCGGACCACGGCGTGAGCGCTACCCGCGTTGCCAACGATGAGGGCACCAAATCCAACCTCTTTGCAACTGTGGGCAATGCAGTCGAGGGAGGAGTGATCATGTCAGGGCATACCGATGTGGTCCCTGTCGACAATCAGGATTGGGTCAGCGACCCATGGGTGACGCTAGAAAAAGAAGGCAAGATCTTTGGCCGGGGCACGTCGGATATGAAGAGCTTCATCGCTCTAACGCTCGCCTTTGTGCCTGAGTTTGTAAAAGGTTCAAAGCCAATCCATCTCGCGATCAGTTACGATGAAGAGGTGGGCTGCCTTGGCGCGCCTGCGATGATCGAGCAAATGCGGAAGGGCGTACCCACACCGCGCCTTGCTCTGGTGGGTGAACCGACATTGATGAAGCTGGTGAGCGGGCACAAGGGGATCAGCGTCTTCAAGGTCACGGTGACCGGGGCCGAGGCGCATTCCTCCTTGGTCAACCACGGTATCTCCGCCAATGAGCACGCAGTCGACCTGATGCATTTGCTGGTAGAGCTTTCGCGCGATCTCAAAGCGAATGCCGACCCTGATTGTGGTTTTGATCCCCCGCACCCAACGCTCACCATTGGCGTGATGCAAGGGGGAGAGGCGGCGAATATCCTTGCAGGGCATGCAGAATTTCAATTCGACCTGCGTTGTCCGCCAGGCTTTGTCGCAAGTGAGCTTCTTGGGCCCTTCAAAGCGCGCTGCGAGGCGCTTGATAGCGAGCTTAAGGCACGCTTCTCTCAAGCTGGCGTCACCTTCACCAAGATCGCCGATGCTCCGCCACTTGGCGACGCAGGTAGTGAGGATGCGATTAGCTTTGTCCAACGTTTAACAGGCGAGAACTCAGAACCATCCAAGGTCTCCTACGCCGCCGAAGCAGGGCAGTTTCAGCGAGCCGGCTTCCCCACGGTCATCTGCGGCCCCGGCTCGATTGAGCAAGCCCATCAGCCCAATGAGTGGATTGCGGTAGAGCAATTGGAGAAGGGCGTGCGCTTTATGGAGCGGCTCGTTGAGGAATTGCGATAGTCAAGTGAACCATGTACCCGACCGACTTACTGACTCGGAACCAAAAGGAACCTCTCCCTTGCGTCTTCTAGCCTTTCTCGTCGCTCTTTTGCTTTCCTCTCCTGCTTTGGCTCAGGGTATCCAGCAAACCAAGGGTGATTTTGAAGACAAATTTCGTCAGCTCGATGAAGTGTTGGCCGACCCCAATGTCTATCGCAACGCGAGCGGGGCGCCGGGGCATCAATATTGGCAGCAAGAGGCCGATTACCGCATCAATGCGACATTGGACGAAAATGGCCGCCGCCTGACCGCGCGGGCCACGATCACGTATAAGAACAAATCGCCCGACACATTGCCGTGGATATGGATGCAGCTTGATCAGAACCGTTTTCGCACCGATTCAATGGCGGAGCTGACCGATACATTCGGTGGGCCCGGACGCCGAGGCCCTGCGCGTTCTTTGGGCCGGGGCGACAGCCCAGCGCGCCTTTCGCTGGAAGAAGTGCGCCGCCAACAAGCGCTCGCAGACAACACCTATGGTTATGATATCAGCCGGGTCCAGCTCACCAGCGGGCGCCGCCTTGATCATACGATTGTTGGCACGTTGATGCGCATCGACCTCGCCACGCCGCTACGCCCCGGTCAAAGCGTCAGCTTCAACATCGATTGGGCGTATAACATTGTCGAAGAGAACGTGATCTTTGCGCGCTCTGGCTATGAGCACTTCCCCGATGACGAGCGTGAAGGGGGCAATGACCTCTTCTTGTTCGCGCAGTGGTTCCCGCGTATGATCGCCTATTCGGACTACGAAGGCTGGCACAATAAAGAGTTTCTGGGACGCGGCGAGTTTACCCTCGAATTTGGTGACTATGATGTCTCGATGACGGTCCCCAATGACCACATCGTGTCCTCAACCGGTGTCCTTGCAAATCCAAATGCGGTTCTCACCGCGACACAGCGTCAACGCTTGGCGCAGGCGCGCAACAAAACCGATGAGCCGATGTTCATCGTGACGCCTGAAGAGGCGCTTGCGAACGAAAGCTCTAACCCCACGGGCACAAAGACTTGGCGTTACACCGCGCAAAATGTGCGCGATTTTGCTTGGGCGACAAGCCGCAAGTTCATATGGGACGCGCAGGCGCATAAGCAGCCCGGTGCTGAGCATGAAACCGTGATGGCCATGTCATTCTGGCCCAAAGAAGGCGGGGAGCTGTGGCGCAAATATTCGACCGCTGCCGTGGTCCACACAATGAAGGTCTATTCGCGCTATTCCTTCGATTATCCTTATCCCACGGCGCAGTCGGTGAACGGGCCTGTGGGCGGCATGGAATATCCTATGATCACCTTCAACGGCCCGCGCACGACCTTGCAGGATGATGGTACGCGGACCTATTCCGAGAGTGAGAAAATCTTCCTCATCGGCGTCGTCATCCACGAGATCGGCCACATCTATTTCCCAATGGTGGTGAACTCGGATGAGCGTCAGTGGACGTGGATGGATGAAGGGATCAACTCCTTCCTCGATAGCGTTGCGGGGTACGAATGGGACCCCGATGTCCAATGGACCCGCAGCCTTCCGCGCGACCTCATCCCCTATATGACATCGAGCCAGCAGGTCCCGATCATGACGCAATCAGATCTCGATCCTGAACATCGGTCCGAACGCATACGGCAAGCCATCTGCGGCATATCATGTCCTTCGCGACACGGTGATCGGGCGCGAACGCTTTGACTTTGCGCTTCGCGAATATGCGCGCCGTTGGAAATTTAAACGGCCAACCCCGACCGACTTCTTCCGCACGATGGAAGAGGCCTCGGGCACCGATCTCGATTGGTTCTGGCGCGGATGGTTTTACACCACCGACCATGTCGATATCTCTCTCGACACCATTCACAAGCTGCGCATCGACACGCTTGACCCAGAGATTGATCTGGCGCGCCGCCGCCAAGAGCTTGCCGATGAGCCAGAGAAGGTTGGCGTGCGTTTGAACCGGGAGCAGAACCTGCCGATCTGGGTGCTTGAGAACCCGGGTGTCACTGACTTCTACGATGAGAACGACCGCTTCACCGTCACCCCGCGCGATACGAAGAAGTACAACAGCTTCCTTGATGGGCTTGAGGGCTGGGAACGCCAAGTCTTCGACCGCGCCGTTGAAGAAGATGCGAATTACTACGTTCTCAACTTCTCCAACATTGGCGGTTTGGTGATGCCGATCATCCTTGATCTGCACTTTGCGGATGGCACCAAAGAACGGCTGCATATCCCAGCGGAAATCTGGCGCCGCAATTCGCGCAATGTCTCCAAGTTGCTCACTTTCCCCAAAGGCAAGGAGCTGACCGAGGTCGTGCTCGATCCTGATTGGGAGACGGCGGATGCTGACATCAACAACAACCACTATCCGCGCAAAATCATCGATAGCCGGGTGGAGGCGTTCAAGCGTCCTGATCCAAGTTCGCGCGCGGGCCGTGACCTTATGGCTGAGGTGCAACAAGGCGCAAAAAAAGAAGCCGAGAAAGAAGGTTCTGAGTAATGCTACGCTGGATTGCTGCTATGTTGATACTGGCGCTTGCTGTCCCAGCGGCTGCGCATCAGCAAAAGGCAGCGATCACCACGGTGGAGCACAACCCTCGCTCTGGCATGATCGAGGTGGTACACACCATCCCCTTGCATGACGCCGAACACGCGCTGCGTCATCAGGGGCGTAAGGGCGCTGACCTTCTTGGCGACATTGAAAGCCGCCGTGCTTTTGCGCGCTATGCGACTGAGCGTTTCTCGATTGCTGCCGAAAGTGGCCCACTAAAATTGACCCTGCTTGGGACCGAAGTCGTTGGCAATAGCCTGCTGATCTATCAAGAGGGCGTGTCGCCCGGCGAAGGGGCGGTGCTGACCATCCGCAGCCAGGTGCTGACCGATATTTGGCTGCGTCAGGTCAACAGCGTCAATGTTGGACGCGGGACTTCTCCGGAAACTCTGATCTTTCGCGGCGGTGACCGGGCAAAGACGGCGGTGCTCAGATAGATGACTAAAGCTTTGGGGCAGCGCCTTGACGAAGCAGCCGCTTTTATTCGCGGGCGCACCCAGTTGGTGCCGCACATCGCGCTGGTGCTCGGCTCTGGGCTGGGTGATCTGGCTGAAGCTATTGAGGGCTCGGCCATACCCTATAGCGCCATCCCGCATTTCCCTGCGTCCACTGCGCCCAGTCACAAGGGCGTTTTGCATATCGGTGAATTGGCGGGTGTCCCGGTTGTTGCGATGCAAGGGCGGATGCATTTGTACGAGGGATATGCCCCGCAAGATGTCGCTTTTCCGATGCAGGTGATGGCGCGTCTGGGGGCAAGAACTGCCCTTTTGACCAATGCAGCTGGCGGTATTCGCGAAGACTATAAGGTCACTGATCTTGTGCTGATTGAGGACCATTTGAGCCTTGCAGGGCTTTCAGGCCGTGATCCATTGCGCGGACCCAATGATGATAGCGTGGGCGAGCGCTTTATCAGCATGAACAACGCCTATGATAAGGACCTTCGGGCAGTTGCTTCGAGCGTTGCTGGTGAGACGGAGTTGGACCTTAAAAGCGGCGTCTATGGCTTTGTGACGGGGCCCAGTTTTGAAACCCCCGCAGAGATACGCGCGATGCGGACCCTGGGGGCTGACCTTGTGGGCATGTCCACGGTCCCAGAAGTCATCGCAGCGCGCCATTCGGGAATGAAGGTTCTCGCGATCAGCACTGTCACAAACAAAGCGGTAAGCACATTGGACGACACGCACATTACCAACGCCGAAGAAGTGTGGGAAGCAGCCGACCTTATCCGCCCCAAGCTTGCAGGCTTTGTGAACGCGCTTCTCCCGCGAATTGCCGGGGATGCAGAATGACCCGCGTCGATACGCTGATCACCGGTGGCCATGTCCTCATGATGGACGCGGGCTTTACCGAATTTACCGATGGCGCGGTCGCAATTGCGGATGGCAAGATTGTCGAATGCGGCGAGGGAGGTGATTTGGCCGCCCGCTTCATGGCAGATGAAACCGTGGATGCGGATGGCGGGATTATTATGCCCGGCCTCGTCAACGGGCACTGCCACGCCGCGATGACGCTTTTCCGAGGCTATGCCGAGAACGTCACACTCGACGCCTTCCTCGAGAAGCTCTTCCATGCCGAAGACAACTATGTCTCGCCTGAAAGCGTCTACATCGGGGCAAGTGTCGCCTGCGCTGAAATGGCGCTGGGCGGGATCACCAGCTTTGTCGATATGTATTGGTATCCCGATGAAACCATTCGGGCGGCGCGCGAACTGGGCATGTCGATTGTTGCGGGGCCTGTGTTTGTTGCATTTCCCGGTTTTGATGATCTGTCTGAATGGCCCATGCGCACCGATTTCGTTGAAGGATTTGCCGAGCGGCACAAGGATACGCCGGGCGTATTCCCGATGCTCGCGCCTCATGGGTGCTACACGCTGGATGAACCTAAACTCAGGGAACTGGACACCATTGCGGAGCGTCTAAGTCTCCCCGTTCAAATCCACGCCTCTGAAGCGGCGAGCGAGATGGAATTGGTGCGCGAGGGATACGGAGGGGCAACACCCATCGAAGTGCTGGAGCGAACTGGTCTACTCCACCGCGATTGCCAGCTTGCGCACGGCGTCCACCTTTCCGACAGAGACATCGCGCTTATCGCCAAGGCAGGTGCAAGTGTCATTCACAACCCGCAATCCAATACCAAACTCGCCTCAGGCATCGCGCGGGTTTGCGACCTCCTCGAAGCGGGCATACCTGTGGGACTTGGCACTGACGGCCCGTCGTCAGGCAATGACTTAGACATGTGGAAGGCAATGCGTCTTGCCGCCAACCTTCAATCCGTGAGCCGGGGTGAACCCGGAAGCCTTAGCGACCGCGACACTGTGGCAATGGCCACGCGGATCGGCGCCAAAGCTGCGGGGATGGGTGATCACACCGGGTCGCTCGAGCAGGGCAAAAACGCCGACGTGATTATCGTCTCAACCAAAGGTCTCCATATGCGGCCCGTGTTCAGCCCCTATGCGAGCCTTGTCTATTCAGCGGGCCGAGAGGATGTGGCGCACGTCTTTGCCGGCGGCAAGCACATCGTCAAAAACGGCGCTCTTCAATGGGATGGGTTTGAAACCGTGCTTGACCAATTTGACCAAATTACCAAAGCCATCGCTGCGGACGAAAAACTTGGGCAGTTCGGCGTCTAGCTATTCTGGTAGCCATTTTGGCTATCTCTGCGGTGCATTCTTAGGAGAACACCCCTGATTGGACTGTTGGGAATTGTGGTTCTGGTTGGCATTGCCGTGCTTCTTTCAGAGGCGCGCGGGAGCATCCAATACATCAACGCTGCGCGCGCGCTGGCATTGCAAATCGCAATTGCGGTGCTCGCCTTGGTGACGCCAGTGGGACAAGCTGTCTTGCAAGGGCTTTCTGCCGGGGTGGTGGAGGCTATCTCCTACGCCAATGCCGGGATCGGATTTGTCTTCGGCCCGCTTGCCAATCCGGCAGATGGGCTCATCCTCGCCTTCCAAGTGCTGCCCGTGATCATTTTTATCGCCACAATCATGGCGGTGCTGTTCCACCTGGGCGTCATGACATGGGTGATCCGCATCATCGGCGGCGGTTTGCGGTTTCTGACGGGCGCATCGCGGCTCGAATCCACTTGCGGCGCGGCGAATATTTTCGTTGGCATGGCCGAAAGCCCGCTCACCATTCTGCCATACCTTCCGAAAATCTCACGCGCGCAAATGTTTGTCATGATGTCGCTTGGTCTCTCCAGCGTCGCGGGCACAGTTCTGGTTGCCTATTCCGCGCTTGGTATTCGCTCTGATCTGCTGCTCACGGCCGCCTTTATGGCGCCGGCGGGAGGCATATTGTTCGGGCGTATGCTGGTCCCTGAAACAGGCGAGCCGTTTGATCTGGATGATAGCGACAACGCAAATCCCGCAAGCCTTTCCAACGCCTCCAGCCTGATCGAGGCGGCCACCGATGGCGCAACTTTGGGCATGCAAATCATGTTGAGCGTGATTGCGGTGCTCATCGGCTTTATTGCTGGCATCGCTTTGCTCAATGGCATTTTGGGCGGGATCGGCGGGCTTCTGGGCTTTCCCGATTTGAGCCTCGAATTGTTGATTGGTTATGCCTTTGCGCCCGTCTCATACATCATCGGGGTTCCATGGGAGGAAGCATCGCGCGCTGGCGTGTTCTTAGGCCAGAAAGTCGTTCTCAATGAATTCCTTGCTTATGCCAATTTTGCCCCTGTTGCCGATGAATTCAGCGCGGCTGGTCAGATTGCCCTCATCATCGCCATGTGCGGTTTTGCGAACTTTGGTGGGCTTGCAATTTTGATCGCAGGGCTGGGTGCTGCGGTGCCAGAGCGTAAGGCGGAAATATCCAAGCTGGGCATCAAAGCGCTGCTTGCAGGCACATTGTCGAACTTCACCAGCGCCGCGATTGTAAGCGTGATTTTTGCCCTTGGTGGCTTCGCTTAATCGCGCCCCAAAACCACGCCCGCACTCGGTTTATGTTCGCGGATTTCTTCATCCGTCAGCCCCTGCAATTCATGCGGGAAGACCAGCCAATCGTCGGTCTCATGCACATAATAATCAGGCGCTAAATCGGTCTGGTTGCGCGATGGTTTATAGTACACGGTTGCCACTTTGATCGTCTCGGGCAGATTGCGCCGGCATTTTGAAGCAAGCTCACTAAGGAGCGCTTCTATAGAACGGCCAGTGTCGAACACATCGTCGATGATGAGCAGCGAGTGTTCTTTATCCAGCGTGTCGATCAGGTAATTGAGCCCCAGCACGCGGACGTGTTTTTCCTGCTGATCAATGCCGGTGTAGGATGAAGTGCGCACAGCAATATGGTCGCACGGGTGCCCACGATATTCTAGCAATTCCTGCACCGCGATCCCGATCGGCGCACCGCCGCGCCAAATCCCGACGATATGAGTGGGGCAAAATCCCGATTCGATAATCTGGTCGCCCAGCACAAAGGAATCTTCCAAAAGACCATCGGCGCTTAAGAATGTTTTTGAGATCATCTTTGGTCACGCCCTGATGCGTTGGATTGCCCGCTTCCCTTACGGCTTTGGGCCTCGTGTGATAGTTTGCATCCAAACATAAAGCACGCGCGTTGCTTTTCATAGAACACACCATGCCTGAAATGCGATCAAAGAGCCCTTGACGTTTACGTAAGCTCTGGCAGGACAGGCCCAACGAAAGCTAACCGGAGAGAGAGCATGAATCTGGAGTTCACGCCCGAAGAAAACGCCTTCCGCGAAGAAGTGCGCGCCTTTATCGAAGCCAATCACCCAAAGCACCTTGAAGGTATGGGCAACCGCGAAGACATGTCACCTGAAGACATGACCGCATGGCACAAAATCCTAGGCAAAAAAGGGTGGTCTGCACCTGCGTGGCCTACCGAATATGGCGGCACCGGCTGGGATCTCGACCCAGCGTTACATCTGGTCCGAAGAGAATGCGCGCATTGGCACCTTTATGCCGCTGCCGTTTGGCGTCTCTATGGTTGGCCCGGTGATCTACACCTTCGGCAATGAACAGCAGAAGAAAGAACACCTTCCTGGTATTTTGAGCGGCGATGTATGGTGGTGTCAGGGCTATTCAGAGCCGGGCGCTGGTTCTGATTTGGCCTCGCTCAAGACAACAGCGGTCCGCGACGGCGATCATTATGTGATCAACGGTCAGAAGACCTGGACCACTCTTGCACAGCACGCCGATTGGGGCTTCTTCCTGTGCCGCACCGATCCCGATGCGGCGAAACCTCAGGAAGGCATTTCTTTCATCCTCGTCGACATGAAAACGCCGGGTGTTGAAGTGAAGCCGATCAAGCTCATCGATGGCGGTTATGAGGTCAACGAAACCTGGCTCACCGATGTTCGTGTGCCGGTTGAAAACCTTGTTGGGACCGAGAACATGGGCTGGACCTATGCGAAATTCCTCCTCGCCCACGAACGCTCAGGCATCGCTGGTGTTGCACGCTCCAAGCGCGGTGTTGAGAAGCTGCGCGAGATTGCGGCCAATGAAACCATGGACGGCGCGCCGCTCATGGCTGACTTCGATTTTGCCCGCAAAGTGAGCCAGCTTGAGATTGATCTGGCAGCGCTTGAAATCACCGAACTACGCACGCTCGCAGGTGAACAAGCAGGCAAGGGCCCTGGTCCGGAAAGCTCGATCCTCAAGATCAAAGGGACCGAAATTCAGCAGCGCCTTACCGAACTCACGCTTGAAGCGGTGGGTTCATACGGCACGCCAATGTATGGCTCGATCGCGGATCATGGTTCGAACGAATATCAGATCGGTCCCGACTATGCTCAGCATTCAGCGGCGACCTATTTCAATATGCGCAAGACCTCGATCTACGGCGGATCGAATGAAATTCAGCGCAACATCATCACGAAAATGATCCTCGGCCTTTAAGGCTAGGGCTAGGGAGAGACAAAAGTGGATTTCAATTTCACTGAAGAGCAGGACATGGTGCGCGATGGATTGTCGCGCATGGTCCGTGAGCAATACGGCCCAGAAGAGCGCCGCCAACTGATCGCAAGCGACGCTGGTTGGAGCACAGCGGTCTGGCGACAACTCGCTGAACTCGGCATCCTTGGTATGAGCTTTAGCGAGGAAGACGGCGGCTTTGGCGGCGGCGCGGTGGATTCCATGGTTATTATGGAAGAGTTCGGTAAAGGCCTCGTGGTCGAGCCATTCGTGCCCACCGTGGTGTGTGCAGGCGGGTTTCTAAAGCACGCTGGTACGGCGGCGCAGAAAGAAGAGCATATCGGTGGCATCGTCTCGGGCGAGCGCGTGTTTGCCTTTGCTTATGCCGAGCCGCGCGGGCGCTATGACCTTGCCAACCTTGAAACCACCGCCAAGAAAGACGGCGGCGACTATGTTCTCAATGGCCACAAAGCGGTCGTTATCGGCGCGCCTTGGGCAAGCCACCTTGTGGTCACCGCTCGCACTGGCGGCGCGCAAACTGATCATGAAGGCATCAGCGTCTTTGTGGTCGACAAGTCGGCTGAGGGCGTCACCACTCGCGACTACGCGACGGTTGACGGTCGCCGTGCATCGGAAGTCTATTTCGAAAACGTGCGCGTGCCAACAGAGGCTCTCATCGGTGAAGAGGGTAACGCTCTCCCATTGATCGAACGTGTGACTGACGAAGCGATTGCGGCCCAATGCGCAGAAGCTTGCGGCGCGATGAAGGTCGCTCATGCAATGACGCTGGATTATGCCAAACAGCGCAAGCAGTTCGGCGTTCCAATCGCCAGCTTCCAAGTGCTGCAACACCGCATGGTTGATATGTACACTGAATACGAGTGCTCGGTCTCGATGACTTATCTTGCTACGCTGCGCCTCGACGCTGATGAGCGCACGCGCAAACAGGCAGTCTCTGCTGCCAAGGTTCGCGTCGCACAAGCTGCGCATCACGTGGGGCAGGAAGCAATTCAGATCCACGGTGGCAACGGTATGACCGATGAATACGCCATTGGTCACTATTTCAAACGCCTCACAATCTTTGATTCTGAGTTCGGCAATATCGACCACCACATGAAGCGGCACATCGCGCTTAGCGCCTGAGCTTAGCCACAATTTATCAAGAGCCTCGCAAGCGCATGGACGCTTTCGGGGCTTTTGTGTTTTGCATCACTTTTTTGCGAGGCTAGCTGGTCTAAGGGACAATCAAGGTTGCATCCTTGCTCAAGCTTTGAGAGATTAAGCCACGCGGGATCGAGCGGACGGGCGAAATTATGGGGGCTGATGGGCAAGGAAGGGCTTGCGCGTTCGGCCAAAACAGGCAAAGTTAGCGCATCTCCTGGGGGGAAGAGATGACAGTAGAAAAGCTAGGCTTGGAATCAGGGCCAATCTGGGGTTCTTGGGCTCCGCTGCGCCGGATTAACGCAGTGACGTTGCGCGTGATTGCGGCCTTCGGGCTTCTTGCGATGCTTCCTGCGGTCACGGCTTCTAGCAATGCAGGCTTTGAAGGTGTCGCTTCTTGCGCAGGTTCAACCTGTCATGGCCGTGCAGAGGGCAATGGCGCTGTTGTTCGCCAAGACGAAATTGCAACATGGCAAGAACCTTCCTCCGCAAGCGGTGCGCACAGCCGCGCTTATGCTGTGTTGGGCGGTCGCCGTGGCCAGCAAATTGCAAAGAGTCTTGGGCTGGGTGATGCGCGTCAGGCGAAGGACTGTCTTGGATGCCATGCGACCTATGTGCCTAGCGCTAAGAAGGGTCCGAAATTCCAGCTTTCCGATGGCGTTGGCTGTGAAAGCTGCCATGGTCCGGCGGGTGATGCTTGGCTTTCGAGCCACTACGCTATGCCGGCGACCCATGCGTCGAACGTTGCTGATGGGCTGACCCCGCTCGAGAACCCTCAGGTTCGCGCAAATGTTTGCCTCGATTGCCACTATGGTTCGACCAAGCCGGGGCAGTTTGTCACGCACTCTATGATGGCAGCAGGTCACCCTCGCGTGTCCTTTGAGCTCGACCTTTTCAGCGCTCTCCAGCAGCACCACAATATCGACGACGACTACAAGCGGCGTAAGCGTGCGCCCAATGCTGTTCGTTTCTGGGCTGTGGGTCAGGCCGAAGCTGTGAAACGTGCAACAGGCCTTTTCTCCAATCCGAAGTTTGCGATGGAAGGTGTCTTCCCGCAATATTACTTCTTCGATTGCCATTCATGCCACCGGGAAATTCAAGATTCGTCGAGCCGCCGTTTGACCTTTGAGGAAAACCCCGGCCGCCCAATCCCATTTGGCAATGCGCCGTTTAATGATGAGAACATCATCATGCTGTCTGCTGTTGCAGGTGCGCTGGTGCCGGGTCAGGCAGATGCATTCAAAAAGGCTAGCCGTGAGTTCCACGGCACTCTTGGCGGCAAAGGTGGTAACCCACGCGAGGCTGCTCGCGCATTGTCTCAGCGTGCAGGGGCTCTGTCCAATGCGCTATCGCAGCGGGCTTATGCCAATTCTGATGCATTCAAAGTGATCGATATCATCGGCAACAATGCAACCCGCCCGCGCTTCACGGATTACTCCGGATCAGTGCAAGCGGTGATGGCGGTTGATACGCTCCTTAATGGCCTCGTCACGAATGGCCGCGTGACCCCGGGCGCTGCTGCGAGCATCCGTACTAGCATCAACAAAGCCTATGCTGCGGTGGAAGAGCCCAATTCTTACAATCCAGCGGACTTCCGCACATCGCTCGCCTCGGCTCTCGCTGCTATTCGCAGGTTGAAATAGTGATGGCGGGGGGATGGAAATCATCGCGGTTTAAGGCTCTGGCTTACCTGCCACTTTTCGCATTGGCGGCGTGTGGTGGTGGAGGTGGTTCTACCCCTGCCGGTGGCGGTCCCACGGCAACACAGCCTCCTGCCCCTACGCCCACTCCGGCACCTGCGGGTGATCTGTTTGCAGCTCCCGCTCAAGAAAGTTTGAGCGTTGCCGAAGTTCAGCAAATCATCGCTCAGGCAGCGGCGCAAGCAAGCTCGCAGGGGCAAGCGGCAACGATTGCAGTAACAGACCGTGTGGGTAATGTTCTGGGCGTGTTTGTCATGCCTGGTGCGCGCGGAGAAGTGACTATTCCTGGCGCGCCAAATGGTCAGAACGTGGATATTCAGGGTCTGAATGTGCCCGCAGCTGGCGCTGCTATCGCGAAGGCGATTACGGGCGCGTATTTGTCGAGCGCCGGCAATGCGTTCTCAACCCGCGTCGCCTCGCAAATTGTGCAAGAGCATTTTCCTCCGTCACCCACCACCATCGGTTTGGAAAGCGGGCCCCTGTTCGGAGTGCAGTTCAGCCAGCTTCCCTGTTCAGACTTTAGTGCACGCGCCAGTGACGGGCTGATTGGTCCAAAGCGTTCGCCGCTCGGGCTTTCAGCAGACCCCGGCGGCTTCCCGCTGTACAAGAACGGCGTGGTTGTTGGCGGTATTGGCGTTGCAGCCGATCCTGATTACACCTTTGATCCTAACGTTCTCGACGTCGATAGCGATGTCGATGAGTTCATTGCGCTTGCGGGCACGGTTGGGTTTGAGGCGCCGGTCGAAATTCGCGCTGACCGGATTTCAGCAGATGGCACCAATTTTCGCTACACCGATGCGACCTACAATGCGCTTTCGAATGTCTCAGGCGCTAGTTTTGCTGGCACTGCGGGAGATGTGGTCGCGATCAATGGATATAGCGGCGCTGCAATCGTTGCTGGCACCGCCTACGGCAGCGAAGCCTCAGGCATTCGCCCTGCGACCGATGCGGAATTCTCGCTCGGTGGCGCATTTGTGATGTCGGATGGGGCGGGCAACAACCGCTTTCCCATTCGCGCAGGCACCGATGGGGCCGATGTTGGCACTCCGATCACTCAGGCTGAAGCGACTGCGATCCTCGAAGAAGCGTTCATCGTGATTAGCCGATCAAGGGCGCAAATCCGCAGGCCGCTCGATAGCCAGGCGCAGGTGACGCTGAGCTTGGTCGATACGCGAGGCCAAATCCTTGGCATTGTGCGTTCAGCCGATGCACCGATTTTTGGTTCGGACGTGTCCTTGCAAAAAGCGCGTACAGCCAATTTCTTCTCCGCGCCCTTTGCGGCAGATGAGCTTTTGGCGGGCGACCTTGAGGTCCCTCAATACGTTCAGCGTGTGCGTGATTTCCTTGGCGATCCCAATGCGCTCACGGGCACGTTCGCATTTGCGGATCGTTCAGGTGGGAATCTGGCGCGGCCATACTTCCCCGATGGCGAAGTCGGCACGCCCAATGGGCCGTTGTCGCGGCCGATTGAACAATTCAACCCGTTCTCAACAGGGCTTCAATCGGCGCTGGTCTTGCAGAATTTGGCCGAGCACCTCGCATTTGTAACGCAGCAATCGGCCACCGACACAGCGCGGGGCTGTACCAAACTGCCTCAAGTCGCAGGCGCGCCCCGGCTTGGTAACGGCATTCAGATCTTCCCCGGTTCGGTGCCGGTCTATCGCGGCAATCAGCTGATCGGCGGCATTGGTGTTTCAGGCGACGGGATCGATCAGGATGATATGATCAGCTTCCTGGGTCTCCACAATGCTGGTGTTCGCACGGGCACGATCAACAACGCGCCCAATAATATCCGAGCTGACCGGATTGTGGTGCAGGTTGGTACTCGCGAGGTTCGCCTTCGCTACATCAACTGTCCGTTTGCGCCTTTCCTCGATGATCCGGTGCAGAACGTGTGTGAGGGGCTCTAAATCATGAGTTCGGTCTCTCTCCTTCCTTTTATGGTCCTGATGCAGGCAGCGCCGGGTGATGAGCCTGCGACTGCGCCACCGGTTGAGGAGCCCGCGCGCAATCAGAGCGTTTCGGGACCCGGTCTTAATACGACTGCGAAGGAAGAAGCGGACGAGCTCGACAATCAGGTAATCGAAGGCCGTGAGCGCCCTGGATTTAACGAAGAGCTACCTGAAAAGGTCACGCAGGATAATCCCGGAGCGGTGCGCGCGCCGCCGCCGCAGGCGTTTTCGCCTGACCAGGTGCCGATCCCTGATCGCTGGCGGCTGATCGACAATGTGACCGATATTGATGGCAATCCGATCATCAAAGAAGCGCTGCTCGATCCCTATAATCAAAACACCTATAAGGGCGACCGTCCGATCAATCCGGACAAGGTGCCGTGGTTGCCGATCAAGGAGAACGATTGGTTCTTCGTCCTCAACGCGATCAGCGACACAGTCTATGAGCCGCGCACGTTTCCCATCCCTGTCGGTATTCAGACCACAGAGGACCCGGACCGTTTGGACGTTTTCGGCAATGATTTCTCGACCGTCCTGTCGCAGACCTTCATTGTAGGCGCAGCGCTGCTGAAGGGCTCAACTGCTTATAAACCGCCTAGCATCGAGTACCGCCTGACGCTGGCGTACAACGTCAACTATGTCGATGTGCCGGAGCGGCGTGTTCTATTTGTAGAGCCCTCTCGCCCCAGTCATCGTCTCGATCACTTCTTGGGCGTGCAGGAAGCCTTCGTCGATTACCACTTCACCGAATATGACCGCGACCGGTTCGACTTCATCTCGATCCGCGCAGGGATTCAGCCATTTCAGGCCGATTTCCGCGGTTTCCTGTTTCAGGATCAACAGCTGGGCATCCGCCTCTTCGGCAACCGGGATAACAACCGTTTCCAGTTTAATATCGCTGGGTTTTGGCGGCTTGAGAAAGACACGAACTCTGGCCTGAACTCGGTAGCGAAAACGCCGCGCGATGACTTTGTCTTTATCGCTAATGTCTACCGTCAGGATTTCCTAATCCCCGCGCTGACAAGCCAGTTCACGGTCGCCTACAACCGCAACCGCGAAGCTGACGATATTCAGATCGACACCAACGGCTTCCCGGTTCGCCCAGCGCTTCTGGGTGACCTTCGTGGGCGCGATTACGATGTCTTTTACCTTGGTTACAATGTCGATGGCCGCATCGGCCGGATCAACATCACAGGCAGCGCCTATTGGGCGCTTGGCGAAGACCGCAATTCGATCCTCACCGGCGAGCCCGTTGATATTAACGCGCAATTCGCCGCCGCTGAGCTGAGCTACGACCGCGATTGGATCCGGTTCCGGCTCTCTGGCCTCTATCAAAGCGGCGACAGCGATCCTTTTGATGATACGCATACCGGCTTTGATGCGATCTTTGAAAACCCACAGTTTGCAGGCGCAGATACATCGTACTGGATCAGACAGACGCTTCCTTTCGCAGGCGGCGGCCGGGTTATTTCGGTCAACGGCCGCAACGGTATTTTGAACACGCTGCGCTCTTCAAAAGAGCAAGGTCAATCGAATTTCCTCAACCCCGGCCTGTGGCTTGTGGGCTTGGGTGCAGACTTCGATCTGACGCCAGAAATCCGCCTTACGGGTAACGCCAACCATCTGTGGTTTGACAGCACAGCGACGCTGGAAAACTTCCGCATCGAAGGCTCAATCCCAAGCGAGATTGGCTATGACCTTTCGGCAAGCGCAATTTGGCGGCCCAAGGCGAACCAGAACATCGTGTTCCGTTTGTCAGCGGCGACACTGATTTCCGGTAATGGATTTGAAGACCTGTTTGATAATCTTGGCAATGATGGGAATTTCTACTCCATCCTTGCAAACCTGACGTTGACTTATTGATGGCGGGGGGCACCATCTTGAAGAGCCTAAGCTCAAATTTCCGCTTTTTGTCGCCAGCACATGGCCTCTTGACTGTCGCTGCACTTATCCTTGGCGTGTCGGTCTTCCAGGCCGAGACACAGGCAGCGGATAAGGAAAAGCCCACTAAGCGTGACTATAGCCTCGTGATTTCAGCGCCCGCCCCGGCACGTCAATCGCAGGCCGATGCAGACGCTAAATCCGAAGGGTGCCTCACCTGTCACCGCGCAAGCGATGCGCCGACCATGCACGAGACACCGGCAGTGGTGCTTGGCTGTGTCGATTGTCACGGCGGCAATGCATCTGTCGCTGGCAATCCGTCGCTTCCTTACGATCATCCCGATTACATCGAGGCGCGCGACACGGCGCATGTTCTGCCGAAATATCCGGATAGCTGGCATTTCCCCAGCAGTGCGAACCCAGAGAGGTCCTATGCGCTGCTGAACACGGAATCGCCGGAGTTTGTGAAATTCGTGAACCCATCGGACTACCGCGTGGCGCGCGAGGCCTGCGGATCCTGCCACATCCAAGCCATCGAAAGCGCCGAGCGTTCGATCATGGCAACGGGCGCAATGCTGTGGGGCGGGGCGACTTATAACAACGGCATTTTGCCCTTTAAGAATTACATTTTGGGTGAAGCATACACCCGCGCCGGAGACAGCGCGACCATTTCAGGCGTGGGGGCCGTGGTTGCCTCTCCCGGCGATGCTCCAAACGATCAGTTGTCTGATGAGCAGAAGGCGCGCGGCGTTCTGGGACAGCTTTATCCGCTTCCCACTTGGCATGTGACCCCGCCAGCAGACGTCTTCCGCGTGTTTGAGCGCGGTGGTCGCACGATCAACTCGCAATTTCCAGAGATTGGCCAGCCCAATATCACAGGCCGTATCCAGCTTCTCGAAGAGCCAGGGCGTCCTGACCTCAAGCAATCCAACCGTGGCCCAGGCACAGGTCTGCGCGTCGCGATCCCGGCGCTCAACATTCACAAGACGCGCCTCAACGACCCGTTCACCTGGTTTATGGGTACCAATGATCAGCCGGGCGATTATCGCCACTCAGGCTGCGCATCGTGCCACGTCATTTATGCCAATGATCGCGAACCGCGCCACTCGCTGACTTATGCAAAATATGGCCGCGATGGTCAGACGGTGACGGTTGACCCGTGCATCAACCCAGAGGCGAACACGAACTCAGCGCTGCAATGCTATGCCCGGGTTACCGGGGCAGAGCGCAATCCGGGTGAAGCTGGTGGCCACGGCTATAAGAAAGACATTGGCCTTCCCAAAAGCGGTCTCAAAGACGGCGGCTATGAGGGTAAGGGCGCAGGCGGGCACGGCGCTCTGAAAGGTCCTGAAGATCACGCGGACGACCATGGCTCGCATGGCAAGCCCAAGCGTGAAAAAGGCCATCCGCTCAAACACGTCTTCACCAGAGCTATTCCAACCGCTCAGTGCATGACCTGTCACATGCACCAGCCCAATATCTTCCTCAATTCCTACCTTGGCTACACCATGTGGGATTATGAGTCCGACGCGCCGATGATGTGGTCGGGCCCGGAAAACCAGACGCCGCGCCCGCATGGCATGTCGGATGAAGAATACGAGGAATTCTACAAGACCCAGCGTTTCCCAACCGCTCAGCAAGTGCGAGCGATCATGGACCGCAACCCCGAAGGCGCAGCCGCGCGCGGTATGTGGGCGGATGTGGACTTCCTGCGCAATGTCTATGAATTGAACCCAGAACTCGAGCACACGCAGTTTGCCGATTATCACGGCCACGGGTGGAATTTCCGCGGCATCTTTAAACGCGACCGTGACGGCAATCTCTTGGATGCAGAGGGCGAAATCCTGCGCCCCGGCAACCCAGAAACCGACACGCCTGAAGAACAGGCCTATCACGACGAACGCTGGCGTCAGCGTTGGCGCAAAGACGGCGAGGGCAAGTTCGTTGAGGTTGAGAAAGACCCGGCGAAAAACGGCTCCAACAACCCCGGCACAGCCGTCCATATGATGAGCATTCACGCCGAGGTCGGCATGCAATGTGTGGACTGCCACTATGAGCAAGACACGCACGGCAACGGCCTCATCTATGGCGAGGTCGCCAATGCGATTGAGATCGGGTGTAAGGATTGCCACGGCACCGCCGACGCGCTCCCGACGCTTCGCACCAGCGGTCCTGCTGCGCCGCCAGAGGGTCACAACCTTGCGCTTCTGCGCAACCCTGATGGTCAGCGCCGCTTTGAGTGGACTGAGAATGACAAGGGCGAGCGGGTATTGATCCAGCGCTCTATCCTTGATCCTGAACTCCAGTGGGAAGTGAGCCTTGTTAAGAACTCGGTCGACCCGCAAAACTCGACCTTTAATGCGAAGGCCGCGCGCTCCAAATTGATGAGCACTTACGGCGCGGAAACCGGCAACTTTGAATTCGGTGCCGGCATCGCCAAGGGCGAACGCGCCCATGATGATGACAATATGGCTTGCTTTACGTGCCACCTTTCCTGGACCACCTCGTGCGGCGGGTGTCACTTGCCGATTGAGGCGAACTGGAAGACCAAGTCGCACCGTTATGAAGGCGGCTCGACCCGTAACTTTGCGACCTACAACCCGCAGGTTGCGCGCGATCAGATGTTCCAACTGGGCAAGCACCAGACCACCAAAGGCAACCAAACCGCTCCTGTTCGTTCGACCTCGGCTCTCGTGCTGTCCTCAACCAACATCAACCGCGAACGCATTTATGTGCAGCAGCCGCCGATCTCGGCGATTGGCTTCTCATCACAGGCCTTTGCGCCGCACTTCCCGCACACTGTGAGGAAGACAGAGACAAAGCAGTGTTCTGACTGTCACTTGTCCGAGGCGGAAGACAACAACGCCATCATGGCGCAGCTCCTGCTGCTCGGTACAAACTATGTGAACTTTGTCGGCATGCATGCCTTCACCGGGCTCGAAGGCGGTATCTCAGCCGTACGCGTCACCGAATATGACGAACCGCAAGCTGTGCTGGGCTCTTACCTCCACCGCTACTCCTATCCCGATTATTGGCGCCGCCATGTCGAGGACAACGGACGTGAGCTTAAGAACTGGGTGCGCGGTGAGGCGTTTGATGGCGATATCTCGGGTGAGACCAAGCCGTTCGAAGAATTCGTGAACGTCCATGAAGGCACCGGCGACCAGGTCCGCTGTCTGCAAATGCGCGGAGAGTACCTGTTCGTTGCGGAAGGTAAGGGCGGTTTCCGCGCTTACGACATCGCTTCGATCGCCAATAAAGGCATCTCAGAGCGTATTATCACCGCGCCATTCTCACCTTTGGGCCATGACACCCATGTGGACACCCAGAATGCGACCTGCATGGCGGTGGCCACCAACCAGCCCATCGCGCCAGAGCGCAACACGGCCCGCATGCGCGAGGTCAATGAAGAGCAACCGTTTAGCCCAATCTATGACTATGCGTTCATCACGGATAGCGAAGAGGGCCTCATTGCGGTTGATGTGAATACATTGAACGACGGCGAGTTCCGCAACAACTTCTTCAACCGTGCGCGGTTCGATAATGGTTCGGATGCCTTCAACCCTGACGGTGTGCTCAATGGCGCAAGCCACATCACGCTGGCGGGCGACTATGCCTATATCACCGCAGATGCTGGACTCGTGGTGGTCTATCTGCCGAAGGATATTCCAGACAATCCTGCGACCGCTTACCGCGATGAGTGCGAGATTGATCCTGCGAACCCATCGGAAAGCTGCCTTGCACCGCGTGTGATGAGCGTTACTCCGCTCCAAGGCGCACGGGCGAGCACGATCCAGTTCCGCTACCTTTGGGTGACGGACAATGAGGGTCTCAAAGTCTTCGACGTGACCGATATGGCAAGCCCAGTGGCCGTGCCTGAGGCGACTTATCCGATCGCTGATGCCCGCCGCATCTATGTCGCTCGCACTTACGCTTATGTCGCAGCCAAGAGCGATGGCCTCATGATCTTTGATGTGAAGAACCCGCGTGCGCCCAAGCTCTATAAGAAAGTGACCTTGGACGGCACTCTGAATGACGCAGAAGACGTGATCGTTGGCTCCACCAACGCATCCCTCTTCGCTTACGTCGCGGACGGAGTGAATGGGATGAAAGTCCTCCAGCTCACCAGCCCTGATAGCCAGCGCAATTTCTACGGCTTTAGCCCTGCGCCAATGCCTGAGCTTGTCTCTTACGCGAAAACGCCTTCGCCAGCGCTTGCGCTTTCTAAAGGCCTCGACCGCGACCGTGCGGTGGATGAAACCGGCGGGCAAATGGCAGTGTTTGGACGCCTTGGTTCACGGCCATTCACACGTGATGAGATGGAGAAGCTCTTCATGACCAGAGCGGGCGTTCCATGGAAGGTCACCGATGATGTGAACATGGATCGCTGGGTAGGCGGCAGCTTCGGTCCCGACATGGCTGTTCGCCGCGAAGAGGCTGAAGAAGAGGACGAGGAAAACCTCGGCGGCTAAGCGCCGGGGCCTCTACGACTCAGCACATTCGCAATACATGATTGAATTCACCAAAAAATGGCCAGTCCACCTTGGGCCTATTCGACGCGCTCGGCGAAGAGGCCTTTCATCATCGGTTTGATATGCTCTTCAAACCGGGCAAGCGTTTGCCACTGACCCACGGGTTGGAAGTGCGAGACGAAGCTGCGATCGCGCCAGATGTGCAAACTGTAGAACGGGGGCTCTGCGTCAACGATAGGCCGATGATCGGCCACATCAGTATCCATCGGGCGAAGGTCCAACGATACGGCCGGGGCCACTGCTGGCGTCACGCTGATCGGAATACCCTCTATCACAGTGTGCAATGGCCGGTGCAGATGCCCAGCCTGGATCGAAAGGATCTGTTTGTGCCCGCGCACTGTATCACGGAAACGGATCATCCAAGGCTCGTTCGGCTTGGGGTCCATCCAGTCAATCGATGAGACACATGGCGGATGGTGGATGAAAAGCACCGTTGGCGTATCGGGATACGCCTCTAGCTCTTTGGTGAGCCATGCAGCGCGCACTTCACAGAATGCACCGCCGTGACGGCCCGGTTCAAAGCTATCGAGGCAAAGCACACGAAGCTTCTCATCGCCTTCGCCAAACTCCAGAGCGAACTGAGCGAAACCATCGGCCACTGGACACTCTGGATTGATTTCGAGCATCACATCGCGGCTGTCGTGGTTGCCTGGGATAATCTCATAGGGGATTGGGCAATCCGCCATGAGGTCGCGGATGCGGATGTAGCAATCAGCGCTGCCATTGTCAGTAAGGTCACCGGAAAGGATCAGCAGATCGGGCTGCACCGGTTGGCTTAGCAGATGGCCAAGCACATTGCGGAAGCGAACGAAGTTAAACTCGTTCTCGCCAGCCTCAGGCTCAAAACCGACGTGAGTGTCGGTGATTTGCGCAATCAGAACTCCCGCACCGGGTTTTGTCGCGATAGGTGCGCCGCCATTCGGCCTGTTTCCATCCATCCTAACGCCTTAGACTGCTCAAGATTGCTGCAACATTATCATTAGAGCCATTTCCGGGCAAATCGGGATGATCCTCCGGCTTCCAGGGCATCGCAGGCGTGTGATAGCCGTGGCACATCGCACAGCTTGAAGGCACAATCTCTTCGGTTTTCACCGCCGTTTCACCAAGGTGACAATCGCGGCAGCTTTCGAGATCTGGGATCAACAAGTCAGTTGCTTTGCCTGACGTGTCCGTCGCGTGGCAATCGGTGCACTCGGCAACATCATCGCCGTGTGCCTCGTGCGGGAAGAAACCTTTGTGGATGTATTTGTCCGGGATGTTGACTGGCACCAAGTCAGGGCGACCGTCTTTCGTGGTGCGCAGGTGGCAATCTCCGCATGTGCCGCCTTTCTCAAGCGCACGGGTAATCGCAAGGTAAGCGCCCATGGGGCGACCAAAGTTTGCGTAATAACGACCGCCTGAGCTGTATTGTCCTGGTCGCCCACGACCGGATTGAATTGTTCGTCGAGAGCTAAGGTTTACCTTGGCAAGGTCTTCCATCAGATCTGACACATCGCCGTGGCGAAGCGAAGTGAACGCGCCGCCCGCTGTGCCAGAGACGAGGCTATGGCAGGCCTCACAAGAGTCTTCCATGACAACCGGCTTGAACCCGCCCGGCGCTGATTTGTCTTCCTCATGGCAATCGCTGCACTCAAGCGGTGCGCCATATTGCGAGAGGCTGAGCGCCATCTTGGCAGCACCCCCGGTTTCAGAGACGTGGATGTCGTGCGGGAAGACAAGGCCGCTTTTCTCAACCGGCTTGTCGTCAAGGCTAATGCGTTTGGCTTCCTTAGCAAAGTGCGCATCGTAGAACTTAGGGCGGAACTGCGGGTGTTTCTCGCCAAAGTCGCCTGCATTTCCAAAGCTCACATCGGTGAGACGCACGTCCATATCGTTGTGACAATCGGAGCAGAATTTTTCATCCGACGCTTCGAGCTTGACCGGACCCTCGTGCTCTGAGTGGCATGAGACACAGCCCAGCGGACCTTCTTTGCCGAGCGCTTGGCCGATGTTCCATTGGATTTCATCGCCTGTGCTCATGGGAGCCATGCCGGTCAGCTGACGGTCCATCTTTGCATGGTCATCAAGCTCTTCATGGCAAGTGATACAGGTCTCATCTTGGACCGAGACAAAGGCGGTCTGGTGGCAGGCTTCGCAATTGTCCTCAAGGTCATGGTGAGCCATGCTGAGATCGCCGGTGCTCCAAGACGCATCCATCAGGACAGCGCCTTTGTCGACGTTTTCTGGATCGTTCTCTACCCGCTCACGGAATTGGTGAGAGAGGATCGGTACAGACAGCAGCAGCACAAAGATCAGGCCAAAGAAAGTCCATGCCATCGCGCGCTTGCTGGGCATGGCGCTCGCCATAAGGAAGCCCGCTTCGGGTTCGCCCGATGCTTTGTCCCTGGGCGCTGGCTGGATGTTGATTTTGACAGGCCCGTCTGCGTCACGCGAGATCGCAAGGAGGGCGGGGCCCACTGCGATGTCCGAACCGGCATTGGGATCAATACGTGCCTCGGTAACGCTTTCTCCGTCGCAATCAAACGGCAGCTCACCAATCGCGCGGGCAGCGATCATCCCCTGGCCAGCGTCGGTCAGCTTTAGGTGCTGAAGTTCAACTGTGAGGTCGGGCAAGTGAATGTCGCTCGCCGGGTCTCGGCCGACGACAAGCGTGTTTTTCTCAACAGTGCGGTCGCGGACGATTTCGCGCCCGGATTTCGCAACAGCAATGGTGCGGATCAAGAATGCCATAGTCTTATCCCCCTCACCAATAATAGAACACGCTGATCACATGCGCGAGAAGGCTCGCAAGCAGGGCGATCGTTGCCGGAATGTGGATGAAGAGCCAGACCTCAAGCAGCGCTTTGATGCGCAGGTGTCGGCGGATTTGCGCGAGTTGTTCAGCGCGATTTGTTAGCAGCTCATGGACGCGCGTTTCGGCTTCGCTTCCCGAGGCCGGGATGCCACCCAAAGCGCGCTTTGTCGCGCAACCGGGATAGGAGTTGGTCAGGCGAGAGAGAGCGCCGCCATAGAAAATATCCTGTTTGAGCGCGTCAATCACAAGGTCGCAGGCGGCACGGCCCAAGGGTTGCGCGGCGCTGTCGAGCTTCTTGTCGATATCGGCGATCACATCGAGCATATCACCGCCGGTTTTATCACCGCGGTTTGCGGACAACTCCTTAGGCAGCGCTGCGTAGGCATAGACGCCATAGATGCCGCTAAAGATCACAATCAACATCAGGACATAAGCAAGCGTGTGAACGTTCCATCCGATCTGAAACCCGGTGTGAAGCGTCCCCACCACGATGAGCGCAAGGCCAAGGTACACATGCGCACTGGTCCAAGCCTTGAGGCTCCAAGCGCCTTCTGAAATCCGGCGTTTGCGGATACCCAGCATGGAAAGCCAGACGATCAACAACAGGCCGATTGTGCCAAGCGTGTAGCCATACCAGCTGCCACCATTAGGACGCGGTTCTTGGTCGATCAGCGCATAGCCAATAATGCTAGCCACGCAGAGCAAAAGTGCCATCCAAAGCCAGCGAAAGCGCTTGTGTTTGAGGAAGCTGATATGGTCAGCATCGCGGCGTTTCTCGTCTTGGGAGAAGCGGGTTTCTGCAGCGGTCGCCATCAGCTTTCCACGTCCTCTGTCATTTTGGCAAAGGTCAGGAATTTGTCAGGCGATACGCGGATTGCAGCGCCAGTTGGGCATGCACGAACGCATGAGGGACCGCCCTCGATCCCTGCGCACATATCGCATTTGACGGCCTTCTTGGCGACGCCGCTATCTGCATTTTCCTTGCGCCACGAATAAGGCGCTTCACCGGGTCCGGGGCCTGAACCAAACATCATCCATTTGAGAAGACTTGGCTTTTCCGGCGGCACCGGTTCCATGCTGATCACGCCATAAGGGCAGTAGCTTTTGCAATTGCCGCAGCCGATGCAGGTTTCACGGTTGATATCAACCTCGCCATCTGGCCCGCGCTGAATTGCGTTGGGCGGGCAATCGGTCATGCAGTGCGGATGCTCGCAGTGGCGGCAGCTGATGGGCACGTGAAGATAAGCGAAGGTCTTGCCCGTCTCGCGGTCAAGGCGCGAGAGACCATCATGGCTGTCCGCACACGCCTTTTCGCAATTGTCGCAGCCAATGCACAGGCGCTCATCAATCAAGAGCGCATCGGTTGCCTCACCCATTCCCTCATCAAAGAGGAAGGAGGCAAGGCCTGAGAAATCGTCGACTTTGCCGTCTTCGTTGCTTTGTTTGCTCTCAAGCTCTTCATTGGAACGGCGACGATCATCCATAATCTGGAGCGCGCGTTCGCGAAGTTGGGGTTTCTTATCAAGCAGCTCAAGGAAGGCTTGACCTTGCAATCGGATGACTTCCGATTTCACAGCTGCCTTGACCGTGGACATGCGCGGTTGCCCGTCAATCACGCCCATTTCACCAAACAGATTGCCCGCAGAAATAAGACCAAGGAAGGTCGCTTGCCCTTCGGTTTGCTTCTCAACCCGCATCGAGCCAAAGCGCACGATGAAGACGTCTTTGTCTTCGGTGTCCCCTTCGGTGATCACAGGTTTGCCCGCACTGATCTGCTCGGTGACGGCGCTGTCGACGAGGGGGCGAATATCGTCGGGCGTTAGCCCTGAGCCGAACAGCTGAAGCATTTGGCGTTCGATTGAAATACGCTTTAGGGCTTCTGCTGCCTCGGGCGAGGAGCCGATGAGCTTCAAAGCGGCCTTACGCGAAAGCTCGACCACCACGGTGTCTTCAGCGGCACGAATGGTTGCACCCCGGCGGCGTCCGGAAACAAGGCCGACCTCGCCAAAGATCGATCCCTGTCCAATGGGCACCGTAATCGAAGGATCGTTGGGATTAACCTCAACCGCTACGCTTCCTTCGGCAATCGCGAAGAGCGATGACCCAGGCGCATCCCGGCGGAAAATCGGCTCACCCGGCGCAAATGCTGTGCAGATACTATCGAGCATAAGTTCGCGCATTTGCAGCGTGGAAAGACCGCCAAAGATCGCGACATTATTGCGGTATAGCTCAAGCCAATAGTCAACAGATTTGCCGCCTGGCAGGTTCTCAAACACCTTCTCAAGCAGTGGCTCATCCGCCGGTTTTACAGCAGAGCCGGTCGCCAGATATTCGATGACGTCATAGCCCTGGTTCATACAGTGCTTGATCAGCGGGTAGCCCGCGAGCGCACCAATGACGAACACACCCGCCTTAGTGGTTTCAAACTCGGCAGAAAGTTTCGGGAAAGCGCTTCGGTCTTCGGATGTGAACTCGATCCCCATCGATTCGATGAACTTACGCGGAGGCTGAGAACCAATGCGCGTGATGATCATATCGCAGGGGATGACCTCTTGGCCGGTTTCGGTCTCAACCACCATCTCACCATCGCGCACTTCAGCAGGCGAGGTGCGATAGGCGATCCTGAGTTGCCCCTCTTCATCGGCGGATGTGAGGTCAGTTGCGTTCTTGGTCTTTGCCTTCGCAAAATCTGTGCCGCGGTTGAGGATGGTGACCGTGTTGCCAAGCGCCGGATCAGTCGCAAGGCCAAGCGCGTTTTCAATCCCCGCATCGCCTGTTCCCACCACGACAACATTCTTGTCAAAGTGATCTTCCGGGTCATCCAATTGCGGTGTGATCATCGGGTGATCTGCGCCCGGGCAGCGGAGGAGATTGGGGTTTCCTTGCGTCCCAATCGCCAAAATGATGGTCTCGGCCTGAACCGTGTCACCATCTTTCAGCTTAATCTGAAACCCGCCCTTATCGCCTTCAACCGCGACAACTTCAGAGTTTAGCCTCGTGTTGATCTCAAAATCCTGAACCTCATGATCGGGCTCTGGAATGCTGGGATCGACGATCCGGCAATGTTTGTTCCAAATGCCAAGGATACGCTCACGCGTGCCCTCTTCGAACTCCATGCCCTCAGCAACGCCTTCTTCGTACCCGCCCCCACGCAAAGCGAGGTCGGAAGGGGTCGCCATGACGTGCTTACCCTTTTGGTATTTGAAAATGGTATCGGACAGGTGATCGGTTTTTTCGAGCAGGATGTGCGACATCCCACGCTTAGCGGCCTGTCCCGCAGCGCTCATCCCGGCTGGGCCGGAGCCAATAATGGCGACTTTAAACAAGTCCGACAATCTATCCCCCCTTTCGGATAGATTACACACTAAGCGCCCTTCCGTGAAGAAAAGCACCTCCCAATGGCACATACAATTGCCGCTTTTGACCGCAGATGCTAGTGCAAAATGCACAGGACTAGTCGAAAACCGTGCAAATGAGGGTGTAATGGGGGAAAATGTGGAAGGCCAATCTGGCGGTAAAGCCGGTTGGGTCTTGCTTGGTGGCGCAGCTTTGCTCGCGATCGCGTCAATTGGTTACAATATGTATGACGGCGGTGCGGGCGAGGCTCCAGCCGAGGTCGTCAGCGCTGGCGCACCCACGATTGCCGAGCTGCGTGAGGCAGCAGAAGCATCAAGCGATGATGCCGCTCCTTGGAGTGAGCTGGGTTTTGCCCATTTTGAGCGGGGTGAATTCGCAGACGCCGTTGAGGCTTATGAGCGTGCGGTTGAGATCGATGACAGTTCAGCCTCGCTTTGGTCTGCGCTGGGCGAAGCACGTGTGATGGCCGTTGATGCCGAGGTTCCGGATGCCGATCCTCTCCCGCCAAGCGCGCTTGAAGCTTTTGCCAAGGCGGTTGAGATTGACAAAAATGATCCGCGCGCCCGCTATTTCATGGCGGTGAAGAAAGACATTGATGGCGATCACCAGGGCGCGATTGATGGGTGGTTTAGCCTTCTCGAAGACACGCCCGTGGGCGCCCCATGGGAGGGCGATGTGGTCCGCACTATTGAGCAAGTTTCGGCTATCAACGAAATCGATGTGAGCGAGCGCTTGTCCAGCGTAATGGCCACGCGCACGCCGGAAATCGCAATTCCGGGTTCTGGCGCGATGGCTGGCGATAACGCTTCTGCCAATGTTCGAGGGCCTACAGCTCAGCAAGTGAACGATGCCCGCCAGATGTCCGCCAGCGATCAGGAAGCGATGATTGCAGGTATGGTGGAAAGTCTCGAGACACGCCTCGAAGGTGATCCGAGCAATCTCGATGGTTGGGTCATGCTTATGCGCAGCCGGATGACATTGGGTGAGACAGGTAAGGCACGCGAAGCGCTTGCGAAAGCGGTTGCAGCTAATCCGGACAATGCCGATGAATTGCGCAGGCAAGCGGCACAATTGGGGATTGAGTGAGGCCGCAAGGCCGTCTGATCAGACAGTCTCGCGCAGGCGCAACCGCAGGCGCAACCAATGCCCACGAGCACTTGCAACGTCCCAGAGCACTTGCAAGTTTCGTGGGCGAAGTTGTAAAATTCTCTCTAGGTGGGATTGGTGACCTGTGCCATCCACTCTACTTGGAGGGTTTCAATGGCACACAAATCTCAAAAACTTGGCTTCGCTTTTGCAGTAAGCCTCGCGTTATGTCTTTCGGCTCAGGCCCCGGCGGGGTTAGCCGCCAAAGAGAGCGCAGCCGAACGTTCTATTGAGACGATTGAAAGCCAAGCGCAGGCGCGGTTCAAATCGGGTGCACATGCAGAGGCCGGGGTCCTTTATGAGGCCATCGCTAACCGAGAAGATGCCCCGAAATGGATGCGCCGCTCAGCCGCCTATGATGCCGCGTGCGCGTACGCCCTTGTAGGGGGACAGAGCGACAAAGCCTTAGACTTGTTAGATTTGGCAGTCGCGCTTGGCTTCATTGATACTTATTCGCTGAAACAAGATACTGATCTTGCCAGCTTGAGAGATGCGCCTCGTTGGGCTGCTATCGAAGAGGCCGTTGCACAAGCGAGCGCAGTGGAAGAAAGGCGTTGGGGCACAGTTTCTACCCGGCCTGCGTATCAAGAGAACTTGCCCGTCGAGGGGAAGTTGGCGGGACTGTCTCTTCTCTGGTCGGAGGCCAAATACAATTTTGCAAACTTTGATCTTGTGCCGGACCTTGATTGGGACGCCGAATATCGCGCGATGATCCCGCGCGTAATGGCCAGCGAAAACACTTATGAGTATTACCGGCTACTCCAAGCATTTGTCGCGAAGCTCGAAGATGGACATGCCAATGTCTATTTTCCAAATGTTGATGAGTTCAATGAGGGACGCTCCAATGTCCCGGCTATCAATTACCGCTATATCGAAGAGCGGCTTATCCTGGATTACGTTGCAGGTGAGGAATTCGATGCCGCAGGCGTCACACGCGGCGATGAAATCATCGCGGTTGACGGGCAGCCTATCCAAGAGTTTGCAGATACGCAGCACCGTCCCTTCGTTAGCGGTTCGAACAAAGCCTACATCGACAGCCGCGTCTATTCGTGGCGCCTTCTCAAGGGCCCGGAAGGCCCTCTCGAACTCACGATCAAGAAGAAGTCAGGTGATATTGTCACCGTTCAATCGCGCCGACCCGATTGGGATACATGGACTGAACTGACCGAAGGCAGAGAAGAGCGAGCACCCAATTTCCGTTGGAAGATGTTGCCGGGGAATATTGCCTATGTAGAGCTCAACTCTTTTGGCAATACAGACGCATCTCAGGGGTTTGCCGATAACTTTGAGGACATATCGAAAGCCGATGGCATCATCTTTGATGTGCGCAAGAACGGCGGGGGCAGCAGCTCTTATGGCTATGATGTGCTGTCCAGACTTACCCAAAAACCCTTTGCGGTCAGTTCATGGAAAACGATGAATTATCGCCCCGCCTTTCGTGCTTGGGGCTATCAAACTGAGAGCTATGCATCCACGGGCAATATGGAACTGCCGAATACCGATCACTATTATGGTGGGCCCGTTGCTGTCCTATCCGGCACGGGCACATTCTCGGCAGCGGAAGATTTCTTAGTGGCCTTTGATGTTATGGAACGCGGTCCCATCATCGGACAGGCCAGCGGCGGCAGCACGGGCCAACCGCTTGGGTTTTACTTACCCGGCGGCGGGATAGGCCGGGTCACGACAAAGCGTGATACCTATCCAGATGGATCAGACTTTGTCGGGCCCGGAGTGCAGCCTGATACTCTGGCACCACCGACTGTTAAGGCCTTCATTGAGCGGCGCGATTTGGCCCTTGAAGCAGCTATCCGATATTTTTCCGAATTGGACTGAATTGACTGCGTCTGGTTGCCGCTTGCGTCGTAGGCGTAATATACAGTTTCCAGTAACCTTCAGCCACAATGACACAAAAAAGGGGCGCCTCCCGCGAAGGAAGCGCCCCTTTTATCGTTCGCTGTAAAGCGCGGCTGTATGCTTAGTCAGCAGCCGACAGGTTCACGGCGCTTTCTTTGCCATTGCGGCCTGTTTCAACTTCATAGTTCACGCGCTGATCTTTCTCGAGCGTTTGCATGCCTGCAGCTTGCACGGCGCTGATGTGGACGAAGCTGTCGTTTGAGCCATCTTCAGGCTGGATAAAACCATAGCCTTTGTCGGTGTTAAAGAACTTTACTGTTCCAGTCATGCTCATGGTGGTTCCTTTCAAGAACGCTAAAATTGCCTCGCTGCGACATGCAGCGTGGTCGTGCTTAAAATCGTTTGATGAAAGGAAGTCGTCGTCTGGTTTGCGCATCAGTCCCAAAGGTCCAAGCGCGGTATTCAAATGTCGAAGTCCGTCGCATTGTTCGACGTCAGCCTTCGTGCAGTAGCAGTTTGCGGGCAAAGCTCCTAACACTCATTTGGTTTTGGCCCAAATTAGGGGCGCGCACGCCCGTCAAAAGGATATGTGCCAGACAGAAAAAAGGGCGCTCCCCCGCAGGAAGCGCCCCCTTTTGGCTCTAACGAGGGCGTCGCTTAGACCACACCAAACGCCAGCATCGCATCGGCGACTTTTTTGAAGCCTGCAATATTCGCGCCTTTAACATAGTCGACATAGCCATCGCCTTGGTCGCCATATTCGGTGCATTTCTCGTGGATGCCAGCCATCAGATCGGTCAGCATGTCGCCAAGACGCTCTTGGTTCCAACTGATGCGCTCTGAGTTTTGGCTCATTTCGAGACCAGAGACCGCGACGCCCCCGGCGTTTGCCGCTTTACCCGGACCGTACATGATCTTGGCATCGTGGAAGACCTTCACGCCTTCAAGCGTCGTTGGCATATTCGCGCCTTCGGAAACGCCCTTACAGCCGTTGGAGACAAGCGATTTCGCTTCGTCTTCGTTGAGCTCGTTCTGGGTCGCACACGGCAGAGCGAGGTCTGCGGCAACACCCCAAGGACGGCCCTCGTGGAAGGTTGCGCCGGAGAACTCGTCGGCATATTCGCTGATCCGGCCGCGTTTGACGGTCTTGAGGTGCTTCACCCAGTCGATCTTTTCCTGATCAATTCCGTCTGGATCGTGGATATAGCCGCCGGAATCTGACAGAGTCAGAACCTTGCCGCCCAATTGTACGATCTTCTCGGCTGCGTGTGTCGCCACGTTTCCTGAGCCTGAGATAACAGCGGTATGCCCTTCAACATCAGAGCCTGCATGCTTGAGCATGTTTTGCAGGAAGTACACCGCGCCATAACCGGTTGCCTCCGGGCGCATTTGCGAGCCACCATATTCCTGACCTTTGCCGGTGAGAACACCTTCCCAGCGATTGGTGAGGCGCTTGTACTGACCAAACATATAGCCAATTTCGCGCCCGCCAACGCCGATGTCGCCTGCGGGAACGTCGGTGTTGGGGCCAATGTGGCGATAAAGCTCTGACATAAAGCTTTGGCAGAAACGCATCACTTCGGCGTCAGACTTACCTTTAGGGTTGAAGTTTGCGCCACCTTTACCGCCGCCCATGGGCAGACCGGTCAGTGAGTTTTTGAAGGTTTGTTCGAACGCCAAGAACTTCAAAACGCTTTCGGTCACCGATGGGTGGAAGCGAATGCCGCCTTTATACGGGCCGATTGCGTTGTTATTTTGCACACGCCAGCCGCGCTGAACGCGGACATTGTGATTGTCATCTTCCCAGCAAACGCGGAAAGAGATAATACGATCAGGCTCTGCGATACGGCGCAGGATTTGCGCCTCGTGATATTCGACCTTATCGGCCATGAATTCAAAGATGTCTTGAGCAACTTCATGAACCGCTTGGACAAACTCTGGCTGTCCCGGATTGCGCTTTTGCACGCCAGACATGAATTGTTCGAGATTTACGTGGTCAGAAACCGGCATTGTGAAACTCCCCCTTAATGAGTACAATGTTTGATATCGTGCGACCGCTTTTTGATTGTAGCGTGAACGCTCTATCCTCCGAAAGTGCATTGCGCGCAAGTGTAAGGATGCACATCGGTGCTTTCCCTTGGAGAGCGGTGTCGCTTTATAGGACTGCGCTTGTCCCCGAGGGTTGCAAAGCGAGGGGTAAGGCCTGTAGGCAAGACAGCGAAGCAAGCGTGCCCCAAAGAGAGGCGCGCGGCTGGGCGTCATAGGTAGGCTGTCCGGCAGGAACCGGGCCTCACTTTCATTGGCCTAAGCGCGGACGCATTTTTCATGAGCAGCCAGAGTGCTGAAACACCCAATACCGGTGATGCCCCCATTGATCCTCCTTTGGTGGAACTCGACATAGATACCCATGACAAGGGATTTTATGACGGGTTCAGCCGCGAGGTTACGATCCCTGCAAAGATCATTGTCTCGCTTATTATTATGTGGGCGATATTCTTCCCGGTGAACGCGATGGAGACATTGGCGCTCGCCAATTCGACCATCATCAGCGCCTTTAGCGGCTGGTATGTTTACCTCGTCGCTTTTCTAGTGATTTGCAGCGCGGTGCTGGTTTTGGTGCCCAAAATCGGTTCTTTGCGCATTGGTGCACCGGGCGAGGAGCCAGAATTTTCGCGCGCCTCGTGGTTCTCTATGCTGTTTGGTGCAGGGATCGGCATTGGCATGCTGACCTTCTCCACCGGAGAGCCTCTCGCGCACTTCACCAACAACCCGGACATTATTCGCGGCACTATCGAAGCACGCTCGGCGGAAGCTGTGCGGCCCGCGTATATCTACACCTTCCTGCATTGGGGTTTTGGTGCTTGGTGCACCTATGCGCTTGTGGGGCTTGGCATTGGTTATGTCGCGCACCGGCGGGGCCTCCCGCTCACTATTCGCTCCAGCCTTGCACCGCTGTTTGGTGAGCGCATGTCGGGCCTGCCGGGACACGCGGTCGACGTTGTTGCCGTTGTGGCGACGATTTTGGGCGTCTCATATACGCTCGCCTTCGGGGTTCAGCAGTTTGTAGCGGGGCTTTACCGGATCGGTTTTGGCGACTGGTTGATGGTTGAGACAGCCGACGGCGGCCTTACCGCGTCGACCATGGCGATTATTACAGCGCTCCTCGTTTTGGTCGGGGCATCCACCGTAAGTGCGCTTTCGGGCGTAGGGCGCGGGATCAAATGGCTCTCTAATATCAATATGGCGCTATCCTTCGGACTGCTTGCTCTCTTCGCGATTGTAGGCTCGGGCCTTTATGGCTTGCAGCTTCTGGGGACCGCGACATTTGATTATATCGTCAACTTGCCTGCGCAATCGCTCACCTTGTTCCAGGACGATGGGAGCGAGACGGGCGGCGCGCTTGTCGATTGGCAGCTGGGCTGGACCGTCATGTATTGGGCGTGGTGGATCGCCTTTGCGCCTTTCGTAGGCATGTTCATCGCCCGCATTTCGCGCGGGCGCACGATCCGCGAATATGTGCTGGGCGTGGCTCTCGTCCCATCGCTCATGTGCTTTATCTGGATGGCGCTTGTGGGCGGGACCGCGATTGATTTGGAGCTTTCCGGTGTCGCTGGCGGAGCGATTGTCGATGCGCCAATGGCCGATCAGCTTTTCGCAACGCTCGCTTTGCTGCTTGAGCCTAGCACAGCAGCATTTGTGTCAGGCCTCGTGGTAATCTTGCTCATGACCTACCTTATCACCTCCGCCGATAGCGCTATTTTGATCGTCAACACGATCAATGGGGCGGGCGATAATGAGGGCGCGCGCCGGTATCACATCCTTTTCTGGGGCACGGCTCTGGCATTTGTGGTGGGGTCAATGCTGATCCTTGGCGGGATTGAGGCCATTCGTATCACTATGATTATCGGTGCTTTGCCGTTCTCGCTTGTGCTTGCGGCCATGTGCGCATCGATCATTAAAGCGGTTGTCTTTGACCTTATTCGCAAAAAGCATGGGGTTCCGACCACGCAAGAGGCCTGCGAGAACTGGGATGGTGAAGCCATCCCGCGCTGAGGACTTTGTGCAACACTTCGGAGATTGAAATATTCGCTATTCTATACAGAATAGAGCATTTGAAAATCCAAGCATGAAGCGCATTACTTATAAAAGTCATTTCGTAAAATCCCTAATGATGATGAACAGAATTACGAGTACATGAAGTTTTCATGATCTAGATTTACATTGTTGTTTCAATGCAACACATCTTCGTAGCTTTGAAAAATGCTGGCGTGCGCTGTGGTCAGCGTGGTGTGCTCTTGTTACCTGCCCTTCCAGCGCGCCCCGCAATTTGCATTTTCGCGAATTTCGTTGAGCGCGCTGTCCCTGGATGAGCTGGCGCGTCTTTTGCGCCGCACCCCCCATCCGCAGGTCAAGAGGAACACATAATGAGAACCCTAATAGCTGGCGCGTCGCTTGGCGCGTTGGCGGTCGCAATCGCATCACCTGCCGCAGCCCAAGACGCTGACACTACGGCAGCAGAAGACCGCCAAGGCGGCGTCAATACAATCATCGTCACCGCGCAGCGTCGCAGTGAAGACCTGCAAGATGTGCCAATCTCTGTCTCTGCCATCGGCGAAGAGCAGCTTGATGAGCTGAACATCGACACATTCGAAGATTATCTCGACCAGATCCCGTCTGTCACAGCAGGCGGCAATGGTCCGGGCCAAAGCACGATCTACATTCGCGGCCTTGCGTCGACCACGCCAAACATCACCGTTGCAGGTGTGGCAGGGCTCGCCCCGAACGTGGCGCTCTATCTGAATGATCAACCGCTTTCACAGCCTGGCCGTAACCTTGACGTATACGCAGCCGACTTGGCGCGGATCGAGGTTCTTTCAGGTCCACAAGGCACGCTGTTTGGCGCAAGTTCGCAAGCAGGCGTTGTGCGTCTTATCACTAACAAGCCTGACCTCTCCGGTTTCTCGGCAAAGTCGTCTGCTGGCGTCTCATTCACCAAAGGTGGTGAAGCGAGCTACCAGGGTGAGTTCATGATCAACGTGCCTGTGACGGACACATTTGGTCTTCGCGGTGTCGCGTACCTTGATGACCAAGGCGGCTATATCGACAATGTGGCTGGCACACGCGATCTCACCGAGAGCGCGCGTTTCCGCCCAGAAGGTTTCGTACGTGAAAACGGCGTTCCGGTTTCTGCCGTTCGTGCTGGTTTCCAGTCGGGCGCAGATCTTTCCGGCGTGACGTTCTTGCAAGCTGATAATGCTGGCCTTGCGCAGGACAATTTCAACGACACCACCTATGCTGGTTTCCGGGTTAGTGCGCTTTGGGAAGTTACTCCCGATTGGACTGTGAATGTCTCTCACCAGCGTCAAAGCCTTGAATCGGACGGCGTGTTCTTCGCTGATCCAGAGCTTGGTGGTCTTGGCGATCTTGAGATTGAACGTTTTGAAGAAGACCGTCTCGAAGACGATTTCTCAAATACCAGCTGGACCGTGGAAGGCCGCATCGGTTGGCTCGATGTGATCTACACCGGCGCTTACACCGACCGTGAAAGCGACCAGCGCGCGGATTACACCGATTACCTGTTTGCAGGGCAATATCTGCCGTATTACATCTGTGATGGATCAGTGACTTATCCTGGCGCAGGTGTTGCACCGAGCGGTACTTGTCAGGCACCAAACCTGTTTGTGAACTCCTTCTCGAAGACAGAAGTGTTTACGCAAGAGCTGCGTTTCTCGACACCTGATGACTGGCGCGTAAGCTTCCAAGGTGGTGCGTTCTATTCAGACCTCAGCCTCGAAGAGCGCGTGGACTTTGCCTATCCGAACAACGTTCTGGCAAACCCGTTTGGTCCGTTTGCGGAAAACTTCCCGCAGACTACCGGCTTCTTCTCTGATCCGGGACCGTTCCCGGCATCGACAATCTTCCGTAACGATATTCGCCGTACGGATGAGCAGTTTGGCATCTTTGGTGAAGCCAACTTTGATGTCATCCCCGACTTGCTCGCAGTGACATTCGGCGCGCGTTATTACGATGTGGAAGTGGACTTTGAAGGGTCTGCGAACGGTTCGTTCTGTAACTCGGGCGCGGCGACTGATGCGAATGCCTTTGGCACCAATATCAGCGACCTCTACGACGGCGACGGTGTGTTCACTTTCATCGGATCGTGTGACGCGTCTTTGCGTCAAACCTTCGATCTCAATGACAGCCTAGCAGACATTCAAGCAGCGGGGCTTTCGGAAGCCCAAGCGACGCAGGTCTTCAACGCCATTCGCGCACCTGATGTAGCAGAAACAAGCGGCGTGATCTTCAAGGGTACGGTCACTTTAACGCCGACACCCGATATGTTGTTCTACGCGACATATTCGGAAGGCTTCCGTCCCGGCTTCCTCAACCGTCCCGGCGGCGCTGTGGGTGCTGGAGGATTTGTGGTGCCGTTCGAGCTCGAAACCGATGAGGTGAAAAACTACGAACTGGGCTGGAAACTTGACCTTCTGGACGGTCAATTCCGTTGGAACGGTTCGGCCTTCTTCGTGGATATTCAAAACCTGCAAACGCAGATTTTCGATCCCTCGATCACCAACCTGTTCTTCTCGTCAAACGCTGCAGATGCAGAGATTTACGGGATTGAATCGGACTTTACCGTTGCACCATATGCGACACCGGGTCTGACCTTTGCAGGGGCGTTTTCGATCCTCGATACCGAGATCACAGAAATCCTCATCCCGACCCAAGACGTGATCCTGGGAAGCGACCTTGCTTATGCGCCAAGCTTCCAAGGTAATATTCGCGCTCGTTATGAGTGGGATGTGTCGGACACGCTTGAGGCGTTTATTCAGCCGCAGGCGACATATTCGGCCTCAAAGCAAACCGACATCATCGCGATCAACAATATCCAATTGGACAGCTACACAACCTTCGATCTGTCGATGGGCGTGAAAGCGGACCAGTGGGCATTTGAGATCTTCGGTGAGAACCTCAGCGATGAGCGCGCTGAAGTTTCCGGCATCTTCGGCAATGACCGTGAGCGTATCATCACGAACCGTCCATTGACGGTGGGTATGCGCGTTTCGTTCGACTATTAATCGAACGCATCCAATCAAGCGGCGGGAGTGGCAGTGTTCACTCCCGCCGTTTTGCTGTCTAAGGCAGACCTATGAGCCGCACAGAGCAACTCCAGTCCGCACAAAAGTCCCTTCAAGCTGGTCAGTTTGAGGCTGGGTTAGATGGGGCGAAGGCGCTTCTTGCCGAGAGTCCATCGGATGGTGAGGCGCTCTATATGGCGGCGGTGGCGTGCCGGTATTTGAAGCGGTTTGAAGAGGCAGGCTCGCACCTCACCGCGCTGCATTCCGCCATGCCTGAATATGGCCGCGCGTGGCAGGAGCAGGGGCATTTGGCCTTGGCGCGGGGCGATAATGCTGGTGCATTGGCAGCGTTTACCCGGGCCACTCGGTTTAACCCGGCATTGGAGGCAAGCTGGCGCGAACAGTCGCGTTTGGAAGCTGCTTCTGGCCGCACGGCTGAGGCGAATGCGGCCCGCGCTCAGCAAGAACGGATTGCGCGGCTCCCGCGTGAGTTGGTTGCGGTCACCAATCACTTGGCCGAAGGGCGCATTGCGCGCGCCGAGGAGATTTGCCGCCATTATCTGCGCACCCATCCTGCCCGCGATGCAGCGCATATCGAAGGGATGCGCCTGCTTGCCAAAATCGGGATTGAATTGGGCGTCTTGGATGATGCTGAATTCCTTCTTGAAAGCGCGGTGGAATTTGCGCCAGATGATGTGCAATTGCGGCTCGACTACATCGATGCGCTACGCCGCCGTCAGAAGTCGGCCGAGGCGCTGGAGCAGGCCGAACTCCTTATCAAACGCGATCCCGGCAGCCCCGTTTTCCAATCCCGCCTTGCAATCGAGCGTATTCAAATGGGTGACTATGACGGCGGGCTCGCTCTGTTTGACGAAGTGCTCAAAAAGCTGCCCGGAGACCCTGCCAGCCTCACCAGCCGCGGCCATGCTCTGAAAACCAAGGGCGACCGCAGCGAGGCTGAGGCAAGCTACCGCGCTGCCATCAAGGCAAAGCCCGATCACGGCGATGCCTATTATGCGCTCGCCAATCTCAAGACTTACCGTTTTGAGCCTTCCGAAATCGCCGCAATGCGCGCGCAGGTTGAGCGCAGCGACCTCGCTTTCATGGACCGCGTCCACCTCCACTTTGCGCTTGCCAAGGCTTGTGAAGATGAACGCGATTATGAAGCCGCCTTCCATCATTACGACGCTGGCAACAGCCTCAAACGCGCGCAAACCCGCTACAAGGCTGAGGCGATGAGCGCCGAGCTTGCCAAGCAGAAAGAGCAATGCACGCCCGAGCTTTTCGCCAAGCATGAAGGCCGCGGCCATGATGCGCCTGATCCCATATTCATCCTCGGCCTCCCGCGCGCAGGCTCGACCCTTCTTGAGCAAATCCTAGCAAGCCACAGCCAGATCGACGGCACGCTGGAGCTGCCCAATATCCTCGCGCTTGCCCACCGCCTTCGAGGGCGTAAAGCAGGGCAGTCATTGTACCCGGCTGTGCTGCATGATCTCACAGCGGAGCAGCTCGAAAAATTCGGCGTGGATTTCATCGAGAATACCCGCATCCATCGGCAGGGCGCGCCTTTCTTCATCGACAAAATGCCGAACAATTTCCGGCACATTGGCCTCATCCATCTGATCCTGCCCAACGCCAAGATCATCGATGCGCGGCGTGCGCCGTTGGATTGCTGTTTCTCCGGCTTCAAACAGCTTTTTGCCGAGGGCCAGGAGTTCACTTACGGCCTTCACGAAGTGGGCCAATATTACGCCGATTATGTCGATTTGATGGACCATTGGGACACCGTGCTCCCCGGCAAAGTCCTGCGTGTTCAACATGAGGATGTCCTTGACGATCTCGAAGGGCAAACCCGGCGGATGCTCGACTTCCTTGGCGTGCCCTTCGAAGAGCAATGCCTCGCCTTTCATAAAACAGACCGAGCGGTGCGAACGGCGTCGTCAGAGCAAGTGCGCCAGCCGATCAACCGGAAAGGTCAGGATGCATGGAAGCCGTTTGAGCCATGGCTTGATCCGTTAAAGGACGCGCTTGAAGGGCATCTTTAAGGCCGGTCGATATTTGCAAAAGGTGACACATGTGTCACCTTTTTCCTACATGAAAATCAGATAAACTAAGCGATTTCAACGCTTTACCGTGTTGGAATAAAGTGACACCTTGCTCACAGAGTTTCACGCGAGAGTTCGATTTTGAAAGAGCCGCAGCCATCTTGCCCAGCGCCACAGATGTAGGAAAGCACTTTCACCTCCCCTTACATCAACCGCTTGCCCTTTGGCACGGCTCCATCAGGGGCGGCCAGCACGATTGCCCCATCCGCATCCTCAAACCCCAGCACCAAAACCTCGCTCATAAACGGCCCAATCTGGCGCGCTGGAAAGTTCACAACGGCCATAATTGTGCGGCCCACAAGCTGCTCTGGGGTGTAGTGGACGGTAATCTGCGCTGAGCTTTTCTTGACGCCCAGCTCCTCACCAAAATCGACCCAGAGTTTGATCGCGGGCTTGCGCGCTTCGGGAAACGGCTCTGCCTGCACGATTTCACCAGTGCGGATATCGACTTTGAGAAAATCATCGAACGAAATTTCAGCCACTGATTGCCCCTTGAATATTGCGAGTCGTTCGCGCTTTGCGTTCGAAGCTCGTGACGATAGATTGCGAATAACAACTTAGCAAAAGCGAGAGAGACAAGCTTTGGCAAATTTCATCCTCAATGGGCAGCCCGTCAGCATCGATGCTGAACCCGAAATGCCACTTCTTTGGGCAGTGCGCGAGAAAGCGGGGCTGGTCGGCACCAAATTCGGATGTGGTATCGCCCAATGCGGGGCCTGTACCATGCATTTGGATGGAAAGCCGGTGCGCTCGTGTTCAACGCCGGTCAGCATGGCGGAAGGGCGCGAGGTTACCACCATCGAGGGGGTCGGCGGTGAGGACGGCGCAATGTCGGCGGTTCAAGCCGCTTGGATCAGCGAGCAGGTGCCCCAATGCGGTTATTGCCAGTCGGGCCAGATCATGAGCGCCACTGCGCTTCTTCGCGACAATCCATCGCCTACTGATGCGGATATCGATGAGGCGATGAAGGGCAATATCTGCCGCTGCGGCACATACACCCGCATTCGCCGCGCGATCAAAGTGGCAAGCGGTCAGGCTCAGCCGCGCGAAGAGGAGGCATAGGCCATGAACGATATGTCTCCTGAAACGCCAGAGAACGCGAAAAAAGAACGCTCAAAGCTCGCCAAGTGGAGCCGCCGCGGATTTATCGGGGCCGGTGTGCTTGCCGGTGGCGGTCTGCTGATCGGCATTGGCGTTCGTCCGGGCAACCCTATTGGTTCGCTTGCGTCGAAGGTCGCGGGCGGTGAGGGCGAGCAACTCGTCAACAGCTGGGTCAAAATCGACACTAACAACATCATCACCGCCATCGTCCCCCACTGTGAAATGGGGCAGGGTGCACACTCGGTCCTTGCTCAAATGCTTGCTGACGAACTTGATGCCGACTGGGCAAATGTGCGCGTTATGCAAGCGCCCGCTGATGGCTCTTACGTCGTGACCGATACAGCGCGCATGTTTGTGGCGCCTTTCACGATGAATGCCGCCGATTGGATTGAGCCGACTTGGAATGGCCTGTTCACACAGGTCGCGCGCATGGCGGATGCTTTGATCACGGGCGGCTCCTCCTCGATCCGCACCACGGGTCAAAATTCCATGCGCATCGCAGGGGCTGCTGCACGCGGGATGCTGGTATCTGCCGCAGCCGAAGAATGGGGCGTTCCCGCCAGCGAAATTACCACCAAGGACAGCGTCCTCTTCCACAAAGCCTCTGGCAAATCTGGGAAATACGCTGACTTTGCGACCCAAGCGGCCGATCAGCCGATGGACCAAACGCCGACGCTCAAAACGCCTGATCAATATCGCCTGATGGGCAAAAGCAAAGCGCGCACAGACATCCCTGCAAAGATCAATGGGACGGCGGAATTTGGCATTGATGCGGTGCCAAATGACCTTGAATTGTCCTACGCTGCCACTGTGCGCCCACCTGTTCCCGGCACCACAGTGGTGAGCATGGATGCGTCGCGTGCTCGCGACATGAAAGGCGTGCTGCAAATCCTCAACATGGGCGATTTTGTGGCGGTTGTGGCAGATAGCTATTGGCAAGCTCAGCAGGCGATGAACACGGTTCAGATCGAGTGGAGCCAGTCGGACAGCCCGATTAAAACCATGGACGATCAATTCGCAGCTTTTGCAGCGGCTCTTGATGAAGCGGGCGATACAGGCGGCGATCAAGCAGCGGCAAAAGGCGATGCAGCCGCTGCACTTGGATCGGCGGCAAAGACGATCAAGGCGCAGTATTCCGTGCCTTACCTCGCGCACTCACCGATGGAGCCTTTGAACTGCACCGCGCATGTGAAGGATGGCAAATGCGACCTTTGGGCAAGCACACAGGTGCCTTTGATGGCGCGCAGCGGGGTTGCTGCGACCCTTGGATTTGCCGCCGATAATGTGATTATGCATCAGGCCTATCTTGGCGGTGCTTTTGGACGTCGTCTTGGCGTGGACGAGCTTGCAATGGCGGCGCGTGTGGCTCTTGCGACAGGCTATCCGGTGAAGGTTATTTGGAGCCGCGAGGAGGATACGCAAAAAGCGCTTTACCGCTGTGCTGATACGGCGCGCATGCAGGCAGGGATTGATGAGGACGGCAAGCTTGTTGCCTTCGACCACCTCTTCACACAGCGCCACGATCCAGCCGAAGCTTGCGTGCCTGCAATGTATGACATTGCGAACACGAGCGTCCGAGTGGCCCCCGCCGATCTGCATCTGCCGTTTCAGGCATGGCGCTCGGTCGACCATTCACAGCAGGGTTTCTTCATTGAGAGCTTCATTGATGAGGCCGCGCATGAGGCAGGCAAAGACCCGCTCGAATTCCGTAAGGAAATGCTAAAAGGCTCACCGCGCCATGTGGCGATGCTCGAAAAAGTCGCTGAGATGAGCAATTGGAGCGGTGGCAAAGACGGCGGAACAACCGCCAAGGGTGTCGCCATGGTTGAAAGCTTTGGCACTATTGTTGCCGAAGTGATCGAGGTCGATATGGCCTCTGGCAAACCCAAGCTCGTCAACGCCTGGGCGGTTTGCGATGCGGGCTATGTGATGAACCCGGATGGCTTTAAAAACCAGATCGAGGGCGGCATCATCTTTGGCCTGACCGCTGCCATGTACGGCGAGTTGGACCTTAAAGACGGCGCAATCGTGCAGAGCAATTTCCACGACTATAAGATGCTGCGGATGGATGAGGTGCCCATTATTGAGGTCGCTCTCATCAATTCAGGCGATGTGCCGATCGGCGGGGCAGGGGAGCCGGGCCTGCCACCTGCTGCACCTGCGTTTACCAATGCCATCTTTGCTGCAACCGGTAAGCGCGTGCGCACCCTGCCGGTGGCCAAGCAATTTGCATAAAGAGAATATGAAAGAGGGTCGGTAAGAGGGGTGATGGGGATGCGTAACTCGGCGTTGGGCGGTGTGTGCCTTTTGACGGTAATGGTCACAGCTTGCGGGTCATCAGAACCACCCGAAGTGGTCGAACAAATCGTCGTGCGTGAACGCGGCGCACCCCAGCCGGTGGCCGCAGCCAGCGGCGCAGTTGATCTGGTGGCCTTGGGCGAAGACACATTCCAAACCTGCACCGGATGCCATTCAATTGATCCTAATGGTCGCTCGGCGGCGGGCCCCAATCTTTACGGGGTTATGGGACGCAAGGCCGGCAGCCTTGAGGGATACGACTTTTCCGATGCCTTTGCCGCCTCTAACATCACCTGGGATGAGGCCAGTCTCGACGGCTTTCTCGCCGATCCCCAAGGCTATATGCCCGGCAGCGAGATGCTTGCAGGCGCAGTGCCAGACGACGAAGCGCGGGCTGCGGTCATCGCCTATATCGCTGCGCAAGGCGAATAAGCGCGCATAAGTGGACCTGCCGCAGACCTGCCAGTTCCTGAAAGACGCGAGCGATGCGGGCCTACGCACCGTTCTGGTGACTGTGTGCAGGGTTGAGGGTTCCTCCATGCGCGGCCCCGGCACCATTATGGGCGTGGCCCAGGATGGCAGTTTTGCAGGCTCACTCTCTGGCGGATGCATTGAAAACGCCGTGGTGGCAGAGGCGCTGGACGTGCTGAGCGCGCGAACGCCTCGTCTGGTGCGCTTTGGCGCAGGGTCGCCGTATCTCGATATAAAGCTCCCGTGTGGCGGCGGGCTTGATGTGTCGTTTCATCCGGTTGAAGGCGCGCAGTTTGCCAAAGCTTGCCTTGCATCGATCAAGGCGCGCGCACCCTTTTCTATCACTGCGAACGCTGACGCGGTTGTGCATGTGAGTGAGCGGCACGAGGCACAGTTTGATCCTGCGACCGGTGCATCAACTTTCGGCCACTACCCCGGCCCGCATTTGCAAATCATCGGTCACGGCGCGAGTGTTCAGCAGCTTGCCATCATGGCGCAGACCTTCGGCTGCACTGCGAATGTCCTCACCCCTGATGCGCGCATCATTGATGAGCTGGCAAAGCGCGGTATCGACGCGTCGCTGCTTGAACGCATAAACCAAACCGATCGGCTTGCGTCAGATCCCTGGACCGCAACCGTCTTCCTTTTTCATGACCATGATTGGGAGATTGATTTGATGGAAGCAGCGCTGGCCATGCCGCACTTTTACCTTGGCGCAATGGGCGGGAGGCGCGCACATGCGTTTCGTAAGGGAGCTTTGCAGACGCGCGGTGTTTCGCCAGATCAGATCAGCACAATCCGGGCACCCATTGGCCTGTTCCACTCCTCTCGCGACCCGCACACGCTTGCGCTTTCGACGCTGGGCGAAGTCATCCGCACCTATGAAGAGACATCATGGGACGGCGTTTAGGCGTTGCGCTTTTGGCGGCGGGTGCCTCGCGCCGGTTTGGGCCGCAGGACAAGCTCGCCGCGCAGTTCAAAGGCCGCCCCTTGGGCGAACACGCGGCCCAGGCCATCCCCATTGAACGGTTCGAAAATGCTTGGGTTATCACGAGCGGCCCTCATCACCCTTGCGAGCCGCAATGGCGCGCGCGGCGTTTTGTGCCGCTCATCAACCCCCGGTCCTCTCAAGGCATGGGCACCTCTGTCGCGCTTGCTGCAAGGGCAGCGCAAGAGGCATCGCTCGATGGTTTATTGATTGCTCTTGCCGATATGCCATTTGTGCCAAGGTCGCATTTTGAGGCGTTGATTGAGGAGTGGGACGCGGCCGAACCGATCATCGTCTCGGCCTTGGGCGACACCCGTCTGCCGCCTGCGTTGTTCAGCGCAAAACAGTTTAAAGACTTACAGCAATCACACGGTGACAAGGGAGCGCGGGTTCTTATCGCTCAAGGCCTTGTGGTCCCATGCCCGCCCGAATGGCTCAAGGATATTGATCGCCAAGAGGACCTCGACGACTGATCACCTTTGCACCCTATTCCAAGCCCAGCGCATCCAGGTCCATGGTTGCCGCATTATAGCTCGCCTCTGCGAGCCGTCCGTTGAGATTGGCGCGGATTTGCCGGATTTGCGCGGTCGCAGCGCTTTCTTCGCGAAGGTTCACGAGGAAGAAATCCCCAGCTCCAAGGCTGAACCGGCGGCGTTCTGCGGTGACCATGGTATTGGCTTGCTCGACCTCATTCTCCGCCAAATTCGCAAGTCTTAGTGCTGCGTTTAAATTGGTGAGGATGTTGTCGAGTTCGACCGAAATCTGGTCTGCAATACGGCGCTCGCGAAGTTCAATTTCGCGCAATTCCGCCTCTGCCCGCCTCAACCTGCCCCGCGCCGCGCGGCGCTGTAAGGGCACGCTAAAGGTGACGCCGACCACGGTGTCGGTGGAATCAAAAGTTGAACCGCCATCGCCGATACCGCCGAAATCTCGCGAGAGTTCAGCCTTCAATTGAAGGTCGGGTTGAAGGTCGTTTTCCCGCAGCGCAACCTTGTTTTGCGCGCGTTCCAAGGCAATCTTGAAGTTTTGAAGTTCAGGGCGATTGTCCAGCACATCGCTGCGCTCCATCGCCAAGAGCGCTTGCATATCAGGGAGCCGCGCGAGGACTTGCTCACCGGGCAATTGCGCGCGGGTCGGGGTGATGAGCTCGCCATTTTCCGCGCGTAGGTAATAGCTCAGCGATGTAGCAGCGGTCTGGAAATTGCGCTGTGCCTCGGTCAACAGCGTGCGCCTGCGGATCACGTTTTGCTCGTTTTCAGTCAGCGCAATGCGCGGCGTTGCGCCAGCTTCAAACTGACGTGCCAAACCGATCGCGCGTGCCTCTGCGATTTCGAGAAGCTCTTCATAAACGGCGACCTCTTGCCCAGCGGCAGCCCAATACCAATAGGCCTTCAAAGCCTCATGTTGGACCTTCAATTGCACCAGCAAAACATCGAGCCGGGCCTGATCACTGGCGAGCCTTGTATCCTCGACTTTGAAGCGGCGGCTGTCGATCCGGCGGTCGCGCAGAAGCGATAAAAGCCCGCCGATCTTAAATTCGCCCAATTGATTGGTGTTGTAGATGTTTTCGTAAATCGGGAAGGTGCCATCGGAAAGGCGATAGGTGCCGTAAAGCTCGCCGCCAAACGGGGCGATGGGTTGGCGTGCGCCAACTTGCGCGTATCCTCCGGAAAATGTGCCGGTTACCCTGTCATAGGCCTCGCCCTCAAGGATGAGGTCAAATGCGCCATCGGCTGCCAATTGGTCAGAGCGTGCCGCACTTGCGCGTTCAAAGCTTTCAAGAATGCTGGGGAAGGTGAGGGCAGAAGATCGCAAGACCTCCTCTGGCAACAGCTCGCCTTCTTTAAGCGCCTCTTCGATAGGCTGATCAAGGGCGGTGATATTTTGCGCAGCGAGCGGCGCGCCAGATGTAAGGCAAAGCCATAGAGCCGCAACCAGAGGCGCACCATATTGCACAGGTCGGCGCATGGTTACGCGCCGCTTCCGCTGTTGCCGGGTTGCGCAGCGGCAGTCGTTGTGGATGCACGCGGCACTTGCGGCGGGAAGTTGTTGAGTTGTCGCCACAGCTCAAAGCCAACGGGCACGGTTTCCAAAAGAACCCATGCGCGCACAACCGTACCAAACCGCGCAAAGCGTTCTTCGGGCCACTTCTGCTGTGCGCCCGAATCCTCGGCAATCACCACCCGGAAGCGGCCATCGGGTTGAGCCACTTGATCAACAAGAGCCACGACCCCGGGGAAGGTGCCGATCGCAACAGAGGGCCAGCCGCTGAACTGAACCGCAGGCCAACCTTCAAATTCAACGCGCGCCTCTTCGCCGGGCTGGATCAATGCTACATCGCGGCCATCGACGAATACCTCAACCACCCGTGTTTGCGCCTCGGGCACGAAGGTCGCAAGGACCTGACCGGCGCTAACAAATGTGGCCGCATCGCCTGCGTTAATGCTTTGGATAAAGCCATCTCGCGGAGCAATCACAAGCTGTTCAGACTGGCGCGCAAGATTGGTTTCCGAGCGTGTCAAAGACCCTTGAGCCTCTGCGACCCGGCCGCGCATTTCTTCGACCCGGATCTGCGCCTGTTCGTAATCGCGCCTCGCGGTGAGGCCGGCCTCGAACAATTCGCGCATCCGGCGCAGGTCAATCTGCGCGGTCGCAAGCGCGTTTTGAGCGGTCTGGAGTTGCACTTCAACCTGAGCACGCTCAGCCTCCAGCCGCTGAACCAGATTGCGGTCAATATCGGCAATGCGAACGATAGGATCGCCTTTCTCCACCCGGCTGCCATCAGCGACGAACCATTCATCAATGCGCCCTCCAACCAGAGCGTTGATCTCTTGCTGGCGTTCATTGGGGTTAAGGGTTGTCACCACGCCTTGCCCGGCGGTCGTTTGCACCCAAGGCACATAGATCAAGAATGCAGCGGTGATCGCGATCCCGATAAGCAGGCTCACGAAAACGGTGCGAAAGACGCGCGGTTTGCGCACGGTTTTCAGCGAGGTGAACTTCTCGCGGTCTTTGTCGAGATGCGGCAGATGGACGTTTGCAGCCACTAGCCCTCTCCCACAGCGGTTGCGCTTGGAGCGGGATACAGCAGGCGAGGGCCGGGGCGCGGCCTTTCTGGATCATCGGCTTGCGCTGTAAGAAATTGCTCAAAATCATCAAAGCTGCGCTGTCTGTCCGCTTCGAGATACAAAAATTCATCGAAGCCAAGGTCAGCGCGGCGGCCCGAAAAGTAGATCACAGTGGTGTAGCTTTGATCGCGCAGATTGCTGATTGCGCGTGCAAGGTCGTCTTCTTCCACAAGGTCGAACAATTGGCTCAGCACCAGAATGCGCGGCCTTTCAAGCAGCGCGTTGGCAAGCTTCAATTGCTGCAATTCGACCGCCGACAAAGGCCAGCCGGTGTAAGCGATTGGCGTGTCCAGACCCTTCTCAAGATTGGAGATCGTATCGATCAATCCCACCGTCTCAAGCGCGCCCATCATGCGTTTACTTGCTGTATCTTTGCACGAAAGCGCAAGGTATTCGCGCACAGTCATTCCCACAAAGCTTGGGCGTTCAAGCACATGGATGTCTTTGCGCAAATTATACGCCTCCAAGTCGCTCACATCCACGCCGCCGATGGTGATGAAGCCGCTGTTGATGCGGGTGTGCAGCTTGATCATGCTGGTGAAGAGACGTTGAATGCCGTGGTTGGATGCTCTTGCCATGACCATGGAACCGCTGGCTATTTCGAGATTGAACTCAATCTTTTCGCCGCGTGCAGTGCCACTTGCCCCTTTGAGAACAAGGGTGTGGTCATCGCCTGTCATTTCGGTCGCGGTGCGAGGGGGTTCTTGTTCGACCTCATAGAACAGGGAGATTTCCTCCACTGCTGCACAAAGGTCGTAAAAGTATGTGAGATAGGTGCCAAGCTGCGCGACCCCGAAGAAGGCAACAGACAGCACAAGTTCAGCTGCCACCAATTGGCCCAGCGTCAATTGCCCCTGAATAACCAACCAGCCCCCAAGGCCAAGCAAAGCCGCGCTTGCCAATGCGTAAAGCAGCAGAAAGGCGAGCGTTTGGGAAAAATGGTTGCGGAAGTGGCGGCGGTGCGCGTTCAGATACTCATGCGTGAACTGATCCGTGCGCGCGATAGCGTGGTCAATCCGGCGCTGTGATTTGAAAAAGCCATTCGAGCCTCCCAGCGTCTCAAGCCAATTGGCCGTCTCATGTTTGGCATGGGACAGATCAATTCCAGAGCGCACCGCTCGCGCGCCCCAGACCAGCCAGATCACCCAGATAAGCGCCGACATGACAAGCGTGAAGACAAGGAACAGCGGGTGGTAAAGCGACACGAGCACAAAGCCGACCGCGACTTGCAGCACCACGGAAAAGCCGCTGATAAACAGGGCGGGGATCGCCTTTTGGACGATGATCACATCGAAATAGCGGTTGAACAGTGCAGATGACTTGCGGTCTGCGAAGAAGGGGTCTTGCGCATAGACCGACAGAAGCGAAATTTCAGACACCATCCGTGCATAAAAATGCCGCTGAAACAGCTCCATCAGGTGGATTCTTAGCGCATAAAGCAGGCCAAAAATGACCAAAAGGCCAAACAAGGTCAGCGTCAGCATCACCAAGGGCGCGGCCAATGCGGTGTTAGCGACGGTGTTGACCAAAAACTGAACCGATATCGGCGTGGCAAGCGAAAGCAGGCTGATGCCGATGCCATACACAATTGCCAGACCGTAAAAGCTACGCTCTGGCTTCATGATATCTATGAACGTTTTAAAAAACGTCGGCAGCGATATCTGCGAACCTTTGCTGGGAGCTGCAAGAGCCATGACCGTCCTTATAACCCCTCGCTTAAGAGAAACGCTGGTATCCCCGGCCAGCGCTCATGCGAAATTTGGATGAGTGTTATGTGCAATTTTATAATGACTGAACGCGCAGATGGGCGTTAATGTTCCGAGATCAAATACGGTGTGTTCCGGGCTTTTTCATTGGCGTCTTGGAATAGGCTGTTTGGCGGATGGCACTTGGCTTTGATCCATGTCTGAAAATGGTAGGCACATATTGTTGGTGGGCGGTGGTCACGCGCATGTCGCGGTGCTCGCCGATTGGATTGCCAACGGCCGCCCTTGTGAACGGGCAAGCCTGCTCACCCCGCACCCTTTCCTGCGATATTCGGGCATGGTTCCCGGCTGGATTGCAGGCGAATATTCGCGCGATGAAGGCACTGTCGATGTGGCCGCACTGGCAAAGCGCGCAGGGGTGCAATTTCTTCAAGGCCCGTGCACCGGGGTCGATCCAGAGGCCAAATGGGTCAAGACCGGCGGCGGGCAAGTGATTGAATATGATGTGGTCTCGTTTGACACAGGGGGCGTTGGCCGGGCTGCAAAGGTGCTTGGAAAAGACGCGCGCAAAGAACCAAGGCTCCTCGATATCCGCCCCATTGACCGCTTTGTTGAACGCCTAAAACAGCACGCAAATGCTCGCCGAATTGCTGTCATAGGAGGCGGGGCAGGGGGCGTCGAAATCGCCTTTGCTCTACGCAACCGAGCGGGAGAAGCAGACGCTCCCCGGGTGACGCTCGTGACCGGGGCTGAAGGTGTATTGCCGTCTTTCTCGAACTCCGTTCGCCGCAGGGTCGCAGCGCAGCTTGTCTGCCAGGCCATAAACGTAGTGACCCAAGATGCGCGGCTTGAAGCTGGCAATTTGGTGACGGCCTCAGGCTCTCTCGAACCGCAAGACCTCATCATAACGGCCCTTGGAAGCGGCGCGCCCGAATGGCCAAGAGCCGGAGGATTGGCGGTTGATGAAGCAGGCTTCATCGCGGTGGATCAGCATCAGCGCTCGATCAGCCATGCAAACGTCTTTGCGGTTGGTGATGTGGCCTCTCGCCAAGACCGCAGTGTTGCGCATTCGGGCGTCCATGCGGTGATGGCAGGCCCTCACCTGGCCAAGAACTTGCGCAGCGTGATGCACGGCCGCGCGCCCAGTGCTATCTATCGCCCACGCGCGGCCAGCCTTTATCTCCTATCCACCGCTAATGGGCGTGCCATTTTGAGCTATGGCCTGTTTGCAGGCCAAGGTCGCTGGGTCGCAAAGCTTAAGCGCAGCATCGACAAGCGCTGGATTTCGCAATACGCGTCTTTGGCGAACGGCGTGTAACCGCACCGCTGCGCCTCCCGAATGAGGGGTGAAAAGGGGCATTTTGTGAAAAAACTTCTGATTTTGGCAGCGCTTGCCGCACTGGTTGCAGCCTATTTCTACTTTGGGCTGGGCGATTATCTGACGCTTGAGGGCATGAAGAACGCGGTCGACGACGTGCGCGGGTTTTATGCCGAGAACCAATTGCTGGTGCTCGCCGTTTTCTTCGTCATCTATGTGGGCGTGACCGCTGCATCTTTGCCGGGGGCTGCGATTATGACGCTTGCGGCTGGCGCTTTGTTCGGGCTCGTTTTGGGGACGATCTTTGTGTCGTTTGCCTCTACTCTTGGCGCGACTTTGGCATTTCTCTCCTCGCGCTATGTCCTTCGCGACAGCATTGAGGCGCGCTTTGGCGATCGGCTCAAAACGATCAATGAAGGGCTGGAGCGTGATGGGGCATTTTATCTTTTCACCCTGCGCATGATCCCGGCGATCCCCTTCTTCGTGATCAACCTTGTCATGGGTTTGACGCGCATCAAGACGTGGACCTTTGTATGGGTGAGCCAGATCGGCATGCTTTTGGGCACGGTCGTGTTCGTTTACGCTGGCACCGAACTTGGAAATGTTGCGGACACAGGGCAGATATTGTCGCCAACCCTCTTGGGGGCGTTTCTCCTTCTGGCAATCGTCCCATGGATTGCCAAAGCCATCGTTGGATTGATCCAGCGCCAAAAGGTCTATCGCGGCTTTACGAAACCCAAGAGCTTTGACCGCAATTTGATCATCATCGGCGCGGGTGCTGCGGGTCTAGTGTCGGCGATCATTGGCTCGACCGTCAAAGCCAAGGTGACCTTGGTTGAAAGCCATAAAATGGGCGGGGATTGCCTTAACTTTGGATGCGTGCCGTCCAAAGCGCTGATCAAGGCCGCAAAGGTCGCAGCCCAAATGCGCAATGCCGATAAATACGGGCTTGAGCCCCATGAACCCAAGGTGCCGTTTAAGAAAACCATCGCCCGCGTGATGGAGGCGATCAAGACGATTGAGCCGATGGACAGCCCTGAGCGCTTTGAGGCGATGGGTGTTGATGTGCAGCTGGGCTATGCCACAATCATCGACCCTTGGACGGTTGAGATTGCCCGCAATGATGGGACCACCGTTCGACAGACCACGCGTTCAATCATTATCGCTGCGGGCGCTGCGCCCTTTGTGCCGCCTATTCCCGGGCTTGAGGGATCGGGCTATCTCACCTCCGACACGATGTGGGATGCCTTTGCCCAGATGGATGCACCGCCTAAGCGCGTCGCCATTCTTGGTGGTGGCCCGATTGGTTGTGAGATTTCACAAAGCCTTGCGCGCCTTGGCTCCGATGTCACTCAGATCGAAAGATCGGACCGTGTCCTCGGGCGCGAGGATGCAGAGGTCTGCGAGCTTGCAAAGAGAGCATTGGAAGATGCTGGCGTTTCGGTTCTGACGGGCCACGAGGCGGTCAAGGTCGAAAGCGGAGCAGTTCACGCCAAGCACGAGGACGGCGAAGCCAAAGTGCCGTTTGATGTGCTCATCGTAGCGGTCGGACGCGCCGCGCGGCTCACCGGCTATGGCCTTGAAGAGCTAGGCATCGACACGTCGAAAACCGTCAACACTGACGAATTCCTCGCGACCAAATTCCCCAATATCTATGCATGCGGAGACGTCGCGGGGCCGTACCAATTCACCCATGTTGCGAGCCACCAAGCCTGGTTTGCCAGCGTCAATGCGCTTTTCGGCACGTTCAAGCGGTTCAAGGCGGATTATTCTGTCATCCCTGCCGTTACCTTCCTCGACCCCGAAATTGCGCGGGTTGGCATCAACGAGGCGGAGGCGAGAGAGCAGGGCATTGAATATGATGTGACCGAATATGAGATCGGGGAACTCGACCGAGCGATTGCAGAAAATGAGCGCAAAGGCTTTGTTAAAGTGGTGACCAAAAAGGACAAGGACACGATCCTTGGCGCGACCATCGTAGGGCACAATGCAGGCGAGATGCTGGCGGAATACACGCTCGCGATGAAGCACAAGCTGGGCCTTAATAAGATCCTCGGCACGATCCACCCGTACCCCACCATGGCAGAGGGCAATAAGTTTGCAGCGGGCGAGTGGAAGAAGGCAAGGAAGCCCGAAACTCTGCTCGGCTGGGTTGAGAAATACCATGATTGGCGGCGCGGGTAGGGCTGCGCGGTCGTGGAGCTTTTCGATCAATTTCGCGGGATTGTCGGCATTGGCGTCCTGATCGCCATCGCCTGGGGCATAAGCGAAGACCGGGCTGCGCGGCCCGGCGCAAAATGGATTGCAGGCGCTTTGGCGATGCAATTGGTGCTCGCGCTTTTGATCGTCCGCGTGCCCTTTATCTGGTCCATGATGGAAGCGGCCAACCATGGCGTTCGCGCGATTGAGCAGGCAACTCTTGCCGGTTCGTCCTACATGTTTGGATACCTTGGCGGCGCGCCGGTGCCGTTCGAAATGAAGGATGGGGCTGAGCCACCGCTGGTCATCGCTTTCCAGATATTGCCACTGGTCATCGTCTTTTCCGCGCTTGCCGCTGTGCTTTGGCATTGGGGCATTTTGCGGCTAGCGGTGAAGGGCCTGTCCTTCGTTTTGCAGCGCACGCTGGGTGTCTCGGGCGTTGTCGGATTGTCGGGCGGGGCCAACCTGTTTCTTGGCGTTGTCGAAAGCCCGCTTGTGGTGCGCGCTTACTTTGCACAGGTGAGCCGGGCTGAATTGTTTCAAGTCATGGTGCTGACCATGGCGAGCATCAGCGGCGCTGTGCTGGTCTTATACGCAAGCACTTTGCAAGACGTGCTGGGCGAGGGTGCGACCGGTCACTTGATCTCCGCCTCACTGGTCTCACTCCCCGCCGCCTTGCTGATCGCGAAGCTGATGGTGCCGGGTAAGGATGAGGAAAAGACGCAGACCAACAAGGATGATGAACCGGGGCTAAGCTACGCCTCCAGCATCGATGCCGTGGTCAAGGGCACAATGGACGGGATGCAGCTTTTCTTGGCGGTCATTGCGGTGATCATCGTTGTCTTCGCGCTTGTTGCCTTAAGCGATCAAGTGCTCGCGTTGCTGCCCCTCGTGGGCGATGAGCCGATCACCTTAAAACGCATCTTTGGCTGGATATTTGCCCCCTTTATGTGGCTGCTCGGCGTGCCATGGGGCGAGGCTCAGCTCGCGGGCGGATTGATGGGCACAAAGGTCATCCTCAATGAATATGTCGCCTTTTTGGAACTGGCCGCGCTTGATGATGGCAGTTTGTCGCCGCGCGGGCTTTTGATCGTCACCTATGCATTGTGCGGTTTTGCCAATTTGGCGAGCATCGGCCTGTTGGTCTCCACCATCGGCACTTTATGTCCTGACCGGCGCGCAGAGGCGGCAGGGCTTGGCATCAAAAGCTGGATCGCGGGCAATATCGCGACCGCCATGACGGGCGCTTGGATTGGGCTCGTCACTTGGTAAAGTGCCGATATGTTTGATGCCAAACTGCGCCCCCTTATCGACCCGCCCTTGAACGCGGCAGGGCGATGGCTCGCCGGGGCAGGGGTTAGTGCGAACATGCTGACGTTTGCGGGCCTTGCGCTTGGGCTTGGCGGGGCGGTGGCCATTGCCTTTGGCCACATCGCAGCAGGCCTTGCGCTTATCATTGCCAACCGGCTGATCGATGGCCTTGATGGAGCGGTCGCGCGGGCCACTTCGCCTACGCCTTTGGGGGGATATTTCGATATCGTGGCTGACTTTGCCTTTTATGTCTCGGTTCCTGTGGGCTTTGGGTTTTTGGCAAGCGAGAACACGGCTCCAGCGCTCGTATTGGTCGCAAGTTTCGTGCTCACCGGGGTGAGTTTCTTGGCGTTCGCGGTTATTGCTGCTGAGCGCGGGGTCCAAACACAAGATCACGGGAAGAAGAGCTTCTTCTATTCCACCGGGCTTGCAGAAGGGGCCGAGACAATCGCGGTGTTCATCGCCATGTGCATCTTTCCGGCATACTTTGGCGTCATCGCCTATGCGTATGCCGGCCTATGCGTGCTCACCGTTTTTCAGCGCAGCGCGCTTGCAGCGGCAACGTTTCGGGACGGTTAGCGCTGGCCGATTTGCCCTGCGACTTTTTCGCGAAGTTCAGCAATACGCGCAGCATTGGCACCAAGGTCGCTGGTTCCAACCCTGCTGACAGAACGAAAGTCGATTTCATTTTCACCAATGCGGGCAACGACATCGTCTTTAAAGCCATACCAGAACGTCTCTGCCACACCTTCAACGGTGCCAGCCTCGGCATTCTGACGGATATCGACAAATCCCATTGAACCCATCGCCGCCGCAACCGCCGCCACTGCGTCAGCCTTGCTCGCTCCGCCAAGCGGGAGAGGCGCCAGATCGGCGTAAAGATCATTGATGATCTGAGCATGGCTTTGAATGGCAAGCTCTGGAGGGCTGCCAGCAAACTTCTCAATCTCGCCCAGAGGCGTTTGATAATCGTGCACTGGATTGACCCCCTCAACCTTAGCACGCTGCGCCATCACCTCGGCTGAGAAGGTGGGAGGGTTCGAGGTGTCAGTCGCCACATCATGGATCGGATTGCCTTGCGCAGTGGCAGAAACCGATTGCCCAAAAATGAGAAAGCCAGCGGGCACCAGCAGGCCAAGGATCGCAGAACCAAGGACCATTTTGCTGCGGGGACGCTTTACGCCGTCTGCTTTCTCAGCTTTGCGCCCTGACCAATTGACCAACCCGATGATCAGCGAAATTAAGGCGACGAGAGCCACAATCCCGACCAAAAACGGTCCAGCTGTGAATGTCATAGCGCCAAGCCCCACTTGCCAGTTCCACAGCCCGATCTTGGAGCCGAGCGCGGCTATGATGAAAAAGAGCGGAAGGAACGCTGTAAGAGCGAGAACGAGCTTGGTATGCCATGGCAGATTTTTCATGGGGTGAGTGTTTAGCGAAGGCGATGCCAAAGGCAATCCAATGCGCCCATCTTCTCCCCGTTTCGCAGCGCCTTACACTCGCCCGGTTTGATCCCTGAAAGCGCGGTGTGGTTTTCTTACAAACCTTCAGGGAACCAGCTCTCATCCTGCTCGTTAATGCGCGGAGTTCAAGCGAGAATTATACTTAGTGCTCGTTGAATTGCGGGACCGTTGTTGCTAAACGGAGCCCGTGGGATTGAGATCAGGTGGGCTATGTCTGGCACGTGTGATCTATTGTGGAATGTAAAAAGGGAATTTGACCTATGCGTAAAGTCTTGATGGGCACTGTTGCAGTCCCAGCCATTTTGGCTCTCGCGGCATGCGGCGGTAAGCAGCCAGAAGCCGAAGCGCCTGCAGAAGAAACAACCGAAGAAGCCGCGGCTGAAGAAGAGCCAGAAGCTGAAGAAGTTGCCGCAGCCGATGTAGAGCCTGTGCCTGCTGCCGAAGCCAATGGCACCGTCATCGAAGTGGAAATGCTGACCCGCGATCCAGAAACGGGTCGTCAAGTTTTCAAGCCGCCAGTAGTAAAAGCTAAAGTTGGCGACACGATCCGTTTCGTTGCAACTGATCCGACCCACCAAACAGAATCCATCGCTGATATGCTTCCTGCTGGCGTCACCGGCTGGAAAGGCGCGATCAACGAAGAGTATGAATATGTTGTGCCTGCTCCTGGCATTTACGGCTACAAATGCGCACCGCACTATGCAGCGGGCATGGTTGGCCTGATCGTTGTCGAAGGCGAAGGCATGAACGACAACCTTGAAGCTGCCAAAGCTGTAAAGCACATCGGTCTTGCATCGACCGTGTTCGAAGAGCTGTTCACACAGATCTAAGCTAGCGCTTCAATCGCGGCTGCTATCATCAGCAGAAGCGATATTGAACAACACAAAATAGCCCGCAACCAGCAATGGTGCGGGCTATTTTTGTTTGTGGTATATTGCGCAAAAGGCTCTTTGAGCCGCGCAGTGAAGTGTACCCCCGCACGTTCGCTATGACTTTGGCTGATTGAAAAACCGCGATTGTGATTTTAGGCTGATCGTTTGAAGAGGGGGCAACGGGAAGAATATCCGGCGCGGGGCCATGATCTTGCGTCAAAAACACAAACATGAGGGGAAATTCCCAATGCGAAAAATCGTTGTAGCTCTAATCGCTTTGCCCGGAATGCTCGCGCTTACCAGCTGTGGTGGCAAGGAGCCTGGCGGTAATGAGCCTTCTGAGCCCAGCACTGGTGATGGCGCAAAAGTGGTCGGGGCCAAGGACGAGGGCGCTGAAAAGATTGCTTTTGCTGACCTTACTGGCGATGCGGCTGCAGGCGAAGTTGTGTTTGCGCAATGCCGCACGTGCCACCTTGTGGCAGAGGGAAGGAACGGCGTTGGGCCTTCGCTTTATGGCATCATTGGCCGTGCTGCCGGCTCGGTTGACGGTTTCAACTATTCAGAGGCGAACAGGAACAGCGGCATCGTTTGGACCAAGGAAGTCATGTACGACTACCTCGAAGCGCCGCGCGCCTATATACCCGATACGCGCATGGCATTCCCGGGGCTCAAAGATCCGCAGGACCGTGCTGATGTGGTTGCCTATCTGGCTGCGACGACGCAATAAGCCTGTGAGCCAATTCTAAGCTACCAGAACCTCTAGCCAGCCAGAGGTTCTAGTAAGCCAGAGCCTTTAAGCAGCTATGCGCCCGCGTGCGAGTTCGCACATCGACCAGATTTCCGACAGAGCATTGATCAGGCGCGTGATGTCGCCGGTGTCATGCACGGGTGATGGGGTAAGGCGCAGGCGCTCTGTCCCTACCGGCACAGTCGGATAGTTGATCGGCTGCACATAGATGCCGTGATTGTCCATCAGCCAGTCGCTGATCATCTTACACTTGGCCGCATCGCCAACCATGACCGGAATGATGTGGCTGGGGTTGGGCAGGTGCGGGATGTTCATCATATCAAGCTGACGCCGAACTTCCTCGACGCGCTTCTTTTGAAGATCACGCTCCTCGCTGCTCTCCTTAAGATGGCGGATGCTTGCCGCAGCGCCCGCAGCAACGGCCGGGGGCAGGGCGGTTGAGAAGATAAAGCCGCTTGCAAAACTGCGCACGAAATCAACCAGGTCACGGCTTGCAGCGATATATCCGCCCATCACGCCGAACGCCTTGCCAAGTGTGCCCTCGATCACCGTGATGCGGTCCATCAGCCCTTCTTGTTCGGCAACACCGCCACCGCGCGGGCCGTAAAGGCCAACGCCGTGGACTTCATCGATATAGCTCATCGCGCCGTGTTTTTCGCACACGTCCAAAATGTCTGCGATAGGAGCAATATCGCCGTCCATCGAATAGACGCTTTCAAACGCAACCAGCTTGGGTGTGTCGGCGGGGTATTCGGATAGCAGCCGGTCGAGGTCTTCGACATCGTTGTGCTTCCACACCTTATATGGCGCGCGTGAGTGGCGGATGCCCTCAATCATGCTGGCATGGTTCAGCGCATCTGAGAACACAACGCAGCCCGGGATCTTGCTTGCCAAAGTGCCAAGGCCTGCCCAGTTCGAAACATAGCCTGATGTGAAAAGCAGCGCGCTTTCCTTGCCGTGCAGGTCCGCAAGCTCGGCTTCCAATTCCACATGGTAGTGGTTGGTGCCAGAGATATTGCGCGTGCCCCCAGCGCCAGCGCCGCATTCATCGAGGGTCGCGTGCATCGCATCGATCACTTTGGGGTGCTGGCCCATGCCCAGATAATCGTTCGAACACCACACGGTGACGGCCTGAGTTACGGTTTCGCGCGTCTCATCCTCGATAAAGCGGGTCGCGTGCGGGAACTTGCCACAGTGCCGCTTGATATCGGTGAAAACGCGATAGCGTCCTTCTTCACGAACACCATCCAACTGGTCCGCAAAAAATTGATCAAAGTCCATGGGTGGTCCCCCGTCCATTCTTAGTTTTGTTATCGATCATACGCTGTTGCCCCTCGAAGTTTGGGCAGCGCGCTTAAAGGCCCAACCCCACAGCATCCCGTCTCGAAACGGTAGGGCTAGAAAAAGATGTTCCAATGCGCCCAGCAGGCACAAAGCGGTGAGCAGGCTTGCGCCAACCATCTGCGGGCTTCCCGCAGTCGCAGCTGCTGCAAGCGAGGCAAACCAAACGGCAAGCGCTAAGATGGCTGCAATGCAAGCTGCGAGCAAAAGCGTCATGCGGTTCGGGCCGAAATAGCTTTTGAGATAGCCCAAATGCTCCGGCATCATCTCGGTTGTGGTGTTGGGTACGCCCACAAACAGGTTGATCTTGGATGATAGCCTCAAGCCAAACATCAGCACGAAAACCATCGCTCCGATCTGATTGGGCGCGTTCCACAAAAGCGAGATCAGCATCAGGGCGGTGAGCGCCAATGCGATTTCGTGATGAATGACCGTGGCGCTGGCCTCGGTAAAGCGTTCAACCCCGCGCACGCCCAAAGACTGCGCCTCGCGCCGTGGCCCGGCAGCGGCACCTGTTAGAAATCCAATCTCATGCCAGCCCCATACCATCAGCGCGCCAACAAAGGAGAGATACACCGCTCCAACGCTCACACTTGCAGAGGCGAAAAGGATCGCAACCAGCCCGGAAATCCCGACAAAGCCGCCAATCGCAACGCTGCGCCGAAAGCCTGAACGCGCGCGCATATCTGCCCCGGCGCTTACCGAAAAAGCGATAAGCCCGGTTGCCATAAACCAAATGGCCAGCGTCACGATGAACGGGACAATATGGCCGCTCCAACTTACCACGCAGGATGAAGCCTGATGCTTGCAGGCAGTTCGTGGGTCTTTGGTGTCTGGAAGTACATGCGCGCAAAGTTATACCCTGCACCTGCCATGCCGCCAACGCGCTTCAAAAGGCCGCCAATGCCGCCTTGCGCTTTGCCATCTTCGATCCGCAGAGCCGCTTGGCGCAGAGCCTCCATCCGGGCGCGGAATTTCGGATTGTCGATGTCGAGTTCGACCGGATAGACCTGACGCGCGATCTTGTTGCAGATATCGAAAACCTCGTAATCATACTCGGTCGGGTCAACGCCAAGCGCCTTGTGGAACACGGGCCGGTCGTGATCGCGCACATACATGGTGGCGTAGACCGACAGGAGGAAAAACCGGATCCAGAGCTTATTGTGACCCTCAAGCAGTTTGGGGTCAGCACGCATCAACATCGCGAACGCCTCACCATGGCGGAACTCATCATTGCACCATTCTTCGAACCAATCGAAGATCGGGTGGAATTTGTTCTCCGGGTGCTTTTCGAGGTGCCGGTAGATCGTTATGTAGCGCGCATATCCGATTTTTTCAGACAGATAGACCGCGTACCAGATGAATTTCGGGCGGAAATAGGTGTATTTCTTGGTCTTCGTCAGGAAGCCCAAGTCAACGCCAATTCCAGCATCCTTGAGGCTCTCATTGATAAAGCCTGCATGCCGGCTTTCATCACGGGCAAGCAGTTTAAACAGCTGTTTCACGTCCGGGTTTTTGGTGCGCCGGGCAATCTCTGCATAAAGCACGCAGCCGGAAAATTCCGAAGTCATGGAGCTTACAAGGAAGTCTGTGAATTCCGCGCGAAGTTCCGGCTCCATCCCCTCGATGATACCGGCAAAATCATCCTTGTGGCGAAAATGGGTCTTGTTGGGATCACCCACCATATCAGCGATCAGCTGGTCCCATTCTTTGCGCACAAGAGAGACATCAATCGCATCAAGCGCGTCAAAATCCGTGGTGTAGAAGCGCGGCGTCAACACAGTGTCCTGCGTCGCCAATGCCATCGCCTGTTCGCTGGTCATCATCGCGTGATTTTGGGTTTGGTTAGGGTCAGCCTTAACCTGCGTGTGCGCGTTCATTTGATCCTCCCAGCGTTGAAGCTGACTTCGTAAAGTTCGGCCAAGTCGAAATAGGCGGCCACTTTGGTCAGCATGCGCTTGACCGGATTTGCCCGTGTCACAGTGGCGGTGCGCTCGAACACTTGCTTGGAACCGAACGGGATGGAAATGGGTGCGCCGTGGACGCGGACTTTGTCGCCCGGCTCCATCAAAATGCTCTCAGGCAATTCCACATGGGCATGGAAATGCAATGAGCTTTGCTCAATGGATATTATGCAAGGCGCATCGAACACACGGGCATCAGGCGGGGTAAATCCGCGCAAGTCAGCTGACCGCACACCGGTTGCTTGGGCTGCGACAGTCGCCATCAGCTGGCCCCTCTTTCAAGAAAATCCGCAAACGTCTGGCGGTTTCCATCGCCAAAGGAATGAAGCTCAATGCTCTTTCCCGTGGTCGGGTCGAGCAGTGTTAGCATGCCGTTGTCCCATTCGATAAGGTCAAACGGCACCTCGCGGCCAAAGCCGTTGATGCGGCGTTGATAGACGAGGCTGCGGAGCGTGGAACGCACAAAGCCGCCTGTGCCAGGACCGAAGCGGCCAAGGACCGTACCATCGACCGCGTCTTCCACGCGCACGGTGCCGTCGGCTTCATCGAAGAAGAAGAGCGAGCGCTCATCAGCCTTTACTGTGCCTGCCTGCGCACGCGCTTCGCTGGGGATGGCTTGCCGTTCGAAAAAACCCAAGCTGACAGCAGAGGTGAGAGCCACTGACGCGGCAACTATGCTTCCCATCATGATAATGGGCACCCGGTGGACAGTGACCTCGTCCTCTTCATATTCGCGAACAATCACGCCGTTGCCCCTTCCAGATTACCCTCGTTAAGACCGGTTTTAGGAGCGGCAGCAGGCTCTGCATTGAGCGAAGTCAAACCTTGCTCGATATGTGCGTGCTTTGCCGTTGCCTCAGCCAGCAGCCGCGCGACAGATTGTGCATCTGGCACAGCGCGCAGCAAGGGTTCAGGCTTTGTAAAGTGCCAGGGCCGGGCGTGCGGCCAAAGCAAGAAATATCCCAGCAAACGCTCACCGCCCAGCGACAAAGCGATGTCACCATGGGCACTACCGCGGGCGCGCAAGTCCGCTGATGTTACATGCTGCAAAGGCACATTAACCCGCGTCTCAATCGCCATGCCGATGCGCATGATCAAACGCGCATCGGTGAGGATATAAAGCGTCGTGCGAGCGCTAAGCCAGGCAAGGCCATACAAAATACAAACAGCCAGAACGCCGAGAACTGCGCAAAGAAGCGCCGTTCCCACATTGCCAAGCACAAACGAAATCACAACGAGCACTGCAAAATACAGCCCCACTGTGTGCGTGTGGAAAGCGGTGCGGGCAAGGACAGCCAGTTCCGGCCGCCCTTTCCACAAAACTTTCTCCTGCTGAGAAGGCGTGCCCATCGGATCGCCAAAGGCTTTGGGCCCGGCTTCCTCAAGCGCCTGCGCTTCAGGTGACAATATGCGTTCTGGTGATGTGTTTAGATCCATGGCTCTGCACGCTCCGGCAGGGCATGGATGTAGCCGCCGCCATAATAGGCCTGGATTTTGTCTTCTTCCAGGCGGGTGATCTGACCGGGGGTCTTGATAGCAGGAACGCTATCAAACTGGTCAGCGCGAATTGCATCAATATCGATCAGCTCTTCTTGATCATCGGGGATTGGGATCAGCTCACCAATAAGGCCGAGCCATCTCTTGCCCTGAACAGCGGCAAAGGCCATCGGCGCGAGCACTTTCTTGCCCGAATTGGTGGTGACTTCCAGATAGCGGATGAGATGCTCTGATTGGTCGACCCAAACATCGCTCACAACGCCCGCTTTCTTCTTGTCAGCAGCATAAACCGCAAGGCCCACTGGATTGCGATCCTGCGCAGCGATTTCCATCGCGTGAGCGGTCGCGCCAATAGGCACGATGCGGTTGTGGCCATCCATAGTAAGGTCCGGATAGTCTTCGCGCATTGCATAGGCAGCTGTACCCAGACCATCAGCCATTGCGTCACCTGTCGGCTCCCAAGGCGCGCCTGCACCCATAAAGGTTTGCTTGGCCGGGATGTTCTCCACTTTAGAAAGCTCATCGCGCGGTACGCCTTCGGGTGAATAGGTCCCGCGGCCGTGTGGCAGGTTGAAGGTTTTGTCTTTTCCGTCGGTGAGCGGTTTTGCCCAGTCGATGACGCCGGTTTGCTCATGCTCAAGCGGATAGCCTTCGCGGCGGCTTTCGCGGTTCAGGTAAATCACCAGCCCCACAAAGAATATGAAAAACAGGATGAAGGTCAGCTCGGCTACGTCGAAAAGCCCGACAATGTATACGTTACCCATGGTACTTCCTTTGGTCGTAATTGAGAGGGCATGTGCACGTGCCCCCTTTGGCTTTTGACCGCTCTATCCCGAGCAAGCGATCATGTTGGGAACTCCTGCAGGCCGAACGGCTGGCCTGTTTCGTTCCGTGATTGGATTGAAGAAATGCGAGAGCGCCCGACAAGCGGGCCAATCGCGGCGAGACCTGCGATAAGCAGGAGAATTTCGATGACGTAGACGGAGATGTACCCGCTCGCCCTTGTGGCGATCGTTGCGCTGGCATCAGCGGCAGCTACCCAAGCGATCAGGTCGCGAAGGAGGCCGCCAGCGGCAATCCCTGCGCCCGCACATGTCGCCTGGACAGCGCCCCAAGCACCAAGCGCAAGGCCTGCGGTTTCGGACTTTGCGAGCGCCATGGCTTCGATAAGCGTGCCAACTGAGAAGAGCCCAAGGCCCAGCCCGATCAACAGCGCGCCAGCGTAAAGCATTGCGGCGGACTCAAACGGTCCCGCAAACAGCACCAGAAGGAAGGCATTGACGCCGATGACTAAGCCGAGCCCTGCTAAGCGAAGTGGGTCCGCGCCCAGCGACATTTTGCGGCCTGAATAGACAAAGCCAATCAGTGCGCCCAATGCCCATGCGCCGGTAAGACCGGTTGTTGCGCCTACGGACAGCCCAAGAATTTCGCCGCCAAACGGCTCGAGCAGCGCATCCTGCATCGCAAAACCTGCCGCGCCAATTCCGATGGCGGTGAGGAGCCGCGCATTGCGGCCATCGCGCACAAACGCGTTCCACAGCTCGCTAAAGCTGGGTGCATCAGGGTCCGCTTTGGTGCGTTCAGGCGCGCGTGCCTCTTGCTTCCACAATGCGATGAGGTTGAGCACCATGGTGAGCACCGCAGAGCCTTGGATCACCTGCACAAGGCGCGTTGGTGAGAAGTCGATCAGCAGCCCGCCGATCACGAAGGCTGCGAGCATCATGCCGACAAGCAGCATTACATAAAGAAGTGCGACCGCGCGCGGGCGTTTGTCTTCAGGCGCAAGGTCTGTCGCCAGCGCCAAGCCCGCCGTTTGCGTCACATGGAAGCCAAGCCCGGTGAGCAGGAACGCGGCAGCAGCAGCGACAAGGCCAAACTCAAACCGGCCCTCAAGCTCAAGCAGGAGCAGCGCAAAGGGCATGATCGCAAGCCCGCCAAATTGCATCATTGTGCCAAACCAGATGTAAGGCACACGCCTCCACCCGAGAGCTGAGACATGGCGATCAGACTTGTGCCCGATAAGCGCGCGGAAAGGCGCGACCAACAAAGGCACGGCGATCAGGAGAGCAATCAGCCAAGTCGGCGTGCCGAGCTCCACCACCATCACGCGGTTGAGCGTCCCGCTCAGCAAAACCATCGCCATTCCCACGCTCACCTGAAACAGCGACAAACGCAAAAGCCGCGACAAAGGCAGCTCTTTGCTCGCTGCATCCGCAAACGGCAAAAGGTCCGCCATCAAGCGGACGAATTGATAGGGAGGGCGGGGCGCTTGGCTCATCTGTTCTTGATCAGCTCCAGCGCTTGGCTCTTGTAGAAGCCGCTAGAGATCCGTTCAGTGCGGCCAATGCTCCACCCGTTGAGGCGTTGGAGACGCTCGCGAAGGTAGTCCTCTGCAATAGGAACAATCGCTGGCGAACGGTCGCTCTTGGGAAAGACTTTGCCCACCGAATGCATCGCGCCGAGCAGTGCGGTGTGCGGGGCGAAGGTGAAGAGGATTGAGCCGGTTGTTCGTGTGCTGAGCTCCTCCAGCGCATCGACCAGATTGTCGGGCGAATAGTGAATGAGCGAGTCCATCGCCACCACATGCGCAAACTCGCCATGCGCCGGATCAAGCATATCGCCAGCGCGCCAACGCACTTTGCCGTGTCCGCAAAAACCGTTTGCTCTGGACTTGGCGACTTCGACGAGCCCACCTGCCACATCGACAGCGGTCACATCTGCGCCAAGGCAAGCCGCTTCCAAAGCAAGCGCCCCGGTGCCGCAGCCAGCATCAAGCAGGCGCGTGCGTCTCAAATCGCGAGGAAGCCAGCTCACCAAAGTGCGCCGCATCTGCTCACGCCCTGCGCGGACGGTCGCGCGAATACCGCTGACCTTGGTATCAGAGGTTAGGTCGATCCACGCCTGCTTGGCAGTGGAATCGAAATAGGTCGCCAGCGCCTCGCGCCGGGCGGCGTAGGGGGCATCGAGGCTAGGGCGCTCAGGAGCGTGTGTCGCCATCACTCAAACCCCAGAAAGTCGAAGATGTCGCGGTCTTTCATGGGTTGAGCCGTCGAAGGCTCCACACCTGCCCACAACATCGCGGCAAGCCGCATATATTCGTCCTGCGCTTGGATAACCTCAGGGCTATCAGGCATTTCGAACAGGGTGCATTTCTTCAGGCGCGATTTGCGGATTTCATCGACATCGCGGAAGTGCGCAAGGCGCGGCATGCCCACCGCGTCGCAGAAGCGGTCGATCTCGTCGGTCTCACGGCTGCGATTGGCGACGACCCCTGCAAGGCGCACGTCATAGTTCTTGGACTTCGCACCAATCGCCTGAACAATCCGGTTCATCGCGAAGATGCTGTCAAAATCGTTCGCGGCAACCACAACCGCGCGTTCGGCATGTTGCAAAGGCGCGGCAAACCCGCCGCAGACAACATCACCAAGCACATCAAAGATCACCACATCGGTGTCTTCGAGCAAGTGGTGCTGCTTCAAGAGCTTGACCGTCTGCCCGACCACATAGCCGCCGCAGCCGGTGCCAGCAGGAGGTCCGCCAGCTTCCACGCACATCACGCCGTTGTAGCCTTCAAACATATAGTCCTCAGGCCGCAATTCTTCGGAATGGAACTCAACGGTCTCAAGCACATCGATCACCGTCGGCATCAGCTTCTTGGTGAGCGTAAAGGTGCTGTCGTGTTTGGGGTCGCAGCCGATTTGCAAGACCCGGTGGCCCAATTTCGAGAAAGCGGCAGACAAGTTCGACGAAGTGGTCGATTTGCCAATCCCGCCCTTGCCATACACGGCAAAGACCTTTGCGCCCTTGATCTGGTCGCTCGGGTCCAACTGCACTTGGACCGAGCCTTCGCCATCGGCGCGGCTGAAGCCTTTGTTGGGTGTGTGAAGGTTCATGGCTTGCCTCTATCCCTTATTATTCAGCCACAAAGACGCCTTCGAGGCGGTCTTCGAGTTCGTCATTGGCCTCGCGAAGCGCTTCGAGTGTCGCTTCATCGGGCTCCCACAATTGCCTGTCACACGCCTCCAAAAGACGGCCCGCAACACGCGCGCTCGCCTTTGGGTTCAGCTTGGCCAAACGCCGGCGCATTTCTTCGTCGAGCACAAATGTCTCGGAGATTTTTTGGTAGACCCATGGCTGGACCTGACCCGTGGTGGCGGACCAGCCGAAGGTTGAGTTCACATGGCCCTCAATCGCGCGCACACCTTCAAAACCGTGGTCGAGCATGCCCTCAAACCACTTGGGGTTAAGCGTGCGGGTGCGTGCTTCGAGGTCAATCTGCTCAGAGAGCGTACGAACCTTTGCCTTACCGCGCGTCGCATCGAGGATGTAGACCGGCGCGTCCTTGCCCTTGGCTTTGGAAACCGAGCGGCTGACCCCGCCAAGCCCGTCGACATATTGGTCAACATCGTTGATGCCCAGTTCCACGCTTTCAAGGTTCTGGTACGTGAAATCGACGCTAGCGAGATGACTTTGTAACAGTTCGCGTTGTTGCACAGGTTTGCCGCCAACGCCGTAGGCAAAGCCCTTGTTGACCTCGAATGCATTGGCGAGTTCGTCAGGGTCGGCCCAAACACCGCCTTCGATCATCTGATTGACGTTCGCGCCATATGCGCCTTCGGCATTGGAGAAGACGCGAAGCGCGGCCGTTTCAATATCGCAACCGTGCTGTTCTTGCTGAGCAAGCGAGTGTTTGCGAACAAAGTTCTGCTCCAGCGGCTCATCGGCCTGAGAAGCGAGCAATGCAGCCTCCGCCAGCATCCGTGTTTGCAGCGGCAAAAGATCGCGGAAGATGCCCGAGAGGGTCATCACAACGTCGATGCGCGGCCGGCCCAATTCCTCCAGAGGGATCAGCTCAGCGCCTGCTAGGCGCCCGTAGGAATCGCGACGCGGCCGCGCGCCCAAAAGGGTCATTGCTTGCGCAATCTGGACCCCTTCGGTTTTCATATTATCGGTGCCCCAAAGCACCATTGCGATGCTTTCAGGGAAGGGCTCGTCATTCGACACATGGCGCGCGATCAGCTTCTCCGCTTGATCCTCGCCTTGCATACAGGCGTAGGCGGATGGGATGCGGAAGGGGTCGAAGCCGTGGATATTGCGGCCCGTTGGCAGGACCTCCGGGTTGGCGACAATATCGCCGCCGGGCGCGGGTTGGACGTATCCGCCATCAAGCGCATGGATCAGCGAGCCGAGTTCATCGCACTCGTCGATCTTGGCGTTGAGCGCGGCGCGGTCGCCGTCCGAGCCATCGTCTTCGCTTGCTTCCATCATGGCATCAAGCATGTCTTCGCGTTGCTGCCCTTGCGGGTTGCTGCCGAGGACGTGAAGGCCATGGGGGATAAGCGTTTGCTCAAGCTCATAGAGGCGGCCTGAAAGCTCACCGATATCGCCCATTTCAATGTCGAGCGCATCGCATTGGTCAGCGATAAGCTGCGCCAGATCCGCGCGTTCCGCTTCGTCCGAGCCCATGCGCCAGCGTTCAACGCTGGCCTTGAGTTCGGCCAAGTCCTTGTACAGCCCAGCCTGTGCGAGAGGCGGCGTCATATAACTGATGAGCGTCGCCGCAGACCGGCGTTTGGCCAGCATCCCTTCCGACGGGTTGTTGGCGGCATAGAGATAGAAGTTTGGTAGATCGCCGATCAAGCGCTCAGGCCAGCAATGGCCACTCATACCCGCTTGCTTACCCGGCATAAACTCAAGCGCGCCGTGGGTGCCGAAATGCAGCACTGAATGCGCGCCGAAGTCCTCGCGGATCCAGCGGTAGAAGGCGCTGAAAGCATGGGTGGGTGCAAAGCCGCCTTCAAAAAGGAGACGCATCGGGTCGCCCTCATATCCGAATGCAGGCTGCACGCCGACGAAGACATTGCCGAAGTGAGCGCCGTAGATGTGGATGTTGCTGCCGTCGCTTTGCGCTTTGCCCGGCGCTGGGCCCCAAGCGGCTTCGATTTCGGAGAGGTAGGTTTCCTGGCGAACATGCGTGTCGGCTGGAATGCGCGCGGCGACATTCGCGTCCGAGCCGAAGCGCTCGGAATTGCCCTTGAGGATCGCGTCCTGGAGCGCTTCGAGGCTTTCGGGCACTTCGACGCAGTAGCCTTCGTCCGCGAGCCTTTGGAGCGTTGCGTAGAGCGACTGGAACACAGAGAGAAACGCCGCTGAACCCGTCGCGCCTGCATTGGGTGGGAAGTTGAAGAGCACCACCGCAAGTTTGCGTGTGGCGCGTTCTGCACGGCGTAGACCCACCAGTTTGACGACGCGAGCGGCCAAAGCCTCGGCGCGCTCTGGGCAGCCTTGCATGGGGCGCGCTTGGTCCGAGGCCGCACGTTCGCAATGACGATCACAGCCGTTGCAAACTTTGCCAGTCTCGCCAAACCGCCCGCCAAAGACGCTGGGTACGGTCGAGCCGTCTAGTTCGGGCAGCGCGACCATCATCGTCTGCTCAAGCGGGAGGAGCCCTTGCTCGCGCTTTTGCCATTCCTCGATCGACTGAAACTCAATCGCGTGCGCCGCGAGATAGGGCACATCCATATCGCCCAGCACTTCGCGTGCGGCTTCATTGTCGTTGTAAGCGGGGCCTCCGACGAGCGAAAACCCGGTGAGGTTCACAATCGCGTCGACCGTGGGCTTGCCCTTGTCGACGAAGAATTTCTCAATCGCAGGGCGCGCATCAAGGCCGCTTGCAAACACAGGCACAACCTTCAGGCCCGCCGCCTCAAACGCCGCAATTGCGCCGTCATAGTGCCCCGCATCGCGGCCAAGCAGATAGGAGCGCAGTAGAATAAGTCCCACCGTCCCGTTCTTGCCGCCGCCGTCTTTGGCTCGCGCTTTCGGTAGGATGCGAAGGCTCTCCGAAATCCGCTGCTCTGCGCCGGGGTGATAGACACCCGTTTCGGGGTATTCGACCGGAGCCTCTGCCGCAGTCTCACCGCGCCGATCTTCGCGCTCACCGGCCGCATAACGGTCGATCAGAGCGCGCACCATGGCGATCACGTTCTCATCCGAACCCGACAACCAATATTGCAGCGTCAGGAAATAGGCGCGCACATCTTGCGCTGTGCCGGGAATGAATTTGAGGATTTTGGGAAGACGCCGCAGCATCTTCATCTGACCCGCGCCAGAGCTTGCGCCCTTCTTAGGCGATCCGCGCAGTTTCTTAAGCAGCGCCAATGGCCCTTTTGCAGGGGCATCCATCCGGTAACCGCCCATGCGCGTGAGCTTCACGATTTCGCCCGCCGACATAAGGCAGACCATGGCATCGCAATTCTCGCGGCGCGCTTCCAAGGCTGGCAGAATTGCGCGCATATGATCGTCGAGGAAGATCATCGTTGTGATGACGATATGCGCCTCGGCAATCGCCTCTTCGCATTTGGCGAGTTCGCCGGTTTCCGCGCCCCATTCCGAGGCTGCGTGCAGGGTGAGGCAGATGTTGTCTTGGGCAAGCTCTGCATTCGCGCGCTCAACCGCGCCTTTAAGGTGATTGTCGAGCGTGACAATCACAACATTGACCGGTGCCTTGGCACGGATCGTAGAGGCGGTCGCCTTACCGTGCATAATGCGCCTTGGCGTCGTAGAGCGTATCGAGGTCTATCTCCCCCCGGCCAAATTCGGCGGCGAAGGCCTCTGTGTTGCGCTTGGCTTTGCCGCGCACGAAGAACGGGATTTTCTTGAGCTCTTTGCTCGCCTCTTGGGTCCAAGCAGGGCTGTCGAGCTCGGTGACTTCGGGCTCTAGGATCACTTCCTCTTCGACCGCCACCGGAGCCTTGTGAGCCGTGCTAGGCGCATGCGCCGCGTGGTGCGACGGGCCAGCATCGTCGGAAAACTCAAAGTCCTCGCGGAACATGGTGAGAAGGTGCTCTTCAAGGCCCATCACCAGAGGGTGGACCCATGTGTCGAAAATGACATTTGCGCCCTCAAAACCCATCTGGGGCGAGTGGCGCGCTGGGAAGTCCTGTACGTGCACCGGCGAAGAAATCACCGCGCAGGGGATGCCCAAACGCTTGGCAATGTGCCGCTCCATTTGCGTGCCCAGCACCATTTCAGGCGCAGCTTTCGCAATCGCGTCTTCGACCTCGAGATGGTCGTCAGTGATAAGCGGCTCGACCCCGTGGTCCTTGGCAGCTTCGCGAATGTCGCGGGCGAACTCGCGGTTGTAGCAACCAAGCCCGCAAACCTCGAAGCCAAGCTCATCGCGGGCAATGCGCGCGGCGGCCACCGCGTGAGTCGCATCGCCAAAGATGAAGACGCGCTTGCCGGTGAGATACGTCGAATCGACGCTTCGGCTCCACCACGGGAGCCGGGAAGAGGTGTCGCCGAGGGCAGGCGTGGGATCTGCACCCGCCAGCTCGGCGACTTCGGATATGAATGCACGAGTGGCACTCACACCGAATGGGATTGAGCGGACACGTGGCTGTTTGAACGTGCGTTCCAGCCAGCGGGCCGCCTCATCTGCTATTTCTGGGTAGAGGACGATGTTGAAGTCGGCATTGCCGATCGTTGTGATGTCGGAAGGCCGCGCATTGAGCGGCGCCACCAAGTTCACGTCAACGTCCAATTGTTCGAGAATTTTGCGGACCTCGATGAGGTCATCGCGGTGTCGGAAACCCAATGCGGTGGGCCCGAGAATGTTTGCTCGCGCGCGCCTTTTACCATTGGACCCTTCGCGAGGGCCCGGCGTGACCGATGGGTCAGCAAGATGCCGCACGATCTGGTAGAAGGTCTCCGCCGCGCCCCAGTTTTCTTTGCGCTGATAGCTTGGAAGCTCAAGCGCAATAGCGGGGCAGGGCAGGTCCATCGCCTCAATCAGGCCGCCCGGATCATCCTGGATCAGCTCAGCCGTGCAGGAGGCACCGACAATGATCGCCTCTGGGTTGAAGCGGTCAATCGCGTCCAGCGCCGCGTCCTGAAACAGCTGCGCTGTATCCTTGCCAAGGTCGCGCGCTTCAAAGGTGGTGTAGGTCACAGGCGGGCGATGATTGCGCCGCTCAATCATGGTGAAGAGCAGGTCCGCATAGGTATCCCCCTGCGGCGCGTGGAGCACGTAATGTAGCCCCTTCATCGCGGTGGCGACACGCATAGCGCCAACGTGAGGCGGGCCTTCATATGTCCAGACGGAAAGCTGCATCTCTACACCTCCAGCCTGTCGCGCCGACGCATAGGCCGTGCGAAGAGTTCGGCGAGGTCACCCGCTTGATCGAACCCGTGGATGGGGGAGAAGACGAGCTCAATCGCCCATTTGGTGGTGAAGCCTTCTGCCTCCAGCGGATTAGCAAGACCAAGGCCGCACACGGTGAGGTCAGGCTTGTCTTCGCGTACGCGATCAAGCTGGCTGTCGACGTGTTGCCCTTCGCTGATGCGGGTGTGTTTGGGCAGACGCTCAAGCTCACCTTCGCAGTGTTTTGCGTGGAGGTAAGGCGTGCCCACCTCAATCGGCTCCATGCCAAGCTCAGTGTGGAGGAAGCGCGCAAGCGGCACTTCCAATTGCGAATCTGGCAGGAAGCTGATGCGCTTGCCTTCTAGGGCCGCTTTAGAGTGCTCGATCGCACGCGCAGCGCGTTCACGGCCCGGTGCAATGACGCTTTCCACTAAAGCCTGATCAACGCCAAATTCATGGCCAATGGCGCGCAGCCAGTCGCTTGTGCCCTCGACGCCGAATGGAAAGAGCGCTTCGATGCGGCTCGCCCCGCGGTCCTCAAGGGCCATGGCCGTGTCTGACAGGAAAGGCTGGGCCAGAATATAGCGCGTGTTCGGGCCAATCGGCGGCAGATCGCGAGCATTGCGCGCGGGCAACACGCCGACGTTCTCAATGCCAAGCTGACCGAAGAGGCGCAGGAACTGGTCTTCAACAATGTCGGGAAGAGCGCCGACCATCAGCAATTGCTTGGGCGCGCTCGCTTCTTGTACCGGCATCTCTGGGACGAGGCATGCGAGGCAGGCATCTTCGCCTTGGGTAAAGGTCGTCTCAATGCCGCTGCCCGAATAGTTCAGGATGCGAACCTTGGGCATATATTGCGCACCAAGACGCTCTGCTGCTTTGGCCAAATCGAGCTTGATGACCTCAGACGGGCACGAGCCCACGAGGAAAAGCGTTTTGATGTCAGGGCGACGATCAAGGAGCCTTTGAACCACGCGGTCCAACTCATCCTGCGCATCGACCATGCCAGCAAGATCGCGCTCTTCCATAATGGCGGTCGCAAAGCGCGGCTCTGCGAAGATCATCACGCCGGCCGCCGATTGCAGCAAGTGCGCACAGGTGCGCGAGCCGACCACAAGGAAGAATGCATCCTGCATTTTGCGATGAAGCCAGACTATACCGGTGAGGCCGCAGAAGACCTCGCGTTGACCGCGCTCACGCAGGACTGGACGCGGCGAAGTGTCAACCTTGGGGGCATCGCAGCCCGAAAGAGTGGTCGCTACATTCATGCAGGCACCGCCTCAGAGTAAGAACCCTGCAAGCGCGCTTGACGTAACTTCCAAAGGAATTGTCCAGCGTTGATGACATAAGCAGCATAAGCGGCGAGCGCGACGCCGAGCCTCTGATCTACCGTGCCAAACCCGCCAAACAGCATCACGAGGTAAGCCGTGTGCAACGCGAGCACGAGCATTGAGAAGACATCTTCCCAAAAGAACGCTGGCACAAACAGCCATTTGCCAAAGACGACCTTCTCCCAGATCGAGCCGGTGACCATGATCGCGTAAAGCACAAGCGTTTTGACGACGATTGAGACGTCAGCGGCAAACGCGCCTTCGCCGGTCGTAAGCGTGCGCACAACAAGGCCAAGACTTACAAGAAACACAAGGAATTGAAGCGGGGCGAGCACGCCTTGCACCAAAGTCCATACCGATTCGTCACGCCGCCGCCGCTCTTCTGGTGTGTAGAGCGACCCGTTGGTCCGTCGATCATTTCGCCCCTGCGCCCCTTGCGCCAAGCTTGCGCCTGAGGATCCCTGCAGCGGGGGGAAATGGCTTGGGATGCGTGTTCGTTGCGAGTCATCCGCTTTGGTGTGCCTTCTTCCCTAAGATCAGAAGAATGGGCCTTCTCGAATGATGTGTCAATCTATTTGGACGTAAATATAACTGGACAATTAAGATGTCCCGAACCGGCGCACCCAAGGCGGTGATTGCAAATTGCTTGTTTCTCAGGTAATGATCGTGCGTTGGCGGACTAGGAGTCGAAAATCTTTCGGCCTCGCCAACCTCGACGCATTACGCGCCAGCCTCGGAGACTAGCAGCCGAGCGGACGGAGGCGTATCTTGTCATCTTCAAAGACGCCAAAAGGAGGCCGTTCAAAACGCTCCGTGCTTCAAAGCGCGTTTGATGGTTTGTTAAACTCCGGTGGCACTGACAAAATGCAAGGCTTTAGCGAAGAAGTTGACCCGGCAGCAGTGGCGAGGTTTTCACAGCTTCCCCTAAGTATGGAGGCGGCCGATCTCGTCGCGGAAGTCGACGCTCTGCTTGAGCAAGGGATCGCGATCAACACCATCTACATCGAGTTTCTTGCACCAGCTGCTCGCCGATTGGGAGAGCTGTGGGAACAAGATCAGTGCGACTTTGTTGATGTGACGATGGGGCTGTGGCGCCTGCAGGAGGTTTTGTATGAAATCTCATCGCGAGCGGCATTCCGCCCGAAACTGCTAGAGCCTGGTGCAAGGCGTGCATTGTTTTTGCCAATGCCAGGGGATCAGCATTTCTTGGGATCGCAAGTGTTAGATGATGTTTTTGCAAGAGCTGGTTGGGATACGGTTGTGATGACAAAGCCGCTTCGCAAGCAATTGCTCGACGTTTTGTCGCGTGAATCCTTCGACCTCGTAGGATTGACGCTCTCGCGTGATTGCCCTAGCTCGGCCCTACGAAACATTATCAAAGCGATGCGTAGCGTTTCACGCAATGAACACATTTCAATTCTCGTCGGTGGTCATATGATCAACCAAAACCCAGCATTAGTTACCGAAGTGGGAGCCGATGGGACCGGCACCGACGCTCGGGCCGCTCTTGAAGTGGCAGAAGCGTTGGTCCAGTCCTCTAAGGTGCGTGCGCAAACGTTAAGATAGGCTGTCTCCCGCATGCTGACCCGCAAGCATTCGATCGAAGGCAAAAACCCCTTCGGAAAAGCTGCAGAACTTTTCAACTCGCTTGACGCCGACGCGGCGATGAAGCTTGCCATGGTGGCAGGTGACATCACCCTCGTGCTTGATGAGACAGGGCTGATTGTTGATACCGCCTTCGATCCGAAGGAATTCCCCGGTTTTGAAGGCTGGGAAGGCACCAATTGGCTCGACACCGTCACCGTCGAAAGCCGGCCCAAAGTCATGGAAATGCTGGCAGCATCGCGCCGCGGTGAAGTGCAGCATTGGCGCCAGGTTAATCATCCAACCCGCGATGGCGACATCCCGATCCGTTATGCCGTTCTGACCGTTAATGGTGGTGAGCACCGTATTGCCTTTGGACGTGACCTTCGTGAGGCGGGCCGGATGCAGCAACGGTTGCTTCAAGTGCAACAGTCGCTGGAGCGCGACTATTTGCGGATGCGCCAGATGGATGCGCGTTATCGTATGCTGTTTGAGAACGCTGGCGAGCCTATGCTGCTTGTGGATGCAAGCACGTTGAAGATCCGCGAAGCCAATGCGATGGCGCATAGTGTTCTTGGCGCGCGCCCTGGGAATTTGTCAGGCAAGAAGTTGCCTGCATATGTGGATAAATCTTCCAAAGATGATCTCCAAATCCTGGTCGGTGCCGCTCTTGCATCGGACGGCGCATCGCCTGTCAAACTGACCTTGACCAAAGGGTCTCGCGAAGTCTCCGCCTATGCAAGTGGCTTTGTGCAAGACCGAACACAGCATCTCTTGGTGCGCTTTGCGAGTTCTCAGTCGGGCGAAGCGGTGGCTCCAGCGCCCGTGCATGATCTGATTGATGAAATGCCTGATGGCTTTGTGATTGCTGATGGAAATCTCGATGTGGTGAGCGCAAACGCCGCCTTTATCGAGATGGTTCAGGCCGCCAGCCTTGATCCCATCCAGGGGCGCAACCTTTCCAACTGGATCGGCCGCCCCGGCATCGATCTTGAGCTGATCGAAGGTCAGGTTGATCAACATGGCTGCGCGCGCAATGTCAGCACTGTGCTTCGTGCCGGTCATGATCTTGAGGGCGAGCAAATTGAGCTATCTGCGGTGCGCACAGGCGGTGAGGATGGGCATTATGCGTTTGTCATCCGTCCCATTGGCCGCCGTCTTCGTGATCTGCCGCCAGCGCCTCAGGACCTGCCTCGTTCCGTGGATCAGCTTACCGATCTTGTGGGCCGTATGTCATTGAAAGAGATCGTTCGCGAGAGCACCGATTTGATTGAGCGTTTGTGCATTGAGGCGGCGCTCCAATACACCTCTGACAATCGCGCGTCTGCCGCTGAAATCCTCGGGCTTTCGCGGCAAAGCCTCTATTCCAAGCTCCATCGCCATGGACTGGGCAATCTGACGGGCGAAGATTCAGAATAAGCCATCTTAGGTGATCGCGTGATTCTCGCGCGACTCAGGCGTTAGGTTTGCGGTTTGGATGCCGCAATGGGCTCTTTTTGGGCCCATTTGGTGTTTTTGTGCCCTCCTGAAAAATTCGTTTTTTGTCCCCGCGCAGCCAAAAAACGCCTCAAATCGGGATTTAGACTGAATTAGTGTCAAATTAATTTGACGCCTTGAGGTGTCACGCATAGCCTTGTGTGCATGGAGAGGTCCGCCATCTCGGCAAATAATCAATCACTCGCGCGTCCACGCGTGGGCGACGTGGTTGAGCTGCTTAAGCCGATCACGTGGTTTCCCCCGATGTGGGCCTTTATGTGCGGGGCGGTTTCTTCGGGCGCTGGGCTTGATGGGCGCTGGCTGTTTGTTGCTGGCGGAGTGCTGCTTGCAGGGCCGTTGGTGTGCGGGACAAGCCAGGTCGTGAACGATTGGTTCGACCGCCATGTTGACGCGATCAACGAACCTGACCGTCCCATTCCTTCAGGCAGAATTCCGGGCCGATTGGGCCTTTGGATTGCGCTTATAGCAACCGGTTTGTCAGCGCTGGTCGGATGGTTCTTGGGACCGCTCGTATTTGCCGCGGCTCTTGTGGGTTTGGCGCTCGCCTGGGGCTACAGCGCGCCGCCATTTCGTTTCAAGACCAGCGGGTGGACAGGGCCGGCAGTGGTTGGCCTTACCTATGAGGGTTTGAGCTGGTTTACAGGCGCGACCGTCATGCTGGGTGCGTTGCCGCGCGCTGAGGTGCTGATCACCCTTGTTCTTTACAGCATCGGTGCTCACGGCATCATGACGCTGAATGATTTCAAAGCGGTTGAAGGCGACCGGGCAACCGGCCTCAAATCGCTTCCGGTTACCTTAGGTGTGCCAAATGCCGCCAGACTTGCCTGCGCTGTGATGGCGCTTGCACAGCTTGCTGTCATCGCGCTGCTTGTCACTTGGGGTGAGACCCTCTCAGCGATTGCAGTTGGCGCCGTGCTCATCGCGCAGTTTGCCGCAATGCCGCGTCTCTTGAGTAACCCTCGAAAATACGCGCCTTGGTACAATGGCGTGGGCGTGACGCTTTATGTGCTTGGTATGCTTGCCGCCGCTTTAGGGCTGGGAGGCTATATCTGATGCACGCACCCACCGCTCCTGCCGGTATAAAACCTCAAGGCCTATCGTGGCTTGCGATTGTCCGCATTGGGCTGGTGCAGGCCTCAATCGGGGCGATGGTGATGTTGATCACGACGGTGCTCAACCGCTTGATGGTCGTCGAATTCGCCCTTGCTGGCGCAATCCCGGCGGCCTTGGTGGGGTGGCATTATGCCGTTCAGCTGTGCCGGCCATTATGGGGGCACGGTTCTGACACTGCGTCTTCCGGGGGCGGTTCGCGCGCTTTATGGATTGTTGGCGGGATCATTGTCCTTGGCGCAGGCTCCATCCTCGCGGTCCAGGCAACCGTGATGGTCCCTCACAATTTCGGGCTCGCAATGGCGCTCGCCATTCTTGCCTACACGCTGATCGGCGTGGGTGTTGGCGCAAGCGGAACCTCAGCGCTTGCCCTTCTTGCATCCGGGGTGGCACCTGAAAGACGCGCTGCGGCAGCAGCTGTCACTTGGATAATGATGGTCGCCGGGATCGTCGTTTCAGCGATTACAGTGGGCGCGCTGCTTCAGCCCTTTTCGCCAGAGCGGCTTTTGACCGTTGCCTCAGGCCTATTGCTGACGTGCATCTTTATAACAGCGCTGGCGGTGTTCCGGATCGAACCGCGCGCAGGTGTGACGTTTGCAGAAACCGAAAAAAGCGACCCGCCTCCGCCCTTCAAGGAGGCATTGCGCGAAATCTTGCATGAAAAGGCCGCGCGCCGCTTCACCGCCTTTATCTTCGTCTCAATGATGGCCTTCAACATGCAGGACCTGATCCTTGAACCGTTTGCAGGCCTGATTTTTGGCATGACACCGGGCCAATCCACACAGCTTGGCGGTATGCAATCGGGCGGTGTTTTGGCGGGCATGATTGTGGCAGGCCTTGGCGGCAGTGCATTTGCAGGGCGTATGCCGTTTGAGCTGCGCCATTGGATCGTGTTTGGTTGCCTTGGTTCAGCGCTCGCGCTTGCTAGCCTTGCATTTGCAGCGGTCACGGGGCCCGGTTGGCCGATTGAGGCCAATGTCTTTGTGCTGGGATTTTGCAATGGCCTTTTCGCGGTTGCAGCCATCGGCGCGATGATGGGGCTGGCAGGTTCTGGCAAGAAAACTCGCGAAGGCGTGCGTATGGGCGTGTGGGGCGCTGCGCAAGCGATTGCCTTTGGGCTTGGCGGGATGCTGGGCGGAGGAGGGCTCGATGCCACTCGCCGTATCATGAATGACCCACAGGCGTTTCAGTTGATTTTCGCAATCGAGGCAGGGCTGTTTGTCCTTGCCGCTTGGCTCGCGGTTCGCGCGACAGCCAAAGGCCTCTCCAACACGGGGCGGGCCGAGCCAATTCAAAATAGGGAAGCGGAGGTATTCGCATGAGTGAGCACATCTATGACGCCGTCGTCGTTGGTGGAGGGCCTTCGGGCGCGACCGCTGCAACCGAACTTGCGCTTGAAGGGCATTCGGTTTTGTTGATGGAGCGAGGTGGCCGGATCAAGCCATGCGGCGGCGCTGTGCCTCCGCGTATGCTTGAAGACTTTGACATCCCACACAGTTTGCTGGTCGCGCGCGCGCGGTGTGCTCGCATGATTGCACCTTCGGGTCGCGCGGTCGATATGCCGGTGGGCGAGACTGGCTATGTCGGCATGGTTGACCGCGAGGATTTTGACGAATGGCTGCGCGTTCGCGCTGTTGAATGCGGGGCAGAGCGGCTCACCGCCACCTTCGAAAAGATCGAGCGCGATGACGAGGCGCATCCGCTTGTGACGTTTCGGCGCGAGCGCGGCGGGCCGATTGAGAGCGTGCGCGCACGCATGGTCGTGGGCGCTGATGGTGCGCGCTCAGCGGTTGCCAAACAGGCGCTTCCCAATGCCGAGCGTGTCAAATGCGTCTTTGCGTATCACGAGATCATCGCCTCACCTGAAAGCACAGGCCCTCAAAGCAACAAGGATGCGTTTGATGGCGACCGCTGCGATGTGTTCTATCAGGGCAAGCTTTCACCCGATTTCTACGCTTGGGTCTTCCCGCATGGGGACACCGCTAGCGTTGGTGTGGGGAGCGCCAATAAGGGCTTTTCGCTGCGCGGTGCGGTGGCAGAAATGCGCTCTGAACTTGACCTTACCCGGTGCGAGACCATTCGCCGCGAGGGCGCGCCTATTCCTTTGAAGCCATTGAAGCGCTGGGATAACGGTGTCGATGTGATCGTTGCAGGCGATGCAGCCGGCATTGTGGCACCGGCCTCGGGCGAAGGCATTTATTACGCCATGGTTGGCGGGCGCTATTCCGCGCAAGCGGCGAGCCAGGCCCTTAAAACCGGCGAAGCGAAGGCTCTCAAGTCGGCTCGCAAGCGCTTTATGAAGGATCACGGCCGGGTCTTCTGGATCTTGGGGATGATGCAATATTTCTGGTATTCATCCGACAAACGCCGCGAGCGCTTCGTCGATATGTGCGATGACAAAGACGTGCAGCAGCTCACCTGGCAGGCGTATATGCACAAGAAGCTCGTGCGCAAAAAGCCGATGGCACACATCAAAATCTTCCTCAAAGACACCGCTCACTTGCTGGGCCTGAGACCGGAAAATTCTGAAGCGCGTTCGTAAGAGATAAGCCAAGCTAAGAGGAGTGGGATCGTCATGAGCACAAACACCGAAACGGGAGGCGGGCTGCATATTGGGCTTAGCAAGACCTGGATATTGCCTGCCATTGTTGCCGCAATCGCAGCTTCAGTAGTTGCAGCTTTGGGCGCGACCATTACGGATTTGGGGCCTTGGTATCAGTCGTTAGAAAAGCCCGGCTGGAACCCGCCCGATGTGGTGTTCCCGGTTGGCTGGACGATCATCTATGCGCTCAACACTGCGGCCATTGTAAGCGCTTGGCGCGCCGCTCCCACGCCCAAGGTTTCCGATACGATTGTGGGGCTGTTTGCGCTCAACGCATTCCTCAATATCGGTTGGTCTGTACTGTTTTTCCGCATGGAGCGTCCGGACTGGGCGTTTGTTGAGGTGCTGTTCCTGCTTGGTTCGATCCTATCGCTGATCGTCTATTGTGGGCGCTATTCGAAGAATTCTGCGCTGTTGTTTGCTCCCTATCTTATCTGGGTGACATTCGCCGCCGCGCTTAATTGGGCGGTCGTGGGTTTGAACGGGCCATTTGGCTGAGCTGGTTGAGCTGAAATAGGGCGATGGACCCGCTTGAAAGCCTTGCAAACCAGTACATAGGACCCTTCTTCGCAAGCGGCCATGCAGCAGACTTGGTGCTGGTTGTGCTCGCGCTCGAGGCCGTTTGGCTGAAATCGCGGGGGTGGGACCTTGCCAAGATCATCGGTCTTGTCGGACCTGCGGTGTTTATCGTGCTTGCACTGAGAGCCGCGCTTGTGGGCGCGGGCTGGGAGTGGGTTGCGATCTTGCTTGCGCTTTCGCTGCCGCTGCATCTGATGGATTTGAGGGGGCGGTTGGGGTGACCGGTCCTCATTGACGCTGCTGCACGCATTCTCAAACCCGTATGTCTGCGCTAGATCAACGGCATGAGTGATAATGTCGAGTTTAGACTTTCAGGGGGCGGCGGCTCCTTGATACTCAAGCTTGATGGGTATCAATTTCCTGAAATTGTGGACGATGAGTGGGATTCCAATTGGCTAATGGTGTCCGGCCAGGTGTCTATAGCAGCCAAGCCTTGGTCATTCACCGACCCTTGCTTGACCAACTTCGAAGCTGCTGGATTGGCAGACTGGCTCGAAGCCATTGCGCGGGGCGAGGGTAGTGACGCCTTGTTCTTCACTGAGCCCAATCTTGAATTTCATCGCGTAAATTCGTCGAAGATCCGGGTGGATTTCGCATTAGAAGCAGCGCCGCCTTGGGCAGGGGACGAAGATGACGTGACCAGTTACGCCCTAGTGGTTCCAATAGGCCCGCAGCTTACGCAGGCAGCTCGCGCAATGAGGGCGCAGCTTTTGCGATTCCCTGTGCGAGGATAGCGAGACGGCGGATAGATCGGAATGAACCACCTTCTAATGAAAAAGCCCGGCTGCACCTTAGTGAAGCCGGGCCTTTTTCGACCTATGGATGTTGGGTTTCGCCTGAAACCCGTGTCGAGGCTTAAGCCCCTAGTTCATAGGAGCGTAATAGTGCTCCTGTGCCCACAGGTACCAATTGTCGACGACAGTCCCTGTCAGCAAGATGCCAATCCCGCCTGTCAAAGTCGTCAGAACCGCAAACCACCACGCCCAGCGGTGGATTGATTCCATCGTGGCGTTAAAGCCCATGGTCCAGCGCCAGAACAGCGCACCGCGCTCAGAGGCGGTGCCGCGGTCGGTGATTTGTTCAATCTCACGCTCACCGCCGTAACGGCCAAGTGCAAGGATTGTCGCCCCGTGCATCGCGAACAGAACAGCTGATCCATAAAGGAAAGCAATCGAGAGCGCGTGGAACGGATTATAGAACAGGTTCCCGTAAATCAGCGAGAAATTGTTCGTCCAATCCAGGTGGCTAAAGACCCCGTAAGGCACCGCCTGTGACCAGTCCCATAGGAGCAGCGGGCGGATAAAGCCCAGCACCAGGAACAGCCAGATAGCAGAGGCAAATGCCCAAGGGATGTGCATCCCCATGCCAAGCGCCTTGGCCCGCATATAGGTCCGCGCCCACCAGCACAAAACTGCGATGGTAAGGAAAGCGCCCGTCATGATGAACCAGCCGCCCTCATTCAAAGGCACAAACGGGCTAAAGCCGTATTCAGGGCCCGGAGGATCAAGCGAGAGCCAGAACAGCTCACGAATGAAGGTTTGTGGGTCCCATCCGGCCTGCGCCCAGAAGTTGAGGCCAATGATCATGAACGCTGCTGTCCCGAAGGTCAGAGAGATCATGCCAAGCCAGCCTAGGTAAAACGGACCGATTTGCGCTTGGCCCAGCTTACCCATCCAATAGGAATAGAAGGTATCTGGAATGCGCTCTTCGCTGCCATCGGTTAGAGGCACGCCCATTTCGGGTGCGGCTTTGACCTGGATCTGGGTGAAGATGTTTTGATAGGTAGCCATCAGATTGGTTCTCCTTGCCAGATTGGGATCACACGCCACCAATCCCACCAGTCAACCCAGCTTCCTGTCATAAGCGTGCCGGAAATCACGATGCAGACCGCACTCCAGAACGCTGCATTAAGCGCCAGGAACAGGCCGACACGGTGAATGCCAAGCGTACCGACAGAATAGCCGATGAAATCGCGGAAGTAGGTGTCTTCATATTCAGGCGAGCGCACTTCATTGCCTTCGCCAACGTTAACCGCTGACAAAACCAGACCGCCGTGAAGCGCAAGCGCCAGACAGTTGGTGAAGAAGAAGGTGATCGCGATCATATGAACCGGATTATAGTGAAAGTTCACATAGCTGTATCCGGTGTAGGAAACCCAATCCAAGTGGGTCCAAATGCCATAGGGGAATGCATGCCCCCATGCGCCCATCCAAAACGGACGGATGATGTTGAGTGTCACAAAGGCGAGAACAGCAAAGCCAAAAGCAATCGGCACATGATAGCTCATGCCCAATTTGCGAGAGATTTCTGCTTGTCTGAGCGCCCATGCGCTAAAAGCGATCGTCGCGCACAGCGTGATGATCTGGTGGTAACCCCCTTCATTCAGGGGTGCGAATGCTAATCCGGCTTCAATTGCGGGTGGCTGGATATCGATTAGCCAAGGATTGAGCGTCGGGCCCGCAGCAGCAGCAGCAAAGATCAGCATCGTGCCAAGGGCCGCGCTGATTGCCACCAATACTCCGAAGAATCCGACATAAAACGGCCCGACCCAAAAGTCGAAAAGGTCGCCGCCGATCAATGTGCCACCGCGCACGCGGTATTTCCGCTCGAAACTAAGGAGCGCCATAGGTCCATCCTTCCTGCGTCAATGGCAGGTGTTATCGTTTGCGTCGTTCGGTTGTGTGGGAGGCAGGCAGGCGAACCTGCCTCCTCACGAAATTTGCCTGTTCAGCTGTAAACAGCCGACGGGATCAGCAGTTAGCTGAGCCAGCCGTATGTTTCGGTGCTGAGCAGGATGAAGTGGATCGTGAACGCGAGAACCGCGAGGCCGACATGCAGCGCTACGAGGGTCCGGCGAACATCGAAATGATGCCAAATCTTGTACATGAGTATATCCTTATTCCATTAGTCTGTAAGTTAGCCTTCCGCGCCCCGCAAAAGGGCGGCAAACGGCCAAATCAGGCGGTATGGATTATCAGAGTGGGAGCCACGGCTTGTTGATCCACAGTAGAATGTGGGCGACAACCGCGATTGCGACGTAGAGACCAAAAGTGCCCATGAACGCGCCATGGATCTCTTTTGCTTCCTCGTCCGTCAGATACGTCCCCACGTTGGGGCGATCACCATCGGCCATTATAGTATCTCCGTATTGTTACATTGGAGCGGGGACGGAATTGTCCCCAGCGGTATCCGCGCGTGATCCCCCACGTGGATTGCGGATGCCCGATACAATCAGGCAAAACTTGTGATCCCTCAGAAGTTTTTGTGGTGTGAAGGAGCGTACTCATACGGCCTCTCCTTCGAGTAATGCCTCTTGGAGGCAATCTTTGGTAACTGTGTCTGCGCCCTTTGAACGCGCCGTATGTTCGGCGGCATCGCGAAGGCGTTTGGCAGCGGAAATTCGGATAAGGACGGGCTGTTTTTCGACCAGCTCATCAAGGCGTGCCTTCGCCTCGGCGTCCCATGTGACTTCGTGCGTTGGCCGGCCGTTGGAGCCCGCTTTCACCGGCACATCAGCGCCTCTGGCAAGGGTTGGCTCGCCTTTATCCATCTCGGTGCCGAGCGGCAGGATATGGAACAGCGCATCAAACAGCGCATTGCAAACTTCCTGCACCAGATAGGTCGCGCCCGAATATCCCATAAACGGCGTGCCGGTGTGGCGTCTGATCGCGGCGCCTGGGAAGCTTGCTGGGATAAATTGACCCGCAGGACCATGGCCAGCGCCACCCGCTGCTGCTGCCTCGGCCATATACATGCGCTCGTTGTAAGAGCCGAACATGACGAGGGGCGGGGTGGTGTGAATGCTTTCCCGAACGTCTTCGTTCTTAGGCTTTACGCCTGCTTCGCGCGAATAGGCGAATGCGCAGGGCAGGCCCATATCGTCTTCGAGGAAGTGGCGAATACCGCGCGCATAGGTTGCATTGGCGACGATGCCAAAATTGGCGGTCGCAAAGAAGTCTTGTGTGACCGAGCGCCACAGGTCCCACAATGGCTTGATCGTGGTGTGTTTCTCGCGCTCAATGAACGGCTCTGGGTCTAGCCCAAGCTCAGCGCCCAATGCGCGCAGGAATTTGGTTGTGCTGGAAAGACCAACGGGCGCTTGGAAATATGGCCGGTCCAATGTCTCGCAAAGGTTGCGGCCAAATTCGCGGTACATGCAAACATTTGCATCAGCCGTGCCGAGTTTGCGGATATCGGCAAGGTGGCAGCCAAGCGGGAAGACCACGCCAACTTCTGCGCCGATCCCCTCAACGAGCCGCCGGATTTCGGCAAGGTCCGATGGCATGTTGAACATGCCGTAGGAGGGGCCAATGATGTTGACGACGGGCTTTTCACCCTCTTTGCGCGCCTTGATAGCGGGCATTTTTTTAGGGCCAAACTCGGTCCAAAGCCATGTCAAAGCGCGGTCGGCGCTCTCCCACTGATCCTCATCAATGGTGCGCGGCAGGAAGCGCTTAATATTGGTGCCCTCTGGCGTAACGCCGCCGCCGATCATCTCAGCGATAGAGCCTGTGACAACCACTGCGGGCAGCTCTGGGTCAAGCGTTTGCCAAGCGCGTTTCATTGCGCCTTCGGTGCCGGTTTTGCCCAGCTCCTCTTCGCCCAAACCCGTTACCACAATCGGCAATTCATGCGGGGGAAGGGCGTCGGTGTAGTGTAGCACGCTGGTCACCGGCAGGTTCTCACAACCCACCGGGCCATCGATGATGACTTGCAGGCCCTTTACCGCCGTGAAGACGTACGTGGCGCCCCAATATCCGCCAGCGCGGTCATGATCGAGGACGAGGGTCATGTGCCCACCGCCTCTGACGCTTTGCGCGCCGCTTCGTTCAATGCTGCATATTTCTTGCGGAATTTCGGACGGTCGATGGGGGTGTCTTCCCACACGCCTGTCGCATGGCCATCGCCCACACCCTCAAAGAACTCGCGCATCGTGTCGAAGCGCTCTTTATTGCCCATCGCGGCGTTGATGACCTGTGCGAGGCTGCCAGCGCCTGCCGGGCCCATAAGAGGCCGCGCGGAAATGAGGTTGGTGAAGTAGAGCGACGGGATAGCTTTGGACTTGGCGTGCTGAACCACTGGAGTGGTGCCCACGGCCAAATCCGGGCCAAACTCTTCTATCGCGGCAATATCGTCTTCAAGGCTTGCACGGAAATTGACCCGCGTGCCTTTGGCCTCCAGCCATTCGCGGTCTGCATCGGACCACTTGGTCTTAGGACAAGCGCTGCCGACATAAGGCACATCCGCGCCGCTTTCGATCAGCAGGCGGGCGACCAAAAGCTCTGAACCCTCATAGCCAGAGACTGTCACGCGGCCTTTGATGGGCGAACCCGCCAAAGCGCCTTTGCAAGCACCGATCATGGCGTTTTTCACGCCTGCGACTTTGTCAGCGGGAAGTCCCATCACATCGCCAAGGCTGTCGAGCCATGCGGCGGTGCCGTCAGCACCGACGGGCGCTGAACCAATGACCGGGCGACCGGCGTGTTCAAATTCGCGAATGCTGGCGGTGTAGAACGGGTGGATCGCGGCTGCGACCGAGCAATCGAGCGCAGAATAGAGCTCGCGCCACTCGCGCGTTGGAACCACCGGACCTGCTGCCAAGCCCAAAGGCTCAAGCATTTGCCCAATCACCACCGGATCGGCTGGGAACATTTCTCCCAAAAGCGCAACCGTAGGCTTGTCAGAGCGTTTCTCAGGTGTCGCCACCGGCCCTTCCATCGCCTCATTGCGCGCATAGGCGAGCATTGCGCCAGCCAGCACATCCTTCGCCTCAGCATGCGTTGGAATGCCAAAGCCGGGAACGTCGATGCCGATAATGCGCACGCCGTTGATCTGATCTGGCAGCAAGCGCAAAGGCACACCGCTTGCGGTGGGAACGCATAGGTTCGTCACCACAACCGCGTCGTAGTGCTCTGGGTCTGCGAGATCCTCGACAGCTTCTTTGATGTCCTCAAACAGCTTGCCGGTGACCAGCGTTTCGGAGGAGAACGGGACATAGCCAACCGTGCGCCGCGCACCGTAGAAGTGCGAGGTAAAGGTCAGGCCATAAACACAGCAAGCCGAGCCTGAGAGCACGGTCGCGGTGCGCTTCATACGAAGGCCAACGCGCAATGACCCGAATGCTGGGCACATGGACTGCGGTTGATCGTGGGGTCCTTTTGCAGGGTCCACGGGATAGTCAGCAGCGTATTGGTCGAGAATGTCACTTTTCCCGGCCGCGCGCGCCGCCTCGCGCATGGTGTCCTTGCTCGAACACGCGCCGCTTGGTTGCGCGGCAGTGCCACTGCCCACATCCCCATTGGTTATATCCAACGTGTCACGGTTGCGTTGCGCGTTCGAGGAAGGACTATCTGTCAAATCAAACCTCGTCGTAGATCACTTCGAGTGATGGTTTTTCTTCAAAGATACCGCCGCGCATGTCGGCCTGGGTGGCTGGGATCAATTCAACATTTCCGCCGGTTTCTTCCGGTGAGAAAAGGTCGAGGAGGCCATCCTGGTCGAGTGGAGAGGGTTGGCGCGGCGGGGCCTCAGCGACATTTTGCGCAAGCTCTTCAAAGAGACTTGCCCACTCGCCGCCAGGCTTACCGATAATCTGATAGTTGGCACTTTTGCGCCGGATGTCTTCGTCCGCAGGAATTGCGGTGAGAACGGGAATATCGACCGCTTCGGCAAAGGCTTGCGCCTCGCCAGTGCCATCATCCTTGTTCACAATCATGCCAGCAACACCGACATTGCCGCCCATTTTGCGGAAGTATTCAACCGCATGGCAAACATTGTTGGCAACATAGAGTGATTGGAGGTCGTTTGACCCGACCACGATCACTTTTTGGCACATATCGCGCGCAATCGGCAGGCCGAAGCCGCCGCACACTACGTCTCCGAGGAAGTCCAAGAGAACGTAGTCAAAGCCCCATTCGTGGAAGCCCAATTTCTCAAGCAGTTCAAAGCCGTGGATGATGCCGCGGCCACCACAGCCCCGGCCCACTTCCGGCCCGCCAAGCTCCATTGCGAACACGCCGTCACGCTGAAAACACACGTCCTCAATGGTGACGTCTTCGCCAGCGAGCTTCTTCTTGGAAGAGGTCTCGATAATGGTTGGGCACGATTTGCCGCCGAATAGCAGGCTGGTCGTGTCGGACTTGGGGTCGCAACCGATCAGAAGTACACGCTTGCCCTGCTGCGCCATCATATAGCTGAGGTTGGAGAGCGCGAACGATTTGCCCGAGCCGCCTTTCCCGTAAATCGCGATGACCTGCGTTTCCGAAGTCACCTCGCCCGTGTGCACGGGGTCGGGTTCTTGCGAAGCTTCATCGCGCAGGGCTTGATCCTGTGCTTCCAACATCGTCATTGCACTTCGCTCCAATCCAAAACCATTTTGAGGCAGTCAGGGTCGCTGAACGCCTTTGGGTATGCGTCAGTCGCCCGCGTCGCGGGGCTGACGTCTGTTATGAGGCCATCAAGGCCCAAAGCCTCGGCCTGAATAAGCGCGATTGTTTGCGCGATATCTTTGGGTTGCCACTCGGCTGCGACACGAAGGCGCGCCTCTTTCATGAAGGCCGCCGGGAAGGCGAAGCTCACCCGGTCTTTGTAAAAGCCAGCAAGCGTGATCTCACCGCCTTTTGCAAGGCGTCCCATCAAGCTATCGATCAGGTCTGCGTCACCGCTGGCGTCATAAATCGCCTTGTAGTCGGTGCGCGTGTCGTTCTCTGGCGTAATGACTTCGTAGCCAACTGCACCCTCGCGGCGATTGGGGCTGACTTCCCAAACGGTAGGCGCAGCGCCGCCAAGAGCAAGGGTGAGCCGCGCGAGCAAGCGTCCAAGCACACCGTGTCCGATGATGAGGTCAGGCAATTCGCCATCATTGATCGCATGAAGAGCGGTAGCCGCCAGCGCGCATAGAACGCCGTTTGCACCAAGATGTTCAGGAACAGCCAAAGCGCGCGCCGAGGGCAGCATCACTTTGCTCGCGGTGCCACCGAACAGTCCGCGTGCACCTGAATAACAATTGGAGCCGGGCACAAAAACCCACTCGCCGATGCGCTCTTTCGCGGCATTGCCGGCCTCGACAATTCGACCAATAGATTCGTACCCGGGAACCAGCGGATAGCCCATGCCAGGAAAATGCGGCATTTGCCCTGTGAACAGGAGCTTTTCTGTGCCCGTGCTGATCCCGCTCCAGGCGATATCGACAAGCACATCGGATGCAGCAGCAGGGCTGAGCTCAAGCGACTGAAGCGCGATCGCCTCAGGTCTCTCAAGTATAACAGCCAAACTATGCATTGCGTGGACTCACTTCCCCGGTCGTTATTTCCCGGCCCGGATTTACTTCCCGGTTCACCCCTCCATTCGATTTGTCGCACTCAATGTTCGACTCGGCGAATGTCCCAGGAAGGATTACCTCTCTGACATCTGCTACGCTTTACACCCATATGTGTCAACTAAAGCGGACAGTTTATGGTGAATGACGCAAATTACGCGTAAGCGACTAGGATGCTGGCATTAACTGGCTGGTCTGTGGGGATGGCTTTTGTCCGTGCAAAGCCAGCTTTGCGGGCCATTGCGGCAATTTCCGTCTTACTGCGCGCCCGGCCTGAACCCATCGCCCATAAATACATGCCAAAAAACGCCTCGCCCATACCCTCAGCGCCCGGTTCGCGTGCCATGGGCTCTGCGATTAGGAGCTGTGCACCGGGAGCGAGGCTTTTGCGGATGTTGGTGAGCAATTTGAGGGCGGGTTCATCGTCATGGTCATGCAGAATGCGCACGAGCGAGACCACGTCGTAGCCTTGCGGGATGGTGTCCTCGAAGAAATTGCCGGGGTGAGCGCTCACTCGTGCCTCGCCGAAACGCTCTGAGAGGATTTGCGCGCCTGTGTTGGCAACTTCGGGAAGGTCAAACAGCCCCAAGTGCAAATTGTCATGAGCTGCCCCCATATGGGACAAAAATGCCCCGTGTCCCCCGCCTACATCGAGTAGGCGTGCGCCTTTGGGGAAGCTATAAGAACCAAGCACTTGATCCGCGACAAAGTGCTGTGAGGTTGCCATGAGCTGTGAATATTCGGCCGTTTCTTCCCCGCGCTGCGCCGCGCCATGCAGGGCCCCTGCGTATGACCAGAAACGCGACAACTGCGTTGGCTCCTTGCGGTCTTTGCGAAGCAGTTCGATTGGGTCAGTAAGGTCGCGGTAGAGCAGGCGGTGATGGCGGACCATGGCTTGTGCGCCTTTGTCCGCTGCGAGCACCGCGCCTGCTTCGCCTAGCATCCAGCCATCGTCCATTGGTTCTTCGGACAGTTTCAATGCGCGGCCCGCCCGCAAGAGGGTGAGGGCTGCGTCATGGCTAAGCTCCAATTTGCGTGCGATATGGGCATGACCGATGGGCCCATCTTCAAGCAGGTCGAATAGCCCTGTCTCCACATAGCTGCGCAAAATCTGGGTATAGGTAAAGCCTGCCACCAAGTCGAAAGCTTCGCCTGCGCGGGTCTTTGCAATGCGTTTCACCAAAGGCAGCTTAGCGCACCAATATTGAAAGCGCGGGGACGCAAAGACCGCATTGCGGCGCGCAACCCAGCGCACTTTTAGAGGTGCTTTTGTCGATCCCATTGACGTCTCTTGTGTCAATAATCCATCCCAGATGACACTTCAGTTGTCCAAACAAGTGGACACATGCTACAGTCAGGTCAACCAGAATGTCACATTAGTTCGGTTGCGATCACCGGCTGGAGGGGAATTGGACGCTCACGTCGTCATCATCGGAGCGGGAATGGGTGGGCTTGCCAGCGCTGCCCGTCTGGCTGCGCGTGGGATCGCGGTTACCTTAGTTGAGAAGGCCGATGCAGTGGGCGGAAAGGCGCGCCGGGTAGAGGTCGATGGAGCCTCGATTGATGGTGGCCCCACGGTCTTCACCATGCGCGATGTGTTCGACGCGATTTTTGAAGAATGCGGCGCGCGACTCGAAGACTATGTGACGGTCAAAAAGGCCGAAGTGCTCGCAAGGCACGCTTGGGCCAGCGACGGGGATGGTGGCGATACGCTCGATCTTTTTGCAGATAGCGAGCGCAGTGTGGATGCGGTCGGGGATTTTGCAGGGCTAGAGGCTGCACGCGGATATCGCCGGTTCCAACAAGAAACCCGGCGCATGCACGATATCCTCGATAAAACGATGATGCGCGGCGATAATGTGTCGAGCCCGCTGCCGCTTTTGTGGCGCATCGGCCCAACGCGTTTCGGTGATTTTGCCGCGATGCGCCCGCATAAATCCATGTGGAAGGCGCTGCGCGATTTCTTTCCCGACCCGCGCCTTCAGCAGCTGTTTGGTCGCTACTCGACCTATTGCGGGTCTTCACCGTTTAAATCGCCCGCGACCCTTATGCTCATCGCGCATGTAGAGGCCATGGGGGTGTGGCAAATCGAAGGCGGGATTCACGCGCTCGCCAAGGCCTTGCGAAAACTCGCCGAGGAGCAGGGCGCAAGAGTTCGCACCGGTGAGACGGTCACCGAAATCCTGACAGATACAAGCGGCACTGCGCGCGGTGTGCGCCTTGCCAGCGGTGAGGAAATTCGCAGCAGTGCGGTGATCTGCAATGGCGATCCCAACGCGATTGCTACGGGGCACTTCGGAGCGGTCGCGAAGCGCGCGGTCAAGCCATTAGCGCCCTCTAAGCGCTCGCTCTCTGCGCTCGTCTGGTACGCGCACACCGAGACAAGCGGCTTCGACCTCACCCATCACAACGTGTTCTTTTCACGCGACTACAAACGCGAATTTGATGAGATTGCGAGTGGCCGGAGCCCAAGCGAACCCACCGCCTACATCTGCGCCATCGACCGCAGCTCAATCGCGCAAGCCGGCGCCGTCCCGACCGGGCGGGAACGCCTGCAAATCATCGTCAACGCACCCGCCAATGGCGACACATCTTCCTACGATCCCAAGGAGACCAACCAATGCACGAGCCAGATGAGGGCGACACTCGCCAGATGCGGCCTGACGCTAGAGAAGGACATGCCTCACACGCTGGCCACACCGGCCACATGGGAGAGGCTGTTCCCGGCCACCGGGGGGCTCTATATGGCAGAGCGTCGCACGGCTCGGCGGCCTCTTTCCTGAGGCAGGGCCCGCGCACGCGGATCAAGAGACTCTATTGCGCTGGGGGCGCGACGCACCCTTCAGCCGGCGTCCCGATGGCCGCCTTATCCGGGCTGCTTGCGGCGAAAAAGGTCGAACAGGACCTCGCTTCGACGAAGACGTTCCACCCGGCGGCTACACCTGGTGGTATATCGACGCGATCAGCGACGACGGAGCCCACGCTCTCACGATAATTGCGTTTATCGGCAGCGTTTTCTCGCCCTATTACAAGGCATCGGGCAGGGGCGTACCGCTCGACCACTCCTCTTTGAACGTCGCGCTTTACGGACCACAGCACCGCTGGGTCATGCATGAGCGGCCCGAAAGGGATTTGCGCCGTGATGCGAGCAATCTGGAGATCGGCCACAGCGCCATGCGTTGGACCGGTGACCATTTGGAGATCGAGATTGAGGAACATGATACGCGGCTGTTCAATCCCATCCACCGGCGGGTTGCGGGCAAGGTGCGCGTCTATCCCGAGGCTCTGAACCGCACCAGCTTTGCGCTTGATCCAGCTGAGAACCACATCTGGCATTGCATGGCCCCCCGCGCGCGCATTGAAGTCGATATGGAAGAACCCGGCCTTTCATGGTCCGGCAGCGGATATTTCGACCACAACCGGGGAAGCGAACCGCTCGAAAGCGGGTTCAACACCTGGCATTGGTCGCGGGCGCATATGAAGGAAGGCGCGGTGGTCTGCTACGAAGGCGAGCGCGGCGATGGCTCGCTGTTCGCCAGCGCCATCCGGTTCGACCGCCACGCTGAGACATCATACCTGGAGCTACCTTCGGTTGCACCTTTGCCCAAAAGCAAATGGCGGGTTGATCGGCGCACACGCTCCCAAATTGGAGTGGCTGAGGTGCGCAGGACTTGGGAAGACACGCCCTTCTATGCGCGCTCGGAGCTATCGTCGAAGCTTTACGGTGAAGAGGTCTTAGCAGTTCAGGAAAGCCTTGATATGCGGCGGTTTTCATCAGGGGTAGTGCAATTCATGCTGCCCTTTAGAATGCCCAGAAAAAGCGCGTAGCAAGAGAGCTTAAGTCTCCGCAGGGCCGTCGCCCTTTTCGGCCTTTTTGCGCGCTGCTTCCTCTGCCTCGCGTTCAAGTGCTTCTTTGGCTTCGCGTTCCGCGCGCATTTCGCGGACCTCGCGGCGCATTTTCCACCATTGCCAAAAGCACACGCCAATCGCGATGGAATAGAAGAATGCAATCTCGAGCCAGCCGAAGTTTTCGGTCATGTTCTTGCTGTAGTCTTCCATCAGACCGCTTCCTTCAGCGTTTCTTTCGCGAAATCTACGATCCACTTGGCGGCAAGTTCCGGGTCTTCCTCATGCGCGAGGTGGCCAAGGCCTTTGAGCACTTCCAATCGCGATGTGGGAAGCCATTCATGCGCCTCTTTCGCCCAATCGAGCGGTATCGCGCCGTCATTGTCCGAATGCACCATGAGTATGGGATTACTGATTTCCCCCATACGCGTGCGCAAAGTGGGCAGGTCCCAATTTGCCATCATCGACAACGCGCCCTTGGTGTGGCGCGGGTTCTTGATGAGAGCTGCGTAACAAGCAAGCCCTTGCGGCTCGAGGTGTGAGTGGGTGGAGCGATAGATAAACCGCTCAGCCTCCCCCCAAAGCTTGCCATTTTCGAAAAGATGCGCGGCACAAAGGGATTTACGAACAACACCTTGGCAATAGCCGGGAATATCTCTGCAGCGGGGCCGGGGAAGGGGCGAAGCGCGGAATTGAGACCCACGATGGGCCCGCGAAATCCGTGGTCGAGAGCGCCTTGAAGGGCCAACGCGGCCCCTGCCGAGTGGCCCACGATCATGTCTGGATCGAACCCGGTGTGCGCCAAAAGATCGCGGATCGCGCGCGCCATGCCGACGAGTGAAGTCTCTTCAGGCGCATGGCCGCTGGTGAAAGCGTGGCGGGGTAGGTCTGGCGCGAGAAGTTCGAAATCCTTCGCAAGGAGGGGTGCTAAATCCCTCCATGAATGGACCGATCCACCTGTGCCATGGAGCAGAAGAATGCGCGGACTTCCGGGTTTGCCGAAGCGCTGGACATGCCAAGTCGCGCGGCTTTGGCGAACAAACTCACTCGCCTCACGGTGGGGCCAGATTTTGCCCTCGCGCTCCCAGTTGAGCGGCGTGCTCATGCAGGTTCTGTGGCGGAGATTGCCGCGTGCAAAGTCTTTGCATCGGCGCGGGGGAGGGCAAGGTAACGGGCGTTCATGGCGTCTGCGAGTTCGCCGCCCTCGCGGCTGGCTCTAGCGGATATGTCCACGACCAGCGCATCAATTCCCTCGCGCGCAATAGCTTTGGCAGCGGCGGCCGCATCTCCGCCTGCTTGCTTGCGGCCCGGTTGACCGTCTGCGTCAATATTCGCGCGTCCATCGGTAAGGACAATAACGCTGGGCGTGCGGCCCCGCCCCTTCACCGAATGTGCAAGTTCGCGCGCGGCATTGAGACCCATCGCAAGCGGTGTGCCGCCACCTCCGGGTAGCTCGGCAAGTGCACGCCGCGCCCGTGTGAGCGAGCGGGTGGGAGGCAAAAGCAGCTCTGCTGTCTCTCCGCGAAAGGCGATCAACGCCACCTCGCTGCGGGTGACGTAGGCTTGGGCGAGCATCAGTTCGACTGCACCCTTTGCCTCCGCAAGGCGCGCTGCGGCGGCGGATCCAGAGGCATCGACGGCAAAGATCGTTACGCGCGCAGATTTCTCTTCAAAGCGCCGCACCCGCAGGTCGTCTTTGCGCATGATCAGCGGCGCATTTGGGTTAGCGCCCGCCTCGCGTCGCCTCACACCCTGCCACGGCACAGCGGCGCGCAAAGTGTCGATCATGGCGAGGCGAGCCCCGCCTCTCGGCATTCCGGGACGCGCACCCAAGGGCTTGCCGCGAAGACCTGATTTGCGTTTCTGCCCAGACCCACTGCCGCCAGCTTGGCGCGGGGCAAGACCTTTGGCGAGTTGTTCTAAAAGGTCCGCCGGGATCGCGGCGGCGGCGGCTTCTACGATTTTGTCTTCGAGTTTTTGATCGGTCGATTGCTGATTGTTTTCCTCGGGGCTTTCACCGGGCTCGGGTGGTGGTGGATTATCGCTCTCGGGCTGTTCGGGCGGTGGCGGCAATTGCGTTGCGCGCGGTGCCAGCACTAGGCGCGCTGCCGCTTCGAGGTCGCTGTTCTGCACCAGCTCGTGACCAGAAATGGCCGCATGGGCCCGCGCCGCTTCGCTGGCATGGATAAGCGCGCGGACCGAGTGCACCCCGAGCGCCGCGCCGGTGGCTGCAATCGCGCTCAATGCAGCATCATCCAGAGGCGCAGCATCCCCCAGCACCGCCTTGCCAAGTGCCGCCTCGCGCTCACGTGAGTGTATAAGGTCGCACTGAAACGCGCATCTTTCCATCAGCGCCAATGGCGGGCCCTCATCCGCCTCACGCGCGTCATCAAGCAGAATCAGCGCCACGCGTTTGTCATCCAGCGCCTGTGCGAGCCGCCCAGCCAAAGCCTCATCCATGCGCTCTGCCATAGGCACGATCAGCGCGCCGCCTTCCGCCTCGGTGAGGAGCCCCTTGCTCTCCACCGGCCTGCCCGCAGCGAGGCTCGCCGCAATGTCGATGCCGCCAAGCAAACGTTCGTCATCGACATGGGTGGGCAGGCGGCGGGTGGGGAGCTTCTCGGCAATTGCGGCGACTAGAGTATCGCGCGCAGGCGAGCTTCCTCGCATCACAATTCCGCCAAAGCTCAGCGGGTTTTGGGTGAAGAGAGTGGCGGCGAGCTGTGCGTCGTGAATAGGATCAGGGGCGGCTTCGCCCGTCACCCGAAGAGCTCTTCGAGAGCGCGAGTGATACGAGCGGTGGAACCCGTTTCATCAAGCACATCGCGGCGCAAACGGTGGCGAAGCGCCGAGGGCGCGACCGCAATCAAATGCTCGCGTTTGACTTTGCGCGCGCCTTGCAAGGCCGCCAATGCGCGGGCGGCTCGCATTAAGGTCAGCTCCCCGCGAAGGCCGTCGGCACCCACTGCCATGCACAAGTGTGCTGCGTCCATGAGGATGTCTTCACCCGCTTCCAGCTTGGCAAGTTTCGCCTTGCCGCGCGCGATTTGCTTGAGGATTTTTGCGTCCTCCTCCGCCCATTCAGCCGCAAACGCAGCCGGATCGCGCTCATTGGCGGCGACGAGGCGCATGATTGCAACGCGGGTCTCGATGTCCTCTGGCGTGCGGACCTCGACTGAAAGCCCGAAACGGTCGAGCAATTGTGGGCGCAGTTCCCCTTCTTCCGGATTGCCGCTGCCGATTAGGACGAATTTCGCCGGGTGCCGCACCGACAACCCCTCGCGCTCAACCACATTCTCACCCGAGGCAGCCACGTCGAGGAGCAGGTCCACAAGGTGGTCTTCGAGCAGGTTGATCTCATCGATATAGAGAAAGCCCCGGTGCGCTTTCGCCAAAAGCCCCGGTTCAAAACCCTTTTCGCCTGACCTTAGAGCTTTCTCCAAGTCCAGCGAACCAATCACCCGGTCCTCTGTTGCGCCAAGGGGAAGGTCCACGAAGGGCACAGGCCGCTTTCGCAAAGGGCCACCACCGCACACATCTGGATAGGCGAGCGCGTCTTCTTTCGAACCGCCATAGGGGCAGTTTTCATGCGCGGTGATCGGCGGCAAAAGGCTCGCCAATGCGCGCGCAGCGGTGCTTTTGCCGGTGCCCCGGTCGCCAAACACCATGACCCCGCCCAAAGACGGGTCCACAGCAGCGATCAAGAGCGCCTGCTTCATTTCGTCTTGTCCGACGATTGCCGAGAATGGGAATTTTGCCATTACGCGCGGTACTTTGGACGCATCGGAAGCATTCGACAAGTCCAGTTTACACGGTAAGTGACAATCTGCCCTTACATGAAGCGTTTTAGCCTTTGCCAGTCCGCGTCAGCAGCAGCACTGGCACCAGCCCTGCTGCGAGCAGGATCAATGCCGGGATCGAGGCTTCGACCAGACGCTCATCGCTCGCCAAGCGGTAGGTGCGCGTGGCGAGGGTTTCCAGATTGAAAGGGCGCAAGATCAACGTTGCAGGCAATTCGCGCACCGTGTCGATGAAGACAAGCGCGGTTGCAGCGGCAAGGCTGGGGCTTAAAAGCGGGGCATATATCCGGGTCAGAACGCGGGCCGGACCCGCTCCCAGAGACCGCGCGGCGGCTGCGAAGGATGGCGGAATTTTTGCCATGCCGCCATCAATGCTGTTGTAGGCAACGGTGAGGAACCGCACTGACAAAGCGTAGATCAGGATCGCGCCCGTTCCGGTGAGCACCAGTCCGCCCGAGTACCCCAAAACGTCGCGTGCAAAGCGGCTGATGGTGACGTCGGCGGCTCCCAAGGGTGCCAACAGCCCCACAGCCAAGAGGGCTCCGGGAAGCGCGTAACCCAGCGTTGAAACGCGGATGGATGCTTTCACTGCGCCGCTATCGGAGCGTGATTTCGCAAAAGCGAGCACGAGCGCTGAGAGCACGCAAACGATCCCGGTGCCAAGGCCCAGCCACAAACTCCCGCTGGCATAAGACCAAAGATCGCCCGCAGCCGCGATGGCGGTATCACTCAGCGACATGGTGAGGAGGTAGCCCGCAGGGATCAGGAACCCGAGGAGCAGCGGGATAAAGCACGCGAGCGTGGCCAAAACTTCGCCCAAAGGCGAAAGCTGGATCAGCGGCTCGTGATCGGCGCGCGCGTCTTTGCTAACCGCGCGGCCTTGGCGGGTGCTGGCCTCCAGTACGATAAGAGCAATCACAAACAGCAGCATCATGGCCGCCAGTTTAAGCGCTGCTTGCTTGTCTCCCATGGAAAGCCAGCTGCGAAAGATACCGGTCGAGAATGTCGGAATGGCGAAATATTGCGCAACGCCAAAGTCCGCGAGCACTTCCATAAGCACCAGCGCCAAGCCGCCTGCAATCGCCGGGCGCGCGGCGGGCAGGGCGACTTGCCAGAATGCGCGGGCTGGCTTTGCGCCTAGGCTACGAGCGGCGCGGAATTGCGAGACGCTTTGCGCGGCGAAGGCGGCGCGGGCGAGAAGGTAGACATAGGGGTAAAGGACGATGCCAAGGACGAAAGCCCCACCGGGCAATGAGCGAATTCTGGGGAACCAATAGTCACCGGAGCTGAGCCCAAGTCCCTCGCGCAGCAAGGTCTGCACCGGCCCTGTAAACTCAAGCAGATCTCCATAGAGATAGGCCGCGATATAGGCCGGGACCGCCAAGGGAAGCACCAAGGCCCATGCAAAAACCGAGCGCCCCGGAAAACGCGCAGCGCTCACCAGCCACGCACAGCCTGTGCCCAACACAAGCGCAATCGTGCCCGCCATCGCCATCAGCGCGAGCGTGTTGAGGATGTAGGTGCCAAGCACGGTGCGGGCGAGATGCGCAATCGCTTCGGCACCCCCACTTGGAGCGGAAATGAGGATCGTGACGATGGGCACCGCGGCAAGCGCTGCCAGCAAACATGCGCCCATGGTCCACGCGTCGAATTTGGGCGCAGGCATCACAAGTCCACTTGCCGGGATGGCGGTCGATTGCCTAAGGCTCACAGGCGACGACTTCCTGAAAACACCTGCATCGGACAATTGTGTGAGCCTTGAATTTCGACATATTGCCCATGCTTACACCGGTCGAACCGGGCGGGTTGAAGCGCTAACAGACATCGCCTTTACAGCGCCTACGGGAAAAATCACCTGCCTGCTTGGCTCGTCCGGCTCGGGCAAGTCAACCTTGTTGAATTTGGCAGCAGGGCTTTTGCCAGTGCAATCGGGCAGCATCGCGGTGGACGGCGAGGAGATGGTGAGCGCGGGCATTAATCCGCCACCTGAAGCACGTCCCATTGGTCTTGTGTTTCAGGACGGCGCGCTTTTTCCGCATATGACGGTTGCGAAGAATGTGGCCTTTGGTTTGCCTGGTAGAGGCGATGCAGACGTGATCGAGGCTTGGCTTGAACGGGTGGGCCTTGCAGGGCTGGGCCCGCGTTTCCCCCATGAGCTTTCCGGAGGGCAACAGCAGCGCGCGGCATTGGCCCGTGCCATGGCGCCAGAGCCGCAAGTCCTTTTGATGGATGAGCCGTTTTCCAGCGTCGATATTGTGCTTCGCCGAAGCCTTCGCCGCGATTGCCGCAGGCTTTTGCGCGAGGCGGGGACAACCACGGTTCTGGTCACACATGACCCGGAAGAAGCGCTCGATATTGCCGACCACATTGCGGTGATGGAGGGCGGACGAATCATTCAATTCGGCACGCCAGAGGATTTGCATGAACGCCCCGCGACCCCTTCCGTGGGCGCGATTTTCGGCGGAGCGCAAGTGGTCAAAGCGCGGCGCGAGGGCGATGCCTTGATCACATCTCTGGGCTCGTGGCCGCTTTCGTGCATCGCGGGCGATGTGCCCGGCGCTGGCGAGATGGAGCTGCTTGTCCACGCCGAAACGCTTGGCTGCGTCGCTGATGAGGGCGGCCTTGCCGTGGTGGATGTGCACCCTTTGGGCGTGGCCAGCCGCTTGCTGCTGCAAACGGCAGACGGTGATGAGATTACGGTGCAATCAACCGCGCAGGTCGAGGAGGGCACGCGCTACCGTGTAATCCCCCATGAAGGCAGCGTGAGAGCATTTGCGCACAGATAAGGCTTGCAATGCGCGATATACTATTGCAACGCATTCGCAACAAAGAATGAAGGGCAATGATCCATGAAAAAACTGATTCTTGGCTGTATGGCGGCGCTTACTGTCACGGCCTGCGCCGAAGAGGCTGGCGACACCGCTGGTCAAGGGGGCGAGGTAAACATCTATTCCTCGCGTCACTACGACACCGATCTTGCGCTCTATGATGATTTCACCGCTCAGACCGGGATCAAGGTGAACCGTATCGAAGCGGATGCGGACGCATTGATCGAGCGTATTCAGACAGAGGGCGAATTGTCGCCAGCTGACCTGCTCATCACCGTCGATGCGGGCCGTCTTTGGCGCGCGGAGGAAGCGGGGATCTTCTCGCCCGTGGAATCAGACGTTCTGGCCGAGCGCCTGCCCGATCACCTGCGCCATCCCGATGGCCTGTGGTTCGGCCTGTCGACCCGTGCCCGCGTGATCATTTACAACAAAGAGCAAGGCGTGCCCGAAGGTCTCGATACCTATGCAGACCTTGCCGACCCGGCGTGGAAGGGCGACATCTGCATTCGTTCCTCGTCCAACATCTACAACATCTCGCTCCTTTCCAGCATCATCGCCAATGACGGTGCAGAGGCAGCGGAAGCCTGGGCCAAGGGCGTTGTTGCCAACTTCGCGCGTCCTCCCGAGGGCAATGACACAGCCCAGATTGAAAGCGTTGCCGCGGGCGAATGCCGGATTGGAGTTGTGAACTCCTACTACCTTGGCCGTTTCGCAGGCGGCGAGGGCGAAGAACGCGCGGTCTTTGACAATCTGGGCGTGATCTTCCCCAACCAGGCAGACGGTGATCGCGGCGCGCATGTTAATGTGAGCGGCGCAGGGGTCACGGTGAACGCTCCCAACAGGGACAATGCGATTGCCTTCCTCGAATATCTCACGTCGGAAAGCGCACAGCGGTATTTTGCGGACGGCAACAATGAGTATCCGGCAGTCACCGGCATGTCTGGCAATTCCGCTTTGGAAGAGATGGGCGAGTTTCGCGCCGACACTTTGAACGCGGCCACTATTGGCTCTGGTCAAACAGAAGCGGTGCAGATTTTCGACCGCGCTGGCTGGAACTAAGGCGAAGCAATCGGGGGCGGGGTGAAGCCACACCCAAAAGTCTCACTTCGCCCCCCAATCGCTAATCTAACTTGAAGCGCGCTCGCAAAAGGGCCATTTGCGCCTCCGATAGAGGCTGCGACTCTCCCGCAGCTCACTCAAATGTTTAGAGGCCGACTTTGACCGATACAGCTGTCACATCTCCAATCCCGCCGCGCGATGCTTTTAATGAAAGCGGTGCCGTATCGGTCGAGACGATCACCCACGTCCACCAGTGGAATGATGACCTGTTCACGCTCAAAATGACGCGGCCTGCATCGTTCCGGTTCCGCTCAGGCGAGTTTGTCATGATCGGTCTTCCCAAAGAAGACGGCAAACCACTTTTGCGCGCTTACTCGGTCGCCTCGCCATCCTATGATGAAGAGCTCGAGTTTCTCTCGATCATCGTGCAAGATGGCCCGCTCACCTCGCGGCTTCAGCATATCAAAGAAGGCGACCCGATCTACCTTGGCAAGAAACCAACGGGCACGCTTGTGACCGATGCACTCTTGCCGGGTAAGCGCCTGTTTATGCTCTCCACCGGCACCGGTTTGGCGCCATTTATGAGCCTCGTGCGCGATCCAGAAGTGTATTCCATGTATGACGAGGTGATCGTTGTGCATTCGGTGCGCCGGGTCAAAGACTTGGCATATCGCGACCTGCTTGAAAGCAAGCTTGAGGGCGATCCGCTGCTCGAGGATGAAGATCGTGAGCGCATGATCTATGTCCCGACAGTGACCCGCGAAGAATTCCACACCAGCGACCGTATTCAGGTGCTGATCGACGATGGCCGCCTGTTCAAGGACAGCAAGGGCCCGCAAAAGTTCGACCCTGAAACCGACCGCGTGATGCTGTGTGGTTCCATGGCGATGATTAAAGACCACGCAGCCGACCTTGAGCGCCGCGGCTTCGAAGAGGGCGCAAACAACAAGCCGGGTCAATTCGTGATCGAGCGCGCTTTCGTAGGTTAGTGTTTTCCTGCAAAGGCAGTAATCCATCTCCTACGGCGCATGATGGGCTCCTGCTTTCGCAGGAGAGCAATGAGTTGCATCTTTCTCGCTTGACGTGAACGTCAGGGCGCGCTTCACTCTCGTTTCGAAAAACAACGTATTTGAAGAGAGAGACACCACCCCATGATCGAAACAGCGCACCGTTCTGCCTATAACGAGGACCACGAAGCGTTCCGTGACACCGTTCGCAAAGTGTTCGCCGAGCACATGGTGCCCAACCTCGACAAACACGAGGAAGAGGGCATTGTCCCGCGTGAGGCGTGGAAGGCGCTGGGCGAGGCGGGTATGTTGTGCATGACGGTGGGCGAGGAAAACGGCGGGCTTGGCCTCGATTTCGGTTTTAACTGTGTGCTCGATGAAGAGCTTGCCTACATTGGTTCGTCCGCCGGGTTTACTCTGCAAAACGACATCACCGTCAATTATTTTGAGCGGTTGGGAAGCGATGAGCAAAAGGAAAAATATCTCCCCGGTATGATTTCCGGCGATATCATTGCCGCGATTGCGATGACCGAACCGGGCGCTGGCTCAGACCTTCAGGGCATTCGCACCACAGCGGTCGAGGATGGCAATCACCTCGTCCTCAATGGCTCCAAAACCTACATCACCAACGGACAGCTTGCAGATGTTGTGATCGTGGTCGCCAAGACCGATCCGACAGCGGGCGCGAAGGGCACATCGCTGATCCTCGTCGATGCTGACACCCCCGGTTTTGCGCGTGGGCGCAACCTCGACAAGATCGGGCAACATGCAGCGGATACGTCTGAGCTGTTTTTCGAAGATGTGCGCGTGCCCAAGACCAACATTCTGGGCGGCGAAAACCGCGGCTTCATCCACCTGATGGAGGAGCTTCCTCAAGAGCGCCTTTCGATCGCGGTGTCGGCCATGGGCGGGGCCCAGCGCGCGTTTGACGAGGCGGTCAAGTTCACCAAAGAGCGCAAGGCTTTTGGCTCCACCGTCTTCCAGTTCCAAAACACGAAGTTCACCCTCGCTGATCTTTCCGCCAAGCTCCAAGTCGGCTGGGCGCATCTCGATTGGGCGATTGCGCGCCACCTTAAAGGCGAGCTCACCACGGGCGAAGCATCAGCGGCGAAATTGTGGCACACCGAAATGCAATGGGAGATGGTCGACGCCTGCCTGCAACTCCACGGCGGCGCTGGTTATATGAACGAATACCCAATCGCGAGACTTTGGCGCGATGCCCGCGTTCAGCGCATTTACGGGGGCACGAGCGAGATCATGAAAGAAGTCGTCAGCCGCGAGATTTGAGTGAGACTTTGCAATCTACTGCCTAGTCGCAGCGGGGTGGGCCTTGTCAGGCCCATGCCCACCCCCAACCCCTCCCGCAAGCGGGAGGGGAGATAAGAAATGGGAGAGAACCAAATGACCAATCCACTCGACTTCACCGGTAAGAGCGTTGTCGTCATCGGCGGCTCGTCTGGCATCGGCAATGGTATCGCGCATGAGTTTCGCAAGAACGGGGCGCAGGTGCTGGTGACAGGCACACGGCCTGATGAGGGCGACTATCTCGAGGCCGAAGACAGCGACTTTACCGGGCTCTCCTACGCGCAGCTCAATGTGAGCGACCGCGATGCGGTTGGTGCTTTGGCAGAGACGCTGGGAGCGGTGGACGTGCTCATCCAATGCCAAGGGATCGTGCGCTATGGCCGGGGTGAGTTTCAGCGAGAGGGCTGGGACGATGTCATTGACGTGAACCTCAATTCGGTGATGGATGTGGCGCGCGCTTTCCACGGCAAACTTGCCGAAGCGGGCGGTACTATGACGGTTGTGTCGTCGGTCGCAGGGTTCAAAGCAAACATCGGCAACCCTGCCTATTCCGCCTCCAAAGCGGGCGCGGTGAGCCTTGTGAAGACGCTGGGCGCGGCATGGGCAAGGGATGGCATTCGCGTGAACGGCATTGCGCCGGGACTGGTGCCGACCAAGATCACCACGGTGACGACCGAGCATCCCGACCGCCTCGAAGGTGCGCTGCAAAGGATACCTTTGAGAAGACTTGGCTCGGCCCAAGATATGGCAGGGGCTGCCCTGTTTTTGGCCTCTCCTTTGTCGGCCTATGTGACAGGGCACACGCTTGTGGTGGATGGTGGATTGACGCTGCAATAGGGGGCTGCTGGGAGGCGAGAACGCGCCGCTTTCCTACTGTGCGGGAAAGCTGCTAAACCTGCGTCCTACATTTTGCATGAATGTGTCGAGGGTTGATTTTCCGGATGTTCGCTGAAAAATTCAATAATATCAATTTTTTAGGGTCGTCTGCGGGGCATCGGGTTTTTGGCCTCTGGACAGTGTGCCAAGTGTGCCAAACTTGCCTCAAAACTGACGTGCTCAAAGGAGCGATCTGATGAAATTCACAAGGCTTGGAAACTCCGGTCTCAGCGTCTCGCGCCTCTGCCTTGGCTGCATGACCTATGGCGACAAAAGCAAGGGTTGGCACGGCGATTGGCTGCTGGACGAAGGCGAAAGCCGCCCATACTTTCGCCAAGCTTTGGAAGCGGGCATCAACTTCTTCGACACCGCCAATGGCTATGCGGGGGGCACGTCGGAAGAGATCACGGGCAAGCTCCTTAAGGAAATGGCGAGCCGCGATGAGATTGTGGTGGCGACCAAGGCCTTCATCCCTTGGCGACAGGCCCCGAACACCGGCGGTCTCTCGCGCAAGAGCCTCATGCAAGCCATCGACGACAGCCTCGCGCGGCTGGACATGGACTATGTGGACCTCTTCCAGATCCACCGATGGGACGACGAAACCCCGATTGAGGAGACGATGGAGGCGCTGCACGATATCAGACAAGCGGGCAAAGCGCGCTATATCGGTGCCTCGTCCATGTACGCTTGGCAGTTTGCGAAGGCGCAAGAGGTCGCGCGGCGCAATGGCTGGACCCGCTTCATCTCCATGCAGAACCAATTGAACCTCCTCTATCGCGAGGAAGAACGCGAGATGCTGCCGCTTTGCGAAGACCAAGGCGTGGGTGTAATCCCGTGGAGCCCGCTTGCGCGTGGACGCCTCGCACGGCCCTTGGGTGAGGAGACGGTGCGATCCAAAACCGATGGCTTTGGCAAGGTGATCTACCCCGAGGATGAGGCAGACAACGCAACCATAACCGCGCTCGCCGAAGTGGCAAAGGCGCGCGGGGACACAATGGCGAGCGTGGCGCTTGCGTGGCACTTCACCAAGGGGGTCGCTGCTCCCATTATCGGAGCCTCCAAACCCCGCCACATCGCCGATGCGGTGGCGGCGCTCGACATCGAATTGAGCGCGGATGAAGTCGCTAAACTCGAAGCGCCTTACCGCCCCAAAATGCCCACCGGCATGGCGATGGGATTGCCGCCAATGGACAAGGTCACGCTTAAGGGAGAATAGGTCGTTTTCACTGCCCCCATGCCGTCACAATCGTCACAAGCGCGTCATGAACTTGCGCCACTGCAAGGTCTGAGTATCGCAACGCAATTGTGGGCATTTTGCAGCATGGAAATCGTCAACATTTTCCTCACGAGTGACCTCGGGGAAGGGCTTGAGGATTTTGTGCATGACGAACGCCGCTTCACCTTTGATCGCATGGATGCAAACGGCCCCCGGCGGCTTGTCGATGGCCCGGTTTGGGCCTTTGTCGATTGGGTGATGGATGACCTTGCAGGCCTTGAGATGTGCCGCCGGTTGCGCGCGGATGAGCGCCTCGCCGATGCGCATGTGACCATGGTGCTCGAAGAGGATAATGCCGAGGATCGCAGGCGCGCATTGAAAGCGGGCGCAGATGATTATCTGGTGGGCCCATTGGACCGAACCGTGGTGCTTGACCGGGTGCTTGCGCTTCAAGCAGGGCGCGGCAATGCCAACGCCTTAAACACCGTTGAAAAAGGCGATTTGGTGATCGACTTGGCCGCGCTTCAGGCACGCTGGAGGGGCAAGGTGATCAAAGCGCGGCCGAACGAATTCCGGCTCCTGCGCTTCTTTGCTGAGAACGCAGGGCGCGTGATGGACCGCGAAGAAATCATCGCAGGTCTTGGCAAAACGGAGCCTGCGATGGATGAGCGCACCGTTGACGTCTGGGTTGGCCGCCTTCGCCGAGCGATCAAAGCGGCTGGCGGTGGCAATCCGCTGCGCACTGTGCGCTCTATCGGGTATGTCTTCGACCTCTAGGTAAACGACTGAGCTTTCCTACTCGGCAAAGCACCTTTAGCTCTCCCACCACACAAAGAAAAAGGCCGTCCCTTTCGTGTGAAAGGAACGGCCAAAAGGTATCGGCCCCTTGGAGAGAGGGTAGAGAGAGGAGCCGATTAAAACTCTGCTTTGAGACCCACGGAGAAGCTGGTCCCAATATCGAAGGTGTTGATTTCCAGGCGGCCGGTGTCGCTTTCCTGGAACTCGAAATTGTCGCGGCCAAAGATATTGCGCACTTGGACGGACAATTCGACGTTCTCGCCGATTTGTCCAAGGTGCGTGCGGGCGACGAAATCGACGGTAAAGCCGGGGTCTTCGACCACATCGGGCAGTGGGCCACCACGCAAGGTCACACGCTCGCTGGCGTAGTTCACAAGGATGCTGGCTTGCTGCGTCTTTTCCGTATCCTCGATACCGATGGAGAAGTTTGCGATGTGATCTGACTGACCCACAAGCGGTGCCCCGTCGTCGAACAGGAGGCTGGCAAGCTGGTTGGGAGCCCCGATAATCGGCGAAACATCATCCTCACCCACTTGGATTTCCGACTGGGTGTAGGTGTAGTTCAACTGCATCAGGATCTGCTTCGTTTCGAAGAAGGTCCCGCCCAGATCATAAAGGTCGATGCCATAAGTGATGTCGAACTCTGCACCGTAAAGCTCTGCGGTTGGCGCGTTGGCAAAGCCGGTGCGCACGACGCCCGATGCCGACTGGAGAGTGTTCTCAATCGGGTTGTCGATCTTCTTGTAGAAGCCGGCGATGCTCACCTTGTCAGGGCCGCCGAAATAGTATTCGCTACGCGCCTCAAAGTTGAAAAGCTCGCTGTCATCCAGAAGCGGGTTACCGACAAATTCGCGGTTGCTTTCCGGGTCGAAGTACACCTGCTCGACAAGCTCACGGAACTGTGGGCGGGCAATGGTCTGCGAGGCCGAGAGACGCAGTTGCAGCTCTGGCGTTGCTTCCCAAGTGATCGTGCCGCTTGGCAGGAGGTAGTCATTGGCAAGGTTGGTTGCGGTCGCCCCTGCAATCGGATCGTTGAACACCGATTGGTCAAGCGCCACGGCTTGGGTCGCATCTTCGAAACGAAGACCGGCCTCAAGCGTGATCGTATCGGTCGGCGTGAAGCGGACAAGGCCGTAGCCAGCGTTGATCTCAAGCCCAGCGTCAAACACTGGGAATGGTGTCGCTTCGGTAAGTGTAACGTTGAAACCAGCGAGGGTTGCGCCATCGATAATGTCACCAGGACGGCGAAGGCCGAGTGCGGGCACGAGGCTGTCATCGAGCACATCGCCAGAGATGAACGGGCGGAACTCGCGGCTTTCGGAACGGCGTGTGGTGTCCGAATAGGCATAGCCCGCTGTCACACTGAGGTTGTCGAGCAGCTCATACGACAAATCGATGCTGCCGAACCAAAGCTCTTCGCGAAGGTCATCGAATGCAACGGTCGAAATGCCAGCGTCCGAGAGCTGGTTGAAATAGGCAACGAACTGATCGCCGAACGGATCACCGGGAAGGTTCGTGCGTGTGTAGCTGAAGCGCGAATTGAAGGGTGCCTCGCGGTCTGTGCGAGCATAGCCACCGCGAACATCGACGCTAAGGCGGTCAAACTCAAACTCGCCGACAAGCTGGGTGTCCATAAGCTGGCGCTCGAACCAAGCGGTCTGCTGGTTCTGGAAATCAAATCCGGTCACACCAGGGAAGATGTCGAAGGCCTGCGACAAACGGGCAGTTTTCAGGGTGTCGCGAATGAACAGATTGGTCCAACGAATGGTGTTCTCACCAAAGTCGAGACCAAAGCTCAAAAGGCCGTTCACCAGAATGTTTTCATCGGTGATGAAGGTCTCTTGCTGTTGGAAGACCTCAGTGAGATCGCCGCTACCGCTTTGGCTGAGAACCTGGCGATTGCGCAGATTGTTCTTGATGCCAGCGGTTGCGATGATGCCAAGAAAGGTGTCTTCGCCAATATCAAACGACAATCCGCCCGTGATCGAGCCCGAAAGGTTCGCGCGCTGGCGGCTAGTGCGTTGCAGCGTCACGAGGTTGGTCGGGAAAAGCTGGCCTGCAATGCCTTCGGTAACCGAAAGAGGTACAGCGCCAATGCGCTCACCGCTGTCCAAGAAAGCTTGGAGGTTGGAAGGGATGGAGCGGTTGCCATTGTCAAAACCGAAGGAATCGAGGTCGGATCCGAAATAGGAAAGACCCTCTCTGAAGGTCGTCTCGGTATCGCCGCTTGCGCCAACGCTAAGGGTGAGGAAATCCTCTGTTGGCACCGCTTTGGTGGTCAGGTTGATCACGCCGCCGCCAAATTCGCCAGGGTAGTTGGCAGAGTAAGTCTTCTGAACCAACGAAGAGGCCACAACGTTGGTCGGGAAAATGTCGAGCGGAACAACGCGGCTAAGCGGTTCCGGGCTCGGGAGAGGAAGGCCGTTCAAAAGCGCGAGCGAGTAGCGATCACCAAGACCGCGAACAAACACCCGGCCATCGCCGACAACCGAGAGACCGCTTACGCGGGTCAAGGCGCCTGCGATATCGCCTTCGCCGGTGCGCGCGATGTCTGCTTCGGTAAGAACGTTAAGGACCTGCGTCGAGGAGCGAACCGGATCGCGATTGCGCCGCCCGGTTACGATGATTGCCCCGCCAGGGACCGAAATCTCTGGTTGCTGCGTGTCATCCTGATCGTCTTCATCCACGGCACCAACGTCCTGAGCCAGTTCGTCGTCCTGAGTTTCCGCCGGGTCAGCGGTCTGCGCATAAAGTACAGATGGGAAAGTGAGCGATGATGTGAGAAGCAGCAGTCCAGCGAGGCGCGAGCCGGTCGACATAATACTAGACCCCCTTGTTATTAGGTCTGAAATTGGGATGCCCGTGGTTGGGCTATTAGATAAGTTGAAGGGGGCGCTGCGATTGACGCTGCGCCCCCTAAAACTGAAAGGCGCGTGTCTTAGTATACCGGGATCGAGGTGCAATCGCCGGTCGCGCTGCCGAAGTCTTGGATGCTGGAGTTACAGGTCCAGTCGCCAAAGTCTGCGGAAAGGTCTGATTCAACCGCGCCGATGACTGTCGAGGCACTGAAGAACGAGGAGCGAGCCGTTGCATCAAAAACAGTAACACCGTTCTCACTCGCACCGTTCACCAAGTTGTTGGTGAGTGAGAGCGTGAACGTGAGGTCGTTATTGGTGCCTGCGTCGACTTCGGTTTGCACTTCGGCATCGCTGACGCCTGAAGAGCCGCGAACTGGGCGGTTAACGCCGTCACACACGACTGAATCGAAACCAATGATGGCAGCCAGAGTGATCTGTTCGTCGATGCGGATGCAAACGCTGTCATCGGTGTTTACGTCGATCACGCCGTTGGTAAGACCAAGAGCTGGTCCACCGCGCGCACGAACTGCTTGGCCGGACGCTGAAGAACGCTGAACGAAGGTGAAGTTGTTCACGTTGAGCGAGCTTTGTGGAAGCGCGTTGCCTGGCGTGCCGTCTGCAAGATCGTCTGGCGAGTCAAACTCGATGATGCTGTCGCCTGTGCTGCCGCGTTGTACGACCACTGCGTCTTCGATGTTGGCTTGAACACCTGAGTCTGCGTCGATCGAATCGTCCGATGCGCCGATCACCGCAAGCTGGCTCATGTTGACTGAACCGCCGAAGAATTCGACGCCGTCATCTGAGCTGTTGAAGCTCATGATGTGGTTGAATGTAGTGCCAGAGCCAGTGCCGCCAGTGGTCAGACACTGAAGCTCGTTACCTTGGGTAAGCTCAAAGCCGCAGTAGCGCATTTGAACAAATTCCATGGTGCCTGAGCTGTCCGCATCATCGCCGCCGCCGAAGAAGAAGGTTTGTGCTGCACCCTCAAGACGCTGTTGGCAGGTTGCGTTTGCATTTGGAGCAGCGGCTGTGTTGAACACGTTGTCCTGACAATCAGAAACCGGTGCGCGGCCCAAAAGAACGATGCCGCCCCATTGTGCTTGTGAGTTGTCATTGTTGAGGCCCAGGATGTTGTCACGGCTTGTGAAAACGATCGGCATGGTTGCAGTGCCGCTTGCGTCGAGCGCGTTGCCGCGGTTGACGATCAGAGCGGATGCAGCCTGTGCGAAGAAGATCGCGCCTGGCTCAACCGAAAGAGTGACTTCCGTACCCGTGCTGCTGAAACCTTCGTCTGCACCAACGGTGACGGTGTCGCTGATTTGGTAGAGCAGACCGTCGATGAAGGGCAGGTTGTCGTCTGCGTCAAACGTCGTTGGAAGAGTACAAACGCGGTATTCACCCGTTGGGCCAGAGATAGTGCCATCGTCGGTCAAACCACCGGTCGAAGCGATCGTCGGGCAGCCAGCAGCAGGTGTAACCGCAGAACCTGTAGGCGTTGGCGTTGGCGTAGGCGTAGGTGTTGGAGCAGGGTTGTTGATGATGATGTCACCTGATGTACCAGGCGAGACGATTTCGTCCGCTCCGCAACCAGCAAGCGCAACGATGCTGGCACCAAGGATGAGAGTGCGTTGAATGTTCTTCACAGCGAGGGGTCCCCTAAAAACCGAGAATCAAAAGGCGCGATTCTGATCGCGTGCCGCCCAGCTAGGGGTCGGATGTGACACAATTTTTGCGGCCTAAAGGTTTCCGCGTAACTTTTGTCACAATTGCTGGAAGTTACATTCTGCTGCTTTCACAAAAATAGACCACGCAGAAAATTTCTCATAACCGTAACAAAAGTGAAACATTCAAGATCGTCAAAGTTGCTGATAATAAAGAGAAATCACCTCAATAAATTCAGAAATATGACAATGTTTCAGATATATTGCATTTTTGTGAAAGATCCGTCATCTTGCTCATCTATTGAGAAGGAGATGGGATATGAACCTGTCAAATGTGACCAAATCCAGCCTCGTTGCTCTTGCGGCAATCGGTATGGCGACCGCTGCTCCAGCGGTTGCCCAAGAGGCGTCAGATTCTGGATTGGCCTCTGCAAGCTTGGCTGATGGCGAAACCACAAAGGCAATCCAGCTTATTAAAGCCCAGCTGAAGCAGTACCCAAATGATCCTGCCTTGCTGATAAATCTTGGAATTGCTCAAGCGCAGATCGGAAATGAAGCCGAGGCGCGCACCAATTTTAAAGCCGCTTTGGCATCGCGCGACGTTGTTGAGCTCGACACAGCAGATGGCCGCACAACCAATTCGCGTCGACTGGCGCGACAAGCTATTGCGATGTTGGAGCGCGGCGAATTCCGGCCAGCGCCTGCAAAGTCTAACCAACTTACCCTTCGCAACTAAGCGTCAGGCTTTTTGGTCAACAAGCTGTCTTAAGAAAAGACGGCTACCAATCATGAGCGCCGGATGGCAGCTTTTGAGCTCAGCTCAATTGCTATCATCTCGGCGCTTTTTTGCGTCAGCATGACGTGTCATACAAGCCGTGACAAAGCACAGGGTGTCACGCGGGCGTCATATAGGCTAGACATTGGCCGTGTCTTGGAAAGGGATGCGCAATGATTCTCGCATTGGGGAACCGACATATTATCGCTGTGATCTCGGCGACGATGGCATGCATGGCCATTGCGACACCTGCCTATGCTGACGTTTTGGAAGTCACCCAGCAAGGCGCTCGCTGGGTTGCTGGGGGACCCCGCAACCCTCTGAACAGCTTTTGACTACAAGCCCAGTAGAGGATGTAAGCGGCCTCGCAATATCAGACACCATCATTGCCAACCCGCAAGCTCACGCAGCGGGCATTCCTGCGCAATACGCGGCCAAAATTGCCGAGCTTTCTCATCGCTTTGATTTAAGTCCCGCTTTACTAGAGGCGCTTGTCTGGCAAGAGAGCCGTTGGCGCGAAGGGGCGGTGTCTCCCGCTGGTGCGCGCGGCCTTGCGCAACTGATGCCTGGAACCGCTCGCGATCTGGGGGTGGACCCCGACGATCCCATGCAAAACCTTGAGGGCGGGGCACGGTATTTGCGTGAACAGCTCGACCGCTTCGAGGGGAACCTTGAAAAAGCGCTAGCCGCTTACAACGCAGGCCCCGGACGCGTCATTCGCGCTGACGGTGTTCCCAACATTCGCGAGACAAAGCATTACGTCGCGGCAATCATGGGCCGTCTCGCCGATCATTCGCGCCCTCCTGTTCATGCTGTGCCAATGGCTGCACAATGATAAGATATGCGGGTTTGGAATATCCGCGCCGTCGTTACGTCTAAGGGAATATGAGAATAATAATGAAATCGCTTTTTCGCATGCCTGCCCCTTTATTGGCCCGCTTATGTGCAGGCCTTGCGCTTTTCACCGCGCCAAGCGCTGCTTTAGCTCAACAGGCGGCCAATCAGGGCGGTGACCCGATCACCAGCGCTCTGCTTTGGATGCAAAGCATTCTTCTTGGACCGATTGCGACCGCTCTTGCGGTTATGGCTGTGGCGGGCGTTGGTTTCATGATGCTGACGGGCAGAATGAATTGGCGCTATGGCATGACCGTGATCATCGGGGTCTTTATCATTTTTGGGGCACCGCGTTTGGTGGCAACGATCGCTGGCGGCGCGGGGGTATAGCGCTTTGAGCGATCTCATCCGCCATCCCGTTCACCGCACTTTAACGCGCCCACAAATGTTTGCAGGCGTCACGATGGTGTTCTTTATCATCAACATCACTGTGTCGATGATTGCCTTTCTCATCCTTGCTGATCTTTTGACGGGCGTTTGGGGCTTGTTGTTCCTTTTATTGCCGCTTGTCATTCATGTGATCGGCTATTTTGCATCCTTGCGCGAACCGCGTATTTTCGACCTCTGGATTGCCAAGGTGTCAAAGTGCCCGCGCATTCCAAACTTTAAGCGCTGGGGCTGTAACAGCTACACGCCGTGACGCATAAGAATTGAGGCCTTTTAAGGAGGGCCTGTACGAATGGTGAAATGGATAGGACCTGCAAGCTGGAGCGCTAAGGAAGCGCGGGTTGGTGATCGCCTGCCTTATGAGCGCTTGGTCGATGAAAACACCGTGCTTTTGCGTGATGGGTCGGTGATGAGCGCCATCCAGGTGCCGGGACTTTTGTTTGAAACCGAAGATTCCGATGCCCTCAATTCGCATGCTGCAACCCGCGAGGTGGTGCTTCGTTCGACACTGGATGCGCGCTTTGTCCTCTATCACCACGTCATCCGCAGGCGAGTTGAGGTGGAGCTGGACGCAGAATTTCCTGATCCGCTTTCCCGACATATCGATGCGCGGTGGAAGGAGCGGCTTGCGGGGGGCTCGCTGTTCATCAACGATCAGTTTGTCACACTTATTCGCCGCCCGGCACGTGGTAAAACGGGTCTGCCTGAACGCATGGCAAAGTTCTTCTCGCGCACCACGCAAGAAGAACTCGAAGCTGATCCCAAAGACATTCGCAGCCTTAAGGCAGCGGTCACAGGCCTAACCGCGGCGCTTTCGTCTTACGGTGCCAGCGTCCTTGGCGATTACACCTCGCCGGTAAGCGGCGGCACGCATTCTGAGATGCTGGAGCTCCTTTCCGCGCTTTATAATGGTGAAATGCGCCCCGTGCGCCGCCCATCGGACGACACCGATATTGGTCACATGGTGCCTTACCGCCGCGCAAGTTTTGGTCTTGATGCGATGGAGCTTAAGGGGTCTGGCGGGCCAGAATTCGCCGCGATATTGGGCCTCAAGGAGTATCCCGAGGCAACTTCGCCGGGCTTGCTTGACCCGCTTTTGCGCTTGCCGTTCGAAATGATCGTGACCGAAAGCTATGCTCCTAATGAGCGGACAACGGCGCGTGAGCGGATTGACTTGGCGCTTCGCCGGTCGCGTTCGGTTGACGAAGAGGCAGCATCAGAGCGCGCTGATATGATGGCGGCGCGCGATGCATTGGGGAATGGCGCGGTTGGTTTTGGCGATCATCATTTGACCGTCCTTGTGCGTGAACGCACTTTACCAGCCCTTGATGATGCCTGCGCCTCTGCTTCTGCAGCGCTTGCCGACACTGGCGCAATTGCGGTGCGCGAAGATACCAATTTGGAGCCGTCATTCTGGGCGCAGTTCCCCGGCAATGAGGACTTTGTTGTCCGCCGCGCGCTTATTTCCAGCGCCAATATGGCAAGCTTTGGCAGCTTCCACGGCTTTGCTCTGGGGCAGGCAAGCGGCAACCATTGGGGCGATGCTGTCACGCTTTTGGAGACCACCAGCGCGACGCCGTTCTTCTTCAACTTCCACAATGGTGATCTGGGCAATTTCTCGGTTATTGGGCCATCGGGTTCAGGCAAAACCGTTGTAATGAACTTCCTCGCGGCCCAAGCGCAAAAGTTTAAACCTCGCACCATCCTGTTTGATAAAGACCGCGGGGCAGAGCTCTTCATCCGAGGCATTGGTGGACGCTATGACCGGATTAATCCGGGCGAACCCACCGGTTTCAACCCCCTTTCGCTTCCTGACACGGCAAGCAACAAGGCGTTCCTTCGCGATTGGCTTGGCGTGTTGCTTGAAGCAAACGGCCCTGAGGAATTTGCCACCATCAGCGCGGCCGTCGAGGCGACCTATGCCAATGATCCTTCCTTGCGCCGCCTTCGCCACTTTAAAGAGCTTCTGGCAGGCGCGCGCCGTCCGCAGCCGGGCGATTTGGCCGACCGACTGAGTGCATGGATCGGCACAGCCTCCGGTGAGGGCGGTGAGCATGCGTGGCTGTTTGACAATGAAGCCGATGCGCTCGACCTCGACAACCGGGTTCTGGGCTTTGACATGACGCAGCTGCTAGAAAATCCACGTCTGCGCACGCCAACGATGATGTATCTCTTCCACCGCATTGATGAGCGGTTGGATGGTGAGCCCACCATGATCCTTATCGACGAGGGCTGGAAGGCGCTGGATGATGAGGTCTTTGCCGCGCGTATTCGCGATTGGCTTAAAACTTTGCGTAAACGCAACGCGCTCGTCGGATTTGCAACGCAAAGCGCCAAAGATGCTCTTGAAAGCCGCATTTCAACCGCGCTGGTCGAACAGACTGCCACAATGGTCTTCATGCCCAACAGCCGCGCGCGGCCTGAGGATTATTGCGATGGCTTTGGCCTCACCGAGCACGAATTGGCGCTTATTCGCACGCTTCCTGCCCACTCGCGCTGTTTCCTTGTGCGTCAGCCCGATGCGAGCGTTGTGGTGCGGCTTGACCTGTCAGGCGCGCCAGAAGTGCTCACCATTCTCTCAGGCCGTGAGGCAGCAGTGCGCCGACTTGATCTCCTGCGTGAGGCGGTGGGTGATGAGCCAAGTGCTTGGTTCCCCGCACTCACTAACCGTCCTTGGCCTGATGGCGGGGGCGAGGTGAATGAGGACGGCTCACCTATCTGGCAGGTTGCCGAATGACGAGCGCTTGCGATCTTGCCGCTGAGGAAATGGGCTCTGGTGTTGCCGGAGCGTTGACGGCTGTTGATTGCATTGCCAGCGAGGTCAGCGAGCAGGCGTTTGAGCGGCTTTTTGGTGCGGACGGTCAGCTTGGGGCTGCACTGATGATCGTGCTGACCCTCTACGTCGCCTTTTTTGGCATTTCGCTTCTACTGGGTCGCTCGAACCTCTCTGTCAGAGCCTTGATCCCCAAAATGGTCACCCTTGGACTGGTGCTGACCTTTGCGACGAGCTTCGCCGCTTTTTCAACGATCTTTTACAATGTCTTTGTTGCGACGCCCGACTATCTGGCAGGCGTGCTCACCGATAGCGATGGGTCGGCTACTGCGACCTTTGCGCTCAAGCTCGATATCGTATTCCTCGCAGTGCAAGAGGCCAGCACCGGAATTTCGGATATCAGCGCCTTTTCGCCTCCGGGGATGATGTGGATCGGGGCCATGCTGCTTCTGATCGGCACAGTAGGGCTCTTGGTCACTGCACGCATTGGGTTAGCATTGCTGTTGGCGGTCGGGCCGATCTTCGTGGTTCTGGCGTTATTCAACGGCACACGCGGGCTTTTTGTTGGCTGGCTCAAAGGTTTGGTGATGCTCGCACTTGCGCCTTTATTCGCAGTGGTTGGCGGCTCGATCATGCTTGAAATGGCTGTGCCGATCCTTGCCGCTTTGGTCTCAACCCCCGGTGTGATCGATCAACAAGCGGCTATGGCTTTTTTCCTCGTTGGCTTTGTCCATTGTATGCTTATGCTCATGGTTCTTTATGTCGGCGCCAAAATGGTCAGCGGATGGCAGGTGTTTGGCTTTGCGACCCCCGATATCGTGACTGAGCCCAATCCAGATGCCTATCGCGCACCTCCAGTGCCTGTGATTGCGCCAACGCAAACACGCGCGGCCCAAACCGCGCCCGCAGCCGTTGCTCCGGGGACAGGACGCCGGGTCGATGTGAACGTTCCAACATCTGTTGCAGCCAATGACACAGGCGGTGGTTCCAGCCAGGTCACTGTTCGCGAAACCAAAGTCTACGCCGCAAACTCTGGCAATGCCGGAGCCCCCACTTCCGCGGCCGCATCCCGTACGCGGGGTATCGGCAATCGCTTCCGTTCTGCTGTTCCTTCGGCAGGCGCGCCCCCCAAATCGGAGACACGTTCATGATCCGCCGCCGGTACTTTCGGCTTTCTCTTCTTGCAGGCGCGCTAGCTTTTGCTGCGCCCGGTTTTGCTCAGGATGCAAAGCCCGGCATGCCGGCTGATCCGCGCCTTGTGACGCAGGTTTTTGACGAGTCTCAAGTCTATACGATCAGCGGCAAGGTGAAGGTCCAAACAACCATCAAATTTGCACCTGACGAAGCGATCCAGAATGTCGCCATCGGTGACAGCAGCGCATGGCAAGTGCAACCCAATCAGGCACAGACCTTATTGTTCGTCAAACCGCTCGCGACCTCTGCGCGGACCAATATGACTGTGGTGACAAGCAGGCGCACATATCTGTTCGATCTTGTCGCAAGCCCGCGCAATGCGCCGCTTTATGTGCTGCAATTCCGTTATCCCGAGCTTGAGAAAGCCGCCGAAGAAGCGCGGATTGCTGCTGCAGCACAGGCCGAGCAAGAGCAGGCCAATGCGATCGAACTTGCAGCAGCGCGCGATCCTTACGCAGTGATTGATCCTGCCAGTCTCAACTTCGATTGGGCCCCTGAAGGCGAACGCGATTTGTTCCCGGCGCGCGCTTATGATGATGGTGAGGCGTTGTTCCTGACATGGCCTGCTGGCACCGCGATCCCAGCGATCTTGACGACTAATGCTGATGGCGACGAGGGGCCGGTAAACTTCACAGTCCGAGGCGAAACCGTGGTGCTTGATATGGTCCCCTCGCAGATTATCCTGCGTTCGGGCAAAGAGCGCGCCACGCTTACCAATTTGGGACCTGCGCCCTCGCGCAGTGCGAGCGCTGACTTGCGCCCTGGGAAGGGTTCATAAATGCGCAGAGTTCATAAAAGGGAGATGATCTGATGCGTCTTGCTATGCGACTTCCGTCAAAGTCTGGCGGTGGCGGCTCCGATAATGTCGACCCGCGAGAAAGCGAATCTGCTGAAATCATTGACCTTGCAAGTCGCAACGGTTTTTCCGCTGTTGCTGAGCGCAAGACAAAGACCGAAGGGCTTGGCCTTGCTGCGGGAGTGGCGATTGTGGGTCTGCTTGGGGCGACAACCTTCTGGGCGATGAACGCAGCTGAGCTGCCTCAAGCCGAAACTGTTGGCACCGCAGCACCCGCACCCGCAACACAGCCCGTGCCTGCTCCTGCACAAGTGGAGGTGCCTGCACCCGTCGCACCGCAAGTGCCGCGTCCTGACCCTGCGCCCGCGCCAGTGCTTGCAAACGCACCTGCCACGGGTCCTGCGGTCAATCCCTTCGCCAGCCCTTCGCTCGTCTTCGATGCAAGCGCGGCCGCACGTCAGGCGGCTAACGCAGCAGAGGCAGCAGCCACGCCGGCACCTGGCACAGCCATCAATGAAGGAAACGGTGCAGGCGGTGCAGCAGCCGCTTTTGCAAGTCGCATTGGCGGTGTAGGCGGCGCGCCTGCTCAGGCCCGCCCCATGACCAACCCTTCGACCACGGTAACCGAAGGCACAATGATCCCTGCGATCCTTGAAACCGCAATCAACACCGACGTGCCCGGATATGTGCGCGCGGTCGTCAGTCAGGACGTGCGAAGCTTCGATGGCACCAAAGTGCTTGTCCCGCGATCCTCGCGCTTGATTGGTCAGTACCAGTCCGGCGTACAGCAAGGCCAAAAGCGTGCCTATGTCATTTGGACAAGGTTGATCCGGCCCGACGGCGCATCGGTGAATATTGCCTCGCCTGCGGTTGGCTTTGACGGGACCACCGGGCTTGAGGGTGATGTCAACAACCACTTTTTCCGCCGCTTTGGTTCTGCCATGCTGCTTTCGGTTGTTGGCGGGCTTGGCGCGCTTGCGTCCGGGGGCACATCGGTGATCCTTGGCGGAGCAGGGCAGGGCGCTGCTTCTGTCGCTGCGCAGCAAGATGGCGCGATCAGCCCCACTATCCGCGTGCGCATGGGTGAGCCAATCCGTGTCTTTACCGCGCGCGATCTTGATTTCAGCTCTGTGACCCAGTGATTGGCCCGGAGGTGAGCGCAGACATTCACTCGATTGCCTCGGGCAGTGTTGCAGACGAGGGGGCATCGCAGGATGCGCCAATCAGCGGTGAGCGCAGCGTCTATCTTGAGGCTTACCTTGCGCCATTCCAACGCTGGTTAGAACGCGACACCGTCACCGAGATTATGGTCAACCGGCCTGGCGAGGTTTGGGTCGAGGATGCGAGTGATCCCGGGATCAAGAAACTCGACACCCCCGAGATTGATGACCGGCTGGTTCAACGCCTTGCAGAACAGGTCGCACGGGTAAGCCATCAGGGTATCAACCGCGAACACCCGCTTTTGGGTGCAACCCTTCCCGATGGCGCGCGCATTCAATTTTGCGGGCCACCTGCAAGCCGAAAGCATTGGGTTATGGCAATTCGCCGCCACCGCAGGCTTGATCTGCCGCTTGATGCGTATGACACAGGCCCCCTCGCAGGTGAGCGCGCGGTCACCATGCCTGACCCGTCCAGCGAACCTATCGCCTTTTTGCGCAAGGCTATCCAAAATCGCCGTACCATTCTGATCTCTGGTGGGACAAGCACCGGAAAGACCACATTTCTCAACGCGATGATGGGGGAAATACCGCGCGAAGAACGTGTGGTAATGGTCGAAGATACGCCTGAGCTTAAATTTCCAGGCGAGAATTCGGTGGGTCTTGTTGCGGTCAAGGGTGAACTTGGCGAGGCGAAAGTTACGCCAAACGAACTTCTTCAAGCCGCTCTTCGCTTGCGCCCGGACCGCATCGTTTTGGGCGAACTTCGCGGCGCGGAAAGCGTGTCTTTCCTGCGGGCGATTAATACCGGGCACCCGGGCAGTTTCTCCACCATCCACGCCAATTCATTGCGCGGTGCATTAGAGCAATTGTCTTTGATGGTGATGCAAACAGGGATCGGGCTGACCCGGCAAGACACCATCGAATATGCAGCAAGCGTGATTGATGTGATCGTTCAGCTGGGCCGCGACGCAGGTGGCAAGCGCGGAATTTCAGCAATCGCGGAAAGCAAATCACTACTTTAACATTCTCATGCTATCCGCCATTGGGTTCGAGGCGAAGGAAACAGGACCTGAGATGAGCAGCCCAAAGATCGTTGATGCAGCCAATGATGAGGCGAGTGATGAGGCGGTTGCTGGACCGGCCGTTTCAGCAGCATCACCTCCCTCGGCACCGCAAGGGGTGATTGCGCCCGGCGGTGAGGCTTACTTCAACCGCGAGCTTTCTTGGCTTGCCTTTAATGAGCGCGTGCTCGCAGAAGCTGCGAACGAGCGCTATCCATTGCTTGAGCGCCTGCGATTTCTCTCAATCTCCGGAAGCAATCTCGACGAGTTCATGATGATCCGCGTCGCAGGCCTTGTGGGACAAGCCCAGCGCGGGATCGATAAGCCTGCAATCGATGGTCGCTCACCCGGCCAGCAATTGACAGCAATCCGCGATAAGCTTGCCTCGATTTCCACACGCCAGCAGAGCATTTGGCGAGATGTCCGCGAATTGCTTGCTGAAACCGATATTCACATTGCTGATGAACAACGCATCAAATCTGCCGCGCATCAATGGCTCGAGGCGTTCTTCCTTGAAGAGATCCTGCCCGTCATTACCCCGCAGGCCCTCGACCCGGCTCACCCGTTTCCGTTCGTGCATAACGAGGGCATGGGACTGCTTTTTACGCTGACCCGAGACGAGGATGCTGAGCAGATCATTGAGATGATCCTTATTCCGACCGCTCTCCCACGGTTTGTGCGAGTGCCGGGAGATATCGCGGGTGCGGGCGAGGCGGTTTACATTTCCATCGCGTCCTTGATTCAGCGGTATGCGAAGAAGCTCTTTCCCGGTTTTACGATTGAAGGCGATGGTCTGTTCCGTGTGCTGCGTGACAGCGATATCGAGATTGAGGAAGAGGCAGAGGACCTGGTGCGCACCTTCCGCAGCGCCATCCAACGCCGCCGCAGAGGGCAAGTGATCCAGTTAGAGCTTGAGGAAGACTTCGATCTCGAAAGCTGAAGAAATCTTGCTTGAACAATTGGGCGTGCACGAGGCTGCCGTCATCAAAACTGACGGGATGATCGGGATCGATGGCCTTTCCGAGATTGTTGATGAGGATCGCCCGGATTTAAAGTTTGATGCCTATTCCCCGCGTTATCCCGAGCGCGTTCGTGAACATGATGGCGATGTTTTCTCTGCCATTCGCGAGAAGGACATTATCGTCCACCACCCCTATGAGAGTTTTGAGGTCGTCGTTGACTTCATCCGCCAAGCAGCAGTGGATCCCGATGTGGTGGCGATCAAACAAACTCTGTACCGCGCAGGCTCTCAATCGGCGGTCATCAATGCTCTTATTGAGGCAGCGGAAAACGGCAAGTCTGTGACCGCCGTGGTCGAATTGAAAGCCCGCTTTGATGAGGAGCAAAACCTCAAATGGGCAACCAAGCTTGAGCGTGCAGGCGTTCAGGTGATTTATGGATTTACCGATTGGAAAACCCATTCAAAGGTCGCGATGGTTGTTCGGCGCGAAGAGAAAGGTTTTCGCACTTATTGCCACTTTGGCACGGGCAATTATCATCCCATCACAGCTAAGATTTACACCGATATGAGCTTCTTCACCGCTGATCCGAAATTGGGTCAGGATGCAGCTAAGATGATGAATTTCGTGACCGGCTATGTCGAGCCAGCTGGTCTTGAGCGCATTGCTATTGCGCCGCTTAACCTGCGTGAGACGATCTATAAGCGGATCGACAAAGAGATCACCAATGCGCGCAAAGGCAAGCCTGCGGCAATCTGGATGAAGTGCAATCAGATCACCGACCAAGGCATGATCGATCGGCTGTATGCCGCGAGCGATGCAGGCGTTTCGGTGGAGCTTGTTGTGCGCGGTATCTGTTGTCTGAAACCCGGTGTGCCCGGCATGTCAGAAAACATCCGCGTCAAGTCCATCATTGGCCGCTTTCTCGAACACAGCCGTATTTACGCGTTCGCCAATGGTAAGCCCATGCCAGGGCCCGATGCATTGGTTTATATCTCTTCAGCTGACCTAATGGGCCGCAACCTTGACCGCCGCGTCGAGGCTCTCATTCCGATCCGCAATCGCACTGTGCACGATCAGATTTTGCAGCAGGTCCTGCTTGCCAATATGCTGGACACCGAGGGGAGCTGGTGGCTCCATGCAGATGGCAGTTATACACGGGTTGAGGCAAAACCTGAAGGTGACAGCAAGCCGTTTAACTGCCACAGATATTTTATGACGAACCCATCATTGTCAGGTCGCGGCGGTGCTTTGGAAGCGGGCGGGGTGCCTAAACTCTCTTTGCGCAAAGGTCGCTCTGGATGAGTTCTGCAAAACGGCGCGGTGACCGCGACGGTACGTTTTCCGGCAATACGCCGGGGCGCGCGATTATCGATATCGGTTCAAACACAGTGCGCATGGTCATCTATGGCGGCACAATGCGCGCGCCTACCATTTTGCTGAACGAAAAAGTCACCGCTAAACTTGGCCGCGATATCGGAACCAAGGGTGTGCTTGCCGATGAGGCGATTGAACTGGCGATGCGCGGTCTCAGGCGCTTTGCGTTGCTTCTTCGGGACCTCAAGGTGGAGGATGTGGAGACGGTGGCGACCGCTGCTGTGCGCGAGGCTAGCAATGGCAAGGCATTTATCGCTGAGCTTAAAAAGCTGGGCTTCAAGCCTAAGATTATTTCAGGCGAAGAAGAAGCGCGTTTGAGCGCCAATGGCGTCATGGGAGCGTTCCCCGGCGCGCGCGGGACGGTTGCTGATCTGGGCGGCGGCAGTCTGGAGCTGGTGCGCCTCACCGACGATGGCCCACAAGAGGCCGTGTCATTGCCGCTTGGCACTTTGCGCCTGCCGGATTTTCGCAGCGATAGCCGCGCAGCCATGCGCAAGGCCCTTGAAAAGGCGCTCAAGAAGGGCGCGCCACATATCGTCAGCGATGAGCCGCTATACCTGGTCGGCGGGACGCTTCGCACCATGGCCGTGTACGCCATGCAGGAAGAAGGCCACCCCCTTTCTGATCCGCACGGCTTTGAGCTGTCACCTGGCGAGGCGAAGCGCTTCATCGGGAAGGCTCTTGCAAATGAAACCATCGACACTTTGAAAGCGCGCGACCGGGTGTCCTCGATGCGCGCTGAAAAATTGCCTGATGCCTCTGTTCTGGCAGAGGCGATGCTGTCCAGATTTGAACCCAGTAAGATTGTGTTCTCCTCATGGGGTCTTCGCGAAGGGCTGCTTTACGCAGGTTTGCCCGAACACACCCAATCGCGTGATCCGCTGCTTGCCGGGGTTTCCGTTTTTGCAGCTCAGCGCGGCGCGCCGGTGACTTTGGCACAGCGCATCGCAGCTTGGACGGTGGATGCTGCCCCATCGCGCGAACATGGGAGCGAGCGGCTTCGCATGGCCTCGATCATGCTCGCGCTTGCCTCTATGCAGATCGAGCCGAACATAAGGCTTCCCCAAGCGACCGATTGGGCGCTGCATAAACGCTGGATCGCGGTGAGCAGCAAAGAACGCGCAATGCTTGCAGCGGCGATAGAGGCGAATGGCAATGCGCTTGATCTGCCCAGTGATGTCACCGCTTTGGCGAGTGAAGAAGCGCTGGATGAGGCGATTTGCTGGGGGCTTGCGGTGCGGCTTGCGCGGCGTTTGGGGGCAAGTTCGCGGCGATCCCTTCAGGAAAGCCGCCTGAGCGTTGAGAACGATGTGCTCACGCTAAAACTTGCCGAAGCACAGGCCGATTTATTTGGCCTTTCAACCGAAAAAGACATGCGGCTTTTGGCAGGGCGATTGGGCCTGGATTGGACGGTCCAGATCGTGCCCGATGATGCTTTGCGAGCCGAAGGCTAAGCCGCTTTTCCTGAGCATCGCGGCGCACTTGCACAAAATGCAAGGTGACACATGTGTCACCTTATTCCAACACAAATTCCCAACAAGCCAAGCTTTATCAATGCTTTGCCTTTGCCGAGAAAGTGACACTTTGTAAGCGCAATTCGCCGCCGGATTTGATTGTGAAAGAGCCGCAGCCATCATGACGCGCATGCCTGATGTAGGAAAACGGTTTTTCTCATGTGCTTGCAGGCGGGGCTGGCTCTAAGCCTTCGTCCTCGAAAAGGGTGAGAAGTCGGTGTCAGTGTCGAACAAATCCACCCCTTCGGCCTTCTTCAACTTGCCCACCACCAGATAGGTGACAGGCGTCAGGGCGGCCTCCCAAAACACTTTCAACAGCCAGTTGGTGATCATAACGGTGATAACCAATTGCGTGCTCCAGATCCCGTAGAAGGCAAGCGGGTAGAAGATCAGGCTGTCCACGCCTTGCCCCACAACTGTCGAACCGATGGTGCGGGTCCACAGCGCTTTGCCTTTGGTCCAGACTTTCATCTTGGCCATGACATAGGAATTGACGAATTCGCCTGCCCAAAACGCGATGATTGAGGCCGCCACAATCCGCCATGCATTGCCAAAGACCGAGACATAGGTTTCCTGGCAAATCTGTCCCAAAGGCACATCATCACCGGCGCGCGCGGTGAGGGGGCCTTGCCCGTCAAAGCCGCTTGCCGCGCATCGCCAATCATCAAACGGGGGAAGGGCCACCACCACATAGCTCATGAACGCAAGGAAAAGCATCGCGGCAAAGCCGGTCCAGATCACCCGGCGCGCACGGGCAAAGCCGTATATCTCTGTGAGAACATCGCCAATGACATAGCCCAAAGGGAAGAACAGGATGCCTGCGCCATAGATAAGGACGCCGTCTGGTGCGGGCCAAAGCCCATCGGGCCAAAAGGGCACAGAGACATAGGTGGTCTTTGCTGCGCCGATGATGTTGGAGAGGAGAAGGATGGCGACAAAGGCGGCCATGACGAAATCATAATATTTGAACGTCACAGGCGCATGGCTTGTCGCCTGAATGCCGTCAGACGGGTCATGATCGAATGCAGCAGCTGTATCGGAGGCTCGATTAGCGGCGATATCTGGCGAAATTTGATCTTTTTCCATCAAGAAGCCGTTAGCGCGATTTGAATGCAGCGCAAAGCACGCTATTGGCACCACCAACGCGCCCTTAGCTCAGCTGGATAGAGCACGGGACTTCTAATCCTGAGGCCGCAGGTTCGACTCCTGCAGGGCGCGCCACAAAGGGGACTGCCTTTCCAAAGGCGGTCCCCTTTTTGGTGGGTCAGTGGATGTGGCGGACTTTCGGAGTCGTAGCCCCAGCGACAGCGGGGCGAAGACGGGGTGGCCGAAAGGCCAGCCCACTCCTGCAGGGCGCGCCATTTTTGTTTTTCCCGGCGGTATCTTCTGGAGTGTCCTCGCTAGAGGGGCAGACACCCGTTTTAAAGACACTAAGGCCCACACCTTCCCCCCGAAGGTGTGGGCCAGTGCGCCGCAAAGAGTGCACCACTCTTTGCGCTCGGGTCGCCTCTCATAAAAAGGGCCCGCGACGCCCCCCGTCGCGGCGTGCCCTTAAGCTGCGTAAGAATTCTTTAGGTATGATTTCCAGGGGCTTCTGTGATGGCCATCACGATTATCAAATTAGGGGCCCATTTGACCGCGTGTTACACCCAATTTGCATGCCGCGCGCTCGCGCGGTAACGGATTGGCGTGCAATAGGGTTTGGGGGCACAATGAATTCTGTCGATTCTATCTTGGAAACGCTTGCGCCAGACAGCTTGCTGCGCGCGCTATCACGCGGGCAGCTCGAAGCGCTGTTGGCAAAGTCGTCGCGCCGTGAGCTTAAAAAGGGTGATGTCCTTATCAATCAGGGCGATGAGGATGGGGATTTTGCGGTTTATCTCCTTTCAGGCGCGCTCAAGATCAGTTTTGTGAGCGCAAGCGGGCGCGAGATTATCCTCAATTATTGCGCGCCCAACGAACTTGTCGGTGAGATTGCGCTCCTCGACAGTGGCCCTCGCACTGCGTCTGTTTCTGCCGTGGTGCCATCTGAAGTGCTGCTCTTGCCGACGCGCACCTTTATCGAGACAGTCTCGACTAATCCTGCATCTGTGGTGGCCGTGATGCGCGAACTTGCCCGGCGGGTGAGACAGCTCAACCTTGTGGTCGAAAGCGATCGCACCTTCTCCATGGGGCCACGCCTTGCCCGCGCGCTGGTGCGGCTTTTGGATCGAGGTGCTCAGGACGGAAGCCTTATCTATAGCCCGAGCCAGAACGATCTTGGCGCATTTGCAGGCCTTGCGCGCGAAAACGTCAGCCGGCTTTTGTCGGATTGGGAGGCGCAAGGGATCATTGCCCGCGAAGGACGCGCGCTAAAGGTGTGTGATGCCGAATATCTCGAACAGCTCGCCGAATTTGGCGATGATGCTTAAGACCCGCTAGCGGTTCTGCCGCCCGTCGATCAGCCTCTCCACCAAGCTGGGGTCAGCCAGCGTCGATGTATCGCCCAACGAGCCGTAGTCATTCTCTGCCACTTTGCGCAAAATGCGCCGCATGATCTTGCCGGAACGGGTCTTGGGAAGGCCGTCGGTGAACTGCAGGTGATCGGGCGTTGCGATGGGGCCGATTTCCTTGCGCACATGCTGGCGAAGCTCGGCGTATAGTTCATCTGAACCCTCTTCGCCTGCGTTCAATGTGACATAGCAATAGATGCCTTGGCCTTTGATATCATGCGGATATCCCACCACAGCAGCCTCTGCGACAAGCGGGTGGAGGACCAGCGCGCTTTCAACTTCGGCTGTGCCCATGCGGTGGCCTGAGACGTTGATCACATCGTCAACCCGGCCCGTGATACGATAGTATCCATCTGCGTCGCGCTTGCACCCATCGCCTGTGAAATATCTGGCTGAGTAGGTGCTGAAATAGGTTTGGATAAAGCGGTCATGGTCGCCAAAAACGCTGCGCGCCTGGCCCGGCCAACTGTGTGTGAGGCACAAATTGCCCTCATTCGCGCCTTCCAGCACGGCGCCATCATTATCGACCAATTGTGGCTGCACGCCAAAGAAGGGGAGGCCTGCAGAACCCGGCTTCATATCGTGTGCGCCGGGCAAGGTGGTGAGCATGCAGCCACCCGTCTCGGTCTGCCACCAGGTGTCAACAATTGGGCAGCGTCCATCGCCAACGGTGTCGAAATACCAGCGCCAGGCTTCGGGATTGATCGGCTCACCCACGCTGCCCAGCAAACGCAATGAAGAGCGGTCCCGGCTGGTCACATGGGCGTCGCCCTCGCGCATCAAGGCTCTGATGGCAGTGGGGGCTGTGTAGAGGATGTTGACCTTGTGCTTGTCCACTACGTCCCAGAAACGGCCGTGATCGGGATAATTGGGCACCCCTTCAAAGACGACCTGCGTTGCCCCGTTTAACAGCGGGCCATAAACGACGTAAGAATGCCCAGTGACCCAGCCAATATCCGCGCTGCACCAGAACACCTCTCCTGGTTGATAATCGAACACATAGTGGAATGTGGTGGCTGTCCAAACGCCGTATCCGCCTGTGGTGTGGAGCACGCCTTTGGGCTTTCCGGTCGAACCCGAGGTATAAAGGATAAACAGCGGGTCTTCTGCTGCCATAACCGCACACGGGACATCGGCATCGTTTCTGACATCTTGGAACCAGTGATCGCGGCCCTTTTGCATGGGGACATCGGTGCCCGTGTGCTTCACCACAAGCACGCCTTCGACCCCGCTTGCCCCCTCGATTTGCAACGCGGCATCCACATTGGCTTTTAGGGGAATAGGCTTTGCCCCGCGAAGGCCCTCATTGGCTGTCACCACAAAACGAGAGCCGCAATCTTCGATACGTCCCGCAAGCGCTTCGGGTGAGAAACCGCCAAACACCACCGAGTGGATCGCTCCGATCCGGGCACAAGCGAGCATGGCTGTGACGCCTTCGATCACCATGGGCATGTAAATGGTCACGCGCTCGCCCTTGGTCACGCCAATAGCAAGTAGCGCGTTCGCCATGGCGATCACTTCGGATTGAAGCTCGCCATACGTCAAAGTGCGGCCGGGCGCTTTGGGATCGTCCGGCTCGAATATAAGTGCAATCGTGTCACCGCGCCCCGTCTCAACATGGCGGTCCACTGCATTGTGGCAAAGGTTGAGCGACCCGTCTTCAAACCATTTGATTTGGACCGGATCGTATGACCAATCCCCGCCTTTCGCAGGAGCCTTCGCCCAATCCAAACGCTTTGCCTGCTCCAACCAAAAGCCATCAGGATCGGCAATCGAGGATGCGTACATTTCCTCATACTGCTCAGCGGTGCAGTTCGTTTCGTATGACAGGCTTGGGGCTTTGACGGCGTCGGTCACAGGTTCACATCTCCCTCACAATTCTCGTTCGTGCGCACAATAGTCGCAAGAACGGGCGGAGAGAAAGCTTTGATTATGCCGCGCGAACTTCTTCCAGAAACGCGTTGACCTGTTCGCGCAAAGTTGCCGCTTGCTTCTCTAACGAGGTGGCGCTTGAGAGGACTTGGCTTGCCGCAGCACCGGCAGAGGTTGACAGTTCTTGCACCTCTTCGATGTGCTGGGAAACTTCCTTCGTGCCTCGGGCCGCGATATCGATGCTGCGCGCAAGATCTTGTCCGGCATAGCTTTGTTGATTGACCGCGCCCGCAATGGAAACCGCAACGCCTTCGAGGCCTGACACCTGATCGGCAATGGATCGCAAGGTCGAAACGCTTGCTCCGGTGGTTTCCTGCATAACGCGAATTTGCATAGCGACTTCTTCGGTTGCGCGGCTGGTTTGCATGGCCAATTCCTTGACCTCGCTTGCCACCACGGCAAAGCCGCGCCCGCTCTCGCCGCCGCGCGCTGCCTCAATTGAGGCGTTGAGGGCAAGCAGATTGGTGCGCTGTGCAATGGTTTGAATAAGTTCAACAATATGCCCCACCTCTTCAGCACTCTGAGAGAGTTTGGCGATTGTCGCATCGGCCTTATGCGTGGATTCTGACGCGGTTCGGGCGAGCTCTGCGGAGGATGCCGCCTGCTCGCTGACTTCGCTGATCGACATGGCAAATTCGTCCGAAGCTGCCGCCGCCGCCGTCGCCCCGGCATCCGCCTCATGCATCGACGTGGTGACTTCGCTGGTTCTGGCAGAGGCGCGCTCTGCGCTTTGCGCCATGGACACAGCGGTGCTCTGCAATTGGCTTGAAGCGCTCGCGACCTGGGCAACGACATCTGTGATTTTGCTCTCGAATGTGTCGGCCAGCCTCTTGAGGGCCCGTTCTTTTTCTGCGCGTGCCTCCTCGCGCTCTTTTTGAAACTCAGCTTGCGCTTTGAGTTCTTCCTGCGCCTTTTGTGATCGCTCCATGCTCATTCGCTCAAGGCGCAGTCCCGCCTTATGAAAGACCATCATAGCGCGGGTCATGTCACCGATTTCGTCCTGCCGGTTGCTCGTTTCAATTTCGGCAACGTGATCGCCTGATGAAAGGCGCGACATTCGTGACGCAAGGCCCGACAAGGCTGCACCGACGTGTTTGTCAAAATAGCGTTGCGCGACCAGCGTTAGCAATATCAATATCCCGGCGGCCCCGATCCAAAGGGATAGCATTGTGGCAATCACAGTGCGGCTGGAATCTGTCGCGGCGCTGGCCTCTTGTTCGAATTCTCCGGCCAAACCACGCGCTTTTGCAAGGGTGCTCTCGCTCAGGTCTGTGGCATTGCCGTCACCGTTCAATCGGTCCTTCATTGTCAAAACATCAAGCGTGATCGCGCTCAATTGCTGTGCGTAAGAGGGGGGCAGGCCTGCGGATAATGCGCCCAGTTCGTCAAGCGAGGCGAGCGCGCTGTCCAAATCTCCTAGTGCGACGCTTGGGCTGACATCGGTGTTGCCTGCTGCAATGCTGTCACTGTGGCGCGCGGCTTCAGACAGGTCGACCACCAAACGCTCTGCCAAAAAGGCGCCGCGATGGGTGTCTGCTGTTTCTTGTGCTGTGTTGCTTATCTGGATGAAGGCAAGCACCACGCCAAGGCCTGCGATGAGGGCAAAGGACAGGTTCAGCCCGAAAAACAGCGTGATTTTGCGACCGATGGGAAGGCGATGAAAACGCGCCGAAAGCGCCCCGAAAAGGCCTTTGTTCATGGTGCTTTGTTCAATTTCTTGAACCGCGCGATCAGCCTGCAGGTCGATCGCGATCTCTTGCAAGGTGCTCATCGAAGGGCTCCTCTGGATACAGGTGGCAAAGGCGCAAAACCGTTCGCAGTGTCGCCTCTTTGTTGTAAAATCAGCGCATCGATTTCGTCGGCGGGCATAGCCTTGTAGTAAAGCCAACCCTGGATCTGATCGCACCCGGCCAAGCGCACCATGTCAGCCTGGTCTTGGGTCTCGACCCCTTCCGCGGTCACGCCCATTTTAAGGGCTCTGGCCACAGCGATGCTGGAGAGCATCATTGCGCGGCTACCCTCATCTTGGCAGGCTTGGACGACAAGGCTGCGATCAAGTTTCAGTTTTTCAAATCGGAATTGACGCAAAAAGCCAATCGAGGCGTAGCCTGTACCAAAATCATCGAGCGAGATTTTGACACCGAATTTGCGAATGACGTCCAAAGTGCGCTCGGCAACAATTGGGTCCACCACAAGGCAAGTCTCAGTCACCTCAAGCTCGAGCAAATGCGGGGGATAGCCCGTTTCCTCAAGAATTTCGCCAAGCTTGATCGGGAATTCAGAATTGCGCAGTTGAGCAGCGGAAATATTTACCGAAAGCGCAATGCCCTCCCAATCGCGCGCCTTGATCATGGCATCGCGCAAAACCCAAAGGCCGATGGGGTTGATGATGCCCGATTCTTCGGCCACCGGGATAAAGACATTGGGGCCAACCTGCTCACCATCCGCCCGGTTCCACCGCAGCAAAGCCTCAACCGCAACAATATCGCCTTTGTCGGCATCGACCAGCGGCTGATAGGCGAGGCTGAATTCATCGTTCTTAAGCCCGATCCGCAAAGCCTCTTCAAGGTCGCGGACAGCTTCACGCTTTCTGTCGAAGCTTGGATTGTACCAAGTGCAGCGCATTTTGCCGCCGCGCTTGGAATTGTACATGGCCAAATCTGCCCTGCGCAAAAGCTCCGATGGCATAAGGTTGAGCTCAGCGGTGCTGCAGGCAAGTCCGATGCTCGCGCCAATGGCAAGGTCGCGGTCACCCACCCGGATTGGCGTTTGCAGGCGGTCGAGGATTTTTCGGCTCAGGCCTTCCAAAATGGTGCCAGCCACCGTCCCTGAAACAACGGCTGCAAACTCATCCCCTCCAAGGCGATAGCACCGCGCCTCCTCGCCGATGATTTCGTGGAGCAAAAGCGCGCATTGATAAATCAGCTCATCCCCTTCGGCATGGCCAAAATGGTCGTTGATCTGTTTAAAGCCATCAAGATCAAGGATCGCTAGAGCGACCTCTTCTCCGCTTTTCGATAAGTTCGCCAGATCAAGCCTTAGCGCCTGGCGATTGGGCAATTGGCTCAGCGCATCAATATTTTTGCGCGTTTTGCCGTTATCCGTTTCATTGCTGGCAAAGCGGGTGATGAAGAAGATCGAAGCGGCGTAGACGAGCACCCCTGAGGTGATGATTGCCCCTGCCGCGGCAAAGGAGAGCTTTTCGCCCACCAGAAACACCAGAGCGATGGCTGATACCACAAGGGAAAGGGTCGCTGCGGGCAGCAGGACCAGTCCTCCTTGTGTCAGACGCATTCGCTGGCTTGGTTCAGGCACGCGTGATCCTTTGTTGGCGCAAATTCGCGCAACTTCCACGTCAAAAAGCCTAAAGGGCAATGGCTAATGATAGGTAAAATTGAGGCTCTGGCGAAGCTACGCGGCGGGCCTTTATGCTTAAAGCCAAACAGGCTTAGGCATGTATCGGATTAGACCCGCGAAGCACCTGATTTTGCGGCATATTGTGCTCAAAAATGCTGGCGCGGTTGCCTGATGGGACAAAGGCATTGGTGTGCGGTGAGACAGTCTCTCCGGCCCCTAACATCAAGAAACCATCGCTTTCGAGCCCTTGTGCCACACGTTCGAAGGCTCGGGCGCGATTTTGTCCGTCGAAATACAGCAGGACGTTGCGGCACAAGACAAGATCAAACTTTGTTCGTCCCGGTGCAGCTTCAAGCAGATTGTGTTGCTCAAACCGGCTGAATTGGCGCGCGCCTTCGCGCAAATGCCAGCCTTCTTGAGTTTCATCGAAATGATTGAGCATCTCTTTAACACCAAGCCCGCGCTGGACCTCAAACTGGGTGTAGACCCCGCGCTCGGCAATCCCGATGGCTCGCCGCGAGATATCTGTCCCCAAAATTTCGATGGTCCATCCGTTCCACAGCTCTTTCTGATCGTGGAACAGCATCGCGAGGCTGTGTACTTCCTGGCCCGTTGAACATCCAGCGCACCACACTTTGAGACGCCGCGAGTGTGAACGGCGTTGCCTTAGCTCGGGCAAAATTTCGTTGGGGATCTGATCAAATGTGGGCTTGTCGCGAAAGAAATAGGTTTCATTGTTGAGAAGCGCCTCGACCACCTCATCAGCCAGATCCCGGCCATCGACGCGCGTGGTACCTGCATCCAGCAGGCACACCAGCTGATCAAAATTGCTAATCCCGTGCTCACGAAAAAGCCCGGACAAAGCCGAACCCAATCGCCATTTGCGGCTATTGGTCAATTGCTGCCCGGTGCGAGCGAACAAGAGCTCGGCGATGATCTGATATGAGGCCTGACTGACTTCCATTTGCATCCAGCCCGGCCGCTATCGGCGCTCGGCGTTGATGCTGGAAGGCCTTGTGGTTGAACCTTGCGCCATGATCGCGCTGCCCAATTCCTCAGGCGGCGCAATAAGGCTGGTCAATCCCGCCTTCGCAACCGCTCCGGGCATGCCCCATACAGCGCAGGTATCGGCATTTTGCGCCCAAACCGCGCCTCCAGCCTGCGCAACTTCGCGTGCCCCTTCAAGACCATCGCGGCCCATGCCGGATAAAAGGATCGCAAGCACCTTACCCTCGCAAGCCGTGGCAAGGCTGCTGAACATTGGATCGACAGAGGGCAGGCAACCGCTTGGTGCAGGATCGTTGATGGTGCTGACCACCAGCCTGTTGGCGATGCGTCGCACGCCCAGATGGCTGTTGCCATTCGCGATCGTGATTTCGCCTGCTCGTATCTCCAAGCCGTCTTGGGCGATGTGTGAGGAACGACCACTTGCAACTTCAACTTGCCGCGCGAAAACGGGGATGAAATTGTCTGGCAGGTGCTGTGTGATGAGGATCGGCAGCGAACATTCAGGTGATAGCTCGCGCAGCATCAGATTGAGGGCATGGATACCCCCGGTCGATGCGCCAATGGCGATAACTTCAGCCCGTTTTGCAGGTCGATCAAACTTGGCGGGTCGGTTGCCGGCAGGGCTTGGTGCATCGGGTTTGGATGGGGCGGCATTCGTATCGGCACAAGGCATCCGATCCGCCGTGGAGGTCGCGTTGCCAAGCGCCCGGACTTTGCCCAGCAGCTCGCTGCGGTACTCTTCGTTGAAGCCTCCCGGGCGCGGCTTTTGCAGCGTGTCTGCCGCCCCGTTTGAAAGGGCTGCGACTGTTGCTTCTGCGCCATTTTGCGTCAGCGATGAAACCACCAGGACTTGAACACCGGGTGATGCCTCACGGATGGCTGGCAAAGCTTCAAGCCCGCCCATGCCGGGCATTTCCAGATCGAGGAGCACCACGTCTGCAGGCTCTTTCTTGATCTGAACGATGGCCCGCTCACCGCTGCTGGCGGTTCCGGCGATCTCCATCGCGGGGTCGCCTTCGACCATACGCCGGAAGATCGTACGCACGGTGAGGGAATCGTCCACAATCATCACCCGAATGAGCTTTGATGAGGTCTGGGCCTTAGATGTCTGGGCCTTAGATGTCTGGGTTGGGGAGGGCTTAGAACGCCCCCGCGCAGACGGGGAGCGGGGCGGGGCGTTCATGCAAAGCCCACCAGCTGAAGTTTGATTTGAAGCGTTTCATGATCGAACGGCTTCATCACATACTCATCAGCTCCCGCATCAATAGCCTCGCGGATATGAGCAACGTCATTTTCCGTGGTGCAGAACACAACTTTGGGTTTGTCGCCGCCTGGGCGTTTGCGCAAAGCGTTGATGAACTCGATCCCGGTCATCACCGGCATGTTCCAGTCCAAAAGGATCAAATCCGGCATCCCCGCTTCGCAGGCGTCCAAGCCCAGCTTGCCGTTCTCGGCCTCATCCACGGTGAAGCCCAAGGTCTCAAGAATATGCCTTGAAACCTTTCGGATCACTTTGGAATCGTCGACGACAAGGCAGGTCTTCATGCTCGGTTCCTAAATTGTGAGACTTGGCGATTAGACATGTAAGGTAAGAATAGCATTAAGCAGCCACCCCCATTGATGCGTGGCCACCGATTAAGGCTTCCAGATCGAGCAGGAGGGTGGGACCAACGCGCGTTTCGACTAAACCATTGGCAACACGCGACCATTGCTCTCCAAAACCGCCGGGCACGCTTGTAGGTTCGCTAACGGCGGTGCAAATATCATCGATTGAATCCACGCGAAGAGCGTAAGAATCGCCATTATAGCTGGCAACAATCGCGCGGTGATCAAGGGTGAATTGCGCGGCATGAAAGCCAACCGCGGTGCGGCAGTCCAGCACCGTCAACGCCTGACTGCGCATGGCAGTGAGCCCGGATATATATTCCGGGGTGCGCGGGATTGGGGTGATGGCCCCAACCTCGATGACCGACTGAACCTCAGGGGCAAGAAACGCACAGCGGCGCCCGGCGATAAGCGCCATAACCAAAAGAGAATTTGTCATTAAGCGGCCCCTTTCGTCGTGAGTGGTTTGGCGCGCGCCTTGCGAAGAGCATCCACCAGCCCATCGCGGTCATAACGGTAAATGGTGGGCGAACCCTCGGCGCCATCAGGCGCATCGCGCAGGCGCACAATGGGCGCTGTAAATTCGGTATCAAGGGCAAGGGCTGCCTCATATTCGTCCTCAAACCAGATCGCCACGTCCTCGCGCGCGTCAGGATCAGAGGCGATTTCATATCCAGCCGATGCAACCAGCGGGGCTAGAATTGTGTTTGACCATTCCCCGTGGGGCAGGCGGCAAACAGGCTTGCTTGGCGCATCAGGCACTTCGCCAAATTGCGCAAAAAGTTCGTGACCATCAAGCACACTTACCGTGCGATCGGCGACCAATGTGACCGCCTCGACCAATGGTTCATCAATTGCCGGTTTGAGTGCGCCATCGAGCTCCACAGCCTCTTCGACCTCGCGAACGGCATGGAGCAATTGGCTCGATCCATCGCTAAGCCGCAATAGCCGCAGCTTTTTGATGTCAGGGTTTTCGTCAGGCAGGCCGATCAGGGGCAGGATCACGCCATCAAGCACCGCGCGCACTTTTGCGCCCGAACGATCGACCGCCGATATCGGGATCGTCTCAATCCGCTTGACCAGCTCCAATCGAATGGCAAGGCTTCGCCCGTCAAAATCCTTGAACAACATGGCGCGGCTCTTGGCCTGCGAGGCGCCGTGTTCTTCGGCCTCATCATCCCCTAGCATCCGGCCGAGCACTCGGCTGCGAAGATCAGTGGCGATTTTGTTTTCAGCAGCGATGCTTGTGATATCCAAAAGCAGCACCGGTTTCCCATCATCAAGCAGTGTTGATCCTGCATAAATACCGGTCTTCATGACCGCCGGTGCGAGGGGTTTTACCACAATATCGCCGTGCGAATGGATGCCATCCACGCCAAGCGCAAACAGATCGCCATTGGCAAGGCGAAGCATGACCATGGTTGCCTCAGTTTCCGAAAGCTCGCTTGGCGGCAGTTGCAGCACATCTGTAAGGAACAGGCATGGCACCCGCTTACCCCTAAAAGTGACAAGGGCAGTTTCACCAACGCGGCTTAGGTTTAGAGCTTTGGACGAGGAGTGAATGATCTCCTCAATATAGCTTTGCGGGATGGCGAAGCGCTGTTCGCTGGCTTCAACGGTGAGGCCTGCAATGATGCTAAGGGTGAGCGGGATTTGCAAAGTGAACTGTGTGCCCACGCCTTGGGTGGAACTCACCGAAATAGAGCCGCCCACGCGCTCCAGGTTTTGGCGCACCACATCAAGGCCAACGCCTCTTCCCGACACGTTGCTGACTGTCTCTGCGGTGGAGAAGCCGGGCTGGAAGACCAATTGCATAATCGCATCATGGCTTTGCTCTGCGCTTTCAGCTTCGGTGATGAGCCCCGTTGCAATCGCCTTGTTGATGATCCGTTCAACGTTGAGACCTTGCCCATCATCGCTCACCACAATTGAGATCATATTGCCCGATTGGCGCGCTGTGATGGACAAAAACCCTATCTCGCGCTTGCCAGCAGCAAGCCGTGCGGATGGCTTTTCAATTCCGTGATCGATGGAATTGCGAATGATGTGGGTGAGAGGATCGCGGATCATCTCGATCATCTCGCGGTCGAGTTCGACATCGCCGCCTTGCACGTCGATCATGACCTGTTTGCCAAGGTCGTTGGAAAGGTCCCGCACAAGCCGGGGAAGCGCGCTAAACAGGGTTTCGATCCGCTGCATGCGCATACGCGTAATGGCGTCGCGAACATCGCTTAGAATTGCGGTCAGACGCTCAAATGGTCCGTCGATTGTGGGCTGTGTGCCTGCCTGTCGCAAGCGGTGGGCAAGATCGTTGCGCGCCAACACCATGTCAGAGACGCCGCTCATGACGCGGTCTAGCAGATCAACCGGCAGCCGGATGGAGCGTTGAACCGTGGGCGTGTTTGATTGTTTTGGGGCCGGTACGCTGCTTGTTGGCGATGCGTCTTTAGGAGCCCTATCTGCGGGGGCCCTATCTGTGGGGGTTCTATCTTTTGGGTCAGGGTGTGCGTGTGGAGGCTCCTGGTCGATCCCGGATGCGCCTGTTTCGGCCTCTTCCAGGGGCTCAAGCGCTGAAATCAGGACCTCGTCGCTGTCTTCAGGCAATTCTTCGCCAGCCTCGATAGCATCAACCATTTCAACAATCCGGTCGACAATAGCGAGCACTGCGGTGACCAATTCGCTATCCGGATCGCGCCGTCCTGCGCGGCAATCGGCAAGGGCGTCTTCGGCTGCGTGGCTGAGCTTTGCCAGGCGCGGAAAATCGAAGAAACCGCAATTGCCTTTGACCGTGTGGACAAAGCGGAAAATGGTGTCGAGACGCGCACGGTCGGCTGGATTGGCCTCCCAAGCGACAATTTCGCCTGAGCTCGCCTCCAGCATTTCGCGTGTTTCTGCAACGAAGTCCGCCAGCAGGTCGTCCATTGCGCTCGTGCCCCGTTCATCCAGAAAGACAATTACACTTCGCGTCCAATACGCGTCTTAGGGGCTTATGAACGGGGATGGTTAACGAAAGCCTACTCCAACCACTGGTTTAAGCGGAGCCTGGCGCTCTTACGCGGGTGCTTTTTGGGCGTCGGGGGCTTTGTAAGCGAGAAGCCAATAGGCCAGCGCTGCGCCTGTGATCCCGCCAAAGATGTTGGCGGCAAGTTCAGCAGAGTAAACAGCGGCGCTTCCCCAGCTGGCAAGGAAAACCCACGCAAATGGGAGCATGACCAAAAACACCCGCAAGGCCGATTGGGTGAGAGCAAAAGAGGCTTTGCCGATGGCGTTCAATATACCGTTTGCAACAATCAGCACCCCGAACCCTGCATACCCCCATGAGGCGATCTGGATGTAGAGGACGAATTGATCGACAATCTCAGGGTCCTGGGAAAAGAACCCGGCGAACCACGCGGCCATCGGCACAAAGGCCGCGACAAGGATAAGCCCCCAGACAAGGCAAAAGCCAAAGGCATACAGCGCTGCCTGGCGGGCTCTTGCGTATTCTTCTGCGCCCCAGTTTTGCCCAACGATGGCGCCAATGGACCCTGATAAAGCAAGCAGGGGCACAGTGGCGAGACCTTGCAAACGTCCCGCTGCGCCAAAGGCGGCGACGGCCGCTTCGCCTTGCGTGGCGATAACGGCGGTGAGCACGGACAGGCCAATGGGATTGATCGAATTGGAGAAGGAGGCAGGGCCTGCCACCTTCAGGATCGACATGGCCGGGTCCACCCAGCTTCCCTCGCGGATAAGCGAGAGATCAAGGGGCAAATCAGTCTGACGCAGCAGGATGAAAGCCATGACCACGCCAATGCCATACCCGATGATCGAGGCATAAGCCGCGCCCGCTATCCCGTATCCTTCAAACCCCAATGCACCTGTGATCAAAAACGGATCAAGCACCCAATTGGCAGCGGCATAGGTGATGGAGATATAGCTCGTCTTCTTTGCTTCGCCTTGCCCGCGAAGAACGCCGTTAAAGCCCATGATCGCAAGGACCAGTGGGAAACCCAGCGCGAAAGGCTGCATATATTCCAAAATCAGGGGAAGAAGGTGAGACGGTGCGTTCATTAGGGTGAAGAGCGGCTGTGCCAACGCATAAAGTACAAGCCCAATGATGATCCCGATGACCACTGAGAAAAGGAGGCCAAAGTTGGCTCTTCGCGCACATCGCGGGCCGTCGCCTTCTCCCAATGCCCTGGCGACGACGGAATTGATCCCAACCATCACGCCCACGCCAAGCGAGGATAGCGCCACGGTCACTGGGAAGATAAAGGCAATCGCGGCAAGCGCCTCCGGCCCCAATTGGCCAATGAAATAGGCATCCACGAGGCCGATCGACATGATTGCCGTAACGCCGATGATAGCAGGCAGGGTTTGTCCCACCAAATGCCCGGTAATGCTCCCTTTGGTGAGCTTTGCAGTCATGGCTGTCTGGGAAGGCGGGTCGGATTTGCTCATCGAGACGGTCGGCTTATCCGCGTGGACGCCATCGCGCAAAGCAATTCCCCTTGGGCGGGGGAAAGAATGGCTTTGCCTCCCATTGCATGACCATCACGACAGGTGCTTGCCGGGAAGGGCTGAATAATGCGATAAGCCTCTCAAACACGATGACGATGAAAAGGGATACCCCATGGCAACGCAATTGAAGCCTTCAGAAAGCCTTGAAGGGCAAGTGAGCAAAGAAGAGTGGCAGGCGCGCCTTGATCTGGCGGCGTGCTACCGGATTTTTGAGCACCTTGGTTGGGGCGAATCGATCTATAACCACATCTCATTGGCCGTGCCCGGTGAAGAGGGCGCGTTTCTGATCAACCCGTTTGGGCTCCTTTATGATGAGGTAACCGCATCCAATCTCGTGAAGATTGATGTTGAGGGCAACAACATCGGCGGTTCGCCTTACATGGTGAACAAAGCAGGCTTCACCCAGCACGCGCATTTCCACAAGACACTTGGCGGGCGTGCCAATGCAATCTGCCACGTGCACACCACCGCAACGATGGCCGTATGCAGCCACAAGGACGGCCTTCTTCCGATCAGCTTTTACGCCTGCAACTTCCAAGACCAAATCGGTTATCACGATTTTGAAGGTGTGACGGTTCGCTCAGAGGAAGGCGATCGTCTGGTCCAAAACCTTGGCAACCACTCAATCCTGATGCTGCGCAACCATGGCCCTGTGGTAATGGACGGCGGCATTCAAGGCATGTTCCTGAAAATGTGGGCGCTGCAACGCGCTTGTGAAATCCAGATTGCGACCCTTTCCCAAGGCGAGCCAACAGTGGTTCCCCAAGAGGTGATCGATGTGCACCAGCGCGATCTTTCCGTCATGTCCAGCCAGGGCGGTGCAGGCGTCTTCGATTTCGAGGCGTGGAAGCGCAAAATCGACAAAATCGACGACAGCTGGCGCAACTAATCGGGCACCGTGTTTCCGGTTCGCGCGGCTCAGTCACCTCGATGGTAAATCGACCCTGATGGTAAATCATGCCTAGGATGACGATCAATGAGCGTCCGGTTGAGTTTGATCTTGACCCGGATATGCCGCTGCTCTTCGCGCTTCGCGAGGCGGCAAACCTTACCGGCACCAAAAACGGGGCCGGCGGGGCGACGTGCGAATGCGGGGCATGCACGGTGCTGGTCGATGGCGCGGCACTGCGCTCTTGCCGCATCACTTTGGCAGAGGCCGAGGGGCGCTTTATCACGACTATTGAGGGGCTTTCGCGTGATCGCTCTCACCCGGTGCAACAGGCGATGGTCGCAGAAGGCGCGATCCAATGTGGCTTTTGTACGCCGGGTATGGTGATGGCAGGAGCGGCGCTCCTTGCGCGCAATCCGGCGCCCAGCCGCGAGGAAATTGAAGAGGCCATCCCCAATGATTGCCGCTGCGGGGTATACCCCCGGCTGGTGAGCGCGGTTGAACGGGCAAGCCGGGTTACACAGCGCGAGGAAAGCATCAGCGCTGCGCCTGCCCCTGCAATCGATGCCAAGGATGCAGCAGAGGCGGTTCCGGCGCTAAGAGTGGTCCCGGACCCCGAAGAGCCCGAGACCTGATCCCTCTTAGAACCGTCCCGAAATCGCAAACCGCGCGTTAAGCGGCGCGCCAACACTTGCCTGATGCGTGGCGTGGGCGTTGGGGAAGTATGTTGTATCGGTGAGGTTTTCGACGTTCACCTGAACGCGGATGTTCTCGCTCACATCATAGTACGCCGCTGCATCAATCCGCGTATAGGCAGGAAGGATAGCGGTGTTGCCATTATTGATGAAGCTTTCATCCTGATGGGTCAGGCCAAGACCGATGCCAAAGCGTTCGGTGACTTCCACCTGGTTCCAGATTGAAAACATGTTTTCAGGAAGTTCGCGCGGGCGAAGTCCGGTTGGGCCGGTCCGGTTTTGCTGCTCGCCATCGAGATAGGAATAGCCAGCAACCACTGTCCAACCCGGCGTAATCTCACCTTGAAGTTGCAATTCAAAGCCTTGGATTTCAGAATCGATCACGTCGAGCGTCGCCGGATCATTGTCATTGGGCTGGGGCGAACTTTGCTGAATTTCGAAGACGGCAGCGGTGAGGCTGAACCCGCTTTCAAAATCCCATTTGAGACCCGCTTCAAGGTTTTCAAACGTGTTTGGATCAAGCGCATTGTTGTTGCCATTGATATTAGCAAATTGCTCGCCTGAACGCGGCAGGAAGCTTTCCGAATAGCTCGCATAGATGGAGATATTTTCCTGCGGCTTGATGATGATGCCGCCGCGCGGGGAGAATTCTTCATCCTTGCGGGTGCGGATTTCGGCAGCAGGCACGTTGTTGACGGTGATATCAAAGCTGTCGAAACGGCCGCCCACGATGACATTGAGCCAATCGGTAACCTCAATCTCATCCTGAATATAAAGCGAGACGACGTCGATGTTGACGCGCGTATCATCGTTAAGGCTGACCGCCGGGTCGAAGGCCACGCGGGTTACGTTGCCATCGGCATTAACACCCACACCATTCACAAAGTTGAGAGGACGAGCGATCAGGAAAACTTCATTGTCATCATTGGTCTGGTCCCAGACCGGGTTGATGCGGTCCTGATCAGAATTGGTGCTGATGTACTCACCGCCAATGAGCAAAGTGTGCGCGAGGCTTCCGGTTTCAAACTCGCCCACAAGGTTGCCTGAAAGGATGAGGTTGTCGCGCGTGGTTGTGTCGATGTAGCCATCGGTCGTCACCCGGTCAGGCGTGTTCACCTGGTCGTATCCGCTGGCGTAGAAGTTGGAATACACCTTGTCATAATCGCCATAGAAGGCGTTGAAGACACCCTTCCAATTGTCAGAGAAATTGTGAGCGACATTGGCACGCAGGATATGCGCCTCAAGCGTCGTAAAGTTCAGTTCCTCATCGCCAAAAACAATGTCGGTAAACGCTTCAACCGGGCGACCATCGCTGCCTGTTGGGATGCCGCGATCGATGAAGCGCTCGTGGTCGGCGTACTCATAGGAGAGGTCGATGATTGTGTCCTCGCCAAGCGCAAACCGTGCGGTTGGATTGATGCCGATCCGTTCACCATCGTAAAAGTCGCGGTGATTGTTCAGGCTCTCATAGGCTGCATTAAGGCGAAACGCGGCTGTGTCCGAGGTTGAAAGGTTCACATCGGCAAAGACGCTGAATTCACCGAAAGTATCGATGGCCAGCTGACCGCCGGTGAAGTTCTCGCCAAACTCCCCTTTCTTGGTCACTCGGTTCAAAACACCGCCCGCACCGCCGCGTCCGAACAGGAGCGCATTGGGACCGCGAAGGATTTCGACCTGTTCGATGTTGTAAAGGCTGCGATAGTATTGAACATCATCGCGCGCGCCATCGATGAAGAAGTCAGCCGTTGAGCGAACGCCGCGAAAGACGATGGCGTCACGGTGGCCTTCGCCCTGCGATGTGTTCACGCCGGGTGTGTAGTCGATAATCTGACCAATGCTGGTCCAGCCGCGCTCTTCGATCTGCTCAAGCGTGGTGATCGATAGGCTTTGGGGTACATCGATAATTGGGGTTGGGGTTTTGACCGAGGCAACGACATTGGATTGCAAAATGTCGCCGGTCACCAGGATATCCTCGCCCCTTGTTTCCATGATCGGGCCGGGCTCGACGATCAGGTCTGAGCCTTGCTCTGGGGTGGCCCCATTATTTGATGTGGCCTCAGTGGTCGTTTCTGCCGCGGCAGGAAAGGCGATGGCGGCGCACGAAAGAAGAAGCGCTGCGCGAGAGAGGTGAGTGGTCAAGATGTTCCCCTTGAATGAATGTCCGACAAGAGCGCTATTGCAAACCATTCTCACCTGCAAGAGAAAACTTGAGAATTATTCTCATTTTTAGATTGTGTGGCAAATCCGATGCGTCTGAGGTAGGGGAGCGGCCATCTAACCAAGAGGATACAGCAGGCATGAAAGCGACCATCTGGCACAATCCCAAATGCGGCACTTCGCGCAAGACATTGGCGATTCTTGAAGAACGCGATGACGTTGAGTTGACGGTGGTTGAGTATCTCAAACAGCCTCCCACCCGCGAAAAGCTGGCGCAGCTTTACGCAGATGCTGGCGTCACGCCAAATGAGGCGCTTCGTATCCGAGGGACCGATGCAAAGGAGCGGGGGCTTCCAGAGGCGGATGCGGATACAGTGCTCGATGCGATGGCTGCTGAGCCAATCCTTATCGAGCGCCCGGTTGTCGAAACCGAAAAAGGTGTCGCTATTTGTCGCCCTCAGGACAAGGTGCTGGACTTGATCTAAAGCGGCTTAGCTATCAGCGGTCTGTTGTGAGCACCTCGTCATGTGTCAAACTGCGCGCACCCACTAGCGCAACCGCAAGGCACAAAGCGATGATCGTCCCAAAGCCGAGCCAATCGTTTATCGAGTACAGCCAAACACCAAGGCCGGGAGCATAAATGAAGCTTGCCCCTGCAACACTGGCGGTGATCCCGGAGGCCTGCCCCTGTTCAGCGCGAGAGACGGCGAGTGATGTGCCCGCTGTCGTGCCGGGGCGAAAGAGGCCAAAGCCAAGCGAGGCAATGGCATAACCAAGGCACAAGCCAACGACCGTGTCAGCAACGCCCAGTATCGCAGACCCAAACGCGGCCACAATAAGGCCGGATAGGGTCGCAGCGCGCGGTCCGATCTTAAAACGCGGGATAATGCCCCATTGTGCAAGAAGGGTGGCAATCGCTCCAAACACCATCACAAGGCTGACCAGAGCGGCCCCTTGGGTAAGGTTATCACGCATATCCAGACGATCGAGCACCAGAAAGCCGGTGACCCCCATGATCATCGCTTGCGCATGCCCACCAGCGAGCGAGGCGATGACCCAGTGCCGAAGGCGCGGCTCAAACCATCTGAGACGCTTTTGCTCGCCGACCGGTAAGCCCGCCTCTTCGCCGGCATCCCCATCTTCATCCTCATCCTCGTCGTCTATCCCTTCAGGATCAGAAACGCCTGCCCCCGGATCGCCAAATGTTTTGCCGCGCGCTGCAAACTTGGGCTCATCATTGGGCAGGCGAAGCCTAAGGACAATAAGGGTTGCGACCCCCAGAAGGGCAAAGCACCAAGCAGGTCCTGTCAGTCCAATACCGAAAAAAGGGATAATCATCAGCGGTGCAAGCACAGGGCCCACAACCGTTCCAAGCCCAAAGCTTGATGCAATAAGAGAAAGCGCCTTTGTCCGTTCAGAACGCGGCGTGCGCGAGGCGACATAGGCTTGGACAGCGGGCGGCGCGGCGCTGCCAAAGCCACCATAGGCGCTTCTTGCAAGGGCGAAGAGAAGGAGAGTGGTGACACCCGTTATCCAGCCCGCAAAACCCATCCATAAAACAAGCCCGCACAGCGCCATGGAGACGATAAAACCCACAAGGCCAAGCGCCATCATCGCCTTGCGTCCCCGCCTGTCAGAACGCCGTGCCCACATGGGTGCGCACACCACCCAAAGCAGGGCTGACCAGGAATAGGCAAGGCTAATCCAAACGTCGTCGATTTTAAGCGCTGTGCCAATCGAAGGCATCACGGAATGCATCGCCGTATTGCCAGCAGCGGTCACCAACATGACCATAAAAAGCAGCGCCATGCGCCCTTGGGGTATAGCGTTCTGGTCGCCCATGCCGTGCTCGGAAGGGCTTTGAGAGGAAGGCGCGCGATCAGCCATTACCAAAGCCGCTAGGGCACAGCTTGCGCAGGATCAATCTGTGATTGCGCCAAAAACGGCTATCAGGGGTCTGCCGTGAAGCAGATTACCCGAAGGTGTCATCGATCGCTTCAATGCTTGGGCCCGACAGTTGGCCATGCATTGAGGTCGCAATTGCGCACATGACTATGCCGTAGACCATCCCTGTCAAACCGCTGGTAAGGCCAAGGATGAGAGCAGAGACAAGCCCTGTTCCGGTGATGGCTGCGATAAGCCCAAAGACGCTGGAAAAGATCAGGCTGGCCACGACCATGATCACGATGATGACGGTCCAAAAACCGGTGATCGGCCACTGCTTTGGAGCGGTCAGCTTGAAGCTTTTCGCAACCGCCTTGATGGGGTTGAGCGTGTCTTCCAACACAAGCACCGGCAGCGACATCGACATGCGCGCTGCTAGCCAGGCCACGAACACAATAACCGGAATAAAGCCAATCCCTGCAAGAACTGGCGATCCGGCAAGGCCCCCCAGAATGGAGAACGGGAGGATGATTACGAACGCCCCTAGCATGTATAAAAGCAGAAAAATGACGAAGACCGCGATAAGGCTCGGCACGGCTTTGATGCCTGCCATGATCGCTTGTCCAACGGTTGGCCGTGCATCGCTCATCAGCCCGACCATCGCTGAATTGCCTGCAAACTGGATCGCCATCAAGACGCTGCCCATTGCGATCAATGGTCCCACAATGCGTCCCATTTGCGCAGCAACCACATCAGGATCAGCCATGGGATCCACGATCGATTGCATGTCAGGGATGAACATATAAAGCGCGACATTGGGCAGCAGCAAAAAGACCGCGGCGAGGATCACCAAAATCTGGAAGTTGGCTTGGATAAGCTCAACTGCGCGCGACCAGCAGGTGTTCATGTCAAAGTTCATGGATATCCCCTAAGGCGCACCCTTGGCGCGCTTTGCTTCTTGATTTTGGCCGACATTGCCGCCACGCGGGGGTTATGGCAAGCGCTGCTCAAATTTTGCCCCAAGACTTAGGCGCCTTAGGTGCATCGAGCCTGGAATGGCGCCGGGACATGGACCTTGTGCCCTATCGTGAGGCTTTGCAGGGCATGGAGGCGCGCAATGAGGCGATCACTGCTGGCACCGCAGATGAACTTGTCTGGCTGCTCGAACATCCCCCCGTTTACACCGCAGGGACAAGCGCAGACCCGGCAGAGCTGAGGACCCCGCGCTTTGACGTCGTCGAAACAGGACGCGGCGGGCGCTACACCTATCACGGGCCGGGACAGCGGGTTGGCTATCTGATGCTCGACCTCAATAAGCGCGGCAAAGATGTGCGGTGCTTTGTCCATGCGATTGAGGGCTGGGTGATCGACACCCTCTCCGATTTCGGTGTTCAGGCGTGGCGGGCCGAGGGGCGCGTGGGCATCTGGTGCGAGGACATCGACGGTCGCGAGGCAAAGATTGGTGCGATTGGCGTGCGCGTGCGGCGCTGGGTGACGATGCATGGGTTTTCGGTGAACCTTGATCCGGACTTGTCGCATTTTGGCGGGATCGTGCCATGCGGGATCGACGAATTTGGCGTCACCAGCATGGCGCGGCTTGGCAAAAACGTCTCAGCGGGTGAATGGGATGAGGCGCTGATGGCGCGCGCAGATGGGTTTTTGGGCACGCTTGAGGCGGCTCGGCAAAAGGCTTGCAGGACATGACACGAATTTGGATGCCATTGGTTGCAGCGCTCGCTCTGACAGCTTGCGAAGAGGAGGCCTCCGAAGCGGTCTCCACCGAAACAGGCGGCGAGGCGGCTGGCGAGATCCTGGGCGGAACGATCAGCGATGATATGATCCCGCTTGAGGAGCTTACATCGACTTCGCCCCCGGCCGAGCGTGCACCCAGCGATAATGTGGCGGCAGGTCCGTCGCGGCCTCAACCTCAATCCGAACCAGAGCCTGAAACGCAAGAGGCCGAGCCCTCAAGCGAGAGCCCGGCCTCTGAATAGTGTGCGGTTGGCTTAGGCCGCGTTTGCAGCGGCTTCCTCTTCTTCCATCGTTGGATAGTCGATGTAGCCTTCCGGAATTGGGAAATACCAGCTCTTGGGCACGTCCTTATTCGGGTTGAACGGCGCGCCTGCCGCGATCCGTTTTTCCAGATCAGGGTTCGAGATATACGGACGGCCATAGCTCACCGCATCGCAGCGTCCGCTCGACACATCCGCATCGCCTTCCTCAGCGGTGTAATCCGAATTGAGGATCAGCGCGCCTGTGTAGAGACCCCGGATGAGCTTATCTTGCTGAGGCACATCGGTGCGGCCAAAGGTGCCCTCGGGGCCCGGTTGGCGAAGCTCGAGATAGGCAAGGCCAAGCTCTTCGATCACCTTGGTCGCCGCGCCAAAGATGCTTTCGGGATCGCTGTCGTCTGCGCCTTGCGTCTCGCCATTGGGTGAGAGGCGAATGCCCACACGGTCCGCGCCCCATACATCGATCAGCCGCTCCAAAACCTCGCGCATAAAGCGGGTGCGGTTTTCCGGGGAGCCGCCATATTCGTCTTCGCGAAGGTTCGTGCTGTCGCGCAGGAATTGGTCCACGAGATAGCCATTCGCGCCGTGCAGCTGCACGCTGTCAAACCCGGCTTTCTTGGCGTTCTCTGCGGCACGCTGATAATCGTCGAGAGTGCGATTGATATCGTCCTTGGTCATAGCGCGGGCGACGTCGTATTCTTGGCGGCCCACAGGTGTGTGCGCTTCGCCCGGAGCCTTGGTCTCACTTGCAGAAAACGGGCGTTCACCGTTCAGGAAATAGGACGAAACGATCCGCCCCATATGCCACAGCTGCATGGAGATAAGCCCGCCTGCCTCGTGCACGCCCTCAACAATAGGCTTCCACGCTTCGGTTTGTTCATCGCTCCAGATACCGGGCGCTGATGGCCAGCCGAGCCCTTCGGTGGAAATGCCGGTCGCCTCGGTCAGGATCATGCCAGCGCCTGCGCGCTGCTTGTAATAAGTGCCCATCATTTCATTGGGCACAAACATCGGATCAGCCGCGCGGCCGCGAGTGAGCGGAGCCATGAAAATGCGGTTCTTGGCCTCTAGAGCGCCCATTTTGAGCGGCTGGAATAGAGCAGGGTGCTGCGTCTCTGGCATGTGTGGAAGTCCTTCCGGTCAGTTTCATTTGGCTATTCACTTGGAGATGATCGGGCTAGTGCGCAAGCATGGAAAAGGCTGGGGCCCTGAAAGAAGAAGTGACACCGCTGCGCTCGGCCATGCTTTTTGGTGCGCTGCTGCTCGGCAATGTGGCGCTTGCTCTTGGGCCATGGCTGGTGCGGCTTGCCGACACGGGCGAGGTGAGCTCGGCCTTCTGGCGGCTGTTCCTGGCGCTGCCGTTTCTGGTGCTGTTCGCGCGCATGGCGGGCCAGCCTATGCGGGGACTGCCTAAAAAGACGCTTATCGTGGTGGCCATTGGCTCCATCGCTTTTGCCAGCGACCTTGCCAGTTGGCACATCGGGATTGAGATGACGCGGCTGGGCAATGCGACATTGTTCGGCAATGGCGGCTCGATCATCCTCTTGTTCTGGGGCTTTATTATTGCGCGAATGATTCCGCGCGGGTTTGAGTGGCTGGCGATTGTCTGCGCGCTTGGCGGGGCGGGGATACTCTTGGGCCGGTCCTTGGAGATTTCCGCTGAAACCTTCGTCGGCGACCTCTTCTGCATCACCGCAGGCCTGCTTTACGCGGTGTATCTCCTCACCTTGCAAAAAGAGCGCGCACAATTCGGATCGTGGAGCCTGCTCGTCTGGGTGAGCATTTTCGCCTGTCCCTATTTGCTTGGCATCGCGCTGATGCTGGGAGAGCCGGTTTGGCCGACCGATTGGACGCCGATCATCGTTCTGTTTGTGACGAGCCAGCTGGTGGGCCAAGGGCTGATGGTCTATTCTCTAGGCCACTTCCCCCCGCTGATTATAGGCCTTACGCTCCTGACCCAACCCGCCATTGCTGCGGTGATTGGGTACTTTGCGTTTGAAGAGGTGCTGAGTGCGCTGGACGTTGTCGGGATGCTGCTTCTGGGCTCAGCGCTTGTTGTGGCGCGGGTTGCGCAATCCAAGCCCACAACCGTCACCCCGGCGAAAGCTGGGGTCTAGGGCGACAATACGCAAAGCCAGCCAAATGAAGCGCGGCGGCGACGTCTACATCATGACCAACAAACGCTACGGTGTGTTGTATATCGGCGTGACCAGTGACTTGGCTGCGCGCGCCACCCAACAGCGCGAGGGCAAGGGCGGCGAGTTCACGTCGAAGTACAATATAAAGCGGCTGGTCTACGTCGAGGAATAGCCGACGATCAAAGAAGCCATAGCCCGCGAGAAAGTCATGAAGGCTTGGAAGCGCGAATGGAAGATTGACGCGATTGAGAAGCAGAACCCTATACCTTAAGCTTTTGTCTTAACCGCCTGAGACCCCAGCTTTCGCTGCGGTGACGAAAAAGGAGAAACCGTCATGCCAGTGGAGTCGTAGGCTGCCGTAGGCCACCGCTGGCATCTAGGGCGCTCATACTCGTTCAAAAACAACGAAAACACCGTTTGAAACTTCTTCAAAAGCGAATGTGTAGCCTCCCCCTTCATAGATTCGGAAATCGCGGGGTTGACCATACAAAGGGTCACGCAAAGAGACGGTTCTTGAGTGTTTGGTGCATACATTCCAATAGTTGCACGGCCAATGCGGCATAGCCTCGCCTTGCATAGGTGTTCCGGCGAACCGCCACCCTTTCAGGCGATTGAAAAGCAAGGCCTTTAGAGACCTCACCCCCAAACTTTACAAAGCCCAAATCGCCCTGTCCCACAGTCCCGCTGGCCATCTCAAGCATCCGATCAAGGCTCTTCTTCGCCTCCAAGCGAAGCTCCTCATCCATCTCAATCCGCGGCTCTAGGTCGCGAAGGGCGGTGTACATTTTCTCCATGGTATTCAGCGCCATGTAGGGGCAGATGTTGCAGTTGCAGTTGCCGTCCGCTCCCGGCGCTCCGATGAAGGTTTTTTCGGGCAGAGCCTTTTCCATCTGGTGCATGATATGCGGCTCGGTCGCGACGATCAGAGTGTCGCCTTCGAAGCTTTGCGCAAATTTCAAAATGCCGCTGGTTGAGCCCACGTAATCGGCGTGGTCTACGATGGCTGGCGGGCATTCGGGGTGCGCGGCGACAGGCGCGCCGGGGTGCTGTTCTTTGAGCTTTAGAAGCTCGGTTTCAGAAAACGCCTCGTGCACCACGCAAACGCCGGGCCACAACAGCATTTCGCGGCCAAAATTGCGCGACAGCCAGCCGCCCAGGTGACGGTCGGGGCCAAAGATGATCTTTTGATCTTCGGGGATTTGCGCAAGGATCGTCTCAGCGCTGGAGCTGGTGACGATGATGTCGCTCAATGCTTTCACTTCGGTCGAGCAATTGATGTAGGTGAGCGCGATGTGATCGGGGTTTGCCTCGCGGAAAGCCTTGAACTTCTCCGGCGGGCAGCTGTCTTCCAAAGAGCACCCTGCGTCCATATCGGGCAGGATCACGGTTTTTTCTGGCGAAAGGATTTTGGCGGTCTCGGCCATGAATTTGACGCCGCAAAAGAGGATCACATCCGCGTCGGTCTCTGCCGCCTTGCGCGATAACTCCAAGCTGTCGCCCACGAAATCGGCGATGTCCTGAATATCGGGCGTCTGGTAATAGTGCGCGAGGATCACCGCGTTGCGCTCTTCCTTAAGGCGCTTGATCTCCGCGTGGAGTTCTTCCCCGCTTGGCACTTTGGTCTCAAAACTCATGGATGCATCCCTGCTTGAATTGTTTCCCTAGATATAAGCACGCGGAGCCCATTTTGCGAGAGTTCAGTTTGCGAATGACTCTCGCGCACAGTGTGTTAGCTTTGCGGCAAGTGAGAGAGGGAAACACGATGTACAAGCTTGATCTCAAAGAGGCTTATTGCCCGGCGCAGGCTGACACTGAGTATAAAGAGCGCACGATTGAAGGGACCTTGCGCGAGCAGGTGGAGGCACGGCCTGACGCGCTGGCACTGCGTGAGCTGTTGCCCGATGGATCAGCGGGGCGCGATTGGACCTATGCTGAGCTTTTGGCTGACAGCGAGCGGGCAGGGCGTGCATTGGCCTCTCGCCACCCTAAAGGCACGCGGATCGCGGTGATGGGCGGCAATTGCCCGGAGTGGGTGATTGTGCAAATGGGCGCAGCGATGGCGGGGCTTGTGATCGTTACCGTCAACCCCAGCTTTATCGCGCGCGAGGTGCGTTATGTGCTCGAACAATCGGGATCGGGCGCGGTCTATTATCAACCCAATGTACGCGGCACTGCGCTTCGGCCCGTGGTGGATGAGGCGGCGGCCGGGCTCGCGGCGTCTGAGTATGTGCTCGATATGACCGACCCGGGTGAGCTGTTCGCAGGCGAAAATGACGGCGAACTGCGGGGTTCTGAGCCGCGCGATATTGTGATGATCCAATACACATCGGGCACCACTGGCTTCCCCAAGGGCGTTTTGTTGCACCAACATGGGCTGGTCCAATCGAACAGAGACATTTTTGAGCGCTGGAACATCGGCGTGGGCGACAAAGTGACCTGTCCATTCCCGCTGTTCCATACCGCTGGCAGCGCGGTGTGCGTGCTGGGCACTTTTGCGCGCGGCGGCACGTTGATGCTGGTCTCGCTGTTCGATCCGGTGGCCGTGGCTAAGGCGATTGAGCGCGAAAAGCCCGAAGTGCTGGGCGGCGTTGCGACCATGCTTTTTGCGATCATGGAAGCGGCTAAGGCGACGGGCACCGATGTGTCGAGCGTTCGCACGGTGCTTTCAGGCGGAGCGATGGTGCCCCCTGAACTCAACCGCGAGGCGCAGAAGGTGTTCGGCGTGCCGATCCTCATCGTCTACGGTCAGACAGAGACCTCTCCAGCGATCACCGGGGCTTGGCCGACGGACACAGGCGCAGAGCTTATGGAGACCATCGGCCAGCCGTGCAGCCATATGGAAGTCTCGATCCGAAGGCCCTCTGACAACACAGTGTGCGCAGTCGATGAGCAGGGCGAGATTTGCATGCGCGGCTTCAATATGATGGCGGGCTATAACGACAATCCAGGGGCCACGGCGGAGACCATCGACGAGGACGGTTGGCTTCACACAGGCGATTTGGGCAGCATATCAGCGCGCGGCTATGTGAAGATTACAGGCCGGGTTAAAGAGATGATCATTCGCGGCGGCGAAAACCTCTTCCCCGCCGAAATCGAGGCCGCGATGATCGAGAACCCCGCGATTGCCGAGGTTGCCGTTGCAGGCGTTCCAGACGAGAAATGGGGCGAGATTGTTGTTTGCTTTATGCGGCTTGCAGACGGTGCGCAGCGACCCACGGACGATGACCTCAAAGCCTTTGTGCGCGAGCGGCTGTCCCCGCAAAAGACCCCGGCGCATTGGGTCTGGATGGAAGAGTTCCCGCTGACGGGTTCTGGCAAAATCCAGAAGTTTCAACTGGCTGAAGATTTCGCCAAAAAGCTTGGTGTCTCTCATTAATCCATGTGGCACGCCCACTTTACGGTGCTGGAGAAAGAGCCCGATGAGGCCGCGCTGTCCTGCGTGGTTGATGGCTATCAGCTATGGCGCGAAAGCCGGACGGGGCTGCATTTCCTGACCGCTCATGCAAAGAAATTGGGCCGGCGTCCTGACTTTGGCGAGAATTTGGAATGGAGCGTTCAGACCAAGCTTGATCTGGAATTTCTCGAAGACTGGGTCGCAGGCCAAAAGGGCGCGCTTGACTGCCATAAGTATCAGGTCGGCTATGAGTTGATCCAGCAAGCCGCAACGCTCTCGCGCCAATTGGGTATGGGAGTGATGAACGCCGAAGACACTGATGAGGATTGGGGCGCGGCAGCTTTCGTCAAAGATGGCGCGTTGCAATATCTGCGTTTTAAGACTGACCGCGATGTGGGCGACGATGCAGACATCAATGGGGACTACGGCGTCCATGTGACCTATACCAAGGCGGAAGGGTTCACTGTTACCGCTGACTATGAAGACGATATGTATGCAGTGCCCATGAACGCGATTGCAGACGTCTTCGGTGCGGCGGACCTCAATCTGGTCAATTTCGCAGACGAAAAACCCTCGCGCGAGCAAGCTAAGAAGATCGCAGGCCGTTACGGCACATCGGTGAGCGCCTATCTCGATAGCTTTGGCGTGTTCAAGCGGCTCAGCCATGCCCAAGCGCAACGCAGCGCAATGGATAAGCTGCGCATGGCAGCGAGTTTAGTGATGAGCGCCTTGCTTCTCCCATTTCTGCTCACAGGAATGTTTGTCCAGGCGGTTTTCTTTAACCCCCGATCAGACGATGACTTCTCAGAGTGGAAAATGATCCTATTGGGTGTCGCAGTTCTTGCACTCCCGCTTTGGGGCATTTTTGCGTTTTTACGGGCTATTGGTGGAGCGATTTTGTGACGATTTTGAAAGCGATTGTCTTGGGAAGTGTTGGCCTTGTTGTTCTTGGTGTCGCCGCTTTCTTTGGGCTTGGCATTGCCTCTCAAAACGGCACTGCGCCCGGCCTGGTGGATGGTCGCTTGTCGCCCTGTCCAAACTCGCCCAATTGCGTCAGCAGCGAGGAGGGCACCCGCGTTGATGCCGCGACTGAACCTCTTGCATTGGAGACGTGGGAAAAACTCCCTGAAGTCATCGCCTCGCAGGGCGGGACCGTCACCCGGCAAAGCGAAGACTACATCTCAGCTGAGTTCAAATCAGCCATTTTTGGCTTTGTGGATGATGTGGAATTCAGACGCGGCGAGAGTGTTATCCACCTGCGTTCAGCGAGCCGGGTTGGATATTCCGATGCAGGCGCCAATGCCGCGCGCGTCGACCAAATTCGAGAGGCTCTTCGCACCGCGCCTGGTGAATAAGGCGCGAAGCAAAGCTAGCCCAAGGCGCTAGCGTACCCGGACAAATATGCGCCCACGAGCACTGTCGCCTTGTTCTTGAGCGGTGTAATCGACGTAAGTGACGCCTGTAAAACCGCTTGCGGGCATAAGCATTATCGTGCCGGCGCTGTTGATGGTGGCTGAAATTTCGCCCGCGTTTGCGGCGGGAACCTCCACGCCGGTGATCTCAATCCCGCCTGAGAGAAAGCCGATGGTCCGAGTGCCGCTGTTGGTTGCGTATCCATCGTTTTCGAGAGGGTGTCGGTCAAGAGCGAAGAAATCGCCGTCGTCCCTAAGGGTGATCGGAGTATTGAGACTGGTCTCGTAATAGTCTGACGCCAGAAACAGGAACCCCTCGGTTGTAGCAGGGATGACCTCGTCAAAACGTTCTATTGCATCGAGAACGTTTTGCGGGCTGGTGGCTTGAGCTCCCGCAGCAAGCATGCTCGCCTCAGCCATCGGCGCGGAGCACAATTCGCGGATGCGCGGGAGAAGGAAACCGTCAATTCCCAACATAAAGCGCGATGCAAACTCATTGCGATCAATGCGCAATGCAACGGCTGCGGCATAGACGTTGATCAAATGTGCAATCGCGCTTTGCACATCGGGTTCAAGCGCGCTGAATTCGTCAATCGAATTGACAACAGCTGTCATCGCGGCGTTATCGTTGAAGATGAACTGATCTGGGGCCGCAATAAGGGCCTCCTGAAGTTCTCTCGATCCAAAGTCGACGAAAGATGAGTCGCAGCTCATGCCCATCGACTTAATCAGCGCCAAAGCTCTTATGTTGCCTGCCAAGAGCCTTTGCGCATCCGCAACGATATCAGCGTCCGCGTTGCTCAGTTCTGCGATGGGATCGAAGGTATTGATATCTGGATCAATCGTGCGCAACCGAAAGACGTTTTCCGTAACGCCCAGTTGCCGCTTTAGCTTGTCTTGCGCAGGGCCTTCGACCAAGAGGTGTGTAAGCGGTGAGACAATCTTCGCCTCGGGAAGCGCATTAAATATCATCTGAATGTTCGTATTGGTGTCAATGAGCTGCACTGACTTGTATTGATCTGAAAAATCGGTGCTCCGATCAATACCGGACTGGCGGGCCTGAATACCGCGAAGCGCGTTTCTATAGCCAGGGAAATACTCGCCATCGCGCGTGCCATATCCCGCTGCAAGAAAGTCGTTTTGCCCCGGCGTTGAAAAAAATCGCCATGATGCCGGTCCCGCAGTCGCTGCAAGCGTGCGCGCTGTGGCCACAACCGGGGTTGGCGTCGGAGTTGGCGTAGGGGTTGGGCTGGGTGAAGGCGCGGCAGTTGGAGGAGGCGCACTGCCTCCGCCGCCTCCACATGCTACCAATGATAGAAGTGCAAGACCTGAGAAAAATGCTCTGTTCATTTGCCTAATACTGATCGCCATTGGAGGTGGTCACAGATTAAATTGATACCTAGAAAAGACAAGCAAATTGATCCGTTCTTTGATCATGCGTTAATGCCGTAACTATTGATCACTTACGCGAAATTCGGCTTGTTCTACTATTCTTAAACTACCCCATCCCTTACCAGGGGTGCTCAGAGCCATCCCAAGTCCAAAACCGGCCCGACATTTCTTGGGTGAGGTTGGCGGTAAGCTCGAAAATCCCGCCTGCGCTTTCCTGCGGAGAAATCGCGGCCTGCGGCCCGCCCATATCGGTGCGCACCCAGCCGGGATGGAGCGGGCACACAATGATGCTGTCGCTCGCAAAATTGGTTGCCAAGGCTTGCATCGCCTTGTTCACGGCCGCTTTGCTGGTGCGATAGGCAATTGCGCCATCAAGGCTTTTGTTAAGCGAGCCCATTTCGCTCGACACGGTGACGATACGCGGGTTTGACGAGCGTTTAAGGTGCTCTTTGAACGCCATGGCCATGCGAACCGGCGCGATGGAGTTGATCGCAAACATCTGAAGCCATTCGTCATCGCCAACCGCTGAGATATCTTCGCGGTTTGTATCGAGGACACCGGCGTTGTTGATGAGCACATCAAGCGGCTCGTGACCCAGCTCATCGAGAAGGGCCGCGATGTCATCGCCATTGGTCACATCAAGCTTGCAAATCTGCACATTTCCTGCATCTTGAAGACCGGTCAGTTCCACGCCGCTTTGCGGATCGCGGCACCCTGCGACCACTTTCCAACCCGCCTCAGCAAAGCGTTTTGTCAAAGCCAGACCAAGGCCGCGATTGGCCCCTGTAATCAATACGGTTTCCATTGTCGAAGTCCTGTTCGATTTCGCTTTAGACGGTGCGCCACATCTCTTGATCGAGCACGGCAAGCCCGCGTTTCTCGAGATCGAAAAGATGCGCCGTCACGCTCATTTCAGCAGCGCCGATAAGCCGCTCATCAAGGCCCTTGTACATGTCGGGAATAAACTCAGAGACAGGCCGCGCGCGCTCTTCCATCAGGCGCAGAATCTGGTTTTCGCGCTGACGGCGGTGCCCCATCATGCCGCGCACAAGCTGCTTGGGCTTGGTGATCGCAGCGCCGTGGGCAGAGTGATAGACTGTGTCCTCGCGCGCCATCAGTTTCTCAAGGCTCGCCATATAGTCGCCCATGTCCCCATCAGGCGGAATGACGACGCTGGTGGACCAGCCCATCACATGATCGCCTGTGAAGAGCGCCCCGCTTTCTTCGAGCGCAAAACATAAGTGGTTTGACGTGTGCCCCGGTGTCGCCACAGCGGTCAGCGTCCACCCGGTCCCGCGCATTTGCTCGCCATCTTCAAGGACGCGGGTTGGCTCGTAGGTTCTGTCGAAGGATTCGTCGGCGCGCGGGTGATCGCTTTCGAGCACTAAAGGCGCGCAGCCCACGATGGGAGCACCCGTTTTGACAGCGAGAGGCGCGGCAGCCGGTGAGTGGTCGCGGTGCGTGTGGGTGCACATGATCGCGCTGACCGTGCGCTCGCCAATTGCTGCAAGGATCGCCTCGATGTGCGCTTCTTCATCTGGGCCCGGATCAATGACTGCACAATCAGGCCCGTTTGCCTCGCCCACCACATAAGTTTGCGTGCCGGTGTAGGTGTAAGGCGATGGGTTGGGCGCGAGCACCCTCATCACAAGCGGTTCGACCGGATCGGCAAGGCCTGTGGGCCAGGGCTTTGGGGGTATCTTTGCCATAGCGCTTGCATATGGAGGATGGGTTGGCAGAAGTCATTAGTGGGTTTTGTTTTCAAGCGGGCCGGTAAGCTCAAAGGAAATGATAAATGGCTGATTATATTCTTGTCCTTGATGAAGGCACCACCTCAACCAGAGCTATGCTTTTTGCAAAGGACGGTGTCCTTGTCGCAAGCGCTCAAGAGGAGCTTACACAGCATTATCCGCAAGATGGCTGGGTCGAACATGACGCAGGCGAGATCTGGGCAAAAACGCTGACCTGTGCGCAAGAGGTCATGCCCAAAGCCGGCGGCGCGGCCATGATCGCCGGGATCGGCATCACCAACCAGCGCGAGACGGTTGTTGCGTGGTGCAAGGAAAGCGGCGAACCTTTAACCAAAGCGATTGTCTGGCAGGACCGTCGCACCGCGCCATTTTGTGAGGAGCTGCGCGCGAGCGGACATGAGCTGCAAGTACAGGCGCAGACCGGCCTGCTGCTCGATCCCTATTTTTCCGGCACCAAAATGCGCTGGATGCTCGATAATGTGCCAGCGGTAAAGGCTGCGGCGCAGGCTGGAACTTTGGCCTTTGGGACAGTGGAAAGCTGGCTGACCTACAAGCTGTCGGGAGGCGCGTCCCACATTACCGATGCAAGCAACGCCAGCCGCACGCTTTTGATGGGGCTTGCCGATAGCGGGTTCGACGAGCGGCTTTGTGAACTCCTCGGCGTACCAATGAGCGCGCTTCCCAAGGTGGTCGATATGTCGGGCGACCTTGCTCACACTGACGCCTCACTCTTCGGGCGCGATATACCGATCACTGGGCTTGCAGGCGACCAACAATCGGCGACGATTGGACAAGCGTGTTTTGCGCCCGGAGAGACCAAGGCGACCTATGGCACGGGCGCGTTTGTACTCACCAACCAAGGGCATAAAATCCCCAAATCGGACAACCGCCTGCTTGGCACCGTGTTGACGCAGATCGCGGGCAAGCGGACTTATGCGATAGAGGGGTCGGTCTTTGTCGCAGGCAGCCTTGTCCAATGGCTTCGCGATAGTCTTGGCATTGTGGAAGTTGCCAGCGAAACCGAAGCTTTGGCGCGCTCTATCCCGGACAGCGGAGGCGTCACGATTGTGCCTGCTCTTTCAGGGCTTGGCGCACCCCATTGGAAAGCGGACGCGCGCGCTGTGATCACGGGGCTAAGCTTTGCCAGCGGCAAGGCGCATATTGCGCGCGCGGCGTTGGAGGCTATGGCACACCAAACGCATGACTTGGCGCAGGCTTTTGCCGCCGACGGCACCGATTGGCAGAGTTTGCGCATAGATGGCGGGATGTCGGCCAACGACTGGATGGCACAAGACCTTGCCAATATGCTGGGGGTCAGAGTTGAGCGGCCCCAATTTGTTGAAACAACGGCTTTGGGTGCGGCCATGCTGGCAGCGGCGGGCGCTGGACTTTATGATGATGTGGAGGGTGCGGCTATGGCAATGCGCGGCGGGCTTACCACGTTTGAACCGTCAATGGATAAGGCCGCACGCGAAGAACGGCTGGCCTCGTGGGAAAAAGCTCTAAGCGTTGTTTAGGCGGCTGGTCGTCGCCTTGGGCTAGGTCCCAATTCAGAGGCTCAAATCGCTCAACCGCCGCTCAAGCCGTGAGTGGATTGCGCGCGCAGGCGATGCCATCTCAAATCCGGAACGCCATGCCTGATCAAGGCGCGCGATGCGTTTGTGGAGTTGTTCGCTTTCGGCGATTAAGTCGCGGGTCGCAGGCTCAAGCGTCGCCAGTGCCCTATCGTCAGAGGGACGATCGGTTGGCAGGGTTCCGTGTTGGCGCACCTGTGTCTCGGTCAGTTCACCAGAGAAAAACGCCCGTTGATTAAGCAACCATGCAAGGATGTGCATCATGCGCGTGGTGGTCTTCAACCCTTCTGTTGAAAGGGCAAGACGGGCCATGGTGTCACGGGCGCTGGTGTCTTCACCAATTTCGGGCTCATGCGTACCGCGCGCAAACACAGAGCGCACTTCATCAGCCAGCACCAAGGCTTCGGTGTAAAGCGCTTCCACAATTGGGCGCGAAAGGTTCGTTGCTTGTGTCATCGCTCATTCTGCTACTCTTGAGGAGGCTGGCAATCCAGAGGGTTATGGTTACTATCCAGCTGAGATTTTCCGCCTGTCTCTTTCAGGGACGATACGCCTTGCATGCTTACCCAATCAGGGGCGATCCTTAGGTATTCCCCCTTATCAGGGACACTACGTATAAACCTCCCACTGGCGCTGACGTACGCCAAATTTGGGTTCAAAAAGTTAAGCTGTGACAGATGTTTACGTAAGAAAGAGCGATGCAATTCACCCTCGCGGGTGCCTTCGCCTCTGTCGTTGCCTTGGGCCGTGACTTATCTCACGCGATGATATCGGGCAGCAGGGTGTCCTCGATAATCGCAATCTGGTCTTTCAGCCGCAATTTGCGTTTCTTCAAACGCGCGATTTGCAATTGGTCGCTCGCCCCTGCCTCAATAAGCGCTGCAATCGCAGCATCCAAATCGCGGTGCTCGGTCTTCAAAATTTCAAGTCGTTTTTGCAGTTCTTGCTCATTCATGACTTGTGTGGGCCCGGATTGCTGTGCACGCGATGTGTCCACGGCCAACGGCCAAGAACCTCATCAGCAATGACGCCATCGCGCCCGCTCTGCAAGGCTTAGCGTCACGCGATCAGCCGCAAGCCCGATTGGGGGTGGGCGCAAAACCCTCATGCATTTCGGACCCTTTTGCATTTCAACTAAGGGTATCCGCGCAATTGCCGAGCCACGGCCCGTCTCGCATAAAGACGCAGTGATCGATTCACACTTGGGTAGGACTTTGCAAGTTACCCCAAGATGTGATTTGATCCTCAATGCAGCTCGCGCCGCAAGGACGAGTCGCCACCCGGGGGCAAACCCCCGACACCAACATAGGAGACCAAGTATATGGCAACCGCGCATTCTTCAGGCGTTTCATCCACTCACGTGGATGCTCTCCAAACCAAACACGCAGGGTTAGAAGCCCGTCTTCGTGACGAGATGGCTCGCCCAGTTCCCGATGCAGCAGCGGTCCAGTCGATTAAAAGACAGAAACTCCGACTAAAAGAAGAGATTGCGCGCTGCTGACCGGCAGCGCCCGCATTCCCTTACAAAAGCACCCATTTTGCAGCTTCAGTCGAAGCGAGACTGGACGGGTTCGCCTATCTAAATGAGAGCGCTTACCTTGGCCTTTGGGTCCCTTGGCGCTAAGGCTTTGAGCAATCATGACAGCCGTTGATGCAGCCCGCCAGATTCTAACCAGCCTTCACGATGTGATGGCCTCGCGTTCGCGTGCGCAGGCGAAGCTGGATAATGTGGTCGACATCATCGGCGAATGCCTCTCATCGGAAGTGTGTTCGATCTATCTCCTGCGCGAAGGGATGCTCGAACTGTTCGCAACGCGCGGCCTTAACAAAAGCGCTGTGCACGTCACCCGTATGGCTATCGGTGAGGGGTTGACGGGAACGATTGCGGAAAAGGTCGAAACGCTGAACCTTGCAGAGGCAAAGGCACACCCAGACTTCCAATATCGGCCCGAGACAGGTGAGGACAAATTCCATTCCTTTGCCGGCGTTCCGATAGTTTACCGAGAGCGCGCTGTGGGCGTTTTATGCGTCCAGCACGTTGATCCGCGCCGATATGAAGCGGTCGAGATCGAGGCGCTGCAAACCACAGCCATGGTGCTTTCTGAACTCATCGCCAATGCGGAATTGGTTGATGAGGAAGAGGCGCTTGGCCTGACGCCTGAGCAATCGGGTCCCCAACTGATCACCGGCCTTACATTGGTGAAGGGTCTTGGTGCAGGGGTGGCAGCATATCACCAACCGCGCGTCCAGATCACACAGGTTGTGGCCGAAGATATCGAGGCAGAGCGCCACCGGGTCTACAACGCCTTTGACAAAATGCGCGAACAGATCGATGGTCTTTCTGCTCAAGCAGAATTTGGCATTGGCGGCGAACACGAAGAGGTGCTCGCGACCTATAAGATGTTCGCTTATGACGAGGGTTGGTCAAGGCGCATCAACGAGGCGATCGATTCAGGCCTTACTGCTGAGGCCGCGATTGAGCGGGTACAGCAACACACCCGCATGCGCATGCGCGAGATTGATGACCCGCTGCTGGCTGATCGGATGCACGATCTGGAGGATTTGGCGAACAGGCTCCTTCGCATTGTTGCCGGGCAATTGGGGACCGCAGCGCAGGCCGGGCTTCGCAAAGACACCATCCTTATCGCCCGCAATCTGGGACCGGCAGAGCTGCTGGAATATGACCGCAGGCGCCTCAAAGGCGTCATTCTTGAAGAGGGCTCGCTCACCGCGCACGTGGTGATTGTCGCGCGCGCTATGGGTGTGCCTGTCTTAGGCCGCGCGAACCGTGGCAATGGCGGCCTTCGCGGCACTGTGCGCGATGGCGATGAAATCCTGCTCGATGCAGCCGCAGGCACCGCAACCGTGCGCCCCACAGCTCAGGTCGCCGATGCATTCGCGCACCGCTTTGCCAAATCAAAAGAGCGCCAAGCCGCCTATGCAGAGCTTCGCGATGTGGAGCCTTTTACCAAATGCGGGACACGCATTCAGGTGATGATGAATGCAGGGCTTCGCGACGATATGAGCGCGCTTGCGATGACCGGCGCGGACGGGGTGGGCCTGTTTCGCACCGAGTTCCAATTCCTCGTATCGGCCACCCTGCCACAGCGCGAACGCCAGCAGAAACTTTACCGCGACGTGATCGATACAGCTGGCGACAAGCCGGTCATCTTTCGCACAGTCGATATTGGCGGCGACAAGTCGGTGCCCTATCTGGCGTCCGATATGGCGAGCCAGGATGAAAACCCGGCTATGGGTTGGCGAGCGCTTCGTCTGGCGCTTGAACGCGATGGCTTAATGAAAGCGCAGGCGCGTTCTTTGCTTGAAGCTGCAGCCGGCCGTTCGCTTTATGTGATGTTCCCCATGGTTTCCGAAGTGTGGGAATTCGACGCTGCGAAAAAGGTGTTTGACGAACAGCTCGCCTTTCTTCGATCGAAAAAGAAGATGGTGCCCGAAGCCATCCACTTTGGCGCGATGCTCGAAGTGCCCGCTTTGGCTGAAGTGCTCGATCTGCTTTTGCCGCGATTGTCGTTTCTTTCCATCGGAACCAACGATCTTACGCAATTCCTTTACGCAGCTGACCGGGGCAACCCTGCGCTTGCGGAGAGATATGATTGGCTCTCCATCCCTATCTTACGGTTCCTGCGCCGCGTTTCTCAGCAAACGCTTGGCAGCGGAGTGGATATCGGCGTTTGCGGAGAGATGGGTGGCCGCAGGCTTGAGGCGTTAGCGCTTCTGGGGATTGGCTATCGCCGCCTTTCGATTACGCCAGCGGCCGTTGGCCCGATCAAGGAATTGGTGCGCAAAGTGGATTTGGCGGACATCACCGAATCTATGACAGGCTGGCTTTCAAAGCCGGACACCGACCTTCGCAAAGAGCTTAGCGCCTGGGCAAAAGCGCGCGAAATCGAGGTCGATTGAGCGTTTCAGGCCAAACACGGCTCATTTTAGCGATATTCGGGGGCACTCTAGCCTTTGGTATCAGTTTTTTGCGGTCACTCCCTTGACTCGTCTGCCAACGCAAAGCTTCTATGCATCGATAACAAAACAAAAGTCTTTGGGCGCAAACGCGAAGTGAGTTGATGGACAGCGACGACAACACACCGGACGACACAGTTGAGGAACACGCAGACGCCGTTGGCTCTGGGGCGGGCGACCGGTTGAGAGCCGCACGCGAGGTGCGGCGCATGGAGTTGTCGCACATCGCTGCGGAAACCCGGATACCTGTACGGCATTTGGAATCGATCGAGGCAAGCGCCTTCGATGCGCTTCCCTCGCGCACCTATGCCATCGGCTTTGCGCGCAGCTATGCCCGCACGGTTGGGCTCGATGAGAAATCCATCGCCGATGCAGTGCGCGAAGAGCTTGCTGAAGGCGGAATGCATCAGACCATTATTGCAGGCGGGATGGAGCCGGGTGACGCGGCCAAACTTCCATCACGAGGCCTTGCATGGTTTGGCGCCTTTGCAGCGCTCATTTTGATGGTCGGCGTTATCGCCTTTGCGAGCACCTATTTTGGAACAGGCGCTGAACTGCCCTCGCTTGTTGCGCAAAATGACGAGGCAGCTGAAGTGGAGGCGAGCGCAGAGGCGGTAGCCGATGCAGGGGCTGAGACAGCAGCTCCCAGTGCGCAAGGCCAGGTCGTCCTGACGATGTCAGGTGATGAGGCTTGGGTGCGTTTTTACGAGGATGGCGGTGAGCGTTTGTTCGAAGGCGTAATGGCGCAAGGCGACACCTATGAGGTGCCGCTCGATGCTGATGATCCGCGCATGAACACCGGTAGGCCAAACCTTTTCAGCGTAACCATAGGCGGGCAAGCGGTTGCCCCCTTGGCGACCGAAATGATCCCCGTCAGCGATGCCCCCGTTTCGGCGCAGGCTCTGCTTGCGCGTGGTTCCGAGGACGCTACCCCTTAATAGCCTTTAGCAAACGCCTCATCGTACCCCTCGTGTGTTCTGCTGGCACAGTTGGGCTGCACATTCCCCGGTTTAGTGCAGCTACGGGCTCGACTTGGGGGCTGCGCTTGGGCAAGATTCGCCTTAGGTTCAGGTGCCTTGCGTCATCTTGGACCCATCAAACCCGCTTTATCATGCCCAAGAAGGATCCTCAGGGAGCTACGATCTGTCATGAAACTGACCCGTTCAATCACCCTTCTGCAAAAATCGACCCCCTTGCTTGGCGCCATAACGGCGGCTGCGGTGGTCGCCACAACCCCTATCCCCGCTGTTGCTCAAGACAACACTGAGGCGCGCCTGCGCCGGGCCGAGGCAGAGATCCGCGCTTTGCAGCGCCAGGTTTTTCCAGGCGGTGACGGCCGCTTTTTTGAGCCTTCGATTACAACGGGCAACAACCCGACCCGCACCACGCCCAACACAACGGCGCGCGCTGCCACAACGACCAGCGCGCTCACCGACGTGCTCGCGCGGCTTGATGCGATGGAGCTTCAGCTTCAGCGCTTGACCGCAAAATCAGAAGAAAATGCCAATGCACTGGCAGCGCTCGACACCCGCATTTCTGCGCTTGAAGCAGGCGGAGCATCGCGCACAGTTCCGGTGTCAGAGGGCAGGATTGGCGGCGCGACGGACAGCAATCTTGGCGCGATGACCGGAACTGGTTCTGGCTCTGGAACGGTTTCTGGAACGGGCGTGCAAGATCCCGCTCCAAGCGAAACACCAAACACCGCCTCGGGCCCAAGTGCCGAACGCGTGTCTGGCGTCCAAGCGATCACCAAACCGCAGACCGATGATGCGGGCGATGATGAATATTCCTACGGCTTCCGCCTTTGGAATGCCGGGTATTTCCCTGAGGCCCGTCAGCAATTGGCTTCATTCGTTGAGAAATACCCAAGCCACCCGCGCATCACCTATGGCCGCAATCTGCTTGGCCGCGCGTTTCTTGATGATGGTCTGCCCGAAGAAGCCGCGCGCTGGTTCTTGCGCAATTATCAGGCCGACCGCACCGCGCGCCGTGCGCCGGACAGCCTGTTGTTCCTCGCAGAAAGCATGATTGCGATGAAGGATACCCGCCGCGCGTGTATCGCTCTTGCTGAATTTGGTGAGACATATCCCGCGATTGCAACCGGGCGACTTGCAAGCCGGTATCAGGGCAATATCGAGAAAATCTCTTGCGAGAATTAAACCTGTCAGGCTCAGCACGCTGAGAGCCTAAAAGGGGTGGGCGCTGATTGATACTCCAATGGACCTTGAGAGCATTGACCCTGAACTAATTGAGCGGTTTTTGGCGGCTACCCTTCGCCTGTGGCCCCACAAAGACCGAACAGGGCCATTGGGGCTGGCGGTCTCGGGCGGGCCGGACAGCCTGGGCCTGTTGCTCTTGGCTGCGGCCACAATGCCCGGCGAAGTCGCCGCTATGAGCATTGACCACGGCCTTCGGCCCGAGGCGGCAGGCGAGGTCGCCTTGGTCCAAGAGTTATGCGAAAAGCTGGGCGTCCCCTTTGCCACCGCTAAGGTCAAACTTGGCGCTGGCAATCTTCAGGCCAAAGCGCGCGAGGCGCGATATACGGCTCTTGCAGATTGGGCGCGGCGTGAGGGGCTGGGCGCGATTGCAACAGCGCACCATATGGATGACGCGGCAGAAACTGTATTGATGCGTCTTAGCAGGGGAAGCGGTCTGGCTGGGCTCGCAGGTGTGCGCGAATGGACGCATGTTCCAGGTGATGATGCCGATGGTTTGCAGCTCCCCTTGTTCCGCCCGCTTCTGGGCTTTCGCAAAGCGGAGCTTGAAGGTGTGGTGGCCTCTTGCAAGGTCACCCCTGCGCGCGATCCCTCTAATCAAGACACCTCTTTTGACAGGGTAAGAGTGCGCCAACATTTAGCCGAAAACGACTGGCTCGACCCGCAAGCTCTTGCCGCCAGCGCGCAGCATTTGGCCGAAGGATGGCGGGCGCTTGAATGGTATGCGCAGATTGACTGGGAGGAGATGGTGGCGCTTGAGGAGGCACCTGATGGCACTCCTCAATATCGCTATTACTGCAATGTCCCGCGCGCCATCCAAGTGGAGAGCGTGCGGCGTATCGTTGCCAAGCTTGGTGGACGGGTAACCCGAAGCGAAGCGGGCCGGGCCGCTGACCGCCTTTGGCGCGGCGAGAATGCCTCGCTTGGCGGTGTGTTAGGGCGCTGCGATGTCGAGAAAGTCGCTAAAATTGGCGTCGAAATGCGGGTATGGCGGTTTGCTCCTGAACCGCCACGGCGCATGCATTAGAACACGAACGTCGTCCTAGCTGTTGAGGAGCTTGTCGCCCACGCCAACCATTTTGCCACGCGTCACGATGACTTTGTCGCCGCGCTTGGCGATGGCAAAGAGCTTTTCAGCAAAGGGATCAGGCACACCAACACAGCCATGCGAGGCATAGCCATTGGCAACAGGTGAGCCGTGGATCGCAATCCCATCCCAAGTCATACGCAGCGTCCAAGGCATTGGCGCATTGTCATATTTCTCTGAGACATTGTCCTTCTCCTTAGTCAGGATCGGGAAGGTGCCAACGGGCGTCGGGTGGCTCTTCGTGCCGAGCAGAGCAACGGCGGTGCCGATTTCATGGCCATCGCGGAACACGCTGATGACGCGGGCATCAAGGTCGACGGTGATGACGAGCTTGCCGGTTTTGGGTGCGCGGCTTTCGTCCCAGAACCATTCGCCATAACGGATGGTGCCTTCAATCGGCAGGATCGAGTTGATCACGAAGGGGTCGTCGGATGCTTTTTCTTCGGCGCCTTAGCGATGGATGGCGCGGGTGCGGGTGCGGGTGCGGGTGCGGGTGCAGGCGCTGCGATGGGCGGGGCGACTGCAGGTGCCTTATCCATCGCGCGGGCTGTGATTTCTGCGGGTGCTGAAGGAAGCTCAGGAAGGTCGCCGTCTTGCGCTTGGATCATGCGAGCAGCGGGGCCGCGCGCCAAGCCGTCAGCATCACCGATTTGTGCGCCGGTTGCACCTTCAATCGAAGCATTGGTCATCTCAGCACCAGCCGATGGAAGCTCAGGAAGGGTCTCTTCACCCGCTTCATATGGCTGTGGCAGCGACGGGTCGAACACGAGCGATGCGCCGCCCGTTGTCGGGTCGATTGCACGAATTTCCTCATCGGCCTCAAGCGCGATGCGCATTGCATCGTCGCCCGCCATATCAGCGTTTGATTGCCCTGCAACAATCGTTGCACCGCCTGTCAAAGCTGCCAATCCTACCACGGTCGCAAGGCGCAGTTTGCCGAAAGCCATAATCAAGAATCCCTTCATAACACAGCCATTATGGCGCTTTTGCGCCTGAACCGCCAGTGACTATGGCACGCACGTCCCTCGCGGGGACGCATTTAGGGGGCAAAGGTTAATATTGGCGAGGGGGCTCTGGTAAACTCTTGTCTTCGCTGTGAGCGGGCAAAAAGCGTCTAACCATGCGCGCCAAACTGGTTGGCAATCGCAACAGACAAGCGCAGCATCAGGCCATAAGCGCGTTCAATCGGGTCGATGTAATCGCGGCTGATCGCGCCATATCCCTCGGTGTCTGCGTCCGGATAGTCAGCGGGCGCATCCATCGCAAAATCGGTTGGTGAGGGGAATTTCACCGGGAAGGCGCGCCGCATTTGGGCAAGCGCGTCTTCGATGCGCAAGGAGAACACCATCTCCAGCACATCCTCGCGGCTGATATCGTTGGCACGGCTGAAGACCGGGACGGATACCGCGCGAAGGAAGATAAACTGCATCAACGCCAAGCGAAGCGCTTGCGCTGCCCCAATCATCCGGCGCGTGTCTTGGTTAGAACCGACCCGCGCATCTGGCGGCAATAGGTCGAGCAATCGGTGGAACTTCAATGTGTCCACCCGCAGACGTGATGCAAGGCGGCGGTAGACCCCGGTGCGATCGTCTTTCGTGAGATATTCCGCGAGCGTCTCGCATGCGCCCGATAAATGCGGTTCGGTCCCGCGATAGGGGCGGCTGGCCCAATAGGCGGAGTTGAACAGCTCGCCGTAAGCGGCGACCGTCTTAATGCTGCCAAGGGCGTTGGAAGTTTGCGCCAAGGCCATGAGCTGACGGCCTCTATCACTTGACGTGAGGAGCGCGGCCAACTCTTCATAATTCCCGTCACTCGCGCTGCCGATCCCGGCGATGACGTTTACGGGAAAGCCGAGTTGTTGAAGGATCGAATTGTGCGGAATGGCGCGAATTTGCCGCAGGTTCATATCGCGGTCAGCGCTCAAATCGCTTTGACGGCGCGAGACGCGGCTTCCCGTGGAATTGAGCAGGCCAAGACCAAAGGCAGTGACGGCGCGCGAATAGGTCTGGCTACGCAAGTGTGCGCGTTGGTGCGCGCGGATCGCGCGGTAGAAATCGAGGCTTAAATCCGTACGGCTGTAAAGCGGATCATCGCACACTTTGTCTGGCACGGGTGTATCATTGATGATCCGGGTCAGTGTAGCGCGGGCAAGCGTTGGGTTTGCGAAAGGCAAATAGCCATCGCCGCCTTGGAAGGAGACCTCTGGCTCAAGCCCGATACCATGGCGATGAAAGCGGCTCCTCGCCCAAGGGCTGAGCGGCCATGTCAGACGGTCAGCAAACGACGTCGGGTGCGCGCCGCGGCCCATGCTTTCGCCGTGGGTGTTGAAGATGAGCGCGGCAACATCGGTGAGCTTATTGCGCTCCATCGCTTGGGCAAGGCGTCCCTGTAGGCGCTCGATAGCGAGGCTAGCGGGGATTTGACCCACAAAGCGGCCCGCGTCTGAAAATCCGGTTTGGATGCACACCCGGCCTCGTCCGCGCGCGTATTCCTGATAAGCTTCTTCCTTGCACAAAGCTTCAAGGAAGCGGCCACCGTGCTCCAGAGCCTCTTCGGTCTCGAACAGGGGTGAGACATCCACCTTGCCCTCAATGCCAAAGAGCCGTGAGAGATAGAGCGCCGCCAATACCGTTGAGGGCTGTTCGCATTCGGCGATAAGCATACGAATGGGCGTATCGGCATCGATGTGCTCAAGGATTTGCGCCATCGCTAGGAACTGCCGGGTAGCGGTTGAGCTTTCGATGGCAAGTGATGCGAAATTGGTGCGTTTGGGGCTGACCTTGGAGAGCATCCGGCGAAGCGTTGCCACCGCGCCTTTGCTCGCAAGATCAAGCTCGGGGCTTTCATGCAGGTGCACACGGATGGCGTTGTGGAGCTGCTTGGCGTTTACCCGGAAATGGATATGCGCCATGCCCAGCCCATCGGCGCGCATCGCTGCGGCTAAGGTCAAGAGATCGGCGGCGCGTGGATTGTCTTCGAGCCCTTGCGCCTCTTCCTCAAGCCGCGCAATCACGCCCTCAAGGCTGGTGAGCTTGGCCGCATCATCCGCGGTCAGGCGGTTGGCAGCCGCTGACAGAGCCTCTGGAGCGGACAAGTCTCCTGCAAAGTCCTCAGCGCTTTTGGCGGCATGATCACCGGCAGCTTTCAAAGTCGCGATCAGAGCATGGCTTGCATCAATCGCTGCCAGCTCGTCAGCGTAGCGCGCCAGACGCTCCGCTTTTTCGGACAAACGGAAGCGGATCGAGGTGTACCACGCAATATCGGTGCGCCCGTCCATGTCATAGCCGACCCATGTGGCAAAACGAAATGGCATCGGGCGAAGCGCCTTCCACTCGCTCGGCCAGCACCCCAGGCTATGCTCAAACACCTCACGCACGATCGCACTGCGGGCCTCTTGCGCATGGGCAATCGCCGACATGGCCTCGGCGTGTTCGTATTCGAGCGTTACCGGCGGGCGCTCCGCTCCGCTTAAGTCTGGCGAAGCGTGGATTTCGGTGCCGGTGCTCGCTGCATGCGCGACGGCGCTGGTTTGCGCAGGGGTGAGAAGGAAGGTCGGGTGCGCTGTGAAAACTGCATGAAGGCGCGGGGCCTCCCAGCGCTTTTGGTAGGTCTCGAAGTCTTCCTGGCTCTCACCAGCCGCCACAGTTTGCGGCGCATCAGGCTGGATCAGCGAACGCAGCCGCGTGGTGCGCGCGTTAAGGCTTTTACACTCAAGCTCCTCGACCAACGCCTCAAGACTGTCCAAGTCCAGTGTATCACCCTCGAGACCGCGCGATAGGTCAAGGCCAAGTTGAAACACCGGATTGAAGAGCGGCGTCTCGCGGGTGCGGGCGTGGAGCTCTTGCAGGCGCTGAGACAGGTGGTCGATGGTGTTCAAAGGAAGGTTCATTGAGTGTCCAGATGGGTTTGGGCAAAGGCGGCAGCCGCGCCCAGAAGGCCGGGCTGTGGATGGGTGATGAGCTTTACCGGAAGGGAGGCCATAAGCGAGGCAAAACGGCCCTTGGCGCAGAAGCGTTGTTCAAAACCGGAGGTAAGCAGAGTGTCGCGGATACGGTAGCCAAGGCCCCCTGCGATCACAACGCCGCTTGCTCCTTGAACAAGGGCTATATCCCCTGCGACCGAACCCAGCGCGAGGCAGAAGCGGTCGACGGCGGCGGCGGCAAGGCTGTCTTCACCCGATGTGCCAGCGGTCCAGATTTCGACGTCTGTTTGTTCGAGCACAGCGCGGCCCTCCATCGCGGCGAGCGCCTGATAGATATCGATGATGGCAGGGCCTGAGACGACGCGCTCGTTGGAGACGCGGGTGTGGCGCTGGCGCAGGCGGGCAAGGATGGCGTCCTCGATGCTGTCGAGCGGCGCGAAATCGCCGTGGCCGCCCTCGGTTGCTTGCACGTGGTAGTGGGTGGGGGACAGCCGCTTGAAGTGGGCAACGCCGAGGCCAGTTCCGGGACCAAGCACGCTGATCGTACCGGTCGCGGGAACGGGCTCTTCAGGGCCTGCGAGGTGGAGGAACTGGTCTTCGCTCGCGATGGCTGCGGCGTGCGCGACCGCCTCGAAATCATTGATGACCACATGCGAAGTGGCGCCCAATTTCTCGGCGATCAGAGGCGGGCGGATCAGCCAAGGGTTGTTGGTGAAGCGGATGAGATCGGGCTTGATCTTGGCTGCAACCGCCATGGCGAGTTTGCTTGGCAGCGCGCCGCCTTGGACGTCGCGAAAACGCTCCCAAGCGGTTTGAAAGCTGGCGTATTCCGCCGTGCGCAAAGTGGTCGGTTCACCAAGAGTGATAGAGCCATCTGCGACGATGTTCGCAATCGCAAAGCGCGCATGGGTGCCGCCGACGTCGACGGTGACGATTTGTGTTTCCGTCATGCTCCCCTCCCGCTTGCGGGAGGAGCAGTGAGACTTAGCGGCTTGCCGCTTAGTCGCAACGGGGTGGGCCCACCCCGACCCCTCCCGCAAGCGGGAGGGGAGAAGAAAGTGCCATCCTCACAGCCCCGCTGCCACCAACATGGCCGAGGCGCCTTTTTCTGCTTCGTCGGCTTGCAGCTGCATCATGCGGAACAGCTCGCGGCCAACGCCCCATTCTTGCGGCGGATTCGGGGCAGGGGTGCGCGATGACAGGTCCGCATCGGTGCTGAGCGTGCCGGTGGCGGCGCAAACTGTCACCACGTCGCCGTCAGCCAAAAGGCTCAAAGGCCCGCCGTCCATCGCTTCGGGGGAGCAGTGGATTGCGGCCGGCACTTTGCCCGAAGCGCCTGACATGCGGCCATCGGTGACGAGCGCGACTTTGAAACCTTTATCCTGCAACACGCCCAGCGACGGGGTGAGACCGTGCAGTTCCGGCATTCCGTTGGAGCGCGGCCCCTGGAAGCGTACAACCACCACGACATCGCGATCTAGCTCGCCAGCTTGGAAGGCCTCTTTCACCGCCTCTTGGGTCTGGAACACGCGGGCAGGCGCGGTGATGGTGTAGCGTTCTTTGGCGACCGCAGAGGATTTGAAACACGCCCGGCCAAGGTTGCCGGTGAGCAGCTTCATTCCGCCGTCCTCTTGGAACGGGGCGGAGGCTGGGCGCAGCATGGTGTCGTCCTGGCTCTCCGTAATCCGGCTCCACGCCAGCGCTTCGTTTTCCCAGACAGGCTCGGCGCGGTACGCGTCGAACCCATCGTCCCACACGGTGAGGATATCGCCATGCGCGAGCCCTGCGTCGAGAAGCTCGCTGATCACATAGCCCATGCCGCCAGCGGCGTGGAATTGGTTCACATCGCCAGAGCCATTGGGATAGACGCGGGCGAGCAATGGTACCGCGCCCGAAAGCTCAGCCATATCGCTCCAGTCGAGCACGATACCAGCAGCGCGCGCCATGGCGGGCAGGTGGATCGCGTGATTGGTGGAGCCGCCGGTGGCAAGTAGCCCGATAACCGCGTTCACAATCGCCTTTTCATCGACGACTTGGGCAAGTGTGCGCTCCGTCGTGCCGGACAGCTCGGCCAAGCGGTGCACCGCCGCACGGTCAAGGGCTTGGCGCAGTTTCGTGCCCGGTTGGACAAAGGCGCTACCCGGAATGTGCAGACCCATCATCTCCATCATCATCTGATTGGAGTTGGCGGTCCCAAAAAAGGTGCAGGTGCCCGGCGAATGATAAGACGCAAGCTCGCTTTCAAGCAGAGCATCACGGCCCACTTCGCCGCTTGCATATTTCTGGCGGGTGGCCTGTTTCTGGCTGTTCGAAATGCCGCTTGGCATGGGTCCAGAGGGGACGAAGACGGCAGGCAGGTGCCCGAACCGCAGCGCGCCCATGAGCAAACCCGGCACAATCTTGTCGCAAATTCCCAGACACGCCACGCCGTCATACATCTGGTGAGAGAGCGCAACGCCTGTTGCCATAGCGATGTTGTCGCGAGAAAAGAGCGAGAGCTCCATCCCATCCTCGCCCTGTGTCACCCCATCGCACATCGCAGGCGTCCCGCCTGCAACCTGACACGTTGCGCCCTTTTCGCGGGCGTAGACCTTCATGCGGTCGGGATAGCGGCCATAGGGTTGGTGGGCGCTGAGCATGTCATTGTAAGAGGTGACAATGCCAATATTGGGCCCGCGATTGTTCTTGAGCGCGTCTTGGTCCTCTTGAGCACCCGCAAAGGCATGGGCGAGGACCGAACAGGAGACGGCTGAGCGTTCAGGCCGACGATCCGCCTCGCGCTGCATGAGCTCAAGATAGGCGTCGCGGGAGGGTTTTGAGCGTTCGATAATCCGCTGCGTCACTCGCTCGATAACAGGGTTGAGATTACTCATGCCAGCTTACCCCGTCGCGTTCGGTCAAGGCCACAGCGCCAGACGGCCCCCATGTGCCCGCCATATAGGTCTGTGGTTTGACATCATTCTCGTCCCACACGGCGCGGATACCGTCGATCCAGTTCCATTGCGCTTCCACTTCATCACGGCGCACGAAGAGGGTTTGATCGCCCTTGATAAGGTCGAGCAGCAGCCGCTCGTAAGCGATCCGCCGCTGCGCCTCGGCAAAGGCATCGGGCATGGTGATCGCAAGCGGCACTTCGCGCAGACGCACGCCGTCTTCATCAAGCCCCGGCACCTTGGCCATCAGCGACAAGGTGATGTTCTCATCAGGCTGAATTTCGATCAGCAGCTTGTTCGGGTGAAGCGCTCCGCCGCCTGTGCCCTCGAAGATCGAGTGAGGAACACTGCGGAACTGCACGAGGATTTCGGTCACCCGTTCGGGCAGACGCTTGCCGGTGCGAAGGTAAAAGGGCACGCCTTTCCAGCGCCAATTGTCGACATGCGCTTTGATCGCAACGAAGGTTTCGGTGTCGGACGCTTCGCCTAGCTCTTCATCGTAGCCGGGGACGGCTTGGCCGTTGCTGGCGCCCGCGCGATATTGGCCGGTCACCGTTTCGCCTGCCACTGCCTGGCGCAGCGCCCGCAGCACTTTCACCTTCTCATCGCGCACGGCGGTTGCGTCGAAGGAAGTCGGCGGTTCCATCGCAACCAGCGCCAGCAATTGCAGCATATGGTTCTGCACCATATCGCGCAAAGCGCCCGCATCATTGTAAAAGCCAACCCGGCCCTCAAGCCCCACGGTCTCTGCGACGGTGATCTGCACATGCTCGATCACATTGGAGTTCCAGATGGGCTCGAACAAAATATTGGCAAAGCGAAGCGCAAGAAGGTTCTGCACCGTCTCTTTGCCCAGATAATGGTCGATGCGGAAAATGCGTTCCTCGGGAAAAGCCGCCGCCACTGCATCATTGATCTCAGCAGAGGAGCCAAGGTCCGTGCCCAGCGGTTTTTCAAGGCACATGCGCACCTCGTCTCCCGTCAATCCTGCCTTCTCAAGCCCCGCAATGGTCGGTTCAAAAAGGCTAGGCGCAGTCGAAAGGAAAATCGCAAGACCCCCTTGGGTGCCCCCCGCCTCGTCAATTTTGGCCGCTAAAGCATCAAAGCCTTCCAACGTGCTCGCATCCAATGCCTGATAGCTTAAGCGGTTGAGAAACCCTGCCATTCCGCCACGGCGCTCTGCGGGAAGGAACTCTTCCAATGCCGCGCGGGCCATATCGCGAAAGCCTGCATCATCAAGATCACTGCGCGCTGTACCGATAATTTTGAGCGTATCAGGCAAAAGGCCATCGGCGTCCAAAGCGCACAATGAAGGCAGAAGTTTGCGCCGGGACAAATCGCCGGTGGCGCCAAACAAAAGCAGTCTATCGGCAGCAAATTCGGGTGCAGCCATCAATTTCCCTCCTTGAAGGCGCAATCGCCCGCCATCTTCCGTCACCCCATAGCAGTATGTGCTAGATGTGGACCATACATTGCATAGCTATTCAAATGAGGCGCGTGCTAACATATGGCTGCGATACCGCTGTTGGCAAAGGGCCTTAATGCTATGGACGATCTTCGCCGCAACGCGCGGATCACCAGTTTTGATGTGGCAGAACGTGCTGGTGTAAGTCAGTCGACGGTGAGCCGCGCCTTGTCCGGCTCAGCTGTCATCAGTGAGGCAACCCGGCAAAAGGTCATGACCACGGCCGAAGAGATGGGCTATTTCGTAGATGAGCGCGCGGCCCGGTTGAGGCGTGGGCACACTGGCACCTTGGCTGTGGTGGTTATCTGCAAACCCGGCGAGCGTGCGCGCGATGTTAACCCGTTCTCCTATGCTCTTTTGGGCGGGATTTGCGCCGCTGCTGCTGAACAAGGCTTGGAGGTGCTCGTCTCGCTTCAAGCTGAGGAAGACAAGCTTTTCGGCCATTATGTTGAGCGGGGACAGGCCGAGGGGCTGATTGTCATTGGCACTACAGCCAACAGGGCGGCTTGGGAGTATTTCCGGGGCGTTGGCGAAAGCGCTGCTGCGACCGGTGCGCCCGTTGCGTTTTGGGGCTCGCCGCTGGGCGATCTCGATTGGGTGGTTTCTGACAACGAAAAAGGCGCGAAGGCGGCGGCGGATCATTTGACCAAACAAGGTTCCAAGAACTTGGTATGCATCGGGTCATTGGGTAGCCCCCAACGCCAGTTTGCAGAACGCGCAGAGGTCTTCCTTAAACAAGCGCGAGAAAGCGGCGCGCACGCTGATCTTATCGAGATTGAACCGGCAGGAGACCGACGCGAACAAGGCCGCTTGGCAACCCGCAAACTGCTGTCAGAGCACCCGACTTGCGATGGCATTTTTGCCGTGTGCGATGCGCTGGCATTTGGAGTGATCGAAGAACTGCAAGCTGCGGGCAAAAGAATTCCTGACGACGTGCGGCTGGTGGGTTTTGATGGCATTCCAGCAAGCGAGATGACGTCGCCTACTCTTACCACGATAGAACCTGACCTTGATATGGCGGGGCGCATGTTGGTCGAGGCGGTAGCGGGCGCGCTTAACGAAGGGGCAAAGCTGCCTAAAGTGCAGCGTGTGCCAGTGAAGATGGTTCTTCGGGCGAGTGCCTAAATTTTGTTGACTGCAACCTGACTTGAACGAAAGCAGTTTGGCCCAAACGTCGTGAGGAAGCTGACATCGGCTGCATCGCGTCCCACACCAATTATGGCTGTTTCCTGAGGCTCGGCCATCCTTGTCGCATCGACCAATTGCCAAATGCCAACCTCAGGATTGGCAGGATCAGCCAGAAATACCTGCGCGACCGCATGAAAATCTTGCGGTGTGACGCCGGGGGCATAGCATGCAACATACCGGGCAGGGATCGTCGAGGCACGCGCCAAAGCGACCACCATATGCGCGTAATCGCGGCAGATGCCCTGGCGGGTGATAAAGCTCTCGGCTGCATCGGTTTGCACGTTGCTTGCACCGGGTACATAGGCGAAATTTTGAGCGACCCAGTCGCAGATTGCTTTGATCCGTTCGCCGCCTGTCATTGAACCAAATTGCTTGGCTGCAAAATGCTCAAACTGTCCACCGCGACAATAGCGCGAATCCATCAGATACTGCACCGCTTCACCGGGAATTTTGTGCATGGGAAGCTGCTGAAGCGAGGCAAGCTCCGGGATGCGGCGCCCAACCTCTACGCTCGCTTCATATTCGACCTCAACTGTTGCGTGCGCGCGTAGCCAGATCCGCTCTCCGATACCGTCTTGCGCTGGCACCTTGGCCATAGTGTCTGACGGGCTCAGCCTTGTGTTGCTCTTTATGATGCGTTGTTCAGGCAGGGCTGCGGCTTCGAACTGCATCAAAGCATCGGTGGGTTCGTCCAAATCGAATGCGAACCGCGAAGTAATCTGGATCATCATGGCGATGTTTGCGCTTTCGGAAGGGACAACCGGTTATGTTTCACGCAAAGCGATCTTGTCTATTGCTTTGAAACGACGCCGAAAAGGTCGTGTGCATCGGCGTCTTCGACGTTCACATCCACTATGTCGCCTGACCGGAGGGTTTCGGGGACGTTGCGAAGGTATACTGCGCCGTCGATCTCTGGGGCATCCGCCTGTGATCTGCCAGTGGCACCTATGTCGCCGTCTTCGTCAGGCTCACCCACCTCGTCGATGATAACGGGAAGCGTGCGTCCGATTTTGGACTGAAGCTTTGCCGCGCTGATCCGGGTGGTCGCTTCCATAAGCGCAGCGTACCGTTCCTCTTTGAGCTCTTCTGGTACCGGGTTCGGCAGGTCATTCGCCCGCGCGCCTTCGACGGGTTCGAAACGGAAACCGCCAACGCGGTCCAATTGCGCTTCTTCGAGCCATTCGAGCAGATATTGGAAGTCCGCGTCCGTCTCACCGGGGAAGCCGACGACGAATGAGGAGCGGATAGCGATATCGGGACAGATATCGCGCCATGCTTTGATCCGATCGAGCACCTTCGCCTCATTTGCGGGGCGACGCATAGATTTAAGGACGGAAGGGCTAGCGTGCTGGAATGGGATGTCGAGATATGGGGTCAAAAGCCCCTCAGCCATAAGCGGGATGACTTGGTCGACATGCGGGTAGGGGTAGACATAGTGCAGCCTCACCCAAGGCGCGCGGTCTTCGCTTGTGCGCAGTTGGCCAAGTTCACGCGCCAAGTCCGTCATATGGGCGCGGACCTCGCGGCCCTTCCACTTTCGTGGATCATGCTTGGTATCCACGCCATAGGCCGACGTATCTTGGCTGATCACCAAAAGCTCTTTTGTGCCCGCCGCGACCAGCTTCTCCGCCTCGCGCAGCACCGCGTCGATGCGTCGGCTGGCCAGCTTCCCACGAAGGTCGGGAATGATGCAGAACGAACAGGAGTGATTGCAGCCTTCGGAAATTTTCAGATAGCTGTAATGGCGCGGGGTGAGCTTGATGTCCGGTTGCGGGATCAGGTCTACAAACGGCCCTTGGCTGGGGGGCGCGTGTTCATGCACGGCCTCAACCACTTGCTCATATTGATGTGCGCCCGTTACTGCCAAAACCTGTGGGTGAGCGGCCCGGATCGCATCGGCTTCCTCGCCCATACACCCGGTGACGATGACACGGCCGTTCTCGTTGATCGCCTCGCCGATGGCGGCAAGGCTCTCTTCTTTGGCGCTGTCGAGAAAACCGCAAGTGTTGACCAGCACCACATCCGCGCCTGCATAATCGGGGCTCATCGCATAGCCATCTGCGCGAAGGCGCGTGAGAATGCGCTCAGAATCGACCAGCGCCTTAGGGCAGCCAAGCGAGACCATGCCGACTTTCTTGGCGTCTGGGAGAGTTGTTGCGTTGGTCATGATGGGCGCGCCCCTACACCGTAATTGACGGGAGTGCCAGTGCCCACCCCCAACCCCTCCCGCAAGCGGGGTGGGCTTCAGCGCTCGCTTTCCTATGCGCGCCCAGCCCGCTACACCAAGCCGAGAATTAAGGAGGGATCAAACATGAATGACTTCGCACTATGGCCAGTGCTGGCCGGAGCCGCCGCGTTCTTTGTGGTGGGCATGATTTGGTACGGCGCGCTGTTTGGGAAGGCTTGGCAAAAGGCGGCAGGGCTGTCGGACAAAGACGTAGAGGGCGGCAATATGGTGCTTATCTTCGGGCTTTGCTTTCTGTTTGAGATGCTGATTGCCATGGTGCTTTGGCATCTGATCGCGCGTACGGGCGCTGCGCCGCATGTTGTCATGATGATGTCACTGGGCTTTGCGGTCGGGATTATGGTGCCAGCAATGGGCATAAACTATCTGTTTCAGCGCAAATCAGGAATGCTCTTTGCAATCGATAGTGGCCACTTCATCCTTGGAATGGCGGCAATGGGTGGGGCTTTCCTGCTCTTCCTTTAAGACAGGTCAGCTGTCCCCGTTGACCTTTTCCGAAGGCACAATCTCGACAATCACGTCGCCGGGTTGGAGGTTCTCACATTCCTCCTCCCAAAAGCCGATGGCGCGGCCATTGCGATAAATACGAAGGCCCCTGCCGCCGGTACTGAGCTCGCCGATAGAGCAACCACACTCCGCCTCTGTGATGACCCGTTCGACCAACTGGACGCGCCCTGAGACAGAGGCGAGGTCCGCAAGATAGTCGGCGATGTGCGGGCCGTTGGCTGAGCCTGCGAGCAGAAGCCCGGTAAAGCGCACCGGGTTGATGACATTGTCCGCGCCCGCCTGCCTTGCCAGCAATTCGTTATCATCCGCGCGCACCACCACGCTGATCGGGACGCGCGGGGCAAGGTGGCGCACAGTCAAGACGATCAGGATCGAGGTGTCGTCGCGCCCTGCCGAGACAAGCACATTCTTCGCCGTTTGAATGCGCACCGCTTTCAACGTTTCATCACGCGTCGCATCAGACGCCATGACATTGACGCCCAGCTTCTCTGCTTCGCGCAGGCGGTCTTCGCTTGGGTCGACGACCACAATACGGTCAGCATCTGTGCCGCGTTCAATCAGTTCCTCGACACTTTGCGAGCCCGAAACACCATAGCCAAGGACAACCACATGGTCAGAAAGCTTATCCTGAATGCGAGCCATGCGCCATTTCTCCCAGCTGCGTTTGATGATGAAGTTATAGGCTGTGCCTACGAAAATAAAGAAAACGAGGAAGCGGATCGGGGTCACAATCACCGCCTCTTTCAATCGCGCGCTATCCGTTACAGGCGCAATATCGCCAAAGCCCGTCGTCGTGATCGAGATCATGGTGAAATAAACCACGTCTAGGAAGCTGACATGGCCATCAACGCTATCGACCAGCCCCTCGCGGTCGAACCAGTGGATCATGATGACAATGAAGATAAGGAAAAGCGCTGCGCCAAGGCGAATGGTTACATCGGCCCAGACCGGCAGACCAACCGCGCGCCGCAGCGGCCTTGGACGCTTTTGTGCCGGGTGACGACCTCGTTGCCTGTCGCCAGAGCGAGTAAGGGAACGCTCTGTGTCGCGTAATGCCATCGCGTTTGTGCCTTACCCCTCGAACCCGCTCACGAAAATCTGCCTGCGAGATTGTCGATTGTTGGGTAATGCGTCAAGTCGAGTTGGAGCGGTGTGACAGTGACATATCGGTCCGCAATCGCTTCCAAGTCGGTGCCATGGTCAAGCGTGTGCTCAATTGGGTGGAGCCCAAACCAGAAGTATTTAAGGCCGCGCGGGTCAGTCCCCTCGACAACGCTGCCGCGCGAATAGTCGTGGAAGCCTTGGCGCGTGATGCGAATGCCTTGCGCGCCCACAGGCGGGAAATTCACATTGAGAAACGTGCGATTGCCAAAGGGCGCATCGACCAATGGTTTAATCGCTTTGGGCGCCCATTCCTGCGCCTGCGCAAATTCCGCGTCACTACCGCGCGTCTCTGGCGAGATGACTTGGCTAAGCGCGATAGAGCGAATGCCAGCAAGCGCGCCTTCCATCGCTGCGGAGGCTGTACCGGAATAGGTAACATCATCGCCAAGGTTCGCGCCGCGATTGACGCCTGAAAGGATTAGGTCTGGCTTGCGGTCGGGCCCCAATACTTCGCGAAGGCCCATAGAAACGCTGTCCGTCGGCGTTCCCGTCACGGCAAAGCGGCGCTCAGAAAACTGCTGCAAGCGCACCGGGCGATTGAGGGTTAGCGAGTGCCCCGCACCCGATTGCTCTTCAGCAGGAGCGCATACCCAAACATCGTCGGAAAACTGCGCTGCGATCTGCTCCAAGACCTCAAGGCCCGGTGCATGAATGCCATCATCATTGGTAAGCAGGATGCGCATTAGGAGATAGGCTCAAGCTTGGTCACACCGCCCATATAAGAATGCAGCGCTTCGGGCACCAGGACCGAGCCATCGGCCTGCTGATAGTTCTCGATCACCGCAACAAGAGTGCGTCCAACTGCAAGGCCAGAGCCGTTGAGGAGGTGGAAATACTCGCTCTTCTTCGACCCTTCCGGGCGATAGCGCGCGTTCATCCGACGCGGCTGATAGGTGCCACCATCAGAGCAAGAGCTGATCTCGCGGTAAGCGCCTTGCCCTGGCAGCCAAACCTCAAGGTCATAGGTCTTCATCATCGACGCGCCCATATCGCCAGAACATAGCGCCATTACGCGGTAGTGGAGCCCCAGTTTCTGCAAGAGCCCCTCGGCAATTCCTGTAATCCGTTCATGCTCCTGCGCCGCCTGATCGGGCGTTGCGGCAACGATCATCTCGACCTTTTCGAACTGGTGCTGACGGATAAAGCCGCGCGTGTCGCGCCCAGCTGCGCCCGCTTCAGAACGGAAGCATGGGGTGAGGGCTGTCAGCCGCATGGGGAAATCGCTTTCAGCAAACAATTGCTCTCGGAACGAATTGCCCAGAACCATCTCGGATGTGGAGATGAGAATACGGTCGTCCTTGGTCCAGAACAGGTCTTCGCCAAATTTGGGAAGTTGCCCGGTGCCGTAGCCTGCCTGCTCATTAATCAGCAGCGGCGGATTGCATTCGGTAAAGCCATGTTCGCGCGTATTGGTGTCGAGCATGAACTGACCCAGCGCACGGTGAAGGCGCGCCATATCGCCGCGCAGAAAGGTAAAGCGCGCACCCGAAATCTTGGCGCCCGTTTCGAAGTCCATCCCCAATGCTGGTGCCATATCGGCGTGCTCTTGGGGGTCGAAGTCAAAACTCGGCTTTTCGCCCCACTCGCGAAGGTACTGATTATCGTCCTCGCTCTCCCCATCAGGCACAGACGGGTCGAGGAGGTTGGGAAGAGCCAGCATTGTGTCTTGCAGCTTTGCGCCAAGCTCTCGGTCTTGCTCTTCGATCGCGGGCATGGACTGCTTGAGGTCGGCAACTTCAGCCTTCAGCGCTTCGGCCTTTTCTTTGTCGCCTTGACCCATCGCCATACCAATGGCCTTGGAGGCTTCATTGCGGCGCGATTGCATCTCTTGCAGCTTTGTGGTGAGCGCGCGGCGTTCCTCGTCCAGCGCGAGGATCTGCGCTGAGACAGGGGCGTGGCCCCGCCGTGCAAGGATGGCATCAAACCCGTCCGGGTCGTCTCGGATTAAGCGAATATCATGCATGGCAAGCGCCTATGCCCGTATCGCTTTGGTAAGGGAAGGGGGATCAGCTCGCGGCAAGCAGAACGCTTGCCGATGCCCCTGAAAGTGCGCCTTGATCTGCATCCAAGCTCTCTGGACGCTCAACGCTGGGGTAGGCTTCTGCCAGCAATGCAAGCGCTTCTTCGATTGCCTTTGCAAGGTCTGCATCTTCGCCATTGATTGCGCCACCAGAACGCTCGTAGGCCGCCTCAGCCGCCTTATAGAAGCCATAGCCATCAAGGTACGGGCCATAAATCGTGGTGTCGGCGGCTTGGCCGTACATCTGGGCCGCGCGCTCAATTTGATCAGCCACAACGCCGGCGGCCACTTTTCCTGCGCTTGCATCGCTGGTGGGTGCTTTGTTTTCAGCTGCGCGAAGGGCGGTGATGATGCCTTGCGCTTTGGCAGCGATTTCATCAGCGGTAGCCCCCTGAAGGGCTGCGTCTGATGCGCCTGTGAAAAGCGGAGAGAGGTCATCCACGCCGCGCTCAGCAAAGACGGGTGCCAGTTCCAGCAAAACCTCGGAAACGGGGTGCGCGAACATCTCAGCGCCTGCCTCTTTTTCGCCTGCTGCATAAGCATCGCGCGCGGCAATCACATGGGCTTCGGCAATCGCAAGGGCAGAGCCATAGACAACCGGATCGTTTGAGGCAGCAGACGTGTCTACGCCGCCCTCTCCGCCAGTGCCTTCACCACCCTCGCCGCCTTCACCTACGCCGCCTTCTCCTACGCCGCCTTCGCCCTCTCCAGCGGTGCCAACAACAGCATTCTCGCCGCCTTCGCCTGCGCTATCGCCTTCGCCAGCGTCGCCAGAGCAACCTGCAATAGTAAGTCCCAAAGCGGTTGCAACGCCAAGCGTGCCCCAGGTTTTCAATTCGACTTTCATGACACAGTGCTCCAAATCAGCAGAGGTTTGTGCTAGCCATAAGCCAAGCGATCCTTTTTGCAAACGATTATCAAGAGGGATGTATGATCCTCAATATTGCCGCTGTTTCTGACCTCGCAAAGCTTGCCGAAATTCAAGGCGCGCTTGCTAAGCTCGAGTGGCAGGATGGGCGCAAGACGGCTGGCATGGTGGCCGCGCGGGTAAAGGACAATGCCCAAGCGGTAATGACCAATGCAGCAGGCCGCGCGATAAGCCAGATGCTGATGCCGATCATCACAGACAACGCCATCGTCAAAGCAGGCGCGCGGCCAAAGCGCATATCGAACCTTATCATCAGCAAGACCCGGGATGGGGGTCATTACGGCGCGCATATCGACAATGCTCTGATGGGAAAGGGCGATGCTCAGCTGCGCACCGACATCTCATTCACGCTCTTCCTAAGCGATCCGGCGGATTACGAGGGCGGCGAATTGGTGGTGCAGACCGCCGGTATGACGCAAACGATTAAAGGTGAGGCGGGGCATTTGGTGCTTTATCCCTCATCAAGCGTGCATGAAGTGACCCCCGTGACCAAGGGCACGCGCATGGTCGCCGTGGGATGGATAGAAAGCCATATCCGCGACGTTAATCAGCGTGAATTGCTGTTTGATCTGCAAAACACACGCGCGTCTTTGGCCGTGAAACTTCCAGCGAGTGCGCCTGAGCTTTTGATGATCGACAAGACCATCGCGAACCTTACGCGGATGTGGGCTGGGCTTTAGGAGGCTTCCTTGGAGGAGTCTTGCGCTTGGCTTGAAGCGAGAAACCAATGATCAAAGCAACGCCAACGGTGCTTGGCAAAGCCCAGACGAGCGGGTTGAAGACATGCTCTGGGATATATCGGATTAGACCCACTGACATGAAGGCGGTGTAGGCGGAAATCCCCATGCCGATCAGCGCACGGAAATGCTCGCCCACGTAGGAGCGTTTGGTCGGCGGCTGAGCGCGCCAAATGTAAAGCTGCTGAATGCTCATCGCGACAATGCCAAGGCACGCGACAGCCATCATCAGCGCCTCGCCAATGCCAAATCCGAACCAGAAGCAATAGGCAGCGGACAGCAAAACGGCGGCGATCACAATCTGATAGCGCGGGGCCCGAAGGGCTGCGCGATTGCGGGAATGTTTGACCACAGCAAGGCCATAATCAGCAAAGCCAATGGTGAGGATGCCAAGGTAAAGCATCATCCATCCAAACAGCCCCTCGAACAGGACCCGGTCTGTGACGGAGGGAAGCCGCTCTTCGGACCCGTATAGTGAGATCAAAGCCATCGCGATTGCAAGCGCGCCTGCACCGATAAAGCCGTAGCAACAAATGCGCCCCCAGCGCCGGTGGTTCACTGCGCCTTTTTTGGCAACAATCGGCACCCAAAAGGCGATGAGGCCGGTCGTCCCGGCGATCACGTGCAAGACAATAAGAATCTCGAACAGATGCATAAGCGCTAGTTTACAGAAATTTAGACGGCTTGAAAATCCGCTCTTTTTGACAGTCAGGCTGTGGCCTTAGTGAACCCTTCGCTGTGATCCGCCGTTTGCGGCTGGGTGAGGAGGCTCACGACAATCAGAACAGGCACATGCACCATAAGCCCGAGCATCCCTTCGTGCAGATCATAGGGCCGCAGGTCATTGCCGAAATATCCGCTCAGGAAGAAGAATGCAGCGGTTAGCGAACCGCTTGCAAACCCTGCGATAACCCCCGCGGTGGTTGCACGGCTCCAGTACATGGCGGCAACGATGGGCGGGGCAAGCTGACAGATAATGCCATAGGCCGTGAGGAGCAGCACCACGAGCGACATGCCTTCGCTTACAGCGAACACGAATGCAATCGCGCCCACCACAACGACCAGCACCTGAATAAGGCGCCTGCGCGCCTCGTCCGACATGTCTTTGAAGGGCTTAATCCCGTCCTCCACGGTAACCGATGCAGCAGCATGCATCAGGGAATCGCCGGTGGACATGGATGCCGATAAAGCGCCTGCACAAAACAGCCCCACTACGATAGCGGGAAGCTCTGCGTTGAGGATCATGAACGGCAAGATGAAATCGGACGAGGGCGGAGCTTTGGGATAAAGCACGCCTGCAAACCCGATCAAAAACACCGGGATCAAGAACAGCTGAAAGGTCGGGAACAGGACAACGGTCTGGCGAAGAGTGTTGTCGCTCCTTGCGGTAAAGGCCTTCATGAACAGGTGTGGCCACATCATCAGGCCCACAGCAGAGACGATGATAGCGCTGGAATACCCGCCCCATGACCAAGGTTCGCCAGACGCGGTGAGCCCAGGCATAGTGAGAAGCTCTGGTCGCTCAGCCAAAATCTGGCTGAACATCTCACCCACACCGCCATAGAGCGAAATTGGCAGATACAGCCCTAGCGTCCATGCGATGGTGAGCATGAAAATGCCTTGGAACGTATTGGTCCAACCAACCGCGGCAACCCCAGAAAACAGCACATAAATCAGCACGATGCCATAAGCGACCAAAGCGCCTGCCCAAAGCGGCACATTGCCCTCGGTCACTGCCTCAATCACGATCCCTGCACCGCGCATTTGCAAGGTGATGTAGGGGATGAAGGCAAGCACGGTTAGAACCGCAATCATCAAGGAGAGCGCGCGCGATGGGAAACGCCCGCAAATCAGCTGTGCCTGTGTCACATAGCCAAATTTGCGGCCCAATGCCGCCGCTTTTGGCCCAAGGAAAAAGTAAGGCACAATGCCCAGCACACCGTAGCACAGTATATAGAAGGCTGCTGCTCCCCGGCTATAGGCCCAGCCCGGCCCGCCAAGGAATGCGAAGGCGGAAAAGATCGACGCGCCGAGCACGAAATACATGACCAGAAGGCCAAAATCGCGGTCTCCGGCGACATAACCTGCAACGCTTTTCGAAGCGCGCCTACCCGACAAAAGCCCAATCGCAAGGGTGACGCCAAGATAGGCTGCGATGACGGCTGCAATAATGTGCCAGCGTTCCATTGCCGCTTAGTCCTCAGCCCTGGTTTCGCTGACATAAAGCGCTGCGAGCAGCACGAGCGCAATGACGATCAAGGCTGCGATCACAAAGAGGTTGAAGGGGAGGCCAAAAACCGGAGGGGCCGCGACATTGTAAAGCATAGCGCCCGGCCAAGTTGTGGCCATCAAGAAGATGACCATGTATCCTGCGACCAATCCTCTGATTGCGTTCTTTTGCAAATTGCGGCTCCCAAACCAATTTAATGTGCGCTGCATAAACTCAGTGGCGATCCTAAAAAGCTCACTTCGTAATGCCCACCGCGTTCTGCCCAAGCCTCTGCCCACGCCTCTGCCCACGCCTCTGCCCAAGCCTCTGCCCACGCGCCTGCCTCGCCCAATTCGCGCCAATGCACAAGCGACAGGGATGATGGTGGCATGTTTCAGGCGTCCTAGAAAGGAACATTTGGCCGACTTTTTGCAAGCATCTGCACGCAAGGGTTGTGTGATCGCGATTTACAATTCTATGTCAAACCGCCCAGAATCGTGCGGGTCAGTCAAAGCTTGTGGAGCGGGCATGCAGATTGTTACAGCGCTAGTATGGCCTGCCCTCGCGCTGGTCTTTGCCGGGGCGTTTTTCTACCTCTGGAATGCTGATCGATCTAGGGTTCATCTCTTTAGCTTTGGGATCGGTTTTTTGGCGCTTTTTCTGGTCATGACCGTGGTCATTGCCATTCCTGCGGCAAATTCATCGCTTGTTACCTCACTCTTGCATGGCCTCGCCTGTACCAGCGTGATGGCGATCGTGTGGGGAGCAACATCGCGGCTTAAACAAAGAACACCACTGCTTGGAATGTCCGTGGTCAGCGTTATTTCGTGTTCACTTTTGTTTTTTGCTTTGAGCGAAGAAGAGCATTCGGTTGCCCTGCTTGTGCAAAATGGAACAAGTGGATTGCTTTTTGGAATTGGCGCTGTTTCCTTGTGGACGGCGCGCTCCACCAACGTATTTGACCGCGTGCTTGTATGGACCATGAGCCTGCTTGCCGGTTTCAGCTTGTTGAGACCACTTTGGGTCCTTTATCTCAAAATCGAAGTTGGCTCTCTCGTGAATCGCACGATTGAATTGGGCGCAGTCAATGTGCTTGTGCTTACAATTTTGACCGCGATTTTGGGCATTGCCCTTATTGCGATCGCAGTGCGCGAAGCGATTGAGATACGGCACGGTGCACAGCGCGCAGATCCCGTTTCTGGTTTCCTTGACCAGCGAACCTTTGAACACGGCTGCGAGCCAGCTCTTGCGACCGCTCAACGGCTGGATATGCCGGTCTGCCTCGCGGTGCTCCAACTCGATTGGTTTGATCGGATCATGGAAAAATGGGGGCCCGACACAAGCGATATGGTGTTGCGCGAAATTTCCGATGTTATCCGCGCCTGGCAGCGTGACAGTGACGTAATTGGCCGGATCGCAGAAAACCAATTCGGTATACTCTTCGTGGGTGTGAGCGCCCATTCTGCGCAAAAAATCGTATGCCAATTGCGGGCCGATATCGATCAAGCGTGCAATGACCGGATGGAAGGATTGCTAAAGTTCACTGTGACGTCTTCGATTGCACAGGCGGCGGACAGAACAAGCTTTAAAACGTTGCTGCGCGATGCTCTTACCCCTTTACCAAAAGCACAAAGTCGAGGGGCGGGAGTTAGCTTTGTAAACGGCGATGAGTTGCAAGAGTCACAACTGACCTCTCGCCGAGATGGAACCTTTGTCACTCATGGTTAGTATATTTACGCAGTGGCCGCGTGTTTATGGCGGTTGGGATTATCAAGGCTGAAATGACAAATGGCTTCCAAGAATACGTCGATGGCGTTCAAGCCATCGCGTGAGACTAGAACCCAAGTTGCGACACGGCTGTACCGAGAAAGACAAGCTCGAACAGAGCTGTTCGCGGATAGCGAGCTTTTCGGTGAGCCTGCTTGGGACATCCTCCTGTACCTCTTTCAAGGCCATTCGCAGGGCCGGGGCGTCAAGATTGAGCGGGTGGCAAGCGCCACAAGCTTACCGGCGACTTCGACCTTGCGATGGCTTGAGCTCCTTGAGAGCAAGGACCTTGTGTTTGCTTACCGCGACGAGGATGAGGTGAAGCAGATATATCTGCGTCTTTCGTCCAAGGGGCTTGTTGAGATGGGCAATTATCTCGATCGCATTGCAGCACGGCGCGAACCGGCGAGCGACGTTCGCTCGGTGGGTTAGCGCAGCTGTGTTCAGTCAGCCAGCCATGCGCCAATGACCTTCAATAGGCCGTCACCGTCCCGTGCACTGACGGATTGAGGACTGGTGGGACACTCAAGACAATAGGCCTGAATGCCCTGCGTCCCGGAAAGCATCTTTGCATCATGCGCCAATTGGCCAATCAAAACATCGCGCTGACGAGCGGTCGCTGCGAACAGGTCACTACGCGGTGCGGTGACCTTTGGTGCCACTGCATTGGTCACGAGCTGACGGATCAGGGAATCGTAATTGCCAGGAGCAGTGCCAAGGAACATCGCGCTCCAATCGTCTTCTTCAAGGCCCGCTTCTGAGGCCACCCATTGCATCGCATCCTCAAGCCCGCCGAATTGATCGACAAGGCCCAGTTGACGCGCAGTGCCGCCATCCCAAACGCGGCCTTGCGCGATGTCATCGACTTTGTCGGTTGTCATGCCGCGTGCTTCGCCAACGATGGTAAGAAAGTCGGTGTAGGTGTCTTCGATCCCGGCTTGCAAAATGGCGTCAAGCTCAGGTGAAAAGCCATCGATCAAATCAGGCTGACCGGACAAGGGGGTGGTTCGATACCCGCCCGCGCTCACGCCGATTTCATCCGCAGTGCCCTCAAACGTTGGAATGACAGCAAAGACGCCGATCGAGCCGGTGATTGTCTCAGGCTGGGCAAAAATGCGGTCTGCTTTCGTGGCGACCCAATAGCCGCCGCTTGCAGCGACATTGGCAAAAGAGACAGCGACAGGCACATCTTTTTCAGCACGGTAACGCTCGACCGCTTGGCGGATGTCTTCAGATGCGATGGCTGAGCCACCTGGGAATCGACCCGGACAACAAGCCCTTTGATGTCATCATTGCTAAAGGCGTCGTCGAGAAGGCCAACAATGCGCGCGCCTCCGGCGGTGCCGGGTCCCGCTTCGCCATCGACGATGACGCCGGCAACGGTTACCACCGCGATTTTGTTGCTGGATGATCCAGTGCCGGGCCCTACGTCAGCCAAGAACGGGGCAAGGTCGCTTTTGGCATAGGCGCCAGGTGTTTCGTCAAACGCATCTTCACCAGCGATTTGTGCCACGTGTTTGCCAAATTCGACCTTCGTGCCAATTGTGTCGACGAGCCCTGCGTCAAGCGCTGCTTTGGCAAGGTCGCCGGACGATGCCTCGACCCATGCGACAGGGTCTTTGGTCACCCGGTCCAGTTCCAGCGAGGGGCGCGCTTTCTTTACATTCGCCTGCCACTCTTCCCACAAAGAGCCGTAAAGCGCCTCCAGGTTTTCACGGCTTGCATCGGATGGCCCATCGAGCAGATAAGGCTCCACCGCCGACTTAAAGGTGCCCACGCGATACACACGCACGTTGACTTTCAGCTTTTCAAGAAGGTCCGCGTAATAAAGCCGCGCGCCGCCGGGACCAACGATTGTTGCGCCGCCCATCGGGTCGACCCAAACCTCGCTGGCATGAGCGGCAAGATGCATGTGGTCATCGCCATAACCCAAGGCGTATGTGAGGACCGGCTTATCAGCTTTGCGCACCCGGTCCATTGCATCAGCGATAGACTGCATGTGCACCTGACCCCCGCCAATAAATCCGCCAAGGTCCATCACAACCGCTTTCACGCGTTCATCGGTCGCGGCTGCATCAAGTGCGCGGACAAGATCACGGGCGCGAAGTTCGACCGGTGGAGCTGTCCCGCTTAGCAAAGCCTGGAAGGGATCAACCTCGCTTTTTTCTTCAACAACGTAGCCCGACATATCGATAAGGAGCGCGCCTTCGCGCACTTGGCCAGGGTTGGGAGCTGCTGAAAGGATGCTGAAAAGAGCGATGAAGAAAAGCAGCATGAATACAAGAACAAGTCCGTCTTTGATGCCGACGATGACCTTCCATGCTTTACCCAAAAAGCTCATTCTTATTCCTTATCTGTGCGTGACCTGGTTGGCTTGCACGCATTAACGCTTTTGCAGCCCATGCAGTTCCTTTGACGTATAACGGGCCCCGCGTAAACTTCTAGGGGAAGTGAGGCCTTCATGGGTTGAGCGTTGCACATGTCTCGACTAAGGGCTTGGCTTTAATGAACCAGACGCCAAATCCAAGCGAAGCCTCAACGTTGACCGGAGTGTCAGGCTCCGGACGATTTCCCGAAGGCCGCCTCGCTTTCCCCCATCGTGATCTCACCGGCATAAGCCAGCTTGAACGGCACGAAATCCTCTATTTGCTGGCATCAGCTGAGGAATGGGTCGACCTTAATCGTGGGCGAAACAAGCGCGCTGATCTCCTGAGTGGGCTCACCATCATCAATGCGTTTTTTGAAAACTCCACCCGCACGCTTTTGAGCTTCGAGATTGCGGGCAAACGCCTTGGCGCAGATGTGGTGAATATGCACGCCGCACAATCAAGCGTTAAGAAAGGCGAGACACTGATCGATACAGCGATCACATTGAACGCCATGCGGGCTGATGCGATTGTGATCCGGCACGGTTCAAGCGGTGCGACACAGCTGATCGCAGACAAGGTGGATTGCCCCGTTTTGAACGCAGGCGATGGACAACACGAACACCCCACACAGGCGCTTCTCGATGCGCTCGCTCTTCGCCAGGCTCTGGCATCGAGAGGCGAGGCGACGGAGGATTTCACCGGGCGAACGGTTCTGATTTGCGGCGACATTTTGCACAGCCGCGTTGCGCGCTCGAACATACTTTGCCTCCAAGCGATGGGGGCACAAGTGCGTTTGTGCTCACCGCCTGCTCTTATGCCGCAAGGGGTGGAGATGATGGGAGCAGAGCCTTTCCATGATTTCGATGCTGCACTTGCAGGTTGCGATGTGGTTATGATGCTGCGGCTTCAGTCAGAGCGGATGTCGGGCCAATTCATCCCTTCTGCGCGCGAATACCACCACCTGTATGGGCTGACCAAAGCGCGGTTGCAGCGCGCGGCGCCTGATGCTTTGGTCATGCATCCAGGGCCCATGAACCGCGGCGTAGAAATCGATAGCGAAGTGGCAGATATGCTCGACCGTTCAATCATCACCAGCCAGGTGGAAATGGGCGTTGCCATCCGCATGGCGTGTTTGGATGTGCTCACCCGTGGCACTCGCGGTGTTGAGGGGTGGGTCGCATGAAACAGTCACGACCCTTGACCATCGCGGGCGGAACGCTCGTCACTTCCAAAGGCCTCATTGAAGGGGGTGCGCTGTGTTGATGGAGTGATCGCGGCGGTAGGCGGTGATCTTGCTCCAGAGGAAGGCGACAAGGTCCTCCACGCCAAAGGCAAGCTGATAACGCCGGGTATCATCGACCTTGGTGTTTTCGCCGTGGATAAACCTGCGTTTCATTTTGGCGGCATTACCCGTGCAGCTTTGATGCCCGACCAATCCCCGCCGCTCGATTACCCGAGCCGGGTCAATTACATCGCAAAAAGCGGAAAGCCTGACTTGTGGGTCCACCCTCTAGCGGCTGCGACACGCGGGCTTGAGGGGCGCGAACTTGCTGAAATCGCGCTCATGCGTGACGCGGGCGCAAAGGGCATTGCCACAGGGCGCAAATGGATCGCCGATAGCGGCGTTATGCTGCGCCTCTTGCAATATGCAGCGATGCTGGATCTGGTGGTTGTGACCCATTCAGAAGATGCAGGGCTCATTGGCGAGGCGGCAGCGACCGCGGGAGAGTTTGCGACCCGATTGGGCCTCCCAAGCGCGCCTGCCGAGGCGGAAACTCTGGCAATTGCGCGCGATATTGCTTTGACTGAGCTCAGCGGCGGGCGGCTCCATTTGCGCCAAGTCACAACGGCGGCTGGCTTTGATCTGGTGCGCGCGGCCAAGGCCCGCGGTGTGGGCGTAACCTGCGGGATCACCCCTGCGCATTTTATGCTCTCAGACCTTGCAACAGCAGATTTTCGCACCTTCACAAAGCTCTCCCCGCCTTTGCGCAGCGAAGCGGACTGGCAAGCAGCGCTCAGCGCGATCGGGGATGGCACTGTTGATGTGATCTCCAGCGGCCATGATCCACGCGGACCAGAAGACAAGCGCTTGCCTTTTGCCGATGCTGAACCGGGTATGGCAGGGGCTGAGACCCTATTGGCGATGGTCCTTGGCCTTGTGCGCGATGAGGTGATCGATCTGACGCGAGCCTTCGAATTGTTGGCGGGCAATCCCGCAACGCTGCTTGGCGTGCCAGCAGGCGCTCTCACAGTAGGGTTAGAGGCCGATATCGCAATTATCGACCCGGAGGCCCCTTGGGTGGTGGATCGCCGCAAGATGGCTGCGACTGCTGACAATACGCCGTTCGATATGCAGGGCGTCCAGGGCAGGGTGCGCGCGCTTGTTAAAGGCGGCGTGGCGATTGAAAGCTAAGGCGCGTCAACAAAAAATGCCCCCGAAAGCATAAAGCTTATCGGGGGCAGTCTCGCTGAAGCTGATCAAAATGCTAAAGCGGGGGGAATTGTTTGGTGTTTAGCGCGCGGCAACACGCACGCTGCGCTTGACGGCACCGGCTGGTGGGCTGGATTTGGCATAGGCGAAACAGCCGCCGCCAGTAGCCTTAACGGAACCGCACATGGAACGCGCTTGACGCTCGCCAAAGCCTGCGGCGGCAACACGGAAGAATGTGCGACCATTTACCTGAGCTTCGGTGATGACAACATCGCGGCCCTTCAGGCTTGGATAGCGGCGTTGGAATTCGCGCCATTTTTGTTCGGCGACTTCGCGGGTGTTGAATGAACCGAGTTGAACGCGGTGTGTGTCGGCTGAACCACGGGCGGGATTGCTGCGGGTCGGGGCACTGCGGGTCGGGGCACTGCGGCTAGGAGCGCTTGCGCGGCTGGGTGCAGCGCGTGAGGCGACCTTTGGTGCGGCAGGCTTTGGTGCTGCAATTTTTTGGACAATTTCGTTTGAAACGAATTGCTGCCTAGGGCGCGGCGCTGGTTTTGGTTTTGCAACAGGTGCAGCAACCGAAGGTGCGGCGGGCTTAGGCGCCGAAGCGCTGTGTGTCACATTGTCAAAACCGCCTGCGTTAAAGGCAAGCGTTTCGCTTTGACGCGGCGCGGCAGGAGCGCTTTTGGGCGCCATTGTCTCATCCGCTTTAGCCACTTGTGCAGCTTCTGCTGCGAGCTCAGGCTGGCTTGGGAAGTTCGAAAGCGCCAGATATTGCGGCTGACCGCTATCCGATACGGGCCGTAGGCCAAGCAGGTTGGATACGCGCACCATATGGTCTTCCGGACGCGCGGTCGCGGCCCAATCAGACAGGCGAGTATCAAGTTGGTCCGGTGCCACATCCTCTGATGCCATCACACGCGCTGCCCGCCAATTGCCAGCCAGCGCATAGGCGTAAGCGAGGTTTTGACGCGCTTTGGGTGTTCCATTGCCTTCGCGAATTGTGTTCACGAGGATTTCAACGCCGCGATCCGCTTCGCCAGCAAGGGCAAGGGCAAGACCAAGATCAGCGCGAGGTACGCTGTTTTGGCGCGCTTGGAGAACTTTAACGGCCGCCCGGTTGTCACCGGTGGCCACTTGGGTGAGAGCATAGCTCAGCACGGTGCGCCCGCGGATGTCGCCCAGTTCAATTGCATCGCCAAATGCTGATGCTGCAGATGTGTAACGGCCCGCTTCGAGATAAGCAGAGCCAAGGATCGCGCGATATTCAGGGTCGCGCGGTGCCGCAAGCACGGCGGCTTCGGCGTGAGAAATCGCCTTATCGACCTTACCATTTTCAAGAGCGGCTTGCGCTTTATCGAAAGAAACTTGCGCAGGAGGCGCAGATGATGCGCAACTTGCCAGAGCAAGGCTCGCCAATGCGGAGCCAAGGACTAGGTGAAGCTTTGGGCTGCTTTTGCGCGCAGCGGCAACACCTTGGTTTGTGCAAGCCATTTCAAATTCCCCTAACGTAATACTGTTCTGGCGGCATTTATTTACCGCAAAGGGTTAAAATTCAGTTTCTTTTCATTCGGCTTGCGAGGGCATCAAGGTCCTCGATCTCGCCAAACATTGCATCGATTGCATCGGTCACCAGGGCTTGTGCGCTTATGCCGTGCATGGTCGCAGCAAGGCGCAATTTGAGGTGACGGTCTGAATCCAGCCTCAAGGTGAACGCCGCGCGGCGCTTATCTGCTTTTGCGTCTGCTTTTGACGCGGCAGATTTTTTTGAAACTTTGGTGGTTTTGGACGACTTGGGTTTAGGTTTGGCCTTCGCCTTCGTCTTACGAGGTGCGTGTCCACCCGGGCCACCCGGGCTGCCCGGACTTGCCTCTCCCATGTCATTCCAGCCAAGATCCTCAAGGCTGTCTGTGTCAATCGGTCCCACTTCGGGAAGGGGAGCGAGTTGTGGACGCATTGCTGGTTTGGCGCCGCCTTTGCGAGCAAGCAAAGTTGGTCCAAGCGAAGCAAAGCCGGTATCTGATCCGGTGTTTGACCGGGCTTTTGTCCCCGTCACTGATCTGGCACTCGACATTGCGCGCGGCACCTTCGGTTACTGCGCCACGCGGCGGCCAAAGCCACCTGCTGGGCGCTGAACGCCATTGGCTTGGACCTGGTGCCCGCTGCCGGGTGATGCGAAGACTGTGCGCCGGAAGTTTTTCTCAAGTCGGTCAGAGATATATTTCCACAAGGCGCTGATTTCTGCGGAACTGCGGCCTTCTGGTTCGACTTCCATAACCGTGCGACCATCGATCATCGAGGCGGCAAAATCTGTGCGGTGGTGAAGGGTGATGGGTGCAACTGTGCCATGCTGCGAAAGGGCAACAGCGGCCTCCGATGTGATCTTGGCCTTGGGTGTTGCGGCATTCACGACAAAAACCAGCGGCTTGCCGGCGCGCTCACACAAATCCACCGTTGCGCCCACAGCGCGCAGGTCATGCGGACTTGGCCGGGTTGGTACGACAATAAGCTCTGCAACAGAGATGACTGATTGGATCGCCATTGTGATTGCAGGCGGTGTATCGATGACAGCAAGCTTAAAGCCTTGCTGACGAAGCACTGCCAGATCATTCGCGAGCCGCGACACGGTGGTTTGAGCAAAGGCAGGATATTCTGCCTCGCGTTCATTCCACCAATCGGCAAGCGAACCTTGTGGGTCGATATCAATCAGCACAACCGGCCCAGCGCCAGCGCGCTGTGCTTGAACAGCCAAATGCCCGGACAAGGTTGTCTTACCCGATCCGCCCTTCTGCGAGGCCAAAGCTAGTACACGCAAAGCAGGTCCCCCTAAAATGTGACCTATAAAAACACCGCCCAATTGCGGCTTCTGAATTGCGTGGATCGCAGACTACCCCTAATTTAGAGTTAACAGCTAATCGCCTTACTTCGCCCATTTGCACCCGATTGAGGGCCAAACACGATTTAAGCTCGCGCCGCACACGTTGGCCGCGCTGCCCTCCCTTGCGAACGGGCACTCAGGCGGTGTCTGTCAATAATTTGCTAACCATTCTTGCGCTAGGAAAACTGCGAAGGCTCTAGCGAAAGCATGCGATTTCGTCCGAGCGAGTTAACACAAGAGCGGTTACACAAAGGACACCAAGCGCCATGGCACAAGGTATTGATTTTAAATCTGGCTTTATTCGCTCGATTGCGGGCCTTGGACTTATAGCTGCAGCCGCTGCAGCAGCGCCTGCGTCAGCCGATGTTAAGCAAGGCGTCGATGCTTGGAGCGCGGGCGACTACACCACGGCTGTGGCACAGTGGCAGCTGCCTGCAAGCAACGGCGATGCAGATGCGCTCTTTAACCTTGCGCAGGCCTATCGCCTTGGCCGCGGAGTTCCTGCCGACATTAACCGAGCCCGCGAGCTTTACGCCGAAGCGGCACAAAAAGGCCATGTGAAGGCGGCGGACAATTATGGTCTTCTCCTCTTCCAACAAGGTCAGCAGGCAAACGCGATGCCGCTTATCACAGACGCAGCAGAACGCGGCGATCCGCGCGCGCAATACGTTCTGGGCCTTGCTCATTTTAATGCTGATTATGCGCAAAAAGATTGGGTGCGTGCCTATGCACTCCTGACGCTTGCGAACGGCGCTGGACTGCCGCAGGCGGCCAATGCGCTTAAGCAGATGGACCAATATGTTCCCATCGATCAGCGTCAGATGGCGCAATCTGTGGCGCGCGAGCTCGAAGGCAAAGCCGCGCAGCGCCGCAGCGCTGAACTCGCAGCTCTAGATTTGGGGACACCTGGCAGCAAAGCGCCTCTAAATAGCACGCCCGCACGCAGCTATCCGGCAGCTTCAAGCGCTCCCATCACACAGCCGCGTCCTGCATTTGTAGAGCGTGCCCCGCGTGCAGCGCCCGTTTCGCCAACACCAGCCGTGATGACGAGCCCTGCACCAGCCCCGGTTCAGGCCTCCTCCCTTCAGGGGGCGCAATCATCAACCCGCACTGGCGATTGGCGGGTGCAACTCGGAGCATTCGGCGTATCGAGCAATGCAGATCGCCTGTGGTCAAAACTGCAAGCAAATCCTGCTCTTTCAGGCACCCGCAAATCGCTTGTGCCGGGCGGCAATGTCACCCGCTTGCAAGCGGTTGGTTTTTACAGCCGCGCCGAAGCACAGCGCGCCTGCGACAGCTTGAAACGTCAGGGACAAGGTTGCCTGGTGAAGCGGCCTTAAGCGCCCCTTACACCTCAAATTTCTCTTCCCTCTTCCCCTGAGCTGCAGTGATGCTAGTCTTTGCTGTAAACACGGCTCAGGGGGATATTTATGAGCGCTGCGACAACGCCGCATGAAGCTAAGGGTACGTCTGGTTCCCAGGAGCCAGTAATTCACACAGGGCCGGTCGCTAAAGGCGACAGGATTGAAACGCTCGACTTTATCCGCGGGATCGCCGTCATGGGCATTCTTGCAGCGAACATCGTTGTCTTTGGACAGCCGTTTAACGCTTACACCTATCCAGCGGCCTGGATTGGCCCGACGGGTGACCCTGATGGTTGGCTTTGGATCGCACAATTTATCCTTGTCGATGGCAAAATGCGCGGGCTTTTCACGCTTTTGTTCGGAGCAGGCATGTACCTGTTTATGGAGCGTGCATGGGCGAGGGGAGACACGGCCAAACTGCAAGCGTGGCGTTTGTGTGTCCTATTCGTGTTCGGCTACATCCATTTCCTCTTCATCTGGATGGGCGATATTTTGGCGATGTACGCTTTGCTGGGATTGCTAGCTCTCACTTGCATCAGGTGGAAGGCGAAAACGCAAATGGCCGTGGGCCTGACCGTCTATGGCTTTGGCGCTTTCGTTTATTCCCTTTTCTCATTCCCTTATTTCATCGTCAACACTGCGTTGGGCGAAGCTGAAGGTATGGAAGAAGTGCGCAAAGATATGAGCGATGGGGTCACCGAGGCGCTTGCCGATGATAAGATCGTCACAGCGCTCAAAACATCAGGTGATTATCTTGGCCTTGTTCAGCACCGCTTGAGTGAGGATTGGTACTTCCCGTTCGCCAATTCGAGCATATTCTTCCTCGAAACCCTTCCATTGATGCTCATCGGAATGGCGCTGTATCGCTTTGGCTTCTTCAGCGGTTCGTTCAATCGCACCAAGATGCTTCTATGGGGCTGGATCGGCGTGATCAGCGGCGGATTTGTCACCTTGCTTATTGGCATGGTCGCACGAGCCTCAGGGTTTGAATATTGGGCAAGCAATGCCGCATTCCTTGCCTGGAGCCCTCTGCCGCGCCTTGCCATGGTGCTGGGCATTGCTGCGCTTTTGGTGGCGTATTCGCCCGCTTGGACCGGATGGCTTGCGGAGCGAGTGCGCGCGGCGGGAAGGGCGGCCTTTACCAACTATCTGGGCACATCGGTGCTTATGCTGTTTGTGTTCCATGGTTGGGCACTTGGTCTTTTTGGCGAGCTTACCAGGCCACAGCTTTATCTTGTGACGGTGCTCACATGGATTGTGATGCTAGCCTGGTCCAAGCCTTGGCTCGACCGGTTCCGCTATGGCCCGCTTGAGTGGCTGTGGCGCTGTTTGACCTATCGCAAGCGATTCCCGCTCAAACGATAGGCACTGCGCAAGGCGCAGTTGTGGCAAAGAAAGCGACAGCGGAGCGCAGTTTTACCTTGCTATTGCGATTAATTCGCATATCTAAGTGTTGCAAACGCTTCGCAGGAGTGATTCCCAAGGAGCTATTGGAGCCTTATGTACACTTGCATTTGCAACGCTATTCGCGAATCCGACTTACGTGCAGCTGCGCTTGACGCTGGCGGCGATGCCGAAACGGTCTACGCAAGCCTTGGGAAAAAGCCGAACTGCGGGCAGTGCCTTGAGAAAGCTCAGAAAACTATCGAAGAGGAGCGCGCTCTTGTCGCCGCGCTCGATCCGGCCCGCACACTCTGCGAAGTAGTCGCATTATAAGGCGCTAACTCGCAATTGCGAGGGCTTCGCAAGGCACTGATTTAAAACAAAAAATTACGAAGGCACCCTTGCCGAACCATGGGAGTTGCCTCTATATGTCTGGGCATTCAGCATCTGGAGATAGAGGACCCATACCCATGAAGGGCGACCCCAAAGTCATCGAATTTTTGAACAAAGCTCTCACCAATGAGCTCACCGCAATCAACCAGTATTGGCTGCACTACCGCGTGCTCGACGATTGGGGCGTGACCAAGCTTGCAGAGTATGAGCGCAAAGAATCCATCGAAGAGATGGAGCACGCCGACAAGCTGGCTGCGCGTGTTCTGTTCTTAAACGGCCTCCCCAACTTCCAGGCGATCCATAATCTTCGCGTAGGTGAGACGGTTCTTGAGATCCTCAAGGCTGACATGGCTCTTGAGGAAGACGCGATCCCGCTGCTGCGCGATGCGGTAGAATATTGCGATAACGTGCGCGACTATGTCAGCCGCGATCTGTTCAACTACATCCTCGACAATGAGGAAGAGCATGTGGACTTTCTTGAGACCCAGTTTGATATGATCGAGCGTATGGGCCTTGAAAACTACGTTCAGTTGAACAGCCGCGCGGCGGGCGATAAAGGCGAATAATCTGGGGCTAATAAAACCGCCTGTTACCCCGCGAACAGATTTGAAATCTTGGCATTACGAATAAGGTCAGTCGCTTTGGCGGCTGGCCTTATTTTATACCGGTCATTCTGTGCATTCATCGCGGTGAAGGGCTGCCCTTTGGGAGTGTAAATGCGCGATGTGATGCTGCCATCGTCAAGCTCGTAATAGACCTCGCAAATCGTCAGTTTCGCAGTGGTGTCCATTAGGGCGTAGAACACGGCGCTTGCCCCGAGTTCAAGCTCGCCCCACTCATCGGTGTTCTTGGCCGAGTAGAGGGTTAAACCCATGTCGAACGAGCTGCACATTGCATTCCCTTTGCGGGTGTATCCGGCAACGCCGCCGATCCAGAAATCGGGAGCAAATCCAACCAATGCATGGTACTTTTGCGGTGTTTGCACCGGCGCAGCCAGCGTCCAGCTTCGATAGCCTTTAGGCAGCGAAATTGGCTCCTCACCAAAGGTGACTAAGCTAAAAGGGCTTTGCTCTTCGCTGACAAGAATATGGTCGGAGACATCGCCTCCGCGTGCTTCCAAGAAGTCCGGTAGGAAGATGCCTTTGGTGTTCCAATTCTTCTCAGGAGGGCCAAGCGTCATTAGCTCCTCCATCATGGGCTCCATCGCCGCGCCAAAGCTTTCATCCTCGAGCACAACCGAGAAAATCTGCGCCAATTGCTCACTCGATAGGTCCGGGGGCAAAATGCCTTTGGCTGCTGGATTGTCGTTAATAGGAGCGCTTTCGGAAACGCTGTCATGGGCACTGTTAGGAGCAACGTCCCGCGCGCTTGCTGCGGCCGAGAACACGCAGAGCAAAGCTGCGTGCAGGCAAAGGGATATTTGGAAAGTCATGGATTGTTGGCCCCACCTCGATGTGTTGGGAACACCCTATTTCCAATCAGACACGCCCTTCAAGCATTAACAAGCAGGCTCGCGCTTATTCCTTTTCTCGCGGACTGTCCGCAGCCATCAAAGATTCGCGCAGGAAATAGCCAAGTCCCGTGATCAACAACCCAATCGTGGTCACCCAAAGAACCGCAACGAGCACGCCGATATTGGGCTTTATAAATGCCGATACGAACAAAAGAGCGATCACAAGGCTGATTACAGCGGCGGCTGCGGTGGAGAACTTGACCGCAACCCGCACAAGGCGGCGGCGTTTGGAGAGCCATTCGACTTCAACTTCAAAAGGGATACGGCTGAGAAAGTCAGGCGTGGGCGACGTGGAGTTCACACAAATCCGCTCAATCCGGCCCGCCAGCCAGACAAGGCGCTGCATCATCACGTTGAGCAGACCGCCGATCCCGACAAGGAGGAACGCAGGCGCCAAGCTGAGTTCAACGGCCTCACGCACACGCGATGTCGATGCCGTTTGCTGAAGCAGCTCACTGGCAACGCCCACGGTAGAGATATCAAAAAACATCACCCCGCTTTAGCGTCAAGCGCGTGTGCCACAAGCGTCGCAATGCAAAAGCGGGCATTTCATGCAGTTTACGCTAAATCACAGCGCCCGGTGGCAGCGTGTAATAGATCACTTTGTTGAGTTCCGGGTCCACGATGTGCCGATACTGTGCGCCTTCCTCGAAAGGCCGCGACAAAAGACAAGGTTCGTTGCGCAAGAATGCCTCATACATTGCAGCAGCGAGAGCCTCTGGGCTTTCGTAGGACGGCGGCGTCAGATCCATATTGTCCCATTGTGACTGGCATCTGGGCGAATTGCGGATTGAATATGTGATCGGGTCTGGTTGAAATCCCGGCATAATTGCTTTGGGGCCGGTTCGCCAGATATCGGGCGCGGGGTTTATGGTCACGCTCTTGATATCGGGGTTGGTGAGCAGCGCTATACAGCGCATATCGCAGCGGACCTCGTTGGCGTGTGACCGGCGCTCAAAAAACTCTGTATGGATCAAGACGTCACCGGAAAGGTCCAACGCTGCCATGTCTTTATCTGTCATCACATATTGATCGATATCATGCTGCACCGCAGAAATATTGAGCCAAGGCAACGCGTTAATGGGGTAATGGGGCCCGATCATGCGTTGGGTGACGTAATCGCGGCGTGAGTGCTCTTGGATTAGAATGAATGCGGTTGCGATGAGGGCAACACAGACAACCACGGCAAGGAAAACGCTCAACTCAGGCCATATCCTTGAGCGCATAATAAAGGCGCCAAATGCAACCGAGATGGCAAGCGCGGTCGAGACCGGGGCAAACATGAAGAGTGAGACGAGCACCAGAGGGCACATCAAAGCGATTGTTGCTGCCCAAAAGATGCCAGGGGCTGAACCTGTTAATCGCGTTTGCCCCTGATGGCGTTGATCTGTGCGGATCGGCTGCATGAAGGCAACCTATCGCAAGAACGCCCTCTTCGCAAAATCGGCGTGATGTTAGCTTTTCTTATCGCCACCCGAATAATTCCCGCCCCCGCCGCGGTTGGCATTGTAGGGGTTCTTGGGGCTCTTCAAGGTGACGCGAACCGGCACCGCCTCAAAGCCTAATTTCGCGCGGATACCGTTGATCAAATAACGCTCATAGCTTTTGGGCAAATCATCAAGGCGCGATCCGAACACCACAAAGCGGGGTGGGCGGGTGCCTGCTTGTGTGATGTATCGCAGCTTGATCCGGCGGCCACCGGGCGCTGGCGGAGGGTTGGCGGCAAGGGCATCGTCGAACCAGCGGTTGAGGGCAGCGGTGGGCACGCGCTTGGACCAGCTATCGCGCAAGGTGAAGGCTGCGCTCAGCATAGTGTCGAGGCCTTTGCCGGTCTTGGCGCTGACGGCGAAAACGGGAAGTCCGCGCACCTGCGCAAGGCCATCGTGGAGCGCGGCTTTGATCCCGTTGAAGAGGGAGGAGGCGTTTTCGGCCACATCCCATTTGTTGATCGCAACCATCAACGCACGGCCCTCTTCAAGAGCAAGCGCTGCGATTTTGAGATCCTGGTGCTCAAGGCCCTGTGTTGCGTCGAGCAGCAGCACTACGACCTCAGCAAAATCCACCGCGCGCCTTGCATCAGCGACCGAAAGCTTTTCCAGCTTCTCGGTTACATTGCGCTTCTTGCGCATGCCCGCTGTATCGATCAGGCGGATTTCGCGGGTGGTGCCGGATTGTTTATCCTCCCACTCCCAATCGATCGCAATGGAGTCGCGGGTAATGCCTGCTTCGGGTCCGGTCAGCAGGCGATCTTCGCCAAGCAGCCGGTTGATGAGCGTCGATTTGCCTGCATTGGGACGCCCGACAATTGCTAGCTTTAGCGGGCCAAGCGGTGCGTCTTCATCCTCTTCCAACGGCGCATTTGCTGCAGCCTCGGCTGCATCGGCCTTTTCGCCAATGATTGGCCATAGCCCTCCGAACAGGTCTGCGATGCCTTCGCCATGCTCGGCGGACACAGCCACGGGCTCGCCAAAGCCAAGCTCATAGCTTTCCAAGACGCCAGCTTCGCCTAATTTCCCTTCTGCTTTATTGGCGACCAGTACAATCGGCACATCATGTTCGCGAAGGTAGCGGGAGATTTCATTGTCGAGCGGTGTCAGACCAGCGCGCGCGTCCACCACAAACATCGCTGCATCTGCGCCCTCAAGGCTGGCTTCTGTTTGTTTGCGCATGCGGCCGGGCAGGCTGAGTTCATCCTCATCCTCCCAACCGGCGGTATCGACCACGGTGAATTGCAGCCCCGCAATCTCCGCATCACCCAAACGGCGGTCGCGGGTCACACCGGGCTGATCATCGACGAGCGCAAGCTTCTTGCCCACGAGCCGGTTGAACAGCGTCGACTTGCCCACATTAGGGCGTCCGATGATAATGACAGTTGGTTTTTCGAGCGAGTTCATTGGTGATGCCTGATAATCTGGCCGCCAAGTGGCCCCTTACCGGCCAATTAGCAAGTTTTGTCGAAATACGCCGCCGTCAAATGTCAGGGGCCGCCAAATGTTACGGCCCATAGTTGTCACGGCTCGTAAAAACACGAAACAGCGTAAACCCGGAATTAACCCTTATCCAAAGGTTCATATCAAGATTACCGGGTCATTAGGGGTAATTATGAATTGCCACCTTAAACCTTTCATCGCTGCCAGCATCGCTCTGGCGAGCACATCTGTCGTTCTCGCGCCTGCACCCGCAGTCGCGCAAAGCTCCAGCTATCTGCAATGCGTTCCCTATGCGCGCGAGCTGTCTGGCATCCAGATTTACGGCGATGCGCGCACGTGGTGGGATCAGGCGGATGGCAAATACGCTCGGGGCAAACGCCCGCAAGAAGGCGCGGTGATGGTGTTTAAGCCCCATCGCAATATGCGCCTTGGGCACGTTGCTTATGTTAGCGAAGTGATCGATTCGCGCACGGTGCGCCTTACGCATGCCAATTGGTCAGAGATCAACGGGAAACGCGGACAGGTGGAGCGCAATGTCCCAGCGATCGACGTCTCGCCCAACAATGATTGGAGCCAAGTGCGCGTGTGGTATCATCCGATCCAAGCACCGGGACGCACCAAGTGGCCGCTTGCAGGGTTCATCTATGGCGATGAAATGTCGCAGCCAAAACAGGCAATGCCGCGTGTCCGGGGGCCTGTTAAGGCGAACCCCAGCCGCGAGTTTGAACGCGCTTTTGCAAAGTTCAGCCGCTAACAAGCGTTGCGGGGCTTAGCCCTTTTTTGCCACGGGTGGTTCGTCGCCAAGGTCTTCAAACCACGCCTCAACAGGGCCATTGAGTTTGATCGTCAGGGGGTTGCCCTTGCGATCCACGGTCTTTCCCGCTTGCACCCGGACCCAGCCTTCTGAGATTGAGTATTCCTCAATATCAGTGCGCACGCGGTCCTTGAATTTGATGCCGACGCCGCGCTGGAGCACGTCTGCGTCAAACACGGGGCTGCGCGGATTGACCGAGAGATGGTCGGGGGGCACGTCGCTTGCATTTGTTTCGTCGCTCATGGGAAAGGGCCCTTAATCGCCTCGCCCGCGCGAGACAAGTACGCCTGCACGAGTTGTTGGCGCTTGCCCTTTTGCTTGGGTGCCTTTAGGGGGCCTGTTCTGACGCGCGCGGGACAACTTTGGTTTTCCCGCGCGGCTTCGTCTGGGCAAGCGGGCGTGGCGAAATTGGTAGACGCGCCAGATTTAGGTTCTGGTATCGCAAGATGTGGGGGTTCGAGTCCCTTCGCCCGCACCAATATTCGCCCCTCTGTCGGCCTAAGGCGTTGAGACGAAATTTCTGTTCAAGAAGGCGTAAAGTACCACCTCATGGCTATTAAGCAGACCACTAACGAAGGCCTCAAGCGCGGCTATGTTATCACGCTCACCGCCGCTGAAATCGCTGCGAAGATCGAAGCTGAGATCAAGAAGATCGCGCCGCAGGTGAAAATGCCGGGTTTCCGCCCGGGCAAGGTCCCCGCCAATCTCGTGAAGAAGATGCATGGCGAGCAAATTCACGGTCAGACTGTCAATGACATGATTCGCGAATCGGTCGATGGCATGATTGCGTCGGAAGAACTGCGTCCCGCCATGCAGCCATCTGTCTCGCTTGGCGAAGATTATGAGGAAGGCAAAGACGCTGAGATCACGGTTGAGCTTGAAGTGCTCCCAGTGGTTGAGGCGCCTAGCACCGATGGGTTGAAGCTTGAGAAGCTCACGGTTCCTGTAAGCGATGAAGCACTTGAAGAAGCGATTGCGAACATTGCTGGCTCGAACAAGAGCTATAAAGATGCAGCCAAAACCAAGAAAGCGGCTGACGGCAACCAGTTGATCATCGACTTTGTTGGGAAGCTCGACGGTGAAGAGTTTGAAGGCGGCAAGGCCGAAGATGCTCCACTTGTGATCGGCTCGGGCGCGTTCATTCCGGGCTTTGAAGAGCAACTTGTCGGTTCAAAGACCGGTGATGAGAAAACCATCACCGTGACTTTCCCAGAGGATTATCAGGCCGAAAACCTCGCTGGCAAAGAAGCGACTTTCGATGTTACCGTTAAGGCCGTGAAGGTCGAAACCGAGACCAAGATCGACGACGAGTTTGCGAAGAACCTTGGCCTCGACAGCCTCGACAAACTCAAAGAGATCATGACAGGGCAGCTTGAGCAGCAAACCGCTGGCCTTACTCGCACGCAGATGAAGCGTCAGCTTCTCGATCAACTTGCCGCCGGTCACGATTTCGAAGTGCCATCGCAAATGGTCGATGCGGAATTTGAGCAAATCTGGGCTCAGCTTCAGCAGGAAGCCGCTAAGGAAGAAGATCCCGCAGCAGCGATCAAAGAGATCGAAGCTGAAAAGGATGACTATAAGACAATCGCTGAGCGCCGCGTGCGCCTTGGCCTCCTCCTTTCCGAAATCGGTCAGGCGAACAATGTCGAGGTCAGCCAGCAAGAGATGCAGATGCTGATCCAGCAAGCAGCGCAGCAATATCGCGAAGAAGATCGCGAGCGCTTCATGCAGTACATTCAGCAAGACCCAATGGCCGCCGCTCAACTGCGCGCACCGCTTTACGAAGACAAGGTCGTCGACTTCCTATTCGACAAGGCTGACGTGACCGAGCGTGAAGTGACCGTTGAAGAGCTTCAGGCCGCGATTGAAGCGGATGAGGAAGCTGAAGCGGCGAAGGCTAAGAAGGCGCCCGCTAAGAAGAAAGCTCCGGCTAAGAAGCCAGCGGCGAAAAAGGCACCGGCCAAAAAGGCAGCTGCTAAAGACGCTGAAGAAAAGCCAGCGGCCAAGAAGGCACCTGCTAAAAAAGCTCCGGCGAAAAAGCCTGCTGCTAAAACGGCTGAGAAAAAGCCAGCCGCGAAAAAAGCGCCTGCCAAAAAGGCTCCAGCAAAGAAGCCTGCTGCTAAGAAATAATCTTGCAGAACCAAGGCTAGAAATTCGAAAGCCTCGCCTCGGAATATTCCAGGCGGGGCTTTCTCGTTTTAGCCTTCAGGCGACCAGCGCTTGAAGCTTGGCTCCGGCAGTTCGGCGCTGCGCGCCCGCTCATACGCTGCGCCCACTTTTAGCACATCATGATCGGCCCATTTGGCCCCAAAGAAGCTGATCCCGACCGGCAGACGCTCCACACGGCCCATTGGCACGGTCAAGTGCGGATAGCCTGCAATCGCGGCAGGTGAGCCAAACCCGATGGAGCCGTTGAACTGGTCCCCCAGCACAAGGTCGCTCATCCAAGCCGGGCCGCGCGTTGGCGCGATGAGGAATTGCACATTGTGCTTGGCAAACAGCATGTCGAGCGTCTCTTTGCCCGCGATCCGCACCGCCGTTTCGCGCGCCTTTTCGTAGGCCTCCCGGTCGGTTGTCATTTCAGCTGCCTGAAAAAGCCCCTGATCAAACCAGCGCATTTCTGTTTCGGCATTCTCTTTGTTGAATGCGATTAGGTCGGCCAGGCTGCGCGGTGCAACGTCGCTATCGGTTTCGCCCGGGCCGCCTCCAATGGCAGGAATGCTCTCGAGATATTTGCCCATCTCTTTACGCAGTTCGAACAAGAGAACGGTAAAGCTGTTGCCGTACATTTCGGTGTTCACTTCATGCTCGATATCCACGAGCACCGCGCCTGCGCGTTCAAGGTCGGCAAGGGCGGCGGCGAACACGTTTTCGACCTGATCGTTGTCACCGATTTGACCACGCATCACGCCAATGCGCACGCCCTGAAGGGAATAATCGCTAAGACCTGCGGTGTAGTCGCTCACCCGAACTGCATCCGATGTGGCGCTGTCGGCGGGGTCTTCGCCCGCAATCGCGGTGAGCAATAAAGCAGCGTCGTACACCGTCTTTGTCATTGGCCCTGCGGTGTCCTGCGTGCTGGAAATCGGCACCACATGGGTGCGGCTAACGATGCCAACGCTGGGTTTAAACCCGACCACGCCGTTGATGGAGGCAGGGCAGGTGATCGAGCCATTGGTCTCTGTCCCAATCGCGCCCCAGGCAAAGCCAGCGGCCACCGCTGCCCCGCTTCCCGACGAAGAGCCGCAGGAATTGCGGTCAATGGCGTGAGGGTTGCGGGTAAGGCCTCCCACCGCGCTCCACCCGCTGGTTGAGCTGTTTGAACGGATGTTTGCCCATTCTGACAGGTTTGCTTTGCCCAGAACCACTCCGCCCGCCGCGCGCATATTGGCGATCAGAGGCGCATCCCGCCTAGTGAAGTTGTGTCGCAGCGCCAAACTGCCTGCGGTCGTGGGAAATTCCTCTGTCTCGATATTGTCCTTCACCAGCACCGTGCGCCCGCGCAAAATGCCCACGTCCGACATCTCGCGCGCCTTGAAACCGGCGGTATAGGAATAGGTAATGACCGCATTGAGCCCGTTTTCACCGTCATCATATTTCTTGATGCGCTCAACCTGCTCGCCGACCTCTTTGACAGCGTCATATTCGGGTGGGTTTTCCTGAGCATTGAGGGAAACGGGGCCAAGGGCGAGCGAAAGCGCGATTAGCGAAACGAGAGGTTTTTTCATGGGCGCAAACCTCGCACTTTTGGAGCTTTTGCCCAAGAGCAAAGTTAACGCCCTTGAAGAATGGACTTATCCGTCCGACATAGGACGCCAACATTCTTGATGAGGAAATACTCGATGATCGATCTGTTCGGCAATTCTGGCGAAACCTTCGGCTCGCAAGGGCAGTTTGGGCATGATCCCGTGACCGGCGCATTGGTGCCGACCGTGGTCGAGCAATCCTCACGCGGTGAGCGCGCGTTTGATATCTTCTCGCGCCTTCTTCGCGAACGCATCGTGTTCGTAACGGGTCAGGTCGAAGACAATATGGCCTCGCTGATCGTGGCGCAGCTCCTCTTCCTCGAAAGCGAAAACCCTTCCAAGCCGATTTCGATGTATATCAACTCGCCCGGCGGCGTTGTGACCGCGGGCATGGCGATCCATGACACGATGCAATACATCAAGCCTCGCGTATCCACCGTATGTATCGGTCAGGCGGCTTCCATGGGCTCATTCCTGCTGGCAGCGGGTGAGCCGGGGATGCGTGTCGCGTTGCCAAATGCGCGGATCATGGTGCACCAACCATCGGGCGGCGCTCGCGGTATGGCATCGGATATCGAAATTCAGGCGCGCGAAATCCTGCGCATTCGCACTCGGTTGAACGATCTTTATGTGAAATACACAGGCCAAAGCCTCGACGACATCGAAGCTGCGATGGACCGCGACACCTTCCTCGAAGCTGAAGAAGCCAAAAAGTTCGGCCTCGTCGACAAAGTCTTCGAAACCCGCCCTGAGGCAGGGGATGAGGCAGGGGAAGGATCGGACGACAAAGGTTCAGGCGGAGCGCCAGAATAACCGGTAACCAACGCCCGGCCCCGCGCCCCAATGCGGGACGCGAGGGCAACAGGCTTAATGCCATGTCCACTTTTTGGGCGTTATTATCGGCATTGCGGATCAAAAATGCTGCGCCATGTGTTGATTCATGTGGGCAGCTAGATACACTTGCCGAATCCGGTGTTGTGTCTTTGGTGAAGACGAACGCGGATTCGAGGAACATTAGGAATGACCAAATTGAGCGGATCTGACAGCAAAAGCACCCTCTACTGCAGCTTCTGTGGGAAGTCGCAGCATGAAGTGCGCAAGCTTATCGCTGGACCCACGGTGTTCATTTGCGATGAATGTGTTGAACTTTGCAACGACATCATCCGCGAAGAGACCAAAGCTGGCATCGCTGGCAAGAAAGAGGGCGAGGTTCCAACTCCGTCCGAAATCTTCGCAACGCTCAACGATTATGTGATTGGTCAGAAATCCGCCAAGCGCAATCTCTCGGTTGCGGTTCACAACCACTACAAGCGCCTAAAGCACTCAGGCAAAGCGGGCGAAGTTGAGTTGGCGAAGTCCAACATCTTGCTTGTTGGTCCAACCGGCACGGGTAAGACGCTACTGGCCCAAACACTGGCACGCACATTTGATGTGCCGTTCACGATGGCTGATGCGACGACGCTTACCGAAGCGGGCTATGTGGGTGAGGATGTTGAGAACATCATCCTCAAATTGCTTCAGGCGTCTGACTACAACGTCGAAAAAGCCCAGCACGGCATCGTCTACATCGATGAGATCGACAAGATCACCCGTAAGGCCGAAAACCCATCCATCACACGCGATGTATCGGGTGAAGGCGTGCAGCAAGCGCTGCTCAAGCTGATGGAAGGCACCACCGCATCTGTGCCTCCACAAGGTGGCCGTAAGCACCCGCAGCAGGAATTCCTGCAAGTGGACACGACCAACATCCTGTTCATCTGCGGCGGCGCTTTTGCGGGCCTAGATAAGATTATCGCTGACCGGTTGCAGAAACGCTCCATCGGTTTTGGCGCGCATGTCGCCGATCCTGAAAAACGCCGCATTGGTGAGCTTCTGGAAAAGAGCGAGCCTGAGGATCTCCTCAAGTTTGGTCTGATCCCGGAATTCGTTGGCCGTCTGCCGGTAATCGCGACGCTGCACGACCTTGATGTCGATGCGCTGGTGACGATCCTGCAAGAGCCCAAAAACGCTCTGGTGAAGCAATATCGCAAGCTGTTCGAACTCGAAGATGTGGACCTCACCTTCACTGACGAGGCCCTTAAAGCCATCGCCGAACGCGCGATCAAGCGTAAGACAGGCGCTCGCGGCCTTCGTTCTATCGTCGAAGGCATCCTGCTCGACACGATGTTTGACCTTCCCGATATGGAAGGCGTGACAGAGATCGTGATCGACGAAGACGTGGTCGGCGGCAAGAAAGACCCCGTGCGCGTTCACGGCGGTGAAGAGGCGAAGGAAGAGGCGGCCTGATAAAAGGCGTGCCCAGCTTTGGCTGAGCAAGAGTTCTTTGTTGCTGCCGTTATTGCCTTGCTTGGATGGGGTGTAGCTAGCGGGCTGGCCGCAATCCGGGCTCGTACCTTAAAAACGGACAGCGCTAAGTCGCTGTGTTGGACGGTCCCGTTCCTGGGCCTGCTTGTGTGGGCATATCTGATCTACGAAGGCCTCTATGGCAAAGCGAGCGGGTTTCGTTCTCTTGCGCTGGGTCTTGTGTCGATCGCCTTTTACTTGCTGACCGTTTGTTTGCCACTGGCACAGTTGCTGTTTGGCTATCTGGCACGAGCAATTGACCTGAGTGATGAGTGACACATTCGCTCTTACACCTATTATGAGAGGACAGGGTTGATGCGCACCATCGGCATCATCGGCGGAATGAGCTGGGAAAGCTCGGCGCAATATTACGCCTTGATCAATCGCGGTGTGCGTGATCGGTTGGGGCCGGCGCATTCGGCGAAAATCCTCATGCACAGCCTCGATTTCGGCCCCATTGCGGGGCTTCAGGCTGCGGGCGAATGGGATGAGCTTGCCGAAGTGCTCGCAGACAGCGCCCGCTCGCTTGAGGCGGGCGGGGCGGAGTGTATCCTCATCGCCACCAATACCATGCATAAGCTTGCGGATGAAGTGGAGGAGGCGGCGGACCTGCCGCTCATCCATATCGCGGATCCTGCTGCCGATGCGATTTGCGATGCCGGGATCACCAAGGTGGCACTATTGGGGACGGCCTTCACCATGGAAGAGCCATTTTACCGCGAGCGGCTGGAGGAATATCACGGCCTCGATGTGATCATCCCCGAGCCAGACGCCCGCGCTGAAATCCACCGCGTAATCTATGAAGAGCTAATTGCGGGGCAAGTGAACGAGGCCTCGCGCGAAGCATACCGCGAGATAATCGCAGAGCTTATTGATGAGGGCGCTGGGGGCATCATCCTTGGCTGCACCGAAATCGGGCTCCTGATCGATCAGAGTGACAGTGCAGTGCCGCTCTTCGACACCACTAAACTTCACGCCCAAGCTGCGGTTGAATTCGCTCTCAGCTAACCCTCAATAAAAACCCCGCCTGGCTCAGGGGGAGAGCCAGGCGGGGCGGTTACAAGCGTCTCTTGGTTGGGAGGGGGACAGGTAAGAGACGCCTGTTTTCAGCGGGGTGTGAGAGAAGTTACGCCGGCAGGAAGACGCCGTCCGTTACATGGATGATGCCGTTTGAGGTGCTCACATCGGCGGTGGTGACAGCGGTCGCGCGGCCTTTCGCGTCGGTTACCACGATATTCTCGCCTGAAAGCCGCGCTTCGAGGACGCCGCCAGCAAGAGTCTTAATCCGGGCGATCCCGTCATGGCTGTCGTTAATGTATCCAAGGATCATCTCGCTCGTGATGCGGCCGCCCACTACGTGATAGGTGAGGACGCCGGTGAGGGCCTCTTTGTTTTCCGGCTTCACGAGGGTGGCGACGGTGCCTTCGGGCAATTTTGCAAAAGCTGTGTCAGTTGGGGCAAAAACGGTGAAGGCGCCCGGTGTGGAGAGTGTGTCCACAAGACCCGCCGCTTGGACTGCGGTGACGAGCGTGTTGTGGACGCCGGTGCTTTGTGCGGTCTGGACGATGTTGGGCGTTTCAGCGGCGCGCTGCTTGTGTGCGGCGAGCGGGGTTGTGCTTACTGCAACAAGGCCGGTGGTGGCAGCGGCAAGAGCGATCGAGATGGTACGGAAGGTCTTGAATTTCTTGGACATAAGGGATCTCCAGTTGATGCAAGCCCTCCCGGTCTTGCATTGAAAATTACGCAAGACTGATCGATACGGATGCGACAATCCCAAATTTTTTCTGAATATTTCAAGAAGGCACTGGATTCTTTGGTCTTTTATTTGACCACTTCCAACGTTCAGACTGTGTTGAATGCACCTTCAGCCACAACCGGCCCTGCATCCACGCCTTCTGGCTTACCGCCAATAGGTTCACGCGTGAGCACAAGACCCACCCCATCGCCCATGTTGGCGATCGTGTCATTGCTAAGCTCTTTGCTCAGCACTTCGCCAGGCTTCACAACGCCAAGCGATTGAAGCGCGCTGCCATCTGCTGGCACCAACCACAGCTCATGGTCGTGAACACCGTCAGCGGTAAGGCCAATGGCTCCGACCAAAAGCTTTTCGCTTTCAGGGATATACGTGACATCAAGGCGAAGCCCTGTATCTCCGATTGGCACTTGCGCCACCAATGGATCGGTTGCCGCCAAGCTGGGCCCATCGGGTGTTGGCGCAAGGGATCCGGGTTCGCTTCCGGGGCTGAATACCATCACGGCAAGCATAAGGGCAGCTGCGGCAGAGGTGATGCCTGCTGTCCATTGCCAACGCTTAAGCCGGGCAGTGAGGTCGATGACATTGGAAGTGCCCGTTGGCGCAACCGATGCAACTTCGAGCGCTTTTACCTCTGCATCGATGCGTGCCCAGATTGCATCGCTCGGTTCAGCACCGGCGATCTCATCGCTCCATGGCGCGAACCAATTGTCCCACCAATCTTTGCGACTTGCATAGTCGGGGGCCGAAGCAATCTTCCCGCGTGACGTAAGCAATTCCTCGCCCTCAAGCAGGCCAAGAGCATGCTCAGCCGCGCGCATTGGATCATCGCGTTCTGCGTCGTCGAAAAGTGTTTTATCGGTGCTCATACGGCTTCGCTTGCCTCCAAACAGGCACGCAGTTTTTGCAAACCACGGCGAATCCAGCTTTTCATCGTGCCAAGAGGCACATCTGCGCGTTCTGCAAGCTCTGCATAGGTAAAGCCATCGAGAAAGGCGCTTCGGATATGTGTTTGCGTGCGTTCATCAAGCCCTTGAATGCACTTGTGAATTTGCGCCGATTTTTCTGCATCCACCAAAAGGGCATCCGCCAATGGCGCGCTATCGGGCAGTGGCATGGCCTCTTCCACAGGTACAGCTCCGCCGCGCACTTTGCCGGTGCGCAGACGATCAATCGCACGGTTGCGCGCGAAGGTTGCGAGCCACGAAATGGGGCTTGCTCTCTCCGGGTCGTACCGGTCGGCTTTCTGCCAAAGATTGATGTATACGTCTTGCAAGGCGTCTTCTGCTTCTTTCTGATCACCCAAGATACGCAGGCAAATCCCAAATAGCTTCACCCGGGTCGCCTCGTAAATTTCCTCTAGCGCTGCGCTGTCACCATCGGCGAGCCGAACCATAGCGGCGCGTAGGCGTTCACGTGCGATTGTTGCGGCGGGATCATCGCGGCCATCAGCCATCGTGCGACCCTCCGGCTGCACGGATCATTGACCAGATTGGCTGACATCGCACTGTGTAAACGTTCCTCACAAGCGTCCCTTGAGCATTGGGCGGGCTTTTGGTCAATCCTTGCATTGATTGCAATTGGCCCTTTGGTTTTGGGGACGACTGGGCGGTGGAAAGGTTCCTATTCGTAGACACATGCGCCAAGGCCGCTCGCCTTCACATCACCGATGCTGCGTTCAATGCGATTGCCGTGGCGTGCGAGCCATCCGCCGGGGTTTTTGACTGAACGCTTTTTGGGCAGCGGTAAGGCCACTGCCATACGGCTGGCTTCATCGGGCGTGAGCTGAGCGGCGGAATGCCCGAAATATCGCTGTGCACCGGCTTCCGCGCCGTAAGTCCCGATGCCTGTCTCCGCGACATTGAGATAGACCTCCATGATGCGTTCCTTGCCCCAAACCGCCTCGATCCAGAAGGTGAACCACGCCTCGAACGCCTTGCGCACGTACCCGCCGCCTTGCCAGAGAAACACGTTTTTGGCGGTCTGTTGGCTAATGGTGGAGCCACCTCTGATACGGCCACCTTGCGCGTTTGCACGCGCTGCCTTTTCGATGGCTTCGGTATCAAAACCCCAATGTTCGCAGAACTTTGCGTCCTCCGCAGCGATGACGGCATAGACGAGATTGGGATCGATGTTTTCGAGCGCTTCCCAATCCTTAGTGATCGAATGTTCATCCATCACCATTGTTGCGGTCATGGGCACGGGGATCCACTTAAAGGCGATCACCAGCAACAGGCTGAGCCCTACAAACCACAAGATGATCTTTGCCAAAATGCGGGCGAATATTGAGCCGATACGCTTCATAATGGGTGATTTAGGAAGCAAGTGATGAACGCGCAATTGAAAGAAATCGCTCGGGGAATTGCGAGGCCAATTGTTTGAGGGCAACTTGCATGGAGGCGCGCTGCGTGCTTGATGGGCGAAAATCATATCGGGGAAACCATCATGACATTCATCCGCACCACCGCAACCGCGATTGCTCTTGCGCTTGCGAGTACATCGATCGTTGCAAGCGCTGACGATCATGCGGCTGATCACGCAGCCATTAAATCGGCGGTCGAAGCGGATTTTGACAGCTATCTCGCCCCGCTTTTTCTGCACTTCCATCGCAATCCTGAGCTGTCTTTCCTCGAAAACCAGACCGCTGCACGCATGGCGCAGGAGCTGCGCGATGCTGGCGTTGAGGTGACCGAGGGAGTGGGCGGCACAGGCGTTGTGGGCATGCTCGAAAATGGTGCAGGGCCGCTGATCCTGATCCGTGCGGATATGGACGGGCTTCCCGTACTGGAGAAGTCGGGTCTCGATTATGCCTCGACCGCCAAGCAAGTGGGGCAGGACGGCAAGGAATACCCCGTGATGCACGCCTGCGGGCACGATGTGCACATCACCTCTCTGGTGGGCACCGCGCGCCGGCTTATGGCGATGCGCGATCAGTGGTCGGGCACCATCATGTTTATCGTGCAACCTGCCGAAGAGCGCGTGGGCGGGGCAAAAGCGATGCTGGCTGATGGGCTTTATGAACGGTTCGGTACGCCCGACTATGCGCTCGCCTTCCACGTCGCCTCGGTCCTGCCAACGGGCAAAGTCTCCGCTGCGGAGGGCATTCAATATTCAAGCGCGGACAGCGTCGATATCAAAGTTCCCGGCATCGGCGCGCACGGTGCAAGCCCCCATGCAGGGCGCGATCCGGTTTATATCGCCAGCCAAATCGTGACGGCGCTCCAGTCTATCGTGAGCCGCGAAGTGCAACCGCTCCAGCCAGCGGTCATCACGGTGGGCTCATTCCATTCAGGGTCCAAGCACAACATCATCTCTGACCTTGCAGAGCTTCAACTGACGGTGCGCGCCAATGACGAAAAAGTGCGCGCGCAATTGCTTGAGAGCATTAAGCGTATCGCTGTGAACACGGGCAAAGCGCACGGGCTTCCCGATGACATGCCGGTTGAAGTGGTTGTGAGCGAGGGCACGCCGGTCACGTATAATGACGTCGCATTGGCAAAGCGTCTCAATGGCGTGATGAAGCGTGACCTTGGCGAAGAGAGCTTCCTTGAGTTCCAGCAAAAGGGCATGGGTGCAGAGGATTTCTCCTACTTCGTGGCCGAGGATATGGGCGTGCCGGGTTATTACTTCGCGGTTGGCGGCACCCCTCAATCGGCCTTTGACGCGGCCGAAAATGGTGGGCCAGCGGTGCCAAGTCACCACTCGCCATTATTCAAAGTCGCCCCGCGTCCCAGCGTCACTCTCGGCACGCGCGCAATGATTGCTGCTGTGCTGGACCTTGCGCCTTCGAACTAGGTTTCAGATACTAGCTCGGCCCACGCCACACGGCGCAACGGGCCGGGCGTTGTGCTTCCAAACGGGTAACAGGTGGTGAGGGCAAGCAGGCCTCCATCACCAAACCCGCGACCGTCATGTGGATGCACAAATTCGTCCCAGCGCACGGTTTCCATATGCGTGATGCGATAGCGGGCCTCGCTCCCATCGATCCGTTCCAGCGTGACCATATCGCCTTTGCGAAGGTCTTGGACGAATTCGAAATGCGTATCGCGGTGGGCGGCCAGGACGGTCAGAGCGCGGGGTTGATCATCGACCAGCGCCGTGGGCCCAAACGCCATTGCTTCGCCCGAGCCGCCCGAAAGCACCACATCGCTCGCCCCCAGTCTGGGCACTGAAATGCGAGCGATGGGCGCTGTATCGGCCCAGCTCCATGGTTTGACCGGAGTGCCTGTATCGACGCTCTGGTCAAAGGCGCGGGTCAGAAGCACCTGCGCCACTTCAGCCTTCAGCGGAATGTAGAGTGCCTTGGCAGTCATCACAGCGCCGCTCAAAAGCAACGCTGCGATGACGATAAAGGGAAGGGCGCGCGGAAATGCTCCTTTCTGATGCGCGCACCCTTCATGGAGGACAAGGTTATGGGGGGCAGTGGCTTGCATCACATGCTCGCCAGCTGAGGAGCACGATGGGTGCGTTGCTCGCGCCGCCACCACATGGCACCGCCGATCCCGGAGAGGAGCAGGGTGAGGCCCATCATCAGCGTCAACTGATACCCGGTAAAGGTGTTGGGCAGCTCCAGCCGCTTGCGTTCTTCGCTATTGCGGCTTGGCATTTCGCGTGAGCCATTGGCGAATTGCACGCCAAAGAGGTGGTCGAAATCCCATCCCGCTGGCAGCAGCAGGGGCAGTTCTTCGCGTGTCAATCGGGCACCATCAGGACGGCTCGGCGTATCATCCACTGCGATAAGGCTGGTGCGGCTGGTGACGAGATGGAAGTCCATGCCCAGCTCCTCAATCGAGGCATCAGCGCGTTCATAAGTGGTCTCGCCCGAGTAACGCTCAGCCTCGACCTCCTTGATCCTGCGGCGCGCCCAGAGTTTGGCGACCACATCGCTCTCGCTCGCATTGGTGAGGTCCACCCGGCGGCTCCAGCGCTTTCCATCGGTGGTCCCGCTGACGGTCAGAGTGCCTTGCAGATGCTTGGTCCGGCCCAGCAGCACCAGCGGCTCACCAGCATAAAGGTCAGGCAAATCACGCGGGGCAAAGTCGATATTTCCGCCGGTGACGTTCGCGGTGATGTTGGTGGCAATGGGCTTGCTGAGACGATCGAGCAAGCGCTGCATTTGCGGCTCGGCCTCATCGCCATAGCCCACATTGGTGAAGGTCCCGCGCCCTGCCTCTGCCATGCGGCTCATCAGGTAGTTGTTGGGAGCCGAGCCGATACCGACCATGAAGATGCGGGAACTGCCGCGGTTCTGGCTGATCTCGCTCATCATGGCTCTTTCGTTGGAGAGCCCGCCGTCGGTCATAAAGATGACTTGGCGAATGTGGGTTTCGCTTCGCGGAGCGTTCAAAGCTGCTTGGAGAGCAGGGAGCATCTCAGTGCCGCCGTCTGCGTTAAGACCGTGAGTGAAGCTTTTGGCCGTAGCGATATTCTCATCGCTCGCAGGCACGGCGTTTACGAACAGCTCGTCCATCGTATGGTCGAAGCGGATGATATTGAACCGATCCTGTGGGCGCAGGGTCTCGAGCGCATAGAGCAAGCTCCGGCGCGCAGCGGGCATGCTCTCGCCTGCCATGGAGCCCGAATTGTCGATCACAAAGATCATTTCACGCGGTGGTACTTCGGTGCTGGCACGCTCAACGCTAGGAGGTGTGATCGTTGCCATCACATAATTGAGGCTGCCGTGCTTTTGCTTGAACATGCCCAATTGCGGCACTTCATCGCCCGCGCTCCATCGCAGTTCGAAGTCCTTGTTTGCGGGCACAGCGCCGTCCTTAAGCGTGATGGTGCGTGTCTTGCCTTCGCCTGCCACTTTGACCGCGTGATAGGGGCTGGAGATATCCTTCGCGGTAAAGCCGGGTTCAAGGTTCACCGTGATCGAGACAGGGTTGAGCCCGCTTCCAGCCTTGGCGACCATCTTGGGGTCTGCTGTGGGCGCAAGGATATCGCTAGAGCCCGCCAAAAGCGCAGCGCGTGAAAGCGAGCCGTTTTCATTCGCGCTGCCCGCGATATAGCGCGGACCCACCACCAGAGGCATTCTCAGCGAGTAATTACCCTTGATTTGCTTGATCGGAGCCTGAAATTCGATCTGCACCAGAACCGTCTCACCGGGGCCCACATTGGCGATGGAATTGCGGAACATATTGGGGCGGTGCTGTTCGACAAGGCCTGCCTTCTGCCCATTCGCTTTGGCTTCCTCATAGATTTGCCTGGCCTCTTCCTTAGGCTTGATCTTGCCAGAGAAGATGCGGTCGCCAACCACCATCTGAAGCGTGTCCACCGCGCCGTCTTCGGGCAAGGGGTAGAGATAGGTCGCTTCCATCCAATCGTCCGACGTGTTGCGGAAGGCCTGTGTGACGGTCACGCGGGCAGTCTGGCCCGAGACGTCTGCGACAATATCTGTGCCAAGACGCACGGCGGGGACATTGGTCACGGCGCCATCCCCGCTAGAGCCGCGCAGCATCAGGCCGCCCTCTGAGGTTGCGGGCGTGTAGCTGGCCCGTTCAGCTTGAGGCGATGTGGGGGCGCTATTGTTGGCGCTGTTATAGGGGGCGGGGTTCGCTCCCGCTCGCGATCCGAGTGACATTGCGGTCACCGCGAAGAGCGCCAGAACGCCCAAAACACCCATCACCACCAGCGCATCCCGATTGGGGAACACCTCAACTAAGCCAATTCCTTTTGGTGCAATTCGTCGCACGTAAGCCTCCATTCATCTATAAGATGTATCTCACTTGCGACGAACTGAGCGGCGGCGCCACGGCCAAGAAAAGCCAATTTCTGCCGGTTTGTGCGCAAGGCGCGGCGAGGATGTGAGGGAATTTGCGGATTTGTCCGGTTTTGTGTGACTTGAGAGCGATAAACAGGAGGAAATGATGGGGTATGCGGGTGTGATTGGGGAATTTGACGACGCTGTTGTGGCGGTGCGCCTGCGAGAAGAGATCGCGCGCCAGAGGATTTCGCGGGCGGGGCTAGCGCAATCGGCGCGGCTCTCTGTCTCAACGCTGGAAAAAGCGTTGTCTGGACGCAGGCGCTTTACTCTCGCAACTATCGTTCGGCTTGAGGAGGCCTTGGGCGCATCTTTGCGGGGTAGCGCGATGCCCGAACCCGAAGTTGCCGCTCCGGGTCCAGTGTTAGCCCCCGCCGAGATGGGCTCCTACGCCCGTCAAGCTGTGCGGTGGATCGAAGGCGAATACCTGACCTTGCGCGCAAGCTTTGGCGAAGAGGGCGCGGTCTACGCCTATCGCACCTGCATCCGCTGGGACGAGTGCAAGGGGCACCTCGTATTTTCCGAAAGCGATCGGCTGGACACAACTTTTGAGCAAGCAGGCTTTGTCTCTATGCCGCACCTCTCGGGGCATACATACCTGATGACGTCGGAAGGCGGGCAGTACCGAATGATTATGTTGGGCAGAGCCACGCGCGAGCAGCGTATGTTCGGCCTCCTCTCAACGCTGCAAGTGGGGCAGGGCTCGCAATTGGTGCCCGTGTCGTGTCCGGTGGCGTTTGTACCGCTCGAGCAGATGGAGGCGCCGGTCTTTGGATTGGTGCGCGAAGGTGATGCGCAGCTTGCCGAATACCGCGAGGTTCTCAATACAGCGATGGGCGACGATTTTTGTCGGTTGCGGGAGTGAGCACACCGTCCTGTGGCACTCTTAGTCGGACAGTTTTTCCATCGTAAGTTCACCAGCTCTTACGATTGGCTTACTGTCTGAAAACCCAAGCCATTTCCCTCTTGCTTTACGACCAACGCTCTCGAAGCGAACTTGATAAGCCCCGTGGTAACCCGCCGTGAAACCGGATTTATCGCTCCAGGTCCCCGTTAGTGTTTTCTCACCCTTATCTAATCGACCCACAAATAGGTATTTCACTTGCGATCCCGCTTGCTCGAATTCACCCACCGATACTACGTTACTGAAAAGCTTGTAGACCGTCGTTCTAGCTCTGTTTTCTGGCGGGTAAGCCTTACTCTTTACATGCCAACAGACTTCCCAGTCGCCAGAGATTACAGGATCACGCAAGAAGAACAGGATATTTGATCCGAGGCGCACGAACCAAAATTGCATTGCCAGTTTCTTGGAGAAGTCTCGGACCAATGCGGCGACCAGGGTTCTTATTAGAACTATCGCCGCACCAACGCCAATTGCGGTATAAAATTCGCTCGTGAAAAGCTGTATGTTTTCCATCGGTTGAAAGCTGAATTATTTTGACAGCTTAGTCGAGAGCTTTTGAAACAAAAAAGGGCGACCAGTCGGGCCGCCCTTTTCAATTCGATTTTAGGAAAATTCTCAAGCCATCCCAGGCAACAACCGCTCACCCGCAATCCGCTGCATTGCTTTTTGCAGCTTCTCAAAGGCGCGCACTTCGATCTGGCGGATACGCTCGCGGCTTACGTCGTAAACCTGTGAGAGCTCTTCCAACGTCTGCGGGCTTTCCGTCAGGCGGCGCTCGGTCAAGATGTGCTGCTCACGCTCATTCAGCGAGTCCATCGCCTCAACCAGCATTTCGTGGCGCACGCTCGCTTCTTCGGCATCGGCTACCGTTTCGTCCTGAAGCGGGGCGTCGTCCGTCAGCCAATCCTGCCATTCGCCAGCACCCTCTTCGCCATTGCGCATCGGTGTGTTGAGCGAGCCGTCGCCGCCCATCATCATCCGGCGGTTCATATTGACGACTTCTTGCTCTGGCACGCCAAGGTCTGTCGCGATTTTGGTCACGTCATCGGGGTGCAGATCGGAATCATCATATGCCTCAAGCTGTTTCTTCATCCGGCGAAGGTTGAAGAATAGCTTCTTCTGAGCCGCAGTGGTGCCCATTTTGACAAGGCTCCACGAGCGCAGGATGTATTCCTGCATGCTCGCCTTGATCCACCACATCGCGTAAGTCGCGAGGCGGAAACCACGGTCGGCTTCGAATTTCTTGACGCCCTGCATCAGGCCAACGTTCCCCTCTGAGATCAGATCCGAGACGGGTAGGCCATAGCCGCGGTAACCCATCGCGATTTTCGCAACGAGACGCAGGTGGCTTGATACCAATTGCGAAGCGGCTTCGGGGTCTTCGTGCTCCTCATAGCGCTTCGCAAGCATGTACTCTTGCTCAGCGGTCAGCACAGGGTATTTTTTGATTTCCGACAGATAGCGATTGAGGCTTTGCTCACCGCTCAGGGCCGGGACTTTTGCTGTAGTGCTCACGTTATTTCCAACCTTTCTTGCGTCGACCTCGTCGTGTCGGACCCCTGATGGGCATCCGGAGTTACGGGCCACATGGTTACATATATGCGAGTTCTGCTCATTTTGCAGCGCATTTCATCGATAAGAACACGCTAGTTTGTCGATTAGTTCCATCATATCCGCTGGTAAATCCGAGCTAAACCTTAGCTCTTGGTGAAGAACCGGGTGTAGGAAACCCAATTCTGCCGCGTGCAGCGCTTGCCGGGCGAAGTTTAGCTGACCAAGCAGCGGTTTGAGGGACTTGGGAGCTTTTCCGTATAATGGATCTCCTAATAGCGCATGGCCGATTGACGCACAGTGAACGCGGACCTGATGCGTGCGCCCGGTTTCCAAACGACATTCTATGAGGGAGGATGCATCCAACCGCTCAAGCACCTTGTAGTGGGTAACGGCGTGTTTCCCGCGTGAGGAATTCTTTGGCAGGACAGCCATTTTCTTTCGGTTGTGGTCTGAACGGCCGAGTTTTTCGTCTATTGTCGCTTCAGCAGGGCTTGGATGGCCCCCGCACACTGCAAGATAGCGGCGGTGTACGGAATGCTCGGCAAACTGCGCCGCTAACCCCTCGTGAGCGGCATCGGACTTTGCGACAACGAGCAGGCCTGAGGTATCCTTGTCGATGCGGTGGACGATACCGGGGCGTGCGACCCCGCCTATGCCCGACAGCGACCCGCCACAGTGGTGGAGGAGGGCATTCACCAGCGTTCCATCGGGATTGCCAGCGGCTGGGTGGACCACCATTCCGGCGGGCTTGTTCACGATGATGAGGTGCTCATCCTCAAACGCGACATCGAGCGGGATATCCTGCGGCTTCGCTTCGGCTTCGGCAGCGGCGGGTACGGTGATGTGAAAGCGAGTGCCTTCTGCAACCTTTGCGCTGGCAGAGGTGGCGGGTTTGCCATTCACTTCGACGCGGCCTTCACCGATCAGCGCCTGAGCGCGTGCACGTGATAATTCGGTCGCTTCGGCAAGCGCCTTATCGAGCCGTGCAGGGGCGACAAACACGCCTGTAATGACTTGACCCTCGGACATGGCTAAACCCATGGGCGATGGTAACACTCGTGACAAGTCAGGTGCTGGACGAGCTGCGCGCTGCGGCCGAACGTGCCCACCCGCAAGAGGCCTGCGGGATATTGCTCGGGGAGGGCGGCGCGATTACGCAATTTCGAGCGACCCGCAATGTTCACCAGTTTCCCCAAACGCATTTTGAAATCGATCCCCGCGCGCTCATCAATGCGTATCGCGAGAGCCGCGATGGCGGCGTGCAAGTGGTCGGCTATTTTCATTCGCATCCCGGCGGACCCGCTTCCCCCTCAAAGACCGATCAGGACATGGCGGCAGGCGATGGCAAGATCTGGGCGATTGCGGGGCAGGGTGAAATCCGGCTTTGGCGCGATGCCAAGGGCGGCTTTGAGCCGCTTTCCTACCAAGTCCGGAAGGCGTAAAGCGCCCCGTATGCGCCGTGCACACAGCAGATTTTTGAACCACTTTGGTGGAACAATGGTGCACCAGTGTGGCGGGATGGGTTTTTTGGGCTTAGACAGTGTGCCAAGTGTGCCAAACTTTGTACGGAACTAAGGGCTAAATGACCTCTCAAACTGATCTCGCCGCGCTTTTGTGTTCGCGCCTCTGCCACGATTTGCTCTCGCCTGTGGGCGCGCTTTCCAATGGGATTGAGCTGCTCGCGGATGAAACCGATCCGGAAATGCAAAAACGCTGCGTTGAGCTGCTTGAACAAAGCGCCAAGACCAGCACGGACAAGCTCAAATTCTTCCGCCTCGCCTTTGGCGCGGCTGGTGGTTTTGGCGAGTATGTGCCGGTGGAAGAAGCGCAGGAGGTCATCTCCTCGCTTGCATCGGATGCGAAGCGGGTGGAGCTGAACTGGGCGATTTCGGACGCTAAGCTACCCAAGGCGGCGATCAAGGTTATGCTAAACCTGTCGCAAATTGCGCTGGATGCGTTAGTTCGCGGCGGAACGCTCGATATCGGGGCGGAGCGCACTGGCGGTAATGTCGAGATCGTGGCGCGCGCGACGGCGGAAAAGCTGGCGTTCGATGAGACGATAGGTCTCGCGCTTCAGGGTCAACTTGACGCATCCGAAATCTCCAGCAGGACGGCAGCAGCCCATATGATCGCATTGCTGGCACAGGATATGGGCGGCGGATTGCAATTCGCGCTTGCCGATGGCGCATTGGTGCTGGGCGCTGTCTTGCCCGAGCCCGAAGGCATGATTGGGTGACAAACACGCTCCCGCCTGTCCCGCCCCTGGGGAGTTCGCCCGATGGAAGTTGGCGCGATATGGAGGTGGGCGAGCTGGTTCATCGCGTGGTGCCATCGCCCAATTGCAATGAACGCACGCTGCCGATCAGCATGCTGGTGGTGCACTACACTGAGATGAAGCCGGTTGAGACCGCGCTGGAGCGTCTTACCACCGAGGAAGGCGGCGTCAGCGCGCATTATCTCATCACCGAAGAGGGTGAGGTTATCCAACTCGTGAGCGAGGCCAAGCGTGCTTGGCATGCGGGCGCTTCTTATTGGCGTGGCACTAAGGATGTGAACTCGGCCAGCATCGGGATCGAGCTCGATCATCCGGGGCACGACCCTGCCAACGGCGGCTATCGCGGCTTTGCTGACGCGCAATTTGAGGCCCTGGTGCCCTTAGTCGCTCGCATCGTCAAAGACTACGATATTGCGCGGAGCAATGTGGTGGGGCATTCTGATGTGGCCCCTATGCGCAAAGTCGACCCCGGCGAATTGTTCCCGTGGGAGCGTCTGTCGGAATACGGCCTTTGCCTGCCAACCCCTGCCAAGTTTGAACAGGCTGATCCGTTCGACAATGACGGTGCGTTCCTCCTCGCGTTGGAGCGGTTCGGCTATGATATCACAGACGGTGTAAAGGCAATTGAGGCGTTTGAGAGGCGCTGGCGGCCTGAACGGATCGAAGGCCACGTCGATGCGCAACTGGGCGCGATTTTGTGGCAATTGTTGCTTGAGCGTGATCAGGGCCTTGTTCGCTAAGGGCGCCGCTAAAGGTCGCGCCAAGCGAAGGCGCGCGCCGCGATTTTACAATTACTCACAGCAGCACGCGGGAGAATGTGCTTTAGTGCAATTATTGCAACAACAACATCTGGGAGGGATCAAGGATGATGAAGAAACTTGGGGCCGAATTTATCGGCACGTTTTGGCTGGTATTCGGGGGCTGCGGGTCGGCGGTGCTCGCCGCTGGATTTCCTGAGCTTGGCATTGGTTTCGTGGGCGTATCGCTCGCCTTTGGTTTAACCGTCCTCACCATGGCCTATGCGGTCGGGGGTATCTCTGGCGGGCACTTCAACCCCGCCGTTTCGCTTGGCCTTGCAATCGGCAAGCGCTTCTCTTGGGGCGAGCTTGTCCCTTATTGGGCAGCGCAGCTCCTAGGCTCATTCACTGCTGCTGGTATGCTCTATGTCATCGCAAGCGGCGCGCCCGGCTTTGAAGCGGGCGGGTTTGGCTCAAACGGATATGGAGAGCTGTCGCCGGGTGGATACTCAATGACCGCCGCATTGGTGGCGGAGATTGTCCTTACGGCTGGCTTCCTGATCGTGATTTTGGGCGCGACCTCAGCCAAAGCGCCAGCAGGCTTTGCGCCGATCGCCATTGGTCTTGCCTTGACGCTGATCCACCTGATTTCCATTCCGGTGACCAACACTTCGGTAAACCCGGCCCGCTCAACCAGCGTTGCCTTCTATGCAGACACCGCCGCTGTGCCGCAATTGTGGCTGTTCTGGGTCGCGCCACTGGTGGGCGCTGCGATTGGTGCTGTGATCTGGGGGCTGATCACGCCTGACCAATCGCTCGAAAATATCGGTGGCACCGAAGACTAAGGCGCAGTTCGCGAGACCACGATACGAGGGCGGCCTGTCCAAGGTCGACCCCCGCCAAATTCAGATCAATCAAAAGGCCGGCTTTCCTGAAGCCGGCCTTTTTGGTATGCGCTAGAGGTATCAGGGGGCTGAGGCAGCCGCGTGTCGCTTCGGCGGCGCGAGGAAAGTCCGGGCTCCACGAAACAAGGGTGGCGGGTAACGCCCGCCGAGCGCTCGTCTTCGGACGTGCGTTTAGGGAAAGTGCCACAGAGAGCAAACCGCCGATGGGTCTTCGGACTACAGGCAAGTGTGAAAGGGTGCGGTAAGAGCGCACCGGGGCTCTGGTAACAGCGTCCGCACGGCAAACCCCACCCGGAGCAAGGCCAAATAGGGGTCTCGTGCTTGCCCGAGGCATTGCTGAGGCGCAGGCGAGGGTGTTTCGCCCTTCGAAGACCCGGGTTGGCTGCTAGAGCGCGCCTGGCAACAGGCCGCCCAGATGAATGGCTGCCGCCTCTTTTGAGGAGACAGAACCCGGCTTATGATGCCCCCTGATATTCAGCTTCTGAGCGCTGTTCATAGCGTGTTCAAAAGAGGGTGGCAGTTTGTGACGATGGGGTGGATGCGATCTACGGTATTAGCAACCGCGGCCGGGGCCGCAGCAATAGCCGCGCCTGCTCCGGCAGTTGCTTGCAGCCCCTCGTTTCCGATTGAGCTCAAGTATGATGGACCTCCGCCCAGCTTCAAGACTGAATGCCGTGCGGCTTGGCGAGGGAGAGTTAAGCTTCTTGCTGATCTGGCAAGCGGCGAGCAGTCCTTTTGGGATTACAACCATATTGCCAATGCCTTTCGGGAAGGGACCAATGGATGTCGTAAACGCCCTGCTTTTGCGCTTTCTATGGCAGATGCTGCGTTAGGTAGTCCGTTTCGGCCTTGGTTAGGCGCTGCGCCAACGGCTCAATTCCTCGAGTGGAAAGATGAAAGCATTCCCTCTGCACGGGTGGAAGAGGTGGTTATTGGTTCTTGGCTTCTTGGACGTGCACGGCGCGTAACCCAGCTGTGGAACTGGTGTGCGCCAGGCTATTACGCGGACGAGGTGCCGCCTGGTGTAACGCGTGAAAAGCTTGCTGACTATTTTGCGAACGACGAATATTGGACCCGAATTCGTGAACGCTTTGGCCACAATCCAGGGCGCGACCGGCTGGTTCTTCGCGAGCTCATTGATCCATCATCGGCGCGTTTTGACCTCAAACTGGCCGCTGAACTGGCGCCCAGTTTTTACCAGGGTGACAAGCCCAGAGGGCTGATGCCGATATTGGTCGATGTGGCTGAGGCGCTCGCAAACCCCGCTCTCGGAACGCCTGACTATGAAGCGGCAAGACAGACTTTGGAGTGGTATTCGCCTTATACGCCCAGCAGTCTTGATAAAGGCGCAAACGAGCGGGCACAGGCGCTATTGGAGAGGATCGCGCGAGAACGGCTCTCTCACCCGGATCAACAGGTTCGCCGTGATGCTCGTATCGCAATTGAGGTAGGAGACCCCCATGCCAAGGCTGGGGCCTCGTTCGAAGAAGTGTTGGGCGACGGCGTCAAAGTGCGAATTCTGGAGGAAAGGCCAGACAGCCTCCCACCCTTCCAACGCTTTGCTCGGACGATCAAACGGGTCGCGAATTACTATCCACGCCGGGCGCTTCGAAGGTGGCGCGGCGGAAGGGTTGAGCTTGGAATGCTGTTCAATCCTGACGGCAGTTTCCATTCGGTCCATATCATGCGCAGCGCGGGGTCAACACTCGACAACGCCGCGAAAAGTGGCCTTAGGCGTTATCTAAGACCCCGGATTTCGCAGACGAGGCTCTCCGGTTTTGAAGGCCAGTACGTGTATGTTCCGCTGCCCAACTTCGAATATCGCATCGTCTTTGAACCACCCGAAAACTTCGATGAGTTTGAAGCAGGGTTTGAAGACAACACCATCACCATTGTTGGGGAACTGCGCGCGCCGCGCGGCTACTGAGGGAACAAGCGCTACGCCGTTGTCGCCTTCTTGCAAAGCGCATTTTCCTACTATGCGTGCGCTCGCTATTCAGATGGCATGTTCCAAGCGCTTCTCCTTGTAAGACCGCCGAAACATCCTCTCGAATTCCCGTGCGCATTCCTCGTGCACTTTTTGCGCCCAGGACAGTGTGCCAAGTGTGCCAAACGTCAGGAAGGGGGCGGATAAGCTGAACAGATCGCCTGCGCCAACCCATGACCTAGATCGCAAACGCCCAAAGAAAAACCGGGCCCTGCCATATGGCAGAGCCCGGTCTTCAAAGGTCTTAGCTCTGTATCTGGAGCTTAGAAGCGCCAGCTCAGTGAGGCTTGCGCTTGGTCGTTCGAGAGAACGCCGCGGCCCATGTCTGAGGTAACAGAGACGGATGCTGAGAAGTTGTTACCCAACAGCATCTCTGCGCCCGCGTTCACGCTCACCCACTCTGGATCGAGCGAGTTGGAGAATGAGAACGATGCATCTTCAGCGCCGAAGAAGTGAGCGGTCACTACATCCGTCGTATCGCCAAGCTCGCGAGCATAAGCCACCGAACCGAACGCCTTGATGGCGGTTGTCTCAGTGGACTTGATGTCGAAGCTGGCCATTGCGCCAAGTTTCGCACCGACAGAGGTGAAGTTACGATCGTTAACCGACAGACCAAATGCACCAGCACCGCGCTCATCAAAGCCGCCGATGTCGCTGCTCAGATAATCCATGCTGGCCACAGGGCCTACTTCCATGCCTTTGCCAAGATCGAAGGCGTAGCCGAGGCGAACGCCGCCGAAGACTTGGTCGCCGTCAGACTGGCCGATGGCGTTGTCGTAAAGCGCGGCAAACTCACCAGCGGATTGACGCGTCGCGCCAAGGCGTTGGTCAGCGGTCCCTGCATAACCATCAGCGAAGAAGCCGTTGTCGCTGTAGGTCGCGTAGATTGCGACCGAGCGGCTGTTGTCTTCTTGTGCCTGATCGCCTGCAAGCGCCAGCTGGCTGTTGCGGATGTTAGACACCGCGACACCGAAGCTGAAGCCGTCCGTCACACGAACGTCAGCACCAACCGTGATCTCACCAGCTTCGCTAAGCGAAAGCTGTTCGAACGCGTTTGCGCCAACTTGTGCGTTGGTCGAGCCATTGATGCCCACGTTAGCAAAGCCGTTCGTGCCATTGCCAAGGATGCTTGGCTGCTGCTGACCACCGTTGAGGTAGATGCCAGAAGCGGTACCGAACATGGCAACCTTACCGATATCGGCAGGAGCTTCACCAGCGATGGCGTAGCTTGCGTTACCAGCTGCGGTGAAGCCGCCAGCGGCACGCGAACCATCACGAAGAGCAAGAGTACGCTGTGCGATTTGCCCTGTGAAACGCTGCGAGAACGAGTTGGCTGTGAACGTCTGGTTGAAGGCGTTCACTGGGCTGATCGAAGTCAGCGTTGCACCCAGAGTGTCAAAGGTTGCGCTGTCGACGATGTCGAACAGACCTGCAAACTCTGCAAAGCGGGTGGAACGCAGGCCATCAAGAGCGCCGCCAAGCTCTTCCATACCGCCTCTGCGGCTGAAAAGGCTGCGCAGGCTGCGAGCGGTGATCTCAACGATCACGTCGTTGCCTTCAACGCGGCTTTCCGCCTGAAGCGTTGCAGAGCTGCTGAGAAGCACGGTCTCATCAAACGTACCATCAATCGCGCCAGCGGTGAGAGCAGTGTACTCTGTGCCGAAACGTGGACGACGATCGTCGGTGCTTACGAGCAGTGTACCGCCAAGCAGAGCAGTGCCAGTGACCTCGTAAGTGTCCGAGTTGATTGTCCGGCGACGACCACGGCTGAATTCAGACAGAAGCCCGCCGCCAGAGGTCTGGAGGAAATCACCGTTGATGGTCATTGTACCAAACGAACCCTGACCGCCTGCATTGAGCAGACCGGCAACGTTCAGAAGGGCATTGGTGTTGACCGTACCACCGTCACCACCAAGCTCACCAGAGATCAGGAAGTAGAACGGGGTGTTGATCGTGCCATCGTTCTCAACGAAGCCACCGAATTGCTCGATGTCTTGGATGAGGGTCAGGCTCTGCGCGTCGGGTACGAACACTTCGGCAAGGCCGTTGTTGATCACCAGCTTGTCGATCTCAACGTCGATGTCGACAGTGGTGCGACCTTCGTTGTTCAGGTGAACTTCGAAGTATTGCGCAGGGTTCGCAAATGCGACGCCTGGCGTACCGTCGGTGTTCTGAGGAACAAAACCGGTCGAACCTGGGCCAAGCAGAGCCGAGCTTTCAGGCAGTGTGATAGGAATGCCTTCAAACCCTGGTGTGATCGCGGTCGTATTGCCCGAGATGTCTTGACCAAGAACATTACCGAACTTGCCATCAGAGGCCGTGATACCTGGCTCATTGCCACCAGGAATGCCGTTGACGATTTCGCCAGCTTCGTTCTGGATAAAGAAGCCTGGATCAAGGTCCTGTGTCCAGTGCGATGCATCCGACCAGTTACCATCACCTGCGTTCGCCGAGACATACTTGTAAGGTGTGTTCTCAGTGATGAACTCAAAGAAAGGATAGAGCGGGTTGTAGAAGCTCACATCGGAGAAAGTGCCGCCGAGTTGGAAGAAATCAAACCCGCCGGAAAGTACACCGATGGCGAGCGGGAATTCCGCAAGCTGATCAGCAACCAATGGAGAGCCCGAGTCGCCAGGACCGGTGCCCGATTCAAGTGGAAGTGCATCGCCATCGAAGAAGTCGATCGCGAACACAGCTTCAAGCGAATTACAAGAGATGGTGCCACCTGGGAAGGTACAGCCAGCTTGTTCTTCAGGGGTGCGATCAGGATTGTCGAAATCGGTCCAGTAGTAGTTCTGGCTTACCGAACCGATGACTTGTGTCGCTGGCGCGATGTCTGGGAAGACACCGCCAAGGAAGTCACCAAGGCTGCCGTTAAGGCCAAGCATGTTCTCACCGATGCGGCGAAGGAAGCGGCTGCCGGCATTTGTGCCGCCCGTCGTGCCAGTGCCGTTGGTGCCGTAACCGACCTGAAGGACGTGCGTTGCTTCGCCAAGTGGTGAGAGCAAAAGCGAGAGTGAAGGAACGTCGGTGATCGGCGAGTCGACCGCAACAAGGGCAACATCTGCCCATGGGAAGCCAAGGCCTGTGTTGTCCGCATTACCAGTTGGGTGGATGATGACGTCGGTTGACGATGCAACGCCGCCCTCATCATAGCCAGCGCCGGTTGGCAGGTACGTGAAGAGACGGTCTGCGCTGCTTTGACCTGTCGCGATAAGAAGCGTGGTGTCCGCACCAGTGCCGGGAAGGCCATAGGTTTCCGACGACGTGGTCGCAACAGGACCATCGCTGCCGTTAACACAGTGCGCTGCGGTCAGGATCGTGCGCGGGTTGATCACACTGCCTGAGCAGTTGAAGAAAACGCCGCCATCTGAGTTACGCTGAGCGAAAATCTGTACTGCGTAAGGAGCCACATTGTCAGGGTCGCCAAAGTCTACGCCCACGTCATCGCGAACAAGCAGACGTTGCTCTGGATCGGTGATAGTCCCGATCAGGCTTTCTTCGGTGCGTGCAACGCGGAAAGACGTAAGATCAGTGGTTGAAGCGACCAAGTCGCTTGTGTCGATGCCCGCAAACGCACTGTGCAGTCTCATCGCGCTTTGCGCACTCGATGCGCTGACTGTCAGCGAGTCTTCCGATTCATCAGCCGCTTCCAGACGGTATGAGTCGCCAGATTCGCCTTCGCTGCTCGTTGCACCAGCGCCATTCGCATAGGCGGGTGCAGAAGCAAGGGCTCCAGCAAGAGCCATAAAGCCCGCGCTAGAGAGTAGGATACGATTTTTCATGTATTGCCCCTTTGCAATGTAGTTTCCCCTGAGGAGGAGGCTACAGAGACTCAAGGGGATTCCCAAGTTAATTTTTACACAATGTTAAACTTTGTACCCGGGATGAATTCCGTCCAACCAACGCTGGCTATCATGACCGAAGGGCGAGCCGCCTAATTCCGGCTATTCCCGGCCAATGCTGGCATAAGTAAACCCGCGTGAACGTACATCGTCTGGGCTGTAGATATTGCGCAGATCGACCAACACAGACGCATTCGCGAGCTCAGCGACTCGGTCAAGGTCCAATGCGCGGAATGCGTCCCATTCGGTCACGATTACGGTCGCATCAGCGCCCTCAATCGCAGAGTAAGGATCGTCGCACATTTTCACCTGAGGCATAAGCGGTTGTGCCAGCTCCATGCCTTCTGGGTCATAAGCCGAAACCTCGACGCCTGCATCGGTAAGCGTTTGTGCAACGGCGATTGCCGGAGAATCGCGCATGTCGTCCGTGTTGGGTTTGAAAGTGAGGCCAAGGAGCGCAGCCTTCTTACCGCGCGCAGCCTCTGCACCGCCCAAAGCCTCGAGCACCTTGCGGCCCATCGCGCGCTTGCGGCTATCGTTCACTTTGACGACTGCCTCCACAATACGCGTCGGGCTGTCGTAATCCTCAGCGGTCTTAAGAAGAGCCAGCGTGTCTTTGGGGAAGCATGAGCCACCATATCCGGGCCCTGCATGCAGGAACTTGGAACCGATCCGGTTGTCCATGCCAATACCGCGGCTCACGTCTTGAACGTTGGCGCCGACCTTCTCGCAAAGATCAGCCATTTCGTTGATGAAGGTGATCTTGGTCGCAAGGAACGCGTTAGCGGCGTATTTGATGAGTTCGCTGGTCCGGCGCGAGGTGAAGAGGATCGGCGATTCGTTCAGGAACAGCGGGCGATAGACCTCGCTCATCACATCGCGGCCAAAATCATCCTCAGCGCCAATGACTATGCGGTCTGGGCGTTTGAAGTCGCCGATCGCAGCGCCTTCTCGCAAGAACTCGGGGTTTGAGACCACCGCAAAACGGTGCGACGTTGCGCTATCGGCCAGAATACGCTCAACCTCATCGCCGGTGCCAACGGGCACTGTTGATTTGGTGACAATAACCGCGTCGTTTGAAAGGCTCTCACCGATTTCCTTGGCGACAGCATAAACGAAGGACAAGTCCGCATGGCCATCACCGCGGCGGCTTGGCGTACCCACGGCGATGAAGATGGCCGAGGCGTCCTTGATACCCTCTGCAAGAGATGTCGTGAATGAAAGGCGGCCTGCCTTCACATTGCTTTCGACAAGGCTATCGAGACCGGGTTCATAGATCGGCATGATGCCATCATGAAGGCGATCGATCTTGCTTTGATCTTTGTCGATGCAAACCACATCGTGGCCAAAATCGGCAAAACATGCCCCTGATACGAGCCCAACGTAGCCCGAACCCACCATTGCAATCTTCATCGTCTACGTCCCTTGGGCCAATACTCTTCTGGTGAGGTTGGCCGGTTATACTGGTTCGCCACTCTGACAGGGCCATTAGCCCTGCGTCGCTACACTCATTTCGTTACACTTATATTGTGAGGCAGTTATTGCCCTCTTTCGCCGTGAAAGATCTCGACTGGACCATCATCGGCCCGGATCGTTTGAATGATCCGGCGCTGATCGTCTTCGAGCACGAGCGCGCTAAGCACACCTGAGCGAAAAGCGCCAGTGTCTATGCCGATCCGGTTGCCGCAATCCATCACCTTGTTGAAAATGGTATGGCCGTGAACGACGACCTTATCGAGAGGGCCCTCGTGGCTCAAAAAGCGGTCGCGGATCCACAAAAGGTCGCTTCGCTTCTGCTCTTCAATGGGAACCGCGGGATCGACCCCTGCATGGACAAACATATAGTCGCCCGCCACGATATACTCTTCAAAAGAAGCGATATAATCGCGTTCCGATTGCGAAATGAGCTTAGGCAAAGCCTCAAACAAGTCGTCCAATGTCATGGCGTTGAACTGCTTCTTTGTAAGCCCGTAGGACATCACAGTCTCGCGTCCGCCATGCTTTAAGAAATGGCGCAGAATTTCGGGCTTTTTGAAGGCATCAAGCATCATCTGCTCGTGATTGCCTGCAAGCACTCGAACATTGCGTTGGGTTTGCCAATGGCGCGTGAGTGAAACCACACCAGCGCTATCTGGGCCACGGTCAACCAGATCGCCCAGCAAGATGACCTGCGTGTCGCGCGCCTCCCGCGATGCATCGTCGTCTTCAATCGCAGCGACCATCGCCTCATACAAATCCAAACGTCCGTGAATGTCGCCGATAAGATAATAGCGCTCACCTTCCGGAACAGCGGGCAAGGGCGCCTGAGGACGAGGTTTGAAAAAGGAGCGGATCGTGTCGAACATTGATTGGTTTTGGGTCTGGTTTTCTGGTCCGAGCGCTTGAAATGGTCGCGCTGGCCGTTGTCTTTCTTTTGCCGCGAGTGCGAGAGTGAAAGCGACTTGTATAGCCGAGTTATTACCATCTAGTCACAGTGAGCGGATACGGCAACTGAAGCAGGCGGCATAGGCGCACTATTGAGAATTTTTGCCCAAAGCCAAGTGATGCACAAACTCCACAATATCAGAGCAATCTGGTGAGCAAATGTCACACAAGTGCAATTTCTCTTGTGCTTGGCAGCGCGACTGTGCACGATTATGTCGCGTTTGGATGAGACTGCGTCATAAATAAGCAGCCGGCAAACGTGCAGGTGGGACGAAGCAACAACAAAACTAAAGGAAGTTGTAATGCTCACGTCCATCCGCGGTCTTTCGGCCGCAACCCTCTCTATGGGTCTGTTCATGACAGCAGCCCCTGCTCTTGCCGATGATGCGTCTGTTGGTGACGCGAGTGAACTGACAAGTGTCAGTGAAGAGCTCGTGGCTGCTTCTGCAGCGCTCGACGCAGAGTCAACTCTTTCAACAACCCGCGCCATTGAGCCGATCGATGAAAAGACGGCCAACAAAATGGCAGGCGACAGCGGTCTGAGTTTTTCAGCCAACGTTGCTTTCGCGACTGAATATCGCTTCCGCGGTGTAAACCTGTCTGATGGCGAGTTTGCCGTGCAAGGCGGTTTTGACGTCAGCCACTCGTCCGGCCTCTATGTCGGCACTTGGGCGTCAAACATTGATGAGCAAACCGTTGGATTTGGCTCGACCGAGGTCGACCTTTACGGTGGTTGGAGCGGCGATGTCTCTGACGGCGTTTCTGCTGATATCGGTGTGATCTACTACATGTATCCCGACGCGCCAGGTGTATCGGGCGACACAGACTACATCGAATTTTACGGATCGCTGAGCTTCTCGCTTGCGTCTGTATCGATCACGCCAGGTGTTGCTTATGCGCCTGACCAAAGCTCACTCGGCAGCACCGACAACCTGTATCTGTACACCGACCTTAGCGTTGGTATTCCTGATACGCCTGTGTCGATCAATGGGCACATCGGTTACACTGATGGCTTCCTGACCTTCACCAACAACAGCAAAGCTTGGGACTGGTCGGTCAGCGCAGATTATGCGCTTAGCGACACATTCACCGTAAGCGCTGCTTACATTGGCGTTGAAGGCGATGCAGCCAATGATCTGATCCAGCCTGATGGCGATCTGGTCTTCACTGGTGATGCGTTCGTCGCGACGTTGTCAGCAAGCTTCTAAGCTTAATCGCAGACAGACAACCCGCAAAATAGCGGGAGGAACGGGGTGCAAGGTCAAAAGGCTTTGCGCCCTTTCTGTTTTGCGATCTGAGTTGCGCAAGGCCTAAGCCTAGTGTTTGGGCATGGAAGTTGGTGAGCTGCGCAACACTTCGAGCCTGCGTTTCGCTTCGGCTAAGCCGTATTGCTTTGGTCCAACGTCAAGCGGGATTACGCGGCCTGGCGCATCGCCAACAGGCGGGGAATACACCCAGATCACACCGCCCGTATCGCTCGCAGCCTGGCGATAGAGTGATTTCGCGCGGCCCAGGTTAACAGGTAAACCCCGGCCTTCCTCATAGCGGATACCAAGTTCAAGTTGGGCATGTTTGCTGCCTGCCTGCGCACTTCTCGCTAGCGACTGGATGCGCCTATCTGTGTCGCCAGCTACAAGGCTTACCCCTGCGTATGAGTAGGGGGCAGAGCATGCTGCTGTAAAGAGAATAGCGCCTGCCGGGATTACTGCCCTGATAAAGCCTGCAAGTTTGCAAAACGGCGCCATGCCTTGTTTCCCTTCATTACAAACGGTCAAACAGCGTTAGCCTTCCCCAACCAACTCCCTCAAAAGGTATCGCGCTTCAAAGGTTTATGCTTCGTCAGGCTGGATCCCTTGATCATCGCAGTCTTGGACCGAGTGTTTCGTTGTGAGCATGAGGACTACAAACCCGAGAACTGCTGAAATTGCTGATCCCGTTAGGATACCAATCTTGGCCTCTTCAACAAGGATCGGCTGTTCTGGGAAGGCGAGACCACCGATGAACAAGCTCATCGTAAAGCCGATACCGCACAGGATCGAAACACCCCAAATCTCCGCCCAGTTGGCATTCGCAGGCCGTGCAGCAAAGCCGGTTTTATCAGCAAGCCACACACATGTGAAAATGCCGACCTGTTTTCCAACCACCAGCCCTGCAGCGATTGCAATCGGCAGCGGAGCAAGAAGGGCTTCAGCGCCAAGTCCCTGAAGGGAAACGCCTGCATTTGCAAAACCGAACACAGGAACGACCAAATAGGCGCTCCAAGGTGCAAGACCATGCTCTAGCTTTTCAAGCATCGAGTTGCCGTCACGCCGCTTCAAAGGAATGGTGAGGGCCGCCACCACACCTGCGATCGTTGCGTGGACGCCTGTGTTAAGCACACAGTACCAAAGGACAATCGCTAAGAGGATGTATGGCCAAAACACCGAGACCTTGAAGCGATTAAGCGCGATCATGGCCGCCAAAACGCCGGTCGCTGCCAGCAACCAAGTGAGATAAATCGTCGGCGTGTAAAAGACTGCGATGACAAGCACCGCTCCGATGTCATCGACAATAGCCACCGTCAAAAGAAATAGACGCAATGACGCTGGCACACGGTTACCAAGCAGGCCCAAAACACCCATGGCAAAAGCAATGTCAGTGGCGGCCGGGATAGCCCATCCATTGGTGTACTCACCACCGCCAGATACGCTGATGTAAACAATAGCAGGTGCAATCATACCAGCAGCCGCTGCCAGCATTGGCAATCGCCGCGCGGCAGGATCCGACAAAGAGCCAGCGATCATGTGGCGTTTCACTTCGAGACCGACGACGAAGAAGAAAATCGCCATAAGTCCGTCGTTTATCCAATAATGAAGGTCCTTCAACTTAGCGATAGGGGTCCAAGCGAGCTTGCCATAGAAAAGCTCCCGATATTCGTCAGCAAAAGCCGAGTTCGCAGCCAGCATTGCGGCCGCTGCGACCAGTATCAACAAGATTCCCGCTGATGCATCGCCCACAAACAAAGCGCGTACGGGGGCAAAGACTCGGCGTAATGGACTGGGACTATTGGAAATATTGCTTGACATTACTATGTGTCCATTTTGGATGTATTGATTTGGTTGCCATGAACTTAGGCGAGTGTTAAACAATTAATAGTTCAAAGATGCCGGAGGCCTTTGAATCTATGACATCTGATGTGTGGCAATTCTTGGCTTTGGTTCAACATGAACTGCTTCTGTTCGCAGGGGTCTTCTTTCTCATAGGCGCCTTGGATGACTTTGCCGTCGATTTGGCGTGGCTATGGCTCAAACTCACCGGGCGGGCAAGGACTGCGAAGGTCAGCCGGCAAGAACTTCAATTGCGCCCTTTGGCTAAGCCTGTCGCGGTCTTCATCCCGACCTGGCAAGAAGACGAGGTCATCTTCGACACCGTTCGACATATGTTGAATGCTTGGCCGCAATCCGAGTTCCGGCTTTACGTTGGCGTTTACCGCAATGATCCTGCGACCTTGGAGGCGGCGATGGGGGCCAGTTTCGGTGACGTGCGCTTGCGCGTGGTTGTCCATGACTGCGATGGCCCAACGACCAAAGCGGACTGCCTCAACCGCCTTTACGAGGCGATGAAAGATGACGAGCGGTGCGCGGTCACTCGCTTTTCAGCGGTCATCTTTCACGATGCGGAGGATATGGTTGATCCGGCAGGATTGGGCTTGTTGGATTGGGCTATAACCAAGGGTGCTGATTTTGCGCAGCTGCCCGTCGAGCCTTTACCGCAGGCATCGCGAGACTGGCTGGGCAGCCATTATTGCGAAGAGTTTGCCGAGGCCCATGGCAAGGCGATGGTCGTGCGCAGTGCTGTAGGCGCAGCTTTGCCAGCGGCCGGTGTCGGTTGTGCCATGTCGCGCGGCGCTTTGACGTCTCTTGCTGAAAAAAGCGATGAAGGCACCCCGTTTGATCCCGCATCGCTAACAGAGGATTATGAGCTCGGGCTCGCGATCGCGCAGCAAGGCGGTCGATGCCGGTTTGTGAGAGCGCGCGGTGAAGACGATCAACTGATCGCAACTCGGGCCTACTTCCCGTCCGGTCTGGGGCAGATTGTCCGGCAAAAGACCCGCTGGGTTCATGGGATTGCCCTTCAAGGATGGGACCGCACCGGTTGGACCGGTGGCATTGCAGAGACATGGATGCGCGCGCGGGACAGACGCGGGCCCTTTACCGCGGTCGTGCTCGCGCTTGGCTATTGTCTGTTGTTTCTCACCTTAATGATATCGGTTGCCAGCGCATTTGGAGTGAGCCTTCCAGTGACCGTCTCGCCGTTCATGTTCGGGTTGATTGTTGTAAACTTGGCTTTTCTTGGCTGGAGAATAGCTTGGCGCTTTGCATTCACTGCCCGCAATTATGGCATCGCCGAAGGTGTCTTTGCTGTTATTCGCATGCCCATAACCAATATCATCGCGATCATGGCAGGACGAAGAGCGATCCTAGCCTATTGGCGCTCTTTCCTTGGCCAAGGGATTGAGTGGGACAAAACAATACACACGCGCCACCCTGCAAAACCCAGCTTCGGGTCAAGCGATGTGACGCCTCTGCCACCTGAGCACGCCTCACTTTATGGGGCACGTCGCGGACCCAATCGAGAGCAAGCCCCCCGGGCGGTGAGCAGATGACGCCGCAGCGAGCTATTCGCAAGCGGGGAACGCCGCTTGCCATGCTTGCCATAGTGTTGGGCGGCTGGCTTGTGTTGCGTCTTGCAACCTGGGATAGCTCGCTATCGTTTCCAGCCATGGCGAGGGCGGCCGCTGGACACAATGACCTCACAAAGAGCGCTCAAAGAGTTGCCGTTCCCGAAACGCATGGCGCGATGCCAGCGCCGCACTCCATCGCCTATCCACATTTGCGAGGGTACGGTGGAATTGCTCCGCCTTATGGTTACGGGTATGGCTATGCGTATGGCGCACATCCCTACCCCGCCTTTTACGGTGGGGGGTGCCCGGGCAAGGGCCCCGGCATGTGGTCTATGTCCCTATGCCGGGTCCTCCTTCGCGCGGCTCAGGCTATCTTTACGGGCCTCATCCACAAGCATACGCGCCTTCGGCTTTCCCAACTGTTCCGCAGTTGGGGCAGGGCTATCCCGGGCTGAGCGGCCACGCATATCCAGCGCATTGGAGGCTGGAGGCAGGGCGCGATGTGAGCGGGGTTTCTCGTAAGCGAGCTGGCAAGCGGTATCTTGCTAGGGAACTTGCGCCGCCTCCATTCGCCGCGCAGCGAACGCCATCACAAGACCGCTCCAAGGATCGCTGGTTGCTTGATGCCTATGGGTTCTACAGGCAAGGCTCGAGCGCATTGTCGGTGACACAAGGCCGCCAACCGATCTATGGTGCCAGCCAGATTGCTGCAAACTTACAATGGCGCGCAAGGCCATCCTCAAGCCATGATCCGCGGGTCTATGCACGAGCTTACCAGGCCTTAGTCCCCGGAGGAGAAAGCGAGCTTGCAGGCGGAGTTTCCGCAAGGCCATTGGGCAACTTGCCTCTGCGGCTTTATGGAGAGCTTCGCGCGGTGCGCAATCCGGCGATAACCGATGAAGGCATTTCAAGTGCGACAGATTTCCGCCCTGCGTTCTATGCAGCGACCGAAATTGCCCCGCAGAAGCTGCCCCTGGGTTTCTCTCTCGAGGCGTATGGCGCAGGCGGCTATGTCGGGGGTAATGCCAGCACCTATTTCCTTGATGGGCAGGCTGCTGTGACGCGGCCTTTGAGCCGGGTGACCCTTCCACGCCTCGGCTCCACACAGGTAAGCGTCGGGGCAGGGGTGTGGGGCGGCGCGCAACAGGGCGCAAGCAGGGTTGATGTTGGACCTACGCTTCGTTTTGACGTGGATATCGGTAAGATCCCAGCGCGTGTTTCCGTCGATTACCGCGAGCAGGTTGCCGGCGATGCTGAACCTGATTCCGGCGTTGCAGCCACTGTATCGACACGCTTCTGAGAATTGGCGGTGAGTTGGAGGTAAACCTTCCTTCCCACACGGTCCTTGCTAGGGTAATCGCCATTGTATGGACGTCTATCTTCCCATAGCGAATCTTTCGGTGAACGGCCTGTTCATTGTGTTCCTTGGCGTTCTCACTGGAATTCTCTCTGGGCTCTTTGGTGTTGGCGGCGGTTTTCTGACGACGCCTCTTTTGATCTTCTATGGTATCCCCCCAACCGTTGCCGCGGCCTCGGCGGCAACTCAGGTGACGGGCGCTAGTGTTTCGGGTGTGATCGCTCATGGAAGGCGCAAGGGCGTCGACTATCGAATGGGAAGCGTCATGGTTGCAGGCGGCGTGATCGGCGCGCTGTTTGGCGCTGCGCTTTTCCGCCTCTTTCAAGCGCTGGGTCAGATCGATGTCGTCATCAACACTCTTTATGTCGTGATGTTGGGATCGATTGGGTCGCTTATGATGCGTGAGGCGTTCGAAGCGCTGTCTGCTTCCAAGGGCCAAAAGGATGCATCTCCGCGCAAAAGGCGTCACCACCCTTTGGTCGCGGGTCTTCCGTTTCGCACGCGGTTTTATGCCTCCGGCCTCTATATCTCGCCAATCGCGCCGCTGATCCTCGGAGTGATCGTAGGCGTTCTCACCATGTTAATGGGAGTTGGCGGCGGCTTTATCCTTGTGCCTGCCATGCTCTACATTCTGGGGATGAGCGGCAATGTGGTTGTAGGCACTTCGCTGTTTCAGATCCTGTTTGTCACTATGGTGACCACGATGACCCATGCGCTCACGACGAAGGCGGTGGACATCATTCTTGCAGGGCTTTTGCTGTTGGGTTCGGTGATGGGCGCGCAGTTCGGCACACAAATCGCCATAAAAGCGCGGCCTGAAATCTTGCGCTTTGTGCTTGCGGCCATTGTCATCGCGGTGGCGTTGCGGATGCTCTATGGGTTGGGCGTGCAGCCTGATGAAATTTATACAGTGAGCCCGCTGTGACCGCTCGCTTACGCCCCATTGCCTCATGCCTCGCATTGCTTTTGGCAGCTCCCTTTTTGATGGGGCAGGCCGAGCCGGTGCTGGTGCCAGAGGTTAGCCAATCGCGCATCGAAGTGCGTCAGGGTTTTACTGGCGCTAACCTCCTTCTTTATGGCGCGGTCATCGATCCAAGCGGCCCTGTTGGTAATCGCGATTACGACATTGCCGTGGTCCTCAAAGGTCCCTCTGAACCTGTCAGGCTGCGCGAGAAGGACCGCATCGCAGGAATTTGGATGAACGCAGGGTCGAGCGATTTTCGCTCTGTTCCCTCTTTCTTTGCGGTTGCCTCCTCTCAACCGATTGCGGACATCGTTGATGAAAAGACGGCGGCGATTTATGAACTTGGGACCGAGTTTATCCAGCTGAGCCCTTCGGGACAGATTGAACCTGAAGAACAAGCGCGTTTTGCCAACGGCCTCGTTGAAATGCGTGAGCGGCTTGGACTTTATAAAGAAAACTCACAAGGCGTTCGGATCAGTGAAGGCGTCCTTTATCAGGCGCGAATTGCGCTTCCCTCCAATGTGACCACCGGCCAATATACCGCCGAGACTTTCGCCATTGCCGAGGGCAGAGTGCTGGCTAGTGCGACTGCAGAAATTGAGGTGGTCAAGGTCGGGCTTGAAGGCAGCGTTGTTTACGCCTCTCAGGAATGGGCGCTTCTTTATGGCATTGGGGCAATTGTGCTTTCCTTGGGCATGGGCTGGATCGCGGGCCAAGCTTTCTCGAAGCTTTAGAGCGCTTTTCGACCACTTTACCTTGCGCCGATTGCGGTGAGATTGGCTCAGCTTTGGGCGGGTACTCAAGCTGAGTTGACGCGATCTTAACTCTGATCGGTCAAAACCCTCCAGTACGGTGCAAACCAGTAAAGCGACGCTGTGCCAAAGGGTCTGGCATGGTGTTTTGACTGACGCTTTATCTGAAACAAGGAAACGCGCATGAACGCGATGGGACAACAGGGTTTTGAGGTTGAGGGTCTTGGCCAGAATCAGGGAGTTCAACCCGCAAGCGATGAGGGTGCCCCTCAATCGAATGCCAGATTGCCCATCGGCGTAGTTCTTGAGATATCTGGCGCAGGTTCTCAGATCGCGCTCGACTTGCAGCGTCTCAATGAATGCATGGAAGACGATGATCGCTCGGTTGCGCTTGCAGGCCAAGTGGGTAGTCAGATCAAGATCCGCGTGGGCGATGCCTGGCTGCTTGCCAACGTTCGTGACCAGCGCAAAGATCGCCGGGCGCAAAACGGGATCATCGCACATATCGACTTTCTGGGAGAGGGCTCTGAAGAAAAGCTCACCGGGCGCATTCACGGGTTTAAGCGCGGTGTGACCCGCTATCCGGTTCCGGGCGCCATGGTCTATCCTGCGACCACCAAAGACCTTGAGCAAATCTACGCCAGCGATGGCCGCGCCAACATCACAATTGGCACCGTGTTTCCGACCAAGGACATCCGTGCTGGCCTTTATATCGATGCGATGCTGGGCAAGCACTTTGCGCTCCTTGGCTCGACCGGTACGGGTAAATCGACCAGTGCCGCGCTGATCCTGCACCGCATTTGTGAACATGCACCTGAAGGTCACATCGTGATGATTGACCCTCACGGTGAGTATTCGGCTGCCTTCCGCCAGACGGGTAAGATCCTCGATGTTTCAAACCTTCAGATGCCCTATTGGCTGATGAACTTTGAAGAGCATTGCGAAGTGCTGCTGACCAGCGATGGCAATGAACGCCAGGTCGATATGGACATTCTTGCCAAATGCTTGCTCTACGCGCGCAGCAAGAACCGCTTGGCGGAAAGCATGGGTAAGATCACGGTCGATTCGCCGATACCTTATCTGCTCTCTGATCTCTCCAACAAAATCCAGGACGAGATGGGTAAGCTTGACAAGGCAACATCCTCTGCGCCCTACATGCGGATCAAGGGAAAGCTTGAAGAGCTCAAAGCAGACCCGCGCTATCAGTTCATGTTCTCAGGCATGCTCGTCGGTGACATCATGACCGACTTCATCTCCAAGGTGTTTCGTATGCCGGGTGAGGGTAAGCCCATTTCGATCATTGATGTGTCGGGCGTGCCATCCGATATCACCTCAACCGTAGTCGCTGTGCTTTCTCGCCTCGTGTTTGACTTTGCCATTTGGGGCCGGGAAGAGAACACGCGTCCCATCCTTCTCGTTTGCGAAGAGGCCCACCGGTACGTTCCGAACGAGAAGAACTCCGATGGTTCATCAGTTGGCCGCATCCTTAGCCGGATCGCCAAGGAAGGCCGTAAGTACGGCATCAGCCTTGGCCTTATCACACAGCGTCCCTCCGACTTGGCCGAGGGCGTGCTCTCGCAGTGCGGCACTATCATCTCGATGCGCCTCAACAACGATCGCGACCAAGCCTTCGTCCGCTCCGCAATGCCGGAAGGGTCGCGTGGCTTCCTCGATTCCATCCCAGCGCTTCGCAACCGTGAGTGCATTGTCTGCGGTGAGGGTGTGGCGATCCCCATCCGCGTGACCTTCGACAATCTCGAAGAACACAAGCGTCCCGCGTCCGAAGACCCAAGCTTCTCAGAGCTTTGGAACCGCGGCGGCGGCGAGGAAGAGCTTGTCGAGCGCACTGTCCTTCGCTGGCGTTCGCAGGGCTAAATCAGCACGCCTAGCGCATCAGCGACCCCAGATTGCTGACCTCGCGCCAGCCGTCATTCGCCGGGTCATAGCTGACGTTATAGAACCGTTGCAGCCCGCCTGCATCGCCGGTGTTCTGCCCGGTTGAGTTAAAGAAGATGCGGCCTGTAACGCCGTTAAAGCTGCGCGAACGCAGAACTGCGACGAGTGCGTCAGCTGTGATCTCACCTTCAATCTCGCTTGCCGCTTGTTTGACGATCACGCCGGAATCGAAGGCCACCGCCTCAAGTCGCCAGCGCGGTGATATTGGGCCGAACAAGCTTTCGAACTGAGTGATCTCTTCGGGCTTGTCACCGGTGAAGGCGGCAGCTCTGACCACATCGGTCATATCAATGAGGCGGTTCGTTTGCAGCGCAGTCATCTCGCTCGCCGCCTTCACCTGATGGCTGTTGTTCCAGCTGGCTAGGATCGCTTGGCGCGGCGGTTGGTCAGCGCGGAAATGTCCTTGCGCAAGGTCCTTGAAATCGCCGCTCAGCCCCATGATTACGATGAGCCTGTTGTCATCGAGAATTTCCTGTTGCTCAGGCGTGGCGAACGCTTCGTTGATCTGCCCACGTGTGAATGAGCGCGTTGTGACACGGCCATCGGCCTGCCACTTCTCAAGGCGTTCTTTGCCAAGCTCCTCCGATACGCGGTCAAAGAAGAGCTCACCGTAAGTCTTCGCCTCGCTGTCTGGCACGGTTTCCACCATGAAGGTGATCCCGATGCCTTGAGCGATCGCCCGGTTAGCTAGCTCTTTGAACTTGCTCGCCCGCTCATCGACGCCTGATCCTACCCGGAAAATCGGCAAATCGCTGTCCTTCCAGCCCAAGTCTGCCCGGCTGCCCGCTGTGGTTAGGACAATCGCGGGGCGCTGGCCGCTTTCTTCGATCACCTCCAAGACTTGCGGTGTGAACTCAGTAATCGAGGGGCCGACGATGGCGACGACATTGCGTTCCGACAAAAACGCTCGCAGATCTTCAATAACCCTAGGCGCATCGCGGGTCTTCATAGCGGTCAGAGGCGCGTCTAAATCCTGCACCATCAAATCAGGGAAACCGTCAAGCGAGGCTTTGAGGCCGTTGCTTTGTTGAATGCCGAAGCTTTCATTGGGATAGATGCCAAGGACAATCGCTTTATCCACGGGCACACCTGCAAGGCGTCCTGCGTGGCTGGGCCCGCCAAATCCGCCGAACTGGAAGGTCAAAAGCCCCGCAATAAGCACCACCAAGGCGGCCGCTGCCATGCCGATGGGGCGTTTCCATAAAGGCGCATCATTTGTGTTCGCAACTGTTGGCAGGCCCTGGCCTTGCGCGTCTGTAGATAGGCCATAGGCGGCCATCTCTTGGGCGCCTGCCGCTGTCCCTTGGCCTTCACCAGCAATGGTGCGGATGCTGTCCATAAAGACCGACCAATTGGCGCTTTGTGTGGGGTTTTCGCTTGAATCAAAGAGTTCAGCTGCCTGAATGCGCCTGAACCCGCGCGGGATGATGACCTCGTCGATCATCGCAGGCACAAGCTTGTTGTCGAGGATACCGTCCTCGGCCTCTTCCTTGACCCAATTGCTTTGGATGGAGGTCTCAGACCACACCACCACAATCGCCTTGGATTCCTTGATGTGCTTATCGATGACGTTGTCGAACTCTTCGCCTGCGCGAAGGTCACGGTCCCACCACACCGAATAGCCCTCAGCCTCCAAAGCTTTGGCCATGTAGTTCACCCGGTCACGGTCGCGCCGCGAATAGGAAATGAAAATATCCAACGCTCTTACCCCCGAGACATAATTCTAGGTCCCTCGCGTATCGCCGTAAAGGTGGATGTGCATTCGATCACTCATGCGATATCCCTTTTCCAGGCACAGCGGCGCAAGCCATTGCTGACGGCTGCTTAAGGTATTAGAATCAGTGCCTTCCGGCATGAGGAACAGGCGTTCCTTTGCAATGCGGTACTCTTTTTGCAGCGCGTCAACTTCCTCCACATCGGAGGGGTCAGCCACCACGAACTTGAAAAATGCCCGGCTGTCGCTTGCATAATAGTCGAGTCGTTCAGGGATAAGTGCAAGGTCAGCAGCGTTCCCTGAGTGTGCGAGTTTGGGGCTCACATTGTATTGATCCACGCGGATATCGATGTGTGCCGCGGGGCGCACCGTGCCATTGGTCTCAATCTCCACTTCAATGTCGGGCAAGTGGCTGAGCATATCGGCCAAAGCGCCGCCCTGCATCAAAGGCTCCCCGCCAGTGATAACCACGCGTTTTTGCCCAAGCTCCTCGATCCGCGCAGCCGCCTCCTTGGGTGAGAGCTTCACCTGATTAGCTTTGCGTTCGTAATTCACACCATCGCGGTGCGGGCGCGCATCCTCCTCAAACCGCCATGTGTAGGCCGTGTCGCACCATGTGCAGGCAAGGTTGCAGCGCGAGAGGCGGATGAAGGCAACCGGCATCCCCATGCTTGGACCCTCGCCCTGAAGCGAGGCGAAGATCTCCGGACCGCCGTCATCATTGGTCGCAAGGACAAGGTCAGCCATCAGCGCTCACCACTCGGTTCGTCGCACGTGTGGGGCATTTGGCACACTTGGCACACTGTCCTAGCGCTGAAAGCCATTCGATTAATAGCGCTCGCTTTAATCGACTGAGGCGATTGAAGGGTGAGGTTTTGTGTGCAGATCATTGACACCCCATGGCACGAAACCGGCCTTTAGGAAAACTACGGCGTCTAACGCCCCTAACTCCACGATGCAGGATCAAGCGCCAAAAGCTCTGCAAACTGCGCATAAAGTGCAGGCTCGTGCGCTTGCAAAGCTTGCGGGCGTTCAAAGAATGTCACGATGCCTTCTGCAAAGAACTCTTGGTGATTGGTCGCACCATAGGGGTCAATCAGCGTCGGCTCACCGCGTTCAACCCGGCTTAAATGGTCATGATAGGCATCGAGCATGGCCTTTTCCCAGCGCGCATACTCTTGTCCCTTGCGAAGGAGGGGGATGCCATTGGTGTGGCCCGACAAACTATCCAATTGGTGGGCGAATTCATGGATCACCACGTTTTCACCGTCATGCGCGCGAAGGCCGCCATGCAGTGCATGGTTCCACGAAAGCACCACAGGCCCCCGGTCCCAGCTTTCACCTAGTGTGCCGTGGTGGTGGTCGTGAATGACCCCACCCTCATGTTGCCCGCGCCCTGTGTCGAATACGGTTGGATAGAGCAGCACATTGCGGATCGTTTCATACCACGCGGGACTGTTGACGATCAAAAGGCACGCTTGGGCCGCGATCGAAAGCCGCATGGCATCGGTCACCTCGACCCCGCCGTGACCTCGGAATGTGACTTGGTCGAGGAAGAGGTTGATCTTGCCCTCGTGGCCCGCGCGAAGGTCGCGGGGGAGCTGTTTTACGAGGGGCACGAGTTGTTCAACGATGCGGCGCTGTTCCGCCGTCAGCGGGGTCGCCAGCAATTGCTCGCGCCTCTTTCGCTTCGCCATCTGGCGATAGACGACAAATGCGGCGATCAGCAGCGGGATGAGGAGAATGAGCCAGGGGGTCATACCGGAGAGGTAAGTATGGCGGCGCGGTTTTGGTAGATGCGCGCAGCTATCCCAACCGCTCAAGCGCCGCCGTTAGCCGCTCGACTTCGCCTTGATGATGGGCGAAATCGGCCTTGGCTTTCTCGACCGCTTCAGGCTTGGCGCGTTCGACGAAATTGGCGTTTGAGAGACGCCCTTCGAGCGATCTTGCTTCCTTTTGGCTTGCGGCGAGGGCTTTTTCGAGGCGCGCTTTTTCTTCCGCGATGTCGATGATGCCTTCAAGCGGGATCACGAAGATGTCTCCGAGAGCCGTGACCTGCATTGCGGGCCCAGCGGGTGCTTCGCCGACTGTCACCGGGGTGAGGCGAGCCAAGCGCTCAATTGCTGCACTTGAGCGCTCGATTGTGCTGGAGGCAAGAGTGCTTGCCTTGGGCACGAAAGCGGCGAGTTTCGCACCGGGCGAAATGCCGAGCTCGTTCTTGGCGCTGCGCACATTGGTGGTGAGGTCGATGACCCAGTCGATCGCATCGGTTGCCTCTTTGGAGACTTCCGCGCGTGGGGACGGCCATTTGGCGGTGATGAGGTCGTATGTGCGCTCACCTTGGGCGTGCCAAAGCTCTTCGGTGATGAAGGGCATGAACGGGTGGAGCATGACGAGGATCTGATCGAGCGCCCACCCGGCAACTTCGCGGGTTTCAACCGCTGGCAGACCCTGAGGGTCGGCATCATCGGAGAAAACAGGCTTGATAAGCTCAAGATACCAGTCGCAGAACTTGGACCAAGTGAATTGATAGATCGCATTGGCAGCTGCATCGAAACGCAGGTCTTCCATTGCGCTTTCAATCTCTGCGCAGACCGCTTGGACTTCGCCGATGATCCATTGGTTGGCGGCGAGACGCGCCTGCGGGGCCTTTACCGTGGTTGATTTGCCGATCCCATTGGACTGGCAAAAACGTGTCGCGTTCCAGAGCTTTGTTGCAAAATTGCGATATCCCTCGACGCGGCGTTCATCCATCTTGATGTCGCGGCCTTGGCTCTCCATTGCGGCCATAAAGAAGCGCAGCGCGTCCGCACCGTATTGGTCGATCAGGCCAAGCGGATCGACAACATTGCCCTTGGATTTACTCATCTTCGCGCCGTCGGCTGCGCGCACCAGCCCGTGGAGATAGAGCTTAGGCCAAGGGGCCTCACCCATGTTGTAATTGCCCATCATCATCATCCGCGCATCCCAGAAAAACAGGATGTCGAAGCCGGAGATCAGGAGCGAATTGGGGAAGTGTTTGGAAAGGAGGTCGGTATTCTCTTCCCATACACCCGTTCGTGCTGAGCTTGTCGAAGCACGCGCGCGCCCTTCGACAGGCTCAGGGCGAACGGGGTTGTATTCTGTGTCCGGCCACCCGAGTGTGGCGAAAGGCCAAAGAGCCGATGAAAACCATGTGTCGAGCACGTCTTCGTCGCGCCAGAGGAACACTTTGTTCTCATTTCCTGTTTCCATCATCGCATTGATGGCATCGACTTGAGAGCTGCAAATCTCGACTGTTCTGCCACCGTACGCTGGGAATTGTTCAGCTTCTGCCTGCGCGAGTGAGGCCTCCATCGCCACGAAGGGATGGGGCTCACTGTAGTTTAGCGTATCCCCCTCATCAGAGGGCCCAAACCAAGCCGGGATGCGGTGTCCCCACCACAGCTGGCGGCTGACACACCAAGGCTGGATGTTCTCCATCCAGTTGAAGAAGGTTTTCTCCCAAGACTTGGGCACGATTTCCACGGTACCATCGCGCACCTGTTTGATCGGAGCCTCGGCCAGTTTCGCTGCATCGACGTACCATTGATCGGTCAGCCAAGGCTCGATCACCACGCCGCCGCGGTCGCCGAAGGGGGTTGCGATCTGGCGTGGCTCGGCGTCCGAGATGACCTCCTCGCCTTTCTTGTTCTTGCTGACATGCGGGATGAGGAAGCCGTCGGCTTTGAGCCGTTCCACCACAGCCTCGCGCGCGCCATCAACCTTGTCGCGGCGGAAGCGGTGAAGACCGATAAACTCGTCCGGCACGAGGCCATCGCTCGTCTGGCAAACGTCGCCATTGCCATCGAGCATATTGAGCATTTCGCCCGCTTCGATCCCGGCGCGCTTACCCACGTCAAAGTCGTTGAAGTCATGCCCCGGCGTAATCTTCACCGCGCCCGAGCCAAGCTCTGGATCGGCGTGTTCGTCTGCCACGATAGGAATGCGCCGCCCAGTGATCGGGAGTACCACGTGCTTGCCAACAACGCTGGCGTAGCGCTCGTCAGAAGGGTGCACCGCAACCGCCATATCGGCGAGCATCGTCTCAGGCCGCGTGGTAGCCACCTCAATGTAATCGCGCCCATCCGCCAGAGTCTCGCCATCAGCGAGCGGGTATTTGAAGTGCCAGAAACCGCCCGCAATGGTCTGCTGCTCAACCTCAAGGTCGCTGATCGCGGTTTTGAGCTTGGGGTCCCAGTTCACGAGGCGCTTATCGCGGTAGATCAAGCCATCATTGTAAAGGTTCACAAAGGTCTTGAGCACAGCCTTGGTGAAGTGCTCGTCCATGGTGAACTGTTCTCTGGACCAGTCCATGGAGCAGCCCAGACGCCGCAATTGCGTGGTGATGGTGCCGCCGCTTTCGGCTTTCCATTCCCACACCTTATCGACGAATTCTTCGCGGCTGTAGTTGGTGCGCTTGTCTTGGCGCTCTTCCATCTGGCGTTCGACCACCATTTGCGTGGCGATTCCCGCATGGTCAGTGCCCACAACCCAAAGCGCGTCCTTGCCGCGCAGCCGCTCATAGCGGATCACGATGTCTTGCAACGTGTTGTCGAGCGCGTGGCCGATGTGAAGCGAGCCGGTCACATTGGGCGGAGGATTCACAATGGTGTAGGGTTCGGCGTCAGGACGCTCAGGGCGAAAACCGCCTGTGGCCTCCCAGTGTTGATACCACCGCTGTTCGATATCAGCAGGATTGAAGGTCGTTGGTAGGCTCATATTTCTAGCTCGCTAGCGCCATTGGAAGGCGCGAAAATCTGTCGTTCGCTTGCCCCATGCCAAGGGCTAAGGTGCAGTGCAACAACTCTCGCAGTTTCAGTCCCAACGCTCTTCGATTTCCGCATTGGCTTTTGCCCGAAGTTGCCGTTTGCAATCGCGGAAAGCAGGCTGGGCGGCCATAGCCTCAGCGCGGGCAAGGGCACTCTCGATAAGATCGCTTCGTTCCACCACCTCATCGACCATGCCTACCGCGATGGCCTCAGTCGGTGAGAACAATTGCGAGGTCAGGACTGCGCGCCTGCGCCATACCGGGTCAAGCCAATGGTCGATGATGACTTGGGGCACGATGGGGAAGGCGAGCCCGGCCTTCGCTTCAGGAAGCCCGATTTTATAATCGCCCCGCGCTGCCACCACCCAATCCGCACAAAGCGTGATAATTCCGCCAGCGCCAATCGTGTGGCCATTGACCGCACATACAAAAGCGCATGGCAGTCGGTGAAGTACCGCACAAAAGTGGTTGAGCACCCCGCGCGTTTGTATCCGCCCTGCTTCATCAAGAGCAGCAGCTTTCTTTGTATCCATCCCGCGTGAGAAATTGTCGCGCGCCCCGGTAAGAACAATCGCGCGGGTTTCAGGGTCTTTGCCCAAAGCCTCCATTGCCTGTGCGCCTTCGAAAAACAGGTCGTCGAACCCTGCGTTATAGGGAGGATGGTCGAGGGTCACCAAGTGCACCTCGCCCCGCTTTTCTATATGGAAATATTCGGTGTGCTCTCGCATTGACGGCCCTCCCAAATGTGGTTCTTATGGCACGCGTTCTGTGTAAGGGTTGAATGCCAAGCTTGTGAAGCAAACAATTTGCACGCATACCGTCACCTGCAATGCTTGGGTCCGTCACCTACTCTTTAGAAGACACTGAAACTGGCGGCTCTCGGCTTGTGCTTGCAGGCCAGATGCTTGTCTCTTCCGTCGGCCCGTTCGAGGCCGAGATCGATGAGACCCCGCACGAATTCACCGAAATCGACATCAGCGGCGTTGATGAGATGGATACGACGGGCGCTTGGGTTGTCTCGCGCCTTGCCTCGCATCACACCTGCGCCATTGTCGGAGCAAACGATACGGCAAAGCACCTGCTTAAAGCCGTCGAGGGGGCGGGCAGTGATGGCGATTTGAGCCCGCCAATCGTGCCCGTTTGGGAGCGCGTGCCTCTTGCCCTTGGCGAGCAAGTCTATGCAGCGCGCGGCGGTGTGCTGGGCGTGGTCAGTTTCCTTGGCGCGGTTCTGATCGGTTTTGGCACGATGATCCGGCGGCCTTCAAAAATCCCGGGTCGCGCGGTCGTCAAACAAATGGAGATGGTTGGCGTCTCCGCACTTCCTATCATTGGCCTAATGAGCTTCCTTATCGGTATCGTGATCGCTCAGCAGGGCGCGGTGCAATTGTCGCAATTTGGCGCAGAAACGCTGACGGTGAACCTCGTGGGCCGCATCACCTTGCGCGAACTAGGCGTGTTGATGACCGCGATCATGGTGGCGGGTCGTTCGGGAAGCGCCTTTGCCGCCCAAATCGGCACGATGAAGCTGACCGAAGAGGTGGACGCGATGCGCACTATCGGCATCTCTCCCATTGAGCAGCTCGTCATCCCGCGCATTATCGCTTGCACCTTTATGATGGTGCTCTTGGGCTTTTATGCCAGCCTTGTCGGGATCGTTGGCGGCGCGGTGATCGGGCAAGTCGCGCTTGGTATTCCGTTTTTCACCTTCCTTGAGCGTATTCAAGAGGTTGTGCCATTGCACGATGTGTGGGTTGGCCTTGTTAAAGCGCCGGTATTTGGCCTGATCGTCGCGCTTGCGGGGTGTTATCACGGGATGCAGGTGAAGGGGAATTCCGAGGAAGTCGGCCTTCGCACCACCATGGCCGTGGTCTCTGCAATTTTTGCTGTCATAGTCCTTGATGCATTCTTCGCGGTGTTTTTCACAGAAGTGGGTTGGGGGTAATGGCTTACATCGAACCTGAAGCCCCGCATGGGCGTTTTTCCTCGGAGCCGCCGATCGTGGTCTCCGGCCTCGTCAATCGCTTTGGCGATCAGACCATTCACGATGGCCTCGATCTGACGGTCAATCGCGGTGAGATTATTGGTGTTGTGGGCGGCTCTGGCACGGGCAAATCGGTACTGATGCGCTCGATCATTGGCCTCCAAAAACCCACGAGCGGCGATATTGATGTGCTGGGGCGGCGCATTACGGACACGGACCTTGATCAAAGGGTCGGTGTGCGGCGGCGCTGGGGCGTCCTGTTCCAGGGCGGCGCTCTGTTCTCAACGCTTACCGTGGGTGAGAATGTCGAGGTGCCATTGAAGGAATTCTACCCCGATATCACCCCCAAACTGCGCCGTGAAATTGCGCGGTATAAGGTGCTGCTTTCGGGCCTTCCTGAAGAGGCGGTGCTCAAATATCCCAATGAGCTATCAGGCGGTATGAAGAAGCGGGCAGGGCTGGCGCGCGCGCTTTCGCTCGACCCGGAATTGCTCTTTTTGGATGAGCCCACCGCTGGTCTTGATCCCATAGGTGCGGCTGCTTTTGACCGGCAGACACGGGACCTCAAAGAGACATTGGGCCTCACGGTCTTCCTCATCACTCACGACCTCGATACGCTGTACGAGATTTGCGACCGTGTGGCGGTGCTCGCGGATAGGCGCGTTATCGCGGTGGGGACCATCCCTGAGCTTATGGAAACCGGCCACCCGTGGATCGAGGAATACTTCAACGGACCGCGCGGGCGCGCGGCGCTCGCATCGAAACAGGGCGGGCGCACAGCTTTAGCGGCAAAAGAGGCGTGAGGCCTATGGACAGCCGCGCTAGGGCCCGCGCATAAGGAGGCGCAATGGAAACGAGAGCAAATCATCTCTGGGTAGGCGCGGTCACTTTGGGGCTGCTCATCGCCTTGGCCGCCTTTATCGTTTGGATTGCGCGGCTTAACCAAGGCGCGTCGAACGAATACGATATTTTCTATAAGCAGTCGGTAGCAGGCCTCGCCAATGGGTCACAGGTTTCCTATGCCGGGGTTCCTGTGGGTCAGGTTCGTGAGATCGCTTTGTCTACCGAAGACCCCGAATTTGTTCGCGTGCGTGTGCGCATTCGCGATTCCGTGCCAATCCTTGTGGGCACAGAGGCCACCATTCAGGCCAGCTTTACCGGCGTTTCGACGATCCTTTTGGATGGCGCGCGCAAAGATGCGCCAGATATCACCTGCGAGACAACGGCATGCCCCGAAGGGCGTCCCGTTATCCCGCCAGGGCGCGGCGGCTTTGGTGAGATTGTCGCCAACGCGCCGCTTTTGCTGGAACGCTTGGCGACGCTGACGGAACAATTGAGTGTTATCCTGGGGCCCGAGAACCAGGAGCAAATCTCTGGTATTCTTGAAAATTCCAACCGCCTAACCGGCGAGCTTGCAGATGCAGCGCCGCAGCTTGAAGGGACGATGGCAGAACTCCAGATCACCATCAAAGAGGCAGGCGAGGCGCTCGATGCCTTTGAGAAGATCACAGTCACTACGGACGAACTTCTCGGCAGAGAGGGGCCGCAATTGGCCAAGGAGCTGAGCCAGACGCTTGCAGGCGCTAACGAGGCGGCGACTTCGCTTTCCGCGATGCTCGAAGATGCGCGGCCTGCCACGCGCGCTTTGTCAGACACAACGCTGCCAACGCTTGAGGCGACGATGCAAGACCTTCGCACCACCAGCCGCTCTTTGCGCGCGATCACTGATCGTCTTGAGGCCGAGGGTGCAGGATCGTTGATCGGCGGGCGTCCGCTACCGGAGTATGAGCCATGAGGACACTACGTGCCCACTTTGGGGTGTTAACCGCCAGCCTTGCATTAGCGGGCTGCGTTAGTTTTGGCGGCGGAGCGGAACCGCCTGAAAGCCTATTTACCCTGACCCCGGCGGCAAGCGCGCCTGCGGGGGCCGGCGTGACCGCTGGCGTTGAGGGAAGCGCGGGCTCCATTGCGGTTCTCACCCCAGAAGTGCCAGCAAAGCTCGATGTGTTGCGGGTGCCGGTCAATGTGTCGAACAGCGAAGTCGCTTACTTGCAGAACGCGGTTTGGATACAAAAGCCAGCGCGTCTCTTCCGCGGTCTTCTGGGAGAGACCTTGCGCACGGCGTCGGGTGATCCGCAGACTTTGCTTGTACTCGATACATCGGATGCACCGCTTCGCCCGACACAGACGCTGCGCGGCACTTTGATCGATATGGGTTATGACCCTGCGACGTCTTCGGTGGTGGTGCGCTTTGAAGCGGTGCACACCTTGGATGATGGCCGCGTAATGTCGCGCCGGTTCGAAGCGCGCGAGGAGGGCGTTATGGCCGAGGCGGCTGCGGTTGGTCCTGCTTTGAATGAGGCGGCGAATACGGTTGCCAAAGAGGTCGCTGCCTGGGTGTTGAGTGCGGGGTGATGAGCGCGGAGTAAACCGCGCTTAGGCGTTGGCGAGTTCCCAAAACTCGCGCGCTTTGAGGAAATCCGCTGTCCGTTTTTCGCGGCGTTCCTGAGCCTCCTCATCGCGGCCCCACTGTTCGATCTGCCAATCCTCTTCGAGGTTTGCCGCATCCCATAGGGTGAGAGCGTCCGCATCAGCGCGCGCCGCGCTGAGACCTGTGATCAGCGATGCTGCAAGGTGGGTCATCATCTCAATCGCGGCGAGGGAAAAGGCGCTTTTGTCGCTGAGTTCTTTGCGCAATTTGGCCAAAGTCGCGTCGCTTTGAGGGCGGTGAATGATCCCTGATATCCGCACAAATTCAGAGCCAAGCCGCGCTTCCATGGCCTCAACAATCGGTTCCCAAACCTCCTGCTGGCGCGCATAAAGCGGCTCGTCCGGGTCTGCACGGTAAAGCAACGTGTCGGTGTCACCATAAGTGACCGTTTTATCGATGAGCGCGTCCGGATCCGGGGCAACCATATCAATGGCATAGTCCGCCATATCTCGCAGCGGCATGGTCGATGGATCGATCTTTTCGCCTTGCGCATCCCATTCGTGTGCAAGCGCATTGGCCAGCGGTTGCGTCGGCAAAATCTGCGCTGCACCTTTGACGGTCTTGATGGCGCGGGCATCGAGGAAGACTTGAAAGCCACTATCGAGGGTGCGCACCGTCACCTCTTTATAAAAGCGCTTCACGGCTCGCCCCGATCCTGCGCTTTCCAGCGGCGCACCAACAGTGCCGGGCAAAAGAAGAACGCAGCCAATCCTGACAAGGCAAGGATAACACCCAGGGCATAAGGAAGCGCAACCGCCCCTTGCGCAATAGCAAGGCCTATGAGGACCGGAACAATCGCACACAAACGCACAAGGTTCATGACGGTGTAACGCTTGGCCGCGAGCGTTTCTTCGGGGGTGGGCGGGGTGATCTCACTCATGATGCATCTTTCAGGCAAACCGGTCCAATTCCTCGCGCAGCTCACCCATGGTATGGGCCACAAAATCCGCGCCGGTCTCGCTCAAGTCGTCGGGGCTGTGATACCCCCATGCAACGCCAACCGCACGCACCCTGCCTGCCACTGCCATTTGCATATCAAAGCTGGTGTCGCCGATCATCACAGTCTCGCGGGGCTGTGCGCCTGCTTCAAACATGGCCGCTTCCATCATGGCGGGATGGGGCTTTGATGGATGGCGGTCAGCGGTTTGGAGCGATGTGAAGAGGTCGGTCAGCCCATGGCCATCAAGGCACGCGGTAAGCCCGCGATCTGATTTACCCGTCGCAACCGCAAGGCTCCAGCCATCGGCTCGAAGCGCGCGAAGCAGCTCACCCATCCCCTCATAAAGCGGCTCGTGCAACAACCCTGCCTCGCGCCGTTTGCGAAAAGCATTTTTATAGTTCTCGACCACTTCCAACTGCTGCGTTTGCTCGGCTTCTGGTGCCAGCTGACGGATCGCCACAGGCAAGCTTAACCCCACAAGGCGGCGCACCGCGTTGGGGTTGGGCAATTCCATTCCCGCATGTTCAAACGCACGGGCCATCGCCCAGAGCACATCGGCCTGACTATCGACCAGCGTTCCATCGCAATCAAACACGGCAAGCTTGGTCATGCGCTAACCTCGCGCATCCAACGCGCTAAAGCTGCATTGCCATAGGCCTCAACGCCTGCTGCGATCCGGGCCCGCTCTTCCTTGCCCTTTTTCTGGGAGAGTTTGAAAGTCGGGCGGCGTTCTTCGACCTTAAGCGAAAAACCGGCAATGCCTTTAAAGAGCCCCGACCACACCTTGTCGCTTGCTTCAGATGCCAGCCACGGCTCGCCTTCAATGCGGCCTTCAAATGTGGTGATCACATCGTGAAGGAGCGTTTCCAGATCATCGTCCGAAAGGCGCAAGACAGTTCCCTCAAGCTCCAACGCTGTATAATCCCATGTCGGCACCGTGTCGCGGTTGTCGTACCATCGCGGGCTGACATAACCATCAGGACCGTTGATCGTGATGAGTGCGCGCGCACCATCAAGGTGGCGTGTTAAAGCGTTGCTGCGCGCCAAATGGAACCGGATATCGTCCTTGCCAAAGCCAAGCACAGGCACATGCGCCACCCGGGGACCATCAGGCGTCGTCAAGAACACCATCCCAAAGGCGACCTCGCTAATCAGTTTGGTGTGCAAGGCATCATCTTCGTTCCGGAAGAGAGCGTTGGGGTGCATTACTTTTTACCCTTCGACTTGCCACCACCGGTCCGCTTGGGCGCTTTGCCTTTGAACTTCACCCCTGATTTCGCAGCCTTTTTCGCCGTATGCGCTGAAGTCGTGCGCCCACGGCGTTCTCCCCGGCGGTCCTTGCGATATTGCTTTGCATGCCGGCGCGCGGCTTGCTTCTTCTCAGCAGGCGTGCGCTCAGGCGCTTCGTCGCGCACAGGCGAGGCATCCGACTGGCTCTCTTCAAAGCCCAGCGCCTCCATGCTGGCTGCGAAATGGTCAGGTAGGGGAGCGGTCACATCAAGCTTGCCGCCACCGGTTGCGCTGCCCGTGTTCTTTTCAGGGGTGCCGATGATCAGGCGGCGGGCGTGAAGGTGCATTTTGCGGCTGATCGATCCAGTGAGGAACGCATCTTGCCCACCATATTTGCCATCCCCCACAATCGGGTGACCGATCGCCGCCATATGCACGCGCAATTGGTGCGTGCGGCCCGTTAAGGGCTCCAATTCCACCCAAGCCGCGCGTGTGCCAGCGCGCTCGACCACGCGGTAACGGGTTTTTGCAAGCTGCCCATTTTCTTCATCGACGTGCATCTTTTCGCCGCCAGTGCCCGGCTGTTTTGCGAGCGGTGCATCAATCGTGCCCTCGCGAACGTCGGGAACGCCCACGACCAGCGCCCAATATACTTTGCGTGCGCTGCGCCCGGAAAACCGTTTGGAATAGGCAGCGGCACTGCCCGGTGTTTTGGCGATCAGAAGAACGCCTGAGGTGTCTTTATCAAGCCGGTGGACCAATCGTGGTCGCGGGTTGGAGCCAACCGCCACCTCACCCTCGACAAAAGCATCAAGCAGACCGTCGACATGCTTTGTAGTCTTGCTCCCGCCTTGGGTGGCAAGGCCCGGGGGCTTGTTAAGCACGATGGCGCTTGGTGTTTCGCGGATGACCATATCGCGCGCTTGGTGGATCTCATCCTCTGTTAAAGGACGGCGCGGTCTTTGCCCTTTGTGTTTGGCCTCTCCGCCGGGCGGCACGCGCAACACTTGGCCTTCGCCTAAGCGGTCTTCAGGTTTTACTCGCCCGCCATCCACACGGATTTGACCCGTGCGCGACCAGCGCGAAACGGTTGCAAAAGGAATTTCGGGCAGATTGCGCTTGAACCAGCGGTCGACGCGAATGCCATCATCGTCTGCGTTCACAGTGAATTGCCGCACTTGTGCTTTGGGTTTGTCAGAAGGAAGTGTCATGCCGCGCTCTGTGCCCCAACAAGGCCGATTAGAAAGGCTGCCATCCCGGCGATCAACGAGGCAGCACCATAGCCAAAGGCTTGAAACAGGAAGCCGCGGTGCACAAGCGTGACCATCTCGGCGCTGAACGCACTAAAGGTGGTGAACCCGCCGAGCAAGCCAACGCCGATGGCCAATCGCACGGTTTCGTTGGTTTGTGCCGCCAATGCAGAGCGCGCAAGCCACCCCAACAGCACACCCATCGCAAGGCTTCCTGCAATATTGATCGCTAGCGTCCCCCATGGAAAGGCGGTGTGGGGACCTGCCATATGCGTAACCAAACGCCCGATGTGATAGCGCAATACGGCGCCAACCCCGCCGCCAATGGCGACATAAAGGGTGGCAATGAAGGGGGAAAGCGACGCAGAAGTCATTACAAGACGGGCTTTAGCGCGCACCTTGCCCTCTGCATAGCGTGCACTTGCCCCGCGCTCACAATCTCTCTTGCGACTTGTGTGGCTCTCTTGCGACTTGTTTGGCTTGCCATTTGGCGGGCGTGACGTTATGTGCCGCCTCGTGTTTGCGCGAGCCCTGTCGGATTCGCGCCCTTTTTAGCGTCAGATTATAGCGCACTCCCGCCTCGACCATGGCGGGCTCAGGCGTTTTTTTGAAATGAGGTAGTTGCCGTTTATGCAAATCATGGTTCGCGATAACAATGTCGATCAGGCCCTTCGAGCTCTCAAGAAAAAGCTTCAGCGTGAAGGTGTTTATCGCGAAATGAAACTGCGCCGGCACTACGAAAAGCCAAGCGAAAAGCGCGCCCGCGAAAAGGCAGCCGCCGTTCGCCGTGCACGCAAGCTTGAGCGTAAGCGCATGGAGCGCGACGGCGTCAAGTAAGTTTTGGCGGGTTTGATCAAGCTGAAACGCTTGAACAACCACGCGCAATAAGCCATCAGGGCGCGGGAATACTCTCGCGCCCTTTTTGCTGCACAACTGCCAGAATGGGCTCGGCATTTAACAATTGGGATCACACATGACCGAAGTCACCCGCGTACCAATCCAGCCCATCGCGAAGGGCTCGCTTACCAAGATATGGCTTGGCGTTATTGTCGCTGTCCTCATTGGTGCAGGTCTTGCCTGGGCAGCGGTTCCCAAAGGCTTTAGTGTGGACACAATTCTCGCAGGCGAGGGACCAACCCCGCAAGATGGCGATATGGTTTTTGTGAAATACAAAGGCTCGCTTGCCTCAAACGGTGAAGTCTTTGACGAATCGCAAGATATCCCGCTCCCGGTTGAGGGGATATTCCCAGAAGGCAGCCCTTTCCCAGTCGAGGAAGGCGCGACAATTCCCGGGTTTTATAAAGGGCTTCAACAGATGCAGAAGGGTGGCAAGTATGAGCTCTTCATCCCTGCTGACATGGCCTATGGCGCGCAGCCGCCCCAAGGCTCGAACATTCCACCAAACTCCGATTTGATGTTCGAAATTGAAGTGGTCGATTTCATGGACCGTGCGACTTTTGATCGCAATCTGGGCATTCTTCAACAAGCCATGCAATCGGGCCTTGGCGCACCGGGTGGCCCAGCCGGTCCCGGCGGCGCACCGGGCGGTCCCGGACCAGGCGCTCCTCAGGGCGCTCCTCAGGGCCCACCTCCCGGCCAATAAGTTCCCGGGCCAATAGGTTCTCCAGCCAATAAACCCACATAGGGTTTCATCAGCAATTCAGCTGGGGTAAGTCACCCCTCCAGCCAGGAGGGATCAATGGCCGAAGCGATAGACGCTGCGAACGAGGGCATAAGTGCCTCAGAATTAAGCGCTGAAACGACCACGAACGAGTGGCGTGAGCGTCCATGGGTGCTCGCTGCGCTGTTGGCTGTGGCGGGCCTTATCGTCCATCTCATCACCGATGCCGGCGGCGAGGACCCCATTGGCGCAGGGCTGCTCGCAGCCGTTGTTTTCGGATCGCTTGCTGCAAGTTTCACCTTGGGCCGCGACGAGTGGCAGCCCTCCTTGATATTCTCAGGGCTGGTCGCGCTCGTCATGGCCGGTATCGCGTGGCGCGCGGCGTCGGCAGGTGACAGATTTGCCGATGAGAGTTTTTGGTTGGCCGCAGGCATTTTAGCGATCACCTTGGCCCTGCCTTTGTATCAAGCAGGCTTTCACAAGCTGCGCTGGCAAACGAGCTATAAAACGGCACACTTTCATGTGTGGACCGATGCAATCACCGGAGCAGGGGCGCTCGCGTTTGTAGGTCTTTCATGGGCTTTGATGTTCATTTTGGCGGAGCTGTTTTCCGCAATTCAGATCGATTTGTTGAAAGACTTGACGCGCGAAGAGTGGTTCGCGCTGATGTTCTCTGGCGCTGCTTTTGGTGCAGCACTTGGGGTTTTGCGCAATCAATTGAAGATCATCGGCACCTTGCAAAATGTAGTGCTGCTGGTGCTTTCCATCCTTGCAGTGCCCTTGGCGATTGCTCTGTCGCTCTTTCTTATCGCGGTGCTGATCTCGGGGCTTGATGTGCTTTGGGAGGCCACCAGAAGCGCGACCCCGTTGTTGCTTGCGATTGCGGTGGGATGTTTTGTGCTCGCCAATGCGGTGGTGCGCGATGATGATGCGGACGCGAGCAATTCGCGCGTGCTTCGTGTGGCAGGTTTTATCTTGGCGCTCGGTATCTTGCCACTCTCACTTATGGCAGCGGTTTCCATGGGCACCCGGATTGCGCAGCATGGGCTAAGCCCCGAGCGGCTCTGGGCCTTAATCGCGATTGCTTTGGCGGTGGCATTCGGGGTTGCGTATTTTGTCTCAGCCATTCGCGGGCGGCGCGAGGGGTGGCGCGGGTTTTTGCGCCAGTCGAACCTGCATCTGGCGGTCATGACAGCTGTAGTCGCTTTGCTCCTTGCCATGCCGATCCTCAACTTCGGATCGATTTCAGTGTCCAACCAATTGGCGCGGCTTCAATCGGGCGAAGTGAGCGCTGAAGACTTCGATTATGCAGCGCTCCGATGGGACTTCGGAGAGGCAGGGCGGGACGCTCTTGAGGAGTTAGCGCAAAGTGGCGATCCCAAGATCGTGGAACTCGCAGTGGCGGTACAGAATGCCCAAAGCGCCTATGATTTTCGCCGCCGCAATGAACCTGGATCCGTCGCGGTCAACAGTGCGCCGATTGAAGTGGAGGACGATGCGGTGCGTTTGGCGGTGAGGACTTTCTTGCAATCGAGCCCATACCGCTGCGCTCAAGGGTGCCGTGTGGTTGAGGTGGGGGTGCTCGATGGTATGCCGCTTATGGCGCTTCTTTCTGCGGGCCGTGATCCGGAGCTGATGGTCTATGATGAGGAGGACGGCAAGGTCTCCATCGCAGGCATTCGCCACGCCAAATTGAGAAACGAAACACCTCAAAAAATCCCTGAATTCAATGAGGATTCGGTGGTGGAACTTCGCCCGTTTGAGGGGCAGCAACTCTATATCGATGGCAAGCCTGCCAGCGGAGCGTTTGAATAGTGGCCGATTAGGCGTAACTCGTGCTTGAAGCGCTCCTTTCTGAGCGCTAAGCGGCAGTCATGTCTGTAGATAAACAAACAGTGGCGAAAATCGCTAGCCTTTCGCGCATCAAAATGGGCGATGAAGAGCTGACCCGCATGGTGCCAGAGCTTAACAACATCCTTGATTGGGTGGAGCAGCTTGGCGAGGTTGATGTGTCGGGCGTGGAGCCAATGACCGCAGTCATTCCCAACACGCTTCGCCTGCGCGAAGATGTGGTCGATGCCGACCCTCTGACGGGCGGTGGTAAGCGCGACGCGGTGATAGCCAATGCGCCGGCGGCAGAGCACGGCTTCTTTGGTGTGCCCAAGGTGATTGAATAGGCGCTGCGGCGCGATCTAACCCTATTTCGCCCAGCGGCTTTTGACACGGCGCGGGCAGGCTCAGGACGAACGGAATTCAAGTGAGCAAAGAACTTACAGATCTTGGTGTAAAAGCAATCCGCGACGGCGTTGCCTCTGGCGATTTCACGGCGCGCGAGGTGGCAGAGCAATTCAATGCGGCAGTGGCTTCCGCTGCTGAACTCAACGCCTTTATCGTGACCACCCCCGAGGCCGCTTTGGAGGCAGCAGACAAGACCGATGCCAAGCGTGCGAGCGGCGAGGACTTGGGCGCAATGGGCGGCGTGCCGATTGGCATGAAGGATCTGTTCGCCAGCCACGGCGTGCAGACAACCGCGGCTTCGAACATCTTGGGCGGGTTTAAACCTGAGTATGAGAGCACCGTTTCGCAGAATCTGTGGAATGCTGGCGCGGGGATGCTGGGTAAACTCAACCTTGACCAATTTGCGATGGGGTCCTCGAACGAAACCAGCGCGTTTGGCAATGTGAACTCGCCTTGGCGCAAAGAAGGCAGCAATGCCGCGATGTCGCCGGGTGGTTCCTCGGGTGGTTCTTCGTCAGCCGTTGCCGCGCGTATCGCGCCAGCCGCGACTGGCACTGACACCGGCGGTTCGATCCGTCAGCCAGCGGCTTTCACCGGCATTTGCGGGATCAAACCTACTTATGGGCGTTGTTCGCGTTGGGGCGTGGTGGCGTTTGCGAGCTCTCTCGATCAAGCAGGCCCGATGGCGCGCTCGGTCGAAGATTGCGCGATTATGCTCGGCGCAATGGCTGGATTTGATCCAAAAGATGCGACCAGTCTCCAGATGGACGTGCCCGATTGGGAAGCGGCCTTGTCTAGCGACCTCACCGGCAAAAAGGTCGGCATCCCAACCGAATACCGCATGGAAGGCACCGACCAAGCGATCCTCGATTCATGGGAGCAAGGCAAAGCGTGGCTTAAAGATGCAGGCGCTGAGATCGTCGATATCTCGCTGCCGCACACCAAATATGCACTTCCCGCCTATTACATCATCGCGCCTGCTGAGGCGTCTTCAAACCTCGCGCGCTATGATGGCGTGCGGTATGGTCTGCGCGATCTGCCTGAGGGTGCTGGCCTGCAAGATATGTATGCCGAAACCCGCGCGGCTGGCTTTGGCGATGAGGTGAAGCGGCGCATTCTGATCGGCACCTATGTGCTTAGCGCAGGCTTCTACGATGCGTATTACACGCAGGCGCAAAAGGTCCGCGCCTTGGTTGCCCGCGATTACGAGAACGCTTGGGGCAAATGCGATATGATCCTCGCGCCCACAACGCCGACGGCATCCTTCCCATTGGGCTCGCTCAATGAAGACCCGCTGACGATGTATTTGAACGATGTGTTCGCCGTTCCCGCCTCGCTTGCTGGCCTGCCTGCGATGAGCGTTCCTGCTGGCCTCAACCCCGATGGCTTGCCGCTGGGTCTGCAACTCGTGGGTAAGCCGTTTGATGAGCAAATGGTCCTGAACGCTGGCCTCGCCATCCAAGAGCGCGCCGGATTTGACCATGCGCCGGAGCGGTGGTGGTGACCCCATTTGAGATCGCCATAATTGCGCTTCTCGCGATTGGGCTTGTGATCCCTGCTTGGGTCCTCGCTTTCGCCTTTCGCGACCGTGCAAAAGCGATGCGCGTGGATGAGCCCAATAAGCGCTATTTTGCATACGCAGCCTTGCTCCAGTCGCTCCACCAACAACTTGATCCCAAGTCGCAGCAGGTGCGCAATGGCCCGCTGTTCGCTGCCACCGTGCGCGAGCTGGCGAATTATCCTGAGTATCGCAGCTTTAGCGTGCTCTTCCTTGAAGAGATCAACATCACCGGCACGCGCAAATTCGACAATGTCGTGCGCGCAGAACTCAAAGCGGTCGAAGCCCAGCTCCTCGACGTCAAGGAGCCTGCTTGATGGGCTTCACCGCGATATTCGTGATGATCTTCCTCATCGCTTTCGCCATCCTTGGCGGGGTGGTGCTGTTCCTTTCCAAGACCATCGACCACGGCGAAGCGCGCTTTGGCCCTGATGGCAAGATGATTTCAGGCAATCAGCCTTCTGATAAAGAGACGAATGATGAGTGATTACCGTATCCAAGGGCAGACAGGCGAATGGGAGGTCGTGATCGGCCTCGAAGTCCACGCGCAGGTGACGTCCAAGTCGAAACTGTTTTCGGGCGCGAATACGGAATTCGGCGCGGAGCCGAACAGCCAAGTGAGCCTCGTCGATGCGGCGATGCCCGGCATGCTCCCTGTGCCCAACCAAGAGTGCATCCGTCAAGCGGTGCGCACAGGGATGGCGATTGAGGCGCAGATCAATGCGTGGAGCCGGTTTGACCGCAAGAACTACTTCTACGCCGATTTGCCCCAAGGCTATCAGATCAGCCAGCTTTACCACCCCATCGTGGGCGAGGGTCAGCTGCTCATCGAAGCCGATGAAAAACACGGCATTCCCGAAGACAAAGTGATCGGGATTGAGCGCATCCACGTCGAGCAGGACGCAGGCAAGCTGATGCACGATCAGCACCCGACGATGTCCTATGTCGATTTGAACCGTTCTGGTGTGGCGCTGATGGAAATCGTTTCCAAGCCCGATATGCAATCGCCTGCTGAGGCGGGCGCTTATGTGCGCAAACTGCGCTCGATCCTGCGTTATGTGGGGTCATGCGATGGCAATATGGAAGAAGGCTCCATGCGCGCTGACGTCAATGTCTCGGTTCGCAAAGCGGGCGAAGAATTGGGCACGCGCACTGAGACAAAGAATGTGAACTCGGTCCGCTTCGTCATGCAAGTGATTGAATATGAGGCAAACCGTCAGGTCGATGTGCTGGAGGCCGGCGGCACGGTTGATCAGGAAACACGCCTGTTCGACGTCGCCACAGGCACCACGCGCACCATGCGTTCGAAAGAAGACGCGCATGATTATCGCTACTTCCCGGACCCCGATCTTCTGCCGGTGGTGCTTGAAGATGACTTCCTTGAAGAATGCCGCGCGAGCCTGCCAGAGCTGCCCGATGCCAAGCGCATTCGCTACGAAACCGAGCTTGGCTTGACGCCTTACAATGCGCGCGAACTCACGCATGAGGTTGAGACCTTTGCGCGCTTTGAAACACTGCTGACCGCTGCATCCACGGCCATCGGCAAGTCCGAGGCCAAAGTCGCAACACAAGTCGCTAACTGGGCGCTTAGCGTGGCTCCCGGCGTGATCAAATCGTTGGGCGATGAGGCCGATGCCTCCCACGCAACCGCCGAACGCCAGGCCGCCATCCTTGCGATGCAGGGCAAGAGCGAAATCAGCGGTTCACAAGCCAAAGAAATCTTCGAGATCGTCCTCAAAACCGGCCGCGAGCCCGATGAAATTGCCGACACCGAAGGCCTCAAACAGGTCTCCGACACCGGCGCGATTGAGGCGGCGATTGATGACATTCTCTCGGGCAACCAAGACAAGGTCGAACAATACAAAGGCGGCAAAGACAAGCTCTTTGGCTTCTTTGTGGGTCAGACCATGAAAGCGATGCAGGGCAAGGCGAACCCGCAGGTGGTGAACCAAATCCTCAAGGATAAGCTCGCTTGAGCAGCCTCATGCGGATCGCACTATGGGGTCCGCTCCTTGTCGCTGCGTCTATGGCGAGCGGCTATGTCTATCTGCACGATCCCTTCGCGCGCGATGGGACCGATCTGACGCAAGTTCCGCTGTCAGAAGAGGACCCTTCGCTCAATCGCGTCGGGGACCTCAAATATCTGGGCGGGCTCGACATCCCTCGCATGGGGCAGAACATTGGCGGTCTGTCCGGCCTTCGCTGGGATGCGCAAAGTGGACGTTTGCTTGCCATCACCGATGACGCGCGCTGGGTTTGGATGACACCGATTGAAACCGGCGGCATTCTGACGGGATTGAGCGAGGTTGAGGTTGGCCTATTGCAAGGCACCGATGGCAAGCCGCTCACTGGAAAGGAGCGCGGGGATGCTGAGAGCCTCACGCGCGATTGGACCATTGGTGGTGATGCCAGTCCCGATGATCCTCGCGAGAGCGATTGGTACGTCGGGTTTGAGCGCGACCACCGCGTCCTTCGCTATTTCCGGCTTGATTATAAACCGCTTCGCAGCGGCCTAGATGTGCCTGAATTGCTCGGTGAAATGGAGCCCAATCAGGGGCTTGAGACGATGGCGGCGAGCGCAAATCTGCAATTGTTTTGTGCAGAGCGTGCAGCCAGCGAGAACAGAGCAAATTGCAAACGTATCACCGCGCAAGGGGTGAGCGATTTTTCCGTGCGCCCACCAGAAACACTGGCAGCGCTTGGGGCTGTGCCAACAGATGCAGACATGACCAGCGATGACACGGCTCTGATCCTGTTCCGCTCATACTCACCCACAGATGGCAACCGCGCAGCGATTGTTGCTTACAGTGGAGAAGGGGAACGGCGGGAACTGGCAACGCTGCAAGCACCGCTAAGCGTCGACAATTTCGAGGGCCTTGCCGTGCGCGAGGAGGGGGATCGCACCTTCCTCTACATCGTTAGCGACGACAATTTCTCAGGCTCGCAAGCCACGTTGCTGATGAAGTTTGAGCTTCTCGCTGACTAATCGGGAACACAAGGCCCCTTGTCAGGCTCCAACTCCGCCACGGTAAAGCTCTGATCACCGTGTATCTGCGCGGTCAGTAGCGGCTTATCCTCGTCATCGGCGAACGCCATGAACAGCTGGTCGCCTTCGATCAGATAGGCGCCAAACATCTCGCTTTTGCGCGTGCTGCTGGTGATGGTGTATTCCTGCCATTGTGTCCGCTTTACGGCTCCATCTTCGAAAAACTGAAAGTGGTTGGTCTCATACCCGCCGCCTGACGCGTAGTAGCCAATGTTCGGGCAGCGCGCATATCCCGCCACCTTGGGACCCACATCATGGCCTGTTAGTTTGCACCCGACACTGGGCGTTTCGAACGCGATGATCAGCGTCTTGTATGCGTATACGGACGGGGCAGTCTCAGCAAAACTGATGGCGGGGAGGGTGAGCGACAGGCTTTGGCCACTGCGTGAATGGGTGCCTGTTATGACCTCATTAGCGCCATCATCCGCACTCGCCTCAGCAACGCCGCCGGGCTTTAAAAACAGAACATAACCGCTGCGATCTTCGTCATAGCAATAGTATCGCGCGGTCGGTTCTGCCGTTGGTGCATTTTGAGCGCTCGCAGGCGTAGCGACGCTTCCCAATGCAAGTGAGATGCTGAACAAAATAAACACACAACGCGAAATGATCTTCATTTGTGATCCCCTATTGCTGTCTTCGATCATAGAGCACTTGGGGTTGTCGCTCAAATTGTGGTGAACCGCTAACACTCGCTTGCAGTAAGTCCATGCTTCGCATAGCAAATACATGCCTTCGGGAGAGGGCTTGTTAGTTCGGGGTAACTCAATAAAAAACGATAGGGGGCTCATTTATGTCTTTGTTTCGTCGCTGCGCTTTGGGTGCGGCAGGTCTTGCTGTGTCGATTTGCGGCGCAGCCAATGCGCAGGCTATTAAGAACGAGCCTGAAGCGCGCGTCTTTACGGCCGAAGAGATTGAAGCTGTAGCTATGCCGGATCTTGAGTTCGAGTTTTCGAGCGTCGATCCCAAGCAGTTTGAAAAGTACTTCTATTACCACCGCGAAGACACCAACTTTGCGGAAGCCTTCGACGACATCACCGAGTGCGATTCCTTGGTGAGCGGCTACAACATCAGATACGGCAATTCTGCCGCGACACAGTCGGCAATTGATAGCGCAATCCTCCAATATGGCGCGGCAGGTGCGATTGGCGGAGCGATTGGCGCTGCGTTGGCTGATGCCATTTTCGGAAGCGCGGAACGCCGTAAGCAAAAACGGATCAACATGCGCAACTGCATGTATTTCAAGGGGTATGACCGCTACGGTCTTGAAAAAGAGCTGTGGCAGGCGTTCCACTTTGAAGAAGGTCTGAGCCGCGAGAACGCCGATAAACGCGAAGCTGCCCTGTTGCAGCAAGCACGCGTCGCCTCTGGTCCCAAACCTACAACACGGGTGCTTGTCCCATGAGCATGATCAAACAATCCATCACGCGCCCCCTTGCTCGTCTGGCAGGTGCTGCGCTTCTTTCATTTGCTGCACTTGGCGTGGCTGCCCCCGCGCATGCTCAGCCTGTCGAACTCAAAAACCTTGAGAAGGGCAAGGAGCAGATTAGCGAGGATCGCGGCTACATCTTTATGCATGCCTTTGCGCGCTTGAATGCTGCTTTTATCAAGACGCCGGATGAGGCGGATATCGCCGAATATGAAGCCGACTGGCGCGAGCAATTGGAAAAAGCGCAGGACAAATATCCGCGTAGGCTCGAGCGCTGGAAAAAGAACAAAGCCGCCGGCCGCAACCCGGGGGAAAAGCCCATTGAGCCCACTGAAGAGAATTTCTCAATTGGTGCGATTGAGCAGCGTCAAATAATCTTTATCGGCCCACAATTTGTCTATGACAAAGGCAAGGATGCCTCTGGCGAGAAATACTTCCAATATCTCCAAGAGGTCGATCCGGGCGAGTACACCTATTACGGGCCGATCTTCTTTGCCGGGAACGGGTATTTCGGTTCATGCTTTTGCATGGGAACGGTGCGTTTCGAGGTAAAGGCTGGCGAAATCACATCGCTTGGCGACTTCGTGGTGTCACCATGGGCGGACAATCGCGCCATGCGTCAAACCACGGCATTCTGGCAGGCCGACGATGAGCGCCAAGCGCGCCCAATCGATTTCAGTGTTCCTGCCAACCTCAATCAGCTTCCGATTGCTGAGGCTGAGTTCCATGCTGCGGGTAAGATCAACAATTTCTTCCGCATAGGTGTGAGCCGCATTGCGCCGATGAAAGGTGTGATCCGCTATGAACGTGACACGGTGATTGACGTGCGCGCTGAGATTGCTGCTGCTGAAAAGGCCAAGGCGATTGCAGGGGCCGAGGCGCGTTTGGCTGAGGCTCAGGCCAAGTTTGACGAGGCAAACGCGGCCGCAAAACTGGCTGAAGCGGCTCTTCTCGAAGCGCAAACGCCAGAAACACAAGCAGCAGCTGAAAGCGCGATTGATGCGGCCAACAAAGCTGAGATCGACGTGATCCGTGCCGAAGAAGAGCTTGGCGAACTGCGGGGCACTGTGCCGCCTGCTGATGCGGATGGAGAAGCGGCCAGTGATGGGGATGTGACCGCTGAGGCGGCTGCTGAAACACTCGAAGAGGGTGAGGAAACCGAAGACGCTGTCGCCGACGCGCCTTAACCCCTCATCCAAATGTCACAAAGGCCGGCGAAGCAATAAAGTTGCGCCGGCCTTTTTACTGTCTAACATTGATAAGCCTATCGGGCCCCAAGGGCGGGGAATGTTACAAGTTTTGCGTTTACTCGGGGCGTTTGTGCGTTACTCTCCTCACCGGGTGTAATGCAAAAACAAGGGATCGACCATGAGGGGACTAACCAAAGCGCTGATTGGCGCTGGGGCCGCTTCGCTGCTTGCCATTGGCACGCACTACGCGAGCGGCGATCAAACTATCGACACAATAGAGGCTGACGCGAGCGCGGCTCTGACTGACGCAGGCGTACGCGGTGTAACGCTGTCCATGGCGCGCGATCCGTTGGGACGCGGCGTCACCCTGTCGGGGATTAGCGATCCCGAAGAGCGAGCCAGAATTGAGGGCATTTTGCGCGACGGTGCGAATGTGGGCGCTATCACCTGGGAAGGTGAGCTTGATATCTTTGATGAGGCGGCTCTTGCCACAGGCATTGAGGACCCCGCGGCTGTGACCGGTGCAAGCGCCGAGCAGATTGCTGCGTGTCAGGAGGCGCTTGATAGCTTCAAAGAGGGCAAGACCATTCAGTTTGAAACCGGTTCTGCCGATTTGTCGGAAACCTCGCTCGATATGATCAACTCGCTCGCGCGCCGCATGAATGTGTGCACGGGCATGCGCATCAATGTAGGCGGTCACACCGATGCAACCGGCACTGATGAAGTCAACATGTCGATCAGCCAAGCGCGCGCCGATGCTGTGGCAGCGGAACTGACCAACCGCAGCGTTGTCGATGTTCGCATCGTGCCAACCGGTTATGGATCAAGCCAGCCACTGGTCGAAGATGCGGGTGAAAACGCAGCAAACCGCCGGATCGAATTTACGCTTGATGATGCGGCAGCAGAAGCTGGTGAAGCTTCCGAAGGATCAGAAGAGGGAGCAGCATAACATGCCACTTTTGTTAGAAAGCTGGATCGGTTTGATGATCCTTTTCGCCATTGGTCTTGGGATTGGTTGGCTCATTTGGGGCCGCAGTTAAGCGCTTGGGAGAGAAGATATGATTGATTTGTTGATCGCACATCCGATCCGCGCGCTTTTGGCCGTCGCGATTGGTTTGGCCACCGCTTGGTGGATTTGGGGCCGTTTGGGCGAAGTTGTGGCGGATACTGCTGGCAAGGCTGGAAATGCTGCCAAAGGCGCTGCGGATGCCGCTGGTAATGCTGCTAAAAATGCTGCCGATACGGCGGGCGACGTGGCGTCGGGCGCTGTCGATATGGCCAAGGATGCTGGCAGCGCTGCGGCTGGTGCGGCTTCTGACGCTGTGGACGTGGCTAAAGATGCAGGCGCGGCGGTTGCTGATGGTGCTGTTGTTGCCGGAGCGGGAGCTGTCGCGGCGGCTTCTGGCGCTGCTGATAAGGCCAAGGAAACGGTTCAAGACGTTGTTCAGACTGGTGCCAACATGCCCAAGATTGCGCTTGCAGTAGGTGATCCTGACGATCTCACCAAGATCAAGGGCGTTGGACCAAAGCTTGCCGAGACCTGCCAATCGCTTGGCGTCTCGCGCTTTGATCAGATTTCGAAGTGGACTGACGCGGATATCGCTGAGGTGGATCAGTATCTCAAATTCAAGGGCCGCATCACCCGCGACAATTGGGTTGAGCAGGCGAAGTATCTCGCGGCTGGCGATACTAAGGGACACAAGGCCAAGTTTGGCTAAAGCCTCTTCGCATCAAATAGAAAGGGCCGCCCCAGCGCACATGCCGGGGCGGCCCTTTTCTTTTGCCTTGAAAGGCAGTGCCTCTTAAGCGCGAACGCCCGAAAGCGGCATTGCGCCGAACGCGCCAGCGTTGACGTTGCCGGTGATGGCATCGCCATCGATGGTTGCTTCGCAATCAAGCGTCATTGGCATTGGAACGGTCATGTTCATCGACCATTTGATCGTGTTGCCTTCAACAGTGCCTTCCTCGATGTCCATCGAGCCCATGCCGCCGGACATGTTGCCCTTGAACGTGCCATCGCCATTGTCTTCAATGGTGAGCTTACCGGATTGGTCGCCCATTGGGCTTTTTACGGTGGTGTCGAATGATCCTGATACAGACATTTATCGTCTCCTTGGACAGCGCGCCCACAAGGTTGGACGCTTGTTGTTCTATTAAGAGCCAAAATCCCGTCTCGGCCCTTGGCTTGGGTGCAAGTTGTACACGTCAGAGGCGCGCTTTCAATACCTAACGCAGCGTCAAGTGAGGCGAAAAATGGGGCCAAAAAGAAGCGGGCGAGACCGTGATGATCCCGCCCGCTTTTCTTGGTGCCAATACCCATCACGATGCCGTAACGTCGCGAGGGTAATCGTGGTGGATTAGCCGCCCGCTTGCGCGCCTTCCATTTCGCGCACTTCAACCGGCAGTCCAAGCTGTTCAAGCTGCGGTGCTACTTTTTCTGCATCGCCAACGACCACCCAAAGGAAGTCATCTACGTTGAGAGCAGTGCGAGCAGCGGCATCGAGGCTGTCGGTGGTTTGCGCTTCATACTTGCCCACGAGCTCTTCGTAGTAATTGTCCGGGCGACCATAGAGCGCAAGGCTTTGCATCGCACCGAGCACTGCGCGTGACGTTTCAAATCGGCCTGGCAGAAGGCCAACCGAGTTTGCAACGTTGCGGGTGAGCTCTTCCTCGGTCACGCCATTGCTGGTGAGGAATTCGCTGGTCTCACGGATCATCTCGGCGATGGAATCGCCGGTACGGTCCGCCTGAACGCCGCCACCGATGGCATAAACAACGGTGTTTTCACGCGCCTGCGGTCCGCCGCGCACACCATAGCTCCAACCTTTGGTCTCACGCAGGTTCATGTTGAGACGCGCGAGGAAGTTGCCGCCAAGCGAGTTGTTGGCGTTTTCAAAGTCCACATAGGCCGGATCGCTTGCATCAAGCGGGGTGATTTGCCCGCCATAGATGAAGCTCTGCGGCGAATTCGGACGGTTGATGAGAACTATACGTCCACCGTTCGCTGCCGTTGGCATGGTGGAGAAGTCTTTCTCACCCTTCGGTGCAGCCGGAGCTTCCCAATCGCCAAATGCTTCGTTCAATTGAGCAACAATGGTGTCGAGAGGCAGGCTTGAGATCACGAAGACTTCGCCATTGTCAGGACGGATCCAAGTGTCTTTGAACGCCACCAGATCATCGCGGGTGATGCTCTCGACGCTTTCAAGGGTCTCAACACCGCCGTAAGGGCTGTCAGCGCCGAACAGCTCCACGCCAATCGCGCGGCGCGCAATGCCTTGTGGTGAGCGCATTTGCTGACGAATGCCGGTGATGGTTTGCGCTTTTACGCGGGCCAAGTCGCTTTCGTTAAACGCAGGATTGCGCACGATGTCACCAAAGAGAGTGAGCGATTCTGACAGGTTCGATGACAGTGCGGAAAGCGTGAAGCTTGACCGGTCATCGCCGCCGCCTGTGCCGATGGTGACGCCCAGCTTCTCGCGCTCTTCAGCGATTTGCTGGCTGCTGAGGGTGGCGGTGCCTTCGTCGAAGAGACCCAAAGCGAGGTTTTCGACGCCGCGCTTGTCTGCGCTGTCAGACGCGGTGCCAGCGTTGAACGACATCGTCACATAGGTCGCAGGAACCGCATCACGCTTAGCGTAAGTGACCTGCATACCATTTGCGAGCGTCGCACGCTCAAAGTCAGGGAAGTCGAGCGATGGCACAGAGGCAATCTCTGGTGCTGGACGCTCGAGCGATACTGAAATGGTATCAAGATCGCCTTCGCGGTCACGCTCGGCCGCTGCACCGCCCGCGGTGACGCTCGATGCTTCCTGATAGGTCGCATCGCGCTCACCCGGCTCAAGGACCAGAGTAAATGCTGGCTTGGTCATCCATTTCTGCATGGCCGCCTTGATCGTCTCAGGCGTGATTGAGGCGAGCACTTCCAACTGCTGCTTGGCAAAGCCGGGATCGCCCGCAAGCACTTCGCCGCGCGCAAGAGCCACAGCCTTGCCGCCAAAGCCGCCGACCTGTTCAAGCCCGCGAATAGTGCCAGCCAAATTGCTGGTCGCTGCACGGTCGACTTCTGCCTGGGTCGGGCCGGTTTCTACATACCAATCGACAAGCTGCTTCAAACGCGCTTCGAGTTGGCGTGCATCCACACCGTCTTTAAGAGTGGCACTGACATTGATGATCCCAACGCGTTGGAAATCAAAGTTGCCAGCAGACACGCTAACCGCAAGCTGTTCATCACGAACAAGGATTTGGTCGAGACGGCTGGACAGCAGACCGCCCAGAATTTGGGTGCCCATGTTGAGTGCAGCCAAATCTTCCGATGCGATGCCGGGCGCTGGCCAGTACAGGCTGATATTGGTTGCAGCGACCTGATCGCGCATGACCTTGCGAACGGGTTCTGCAAGCGTTGGGATCTCCGCAGCCGCTGGCGTGTTTACAGCGCCGCGTGGGATAGGACCAAACCACTTTTCAACCAGAGGACGCGCCTCTTCAGCGGAGATATCGCCGGCAAGCACGATGGTTGCATTGTTCGGGCCGTATTTGTCGCGGAACCAGTCTTTCACATCGTCAAGCGTTGCCGCCTCAATGTCAGCCATCGAGCCGATGACGGAGTGCTGGTAAGGGTGGCCATCAGGGAAGATGGTCTCAAGAATTTCGTAGAATACAAGGCCGCCGGGACGGTTATCGCCCTGACGCTTTTCGTTTTGGACAACGCCGATCTGGTTGTCGAGCTTGCCCTGTGTGACCGCGCCAAGGAGGTAGCCCATGCGGTCGCTTTCAAGCCACAATGCGCGCTCAAGCGCCGGGCGAGGGACAGTTTGGAAGTAGTTGGTGCGGTCGAAATTGGTCGTGCCGTTGTAATCGGTCGCGCCCATTTCCTGAAGGTATTGGAAATAGTCGTTTGGCGCGTTTTCCGAGCCGTTGAACATCAAGTGCTCAAACAGGTGAGCAAAGCCGGTGAGGCCCTTTGGCTCATCTTTGGAGCCGACATTGTACCAAACGGCAACGCCAACGATTGGCGCTTTGCGGTCCTCGTGAACAACGACGGTGAGGCCGTTTTCAAGCTCAAATTTCTCAAACGGGACCTGAACCTGTGCAACCAGCTCTTGGAGGTCGTTTTTGGGTTCAGCAGCGCTCGCGTGATCATCGGCCAGAGCCGGGGTCATTGGGGTTGCAATTGCAACACTTAGCGCAGCGAGGCTCGCTGCGGCGTGACGGAGTTTCATGGTTTCAGTCCCTTCATGTTCTCAATGCCTATGAGCTTTTCTAGCGATAGCATATCGGGGGAGCCGCCTGAACTAAGGCAAGTAGAACCGGCGCGAGGCCGGTGATTACTTTGCATTAGTGACTACCTTCGTGCTTTGCGCATTGGCTCGTACGTCTTCCTCAAAGAAGTGTACAGGCTTCAATTTGTGATCGACGTATAGCTGCATCTGATCGGTGAAATGCTTGGAATTTGGGCGAGTTGTTGCCGCTCCAAAGGGTTGGATAGAGCGTGACGTCACGCGCCCCCCATCAGCGGGCCATTCAACCCATTGTATAAAGCTATCCCCATGCACCAGGCTAAGCCGCCCATCATCGTCCACGCGCCATATGGTGGAGGCGCGCAAAGTGTCTGAACCACCATCAAGGGGCAGGTCCACACCGCCCTGGCGAAGCCGTAAAAGCTCGCTCATCGGCGGGTCTAACCGCCCGAAATGTGTGTTCAGGTGGTCAACCGCCTTTTGCAGATGTTCGGTCACATCGGGCACGGGCGTGTTGTTGTATTCTGCCCCCATGTAAGAGAGGATCATGAGAAGAGCGAGGCTGTCACCAGCGCCCTTATTGTCGGCAGTGAAATCCCATTCAAGCAGCAGGCGCCGGGCTTTCGCCAATTCTCCGTTCGCCTCCATCCCCTCAAGCGCGTTATAAAGCGTGTCGACATAATCGCGCCGCTCATACGCGGTGTCATATTTGATCCGCTCCAGCGCCGCACGGTCAAGGACATCGGCCTCGCTCATGAGCTTGTAGGCACGGTAGGAACGGTTGGTCTGCTTGCGTTCAATGCCCAGCACGGGTGAGAAATCATCCGGCGACAGGTCGCTTCCTTCGCCAGCGGCGGTGTAGGGTTCATTGTTCGAATTATAGAGCCAGCCTGACGCGGGGTTGATGAGCTTGGGGATGCGGTCATATTCGACGCTACCCTCCCAAATCAGGTCTGAGCGCGAGCCATCGAGAACACCGCGCCAGTTTGCCTCCACATCCTCGGGCCGGTTGGGGATTGCCGCGTTGTAGACATAGGCGATGTTTCCCTCGCGGTCGGCATAGATGAAGTTGGTCGAAGGGATTGCCATGCGCGCAATTTGCGCCTGCCATTCCTCGAAAGTGCTGCTCTTGTTGAGACGGTAATAGGCGTCCAATTGCTCCGCCTTTTCCATCCCCCCATAGCGGATAGCAAAGACGCCATCGTCATTCTTGATAACCGGACCGTGATGCTGGCTGCGATGGATTGTACGGGTGATTGGAAGCGTGATCGGTCCCATTTTAACGTGCAGTGTGACTTCCCTCTCTTCAAGAGCGTGCCACTTGCCATCAAGCCGGTAGCTATCACCCGTCTCATTCATCTCAAGCTTGTAGACATCGGTCATATCCGGACGATTGACCGTGTTGGTCCAGCCAAGGTTTTCATTGTGCCCGAGGAAGGGGAAGGGGGAACCGGGGAAATTGGCTCCTGTAAAATGCCAGCCTTCGCCCGATTGCACACCCAGCTCATACCAAGCGACCCCGCCGCGAAGGGGCTGGTGCGAATTGGAGATCAGCGTTGTCGGCCCGCCTGATTTTTCCGGGCGAACCGCCCAGGCGTTAGAGCCCAGATGGTCTGCATGTTGGCCTGTGGGCAGGACAAGGTTGGGGTGGTCTTTTGAGCCAGCTAAATCTTCGCGCAATTGCTCATATGGGGAATTGGAGCGGGGGAACCCGGGAATATCGGGACCGAATTCTTTGCGAAGGGGATCGCCTGCCACCAGCGGACCGATGACATTGCCAAGGCCGTAAAAAAACGGCTGGCGCAGCACAAAGCCTGCCGCAACATCCTCACCGTTCACGGGGAAAAGATTGCCAAGCTTCACCTCATCCGCATTCTCCTGAGCATACTGATTAAGGCCCGCTGCATAGCCTTCAAGAAGAGCGCGAGTGTCTGGGGGAAGCTTGGGATATTCGCGCGCTGCGGTCTCGCGTGCACCGATCAGGTGGTAGACATAATCGACCTGTGCGCCCTCTTGCCCAGCAATTGCGCCATAGCGGCCCTTTGACATGGCAACCACGTCTTGGAGGGTGAAGAAATCATCTTCTGCATGCGCAATCGCGACCCCATACGCAACGTCAGCATCGGTTTCGCCATAGATCATCGGCACCCCATATTCGCTGCGCACGATCTCGGCTGAATACTCACGGTATTCAGGCGTCTCGCTTTGGCGCGCGACGAACGGTTCCCACGAGGCAAGCACCACAAAGGTGATTAGCAAAAGAGCGACCACACCCAAGGCGCCGCGCTTGATCCATTTCATGAAGTTTACTTTCCCTCTTCTCTCACGCTCTCTTCTCTTGGGCGCGGACAATTGCTGGGAGTTTACATTTGGTCAAGCACAGGTGTTGGCCCAAGCGTAAAAACGGGGACTTGCAAAGATTGGAACAGTAACCCACCTACTCATGTAACACACCTGTGAGAACATCACTTTAGGGATCTGAAATGAACCTCGAAAAATTCACCGACCGCGCAAAGGGCTTTCTGCAAAGCGCTCAAACGGTCGCCATTCGTATGAACCACCAGCGGATCACACCGCTGCATCTGTTGAAGGCGCTTCTCGAAGATGAGGAGGGTATGGCAGCGGGCCTTATTCAGCGTGCAGGCGGGGATGCAAAGCAAGCGGTAAGCGCGGTTGATATTGCCTTGTCCAAAATCCCAATGGTGACGGGGTCCGGTGCCCAATCGACGCCGGGTATGGATAACGACCTTGTGCGCGTTCTGGACGCGTCAGAAGGGCTCGCGGACAAAGCAGGCGATAGCTTTGTGACCGTGGAGCGTATGCTAACCGCACTCGCCGCGCAGCCTGATTCAACAGCCAAGGCGATGAAGGCGGCCGGTGTCACGGCACAGGGGCTGAACACCGCAATTGAAGACCTTCGCGGCGGGAAGAAAGCAGACAGCGCGAACGCCGAAAGCACATATGACGCGATGGAGAAGTTTGCCCGCGACCTCACCAAGGCCGCGCGCGACGGCAAGCTAGACCCGGTCATCGGCCGCGATGAGGAAATCCGCCGCACGATCCAGATCCTCGCGCGCCGGACCAAGAACAACCCCGCGATTATCGGTGAACCGGGCACGGGTAAGACCGCGATTGCCGAAGGCCTCGCGCTGCGCATTGCCAATGGCGATGTGCCCGATAGCCTCAAGGGCCGCACGCTGATGAGCCTTGATATGGGCGCGCTGATTGCGGGTGCAAAATATCGCGGTGAGTTTGAAGAGCGTTTAAAGTCGATCCTCGATGAAGTGCGCCATGCCGATGGCAACATCATCCTGTTCATCGATGAGATGCACACGTTGATTGGGGCAGGGGCTTCGGAAGGCTCAATGGATGCCTCGAACTTGCTCAAGCCTGCTCTGTCGCGCGGTGAGTTGCACTGTATTGGTGCCACCACGCTCGATGAGTATCAGAAATACGTCGAGAAAGACCCTGCGCTCCAACGCCGGTTCCAACCAGTCTATATCGCAGAACCCACGGTGGAAGACACCGTGTCGATCCTGCGCGGGATCAAAGACAAATATGAGCTCCACCACGGCGTGCGCATCACCGATGGTGCCATTGTCGCCTCGGCTAAGCTTTCGGACCGTTACATCCAGAACCGCTTCCTGCCCGACAAGGCCATCGACCTTATGGATGAGGCCGCATCGCGTATCCGGATGGAGGTTGAGTCCAAGCCTGAAGAGATTGAGACCCTCGACAGGCGAATTATTCAACTCAAGATCGAAGAGAGCGCGCTTGCCAAAGAGGATGATAATGCCTCCAAGGAGCGGCTTGAGAACCTGCTCAAAGAGCTGGCTGAGTTGGAGCAGGAGTCTTCAGAACTCACCACCCGCTGGCAGAACGAGCGCGATAAGATTGAGGCAGAAGGCCGGGTGAAAGAGGAATTGGACACGGCGCGCCTTGAGCTAGAACAGGCCGAGCGTTCGGGTGATCTCGCCAAGGCGGGTGAGCTTTCCTACGGGACCATTCCCGCGCTCGAAAAGCAGCTTGCCGAAGCCGGGGACCTCACCGAAAACGCGCTTCTTCGCGAAGAAGTGACGGAAGAGGATATCGCATCGATCGTCAGCCGCTGGACCGGTATTCCCATCGACAAGATGATGGAAGGCGAACGCGAGAAGCTCCTCGAAATGGAGAGCATCCTTGGCAAGCGTGTGATCGGGCAGGTGCCCGCCATCGAAGCGGTTTCCAAAGCTGTTCGCCGTGCCCGCGCTGGCTTGCAGGACCCAGGACGGCCGCTGGGCTCGTTCCTGTTCTTGGGGCCAACCGGTGTCGGTAAAACCGAGCTGACCAAGGCGCTGGCAGAGTTCCTGTTCGATGATGATCAGGCGCTGGTCCGCATCGATATGTCAGAATTTATGGAGAAGCACTCGGTCGCTCGCCTGATCGGCGCGCCTCCGGGATATGTTGGCTATGACGAAGGAGGCGTGCTCACCGAAGCGGTGCGGCGCAGGCCCTATCAGGTCGTGCTCTTCGACGAGGTCGAGAAGGCGCACACCGATGTGTTCAACGTGCTGCTGCAAGTGCTCGATGATGGACACCTCACCGATGGGCAGGGCCGCAAGGTCGATTTCTCGAATACGCTCATTATCCTCACCTCAAACCTTGGCTCGCAGCATCTTGCGAACCTGCCCGATGACGGCAAAGTCGCTGATGTTGAGGAGAAGGTAATGGATGTTGTGCGCGGACACTTCCGCCCGGAATTCATCAACCGCTTGGACGAGATCATCCTCTTCCACCGCCTCGCGATGGAGCACATGGCACCAATCGTAGAGATCCAGGTGCGCCGAGTGCAAAAGCTGCTGGATGATCGCAAGATTACATTGGACCTCACCGATGCCGCGCTCAGGTGGCTTGGCCGTGTGGGGTATGACCCTGTGTATGGCGCAAGGCCTCTGAAACGTGCGGTGCAGAAGTATCTGCAAGACCCGCTGGCTGAAATGCTGATCGAGGGCAAAGTTTCAGATGGCGCGACGCTAAAGGTTGATGAAGGAGATGGTGAGCTTCAGATGGAAGTTGTCACTTAGCTACGCGACCATTCATCGCGCCCATCAATTCGCAAGCTTAAAGCTCCAACAAAAAAGGGCCCCGGTCACCCGGGGCCCTTTTAATTTGCTCTAAAGCGTAAAGCTTAGATTTCGACGCGGGCGATCGCGAAGAAGGTGCGACCACGGTTGTCGAAGATGCCTGAGCCCGCACCAGCGCCGGTCAGACCGAACGGAGGCTGTTGGTCGGTGACATTGTCAACACCAACGGTGAAGCGGAATTCGTCCGTTGCTTGAATATCCAGACGGATATCTTGGGTGAAGCGGCTCGGATAACGCTCTTGTGGGAACGCATCAGGGTTGAGCGGTGGAGCTTCAACCAGAGCACCTGGTGTACAGGTGTCGGTCGTGCGTGGGATAGTCCCGTCAGCATTACATGGCTGAATGCTGTTGCGGTAGTTCTCACGAGCACCGATGAACTGTGGTCCAACATAACGGCCTGCCCACTGGATCGTGAAGTCTTCAGCAAAAGTGAAGGCCGCGATGAAGTTGGCTGCCCAGATCGGATCACCCAGTTCGCCGCGATCATCGTCGGGGATCTCTGGGTTATCGGTGTCGAGGAAGTTCGTACGATCAATGACGTAGGTCGCAATCGCACGCAGTTCGAGACGGTTGTCGTTCTCAAATGTGTGTGAGTAGCGGACGTCAAAGTCGATGCCTTCAGCGGTCAATGATGCAAAGTTCACTGGACCCGTGATCAAAGCAGCATCGGTTGCAAGCGAACCATCAGCCTGACGAGGGAGGATCTGACCGCAGAAGCTGTTGTTCAGATCAACCGCGTCAAAGCAGTTGTTCAAGATCGCTTGAGGACCAACGTTGGCAATCACGCTTTCCACTTCGATGTCATAGTAGTCAGCTGAGAGGCTGAAACCAGGCAGGAAGGTCGGCTGGAAGATTACACCAGCGGTGAAGCTGTCTGAGGTTTCAGCTGAGAGCAGCTGGTTACCACCTTGAAGCACAGCGCGGTTACCCGTGATATTTTCATCAAAGCCAACAGGAACGCCTGCCGCCGCGCAGTTAGCCGCCCGGTTTGCCGTACCTTGGTCGATGAAGTCGACATCGCAAGGATCGTCAAAGAACAGGAAGTTCACCGTTTGTGGGCTGAACAGGTTGCTCGGCGTGGGTGCGCGGATGGACCGCGAAAGGTTTGCGCGGAAGCGAATGTCTTCAACCGGTGCCCAAAGACCGCTCAGGTTCCATGCTTCCACCGTACCGGTGTTACCAGCGCCTGAGTTGTAGTCTGAGATACGACCAGCAGCTTTCAAAGTCAGCTCTTGGAAGAATGGCATATCTGCAAGAAGCGGAATGTCGATCTCACCAAAGGCTTCATACACTTCGAACGCAGGCGGGTCGAAGACGTCGAATGCGTTGAAGAAGGTGTTGCCGCCAGCTGAGAACTCATCTGGCTCTTCAAACGCTTTTTCTTTGCGCCACTCGCCACCGACAACAAGGCCGATTGGACCACCTGGAAGCTCAAACAAGCCGGAGCTGTCTGTCGCAACGAAGGCAAGCACGTTGTACTGCTCAGCTTCGCCGTTGAGCTGGGTGTTTTGGCTGTTGATGAACGCAAGCGCTTCTGCACTTGGCGAACCAAAACCAAATGGGTTGATCGGAACACAGCCTGGCAGATCGTTCGTGGTGTCAGCGTCGGTGTTGACGCGGCACTGGATCGAACCGTCTGGTGCAACAATAGAGTCGATTGCGGCACGTGCGTTTGCGAAGATCAAGTCGTTTTGAGCGGTCAGATTTGTTTCAAACCGGCCGTAGTTGAACGAGATTTCGTAGTTGGTGTTGTCCGAAATGTCGCCTTTGATACCGGTCACAAGGCGATAAGTATCGCGCTGCAGACTGTCGTTACGAGTACCGAAGTCTGAGTTGTTCCGGTTGATGAAGAAGCCAGTTGAAACTGGTGGCACACCGAACGCTCCGAGGAGCTCGTTTTGTACCGCTGCAATTTGAGCCGCGTCATCTGGGTTCAAGAACGCGTTGTCGAACGACACGAAGAAGTTCGCCGTGGTCGCATCGGGACCCGCACAAGCAGGCGCGCCGCCAAGACCAACTGCGCCGGCAAGGCCGCCACAGATGCCGTTGAAGAACGACGGTGTGCCTTCACCAAACGCCTCAATACGAGCGAATTTGAATTCGACGAACGGTTGGAACGCGTCCGATACCTCGAATTTCGAAAGCAGGTTAATGGTGTAACGCTCAATCTCTGGGAGAAGCGAACCATCGGCAAGCACTGTTCCGTCACCGTCAATTGCGCGACCGTTGGCCGGGAATTGGGTGGTGGTTTCGCTGAAGAGACGGCCGTCTGGGCCAAAGCGATAGCGAATCTCATTGCCGTTCGCATCGCAGCGCAGCGGTGCAGAAGCTGCGGTTTCGCCGCCAAGACAGAAGGTTTGGACTGTGCCGCCTTCTGAAAGGAAGTCGAGACGCTGTCCGCTTACGAGGATGTTGTCAGGAACACCGTTGGTGTTGCTGAGGCCTTCACCCGTCGTGTCGTCTGGGTTGACGACGAAGCCTGTGAAACCAATGCCGAAGCCTGAGTTTTCAGGACGCTGTGAGTTGAGGACCGTCTCAGCGCGTGAGTAGTCGGCAGCGATTGTGATGTTACCACGGCCGTCTGCAAAGTTCTTGCCCCAAACAGCGTCGATACCAAACTGACGACCATCGCCGCGATCACTGATCGACTGGATGGCGTTAAGCTCCATGCCTTCATAGTCATCGCGAAGCACGAAGTTTACAACCCCGGCAATAGCGTCAGAACCATAAACAGCCGAAGAACCACCGGTCACAACATCGACTTGTTCAAGCAGTGATGTTGGGATGGTGTTAATGTCGATTGCAAAGCCACCAATGTCGGCGGTGATGTGACGGCGACCGTTGACCAGGGTCAGCGTACGGGTCGTACCAAGACCACGAAGGTCGAGAAGGCTAAGACCGGCTGTACCGATGAAACGCTGTGAGTTCGAGCTGTTGAAGGTCGAACGAAGCGCAGGAAGGTCATTCAGCGCGTCACCAAGGCTGACGGAGCCATCGTCAAGAATTTCGTCGGCTGAAACCGATGTGATTGGAACAACAGATTCCAAGTTCGCATCACGGCGGATACGTGAACCAGAAACGATGATCCGGTTGGAAGACTCATCTTCAGCGGTCACGTCTTCTGTGACAGCTTCCTCTTGGTCCTGCTCAGCGTCCTGCGCAAATGCCGGCGTTGCTGCCAGAGCAAATCCAACCGCAAGTGTCCCTGCGCTTAGACGGAGTTGTGTTGAGATTTTCATGTAGTGCTTACCCTCAATCAAATCATACCTGCGCAGACCCGCGCGGATATCAGTTTGCCGATCAGGGTTGGCTTGCACCGTCTGGTTAAGGCGCCCTGATCACTATGACGGGCATGCCGTTAACGAGACAGAATCATCCTCACGGAATCATCCATTACGTTTAAGCCAGCCAGTCCCTGAACCTGAGGTGACGCAATGCTTAAGAATTTGGAAGGGGAACGCGAAATCCCTGCGCAATAAATGCATAGACGTGTCACTTGAATGCAACAGTAAAATCACGCGCGCTGACGGCCCGTCTGCAGAAAGCCAATCAGGACTGAGAGGGGCCGGGGCCAATCGAGTGGCTACGTCTCGCGCGGGCAAAGAAAAACGGCGGGTGTTTTCACACCCGCCGTCTTCAAATTTAAGCGTCTGCTTTTCTTAGAGTTCAGCGCTGAAGCCGAAGAAGAAGAAGCGACCGGTGTCGTACACACCAGGGTAGGTGTTGCCGTTACCGTTGGTAGCCGGACCTGCAGAGATAGACACTGGGAAGTTGTCTTCGAACAGGTTGTTAACACCAGCACGTGCCACGATGCCGTCGAACACTTCATAACGGACCGCAAGGTCGAAGTAGTTCACAGCGCTGAGGCTAAGCTCAACTGGTGATGGCGTTGCTGAGTCGTTGTCGACACCGCCGAAGTGACGCCACGTGACGTTAGCGCTCAGACCTTCAAGCGGGGTTTCCCAACCGACAAGCACACGGTGACGATATGTCGCCGTTGGCTGACCACACTGACCAGCAAACTCACCTTCACACTCAACAACCGCAGCGCCAGAGAATGGCGTGAAGTCAGATGAGAAGAGGTAGGTTGATGCATAGTTGATGTCGACAGCGCCAGCACCACCGATGTCGAAACCGTAGTTGACCTGGAAGTCCAGACCATCGGTTGCGATCGATGCAGCGTTAACCCGTGTCAGCGTGAAGCCAATCCCTGGGCCGCTTGGGTTAAGCGAGCCAGCTGCGTCACGGTTGATGAGGTCACAGAAAGTGGCTTCACCCGTTCCGAGGCAGTTGTCGAGGATGGTTTGTGCACCCAGACCGTTCACGATCGCGTCTTCGATTTCGATGTCGAAATAGTCAACCGATGCGTTGAAGCCTGGAAGGAAGGCTGGTTGGAACACAGCACCAAAGGTGATTGTGTCCGAGCTTTCCGGGCTAAGCTGTGGGTTACCACCAAACAGACCTTGGGTTTGACCCGAGATCACGTCTGGAACGCTACCGAATTGAGCAGCGGTAACACCGGTGTTCGCACATGCTGCAGCAGAAGCCACAGGCACTGCACCTGAACACGGATCGAAGATGCCGTTGCCGTTTACGTCCGTACCAGCTTGGGCAAGGTCAGGAAGACCAGTGCTTTGACCGGTGAACAGCTCAACTACGTTTGGTGCACGAACAGCGCGCTGGAACTGACCACGAAGGGTAAGATCCGAGACAGGCGTCCAAGTAAGCTGGAAGCCATAGGTGTCAGTCGAGAAGCTGTTGGTCACGCCATTGCCGTTAACCGTGTAATCGGAATAACGATATTGGGTGCTGAACACGAGCTCTTCGAAGAACGGCTTGTCAGTAACCAGTGGAACCTGAAGTTCGGTGAAGAACTCGGTAACTTCCACGGCACCAGAGACCGGAAGGGTCGGGCCGCCAACGCCGGTGAAACCGCCGTCTGGCTGCTGACTGATCTGGTCAGGTGTCGCGTTCAGAGTGTCTTCGCGATACTCAACGCCAACAAGGAAACCAACGCCTGCATCTTCTGCAAATGGCGATGCAATGCCGAACTCGCTGAGGTCTGTTTGCACAGTTGCACCCAGTACGAGCTGATCGGTTTCACCAGTGGTGATGCCGATGCCTTGGATGAAGTCGAGTGACTCTTGAGTCACAAGGCTCTCACCGCCTGGGCCACGCTGGAAGATGTTGTAAGGTACACAACCGCCTGATGGATCGATACAAACAGCGTTGCCGTTTGCGTCGGTCGTCACAAGCAAAGCTTGGTCAAGGTTAGCGATGATGAAGTCGTTGGTTGACGTGTCTTCATCACGAGTTGCTGAGTACTGACCGAAGACTTCGTAGTCGAAGAATTCTGCAAAAGTACCACGAGCACCACCAACGATGCGGAACGCACGGTTTTCAAGACGTGAGTTACGCTCGCCGCCTTCGACGTTACGGTGGGTTGCAGTGATGCCGCTGATGACTTCATCGTCAGCGATCTGCTGAGCAGAACACTGAAGAACTTCAGTCGCGAACGAACCACCGTTAGCAAACAGCGGATCTTGGATCAGCGGGTTGCCGCAGTTTACGCTACGCTGGAAGAAGCCGAATGATGCAGACGGTGCGATTTGCGCGTCTGAAACAACGTCGGTGTAGCTTACGTCACCAAACAGTTCGAGAGCCTCAGAAACTTCATAAGTTGCTTTGGTGTAGAACTGGAATTTTTCGGAAGGACGCTGGAAGAAGTTCTGCGGACCAAAGTTAAAGGTCTCTTGCGGACCACCTTGGAACGGAGTGAACTCACCGGTTTCCTGTTGGAAGACGTCAGTTCCACCGAAGTCAGCGACGTTGTTGAAACGACGGAAGTTCGATGAACCGATACAACCAAACCCGTTTGCCGAGAAGGCACCGGTTGATGCGCCGAGCGCACAGCCTGAAGCGGTACGGTCGCCTTGGCTGATTTCGTTACGGTTTTGGTAAGCGAAGAAGCCGGTTACGTTACCGCGGCCATCAGCAAGGTTGGCACCAAAGGTGACAGATGCGCTGATTTCTTCGCCGTCAGTGACGGAACCAGGAATTGGCTGTTGTGCAGCTGCGAGGACTTGCTCGAACACTTCACGGCCGTTGCTGCTTTGAGCAAAACCGTATTGAACGTCGACTGCAACGCCTTCGAAGTCGTCTTTAAGCACGAAGTTCACAACACCTGCTACAGCGTCAGAACCGTAAACAGCAGACGAACCACCGGTCAGGACTTCGACGCGCTCAACGAGGTTCGTTGGGACGAGGTCGAGGTTAACCGCGATCGATGCTGAGTCGCCGTATGGAAGGCGGCGGCCGTCAATCAGGGTCAGAGTACGCTGAGCACCAAGACCACGAAGGTCGAGTTGCGAAGTACCCGATGCACCGTTTGACTGGTCAGCGGTTTGCGCTGCAGAAATCTGCGGCAGTGAGTTGGTCAAGTCTTCGATGTCAACGACACCGCGTACTGCGATCTCTTCGGCATCAACAGCAAGAACCGGGCTAACCGAAACAAGGTTCGGATTGACGTTCAGACGGGTGCCGGTCACGAGGATCTGATCACCCTCTTCAGCCGATTCATCCGACGTAACGTCTGCGTCCTGCGCGAACGCAGGGGTCGCAGCCAGAGCAAGACCGATAGCAAAGCTACCAGCGCTCAGGCGTAGTTGTGATGATTTTTTCATTTGGTTTTCTACCCCTAATGACGGCCCGCAGCGTCACTCAAAATTGAGTTCAGCATCAGACCAACACTGACTGAATATGTCCCATCCGATTTGGTGGTTGAGGCATACTCGGTCTCTCGTAAGACGGATTGTATGCATTAGCGACGAAGTCTCCGCTCACCGCGAAGGTGCACTACGCATACATTGTCCGTCCCTGCGAGCCGACTTGGCTCAAACGTCTTGAGAAGAAAAGAGATGAGCGGCCCTGAGGCCAACAAAACACAGGGGTGTAGCGCGATTGCAACACAGTATTTTACACGGGGTCGATGACACGAGTTATGCGCGCGGCAAGCTGTTTTTGCTCACCTCAGCGCGTTCAGGTGCAATGCCTGCTTGATTCCCCGGTGACCCGCTGCAATAGACGGGTGGCAAAATGAAACGTTTACGTAAACGGAAAGGGAGGGGCTGACTATGGCCACCGCATATATTGTCGATGCTGTTCGGACTGCTGGAGGTCGTCGTGGAGGACGTCTGGCCGGTGTTCACCCCGTTGATCTGCTAGCAAAGAGCCTCGATGCTGTCGTGGAACGCAGCGGCGTTGACCCAAGCGCGATTGACGATGTTGTGACAGGCTGCGTCAGCCAAGCAGGCGAGCAGGCAGGTCAAGTGGGCCGCATGGGCGTGCTTGCGTCCAAGCTTCTTCCTCAATCGACCCCTGCTGTTTCGATCGACCGCCAGTGCGGTTCATCACAGCAAGCCATCCAGTTTGCGGCGCAAGCCGTTATGTCGGGCACGCAAGACGTCGTCATCGCCAGCGGCGTTGAGAGCATGACCCGCGTGCCTATGGGCACCAATATGACGCTCCATATGAAAGAGGGTCTGGGCAATTACATGTCTGACGGCGTGAAGGACAAATATCCCGGCGTCCAGTTCAGCCAGTTCATGGGCGCAGAGATGATCGCCAAGAAGCATGGAATGACAAAGGAAGAGCTCGACGCTTTTTCTTATAACAGCCATCTCAAAGCCAAAGCAGCGGTCGAAGCGGGCGCGTTTGACGGCGAGATTGTACCCGTTGAAATCGAAACGCCCGAAGGCACCGAGATGCACACGGTGGATGAGGGCATCCGCTTTGATGCGACCCTTGAAGGCATCGCAGGCGTTAAGCTGATTGACCCCAACGGCATGGTGACAGCGGCCAGCGCAAGTCAGATTTGCGATGGGTCATCGGCGGTTCTGGTGGTTTCGGAAGAAGCTCTTAAGCGTCACAACCTCACGCCTATGGCCCGCATCCACAATCTGACCGTGACCGCTGGTGACCCGGTTATCATGCTCGAAGAGCCGCTTTTCGCAACCGACAAGGCGCTTGAGCGTGCTGGCCTTAAGATCGACGATATCGACCTTTACGAGGTGAACGAGGCGTTTGCCCCTGTTCCAATGGCTTGGCTTAAGCACACGGGCGCTGATCCTGAGAAATTGAACGTCCACGGCGGCGCGATTGCTCTGGGGCACCCACTGGGCGCCTCGGGCACCAAGCTTATGGCGACGCTCGTCCACGGGCTTAAGCGTCACGGCAAGAGATATGGCCTTCAAACAATGTGTGAAGGCGGCGGCGTTGCCAACGTCACCATCGTTGAATCGCTCTAGAGCGTTTTCAATCACTCAGAACATCGAATCTGTTTAATTTGGATCCCCTAGGAGAGGAAAACTAATGGAAGTTTCAGCAAACACCCCTGCCGTCGTCACCGGCGGTGCATCGGGCCTTGGTGCCGCCACCGCCCGCGCGCTTGCCGCTAAAGGCGCCAAAGTCGCCATCTTCGACATGAACGAAGAAAAGGGCGAGGCCATGGCTGCCGAAATCGGCGGCGTCTTCTGCAAGGTCAATGTGACCAGCGACGAAGACGTTGATGCAGGTTTTGCAAAGGCACGCGAAGCGCACGGCCAAGAGCGTATCCTCGTGAACTGCGCAGGCATCGGCAATGCGATCAAAACCGCAAAACGTTCACGCGAAGATGGTTCAATCAAGGAATTCCCAACGAGCGCGTTTGATTTCGTCATCCAAGTGAACCTCGTCGGCACCTTCCGCTGTATCGCTAAGTCCGCTGCTGGCATGCTGACCCTCGACCCAATGAGCGAGAACGGCGACCGCGGCGCAATCGTCAACACCGCCTCTGTCGCTGGTGAAGATGGCCAAATCGGTCAGGCAGCGTACTCAGCATCGAAAGCTGGCGTGATCGGCATGACCTTGCCAATCGCGCGCGACCTGATGAACGAAGGCGTTCGCGTAAACACGATCCTTCCCGGCATCTTCGACACGCCGCTTCTTGCAGCAGCACCGCAAAACGTGCGCGATGCTCTGGCTGCATCTGTGCCGTTTCCTAAGCGTCTAGGTGTTCCAGAAGAGTACGCAAAGCTTGCGATGTGCATGATCGAAACCGGCTACTTCAACGGCGAAGACGTGCGTCTCGACGGCGGTATCCGCATGGCACCGCGTTAAGTTTTTACTGGCGCTCAATGCGTTTCAAATTCAGAAGGGCCCTCGAGGAAACCGGGGGCCCTTTTTTATGTCGTTCATTACGAGGCTATGCGGAATATTTGCTGCAGCATTTGTCTGTCTTGGACCTATAGCTCAGGCAAGTGCTCAAAATGACGCAGCGCCTTCCGCGTCTATGCCACAAGATACGCAATCAAGAGCCCTGGAGCTTGCGCCAAGGATACCATTCTCGGCATTCGAGGAACGCGTTGAAGCAGCGCTTAAGGATGGTGTCGCACCTGGTGTGGTGTTCGCTGTAATCCAAGACGGCGAGCTGATCTTTGCCAAGGGCTATGGGTACGCTGACCTCGACAATCGCACACCGATTTCTCCCGATACGATTTTCCCGCTGGGTTCGATCAGCAAGACATTTATCGGGTCAGCTGCGGCCATTGCTGCAGGGCAGGGGACCTTTGATCTGGAACAGCCCATTTCGCAATATCTGTCCTTCACGATCAATCATCCGTTGGGGGCCTTTGACGACATCTCATTCTTGCATCTGGCCACTCACACATCCGGTATTGTGGATCGAGAAGATGCGTACGAACAAGCCTATGCAATGGGCAGCAAGGTTCACCCCCTGCCACTCGACAGCTATCTGAAAGCGTATCTTGGGAACGATGGCGACCTTTACAGCGCTGATGGCAATTTCCTGAAAGCTTACCCTGGGCAAGAATTCTCTTATTCCAATGTCGCATCTGCTCTGGCTGCCCAAGCACTCAGCGACAAGGTTGGTGTTGATTTTGCAGACTATACGAAAGCCCAAATCTTCACCCCGCTCCAGATGACTTCGACAACCTGGTTCCTCCCCGAAGCTGACCCCGAACAAGTAGGCGTCCTTCACAGCCGGACTGACGAAGGTTTCGCTGCTTATCCGCCCTATGCCCTTGCGACATGGCCTGACGGAGGTCTTCGTTCCACCGTATCGGACCTTGCCCGCTATTTGATCGCGTTCAGCAATCGAGGCGTATTAGACGGAAGGCAAGTATTGGACCCTGATGTGGTGCAATTGGCAATCGGCGGGATTGATCTTCGCGGTGTTGAGAATGCGCCTGATGATGAAGTGTCATCGGGTCTCTTCTGGGGGACCAGTCTAGCGCCGGGAGCATTGCAATCGCGCCCATTACTTGGTCATGACGGCGCTGATCCTGGAATTTTTACGATCATGAAATATGACCCCATATTGCGACGAGGGGTGATCGCTTTTGCGAATGGGGAAATGACCGCGAACGAGCACTATATCCAAATATATGGTCTGGCCTACCGGCTTTTCTTGACAGACTTCAGCGATCAAGACTGACAGGTCTCATCTGTCATTTTGTGCTGTGTCGAACGATTTTCCACAGACGCCTACACCATATGTCAAACGACAAGAGTAGCTAGAATGACCCAACCAATCCTACGCGAAGATTTCGACGGCTGGACCAAGCTAACACTCAACCGTCCCGACAAACTCAACTCGCTCACCGTGGAGATGTTTTCCCTCCTTCGCGGCCATATTGAAGACCTCAGCCAATCAACCGGCATTGGCTGCGTGGTGATCCAAGGGGCGGGCAAGTGCTTTTCGGCTGGCCATGACCTTGGCGGGATTTCCGAAGGCGAAAGCCCGCCGTCCAAGGGCTGGCATTCTGAGACGCTGCGGATGCTCGAAAAGCTGCCGATCCCAGTCGTTGCGGCCGTGCATGGGCATTGCTACACAGGGGCGCTTGAAGTGGCACTTGCCGCGGATTTTATAATCGCCAGCGACACCGCGCGTTTTGGAGATACGCATGCGAAATTCGCGCTCACCCCGGTTTGGGGCATGAGTGTACGATTGCCGCGCCGGGTGGGGATTGCGACGGCTAAGCGGCTCATGTTCACAGCTGAAATGTTCGGCGCTCAGGAAGCCGTGCGCATCGGTTTGGCGGAGTACTCGGTCCCGCAAGAGGGCTTTGATGCGGAAGTCGAGCGCATCGCCACCCAAATCGCCTCTCAAAGCCACTTCTCCCACGCAGCAAACAAACGCCTTCTCGACCGCGCCGATGGCAAGTCGGCTGATGAAGCGCTGGTCCGTGAGTGGATGGAAAGCGAGGGGCGCGGGCCCGATATGCATGAGCGCATCAAGGCGGTCATGGGCAAGTAGGCGTACGGTGTATCCGACAAATAGCGCATCCGGGTCCACAAACACACATGCTCATCACCCATTCAAGTTGCGCGTGGCAACGCAACATTCTAGCACCATTTTAGCCATATCGTGCGCGCACATCTTTTGCGCGCTGACCAGATCACTCAAGAGAGAGACCACAAAACATGTCGCTCAAACTCGCACCTTTCGCTGTTTCCGTCTCGACACTGGCGCTCGCCGCCTGTGCGACAACGGGGCAAGATGGCTACACCGCCACCATCGCTGATGCGAAACCCATTCCGCACTCAGCTCCCACCAATGCTATCCCGGAAGGGACCGGCTATTTTGCCTCGGACAGCACGCTGCCGTTTCTTGCGCCTGATTTCACGAAAATCAGCGAAGACGACTACCTGCCCGCTTTCGAACAGGGCATGGCGATCCAAGCAGCTGAAGTCCAAGCGATCATCGACAATCCAGCCGAGCCGACTTTTGAAAACACCATCGTCGCGCTTGAAAAATCTGGCAAAATGCTCAGCCGCGTAAGCCGCGTGTTCTTCCAGCTAACCGGCACCAATACGACCGACGGCCTCGATGCGATCAACACCGAGATCAGCCCCAAGCTCACCGCACATGGCGACAGCATCACGCTGAACCCTGAACTGTTTGCCCGTGTGAAAGCAGTCTATGACAAGCGTGCTTCGCTGGGTCTTGACCGGGAAGACACGAAACTCCTCGAAGGCGCATACGAGGGCATGGTTCAAGCCGGCGCCTTGCTGACCGATGCGCAGGTTGAGCAGGTCAAAGCGATCAACTCCAAGCTTTCCACGCTTACCACCGAATTCAGCCAGCAAGCACGCGGCGCTATGTCGGATCAACCGGTGATCTTTGACAGCGCCGAAGAACTCGCCGGGCTTTCCGATGGCGATATTCGTTCAGCGGCCGACTTTGCAAAGAGCCTTGGCCATGAGGGCAAATATGCAATCGCGCTGCAAAACACGACGCAGCAGCCGTTGATCCCGGCGCTCGACAATCGCGCCAGCCGGCAAAAACTGTTTGAGGCAAGCTATCACCGCGCTGATGGTAAAACCGATATCGACACGCGCCTTTTGATCGCCCGCATTTCTGAACTGCGCGCTGAAAAAGCGGAGATTTTCGGCAAGCCTGATTGGGCAAGCTACACCATGTGGGACCGTATGGCCGAAAAGCCCAGCACCGCGCTTGGCTTTATGGAGCAGATGGTGCCAGCGCTTGCCGCAACGCAGCGCCGCGAGGCTGCGATGCTGAACGAAGCGATTAAAGCGGATGGCGGCGATTACGAGGTGAAGCCGTGGGATTGGTATCGCTATGCCAACCAAATCAAAGCCGAGCAGTTTGAGCTCGATGAAGATGCAGTCATGGAATATTTCGTGCTGGATAAAGTGCTCGAAGACGGCGTCTTTTTCATGGCAAAAGAGCTTTACGGCCTGACCTTTGAACGCCGCACGGACCTGCCTGTCTATCACGAGGACGTCTGGGTCTACACCGTGTTCGAGGCCGATGGTTCAGAGCTTGGCCTGTTCTATTTCGATCCGTTCCAGCGCCCATCAAAGCGCGGCGGGGCGTGGATGAGCAACTTTGTCCCGCAAAGCTATATGCAAAGGACAAAGCCGGTCATCTACAACGTGCTGAATATCCCCAAAGCGCCAGAGGGTGAGCCACAACTCGTCAGCTTTGACTGGGTGAACACCACCTTCCACGAATTTGGCCACGCGCTGCACGGCTTCTTTGCTGATCAGAAATATGTGAGCCTTTCGGGTACTGCGACGGCGCGCGACTTCGTTGAGTATCCAAGCCAGGTCCACGAGATGTGGATGACATATCCCGAAGTGCTGCAAAACTACGCCTTCCACTATGAAACCGGCGAGCCGATCCCAGCGGAAATGATCGCCAAGATCGAGGCGGCATCGAAGTTCAACCAAGGTTATGACTTTGGTGAAGTGGTGGAAGCAGCGCTCCTCGATATGAAGTGGGCAGCTCTGACCAAGGAAGAGGCAGCAGCCCTTGATACGCCGGAGAAAGTGTCCGCGTTTGAGCGCAATTCTCTGGAAGAGCTGGGGCTTGAAATTGATTTGGTGCCGCCGCGCTATCGCAGCACCTATTTCAACCACATCTTCTCGTCGCCTGCTGGCTATTCAGCGGGCTATTACAGCTATCTTTGGACGCAGATGCTCGACCATGACAGCCGCAGCTGGTTCCGTGAAAATGGTGGCCTCTCTCGCAAGGCAGGTGATCACTATCGCAAAACCGTGCTGAGCCGCGGCGGGACGATGGACTATTTTGAGATGTATGAGAATTTCGCCGGACGTAAGCCGGATGTGAAATACATGCTCGAAGCGCTCGGCCTGACTGGCGGAGGCGACACCGCTGCCAAGTCAGCAAGCGAAGGTGCAGTAGGCGGCAACTAAGCCACCACGATCTTGATCAAAGAAGACCCCGCCCGTGAGCGTCACGGTGCGGGGTTTTTTGTGTCTGTCCTACATGTGCATGTACCCGGTATGTGGGCCGAGATGTCTTTGCCTATCACCCCTCTTTTTCGCCCAATTTGCGCAAGGACAGGGCCTCAAATCTTTTCTCCCCCTGAACAGTGTGCCAAGTGTGCCAAACAGGAGAGATTTTCATGAGCGAATACACGCAAATTCTGGTCGATAAGACTGACGGCATTGCCACCATCACATTGAACCGCCCCGAGAAAATGAACGCCTTCACTGGCACCATGGGCGCTGAGATCATCGCGGCAATGGATGACATTGATGGCGATGACGATGTGCGTGCGGTGATCTTCACCGGGGCAGGCGATAGGGCCTTTTGTGCGGGCGCTGATTTGACGCCGGAAGGGGGAGGGCAGATATTCTCCGATGGCGCAGAGGTTGAGAGCCTTTCCGATGAACGCGTTCGTGATGGGGGCGGCCTGCTGACGCTGCGCCTGTTTGAAAGCAAGAAGCCTTTGATTGCAGCGTGCAATGGCGTGGCGGTGGGCGTGGGTTCGACTATGCAACTTGCGATGGATATCCGGCTGGCGGCAGAAAGTGCGCGTTATGGCTTTGTGTTCGCACGCCGGGGCATCGTGCCAGAGGCGGCATCAAGCTGGTTCTTGCCGCGCCTTGTCGGGATCAGTCAGGCGCTGGAGTGGTGCTATTCGGGCCGTGTGTTCGGCGCAGACGAAGCCAAAGCGGGCGGGCTCGTACGCTCGGTCCATGCAGCCGGGGACCTGATGGACGAAGCGCGTGCGATTGCCCGCGAGATTGCTGACAACACCTCTGCCGTCTCTGTCTCAATGACGCGGGCGATGATGTGGCGCATGATGAACACCGATCACCCGATGGAGGCGCACAAGATCGACAGCCGCGCAATTTACCGCCTGTCTCGCGGGAAGGACGCGAAGGAAGGCATCGCAAGCTTCCTTGAAAAACGCGCGCCTGAGTATCCCGGCAAGGTCAGCGAGGACATGCCCGATTTCTACCCATGGTGGGAAGAGCGTGCGTACGAGTAATCTCAAAAGCGCGGCGTCTTGCACGCGGTTTGGTTTCATGGGAAACCGCATGGCATGACAAAGCCTACCGACTTTCAACTCGCTAACTTTCTGCCCTACCAGCTCTCCATCGCATCCAACGCGGTGAGCGGGCTTATCTCAGAGCGCTATCGTTCGCGCTTTGGTTTGAAAGTCACCGAATGGCGGGTGATGGCGGTCCTTGGCGATGAAGGTACCCATGGCGGACAGCTGACCCAGCGCGATCTGACCGAGGCGACTTTGATGGATAAGGTGGCGGTTAATCGCGCCTGCAAAGTGCTCGAAGAACGCGGGCTGATCGCAAGGGTCGCCAATGAGAGCGATGGGCGCTCGCATTTATTGGCGCTGACCGCTGAGGGCAATGCGATCCATAGCGAGGTTATGCCGACGGCGCGCGCGGCTGAGCGGGAGCTTTTCGAAGGCTTTGATGATGCCGAAGAGGCAGCGCTACGTACCATGCTTGCAAAGCTGCGTGCGCGGGCGGGGCATTTGGCGGATCAGTCAGGGGACTAAATGCAAAGGGGCCGGTACGCTCGAAAGCGACCGGCCCCTTTGGTCTCAGGTTCGCAAGGCTGTGACCTTAGCCGCCCTCTTGGCTCGGTGTGACCAAAGCATCGGTGATCGAACAGGCCGCTGGGCCAAGGATCACGATGAAAAGCACCGGCAGAATGAACATGATCAGCGGAACGGTCATGATCGCTGGAAGACGCGCGGCCTTCTCTTCGGCGCGCATCATCCGCTCGTTGCGGAATTCAGCGGACAGAACGCGCAGAGCAGAGGCAAGCGGCGTACCGTAGCGTTCGGTCTGAACCATGGTGGTCACCACGCCTTTGACCGCCTCGAGATCAACCCGGTAGGCAAGGTTGTCAAATGCCATCTTACGCTCGTTCAGGAAGGAAAGCTCAATCGCGGTAAGCGCAAACTCATCGCCAAGCTCTGGATAGGCCCGACCCAATTCCTTTGCCACCCGGTTGAAAGCGGCGTCGACGGTCAAGCCAGCTTCAGCGCAGATGACGAGTAAGTCGAGCGCGTCTGGCAGGCCTTTCTGGATTTCGGTTGTGCGCTTCTTGGCAAGGTTCGAGAGGTAAATTTCCGGGCCTTTGTAGCCGAGGAAGACCATGGCACCAAAGGCGAAGACCTTCTTCATCGAGCCATCGCCCCAAGCGAAATAGTCGACCCAATAAAACATGACGAACCCGATAGCGCCGAACACAATCGGAAGGATGGCTCGAAGGCCAATTACGATAACCGCAAGCTCTTTGTTGCGGATACCGGCATGCGCGAGCTTTTGCTGAACCGCCTCGATCTGGCTCTGCTCGAGCACATTCATCTTGCCAAGGCTGTCTTTGACCTTATCGGTCGTGTCAGATCGGCGAACGAGGCTCGCACGCTTTTTCGATCCTCCGGTGACGATACCGGCTTTGAGTTCGTCGCGGCGGTCCTCGAGTGACTTCACGCGCTTTGCCATCGGATCTTTGATGGTGACCGCAGCGTAAATGGCCATGATAACGGCAAAGGCGGCAAGTCCTGCGAGGATGCTTCCCACAAGGATAACATCAAAGCCAAGGAGCGTTGGTCCGGTTGGTTGATCAAGCATTTTGAATTCCCTCCCGGATCAGATTTCGAAGCTGACCATTTTGGCCATGATAAAGGCACCGATGCTCATCCAAACAAGGCCACCAAGGCCGGTAATGATGAGGCGTTCGTCGATGAAAAACTGCCCAAGATAATCAGGATTAATCCAGTAAATGAGGCCAAAGACGATGAACGGCAAAGAGCCCACAATATAAGCAGAAGCCTTCGATTCAGAGCTCATCGCCTTAATCTTAAGCTTCATCTGCGAACGCTTGCGAAGCACGTCAGCAAGGTTCGAGAGCGTTTCAGCCAAATTACCGCCGGTCTCGCGCTGAATGGCAAGGGTGATGGTGAAGAAGTTGAACTCTGGAATGCCCAGCTTGTCGCCTGCTTCCTGGAGCGAATCTTCCATGGTCTTACCGATCTTGATCCGCTCAACCACCGATTTGAATTCGATGCCGACCGGCCCAGGGACTTCTTCGGCAACCACTTGGAGTGTCTCTGCCACAGGAAGACCTGAGCGAAGACCGCGAACAAGAAGCTCGATCCCATCGGGGAACTTGGCGACGAATTGATTGGTGCGCCGTTTGATCATGAAACCCACAACGAAGTGAGGCAGACCGCAGCCAATGACCGCGCCAATTCCGAGCGCGAGCAAAGGCGCACCGCTCTGAAGAAAGATCACAACGGCAACGGCCATCGTCAGGCCGAGTGAGGCGTATATGTATTGTGAAAGAGTCCAACCCTTACCCGTGCGATCCAGCCGCACTTCGAGAGCTTCTACCCGTGAGCCCGATCCCGCAACGCGGTGCGATTTGGGTTTGCGGGCCGCGATGGCTTTCTTGAGCTGGGATTCAACCTTGGCATCAGCGCTGTCGGAATGGCGATAGCGAAGAGCATCGACGCGGCGTTTTTGTGCCTTGCCAATGTTCGGTCCCGACAACAGCAAATAGCCGCCAACGATGACCAAAAAGATCACCACGGTGATCAGCAGGGTTTGCACTATGTCCATCTTGGTATCGTCCTGCCCGTCTGCGTCGGCTTGCTCAGCGTTCGTTCAATTCTGCCGCGCTCCAAAGTTGGGCGATTAAGCCCAAGCGTTGGAGCGCATTGACTAGGTTTACTCGGCCGCCTCAGCAGGCGCCGCGTTTTTATCTTTCTTCGCCAGCAGCGATTTGAGATCAAAGCCGCCCAAAAGCGATTTCTTCTCTTCCGTCAGCGCTGCCATATCGTCTTCGCTTGCACCCATGATGCGCTCAGCGATTTGCTTGATCGTAGCAGTTGCCTTTGAGCTCTTGTTCGCCTCGGTAAAGACCTGACCAAGCTTTGCCGCGTTTGATGCCGCTTTCACGTCATATGGAATTGCAAAGTCGATTTTGCGCTCGATGGAGGCCTCAAAGTCGGATTTGCTGATCTCAGCAACACCTGCTTGGAATTTGTTGACCACGACCATGGGATGAGCGTGTGCTGCATTGGTTTTGAGCCAAGACAATACGCGAATAGTATCGCGCGCTGATGCAAGCGTAAGCTCGCATGTCAGGACAACCAAATTCACATCAGCCAGCAAATGCGGGAAGTTGATCAGCATGTTGCGTGGCAGATCAATTACCGTCATTTCAAACGCTTGGCGGAACTCTTCCTCGAGCTGAACGAAGGCGGCGCCATCGGTCATGAGCGGTTGGCTAATCGGCGCTTCGGCTGAGAGGATTGAGAGGTTGTCATTGGCGCGGATCATTGCGCGCTCAATGAACAGGCCATCGATCCGGCTCGGGTTGTCGATCGCATCGGTGAGACCGCGACCTGGCTCCAGATCAAGCGCGAGTGCGCCCGTCCCGAAGTGCACATCGAGGTCAAACAGGGCGGTTGGTGCCTTGTGATGATCGCTGAAGAGCCACGAAAGCGAGGTTGCCAGCGTCGATGCACCAACGCCGCCGCGTGTGCCGACCACTGCGGTCGAGATGTGGCGTTTTACGCCTTCGGCATCGCCTGCTTTAGGCGAAGTGAAAACCGCAAGTGCACCGTTAAGTGCGTCGTGCACGGCCTGCGCGTTGAGAGGCTTCAAAAGATAGTCGTGAATGCCGCTTGCCAAAAGGTCACGGTACAAACGCACGTCGTTGACTTGGCCAATGGCGATAACAACTGTGCCAGGCTCGCAAACTTCGGCCAAAGCATTGATATCATTAAGCGGGTCGCCGCTTTCTGAAAGGTCAACGACCAAAATCGCCGGGCTTGCGCTAACCGAAAGCGATTGAACGGCGTTGCGAAGACCGCCTTTGTTGCATTTCTCAGGCGGCCAGCCCATTTCGATGACGACAGGTCGCAGCACATCGAGGGCTGCATCGTCGCAGATGTAAGCGGCGAAAGGATCGCGGTTGCCGGGAAGTCCCGATTTCCATGGAGCGTTCATTGGTTAGTTTCCTCCGCCTTGAGCTTGAGCGTTCTGGAGACCACCAGCACCTGTTGGTTCCGCATCGCGCAGTGTCGCGATGGCTTTGGTGCCGGTTGCGATCACGGTTTCACCCGTTCCCGATTGACCCTCAAGCAGGTCTTCAGGATTAGCGACCATCGCCGCCAGATTGCTGTTCACCGCGCAGCCGTAGTTCTTGCTGGTCTCGTTCTTGTAATTGCTATCGGATCTGCCAGCCCAATTGGGGCATGTTGGCACAGATGCGGTCGAGCGGGTGATGACCACGCGCGCTTGTCCTGCACCCAAAAGCCCGGCTGTTGTTGGCGCGACACCGTCAACGATCAGGCCATAACGGCCCGCGAGCGTGTTCACGGCATCTGCAACCGCCGGATTGGATGAGGGGTCCTCGATAGTGACGCGGTCACCATAACGAAGGTCCATTGTTTCAAACCAGCCATTGAGGCGTTGCTGCTCGCTGATGGAGAGGCCCGAGCGATTGGTATCGACATCCAGCGCAAAATTGGTGCGTTCCACCACGGGCTGATTGACCGAGTACAGTGAGGTGTTTGTTTCAGTCAAAGGACCAGAGCTGCACCCCGCAACCGTTACGCCGAGAGCCAGAGCAATAGAGCCCAGCAGCTTGTTAGTGTGTGTATTTGTCATCACGGTAACCTTTTTGCTGAGGGCTTAGAGGCTGAAGCCAGGGGCAGGAGCGTTTCCAGCATCCCGCTTGCGTTTGTTGCGGTTCGCATCGGCGCGGCGATCTTGCTTGCTCGGGCGCGAAGGCACGATGGCAGCAGGATCCGCAGCGCTAACTTCTGGATTAGGGGCCTCGCGCTCGGAAGCGGTTGGGGCTGGACGGCGCTCTCCGGTTACACCGCCGCTTTCCTTGAACAACAGCAGTTGCTCCGCTTCTGAAGCGGCGCGGAAGCCGTCGGTTGGGTAAGTGATGTCGCGCTCATTGACCGGTTTCACCAGATACGGCGTCACCACGATCACAAGCTCGGTTTCACCGCGGCGGAAAGAACGCGAACGGAAAAGGTTGCCAAGGATCGGCACATCGCCAAGACCCGGCGCTTTATCGAGCGAGTTTTGTGCGTTGTTGCTGAGAAGGCCGGCAATCATAAAGCTTTCGCCAGAACCCAGCTCCACCGTCGTTTCGGTACGGCGGATTGTGAGGGCAGGGACCTGGAAGCCGTTAAGCGTCACAGCGCCTTGCGATGAAAGCTCAGACACTTCCGGACGCACACGGATCGAAATCCGGCCGTTTGAAAGAACTGTCGGTGTGTATGCGAGGCTTACACCAAAATCGCGATATTCAATCGCGACGTTGCCAAGACCTTGCGAGATCGGGATTGGAAATTCACCGCCAGCCAGGAAGGTAGCGGTTTCACCAGAAAGCGCGGTAAGGTTAGGCTGTGAGATCGTTGTGATAAGGCCCAGACGCTCTGAAAGGTCCATTGCGCCAAGCACGTCGAGACCAAACAGTTGGGCAAGCCCGCCGATGGTTGTGCCTGAACCGGCGTTGGTTCCAATCGCGCTTCCGGGAACATCCACAAGCTGAGGAATACCTTGATCATCGACCACGATATTGCCTGCAAGATCGCGGACAAAACGCTGTCCGGTTACAGCGCCTGCACCTGGGCCTACGCTAAGTGGGCCGCCAGTGTTAAAGCCTGAATCGCCGGTAAGCGCTCGGCCGGTTCCAACACCGCCGCGAAAGCCGCCTTGCGCGCCATCAATCGTGGTGACGTTGCCGCCGATTTCGCGCACCAAGCTGCGGCTGACTTCGGCGAACTTCACCTGAAGGTTCACTTGCAGCGGGGTGGCTGTCTTGAGACGGGTGATTACATTGGTCTCATTGCCGAGGAAGGCGGCGACAAGGCGCTCGGCCTCGGCTGCATCTTCGGGAGCTTTTACTGTGCCTGTCAAAAGCACGGTGTTTGTGCCCATCGTTGCGACATTCACTTTCGCCTCTGGCATTGCCAAAGCGAGCATCTGATCGATGCTCCCGATGTTGTTGCCCACGCGAATGTTAGCCGAGAAGATGACATCGCCCCGAGCGTTGCTCGCGTAAATCGTTGTCTCACCGCCAGCGCGGCCAAAGACATACAATTGGCGCTGGGATTTAACCTGAACGTCTGCGATTTGCTCGTTTGCAACGAACACATCCGTCATGGCCCCTGGCACAGCGATCAACTCGCCTTTGCCGATCGAAAGCACGATCTCAGAATTCGGGCTTACAACCTGTTGGGCTGTTGCTGATCCGGTTGGCATGGCTGCAAGTGGCAGCATGGCAATCCCGGCAAGCAGCGCTTTGCTAAGAAATTTGGCTTTCATCTTAGGGGCCCCTCTGGATTTCCCTGTTTGCCCGCTGGCTACAATGGCCTTTTGGGTGTTCGTGATGGTGTCGGCTCGCATGGCTTTTGTCCTTGTTCTCGAGCGTTACCGAATTGTGCTCAGCGCGGATGGAACGGTCTGCCCAGCCTGCCCGACACCTTGGCTAACGGCGCCGTTAAGGTTGCCGGTTGCAGCGGTGATTGAGCCGCTTACCGGCACTTCGGTCGTCGCTTTGCCGCGCGTCACACGGACCGATGGACCTTTGTAGACGGGCGCGCCGCCCACTTTGGCGGGTACACCTGGTGCAGCTGGCGTACGCGGAGGTGCGCGGTTGCCGCCATCGTTTTGAGGTGGGATCGACTTGCGCTGGAAGCGTGAGACATCACCGCCGGTTTGGAACGTAGACTTACCTTCGACCGGACGGCCCATTGCAGTGCGCAAGAAGCGCTCTTCTTCTTCAGGCGTTGCATCAGCTGGGATTTCAATCTCACCAGAAGCAATCGCCCGTTCAAGTTCGGCCTGATTGTCTGAGATCGAACGCAGAACCAATGTGAGTTCGCCGATTTGCTGCGCTACGGCAACTTTCTCAGCGATCTTTGGCGTCACTTCGAGGGTGACTGTGCGGAAGGCGCGAACGACCGTCTTGCCTTCTTGATCGGTCACTTGTTCGGTAGTTTGGTCGGTCGCAAGAACGCGCAGGTTACGAAGAACCGTTTCAGCAGCTTGAAGCGCACGGCCTTCACCAGCAACGCTTTGCGTAAGGACCATATCAACACGGTCGCCCGGGAATACGAAGCCAGCAACGCCGGTCTTTGCGGACACAGGAACTGTGACAGCGCGCATGCCTGGGCCGAGCGCTGCTGCGAGGAAGCCTCGGTCACCGGGGCGCACAAGCGACCCTTGGGTAACCGGCTCACCAGCAGTGACTGGGAAGCGAACAACGGTGCCAAGAAGTTGGCTCATGTCAGAGTTGCCTTCAATGAAGTAGGCGTCCTGGACAAGCTCTTCAGGCCATTGCTGATAGCCCATGGCATCTGCTGTAATGATGGTGCCTGCGGGCAATGCGCGGTTGGCGACGAGAACTTTGGGTCCTTGTGGCTCCTCTTGCGCAACAGCGACGGGTGTCGCGTCACCTGCAAACATGCTGCGTGCAAGAAAGGCGCTGCCGATCGCAACGATCAACGCACCAAGCAGCAGAACCAGTTTCTTCCTATCCATGGCTATTCAGCCCCCTTCGTAAGCCCAACACAATTCGGGCGGGTATGCTTGACGTTGCTACGTCCAAAGTAGTTAAGATCGGGTTCACAGCGTCCGAACACCTTCAAATTCAGGCAAATGTCGGCACATCGCTCAAGCGCGGGGCGAGAACCCAGAAGGCGCCAAAAGCAATTGCAACGCCATACGGTATCGCTAATTTCTCTTTTTGCCTGCGCATCATGTGAACCACCGCCATCACGAGCGTGAGGATGCCGCCAGCAACCGCCATCACCAACAAAAGCTGCATAAAGGCAGTCGGCTCAATCCAAAGGGCAAGGGCAGTCAGCAGCTTCACATCGCCGCCGCCCATCATGCCAATGGCAAACATTCCTGCAAAAACGGCAAAAGCTGCCACAGCAACGCCGAGCTGGATCGCAACATCCGGCCACAGAGCAAGGCCGCTCGCCCACCAGAAGACAGGCGCCAAGGCGGCAATCCCTATATTCAGCCAATTGGCGATAGTGCGCGACCGGATATCGGTGAAAGCGGCGTAAAGGAGGGCAATTGCCAAGGCAATCAGCAGCCCGTATTGAACAGTCGTCATTAACATCGTTTGCCCCTCGAAATGGCCAAGACCAACCAACCGGCAAGGCTTGCAAACCTTGCGTCTTTCAAAAGGGTGCTACAGATGAGTGCTTACCAAATAGTAACCACGATCAACGGCTCAGGAACTCGCGCGTGCTCTCATGACTGAAATATTAGCTGAGAGCGATTTGGAACCGATTGATCGCCGGGTGATCCCACCTGCTGCAACTGAGACCATGTGGACGCTTGCCGATGGGCATGAGGTGCGGCGCATTGATTGGCCCGGGAGGGCGTCGGGTGGTGCAACGCCGAGAGGCTCAATCCTTTTTCTGCCCGGGCGTGGTGATTGCTACGAGAAGTATCTCGAAACGCTCGAAGAGTGGCACCGTGATGGGTGGCGCGTGACTGCCTCTGATTGGCGCGGGCAGGCAGGTTCGGGGCGACTGGGCAAAGACCCCTATACTGGGCACATCGAGGATTTCTCGATTTGGACCGATGATCTGCGCTATCTGTGGCAGGCATGGGTCAAAGAAGTGCCGGGCCCGCATATCATCGCGGGCCACTCGATGGGGGGCATTTAATTATGCGAGCGTTAGTCGATGGAAAGCTTCAGGGGGAAACGCCTCCGGTTGCGGCTGTCTTGAGCGCGCCGATGTTGGGTATGAAGGGACCGCCCGCGCCGTTCTTTCTTCAGCACGCAGTGGCAAAGCTGATGACGTGGATCGGCGATCCCACCCGTCAGGCGTGGAAGTGGAGCGAGAAACCCGGCGAACTTCCCGCGGACCGTATTAACTTGCTGACGCATGATCTTGATCGATATGCTGACGAGCAATTCTGGCGCGACGCCCGGTGTGAGCTTGTGATGGGGCCTGCCAGTTGGCGCTGGGTTGAGCGGGCCTATGCCTCGTGCCGCGTGCTCAATAGTGCAGGCGCGATGGAAAAGGTTGAGGTCCCGGTCTTCATTGCATCAACCACCAATGATCGATTGGTCAGCCATGCCGCAAATGCGCGCGCAGTGGAGCGGTTGCCGAACGGACAGATGTTCGAACTCGGCGAAGAGGCGCATCACGAGGTTTTGCGCGAAACCGACGAAGTAAGAGGGCGTGTGATGCGAGCGATCGCCGATTTCCTTGATGAGGTCGTGCCGACGCAATGAGCGAGACTTTCTACGACTTTGCAATTGTCGGAGCTGGCATGGCAGGCGCGAGCCTTGCCGCTGAGCTGGGGCCCTTTGCAAAGGTATTGGTTCTCGAGGCAGAAGAGGTTCCCGGCTATCATTCTACCGGTCGCTCGGCTGCGTTTTGGGAAGAGTGCTATGGTGGCCCAGGAATTGTCCCGCTTACCCTTCCTTCGGGCGCTTATTTGCGCGAACACGGATTCTTACGCCAACGCGGCGCGCTCTATGTCGGAAGGGAAGAAGACGCACCGCAGCTCGATGCATTTGAAAATCGGTTCGATGGCACCGGCGTCACCATTGAACGGGTTAACGGCAGCACCGCTCGCTCAAAGGCGCCATTGCTGCGCGAGCACTGGTGCGATGCGATCTATGAAGAGGCATGCGCGGACATAGATGTCGCTGGCTTGCACCAGCATTATCTCAAAGCGCTGAAAGCGGCTGGAGCTGATCTCATTTGCCGCGCAAGTGTGGCTGACCTTCAGCGCGAGGGGGGCGTTTGGCGCATCACGACGCGTGCTGGCGAGACCTATCGCAGCGCCAATATCATCAATGCGGGCGGTGCTTGGGCGGATGGTATTGCCGCGCTTGCCGGGGCTCATCCGCTTGGTATTCAGCCTTATCGGCGCACTGTTGCTCAACTAAGGGTTGAGCCCGGCGCACCCGATGACATGCCACTGGTGCTGGATATATCGGGGAATTTCTACTTTAAATCGGACAATGGGCGGATATGGCTCAGCCCGCATGATGAAACGCCGAGCGACCCGTGTGATGCAGCACCTGAGGAGATTGATATCGCCCGCGCAATCGCTTCTTTCGAGGACGCGACAAGCTGGCGAATCCAATCTGTTGAACGCAAATGGGCAGGGCTGAGAAGCTTTGCGCCCGACCGCCTGCCGATTTACGGGCCTGACCCGCACATACCTGGCTTCATATGGTTTGCAGGTCAGGGCGGTTTCGGCATCCAGACAGCTCCAGCAGCCGCGAGATTGGCTTCGCAGATCATTCTTGAGCTTGGACGAGATGCGCTCACACAGGCCATTGATGCAAATGTTTACGCCCCTACACGGTTTTGCGAGCAGAAAGCTGTAAACGCACTCTAGTCACAGCCTATCTGATCTGTATTGTAGCGCGCGAGTTCCAAAACATATGAGAGGGTACGAAAACCATGGCTCACAAGTTTGAAATCTACAAAGACAAAGCAGGCGAGTTCCGCGTGCGCTTCAGCTACAACTCAGAGGTGATGTTCTCGACCCAAGGGTATTCGAGCAAGTCGTCGGCTGAAAACGCGATTGCGTCGATCAAGAAGAACGGCCCAGACGCGCCGACCGAAGACAACACTTAAACATTTGCATTAGGCGAAAACAAAGCGGGCGTGCCAGAACATGGCGCGCCCGTTTTTTGTTGGGCGGTCAGATATCCTCGCCAGCTGCAATCCGCTCAGCTGCATCGCTAGCAAGCTTATCAACGCGCTCATTCTCGGCATGGCCTGCGTGACCTTTGACCCAATGCCATGAGACCTCATGCCTGGCATTCGCCTCGATCAATTCGTGCCAAAGATCGGCGTTGCGTACCGGCTTTTTACTGGCATTCACCCAGCCGCGTTTTTTCCAGCCGTGAACCCATTTTGTGATCCCATCGATCACATATTTGCTGTCAGAGTATAAGTCGACAAGGCAGGGTTCCGTCAGCGCGTTAAGCCCTTCCAAGACTGCCTGCATTTCCATTCGATTGTTGGTTGTATCTGCCTCGCCGCCAGACAGCTCTTTTTCATGGCGTCCCATACGCAAAAGCGCGCCCCAGCCTCCTGGGCCCGGGTTACCCTTACACGCACCGTCCGTGAAGATTTCGATGTGTTTGGTCGGTTTTGCCATCGCCCCTACTATTTGCCCTAGCGAGCACCGTTAGGCAAATAAATCAGCGCCATGCTCGTTGTAGAAGTCCCAGCGTGAGACAAACTGCATCGGGTCCTTGCGCGTGACAAGCGCGTCATCAGGTGTGTCGAGCCAGTCTTCTGCGCGGCTTGCCACAAAACGGATGGCCGCACCTTTGGCAATACCGGGTAGGGCCGTGCGTTCGCTATCGCTGAGTGGTCGGTGGGTTTGGTAGCCTTTGAGCAATGCTTCTCCCAGAGCAGGGAGATACGCGCCATCTTCATCAAAACACCAAGCCGCGTGGGTGACGGCCAAATCCAAGGCCATCGCGCCAGAGCATGCAAAGTAGAAATCGATCAGGCCGGTGACCTTTGGCCCCAGCATAAGGACATTATCAGGGAACAGGTCTGCATGAATTTGTGCTTGGGGCAGCGTCGACAGGTCGAGTGCAGCCGCATCACGGGCGGGCCCAAGTATCTCTGGCAAGTCGGGGTGGATTGACGCAAGGCCATCTTCTCCGCACGCAGCGAGGGTCGCAAGGTTTTGCTCAAAACCCATTGTATTGGCTCGTGAGTGCGGAAAATCGGCGCTCGCTGCGTGCATTTGAGCGAGCGTTTCTCCGACAGCGTAAGCTTGCGCGGCCTCCGGCAACGTGGGCGATACGCCGGGCAGAAACTCGATCAAAGCCACCGCTTTGCCATCAAGCATTCGAAATGCAGCGCCGTCATTATCATGGATGGTGCGAGGAACGGGGCAGCCCTTTGCAGAAAGGTGGTCAAGCAGCCCGAGGAAATAGGGTAGATCCTCCAGCTCAATGCGCCGCTCATACATGGTGAGGATAAAGCGGGCACTGCTGCCATTCACGCCTGCGGTGTCGATCAGCCAGTTCGAATTGGAAACGCCTTCCGCAATACCCTTGGCCGAGACTAGATCGCCCACAGGATAATTCGCGATCAATGCCGCCAGCTCTTCAGCGCCAAGATGTGTGTAAACCGCCAAGGGTAGCTTTGCCTATTCGGTCAGTTGACGCGGCAGTTTGAAGACCATCTTCTCTTCGGTGTGCTTAATCTCGCGCTCTTCGATAGGGCGCATTTTTGAAAGCGCCTCAACAACTTCGCGCACCAGAATTTCAGGCGCCGATGCACCGGCGGTCAGGCCAATCGTCTTCACCCCTTCGAGCCACTCTGGATCGATTTCATCAGAGCGCTGGATCAGTTTGCCGGGTGTCCCAAGCCGTTCAGCCACCTCTACGAGGCGCAGCGAATTGGAAGAATTGGGCGCACCGACTACAAGCACCAGATCGCAGTCATGCGCGAGTTCCTTAACCGCTGCCTGACGGTTTGACGTGGCGTAACAAATATCCTCCGCCTTAGGTCCGCTGATGTTGGGATAACGCCATTCGAGCGCTTCAATCACCTCGCGGGTGTCATCCACGGAGAGGGTGGTTTGAGTAAGGTAAGCAAGCGGCATGTCGCTATCGAAGGGAAGCTTGTCCACGTCCTCGATATTTTCAACAAGCGTCATCTGGCCCGGTTCAACCTGCCCCATCGTGCCGATCACTTCTGGGTGCCCCTCGTGGCCTACAAAAATGATATGCCGCCCTTTTTCCAATTGCCTCTCTGCCTGACGGTGGACCTTTGAAACAAGCGGACAGGTCGCATCGACATAGATCATGTTGCGACGTTCAGCTTCTGCAGGGACCGATTTGGGGACGCCATGCGCGCTGAATACCACCGGGGCATCGGTGGGCACCTCGTCCAATTCCTTGACGAAAATCGCGCCTTTCGCCTTCAACCCTTCAACCACATATTTGTTGTGAACAATCTCGTGGCGCACATAAACGGGCGCGCCATAGCGTTCGAGCGCCTTTTCAACGATCTCAATCGCGCGGTCCACACCGGCGCAAAAGCCGCGCGGGGCAGCAATCAGAAGGTTCAGCGGTTCGGCAGTTGTGGCCGAGGTTTCTTCAGTTATAGGCGCGTTCATACTACGCCCTCTAGCGCTTTGCTGCGCGGCTCGCTAGGGCATATGCGATATCGGATAAATTGCGCGATTACTCGCGCAATAATGAGACACAGTTTAGGGATCACCTTATATCATGATTCACCGCAAATCTGCTTTGACCGCTCTTGCAGGAGCAGCCGTGCTCGCTGGTTGCGCTGGCGAGGGTGATCTAGTGATTGACCAAGGGGTGGGGGTTTCGGCCGTTCTGTCGTCCTGCCCTGATGTTGGCATTCCAGATTTCACTGGCGATGTGACTGTATTTCGCGCGTCCGGTTCGCAGACCCAAGGCGATCTTGATGTGACCGCAGCGATGACGAATTTACGCTCAACTTGCGATGATACAGGTGACAAAGTTTACTCAGAGGCGACCTTTGATGTGCTTGCCCGCCGGACTGATACCCGCGGAAGCCGCACGGTTACCCTCCCTTATTTCGTTACAGTTCTGCGCGGTAGCAGCGCGGTTGTGACCAAACGTGTCGGCCAAGTCGAAGTCACTTTCGCTGATGGTCAAGACCGTGCTCAGGCAAGCGCGAAAGCTGGTTCTTTCATAGATCGTTCAGCAGCCACCCTGCCGGAAGATATCCGCGAGCGCATCACCCGCAAACGACGAGCAGGCGATGCAGATGCGGCGCTTGACCCATTGTCCGCGCCAGAAGTGAAAGCGGCAATTCAACGCACGCGTTTCGAAATGCTCGTTGGCTTCCAACTCACCGAACAGCAGTTGGCGTATAACGCAACGAGGTAGGCGTTGTGTTCGCCCATCTGGGCGGACTCCTCGGTGCTGTTCCCTCCGCTTCGCTACGGGGCACCTACGGGCGCGCGGTCGTGCTTGCGACGCTTGGGCGTCGTATTGGTCGCGCGCCTCGTGTCTTTCCCTTTGTTCCTTTTTCCCCTTTGCGCTAACGGCGCATCCGAGATGACTGATATGCAAACTCTTTACACTGCCTTTGGTGGCACGATTGAAACCGCGCTTAATGCGCTCGTTGCAGATGGCGTTTTGCCTGCTGATGCCTCGTTCAAGAACGTAACGCTGGAGCCGCCGCGCGATCCTTCGCACGGAGACCTGGCGACCAATGCCGCTATGGTTCTTGCAAAACCTGCCAAAACGAGATCCGCGCGCGCTGGCTGAGGCGCTTGTTGCAAAACTTGAAGCCGCTGACGGCATCGCCAGCGCCGAAATCGCAGGCCCCGGCTTCATCAACCTGCGGCTCGACCCGCAAGTCTGGCTCGATGAGCTCGGCGCTATTACCGCTCTTGCATGTGACTACGGCCGCTCCACCATGGGCGAGGGCACACGCGTCAACGTTGAGTATGTAAGCGCCAACCCCACAGGACCTATGCACATGGGGCATTGCCGGGGCGCGGTAGTGGGTGATGCTCTTTCGAGCTTGCTTGAGCTCGCCGGCCATGAAGTCACGCGCGAATACTACATCAATGATGCTGGCGGTCAGGTCGACACGCTCGCCCGGTCCGCGCACCTGCGGTATCGCGAGGCGCTTGGCGATAGGATCACCATACCGGAAGGGCTCTATCCCGGCGACTATTTGATCCCAGTGGGTGAGGCCCTCGCCCAAGAGTTAGGCGATGCGCACAAGGACGCGCCCGAAGAGCAGTGGTTGCCATTGTTCCGAGAGCATGCGGTTGCGCAAATGATGAAGCTTATCAAAGCGGACCTCGCGATGCTGGGCATTCACCATGATATTTTTTCATCGGAAGCTGCCCTTCATGCTGCTGGAAAACCGGATGCAGCCGAGGCTTGGCTGCGTGAGCAGGACCTTGTCTATGATGGGGTGCTCGAAGCGCCCAAAGGCAAAGCGCCGCCAGAAGATTGGGAGCCGGTGGAGCTGCCGTTGTTCCGTTCGACCAAATTTGGCGATGATCAGGACCGGCCGATCAAGAAATCAGATGGCAAATGGACCTATTTTGGTGCTGACCTTGCCTACCATATGCAGAAGGCTGAAAGCGCCGATGAGCTCATCGATATCTGGGGCGCAGACCATGCTGGAACCGTCAAACGGATCAAAGCGGCTGTGGCAGCTCTTTCGGAAGGAAAAGGCAAACCAACCCCATTTGATGTAAAACTTGTGCAGATGGTTCAGCTGTTGCGGGGCGGTGAACCTGTAAAAATGTCAAAAAGATCAGGCAACTTCGTCACCATCGAAGAAATGGTCAAAGAGGTTGGCCGCGACGTTGTGCGCTTCACCATGCTGACCCGCAAACCCGAAGCGCAAATGGAGTTCGACTTCGCCAAAGTGGTCGAAGCCTCGAAGGATAATCCGGTGTGGTATGTGCAATATGCGCACGCCCGAATCCAATCGACGCTGCGTAAGGCGTTGGAAGAAGAGGGTTTTGCGCCATCTGCGGACGCCGTTGGCGAGCTTTGCGACGAAGAGATTGCTCTGATCAAACGCGCGGCGCAATTTCCGCGCGAGGTTGAGGCCGCTGCCAAAGCGCGCGAGCCGCACCGAATTGCGTTCTATCTTTACGACCTCGCAACCGACCTTAATGCCTTCTATTCCTTGGGTAACACCGACACGAAAAAGCGGTTCATTGTGAAACAAGATGCGCCTTTATCACAGGCACGTCTTTTCCTTGGGAGCGCAATCGGGCAAGTTATCAGAAATGGCCTGCGCGTCCTTGGCGTAAAGGCGGTGGACAGAATGTAAGCGGATCAGGCCGGTATGTGCCTGAGGTGCTAGAGGTACAGTGCTGTGATGATCATTGCTGAATATGAAGACATCGAGACCGCTGATGGGGAATTGGACCTGTCGGAAGGCGATAGTCTGCCGTGGCTAGAGGCTGACGAAGAGGAAGAAGAGGGCACTGATCACACTCAGATCATCGTCTTCGCTTTGATATTGGTCGGCATCGCTATCGCAGCAATCGGCACTGTCTTGTTATTCGGCAGCAAAGCCTCCGATGGCGAAATTCTCGCGGATGGCAGCGTGATCGAAGCGCCCGAAGGTCCCTTCAAAGAGCGCCCTGATGATCCCGGCGGCAAGGAATTCGCTGGAACGGGAAGCGTTGCACCAGTTGTCGGCGAAGGTGGTACGCCAGAAGGCGTCATGAACACCGATGGGAATGCAAACGCAGGCGCAGGTGCTGGATCAGGCGCTGGCTCGACAGGCACCTCAACAGCGGCAAATTCAGCCGCTAATGGAAGCGCATCAGGTTCTGGAGCCAGCGGCAGCCAATCCTCTGGCGCAACCACCAGCCGCAGCGGTATTGGCGTGCAATTGGCGGCCTATTCCTCGCGCGCCCGCGCTGAACAAGGGTGGAATGAAATCTCCCGTCGCACCAGTGCGCTATCTGGTATGCGTTATCGCATTGAGGAAGGCGTCGTGGACATCGGAACGGTCTACCGCTTGCAGGCCGTTGCCAGCGATGTTGCTGCGGCGAACAAGCTGTGTACGAGCCTGAAGTCAGACGGCATCGATTGTCAGGTGAAACGCTGATTATCGGCATGGGAATCAGGGCTAGATTGGCCTTTCCCACCGTGTTTCCCCCCGAAAAGGCCACAATGGAGCGTTCAGGCGCTTGCCTCGAAGCTCGCTCGCTGCAAATCTAATGCCCATGGTTCCAGCAATATTCGGATGTTCTGGCACAGCCTTGACCAAGGACGAGCGTGCGTTCTTTCGCGACGCTGAGCCTGCGGGCTATATTCTGTTTGGTCGCAATTGCGAAAATCCTGAGCAGTTGCGCGCTTTGACTGACGAACTGCGGGCCCTTCATGGGCGCGATCACTTGCTCATCTCCATCGATCAGGAGGGCGGCCGTGTGGCGCGCCTGCGCCCACCGCATTGGGCCGCTTACCCGTCGGGCGAGGCGTTTGATCTGCTCTATCAACTGGCTCCAGCCAGCGCGATTGAGGCGGCACGGGCAGGCGCAAAAGCAATGGCGCTTGAGCTGTCAGCCATGGGGATTACGGTCGACTACCACCCGCCCTTGGACCTTCGCCAAGAGGGCGCGCATGATGTGATCGGCGACCGCGCGCTTGGGTATGAACCGATGCAGATTGCAGCGATTGGCCGGGCTATTCTTGACGGGCTTGCCGCTGGCGGTGTGACAGGCTGTATCAAACATATGCCGGGCCACGGCCGGAGCATGGTTGATACGCATAAGGAAATGCCCACCGTTCATGCGAGCGCCGAGGAATTGGAGCAGGATTTGTCTCCCTTTCGTAAGCTCAATTCGGCGCTGATCGGGATGACGGGGCACCTTAAGTTTCCGGTGTGGGATGCGCAGAACCCTGCCACTTTGTCCGAGGCGATCATTCGCGATGTTATTCGCGGACAGATTGGTTTCGAGGGTCTGCTTTTGACCGACGATATCGACATGCAAGCGCTTGATGGCACTGTGCCAGAGCGCGCCGAGCGAGCGGTTGCTGCTGGCTGCGATATCGTGCTCAATTGCTGGGCTAAGATGGACGATATGCAGGGGATTTGTGAGCGTTTGCCGGACATGAGCGAGGCGGTGACAGGGCGATTGAACCGTGCCCTTGAAGGCACCAGTGTGGCGGACACGATCGCTGAGGAAGCAGGCGAGCTTCTGGCCAAGCGCGATGAGCTCTTGGCTCTCACCGAGGTAGCCGCATGAGCACTCCTATAACGACCGACAACGACGCCAGAGATGACGAAGGTTTCATGCTGACTGGGGGCAGCATGAACGCTGAGGAACCCGGTGCCATTATGCCCGACGGCTGGGATGATGATCCCGCCAAACAGGGCGCGAAGGCCGGGGAAGAGGCGCTCTATCTGGAGCTTGATGGGTGGGAGGGACCGTTAGACCTCTTGCTTGACCTCGCACGGCGGCAAAAGGTTGATCTCAAACAGATTTCGATCCTCGCGCTGGTTGATCAATATCTTGCCTATATTGAGCGCGCGCAGGACCTGAGGCTGGAACTGGCCGCCGACTACCTCGTCATGGCCGCATGGCTTGCCTTTCTCAAATCCTCAATGCTCTTGCCCAAGGATGAGCAAGAAGACCCGAGCCCTGAAGAGTTGGCTTTGCGCCTCCAACTGCGCCTGCAACGCCTCGGTGCGATGCGCGAGGCGGCGGCGCGCTTAATGGGCCGGGACCGGATTGGGCGCGATATTTTCCTTCGCGGAAATCCCGAAGGGCTGCGTACCGATCGCAAGGTCTTGTGGAAGTCCGACGCGTTCTCTTTGATCCAAGCCTATGGTCAAGTGAAAGCGCGCACGGCTCCTCGCATTTATCACGTCTCTGACCGTCCGGTGATGACATTGGACAGCGCGCTTGATCGGGTGTCGGCGATGCTGGGCGTGACGCTCGACTGGATGGATATTCGCGATTTTCTTCCCAAGCACGCAGAGCCTGCCTTACGCAAATCGGCGCTCGCCTCTAGCTTTGTGGCCGCGCTTGAATTGACGCGTCTGGGCAAAGCGGAGCTTGAGCAGGAGGGCGCGTTCGAGCCCTTGCGAATTAGGCGTCTTAAAGAGAGCGCGGGCGCATAATGTTCGAGGCAGCGGATGAACCCGATGAAATCGAACGCGGCCTTGAGGCGACCCTCTTTGCTGCTGAAGAACCGCTCACCGTGGATCAGCTTTCCGCCCATCTTGGCGACCTCGACAAGGATGTGGTGCGCGATGGGCTAAAGGCTCTCGCACACCATTACGAAAAGCGTGGTGTCCATTTGGTGGAGCGGGGTAAGCGGTGGCATTTTGAAACCGCTGCCGACATGGCGCACCTGCTCAGACGCGAGAAAGAGCAAGTCCGCCGCCTCAGCCGCGCGGCTACGGAAGTGCTCGCAATCATCGCCTACCATGAGCCGGTGAGCCGCGCCGAAATTGAATCGATCCGCGGCGTACAGACAAGCTCCGGCACGCTTGATGTGCTGATGGAAGCGGGATGGATTAAGCTTGCAGGACGGCGCGAGGTGCCCGGTCGCCCGGTGATTTATGCGACGACGCCAGAATTTCTCGATCATTTTGGCCTGTCCTCGCGCCGCGATTTGCCGGGAATTGATGAGCTTCGTGCGTCCGGCCTGCTCGACCCCGTGGATGAGGCGTTTGAAGACGCTATGTCCAAGGATGAGGAAGCCAAGGAGGACGCGTCTGAGGATGAGGCCCGGGACGCAGATGAAGCCACCGATGCGCCAAATCCGGACGAGACTTCCGACCCTTCAGATAGCTGATTTGCACCATTCACTGGCGTCATTGGCCCCTTGCGCCTATATTGCCATTATAACCCCATCCCTTGTACCCCCTTAGCTGGGGCAATTAAGAGAGAAGTCTTATGTTTGGCCAAGTCGGTATCTGGCAAATCCTCATCGTCGCTCTGGTCATTCTGATCCTGTTCGGACGCGGCCGCATCTCTGAGATGATGGGTGATTTTGGTAAGGGTATCAATAGCTTCAAGAAGGGTATGACCGAAACGGAAGAAGCCGTTGAGGAGACCAAAGGTCAGATCGAGGCGCCTGTAAATAATGGCGCGAAAGATGTGAAAGACGCCAAGACCAACGAGAAAAGCGAAACTTCGAGCTAAACCAGGCACGCGCATTTAAGAGCCCCCTTTCATGTTTGACATCGGCGCAGCAGAGCTTTTGGTGGTGATCATCGTCGCGGTCCTTGTGATCGGGCCGAAGGATATGCCCATGGCCATGCGTCACGCAGGGCGCTGGATCGGCAAGGTTCGCCGCGTGTCTTCCCATTTCCGAACCGGTGTTGATGCCATGGTGCGCGAAGCTGAGCTTGAGGATATGGAGAAGAAGTGGAAGGCGCAAAACGAGGCGATCATGAAGCAGTCCGCTGCTGATGTAGAAGCCTCTAAGGGTGAGCCTGTTATGACCGGTCCGCCTCCTGTTGAAGAACAGATGGTCGCAGATGCCGAGAGCGCTGCGAAGGACACCGCGAAAAGCATTGCGCAGGCACCCGCCCCCCAAGAGCCAACCGCGCCCGAGGCGCAGGCCAAGCCCCGAGAATAGGCGGCGCATATGGCTTTTGAGATCAAGGATATCGACGAGACTAGAGCGCCGCTGCTCGATCATTTGATCGAATTGCGCAGCCGTTTGGTGCGCGCGATTTTTGCGCTGCTGATTGGCTTTGGGGTTTGCTTCTATTTCGCTGACCCGATCCTTGGGTTTCTTGTCCAGCCTTTGAAAGACGCGTTTCCTGAGGGTGAAGGGCAGCTCATTTTCACCAAGCTGCCAGAGGTCTTCTTTGTTGAGCTCAAAATCGGCCTGTTCGCAGGTTTTATGGTGAGCTTTCCGATTATTGCGAACCAGCTTTGGGCCTTTGTTGCGCCGGGGCTTTATGCGCAGGAAAAGAAGGCGTTTTTGCCTTTCCTGATCGCCACGCCGGTGCTTTTCTTTGCTGGTGCAGCGCTTGCCTATTACGTTGTGATGCCGCTCGCATTCCTGTTTTTCCTCGGGTTTTCGGGAGAAGCGGGGGGCTTAGAGGTTCAGGCGCTTCCGTCTGCGGGTGAGTATCTGAGCCTCGTGATGCAATTCATCCTTGCGTTCGGGCTGACCTTTCTGCTCCCGCTTTTGCTGATCCTGCTCAACCGTGCTGGCATTGTCTCGCGCGCGCAGTTTGTGAGCGCGCGGCGCTATGTGATTGTCGGGATCGTTGCGCTTGCAGCGCTTGTCACGCCGCCTGACCCCGGCACTCAGGTGATTTTGGCCGTGCCGCTGCTGATCCTGTTTGAAGGCTCGCTTATCATCATGCGATTGCAGGAACGCGCGATGGGCAAGAAGAAGCTTGCCGATAAAACTGACGATGCCGACGAGATCGAGCAGACCGGCGAAGAAACCGAACAGCCTGCTGAATAAGCCAAACTATTTGGCGTAGACCCGCTTGCCCGCAAGGTAGACCTCGCGCACTTCGGTCTCGCGAATTTGGGTTGGGGATGAGAACATCGGGTCGCGGTCCACGAACAGAAAATCTGCCCGTTCACCCGGGACCAATCTCCCAAACCGTCCGTCAGCAAAGCCAGCATAGGCGGCATCCGATGTGAACGCTGCCAGCGCTTGTTCTCGGCTCACCGCTTCATGCGCGCGCCACCCACCAAACGGATTGCCATTCTCATCGGTGCGGCTGATCGCAACGGCAATCCCGGCAAACACGTCGGCTGGCTCAACAGGCGCGTCGGAACCAAAGGCAATCTGCCCGCCCACCTCGATAATGCTCTTCCAAGCATAGGCGCCGCCCAAGCGGTCTTCGCCAAGCCGGGCCTCTGCCATGAACATATCGCTTGTCTGGTGGAGCGGCTGCATCGAGGCAATCGTGCCATGGTCGCCAAATCGGGGGAGGTCAGCCGGGTCGACAATCTGCGCGTGCTCGATCCGCCAACGCCGATCGCCTTTATATGTGTCGGAAAGCTCGGCAATCGCCATCAATACATCGGAATTAGCCGCATCGCCGATGGCGTGCACAGCGGTCTGGAAATTGTCGAGGGCCGCGCGGCTCATTCGATTACGCAGTTGAGCAGGCGAGGTGATCGCGATACCCCGCGTTGCGGGCTCATCGTGATAGGGCTCTTTGAGCGTTGCCCCGCGCGATCCCAGCGCGCCGTCAACATAAAGCTTAATGCCATTGAGACGCAGCTTGTCCTCATAAAGCCATGGGGTGGGGCCGGGGCCACCGATTAGCTCCATCGCTTCCGGACTGCTGGCATAGGACATGATCCGAATGTTGAGTTCGCCCCGGTCAGCGGCTCTGCGGAATGTCATCCAGTCGACAACCGGCGTGCCCATATCGGCGACTGCAGTGATGCCATTCGCGAGCAAGCGTGCCTGCGCCATGGCGAAAGCTGCATCGCGGTCTTCTGCGCGCGGGGGCGGTACGCTGTCGGCGACAAGGCGTTTGGCTGCATCGACAAATACACCTGTTGGATTGCCGCTGGCATCGCGGATGATGCGCCCGCCTTCGGGGCTTTTGGACGCAGGCGTTATACCTGCCTTTTCCATCGCGACGCTGTTCGCCCAATTGGCGTGATTATCCGCGCGCTCCAGCCAAACGGGGCGGTCAGAGACTACGGCGTTGAGCTCAGCAGCGGTCGGGAAACGGCCAAGGCCCCATTTCTCCTGGTTCCAGCCGCGCCCCAAAATCCAAGGACGCCCCGGATTGGCCTCAGCAAATGCAGCCACTTTGGCGAGCGCTTCTTCAAGGCTGTTCGTATCGGACAGGTCGAGCGTGAGGGCGGCAAATCCGATATCCATCACATGGACGTGGGCATCAATCATGCCTGGAAGCATCACCTGACCCTCACCATCCAAAGCAAAGTCGATATCCTCAGGCCGCTCTTCTCCGCGCTCCAGCACATGGGTGATGACGCCGTCGTCATCGAATACAAGCTCGGTAAAGCGTTTGACCTTTCCCTCTTCATCTATCGTTATGCCATCGACATTGTAGATCAGCGTATCAGCAAGTGCAGGCGATGCGATTGCAGCTATGCTTGCGGCAAGGATCGAGCGAAGGAGCTTTGTGTTCTTCATTGGGAATTGGCCTTGGGAAGACGGGTGATAAGGGCGCTTGTGTCGTTGCGACTGCCGCCTGAGTTTTGGACCTCAGCATAGAATTGATCGACCAAAGCGGTAATGGGTGATGACAGGCCGAGGCGTTTTGCTTCATCAAGCGCATAGCCCAAATCCTTGCGCATCCAGTCAATGGCAAAGCCGAAGTCAAATTCATCTTTGGTCATAGTGGCCCAGCGATTGTCCATCTGCCAACTTTGCGCAGCGCCACCGCAAATGGCTTCGTAGGTTTTGTCTAGGTCGAGGCCTGCGCCTTGTGCAAGCCGGATTGCCTCGGAGAGCCCGCCCAAGACCCCGGCAATGCACATCTGGTTCGCCATCTTGGCCGTTTGTCCAGCGCCGGTCGGGCCGACATGGACAATCGACTTTGCATATGGCTCCATCACGCCGCTAGCTCTGACCATTGCGTCATCTGATCCGCCGCACATTATCGCAAGCTGGCCGTTCTGCGCGCCGGCCTGGCCGCCGCTTACCGGGGCATCGACAAAATCAATTCCCTTAGCAGCGCTCGTCTCGCCAAGTGTGCGGGCGATGTCAGCTGAGGTCGTGGTGTGGTCGATGAGAAGCGAGCCCTTACTCATCGCCTCCAAGACGCCGTCCGGGCCTGTGGTGACGCCGATCAGATCGTCATCATTGCCAACGCATGTGCAAACGACTTCGGCGTCTTTTGCAGCTAATGCAGGCGTGTCTGCAAAATCTATATCGAGCCCTTCGGCGGCCCAAACCTTGCGCCAATTCTCGGCTCGCTCAGGGGAGCGATTATAGGCGGTGACGTCCAATCCAGCGCGCGCCAAATGCCCCGCCATTGGCCCGCCCATAACACCAAGGCCAATGAAGGCGATTTTCATGCTCTTACTCATAGGCCTCACGCCTAATAGCTTTGCTACACAATTGCCAAGGCAATCACGGTTGCTCATGTGAAAGCGAAGGCTTAGTGGCGATTGCGATATGAATGCACCAAACGCAAGCCTCACCGCAGGGCCAACGCCTGCTGATCTGACCCTTGAAGACGTCCGTGCAGCAGCCGCGCGTATTGATGGGGCGGTGGTCAAAACGCCGATGATGCATTCGATTACCCTGTCAGAGATTACCGGGGCTGAGGTTTGGCTGAAGTTTGAAAACTTGCAGTTCACCGCCGCTTACAAGGAGCGCGGCGCTCTCAATGCGCTTTTGCAGCTCACCGAGGAACAGCGAAAGCGCGGCGTGATTGCCGCATCTGCTGGCAACCACAGCCAAGGCCTTTCTTACCACGGCACGCGTTTGGGTGTGCCGGTGACCATCGTAATGCCTCGCACCACTCCGACTGTGAAGGTTATGCAAACCGAAAGCGTTGGTGGGAATGTCGTGCTTCATGGTGAGACGTTCGACGATGCAAACGCACATGCTCGCGAACTTGAGGTGGAACGTGGGCTTACCTTTGTGCACCCGTTCGATCATCCCCATGTTGCCGCCGGGCAAGGCTCGGTTGCGCTTGAGATGCTTGAGGCAAATCCTGATTTGGACACGCTTGTCGTACCCATTGGCGGGGGCGGGCTGATCTCAGGCATGGCGACGGTTGCTCGCGAATTGGCCCCTGACCTTGAAGTTGTGGGCGTGCAGGCGGGCCTTTTCCCCAGCATGTTTGCAAAGATCAAAGGCGAGCAGCGAGATTGCGGTGGTGACACTTTGGCTGAAGGGATCGCGGTCAAACAACCCGGCGAATTTACCAGCCAAGTGATCAAAGAGCGGGTCGATGATATCCTGCTTGTGGGCGAGCCCGTGCTCGAAAAGGCGGTCGCTTTGCTGCTTCAGATCGAGAAGACCGTTGTAGAAGGCGCAGGCGCAGCAGGGCTCGCTGCCGTTCTTGCCAATCCGGACCGATTTAAAGGCAAGAAAGTTGGCCTTGTGCTTTGCGGCGGCAATATTGACACCCGGCTTTTGGCCAATGTGCTTTTGCGTGATTTGGCGCGGCAAGGTCGTTTGGCGCGCCTAAGGGTGACTTTGCAAGATCGCCCGGGCGCGCTGTTTAAAGTGATGCGCCTCTTTGATGAGCACAACGTCAACATCATCGAGATCTATCACCAGCGCATCTTTACAACGCTGCCTGCCAAAGGTTTGATCACCGATATCGAATGCGAGGCCCGCGATGCGCAGCAGGTCGAGCAATTGGTGCAGGCATTGCGCGTTGCTCGCTATCATGTGGACGTTGTTGAGTTGAACTGATTCGCACAGTTCGAGGTTCTCTTTTGCTCGTTCTAAACGCGCACACGTGCGTTTGTCCCACTACGTGACGCCTGTGCCTAAACCCGTAAATCACTGGTCCAAAGTGGTGCTTTTTTGCGCCCAGTTATGTGCAAAGTAAGACAAAGTTCACCATGATTTTTGGTTAAAGGTCTTTTACCGGCGCGTGCAAAAAGGCATAACAATGTCTTAAGAATGTAATCGCTGATTCCCCGTTTCGCTGAAGGACGAAGCCAGACCTGTGACGGCACCTATCCGCTTCCCCCGTTTCTTTGTGACGAGCCCTGCGCCGTGCCCTTATCTGCCGGGCCGAAGCGAGCGCAAGGTGTTCACTGAGCTTAAGGGGGCACATGCGGATCAGCTGAACGAGGCCCTTGGCCGGATAGGTTTCCGTCGCAGTCAGACGGTCGCCTATCGCCCGAGCTGCCTTGATTGTCAGGCCTGTGTGTCTGTCCGTGTCGTGGCAGATGAATTTAGGCCGTCGAGCACGCAAAAACGCGAGATTAAGCGTAACCGCGATCTTGTCGTCACCGAGTGTCGTCCTTGGGCGACTGATGAACAATTTGAGCTTCTGACAAAGTATCTCAGCTTGCGCCATCCTGATGGTGGCATGTCCGCAATGGATGAGATGGACTATGCCGACATGGTCGAACATACACCCGTCACCAGCTCATTGGTTGAATATCGTGAGCCGACCGAGACGGGCGAGCCCGGCAAGCTCATAGGGGCGTGCCTGACTGATCGGCAGGGCGATGGTCTCTCGATGATCTATTCTTTCTATGACCCTGACCATGAAGGGCGCGTGGGTCTTGGAAACTATATTATCCTCGACCACATCCAACGCGCGGCGCAGAGCGGCCTTCCTTACGTCTACCTTGGATATTGGGTCGATGGTTCGCCTCGCATGCAGTATAAGGTCCGTTACCGTCCCCTTGAGCAGCTAACCCGTGATGGTTGGCGCCGCATGAGCGAGGAAGAGCAAACCAAGCTAATCGCCGCAGCGACAGCTCCGCGCAGCGAAAAAGCTGGTGCGATAACGGGAGCACGGGGTAAAGACGGCCAACCTGTCAAATTCTCTGCGAGCTGACCGCCTTTTGACAATTTTGGAATTAAGACTGGCCCTTAAGTGGGGTGTTGCTGCTGGATTGCTCACCGCCAGCTCCTTGGCTGCCGGGCAGGAGCGTGTGCCCGATGAACCAGTAGAGCCAGCTCAAAATAGCGCGGCTCAAAATGACGCACCTCAAAGCAACACAGCTCAAAGCGACAGTGTTTCTTCCAAAACGCTTAATGATCTTATCCCCCAAAGTGCCACTGACAATCCCGAAGAATGGGCTGCGCGCAGCGTTGAGAGCGGTGCGACGAGCGGGCCTGATAGCGAGGAATCACAAGCGCCTGACCCAGTAGGAGTGCCCGATAACGGTTTAGCACCGGGCGGATTGTTCGACCTCGAAGGCGCATTGGATGCGATGGAGATTGCCATCCCCGAGCGACTTGAGCCAGATCCTGATAGGCCATCATTTGCCGATATTGACGCGCCTACTTTGACTGAGCTGCCCGAGCTTGCCGAGTTCGATATAAGCGAGCAGCTTGTCCTTGCTTTTCCAGCCGAGACCGGCAGCTTTCCCGAAGAAGCGCAGTTCATCGCGCGTTTCCGGGCATTGTCAGCTATCGAAGCGTTGGGCAGCGGCGATGATACCGTGCCTCAGCTTGCTGCAAGAGCGCGAAGTGATGCCGAATTGCTCACCGCTATTCTACGAAATTATGGGTATTATGATGGTGAAGTAATCCGCCAGCTTTCTGGGGGAAGACGCGGATTCGCCGATGAGGCGCGCGGCGAAGCTCGCAGATCCGCGGACCGCGATCCGCAAGTGCGCTTTGATGTGCTGCCCGGGCCGCAGTATGCCTTTGGTGCCGTTGATTTGGGAGAGTTGAGCGCGCTTCCCGAGCAAGAAAAATCGCCCCTGCTTGACGCTTTTGGAATCCGCTCCGGCGACCCTCTTTATGCCGATGCCATTGTGTCTGGTGAGGCGCAATTGCGCTTGGCTTTGGGTGAAAATGGGTATCCGTTTGGCGAATTGGGTTCACCCGATTTGTTAGTCGATCATTCGCGCAATGAAGGTGATCTGACACTGCCTGTTACACCTGGGGGCAGATATGCATTCGGCAACGTCGTGAGTGATGATCCGAAGTTTCTATCCGGCCGCCACTTAGGGCGTGTTGCCCGTTTTGATCTTGGGGATATTTACCAAACCAGCATGCAAGCTGATTTGCGCCGCGCGATTTTGGCGACCGGCCTTGTGTCCTCGGTGACGATTACTCCGCGCGAGGTCGCACCGCCCCAAGGCGATGAGCCTGGGGAAGTTGCTTTGGATGTGGCGATTGAGCGCGCGCCTCTGCGGACGATCTCGGGCGCTATTGGCTTTGGGACGGAAGATGGATTTAAGCTTGAAGCAGGTTGGGAGCATCGCAATCTCCTTCCACCAGAGGGTGCGCTGCGTCTGCGCGGGATTATCGGGACAAGAGAACAACTTGCGAGTGCGACTTTTCGGCGAAGCAATTTTCGTGGTCGCGATCAGATACTGACCCTCGATGCCTTTGCGAGCGATATCGAAACCGAAGCGGTTGATGCACGCACTGTTGCCTTAAGGGGGTCTTTTGAGCGTGTGTCGAACCTGCTCTTTCAAAAGCCATTTAGCTGGCAGGTCGGCTCTGAGGTCTTGTACTCGGATGAACGAAACCGGGTCACCAACGGCATTGTACGCCCGCGTCAGGAATATTTGATCGGCGGTGTTTTTGGCCGTGCCACGATTGATGGCAGCGACGACCTTCTCGACCCGCGCACTGGTTACCGTGTGAGTTTCTTCGCCGAGCCTGAAATCTCGCGCACTTTGGGGGATGTTTCGACTTATCTTCGGGCGCGTGTCGATGCGAGCTATTACCAGCCGGTGGGTGGCACCGTGATTGCAGCGCGTGTCGCAGCCGCCTCGGTCATCGGCACGGACCTGTTTGATATCGCACCCTCACGCAGACTTTATTCTGGCGGCGGTGGTTCAGTTCGTGGATACGGCTTCCAAGCCATCGGCCCGCGCAATGCCTTTGATGAAGCGGAAGGGGGGCGCTCACTGATCGAGGCGGCGGTAGAGGCCCGAATTCCAACCGGCTTCCTAGATGGAGCGGTCGAGGTGGTTCCGTTTTTCGATCTAGGCTCAATCTCAAGCGGACAGCGGCCCGACTTCGACGCTGTACGTGCGGGGGCAGGTGTTGGTGTGCGTTATAAAACCAGCTTTGGTCCAATCCGCGTTGACGTGGGTGTCCCGCTCAATCCTACTGCTTTTGATGCTCCCGTCGTCGTTTACGTAAGCTTGGGTCAGGCATTTTGATGACGGATAAGCCAGATATCAATTCGCCAGAGCGTCAATCCAAAGGCCGAAAAAGGGTATGGGCCAAGCGATTGGGTTGGCTAATCGCGATCGTCTTGGCGCCTCTTCTATTGGCGGCAATGTTTCTGGCGACACCCATCGGCAAACGCTTTGTCGCCGATCAAATTGCGAGCGCTGCGCCTGCGTCCGGTTTGCGCTTTGAGGTGGGCCGGATTGAGGGGGATATCTACGCCAAAGCCGTGCTGAGAGATGTGGTGCTCAAAGACCCTAAGGGGCCGTTTCTAACTGTCCCTGAAGTTGAGCTCGACTGGAGGCCTCTTGCATGGTTGTGGAGCGGGCTTGATATTCGCGAGTTTTCCGCAAAGCGTGGCAAGTTGGAGCGATTGCCAGAACTGCTGCCCGGCGATCCAGACGCGCCGATCCTACCAGACTTTGATATCCGTATAGACAATTTTGAACTTGAGAATTTCGTACTTGCACAAGGGCTTGCAGGAGAACAGCCGCAGCGCGTCGACTTCTCCGCTGAGGTCGGCATCAGTCAGGGCCGCGCACTTATCGATGCGAAAGGCACATTGGGACCGGCAGATCGTATTGCTCTGTTGCTTGATGCACAGCCTGACGCGGACCGGTTTGACCTTGCATTAGACTATTCAGCCTCGGCAGACGGACCCATCGCAAAGCTCTCGGGGCTTAATTCGGCCTATGAGGCGCGTGTAAGGGGCGAGGGCACCTGGACTCGCTGGCTCGGCCATGCGCTTGTTCAGCGTGGCGACGCGCCGGGCTCAACCGTTGCTGCCCTCGAACTTAGCAATAATGCCGGTCGGTTTGATTTAAGCGGCAAACTGACCCCTGACGTCGCGCCGAATTCGACGATTGGCAGGACGCTTGCAGGCGGTGTGGCTTTGGCGATGTCCGGGACGCTCGAGGAGAGCGTGTTTGATGGCAATATCGCGGCGGTGAGCGATGCGTTGGACATGCGGGGCAAGGGCGCGATTGATCTGGGTGCCAACCGCGCCGACCGGTTTGAAGTGCGCACCGTGGTGCGCGATCCAGAATGGTTGGAGCCAGCCGTACAGCTTCGGGGCGGTGAGTTTACGGCACTATTCGATGGTCCGTTTCGGTCGCTTGAGATTGAGCACCGGTTGAATGTCGAAGCCCTTGTTATCGGTCAATCAATCACTGTCGCACGCCTCGTTCAAGCTGGCACAGCAACTTATGATGAGGGGACGCTGCGAATTCCCCTTTCAGCAGAGGCTGAGCGCGTTGTGACCGGCACATCGATGATCGATGAAAGACTTGTCGGCGGTGAGATCGAGGGCATGCTGACCATTACTGGTAGCGAGCTTGCAGCAGATAACACCTCAATATCCTTCCCTGATATTGCAGGGGATCTCACCTTGCGCGGCGACCTTTCGAGCGGGGCTTTCGCTGTTGCAGGACCGGTGAAGGCGCGAAGGCTTGAACTGGATGCGATTGGCGAGGTTACGGCGAATGCCAAGGTCCTGGCTAAATTCGGAGGCGGTGTACCATGGAGCATCCGAGCCAATTTGGCAGGGATTGCGAACGCATTCGAAAACACTTCAGTCGCAACGATTGCGGGTGAGAACGTCCGTTTTAGTGGAAGCCTTGGCCTCGGCGCACAAAGCGCGATCGTGTTTCGCAATGTCGACCTCGAAAGCGAGCGACTGAACGCACAGCTTGACAGCCGAATTGTGGGAGGTCGCTCAACGCTCGCAGGGAAGGGCAGTCACACGCAATATGGGCCCTTTGATTTTGATGTGGAATTTGCAGGGGAAGGACTTCGCGCGGATCTTATTTTGGCTAATCCTTATCCTGCTGCCGGATTGAAAGACGTGCGTCTTGGCATCGCGCCATCCGATGACGGATTTGCCATCAATGTGGCCGGTGGATCAGTGCTTGGCGCCTTCGATGGCGCGCTTGAATTGGTGCTTCCCGGGGATCGGCCCAGCCGGATTGATGTAGAGACCTTGCGCATTTTCCGCACCAATGTGAGCGGAGACCTCGTTTTGGGAGAACAGGCCGTTAGCGGAAATCTGGCGCTTAAAGGTGGGGGGATTGATGGGACAATCGCGTTTCTGCCAGCGCCCGGTGAGGGCCAAGGTTTCGAACTTGATCTGACCTCGCGCGGTGCCCGCTTTGGCGGCGAGATTCCCGTTGCGCTAGAATTCGCGGATGTAAAAGCAAGCGGCGTGTTCGGCGCAGCTTCGGGCGCCGGGGCTAGCACAATCGGGGGCAGCGTTTCTGGCACCGGCCTGCAGTATGGAAGTCTGCGGCTGCATGCGTTCAATGCCAAAGCGCAGCTTGTCGATGGCACCGGGGATATCCAAGCTTCTATAGCAGGCAGACGCGCTGATCGGTTTCAGCTTAAGCTGGATGGAGATTTCTCGCCTCGTCGCATCGCTTTAATCGCGCAAGGCGAATATGGCGGGAGGGCCATTCGAATGCCGCGCAGGGCTGTGCTGACTGCGCTTGACGATGGTGGATATGCACTTGCGCCAACGCAAATTGGTTTTGCTCGCGGTTTCACACAGCTTGAGGGTCAGATTGGCGGACCGAACACGCAGATTGACGCCCGCTTTGCCCGAATGCCCTTGCGGCTTGCCGATCTGGCAGGAGCGGATTTGGGGCTGGGGGGACTACTATCAGGTGTTGCTTCATTCACCCAAAGTGGCACCGGCGCGCCCACCGGAAATGCGCGCATCAAGATTGATGGCTTTACGCGGTCAGGGCTTGTCCTTTCATCGCGGCCTCTGGACGTGTTTGCGGTTGCCGATCTCTCCCCGCGCGAATTGGCTTTCGGGGCTCGTTTGACAGAGGGAGAACAGAAACTTGGCCGGCTCGATGCACGTGTAAGCGGGCTTGCCCAAAACTCTGGGACTGGGGCGACGCTGTCCAGTCGGATTATGCGCGGAGCATTAGAGGCCAATCTGAATTACGGCGGGTCTGCACAGGCCTTGTGGCGGCTTTTAGCGATTGAAGTGTTTGACCTGACCGGGCCTCTCAATGTTCAGGCAAAGGCCACTGGATCGCTTGAGGCCCCGCGCATCACGGGTACTGTTGCAAGCGATAACCTGCGCCTTCAAAGCGCGGTTTCAGGCACGGACATAAGCGATGTTTCTGCGCGTGGACGCTTTGCCGGTTCAAGGCTCGAATTTACGCGCATTTCAGGAAAAACAAGCGGCGGAGGGACCGTGACTGGAAGCGGGAGTGTTGATCTTGCCGCTATGAGCGGATCGCGCGGGCCGAGCATCGATATCAAGGCCTCCCTCAAGGATGCAAAGCTGTTAAATGCCAACGGTCTCGAGGCCACCTTGACCGGTCCATTGAGGATCGTCTCTGACGGCATAGGCGGAGCGATTGCGGGCAGGGTTGAGGTTGACCGGGCAAGCTGGGCATTGGGCGTTGCGGCGCAAGACATGCGCTTGCCCACTATCCCAACACGCGAGATCGGGGGTAGCGCATTGGCGGCTGCATCAAGCGCGCCTACGCAAAGCGGTAGCTGGCGGTATCTGATAGATGCTAAAGCCCCCTCGCGGGTCGCAGTCGATGGACTTGGCCTCGATAGCGAGTGGGGCATCGACATTGCCCTTCGCGGTACAGTGAACGATCCGCGTATCGGCGGCGAGGCGCGATTGGTGCGCGGCGACTATCGTTTCGCAGGCACGCGTTTTGAATTGACAGACGGTCGCATCGAGTTCGACCCCAATAGGGAGATTGATCCGCGTCTTGATATCGAGGCTCAGGCAAGCGCGAACGGAACCGATGTCACCATCGACATCACCGGCAATTCGCAGGCACCCCAGATTGCGTTTTCATCTGTGCCCGCTTTGCCTGAGGAAGAGATCCTTGCACGCCTTTTGTTTGGCGGATCGGTAACCTCGCTCTCAGCCACTGATGCAATCCAGTTGGGCGCAGCTTTGGCAGCCTTCCAAGGAGGGGGCAGTGGACTTGATCCGATAGGCACCTTGCGTCGCTCAATCGGGCTCGATCAATTGAGGATTGTTAGCGCTGATCCTGCCTTGGGCAGGGGCACTGGCGTAGCGCTGGGCAAGAATATAGGCAGGCGCATCTATGTCGAGTTAGTGACTGATGGCCAAGGCTATAGCGCAACACAGGTCGAATATCGCATCACCAGCTGGCTGGCATTATTGGGAAGCGTAACGACGATTGGCCGCGACAGCGTGCTCGCTGAAATCAGCCGTGATTACTAGCCACTTACATAAAGGTCAGCTTCCGCTTTACGCCGCCTCACAAGGCCTTTCAGGACCCGGCCACCGGCCTTGTTCCAGCGCGCAAATTCTGAGGCCGCGCCTGCGTAATCACCGGCTTTGTGTTTGCGTGTGAGAGTGGCCCGGGCGATGGCTCCAGTGTTGTAGTGAAAGCTGACCATTGCGTCGAATTGCCCCTGCGTGGTGGGCGCTTCGCCTATCGCACGGGCTACATCTTTGGAATAGGATACAAGGTCGCTGGCGAGCCGCGCATCGCACTGGGCCTGTGTCCAAACGGTACCCGGACCAATTTTCTCGCCCTCTTCTAGGCCGCGGCCGGTTGCTCCCCAGCCGATGGTCCATGGGTCTGCGCCGGTGCCAGGATCAGGATAGGCTGCAACCATACCGTCACGTCGCAGCCGAGCACATCCTTCGAAACTCTTGATAAGCGCAACACCACGCTCGCCGATGCGCGGCATTCCAGAGGCAAGCGTCCCAGGATTTGCGGAAAGGCCCTTATCAAAAAGACTGGCATCGATCGCATCGTCAAGTCGATCAACTTCTGATTGACGGAACTTTCGACCGATGAGCTGACGTACAAAGTCAAAGACCGGTTTGCGGGATACAGGACGAGCTGAAACTTCAGGCATGGCGCTTACCTCGAGTGCGAATCTGATTAACGAGGTCTACTGATTAGGCATAAATTGCCCTTGTAGGAAAATGCAAAGGGCCGAATTCCTTACAAACTCTTGCGGTGCCCCTTCGTGGAAAGCCGGGTTCGATCGTTAGCTTGATTCAACCAAGTTTCCCCTATCTGCGTTGGCGTCGCTCGAACATGTGGAAGAGGCTTTGCATCAAGGAAATGGGCTTACCTCTTGCCAAGACCGAAGAAGATCGCCTGAACTCGCTCTATGCATTGCAGCTGCTTGATACCGCGCCAGTTGAAATGTTTGACCGGATCACGAGGCTCGCTGCGTTCTTGTTTCGCAGCGAATTTGCGGTCATTTCTCTTATCGATAAAGATCGGCAGTGGTTTTTGTCACGCCATGGCTTGGAAGCTGTTCAAACTCCGCGAGAGCATGCATTTTGTGCTGTGACAATCCAACATGAATGCGGCCTCGACGTACCCGATGCTTCATTGGATGAGCGCTTCGCATACAATCCGCTCGTTACCGGATCACCGCATATCCGTTCCTATCTTGGCCGCCCGTTGCATTGTCCAGACGGTCATCTCATCGGTAGCCTTGCCGTTATAGATGCCTCTCCCAACAAGTTCGCCGGTCGCAGGCGCAAAAAGCTTGCGGTGCTTGCGAGCGTCGTTGAGGATTTGCTGCGCGCCCACAAACACACAATCGCAATGACCGATATGGCGGAGCGCGAAAAAGGGAAACATGACGCGCTTGAGAAGGCACACCGGATTTTTGTTGCAGCCGAGAAGGCGGCCAGGATCGGCTCATGGGAGATCGACCTCACCACAATGGATCTCACTTGGTCGAACGGTGTCTACGAAATGTATGGCATACCGCCTGGTACAGCAGTCACGGTTGATGATGCAATTTCAGCATATGCCAAGGGTGATCGTGATCAAGTAGCTGCCCTTGTTGATGCGGCAGTCAGCAATGGTGAGCCGTTTGAGTTTGAAGCGGAATTAGAAGAACGAAACGGAGCGGTAAGGCGTGTCCAGTCGCGTGGTGAATGTATCAAGGGGGACGAGAAAAACCCCGACCGCTTGGTGGGTGTCATCCATGATATTACAGAAAGCCACCGCGACAAGACAGCCCTTCAAAGGGCTGCAGACTATGATCGTCTGACCGATCTTCTCAATCGCAACGCTTTCGACCGCATATTGGGCGAGAAGATAAAGCAACAAAAAGAGACAGGCCTTCCGCTTGCGGTTCTCTTGCTTGATCTTGATGGCTTTAAGGCGATCAATGATACATTTGGACATCTTGTTGGGGACATGGTTCTCGAAGAGATAAGCTCGCGCCTGCGCAGCATGGTTCCAGAAGATGTTGTGATTGCGCGTTGGGGCGGGGATGAATTTGTATTCATTCCGCCCTTGGGATCAGACCAGTCTGATATCGAAGTCTTATGGGGCACCCTATCGGAAGCAGTGCACAAGCCCTTTGTAATATCAGGCCGAAAGCTTGTCATGCACGGCACAGCTGGCGCTGAAATTTGCAATGAGGTGATCGGTGGCCGAGAGATTGTGCGCCGTGCAGACCAGGCCATGTATTCAGGCAAAAAGCGCGCCTCGGGAACCTTGCGCTTTTATGATGCAGCCCATGCGCAGCAGCATACAGAAAAACTTCAAGCCGTCACCGAAGTGCGTGAGGCGATCCAAGACAAGAGGCTCTTCGCTGCCTATCAACCGATCGTTGATCTCTTGACCGAGGAGGTGGTCGGCCTTGAGGCATTGATGCGTGTTCGCACCCGAGACGGACAGGTTCTCACAGCCGGAAATCTGATGCCCGCAATTATTGACCCGCATGTCTCGCGCGAGATTGGCGGCGCTATGGTTTCGAACATCAGTGCTGAGCACAGGCCGATTTCTAAAAAAATAGAGGGCCTGCGATACATCAGCTTTAATGCCAGTGAAGCCGATTTGCTCAGCGAAAATTATGTACCCAATCTGCTGAGCAGTCTTGCAGAATCCGGTGTGGACCCTGCCGCGCTGACCCTTGAGGTCACAGAGACCATGCTGATGGTGAATGATGATGATGCTGCGCGCAGAATTCTGACGGATCTCAAAGAGGCTGGAATGCAGATTGCTCTTGATGACTTTGGGACAGGGTATTCTTCCCTCACGCATTTGCGCGACTTTCCCATTGATATCGTGAAGATAGATCGCAGTTTTGTTCGGGTAATCGGTTCTGACGCGCAGTCTCGTCTGATTGTGCAAGCTATGATTGCGATGGCCCAAAGCCTTGAAATTGAGGTCATCGCTGAGGGCATTGAGACACGCAACCAGCTCGATTTGCTTGCGTATATGGGCTGCAGATATGGGCAGGGCTACCTCCTCGGGCATCCGCAACCTATTGCTAAGCTGCACACGATCCCCACTCACCTCAACGGCGCGGCTGAGCCTACAAACACATCGCAAACCGCTTCGCACTAGCGGGCTGGATGACAAGAGCTCTTGACTGACAAGAGCTCTTTACAGTAAAGACCTCTTTACAGGCGCGGATCGCCTTAAGAGGACTTGAAGGTTGGAAAACCGTCTTAGAGATTACCGTGAGAGGCACAGCTGGAGCCAGGGCGAACTTGCGCGACGGCTGGGTGTATCGCGTCAAACGATCAACGCGGTAGAGACTGATAAATACGACCCTTCCCTTCCTCTCGCTTTGCGCATGGCAAAGCTGTTTGGCGTGAGCGTGCCTGATCTGTTTATTGATCATTGGGAGCCTAGTGATGACGACTAAAGCGCACGGCGGACACAAGAAATCAAAGTTCAAGAAGATCGTGTTGCCTGCCGCAGTCGGGGCGGTTTGCGGTTTCGTGGTCGCATTTGGAGTGTCCTGGTTCAGCGATGACATTGGTGAAACGGGCCTTTCAGGATCAGCTGAGATCGCCACGCTTATCGGGGCCCTCTATGCTATGGTGGCTGTGTTCGTCGGCTTGGGGACCTTAAGGCCGGGTGCCGGAGCGAAGCTTTTGAATGTCGAGGACGCGGACGAGCTGCGGGAACAACGCGCTTTATTACTGTCTTCAAGTTACGGCATGGGGTTATGGGGGGGCGCTCTTATTGTGTTGGCGTTGAGTGGTCCCACATCGCCAATTGCACCTGTTGTAGGTCTTACAGTTTCCGCTGTGCTCTACGCGGCTGGTCTTTACTTTGCCATCCGCTCTTATGCGCATTCCGATGAGTTGATGACAGCGGTCAACCGGGAAGCGGCAGTGTGGTCTTATGGGCTTGCATTTGCCTTGCTGGGCGGGTGGAGCGCTATTGCTCATACCGGCTATCTTACCGGCCCTTCGCCGTTGGATGTGTTGAGCGCATTTTACGCGGTTGTCTTGATCGCAACATTTATTGCAGCAGGTCGCCGCGGCATGTTGAACGTTCGGTAAGCTGATGAGGGCCCATCTGGAGTACCTGCCAAGGGTCATTATTTCTTTGATCTGTCCAATATGGATGCAAGAACGCCGGGTTTGCATCCAAGTACAGATCAAGGGGGAACCAACGCGTTTGGCACACTTGGCACACTGTTCAGGGACGGAAACTTGCTCGATTACCGGCTCGCTTTTTCGATCGTTAAAAGCGATCACAAAGCGTTGAGCAAATTTGGCCATCCAAGCCTCTTAGCGTCGTCGATCCTCGTAGGAAAATGGAGCAGTCTAAGTCCGCCTTCGATGACTGATCAATCCCTAACGGCTTGCAAGTTCACGCTGCTCGTTTAGCCTCGTGCCCTTGAGGGAGGTGCACAATGACGAGTGTGGACAAGCAACTGGAAACAATGCTGGCCAATTTGCCTGAAAAGACGGGTAAGCCGCTTGGCGATTGGTTGAAGCTCGTTTCGAAAGAGGGGCTTGAGAAGCATGGTCAGATCGTCAAATTCCTAAAAGGAGACCACGGCGTCACCCATGGATTTGCCAATTTGATCGCCGCAAAGGCGCTTGAGAGCGATCAGCCGCAAGACCTCGTTGCCGAGCAATATTCGGGTGCGAAGGCGGACCTTAAGCCCATCCACGATGCTTTGATTGATTATGCGAAGGCCCTTGGGGATGACGTTGAGATATCGCCAAAGAAAACTAGCGTTAGCCTTCGGCGCAAGAAGCAGTTTGCGCTAATCACACCGGCGACAAAGACGCGCATTGATCTAGGACTTGCGCTAAAAGGCGACGATGCGGCTGGCAGGCTCGAGACGTACAACGCGATGTGCTCGCACCGCGTCAGGTTGGAGCAAGTTGGTGATATTGATGATGAAGTGCGCAGCTGGATCGCAGAGGCATATGCACGCGCCGGCTAGTGCCTTAACGGCGTAGACGAAGGTCTCCCAGCTTCGCGGATAACCGCTGACCCGTAAGGCAGATCGCCGTTTGAATTTAGACCTCAATCATCAGCTTGCCGGTGTTTCGACCATCAAACAGCATGCGCAGCGCCTCGGGGAAGTTCTCAAGCCCCGCGACCACATGCTCGTCTAGGATCAGCCTGCCCTCGTTAAACCAGCCCGCCATTTCAGCAATCGCATCGGCATAACGATCCGCATAGTCGAGAACGACAAAGCCCTCCATCCGCGCTCGCTTCACCAGCAATTGCATGTAGTTTCGCGGTCCGACCATGCCATCTGCGCTCATTTCATTGTACTGGCTGATCGCGCCGCAAAGGACGACGCGCCCATGCATCGCAATGTTCATGAGCGCTGCTTCAAGCGTTTCGCTGCCGACATTGTCGAAATAGACATCCACGCCTTTTGGGCAATGCGCTCGGATTGCTTTTGCGACGTTTTCGCTCTTGTAATCGATGCAGGCGTCAAAACCGTATCTTTCAACCACGGTCGCGCATTTGTCGGGACCGCCAGCAACGCCAACGACGCGGCACCCTTTGATCTTCGCGATCTGGCCGACCACGCTGCCCACAGCGCCCGCCGCGCCGGACACAAGAACGGTCTCGCCTTCTTTGAGTGCGCCCACATCGAGCAAACCGAAATAGGCGGTCATGCCCGGCATCCCTAGACCAGCCAAGAATTTGCGCGCCGGCGCGAGGTCTGGTTGGGCGATTGTGAAGCCGTCTGGCGGGCCGACATAGTGCGATTGAACCCCTGTCAAACCGCGTACAATGTCGCCCACTGTGAAGTGATCGTTCCGGCTGGCAGTTACGGTGCCAAGGCCGCCTGCGCGCATAACCGCGCCGATTTGCACGGGGGAGGTATGAGGGGGTGTCCACAATCCAGCCGCGCATTGCCGGATCAACCGACACGTACTGCACCTCAATTGCGATTTCGCCATCGCCAATCTGACCGGGAGCATCATAAGTGGTCTCCCAGACATCGTCTTGTGGCACACCGTCTGCGCGCTTCTTGAGCCTGATCTGTGTGGCTTTGGTCATGGCACTCTCCCCGTTAGACGGACGTTACTTTCGGCAAGCGAGTGTGTCGATACAATTGGTAACGCTTGAAGCTCCAACAAAAAAACCGCCCGGTTTCCCGAGCGGCTTTTTGTATCAGTAAACTGCCGAAGCGTTTACGAGCTGTAGTACATGTCGAACTCAACCGGGCATGGGGTGGTTTCCATGCGCATGACTTCTTCCCACTTAAGCTCGGTGTAGGCTTCGATCTGGTCTTTCGAGAAGACGTCGCCTTTCAAGAGGAAGTCGTGATCGGCTTCCAGAGCCTCAAGCGCTTCACGAAGCGAACCGCAAACCGTTGGAACTTGCGCAAGCTCAGCAGGTGGTAGGTCGTAAAGGTTCTTGTCCATGGCATCGCCAGGGTGGATCTTGTTTTCGATCCCGTCGAGGCCAGCCATCAGCAAAGCTGAGAAGGCAAGGTATGGGTTTGCAAGAGCATCCGGGAAACGGAACTCAACGCGCTTGGCTTTCTCACCAGCACCGTAAGGAATACGGCAAGAGGCTGAACGGTTACGCGCCGAGTAAGCGAGAAGCACAGGAGCCTCAAAACCCGGGACCAGACGCTTGTAGCTGTTGGTCGTTGGGTTGGTGAAAGCGTTCAGAGCTTTCGCGTGCTTGATCACACCGCCGATGTAGTAAAGGCAGGTTTCTGAAAGGCCTGCATACTCATCGCCAGCAAATGTTGGCTTGCCGTCTTTCCAGATCGACATGTGGCTGTGCATGCCTGAGCCGTTATCGTCTTTGATCGGCTTTGGCATGAAGGTCGCAGTTTTGCCGTAAGCGTGCGCGACTTGCTGGGTCACATATTTGTACACCTGCACGTGGTCAGCTGATTTGGTCAGCGTCTCATAAGTGATGCCAAGCTCGTGCTGAGCGGCAGCCACTTCGTGGTGGTGCTTGTCCATGGAAAGGCCGATTTCCTGCATGGTCGAAACCATTTCAGCGCGAATGTCCATGGCGCTGTCGACAGGAGCCACTGGGAAGTAACCGCCTGTTGCGCGTGGGCGGTGGCCCATATTGCCCATGTCGTATTCTTTGCCGGTGTTGGTTGGCAGCTCAACGTCGTCGATCGCAAAGCCTGAACCCGCATAGCCGTCTTCAAAACGCACATCGTCGAACATGAAGAACTCAGGCTCTGGACCGACATAGATGGTGTCACCGATGCCGGTTGATTTGAGGTAAGCTTCAGCGCGCGTCGCGGTTGAGCGCGGGTCGCGGTTGTAGAGCTGACCATCGTTAGGCTCGATGATGTTGCAGAAGATGCTGATCATCGGGGTCGCGCTGAACGGGTCAACATAGACCGCGTCGAGATCGGGCTTGAGGATCATGTCGGACTCGTTGATGTCCTTCCAACCTGCGATGGAGGAGCCATCGAACATCAGGCCATCTTCAAGCGCATCTTCGTCCATGACAACTGCCGACATGGAGAGGTGCTGCCACTTACCCTTTGGATCGGTGAAGCGAAGATCAACCCACTCGATCTCCTCGTCTTTGATACGTTGTACGATGTCTTTAGCGCTCGCCATTTTCGCATACTCCAGCTTGTGTAGTTATTGTTGTGAGAGGTGCGCCGTCCCCCTGTGGCGTTAGGCGCAGGTGATTTGGGTTAGTCCTTAAATCGCGTCATCATTGGTCTCGCCAGTGCGGATGCGCAGGGCGGTCGCGATATCGCTGACGAAAATTTTGCCATCGCCGATCCTGCCCGTTTGTGCAGCCGCTGCAACAGCCTCAACCACGCGCTCTGCCTGATCATCCGGCACAACGACTTCGAGTTTCACTTTAGGAAGGAAATCGACGACATATTCCGCGCCGCGGTAAAGCTCTGTGTGACCCTTTTGGCGGCCAAACCCGCGCGCCTCGGTGACGGTGATGCCGGACACGCCAATTTCATGGAGCGCCTCTTTCACTTCATCGAGTTTAAAGGGTTTAATGATCGCTTCGATCTTTTTCACGTAAGAAGTTCCGTTCCCGCTAACCGGTGTGCTTACCCACACATGATCAAGAATCATGCCAAGGTCTTATCACACTTCGGTAGCCGATCCTGAGCCTCGCGCAAGGATCATTCCGTAGGGGCGCGTTAAACGTAGTTATTTATCACCATGCGGTGATTGTGCCTAAGGGAAGGGCGGCGCTGCCTATTAAATGGGCAGTTGCGCTAAGCAGAGCTACCTAATCAGAGACGGAGGCCCGTCGTTTCCTCGATCCCGCACATGATGTTGAGATTTTGGATTGCGGCTCCGCTAGCGCCTTTGCCAAGGTTGTCTAGGCGGGCGATGAGGCGGGCTTGGTCGCCATTTTTGTCGCACGCTACGAGCAGCTCCATTCCGTCCCAAGCTTCTGCTCGGTTCGATAGAAGAAGCTCGCTTGTCATAGGGTCGCCGGTGTTGACTTTTACGACCGGGCTTGCGGCATATGCGTCAATCAACGTGCCTTCAAAGAAGAACGACGAGGCAACGCCTGGAATATGAGTTGCTGGAATCGGCACATCGACGATCATACCACGATGAGCTGGCACAACCGATGGCGAGAATACAGGGTCAGTATGGAGGCCAGCGTACTCTTTCATCTCAGGCAAATGCTTATGAGTCAGTGTGAGACCATATGTGCGAAATGCAATTTCTGGATTGGCTTCGAACCGGTCGATTAGCGCGTTGCCACCGCCCGAATATCCGCTCACTGCGTTGACCGTGTAAGGCCAGTCGCCTGGCAGCATTTGCGCTCGCACCAGAGGCGCAACCAGCGCCAAAAACCCAGTCGGATAGCACCCCGGATTGCTAACAAATCGAGCCTCTGCAATCTTCTCATGTCCAATCAGTTCAGGAAACCCATAGGTCCACCCATCCGCCACCCGGTGCGCCGAGGACGCATCAATGATCCGTGTGTTTGAACCTTCCGCCAGCTTCACAGCTTCCCGTGCAGCGTCATCGGGCAGGCACAAGATCGCCACATCGGCCTCATGCAGAGCCTCGCGGCGAGCAGACACATCCTTGCGGGCGCCATCGTCCAAGACGATCAGCTCAAACTCTTCGCGTCCTTCCAGCCGATCGCGGATTTCAAGGCCGGTGGTACCGGCGGCTCCATCGATGAAAATACGGTGTGTCATAGCGGCCAAGCGCCTAGGCCTGTTACGGCAGACGCGCAATGGGTAGTTGGGTTAGCTGGCAGTGAGAGCGCTTGCGTTCATATAGCCGCTTGGCCCTTCAGGCCCAAGGCATCCCCAAATCCAATCGCCCGATACGTCTATCACTTCGACCTTAGTGCCAGCCTCGAAGCGGGTCAAAATGGGGCTGTCGTCGCGCGTGGTTTCCATCACATCAACGCCATTTGCGCCAACGGTCCAAATATGCGGAATGACGTAGTGAGCCGCCAAATGCGTGCCTGCCAGAGCGATATGTGCAAGGTCTCCGCGCAGGGGCAAAGTACCGGGCACAGGCTTTTCAACCGGGCCTTTTAAGCCCAAGTCGCCGCTTGGCACCGCATACTCACCTTGGCGGGTTTGGACGCTCATTCACATTCGCTCTCTTCGAAGCCCCGTTGTCGCTCGCGCTTAGCTACACAGACGCATGGGAGCAAGTTTAGCTCCCAAAGCGCTCTTTGAGCATGTGCCATGAGGCTCGTAGGCCATAGGCGGTGCCGCCTTTGGAGCGGCCCGGTTTGGGGAAGGGGCGCCATGCAAAGGTGTCAAAGTGCACCCAGTCCAGACCCTCTTCAACGAAGCGATCTAGGAACAGCCCTGCAACGCTAGCTCCCGCGTATGGGTTGGAATGCGCGTTCACCAAGTCGGCAATGTCGGAGTTGAGATACTCGCGATAAGCGTCAGGAAGCGGCAATCGCCATGGTTCGTCATCCACCTCGCGGCCTGCCTTGATCAGAGCATCGGCGGTTTCATCCCGGCGCGCCATCATCGCGGCATAGTCCGGACCAAGTGCGACACGCGCGGCTCCTGTGAGGGTTGCGAAGTCGATCACAAGCTCCGGCTTTTCTTCGGAAGCCCGCGTCAAAGTATCGCCAAGGATCAAGCGTCCTTCAGCATCGGTGTTGTGAATCTCAACCGTAAGCCCCTTGCGGCTGGGCAGCACATCGCCGGGGCGGAAAGCAGGACCGGAAATCGCATTCTCAACCGCAGGCACAAGCAGGTGGAGCCGCACGTTGAGGCCAGCACCCATCACAAGGCCCGCCAGAGCGATTGCATGCGCCGCGCCGCCCATGTCTTTTTTCATGAGGCGCATGCCCGCCGCCGGTTTGATATCGAGGCCGCCTGAATCGAAGCACACACCCTTGCCGATAATCGCCAGAACGGGCGCATCTTTGGGGCCCCATTCGAGGTGCATAATGCGCGGGTCGTGTTTGCGCGCGGCTGCTCGTCCCACGGCGTGCACCATGGGATAGCCTTGCTCGAGCTCGTCGCCGCGCGTCACTTTGAGGTCCGCGCCATGCTCTTTAGCGAGTTTCTTTATCTCGGCCTCAAGCGCGGCGGGGCCCATGTCCTCGGCAGGCGTATTCACCAGATCGCGCACCAGCATTTCAGCGGCGGCCTCCGCGATGTATCCGGGGAGACGCCCCACTTGCTCGGTCAGCAAAACGCGTGGACCGACAGCGTTCTCATCAGCCTTGTAGCGGGTGAAACTGTAGTGCGCAGTCAGCCACCCAAAGGCCGCTGCGCCCGGTTGTGCATCGACAAGACGGTACGTTCCTTCCGGCAGCTTGGTCGCCAAAGCGGCAAGGCAATAGCTGCCAAGGTTGTGCGTTTCAGCAACCCCGCCCACTGCGAAGAAGCCATCACCATCGGGCACAATCCCGACGCTTCCAGCAGCGCCTTCAAACTTTTGCCCTGCAAGGCTTGCCCGCTGGCCTGTGGTGAGGCTTTTTGCGAAATCATCGAAGCCCGCTTTAGTGGTGAGGTGGATCGCGGTCGCATCTTGCCCACGGTCGGGCTGGATCAGGTCATTGATGTCAGTCATGAATTCCTAATGGTAAGCGGATCGCCAATTGTCACGCGCTTTTGCTCGCAATTGCGTAAGGCGCACGCTATATTGTCACCATGACCGAATACCAACTCGTCGAGAGCAACGACACCGTCTACCGCGACGGTTCAATCAAACTTCATACCGAGGAAGGCTTTGAGGGCATGCGCGCCGCCGGCCGTTTAGCTGCGAGTATCCTTGATGAAGTCGCCAATATGGTGGAGCCGGGGATCACTACGGCAGCCATCGATGACAAGGTGCGCGAGATGACCCTCGATGGCGGCGCTGTTCCTGCAACGCTGGGCTATCGCGGATATACGCATTCGTGCTGTATCTCGATCAACCATGTGATCTGTCACGGTATTCCGGGGCCCAAAGTCCTCAAAGAAGGCGATATTCTGAACGTCGACGTGACGCCGCTGCTCGATGGCTGGCATGGCGACACGAGCCGCATGTTCTTTGCAGGCGAACCGTCGATCAAGGCAAAGCGGTTGGTCGATGTGACTTATGAGTGCCTGATGCTTGGCATTGAGGCTGCACAACCCGGCGCAAGGCTTGGCGATATTGGCGCGGCGATTGAGGCCCATGCCAAACAGTTCCGCTACGGTGTGGTGCGCGAGTTTTGTGGGCATGGTCTTGGCCGCCTGTTCCACGATGCGCCTGAAGTGATCCACGCAGCCAAAGCGGGCACGGGCCCTGAGCTGAAACCGGGCATGTTTTTCACGATCGAGCCGATGATCAACCTTGGCAAACCTTGGGCAAAGGTTCTTGGCGATGGCTGGACGGCTGTAACGCGCGACAAGAGCCTTTCCGCGCAGTTTGAGCACTCGATTGCGATCACCGAGGACGGGAACGAGATCTTTACGAAGAGCCAGACAGGCCGCGATCAGCCGCCTTATTCTTGAGCACCCTTGCTCACAGGATCAGCGGGATAAGGCTCGCCACCATCACTGCGATAACCGCTACCGAAAAGCCGAGCATCACAAGGGTTGGCTTCGTCACACGTCCTTGCGTTTTCCACTCAAAGCCCAGTGCAAGCGCGACCGTGATCGGCACCTGCACCGCGATTGCTAGCGGGTCTGGCAGTTCCAGGACTTGAACCACGCGAGCATAGGCCGGTGTCATAAAAGCGAGCGTTCCCACCAGCATCGCCATCCTATGCTCTGCGATCCGCTTCTGGCTCGCAAAGCGCAGAGCAGCGATGTAGAGCGGGAGGAAGGTTACAAAGGCGGCGATGTTGACGATTGTCACCTCAACGCGGCCCAATTCCTCGCCGATATTGACCGCCAGCACCAGGCCAGAGACGGTCATCACGCCGACCAACGCAAGGGACGATTTGCCCAGCGCTGTATGCAGGCGACGGCGCCCATTTGCTGCCAGCCATGGTTGGAAGCTGAGAAGCGCCAGCCACGCGAGCATCGAGACGCCGTGAATGATCACTAGCGGGGTGTAGCGGGCCTGAACTTCGGTGTGCACGGCGGCTTTGAGCGCAAAGGCAAAGATGCTGAAGAGCAAAAGCCCGAATGCAATGCGGGCGAGCAATAGGCTTGCTTGTTTGTCGGTAACCGGCGGTATCATGGCGTTCGAGCTACGGTTAAACTTCGCGTGCGGCTTTAATCGCTGCGCCTGCTGCAAACGGTGCCATTGCGACTAGACCCAAACTTATCGCCGCCACAAAGCCCAAACTCGCGCCGTCTTGCCTTGCTAAAGCGCCTGCTCCGAAGATCAGGATTGGGAGTGCGAGCGGCACCAACAACAGCCCTGATAGCGCCGCGCCCGCCCGAAGGCCTGCGGTAAGCGCTGCTATCATTAGGCCTATCGCTGCCAAGCCAGGTGTGCCCGCTAAAAGGCCGAGCAAAAGCAAATGCAGTGTCGGCCCATCAATCGCGAGAAGTGCCGCCGCAGGGAAAGTCGCCAAGATCAGTGGCGGGCCAAAGCTCAACCAGTGGGCCACCAAACGCACCGCCATCATCATCTCCTCGGTCAGTCCGCGAAGGCGCAATTGGTCGAAGAAACCCAGCTCAATATCGCTCGCGACCAGTTTCTCCAGCGGCAGGATCGCGGCAAGCAAAGCCGCGATCCAAACCACCCCGCCGCCTGTGCGCGAAAGGATATTGGCGTCTGGCCCCACCGCAAACGGATAGAGCATGGCCACCGCGATGAAGAACATAACAGGCAGGCTCGCCCCGCCTCCTGCGAAGGGGAAAAATTTCGCTAGATCGCGCTTGAGGAGCGAGCCGATCATTCCTCGTCCTCTTCCACGAAGTTTGGCGAATAGTCACCAAGCTCAAGCGACTTCAGACCTGCAATATCGAGCCTTTGGTGCGAGGCAATCAGCGCCAAGCCGCCCGCCTGCACATGGGCTTCAATCAACCGCGTGACGGTCTCAATCGCCGCCACATCAAGTCCCGAAAGCGGCTCATCCAAGAGCCATATAGGCACACCTCTGCCCATCAATGCGGCAAGCCCTGCGCGCTTTCGTTGGCCCGTTGAGAGGTACCGGACTGGCACTTCAAGCAGGCCGCGCAGTCCCAGTGAATCTTGCGCCTTTTCAGGCTCCAAACACCCATCGATCCGCTGCCAAAAACCAAGCGCTTTGCCCAGGGGTTGATCAAGGTCTAGGGCAGGCCGCTCATCCAGAAGACCCAGTTCGCCAGTACGCTCAACCTCGCCCGCGAAAGGCGTGGTCAGCCCTGACAAGCACCGCATTAGAGTGGTCTTACCTGTACCATTCGCGCCAGTGATATGCAGCGCCTCTCCCACGCAAAGCTCGAAGCTCAATTTGCGAAACAACAACCGGTCACCGCGGCGGCACGCCAAGTTAGAGGCGGCCAAAGAAGGAGTGGGTGGTTGCGCTTGCATCGCGGGCAGCGTTAGGCAAAAGCTGCGAGACCCACAACCATCTAAGACAAAGGCTTTTAGCTCATGGCTCATGTTCCCGAACTCGATGCGGACGAAGTGAAGCAATTGCTTGCTGACCATCCGGAATGGGATTTGGCGCGCGAGGGTAAGGCGATTACGCGCACGTTTCAGTTTGGCGATTTTAATGAGGCGTGGGGTTTTATGAACCGCGTGGCCCTGATCGCGGAAAGCCATGATCACCACCCGGAATGGTTCAACGTCTATGCCAAGGTGGAGATTACCCTGACGACGCATGATGCTGGTACCAACGGTGGAGGTCTTTCGATCCGCGATTCCAAGATGGCGCATGCGATTGATAGGTTGGTGTGATGCGCGTTCTGGCGGGCTTCCTCGCATTGCTTGCGGTATCATGTGATGCCCCCGTAGATGTTGCGGCCGCGCCCCAAGGGCAGTCTCCAACTTTGGAAGGCGCTGCTGCCTCTGACCATTCTGGGTCAAGCGAGGAACTGCGCGAGGGGAAAATTTGGAAAGGTGCCATCGGAGACCTGCCGATAACCGCTTGTTTCTACGACAAGGCGAGCAATGAGGGCGCGTATTACTACGATAAGAACCTCATCCCTCTGCGCCTTGTTGAAACTGACGAGAATGCTCCAAGCACCTTGAGTGAAGTCGAGGGCTTCAGCACGCAAAACGGCGCGACTTGGACAGTGGACCGCAAGAGTGATGAGGTTCTTGCCGGGACATGGCGCAAAGGCGCTAAGGAGCTCGAAATCAAGCTCACTGCATCGCCAGTACAACTCACCGAATATGGCGATGGCTGCGAAAGCGCCGAGTTTGTCGAGCCTCTGCTGAAAGGCGGGGGCGTCAAAAAGAGCAGGGCCAATTTCGAGAACGTCACCTACACCAAGCTCAAATACACCGGCCCCAAGCGCCCCGGCGTTGATGATTACACATTTTTCTCGCTTGAGATTGACAATGAGCGACCGGGTGATGAAGCCATCAACAAAACACTTGCGGCAAGAATGCCTGACGGTTCTGAAACAGACTCCATGTTGGCTTGCGTTGGCATGAGCATACAAACCGGCCAGCTCGGCTATTGGGATGAGACTGCTCAGCCAACGGTGTTCACTCCAGATTGGCTAGGCATTTCTCAGTCTGGCAGCCAATTCTGCGGCGGCGCGCATCCCAATCACTTTTTGTGGCTCGCTGTTTATGATCGGCGCAGCGGAGGAGAAGTAGACCCTTCGACTTGGTTCAAAGAGGGCGCACTTACGTTCTACGATTTTGAGGACGCACTCGGCGACGTCGAAAAACGCCCCGTCGAAAGCACCTCCGACAAGCTCCTCGATGCCATCATCGCGAATTGGCCGGATGATCCAGACCTGGGCGAAGAGGCAGAATGCAAAGATCGCGAATTCCTTCGCTCTGGTTGGCAATTGGGCTTATCGCGCAAGGGCGTCATCTTCGTGCACGAATTCCCGCATGTGGTTTTCCCCTGCACAGCGGAGGTGATTGTGCCTTGGGATGAGCTTGAGCCCTTTCTCTCGGAAAAAGGCCTCAAAGTTCGCGACAGCTTGCAATAACTTTAGCGCTTAGTTCCCGCCTAGAAGACTACCCGCTTTGCGCTGTTCCTTGCGGACCTTGCCTGGCATCCAGCGCTTGGCGAAGTTGATGCGCTTGGCGGTTTTTCCGACCACATAATGCAGATCATCGCCGTGCACCGCATTCCATACGGTCGCGGCAACTTCATCAACCGGTGTGATCTCAAGCCCCGCTTCTTTGACGCGCACACGGATCTGCTCATTCTCGCCCCGGTGGCCGGTGCCATCGAGCAAAGGCGTTTCAATGAAACTGGGGCAGATGGAGGAGACCTTGATCCCTTCTGCCGCCCATTCAGCATCCAGGCTTTCAGCGATACCGCGAACGGCGAATTTGGTGGCAGAATAGACGCTCATGCCAGAGCCGCCTGTGATGCCAGCAGCGCTTGCGGTGTTGACTAGAGCTGAGCCAGGACCGGCAGCCTTGAGATAGGGATATGCGGCTTGCGCTCCGTAAAGGACACCGCGAAGGTTGATGTCGAGGCAGGCGTCGATCTCATCCTTGCCAAGTTCCGCAATAGCGCCGCCAGTGCCAATTCCGGCATTGTTGAACATCACATCAATGCGCCCGCCCGCAGCCTTAGCCGCCGCGCTAAGTGCCAAATCCCAAGCATCGCGGTCGCGCACATCGAGAGGGTGGGAAAACTTGGCTTTGCTGCCGATAAGCCCAAGCGTTTCCTCAAGGCCCGCCGCATTCACATCGGTGACCGTCACGAACCAACCCCGATCAGCGAAAAAGATCGCGACCGCGCGGCCAATACCAGACGCGCCGCCGGTTATGAAAATATGGCGTTCTGCGCCTGATCCCACTGATGCACCCGAACTCATTTGTGTCTCTCTCCCAAAAACTCGCTGCATGCGTTAGCCCGCACAGGGCCATTTGTCAGCAATGGGGGAGAGGCTTCTCGGTGATTATCCGGAAAGCGCCTCTTCAAGCCCATTGACGTGCGCTGCCCCTTCGACAATCTCCGCGGTCGATGGGGCAAGTACATCGCCCAAGGCTTCCGAGCGTCCGCCGATGCATTCTGACAGAAAGTTTTCCGCCACCGCAAAGAACGCGATGGAGTTAGTGGGTTTGGCAAACCCGTGCCCTTCGTCTGGATAAAGCACATAGGTGACCGGAATGCCTGCATCCTTCATCGCGCCAACGATCTGATCGCTTTCCGCTTGCTTTACGCGCGGATCATTGGCCCCTTGCGCAATAAGCAGTGGCTTGACGATTTGGTCAGCCTTGTAGAGCGGGCTTGCAGCTTTCAGCAGCGCGAGGCCCTCTTGCGTGTTCGGATCGCCCATGCGGGTGTGGAACTGTTTAACCAGCGGTGCCCAATAGGGCGGGATGGTTTCCAGCAAAGTCTCAAGGTTGGAAGGGCCCACAATATCGACCCCGCAGGCGAATACCTCTGGCGTAAAGGTCAGCCCCGCTAGCGTCGCATAGCCGCCGTAAGAGCCGCCCATGATCGCAATCTTGTCCTCGATCGCAATGCCTTGCTCGACCGCCCAATTGACCGCGTCAATCAAGTCATCATGCATCTTGAGGCCCCATTCAAGGTTGCCTGCATTGAGGAAGTCTTTGCCAAAGCCGGTCGATCCTCGGAAATTCACAGAGAGCACCGCATAGCCGCGATTGGCGAGCATTTGGTGGGTGGAATTAAACCCGTACGTGTCGCGCGCCCAAGGCCCGCCATGAACCAGCAGAACCATGGGTACGGCTTTATCCGGACGCCCGTCGCCATCGCTGTCTGAGCCTGCTGGTAGGGTCAGGTAAGAGGGAAGGGTGAGGCCATCGCGCGCTTTGATCTCAGCTGTGTGCATGGGCTGCAAAGGCGCGCCCTCAAGCTCTGGCCGCGTGGTGTAAAACGGCGTGAGCGTCTCGGCATCCCGGTCATAGATGAACATGCGCGTAGGCGTGGTCAGCGGGTCGTTCCACACCAGCCACGTGCGGTCATCATCGGTGCGGCTTGAAATGCCAAAATCGCCTTGAAGCTGTGTGCCTAGCCAATCGAGCGAGGTGCCAAGCTGCGCATCAAGAGCGGTCCATTCGTTGCGCAGGTAGTTCACCGAATAGGCCTGCACCACGCCGGTTTTAGGGTCGCGGATTGTCCCGCCAAGATCGGCCTTTTCATCCTCAGCAATGAGTGTGCGTTCACCCGTCGCGGTGTCTTGCGCATAAAGGGCCGCTGTATTGCGGTCACGGCTATCGATCCAATAAAGGATTGAACCGTCAGTCGTATATCCAGCGGGACTTGTCGTGAGAGCATCTTCCATCGAAGTGGTCTCGAAAGGCTCCTCAGCCACCACGCCATCTTCGATAGCTAAGAAGTCGGTGCCCCCTTCCATATTCTGGCTCATCGCCATGCGTAGCGTGAGCGTATCGTCCGCCATAAACCCGGCATAGGCGTTGTTTTCATACACCAGCGTCAATACGCCGCTTGTGATGTCGAGCATATGCACATCGTGAAACTGCGGATCGCGGTTGTTGATGCCAAGCAGCACCTTGTCCTTGATCGTCTCAGACGTGCCAACGATTTGAATGCGAGTGTTCTCAAACGGGGTGAGGGTCTTTTCCGCCAAGGTCTCAAGGTCGATCTGGTACAATAGGAAATTCTCATCGCCGCCCTTGTCCTGAACATACATGATGCTCTTGCCATCAGGCGCCCAGAAATACTGCGTGATCGGCCTGTCGGTTGAGCTGGTCACGACCTTGCCCTCATGGGGAGTCTCACGCGGAGCAACCCAAACGTTGAGAACCCCCTCAAGCGGTGCCAGCCAGCTAAGCTGTGTCCCATCGGGACTGATCTGACCGCCTGCTCTCGTGGGATTCCCGAACAGTGCATCGCGCGGGATCAGGGGGACGTCTTGGGCTGTGGTGGTCATTGTGGCTCCATCTCGTGTGGGCGTTTGTTGTGTGGCAGGAGATGGACAGCGCTTATGGGGGTTTCAAGCTCTCTTCTTTTCAGCGTAAGCGACGATCACAGCGCAGGGTTTGCATAATAGTGCCACGTGAACAGCGCTACGCTTGAACGGTGCGGGGCCCATCTGTCGCCCAGCGCGCGGCATTCTTTCTCTTTGGGGCGTTCATCGAGGTCCAGAAGGCGCTTCACGCCTTCCTGCACTGCCAAATCACCCGCTGGCCAGATATCGGTACGACCCTCGGCAAACATCAGATAAATCTCCGCCGACCACCGGCCTATCCCTTTAATTTGGGTGAGCTCAGCGATGGCCTCTTCATCATCTTCGGGAAGAGCATTGAAGTCCACTGCGCCTGCCTCAACAAGCTCGCAAAGGCTCCTTGCATAGCCCTGTTTCTGGCGCGACAGCCCGCAAGCGCGAAGTGTGTCGAAATCGCGTTTAAGGAGGCACGAGGTCGTAAACTCCTCGCCCAATTCTGCCTCAAGTTTGCTCCACGTCGAAGCGGCCGATGCAACGGAGACTTGCTGACCTAAAATCGTGCGCAACATAGTTTTATAGCCGCGCGGACGCACTCGAGGCTCGGGATAGCTTATGCGCGCAAGCGCTTCAGCAATCCGCTCATCCTTAGCGGCAGCGGCGTCCAATTCAGCCTTCAAAATTTCAGCAGTTAGTCCCACGCGCGGTTCCTCTGGCTTGCATCTAGCAAGCGAAACTCTTAGCTGAACTCGACAAGAAACCAAGAGAGCGTTCTTGCGTTCAATGTCTTGACGCAAACGCCACAACAAGGACCAACGCCCATGCCCAAGCTGATCGTCACTAACCGCGACGGCGAAACCAATGAGATTGAGGTCGAAGACGGCCTCACCGTCATGGAAGCCATTCGCGACAATGGCTATGACGAGCTGCTCGCGCTGTGCGGTGGATGCTGCTCTTGCGCGACCTGCCATGTCTATGTTGACGAGGCTCCGGGCGAAGTGCCTGAAATGAGCGAAGACGAGGATGATCTTCTTGAATCTTCAGACCACCGCAAAGAGACCTCGCGTCTCTCGTGCCAGATCGCACTTGCACCGGTTCTTGATGGGATGAAGATCACCATCGCGCCGGAAGATTGATTGGTGCGCCGCAAGACGAACTGAAGCGTCTGAAGGTTTATCTTGATTGCGGGGGGCGCTGCTCCCCCTAACTCAAGTCCCATGAACATCACAAAACCTTTTGGCGACACGCTCGCCCTGATTGGCAATACCCCGCTTGTTCGCCTTGAAGGCGCGAGTGCGGCGGCTGGTTGCGACGTTTGGGGCAAATGCGAATTTGCAAACCCCGGCTCATCCGTCAAAGATCGCGCTGCGCTGTACATGATCCGCGATGCTGAGGCGCGCGGTGACTTGATGCCCGGTGGTACGGTGATTGAAGGGACGGCTGGCAACACCGGCATTGGCATTGCTCTGGTAGCGAATGCGCTCGGCTATAAGACGATTATCGTCATGCCCGACAATCAGTCGAAGGAGAAAATGGACACTCTGCGCGCGCTTGGCGCTCAGCTCGTCTTGGTTCCACCGACCAAATATGCCGATCAAAACCATTTCCAACATGTCTCGCGCCGGATGGCAGAAGAGACGGACGGTGCGATTTGGGCGGGGCAGTTTGACAATGTCGCCAACAGGCGGGCCCACATCGAGGGCACTGCACCTGAACTTTGGGAGCAAACAGGCGGCACAATCACCGGCTTCACTTGCGCTGCTGGCACTGGCGGCACGATTGCGGGTGTTGGCATGGGACTTAAGGAAAAGAACCCCGATATCCGCATCGCTTTGACCGATCCGCATGGCGCGGCGCTTTACAGTTACTACGCCACTGGTGAGCTCAAATCCGAAGGGTCTTCCGTTGCAGAAGGTATCGGGCAGGGGCGCATCACTGCAAACCTCGAGGGCGCGCCCATCGACACGCAGTTCCGCATCTCTGATGAGGAAGGCATGAAGTGGGTCAAGCAGCTCCTTCGCGAAGAGGGTCTGTGTTTAGGGCTTTCCAGCGGGATCAACGTTGCGGGCGCGATTGAGCTTGGCAAGCAATTGGTCGCCGAAGGCCAAGAGAACCCGCAGGTTGCCACAATCTTGTGCGACACAGGTTTCCGCTATCTTTCAACGCTCTACAACGCTGAGTGGTTGGGCTCGAAAGGCCTGCCCGTCTTCGATTGGCTTGAGCAATAGGATTTGGCTTTGCAGGCAGGGCGTTGCCCATCTGCGTCCAACTTTTGGTCTACCTAATCGACAGCGCCCGGATTGGCCGTTAAAACAATTCGATGAGCGGCGGAAAGTTTCAGGCACACATCAATGCAGCGAAAGGCGATTTGCCGCCTGAAGGCGCGCCCCTGGGCGGCACAAAGGCTGAGGCGACACAGCGTTTGCAGATCGGTCTTTTTGGGCTTGGTTCCATGGTGCTTCTTATTGGCCTTGCCACGGTTATCGGCAATCAGGCCGACTTGACGCAGGAAGGCGCAGTGCCTGAAGCAGCGCCAACAACCGAACCCGCAGACACTACTCCTCAGCGCGACCCGCTCGCGGATGCCGGTATCGTCCCCGATATCCCGGCTGATCCCGAGCCTGAGGTTGAAGAAGGAGCGGTAGAGGACCTCCCGCTTGAAGATGTGATCTCTGATGAGGCGAATGTTCCAGAGCTTGGAGCAGCTCCCCAAGAATAGGCTCGCTAGGGCCGGGTGGAGGTTCGGCCGGTAGAGTGCTGAACTTCCTCATCTTTTACAAAATCACTGGTCGACCAGGCTTTCCGGGGATATTGCGGGAAACCGCCTGTGCTGCGCGCTTTGACAAAAGACTCGCAGTGGGGAATCTGCGGGAAACATGGTTGAATTCGAGGTTTAGACTGGGGAAAATGCGGGAATCCTCTACCATGAGAGGGTAATATAAACGGATTTGGTTTGAATAAAAATCAAATTAAACAGATATTTACCGTTTAATCCCGTGAAATCCCTAGAAAAGCCCTTCCCAGTGGCTTTCATCCCCGATATGTCTGGGTTCCATCAAACATGTCGTTTTGCCCCGCGTCACTGGTCTCAGTTGGCGCGCCGCTCCCGCTCGCACGGGGGTGGTGGTGGGTAAGTCGTGACTGATCGGCATGATTGATGGGCGCTGCGTGACAGCAAGCGTGACAGCATGTGTGATAGGGGCTGGGTGGCTCCCTTCATGCAAAACGAAGGGAGTGGGATAAGGCCGTGACAGCCTTGCATAGATATAACGGACAAGCCTATTCGCCTGCTGGCGACAAGGGCCGTTATGTCCTGCCTCCAGCATTTCGCAAAGCGGTGAAGGATAGCTCTGGCGGCTCCAAGACACTTTGCCTTGCTGTCCATGACCGTTACAATTGCATGATCGGCTTTGGCCTTAGCCGCGTCGAGGAATTCGACGAGCAGCTCGAAAAAGAAGAACAGCGCGCCATTGCGATGGGGAACACCGATTTCGACCCCGATGCGCGCGCAGGCCAGCTTTATGGTTTTGAGCAAGTGCCGTTTGATGACAGCGGTCGCTTCGTGATGCCTGAACAATTCCGCGATCTCGATCTCGCAGGCGACGGGCTTTATTTTCACGGCTCTGGCAAGTTCTTCATGGTGTGGAAACCCGAAGAGCTTGAGCAGATGGGTAATGATTTCCGCGGCGCGAAAGCGGCTTGCAAATCGCAAATGGCCAAGGCAGCGGCGAAGGGGGGCAAGAAATGATAGCTCCTCATATCCCTGTCCTGCGCGATGAAGTGGTGGCAGCAATCGCGCCCACTCAAGGCATGTCAGTAATCGACGCGACCTTTGGGGCAGGCGGTTATTCGCGTGCCCTGCTGGCAAGCGGTGCACGCGTTTATGCCTTTGACCGCGACCCCAATGCGATCCGTGATGGCCAGGTGATGGTCGACGAATTCGAGGGGCAACTCTCACTTCACTCCGAACGCTTTGCGCAAATGCGTGAGGAAATGGAGCGCATTGGTGTGTCTCAAGTGGATGCGGTCGTCATGGACATTGGCGTCTCCTCCATGCAACTCGACCAAGCGGAGCGCGGCTTCTCATTTCAGGGTGACGGCCCGCTCGATATGCGGATGAGCCAGTCGGGCGAAAGCGCTGCTGATTTTCTCAACTCCGCCGATGAGGGCATGATTGCCGACGTGCTTTACCAATATGGCGAAGAACGCCAGTCTCGCCGGGTCGCCCGCGCGATTGTGGCAGCGCGTCCGCTTGAGACTACGGGCGAGTTTGCCCGCGTGGTTCGCCGTGCTCTGGGCTATAAGCCGCACGATAAGAAAGACCCTGCGACCCGCAGTTTCCAGTGCCGTGCGCATCCATGTGAACGATGAACTCGGTGAGCTTCGCGCAGGGCTGGCGGCAGCGGAACTGCTTCTCAAAGAGGGCGGCGTTCTTGCGGTTGTCAGCTTTCACAGCCTCGAAGACCGCCTCGTCAAACGTTTCTTCAAAGAGGCAAGCGGCGCGGGCAAGGCCGTGTCGCGTCACCTTCCCGGAGAGATCCCCGGACCCGCGCCCACTTTCACAAAAGTTTCCAAGGCAATCCGCCCAAGCGAAGAAGAAATCGCCCGCAACCCGCGCGCGCGTTCCTCGATCCTTCGCCACGCCATCCGCACTTGCGCTCCAACACACGAAAGGACAACAGCATGATCCCCGCTGGCTCTCGTATTCGTCAAATCGGTTGGGCTGCGGTTCTTGCTGCGTGCATCGTGGCGTTTGCGCTGCTGAGCCTTCAGGTGCAGACCGTGAAAAGCGAAGTGCTTTTGGCGGAGCGTGAGATCATTTCGCTTGAGCGCGATGTGCTGATGCTGGAGACAGAGTTTCAAACCCGCGCAAGCCAGCGCCAGCTCGCCGAATGGAATACGATTGAGCTTGGCTATAGAGCGCCGCGCGCCGACCAATATCTCGATAACAATCGCCAGCTTGCACAACTTGGACAAGATGTGCTCCCCGATGCGCCTGCGCCTATTCGCGTGGCGCGCGCCCAGCTTGAGCCTGAGGATATGGGGCCGGGAGACATGGTCTCGCCTGTGACGGGCACGCCTGTGACACTTGCCTCGGCTAGCGCGAGTGAGGATGCGGGCGCTCTGTTTGCTGATGCTTTTGGAGAGTTCTTGACTGACACCTCTCCCATCCGTCCCGCGAACGCGCAAAATCCGGTGTCCCCACCGGCGGAAACCACTGCTTTGCTAAGCGAGGCATCGCAATGAACACGATGGCCCTTTCCGGAGGGCTCGACGCCGTCTCGCGCATAGGCGCGCTGGCAGGTGCTCCCAAACGTGTTGCGCCGCGCGCCGAGGCGACGATCCCTGCTGGACGTGTTCAAGCGGCCTATCGTCGCTCGCATTTTCTTGTCACTGCCCGCTCGCGCCTATTGCTTTTGATGGGCTGTTTTGTTCTGGTTGCAGCAATCGCGTTGTTGCGCGTTGGTTATCTTGGATTTGTCGGTTCTGCACCTTCGCAGCCCAGCCTTGCCGAGGCGTTGTTGCCTCCGCGCGGTGAAATCACTGATCGCAATGGCACGCCCTTGGCTCGCAATTTTCCTGCCTATGCCTTGTGGTTTAACCCCAAGGCGATGGGCGATGGCGGCGATCCGCTGGTGCAAAAGCCGGCGGAAGTGGCGGCCCAGCTTAAAGCGATTTTCCCTGACATTGATGCCGCTCGCACTATCCGCGTTCTGTCGTCAAAACGCGGCGGATACATCCTGCGGCGTATCCTCCCCGAGGATGCCAATAAGGTCATGAATTTGGGCGAGATCGCCCTCGAAGTGCCGCGCGAATTTGACCGCCACTACCCGCAAGGGGCTTTGGGCGCGCACGTGCTTGGCTTTGTGCGTGAGAACGACGAGGGCAAAACACAAGGCTCATTCGGGATGGAGCAGGTGCTTGATGACCGCCTTTCGTCCGCCCAATTGCGCGCAGAACCTGTACCGCTTTCGATTGATCTGCGCGTTCAGGGCGCTCTTGAGGATGAGCTTGGAAAGGGCATGCTCGCAACCGATGCCAAGGGTGCGGCGGGTATTGTTTTGGATGTCGACACAGGCGAAGTCCTTGCGATGGCGTCACTGCCTGCCTTCGACCCGAACCTTTCAAACGCTCATGCCTCGCCGCATATCTATAACCGCGTGACAAATGGCGTTTACGAGCTGGGCTCGACCTTTAAACCAATCACTATTGCGGCGGCCATTGATGGCGGGGTGGTAAAGAACCTTCGCAAACAATGGGATGCCTCAAATGTGGAGATTGCAGGGCGCAAAATTCGTGATCTTCACCCCAAGGGGGCAACGCTTAACGTCCCTGAATCGCTGGTCTACTCATCGAACACCGTAACAGCGCGCGTGGCGGATGAGCTGGGCGAGGAAACCATGCGCAAAGTCATGCTCGACCTGCAAATGAACAAGCGCCCTCAAATCGAGCTTCAGGCAAAGGGCCGCCCGCTGTGGCCTGAAGAGCTGCCCAATGGCAAGTGGTCGCGCATCACCAATATGACGGTCAGCTATGGCCACGGGATCGCTGTGACGCCGCTGCACCTCGCCAATGCCTATGCTGCGATGGTCAATGGTGGGATCTGGCGTCCGGCGACTTTGCACAAGATCGAGCCGGGCGAAGCGCCCAAGGGCAAGCGCGTGTTCAAGGCCTCCACCTCTTCGCGGATGCGTCAGATGCTGCGGATGATTGCAATGTATGGCACGGGCCGCAATGCTGATGCGCCGGGATACCGAGTGGGTGGTAAGACGGGCTCTGCTGAAAAAGCAGGGCGAGGCGGGTATCGTCAAACCTCGCTGATCACCTCCTTTGCCGCAGCCTTTCCGATGGATCGTCCGCGCTATGTGGTGGTCACCGTTCTCGACGAGCCGCGCGGCACGATTGCGGCAAGCGCTCAACGCACGGCCGCCTTTAACGCTGCCCCTATTGTGAAGGAGCTTGTGCCTCGGATCGGCCCGATGCTTGGCGTGAAGCCTGATGCCAACCGCGATGTCGACATTTCGGACCTGCGCTATCTGGTGGAGGGCCGCCGGTGAAGCTCAGCGCTCTTATTGACCAGGCGGGATTGCAAGTCGAAGCCGGTGCGGATGTGGCCGTCACCGGCTTTGCCATTGATCACCGCAAAGTCGCATCTGGCACAGTTTTCGGCGCGTTTCGCGGTGCGAAGTTCAACGCGGAAGACTTTATTCCAGCTGCTGTTGAGGCAGGCGCGGTGGCTGTGATCGCGTCATCAGATGCCAAGGTCGAAGGCGCGCTTCATATCGCGAGCGATGAGCCTCGTCAGACATTTGCGCAGATGGCGGCAGGCTTTTTCACGCCCGTCCCTGAAACCGTCATCGCAGTGACAGGCACCAATGGCAAAACCAGCGTCTCTGAAATGACCCGCCAAATTTGGCGCATGTGCGGTGAGCGCGCGGCGAGCATTGGGACATTGGGCGTGACGACACCCGATGGCAGCGTCTTAACTGGGCTCACCACACCCGATATTGTGACGTTCCTAAGCAATATGAGCGGCCTAGCGCGCGAGGGCGTAACCCATGTTGCTTACGAAGCGTCGAGCCACGGGCTCTCGCAATTCCGCAATGAGGGTTTGCGCGTGAAGGCAGGGGCTTTCACAAATTTAAGCCGCGACCACCTCGATTATCACGGCACGATGGAAGAGTATTTCGCTGCCAAGATGCGATTGTTCTCAGAAGTAGTTGAAGATGACGGCCATGCGGTGATCTGGCACGGAGCGGACGATAGCGAATGGGCGGTGAGCGCCATTCAAAGCGCTAAGGCGCGCGGTCTTCAAGTGAACACCGTTGGAGAGAAGGGTGAATTCCTTCGCCTCATATCTCGCGCCGCGACCCAGTTGGGGCAGGTGCTTGAGATAGAATTCGGGGGCGAGGCGCGCTCTGTTAAACTCCCTCTGATTGGTGCCTATCAGGCTGCAAACGCTCTAGTCGCGGCAAGCCTTGCTATTGCGAGCGGAGCGTCGCCTTCGCAGGTGTTTGACGCAGTTTCGCGGCTTCAGCCTGTGCGCGGGCGTTTGGAGCGGGCTTGCATTACTGCGTCCGGTGCGCCTGCCTATGTCGATTATGCACACACCCCAGACGCGTTAGAGGCAGCGATTGCAGCGCTTCGCCCGCATGTAGGCGCACAAGGTCATTTGATTGTGGTGTTTGGAGCAGGCGGCGACCGCGATACAGGTAAGCGCGCACCCATGGGCGAAGTAGCCGCCAAGACAGCCGACCTAGCGATCGTGACCGACGACAACCCACGCGGCGAATACCCCGCAGACATCCGTGCAGCCGTGCTTGCAGGCGCAAAGGGTGTGGCTCATGTGCGCGAGGTGGCGGGACGGCGCGAGGCGATCCTTGCCGCGATCACCGAGGCGAGCGCAAACGACATCATTCTCATTGCTGGAAAAGGCCATGAGCAAGGACAGATAATCGGATCTGGAGAGACAATGCGAATTTTGCCGTTCGACGATGTGGAAGTGGCGCGTGAATGCGCCGCAGTTGAGGTGACAGCATGACCGTCTCGCATGCTCTTTTGCGGCCATGGCCTGCCGATGTGCGTGACGCTCTCCCGCTGGCGCTGTGGGATGCACAGTCTATTGAAGCGGCGACCGGCGGCAAAGCCTCTCACAGTTTTCAAGCATCAGGCGTCGAGATGGACAGCCGTGATGTTCGCCCCGGCGACCTGTTTATCGCGCTCAAAGGTGATGCGATGGATGGGCACAAGTTTATCCCGGCCGCGTTCACCAAAGGCGCGATTGCAGCAATCGTGGACCGTCCCGTGGACTTTCCGCATGTGCTGGTGGAGGACACCACTGATGCGCTCCACGCTTTGGCTCACGCAGCGCGTGACCGCGGCGAGGCGGTGCGCATTGGGGTGACCGGTTCCGTTGGGAAAACGGGCGTCAAAGAGGCAATCTTTGCCGCGCTTGACCGTTCAAGCCGGGGCGCGGCCCATCGCAGCGTTCGCAGTTATAACAACCATGTTGGCGTTCCTTTGAGCCTTGCGCGGCAACCTGCGCGGGCGAAGTATGGCGTGTATGAAATGGGTATGAACCACGAGGGCGAGATTGCGCCCTTGTCGGCCCACGTGCGCCCCCATGTGGCGCTGATTACCACTATCGCACCCGCTCATATCGAGAATTTGGGTTCAATGGAGGCAATTGCTGACGAGAAGAGCCAGATCTTCTCAGGCCTGATGCCCGGCGGCACTGCGATTATCCCAGCAGACAGCGACTACACCGAGCGCATGATCACCAATGCTAAGCGCATGGGTGTCGAAGTCGTCACTTTTGGGCGCAGCGCCAACGCCGATGTGCGGCTGATCGATGCTATTTCTACCTCCAATGGCGGTTCCCTCGTCACGGCGCAGCTTGGCCCTGACGCGGGCAGTACGCGGGTTTGCTTTACTGTTGCAGAGCCAGGTGAACACTGGGTCTCCAATGCGCTTGGCGTGATCGCAGCGGTGCGAGCAGCGGGCGGCGACTTGGGTAGCGCAGGCCTCGCGCTTGGCGAAATGGGCGGCCTTAAAGGACGCGGCGCTCGCCACACTGTGAACGTTCCAGGCGGCACCGCTCTTTTGATCGACGAAAGCTACAACGCAAACCCTGCATCAATGCGCGCAACTCTTAAGGCGCTTGGTCAAACGCCATCTCTCAGGCGTGTTGCTGTGCTGGGTTCGATGAAGGAGTTGGGTGACTTTGCCCCCGACTTCCACCGCCAGCTGTCAGAGCCGCTTGTGGCCGAAGGTATCGACCACGCGATCCTCGTGGGTGAGGAAATGCAGGCGCTGGCTGGAGAACTCGGCCGCAGGGCGGCAAATTCGCTTGGCTTTAAGCCGACATTCGACCAATGCGACACACCTGCAGAGGCGATAGAGGCTCTGGGTGCATTTGGCCTGACGCATGGAGACACGGTGCTGGTCAAAGGCTCCAACTCAGTCGGGCTTGGCAGGCTTGTCACACATTACACAGAGTTGACCCCGTAAATCGGGGGCAAGAGGGGTCTGAATGCTCTATTGGATCGCAGAGTGGTTGAATTTTGAAGGCGCGCTTAACCTGGTGCGTTATCAAACGTTTCGCTTTGGTGCAGCGTTGATGACAGCGCTTATTCTGGGTCTTATAATCGGCCCTCGATTGATTGACATGCTGCGCGTGCGCCAAGGCAAGGGTCAGCCGATCCGCGAAGACGGTCCGCAAAGCCACCTTGCAAAACGCGGTACGCCTACGATGGGCGGATTGTTGATCCTCGTCTCACTTCTGGTGTCGCTACTCTTGTGGATGGACCTTAGCAATCCGTTCGTATGGGCCTGTCTTGCGGTCACGATTGGTTTTGGTGTGATCGGCTTTGTCGATGATTATGATAAAGTTACCAAGAACAGCCATGCCGGGCTTTCAGGCCGTATTCGTTTGCTGCTTGAGTTTGGAGTGGCAGGTATCGCGAGCTATATTATCGTGAGCCAAATCAACACCAACCTCTACATCCCGTTTTTCTCCGACGTCGAGATACCCTTGGGGCCGGCTTATTATGTCTTTGCCGCCTTCGTGATGGTGGGGGCAGGCAATGCCGTCAATCTGACCGATGGGCTTGATGGGCTTGCGATCATGCCCGTCATTATCGCCAGCGGGACTTTCGCAATCATCGCATACCTTGTGGGCCGTCCTGACTTTAGCGAATATCTCGGCATTCCGCATGTGCCGCGCGCCGGCGAACTCGCCATATTCTGCGCAGCGATCATGGGAGGAGGTCTTGCCTTCCTGTGGTTCAATGCCCCCCCTGCGGCGGTGTTTATGGGAGACACCGGGAGTCTTGCCTTGGGAGGCGCTTTGGGAGCGATTGCGGTCGCCTCTCACCACGAGGTTGTCCTTGCGATTGTCGGCGGGCTGTTTGTGCTTGAGGCGGTCTCAGTCATCGTTCAGGTTTTCTGGTTTAAGCGCACAGGCAAACGTGTGTTCCGCATGGCCCCCATCCACCACCATTTCGAACAACTCGGTTGGTCAGAGAGCAAGGTTGTGATCCGTTTCTGGATCATCGCAATCGTGCTTGCGCTGATCGGTCTTTCCACTCTCAAACTGAGGTAATGTACCGCTCGTGATCACATCGCCCGCCTTTGCTGACAAACGCTATGCCATTCTTGGGCTCGCGCGTTCAGGCGCGGCGGCGGCTGAGGCGTTGCTGGCGAGCGGTGCGGTGGTCACGGTGTGGGACCGGCAGGATGTTGCGCGCGCTAAGTTCGAGGGACGCTGTGAGATTGCCGATCCGTTGGAGATGGACCTCACAGGCTTTGATGGTCTTGTGGTGTCGCCCGGAGTGCCCCTGAACACGCATCCGATTTCGGACCATGCGGCCAAGTTTGGTGTGCCGATCATTGGCGATATTGAGCTTTTTGCCATGGCTCGCTCAAACCTGCCCAGGCACCGGATCGTGGGCGTGACGGGCACCAATGGCAAATCAACGACAGTCGCGCTTATTCATCACATCTTGTCTATGGCAGGGGTTCCCTCTTTGCTCGGTGGCAATATTGGCGAACCCATTTTGGGTCAGGAGCCGCTTGCCCCCAATGAGAACGGGGACGCGGTCTATGTGCTTGAACTGTCGAGCTATCAGATTGACCTCACTTACAATTTAGACTGCGCGGTGACGGCGCTTACCAACATCACGCCCGATCATCTTGATCGCTATGACGATTTTGCAGCCTATGCAGCCTCCAAAGCGCGCCTGTTTGAAATGCAGAGTGAGAGCGGTCTTGCGGTCTTTGGGTCATTAAAGGCACCTTCCGGCGCTATCTATGAGGCAGAACGCGAGCGCCGCGCTGTGCCCCGTAGTGAGCCCCGCGCGCTAGCTGCTGATCTTGAGGCTCTGGCGCCTTTGCAAGCCGATTGGCCGACCTTACAAGGCCCGCACAATCTTGAAAATGTTGCCGTTGCAGTGGCTATCGTTGAAGAGCTGGGCGTGACCCGCGCACAGTGGCAACATGCATTGAAGCGCTTCCGCAGCCTGCCGCACCGGATGGAGCTGGTGTGCGAAGAAAACGGCGTTACCTTCGTCAACGATAGCAAGGCGACCAACACAGCATCCTCTGCCCCTGCTCTGGCAGCCTATCCGCCGCGCACCGAAATCCGTTATGCGGCACCGCGCGTTCACTGGATTGTAGGCGGACTCGCCAAAGAGGATGGGCTGGGCGAATGCGAAGCTATGCTGCGCAACGTGGCTGCGGCTTACACAATCGGTGAGGCAGGCCCCCGGTTCGCGGACCTGTTGGAGGGCAAAGTTGGTCAAGTCGAACGCTGCGAACTCGTCTGCGAAGCTGTCAGCCGCGCACGCGAGGCGGCAAAACCGGGCGATGTGATCTTGTTTTCTCCTGCGTGTGCAAGCTTTGATCAGTTTCGGGACTACGAAAATCGCGGCGACCATTTCCGCAAGCTGGTTGGCGTGCTGGTCGAAGATGCCACTTGCGAACCTGCAACCTTCCCCAACACCGATGAAGATTACATCAAAGGAGAGATCGCATGAGCCTCTCTTACAACGCATCCGGCCGTCCTTCCGTTAGGGGAGACGCGCGCTTCCATGCACCGGTCGCTGTTCGGCGCGGTATTGCGGATCGCATCCTGATTTGGTGGCGCGAAGTCGACAAATGGCTTTTGGGCCTTGTGATCCTTCTCATGGCGCTTGGCACTGTCGCGGTGGCCGCGGCCTCTCCTGCGGGAGGAAAGCAATACGGTGTAGGCGAATTTGCCTTCCTTCAACGCCACATCGTCTTTCAGGTGATGGGCCTTGGCGTTATGATCGGTGCCTCGTTCCTTAAACGCGAAGACGCGCGCCGGGTCGGCATTCTGCTTGCAGTAGTGATGCTGTTCCTGCTGCTTTTGGTTCCTCTTATTGGGGTGGAAAAGAATGGGGCACGGCGCTGGCTCAATGTGGGTATGTCGTTGCAGCCCTCCGAATTCTTGAAGCCCGGATTTGCCATTCTGCTTGCATGGATGCTCTCGTGGCGGATGCGTGATGAGAGCCTACCAGTGCTTGGCTATGCGACGCTCGCGATGGTTCTGGTCGCTGCCCTTTTGATGCTTCAACCCAATCTTGGCGCGACCATTTTGTTTGCCGGCATTTGGTTTGTTCTTGTGCTTCTTTCAGGCGTATCGCTCGTGCGCATGGGCGCTTTGGTTGGGGCAGGGATTGCAGGGCTTACAGCGGCCTATTTCTTTTACGACAACGCGCGTTACCGGATCGACAGCTTCCTTGGCGGAGGCACGGCGTATGATCAGGTCTACCTTGCCGAACGCACGCTTACCGCAGGCGGATGGACCGGCAGCGGCTTGTGGCTGGGCACGCGCAAGATGCAGCTGCCAGAGGCGCATACGGACTACATTTTCTCCGTCATCGGGGAAGAATTCGGCCTGTTCGCCTGCGCCATCATTCTGCTGCTTTACGTGGCAATTATCACCCGCGCTTTGGTTCGCCTTGTGAATGAGGAAAACCTATTTGCTTTGCTCGCAGGCGCGGGCCTTGCTGCTATGTTTGGGGGGCAAGCCTTCATCAATATGGCAGTGAACCTCCAACTGTTCCCTTCCAAGGGGATGACCCTGCCTCTGGTAAGTTACGGGGGATCATCCACTCTGGCGATTTGCTTGAGCCTTGGACTGCTTCTAGCGATTACCCGTCGCAATCCCTTCCTCGAGCGCGAAAAGCCGGGTCTCAAAGATCTGCTTGGACGTTCGGTGGGAGGCTCCTTGCGACCGGGCAATTCTAAGGTGCAGGCATGAGCAGTGAAATTCCAACAGGTGCAAGCCGCCATTTCGTACTGGCAGCAGGGGGCACAGGCGGGCATCTCATACCCGCTTTCGCTTTGGCCGAAGAACTGCACGCGCGCGGCCACCATGTCGCGTTGATCACTGATGAGCGCGGTGCGAATATTCCGGGCAAGCCCGATTTTTTGACCGCCCACGTTTTGCCAGCGGGCCGGTTTGGTAAGAACCCACTGAAGTGGGTGAACGGCGTTCGCGCAGTGCTTGAAGGGCGCAATATGGCACTCAGGCTGTTCGAGACGATTGAGCCCACGGCTATCATCGGTTTTGGCGGCTATCCTGCGTTTCCGGCGCTTCTTGCGGCGAGCGCTGTCGATTTACCGAGCGTGGTGCACGAACAAAACGCAGTGCTTGGCCGGGTGAACCGCCTGCTTGCGCGCAGTGTTGATGCGATTGCGACCTCGTATCCTCAGGTTCAGCGGCTGAAGGCGAAATATTCGGACAAGGTCCATCTTGTCGGCAATCCGGTACGCGAAGAGGTGCTCGCACTAAGGGATGAAGATTTCCCGGCGCTGACTGAAGAAGGTCTTTTGCGGGTCCTGATTACAGGCGGATCTCAAGGGGCAAGCGTGCTTTCCGAGGTGGTTCCCGATGGTTTGGCTATGCTGCCGCCAGCGCTTCGCTCGCGCCTTCAGGTGACGCAGCAATGCCGTCCTGAGGATTTGGATAAAGTGCGTGAGCGTTATGCCAATCACGATATCCCAGCAGAGCTTGGCACGTACTTTGAGGACATGCATGAGCGGCTTGCGGGCACGCATCTGTTTATTGGGCGGGCAGGTGCATCGACCATTGCAGAGCTAACCGGCGTGGGTCGCCCTGCTATCCTCATACCGCTTCCCATTGCCACCGATGATCACCAAGCGGCCAACACCGCTGAAATCGTCAAAGCAGGCGGAGCACGCATGATCCGTCAGGATGCTTTCACGCCTAAAGAGCTTGCCAAGCAAATTCAGGCGCTTGCACAAAACCCAGGAAGCATGGCGAATGCCGCACACGGTTCGTGGAACTGTGGCCGGCCTAAGGCTGCAAAGGACTTGGCGGACCTTGTTGAAAGCATGGGCGGCATTGACCTTATGGACGTGATCCGCGTGGGCGAAGGCGCTCCCAAAGAAGCGGCCAAAGCGACCAAGCCGCAAACCGCAACATGCGACAGCGCACAGGATGAGCTCGCGTGAAGGGTGTTGGCACTGACATTGGCACGATCCATTTCGTCGGCATTGGCGGGATTGGCATGTCCGGCATTGCTGAGGTCATGCACAATTTGGGCTACGCCGTGCAGGGCAGTGACCTTGCCGAAGGGCCCAGCGTTGAGCGCCTTAGAAAGCGCGGCATCACCGTTCATGTCGGGCATAAACAAGAGAATGTAGAAGGTTCAGCGGTGGTCGTGACATCCACCGCCGTGCGCCGCACCAATCCGGAAGTGGCTTACGCTTTAGAACAGCGTATTCCGGTGGTGCGGCGTGCAGAGATGCTGGCCGAGCTGATGCGCCTCAAATCCACCGTCGCGGTGGCGGGCACGCATGGTAAGACCACGACGACAAGCATGATCGCAAGCTTGCTTGATAAAGGCCAAGTTGACCCCACCGTCATCAACGGCGGGATTATTGAGCAATATGGCTCGAACGCGCGGCTTGGCGATAGCGATTGGATGGTGATTGAGGCTGATGAAAGCGACGGCAGCTTCCTAAGGCTCGACGGTACAATTGCGGTTGTCACCAATATCGACCCCGAGCATCTCGATCACTATGGCGATTTCGACGGGGTCAAACGCGCCTTTGTTGAGTTCATTCATAACGTGCCGTTTTACGGCGCTGCGATCCTGTGTGTGGATCATCCCGAAGTCCAAGCCGTGATTGGCGAAGTGCGCGACCGCAAGGTTGTGACCTATGGCTTCTCGCTTCAAGCTGACATTTGCGGCGTCAACGTGCGCCCTTCTGATGGGGGTAACACTTTCGATGTGATCGTGCGCCAGCGCGGAGAGGAAGATCGCAGGATCGAGGGCGTGCATCTGCCTATGCCAGGGCGGCACAATGTGCAGAATGCTCTCGCGGCCATTGCGGTTGCGATTGAGATGGGCTGCGCTGACGAGGTTATCCGCGAGGGCTTTGGCAGCTTTGGCGGTGTCCGCCGCCGCTTCACCAAAGTGGGCAGCATTGATGTGGATGGTGGCGCGGTCAGCGTAATCGACGATTACGCCCACCACCCGGTAGAGATTAAAGCCGTGCTCGAAGCTGCGCGCGAAGCCGTACCAAAGGGCCGCGTGATTGCTGTTGCACAGCCCCACCGCTACACCCGCCTACGCGATCTGATGGATGATTTCCAAAGCTGCTTTAACGAGGCGGATACGGTCTATGTCACCCCTGTCTATGAAGCGGGGGAAGACCCGATTGAGGGCGTTGATGCAGAGGCGCTTGCCGCAGGGCTTAGGTCACGCGGGCATCGCTCTGCGCAAACGACTGCCAGCCAAAGCGACCTTGCTGCCACACTGGCGGGGGAAATCGCACCGGGCGACATCATTGTGTGCCTTGGCGCGGGGGATATCACCAAGTGGGCCGCTACCCTTGGTCCAGCTGTTTCAGCGATAAGAGTGGCATGAGCTCTCAGATGAACAATAAGCAGCCCCCCATCCAACCCGATGATTGGAACGATAGAGACGATGGCCGCGCGCCCAATTGCGCGGTCGAAGGCAGCGTTGCTGCGTCTGTTCCCGTCGACAGCATTCGAGGGAAACTGACGAAAGACGCCCCGCTTGCCAAACACGTCTGGTTCAAAAGCGGCGGCAATGCCGATTGGCTGTTTGAGCCAGCGGACTTGGACGACCTTAAAGCTTTCCTCGAAGCGCTCGACCCGAGCATCCCAGTGATGGCGCTTGGCGTGGGCTCCAATATGATCATCCGCGATGGCGGCGTGCCGGGCGTGGTGATCAAGCTTGGCGCACCCTTTGCCGAAGTCAAAGTGACCGGTGAGACCACAATCGAGGCAGGCGCCTTTGCTCCAGTCAGTGTCCTTGCACGCCGCGCGGCAAAGGCTGGTATCGACGGCCTCAGGTTCTTTATTGGCATCCCCGGCTCCGTCGGCGGCGTCACGAAGATGAACGGTGGGTGCTATGGCCGCGAGACCTGCGATGTGCTGACCTCCTGCGACGTGATCCTGCCCGGCGGCGAGTTCGTGACGCTCACCAATGCGGACCTTCAATACACCTACCGCCACTCGGCCTTGCCCGAAGGCGCAGTGGTGGTCGCGGTGCGTTTTGAGGGCTTTCCCGGAGACGCGGAAGAGATCAAAGCCGACATGACCCGCATCTCAAATACTCGCAAAGACAGCCAGCCTATTGGTTCCATGACCGGCGGCTCGACTTTCAAGAACCCGGAAGGGCATTCGAGCTGGAAACTGATCGATGATGCAGGCCTTCGCGGCTTCACCCATGGCGGGGCACAGGTTAGCGAAAAGCACTGCAATTTCTTGATCAACACAGGCAACGCCACCTCGACCGAAATCGAGGAACTGGGTGAACTAGTGCGCGAGAAAGTCTATGCCAATTCAGGCATCAAGCTGGAGTGGGAAATCCGCAGGGTAGGACGGCCATGATGGCGCCTGTGAACCCTCTTCATGTCGTTGTCCTGATGGGCGGCTGGGCGAATGAGCGTGAGGTCTCGCTCATGTCAGGCGCTGGCATAGCTGATGCGCTTGAGATGAACGGGCATCGCGTCACACAAATTGATATGGACCGCGATGTTGCAGCCAAGATCGCTGCCGCCAAGCCCGATGTTGTGTTTAACGCGCTTCACGGTGTGCCGGGCGAGGATGGAAGCGTCCAAGGGATGCTCGACCTTATGGGCATTGCCTACACCCATTCAGGGCTCGCCACGAGTGTCATCGCCATCGACAAACAGCTGACCAAGCAGGCGCTTACGCCCCACGGTATCCCAATGCCAGGCGGGCGGATTGTGCCTTGTGGTGAACTCTATGAACGCGATCCTCTGCCGCGCCCTTACGTGCTTAAGCCCGTCAATGAAGGGTCGTCGGTGGGCGTCGCTATCATTACCGAGGACAGCAATGTGGGCAATCCGATTGCCCGCGATGCGAAGGGGCCTTGGCAGGAGTTCGACGAACTTCTCGCTGAGCCTTTCATCAAAGGGCGCGAGCTGACCACTGCTGTGATCGATGGAGCGTCTGGACCTCGCGCGCTCGGCGTCACCGAACTCATCGTCGACAATGGGTTCTACGACTACGAGAACAAATATACCGAAGGCCGCACTCAGCACGTGTGCCCCGCACAAATCCCGCCGGAAATCGCAGCGCTGTGCGAAGAATACGCCGTTAAGGCCCACACTGTCCTTGGCTGCCATGGCACCAGTCGCACCGACTACCGCTGGGATGAAGAATTGGGTGAGGAGGGGCTATTCGTCCTTGAAACCAACACACAGCCCGGCATGACGCCTTTGAGCCTCGTCCCCGAACAGGCACGCCATGCCGACATCGGATATGCAGAACTGGTTGAACTGATCGTGATGGAAGCGATCCGCGTCCACTCTGACAAAATTCAGGGGGACAAAATCAAACAGGTGGAGGACGCAAATGGCTAAAATCACGCGTTCAGGAAGCAAAGGTGTACGCCGCGCTGCCAAGTCTCAGAGCCGTGCTGCTACCGCGCGCCGCGCAAAGGCGAAGACTGGCGGCGTGCTCGACACAATCATGGGCTGGCTGCCGTTTACCGAAGAGCAGTGGAGCACCATCTGGTTCACAATTATCATCGGCGGTGCGGTGGGCCTTGCCTTTGTGATTGCAAACCTTGCCGGCGTTCCCGCAATGGCAAAAGCGCAGGTTGCTGTCCTCGCCTCTGATGCGGGCTTCGAGGTTAAAAATGTGCGCGTCACCGGCACAAGCCGCATGGACGAACAGCAAATCTATGCCCGTGCGCTTGCGCAAAAAGACCGCCCAATGCCCACGGTCGAACTCGACGCTCTGCGCGAGGAATTGCGCGAGCTGCCCTGGGTGCAAGACGCGCGGGTTTCGATCCAGCTTCCCTCAACCTTAGTGATCGATATCGTCGAGCGCACACCTCATGCAGTTCTTGAGAAGGCCAATCGCATGATGCTGATCGATGCAGAGGGCGTCGAACTGGAGCCGGTTGCAAAAGACAAGATTGGCGAGAAGATGGTGATTTCCGGGCCCGGCTCGAACATGCAAGTTGCCCCGCTTGAGGCATTGCTTGCCGCAGCGCCTGCTCTGGGTCCGCAAGTCGAGGGCGCTGAATGGGTTGGCAATCGCCGCTGGAACCTCTCGTTTAAAAGTGGCCAAGTGTTAGCGCTACCGGAAGGTGCGCAGGCTTCTGCAACAGCGCTCGTCAAGTTTGCGCGCATGGACGGGCAGAACCGCTTGATCGGAGGGCAAGTCGCAACCTTCGATATGCGAAGCCCTCCGCGCATTTACATGCGCGTGCCAGGACGCGCCGATGCGGTTGAGCTGAGCGGCACATAAGAGGACATAAGAATGGCTCGACCAAAATCCCCGCCCAAGCCTGCTCCATCCAAGGCGCGTCTCGCTAAAGTCTTTGGCGCGGTAAATGTTGGGTCTTTCCGCATTTCAGCCATGATCATGGGCGAGACTGAGACAGGCGATCTTGTTGTGCTTGGTTCTGGACACCGGGCAAGCAATGGGGTCAAGCGCGGCTATGTCACCGATATGAAAGCGGCGACTTACGCCATTCGCGACGCGGTGGAGCGCGCGGAAAAGAATGCAGGCACCAGCGTGCAAAGCGTTTGGATTGCGTGTGCCGGCGCAGGGCTCAAAAGCACGATTTCCAAGGTCGAGATCGACATTGGCGGCAGGCGTATAGAGGAAGAGGATATCGAGCACCTCCTCCTTGAGGCGCGCGACATGATCCATCCTGATGGCCGCAGTGTGCTTCACGCCATCCCCGCGCATTACACACTCGACGGCGCGCATGGCGTTGCCAATCCGCGCGGGCTTCATGCAGAGCGACTGGGCGTTGATATCCACGTTATGCTCGCCGATGGCGCGCCGGTGCGCAATCTTATGGAGGCGGTGCAAAGCGCCCATCTTGATGTCGAAGCCGTGGTCGCAGCGCCGCTCGCCTCTGGTTACGCATGCTTAACCGAGGAAGAGCGCGATTTGGGTGTGGCTCTGGTCGAAATCGGCTCTGACGTGACCAATGTGTCAGTTTTCGCAGCTGGAATGCTCTTGGGCCTGAAGTCCATTCCATTGGGATCCGGCGATATAACAGACGCCGTGGCAAGCGCCTTTGGCATTCGCCGGTTTCAGGCAGAGCGCCTCAAATGTGTCTCGGGCTCAGCTATCGCAAGCCCAAGCGATCACCGTGAGATGATCCCGGTGCATGGCCCCAACGAGGCCGAAGCGGGCGCAGGTGGTTCATCAAACGCTCGCGGCGCGGACGACAAAAACCGCATTGCCCGCGCCGACCTTATTTCCGTTATCACCGGGAGCCAGTCTCAACTTATGGGTGAGATCGGCAAAGCCTTAAAAGAGCTCGGCTTTGCAGGTGTTCGCGGTGGGCAAGTTGTTCTTACAGGCGGCGGCGCAGAACTCGCAGGGCTTGCTGAATTTGCGCAAAGCGCGCTTGCGATGCCGGTGCGTATCGGCCGTGCGCCAGCACTCACCGGCATGCCAGAAGCCCATGCGACCCCCGGCTTTTCAGGGCTTGCCGGGCTTTGCCTTTATGCAGCCGTAGATCCTGTCGACATTCGCGCGGTGGGAAGTGCGTATGGCGAAGCGTATGACTTTGGCGGCTCTGTTAACCTGTTCGCAGGTGTTTCGAGGCTTTGGCGAGCATTGAAGGAAAACTTCTAAAATTGACCCTCAATTTCAGCCGTTTCTCGGAGAAATGCGCAAGACTATGCAGATGTGATATTAAATGCCCGCTGTGGATAAGGAAGTGTTAAGTATAACAGACACATCACGAATGTGTCACAGAAGTCTAACCTCACGCTTGGGGTGTGTGATCCAAGCCATGAGGTCTGGAGGATTAAGGCCATGAGCATCAATATCGGACCAGCTGCTACGGACGATTTGCGTCCACGGATCACTGTGATCGGCATCGGCGGCGCGGGCGGAAACGCGATCACCAATATGATCGAGTCCGAGATCGAAGGCGTTGAATTTATTGTCGCGAATACCGACGCGCAGGCGCTGAATTCATCACCTGCCGAAACACGTATTCAACTGGGGCCCGACATCACCGGAGGCCTTGGCGCTGGTGCTCGGCCTGAAGTGGGTAAAGCGGCCGCCGAAGAGACAGTGGCGCAGATCGAAGAAGCGCTCGAGGGCGTCAACATGGTCTTTATCGCGGCAGGCATGGGCGGGGGTACCGGGACCGGTGCAGCGCCCGTCATCGCAGAGGCCGCGCGGCGCAAGGGTGTATTGACGGTTGGGGTGGTGACCAAGCCTTTCTTGTTCGAAGGCACGCGCCGGATGCGCGCGGCAGAAGCAGGGATCACCGAACTTCAAGATCACGTCGACACGCTGATCGTTATTCCAAACCAAAACCTGTTCCTCGTTGCCAAGCCTGAAACGACCTTCAAACAGGCGTTCCAACTGGCTGACGAAGTGCTCCAGCAAGGTGTGCGCTCGATCACTGACCTGATCGTCAATCCGGGCCTTATCAACCTCGACTTTGCCGACATTCGCGCTGTGATGAGCGAGATGGGCAAAGCGATGATGGGCACAGGCGAGGGCGAGGGTGAGAACCGCGCGCTTAATGCGGCGGAACAAGCCATTGCCAACCCGCTGCTCGACGGGGTCAGCATGCAGGGCGCGCGCGGCGTGATCATCTCGATCATTGGCGGCGAAGATATGACGCTGATGGAACTGGATGAGGCTGCCAATTATATCCGCGACCTTGTCGATGAAGACGCCAACATCATCTGGGGCAGTGCGTTTAACCCGGATATGGCGAACAAAATCCGTATCTCAGTCGTTGCAACCGGCATAGAAGCCGCCGCTGGTGCAGAGGCACCGCGCACTGTGCCACAAAGCTTTGCAGCCTCTCGTCCGCCAAAGCGCCCTGTGCTTGATCTTGGTGGGGAAACAGAGGCGACGGAAGAGGATGCAGTTTCCGAAGCTCCTGTTGTCGAAGGGCGCGAAGAGCCAGAGGACAAGTCCGATGCACCCGCAGCGCCATCGTCAGCACCGCGCATTCCTGCCATCCCCAATTCGATAACGGATTATCCTGAGCCAGAAGCTGAGGACGAAGCGCCTGAGCCAACGGCCAAGTCAGAACCTTTCGATCTGTCCGGTATGCAAGCGGGCGATGATATGGGTGATTCTGGCGATGATGTTGATGAGATCATTGACCCACTCGCTGGTCTTCGCGGCGCTGACGATGAAGACGCGGGCGGTGTTGGTGAAGATACTCTCGATCTGGGCTCTGAATTCCAAGAAGGCGGACCTGAAGAAGCAACATCGGTTCAATGGGCTGCAGCCCAAGACGCGAATACCGCGTCCGGGGGTGATGACCTATTGGCGGACGCTGACCGGCTTGCTGAACGCAATGGACAAGTTGAAGCGAAAGGAAGTGGCGGCTCCGCTGGTGCTTCAGGCGGTTCGGGTGACAGTGGCTCTGGTGGCGGTGCTCCGGCGGGTAGCGCATCTGGTGGTGGCGCATCTGGCGGTAGTTCTGGCGGTTCGGGTGCGACCTTGTTTGAGCGCATGGCTAACCTGTCCCGCTCTTCAAGCTCCGACGATGAGGACGATGGAGATGATGAGGATGATGGTAATGACGACGCACCAGCGCTTTCCATTCCGCGTTTCCTTGGTCGTCAAAACAACCAGTAAGACGTTCGGCATAAGACGGCCTACGTAAAACTGCGCGCCTTATCGGTGGCGACGGGCTGCTGATCCCTATTGCAGCCCGGTACAGGGCAAAAAAGGTGCACAGGGCTTTCCCATAGCTTTGCCTTGCTGTTATCGCTGCGAGCGTGACATGTTACCTATTTCTTCGCCTCAGCGGTGCACTTGCAGGTGCTTTTTCGTTTGCATTATGTCCAGCGGTGCATGCGCAAGGTTCAACCGCGCGCGAGGTGGTGCAGCCTTTGCCATCGCCCGAAGTGCAACGCCTCAATCGCGCTCTGCTTGAGCTTGCTAGGAACCCGCGCAGCGTCAGGGCCATGCTTGAGGCAGGCGATGCATCGCTTGCGGTGGGTGATCTGGATGCAGCCATTGGGTTTTACGGAAATGCCGCACAGCGCGATCCTGCAAACCCCCGCACGAAACTTGGCCTTGCCCGGGTATATTTGCGCTCCGGACGACCGGTAGAGGCCTTGCCGCTGCTCGATGAGGCACAAGCCGCTGGTGCAAAGGAGCGCGATGTTATGGGCGCGCGGGCCTTGGCTCTGGACCTGTTGGGCAATCAAGAGGCCGCACAAGCCGCTTATCAGCGGGCTATCGAATTGTCGCCGCAAGACGATGAAGCGCGCCGCCGTTTGGCTATTAGCCAAGCAATCGCAGGCAACGCCACCGAATTTCAAGAGACACTGGCACCACTTATAGAGGCGCGCGATGTGGCGGCATTTCGGGCGCGCGCCTTTGGTCTTGCGATCCTGGGCGAACAGGAGCGCGCAGAGGGGATCGTGAACTCGGTCATGCCGCCCGATCTCTCCGCACGCATCAATCCCTACCTTGCTTACATGCCCCGCCTTACTCCGGGACAGCAGGCAGCGGCGGCTAATCTTGGGATATTCCCGCGCGCTGCCGACATTGGCCGCGAAGACCCGCGCATCGCTCGCTTTGTGCGTGAAAGTGAAAGCGGCGCTTTGCTTGAGCCAGCAGGTGAGCCGCTTGGAACACCTGCCGCAGGCAACGAGCCTGAAGACACCCGAACCCGGCTTGTTTCAAGCGCTGCGTCTGCCAACCTAGCTGAACCCCAGTCTCAACCTCAGCGCCAACCTCAGCCCCAGCCTCAGCCCCAGCCCATACCTGCTATCATCGAGACAGATGCAGGGCCGAGCCTGGCCAAGGCATTGCCTAGCGTAGCCACGCGCGAGATCGAGGGGGAGGCAAGCGGGCAAACCTCGAACGCTCTTGCAGAAGGCAATCAGGCGCCTGATGCCGCAGCGACGCAGCCTGAGCCTGCAAGTGTTGCTGACGCTTTTGCAGACTTTGATATGGCCGATGTGCCTGACGTTAAGAGCAGCAGTGACGCGGTCGATATCGCTGAGATTGAGGTACCGCGTGAAGTCACGCCTGAGCCCAAACCCCAATCTGAGTCTGCTGAACCCGATCATCCCCGTCGTATCTGGGTGCAACTTGCAACAGGGCGCGATGTAAAGGCGCTTGGTTTTGATTGGCGAAGGTTTTCGCGCCGAGCACCCGATCTTCTAGGCGAGTTCGAGCCGCATGTGACACCATGGGGAAGAGCCAACCGGCTTTTAGCAGGACCGCTGACAAATACCCGCGATGCCCGTGCGCTTGTCAATTTGCTTGCTGAAAAAGGCATTGAGACATTCACTTATACGAGCCCGGAAGGCACTGAAATAAAAGAGCTTAAGCGCTAAAATCACGTCTTCCCCGGCTTTCTGTGCACAGGGTTTGAACAACCCAAAAGGGTTCTCCCCAAGACTTAGAGGGCGCACGGATTGCCAAACAGCCAGCCATGGGTGCATTCCTGATTGCGATGCTAAAACCCGTTCCTCCCCTAAGCCCCTTTGCGACACGAACCATGGCTGGTGAGCTATGAGACCGCGCGAGGCTGAGTTTTTCAACGACGATGATGCGGCACCAATTGAAATGCTTGCGGCCTTGTTTGAAGCGCGCAGCTGGCAAAGCGAAGTTGTCAGTGATGACGAGCTTGTGGGCGAAGTACAGGGCAGCTGGGCAAAGTATCAATTGCGCGCCATTTGGCGAGCGGCTGACAATGTTCTACAGTTCTTGTGTCTGCCCGATATCCGAGTGACGTCAGAAAAAAAGCACAGCGCCTACGAGCTTTTGAGCCTCGTGAACGAGCAAGTTTGGCTTGGCCATTTTGATATTTGGTCACAGGGCGACGTGCTGATTTACCGCCACGGCGCGCTGTTGGGGGATGAGGGCATGCTATCGATCCAGCAAGCTCAGGCTCTGGTGGAAAATGCTATTGACGAGTGCGACCGGTTCTATCCTGCGTTTCAGTTTGTGCTGTGGGGCGATAAATCCCCGCGCGCAGCGCTTGATGCAGCAATGGTTGACGCCGCTGGCGAGGCTTAAACACGCATAGGAACAAGCGATGGCGCAGATCAAAAAACTCCTCATCATCGGTTGCGGCAATATGGCAGGCGCCATGCTCGCCGGATGGTTTGCCGCCGGCTTTGAACCGTCGCGTTTTTCGATCCTGAGTAAATCTTTTGAGCAAGCTCCTGAAGGTATTCCGCTTTACCGCGAAGTTTCAGAAGCGATGGCTGCCGGAGATCACGATGCGGTGATGCTGGGTTTCAAGCCTCAGCAATTGGGCGAGCGTTCGTCGGAAATTCAGTCGCTTACCGGGGAGGGCGTGGCAGTATATTCCCTGCTCGCTGGGATCACCCTGGAGCAGCTCAAAGGAGCATATCCGGATGCGTCATCACACATACGCGTGATGCCAAACCTTGCGTGCGAGGTGAACAAGTCTCCGATTATTCTTGCGCAAAAGGGTATGGGCGAGGGTGAGCGCGATGCTGCTTTTGCGTTCTTTGACGCTCTTGGAACGGCACTTTGGCTTGAAGATGAGGCGAAATTTGATCTTGTAACGGCGCTTGCAGGATCAGGGCCGGGGTTTGTTTATCGCTTTATCGATGCATTGGCAGAGGCGGGAGCCAATTTGGGGCTCGATCAGTGTCAGGCGACTGCGCTGGCACTCAGCATGGTGGAAGGCGCATCGGCGCTTGCCTCTCAATCGGATGTGTCGCCAGGGGTTCTTGCGGACCGAGTGGCGAGCCCGGGAGGAATGACACGCGAGGGGCTAAACGTGCTCGATGCCGATAAAGCGCTCGTGGAACTGCTGACGAGGACCCTTGATGCGACAGGAAAACGGGGCGCTGCGTTGTCTGCCGGGGCTGACTAGCACCTTTTGTTAATCATAATTCGCTCTTGCATGAACAACATTCGTCGATTGAGTGCCCATTTCTCTTGAAAATCACGCTCAAAAGACCGATATTGCATCCACAAGGCGCGTATTCTCGCGTCAAAATTGGAGACAAAGGGATCCAAAATGTCTGATTGGAAAGACACACAACAATTTGGTTCTGTGCCACGCGCAGGCGGCGATGTTGCCGGACGTGAGACCTATGATGAGGGTCTGCGTTCCTACATGCTTTCGATTTACAACTACATGGGTTCAGCCGTTCTGCTGACCGGTATTGTAGCAATCATGTTCTCATGGGGCGGTGCTGAATCGCCTGCTGCATGGCTTGCATTCAACGGTGGCCTGCTTTTCTGGGCGGTCAAGCTTGCACCACTGGCCTTCATCCTCGCGATGAGCTTTGGCCTTCACAAGATGAGCTACACCACGCTGCAGATCGTGTTCTGGTCGTTCGCGACCGTCATGGGCATGTCGATGTCGACGATCTTCCTCATCTACACAGGCGAATCTATCGCAGTGACGTTCTTCGCAACGGCTGCCGCTTTCGCAGGGCTTTCGCTCTTCGGTTATACGACGAAGAAAGACCTGTCGGGCATGGGCTCATTCCTGATCATGGGTGTGATCGGCCTTATCGTGGCCAGCATCGCGAACATGTTTATCGGCTCTGGTCCGCTTGCTTTCGTGATCAGCGGTCTTGGCGTGCTGATCTTCGCAGGTCTTACCGCTTATGACACACAGCGCCTCAAGAACGACTATCAGTACCTTCGCGGCACTGACTTCATGGGCAAAGCCGTAATCATGGGCGCAACGAGCCTGTATCTCGACTTTGTGAACATGTTCCAGTTCCTCCTTAGCTTCCTTGGAAGCCAGGAATAGTCTTAACGCTACATCCGTAGCTTGAAATCTAAGAAAGCCCGGTGCCTTTCAGAAGGCAGCCGGGCTTTTTCTTTTCTGGTTGGCAAATTGTAAGGTCGGCTTTGGCGGCTAATTGAGACTATTACGCGCCTAACCCCATTGCGCTTGAAACCTGTTTTGACCATGGTGCGTCACCGCCGGTTCATGCGGCCATGGAATAAAGAGATGACAATGAAACGCGCCAAATCTTCTGTGTCTGCCCAACCTTACGCAAAGCGCAAAGCCCCTTTGAAAATTATTGCAGTGGGAGCCGCTGTGTCAGTGCTCGCTGCTTGCACGACGCCTGCACCGCCACCGCCGCCTCCACCCCCTCCACCGCCACCTCCCGCAGCCGAGCGCATTCCTTACCGCCCCCTACCACCGGGCGGGGCGAGCTATGTGATGGATATCCCAGGCAAGAATGCGAGAGGGCAAAGGGACACGGTCAACAAGGGCGTCTCAGATAACGAGCGCGTTTGGCATTTCCGCTCTGCCTGGAACGTGGCCGCGCTCAATTGCACAGCGGATCAGTATCAACCCATTCTCACCGCTTACAGTGCCTATATCAGCGATCATGCGCGCGGCCTTAAGACCATCAATGACCGGATTGATCGCCGGTATCGCCGCGACAATGGCGGTCGGCGCGCAGGCATTTTGGCGCGCGAGGAGCACATGACCTCGGTCTATAACTACTTCGCGCTTCCTCCTGCACGCGCAGGGTTCTGCCGCGCGGCTCTGGATGTGTCGAACCGCTATCTGGCGGCCCCTCCAAGCGATCCGGCCGCGTTTGCAACAGCCAATTTTGCGGGTCTCGAAGTGCCGTTTGAGACCTTCTTCACCAACTACGAGCGCTATCAGCGTGAATCCGCTGCATGGGACGCGGAATATGGCGAGCGCTACGGTGCCTCACAGCCAGGTTGGGTAGCGGTGCAGAAGGCGCGCGCCAATGGGACGCCTGTTCCAAGCGCTGAGGGTGATCCAGCCTCGACACTTGCAGAACCGACCACCATTGCAGGCGCGGTGGCCGATCAAGACACTGGCGCGGATGTACCCGTGGTCCCGGTGCAAGAGAATGTGGTCTCGCAGCCTGTGACACAGCCAATTGCCAGCGATGGCGAAGGTGACGCAGGGGACGAGGGTTCAAGCTAGAGCATCTGGCAGCAAAGGGCGCTTTGCTTGTCGTTAGCGTTTTAACCGCCTAAAGGAGCCTCAATTCAGCCCGGTGGGTTCGAAATCCCTTTGCGCGCTTGAGGCTCACAGACAATGCATTTCTTAGATCAGGCTAAAATCTATCTCCAATCGGGTGCTGGCGGCCCCGGAGCAGTTTCGTTCCGGCGCGAGAAATACATCGAATATGGCGGCCCTGATGGCGGCAATGGCGGCAAGGGCGGCGACGTTGTATTTGAAGCGGTCGCCGGCCTCAACACGCTCATCGACTTTCGCTATTCGCAGCACTTCAAAGCCAAGCGCGGCATGCACGGCCAAGGCAAGGACAAAACCGGGGCAAGCGCCAAAGACCTCGTGATCCAAGTGCCTGTGGGCACGCAGGTTCTGTCAGAGGATAAAGAAGAAGTTCTCGCCGACTTCACCGAAGTGGGCCAGCGCGAGATCTTCCTTGAAGGCGGCATGGGCGGTCGCGGCAATGCCTCGTACAAAAGCTCTACAAACCGCGCGCCAAGACAGCACCAACCCGGTGAACCGTCCGAAGAGATGTGGGTGTGGCTGCGTCTCAAATTGCTGGCCGATGTGGGGCTTTTGGGCCTTCCTAACGCGGGTAAATCGACCTTTATCAATGCGGTATCAAACGCGCAGGCAAAGGTCGGGCATTATGCCTTTACCACGCTCATCCCAAAGCTTGGCGTTGTGCGTCACCGGCAACGCGAATTCGTGCTTGCCGACATTCCGGGCCTCATCGAGGGCGCAGCGGACGGCGCTGGCATTGGCGACCGGTTCTTGGGCCATATTGAGCGCTGCCGGGTGCTGATCCACTTGATCGACATTGCAGGCGATGATCCCGCAGAGGCTATGGGCGTCGTGCGCGATGAGCTTGCCGCTTATGGCGCTGGCCTAGAGGATAAGCCGCAGCTGGTTGCATTGAACAAGCTCGATCTGGCTGACGCAGAATTGGCCGAGGCGTTTTCTAAGGAGCTAATCGAAGCGGGCGCGGATAAGGTCTTCACCGTGTCTGGTGCCAGCGGTGAGGGTATCGAGCAATTGCTCGACGCTGTGCTTTCCTATCTGCCTGACCGGACTTCTACTGAGACCAAGACTGTTGAGGTTGAAGACGAGGCTGAGGATGAAGGCGAATGGTCGCCGATCTAAAACCCATGGCGGTTACCAGCCTCAAGGATATTGCCAAGGCGAGGCGTGTCGTTGTCAAGGTTGGCAGCGCGCTGCTTGTCCGTGATGGTGAGCCTGACACTGAGCTTATCCGCTCGCTTGCAAAAGACTTGGTGAACCTTCGCGAGAATGGCGCTCAGATCATTGTTGTGAGCTCGGGCGCGATTGCATTGGGTGCCTCGCGCCTTGGTCTGCCCAAAGGCGGTCGGGCGAGCCTTTCTGATGCGCAGGCCGCAGCCTCTGTTGGCCAGGTAGCTCTCGCGCAGCTGTGGGCCGATGTGCTGGGCGCTCACGATATTGTGGCCGCCCAAATGCTGGTCACACTGGATGATCTTGAGGATCGCCGCCGCTATTTGAATGCTGCTGCGACGCTCGACCGCTTGCTTGAGGCGGGCGCGGTGCCAGTGGTCAATGAGAACGACAGCGTTGCGACCGAGGAAATCCGCTTTGGTGACAATGACCGGCTTGCTGCGCGCGTGGCGCAGGCAGGCAATGCAGATGCGGTGCTGCTTTTGTCCGATGTCGACGGCCTCTATGACAAGCCGCCAAGCGAAGAGGGCGCGGCGCTGATTGAGCGGGTGGAGGGCGTGACGCCTGAAGTCATCGCAATGGCAACGGGCGAAAGCTCATCGGGCATGGGCTCAGGCGGAATGCTATCCAAGCTTCAAGCCGCCCGTATTGCGGAGCGCGCAGGGATCGCACTTGCTATCATCAATGGCACGCAAAGCTCTGCGATTACTAAGGCGGTTGAGGCCGGGCGGGGCACGATCTTTCTGCCGGTGCGCAGCGATAATGCTCGTAAGAGCTGGCTTGGCGGGAGATTGGCGCTCGAAGGCGTTCTGACCGTCGATGAAGGCTGTGTCGCCGCCCTTCAAGATGGCGCAAGCCTTCTTGCTGCGGGCCTGACCGAGGTCGAAGGTGAGTTTGCACGCGGCGCTCTGGTGTCCTTGCACGGTCCCAAGGGGGAACGGCTGGGACAGGGCCTCGTTGAATATTCAAGCGAGGAATGCCGCGCGATCCTTGGTTTATCAGGAAGTGAACAAGAGGCAAAGCTCGGCTATGCCCCGCGCGCAGCCGTCGTCCACCGCGACCATATGGTGCATGAATGAGACCTAACGCATGACGAGAATTGCGATTACGGGAGCCACCGGCTTTGTAGGTAAGGCGACCCTTGATGTGGCCTTGCACAAGGCCTTGAAGGTGTGCGCACTGACCCGGCAGGCCTCGGCCCCGCGCGAAGGCGTTGAGTGGGTTTCCGGCACTCTCGACAACACCGCTTCCTTGGACGAGTTGGTGCAAGGCTGTGACGCGGTAATCCATGTTGCGGGGCTTACAAACACTCCCAATCCGGGCCGGTTCGAAGCGGCCAATGTCGCCGGGACTGCCAATATGATTGCGGCGGCGAAGGCAGCAGGGATCGAGCGCTTCGTATTTGTCTCCTCGCTTTCGGCGCGCGAACCGGACCTATCGGCTTACGGCGCGTCCAAGGCGCGCGCAGAAAAGCTCGTGGAAGACAGTGGCCTGAACTGGACCATCGTGCGCCCTCCCGGCGTCTATGGTCCGGGCGACAAGGATTACCTCGACCTCTTTAAAGCGGCCAAATTGGGCATTGTCCCCGTGCCGCCAGAAGGGGCAAGCTCCCTTATCCACGTGGAGGATTTGGCGCGGTTATTGGTAGCGCTTGTGCCGCTTAACCCCAAAACCAAGGGGCAGATGTATGAACCGTGGGACGACAATGCCTATGGCTACACGCATAAGGATCTCGCCAAGATGATCGGCGAGGCAGTGGGCAATCCCAATGCGATCGCCGCGCCGCTCCCGCCCCAAATCATGCAATTGGGCGCAAAGCTCGACGGGCTAATCCGCGGCGGAAAAGCTAAACTGACCGAGGACCGGGTTGGCTATATGCTCCACAAAGATTGGGTAAGCGACCTTCGCCGTGCGCCGCCGATTTCGGTTTGGCAGGCGGTATGGGGCGGCGAGGCAGGCCTCAAAATGACGGCTGAGTGGTATAGAGAACAAGGCTGGCTTTAGCGCCAAGCACGCCTAGAGGAAGGGTTCCTCGCCTGGCTTGTGTATGCCGCATTCGGTTTTGTCCCAGCCTTTCCAGCGGCCTGAACGCGGGTCTTCACCCGGCGCCACCTTGTGGGTGCATGGCTCACAGCCAATGCTGGGAAAACCGCGCGCGACCAGCGGGTGACGAGGCAGGTCATGCTCTTCGAGATAGGCCGCAATATCTTCAGCCGACCAGTCGATCAGTGGATTGATCTTTAACCGGCCTGCTGCGTCTGAGGTGTCCACCTCGAAACGGGGCAGATTTGCGCGGGTGGCAGATTGGAAGCTTTTGCGCCCCGTGAAGCTTGCATCAAAGCGGTCAAGCGCCTTTTCCAGCGGTTTCACCTTGCGGATTTCGCAGCAACCATCGGGGTCGTATGACCAACGAAGGCCGGTCTCGTCCTTGGCGATAACTTCTGCTTCGTCAGGCGTGAGTATTTGCAGATTGGTGAGGCCAAGGCGTTCCACTACCGCGTCGCGGTATCGAAGCGTCTCGGCAAAATGCTTGCCTGTGTCGAGGAAGAGGACAGGGATATTCCGGTCAACTTGTGCGAGGAGGTGTAAGAGCACAATGCTCTCCGCGCCGAAGCTGGAAACGGTCGCAACATCGCCTGCCAGAGATCCTTCGATCACCCCCTTGAGCATTTCTTGCGTGGATGACCCACGGAACATGCGGTTGAGGCGCACGGCGTCATGCTCGGTGAAACGCGGTGACACATCGAGAGTGTCGACTTTGCGCTCCTCCATCGCAGTGGGGGATTCTGGCTTGGTCATATTAACCTCCGTGCCGGATTTGGGGGATCGTCCGGCGGCCATCTACGGTGGCCTGATATACGTTTTCCCAAGTGGCAAAAGCGCGCCGTGCGTCCTCCTCATTGAGAGGGTTTTGCGGGGCAAACGCGTCAAACCCGCAGCGGCGCATGTGGCTAAGCTGGTCAATGCCAACATCACCCACTGCGCGCAGTTCTCCGGTGAAACCAGCTTCGCGCAAGATACGGGCAGAGGAATATCCGCGCCCATCGCCGAACGCTGGAAAGTTGACTTCGATCAGAGCCAAACGGTCGAGGAAGGGCAGCAGCACACGCGCATCATCGCCCGGCTCAATCCGGACAGCGGTGGCGTTGGTCTGCTCACAGCAGGAATCGACAGTCACCGCCGCGTGATCGACTACTTCATCATCGCGAAAGCGGAATTGCACTTCGTCGGGGGACGTACCGAGTGGATTATCCATAAAGCGCCTCCTTGAACGGGGCCATGCCGATACGGCGGTAGGTGTCGAGGAAGCGTTCACCGTCCTCGCGTGTGTTCAGGTAAACGTCGGTCACGGTATCGACCGCTTCGATGACGCCGTCCTCGGTAAAGCCGGGTCCGGTGATCTTGGCGAGACTGGTGTCCTCTGCCTCTGAACCGCCGAGCGAAAGCTGGTAGTTCTCAAGGCCTTTCTTATCGACACCAAGGATGCCGATGTGACCTGCGTGGTGGTGGCCGCAAGCGTTGATACAGCCGGAGATTTTGAGCTTTAGCTCGCCCAGTTTCTCGGTCTTGCCCGAGGCATCGAAACGCTCCGAAATGCGCTGTGCCAAGGGAATCGAGCGGGCATTGGCGAGAGCGCAATAATCAAGACCGGGGCAAGCGATCATATCCTCGATTGTGTCGAGGTTGGGCGCGCCAAGACCGGCAGCCTCCAGCTCAGTCCAAAGCGCGTGCAAGTCGGCGATCTTCACATGCGGGAGCACCACATTCTGAGTGTGCATGATGCGGAGTTCATCAAAGCTGTACTGCTTGGCAAGCTTCGCCATCAGACGCATTTGGTCACCGGTTGCATCGCCGGGAATGCCGCCCACGGGTTTGAGCGAAATCACCGCACTGACATAGCTATCGTGCTTGTGGCGATTGGTGTTGCGGTCCACCCAAAGTGCGAAGTCTGGGTCGGAGCGGTCGACCTGCTTGGGACCGTCTTCAAATGCAGGGTCAGCAAAGAACGGCTTGATCCGCTCCAATTCCTCGCGCGGTGGCTCAACGCCTTGATCGAGCATATGCGTGAATTCTTCTTCGACCTGGCGCACATACTCATCACGGCCCAGCTCATGGACGAGAATTTTGATGCGCGCTTTGTATTTGTTGTCGCGGCGGCCATAGCGGTTGTAGACGCGCAGACACGCTTCGGCATAGGTGATTAGCTGATCCAGCGGCACAAAGTCCCGGATCATGGGGGCAATCATCGGAGTGCGGCCCATGCCGCCACCGGCATAGAAACGTGCGCCAATCTCGCCCGCTTCATTCTTCACAATCTGCACGCCGATGTCGTGAAGGCGCATCGCCGCACGGTCTTTCTCGCTCGCGATCACGCAGATTTTGAACTTGCGCGGCAGGTAGGTGAACTCCGGGTGAAAGCTCGACCATTGACGCATCAGCTCCGCATAGGGGCGCGGGTCGACCAGCTCATCGTGGGACGCGCCTGCGAAGTGGTCAGATGAGATGTTGCGGATGCAATTGCCGCTCGTCTGGATCGCGTGCATCTCGACCTTGGCAAGCTCTGCCAGAATGTCGGCTGTGTCTTCGAGCTTAATCCAATTGTATTGCAGGTTCTGGCGCGTGGTGAAGTGGCCATATCCGCGGTCATATTTGTCCGCGATATCGCCTAGCACCGTCATCTGCTCAGAATTGAGCGTGCCATAGGGAATCGCAACGCGCAGCATATAGGCGTGGAGTTGCAGATAGAGGCCGTTCATCAGCCGCAGCGGCTTGAACTCGTCCTCTGAGAGCGAGCCTTCAAGGCGGCGGCGGGCCTGGTCGCGGAATTCTTCAACGCGGGCATCGACCATCGCCTGATCATATGAGTCGTATTTATACATCAGATTACCCAATCAATCGCTTCGGGGTCTTTGGGTTTGAGCGTCAGATCCTGACGCACAGTCGGGCCAAGGGCACGGATGCGGTCCTTGATATGGGCAGGGCGCACGCCGCCACCTTCCTCGCGGCTTGCCTCGATCACGTAAGGGACGTTGACGCGAAGGGCGGCCTCCTCGGCGGCCAGCACTTGCTCTGCCTGTTCGCCCGCGTCTACGGCATCATCGACATGGCGCGACCAGCCTTCGCCAGTCCACCAGATCACATCGCCTGTTTTCAGGTCGTTGCCCGTCAAAACTCTCATTGATGCGCCTCCAGCGCGAGTTGTTGTAAATGAGCATCCTCGCGCGCCGTCACATCGCCGATGACGATAAGCGCGGGGCTCTTGATTTTGTGGGTTTTCACAAGGTTGGGGAGCCCTGCCAAGGGCCCGCGCACCACCCGCATATCGGCGCGTGCGGCGTTCTCGATCACGGCAACAGGAACATCAGGAGTAAGCCCATCGGCCATCAGTTTCTCAGCAATCTGAGGCGCGGTTTTGACGCCCATATAGATCACCAAGGTGCGCCCCTTGCCAGCCAGCCCTGACCAGTCTTGGTCGGAAAGTCCTTTGCATTGGCCCGCAACGAAGCTGACGATGCTGGCCGCGTCGCGGTGCGTGAGGGGGATTTGGGTTGCTGCCGCCATGCCATTGGCTGCCGAAATGCCGGGAACAAATTTAACCTTCACGCCGTGGGCGCGGGCCAATTCAGCCTCTTCCCCGCCGCGTCCAAAGATCAGCGGGTCGCCGCCTTTAAGGCGCACAACATCCTGACCCTTTTGAGCCAAACGCACGAGCAGCAGGTTGATATCTTCTTGCGGCATAGTGTGCCGCGCACGCTTCTTTGCAACCGAGATAAGCCGTGCATCAGGCCGCGCCATGGCCATTATTTCTGAGCTTACGAGCCCATCGTGCACGATCACTTCTGCCGTCTCGATCAACCGCGCCGCGCGCAGCGTCAGGAGGTCGGGGTCGCCCGGGCCTGCGCCGACAAGAAAGATAGTGCCAATCGTCATGGCACCCAAATGACCGTGAGTGGCCTATCGTTCCAGTGAGAATGGATTTGAGCGTGCGAAGGAAAGCTATTGCAGCGGCCGGTAACCGCTTTACGCAGCGCAGTAGTTGTCGCGAAATTGCTCCAGCGTAGCGATCAGTTCGTCGCCTTTTGCCCTTGTGTCCCAGGTTGAGATGATCTGCAGGCCGGGGGCCGTTTCGGGGGTATCGGCGAGGATTGCGCTTAATGGCCAAGGCTGTTTGCGATCAATCTTGAGTGACTGATCGATCACAACGCTCACCCAGCCCACTTGGCGGCCATAGGTGTATGATATGCGCCCAACCTTCGACCAGGGGATGGGTTGGCGAAAGGCATAGGGAAAGTGCAGTCCCGCATCGTCCATCACAATAACAGGCGGATTGCCCTGAATACGTCGCACCACCCACCGTGCGAGCGACGGAAGCTGTACGACGATCAATAGCAGACCCGTGATTTTCACCATCTCTTCCATGCTCCCGCCCAGGGCCGCTGCGATGACTATGGCGAGCGGGCCAATGACGAGCATATCCGACCAGTTAACGACGCGTTTGTGATAGGACTTGGGCGCGAGCGCCTGAGGCTCAGACACGGGATTTTGTGCAAGCCTGGCGTCTTCACCCATTCGTTCAGGTGAAAGACCGGTCCACCGTGTTGCATCAACTTTTCTCGTCATGCGCCTTTCCCTAAGGCAAAAACGCTAGTTGCAAGTTAACGCTCTTCAAGCCTTTCCAGCGCCCACAAGATCGACCAATTGGTCCAATTGCTTGGAAGGTCGCAGGTGCAAATCGCGCTGTGGGAAGGGGATCTCGATGTCGTTTTCTTTGAACAACTGCCAAATGCGCATGTAAACATCGCTTCGGATATTCGCGAGGCCGCCTTCTGGGTCTTGTATCCAAAAACGCAACTCAAAATTCACCGAATTATCGCCAAATTCCATAAGGTTGACGCGCGGCTTTGGAATAGAGCGCACACGCTCAATATCGTCTGCGGCTTGATACAAGAGCTTTGTGACAAGGTCCAAATCGCTATCGTAAGAGACGCCCACCGGCGCTTTTACCCGCACATCTTTCGAGCTGTATGACCAGTTTACCACCTGATTGGTCATCAAAAGCTCGTTGGGGATGAGATATTCGGTCTGATCGCGGGTGATAACAGAAATTGCGCGAATTCCGATCTTGCGGATCTGGCCCACCGCCTCGCTACCCGATTGGTCCGTTACCGATATCACATCGCCCGGCTTAATCGACTTATCAAGCAACAAGAGGATTCCCGAGATGAGGTTACCAAAGGTCTTTTGGAGACCAAAACCGATGGCAAGACCAAAGGCACCGCCGAAGATCGCAAGCGCGGTCAAATCGATGCCGATAAGGTCAATCGTCACGAAGAAGGCGACCGTCCAGATGATGATCGTTGCAAGCTTCTCAGCCAGCAATTTCTGACTGCCATCAAAGGCGGAAACGCGGCCGATTAGGTTGCGTACGAGCCTTGTGATGAACCACGCGGCCGTTAGGACAAGCCCAATAGTGGCGAACAAAAACACCACATCGAACAGCGAAACGCGCACATCGCCGACCACAAGCGCCCAGCTGTCCAGCGTGTCGATCACTGCGCCAAGCGCGTCACTTTGTGCAGCAAGCCCTTCTTTAGCGCCTTCCGCAACGCTGACGACCGCCTCTTCTTGAGGGGCCTCTTCGGCGAGGCTCCACGCTTGGCTTGGCGCTGCTTCTGCTTCAGGGACGGCCTGTTCGCCAGCTCCATCATTTGTCGAAGTGTCAGGCGTTGTTGCAGTCATCAATTGTCCAATTTGCCAAGGGCTTGCTCAAGGTCCGCGATGAGATCTTCAGCGTCTTCTAAGCCGATCGATAGGCGAATGGCAGGCTTTGCGCCAGCTTTGGAGTGGCCTTTCATCACAGAACGATGTGTGTCGGGATAAATTGGCAAAGCGAGGCTCTCAAACCCGCCCCAGCTATAGCCGATGCCGAAATGTTTGAGCGCGTCTGCGACTATGCCGCTGGCTTGTGGATCATCGCTGTTCAAGGCGAAGCTGAAAAGCCCGCATCCCCCGGTGAAGTCGCGTTTCCAAAGCTCATGCCCCGGCGCACCTTCGAGCAGCGGGCACAAGACGCTTACAATTTGCGGTTGTTCTTGCAGCCACTGGGCAATTTTGAGAGCGCTCGAGGAGCCTTGCTCAAGCCGCACTTTCATAGTTCGAAGCCCGCGCGCGGCCAAGGCTGCGTCATCAGGGGAAACGACTTGGCCAAGCTCATGGCTTGTGCGCCGCAGCGCCTTGTACCAACGCTCGCCCGCGCTGGCTGAGCCCATCATCAGATCAGAGTGACCTCCGACGTGTTTGGAAAGGCTCTGCATCACAATGTCGCAACCATGTTCTAGTGCCGCAAACCCCAGCGCGCTCGCCCAAGTGTTGTCGATTAGGGTGACCGCCTTGGCCTTGCGCGCAATTTCTGTGAGCGCGGGCACATCGCACACCTCCATTGTCAGGCTCCCGGGGTTTTCGAACCACACGGCGCGCGGTGACGTTTCTTTGACGAGGGCTGCGAACCCATCCAAATTTAACGGGTCGAAAAAGCTGTGCGTGATCCCCATCCGCTTAAGCAAGCCGGCCGCCATGCTGCGGCTTGGGTCATAGGCATTGTCGCTCATTAGCAGATGATCACCAGGTCGCAGGACCGCTAAGAGCGCGCCTGCAATCGCTGCAACACCGCTGGGGTAAAGAACGGTGCCAAAGGCGCCCGCTTCAATTTCGGTCAATGCCTGTGCCAAGGCCCACTGCGTTGGTGCACCCCGGCGCCCATAGAAAAACTCGCCATCGCCTTGTGCACCGCCCGCCGCTTTGCGCTGCGCTTCACTTTCATAAAGATGGGTTGAGGCGCGCCATACAGGCGGGTTTACCACGCGGCCTGTCCACTCAGGTCTTCTACCTGCGTGGGTAAGCTTTGTACCTTTTCCAAGCGCGCCGCCATCGTCAGAAGTGGTCATTTGGGTCCCTGTTCTCTAGGAGTGTTGGGATCAGCTTCCCATTCCTGCCAGCTGCCATCGTACAGGCTCACATCGTTTTTCCCAGTGAGATGAGCAGCGAACAGCAGCACTGAGGCGGTAATGCCGCTTCCACAGGTTGTCACTAATGGCTGAGCCAGATCAACACCGGCATCAGCGAACAGCGCGCGCAGTGCGTCAGGCGATTTGTATGTCCCGTCCTTAGCAAAAACTTCGCCGAAAGGCAGATTAAGCGAGCCGGGAATGCGTCCGTTCTGACCGCCGTGAACTGGGTCGATGCCTTCGCCAAAGACTCTGTCTGCGCCTCTTGCATCGAGCACTTGGAATGCACCGCTTTCGCAATTGGCGAGCATATCTGCCTTAGTTGCAACATGCCCCGGGGCGCTGGAGGAAACAGGGCTGGTGGGCGACGCAGCGATAGCGGGTGTGCCGGACGAGCCGCTCTTCACAACCGGTCGCCCTTCGCTGCGCCATTTGCCAAGCCCACCATCGAGAATGGATACGCTGGCTACCCCGCACCTTGTTAAAGCAAACCATGCGCGCGCCGAGGTTCGAAGCGCGCTGTCGTCATACAAGATCATATGAGCATCGCTTGGAACACCCAATTGGGCCAATCGCTCGCTTACCTGTGCTGGCGAGGGAAGGGCTGCGGGAACCGGTGAAGCGAGGTCGGTGAGGCCTGCCAGATCAAGAAACTGCGCGCCTGGTATGTGTGCTGCGTCAAACTCGGCGCGCGGCTGGCGACCGGTCGCAGGCAAATGACGCGAGGCATCGACAATGGCAACGCCGGGCGTTCCCAGCGCATTCGCCAGCCATTGGGTGGAAACAAGGCTTTCAGGAAAATTGCTCATACTCGCCTTGCTAAACGTGCAGTCACCGCCAGCCAAGCGCGATTGCACTAAGGTTGCCTGATCAATTGCGCACGCAAGGGAGGAAGACTTCCGGGTGGTCCTTCGAAAAGAAGGGGTGCACCCGTGTCGTGCTGGCGGTGCTGGGCGTGCCGATCACGAAGGTGCGCTTGATCGCTGGGCTGTTCGCTGTGCCTAATCTGAAATGCATCAATGGAATGACCAAGGGCTTGCCACTCTGCCTGATCGTCGTAATTTCGCTCATTGGGAGTTGCAAAATCCCTGTAACTCTGCGGCTTTGTCCAGGAGCGATGCGCTCGATCGTTGAGAGGTGCTGCGTCTTGTCGACAGGCGCAGGGCCTGCTGCACCTTCGCGTGCGCTGGAGAGCTCGCCTGCAACATTAAGGTCTCGGATCGCTTTATCGGTGCGATTGGCCACTTCCAAAGCAAACTCGACCGAAAGTCGCATAACGCTGCGTGAGGCGTTTTTGATATCGAGAGACAGGGCAACCTCTAGGGGCGGTGCGGGAACTGCTTTGGGCGCCAAGACGGGCTTGGCAACAGGCGGCGAAACAGGCGCAGATTGAGGCTTGGCAAACACCGTTGTGCCCGCTTGAGTTTCTGGCTCTGGCTCTGGCTCTGGCTCTGGCTCTGGCTCAGGTGCGACCGCAGGCTCTTGCATGGGCTCTGTTGGCTCTGGTTCGATGTCTGCGTCGCTCTGTGAAGGCATCTCGAGCGTTGCTGCGTCATCCAGAACAAGCTCGTCTGCGTTCTGGGCCTCCGCTTTTGGTGAGCCGCCATCCTCATCCTTCATGGACGCACGTATCCCAGCAGTCAGCGCAGGAGCTGTCGTACGCGCATCGCTGATTGCGCTTTCTGCTCGCTTACGCTGCATACGCACCCAGATAAGGATCGCAGCGAGGATCGCCATCAGAGCGATGAGAGCTAAGACTGTCTCGAACTGCGTGTTGAGACGGCTCAGAAAGCCGTTGCCATTGGACTGTGGCGAAGCCGCAGCAGAGGTCTCGCTCTCAGCCGTTCGACTTGACGAGTGACCCTCGTCTCCGGCTTCATCGACACTGTACCAACCATCGGGCCCCCGCGGTGAAAGAGCTTCTGCTTCCCCTTCGAGTGCCTCAAAGCCGGGATCAACAGTGGCATCACCGGCAATCCCCGAACCGGTAATTGATGTGCCTCTTGCATCGGAATTGCGGACACTTGGCGGTGACCTTTGCGCCGAGGGCCCGGAGGACCGTGGGGCCGGGTCTTGGGACTGCCGCGTGGGCGAGGTGGCTGCGGGTGAGGCCTGTGTTCGTCTCTCAGTCGTAGGTCTTTGCGCCGCGGGAGAAGCCGAAGTCTCGACCGGGATCGCGGCGGCTGGACTTGCGCTTGTTTCTGGGCTCGGCTGAGAATCAGGAATGACGCGAGGAGCGATAGGAACGCCCACCCGTTCATCAACAGGTCCTTGCGGTGCAGGAGTAGGGGTTGGAGTTGCTTCTGGAAGCGAGAATGTGCCCGGCGATTGGTTTTGCGCTGCCACCGGAGCTGGAATCAAAACACTCCCCAATGCCAACGCGCACACCGCACCAAGCGGCAGGGCGCATCGCGGCATGTGAATGCCTTCGCGGGGAGCCAATGAGAAATACGGACGCATCATTTCACAACTGGTGGTTTCAAAGCTGCTCTTTGGGACCTGACTGCAAGCTGAAGGCTGTATGCGCACGAGCTTGCGAAGGGCCATCATCTTATCTTGGAGATAGTACCCAATACGCAAGCGTCCAGATAGTGACTTGCAACCCATCACCTTTCGCGGCAACAGCGCGGCATGGAAACCACACCTGATACCGCTCCAGCATTTCTTGGTAAGCAAACCGATCTCCCGCAGTCTCCTGATGAGGCAGTGCTTGATTATGTGCCTAATCCTCGCGCTGGTACGCTCTATTGCGTGCGCTTTGTCTCGCCTGAGTTCACCTCGTTGTGCCCGGTCACAAATCAGCCCGACTTCGCACACCTTGTGATCGACTATGCGCCAGATGACACAATAGTGGAATCGAAGAGCCTCAAATTGTTCCTCGGATCATTTCGTAATCACAATGGCTTTCACGAAGATGTGACTGTTGGAGTGGGACAACGCTTAGCAGACGAGATGAAGCCCAAATGGCTGCGCATTGGCGGTTATTGGTATCCTCGCGGAGGCATTCCAATCGATGTATTTTGGCAAACGGGCGCGCCGCCAGCGGACCTTTGGCTGCCTGATCAAGGCGTTGCCCCTTATCGCGGGCGCGGTTGATTTACCCTGCGCGCAATTCCTCTGCGAGAAGTTTGAAGTCGGCCTCACGCGGTGAGTTTTTGCGCCAAACCAAAGCGATCTCGCGCTTAGCTGTGTTGTTTTCCATGGGGCGTGCGACGACATCTGTTCCTGATAGAATGCCCGCTTCCAAAGCCATCTCCGGCAGCAAGGTAAGGCCAAGGTCATTGTCTACCATCTGAACCAGGGTGTGGAGGCTCGTGCCGATCATCCCGGCGCTTGCCCGCAGTTCTGAGCGGTTGCACGCAGCCAAAGCATGATCACGAAGGCAATGGCCGTCTTCCAGCAGAAGAAGGCTGCCATGGTCGAGCAAATCAGGATCAACACTTGCAGGAGGCATGCGCGGATCGTCCTTTGGGAACGCCACATAGAGCCGGTCGTCAGAGATAGTCTCGCTGGCGACTTCGCCTGTATCGAATGGCAGCGCCAAAAGGACACAATCAACCCGGCCATGCTGAAGCGACTCAATCGCGTCCTGGCTGACCTCTTCTCGCAACAAAAGATTAAGGTCCGGGCGCTCTTTCTTGAGGCGCGGTAGAATGCGAGGGATCATAAAAGGCGCAATTGTTGGGATCACCGCCATGCGCAATTGGCCTGAGAGAGGCTTTCCAGCCGCCTGCACCAAATCTGCCAATTCTTCGGCCTGACGAAGCAGTGCGCTCGCCTTTTCGACCACTTGTTCACCCAAAGACGTAAACCGCACCACCCGGCGCGATCGTTCGACCAGCGTTACACCAAGCAGCGATTCCAGCTCGCGTATCCCTGCAGAAAGCGTCGACTGCGAGACAAAGCTCGCATCAGCCGCGCGCCCGAAATGGCCGTGCTCATACAACGCGACAAGGTATTGTAATTGCTTGATAGTGGGAAGGTAAGTGCTCATGCTTGTGACACTTCCTCCGGAACATCATCTGCAAGAGCCTCTTCCATGCTCGCTTGCATATCGTCGATATGGGTCATGACGAGTTTGCCGTTCTTAACCGCAAATGCGAGCTTGCCCTCGACCAGTTCCAGCGCATCTTTCCCAAACACGTCATAGCGCCAGCCGTTCAGCACTTTGAGATCGCGGACGCCGGCGGCCAAAGCTTCCATTTCATCGGCTCGGGTAAGAAGGCGGGCAGCCACATCAATCTCGCGAGCACGGATTTTGAGAAGCAGTTTTAGAAGGTCTGCGACCAGTGCGCCTTCTTTGCCCAAAGGCGCGCCGCGTTTCATCTTTTCGGGCATTTCCGATTTTGGCAGGGGTTCCGCATCAGCGATGACCTTCATCAAACGCTTGCCAATATCATTGTCGCGCCATGCGCTCGATAACCCGCGCACTTTGGCAAGATCGCCTTGCCTTTTGGGCGGGTGAGAGGCGATGTCGGCCAGCGTCTCATCACGCATGATGCGCCCGCGCGGAATATCCTTGTGCTGAGCCTCGCCTTCGCGCCATGCAGCCAAGGCTTTGAGGCGGCCGAGCACTTGCGGATTGCGCCCCGGTTGGCGGATTTTTTTCCAAGAGGTGCCGGGATCAGTGATGAAGTTTGATGCGTCGGCGAGCTTCTCCATCTCCGCATCCAGCCAATTGCCCCGGCCTGTCTTGATGAGCTTTTTAAGGATTTTGGGAAAGATCTTCGACAAATGTGTCACATCGCCGATTGCATATTCAATCTGGCGGTCGGTCAGCGGGCGTCGGCTCCAATCGGTAAAACGTGCGCCTTTGTCGATTTGAATGCCGAGCCAATGGTCAACCAGATTGGCATATCCAATTTGCTCTGACTGGCTGATCGCCATCATTGCGACTTGCGTATCAAAAATGGGGAAGGGCGTCTTGCCGGTCATATTGACGATGATCTCAACATCTTGGCCACCAGCGTGGAAGACTTTGAGCACTTCATCGTTATCGGTCAGCAGGTCGAGCAGGGGTTTGAGATCAATCCCATCGGCAAGTGGGTCAATCGCAGCGGCCTCTTCGGTATTGGCAATCTGTACCAGGCACAGCTCCGGCCAATAGGTATTTTCCCGCATGAATTCAGTGTCAACGGCGACAAATTCACTTTGAGAGAGGCGGTCACAAAGGTCTGAAAGAGCGTCTGTTGTGGTGATTAGATCGTGTATCTTCATGCACTTCTTTTCTTTTCAATTGAGCGGAGTGCCGCTCTCGGCTCAACGAGGAGCCAATGATCAATAGCCTCAGGCGACTTGACAAAGCGCTGGGCTTCCCCTGTTAGCGCGCCCATATCACAGCGGCTATAACTCGCTGGTTCAATATGGATCACGCTCTTAGCGCCATACATGTAAATAGGACAAGAATTTAGATGCACGCCTATCGTACCCACAATTGCGCACAGCTTTCTGCTGAAAATGTTGGCGAGACCGTCCGTTTGTCCGGCTGGGTCCACCGCAAACGCGATTTTGGCGGGGTTCTCTTCGTCGATTTGCGCGATCACTTTGGCATTACTCAGATTGTGGCGGATGAAGATCTCGCCAGCGTTGGCGGTGCTGGACAAGCTGCGCGCTGAATCGGTGGTGACCATTGATGGCGAAGTGAAGGCCAGAAGCGCCGACACTGTGAACCCAAAGCTAGCCACCGGTGAGATTGAAGTGTTTGCCCGCTCGATCACCGTGCAATCGGGTGCCGAAGAGCTGCCGCTGCCGGTTGCTGATGAGCTCGACTATCCAGAGCACATTCGCCTCAAATACCGCTTCCTCGATTTGCGCCGCGAAACCATGCACCGCAACATCATGCTGCGCAGCCACGTTATCACCTCTCTGCGCAAGCGGATGACCGATCAGGGGTTCACTGAGTTCCAAACTCCAATCCTCACGGCTTCCTCACCAGAGGGCGCCCGCGACTTCCTCGTGCCTTCACGGATGCATCCGAACAACTTCTACGCGCTTCCCCAAGCGCCGCAGATGTTCAAACAGATGCTGATGGTGTCGGGCTTTGATCGATACTTCCAAATCGCACCGTGTTTCCGCGATGAAGACCTTCGCGCTGACCGTTCACTTGAGTTCTACCAACTCGACCTTGAGATGAGCTTTGTGACGCAAGAGGACGTGTTCCAAGCGTTGGAGCCCGTTCTCGCGGGCACATTCGAAGAATTCGCAGATGGCAACTCGGTGACGCCAGCGGGTGAATTCCCGCGCATTCCTTATGCTGAGGCGATGATGAAATATGGCTCGGACAAGCCTGACCTTCGCAACCCACTGATTATTTCAGACGTCACCAGCCACTTTGAAAAATCGGGCTTTGGCCTTTTTGAAAAGATCGTTGGCGGCGGCGGCGTTGTGCGCGTGGTGCCTGCTCCAAACACGGCAGATAAGAGCCGCAAGTTCTTCGATGATATGAACAATTGGGCGCGCTCTGAAGGGTTTGCTGGCCTTGGCTATGTCACCCGCAAAGGCGGCGAGTTCGGCGGGCCAATTGCTAAGAACCATGGCCCAGAGCGCATGGAAGAGCTCTACAACGAGCTAGGCCTTGGCCCGGACGATGGTTTGTTCTTTGCCGCTGGCAAGGAAAAGGACGCAGCCAAACTCGCAGGCGCTGCCCGCACGCAAGTGGGTGAGCAACTTGAACTTATCGAGCAAGGGTGCTTCAAATTCTGCTGGATCGTCGACTTCCCGATGTTCGAATATGACGAGGAAGCGAAGAAGGTCGATTTTAGTCACAACCCATTCTCCATGCCGCAAGGCGAGATGGAAGCGTTGGAAACGATGGACCCGCTCGACATCAAAGCGTGGCAATATGACATCGTGTGCAACGGTTATGAGCTGTCCTCCGGCGCGATCCGGAACCACCGCCCGGACATTATGTACAAAGCCTTTGAGCTTGCTGGTTACGACAACGCTACAGTCGACAAAGAGTTCGGCGGTATGATCGAAGCGTTCAAACTGGGCGCCCCTCCGCACGGTGGATCGGCACCGGGTATCGACCGTATTGTGATGCTGCTGGCGGGCGAAGAAGCGATCCGCGAAGTGATCGCATTCCCGATGAACCAGAAGGGCGAAGACCTGATGATGGGCGCGCCTTCCAAAGCAACGCCTGCGCAATTGCGCGAACTGGCACTGCGGGTGATTGAGCAGCCTAAAAAGGAAGGGTGAATTAGCGTTGAGCGAGCAAGCGGACACGCCAGTCTTAAAAGGGGGAAGCACACTCCTCTCGCTTGCGGGATTTTTGACGCTGTCCGGCTGCGATCTGCCTGACAATCGCTTTGATGGCCAATTGACCGAGGAGCAAGCCGCAGACTTTGTGCTGTTGGACAAACGGTTTCCGCTGCCCGAAGGTGCGCAAAATGTATGGGTCAGCTCGATGGGCTTCCAAGATACAATCCTCTGGGCTCGCTTTGATGTTCCAGATCACGCGGCCCAAGATTTCGCTACAAGATATGTGGGCACCGGTGAACAAGAGGTGTGCGGAGTGGTCGACTATGAGCTCGGGCACGAGGGTGCCGGGTCAGACGAAATCCATTGCGACAAGACCAACCTTGCTCCTGGATGCGATGCAAGCGTTTCTGAAGGAAAGCCGGCATGGTGGCCCACGGCTTGCCCTGATGGAGCAATGTCCGGTTCGATCACCGACAGTGCCAATTACCCACCGCGCCGTGTTCTGATTGTACCCAACGGCGAGCAGGCCACGGTCTATGTAGAAACCTTTACTGTCTAAACCATTCACTGCCGATACATTGCTGCATATCCAGCTTTGGGCATCACATTGGAATGGGGGCAAGAATGCGCAAACTCACTGTTTTTGGGACGGCTATTGCGGTGTTCGCCTCGGTTGGAGTTGCGCAAACAGCGCACGCTGAGACCATTACAGTTGAGGGTGTTTATTCCGCCGGCGTCGACCTTCCTGCTGATGTTGAGCTAATCCTAATCGAACCTTTTCGCGGGAACTTGGGCCAAGATCTTGAGCTCGAGCTCATCAACCTGCTGGGCAATGTGACGATCCGGGGAGAGCCCTATTTTGATGTCATCACGCCGAGTGACTTGAGCAACGCACAGGTGCGAATAGAGGACAGCGAGAGCACGGGTGCAACCCGCCCGGTAATTCCGGATGCTCAATTCCGCGGCACTGTTCGCAGCGAGGTCATCGAGCGCGAGGTTGAACCCAAACGTGACCGCGAATGCGTCAAGCGCGACGGGGATGACAAATGCATCGAGCGCCGCGAAATCCGTATCGAGTGCCGCGAGCTCACCGTTCGCGTCGATCCGCGCCTGTTGCTAACCAGCGCACGCGGCGAGCAACTTTACGCTCATAACGAAACGCGCGTGGCGGCTGAGCGGTTTTGCGCTGATAGCGACTACGTTCCCTCAAGCCTCGATATGGAAAACGGTCTGATCACCGCGCTCGCCGACGAGATACGCCGCGATTTGGCTCCGATTGAAAGGCGTCAGAACATCCGTGTCATGGAGCGTCGAAAGGACCTTCGGAAAGAGGATCGCAAGGCCTTTAGGGCCGCTGTGAAAGCAACCGATACTGACTTGGAATTGGCTTGCGCTGGATTTCAGGCACTTGAGGCAACCAATCCCTCGCATGTGTCTGTGCTCTTCAATATTGGCCTGTGTCACGAGAGCGCCGGGCGGTTGGAAGGGGCGCTCGACTATTATGGGAAGGCTCTCGAAAACGATCCGGGGCGCGATTACCCAACCAAGGGCATGCGCCGTACGCGCAGTCAGATGAGAGCCGAAGAGTTTCTGCAGGAGCGCGAGACGCTTTGACCCTCCGGTTCGTAAACTCACCCGAACACAAAAGTGCCCGATTTCGCAGATGAAACCGGACACGAGTTCAATTGGGCTTGTTATGTTTTAGAGTAGGTGAACGGAGCGACGCTCGTCATGGCCCAACCTGTCTGGTCGACAGTGATGCCAACCATGGAGCGCGCTCAACGCTCAGATCGCAAGCTTCCACTTGCAAAGCCTAGCCCATGGCTTACGCGTATTGCTTTTCCAGCATGTCCGCGAACCGTTCGGCGGTCGCAATTTCGTTATACGCGTCCTGGATTAGCGAGCGCGATGCAACGTCAAAATCCTTGTCGTCCAGCGCTTCGCGGAACTGCTTGGCGATGTAGTCTTCGCCCTCTTCCACGCGCTTTGCCGCCGCTTCATCACCATCGGAAAATGCGTCACTGATGCTGGTGAACATTTGGTGTGCTTCACCGCTCATGCTTGTCGAAGTGACACGGTCCTTGCCCTGGTTCTCAAGCGCATTGTTCAGCTTGGCGAGCGTTGCCTGACGTGCGGTCAAACGACGGTCAAGCGCGGTCCTGAGTGCCGGGCTCTCGGCTTTCTGCATGGCTGATTTATAGCCTTCTACCGAGTCAAAAGTTGTCTGTGTAAGCGATTGAATTGTTTCAATGTTATTCATGGGTCTCCTTGAGAGAGTTGGTGTGGTCTTGCACAGGCACCTCGTGTGCCGTGCTTCCACTTCTCCTATGGATTGGGAGGGGTGATCGTTCCATCACCTCGCTGAGCCGGTTCTCATCTGCGATGGATCGATATTTAGCCGTTTTAACTGCCCAATCCGCCCAAAAAAGCGTCCACATTGCGGCCCAGCGCCTCGATATTGTAGCCGCCTTCCATCACTGTGACCGTTGGTAGGTCAAGGGTTGCGATGCGCTCTGCGATGCGGCCCATGTCCTGCGTCGTCAGTTTAAGATGCGAGATCGGGTCGGCTTCATACGTATCCGCGCCGTAGCTGATGACGAGGAACTTGGCTCCGAACGCGGCGATCCTTTCGCACGCTTTGTCCAGCGCAGGAGCATAGCCTTCCCATGTGGTGCCGCGCGGCAGAGGTTGGTTAAACGTCGCGCCTTCGCCTGCCCCTTCACCGGTCTCATCAGCGTGACCCCAGAAATAGGGATAGTCCATTTTGGGGTCGGCGTGAATGGATGCGAACAGCACGTCGCAGCGATCGTAAAAGATATCCTGCGTGCCGTTGCCGTGGTGATAATCCACATCGAGGACCGCAACCGGGCCTAGGCCCGTGTCTATGGCGCACTGAGCCACGATGGCTGCGTTGTTGAGGAAGCAATAGCCTCCGAAATAATCGCGCCCTGAATGGTGACCGGGTGGACGACACAGGGCGAATGCCTGGGGTTCGCCTCTTATTACTTCATCCAGAGCGCTCAGGGCCGATTGCGCGCCCCAATAGGCTGCGTCCCACGTTCCGCTCGCGATGGGGGTGGCGGCGTCGAAACCATACGCGCCTAGGCGTCCGTCGATACGAGTTAGGTCCAATTTACGGCGGCGGACTGCTGGAAAAGCGTATCCAATGGCATCACCTTCGCGCCCGGCGGCGAGCCAATCGGCGTGCGCGTTCTTCAGAAATTCCACATAGTCAGCGTCGTGCACCGCGAGGATTGGCTCCATCCCGTGGTCTGTTGGCGCCTGAACCTGCCCGATAGCCTCAAGCATGGACGCAACCCGTGCTGGACTTTCCGCAAAGTCCATCCATTCGCCATTGTTTAATTCGCGCAATGGCGCATGGAGGGTCTGCTGATCGGAAAAGAAGCGTTTCATGGGGCTCGCAGTAACAAGTATGCAGGGGCGACCGAAAGAGAAATTATGACCCTCAACCGCCGTTCTTTCATCGTTGCAAGCCTGGCCGCCTCAATGGCCGCTCCCATGATGTTGTGCTGCTCTGCTGTTGCTGATCCAGGCCCGCCAAAGACGAAAGTCTACGTGATCGGCGTGATCCACTCGAATCACCGGGACAGTGACACCTATTCTCTAAACGTGCTCGAAGCCGCGATCCGCAAGGCGAAACCTGATGTGGTTATCACCGAAATTCCGCCCGACCGCATCGACCAAGCCGTATCGAGCTTTCGCGAGACCGGCGCAGTGGATGAACCGCGCACGCAGGTTTTTCCGGAATACACCAATGTTGTCTTCCCGCTCAGTCGGGAGATGGGCTTTGAAATCGTCGCTGGCGCTGGATGGACGCGTGAGATTGCGCGCGACCGAGCAAAGGCACTGGAGCGCATCCAAAACGATCCTTCGAGAGCCGAGGAATGGGCAGAGCACCGCGCGGCTATCCGCGAATATTCTCGCAAGCTTCGGGGGCGCGGCGATGACCCTCGCTTTATCCATACACGTAAATTTGACGACCTGGTTGAAGACTCGCGTCAGCCCTATGAGCGATATTTTGATCGAGATTTGGGCGCAGGCGGGTGGAAGCAGATAAATCGCGCCCACAGCGATCTGATCAATTCGCAGCTTGATACAATCAGCGGGCAGGGGCTCACAGCGCTCATCACCTTTGGAACTGCGCATAAATACAAGATCTTGGAGAGCCTTGAGGGGCGCGATGATATTGAACTCGCCGATACACAGGAACTGTTCCGCTAATATCCCAAGACAGATTGCATCTTGACTTGCGCTCGTTACAACCGACCTCTAGGGGCAGGAGAGAAGTTTCAAACCCCACAGTTTAAGAGGGATAAACATGAGCGATACTGCAACACGCGTGCAGAAAATTGTCGTCGAGCATCTCGGCGTCGAAGCAGACAAAGTAACTCAGGAAGCAAGCTTCATTGATGATCTGGGCGCAGACAGCCTCGATATCGTTGAGCTGGTGATGGCTTTTGAAGAAGAGTTTGGCGTTGAAATCCCCGATGATGCGGCTGAAAAGATCGCAACCGTCGGTGATGCGACGAAATTCATCGAAGAGACACAAGGCTAATCAAGCCGGGGCTGAGCCTTAGGGCTTTCGCCTTCAGCCTGCCCGGTGCATTCGGGCGCTGACCGACAGGCCCGGGCCCTTTTCTAAGGGCCGCCGGGCCTGTAGTGTATTGGGATTAAACGTGTTTGCTCCCTTTGACGGGGCTATGGAGAGTTGAATGCGCCGTGTCGTTGTAACCGGTCTGGGTCTTGTCACACCGCTTGGCGGGGATGTGGAGACCTCTTGGAAAAACCTTATCGCTGGTGAAAGCGGGGCAGGGCCGATCACGAGCTTTGACCCTGAAGGGCAGAAGTGCACCATCGCCTGCGAGGTGAAACCAAAGGATCACCCATGGGGTTTTGACGCGGACAAGCGCGTTGATGGCAAGACACAGCGGCAGGTCGATCCCTTCATTGTTTATGGCATTGATGCAGCAGGGCAGGCGCTTGAAGATGCAGGTCTCACTGACCTTAGCGACGAAGAAAAAGAGCGCGTTGGCTGCTCTATTGGCGCTGGTATCGGTGGCTTGCCGGGAATTGAGAAGGAATCGGTCAATCTCCATGAGCGTGGCCCTGGCCGTGTGTCTCCGCACTTTGTGCATGGCCGGCTGATCAACTTGGTGACGGGCCAAGTTCAAATCAAATACGGCTTTATGGGACCAAACCACGCGGTTGTGACGGCCTGTTCGACCGGCGCGCACTCTATCGGTGATGCCGCGCGCATGATCGCGATGGATGATGCCGACATTATGGTCGCAGGCGGCGCGGAGAGCACCGTCAACCCGCTGGGTATCGCTGGCTTTGCGCAGGCGCGTGCGCTCAACACAAGCTTCAACGACCGCCCAACCGAGGCAAGCCGCCCCTATGACAAAGACCGCGAGGGCTTTGTGATGGGCGAGGGCGCTGGTGTTCTGATCCTTGAGGAATATGAACACGCCAAAGCGCGCGGCGCAAAGATTTACGCCGAAGTCACCGGCTATGGCCTCTCCGGCGATGCCTATCACGTCACCGCGCCGCACCCTGAAGGCAAAGGCGCTGAGCTGGCTATGAAGATGGCGCTTAAGAAAGCGGGTCTTGGGCCAGGCGACATCGATTATGTGAACGCGCACGGTACTTCGACCATGGCGGACACTATCGAGTTGGCGGCGGTGAAACGAGTACTTGGTGAGGGCCTCGGCGGTGCTTCGATGAGCTCAACCAAGAGCGCCATCGGCCACCTTCTGGGCGGCGCTGGCGCGGTTGAGGCCGTTTTCTGTGTGTTGGCGATGCGCGATCAAATCGTCCCGCCAACGCTCAACCTGCACAATCCTGATGAAGGCACCGAAGGCATCGACCTTGTGCCTCTCGAAGCGAAAAAACGCGAAGTGAAAGCGGTGCTCAACAACAGCTTCGGCTTTGGCGGTACAAACGCCTCTCTCATCATGCAGAAGGTCGATTAATCCTATGAAGAAGCTCGGCTGCATCGTCGGGCTGGGTCTTGCGGCAATTGTCGCAGGGGCTGTGCTGCTCGTCAGCTTCATGGGGCAGGCCGAGGTTGAGGCGGAGACGCCGTTCTTGATTCCGGCCGGTTCCTCGCTCACGTCGGTCGCACAAAACCTAGAGTCCGCTGGCCACATCAGCTCGGCGGACGGTTTCTTACTTCACGCTCGGATTTTCGGCTCCTCCGAACCGATCCAGGCTGGCGAGTTTGAATTGAAACCCGGTATGAGCCAGGGCGACATCCTCGCCATGTTCCAGTCGGGCGACGTCATCCGCCGCTTCATCACCATTCCAGAGGGTATGCCGAGTGTGCTCGTATGGGAGCGGTTGATGGCAGAGGAATTGCTCACGGGCGAGGTGGATGTGCCGTTGGAGGGCTCCATCCTCCCTGATACATATTCCTATGAACGCGGACAATCACGCGCGAGCCTGATTGAACAAATGCAAAGCGCGATGGACCTCTATCTCGCCGAGGCTTGGGCTGAGCGCAGCGAAAACACCGCTGTTGATACGATCCGTGAGGCATTAATCCTTGCAAGCGTGGTGGAAAAGGAAGTGGGTACACCCGGTGAACGTCGCACGGTCGCAGGGCTCTATTCCAACCGCGTGAAGTCAGGGATGCTACTGCAAGCTGATCCCACTATCATCTACCCCATTACCAAGGGTAAGCCTTTAGGCCGCCGTATCCGCCAGTCCGAAATTGCAGCGGTGAACGGCTATAACACTTATACCCGCGTTGGACTCCCCGTTGGGCCGATCACCAATCCCGGACGTGAGACAATCGCAGCGGTGCTGGACCCTGAGGATCACAATTACCTCTTCATGGTCGCTGATGGCACCGGCGGGCACGAGTTCAACGAGACGCTCGATGGGCATAATGAAGCGGTCGGCCGCTGGTTCCAGCTGCGCCGTGAACGCGGCGAAATGGACTAACCCAGCGCATGGGTCGGCCGTTCATTGTAACAGCGGCGCTACCGCGTGAAATCCAAGGCTGGGCAGACGCCTTACGACGTGAGCATTATCCGCCTGAGCGAAACCATCTTCACGCGCATGTGACGATGTTCCACTCCTTCGCGCCATCGCTTCTGGATGAGCTTAGGGACTTCCTCCCGCAATTGACGCGCGAATTTGCTCCTGTTGAGGGGTGGGTCACAGGCGTAATGGACCTTGGCAAAGGGACGGCTATCGCGCTTCAAAGCGAACCATTGCTTGCGCTTCGCGCGTTGATCGCAGAGCATTTTCACGGAAGCCTCACAGCTCAAGACCTTTACGAGCCGCGCCCACACATCACGATCCAGAACAAGGTGACCAAAAGCGAAGCGCGCGCACTCCAAGCCAGCCTTGGACCCACGATTGAACCGCGCGCATTCTCTTTTCCCGCGCTAGAGCTGCACCTTTATCAAGATGGTCCTTGGGAGCATGTCAAAACTTGTGCCTTTCGCGGAAGCGAACGTTTGGTGTAGGAGGCGTGTCGCCGGATTGTTTGGGGCCTCGATGGGCCCGGTGCGTCAAGAGGGGAGATAACAATCGAACTGACATCAGCCTTTGGCCTGATTGGTGGCATAGCCTTGATTCTGGGCGTTATCCCGCATCAGGTGCGCCTAATGCGCATGCTCCTCGTGATTAGCGGCATCGCCTTTGTGCTTTATTTTGCTGTGCAGGAGGAGGTCGGCTTCGGCCTTGCGCTCGCGCTGCTCTTTCTTGCGGTCAACGCGGCGCGTCTTTTCCAGTTGTGGAACAGGGCTCGCACCGGCTCTATGACACGCGAAGAACAGGAGCTCTTTGACCATGTGATGCGGATCGAAGACCCCTCCAAACAAAACCGCCTTCGCGACCTGATGCAATGGCGCGATATGGAAGTGGGGGATGTCTTGATCGAGCAAAATCAAGTTGACCCTCCTCTGATTTACATTGCAACAGGCCGCGCTTCGATCAAGCGCGATGGCCAATTGGTCAATGAATGCGGTGCCGGCGAATTTGTAGGTGAGATAAGCCATATTTCGGGTGAAGGGGCGAGTGCGACGGTGACGGTGGTGCTGCCCATGCGTATGGCCCAACTCGACCGTGATGCACTCGCGCAGCTAAGCCGCAGCCTTCCCGAGATCGGCCGCTCTGTGGACAGTGCGTTCAATCGCAGTCTGGCTGTAAAGGTCATCCGAATGAATGAAGCGGTAGAGGACGCGCAAAACTAAGGTTGACCGGAAAGATGACCCGCCCTAAATCGCGCGCTCGCTCGAGGCGATTGCGCTTCGCGATTCTGGATTGGTTTGTGACCAAACGGAAGCCTCTTAGAGGCGATCTTGGTGCGGCGGAGTAGCTCAGGTGGTTAGAGCAGCGGAATCATAATCCGCGTGTCGGGGGTTCAAGTCCCTCCTCCGCTACCAGGTTTGGTCCAGCCTCACGCACTCTCCAGATCCCAATTGGCGCTGAAACAGCCGAACAAGTCCGGGCATTGGTAACATTAGTGTTTGCCAGCTGCGCGATGATGACCCTACAGTTCGTGCCAAGGTGCGGCTGGCGGGGGCTCGAGTACACTGTTTTTCCAATGGGCAAGTTCGAATACTGAAAGGGAAGTGTCTGGCGCGTTGGATGACACGCAAGCCCCAAGGGCAGGCGGCGCGCGGCGACTTTTCTTCTCCCTTGTAACGCTCATCGCACTGCTCTTGCTGTGCGCTCCCTTCATGACGGACTCCACCGCGAGCGATGCTCCAAGTGCAAATGATGGGGTGGTCGATTTCTCAGGATGGGGGGAACTTGATGACCCGGTAGTCCTTGAGGGAACTTGGGCATTTGACTGGGACGATGCAATCGAAACACCTGCGACAAGAGCGGTGAGCATGGTCGAGCTGCCAGGCCTCTGGACAGCCAGCGCGCCTGATTTACCAAGGTCGGGAAGGGCGACTTATACACTCAACGTAGAGGGTCTTTCGCAGGGCTCTTACACACTCTTTGTGCCACTGATCTATACGGCGAGCGAAGTCTCACTAAATGGCGAAGTCGTGTCAGGCCGCGGAATTGTTGGATCGACACGCGAGGAAACCGAATACCACGTTCGCTCACAGACGATCCACTTTGAGAACCGCTCGGACAGTTTGGAAATCGCGATAGAGATCGCTGCGTTCCATCACAAGGACAACGGTCTTGAGGCAGCGCCTGTTCTTGGAAAAAGGGCCGCAATGGATGACTGGAGCGCGCTGCGTTGGTCGCGCGAGACGCTTTATCACGGCACGATCTTATTGATTTTGTGCCTGAATATTTCCGTTTTTGTCATCAGACGAAACGACAAACCCGCTCTTTTCCTCGCCATTTCAGCTGCAGCATTTATGACGCCAGCCGGTGTCGCCGGATTTGACAATCTGTTGTTGTTGGTCGCGCCATCCATCACTTTTCAGCAAATGATGTTCTTGAACTCTGTGTCGCTTACGATCGCACCGCTTGCGTTCTTTGCCTATTGTCAGGCGCTATATCCCGATGAAACGCCGCGCTGGTTGGCTTTGCCTATCTATGTTTTGCTCCCCTTCTTCGGGGTGATCCATGCAACGATGATTGCGCTCGATTTGATCTTAGATGCAACGCTGCTTCAATCTTACATGGCCTTCATGAACATTGGCACATTGGCAGGTGTCGCAGCGATTGGCTTTCGTGCCTTTCTCAATCAACGCACCGGCGCTGCACTGTTTTTCATCAGTCTGGCTGGTTTTGTGTTCATCTTCGGGATGAATGCGTTGATCCACACAGGGATATTCCGCGAAAGCGAGATTCCCGCCTATTCTTTGGCAGCGTTGAACCCGCTTTTGATGCTGTTCTCTCAAGTCATCATTATGGCAGAGCGCTGGGGCATTGCGATCACCGATATGGAAGACCGCAACCTTGAACTCAAACGCTTACTGGACATCAATACGTCTATCTCCACGGAAATCGAGCTTGAGCCGCTGCTTCGCAAGATTGTTGGAGTGACGAGTGAAGTTATCGCTGCGGATCGCTCCTCGCTGTTCATTTATAACCCCCTCGAACACAAGCTGGTCTCAACTGTGGCGCAAGGGATGGAAGGCCAGCAAATCCGGCTTGACCCTGAGCAAGGTATCGCTGGTGCGTGTCTCACTTCAAAAGAGCCGATATTCGTCCCTGACGCCTATCGCGATCCCCGCTTTGATCGGAAGACTGACGAGAATACAGGCTATCGTACACAGAGCATTTTGGCCGTTCCGATCCTCTCAAAGGATGGCAAGGCTCTTGGCGTGATGCAGGCTCTTAACCGCGAAGGGGGAAGGCCGTTTCTTCAAAGCGACCTCGTGCGCGCCAAGGCATTTGCCTCGCAAGCTGCGATTGCGATCGAGAATGCCAACCTGTTTGAAGAAGTCGTCTCTGAACGCAACTACAATGACAATATCTTGAGTTCTCTTCGGAACGGCGTGATCACCATCAGCAAGCAGGGCAAGGTGGTCAAAAGTAACGACGCCGCGCGTTCCATTCTCTCTCGTGATGAAGCCGAGCTGACTGACGGCGACATTGGCCTTATCCTTCGGTTGAAGAACGAGAACCTAAACGAAGATTTGCGGCAATCCTTAGAAGCGGGTGACCAGGCAAACCTGGTCGATGTCGATCTAAGTAAGCCAGAAAAGGGCATAGAGAAGTCGGTCAACATATCGGTCTCCCCTCTTTTGCGAGGCAGCAATCTAGCAGATGAGACCTTGATCGTTCTGGAGGATATTTCCGAGAGCAAACGCCTTAACAGCACGCTTCGGCGGTTCATGCCTCAAGAGATCGTGGACGAGGTCTTGGGGCAGGACACCGATCTCTTGTTTGGAAGCTCGCTAAACGCCAGCGTGCTGTTCGCAGATATTCGCAAATTCACCACAATGTCTGAACAGCTGTCGGCAAGAGGCACCGTGGACATGCTCAACGAGGTGTTTGGCGAGCTTTGTGATGCGATCTCATCGACCGAAGGGGTCGTCGATAAATTTATCGGCGATGCGATTATGGCCGTTTACGGTGTGCCTTTGAGCCGCAAGAATGATGCTGAGTTGGCAGTGCGAGGTGGCTTGGAGATTTTCGCCGCTATGCGCGAGCTAAACGCAAAGCGGTTGGCGCGCGGGCAAGAGGAGTTATCGCTTGGCGTTGGCATTTCAACCGGTGAAGTTGTGGCGGGTACAATCGGCTCTCAAAAACGCATGGACTACACCGTCATTGGCGACACAGTGAACTTGGCTTCTCGCTTGCAATCCGCGACCAAAGCCTATGGCATTGAATTGATCATATCAGAGCAAAGCAAATCTAAGCTCAGCGACGAGATTGCGACGAGAAATCTTGACAAGATCAAGGTTCGAGGACGGCAGGCGTCAACAACACTGTTCGAGGTTCTCGATCCCAATCATCCCCGGCACACCCGGCAATTTGAACAGATGCTTGCCTGTTATGAACAAGGCCGCGAATTGTACGCTAGGGGTGACTTTAAAGCTGCTGAGGAGGCCTTTGGAGAAGGGCTTGGAATTTTCAGCGCAGATAGGCCTTCACAGCTAATGCTAGAGCGGTCGCGAACTTTGGCGGCGAACCCACCCAAGGGTGACTGGGATGGGATATGGGGAAGCTAGGCAAAACACGCTATCTCAGGGCCAAATTTTCACATTCGTAGCCTTTGCCCCCATCGATGTTATTCGAAGCAGCATATTCATGCGCAACACCATGACACCATGGAGGGGTACACGCTAACTTTGCGAGCATACTTCTGAGGGCAAATTGGCGCATCCGTGAACGCCTTCTGGACATTCTATCTGGTGCCACAACACAGGTGTTGTCCTCCGGTCCAATCCCGATCTGTAATCGCCTTTTGCACCAATTCACGGTCAATACGCTCCAGACGTCGCCCTTTGGTGTTCGCGTTCATTCTTCCCGCGATCAGCGGAAGCAGGTCTTCAGACCGATTGCCGATCCAATAAGGAGCGGAATCTTGGTTTTGCGGCGGTCTTTGTGAGTTGTTGCCTTTGTGCGTGAAATCAAAAACCGAGTTCTTGTCATGGAACTTATCGATCACATGCACGGTCTCATGGATCAAAGTGTTCGTGTTCGCTCCCTCGCCCCTGCCAAGCGCGTAGGTGTTAAAGAAGATCGTGTCTCTAACGTTTGGTTTCACGCGAGCGGTGGTGAGGCGTCCAAACCACGGCCTCTTGCTGAACATTTGCAGCTTGATTTTCGCATTGGACTCAAAAATCAGCTCGGCGATCTCAGCACATGTTCGAGTGGTATTGAAGAAGAGCTCCTCACGCTGCTCGATGACTTCTCTGAACGCTCTGCTTTTCAAAAGTGCTGTCGCATTGTTGATAGCCACAATCAGGCGCATGTCAGTGCCGGTGTATCTAAAACTAATCCCTGTCATTCGATCTACCCCCTAATGATTACACTCTTCCATTTCTTTTCGGAGTTCATCAAAGGTTTGGCTATCAAATTGCCGATACTATGGGCCTGTCACTGCTTTGAATGTGTACCCGAGCTACGCACTGCCGCCAATTCAGCGTTTGATAGGCTGTTGGTCTCAGCATCGAATATTACGCGGTTTTGGCCTTTCCAAACCCAACGAACTGCGCCCTGTTTCCAAACACAAATCGGTTGGTGAACAAGGCTACGGCTATGGACGAGAAGAGCACAAAGACCATCACATCGATATAGTGCAGCCAATCGAGACCCAGATAGCGGTAATAGGTCATGCCGCCCCACATCTCCTGATCGGTGTAGAGGAAGAAGGTGTGGAAGGCGTAGATGCCAACGCCGTAAACCAGCCCTGCAACCGCGGCGCGCGCGTCCATATTTCGGAACAGAAGCGCTGCTGCGAAGGCTGAGAGGATCGGCATTGAGAGAAGGCCGTTCAACTGCTGGAGCAGGTCGATGATGCTCTCTGCATTGGCATAGAGTGGAACAAGGGCGATTGAGACCACCATGGCGCCAATTCCAACCTTGCGGTTGAGCTTGATCACATCGACATCCTTGTTGATGAACTTGCGGTGGAAGTCGACCGACCACAGCGTAATGGTCGCGTTCATGACGGCTGAGTAAGTGGTCAGCACGGCTGCTGCGATCATCGCGGCAAAGAGGCCGCTCATCCAACCAGGCAGGATCTGGTCAACGAGCAATCCGTAAGCCTTATCGCCCACTCCGCCGAACAATTTGTAAGCGACAACGCCGGGGATCACAACAATCGGCGGCACGATGAGAACGCGCACGATGGCCGCTGCCATGATGCCTTTTTGTGCCTCTTTGACGTTTGGCGCAGCGAGCGCTTTTTGCGTAATGTTTTGATTGGTGGACCAATAGAAGATCTGGATAAAGATCATGCCGGTAAACAGCGTGTGGAAGGGGATTTGCGAGTTGTTGTCGCCCACCATGGACATGCGCTCTGCCGGCACGCCTGAGAAGTCAAAACCGATCGCCTGAAGCGCGAGGAACACGACGATCAGCGCCAATCCAAGGATGCCGATACCGCTATAGGTGTCGAGCACGGCCACCGCACGAAGCCCACCGAGGATTGCGTAAGCGGCCCCGACAATCGCGAAGATGGCTGCAATCATCAGAAGGCTTGTATCGAGGCCTGCGCTGTCGGTGGCCCTCCCGCCTTCGATGGTGACGACTTCCTGCGCTCCAAACCCAAAAAGCGACTGAATAAAAAGCGCGCCTGAATAGATCACCGCGGGCAAGTAGATGAAAACGTTTCCGGCTAAAAACAGCCCTGAGATAACCGTGCGAATGCTGCCGCCGTTGTACTTCTTTTCAAGCAGCTCCGTGACCGTGGTGCACTTCTCGCGGTAGTAAATTGGCACGAATACGAAGGCGAGCAGCATCAGCCCGATAAATCCGGCAATCTCCCACCAGGCAAGAAGGAACATCTGTGCCCCGTTCATGCCCACCAACTGGTCGGTTGAAAGGTTGGTCAGAGTGATCGCACCGGCGACAAAAAACCAGCTCAGACCGCCGCCAGCAAGGAATATCTCCTTATCCGCAGACGCGTTACTTGCTGCCTGCGCCGCTGCCACTTTGCGCCAGGTGAAATAGGCGAGGGCTGCCATGAGCCCAAAGAACACGGTGATCTGAAGAACGAACATTTTGCTTATCTCTCCCTAGCGACCCTGTCCGGCTCTTACGGCGCGGTTGGGTAGCGGTCCCCACTCTTTCAATTTGATTGGGACTCAGCAAGTCCCGTTTGGGAGCAAATCGGCTAATTGGCCCCTGTTTGCCCCAATAAAAAACGGCGGGCATCATTGGTTAAGATGCCCGCCGCCTTTCGCGTTATGTCGCCGTTTTACCAGCGATCATGCGACCCGATAGACTTTAGTCCCTAGAACTTAGCCCGAACGCCTGCTGTGTAACGAGCGCCAACGCGGGTGTACTCAAGCACCCGGTTCGGGAAACGCGAGAAATCGCGTGTGTCTTCGTTGAGGATGTTGAGCCCTTCAACAAAGACCTGGAACTGATCGGTCAGCTCATAGCTTGCCGAGAAATCGACCTGCGTGAAGCTCTCACGCTGGCGTGGCTCGCTCTGCACGTCGTTTTCCTGCACGAGGAAGCCGTCGCGGAAATTGTACGAAACACGCGCTGAGAAACGGTCGCCCTCGTAGAATGCCGTCGCGTTGACCGTGTGCGGGGTAAAGCCGTTAAAGCCAAGGTCGCCCGCCGGTGCATCATCCTGTGTGGAGGTCACATAAGTGTAGTTGATGATGCCGCCAAAGCCGTTGTCGAGCGTTTTTTGTGCCGCGAATTCGAGGCCGCTGATGCTGCCTGAAAGGCCGTTGCGCTCCCGCGTGTCCTGGAAGGTCACATCCACTGGGGTGTCGACGGTAAGACCGCCATTGCCCGCTGGAAAGATGACCACACCGGGAACGCCAATGGTCGATTCTTCGATAAACCCGCCAAGCTCTTTGTGGAAACCTGCAAGACTCACGAAGCTGAGATTGTCGAAGTAGTACTCAACCGAAAGGTCGAAGTTATCGGCTGTGAATGCTTCGAGAAGTGGGTTACCGCCGCCGCTTAAAGGCGCATCCGAACGCCCGCCAAAGGTGTTTGCTACACCAAGCGAAGTCAGCGTTGGACGTGTTACCGTGCGAGCATAGGCAAGGCGCACGACCACATCATCCGCTGGCTCCAGACGGAAATTAACCGACGGCAGGAAGTTCACATAATCGTTTGGCACTTCGATATTGCTCGCAGGGCCAAAGACGGTGACGAGCTGCGTATCGCCCGGTGTCTCACGGAATTCGATCACAGGCTGATCAATACCGCTTGAAAGCACATCGGTGAACGCAATGCGGAAGCCGATACTGGCCGCCCATGGCATTTCGCCGCCAAAATCGCCGCCCCATTCGGTGTTGAAGTGCGCTGCGAAGATTTGCTCTTCCACTGCGAAGCTTCCGCCGGGATTGAACGATGGCGTGTAGATACCGAGCACAGGGTCAAGACCGCCGCTGTTGAGGTAGTCGAGCAGCTCGGCTGTGTTGCCACCGGTGCGATCCGGGTTTTGCAGGTTCGCCGCGCTGTTAAGCTGAGCGAATGCGTCTTCAAAGCTTGCAGTCAGGATCGTGCCGGGAACGGTGCTCGCCCCGTCAACGCCGCTTAGGAAGCCGTCAAAGCTGAACGGGCTCAGGATCGATGTGTCGAATGGCACGGTGTAGCCGCAGTAAGCGCAGAAGATTTGTGCCGAAGTGATCGAACCAAAGCCGGGCGCGGCAAAGTTATCGAACAGGTCCTGTGTCTTCTCACGGTCGGTGTAAATGCCGCCGAAAGTGATCGCTTCGAGCGGGCCTGCATCGACTTCCCACTCACCATCAAGGCGGACTTCAAACACTTCATCTTCCACACGGGTGCGGTTCACATTCACGAAGTGAAGGCGCTGAATGTCGGTGTTGGTGAAATCTGAATCGACAATGTTGGTGATCGTCGAAATGCCAGAATCGCTCGTCGACTGGATAAACGGCGAAGTTGGAGCAAGCGCGCCGAGCACCACGAACGGGTTGGTTCCATCACGCGTCGCGCGTGAGTATGAAATGTCAGCGACAAAGCTCAGGCTGTCGGTTGCTTCAAAGTCGAAGTTACCACCAACGGCCACAGTTTCCGCCAAACGGTTGTTCGACGTGAGAACGTTGTCGTTCTGCGAAAGGCCGACCGTCGCTGCAATGTCTGGGTTGCGGTTCTGGAAATCGATGCTCGGGCGGCTGAAACCGGTCACAGTGCCATTGCCATCGATCTGTGGATCGATGAAGGGCGGGCTGAAGAAGCCTGAGAACTGCTGGTCAAAGCTCTCAATATCGAGCCGCGAATACAGGCCATCGAAGGTCGCAGTGAAGCGGTCAGACGGCGCAAACTGAAGCGCGCCGTTGAGAGTGATACGCTCACGGTCCTGTTCGTCGCGGCTGAAAATCACCTGCTGTTGCAAGCGCGAACCTGCTGGAAGCTCGCCAATGTCGCCGGGTTGAAGGCCACTGGAGCTTTCCGGTGCAAAAATCGCCGCATCGCCCTCGCGAAGGGCAAATCCGTTGGTGATGTTGCGGTCGAACTGTGAGTTGCGCAGCTGATACGAACCACCAAACAGCACGCCAACGGTGCCGTTTGACCAGGAAACAACACCGCTGATGTCAGCGCCGAGGTCTTCTGAAAGGTTCTCGTAAATCGCAGCGGTTGAAAGCGAGGCGTTGAAGCCGAGGCGATCAATCGGCTTGGCGGTTTGAATGTTCACAACCGCGCCGATGCCGCCTGATTGGAGGCCGGGGAGCGAGGATTTGTAGACCTCAGCTGATTGAATGATATCGGCAGACAGAACGTCGAATGAGAATTCGCGTCCTGGGTTGTCGGTTGCGAGCGTGCGACCGTTCAAAAGGACGGCGTTAAATTCTGGGCCAAGGCCGCGAACCGTGATCGACTGACCTTCGCCGCCAGCACGGTCAATCGCGACGCCGGTGATACGCTGCAATGCTTCCGCGACGTTTTGGTCTGGAAACTTGCCTATTTCTTCGGCTGAAATTGCGTCGACAACCGCCGAGTTGTCGCGCTTCAGATTGATCGCATCTTGAAGACTGCGGCGAAACCCGGTGACGATAATGGTGTCACCATCATCACTGGCAACGGCGTCCCCAGCGGATTGCTCCTGCGCCATCGCGGGGGTCGCAGCTGCAACTGCGGCAATCGCTACGGATTGAGCCAGAACGGCTCGCTTCGAAAACAACATAATTCTCTCCCAATTCGGCCACACCCCGTTTTGTTTTTGTGAGGTGGAGCGCAGGTCCAGTTGAAGGACAGGCGCAGAATGATGCTGTGAGATTAGGGTTTCCATAGGCGGATTGGACCGCCATGTATTTTTTGGGAATTGTCGAGCCGTGAATTGTAAAGTGATGGCGTATTGTAATAAATCTGCAACGCTTTGTTCGGCATAGCTTTGGGCGCGCTCAGTTAATCCCAAAAACTAAAATGTTGCATCATCCATCTTGATGCGCGCTCGATATTCAGAAGGGCTCCATCCAACGGATTTTCTGAATTGGCGAGAGAAATGATACTCATCGCAGAACCCAAGCTTATCCGAGATATCGCGAAGCCGCGTTCCTGGCTTGCTCAGCATATCGCATGCCTCACCCATCAGAATGTTCGTGCGATGGCGACCGGGGGAGTGGCCGGCCAGCTTGCGGAATCGTTTACGGAACGATTCGTAAGACAAGCCGCAGGTTTGAGCGGCAACCCGAATGTCCATGCTATCCGTAATCGCCTGTTTTGCATTCTCCAACCACTCGATATCGCCCGACATCCCATCGTGCCCTGCTTGCTGCATGTCAGCAAGCAGCTCCTGCAATTTGATGGCCTCTGCAAGCAGCTCGGCCTCAGTTTTTGCCGGCCTTTGCCCAATGACTTGGAGAATTCGGTCGCGCCAAAAATCCATGGGTTTCAAAGGCAAAACAGGGTGTTCCCGGTCAAAGCAGCCCGTTGATCGCCACATGTCAAACACAGGACCCTCGAAGACAAGATAGAATTCGTCCCAGGTCTTACCTTTCTCGGGTCCATACCAATGCTGCCGTCCAGGGAAGACAATAATCGCATCACCTGCCGCGACCGACACGTCGATGCCTTTCTCATCGGTATACCGCCCCGATCCGCGCGTCACATAGACCAAGGTGAAGTGGGGGAGGGTCCGTCTCGAAGTCAGGACGCCAACGCCATTGTGCAAAAAACAAGCGATCTTGATCCCACCTAAAGGCGACAGATGCATATTCTGTTTGTATATCTTCTCTTCCCACATATTGAGTGTCTTACCTCAGAGCTGAGACACAGGAATACCAAAAAATTCATGGGCGGCCAAAAGACCACTTTCCCAGCTCGAGAAATTCTAGCAAGTTAGTGATGGGAGCAAGCGGCTCGATATATGATGTGCTTGGATGGACAATTTGGATGAGTGAAGGTGCAAAGCCGGACCAATGGGTAAGGGACGCCCGTGGTCAGTCGGAAGCCGATTTGACCGCGGTGGGCGCTGAGCCGTGCGGGGAAATGGTGGATACGGTGGTTCAGTCCTTTGCCTCGGTTGATGAAGGCGTGCTTGCATTGACCGGCGGCCGTGTTCTTGTGGTGATCGAGGCAAAAAAGGGTGAGCGTCCGGCCATTATCTATGCCGGACCGACCATTCAAAATGCGAGCGTTGCGCAGCTGAAAGCGCTTTCGCAATGGCAGTATGTCCACGGCAATGCGGCGCAAGAGCGGGCGGTTTCTTTGTCGAATGAGCTTGGCACTGGCACGCTTTCTGCCCCGGGGTTAAGCGCAAGCAGAGATGGAGAAGATTGGGCGCTGGACCTTCGCGTTGAAGGCGTAAGTCTGCCTGATAGTATGTCAGCTGAGATCAGATGCCGTGATGCAAGTGCACGCGTCTGCGTGACCTACACCTTCGAACTCAACCCTTCTTCCGGCGTTCTAACCACGCGCACGCAGGTTGATAACGCCGGTCACGGCGTGCTTTGTGTGGATTGGTGTGCGGGCCTTACCCTTCCGCTGGACCCGAGGCTTAACGAAATTATGGGCTTTGCAGGCCGTTGGGCAGGCGAGTTTCAAACCGAGACGATTGGGGAATTCCAAGGCAGCTATGTTCGAGAAAACATGGCGGGCCGCACCAGCCATGAGTGCTTCCCAGGCGCTATCCTAAAAGTGGCGGGTGCGAGCGAGACGCAAGGTCTCGTATGCGGTGTCCACCTTGCCTGGAGTGGCAATCATCGCACGCGTGTCGACCGCCTGCCCGATGGACGATCCGTATTGCAAATGGGTGAACTCCTGTGGCCCGGCGAAATCCGTCTTGATGAGGGCGAAAGCTATTGTACGCCTGAAGTGCTCGCGACTTGGTCTGATCAGGGCGTTGGCGGGGTTAGCCGTGCGTTTCATTCGCATCTGTTAGGGCAAATCCTCGACGCGCGTACGAGCGCAAAGCCTCGTCCTGTACATTTCAACACGTGGGAGGCTGTGTATTTCTTCCACGACGAAAAACGCATTATCGAGCTTGCGGAACTCGCACACTCAGTTGGTGCAGAGCGGTTTGTCCTCGACGATGGTTGGTTTGGTGGCCGGCGCAATGATGCAGCTGGATTGGGGGACTGGTGGGTTTCGCGTGAAGTTTACCCGCAAGGCCTCCATCCCATCGTCAATCGTGTGCGCGAACTGGGCATGGAATTTGGCCTCTGGTTTGAGCCCGAAATGGTCAATCCTGACAGCGACCTTTACCGCGCGCATCCCGACTGGGTGCTTGGTGCTAAGGGTGTGGAGCCTGTCACGTTTCGCAATCAGCTCACTCTTAACTTGAGCATGCCGCAGGTTGCCGACTATCTTTATGAGAAGATCGCAGCGCTCGTGGATGAGTATAAGATCGACTATATCAAATGGGATATGAACCGCGATTGCCATCATCCCGGCAGCATTGAAGGCAAAGCGGTCATGCACCGGCAAACAGTAGCGGTTTACGGGCTGATCGACCGTTTGCGAGAAGAATTTCCTGAGCTCGAGATTGAGAGCTGTTCGTCAGGCGGTGCCAGAGCGGACTTTGGGGTCTTGCAGCGTACCGATCGCATCTGGACCTCTGACAATAATGACGCTCGTGACCGGCAGAATATCCAAAAAGGTGCGTCCTATTTCTTTCCTTTGAAAGTACTTGGAAGCCATGTTGGGCCCAAGAAATGCCACATCACTGGCCGCCGTTTCTCGATGGAATTCCGGGTAGCGAGCGCGATATTCGGGCATATGGGCTTGGAGGTGGACCTTGCGCAGGAAAACGAGGTGGATCGCAAGGTGCTTTCTGATGGAATTGCTCTTTACAAGCAGCACCGTGAGCTTTTGCATAGTGGCGACTTCCACCGGCTGGCATCGGCCCCTCATGCCAATGTGGTCGGGGTCGTTGATCGCGCGCGCAATGAGGCATTGTTTAGCTATGCGCTCTTGGAATCGCGCCCGCGCACAGCGCCTGATCGACTGTATCTTACAGGGCTCAATCCCGCGTCCCACTACCGCGTAAAAATGGCCTGGCCGCTCACTGATCCATCGGCCTCTCACCCTTCGATGGTCGAGCCATGCGATCTTTTGGGAGAAGGCTGTATTTTCTCCGGCGCTGCTTTAATGGAATTTGGCATGCAAACCCCGCCGCTTCATCCTGACACAGCGGTGATTTACCACCTTCAAGAGGCATGATGTCCAAGACACCCACTTATGATCTGCTGATTATCGGCGGAGGCATCAACGGGGCCGGTATTGCTCGCGATGCAGCAGGACGGGGCCTTACTGTCTTACTGGTTGAGAAAGACGATCTTGCCTCGCACACATCGAGCGCGTCGACAAAGCTCATCCACGGCGGGCTTCGTTACCTTGAACACTACGAATTTCGCCTTGTCCGCGAGAGCCTGATTGAGCGTGAGCGTATCCTCAAAATCGCGCCGCATATTGTTTGGCCGATGCGTTTTGTATTGCCGCATGACAAAGGGCTACGTCCAAAATGGCTGCTGCGGCTTGGGCTGTTTCTGTATGACAATCTGGGCGGGCGCAAATTGCTGCCGGCGACAAAGTCTGTGAACCTTCGGGAAGGGATCCATGCGCCTGTTCTCGAAGAGCGCTTGGTGAGCGGCTTTGAATACTCGGATTGCTGGGTTGAAGATGCACGGCTGGTGGCGCTCAATTGCATGGACGCAGCCGAGCGCGGCGCCACTATCCGCACGCGCACTGAGTGCACTGGTCTAAGCCATGAAAATGGGATGTGGACCGCGACCCTTAAGACACGTTCTGGCGAAGAAACAGCGCGCGCAAAGGCGGTGGTGAACGCAGCTGGGCCATGGGTTGATGCCGTTCTTGGCAAGGCAAACAAGGGTGAGCCTGAAAACAACGTACGAATGGTTCAAGGCAGCCACCTGATCTTCCCCAAACTGTTTGAGCATGATCGATCCTATATCTTCCAGAATAAGGACGACCGTATCATTTTTGCTATACCTTATGAGCGCGACTACACGCTCGTCGGTACGACCGATGTTTTGTGGGAAAAAGACCCGGCAGAGGTTACAATTTCGGACGCGGAAAAGCAGTATATTTGCGATGCTGCCAATGAATATCTGAGCACTGACGTCTCACCCGATCAGGCGGTGTGGGACTATTCGGGGGTGCGCCCGCTTTACGATGATCACTCATCCGACAACTCTACGGTAACGCGCGATTATGTCTTCGATCTTGAGGAGCGTGAGGGCGCAAAAATCCTCTCTATCTTCGGCGGAAAAATCACAACCTATCGCAAGCTTGCTGAACATGCGCTCGCAAAACTCAAGATTGGTGAAGGTGACGGCTGGACGGCGGACAAACCGCTTCCCGGTGGTGATTTTGATCCTTTGGGATTTGAGCAATTGGTCGAAGATTTTCACGTGCAATATCCTTGGGCGGACAGGGGCATGCTCCATCGCTTGCTGCGCGCATATGGGACGCGGGTGCATACCATCCTTGATGGCGTGACCAGCGTGAACGGGCTTGGCGAGCATTTGGGCGGTGATCTTTATGCCCGGGAGCTTGAGTACCTGTGCGATGCAGAATTTGTGAGAGAGGCTGACGATGCGCTTTGGCGGCGCAGTAAGCTGGGCCTGCATCTTGATGAGACGGCGCGGGCTAAGGTTGAGGCTTGGTTTCAGGCGCGCGAGCAAGCTCAATGAGCGGTGCCTTGGCCTTAGGTCGTCAAGCTGGAGGGCGGCCGGTCTATTTGCGCGAACATCGCAAGGCCGATGGCCGTATGCTTCGCCTTTATGGCCGTACTCCCCATAATCTCGTGCCCGCCTCCGAAAGCGCAGATCCTATCGCGCAAGGAGGAGAGATTCGATACCATCCCTTGCGCGCCGAGTGGAATGTCTACGCAGCACATCGGCAGAACCGGACGTTCAAGCCTTCTGCGGCGGATGATCCGCTCGCGCCCACCGTGGCTGGCGGGGTGGAAACGGAAATCCCCTTCAGCGATTTTGAACTGGCGATTTTTGAGAACAAGTTTGCCGCCTTCCACCATTCAGCCGCTAATGCAGCGGCCCTTACCGGCATTACGTCAGAGCCCGCCAAGGGTGCATGCGATGTGGTGGTTTATGCGCCCGACGCCAGTGGAAGCCTCCATTCCATCGGACAAGACCGAAGGCAGGTCCTGATTGCGGCTTTGATTGACCGCTATCAGGCGTTGTTTGCGACGGGATGCAACTATGTGTTGCCATTCGAAAACCGCGGAGATGAAGTGGGCGTGACGCTGCACCATCCCCATGGCCAGATTTACGGATTTGAGCGCGCACCGGTCATCCAACAACGCGCAATCGATGCGTTTGCCGATGGCTATGACCTGGGCGCAGAAATCGCTCAATGCATGGCTGACTATGGCCTTGGTGAAGAGGGCGGGGTGGCCGCCTTCGTGCCCCGTTTTGCGCGTTTTCCATATGAGGTTTGGCTTGCCCCCAAGACGCGGCGCGAGGGGCCTTGGGATTGCACCGATGAAGAGTTGGACGCGCTTGCCTTTTGGCTGGGCGAAATTACGCGGCGTTATGATGCTTTGTTTGAGCAGCCTGCCGCCACCATGATGGCCTTCCATGCAGCACCGCGGGGAGGTTCTCAGGGCTATCACTTCACCGTGCAATTCTACCCGCTTCTTCGAGCGAAGGGCCGGGTCAAATATCTTGCTTCGGTCGAGCAACACACAGGGACCTTCACCGTGGACGTCATGCCAGAAAGCGCTGCTGAAGCGCTACGAGGCAAGGCGTGATACAGACATCCAGAGTAGGAAAAGGCAGTGCGCCCGGCCGCGTGAACCTGATCGGCGAGCATATCGATTACAACGGCGGAACAGTTCTTCCAGCGGCTCTTTCGGTAGGCGTCAGCGTCGAGTTAAAACCGCGCTCGGATGAGCGTGTACACATCACCGCTGACCAATATGAGGCGCCGGTTGAGCGCGGGCTTAGCGAGCATGCAATGGGCGATTGGTCGGACCCCAGCGTTGGCGCTCTTCGTGAGGCATGCGCATTGGGGCTTGTCCAAGGCGGCGCAGACCTAACCATCCGGTCGAATATCCCGCAAGGGGCCGGCCTCTCCTCGTCTGCTGCGTTAACCGTGGCGATCCTCAAAGCGGCGCGTGATGTGGCGGGAGGTACCAATCCCAGCGATGCAGAACTTGCCATTGCCGCGCGCCGAGTGGAAAACGAATATCTGGGCGTCCCTTGCGGCATTATGGACCAATTCGCCGTCGCCATTGCTAAGCCGGGAATGGCGATGGCGCTCGACACTGACAAACTTTCATACGAACTCGTTGAGCTACCACAAGAACACAGCTTTGTGGTGCTCCATTCCGGTGTATCGCGCAAGCTCACCGACGGGCGTTACAAAGAGCGCAAGGTAGAGTGTGATGGGGCAAAGACCTTTTTCGGGACTAACGATCTTTGCGCGCTTGATCCTAAAGAGATCGCAGCTTCGCACTTGCACGAACCCATGCGCAAACGCGCGGTTCATTGCGCGACCGAACATAGGAGAGTGCTAGAGGCCGTTGCAGCGATGCGGGTGGGTGATGCGGAGGCTCTGGGCAATCTGATGAACCAAAGCCATGTGTCTATGCGCGATGACTTTGAGATGTCAGTTGAGCCTATCGATACGCTTGTCGCTGATGCGGTGGACATGGGCGCCGTGGGCGCGCGCTTGACAGGTGGCGGGTTCGGGGGATGCATCGTGGCTTTGGTCGCGAAGACTGACAAAGAAGACTGGCTGGCGAAGGTGCTCGAGCGGCATCCCCATGCAAGGTTTATCTGCGAGGCTTAAACGCCATGCTTGGCTCCCAGCCACCAAGCGCCCCGGCAATGTAGGCGTTCTCAAAGTAGCCTTTTTATCAATCTCTAAGCTGCTCGCATGTTTGGATATTGATCTGTGATACATCTCCCGTAGTGTACGTCATGCAAGAAAACAAAACGGGGCGCTCAAAGCTTGGAAAGCGAAGAGAAAAATCAAATTCTCAGGCGATTTCTTGATTGTGATGAGAATTCGGCCGCCGTGCTTGGCGATGCAATGCGTCTTACCAAATTTAAGGCCCGCCAGTTTTTGGCACATCAGGGCGAAGACTGCGTCAATTTCTGGCTGATACTCGATGGCACAGTCCAACTGCGAGCCATGTCATTTGAGGGACAAAATACCATCATTTCCTCCTTTGGGCCCGGAGAGATCATCGGAGCCTTCTCACAGTCTCAAGCGTTTAACTATGATATCTGCGCGCTAAGCTCGCTTACCGCTTTGGAGATTTCTGGGGTCCGTCTTGCCCAGATCGTGCAAGAACATAGCGATGTTGGGGCCGGCCTTTCGCGGATCTATTCAGGGCAATTGGATGTGGTGCTCGACCGTTTTTCTTCGCGCGTTGCCCTGTCGGCGATGGGACGGTTTTACAAAGAGCTGCTGAGAACAGCGCAAGGCAGCGACGTTGTTTCACCGCCACCAATTGTCACAGCGCTCGCCCTTGTTGCGCAAACCACACGAGAAACAGGGTCAAGGGCGTTAAGCAATTTGGAAAGGCGCGGTATCATCGAGCGGCATCCTGATTGCCTCAAGATCGTGTCGCGCGGAATGCTTGAAGACCTCGTAGTATGAAACCTGCTTAAAACGTCGCTGACCAGATTGGCGCATGGCCTGAGAGGGTCTGTATCTCACCCAATTCCTCTATCCGCATCGAAGGCCGCGCGATTTTGGCTATCATTGCCGATTGCGTACCCATTTTGAGTTTTGCCTTGTGATCGGCACGTGCAAGACGCTCCATCCGTTCGAACAAGCCTGACCAAACTGGCTGCGAGAATGCGTGGCCAAGGTGTACCGCTAAAACTGCATCTGTCTCATTTGCGCAGGCAAGCGCTGCGTCCAACACCGCGTCAATGGGCCCACGCCAGACTGGGCGGTTATCACCATCACTGGTGTGAAGGCCGAACTCGTCGGCAAATCGCATCAATGCCTCTGGCTGAGTTGCAAGTACGAGACCGTTCAAATCGGAAGCGGAGAAAACCGTATCGCTGTTGGGAGCGGCTGCTTCGCCTGCGTTCAATGAAACCATCGGTAAGTTTGCCCTTTGCCAAAGCCCAAGGCTTGGGGGCAGGCTGGAGCCATTGCGGTTCAACACGAGGGAGTGCGCTCTGCTGCGAAGGGCTTCTGACCGGCGCAAAGACTGCCCCATGGAAACCATGTGCGTTACGATTTGAGCATGGCTTAATGAAAGCGGCGTTTCTGAAACCGCGCTTGGCAACAATTCAGCTTGCGCAGCTTTTGCCAGCACATCATGAAATCTGCGCTCCCAGTTTGGGCGCAAAGGAGCAAATATGCGTGAGACAATCTCTTCTGCCTCGTAAGGCAGTGTCACAGAAAGTTCCGCGCCCGATTCCAAAATCGCTTCTGCAAACATCACATCAGCCGGGCTAAGAAGACCGCTAAAGCCATATCCAGGCGAGACCGCCTCTAGGGCTGCTGCGATTTGGTGGGGGGTGTCTTTGTTCACCGTGCCCGATGCAACAAAGTTGACGCTGCAGGGCACGCGGAAGGGTTCGAGCCAAACCGCATCTTCGCCCTGCGCCTCAAGGATGCGGTCAAATTGACCAAGTGTTGCGGCCTGATCTTCATGGGCGAACGGGAGCTTCTTATAGGCAAGCGCAAGGGCGGCAGTGGCTTGATCCATTTGCCGCACGAGCAAGTGTGCCTCAGCCCGCGTCGCCTCGCGCCAATAGGCCGTTTCGCCTTCCTCAGGGTTGTTCTCGATAAGTCTGAGCACATCCTGAGCAATCCGCCCCGCGCGCGGATGATCTCCTGCAAAACAGGCAAGAGCAGCTGCATTGATGAGCGGATAGCTATCCTCGCCAAGCGCATTTGCTGCAAGGTACGCATCAGAGGCTTCTGAATAGAGCCGATTGCGCTCATCCCCCTGCGCCCGTCTTGCAAGGTCTTTGAGGAGACGTCCCTTAAGCGTGAGCACCTTGGCATCATCCTCAACCGTGTTCAGCCCACTGGACTGAAACAACGACCAAGCCCGCACCGGATTACCAGCGCGGGCAAGGGAGAGGATGGTTTGGTGGGTTGGTGTCACGCCAAAATGCCGCTCAGTTATAGGTTTAGGAAAAGGGTTGGTGGGTGGAAGCCACCGTGATTGAATAGCCCGATGCTCACGCTGCCGTTTGCGTTGAGAGCGGGCGGATGAAAACCGCCGTGCCCAAACAACTTTGCGTCAGCGTCTTCATGTTCGTGATCGTCCACGTATCCAGCCTGAATCGTTTGAGATTGGATCCCGGTGAAGCTCACTGGATGTTGAAGCATTGGCAATGTGGTACCTGTGTGCTCTTCGATAATGTTCAGATACACGGGAACATAATCAATGAGATGTTTTGGCTTCAGGCTTTTCGATGCTTCCCGGATCGTCTGTGCATTCACTTCGAGAACCAAATAATCTTTGTCATGAGCTACAACGCTCACAAAGTTCTTCTGCGCCCCTTTTACCAGATAGGGTACTGGATTGATCGGCTGCCCCTTCAAAAAATCGTTTCCAATGCCGCTTAGATCCATGACGATCCAACACTGCTGCATGCCTTCTTTGATTTTGGGTATGAGCACCTCATCAAGCGGTAGTGTCTGTTTTGGAGCTTGATTGAGGTCACCGTTCACGCCTTTCGCCATCTCTAACGCGAGCTCTCGAGCCTTTAAAGCATCGCTCCTGTAAAGAGCCACGCTTTTGTGTTCATAGTTGGTCCCATCGTGCGAATATTGATAACCGATCACTTCATAAACAGCGTTCATAACTACCCCCTTTTCTTTCCTTGTAACGTTCCAATAAACTCAATGCGTCATCATCTTCTGGCTCGATCTCCAAAAGTCGGGTTCCTATCGCGATGGCCTCACATAAATTTCGAGGCCTCTCGACATCATCCCAGCTCAGAGATGCACCAAGAAGTTCCATTCTTTGCCGCAATAAGCGCGCATCCTCTTTGGCTGGCTTGATTGTGGTGCTTTTGGTTCGGCCGAGCGCAGTCTCATACTGTTGCTGGGCCTCCACGACTTTGCCATGCTTCCCCAACCACTGCGCGTACCAAAATGTGTTGTAGGTCAAATCGAAGGAGGCCTGACCGCTTTTATCAATGCGTTCGTAGAAGGATCCCGCCGCAATAGCGCGAGTGCAGTTCTGTTCGGTATCCGGGGCCAGTTCTTTTGAGAAAGTCGCTGTCGCACAGCGGTTGCCATTGGCGAGCGCCTCCAGCCTCAACCAATCGGGTTCGGCCTGTCCCCACTCCTTTATCAAGGCAAGGTCATCCAGTATGAAGTCTGCTTCATCGTCTAAGCTCTCGACCAATCCAAGCTTTTGACCCGACGTCATCATGCGGTTCTTTGACCAGGCGTGTGCAAGAATATACGCAGGGTTTTGAGCGTCGTTGATCAAGAGCTCTTCTGTGATTGCAAACGCCTTGGCAAATTGCTCGCGCGCACCCTCAACATCCTTCCGGCGAAGCATCTCTCTGCCAATCGAATCCAATATCTTCGCCAAGAGCAATTGGCGCTCTGGTGTTCCTTCGCCAAGGTCATCTTGCGCCTCGACATACTCAAGTGCTTTTTCATTCGTATCTTCAAGCACATCCAGCCGCCCAACGCTCTCAAGCTTCAAGCGCAGATCGCCCATCATAAACGCGACAAGCTCCTCGGCCTGAGCCTGCTGGAACTGCGCTTCATTGCGCGCTTGGATTGCGATGAATGCCATGGCCATCATACATAGGGCGAAGACACCGACCACGCCCGTGACGGCCATCACGCGTGTGGTTTGGCGTTGGCTGTCGCGCTGGATCAAGGCGTCCAGTGGCACCGCGACGATCCCGGCGACCAGCTTTAAGAAACCCAGTTTCCAACCATCGCCTTGCTTGCGAAGGTCCGCGGCAAGCGGCTCGACGCCGTCTTCGATTAGGGCCTTGGGAAAAGCGTCTCTTGGCTCTCCTTCAACGAGAGCGGCGAGGATAGGGCGGTCTGGATGAAGCGCACGGAAGTATTGGATTTCGCGCTCTACCCACTGTGACGCCTTTGCTTGGGGAGAGCAAACCACCACCAGCACTTCGGAACGCTGCAAGGCCGATTTGACTGAGCTTGAAAGGTCTTGGGCAACAGAAAGGTATTCGCGGTCGCGGAAGATTTTTCCGAGGCCGGTTGGCCTATTGTTTTGGGGGCTTGCGTTTTGAGAGCTTATTTCGCCGAGGCCTTTGGGTAGGCGATAGCTTTCCAGTTGAGAGTGAAGCTTGCGAACAATATCGGCGTCCGCGTGGCTATAGCTGATGAAGGCCTTGAAGCTTGATCCTTCGACCAGTTCTCTTGCGTTTTGTTCCACCAGACCTCAATGCCCCCGCCGCATCAGATGAAAGGCAAACAATAGAGGCCCAATATGCGTCTTGGGCAAGCCAAAACTATTCAAATGCTTGAAGTTTACGGGGCTCGCTCAACCTTCTTGAAGCTTGATTACAGCTTCCGCCAAATCTTGCCTCGTGTTCACATTCCAAAATGGGTCGATATCGCCGGGTAAGGTTCCAAAATCGGTTAGGGTTGCCCCGCATTCTTCTGCCCATCCATGAGCAGACCTTTTGCCGCCTTCAAGATAGGCTTCGAGCAGCCCCAAGTCGTTGGTCTTCCAGATGCCATTCACTGGATGGGCGCGCCCCTTGCTCGATGCGATTGAAGGTGCGGTGGTTGCACTCAAATCTGAGATCAGATTTGGCGGCACGAATGGCTGATCCACTGCCACTGTGACCACTTCAGTGCATTCAAGATCTGCTGCCCAACTAAGAGCCGAAAAGATGCCTGCAAGCGGCCCAGCGTCTGGCCAACGACTGTCCTCGATAATTGGACATTCGAATTGTGCGAAGGGCGCTGGGGAATTGGCGTTTATCGAAATAGTGGCTTGGGTCTGTGGCCTGAGGCGATCAATTACATGCGCGATGACCATCTTGTCACCTAGCTTTGCAAGGGCCTTGTTTGAGCCAAATCGCCGCGATGTGCCTCCTGCAAGAATACAGATCGGTATCATTGGAAGCGGCGCCATAGACTTACCCTATGAGCAACGGCGTGCATTGCAAAGCAGCACGCATTGCTTTTAGGTCATCGTGGAACTCCAAAAAGGTTAGGGCCCTGGGATGAACACAGCACAATTCGACTTCGTTATTTTCGGTGCGACCAGCTTTGTAGGAGCGATCACAGCAGATTATGTCCTGGGTCAATACGGCGTGAACGGTCCGTTTCGCTGGGCTGTGGCGGGGCGTTCTGAGGCAAAGTTGGCGCAGCTCAAGGAGAGCTTGGGACCTGATGCAAGTGACCTCCCGGCGCTTGTGGCAAACTCCGATGATGAGGCATCACTCGACGCCATGTGTGCTGAGACGCGGTTGGTGATTTCGACCGTTGGACCATATGCGCTTTATGGAGACGCATTGGTCAAAGCCTGCTCGGCGTCTGGGACGCATTACTGTGACCTCACAGGCGAGCCCCAATGGATTTCTGCTATGCAAAAAGAGAATGGGGACGCTGCAAAATCCAGCGGTGCTTTGATTGTGCATTCGTGCGGCTTTGACTCTATTCCCTCGGACCTTGGTGTGCATTTTTTGCAGGAACAGGTCGAGGCAGAGTTTGGGCAAACCTGTGAGCATATTGAGATGGGTGTTCAGGCCGCCAAGGGCAGCTTCAGCGGTGGAACAATCGCGAGCGTAATCAACCTTCTAAAAGAAGCACAAGCTGATCCGACCCTGAGGAAGAAGCTCGCCAACCCCTACCTTTTGTGCCCACAAGGACATGGATACACCGCCGCACAGGAAGGGCGCGCGCGGTACTATTCGGCAAGCCTCAAAAGCTGGTGCGCGCCTTTCGTGATGGCTGCGATTAACACGCGCAATGTTCATCGCTCCAACGCCTTGCAGGGTAATCGATACGGTGCAGATTTTCGTTACAGCGAATACACGATGACAGGCGATGGCGTTAAAGGCAGCCTTGCCTCGATCGCGATGCTCGCCGGGATGGCCGGCTTTATGGGAGCGCTTTCTCTTGGCCCCACGCGCGCATTGGCAGAGATGTTTTTGCTTCCAAAACCTGGTGAAGGGCCATCGCCCGAGGAGCAAAAGAACGGGTATTATAAGCTGCTGTTTGCGGGCACTATATCAGACGAAACTGTCCGCCGTGTCCTCGTCACAGGAGACCGCGACCCTGGGTATGGCTCGACTGCCAAGATGCTCGCTGAATCGGCGATTTGTATTCTTGGTGCCGCCGATGAGGGTAAGGCTCAGGGCGGTTTTTGGACCCCCGCATCGCTAATGGGCGAGCCGCTGCGTAAGCGTTTGGTTCAGAACGCGGGCCTCACTTTTGAAGTGGTGTAAGCGATCTGATTCGGTGATTGCCCGAGGGGAGTTGACTTGCGCCGGCTAACCGCCGCTCATGCGCCCCATCCGGTCTCTCCCTGATTTGACTAACAAGCTTAGTTTGCGCACAAACAATGTTGCGCGGGTCAAGGCGCACACAGGAGAAGTGATTTGACCGATCACGAGCAGCTAAATCTGCAAGAATGGTCTGACCTTGAGGGAGAGGTCGACAACACTTTCAGCAGCGAAAGCGAGCAAGAGAGCGAGGAACGCTCTGGAAACAGATCAGCCCTCGCGGCAGTTTCCACACTAGCATTAGCCACCGCTGCATGCGGCGGTGGAGGCGGATCGGGTGGCAATACCGCTTCTCCCCCTCCAACAGGTGGCGGGACACCTGCACCCACGGTTCTTACCCCGCAAAGCGATCAAGAAGCGGCGCGCTTTGCGCTTCAGGCTGGGCTGTCGGTTTCAACCGGCGACATCACCGAGATGCGCTCGCAAGGGTATGAACGATGGCTCGACAATGAGATCAATCAGACGATCGAGCGATCAGCACAGCAGTTTTTGACTGGCCTGGGCTTTGAAGAGATCGATGAGGACGCTTGGTTTTTCCGGAGTGATCCTGCTGATTACATGATCTGGAACCAATTGCTCTCTGGACGCAATTCAGTGCGCAAGCGTGTCGCATTGGCGTTGAGCGAGTTTTTTGTCGTCTCGCTCAACAATATCCAGCTTTGGCCCAGCACTGCTATCGGCGCCTATTGGGATATCCTGAAAGAGGGCGCTTTTGGCAATTTTCGCGATATGCTTGAGGCGGTCACTCTCAATGCTGCGATGGGCGTGTTCCTCAACACGCTTGGCAATCAAAAGGCTGATCCAGCATCAGGCCGTGTTCCTGATGAAAACTATGGCCGCGAGGTTATGCAGTTGTTTTCCATCGGGCTGTTCGAGCTCAATATTGATGGGACGGAGCAGCTGGATGGATCAGGCAATCCGATAGAGACCTATGATAATGACGATGTGACTGGCATCGCTAAGGTCTTCACCGGTTATCAATATAGCTATGAGGGGGGCATTGCCTTTGAGACGCCTTCCGACCGGCCCAATTTGAACGTCCCCCAAGCGCGTCTTTTGCGCAATCCAATGACAGCGAACAACAACTTCCACATTCCCAATCGCGGGGATCAACATTCGTTGGAAGAAAAGACGTTTCTAGGCACGACCATTCCCCAAGGGACCAGCGCGCAGGATTCATTGCGCATTGCGATGGACACTTTGTTCAACCACCTCAATGTTGGACCATTCTTTGGTAAGCAGATGATCCAAAGGTTAGTGACGAGCAATCCGTCGCCTGCTTATGTTCAGCGTGTAGCCGAGGTCTTCAACAACAACGGTTCAGGCACGCGCGGAGACCTTCGCGCGGTGTTTAAGGCGATCCTGCTTGATGATGAAGCGCTGTCTGAACAGAGCCTTGAAGACCCGACTTTTGGCAAGCTGCGTGAACCGATGCTGCGTTTTGCCCAATGGGGGCGCACCTTTGGAGCTCAGTCTGAGACGACCGCGTGGCTTATGCAAAACCTGTCGGATCGCTCGAACCGGTTAGGCCAATCACCCTTGCGATCGCCTTCGGTTTTCAATTTCTTCCGCCCCGGTTTCATACCGTCCAATTCGCAGGCTGGTGAACGCGATTTGGTCGCGCCAGAATTCCAACTGGTGAATGAGACCACCGCAGCCGCTTACGTCAATTTTATGGAACGCTCCATCAACGGCACTGGCGGCTGGATGTTCGATGTGAAGGCTACCTACACCGACGAGGTTGCGATTGCCGATGACACCGATGCACTTATCGATAGGCTCGATCTGCTGCTAACAGCAGGTCAATTGTCGCAGACCACCCGAACGACCATCGCTGATGCGCTGAACGCTCAAACAGTGACCGCAGACAGCAGCGAGGATGACAAGCTTGCACAAGTCCACCGGGCGGTTCTGCTTGTCATGATTTCAAACGACTATTTGGTCCAGCAATAAGGGGGGCGAGACATGTTTCACATTGGCAAAGCAAACGAAATTTCACGCCGCACCTTTATGCATCGCTCCAGCCAGCTCGCCGTTATGGGGGCCGCGTCTGGATATGCGATGGGGCTTGCAGGGCTGAGCGATGCGGCAGCTTTTGACAATTCGGGCGGCTATAAGGCGCTGGTCTGTGTATTCTTGCTTGGCGGCAATGATCACGCGAATACTCTTATCCCGTTCGATACAACGAACTATAATCGCTACGCTCAGATCAGAGATACCATTGCGATTGGGCGCGACGGCTTGGCGAGCCAGGTGCTCAATCCGCTGCAAGAACAAACGCTCACTGACGATATGCAGCTGGCGCTTGCGCCCACGATGCCGCGCTTGAAGGCGCGTTTTGACGAGGGGGTCATGGCGCCATTGCTAAACGTTGGGCCGCTCATTGCTCCCATCACGCGTCAGCAGTTTGAAAGCGATGATTTGGCCCGCTTTCCAAGGCCTGCAAAGCTCTTCTCGCATAATGATCAGCAATCCACTTGGCAGTCGGGCTCACCAGAGGGTTCGGTGTCTGGTTGGGGCGGGCGGATTGGTGATCTTGCAGCGAGCAGCAACACCAACTCTATGTTCACCGCGATCAACGCGACCGGCAATGCTGTGTTCTTGTCCGGTGATCAAATCCAGCCTTATGGCATATCAAGCAACGGAGCGATCACTATCAGAGCCCTTGACCGAAGGCTCTATGGATCACAGGCGGCGAGTGACGCTTTAAGAACACTTTTGACAGCGGGTAATGGCCATGTGTTCGGCAATGACTATGCCATGGCCAACGCGCGTTCGATCCAGTTTTCTGGCTTTATCGACGATGCCGTGTCCAATGTCAGCCTTAACACCGAATTTGGCAACAGCAGCCTTGCAAGCCAACTTGAGATCGTCGCGCAGCTCATTGCAGCGCGTCAGTCCTTGGGCGTTTCACGGCAGGTCTTCCTTGTGGCAACCGGCGGCTTTGACAACCATGATGGATTGATCGGTACTCACGAGGGCCTTTTGGCAGGCATCGATGCCTCGCTCGATGCCTTCTACCGCGCGATGGAAGAGGTCGGCGCGGCGGAGCAGGTGACGACGTTCACAGCATCCGACTTTGGCCGAACGCTTGCCTCAAATGGCGATGGCTCTGACCACGGTTGGGGCGGGCATCACCTCATTCTGGGGGGCGGCGTCAATGGCGGACAGTTTTATGGCACAGCGCCGCAGATATCGGTTGAGAGCGATGATCAAGTCGGGCGAGGGCGGCTTTTGCCTACAACATCAGTCGATGAATACTCAGCAACTTTGGCAAGATGGCTGGGGGTCGAGATCGAGTGAGATACCGGTTGTCTCGCCTAACATCGCAAACTTCAACTCATCTGATCTCGGCTTTATGCGCGCAACCGTTGGTGCGGGCTAACCACTTGATTACGGGGGAGAATGGAGGTTCTCCTCCGCGTAGGGCCGAGAGAAAGCCCGAGAAAATCTCGGTAAGTGACTTTTTGCACAGAGCCGGTGACACCTTGTTTGTATCACCGTCATCAGGGCCACGAGTTCCTGGCCCTAGCGACCCGAAGCCTGGCTCCCCGTCTTTTGCGGGGAGCTTTTTTTGCGCGCCCCACGTCACCAAAAATCGCAGTTTCACTCAGCGGTGACACTCAAACGTCTTCGCACTGATCCATCAGACCGTTGAGGTCGGGGATAACCAAGCTTCTGCCTTGTTTGCGCAAAAGGCCAAGTCCGGTGAGTTCGCTGATCGCACGGGTAATCGTCTCACGCTGCCCGCCTACCGTGGCCGCCCATTCGGCATGGGTGGGGGGATTGCGAAGGACAATCTCCTCCCCCTCCGGCTCGTGCGCCATAGCTGTGCGGATAAGCTCTGTGTAAAAGCGCATTTTTACAGAGCTCGCGGTGGTTTCATAAATTCGGTCTGAGAGATCGCGGATACGGCCTGAAAGATCGCGCAACAGCGCCTGCGTCACGCTGGGGATTTCAAGCATCAGCTCCCGGAAGGCTGCACCGCTGAGCCGGCCCATCTCAACTTCAGACAGCGCCACAATATTCACTGAACGCGGTTGTCCATCGAAGACGGCAAGCTCACCAACATAGGAATAGGCGGGAAGACGCCGATAGCTGATCTCGCGTCCAGCCAGCGAAAAGCGGTTCGCAAGCGCTTGGCCCTCAAGAAGCAAGAATACATCTGTATCGTGCGCTTCGTGAGCGATGATGGTCTCTCCGCGCTCGAATCGGACGAGGGAGATTTTACTGACAACAATGTGCAGTTCTTCATCACTGAGCTTTTCGAATATGCTGAAATTTCGCAGTTTATCTTCAAGATTATTGTCTGCGCTCATAGAACAGTCCCTCATTCCCCTCCCAGCGTCTTGCCAGAGCCCTGCCATCTATGGAAAGATGCATGTGGGTAGTAAAAGAGGGGGGCTAAGTGTCCAATGTTGCTGGAAAAGCTTATGGGATGATCGTTATCACCCCGTTGGCAAAACGATTGGGGTGGACCAATAAATGGGTGTTCCGCTTTGGTCGAAGCTTTCCTGGAATTTTAAAAGGTCTGATCGGCCTTAAGTTCATTCATTTTGCGCGATGGGTCATTATCCCCAAGGATGCGTGGCCGACGCTGACCGATAAGAAAGAGAAGCTTGACCGGGACACAATGCTGTTCCTGTCGAATTTCAACGGAACATGGGACCAATATATCGACGCGTTTTCCGATGGTATTCCAACAGGCCTTGATTTGTTTTGGTACAAGAACGCCCGCTATCCAGGTTCAGTCCCAATTACCCCCTTTAAGCGCTACATCCGCGCCAATCAGATCAATTGCGACTTTTACTATAACGCAACCCCCGGCGCAGCTTACCGCGATGTGGTGTCCGCTCTGCGCGTGCGAAATGCGCTGATTGAGCTTGAAGCGCTTTATAAGGATCCAGAAACCACCCCTGAAGTGTTCGCTAAGGCTTATCGTGAGAAGCTTCGGGGCACGGCTGAACGGCACGGCGTCCCTGCACGCTTGGGTATACAGACCGATCTGACGACCCAAGGTTTCTCTCCTGTGGCCTCGACGTCGACTGATCGCGCGGAGGAGCATCGCCAACAATTCAACGCCTTGCAGAACACATACAACGAAGCTTGGCTGTGGGAGAACACGGCAGACGGGGATGATGTCCCGGGGGAGGTCTCCAATGCCAAGCATTGATGGCGGCTATTATTTCCTCACCGTGCTCGTACCCGTTCGCAAAGCTTGGAAAATTGGCGAAGAGAAGGGGCGTGCTGCCCCGATGATCGAGCTGCGAAAAAAACTCGCGCAAATGCCAACCGCGATGCAGACCCCTCACAGCCACAATAGCGGCGAGATCAGCGCGTTCTCGAAATCTACCAGGACACACTTCGCGCGTTTCGCGGTGATCGATCGGCTCGGTTACAATGGCTATGAAGCGGCGGACCCTGTGTTTGAAACTTTGCAATTTGCAAAGCCAATCAGCACACGGACCGAACTTGAGCACCCCTATCTTTTATTCGCAGCCGAATTCGACGCGCCAAGCGGGTCGCGCAATTTTGATCTTGCGGTCTATTTGCGCGAATTGTGGGACGTGATGGAGACCGATCTGGTTGAAATCTTTAGAAACTGCGTTGGCTTTAACCCCGAAACAATCACCACGGCCGCGCAGTTTATTGACTACATTAAGGAATGCGAGCTTGAGACAACCATGCCGTTTAACTGGTATTGGGCACAAGAGCCCGAAGACCTTCCAACGCTGACATTCAAAGGCCTTGGCATCGGCGCGCTGCTGACGGGTCTTGCAATGGCAGCCTTTTTTGGGGTGCTGTTTTACAGTCAGTTTGGTCTCTATGCTGCGATCCTCCCGGCAATTGTAGCTCTGTTCGGCGGCGCATTTGGCTTTGTCGCGATGCGTTTGAAGGCATATGGGGACAGGCGCTTTCCGACGCCGCCCAATGCTGATCTTATCTCCGTTCTCAAGGGGCTTCACCTCCAGACCACATTTGGTCAGTTTGTGATCGAAAATCAGACGTCCGAGCCTGCAGAATTGCACTCAGCCTTTGGGGCCTATCTGGACGAGAACAAACCCAAGAAATCAACGCCACGCCATCCGGCTGGGGAGGTCTATCGATGAGCGCGACTAAAGATAAAGTGGCCGAACACGAACGCATTGCGCTGCGCCTTGCCGATATTCAGGGCAATATCCTCACCGCTTATGGCAAGCAGGGTTTCCCAAAAGGCCGCGCGATTTTCCTGCATGTGGATGACGCGAAAAAAGGCCGCGAGTTTCTCGATACTTTCTATGACCGCGTGACGACCGCGGTGCGCTGGAAAAGCGACAATCCCTATGCGCCCAAAACTGATGTCGAGCCGCCAACGCGTCCTCCGGTCACACTAAACTTTGCATTCACCTTCAACGGTCTCGTGGCGCTAGGCGTGCCAATTAAGACACTTTCCATGATGCCTGCTGAATTCCAGCAGGGCATGCGAGCAAGAGCGCCGATTTTAGGTGATACATCGCCTAAGGGAGCGCTTGATCGCTGGGATGAGGTTTGGAAGCACGAGGCGAAGGCGGGCAGCGATGAGGCGGTCCACATCATGGTTTTGCTCAATTCCAAAATGAACCCTGTGACGGGCACCCCGGTGCCTGAATTGGATGAGCTGACTGAAGAAATCCGCAGCGAATGCAACAAGAGGGGCGGAGTGCGTATCCTTAAGGGCCACGGGGTTGGCGCCGAGGACTATCAGGACATGAGCGCGCGCCTGATGCAAGAGCCAGAGACGGGGCAATACAAGCCCGTGCCGCTTGAGCACTTCGGCTATGTTGATGGGATCAGCGACCCGGTGTTCGAGGGGCAATTCCGGCCCGAAGATGAAAATGTGCGCAAAGTCGGAAATGGCAAGTTCACAGGCAAACTGGACACTCCCGAGGCGGTCGAAGACGAGAACAATTGGGAGCCCTTGGCGACCGGTGAATTCCTGCTCGGTTATCCCGATGAAGCAAAAGAATCTCCTCCAGCGGCGCGTCCAAACCTGTTTAGCACCAATGGCACCTTTATGGCGTATCGTAAGCTGGAGGAGAAGGTCGAAGACTTCGAGGACTATATCGATAAAACGGTTCCCGAATTTGCGAAGGTTTACGGGATCGCAGATCAGGACGAGGCTCGCGCGACTTTGTTCGCCAAGTTCTCTGGTCGTTGGCAAGACGGCGTCCCGCTCAGCCTTGCGCCCACATACGACGATTGGATTGCCTTCAACAAACGCTATCAGGACAGCATGACCAAGCGGGCGATGCTCTCGCGCTTTGTCTATATCAACGACAAGGAAGGCGCGGCATGCCCTATGAGTTCACATATCCGCAGAGTGCATCCGCGCGACATGTTAGGGCCGCAGGACCATAGTGGAACAATCCTGGTTAATCGCAGGCGCATTTTGCGCCGGGGCCTGCCTTATGACGCATCCAACGATCAAGGCGAGCGTGAACGCGGCATTATCATGCTGATCTGCTGCTCAAGTTTGGAACGTCAGTTTGAGTTCGTTCAGCAGCAATGGATCAATTACGGAATGGATTCAAATGCGGGCAATGACACTTGCCCATTGCTTGGTATCCGGCAGACAGATGATCTCAAATTTGTGATCCCCAATGATCCAGAAGTCGAAGGGGAGGGTGCGCCTTACGTCTGCTCAAAGATGCCGCAGTTTGTAGAAGCCAAAGGCGGCGCATATTTCTTCATCCCCAGCATGACGAGCCTCAGGATGATCGGCATGGGAATGATTGATCCGACCTAAAGTTTACCTCAATCGTAGAGCACCCACAGGCTTTCAGGGAAGGGGCCAAAGGTGGTCATCTTCCCGTCTGTGCCCGGTGCACGGCGCACATTATCACGCTCTAGCAACGCCTTGAAAGTCTGCGTGATTTGCGCATAGGCAAGCGGCGCGCCGATACACCAGTGCAAGCCAAAACCCATCAGCATGTAATCGGTTTGATCACGGGCAGGATCAAAAATCTCAGGATTATCAACGCGGCGCGGATCGTGCATTGCGGACTGCGTTGAGACCAGCATCTTGGTGCCCTTTTTGATCAGCTTTTCGCGCCGGGTGCCGCGTGCGATCACCACATCCTCGCTCGCCACCCGGAAGGGACCAGGGTTAAGCGGCCAAAATCGCATGGCTTCAAACAGACATCGTTTGAGGAGGTCATCATCGCCTGCGCGTGCCGCCTCGCGCGCTTGACGCATCCAGTCCGATTTACCTAGCAAAAGGTCGAGCATATGGCCCGATGCCATAGTGTTGGTCGGCACGAAACCTGTCACCATTCCAATCAAAATCGCCCGGATGATGCTATCGGGCATGGCCGCAGGGTCTTCCGTCTGCCTCTGGACCAGCCTTGCAACAATGGTATCGCCTGCTGCTTCAGCCTTCGCTCTTGCAATGGCCTCATCCACGATTGGACGCACCAGAGCCGCGGCTGCAAAGGCAGCTTCTTCGAGGGTGGGATCATCATTGGGATTGCCGAACATGTAGCTGCTCATGGCGATTGTCCAGCGGCCGAAGCCGGCTTTATCCTCTACCCTAAGGCCGTAATATTCCTCGCATATCCGTGTCGGGACCAAAGTCAGAAGACCGCGCACCCCATCAATGCGCCCCTCACCTTCATCCAGAAGGCGTTTTGCTTCCTTATAGGCGAGCGGGCCGACAATCTCCTCATTGTCCTCACGAGGGAAAACGCGCACCGTTTCAGCGTGAAGCCCTTGGTAGGCCGGACCATCTGCCATGCCGAGAACGAAATTTGGACCATCGTTTAGAGCTTTGATCTTATCGCCGAAAGGCACGCCAACGGCTTTGTCGTTCTGAAGCGCTTCTGCCACGTCATCGAACCGGGTGATCATTGCCCAGTTGCCGATTGTGAGAATTGGGAAATAGCGCCGAAGAAACGCCATGATACGATAAGGATTTCGAACCACTCGTTCGACAATCTTCGAGACAAAACCATCGGACTGCAAAAGGGTCGGGTCGAACCCATTGTCGGGCGCGGTGCTATCGTGTGTTCCAGCTCCAGCCGAAGCATCAGGCTGGCGTTTTACACGTCCGAACGCTGCCACATTTCCCATATTGATCCCCCAGTTCGCTACACTTCACTGCAGCCGCACACTTAAGCGGTCAGCATAATCGAAAAATCGTGACTTTCCCAGAGTTTGCGCACCAGTTTTTCAGAAAGAACTGCACTTTGTTCGTTTGCCCATTTCTTAGACAAGGCGCCAGCTTCTAGTGCATCGTCTGTTCTATCCTGTTTATGGTCGAGCACTGCTTTGAGACCATAATATTCAGTCATCATATGGTTCATACTGTATTGCTGCGCGGTTTCGATTGACCATTCATTGGCTTCGCGCGCTTTCTCGAGATCGCCTTGAGCAAGCCAAGCAAGGCCCTCCCAGTGCTTGTATGTCGGCTGATAGACGATGCTGCCCGTTTGGCGATATCCTTCGATGGCTTGGTGCAGTTGCTGTGCGCCGTCGCCCGCGCCTTGAAGGGCGCGCAAATGCGCAAGATGCACGCGCTCTGTAAGCAGGAAATAATAGATTTCATGCTCTTCACACAGAGCAATGCATGCGTTGATATCCTCTTCAAGGCCGTCAAATTCGCCCAGCATCTGACGGCAGTAATTGCGTCCAACCATGGCAAAGGCGCGCGTGTAAGGTTGCTTGATCTGAGCAGCGCGCTCAAAAGCTGCATCGAACAGCGCGCGCCCGCGCTGTGTTTCGCCCAGATAAATCAGCCCCCATGACGCGTAAATTTGCATGGCTGCCAGCAAGTCGTCTGCAACCAAATCACGCGCAAAACCCGCACCTGTGCGGTGGAGTAAGTCAATGCCAGCCTCAAGGTCTTCAGCGCATTGCCGGTAATCGCCAAGCGGAAAGCTTGCTATACCGCGGCTTCGATATCCGATGAGACGCCATGCGTCGTCATTGAAGGTATGTGCCAGCCGAAGCATCTCGTCGCCGCGCTCCTGGGTTGCCTGGATGCGGCTGAGTTGAAGGTCATACGCTTGAAGACCATGCATCGATGCAAGGAGTTTGGCGCGGTCCCCGCTTTGTTCAGCGAGGATTTTGGCCCGCTCGAAAACCTTGCCCGTTTCGGGGTTGGCATGGCCGACTTGCGACAAAAGCACCTTTCCAAGGGTCAAAAGCAATTCCAATTCAAGACGGGCGCGCTCGTGCGGGTCACCGACCTGATTGATGAATTCGCGCCCCCGGCGAAGCCGTGCCTCGGCTTCTTTCATTGCAAAGACCGACAGCGCATCTTGTCCAGCGAGGATCCAATAATGGAGCGCCCTTGCTGGTTGGCCGGCTTCCATTGCATAGTGAGCCCAGCGTTCCGCATCGATTGGGGCATCGCTCGTATCGTCTTGCTCAAGCGCTTCTAGCAGGCGCGCATTGTATTCGCGCCGCTCACCGCGAACGAGGGTGGAATAGGCGATTTCCTGGATCAATACGTGGCGAAATTGGAAGTGGTCGCTATCTTCTGCAAGGCTTACGGTAAGTCCTGAATCATAGAGTATCTTACAACCGCGCTCAATTAACGGCGACAAATCGGGCGCGACTTTCACAAGGTCTTGCGGGGTGAATTCGCGACCGACGACAGATGCGATTTGGGCAATGCGTTTGGCCTCCCCCAATTGGTCAAGCCGCGCCAATAATGAGTCTTGCAAGGTTTCGGGCAGTGTAAAGCTGCTCTGCAAATCAAGGGCGCGCGCCTTATCGCTTGCACCATGCGCGTCGGCCTCCAAAACCCCGCGGGTCAATTCCTCGACAAACAGCGCAATCCCGCCAGCCCGCTCAGCGATAGCGCGGACCAACGAAGGCGACGCTTCTTTTCCGAGGACTTGATTGATCAGGAGGTGGGATTCTTCCTCGCTCATCGGCGGCAAATCAATCCGGTCGACCCCGTCTTCAAAGTCCCAAACATCATCAATTTCCGGTCTGCTGGTCAAAATTACCATCGCACGGCCAAGGTCGCCAGCTGAGGTGATTTTGGAGACCAAATCGCGCGAACTGGGATCGGCCCAATGCATGTCCTCGATCAATAAAACGACAGGGCGATGTTTTGTGAGGAGCAGAAACTGCCGGATCATTGCATCGATTGTCGCGATGCGCAGCTGGTTTGAGGTCATGGATTTGACCTCTTCGGGCTCGGGCGTATCAAGATCAATGGTTCGGCAAATCAGGTGCCAATCCAATTGTGTCGTTTCAGGCGCGAAGCTCTTGTTGAAGGTTTCCTGACACGGGGGGTCTGATGATCTCTGGCGCCTGCGACCCAGCGGAAGCGGCTAATGAAGGGGCGCAGCGCTGATTGTTGGCTGTGCGGCGCACATGAGCAGGGCAAGAGGAATACCTCGTCTCGGTCAAGCGAGTCCATAAAGTCGGTAACCAGGCGCGATTTGCCCACTCCCGCTTCGCCTATGACCATACAGGCTTGGCCGTTACCTCTGAGTGTTTCTTCCCATCGTTGCCGCAGCTCTTTCTTTTGCTCTTCGCGTCCGACCAATTTGGGACTGCCGCTTCGAAGCGCGAGAAACCGGTCTTTCCCGCTGCGGCCTACCACCGCAAAAGCGTTTACATCAGCGGCGAAGCCTTTCGCCTCTAAAAGACCAAGATCATCGAGCTGGAACAACTCACCGACAAGCTTTCGGGTGCGTTCTGCGATTACGCATTGACCGGGCTCTGCAAGGGACTGCAGCCGCGCTGCAAGGCTTGTGACTTGACCAACAGCGCTGTTGCCGGTGTCGCCTTCCTCGATGCGCCCGACGACGCTGGTTCCGGTTGCAATGCCAACACGCGCTGCGGCTTTTCTCCCATCGGGAAGCGTGATTTTCGAGACCGCCTCGATCAAAGCAAGGCCGGAGAGGATAGCGCATTCGGCTGCGTCTTCGCGCGCAACCGGGTAACCAAGATAAAGGATGCCACCATCCCCAACATGCGCGCCTACAAAAGCGTCAAAGGGGCGCACTGCTTCTGAGGCCACGGCATGAAAATTCGATATCGCTTCGCGAAAATCCTCTGGTTCAACGCTGTTAGATAGGGCTGTAGACCCCACGAGGTCGTAGAAAACTACAGTGATCTGGCGGCGTTCTGTCTCAGCGGCTGTCTGCGGCGCGGGCGCAGACGCGAGCTTCATTCCGCAATTGCTGCAGAATTTGTGCCCTTTCAGGCGCTCGTTTTCACACTCCCCGCAACCCATGCGTCTTGAATAACCGGCAATGCCCACTTGCAAAAGCGCTTTTTGGACCAGACGCGGTTGCGAGGTTGATGGTGATGTATCTTTCTCACGCTGGGATTGTTGAGTTGCGTGCCCTTCGACCTTACTGGAGAAGAATACATCAACTTCGATCAAGCTTAGGCTTCCTCTCGGGAGTGCGAAGCTAAAGCTCAGGTGTCATTGAGAGTTGACTATGGGTAGGCGTTTGTTTTCTCGTCCTGACCGATCACGCATCGCATTCGCACTATGTTGATGCTTTGGGTGAGGCCCGCGTCGCCATAGCTCCTCAAAAGGATATTTGAGCCCGCGACTTTAGTCTGTCGAATGCTGCAGTGCCTGTGATGTTTCGTTATACAGCCGAAGGCCAGGACGAGAGACGAACAGGACAGTACGCCGCTGATGATGTGCAAAAGGTCTTCGTCGATATTGCGGCTAAGGCTACGCTGAGTTTTTTCGAAATCGACCTTCTTAATGGTGGAGGAGATTTTTTGATGACTTCACGGGCATGGTCGTCGTTTCCCGCAAGTTTCTTGCCGATAATGATCTATCCGAAGCGGGCGCGAGGCTCTTTTTGACTGACCAAAAAGGGCGCTCGCCACATCGCTTATATCGGTGCAGACGAACAGGGCGTTTTAGAACATGCCGACGGAGTGGTCGGATGCATTGAACCGGGTGTATTGGTCAACAATTCCTACCCCGACAATTCAGATTATGACGCCGAATTAATCGCTGATCTGAAGGATGGTCTGGCGGGGGGCGTGTGCATACAATCGTGACACCTTATGACGATAGCGCCGTCTATGATGAGCGCTTCGGTCCGGCCTGCGGGCTTTATACCAATATGTTGGTAACGCATCCCCGCGTTTACTTTACTTGGTTTGGCATAGCCGAAGATGCACAGGCACTGACCGCTGTGCGCAAGATGACAGATAAAGAGGTCATACCGGTGCGCTCACGAAGTCTGCTGGAACGAGCGCGAATTAGCCCGTAGCTTTGGTTTCGTGTGTGGGGGATGGTTGTATGGTGCCGGCTGCAGGAGTCGAACCCGCGGCCTGATGATTACAAATCAACTGCTCTACCAACTGAGCTAAGCCGGCCCATTTTCGTGGCGCTGACAAACGCGATTCACTGCATCGTCTGCGCGAGAGGGCCCGCTAGCCGCAAAGGGGGCATGATGTCTAGTCTCCAATTGCATTGAATTGGCAGAACCTCGTTTGCCATTCATCGAAGAGGCTCCACAATGGGCTGTGATACGCTTGCCAACTGGAGTGCTAAGATACATCGTAGCAGTCAATTAGGGACCGGAGCGATGAACGACCAAAAGCGCAAACAGATCGTATTTGAACAGAATGAGAAATCCAAAGGGGTGGCGTATCTCCTTTGGATTTTGTTCGGCTGGCTGGGTGTGCACCGGTTTTATGCGGGTAAGACCGGATCGGGTGTGGTGCAGCTGTTATTGTCGCTTTCGGTTGTCGGTTTTGTGGTCACGTTTTTCTGGTGGCTGATCGATGCGTTCCTGATCCCTGACATGATCAATGAGCACAATTTGAAGACCATCGATATGATCTATGGGACTGAGAAGCGTAAACCTGAGCGCCAAGAAGAACCGCGCCAATTGCCAAGCGACGTCGACCCGCGCCGTCAAGCGATGCTCGATGACCTAAAGCAGACCGGCTACCGCAAACAACGCCGCGATCCGCTTTCCAAGATGTATCGGTAAAGCTACCCAAACGATGCTGCAGGCATCGCAAGCACGACCGTGCGCCCGCAGCGGGTCCGGAGCGGAGCGTAGGACGTCTAGCGAGGACGCTTGCCCGGATGGGCAAGCGCAAACCTAAAACGCCCCGAACGTCCACCCTTCGGTCCAGGCGATTTCGGCGGTGAGCGCGCGCGGTTCCCAGCGCCTTTCCTCACCCGCCGCTTTGCGCAGCCATGCGGCGGTGAGGATGGCGTCGGATGAATGGTCGTCGATCTCGCCCACCTCATCGACCGGCTGGGAGCCCAATGCAACGAGCGCTGCATTGAGATCGGCATAGGTGAGGAGCTTGGTGCGCGATCCGCTTTTGGCAGCGGCCTCGCGCGAGGCGAGCCCTGTGTATATCTCACACAGCATTGAGCCGCCTTTGTGCATCCGCTTGTCTGGGATTTTGTCCATCGGCCAAACGGGCAGGTCGCCGCGAAGCTGGTGCAGCATTCGCATGCCCGTGAGCGAGCTTTTGCCCACTTGTGCAGCGCCCACGAGGTTGAAATTGCTCACCGGGCGGCACTTTTGCCGCCACTGCGCGATCTCCGCCTCGCGAAAGCGCCCCTGTTTGCTTACCGCATCGGGGAGGTGGAAGTGCTCACCCTCATCATTCTTACCATGGCGGAAGTATTTGCGCGCATCAGGGTGCGTCACAAAGCTGTTTGCGCCCAAATGCGGCTCTGCATCGCAAATTGCGTCGATCAGCGCCCAGAGCTTCTTTGCGTTTCTGGGGGAGCGATCCCAACCGGGGAAGAACGCGCCGCAATCATTGTAGGGGAGGGAGATGCCAAGATCGATCCCAACGAGCGTGTTGACCGGCAGATCATCTCGCAGGATTTCCATCACATCGGTGCGTGAGAAGCCGCCTTTGGGAGGTTCGACTAAGACCGGCGCTTCGCCCGCTTTGGTGGCAAGTGCAAGCGCAATGCCCTTATGCCGTTCACCTTTCGCACCAGACCAATCGATCGCTAAGAAGTGGTCCCATTCCCTCATGAGGCGCGCTCCTCGCGAAGCCGGTTCCAATAGTCGATCCGCTCTTTCACTTTGCGCTCAAATCCCCGCTCGACCGGCTCGTAGAAAGTCTGCGGCGGCAGTTCATCGGGCCAGTAATTGTCGCCCGAAAAGCCATCCTCTGCCTCATGATCGTAGGAATAGCCCTCTCCATAGCCGATATCTTTCATCAGCGCTGTGGGCGCGTTGAGGATATTGGCGGGCGGCATCAAGCTTCCAGTTTCGCGAGCGGATTTGAACGCGGCCTTTTGCGCGGCATAGGCCGCGTTCGATTTGGGCGCGGTGGCGCAATAGAGGCAGGCCTGAACGATAGCGAGTTCGCCTTCGGGGCTTCCCAGAAACTGAAACGCATCTTTCGCGGCCAAGCATTGGGTGAGCGCTTGTGGGTCGGCAAGGCCAATATCTTCGCTCGCGAACCGCACAAGGCGGCGCAGCAGGTACAGCGGCTCTTCGCCCGCAGTGAGCATCCGCGCCATGTAGTACAGCGCAGCCTGCGGGTCAGACCCGCGCAGTGATTTATGCAGCGCGCTTATAAGGTTATAGTGCCCGTCACGGTCCTTGTCGTAGACGGCGACACGGCGCTGAAGAAAGGTGCTCAGACCCTTGGGGTCAAGCGCCTCGGGGAGCTTGGCATTATAAAACGTCTCTGCTTGCCCCAAGAGAAACCGCCCATCGCCATCCGCACTTGCGATAAGCGCGGCGCGGGCGTCATCGGTGAGGGGGAGGGGACCTTCGAGCTCCTCTGCGCGAGTGAGAAGGGCGCTCAAGGCGTCGAGCCCCAATCGCTCAAGGATCAGCACCTGCGCGCGGCTGAGAAGCGCAGCGTTCAAGGCAAAACTCGGGTTCTCGGTCGTCGCCCCTACGAGGGTCACGGTCCCCCGCTCAACGAAGGGCAGAAATCCATCTTGCTGCGCGCGGTTGAAGCGGTGGATTTCGTCCACGAAAAGGAGCGTTTTCTGCCCAGCGCTCGCCATTTTATCGGCCTCCGCAAAGGCTTTTTTGAGGTCGGCAACGCCTGAAAACACCGCGCTGATCGATTGGAAACGCATGCCTACACTTGCAGCAAGTAGGCGCGCGATGCTCGTTTTTCCGGTGCCCGGCGGCCCCCAAAGGATCATGCTGGCCAATTTGCCCGCTGCGACCATGCGCCCAATCGCGCCTTCGGGGCCGGTCAGATGCTCTTGGCCAATAACTTCGGAAAGCGCGCGCGGGCGCAGGCGGTCAGCCAAAGGCGCGTCGTCTCGCGGTTCTTCGCCATGCCCCTCAGCGCTTTGCGGGAGCTCATCTGCAAACAAATCAGCCATTCGCAGACCGGCATACGCCGTTCGTCGGGAAATGCCATACGCCCGCCCCAATACACAGTGGGCACCCTTGATTTGATAGCTCTACGATATATCTTATGTCTCATAAGAAATATCTGGAGAAGAGACATGTCTTGGAACGATGAACGCAGCGGCTGGGAGAAGTTTGGTCCTATGCTCGCCATGATGGCAGCATCGGCCACCGCGGATTGGCAAAATGGGGAGCGCCGCAAGCGACGCCAAGCGAAAGATCAGGCCCAAAGCCAAGCCAAAACCAATGCAAATTCCCAAGACTGGTTCGACGGTCCTCAGCGGCAACGCAAACGCCGTGGGCGGATGTTCGGCACTGGCGAATTGCGCTTGGCGCTCCTTGCGCTGATCGCAAGAGAACCGCGCCATGGCTATGAGCTTATCCGCGCTATCGAAGATATGACTGGCGGCAGCTATGCACCATCTCCAGGGGCTGTCTATCCAACGCTGCAAATGCTCGAAGAGGAGGGCATGATTAAGCCCGCCAAATCTAAGTCTACCGGCGATGATGAAGGGTCTAGCAAAAAGCCGTTCAAAGCCACCAAATCGGGCAAGGCTGAGCTTGAAGAGCGTTCCGATGAAGTCGCAGAACTCATGGGGCGCCTTGGTGAGCACGGCGAGCGCACTGAAAAGATTAAAGAAAAATCACCCGATCTTTTCCGAGCGATGAGCAACCTTGGCACGGTCCTCAAGAACCGCGCGAAGGCGGGCAAGCTCAATCAGAGTGTGATGAACCAGATTGTCGACATTATCGATGAGGTGGCCAAGCGTATTGAGCGCATTTGATAACTGACCCCTCCTTTCTCGATTTGCGCCTCGACGTGCTGCCCCATTTGCGAGCGGGCTCATAATGCGATATTCTCTCATATTGGACACTCCAACCTGTCCAATATGAGGGGATCATTATGGAAGCGACAATGGATATGGGTGGCCGTGCTGCCGCCAAGACGCCGTGGCACCTTTGGGTTATCGGCGCAGTGAGCCTGCTTTGGAATGCGGGCGGCGTCATGAGTTACACGATGACGCATATGGGCGTGCTTGAGAGCATGGATATGCCCGCCAATCAGATCGCGTTTTATTCAAGCTTCCCTGCATGGGCGACCAGTGTTTGGGCGCTTGGCGTGTGGGGCTGTTTTATTGGCTCAGCGCTCCTGCTTTTCCGCAGTCGGTTTGCGGTGTATTCTTTTGCAATCTCAATCGTGGGCCTGATCGGCACGACCATTTTCCAATGGGGCGTGGCGGATATGCCTGCTGAATTGAAAACGGGCGGTCACATCGCTTTTGCAGCGGCGATTTGGATCATCACTATCGCGCTGTTTATCTACGCGCGTCGTCAGCATGTAAATGGCGTGCTGCGGTAATTACGCTTTAACGGGGGCCGCCGCCTCTGCCTCTTGCAGGGCGCGGCGTTCCTCGACGAGGCGAATATAGGTCTCTGCGACAACCATATTGATCGCCTCCCAGCTATAATCGAGGCTGCGTTTTTCGCCTGCTTCGCCGTGCGCGCGCCGTAAGTCGCCATCTAGGCAATAGGGGGCGATGGCTTCTGCCAAGGCCTCGCTGCACGGTGTTTCCGCGCCCTTTTTGCCAACCAGCGGGAGGAGCCGTCCGGTCTCGCCATCGGCAACAAGGCTTGAGGCGCCCGTTGCGCCTGCGGCAACAACGGGGAGCCCTGAAGCCATGGCTTCAAGGGTGACGTTGCCGAAGGTTTCCGTGACGCTCGGGTTGAAGAAGATGTCGCCGCTCGCAAGTGCCTGTCCCAGATCAGCGCCCGTTTTAAACCCTGCGAAAATACCGCCGGGAAGCGCGCCTTCGAACCATTCGCGCGCTGGGCCATCGCCTATGACTAGCACTTTGTGGGGCACCTGACGCTTGCGAAGATTGATGATGGTGTCGGCAAAAACATCCAGGCCCTTTTCCATGACCAATCGACCTAGGAAGACGATTGCAACGTCATCGTCAGCAAGCCCGATCGAGCGCCGCCACTCCAGATCGCGTTTTTCCGAGGCGAAGATCGTGCGGTCCACGCCGCGCGTCCAAAGGGTGATGTCATCATGCATTTTCATCGTGAGCAGTTCATCGATCATGCTTTGTGATGGGGCCACCAAAGCATCGCAGCGATTGTAAAAGCGCCTGAGAATGCCGACCACTGTCGGTTCAAGAAACGCCAAGTTGTAATAGCGCGGGTAGGTCTCAAACCGGGTGTGCACGGAGGCAAGCACCGGGATATCGTATTCCTGCGCCCAACGAAGTGCGGCGTGCCCTGCGGGGTCGGGCGATGAGACGTGCACAATATTGGGTTCAAATTTAACAAGGTCGCGTTTGACTTTGTTGCCTAGCCTCAGGGGCAGACGATACTCGCCGCGCCCTTTTACAGGCATGCGAACATTGGGCACATGCACAAGGTCGCCCGTGGGCTCAAAGTCGGGTTCAGCCACCGTTGGCGAGTACACACGCACCTTCGCACCCTTGCTCAAAAGGGTGGCCACCAGACGATTGAGCGCCTGATCTCGCGCCATCTCGGGTGTAATTGTAGTTGCCACTGAAAAGTGCAATTCGAAGATCGGAAGGTTGCATGGGGGACTTTATGTAAGCGATTCAGCTTCGCGATACCACATTCCACCATTTGCGCACTAATGTTCATTGACTTGTCAGGCGCGGTCTCTAAACGCGGCATCGGGCCACGCGGTCCCAACGCCGCGCGAGCTCTCTGTAAGGAGAGAATACATGACTGACTACGCACGTGGGCTCTTGCACGAGCCGCCGCTCAAACCTGAGCGTCCACAATTTTCTTCCGGTCCTACGGTTAAATTTCCAGGCTGGTCCCTCGACAAGTTGAAAACAGATTCGCTCGGTCGCTCGCACCGTTCAGCGCTCGCCAAAGGCCGCCTGAAATATGCGATTGATCTGACGCGCGAACTGCTTGGCGTTCCAGACGATTACCTCGTTGGCATTATGCCAGCCTCTGACACGGGCGCTTTGGAAGCGGCCATGTGGAATATGCTTGATCCCGCGCGCCCGGCATCGGTCGCTGCGTGGGAGAGCTTTGGCAATGTGTGGATTCAGGACGCGGTAAAGCAGCTCAAACTGCCAAACCTGCAAACGCTGACCGCTGATTATGGTGAGATCCCCGATCTTGCGACCATTCCGCAAGACAATGACGTTGTCTTTACTTGGAACGGCACAACATCCGGCGCGATGATCCCTAACACCGACTGGTTGGAACCGGGCCGCAAGGGTATCACCATCAACGATGCAACCTCTGCCGTTTTCGCCATGGAAATGGATTGGGCAAAGCTCGATGCGACCACTTTCTCTTGGCAGAAGGTGATGGGCTCAGAGGCTCAGCACGGCATGCTCATCCTCTCACCTAAAGCGGTTGAGCGGATCGAAAGCTACAATCCCGATTGGCCGCTGCCTAAGCTCTTCCGCCTGAAAAAAGGCGACAAAATCAACAAAGGCATCTTTGAAGGCGCGACCATCAACACGCCTTCGCTTCTGGCGACCGAAGATTATATCGCTGCGCTTGAATGGGCGAAGTCGATCGGCGGGCGCGAGGCTCTGTTTGCACGCGCGAACACGAACGCCAATATTGTGAAAGACTGGATCGAAGCCAAACCTTGGTTGAAGAACATGGTCTCTGACCCGGCGAAACGCACCAATACCGGCGTTTGCATGCAGTTCACGGGCGAGTGGTACGAAGGTCTCTCGGCTGAAGATCAGGCAGCTGTGCCCAAGAAAATCGTCAAGATGCTCGAAGAGCGTCACGTTGGCTATGACTTCAATGGCTACCGCGATGCACCGCCTTCGCTTCGCATCTGGTGTGGTGGAACGCTCGAGGCAGAAGACATTTCGCGTCTCCTGCCTTGGATCGAGTGGGCCTACGAAGCCGTCAAGAACGGTTGATCTCTTAGGCTGTGATCTCCTGCGAAAGCAGGAGTCGATCTCCAAATCTTACCACCAGATGCTGGGCTCCTGTTTTCACAGGAGCGCACTAAGGATAATCCAATGACCAAACCCAAAGTACTTATCTCCGACAAGATGGACCCAAACGCAGCGCGTATCTTCGAAGAGCGTGGCTGCGATGTTGATGTGATCACCGGCGAGAGCCCCGACGAGCTAAAGGCACGCATCGGCGAATATCACGGCCTTGCGATCCGTTCTTCGACCAAAGTGACCAAGGAAATCCTAGATGCCGCCACCAATCTCAAGGTGATTGGCCGTGCAGGGATCGGTGTTGACAATGTCGATATCCCATATGCGTCTGGCAAAGGCGTTGTGGTGATGAACACGCCGTTCGGCAACTCGATCACAACAGCGGAACACGCGATTGCGATGATGATGGCGCTCGCCCGCATGATCCCTGCGGCGAACACTGGCACACAGGCTGGCGAATGGCCCAAGAAAGACTTCATGGGCGTTGAAGTCACCGGCAAAACCTTTGGGCTTATCGGTGCAGGCAACATCGGCTCGATCGCGGCTAGCCGCGCGCAGGGTCTCCGGATGAAAGTCATCGCTTACGATCCTTTCCTCACCGAAGACCGCGCGGTGGAGCTTGGCATTGAGAAAGTTGATCTCGACAGCCTGCTACAGCGCGCCGACTTCGTCTCGTTGCACACGCCATTGACCGATGAAACGCGCAATATCCTCAGCCGCGAACGCCTCGAAGGCGCGCGTCCGGGTATCCGCATCATCAACTGCGCACGCGGCGGTCTCATCGACGAGGCGGCTCTTAAAGACTGCCTCGAAAGCGGCCATGTCGCAGGCGCTGCTTTGGACGTGTTCGCTGAAGAACCGGCGAAGGAAAACCCGCTGTTCGGCGCGCCAAACTTCATCTGTACCCCGCACCTGGGAGCCTCAACCACCGAGGCGCAGGTCAATGTCGCGCTGCAAGTGGCAGAACAACTCAGCGACTACCTCGTAAATGGCGGCGTCACCAACGCGCTTAACATGCCATCGCTCTCCGCTGAGGAAGCGCCTAAGCTTAAGCCTTATATGGCATTGGCTGAGGGCCTGGGTTCGCTGGTCGGGCAGCTCGCCCACGGCAACCTCACCAAGATCAGCATCGAGCGCGAAGGCGCAGCAGCAGAGCTTAACGGCAAGCCGATCACCGGCGCTGTGCTCGCAGGCTTTATGCGTCGCTATTCTGACACGGTGAATATGGTCAACGCGCCGTACCTTGCCAAAGAACGCGGGCTTGAGGTCAGCGAAATCCGCCAGAACCGCGATGGCGCGTTCAACACCCTCATCCGCGTTTCGGTTGAGACCGACCAAGGCACGCGCTCTGTTGCGGGCACGCTGTTTGGCAATGAAGCGCCGCGTCTGGTTGAGATTTTCGGCATCGGCATTGAAGCTGAGCTGAACGGTCACATGCTCTATGTCGTCAATGACGATAAGCCTGGCTTCATTGGCCGCATCGGCACGCTACTTGGCGATCACGGCATCAACATCGGCACGTTCAACTTAGGGCGCCGCGATGCTGGTGGTGAGGCTGTCCTCCTGCTTAGCCTTGATGATGCGCTTGCGCCTGACGTGGTCGCGGCAGCCGAGCAGCTTGAAGGCGTTAAGATGGTGAAGGGGCTGTCCTTTTAAACCAGTCTCAATTTTCTCTGCCCCGGCGTGATTTCAAGCCTTTGCGCTGGGGCGGTGAATTGGCTAGGGGCCCGTCCCATGACCCGAAACACCGACCTCTTGCCTGAGGGCCTCGAAGATCGCCTGCCGATAAGCGCTGAGCAGATCACCTTAGCCATGCGTGCCTGCCTCGATGTGCTGCACGGGCATAGCTATGACCGTGTGCGCCCGCCATTGCTTGAGTTTGAAAGCTCGCTTGCTGCCCGTATGCAAGGCGTGAAGACTAAGGCCATGTTTCGTATGACGGATCCGGTCAGCCTTCGCACATTGGCGCTCAGGAGCGATATCACACCGCAGATTGGCCGTATTGCCGCCACGAGTATGCGCGATGCCCCGCGGCCCTTAAGGCTTGCCTATTGCGGCGACACTGCGGTGATCAAGGCAAGCCAATTGGACCCGGCAAGGGAGCGTTTGCAACTGGGCGGCGAGTTGATCGGTGCAGACACAGTGGCCGCTGTGAGTGAGATCGTAAACGTCGCAATTGAAGCTTTAACGGCCGCAGGGCTCAAAGGCATTTCGGTTGATTTCACATTGCCTGATCTTGTCGATACGATCGCTGCTAAAGATGGGTCGCTTGACGCTGACACAATCGAGGCCATTCGCCGTGAATTGGATACGAAAGATGCAGGCGGACTTAAGGATGTAGGGGGGCAAGCCTATCTCCCGCTCCTCTATGCAACCGGGCCCTTCAAAGATGCACTTTTAAAGCTGCGTGAGCTTGATGCGGGCGGTGCCCTTGCAACAAGGCTCGACGGTCTCGAGGCGGTTGCCCAACGCGTGGGTAAAGACGCGCGCATCACGCTCGACCCAACAGAGCGTTATGGCTTTGAATATCAGAGCTGGTTCGGATTTACCCTTTATGCAGAGGGCTTGCGCGGAGCGGTTGGGCGCGGGGGCACTTACAAGATCGGAGGCAGCGAAGAGGCAGCCACCGGCTTCACGCTTTATGTTGATCGGTTGGCAGAGGCTGCTGAAACCATCTCGCGCGAGTGTTGGTTGGTTTATCTCTATCCCGATTATGATCCCGATGCCGTCAGGGAGTTGATCGGACAAGGGCACCGGGTGCTTGGCCAGATTTCAACCAACGAAGACCCGGCGGCAATGGGGTGTACCCATACCTTGCGCGGCAATGAGGTACAGGCGATCTAGCCAAGGATCTTGTTAAGAAAAGCGTCCACTGCGTCGGTTTGTGCAGCGCCTTCAGGTGTGCCCATTTCGCGGGTCATACGACTGTGGTTGGTGTTTGCGATGGGCACCGCGCTTGCGTTTGCGCCGGCGGCTTTCAGAGCTCCCACCAAGGCTTGCGATTGGGAGCGGCTCGCCCCGCGTTCCTTAACATATAATGCCAGCCAATTGGGAACATCTTCACCGCCCACATGTGTCAGCGGGGAGAGTTCAGCCTGCCTTTCAGGCTTGTTGCCAAATGCTTGATTATAAACCTGCCAACTTCTCGGGCCCGCTGCGGCCATGTGTTTTTCGATGTCGTACCCTGCGCCATCCAAAAGAATGACGCCTTTGATCGCGTCAAAAGCCGCGCCTGCATATTGCGGGTCTGCTGCCACGAGCGCTGCGAGATGCGCGCCAGCACTGTGGCCCATCAAGACGATGCGGGTTGGATCGATGCCCACCAAATTGGCTTGCCCCACCAGAGCCTGAATAGATGCGCCGATATCCTGAGCCTGTTGTTCTACAGTGACCGATGGAACAAGCCGGTATCCAGCCGATGCAAAGATGTAGTTTGCATTGGTGAAGTACGCAGGTTTTGATTGGACATAGCGATTGTCGCCCATTGACCAACCACCGCCATGCACGAAAACGATGACGGGCAAATCATCGACAGCGTCCTCTGGCGCGTAAATGTCGATTTGTTGGCGTGGGTGCGAGCCGTAAATGACTGAGCCGGTCGTGTGGCCATAAGATGGGGTGACGGGTGACGCACCGTTATCGGATTGGGCGCTGGCAGAAGTCTGCCACCCAAAGGATGCAAGCATTGCGGCACATGCTGCTGCGCCGAACAAGGATAATCGAAGGGTTGAAAACGTCCGTTTTTCGGTGGGGTGTTTCATCGCAAGTCCTTGTGCAGAATTCATGAGCAGAAAAGAGGATGGCTTCAGACCTAAAGCAACCCTTTAACCTCTCAACGCTTCGTCGTGTGTCTTTGTCTGTCGCAAATTGTATCGGGAGTGAATGCGTCTTGCGGCATCTAAGCGCTGATCAAGCTGTCATTCACCAGCAAATCTCTATACACTTGCATGGTCTGGTAACATTCCTTCGTGCACGGTGGATTATATGGTCACTTTTCGAGCGTCTCTGATGGCTTCCATGGCCATTTTCACCGTTGGTTCAAATGCAGTTCACGCCGCTGTCGATGAGTATTCGGTTGAGCCCTCACAAAGGCTTGAGATCAATCTTGATGTGTGTTCCGCCGAAAGCCAACTTGCGGTGCGAGGGGATACGGGCACCGATCTTGATTTTGAAGTGACCGCACCAGACGGTGAAAGCCTCTATTCGGACGCTGGCATTGACGATTACATCAGCCTCGTCCTTGAAAATGACGCCGGGCAATGCGCACAATTTTCACTCTCAGTTTCCAACTTGGGTGAGGAGAAGAACGACTTCACCGTTGTGTTGGAACCCGTCATGGCCGGTACGACGCGTGTGAAAAAGTATCTGATTCAAGGCGAAAGCACGGAAAAGCATTTATTTAAGGCCTGCGGTACAGCGGCCCGGGTGAGTGCGCGCGGCGACGGTGATACCGATCTTGATTTTGTCATCCGTAATTCTGATGGCGGAATCGTGCATGAAGATGATGGCACAACCGATGAGACCGTGGCTCAGCTTGAAGGCCTCCTCTCCAACTGTGAGACCTTTGAGATTGAAGTCACCAACCTTGGCGGGGTTTACAACGCCATGATGTTGGTGGTGGAGCCCGAGGGCGCTGACCCTGCGAAATTTGCTGGCAATGCCCCGACAACGAGTTTGGAGGCGACCTTAGCCAATGCCGCTGCGCCGGGCGAAGAGCCGCGCACCGTTTCGGCTGAAACAAGCGGACCGGGCGCGTATACAGCTGCTGCAAACACCAAGCTTTTGGTCGACCTTCCTGTTTGCGGAGTGCGCCGGCTTGAGGTGCGCGGAAGCGGTGCGAGTGACCTGGATTTTACCGTGTCCGATAGTGGAGGCGATGAGGTTCACAGCGATGCTGATCTTTCCGATGTAACTTTCAAAACGCTTCGTGCAAACGGTGAGTGTGAGACATATTCCCTTGCAGTGAGCAATATCGGTGACGCGGACAACGCGTTTGAGATCGCTTTGATCGACCCCGCAACGCGTGTGGGTGAGATTGGGGAGGGCGAATATTGGATCAACGCAAACACCGCGACCAAGGTTGCGCTTCAGGTCTGCGCGCTCACCGACATTAGCGCGAGTGGGGGTGGGAGCACTGACCTTGATTTCGACGTGACCGATGCCGCGGGAAGTTCGGTCCATTCCGATTATGATCTCTCCGACAAAACGCAGTTTACCATCGACCCGCAGGGCAAGTGCAAGGACTACCAAATTAGCGTTAGTAACCTTGGCAATGACAAAAACATGCTCACCATCGCCTTTGGCCAAGCGCGCTCTAGCGGTGCTTTGGGCAGGCGAGAAGGGCCTTTTGTGGCTGGGCCTACGGGCCCAACTTCAGGCATCGCGCGCCCCGGTGATATCGCGGGTTTTCGCAAGGGCTTGCCCGGTGCAAGTGCTGAGACAAACCGCAACATCTCGCTTCTCAACAACACCGGCGAGGCGCTTACCAGCATCTATTGGTCAAACTCAGCCACGATTGGCTGGGGTGATGACAAGCTGGCTGACAGTTCGCTTGCCCGGAACCAACAATGGAATATCGAAGTCACCGACGGCTCTGATGCCTGTCTGTTTGATTTCCGCGCAATCACCGCAAGTGAGCGCGAGATTGAGGTGGGCCAAGTCAACGTATGTGATGAGAGCGCTGTGAGCTTCGAATAAAGCTGGCAAACACTACCATTGTGAGCTTGCCCTAGGCCTTTGCAGAGCCTAGTCCGCGCTGCGAAACAAAAAACTCACATTCCCGAAACAGAAAGCTGGCAAATTCATGGCCAACGTCACCGTGATTGGCGCCCAATGGGGCGATGAAGGCAAAGGCAAAATCGTCGACTGGCTCGCTAGCCGCGCGGACGCTGTGGTGCGTTTTCAGGGCGGGCATAACGCGGGCCACACCTTGGTGATCGATGGCGAGGTTTATAAGCTCTCGCTTCTCCCATCCGGCATTGTCTCTGGCACGATGAGCATGATCGGGAACGGCGTTGTGCTCGACCCATGGGCTTTGCGCGATGAGGTCGCCAAACTTGAAAGCCAGGGCGTTGAAATCACCGCTGACAATCTGGCGGTGGCGGACAATTGTCCACTCATCCTGCCGCTTCACCGCGACCTTGATGGTCTGCGCGAAACGGCTGCGGGTAAAGGTAAGATCGGCACCACTGGACGCGGCATTGGCCCTGCTTATGAGGACAAGGTTGGCCGCCGTGCAATCCGCGTGTGCGACTTGGCGCACCTCGACAGTTTGGATCCTCAGCTTGATCGTCTGTGCGCTCACCACGATGCGCTTCGAGCGGGCTTTGATCAGCCGCCAGTGGACCGTGCAAAATTGCTCGAAGAATTGCGCGAAATTGCGCCCTTTGTGCTTCGCTTTGCTCAGCCTGTGTGGAAGCGGCTTAAGAAGGTCCGCAAGGCAGGCGCAAAGATCCTGTTTGAAGGCGCACAAGGCGTTCTTCTTGACGTGGACCACGGAACTTATCCCTTCGTCACCAGCTCCAACACCGTGAGCGGCACAGCGGCGAGTGGCAGCGGCCTTGGCCCTAACTCCACCGGCTTCGTTCTCGGCATCGTGAAAGCCTACACCACCCGCGTCGGCAGCGGACCATTCCCCACCGAACTCGACGATGAGATCGGCCAAGGCATCGGTGAGCGCGGCCATGAATTTGGCACCGTCACCGGGCGTCAACGCCGCGTCGGCTGGTTCGATGCGGTTCTGGTGCGCCAAACCTGCTCGGTCTCTGGTGTTACCGGCATTGCGCTTACCAAAATCGATGTTCTCGACGGGCTTGAGACGGTCAAGATCTGCACCGGCTATCGCTTGCATGGCAATGTCTATGACTACTTGCCTAGCCACGCCGCCGATCAGGCAGCGGTTGAGCCGATTTACGAGGAAATGGAAGGCTGGAGCGAGAGCACCGTTGGTGCAAGGAGCTATGCGGACCTACCCGCCAATGCGATCAAATACATTCAGCGTGTCCAAGAGCTGATCGAGTGCCCGGTTTCGCTCGTTTCTACCAGCCCGGAGCGCGACGACACGATCCTAATGCGCGATCCGTTTGAGGACTGACCTTTGGTGAGGGGTAACCCCGCAAGTAAAAGAGTCCTTAGCTGGGACATGCGATAACAGCCCCAATTGCAGGGACAGGCCAACCAGCATACACTTTGCCTCATGTTGGTTCGTGCTTTCACTATCATTTTAACTCTGCTGTTGGCAGCTTGTGCCAGTCCCGAAGCTGGGCAGAGTTCCCGCGAGGTCGGCGCGTACAGCTATGATCCATCAGTTCGAGTGGCATCGCGCCCACCAGCCACACGTTCGGTTCCAGGTAGGCGTCAATCCTACTCCGGCCCGATCGCCGATTATCTGATCGTCGACAAATCAGAGCGCCTCCTGGTCGCTTATGAGGATGGCCAACCGATCCGCGCCTATCGCGGGCTTCAGTTTGGCGATGCCCCGCAGGGTCACAAACGCTTTCAAGGCGATGAGCGCACCCCAGAGGGCGTCTATCGCATCGATTGGCGCAACCCGCAAAGCGCGTATCATCTCTCGCTGCGCATCTCTTATCCCAACACCGCCGACCGCCAGTTTGCCTCGCACTACGGCCGCTCGCCGGGCGGAGATATCTTCATCCACGGCCAGCCCAACGGGTTGCAGCGCGGACGCATGCGCGGGGATTGGACCGATGGGTGCATCGCGCTCTCCAATGAAGAGATCGAAGAACTTTGGCGCATCGTGCCCGACGGCACACCCATCGAAATCCGGCCCTAATCTTCGCCGTCTTTCTCTTCAGAAAGAAGCGCAACCTGCACCTGTAAGCGTTTAATTTCGCGCAGGATTGTCAGCATGTTCATGCGCGCAAACATCCATTCCTTGGTAAAACCCATGATGACGATGACGGCCAAAGCGGCAATCGCCCAAAGCGCGTGAACGATCGCATTGTCAGTGGAATGGGCCACCTGGTAGATCACAAACAATAGCAGCATGCCAAGCGCAACAGTGAACCCAAAAACCAGCTTGGCCCAGCCACCCAAAGGTCCTTGCCAGCTGTCTCCGATCTGTTGAAACATGCCGCGATCAGCCTCTAGCTTGGTTAGAAAGGCATAATCGTCGTCATCCAGCGCGTCGGTAATCGTGTCATCTAAATCGGCCATGGTGTTCTCCTTTTAGGAATTGGTGGAAAGTGCGTGTTTGAGTTTGCGTCTCGCATGAAAAATGCGGCTTTTGGCGGTCCCCTCGGGGATGTTCTGGACCTGCGCGATCTCGCTAAGGGTGAGGCCTTCAACGAAATGCAGATGAGCCGCAACGCGCAAGGTGGGCGCAAGGCTTTCGAACGCCTGAGAGATGGCTGCACGTTCACTTATCGTTTCTTGAGGGCTGGGGCTTGGTTCCCGGGTTTGCTGCGCCAAAGCGTCACGCTCACGCAGTGTTCTTCGGACGTGATCTGAGCCACGTCTATGCAGCACTGCAAACGCGTATGAGCGAAAACGCCGAGGATCGTTCAGTCGTTTCAGCCCTTTGAAGATCGCAGCCCAACACTCCTGCGCCAAGTCGCGCGCATTCTCGTTCTCCATGCCATAGCGGCGAGCCGCGCGCGCAAGCCGCGGGTTCCATCTTTTGTAAAGCTTTTCTGCTGCTTGCCGATCACCAGCCTTTGCCATCATCACAAGCCATTCGTCATAAAGCGCCGCGGAAGTCGGCTGCTTTGCCCGATCTCGTGTCATAGGAAGGAGGCGGCGTTTTATTCATCACCAGTGTAGTCGCTTGGAGCCATGCAATTGTTCAAACTTTGTCTGAAAAAACCGGTGCATAGCTGATAATCTTGACTTGATCACTATTTGTTCTATGCTTGTTCTATTCCAACAAGGGGGGCAAGTCGATGCTCTATTCAGATGATAGAACCGAAGATTTTTCTTACGATACCATTGCTGATGCATCCGGTCTTCCGGCGCGGGTTGCGATCTATGCCGACCGGCCAAGTATGCGCGCTGAGATTGAAAGGGATCTTTCTGGCGCTGGCTTCCGGTCTGTTAAAGGCGGGGCTTTGAGTGATCTTTTGGATGGACCGATAACTCTACTTGGCGATGTGGTGATGGTCGATTGCCCCCATGCTGAACCTTCCACTCTGGCGGCGCTTGCCCGCCTCGATATGCGAATTGCCCGGGCAGGGGCGCACTTAATTGTGACCACTTCCCTTGAGGCTCTCGAAAGCGTGTTTAGCGCGCTTGACCAATCAGAGCCGCAAATTCTCATTGGGGCCAGCCGGGCAGAAAGGCTTGTTGCTGTGGGTAGAACCCTTTCACAAATCGGCAATTCGCGTTTGCGCGAAATGACAGAAGAAGACCGCTTGAGCCTCCTGTATCTCTCACGCCAAGTTGACGCGATCGCGCATGAGCTCGACAAGCTATCAGGTCCACACGGTGGGCAAGCACGGAAGTCAGATGAAGGCGCGATGGCCGCGCAAGCAAGCCAACTGACCGCCACGATTGAGCCGCTTTCCAACTCGCAAAACAGCCTGGTTGATTTCGCCAGCGATCTGCCTGATCCAAAGTTGGTGCGTGCATTGATTGCTCGCAGGAACGCCCGAGCAAAGTTCTTCGAAGGCGAATTGTTTGCTGACCCTGCGTGGGACATGCTGCTCGATCTCACCGCTGCGCATGGTGAAAAGCAACGCGTCTCGGTCACCAGCCTTTGCATCGCCGCGATGGTGCCCGCCACAACGGCGCTTCGCTGGATCAAGCAATTGGTCGATTGCGGCGTGTTTGAGCGTCAAGCAGACCCCAACGACAAGCGCCGTGCGTTTATTGCGCTCAGCGATCAATCTCGCGAGGCAATGACCCGTTACTTTGCCGAAGTTGAAGCGCCGCTGCTCCAAGCGGCGTAGGGCAATATCGAATTTCCCCGGTGCGAGCCCTCTTTTCCCCCAACCATAGGGCTCGCACCACCCCCTTAATGCGCAAACGCTTATAGCGTGCGGTCAGGGCGCTGCATGCCGCAGAACGACGGTGAGCCCATCCTTTTCCGCTTCAGTTTTGGCCAAAGGGCAGGCACCGCTAGCGCAGTCCCTGGAGTGCTCACACTGTATCCTAATGGCATCGGCTCTTGCGCGGGCGAGAATTTCAGAAGAAATCTCCGGGTCGGCGCAAACGATATCGGCCTCGCCCAGAGCTCTTGCTTGCCTGACTGTTAAATCTTCCGGGTCACTGCTTGAGAGCGTGAACGTCTCTTTGTGACTGGTTATGTCTTGCGCTTTGCCCTTGAGCCACGCGCCAATTCGCTGTGCAGACTTTTCGCTTAATGCATCCAGCGCACCACCTTCGCGAAGAGCCTCATCGATGGCACGGCGTCTTTGGGCACTTTCTGGATAGAGCCTGCGCAGCGAGGGACGCGCTCTAAACAACCCTTGCGCCAAAGCGCCAAGGCTCTGCGGCAAAATCCGCTCAAGCCTGAGGCGCACATGTTTGGCAAGGCCGGCCGATGCACCGCCTGTGCCCACTGCGATCAGCACGGGATTGCGATCAAGGATGCTGGGCGTGGTGAAATCGCAAAGGTCGGGCCTGTCGACCACATTCACGATCATCCCTGCACACCGAAGGTTGATGGCAGCAACTTCGCACGCTTTCTCGTCCTCAAAAGCGACAAATGCGATGCGAACACCTTCGTCGATGGCGCGCTGTTGATCGTCTTCGATGACGCCTCCAGCGCGCTTTACTAAGCGCCGCTTTGGTTCGGCTGCTTCTCCGTCGCCCAGCACCAATACCCGCTGCCCGGCAATGTTGTGGAACAGGGGAAGGCTTGCAAGCTCGCTCATTTTTAGCGCTTCAGTCCAGCCATTCCGGCACGCGCTCTGCATCCATAATGGCGCTTGCATCGATGCGGTCTGCGACGACGGCGAACTTCTCTCTATCCACCAACACCTCAGCAACAAAGCCGCGTGAATTGTAGGAGGAAGCCATTGTTGCCCCGTACGCGCCCGCGGTGCGGAAGACCGCAAGGTCGCCTGCCTCAAGCTTGTCGCAAAGCCGGCCCATGGCAAATGTGTCACCTGTCTCACAAATGGGGCCAACAATGTTGGCGGTCATATCTGTGCCTTTGGGCTCCACAGCCGTGAAATCGTGATAGGCCCCGTAAAGCGCAGGGCGGGCCAAGTCGTTCATGGCGGCATCAACGATCACAAATGGGTCCTTAATCCCACGTTTCACGCGCACGACACGGGTTAAGAGCACCCCTGCGTTACCGGCAATCACGCGGCCAGGTTCAAAGATGAGCTTAACGCCCCAATCCTTCGTGACCTTCGCCACCATCGCGCCATATTCAGCAGGGGAGGGCAGTTCCTCGCCCTGCTTGTAAGGCACACCAAGACCACCACCCAGATCCACATGGGTGATTGTGTGGCCTGCGCCGCGCAGGGATTTGACCAGCTCACCAAGCTTAGCAAAGGCATTTTCGAGCGGTGTGAGTTCGGAGAGCTGACTGCCGATGTGAACGGCGACACCGCGTAAGTTGACACCGCCTTCATTCGCGAGCTTGCCAAAAATCTGTCCCGCCTGGTTGATGGGAACGCCGAATTTATTGTCCGCTTTGCCAGTGGATATCTTATCATGCGTGCCTGCGTCCACATCAGGATTGATCCGCAAGGTGCAGCGCGCCTCCATCCCCAATTCGCGGGCAACCTCGGCAAGCTCCAGGCCCTCTTCTTCGCTCTCGATGTTGAACTGACCAATACCCGCTTTGAGCCCTTCGATAAGTTCCAAGCGGGTCTTGCCAACCCCGGAGAAGACTATGTTCTCAGGCGCAATCCCTGCCGCAAGGGCGCGGCGCATTTCGCCAACGGAGACCACATCCGCGCCGTACCCTTGGCGCTGTAAGACCTTCAGCACGGCAAGGTTCGGATTGGCCTTTACCGCAAACGCGATGAGCTTATCAGGTACGCCATCAAGCGCGTCGCGAAACACCTTGGCATGGCGCTCCAAGGTCGCGCGCGAGTACACATAAACAGGCGTTCCAACCTCTTGCGCGATGCGAGGCAGGGGTACATCTTCGGCGTGCATCACGCCGTCACGAATTGCAAAATGGTCCATAGGATCAGGGGTTTCTCAGTCTAACGGCTTCCATCAGGAGGAAGGTCAAAGGGATCATCTTCGCGCTCTTCTGAACGGCGGCGCAGCTCAACACTGCGTTCAGGCGCTGCAAGCGTTGGCAGCTCTAGCAATTGCTCAACATTGGGGCTTTCCCCTTCGCCATAAGGCTTGGGCGGCACTTGGTTGCTGGCAAGCGGCTCCAACGGAGCGCGCGCACCACAAGCGGCAAGTGCTGTACACAAGCCGATTATGACGACGGGCTTAGAGAGCTTATTCATTACGCCTCCATCCCGAGCGCAACACGCGCCCGGCTAATTTGCAAACGTACCTGTTCTGGCGCGGTTCCGCCATAGCTTGATCGCGCAGCCACAGAGGCATCAACCGAAAGCGCATCAAACACGCTTTCCTCGATCCGCTCGTCAATCGCTTTGAGGTCCGTCAATGGAAGGGCGTCCAAGGCAATCCCTCGCGTCTCAGCAAGCTTCACTGCTGCCCCCGTAATATGGTGCGCCTCGCGGAAAGGAATATCCGCTTCAGTCACCAACCAATCGGCAAGGTCGGTCGCGGTGGCATATCCGAGCTCTGCGGCTTCACGCATTCGGTCCGTGTGAAACGTGCTGTCTGCGACCATTCCGGTCATCGCGGCGATGCAAAGGTCGAGCAAACCCGCTGCCTCGAACACGGGCGGTTTGTCGTTTTGCATATCCTTGGAATAGGCAAGCGGCAGGCCCTTCATCGAGATCATGAGCGAGGTCACACAGCCCACAATGCGCCCTGCGTGCCCGCGCACCAATTCGGCGGCATCCGGGTTCTTTTTCTGCGGCATGATGGAGCTGCCGGTCGACAGCGTATCGGGCATACGAACAAAGCCATAAGGCTGGCTCGCCCAGATAATGAGCTCTTCGGCAAGGCGCGAGAGGTGGAGCGAACATTGGCTGGCCGCCATGAGGTAATCGAGCGCAAAATCGCGGTCGGAGACGGCATCAAGGCTGTTATGCGTGGGCCCATCAAAGCCGAGCGCTTCGGCTGTCATACCGCGGTCAATCGGAAAGCCTGTGCCTGCCAAAGCCGCGCTACCCAAGGGGCACAATGCAAGGCGGCGACGCGCATCGGCAAACCGGTCGCGGTCGCGCGCAATCATCTCGTAATAGGCCATCAGATGGTGGCCCAATGTCACGGGCTGCGCGGTCTGCAAGTGGGTGAAGCCGGGCATGATGGATGCGGCATTCTCATCTGCGCGGGTGACGAGCGTCACTTGCAGCGCTTTGAGGCCTGCATCTGCCCGGTCAATCGCCTCGCGCACCCACAGCTTGAAATCGGTCGCCACCTGATCATTGCGGCTGCGCGCGGTGTGAAGACGTCCTGCGGCAGGTCCGATCAATTCTGCAAGCCGCGACTCGGTCGTCATATGGATGTCTTCAAGGTCCCAGTCTTCGGGAACCCCATCGGCCTCATACTCGGCCGCCACCTGATTAAGGCCATCGGCGATAGTCTTTGCGTCATCGTGCGTGACGATGTTTTGCGCAGCCAGCATTGCCACGTGCGCTTTGGAAGCGGCGATATCCTGACGCCAAAGCGCCTTGTCGAAGGGGATTGAGGCATTGATTTCGCGCATAATCGCGCTAGGCCCATCAGCGAAACGCCCGCCCCACATAGAGTTCGATTGGGCGCTTGCCCCTTTTTCAGTGTTGGAGTCGCTCATGATCCGCTCAATTGCTTGCCTTGGCATTGCCGCCCTTGCTCTTGCAGGGTGCGATAGTGGCGCTGAGACGCCCGCGCAAGAAAGCGCTACTACATCAGGTGAAAATGCCGCTCCTCCACCGCCGCCACAGCTGCCGGGTCAGATTGTGCGCGCTTTTGCGGGGACGCAGTTGCCACAGCTGCAGTTCAGCGATCCTGAGGGCAATACGCTTAACCTGGGCGAGCTTGATCAGCCGGTTCTGGTCAACCTTTGGGCGACCTGGTGTGTGCCGTGTGTAGTCGAAATGCCAGCACTTGATCGCTTGGCCGCTGAGATGGATGGAGAGCTTAAGGTGCTCACCATCAGCCAAGACAATCGCGGAGCTGATGTTGTGGAGCCATTTTTCGCACAGCGCGACTTTCAGCACTTGGAACAATGGCTTGACCCTCAGAACGATCTAGCTGTTGAGTTTTCCGATGGCGGACTTTTGCCTGTGACGGTGCTGTTTGATGCAGAGGGCAAGGAGCTTTTGCGCGTTGCTGGCGGCTATGAGTGGGACAGCGAGGAAGCAATTGCTCAAGTGAGGGAAGCGCTCACGAACAACTAAAAGCGGGATAGCAAATGCCAACCGACATGAGATATCCGGGCGTCTATATTGAAGAGCCCGCTGGCAACCCGTCCCGGGTGGTGCCCATCGCGACAAATATCGCTGCATTCGTGGGCCGCGCGCCGTTCGGCGATACGACGAAGCCTGTTACCATCAACAGCTTTGGTGATTTTCAGAAGCAATTTGGCGGACTGCAATTCGATTATCCGCTCAGCTATGCCGTGCAGGATTTTTTCGACAACGGAGGAAGTCAGGCGATCATTGCGCGGCTGTTTGAACCGACGACCGGTGATGGATGCGCCAGGCTGCATTTTGCAAATCAGCTGACCCTTAAAGCGGCCAACCCTGGACTTTGGGGTAATCGGCTATCCGCCAAGATTGATACGGCAGGTATCACTGAGACAACCGCGGCACAGTTCCATGATGAATATGGCATCGAGGTGGGCGACCTTTTCAACCTTACGCTGACCCTGCACGATGAGCAGGGACAATCAACTGCAAGCGAGCGTTACCTCAATCTTTGCGTGTCAACGGTTGGAGTAAAACACCTTTTTCCCAACCGATTGGACACAGTTTTAAGCTACGAGAGCTCGCTTGCTCGTGTTGATCAGCTGTCAAAACAGCCTCCGGGTGATGGCGTGCTTGCTGAAGGGGAGGGAGGCAATGACGGCACCTATCTCGAAGCGTCCACTTACCTTGGCGATGAAGAGAACGAGACGGGGATGTATCTGCTTGAAAAGGCAGACTACTTTAATCTCCTTTGCATTCCTCCTGATCGGCGCATGATTGATGATGTTCCTAAGAGCCAATGGGATTTGGACGCATCCGTTCGTGCGCAGGCCGCGATTTTCGCCACGGACGCGCGCGCGTTTTATATCGTCGACCCGATTTCAGACTGGGTGGATAAGGCAAACAGTGGGCAGGTCGCGCAGATTGACCCATCTGATCTTGGCATCACTGGCAGAAACTCCGCTGGCGAAGAGGTTGCCCGCAATTGCGCGGTTTATTTCCCGCGGATCATCAAAGAAGACCTTCGGAATAAGAGCGCTCCCGCTCTTTTCGCACCATGCGGCGCTATCGCAGGGGTGATCGCATCAACCGATGTCGCGCGCGGGATTTGGAACGCGCCGGCAGGGCTCAGCGCTGGTATCGCTGGCATTACTAAGCTCGAGTTGTCTTTGACCGATATCGATAATGGTGAGCTCAATCCCAAAGGCATCAATTGCTTGCGCTCGTTTCCAACATATGGCCCGGTGGTGTGGGGCGCGCGCACCCTGCGCGGTGCAGATGTGTTTGGGGACACGTTTAAGTTTGTTTCAGTCAGGCGGCTGACCCTTCACATTGAGGAGACGCTTTGGCGCTCGACCCGGTGGGCTTTGTTTGAGCCAAACGACGAAGCCTTGTGGGTCTCTTTGGAAAGCCAGGTCAGAGCGTGGCTCGCCGATCTCGGCAAACAGGGTGCGATCTATGATTATTTTGTTCGATGCGATGCAAGCAACAACACTGCCGACACCATTGACCAAGGCAAGGTGATCATAACCGTTGGTATTGCGCCGGTTGATCCGGATGAGTTTGTGACGATTGAAATAGAGCAGACTGCGGCTCAAACGTTATAACTTGGGGGGCGGACCCCCTCACTGTCATTACGGGAAACTGGTGGGCGATGACAGGCTCGAACTGCCGACCCTCTCGGTGTAAACGAGATGCTCTACCAACTGAGCTAATCGCCCCAACCAGTGTTCTCAAAACAGCCTTGCAGCTGCTTGGAGCGCGCCAACTAAGGCGAAGGCGCGCCCCGGTCAAGTATCAAAAGCACTCAAGCCTATAAAGTAGACCTATTAACGAACCACGTCCATTTCTTCGATGAGGTTACCTGCACCGTCGATCTTTTCCATCACCCACAGCATGTAACGCGAATCGACATGGATCGAACGCGTGGTGCGCGGATCGAAGTCCCAGTCGGAATTGACGCTCTCAAACGTACCGTCGAACAGCAGGCCAACGAGCTCACCTTGTGCGTTGAGGGTCGCTGAACCGCTATTACCGCCCGTGACGTCGAGATCGGACATAAAGTTCACTGGGACAGAGCCGATAGAGGCCAGATCATAACCGCCGTAATCCTTGGCAGCGATGGCATCCAATTGGCTTTGCGGGGAGTTGAAAGGCTCTTCGCCTGTGTCTTTCTGCGTGATCCCTTCAAGGGTTGTGAAGGGCAGATAGGCCATGCCGTCAAACGGTGATCCGCCCATCACATTGCCAAAGGTGATGCGAAGGGTGGAGTTTGCATCAGGATAGGGCAGGCCGCCTTCCTCGCGCTGCCAAGCGGTAATCGCTTCCATGTACGCGGGACGCAAGGCGAGGGCGCGTCCGGCTCGTTCTTCGCCAGCGTCCTCAAGGCCGCGCTCGTAATCGTAGAGCGCCACGGCGAGCTTTACGAACGGGTCTTCGCTGGCCTCGATCGTCGCTGCGTCTGCCTCCATCATCGCAAGGCGTGTTTCGCCATCGCCAAGCGTCGTGTTCTCGTAGAACGCGGCGAGCAATGCAGGAAGGTCAGCCGCCGTGGTCTCGCTCGTGAGTCCAAGCGCTTGGTCAAAGACAGCCACGCGCTCTTCAGCGGGCTGGGTGAGGTAGCCTGAAAGGAACATCACCCACTCGGCCTGGTCCACCGAAGGATCATAGCGACGATCAAGCGCCTGGAGACCCTGACGGAAGAAGGTCATATCGCGCTCTTGATAGCCGGGTTCGCGCTCAGCATTGGGAAGCTCGCGCTCTTTAGAGAGGCGATAGAGACGCTGAGCTGCGGAGAGCAGGGCAGGGCGGGTTGCGTTGTTGTACCAGAAGTTGGTGCGCGCAGCCGTTGCGCTTTCTTTCGACAATTCGGTAAGCGCCTCGATTGCAGGGGCATAATCCGCGCGTGACGCATCCTCTGCGATCCATTGCGCAAGGCCAGCTTCGCGTGCTGCACGGCGGTCGACAAGGCCGACGCGGCGCGCACCATCGATTTGCCCGCGCAGGTTTTTCTCAAAGTTGTTGAGACCGGCAAGACGGCTTTCGTATTTGACCCGCGCGTCTGAACCCTCTGGTGCTGCCTCTTCGATGGTTGCGATCCAATCGGTGAGGAGACCTTGGAAGGTTGGATAGGTCCAGCCAAAAGTGTTCTCCACCTCAGCCAACAGCGTGTAGCGATTGGTTGAGCCGGGGTAGCCTGCGACCATGACGAAATCGCCATCATCCAGGCCTGCCGCATTCACTTTCAGGTGATGCTCGGGCGCGTAGGGTACATTGTCTTCGCTGAAGTCAGCTGCTGAGCCGTCAGGCGCGACATAGGCGCGGTAGAAGGCGAAGTCGCCCGTGTGGCGCGGCCACTGCCAGTTATCGATATCGCCGCCATATTTGCCGATGGAGTCAGCGGGAGCGTAGACAAGCCGCACATCGCGCACTTCGAGGCGTTTGATGAGCGTGTATTCCGCGCCGCCATAAAAGCTTGCGACAAGGCAGCGGAAACCGGGTTCGCTCTCGCATTCAGCGGTGATGTCCTTGCGGCGCTGCTCGATGGCGTCGTAGCGATCTGTTGGCGACATATCCAAAGTGCCTTCGCGAACGCGGCTTGTCACATCGGTAAGCTCGGTGGTCACATAGATGCGGCTGCCGGGGGCTGCGGGAAGCTCATCGCCTTTGGTGCCCGCGAGGAAGCCATTTTCGAGATAGTTGTTTTCCGCCGTTGAGTTGAATTGGACAGAGCCGCGCGCGCAGTGGTGGTTGGTGACCACAAGACCCTCTGGCGAGACAAAACTTGCCGAACACCCGCCAAGCGAGACGACAGCGCCCATGGGAAAGCCGGTAAGGTCCGTGAGGTCGTCTGGGTCAAGCTCAAGGCCTGCTTCTTGCAATTGGTCAGCAATGTCAGGGAGCTGCCCGGGGGTGAACATGCCCTCTTTGGCAGTGGCTGGGGCAGCCAAGAATGCTAAAGGCGCGCTGCTGAGGAGCAGGGCGCTGGCGAGAAGTTTGGTGGCTTTCATGAAGTGTCCTCACTGAGAAACAAAATTGCTTGGGTGTATGCCTAGTACAAATGCGTAGGCTTGCAAATGGCCTGCCGATTGGGTCGCACATTGAAATTTGTTCAGGCTGCGCTAAGTGGTGCTCAAGCTAATGTGATATTATATCATTGACAGCAAGGCCACACTTCACGGAAGGCTCCAATGAACGAGCAGACCTCAAGTTTCACCGGAACAAAGCTTCCCGTCACAGTTCTTTCGGGCTTTCTTGGAGCGGGTAAGACGACGCTTCTCAACCACATCCTTACCAATCGTGAGGGCAAGAAGGTCGCGGTGATCGTCAACGATATGTCCGAGGTGAATATCGATGCGGACCTTGTGCGCGGGGGAGAGGCGTCTTTGTCGCGTTCAGAAGAACAATTGGTCGAGATGACCAATGGCTGCATCTGCTGCACGCTGCGCGATGATTTGCTCAAAGAAGTTCGCACGCTCGCCGAAGATGGGCGCTTTGACTACCTCGTGATCGAAAGCACCGGGATTTCAGAGCCTTTGCCGGTCGCCGCGACCTTCTCCTTCCGCGATGAAGAGGGGCAGAGCCTTGGCGATGTGTCTGAGATCGACACTATGGTCACGGTCGTAGACACGGTGAACCTGCTTGCGGATTACTCCAGCGATGACCTCCTCGCGCACCGGGGCGAGACAGCGGGCGAAGAGGATGATCGCAGTCTGGTGGCGCTATTGGTCGAGCAGATTGAGTTTGCCGATGTGGTGATCGTGAACAAGGCGGCTGATGTTTCCCCTGAGCAGCTTGCCATGGTCGAGAAAGTCGTGGCCTCGCTCAATGCCGATGCGCGCATTATTGAGGCGAACCACGGCAATGTGGCGCTTGATGATGTGGTGGGTACAGGCCTCTATGACGAGAAAGAGTCTGAGCAACACCCGCTATGGCTGAAAGAACTCTACGATTTCGCCAGCCACCGCCCTGAGACTGAAGAATACGGCGTCGAAAGCTTCGTCTACCGCGCCCGTGCCCCCTTCGATCCGGCCAGACTCTATGCCTTCCTCACTAGCGAGCATCTCGACGCGGTGATCCGCGCCAAGGGCCACTTTTGGACCGCGACCCGCACCCAATTCCTCGCCGAACTCGCCATTGCGGGCCGTCAAAAGAGCGTGAGCCGCATGGGGATGTGGTGGGCAGCGGTTCCCAAGAACCAATGGCCAGTGGACGGCACATTTGAAGAATTTGTAGCCAAGAACTGGGACCCCATCTGGGGCGACCGGCGTCAGGAAATCGTCTTTATCGGTATCGAGATGGATGAGGCGAAAATCCGCGGCGCGCTTGATGCGTGCCTCGTCCCCGCAACCGAGTACACGCCCGAGGATTGGAAAGGGATGGAAGACCCGTTCCCGTCTTGGGCGGAGCCCACGGTGCAATACGCCGAAAACGCCTAAAAACCCGGTTGCAAAGCAGCGATTGAACCCCCAAACATCTCGCCGACGAGAAGAGAGGGATTACTCATGGCGCTCACAACGCTCACCTATTTGACGACAACACAATTCGGCTTTGGCGCGCTTGAACTGCTGCCCAAAGAGATGAAGAAAGCTGGCATCACCAAGCCCTTTATCGCGACTGATGCGGGCCTCGTGAAGGTCGGCATCGTCGACACCGTGAAAGCGGCGATGGGCTGTGATGCGGTGGTGTTTGATGAGACACCGGGCAACCCCACCGAAGAGGCCACCAAAAAGGCGCTCGCTTTGTTCGAGGCAGAGGGCTGCGATGGTATTATCGCGCTTGGTGGTGGCTCTTCGATGGACTTGGGCAAGGCGGTGGGCCTGCTGGCAGCTTCCGGCGGTCCGCTTGAGCAATATGACCCGCTGCAAGGCGGCGCGCGCAATATCAAAGGCATGACCCCGCTGATCGCTGTGCCCACTACGTCGGGCACGGGCAGCGAGGTTTCCGTCGGCTTTGTGATTATCCTTGAAGACGGGCGCAAGATGACGTTTGCGAGCCCGATGTTCATCCCGGTAGCCGCGATCTGTGATCCAGAGCTTACCATGGGTCTGCCGCCGATGATGACGGCGGCAACCGGCATGGATGCGATCACGCACTGTATCGAGGCGTTCCTGACGCCCAACGTCAATCCGCCAGCGGAAGGCGTTGCGCTGGATGGCCTGTGGCGCGGGTTTCAATGGCTGCCAAAAGCGGTGGCCGACGGGTCAGACCGCGATGCGCGCTGGCATATGATGATGGCCTCGACCGAGGGCGCGTTTGCCTTTGTGAAGGGTCTGGGCGCGGTTCACGCGATGAGCCATGCGGCGGGCCGTATCAAACGATTGAACCCGCACCACGGCACTTTGAACGCCGTTTTCCTGCCCGAAGTGCTGCGCTTCAATGAGAGTGAGTGCGAAGAGAAATACGCGCGCCTTCGTCAGGCCATGGGGCTAGAGCCGGGCGCGGATATTGCTCAGGCCATTGCCGACCTCAACGCTGAGATCGGCATCCCAAGCGGTCTTGGCGAAATGGGCATCGTCGAGGACGACATTGCCGAGATGGTGGAATATTCGCTCAAAGACTTGGCCGCGCGCGGAAACCCGCGGCGCGCATCAGCCGAAGACTTCGAGGCGATGATCCGCGCCTCGATGTAAGCCTCAGGCGCTGACCCAGGGCCCAGTAATCGCCAATGTGCGCGTGGGTGCATAGGCGTTCACAAACATGGTCTTGCCATCGGGTGAGAAGCACGCGCCTGCAAGCTCTGTCTGCATCGTCAAGCGGCCGAGGTCATAGGGGCGTCCATCTGGTGTGATCCCACGCAAGTGGTTGTCGACGACATCGGTGTATTGGTCTTCGCAAACGACAAGGTGGCCATTGGGCGCAACGCACAGATTGTCGCCATAGTTGAATTGGTCTGCGCTCTCGCTTTCGAAGAACAGCTCAAACCTGTCAGGCGCGCCGCCACGGCCCGGTACAAGGCGGAAAATCTGGCCAAGTTTCTTCGCCCCGCCGCTGGTGGAGCAAAGATACATCTCGCCATCGCCCATATGCAGGCCTTCGCCGCGCGCGATCACTGCGGCTCCTGCTGCTGCGGCTCTTGTGCGAAGGTCGTTCTTGGGCGCCTCCACATCGTCAAGATCGATCCAGCGGACCGCGAAGCTTGTGCCCAAAGGCATTGTCGCCGCGTCCCAATTGCGCGTGTCCGCGGGGCCGTTTTCAATCACCATGGCTTGCAACTTGCCACCTTGCGACAGCTTGCCGGGAACATTGGGAATGAAGCGATAGAAGGCGGAATCGTTCATGTCTTCGCTTTGGTAGACATAGCCCGTTTCCGGATCGACACAGGCGGCCTCGTGGTTGAAGCGGCCCATGGCCTTCAAGGGCACAGGATCAACAAGACCTGTGGCTGTGCCAGGCACCTCAAAGGTCCAGCCGTGGTTCACCACTAAGCCTTCGCCATAGCGTTGTCCGGGGCCAGTAGGAGCCTCTTCGCAGGTCAGCCATGAGCCCCACGGCGTCACCCCGCCAGAGCAATTGCGGATCGTCCCGCCAAGTGTGCGCAGCTGGCGCTTCACCTCAAGAGTGGAGGCATCAAGCACGATATTGGTGGTCCCGCCGGGCGTAATCTTGCCATTCCAAGTGCCATAGCCTTTGGCAATCTCACCGCCTGCATCATCGATTGGGATAAGCTCGTGGTTGCGCACAAGAGCGATCTCACCATTTCCGATATCAAGGCAACCCATGCCGTCCGCTTTGTTAGGCACCGTGCCACCATCATCCATCGCATCGCCAAGGCTCGAGAGCACGCGGTATGAGAACCCTTCAGGCAGGTCGAGCATGCCTGCGGGGTCCTTCACCAAGGAACCATAACCGGCAAATCCTGACGCTGATGGTGTGCTGGCCGATGCAAGCGACGCACCTCTCGTTGAGCACCCGCTCGCAACAAGCGCCGCAAAGGCGCTGCTGGTCGCAGCAAGAAATTGGCGGCGATTGCCGTTCGTATTCAGCCGATCTGACATGGTCTGCGTTTTCCCTTTCTGGGCCCCTGATAGCTCCGGTCTTCGGAGCCTGGCTACGATGCCTTTATGATGATGGATGGCTACAATTGCACGACACTTTGGGTCGCCATTTTGACCGGAGATGTCACGCAGGGCGCGATTGCCACAAGCGATAGAAGACGCCGCTTTCGTCATAGCCTGTGAGCTCTAACACGCCGCTGACCGTGATCATATTGGTCCGATCGGTATCAAAAGGGGTGGATGCCATCACTTCGATAAATTGCATCGGAGCTGCGTGAAAATGGAAAGGACAACCCGGCGGATATCCGAGAAGTACGAAGCGCTTCTGCTTAGAGCCCACCTGAAGCGGGTCCATCCAACCTGAGACCTTGATACGCTTACCCTCGAGCGCGCGCTGTTCACGGGTGAAAATCGGATAGGAGATCAAATAACCGTTCTTATCGGTGCGAGTGACCTCTTTGGCACCTTCAAGCAATGCCCACGATGTACCACCAGCAGGGGTGGGCGCAGGCTTCCAGATATCCTCAACCAAAGCGCCTTGTTTGGGATCGGGTTGGCTAGTCAATTGCCTGAGTGGCGATGCACCTGGCGCCCTTGCTTGGGCTTGATTGACTACAGAAAGGGCGCCGGGCTCTTCATCCAAGCTGCTGGAAGAGGAATACATTTGCACGCCAATAAGCCCCAGGATTGATAGGGCTGCGATCCGCCAAGTGACCACTTTTACAAACTCCAAATTTGGTTTCATCAGCTTCTCGCCATAACGCGTGCTGGATCAATCTTGTAAACGCGCATCGCTGGTATGAGCGCTGCTAAAGCCCCAATTGCAATAACAGCTACCAGAAGCAATGCCTCGCCAGGAACCGGACTAAATGCCCTAAGCCCAAGGTCTGAGAGCGTTGCAAACTGGCTACGCGCCACCACGATCAGCGTATGCGCGCCAATCCAGCCTATAATCGCACTAAGAGCAGCAGTGATCACCCCTTCCAGAATGAGCGTTGCGAAAACCTGAACGGGCGACGCGCCCATGACCCGCAAAAGCGCCAGATCCCCCTCGCGGCTGCGCGCCATATTGAGAAGCGCGACAAATATCGCGAGCCCGCCGGTCGCAGCAAGGAGCCATGCGAAAATGCGTATGCCCTCAAAACTGGCGCCCAGAAGTTCCAGAAGGCGCGCAGTTTCGAGCGCGGGCACCGCGGCTTGCATTTCGGTCTGGCGGTTGATTGTGGCCGGCACCCGGATCGCAGCAGAAGCATTGCGATAGCTGACGAGGATCGAGGTTAGCTCAGGCTCAAGGCCGGTGGGGCGCTGCGCTTGCATGGGCGCGGAGGGCGCTTGATCGGACGCAGCGGTCTTGGGCGCTTCATCATGGTCGTGGCCCTCGTGATCGTGGCCCTCGTGATCGTGGCCCTCGTGATCGTGGCCCTCGTGATCTTTGTCCTTTTGTTCAGCGCCCTGATGTTCAGCGCCCTGATGTTCATGCCCTTCATCACCATGATCGTGATCGTGATCGTGGTTGTGTTCGATGCCGTGGACGTCCCAAACGCTTTCGACAGAGGTCAGTATCAAGCGGTCGGCCACTGTGCCACTGGGTGCAAGAATACCGACCGTTTCAAATGGTGCGTGGTCGTGACCTTGCACGCCATCCTTATCAGCCCCAAAGCCATGGCTTCCCACGAATTTCTGACCCAACCCGGCGCCGGTCGCCTCGGCCACAGCCGACCCTATGACCGCCTGCATAGGGGCGTCAAAGCCGGACCCTTGCGCAAATTTTAGCCCATAAAGTTCACCAAAACTCTCATCGGTGCCAACGATCCGGAAGCCGCGGAAATTGTCGCCCAAGGCAAGCGGCACCGCGCGCGCAATCGCAGGGTTTTCGCGCATTGCCTGGAGGCTCTCGACAGGAATATTTCCAGTGGGCTCATCGATGTGGAAAATGCTCGATAGGATCAGTTGAAGCGGTGACCCCTTAGCCCCGACCACAAGATCAACCCCTTCCACATCGCGAGCAAATCGGTCGCGGGCTTGCTCGCCGAACTGCAAAAGCAAAACCAGCATCGCGACCGAAATCGACAAAAGCAGCACGTTCAACGCCGTCGTCAGAGGGCGGTCGCGCAAATAGGCAAAGGCAAGCGAGATCACGCGCGAACCTTCCCATCCACAAGAGACAAGGTGCGCTCAAAATGCGAGGTTAGCCTGTCATCATGGGTTGCGATCAATAGGCTTGCTCCTGCACTTTGGGCTGCCTCAATCAACATTTGTGCCACATTGCGCGTGTTGCCTGCATCAAGAGCGGAGGTTGGCTCATCAGCGATTAACAGTTTGGGAGAGATCACAAGCGCCCGCGCTATCGCTGCGCGTTGTGCCTCGCCTTGGCTAAGCTCATGGGGCCTCGCATCGGCCCTGTGCCCGATGCCCAATTGCTCCATCACAGTATCGACCCGCAAGGCATCGTGGCCACCATTGCTCAGCTTTTGTGCAAGCAGGAGATTGCCTTTGACGCTCAGAGCAGAAACGAGCCGCAGTGTTTGAAACACAATGCCCATATGGTTTTTGCGGACCAGATCGCTTACCGCCTCGCCGCCCAAAGTCACGGTGCCACTGTTGGCAGTTTGTAGCCCGCAAATGATGTTCAAAAGGCTCGATTTGCCTGACCCCGAAGGCCCAAGAAGAAGCGCGCGCTCACCTGCATCAAGCGTAAAACTCACCTCATCAAGGATCGGCGTGCCGCCGTAAGAGAGGCTAATGCTGTTGACCGCAAGTTGCATGGGTGTGGAGTATCGGTTCGCAGCCACACGGTCAAAGACTGAATTGGTGGCACAATTTCTAACGGCTTGGGCTGGCATTTGTCTTCGGCCTGGGCCAAATGGCGCTTAAAGATTGACGCAGGACCTGTTGGATCATAACTAGCGGCATCTTTCGCGATAATGATACATTATATCATGGAGGCCACCGTCAAAAGCGACCGCGCCGCAACTGCCCTGAGCGCTTTGTGCATTTTGCACTGCCTTGCCCTTCCCATTGTGGCAAGTGCACTCCCTTTCTTATCGGCTGTCGCCGAAGCGGAATGGGTGCATTGGCTGTTTGCGGTCACGGCTGCTATCATTTCTGCAAGCGTGCCTTTGCGCGATGAAACAGCGCGCAAAGCGGCGTTTCTGTTACCGGCTGGGCTTGGTATCGCTTTCCTTATATCTGGACTGTTTGCCGATACACTGGGTGCCGATGAGACGGTACTTACCGTGATCGGCGGAGCGCTGGTCGCATTTGCTCACATCCGCCGCATGGTTGCACAACGTTGAGCGTAACCTCACCGAGGCTTCTCGTGTTGGGGACAGGAGGCACAATTGCGGGAAACGCAGACAGTGCGACGGGTGGTTCTTATGCCGCCGGGGAACTGGGTTTAGATGCAATGCTGAGCCAATTGGCACAGCTTAATCTTGATGCACATTTTATTGCCAAACCGATCGCGCAAATCGGGTCGCAGGATATGGGTTGGGACGAGTGGGACGCGCTTTATAGAGCGATTACCGCGGCGCAGGATGATCCTGAAATTGATGGCATCTTGGTGACGCACGGCACCGATACCGCCGAAGAAACAGCCTATATTCTCGACCTGACGCTGTCTGCGGAGAAGCCTATAGTTTTGGTCGGCGCGATGCGGCCGGCGGGCGCAGTGGGGTCAGATGGGATGCGCAATTTTGCAAATGCGGTTCGGGTCGCGAGTGATCCAGATGCAGGTGGGCGGGGGCCTTTGCTGGTCATGGGAGACACGGTGTTTGCGGCCAAGGATGTGCGTAAAGCTGCGACCTCGAACATCGACGCATTCAAAGGCTATCCGAGAGGACCGGTCGCGCGGGTGACACCGTCGAGCCTTGACTGGTTTGGCGGCGCGACCCGTGTGGATGAGCCTGCAAGTTATGCTTGGCCAGAGGCGCTTCCTCGTGTGGCGATCTTGACTGCTGGTGCTGGAATGGACGAGGCGCCCGTGAAAGCGCTGCTGGGCATTGGGTGCAAGGGCATTGTGCTTGCCGGAATGGGGCAGGGCAATGCGCCCAAATGCGTGCTGGATGCGCTTGGGCAGGCAGTCAAAAGCGGCGTGCCAGTTGTTCGCTCAGCCCGCGTGGACGAAGGCCTTGTGGACCGCAATATCGAGGTCGATGATGACGCTTATGGCTTCGTCGCAGCCCGCGCGCTCGGGCCTGCTAAAGCGCGCATCTTGCTGATGGTGCTGATCGCGAATGGGGTGACCGATCTCGGCGATATTCAGGCGGCGTTTGATCGCGGATAGGTAGGGGCAAAAGGCCCACCCCGCTGCGACTAAGCCTCACCCCAAAACGAGTTTGGGCTTCGGCAAGTCTCGCTCCCCTCCCGCAAGCGGGAGGGGCAATGAAGCTTAGCGAGCCGCAAGGCGAGCTTAGCTGCAATGGGGTGGGCCTGTTAAAGCGCTACCTCAACCCCACGGGGTCACGAGATATTTCTCACCTGTTTTCATCTGACGATAATCAAGGATCGCTTCCTTGGTGAGCATGCCTTCAAGGTCGACTTTTGCCTTGTAGCTTGAGGCGAAAGTGGTGCCGAGGTTCTCGATCACGCGGGTGCGCATGCGAACCACGGTTTCCATTCCGGCTTTCGCAAGAAACGGCGTCAGAAGCCAGCCAGCAACCGTCCACTGAAGCCCATAAGACGGCGTCAAAATGGTCGGGTTTTGAAGGTCCAGACGGCCATATTGATACATTTTCTTGTCTTGGTTCGAACCATAGCGAGAATACTCATCCATTTGGCTTGCCGCGACCTGCTCCATGGCTTTGAGCACGTGGTCGGTGTTCTGCCCCCCGCCAATCGGGTCAAAGCCAAGGAATGCGCCTGTCTCTGAGATCGCGGCGCGAAGCTGCTTCATGTAATCATCGTCCGATGAGTTCACGACATGCGTTGCGCCTTGCGATTTGAGCAGGTCAACGTGTTCCTGACGGCGCACGATGTTGACGAGCTTCATGCCGTCTTCCTGACAGATTTTGTTGAGCATCTGGCCAAGGTTTGAGGCCGCTGCCAAGTGGACGATTGCATCGTGGCCTTCCATTTTGGCGGTCTCGACAAAGCCGAGCGCAGTCATGGGGTTCACAAAACTGGAGGCGCCCGCTTCGCTCGAATGGTCACCCAAAGGCAGGCACATCATCGCATCAGCAATGGCGTATTGGCTGAACGCATGTCCGGGGACGCAAGCGACGCGCTGCCCCATAAGCGCTTTTGCCATATCGCTGTCACCCGTGGCGACAACGGTTCCGGCACCCTCGTTACCGGCTTCGAGGCGTTGACCGTGGCGGCCGCGTTGTCCTGAAAGGAAGGGCTCAGGCATGTCAGCGACGACTTTGCCAGCCGAATATTCCGCGTTCTCAAAGTCAGCGGCGCTGGTGAGAATGGCGAGGTCCGATGGGTTGATCGGGGCCGCTTCCATTTTTACCAAAACTTGGTTGCCCTTGGGCTCTGGAAAGCTCTCTTCGCTGACCTCCAGTGTGAGTTTGCCCTCTGCTGAAAGCGTCGTGAATAGCTGTTTGCCGGTGGTCATAAGTCTCTCTCCAATATGGGGTTATTCAGGGGCGGTTTCTGTTTTTTCTCTGGGTGACAGCTCAAGTAGTGTCGCCATTACAGCCCAAGTTGCGAGCGTTGGTTGCAGCTTGGGCACTTTGGTAAGCGAGAACCATTCTTCGGCGATTTCTGGCAGAAGATAGATCGCCCCTGCGGTGATAATGACGCTGAATAAGGTGTAATCGCTAAGCGCAATGGATTGGATCATCATGACCACGAAGGCGCTGATTGCAAGGAGCGCTACAAAGTCGAAAATGGGTAGGTTTTCACCGCCCACAAGGACGAAGCCAAGGACAGCGCCGAACACGATATTGAGCGCGCTGAGGCCGGCGCGGTAATCGCCCTCTTTCATCTTGGAATCGAGCGGAATTTTGTACCAGTTGGCCATCAGCTCTGGACCTCTTCGGGATAAATAGCTTCCACAAAGTAGAGCCCTTGTGGCGGCGCGTTAAGTCCTAATTCTTGGCGGTCTTTTGCCGCTAGGGCATGGCCGATTTGGCGCTCTTCCCATGTCCCTTGGCCGACCAATTTGAGGCATCCGACCATGGATCGAACCTGATGATGGAGGAAGCTTCGCGCCTGCGCATAGATTCGCAATTCCTCACCCTGACGCTCCACATCGAGGCGGTCCAGCGTCTTCACCGGGTCTTTTGACTGGCATTGGACAGAGCGGAAGGTGGTGAAGTCATGAAGCCCGACCAGCGATTGCGCGGCACGGTGCATCGCCTCGTGGTCCAAAGGCTGTGCAACATGCCAGACCTGATTCTTGGCAAAGGTCAGCGGCGCACGCCGATTGCAGATGCGGTAGACATATCGCCGCTCCACACAGCTAAACCGCGCATGCCAGTCATCGGGCACGATCTGGCAATCGAGAATGGCGATAGGGTCCGGGCGAAGATGGGCATTGATCGCCTCGGACAGGCGAAATGGGTCGATGTCTTTCTCAAGATCAACGTGGGACCGCATTCCCAGCGCATGAACGCCTGCATCCGTGCGCCCGGCGCTGTGTAGAGTGATCTCTTCACCTGTAATCCGGTGAAGCGCATCCTCGATCGACTGCTGCACCGAAGGCCCATGCTTTTGCCGCTGGAGCCCATGAAACGGTGTCCCGTCAAATTCTATGGTGAGGGCAAAACGGGTCACTTGAGCACGGTCCCCGCCGCAATCGGCCGTCCGCGCAAAAAGTCCTCGCGGTTCATCGCAGGTTTGCCCGCGCGTTGGAGCTTGAGCGGACGGATCGCGCCATCACCGCAAGCAATGGTGAATGCATCATCCAGCACCTCGCCCACTTGGCCGTTACCCTCGGCTGTCTCAGCCAAGAGCAATTTCACCCTCTCATTGTCCAGCTCAAACCAAGCACCGGGGAAGGGCGCGAGCCCTGCCACGTGCCGCACCAACTCGCTCGAACTCCGCGACCAATCGATCCGCGCCTCAGCCTTATCGATCTTGGCCGCATGGGTGGCTTGGGCATCGTCTTGAGGAACCGGCGGATAGGCCTCAAGGTCGCTCAAAACCTCAACCATTGCCTCCGCGCCAAGTGCCCCAAGCTCATCAAACATCTTCCCCGTGGTCTTGGCTCCAATTGGCGTCCTCACAATATGCCGCATGGGCCCGGTATCGAGCCCTGCCTCCATCTGCATAATGGTAACGCCCGTCTCCTCATCGCCCGCCATAATCGCGCGGTGAATAGGCGCAGCCCCCGCCAGCGCGGGAGGATCGAGGCGTGGATATTGAGACAGCCGTGCCTCGGCGCATCTAGCACGGCTTGAGGTAAAATCAGACCGTAGGCCGCGACCACCGCTACATCTGCGCCCAGCGCCGCAAACTGTCCTTGCGCCTCTTCATTCCGCAGCGATTTTGGTGAGCGCACCTCGAACCCAAGCTCCTCAGCTTTTGCCTGAACAGGGGAAGGGCGCAGCTTCTTGCCCCGGCCCGAACGGCTCGGCGGCTGGGTGTAGACGCAGGCGATCTCATGGCCCGCCTCATGGAGAGCCACCAAGGCAGGCACCGCGAAATCGGGCGTTCCCATAAAAACTATGCGCATAAGGTAACAGCCAAACCTTTGTGAATTGAGCCAAGCGCCCTATCTCCCCCCACATGGCATCGCAAGAGATTGAAGCTCTATCCAGCGCATTGGCGCGTTTGCCCGGGCTCGGCCCACGCAGCGCGCGGCGCGCTGTGCTGTGGCTGGTCAAGAACCGTGAGCGCGCTTTGCCAGACTTGCTCGAGGCGCTGGACGGCGTCTCCCAAACGCTGGTCGAATGCGAGATGTGCGGCAATGTCGACACCACCAACCCGTGCAGCATCTGCTCCGATCCAAAGCGCGATGCAAAATCGCTGTGCGTGGTCGAGGATGTCGCGGACGTGTGGGCGCTAGACCGCGCGCGGCTCTTCCAGGGGCGATACCATGTGCTTGGCGGCAAGCTTTCAGCGCTCGATGGCATCGGCCCCGAAGACCTCAACATCGCCTCGCTGATCGAGCGCGTCGCAGGCGGCGAGATTGATGAGGTCGTCCTCGCCATGAACGCAACGCTCGAGGGGCAAACCACCGCCCACTACCTCGCCGAGCGGCTGGAAGAGCACAAAGTGCGCATCACGCAATTGGCGCATGGCCTGCCAGTGGGCGGGGAACTGGACTACCTTGATGAGGGCACCTTGGCGCAGGCGCTACGGGCCAGAAGGCCGGTGGGATAGGCCCACCCCCAACCCCTCCCGCGAGTGGGAGGGGAGCGAGACTTGCCAGCTTGCTGGCCTAGTCGCAGCGGGGTGGGCATTCTCGATCTCTGAAATCGAACCGTTCCGCTTGCAGTTACCACCCAGCCGCCCTAAATCGCCCCAATGGCTATCCGCGAAATCATCGAAGTGCCGGACCCCCGGCTCAAACTTGTGTCTGAACCGGTCAAACCGGAAGAGTTCGGCGACGAGCTCAAGCAGCTCGCCGACGATATGCTTGAGACTATGTACGACGCCCCCGGCATTGGCTTGGCGGCCATCCAAGTCGCGGTGCCCAAGCGTCTGCTCGTCATTGACCTGCAAGAGCCCGATGAGGACGCAGAGCCCGAAGTCGACGAAGACGGCAATGAACATGTGCCCATCAAACGCGCGCCCCGCGTCTTCGTAAACCCGGTGATCACGCCGGAAACGGGCGAGATGAGCACCTTCCAAGAGGGCTGCTTGTCGGTGCCCGAAGTCTTCGCCGATGTGGACCGCCCCGCGTCCTGCATGGTCGAATACCAAGACCTCGACGGCAACCACCACAAAGAGCACATGACCGGCATGTGGGCGACCGTAATCCAGCACGAGATGGACCACCTCGAAGGCATTGTCTTCATCGACCACCTCTCGCGCCTTAAGCGCAACATGATGCTCAAGAAGCTGAAGAAACTGCGCGCGGCGTAGGCAAATGTCGGTCCATCCGATCATTGCGAATGCCATGCTCCTCGCTCTGCCAGCGCTGCTTCTTTTCATGTTCTGGTCTTGGTCACGGGGGCTTCCAAAGAAGAAGTCAAAAACCCGTCTATCGAAGGTTGACTTCCTTCTTTGTTGCTTGGTGGCGGCGTTTTGTGCGTTCAAAGCGTGGGACGGGTACTCACAAGGCATGAGCCACTGGTACATCTGGCTTGTTTTAGCAGCGTTCGTTCTTTTTTGGGTGGTCAGGGATTGGCCTAATTGGAAGGAACCAAGCCCTGATCAGTTAAAGCTCTACAGCGTCCTTTCTTGCATTGCGGCAGCGTTTCTGGCGTACACGGGTTGGGCTTTGTATTCGCAGGGTGTGAGTGACTGGTCATTGTTGATTTTCCCACCCGTCGCCTTGGTTTACCGCGCGATAACAGATTGGCCGAGATCCAAACTTGCGCACTAGATCGGTGGCCGGGGAAGTAAGTGCCATGAATTCGTCATCCCGGACTTGATCCGGGATCCAGCTTCGTCCGGTCTCAGCTTTGTCGGGGATATCCAACAAAGCGCTAGTGTTCCACTTATGTTCCATGCTATAAGTACGCATGGATAACGCGATTCTACTCATCATCACTTTGGTCATCGGCTTGGCCCTTGGCGGCGGGGCGGGGTGGTTCTTTGCCTCGCGGCCTATCGCCGATTTGCGCGAAAGGCTTACCGCGAGCGAGGGACAATCGCGTGAGCTTGAGGCGGGCCTTGGCGATGCAAACGCAAAACTTGCCGCTGCCGAGGTGAGGGCGGCGCAGGCCGTGACCCTCGAGCAAGAGCGCAATGATGAGCGTACCAAACGCATGGCCTTGTCCGAGCGGCTGACGCAGATCGAAACCACTGCGTCCGAGCGCGAAAAAGCGCATGAGGAGCAAAAGCGCGCCCTCGTCGAAGCGCGCACCGCGATGCTTTCCGAGTTTAAGGCGACCGGCGCGGAAGTGCTTAAGGCGAACCAAGACGATTTTCTCAAACGCGCCGAGCAACGCTTCCGCCAATCCGAGGAAGCGGGCGAGGCCAAGATCAAGGCGCTGCTCAATCCGGTGGGTGAGAAGCTTGCCAATTACGAAAAGCAGGTGAGCGAGCTAGAGGCCAAGCGCACTGATGCGTTCGGCCAGCTCCACGGCCTCATCCAATCCATGCGTGAGGGCCAAGAAGAAGTCCGCCGCGAGGCACAGCGGCTGGGCAATTCGCTCACCAACGCGCCAAAAGCGCGCGGGCGCTGGGGCGAGCGGGCCTTGCAAAACCTGCTCGAACAATGCGGGCTGGCGGAGCACACCGACTTTCAGATGGAACAATCGGTTGAGACCGAGGAAGGCCGCCTTCGTCCTGATGCGATCATCAACGTACCGGGGCAGAAAAAGCTCGTGATCGATTCCAAAGTGTCGCTCAACGCCTATCAAGCAGCCTTTGAGGCAGATGACGACGACATTCGCAAACACCAGCTTGACGCGCACGCAAAGTCGATGCGCGGCCATGTGCAAACGTTGAGCGCAAAGAGTTATCAGTCGCAATTCGAAGAGGCGCCCGACTATGTCATCATGTTCATTCCCGGTGAGCATTTTGTGACCGCGGCCTTGGATGCCGATCCGACTTTATGGGATTTCGCGTTTGAGCGCCGGGTTCTGCTTGCCACGCCAACCAATTTGGTCGCCATTGCACGCACTGTTGCACAAGTCTGGCGTCAGGATGGCCTTGCGCAAGAAGCGCAGGAAATTGGGCGGATGGGCGCAGAACTCTACACCCGCCTCGAGACGGCGGCCTCGCACCTCAAGCGCGTGGGTGGGGGACTGGAGACAGCGGTCAACAATTACAACAAATTCGTCGGCAGCTTTGAGCGCAACGTCCTCTCGTCGGGCAAGCGTCTTGCCGAAAAAGGCGTCGAGATCGGCAAGCGCGAGATCGAAGAAGTACCTCTCGTCGAAAGCACTCCGCGCTATAACGCGGCGGATGCTGATGAGGCTGAGAACTTCATGCTGGAGGACAGCAAGGGCGCGGCAGAGTAGCGCTGAGGAGAATAGCCAGCAAAGATGGCTCTTTCCTACTCGTACTCAGCTTGCCAATATCTGGGCAGCGCTCTTTGATATGGTCGAGATTGGCAGAAGCTCTTTTGCAAAGTGTCACCTTTTTCCAACACGGGAAATTGGCAGAAATTGGGCGCTTTCTGGCTCTTATCTGTAGGGAAAAGGTGACACATGCGTCACTTTATTCCTACAAGGCGTCCAGCACCTCATACGCCAGCACAGCCCCAGCCACGGCCGCATTTAGCGAGTCCGCACGGCCCTTCATCGGCATAGTCACCCGAAGGTCGCATTCTGCTTCATAGCCTTCCGGCAGCCCCTGAGATTCGTTGCCTACCAAGATGAAGCAGGGCGATTGATACGCCGCACCGCGATAGGGTACAGCATCGCGCAAACTCGCCGCGACCAATTGCCCCTCGCCGGATCTCAGCCAAGGCACAAATTCCTCCCACCGCGCCTGCGCAAGACCTTGTGTGAACAGTGCGCCCATGCTCGCGCGAACTGCTTCGGCGCTGAACGGATCGGCGCAGTCGTCGATTAGGATCAGTCCTCCTGCCCCCACAGCATCGCCTGTACGCAGCATCGTACCTAGGTTGCCGGGATCGCGCAGGTCCTGCGCAACGAGCCAGATGTCACCGCCGCTCCGGTCAAGGCGCGGCAGCGAGGTGTCAAACTCATCGAATACGCCGACGACGCTTTGCGCGTTAGACTTGCCGGTGATCTTGGAGAGGATGTCAGGATTGGTGGTGATGATTTCGCCGCCGACTTGCGCAACCTCGCGCTCCAGACCCTCAATCAGCGGATGCGGATCACGGCCCTCGGCCATCACAAGCGTGCGTGGAACAAAGCCTGAAACCCGCGCATCTTCGAGCAGCCGCAGTCCTTCGACCAAAAATTGCCCAGCGCGTTTGCGCAGCTTCTTTTCCCGCAAGCTGCGCAAATACTTCACGGTCGGATTGGAAAACCCAGAGATGTGTTTGCGGGTCATCAGGCCACCGGAATTCTGGTCAATTCAGTCTTCGCCAAAGCCATCTTCGACGAGGGCAACGAGCTGTTCGAGTACGACCGGGGCATTGGTTCCATCGACGATAAGCTCAATCTCCTGCCCCTTTGCAGCACCGAGCATCATGAGACCCAAAATCGACCCGCCAGCCGCCTCATTTCCGTCCTTGGCAACCTTGACCAATGCGCCTTCAGGAAGAGCAGCAACCGCGCCCACAAACTTGGCACTGGCACGGGCATGAAGCCCGCGTTGGTTCACAATAGTGACTGTTTGTCGCAGCTCCCCCATGCCGCCTCCTTAGCTTCCACCGCTCGCTGCGCGCGCTGTTTTTCCTTGGGGAGCCGTGTCCGCACCCAGCAACTCGCTTGCCACCGTGATGTAATTCCGGCCCGCAATCTGCGCTGCCTCCACCGCTTCGACCACATCCAAATTCTTGCGCGCACCAGCCAAACGGATGAGCATGGGCAGGTTGATCCCGGCAATGACCTCAACCCGGCCCGCATCAAGAAGGGAAATCGCCAAATTGGAAGGCGTACCGCCAAAAAGATCGGTCAGGATGATCACGCCGCGTCCAGCATCAACGGTGGTGATCGCAGCGGCGATGTCTGCGCGGCGCTGTTCCATGTCGTCATTGGGGCCAATGCATACGGTCTCAACGGCGGATTGCACGCCAACCACATGCTCCATCGCTTCGACGAATTGGTCCGCGAGGCGACCGTGCGTTACCAGAATCAATCCGATCATGCCGTGAATATCGTCCGTTCTACCAAAGCGCCCTTGAAGATCCGCGTACGTGAAAACCCACAAGGGGCGCTCCCTAACACTAACCCATGCCCCCGATGCAAGCCCTTAATGCGCTCCCTCGATGGAATCCGTCGAGCGCGACTTAAGATTACGATGCCGAACGGTGGGCGAAAACCCTTTATCGCGCAAGGCCTGGGCCATTCCCTCAGCGGTGAAGACGGAGCGGTGCCTCCCGCCGGTACAGCCAAAAGCTATGTGGATGTAGGCCTTTCCTTGCGCTGCATAACGGGGAAGGAGGGTCAGAAGAAGGTCGCGTATCTGATCGAAAGCAATTGCAAACGCGGGGTCTTTTTCAATATGCGCGCCAACTTCGCGGTCGAGGCCTGTTTTCTCACGCAAGCCTTCCACCCAGTGCGGATTATCAAGGAAACGCATGTCAAAGACCAAGTCGGCAAGCGGCGGCATCCCGCGTGCAAAACCAAAGCTGGAAACCGTCAAGCTGGGTTCGGCCTTGTGTTCTTTGTCAAACAATTCGCGCACGCGCGTTTGCAGGTCGTTGGAGGATTGCTCGCTCGTATCTATGACCACTTCGGCCCAGCGTCGCAAAGGTTCGAGCAGTTCGCGCTCAGCAGCGATCGCGTCTTGAATTGTGCGTTCATGGGCCAATGGATGGCGCCTGCGGGTCTCATTATAGCGCCGCTCAAGCTCGCTCGTTTTGCAGTCGATAAACATGAATGTGACAGCCAAATCACCGCGCGAGGCCATGGCTTTAATGAGCGAAATGATCTCAACCGGAACAAATCCGCGAGTTCTGGAATCAAAGCCAATGGCTAGCGGAGCGCGCGCGACTTGATCGCCAGGGTGGGGCGCTTCGCCAGGCTCTCCAATCAACCGCTCGAGCATACGGATGGGGAAATTGTCGATCGTCTCCCAGCCCAAATCCTCAAGCACGGCAAGCGCGGTTGATTTGCCCGCACCTGCAAGGCCGGTCACTAGCAACAGCCGCTGGCGCGTGTCTGATTGGGGAACTGTCTCAGCCATGATCGTGTGTGCTTTTCGTCTTTTACCCCGGAGAATGAAAGCGATTTATTCTTGCCATTGGAAGCGAAGTCCAAATTTGCGAAGCGCGATTTCAGCGCGAATGGCTGGGGCGATGGTCCCAGGGGCGAAAGGCAAGGATGGAACATCAATGCCCAGGATATCGCGCATAGGGGCACCCTCAGGCAAGCGTTCATCGTCAACGCCGAGCTGGAGTATAAGAGCAAGTGGGCAGGGCTGCGCGGTGGGCATCTCTATCAGGCCCACACCGCGCACTTCGAGAAGTCCTTCGATGTTGGGCGGTGGACCTGCGATAATGCGATCCTCAACACAGGTCAGAGTAACGCCATCATCGCCTATCAGCTGGGCCCCGCGATCAATCAATCCAAGGACGAGAGAGGATTTGCCGCTCCCTGGCGGACCCTCAATCGCCAATGCCACCTTGCCAATCGCGACCGCACTTGATGAGAACAGGATTGAGCTTGGCTGTGTCACTGCGCTCTCATGTGGGCTTATTCAGCGGCAGGGAGCTGAAGGCGCAAGCAAGCCCCGCGCTCACCATTTGTCCGTGGTTCGGCGACAAGTGATCCATCATGCGCCTCTGCGATAGCTCGGCCGATAGCAAGACCAAGCCCAGAGTGATTGCCAAAATCCTCCTCGGCAGGCCGTACCGAATGAAAGCGCTGAAACACCTTTTCGCGCGAGTCCGCGGGAATGCCGGGGCCGCTGTCGCACACGGTCACAGTGACGCAATTGCCATCGTTATCGACCATGACTTCAATCGGGGCATCGGGCGGCGAAAAGGAGACGGCATTGTCGAGAAGGTTCTCAAGGACCCGCTCAAGCCTTGCCCCCACTCCAACGACATTTGCTTTAAAGCCCCGCGTCTCGAGCTCGATACGGTGATCATGGTTCTCAGCTCGGTTCTCGCGGCTTCCGATTATTGCGCGGATGAGTTCCGCCATATCGATCGTCTCGCGCACCGCGCGGCTCATCTCTGCATCGATCCGGCTCGCGTCTGAAATTTCGCTAACCAACCTATCGATCCGGCGCACGTCATGCGTGGCGATCTGCTCTAGCTCGCGCCTTGTGTCGGGGTCCTTCACTTTGGGCAGGGATTCGACCGCGCTGCGCAGGCTTGCGAGTGGGTTTTTGATTTCATGGGCAACATCAGCGGCAAAACTGTCGACCGCGTCAATTCTCTGCCGAAGCGCAAGGGTCATGTCGGAAACTGAGCGGGCAAGCTGCCCAATCTCGTCTTTGCGCTCGGGCAGCCGTGGAACTTCAACCTCGCGCTCCCGGCCAAGGCGGACACGCTGGGTTGAGCCGGCAAGCAATTGCAAGGGGGATACTATGGTTCGTGCAAGATAAAGCGACAAAGCCGCCGATGCTCCAAGAACGAGAAGAACGGCCGTAATCAAAGCGGTCCGCGCAGCTCTCACGCTTTCTGTAATATCAACCGCGTTGCGCACGGTGAGCAATGTTGCGCCATTGAGGCCAACGGGCGCAGCGGCGGTGATGACAGGCGTTCCATCGCGCCAGCGGTACAGGCGGATTTGGCTAAGCCCTTCTTCGCGTGCTTGGACAAGTTCGGGCCAAGCGTCTGCTGTTTGGCCTTCGGGCTCAATGAAATCAGGGACGGCCTCTGCGCTAACGATGGCGTCAACTGTTCGGTCTAGCCAGCGCGCAAGCTCCTGCTCCCATGTGTCGTTTGAGATATCGTGGAGCTCAAAGGCGGGTTCATCCAAAGCATAGCTGTCTGCCCACAAGAGGCCCTCGGCATCGAACATACGCATGCGCATTCGCTGCTCCTGACCGATTTGGACGAGTAATGCTTCCTGGCGGGCCTTTGTGGCTCCTGCTAGCGCCTCAGCGGTGATCTGGGCCTCGATCCGGGCAAGTTTGAAACGCTCATCGATAAGCTGTGTGCGGTATGTATCGAGATAGAAGAGCCCGCCTGACAGCAGCGCCAACGGCAAAATGTTCACAACCAAAATGCGCGCTGTCAGCGAAAAGCGTGTGAAAAGGCCTGGCCTTTCGACGGCCTGACCGACCGCTTGGGTAAGAGGCGCGTTGGACTGCAACTCGTGGTCGCTGGAAGCACTAGCCATCGGTGAAGCTGTAACCTGCACCATAAAGCGTATCGATCGCGCCAAAGGTGTTGTCGACTTGGCGGAACTTGCGGCGCATGCGTTTGATGTGGCTGTCTACGGTGCGATCATCGACGAAGACATCGTCGGGATAGGCTGCATCCATCAATTGGTTGCGACTTTTGATCACCCCGGGACGTGCAGCGAGCGCCTCAAGGATCAGGAATTCGGTGACGGTCAAGCTCACCGGTTTATCGTCCCATTTCACATGGTGGCGGGCCGGGTCCATAAACAATCGCCCCCGGTTAATCTTGGGATGAACGGTGTCGTGGCTTTGCGCATTTTGGCCAAGAGCCCGGTCAGGTTCAGCGCGGCGGAGGATCGCTCTGATGCGCGCGGTGAGCAGGCGTAAGCTGAATGGCTTGGCGATGTAATCATCGGCTCCCAGTTCAAGGCCGACTTCTTCATCGGCCTCGTCATCTTTACTCGTGAGGAAAATGACGGGAAGAGCAGAATGTGCGCGCACGCGTCGCAGCAGTTCCAGACCGTCCATCTTAGGCATTTTGATGTCGAAAACCGCAAGGTCGGGTGGATTTTCAATCAGAGCCTTAAGAGCGGTCTCGCCGTCAGAATAAAGGCGGGTGACAAAACCCTCAGCCTGAAGAGCAATCGAGACTGTGGTCAAGATGTTGCGATCATCATCGACCAGAGCAATCTCTATCGCAGTATCTGACGCCGCATCAGAGGCGTCGTCTCCTGCGATAGCTTGTTCGGTGTCCTGCAAATCGCCTGCCATTCGGGGCTGTCCTGTTATTGACCAATCACAGTTGATTAGCGCCAAGTGGGCTTAGAAACAATCAAAGTGGCGTAGGCCAAATTGCAAGTTCGCACAAAATTTGGAGGCACCGTGTGAACATTAAGGACTGCGGGGCGAGGTTGATGCCTTTGGTTTGAGCGGTTTCGTGCAAGTGCGAAGCACGCCAGCATTCGATTGCTGCGATGCAGCGTAAACACAGGGGTTTGACGGCGCTTGGCCACATGCTTATGCGCTACTCAACCCTTGGGATCAGGTGACTTAGGCGAATCAAGCGCGCACGAGCGCGATTGTCTCAAAAGACTTGTCCTGACGGTGCATACGTATGCGCAGCTGTGTCCAAAGCAGTTTGCCTCAAGCGAAGACGTCTTAGGAGAATTCACGTTGACCCCCGCCGCAATCCCCTTGGCCCAGTCCCTTTCGTCACAAGGTTTTGAAACCTCGGCTAATATTCACGCAAACCTTGGCACTCCGGCGCTCGTTGAAGCTTCGGTTGCCTCAGGTGAAGGCCAGCTGTCCAAGCACGGCGCGCTGGTTGTAAAAACTGGCGCAAAGACTGGGCGCAGCGCCAAAGACAAGTTCATCGTTCGCGATGAGACGACCGAGGGCACAGTCTGGTGGGGCAAAGTCAATGCCAGCATGACAACTGAGCATTTTGCCAATCTCAAGCAGGATTTCTTGACGGCGATTGGTGACAAAGAGACGCTTTATGTGGCCGACCTGTTTGGCGGATCTCAGCCAGAGCACCGCGTCAATGTGCGCGTGATCAACGAACTTGCCTGGCACAACCTTTTCATCCGTACGATGCTGGTGCGTCCAACTGCGCAAGAGCTTTCAGACTTCGCGCCTGAATACACGATCATTGATCTGCCAAGCTTTAAGGCAGACCCCGCGCGCCACGGCACCAATTCGGAAACCGTGATTGCGGTGAACCTCACTGAAAAGCTGATTCTGATCGGCGGTACGCGTTACGCCGGTGAGATGAAGAAGTCGGTTTTCGGCATCCTCAACTACCTGCTGCCGACTAAGGGAGTGATGCCGATGCACTGCTCGGCCAATATCAGCGCGGATGGCAAGACGGCCGTGTTCTTTGGCTTGTCGGGCACGGGTAAGACCACACTTTCCGCCGACGCCTCGCGCACGCTGATCGGTGATGATGAACACGGCTGGTCAGATACTGCGGTCTTCAACTTCGAAGGCGGCTGTTATGCAAAGATGATCCGTCTTAGCGAAGAAGCTGAGCCGGAGATTTACGCCACCACCAAGATGTTTGGCACCGTGCTTGAAAACGTTGTGATGGACGAACAAACCCGAGAGCTGGATTTCGACGACAACACGCTGGCTGAAAATACGCGCGGTGCTTATCCGATCAACTTCATCCCAAACACGTCTGAAAAGAACTTGGGCCCAGCACCAAGCAACGTTGTCATGCTTACAGCCGATGCGTTCGGCGTATTGCCTCCGATTGCGCGCCTCACCCCCGATCAGGCCATGTATCATTTCCTTTCAGGCTATACGGCTAAAGTCGCGGGCACCGAAATCGGTGTGACCGAGCCAGAAGCGACCTTCTCAACCTGCTTTGGCGCGCCCTTTATGCCGCGTCATCCAAGCGTTTACGGCAATCTTTTGAAAGAGCGTATTGCCAAAGGCGGGGTGCAGTGTTGGCTGCTTAATACAGGCTGGACCGGCGGCAAATATGGCGTGGGTAACAGGATGCCGATTAAGGCGACGAGAGCGCTCTTGAATGCAGCGCTGGATGGCAATCTTGACGGCGTTGAATTCCGAAAAGACCCCAATTTCGGTTTTGATGTCCCCGTTCACGTGCCAATCCTCGCCGAGGCCGGGATCGATCAAACAATCCTAGACCCGCGCAGCACTTGGGCCGACAAGACCGATTACGACGCTACTGCTGAGAAATTGGTGCGTTTGTTCATCGACAACTTTGCCGAATTCGAGCCTCACGTTGACGAGGGCGTACGCCAAGCTGCGCCTGCAGGGGCGGTCGCCGCCTAAGCACAAATTTGCGAGCTGGAGAGGGAAGCCTCGCATGGCGCGCCTGTTACATTTAGGTGTAACAAGGTGCATCATGCGGGGCTTTTGCTTTGTTTGTGGGCTGGTTTCGGGCAAACAGCCCATGCACGAGTCGAAACAGATTCGCATTGGGAGACAATTCATGAGTATGCTTGATGGCCTTTTAAAGCAGGTTGCCGGTTCACCAGACACCGTTGCTGACCTTGCCGGTAAAGTTGGCCTTGACCCTGGCATGGTCGAAAAAGCGGTCGCGGCCCTTGGCGCTGCTCAACCTCAAGAAGGTGACACCGTGGAACTTGCAGCTGAGAAGACCGGCCTTGATGCAGGTGCGCTTGGCGGCATCGTGGAGCAACTTGGCGGTGAAGGCGCTTTGGGTGACCTCGCTGACAAAATCGGCGGCGACTCAAACCTTTCCGGGATCATGAGCATGCTTGATCAAGACGGTGACGGAAACCCGCTTGATGATATCGCGGGCATGGCCAGCAGCTTCTTTGGTAAGAAGTAAAAAGAAGGCTTTAGGAGGGGAAACTTCATGAGCTTAGCGGCAATGCTGCAGCAAACAGGTGCGATTTCGTCAATGGCGCGCGAATTGGGTGTCGACGAAAGCACAGCCAAAACCGCCGCTGGCGCGCTTTTGCCCGCTATTGTGGCGGGTATGGGACGCAGCGCCACAGGCGGTAATTCAACACCTGATCCGCTGGGCGGGCTCGGCGGCCTCGCTGGCGCACTTCTTGGCGGAGGCAGCGCGCAAGGCGCTTCTGCAGGCGGTCTTGGCGGTCTTATCGGGGGAGGGCTGCTTGATGCGGTTCTTGGTTCAAGCCCAACGCCAACTCAGCCAGGCAACGACATTTTGGGCAGCATCTTTGGAACGAAAGATGTGAGCCGTTCTGTTGCGGGCGAAGTCGCTGGGATCACTGGACTTGATGAAGGCCTTCTCAAAAAGATGCTCCCTATTCTTGCCATGGCTGTCGCTGGTTACATGGCGAAGCAAGCAACCGGTACAGGTACAGGTGCGGGCACAGGCCAAGAGGGTGGAGGCGCTCTTGGAGGGATTTTGGGTTCGATTGTTGGGGGTATGATGCAGCGTTAGGCGCAAAGCGGCATCATACTTTCAGCAAAAACGCCGCGCGGATCAGACGATCCGCGCGGCGTTTTTCATTGGCGTTTGCCAAATCAAATCAATCTTTGAGGTGGTCCGGAACAACACCGCCAGCCGCTGCCATCTGATCGAGCACAGCCTTGTGCAGAGCGATGTTGTCTTCTGCCGTGCCCGAATAGTCGGTGTTGCCCATCTCAACCGCGAGCGCCTTGCGGTTCTCGTAGCTTGGATCGATGCGCACAAGTTTCATCAAGTCGACAATCGACGTTTGCCAGTTAAGCTCACCAGCGCCAGGAATATTGCCAATGCGTGCTTCAACATCTTGTGCAGTGATCGCAGCACGCCCAGTCGGTTTTGCAGCAGCATCAGCAGGGGCCGCTGCGGGCGCAGCATCAGCCGCCTTTGCCTCGTCCTCGTCAGAGCCAAAGATCGCGTTTGAGATTGAACTGAAAATTCCCATATATCCCTCCATGGATTGTATACGCTGATAGCTAGCGGGCCGGGCCTGCAATTTCCAGCGTATTTACAACTGATGACAAGAGAAAGAATGGCGCGATAGATGACTGATCTTGTATTCTCCCTTGTGATGCTCGCTGCCATTTTGCTTATAGCAGGCGCATTCTTCTATTGGCGACGCACAGGCGAGGTGAAGCAACCAGCGCTGATGGTGATCTTGGCAATTGTTGCGATTGGGAATGTGCTGATCTGGACAATCCCGACCGTTGAAGGGACCGCGCCGATTGATCAGATCGAAGCGGCCGAGGCCCAATAAGAAGCCCAGTTAAGGGATCAATAAGCCCCGGCTGTTCCGAACTATTCTGGGATGGTCCAAGCGACGGAGCTGGAATAGCTTCCCGCAACCGCTTTTCCATCCGTCCCCTTCGCCGGGTTGAACACCGCGCGCTGTGAGACGAGGGTACATGTCGCACGGTCAAGCGCAGTATGCCCGGTTGATCCTGTGATCACACAATCGCTCACCTTGCCGGTCGCATCGATTTGAAGGGCGAAGCTCGCGATCCCTGTAAGTTCGCGCCGGATCCAAGTGCTGCGATAGTCCGCAGTGGTGATCCAATTGGCCGGATTGCCCCTTGGTGACGCGTCGATTGGATCAAATACGGGGTCAAGTGGTGGCAAAGCGCCGAGCCCTTCTGAGCCCAGCAGCGTGCCAGGGTCAACCGGCCCAAGCTGCCCGATGGGCGCTGTTGTCCCAAGTTCAAATTCCACATCGCTTTGAGGCCTTGTGACCGTTTGAGTGGGCGTGCTTGATGTCGCCTTTGCGTCGCTCGTTGGGGCAAGGTCGTCTTCGATTACCTCCGGGGTGACGACGACAAAGGGAATGTCTTCGCCGATAGGGTTGGGTATGGGTTCTTGGATCACGTGATTAACGGCCAGTCCTGCGATCAGGATAACGCCGAAACTCGCAGGAACGCCCATTGCGCCAAGCGCGGCTAAGGGGTCGGGGCGCCTTGCTGTAGTCGCATAGTTCATGAATTCTCTCCTTTCACGATTTGCGATTGGGAGAGGCTGACACGAGTTTTTGCGAGTGACAAGCAATATCGAGTTGCATTTAACGACCCGTAGCAGAGCGCAACCCGTTGTTTTTAAATACTGTCCTGCATTTTCCTAAGCTGCTTCCGCCACTTAGTCCTCACTAAACGGGCCGCACCCAGGACCTGATCCGGGGAGGCCATTTAGCGATGACGAGGACGCGGATGCGCCCTCGCAATTCAAAAAATCACTTAATCGGGCAATCTGGTGAGAGGCGGAAGTTGAGGTAATTGTCGACGCTCGCCATCATGTCTTCCATTTCGTTTTCAAAGAAATGGTTTGCGCGAGGGATCTCATCGTGGTGGATCGTGATGTGTTTTTGCGTGCGCAGCTTGTCGACGAGCTTTTGGACAGCGCTTGGCTGCACCACTGTGTCGGCTGCCCCTTGCACGAAGATGCCAGAGGCTGGGCAGGGCGCAAGGAAGCTGAAGTCATACATGTTCGCAGGCGGCGCAACCGAGATGAAGCCGCGCACTTCCGGGCGGCGCATAAGCAGCTGCATGCCGATCAGCGCGCCAAACGAATAACCCGCAACCCATGTTTGCTGCGCCTCTGGGTGGATCGACTGAACCCAATCAAGCGCGGAGGCTGCATCGGAAAGCTCGCCAATGCCGTTATCGAAGGAACCTTGGCTGCGGCCCACTCCGCGAAAGTTAAAACGCAGAGTCGCAAAGCCGCGATCGGTGAAGGTCTTGTAAAGACGCTGCACAATCCGATCATTCATCGTGCCGCCACCTTCAGGGTGCGGATGCAGGATCATGGCGACGGGTGCGCGTGGGCGAGGTGGAGGAGAAAAACGACCTTCGAGACGGCCCTCTGGGCCGGGAAAGATGACGGATGGCATCAAATACCCTTTATGAAATGAGTTGCGCTATTGCACCGGCTGGTGCCAGCGGTTGAGCGCTCTATATAAGCATTTGTACAAGAGTGCAATTTTTTAAGAATCGTTCGCAATAAGGCGCAGCTTTGACCAACCGAGTGTATCTTGACCACGCCGCCACAACGCCGCTTCGCCCAGAGGCGAGGGCAGCGATGGAGGAAGGCTTTGCGCTTTGGGCGAACCCTTCGAGCCCGCATGGCGAGGGGCGCAAAGCGAAGAATGCGCTCGAGGATGCAAGGGCTCGGATCAAGGCGGCATGTGATTGGGATGGCGAGGTGATCTTCACCAGCGGCGCGAGTGAGGCGCTTTGGATTGCGCTCAACCGCTGCAAGGCCAATCGGCGCATTGTCAGCGCGGTTGAACATGACGCGGTGTTTCGAGCTGCGCCTGATGCGGAAGTCTCCTCGGACGAGAGTGCGTTTGACGCCTCCACCATTCTTGCTGTGCAGCATGTGAATTCGGAGACCGGAGTCATCAATCCGATTGGTGCGATGGTTGAGACCTTGGCTCCAACAGGCGCTGTGTTGCTGTCAGATTGCGCACAGAGCGCTGGGAAGCTCGCACTGCCCGTTGCCGATATGCTGGTGGTCTCGGCGCACAAACTTGGCGGGCCGATTGGGATTGGGGCATTATTGGTACGCGATTATGCTCTGCTTGAGCCGATGGGCGGGCATGAGCGGGGCTATCGTCAGGGCACGGAGAATATGCCAGCAGCGCTGGGCTTTGCAGCGGCGCTTGAAGCAGGCGACTGGGCGACCTCGGCGGATGAACGAGCTGCATTTTCGAGCGAGCTTGGCGATGAATTGCTGACCTTTGGAGAGCAGACCGACTACATCTTCGCGCTCTCGCACCCCTCAATGAGTGCGCAGGCTCTTCTGATCCGACTAGACGCCATGGGCATTGCGGTGTCAGCGGGCAGCGCGTGCTCTTCCGGAACGCTCAAGAAAAGCCGGGTGCTTGATGCCTTTGGTGTCAGTGACGAGGTGGCCGCGCGCACCATCCGGGTGAGCCTTGGGTGGAACACCTCCACCGCCGATCTGGACCGGTTCTTGGATGCTTGGAAATCGCTCACATGATCTACCTAGATAATCAAGCCACAACCCCGCTTGCGCCTGAAGCGCGCGATGCGATGATCCGTTATCTCGACGGTCCAGACGGCACAGGATTTGGCAATCCCCACTCGCCTCATCGCATGGGGCGCCAGGCTGCGGCTGCAATTGAGGCAGCGCGTGATAGCGTCGCCGCGCTCTTCCCGCCGGGCGGCAAAGTCATCTTCACCAGCGGCGCGACTGAAGCACTTAACCTTGCCATCCGCGGGACGGGTGGGAAGGGCAGCGTTGCTTTCTCGGCAATCGAACACTCCGCCGTGGGAGACACTGCGCGCGATGCTGGCCTTTCGAAAATGCTTGAAGTTGGCGCTGATGGCATCTGCGATCCCGCACAGGAATTGGGCAAAGCGACGCGTATGATCGCAGTCATGCAGGTCAACAATGAGATCGGCACTGTGCAACCCTCGCTCGATTGGCATCGGCGCGCGAAGCAGGAAAATGCGCTTTTCCTGATCGATGCGGTGCAAGCTTACGGCAAAATCCCGGTTGCAGGCGCAGATATGATTGGGGTCTCTGCGCATAAGCTCAACGGCCCCAAGGGTATAGGCGCGCTATGGGTGCGCGATGGGCTCGAAATTGAACAGGTGCAAACAGGCGGCGGGCAAGAGCATGGCCTTCGTTCAGGGACGCTATCGCCTGCGCTAATCGCAGGATTTGGGGCAGCCGCCAGGCTTGCCAAGGAGCGCATGGAGCAGGACGAAACCCATGTCGAAGCGCTTTGGAACAGAGCGCGTGAACATTTCGATGGCTGGACGCTCAATGGCAGCGATGCCTCGCGCTGGTTTGGCAATATGAACATCCGAAAAGATGGCCTCGATGTCGCGCGTCTTATGTCTGATTGCCGAAACATTATGTTCTCCGCTGGCAGCGCTTGTGCCAGCGGATCAGGCCGCCCGAGCCATGTGCTCAAAGCCATTGGGCTCACTGACGCAGAGGCAAAAAGCTCTATCCGTTTGGGCTGGGGGCGCTACACGACGATTGAGCAGATTGATGAAGCAGCCAAGGCAATCCTGGCTGCTGCAAAGGAGCAAGAGCTGTGGGGCTAAAAGTCACCTTTATTGATCCCAAAGGGACGCCAGTGGAGGCCGAGGGTGAGGTGGGAGACAACCTCCTTAAAGTCGGCCAAGCCGCTGGGCTTCCCCTCGAAGGAACGTGCGAGGGGCAGATGGCGTGCTCGACCTGCCATGTGATCGTCGCCGCCGAATGGTTCGACAAGCTCGCCGAGGCTAGTGAGGAAGAGGAAGACATGCTCGACTTCGCAGCAGGTGCGCGCAGGACGTCGCGCTTGTCGTGCCAGATTGATTTGACTGAAGAGATGGACGGTCTGACCGTTAGCGTGCCGGGCGAAAGCCACGATGCAAGAGGGCTTTAGGGCGCCTATTGAAAGGAAACGAGAAACCCCGCCGCGCTGTTACGGCACGGCGGGGTTTTCTTATATCTAGCCCATAAATTGGGTCCGCCAATTTAGGCGTTTTCAAGCACCTGATCGGCCGAAATGCCGACCGCATCAATAAGCGCTTCAGTGAAGGCAGGAATATCCTCGGGGTTGCGGCTGGTGATAAGATTACCATCGACGGCCACTTTGCGGTCAATCACGTCACCGCCTGCATTTTCAAGATCGGTGCGCACGGAAGGCCATGCGGTGACGACCTTACCATCGACAAGGTCTGCTTCGATCAGAAGCCACGGCGCATGGCAAATGGCGGCGATCGGTTTGTCCTGATCATTGAACTGCTTGATAAGATCAATGACGGTGTCGTTCATGCGCAAAATGTCGGGGTTCATCTGGCCGCCGGGCAAAAGCAGCGCGTCGAAATCGCCTGCATCGACTTTGTCGACCGTGGTTTCAACTGCGACTGCATCGCCCCAGTCGCCATCTTCCCAGCCTTTGATCTCGCCGGTTTCGAGGCTTGCGATAACCGTTTCAGCGCCAGCTTCTTCCAAGAGGCGTTTGGGCTGTTCTAGCTCTGATTGTTCAAAGCCGTCGGTTGCAATGATGAGGATGCGTTTCATAGCGTGGGTCTCCTTTGTTGAGGGTTACACACTGCTTATGAAGTGACGCCGCAAGCGTTCCAATTTGGTCCGCGCTATCACGTGAGGAGGAGCATCTTAACGCTTGGCGCTGAACTGGCGATTAAGGCAATCCTAAACATTAGTAAAATTTCCCAATGCTTTGGGATGGACGCTTTCGGCATGCGCGCGCCACATCTAGAAAACCCCGGAATTCTGCCGTTTTTCGAGTTTGGCACGGGGTCTGCAAAGTAGTTGGCATACAGCGGAGGCACTCTTCGCAACCACGAAAACACTGGAGACCAACAATGACCAACACAATGAACTCTTTCGCAAGCGCCGCTCTTTCAATCATCGTTTCAACCAGCCTGCTCGCTTACGCAATCGTACCAGCAAGCCCCACGATGTTCGCTTAATTCTCAGACTGAACAGACACTTCAATTCAAAGGAAATTCAAAATGGCACTTTCACAAAACAACGTCTTCGCAGCAGCTCTCTCGGTCGTCGTATCCGCTAGCCTGTTTGCTTACGCTATCGTCCCTGCCAGCCCGCTCGCTTTTGCCTAATTGCTGACAGGCCTTCGGTAGCCCTTTTGCCCCTTGCCAATTCCCGGAGACCAACATGACCCGCAACAATTCCCTCTTCGCCGCCGCTCTCTCGATCCTTTCAACAACCGCAGTCTTCGCCTCAGCATTTCTTCTGAGCAACCCCAACATCCTCGCCTAAAGTCGCCCCATCACTAGCTACCCCCCCACCTTCATTTGGCGCAATTCCCCATTGCGCCAGTCCCAAAGGGCGCATCGGTATCTCTCCCCAACGAGCCGATGCGCCTTTTTCTTATGAGGCTACAATATCGCTTCTACGCTGCTCAGCCCTGATCTTTCAGATCCTTCTTCCAAAACCGAAGGCGCATACCGAAACGGTGGAGTATCCACCGCAATGCAAGGATGAGCAGCGCAACGGGAAGCAATGCGGTGATGGTGTAGATGATTGCGGCGACGCTAACGCCCAGTGTTGATCCAACCGAACGAAGAGCGCTCGCAATCGGTCTGACAAAGCCGACCTGAGTCTCTCCAAAAGCGGGCTCATATTCAATCCTAACATCGCTGTACTGAATGCGATTTTGATACGATTTGAGCCTCTGGCGGGCGGCATCGAGCTGTTCATTGACATCGGCGAGAGCCTTTTCCGCCTGCACCAGCTCTGCGACAGACCCTCGCGCTGTGCGCAGCACTTCAGTGAGTTTGTCGCGCAGAAGCACGCGCGATTGAATGCGCGCCTCAGTGTCGATGATCTGCTCAGACAGGTCTTCACCATTGCGAACAGAGGAAATGAGCGAGCCGCCAAGTTCTTCAGCGGGTTGGGTGAGGGCCTCGGCCAGAGTGTTGGCCTTATCTGCGGCGACTTGCAGTTTCAGTTCGCCATATCCGTCCCAGCTGTCAGAGCGCGCCTGCGAGCTGCGAATAACGCGGCACGCTTCGCCCATTTCATCGCACATCTCGATATGGGCGGATTGAAGCTCTTTAATCTCGTCGGAATCGATGCGGAAACCGTAGCCATAGGAATATGCGATTTGTTGGCTTGCTTTGGCTGAGGCCGCTGGAGGTTTGGAGGTGTCGGAGGACGCTTGCTGGGGCGTATCTGCGGCCATGGCTTCGGCCTGTGCATCTACCGAAGTGTTGAACATACCGAGCGGACCAGTTTCCCTCGCCTCCCACATTCCAAACTCATTGGCAGGCGCGCCATCTGCGTAGGCAACGCGGCCCGGTTCAATATCAGAAATGATGTCAGCAGATTGGTTTTGAAGCTCCATTTCGCTGCACCCGGCAAGCAAAAGAGCGCTGAGCGTACCGATTAAGAATTTGAGCTGCATCTGAGTTCCTCCCATCGTTGTAGAGATGCACGCTGCGAATTCGGTCTGCAAGTCCCACCAAGATTGTGGAAACTGCTCTCCCCGTGGCGCCCGCGCCTTGCTAAGCGTGACACATGGCTGACCCCACGATCCCAGACGACACCGATCCATTCGACGCAATTGTCGATGCGCCCTTTGATGCCGCATTGTCTGAGCGTTATCTTGTCTATGCGCTCTCGACGATCACCGCGCGCTCGCTTCCGGACCTGCGCGATGGGTTGAAGCCGGTGCACCGGCGGCTCTTGTGGACCATGCGTCAGCTGAAGCTGTCACCTGACAGCACCTATAAGAAATCCGCCCGCGTCGTGGGCGAGGTGATTGGTAAGTACCACCCGCATGGCGACACTGCCGCTTACGATGCGATGGTGCGCTTGGCGCAGGATTTCTCGCTGCGATATCCTCTGGTTGAGGGGCAGGGAAACTTTGGCAATATCGATGGCGATAATGCGGCGGCCTATCGTTACACCGAAGCGCGCCTGACCAAGACCGCGATGCAGCTGATGGAAGGGCTGGATGCGGGCACGGTTGACTTCATCCCGACCTATAATGGCGAGGAGGAAGAGCCGGAATTGATGCCGGGCCTATTCCCCAATCTGCTTGCCAATGGGGCGAGCGGGATTGCGGTGGGCATGGCGACCAATATTCCCTCGCATAACGTAGCCGAAGTCATTGATGCGACGCTGGAATTAATCGACAATCCGCATGTCGAGCATGAGCGCCTGATGGAGCTGATGCAGGGGCCGGACTTCGCGACTGGCGGGCAATTGGTGGACAGCGCTGAGGTGATTTCACAGGCCTATCGCACGGGGCGCGGGTCATTCCGCCTTCGCGGTGTGTTTCATGCGCCAGAGGCTGAGAATGCCGAGGATCAGGCCGCTGGCATTGAGCGTCTGGGCGGGGGGCAGTGGCAGCTGGTGATCACCGAAATCCCGTATCAGGTGCAAAAGGGCAAGCTGATAGAGCAGATCGCTCAGGCGATTGCGGACAAGAAGCTGCCGATCCTGGACGATGTTCGTGACGAAAGTGATGAAAGCATCCGTATTGTGCTGGTGCCCCGGACGCGCAATGTCGATCCGGAGCTGCTTAAAGAGAGCGTTTTCAAGCTGACGGATATGGAGACGCGCTTCGGGCTCAATATGAATGTGCTCGATGCGACCCGTACGCCGATGGTGATGGGGCTCAAAGAGCTCCTGCAAAACTGGACCGCTGCGCAGATCGAGATCCTGCAACGCCGTACGCAGCACCGCCTCGATCAAATCGCGCGGCGTTTGGAGCTTGTCGAAGGTTACATCACCGCTTTCCTCAACCTTGATCGGGTGATCGAAATCATCCGTTATGAGGATGAACCCAAGCAAGTGATGATGGCTGAGTTCAAGCTCACCGACCGTCAGGCCGAGGCGATCCTCAACATGCGTCTGCGGTCCTTGCGCAAGCTCGAGGAAATGGAGCTGCGCACCGAGAAGGACAACCTTCTCAAAGAACAGGACGAGCTGAACAAGCTGCTCGAAAGCCCCGCGCGTCAACGCACGCGCCTGAAGAAAGACCTGCGCGCGCTTCGCAAGGATTATGCTGAGGACACCACCTTGGGCGCGCGCCGTACGCGGATTGAAGAGGCTGCTCCTGCAGTTGAATTCTCAATGGATGCTATGATCGAGAAAGAGCCCGTGACGGTCATTCTCAGCCAGAAAGGCTGGATCAGGGCCGCAAAGGGCCACGTCGATCTGGCGCAGGAGTTCAAATACAAAGAGGGCGATGCGCAAGCCTTTATCCTCCATGCGCAGACCACAGATAAGGTACTGATCGCAGGGAGCGATGGGCGGTTCTATACGCTCGGCTGCGATAAGCTACCGGGCGCGCGCGGCTTTGGTGAGCCGGTGCGCACCATGATCGACCTGCCCGCCGAAACCAATGTCGCCGAAATGTTGGTGCACAAACCCGGGGGCCGCCTGCTGCTTGCGTCCTCCAATGGCAAAGGCTTCATCGCTGAGACGAAAGAGCTGATCGCGGAGACCAAAAAGGGCAAGCAGGTCGTGAACCTCAAAGGCACCGCCAAGCTTCAAGTTATCCGCGAAATCCCCGAGAGCCACGACCATGTTGCGGCGGTGGGTGACAACCGAAAACTCATCGTCTTCAACATGGAAGAGATGCCCGTTATGGCGCGGGGGCAGGGCGTGATGCTGCAACGCTACCGCGATGGTGGACTATCCGATGCGACGACTTTTAAGCTAGAAGAGGGCCTTAGCTGGAAAATGGGCGGATCGGGTGATCGCACTCGTACCGAAAACGAGATATGGCAGTGGAAAGTTGCGCGCGGCGCGGCTGGCCGTCTCCCGCCGCAAGGTTTCCCGAAGAACAACCGGTTTTAGGTTTGCCCACCCCCGAATAAGTCTTGATAAAGGGTGCAGAGAACTCTGTTTACCCCTCCCGCAAGCGGGAGGGGAGCGAGACTTAGTGGAGCGCAGCGAAACTTAGTCGCAGCGGGGTGGGCCTGCGCAAGTTTAGCTTGAAAGAACTTCGCCCAAAATCGCCTCAACGCGGGCATCATCGGGAAACCCTTCCGCCACCCACTGCCGCTCTACCGTCTGCAATATGCGCGCGACCTCTGGTCCGGCGGCCACTCCGCGCGCGACAATTGCGCCGCCCTTGAGCGGAAATGTCGGCGGCTCCCAAGTGGCTAGTGCCTGTGCATCCGCACCAAGAAGGAGCAGCCGGTCCACCGCAAAGGGCACAGAGATTGAATAGGCAAGCGCTTGCGGGTTTTTCTCGTCGCTCGCCAATCGCTCAGACGCACAAACGAGCCGCGCACGCTGAGCTTTGGAAAGACGCAACCGAGCGGCTACCGCCTCGGCAACATCGGGCGAGGGGGAAGAAGCGCTGCCAAACGGCGCACAGGATCAGCACGGATCGATTGCGCCGCCTCATGGGTGATGAGCGCTCGCAATGCCTTTACATGAGGCTTGCATGTCTCAGGTAAAACCACGCGCAAAACGCCGCGATCAAACATGCGCTCCACCGTCCGACCGGGATCGGGCAGTACGAGAAGGCGCAATATCTCATCGGCCACACGCTCGCGGCTCAGCCCTTTTAGAGTGGCGGCAAGCTCAGCGCAGGCCTCTTCGGCCTCATTATCGAGCTCAGCGCCAAAGCGGGCTTGGAAACGGTAATAGCGCAGGATACGCAAGTGATCTTCTGCTATCCGCTGACGGGCATCGCCGATAAACCGAACACGGCGCTCGTTAAGGTCTGAAATGCCGCCGAAATAGTCGCTGATCTCCAGCGTTTCGGGATGCGCATAAAGCGCGTTGATGGTGAAATCACGGCGGCTCGCATCTTCGCGCCATTCCTTGGCGAAGGCGACCGTCGCGCGCCTCCCGTCTGTGGCAACATCAAGTCGCAGCGTGGTCACTTCAACCGGGCCATCCTCCAGCACCGCGGTGACCGTTCCATGGTCAATGCCGGTGGGGACAGTGCGAATGCCTGCATTCGCGCATCGGTCGATCACTATGTCGGGTGTGAGGGTAGTCGCGCAGTCGATATCATGCACTTGTGCGCCAAGTAGCGTGTCACGCACGGCGCCGCCGACCCAGCGGATATTGTCCGCTCCCAAGGTTCGGACAAGCAGTTTGAGGCCATCGCGATGCGGCCAGATTGCAGATTTAAGCGCGTCGTTCACAACGCGATGTCGCTAAACAGAAAAGCATGAATTGGACAAGCTTCGTCTGGTCAGGAAGAGATCCAATCAACGCGTCCAATCGATCCGCTGCCCAAGGTTGGCAATGATCGCAGCTGTCACGCCCCAAATGCGAAAACCTTCATAATCCATCTCAAGATAGCCGCGCATTTGCCCTTTCCAAAACACCTCCTGCCTGTTCCATGCCGCTGGGTCGAGCAACAGTGAGAGCGGTGTCTCAAACCATGCCTCGACCTCGCCGGGATTGGGAGTGAGCGGCAGGTCTGGTGGCACCACTGCAAGCACTGGGGTCACATCAAAGCCGGTGCCAGTGGTGTACAGGTCGCTTGTCCCAATCACCTGAACAACTTCACGGGGCAGGGCGAGCTCTTCCTCCGCCTCGCGCAGGGCCGCGGTCACCGCGTCTTCGCCCGGATCGCATTTGCCGCCGGGAAAGGCGACTTGGCCGGGATGATCACGCATATCGCGGGGGCGCTGGGTCAGGATGACGCCGGGTTCAGGGCGGTCGGTCACCGCGATTAAAACCGCCGCGGGCGTCCGGCGATCCCCGCTTGCCAAATTGGCATCGTTCAGAAGATCGGGAAGGTCGCGCCCATGGCCTTCTTCATAAAGGGCGCTCAGCTTTTCGAATAGGCCCACCCTCAGCCCTGCAACGAAAAGAGCGCGCCTTGGCTAGAGACGATCCAATCATCGCCCCCCGTTTCCAATGCGATTTCAGCAAGCTGCGCATAGGTTGAACGGTTCAACCGCGCCTCAAGCCCGCGCCGTACATGAAGGTAGATAGCGGGTGTGTCGGGATCGCCTGCGATGCGCAATTGATTGTCTGGACCTGCGACCACCAGATCATCGGTGCTGAGGCGGAACGCCAGATCACCGCTTTTCGCGACGCAATCGACCGCGATAAAGGCGGCATCATCGACTTCGATTGTGAGCTTTTCAAAGGGTGTCACCAACCAATGCTGCCCGGCATCATCGCGTGTCAGCAAGCCGGAAAACGCGCGGACCATCGCTGGGCGGCGGATGGGATCGCCTTCGTGATACCAAGTGCCATCGCCCGCAATGCGCATAAAGCTGTCACCCAGTTTCTGGGGGTTCCAATTCTCTACAGGCGGGAGCTTGCGCTCTTCCACCTGATTGGCGATTTCGGCGAGGCTGAGTTCAGCCAAATAGGGAGGGGGTTCGTAAGGCATGTTGGGAACCGCGATGGCAGAGTGGACGGGCGTAGGAAAGTGTATTTGCGCACCTAAGTGGAATTCCTAGAGCTCCAAACCGGTCCACGGCCCAAGCATGCCCTCTTTCGGCATATGAGGAATGGCCGCGCCGCGTGCGAGAAGGCGCTCTTTTTCATATGGGCCGGGGCACTCCCATCCCCCGGTTGAGCCTGCGTTAAAGCCCCAACGCCCATAATATTCTTCATCGCCGATAAGCACCTGCGGGAACACCGGTGAACCTTCGGCTGCCATGCGCGCCTCAGCATCGAGCATTGCCATCATAAGGCCCACGCCAAAACCTTCGCCTTGCCTCTCGGGCACCACGGCCACTGGGCCCACCATGACCAGCGGCACGCGTGCGCCGTCTTTGGCCTGCAAGCCGACCGGGTAACACTGGATCGTGCCCACCAGCATCTGATCATCGTCAAGCGCTGCAAATGACAATGCCTCCAGCCACTCCATGCCTGCACGAACGCGATAAGCGGTGCGCGCATGGCGGTCCTCACCAAAAACGCGGTCAAGCAATTGCTCGATCATGTCGGCGGGAACCGCTGAAAGCGGGACGAGGGTTGCGGTATCTGACATCAGGGCGCGGGCGCTAAGGCCTTTGTGCCCATTTGCCAAGCCTACATACTGAGACGAAGCACGCTGCCCTCGTCCGTCGCCACCCAAATGCTGCCATCATCGGCCACATCGAGGGAACGCACTCGGCCATCGATGGGGTAACGCTCAGCCTCGTTGGCGCTGTCGCCGTCGATTTCGACTCGGACGATTGCGCGGCTTGAAAGACCAGCGATAAGAGCATCGCCCTGCCAATCGGCAAACATGTCGCCGCGGTAAAATTGCATGTCACCGGGCGCGATTACAGGGGTCCACCAGATAGCAGGCTTTTCGAAACCATCATCGGCTGAGTGGTCAGTGATCGGGTCGCCATTGTAATGCTCACCGTAAGAGCGTGTTGGCCAACCGTAGTTGGCGGCCTTTTTGACGAGGTTGAGCTCATCCCCGCCTGCTGGACCATGCTCAACATCCCAAAGGCGACCTTCGGCATCCCAATCGATGCCAAGCAAATTTCGGTGGCCGTAAGACCAGATTTCCGCTGTCACACCGCCTTCATCGGCAAAAGGATTGCCTTCAGCTGGCGTGCCATCAAGGTTGAGCCGCACGATTGTGCCAAGCGTGTTGGTTTTGTCCTGTGACGGCGTCATCTTCTGACGGTCACCGCTCGTGATGTAGATGTGGCTTTCGTCGGGTGAAAAGGTGATACGGTGCGAATAGTGTCCGCGCCCGCTTACTTTTGGTGCCTGACGCCAGATAACCTCGAGGCCCTCTAGCGCACAGTCTTCCATTGAAGCGCAGGCGAGGGTCCCTTTGCCCACAACAGCACCGCGGCTTTCGCCATCATCGCCAAATTCGGCCCAGCTGAGATAAATCGTGCGCCCATCGACGCCTTCTCCAGCTTCGCTTGGCAAGAATGCGATATCGCCAAAGCCGCCTTGGCCACCAAAAGCAACATCAGGTGCGCCAGCGACGGTCGCCGAAGTACCGCTCGCAGTGTCCATCACCTTGAGAACGCCTTCTTTCTCAGTCACGAACAGCATGTCTGAGCCGGGCGCGAATTCAATCGCCCATGGCTTTTCAAACTCACCCTTTTGCGTGATTTGAAGCTCGCCCGAGCCTGAAATCGTGCTTGAACTTTCCCCCGCTTCTGCAGTGGCGCAACTTGCGAGTGCGAGCATGGGAAGGGATGAGAGTGCGGTACATTTAGAAAGAGTGTTCATGTCTCAGGGTACTCCTGATCTCAAAAATAGTGCCGGACCTATCATCATAGGGGTCGATGAAGCCGGGCGGGGACCTTTGGCAGGGCCTGTCGTGGCCGCTGCCGTGCTTATGAGCGATGCAGTACCGGCGGGCGTTGCAGATTCCAAGAGGCTATCGGCGAAGCGGCGTGGCGCTCTTGATGAGGAGCTTCGCGCGAACTGCCAATGGGCGGTTGCCGTGGCGGAGCCAGCTGAGATCGATGCGGTCAATATCTTTCAAGCAACCATGCTAGCGATGACTCGCTGCGTGCGCGATTTGGTGGCGGATATCGCAGGAGCCCCGGAAATTGTCCTGATCGATGGCAACCAAACGCCAGAGCGGCGATGTGACGAATGGGTATGGCCTGCGCGCGCGATCGTGGGCGGGGATGGCAAGGAACCCGCGATCAGCGCTGCATCCATCATCGCTAAGGAATGGCGCGACCGATTGATGTTAGAGGCTGCCAAAACGCATCCCGAATATGGGTGGGAGCGCAATAAGGGCTATGGCACGCCAGAGCATTTAGAGGCTTTGAAGGTCCATGGGCCGACCCCGCTGCACCGTCAGAGTTTTGCGCCGGTGGCACAAGGTCGGTTGTTGTAACCAAGGCCTGCGAGGCACAGCCCACTCCTAACCCCTCCCGCCTGCGGGAGGGGCAGCGAGAATTAACGAACCGCAGGTGAGCTTATTCGCAGCGGGGTGGGCAAAAGAACTAGGCTAGCGGTAGGCACAAGGCCCCGCTAAAGGCCACTCATGCTAAATGCGATCCTTTTAAGTCTGGCGGGGCTAGTGAGCCTTGCGATTGGCGGCGAACTTCTGGTGCGCGGCGCTGTGGGCATTGCGCAAAAACTGGGCGTGTCTACGCTCTTCACCGGCCTTGTGATCGTCGGCTTTGCGACCTCGATGCCCGAAATGGTGGCGAGTGTTCAGGCCAGCCTTGCGGGCTCACCTGAGATTGCTTGGGGCAATATCGTCGGATCAAACCTTGCGAACACGCTATTGATCCTTGGCGTTTCCGCTTTGGTTGCACCTATCATCTTGACCGGCACAGGCCGCCGCGATGCAGTGGTTGCGCTCGGCGTGACGCTCCTTTTGTGGGGCCTTGCGCTTTCTGGATTGGGCGCGCGCTGGATTGGATTTGCGCTGCTGCTTGGCATCCTTGTCTATATCGTGTGGCGCTATCGCAATCCTGGCTCTTCCCAAGAGGATGAGGACGAAGAGGGACCGCAGAACGGATTGATCGCGGGGGTGCTTTTTGTCGTAGGCCTTGGAATTCTTGTGGCGGGCGGCGATGCACTGGTGACCGGCGCCATCGCACTTGCGACGATTTTTGAGGTGCCTGAGACGGTTATCGGCCTCACCGTAGTCGCCGTTGGCACATCGCTTCCTGAACTTGCGGCATCCATCGCTGCCGCCGTTCGCGGAAAGTCAGCTTTGGCGCTTGGCAATGTGGTGGGCTCCAATATCTACAACATCCTGCTCATCGGCGGGGCGACGATGAGCATCGCGCCCATCGCGCTTCCCGCTGAGCTTGCAGGGCTTCAAATGGCGCTTTTGACTGCCAGTGCCGCTGCGCTACTTGCGCTTTTATGGTTTGCCAAGAGCATTGGCCGTCCGCTTGGCGCGGTCCTTCTCGCCGCGTTTATCGGCAACGTCGTGCTGGTTTTCGCTTAATGGCGAGAACGCCCAAGGAGATTGTCGGCTGGCGCGAAATAGTCGCGCTTCCCGCGCTTGGCCTCTCGCACATCCCCGCCAAGATCGACACTGGCGCGCGTACGTCCTCCCTCCACGCTAAGGTCCTCGAAGAATTCGAGCGCGAGGGTGGCAAATATGTGCGTTTTGCGGTCGATTGGGACGGGGAGCGGCATGAGGGCGTTGCCATCCATGTCGACGTGCGCGGCATCACCAGCTCCAATGGTAAGACGCAAAGACGCTACGTCATCAAGACGCCGCTTTTGATCGGTACTCAGGAGTTTAAGGCCGAAATTAGCCTTGCTGACCGCTCGGATATGAAGTTTCCCATGCTGATTGGTCGCACTGCGCTGAGGCGTAGGTTTGTGGTTGATAGCGGCAATTCGTGGCTTACCTCACCCAAAGCACCCAACCCCAAAGGGACCACTTGAATGAAAATCGCAATGCTCGCGCGCAATCCGAACCTTTATTCGCACAAGCGTTTGGTAGAGGCGGCTGAGGAGCGGGGCCATGAGCTGGATATCCTCAACACGACGCGCTGCAATGTGAATATCGCGAGCCACCGCCCGACAGTAACCTATAATGGTGAGACGCTAACGGGCTATGATGCGGTGATCCCGCGCATTGGCGCGTCAATCACAAATTACGGCCTTGCCGTGCTGCGCCAGTTTGAGATGCAAGGCGTGTGGCCTCTCAACGAAAGCGTCGCCATCGGCCGCAGCCGCGACAAGCTGCGCTCCATGCAGATCCTGTCCAAGCACGGGATTGGCCTGCCGCTCACCGCCTATGCCAATGATCCCAAGGCGGCAGAAGAAATCATCAAGGCCGTCAAAGGCCCGCCAGTGGTCATCAAACTGCTTGAAGGCACGCAAGGGATCGGTGTGGTTCTGGCTGAAACCATGTCGAGTGCAAAGTCGGTTATTGAGGCCTTTCGCGGGGCCAATGTGAACATCCTTGTACAGGAATTTATCGCAGAGGCAGGGGGCACCGATATTCGCGCTCTGGTGGTTGGCGGCAAAGTGGTCGCGGCCATGAAGCGGACGGGCGCCGCCGATGATTTTCGCAGCAATCTGCACCGAGGCGGCAGCGCTCAGCTTATCAAGATCACTCCTGAAGAACGCTCCACCGCTGTACGCGCGGCAAAGCATATGGGGCTGAACGTGTGCGGCGTTGATATGCTGCGATCGAACCACGGGCCGGTTATTATGGAGGTGAACTCCTCGCCCGGGCTCGAAGGCATCGAAAAGGCAACCCAGAAAGATGTTGCGGGCACAATTATCGAGTTTATCGCCGCGAATGCTAAGGCTGGTAAGACAAAAACCAAAGGGCGCGGCTAAAGCCTTCGACTTTTTTCGTGCAAGGGGGCGATCTGAGTCCTCCAGGCAACACCCCTTGATCTGGAGTCCCCTGCTATCGCCGGGACTCAACATATAGTGGGGCCATGTTTTGTTCCGCACTCGACCTAGGGTTTTTACTAAGCATTAACCATAAGAGCCCAGAAACTAAGCGCTTGACGTAAGACCGGCGAGGACTCATCCCCTGTGGATAAGTTTGGCGAATAGTGACCTCTGGGGCAGATTATGGGCGTGATTGAAACAACAAAGCAGCGTGCAAAGCGCGGGGTTAAGACCACCCCTCAGGACACGCGCGCGCTTCTGCCGTTGGGTCAGATTTTGGACGGCGATTGCATCGAGGCGATGCGCTCGATCCCTGACAATTCGATCGATCTCGTGTTCGCAGACCCGCCTTACAACCTGCAATTGGGCGGTGACCTCAACCGTCCTGATGGCAGCGAAGTGGATGCGGTGACTGACCACTGGGACCAATTCGACAGCTTCCGCAGCTATGACGAATTTACAAAGGCTTGGCTGATAGAGGCGAAGCGCATTCTTAAGCCCGACGGCGCGCTTTGGGTGATTGGTAGCTATCACAATATCTACCGCGTTGGCGCTATCCTTCAGGATATTGGCTTCTGGATCCTCAACGACATTGTGTGGCGCAAAACCAACCCGATGCCCAACTTCAAAGGCACGCGCTTTACCAATGCGCATGAGACTTTGCTGTGGGCGAGCCAGGGTGAGAAGTCGCGTTACCACTTCAACTACCGGGCGATGAAGACGCTCAATGATGAGCTGCAAATGCGTTCTGACTGGGTGCTGCCGATTTGTTCGGGCAATGAGCGTTTGAAAGAGAACGGTTCGAAAGTTCACCCGACGCAGAAACCGGAGAGCCTATTATACCGCGTGCTGCTCGCAACGACCGAGCGCGGGGATGTGGTGCTTGATCCCTTCTTTGGGACGGGCACGACCGGCGCCGTCGCCAAGCGTTTGGGCCGGGAATGGATCGGGTGCGAGCGGGAGGGGACCTACCGCCAAGCCGCTCACAAACGCATCGAAAAAGAACTCCCGCTCGACGAGAGTGCGCTCACCACTATGCAGTCTAAAAAAGCCGCCCCTCGCGTTGCGTTCGGCGCTGTAGTGGAAAGCGGACTTATCAAGCCGGGCTCGCAAATATTTGACAAAAAACGCCGCTGGTTTGCAACCGTGCGCGCCGATGGGTCGCTCGAATGCGAGACGCCAAAAGGCAAACTCCAAGGCTCGATCCACGGTGTCGGCAAAGACCTCCAGGGCGCGCCAAGCTGTAACGGATGGACCTTTTGGTACTATCAGGATGGCAATGAGATGAAGCCAGTCGACGCCGCGCGCGAACTTTACAGGCTCGCAAACGAAGATTGATGTCTCGGCGGTAAACGCTCACCTAAAACGCCTCGTCGAAAACTGCGACTGATTATCGTTTGCTTTGCACGGGTCGCCGATCAGGTTTGGAACCATTCACATTGTAAGTTGTCTTCCGTGGACTTCGCGCACTTTCCCCAACCCGGGCCCCCTAACCCGGAGCGCGATACCAAACACAGAGGATTACAATGAGTAACAACGTAAAATTCACCCCCAATCGCTTTCTCCTGGCACCTGTCCTTCTGGCCGCGGCCATCGCTGTCCCCGCCAGCGCACAAGACAGCGAAGCTGGACCCTATATCGGCCTGAGCGGCGGTGTCGCTCTTCCCGGTGACAGCAACAATGAAGGCACTTTTGATCTCGACCGTTCCTGCAACTGACGACTTTGACGCCATCCCCGCTGGCACCGACGTTGCTTGGGAAACCGAGTTTGACACCGGTTTCGCGATCAACGGTCAGGTCGGCTACGCATTCGAAAATGGCGTACGCGTTGAAGTCGAAGGTTCATATGTTGAGTATGACGTCGACAGCCACGCTAACCTCACGGTAGGCGGCGCGAACATTGATGGCGTCGATGTAGCCGTGCTTACGCGCGGTCCGGCCGATGCAGCCAACCCAACAGTGGGCACCGTGCTCGCCGATGGTCAAGGTGATGTCACCAACATCGGCGTGTTCGGCAACGTCTTTTATGACATCGAAACCGGCAGCGGCTTTAAACCCTATGTTGGCGCCGGTCTTGGCTATCAGTGGGTCGATGTCGACTATCAGCCATCCGCTGTGCAGGTAGGCGATGATACAGACGGCGCTTTTGCCTATCAGCTTATGGCTGGTGCAAGCTTTGCTGTGACCGACACGGTCGATCTGTTCGGCCAATACACCTATCGCGACACGTTTGAAGATGCGGAAATCCCGCTTACGCTTCTCCCAGCGACCCTCGGCGTTGAGAGCCAGCAGTCACTTGTTACCGCAGGCGTGCGCGTGCGTTTCGGCGGCTAGGAGCTGTTCGGACTGAGGCGATGTAATCTGTTCGCACTTCTGATCAGATGCATGTGCCTCGCGCCTGAATTCTGAATCAAAAAGGGGAGCCGGGCTGCGGCTCCCCTTTTCTTTGCTCTAGAAGCTTGCTGAGGCTTATGCGCCAGCGCCGCGGCGGCGACGACGGCCAAGGCCGATGGCTGCAAGCGCCAAGCCCATAAGGCCCAGAACGCCTGGTGCTGGGACGTCTACGCCCCCTGATGAACCGCCAGAAGATGAAGCGCCCCCTGACGAGGCACCGCCAGAGGAAGCGCCGCCCGATGAGGACGCGCCACCAGACGAGGATGCACCGCCTGAAGTCGATGAACCGCCGCCCGAAGTCGAGGTGCTTGAACCGCCGATGATTTGTGGCTGTTTAGGCTTCACGTGGATATCGCCGCCTGGCCGCCAAATGCTGATCTGACCAAACTTAGCGTTGCCCGGTTGACGGAAGCGTACAACAAGCGCGGAACCGGCAATGTTCTTGCCGTTGAATGACCCGCTGATGCTGTCGAACTTAAATTTGTTGAAGCCGCAGATGCCGTTACAAGCCTGTCCCTCAAAAGGCTCGTTTGGCTGCCAGCTTTTGAAAGCTTCGCCGCGACCAAATGACTGATTGCCGCGCGGGTCTTGAAGCACGACTTCACCAGATGCGTTGTCTATCATGATAAAGCCGCCATCGCCGAGCTCATATTTGAACTGCGCTGCTGCTGCTGGTGATGCCATGAGTGCCGTCGTTGCGGCTAGTGCGAAAACTGCCCTTTTCATTTTCGTTCCTGTTCTCTCTTTTTTGTCCACAATGGACGTGCCTGAATTTTTGTTGAGTTAGCCTCGGCGACTAACAAGCAAACGGCATGCCAAGATGTAAGAACGCGGAGTTTCCGCCTTTTTCTCAGTTAACAATGGGTTACTGTAGGAAGAACCGATAAGAATTCCGACACTGACGTCTCTTACTTTATGCAGGCTCTGGCTGATGCGACTAACATTGTTAGAGCGACTGTCCTACGGCTGCCCTGCTTGCTAAAGCCGTGGGTGATGAACGTGTCCTTGCCCCTTGTCAGAACGCTGTGGAGCGCAAATTTAGGAACCGATGAGACTTCTGGCTCTAGACAGTGTGCCAAGTGTGCCAAACTTCAGACAACTGATGCGAAAGCTGAACAGATATGACCGCTAGCCTCTATATTCAGCCCCTCGGCCATGCCCTGGGTCCGCAAACAGAATCGAAGGGCGATGGTCCTGGCGCGGTCCGTTTGGCTGGCACGATGGTCTATGCCGGCCGCTTTGCCTTGATGGTGCGCGAAGAGAGCGTTGAGGGGAGCAAAATTACCCATCGGCGTGTCTTTGGCGTGAGCGAGGCGGCAGAAGCGATTGAGGAGGTTGGCGGGTCTTTATCGCGCGAAGCTGAGCAGCAATGGGCAAACCTTCAAAAAGTTCATGCGCCGCTGCAATTGGGTGAGCGCACCGTGCGCCTTGATCAGCCGCAGATTATGGGCGTGCTTAATGTCACGCCTGACAGTTTTAGCGATGGCGGCGAATGGTTGGAAAAGCCTGATGCGGGCCGCGAACATGCTGCCGCGATGCTTGAGGCAGGCGCGGCGGTCATCGATATCGGCGGGGAGAGCACAAGGCCCGGGGGAACGCCCACGTTTGAGGGTGATGAGATCGAGAGGGTTGTTCCGGCGGTCGAATATTGCGCTGCCATGGGCGCAGCGATCAGTGTCGATACACGGCGAGCGGGCGTGCTTGAGGCCGCTCTCGCGAAGGGCGCGCATATGGCGAATGACGTGTCGGCACTGCGCTATGATCCCCGGATGCTTGACCTTGTCGCAAGCGCGCGGTGCCCTGTGATCCTGATGCATGCGCCGGGTACAGGTGAGGATTTGCACTCGCTCGATGGGCTCAGCGGCGGCGAATATAAGAACGTGGTGACTGATGTGTTCGATACGCTCCAGCACCAACGGGCCAAGGCGATTGCGAGCGGGATTGCGGAGGACCGGATCATGATCGATCCCGGCATCGGTTTTGGTAAGACGCTTGGCGAGAATCTGGCGCTGATCAATGCACTACCGCTGTTCCACGCATTGGGGAGCCCGCTGCTGGTGGGGATGAGCCGAAAGCGGATGATCGGCGCGTTGAGCCGCGAAGAGGGCGCGCATGAGCGGCTTGGCGGGTCGATTGCCCTGGCGACAACAGCGATGAATGCAGGCGCGCATATGCTGCGGGTGCATGATGTGGCTGAGACGGTTCAGGCGAGGAATGTGTGGCGCGGGATGCGCGATTCAGCGCTGACGGATTTTAGCGGGTTGCCCCTTTGAGGCACATCAGAGCGTGAACCCGCCATCGCTGACCAACACGTGACCGGTGATGTTGGAGCCTGCATCGCTAAGCATATAGAGGATCGTGCCAGCCATCTCTTCAGAACTGGCAAAGCGCTGGTTGGGCGTTGTCTTGGACATGCGCTTCAGGGTCTCTTCACGGCCAATCGCTTCGACCGACCGGTTGAAGTTTTCGCCCGTCTCCCAGATGGCGGTGTCCACACCGCCCGGAGCAATCGCATTCACGCGGATGTTGGCGGACGCATTCTCCATCGCCGCAATGCGCGCCATATGCGCAACGGCGGCCTTGGCGGGACCATAAGGGCCGATGCCGGGAACAGGCTTCACGCCGGTGGAGGAACCAGTGATCACAACGCTGCCGCCCGCTTCAGCGTCCTTAGCTTTGATAGCTCGCAATGCGGCACGAAGTGTCAGGAATGCGCCATCCAAGTTGATCGCCATGACGCGGCGCCACTCTTCAAAGGTAAGCTCGTCAATAGCCCCAAACCCGCCGACACCTGCGTTGACAACCGCATGGTCAAGCCCGCCGAGTTTGGGCTCAATCGCGTCCCACAATACCTCATCCGCAACGCTTCCAGTGACTGCTTCGACTTCGCAATCAAGATTAAGGGCGGCCATCCCATCGGCATCCACATCGACGAGGATGAGTTTTGCAGCGCCGCGCTCAGCCAACAGCTGTGCGCAAGCAGCGCCAATGCCAGAGGCAGCGCCTGTGACAAGGGCCGTGCGGCCGGTGAAGTCTTGAAGAGTTGTCATGGGCGGTTGCCTACGGTCATCCGCAAGTGAAGTCGAGCAGTGTTAGCGCAATGCAGCGCCGGCAGGCGCAAACCAGCCGGCGTTGCATGCACTTTTCTGCGTCTCGCTTATCCGGGAGACGCAGCACTGCCTGCCAAAAGCCCGCCATCAAGGGTCAATTCGCTGCCGGTCATATATGCGCTGACATCGCTAGCGAGAAATACCGCAAGCCCCGCGACCTCTTCTGGCGTACCGAACCGTTTGAGCGGTGTGTCTGCCACCAAAGCGGCCATGTTGGCCTCACGCTCAGGACCAACGCCCAGCATCGGCTCCCAAATGGGCGTGAGCACGGCGGCGGGGTGGATCGAATTGCAGCGCACCTGCCAACCTTGCTGCGCCGCATAGAGGGCGACCGATTTGGAGTGGTTGCGGATCGCGGCTTTGGAAGCGGCATAAGCGGCTGCTCCGGGAATGCCGACAAGGCCAGAGCGCGAAGAGATATTGATGATTGAGCCCGTGCCCTTGACCCGCATCGCTCGCAAAGCATAGCGGCACCCAAGAAAGGTGCCATCGGTGTTGACCGCGTGCACAGCGCGCCAGTCTTCAAGCGACGCGGTCTCAGGGTCGTGAGGGCGTACAGCCTCTTCAAAACCGGTGATCCCGGCATTGTTCACCATCACATCGATCGCGGGATAGCGCTTGCTCAGCGCCTCCCAATGCACCTCTTCGCGCACATCGAGCTCTACGAAAGCGCAGCCGATGGTGTCGGCTGCCTTTTGGCCCTTATCAACATCGATATCGGTAAGAACAACATCAGCGCCCTCCGCGTAGAAAGCTGCACAAATGGCATAGCCGATACCGCTGGCACCGCCAGTTACGACGCAAGTAGCGCCGGTGAGAATAGACATAAGAAAACCTCAAGGAAAATCAGTGAAACATTCAGCAGCGCCTCTTGAGCTGCTTATGAATGGAGTTCCGCTTTAGCGGTTGCTCTTGTTCACTTGAGTTACTCCTTGTTGGGGCAAACTCTCTAGCCGCTCTAAGCCGCGTTGTCGATCCCAAGATCACTTAGCTTACGATACAACGTCGAGCGGCCAATGCCGAGCCTACGCGCAACCTCTGTCATGCGGCCCCGGTAGTGCCCGATGGCCAAGCGGATCACGTCAGCCTCAATCTCTTCGAGCGGGCGCAGATTTCCATCCTCGGTGTAGAGCATGACGCCCACACCCTCTTGCTGCGCAGAGCGGGCAGAGCTGTCTAGCTCGCCGATCATTTCGGAAAGCTGCGGGAAGCTTTCTGCGGTCAGCGTATCGCCTTCGCAATAGACGGCCGCGCGGAACAGGACCGATTGCAACTGGCGCACATTCCCCGGCCAATCATATGCCGCTAGCAGGCTTAACGCGCTGTCTGCGATGGAAAGATGGGTAAGGCCCGGTTGTTCGCCAATCCGTGTCAGGAAATGGCGAGTGAGCGCAGGGATGTCTCCAGTACGCTCACGCAAAGGCGGCAATTGCACTCGGGTTGCGCCAAGCTTTTGAGCAAGGCTCGCGTTGAACACTCCGCCTTCCACGAGCGGCGTGAGGCTCATATTGCTGGCGGACAGAATGCGAATGTCGATGCGGAAGCCGTGTGCTGCGCCAAGCGGGCGCACAATGCCCGTCTCAAGCGCATCATTGAGGCGTTCTTGCACAGCGAGGCTTAAACGGTCGATCTCATCGAGAACGAGAGTGCCGCCGTCACAATGCTGAAGCGCGCCGATCTGACGGTCGAACGCTCCGGGAAAGGCGTTGGGCTCGTGGCCGAAAAGCACCGATTCCACCGAGTTTGGCGGGACGCTGGCGATGTTGATGATCCGAAGCGCCTCTTTGGCGCGGGGTGATGCCCCATGCATCGCGCGCATCAGCATCTCTTTGCCGGTCCCGCTTTCGCCTTCGATGAGCGAGTGGTTGTGCCCGCGCGCAGCCTTTGCCGCCTGCGCAAGGGCTGTGCGGAATGGCGGCGCTGTGCCAATCATCGCGTCGAAATCGAGGCTCGCCGACATTTTCTCGGTCAGCGGTGCAAGCTCATCACGCGGCGTCTCACGAGTGGTTACGGCGCGAAGGGCTTCCATCAGGCGGTCAGGGGAAACAGGCTTGACGAGATAATCGCTGGCCCCTGCGCGCATCGCTTCTACTGCAAGAAGCGGAGAGGCGCTGGTGGTCAGCATCAAGATGGGCAGAGCAGGGCGGCGTTCTTTAAGCTCAGCGATAAGCGAACAGGCATCGTCGCCCGGCACCCATTGATCAAGAAGGATAGCGGAAAGTTGCATCCCTTCGCGTGTCCCAAGCATGGCAATCGCGGTCTCAGCATCGCTGGCGACAACCGTGCGCCAACCATCGCGCGCTGCAATCGCAGAGATCAGTCGGCTTTGCGCAGGCTCATCATCAATGAGCATGACGATGCGGGCGTCTTCTTCTGATTCGTCAGAGCCGCTCACATCGAGGTCAAACTCCTCGCCGCCCAAAGTTTCGGGCATAATCTCAGCGTGTTCGTCGCTTTGCGCCATAAATTGGGCCCGTATTCCTTACATCCCTGGCAAGCGCCCCAGGGTGAGACGTGAAAGAGGGCATAAAGGAGGCGGGTAAAGACGGAATTAAGGCTGTTGCGATGAAGCGCTGGGGCTGCAATGTGAATTTAGTCCCTGACGCGCGGGAACCGCATAAGGCTTTGATGGGTTGAGCTTCAACAAACCCTTCGATAGTGGGTTCGGGGACAAAACAAATGGCAGACGTAGCCGTGCGCGCAACAAATGGTGTGCGGACGTGCGTTTGTGGGAAAGAAAGCTGAAGGGACTTACACGATGTCAGCCAATGATATGGACCACGCCCGTTCCACGTACGATGGGTTTATGGGAGCGCTCAAATGGGCGATTCCTTTGATTGCGATCATTACATTTATCGTTGTTGCTCTGATCGCTCCATAAGGGCGTAAAAACATGAAAATTGCTGTTCTGAAAGAGCTCGCTGCGGGCGAGACAAGGGTCGCTGCAACCCCTGAAACGGTGAAGAAGTTCATTGCCCTTGGTAATGAATTCGCCGTTGAGAAGGGGGCAGGGCTGAACGCGTCCATTCCGGATGAGGCATATGTGGAAGCTGGTGCTACCATTGGGACGGCGGCTGCTACCGTAAAAGGCGCGAATATTGTGCTTGGGGTACAGGCGCCTGCGGTGGCTAAGCTCAAAGGCGCAAATGCCGGGGCGTGGGTCGCGGCGCTCTTTGATCCTTTCCAGAGCGGCGATGTAGTCGAGGCCTATGCGAAAGCGGGCTTTGAGGCATTGAGCATGGAATTCATGCCGCGCATCACCCGCGCGCAGTCGATGGATGTGCTCTCCTCGCAATCGAACTTGGCGGGCTACAAAGCGGTTCTTGCCGCAGCCGACACTTATGGTCGCGCTTTCCCGATGATGATGACGGCGGCTGGCACAGTTCAAGCGGCCAAGTGCTTTATCATGGGTGTGGGCGTTGCAGGGCTCCAGGCGATTGCAACCGCGCGGCGTTTGGGCGCGCAGGTTTCGGCGACCGATGTGCGCTCTGCCACGAAAGAGCAAATCGAAAGCCTTGGTGCAAAAGCCATCTTCGTCACCGATGTTGAAGGCATCGAGGGTGAGGGTTCTGGCGGTTACGCGACCGAGATGAGCGATGAGTATAAGGCAGCGCAGGCCAAGCTTGTCAGCGAACACATCGCCAAGCAGGACATCGTCATCACCACCGCTCTGATCCCTGGACGCGCCGCGCCTGTGCTCATTACTGATGAGCAAATCGCGACGATGAAAACGGGAAGTGTCATCTACGACCTTGCGGTCGCCCAAGGCGGGAATGTCGAAGGCTCCGAGGCTGACAAAGTGGTTGAGAAGCACGGTGTGAAGATCATTGGCTATGCCAACACGCCAGCAGCCCTTGCAGCAGACGCGTCAGCGTTGTTCTCGCGCAATCACTTCAACTTCCTTTCCGCCTTTTGGGACAAGGAAGCAGGCAATCCCGTCCTCGACGAAGAGATTGGCGATGCTATCCGCCTGACCAAAGATGGTGCGGTCGTGAATGAGAGGCTCAAAGGGTGAGGGCGCTAACCGCTCTTACCCTTGGTGTTGCTGCTCTGGCCCCGGTGATTGCCCATGCGGATACCGATGAGCCAGGCAGCGGCATGTCCTATTCACTAAACGATGCTCGTGCAGGTGCTCAGCTGCGGGCTGAGGCGGGCATTTTGATGCCTATCATCTTCGATCCATGCGGCAGCACCCCGGCGATGCGTCCTGTGAAGGAGCGCTTTGCCGCTATGCTCCACGGCGTAACGCAAGACCGCCACAAATTCGATATTGTGATCGCGCGTGCAGATTATGACTACCAAATGAGCCTGGTCGATATTGCATGCCCGGAATTGGACGCAGAACAACAAGCAGAGGCCGATAGGCTGGAAGCATCCGTTGCCAATAGCGTGATGGACCGCATCGACACTTTGCTCGCTCAATCAGCCGAGAGAGGCGAATAATGGACTTTATTTCAATCCTATCCATCTTCGTGCTGGCGTGTTTCGTCGGCTATTATGTGGTCTGGTCGGTGACCCCGGCGCTTCACACGCCGCTTATGGCGGTGACCAATGCGATTTCTAGCGTCATTATCGTGGGCGCGCTGATTGCGGCGGCCGAGGCGACAAGCCCGCTTGCCAAATGGCTTGGCCTTGCAGGCGTTGTGATGGCCTCGATCAATATCTTTGGCGGCTTTGCCGTGACCGAACGTATGCTCGCGATGTACAAGAAGAAGGAGAAGTAGGGATGGGTTTGCTAGCTTCTCTCGTTATGCCATCTTTGTCTGAAATCATGGCATTCTCGGATCTGGCAGCTTACGCTTGCGAGATGCTGCCCACGGACGGTAGCTGCTGTCCTCCTAACCCATGCGGTGGACAGTTGGCCGCATTGAGTGTCGATCAATCTGGTTCTTCGACAACTACAGCGGCGGCCCACGGTGGCTACACGCCTGCTTGGGCTATGCTTGCCTACCTTGCGGCGGGCGTGTTCTTCATCCTAGCGCTTCGCGGGCTTTCATCCCCTGCCACTAGTCGTGCGGGTAACCGCAATGGCATGATTGGGATGGCCATCGCGCTCATTACGACGCTTGTCACTCACGACATCGCCAATATCGTTGAGATCGGCATTGCGATCCTCCTTGGCGGCATCATCGGCGTCACCATTGCGCGCAAGATTGCCATGACCGCTATGCCGGAACTGGTAGCGGGCTTTCACTCCTTGGTGGGCCTCGCCGCAGTGGTCGTGGGTCTCGCTGCATGGCTCAACCCGGGCGCATTTGGCATTCTGGACGACGCGGGTCAGATCCTTGCGGTTAGCCGGGTGGAACTTGGTCTGGGTATCGCGATTGGTGCGATCACGTTCTCCGGCTCGGTTATCGCCTTCTTGAAACTTTCTGGCCGGATGAGCGGGTCTCCGATCCTTCTTCCAGCTCGCCATGTGATCAATCTGGGTACGCTGGCAGCGATCCTGGGTATTATCGGATTCTACACCGTCTCGCCGAATGGCGGGCCCGGCATTGGGTGGGAGATCATTGCGATCACGGCGCTCGCGTTTGCCATCGGCTTCCTCCTTATCATCCCCATCGGCGGGGCGGATATGCCGGTCGTGGTGTCGATGCTGAACTCCTATTCGGGCTGGGCTGCAGCGGCTATGGGCTTCACCCTTGGTAACTCAGCCATGATCATTACCGGCGCGCTGGTCGGCTCGTCTGGCGCGATCCTCAGCTACATCATGTGCAAGGCCATGAACCGCAGTTTCATCAGCGTGATCGCGGGCGGCTTTGGCGCAGAAGATGGCGCTGGCGGTGGCAGCGGGGAACCGCGTGAGCAGCGGCCGTACAAACAGGGTTCAGCCGACGACGCGGCCTTCATGCTTGAACAGGCTGAAAGCGTGATCATCATTCCGGGCTACGGCATGGCGGTGGCACAGGCTCAGCACGTTCTGCGTGAGATGGCCGACGCGCTCAAAGAAAAGGGCGTTGAGGTCAAATATGCGATCCACCCGGTCGCAGGGCGTATGCCGGGCCACATGAACGTGCTTCTGGCCGAGGCGAATGTGCCTTACGATGAAGTCTTCGAACTTGAGGACATCAATAGCGAGTTTGCACAGGCTGACGTTGCCTTCATCATCGGTGCAAACGACGTGGTGAACCCGGCGGCTAAAACCGACAAGTCATCGCCCATCTACGGCATGCCTGTCTTCGATGTAGACAAGGCCAAACAGGTCTTCTTCATCAAGCGTTCGATGGGCGGCGTAGGCTATGCAGGCGTTGACAATGACGTCTTCTACATGCCGCAAACGGTCATGCTCTTGTCTGATGCCAAGAAAATGGTCGAGGGTATTGTGAAGGCGCTTGACTAAAGCTTCCATGCGCTACGCCTTCCTCTTCGTCCTATTCCTTGCAGGGCTTGCTGCCTTCTGGGTTTTGGGCGGAGAGAAGCTCCTAGAACGCGTGACCGAAGCGCGGGTGGAGCAGGCTCTTCTCGACAACGGAGCGCCTGCACCGCTCGCAGAGTGCATGGCAGAACGGCTGGTCGATACGCTCACGATTGAACAATTGCTCAAGCTTGAAAAGCTTGCGCCCGAGGAGGGCGAGGCCCGCGTTCCCCTTTCACGGCGCGAGCTAATTGATCGCTTGAACCGTGTTGACGATCCTGAGGCTGTGCGGGCGCTAGCGGGCGCTGGGGCAGGCTGTTCGCTCTCAATTATAGGCGACGCGCTCAAGGATCGCTTCTGAGACTTGCCAAATCTCACCTTTCTGCGGCACAAAGCGTATCGGAGAGGGAGACCATCACATGATCAGAGTTGCACTGGCCGCGAGCCTGCTTGCCACCGCCGCGCCCGTTTGGGCAGAAACCCACACAATCAGCCCCGGTGAAGGCGCGCAAGAACGCTTGCAAGAGGCGCTGATTCTTGCCGAGCCCGGCGATGAGATCGTGCTGGAGGCAGGACGCTATACGCTCACCGATGGACTTTCGCTCGATGTTGACGGCGTGACAGTACGCGGCGCTGGCATGGATGGGACCGTGCTCGATTTCACGACGCAAGCCGGGTCAGGCGAGGGGCTACTTGTCACGTCGGACAATGTCACCTTGCGCGATTTCGCATTGGAGAACCCCAAGGGTGATGGGATCAAATCCAAGGGCGCTGATCAAATTGTCTATCACCGCATCCGTGTGACTTGGACCAATGGACCAGACCCCAGCAATGGCGCGTATGGCATCTATCCGGTCGAGAGCACCGGAGTGCTGGTCGACGGGGTGAAAGTCACCGGAGCTTCCGATGCTGGCATCTATGTTGGCCAGTCCAATCAGATCACCGTGCGCAATTCGATTGCCGAAGCAAATGTCGCTGGCATCGAGATTGAGAACAGTCGCAACGCCATTGTCGAGCACAATATCGCCACCCGCAACACTGGCGGCATTCTGGTGTTTGACCTGCCCGGACTGCCGATCATGAATGGCGGTAATGTCATCGTTGAGAACAACCTTGTGGTGGCCAATGACACGGCCAACTTTGCGCCTCCCGGTAACATCGTTGCTGGCGTTCGCCGCGGCACAGGCATCATGGTGATGGCCAATGAAAAGGTCCTCATCAAAGACAACATCATCGACGAAAACCCAACCGCGCCGATCATGGTCATCGCCTATATCCAACCCTTTGATGATGATCGCTACAATCCGTTTGCGCGCGATGTGGTGGTGGGCAACAACATCTATGGCCGGGGCGGCGATGACCCTCAGTTTGAAGGCGCAGAGATGCTTCTGGCGGCCTTTGGCGGGGCCCTGCCCCCGGTTTTGTGGGACGGGCAGGGCAGCCTTACTGCCGTCGAGGGTACAAGCGGATGGTCGCTGAATCTCACGGAGCAGGGCAAGGGACTGGCAGATGCGAACCCATCGCCTTTGAACGTGCCAGCGCCGACAAGCGAGTTCGACCGCACCGGCATCGGCGCGCCTGCTGAACTGGACGCGCGCATCTAGTGCGGGGGCTTGGACTGTTCCTGACAGCTTTGGCGGCTCTTGGCCTGTCCGTGGCAGGACAGTCGAAGGGTATTCCCAAGCCAATGGTCAATGACGAAGTGGTGCTGGGCAAAGGGCTACCGCGCACCCTTGGCGAATTTGGCTTCTTTCAAGATTATGGCGCGCGCGAGCCTTCAGACCGCGTAACGGCGTACGAGCTCAACACGGCCCTTTGGTCCGATGGAGCGGATAAGCTGCGATATATCTACCTGCCAGAGGGCGTTAATCTCGAGGGCGATGGAGAGGGGCTGCTGCAATTTCCCGTCGGCAGCGCCATCATCAAGACTTTCGCTTTCGGAGAGGGCAAGGAGCAGCGGTTTATCGAAACCCGCGTGTTGCTTCACCGCGCGGATGGGTGGTTGGCGCTCCCCTATCGCTGGAACGAAGGGCAGACCGAGGCGAAACTGGCGCTCGCTGGTGGCCGTATTGCGATTACTACGCCTTCGGGTGAAGAAATCAGCTATCGCATACCGAACAAGAACCAGTGCAAGGCATGTCATTCTGTAGATGGCGAAGTCATCCCCATCGGTCCCAAAGCGCGCAATTTGTCAGCTGAGTGGCTCGGCAAAATGCATGATGGCGAAATGCTCGACCAAGTGCCCGAAGGCGCTGATACGCTTCCCTTGTGGAGCAACACCAGCGCTAGCACAGACAAACGCGCCCGCGCTTACCTCGATGTGAACTGCGCGCATTGCCACAAGCCCGGCGGCGGCGCGTCCAACTCAGGCCTAGACCTCAGCTGGGAGCAAACAGACAGCTTTGCGATTGGCGTTAAAAAGCCGCCTGTTGCAGCAGGGCGCGGGGCGGGTGGCTTCCTTGTCTCTATCGACCCCGGAGCACCGGAGAAGTCGATCCTTGTGCACCGCATGAATTCGAATGAGCCCGGCGTTGCCATGCCCGAACTGGGCCGCTCTACAATCGATAAAGAAGCGGTCGAACTGATGCGCCAATGGATCAGTGAGATGCCTCAATGAAATGGGCGGTCCGTGTAGTCTTTGCGGTGCTCGCACTGCTCGTCGTCGCATTTTTCGTGTTTCGCGTGCCCGACACCGATCCCGATATGATGCGAGCACGGTGGGGCGGGGAGCCATCTCAATTTGTCGCAATCGGCGATGGCGTCACTATCCACCTTCGTGACGAGGGAAGCGGGGAGGGACCACCGATAATTCTCCTCCACGGCTCAAACGCGGACCTCCACACATGGGAGCCTTGGGTGGATGGTCTCAAAGACACTCGCCGGGTTATCCGCTTTGATCAAGTCGGCCATGGCCTCACCGGGCCAGACCCTGCGGGCGACTACAGCCGCGCGAATTACGCACATGATGTGATCGAAGTCGCCGATGCGCTTGAGATTGATATGTTCATCCTTGGCGGCAATTCCATGGGCGGAAAGCACGCTCTTGCGGTCGCCAGCCTTTATCCTGACCGCGTCTCCGGCCTGATCCTTGTTGATGCTGGCGGTGCCCCTCGCGATGAGGTTGAGGCGATGATGGACCCCGCCGTCGAAGAAGCAGATGACGGCGGCAATATCGGCTTTGCCATTGCGCGCATGCCCGGTGTGAACTTGATTGCAGAGCATATAACGCCGCGGTCACTCATTAAGCAGAGCCTTGAAGAGAGCGTTTCCAACAAGGCTATCGTGACTGAAGAGGCGGTTGATCGTTATTGGCAATTGCTGCGATATCCGGGTAACCGTGGGGCCACGATGGCGCGTTTCTCGACCGAGTATGCGCCGCTTACAGCGCAAGAAATTAGCGCGATAACCGTGCCATCTTTGATCTTATGGGGTGATGAAGATCGGCTAATCCCGGTCGAAGCGGGGGAATGGCTCGATCAGGCGCTGCCAGACAGCGAGCTTAAGGTTTATCCGCAAATCGGTCACCTGCCTCACGAAGAAGCGGTTGATGCCACTTTGGCTGATCTGAAGGCGTGGCTTGAAGTCCTTGAAACAGGGTCCGCTGAGGCTTCAGGTCAACAGCAGTCACCTTAATTTTCTGCCCCTTTACCACCTGCTATGGACGCAGGCGCGTAACGCTGTCACCATCTTTCGCGCGTCTGAAGTTTTTGGGCAAACAAGATTCGAGGGACACGTCTGTTGCGAAAATTGGGAATGATCGGGGGAATGAGCTGGGTCTCTACCCGTATCTATTATGATCGGATCAACCGCATAGTTCAGCGCCGCGCTGCACCTATGGCCTCAGCGCCGCTCCTCATCGAAAGTCTCGATTTTGCACAACTCTACGCTCTTCGCGATGACAAGGAGTGGGAGGGCGCTGCGCAAATCCTCTCCGAAAGCGCAAAACGGCTTGAGGGCGCAGGGGCACAGGCGCTGATCATCAATGCCAATTCCATGCACAAGGTCTATGATGAGGTTGCAGGCGCAGTTGATGTGCCGGTCATCCATATCGCGGATTGCGTTGGCAAGGCTCTGAAGGCTGCAGGGTGCAAAAGTGCCGCGATCCTTGGCACCCGCAATGTCATGACCGAGAGCTTCTATCGCAAGCGCCTTGTCGCTCAGGGGATCGATCTACTTCCACCCAATATGACCAATGTCGAAATCATGGATCGCATTATCTATGACGAATTGATGGTCGGCAAAGTCACCCGCGATGCCCAGCGTCAGATGAAGACAATCATTACAAATAAGTCACAGGACGGCGCAGAGGCCGTTGTCCTTGCTTGTACCGAGTTTGATCTGGTTGTGGATGTTGATGCCAATGTCTTGCCTGTTTTCGATTCCACGCGAATTCACTGTGAAGCTGCCGCCGATTGGATCCTTGAACAGGAAGCGGTGAATTAGAACTCGGCTGACCTCTTATCAGGGGCGCTTCGTCGCATAGCATCCAAGGTTGGGGTGTAAGTTCTCCTCTGTCGATTTACGTGAGCGTCAATGCTTGTCACTAAAAAGTAACAGACAAGCGTGGGTCTTCGGGTCGCGCCGATGACCCGAGAGCTAAAATGCTCTTGGGGCCGCTTACCACCCCCCATTGCACCCGGTAGGCGGTCCCATTTTTTCACACCATCTAACACGATTTGGGACGCACGGCGTGCTGTCCACGGTAAAGGGTATGGGTTGCCCTTCTGTTCCCGTTGAGACCTGGCAAACGCTCACCTAAGCCTATCTTAGCATGTCTACTAGAGCGCCCTTCGCAGCCGATCCTTTTGCCCATGGCGGCCGCGAGTTTGACGCTTCGCCATCAATTCATAAAGGTGCCTCGAACAGACCTGGTGAGAGGCGCGGGCCACGCACTGATTTTCAACGCGACCGTGACCGCATCATCCATTCGATGAGCTTTCGTAGGCTGAAATCGAAAACACAGGTTTTTATCGCGCCAGACGGCGATCACTATCGCACGCGGCTAACGCACACGATTGAGGTTGCGCAGATTGGCCGTGTTCTGGCCCGTGCTTTGGGCGTGGATGAAGATCTAACCGAAGCTCTTTGTCTGGCTCATGATTTGGGCCATCCCCCCTTCGGCCATGCAGGCGAAGACGCGTTATCAGAGGCGATGGAGGCCCATGGCGGTTTTTGCCATAATGCTCAAACCTTGCGCACTGTCATGCGGCTTGAAAACCCTTATCCAACACATGACGGGTTGAACCTCACTTGGGATCTCCTCGAAGGGCTAGCCAAGCACAATGGCCCGGTCTCAAAACCCGGCTGGGCCTTGACCAAATTGGACGAGGCATTCCCACTTAAACTTGGCTCTTGGCCATCTGTGGAGGCTCAAATTGCGGCGGTGGCGGACGACATTGCCTATGACAATCATGACATTGACGATGGGCTTCGCGCTGGGTTTTTGACGCTTGATGATTTGATGGGACTCGAATTCCTCGCAGACCAGTGGCGCTTGGTCGAAAAACGCTTTCCACGTGCACCTCGTGAACGGCTTTTGCGTGAATTGATACGTGATCAGATCGGGGTGATGGTAAACGATGTACTTGAGCACACCAGCGCCCTAACCAAAGGCTTTGAAAGCGTTTCAGACATCCGTGCGAGCGGCAAGCAACTTGCCGGTTTCTCACCCGCGATGGCAAAGCAAGAGCGCGAATTGAAATCGTTTATGTATGACAAACTGTATTATCATCCTGAGCAAGTTTGCGCCGCTGCACATGCGCGCGACGTTATTGTGAAGTTGTTCGATGCCTATTCCAATGACCCTGATCTAATGCCGTCGCAATGGCGCAATCGCTTGCCGACGGAAGAACCTGCTCGATCACGAAGCATCGCCGATTTTATCGCAGGGATGAGCGATCGCTTTGCAATGACAGAATGCGCTAGGCTCCACGGCGAAGTGCCAGAAGGGCTGATCAATGTCTGATATCGGTGGCGGAGCACACACGCCCGTTCGGGTCGGCCTTGTCGGGGCAACGGGCCTAATTGGCCGCCGCTTGATCGAAATTTCAAGTGCTGGTGAAGATATGCGTATGGTTGGCATTGCCCGGCGCGAACCGCAGCTGCCCAAAGGCGCTAAGGTTGAGATGTTTGTAGCGGACGCTGATAAATGGGGCGAGATCCTCGAGGCTGTCCGCCCGCGCGCTCTTATCTGCGCACTTGGCACCACTTGGCGTAAAGCCGGACGCGATGAAGCGTCGTTTCGCGCGGTCGATTATGAGCTGATCCTGGCAACAGCAAAGGCGGCGCATAAGGCTGGAGTGTCCAATTTTATCATGATCAGTTCGTCAGGTGCAAACCCGCGTGCCAAGAGCTTCTACATGCGGACCAAAGGCGAAACCGAGGAGGCGGTGTCCAAATTGGGGTTGAACCGGGTGGATATCCTTCGCCCCGGCCTTTTGAAAGGAGCGCGCCAAGACGACCTTCGCCCGCTGGAGGCCATTGGGCAAGTGGTCAGCCCAGTGCTTGATCCGCTGCTGCCAGAAAAGTGGCAAGGTTATCGCTCGATCAATGCTGATATCGTCTGCGAGGCCGCTATGGGACTTGCTTTGCGTAAAGCCGCAGGCCGATTTACCCACGACAATGATGCCATTAAGCGAGCCGCGCGCGAATGGCGCGCCAAGCATTCTGCAATCGAAAACTAGAGGGAGCAGGCGGCAATGGATTGGGCAACGATATTCAAGGCGGCCAATGGCCTTGCGCTTATTTCTTGGCTGGCTTTGATCCTTTTGCCTCGTTGGCCCGCTTTGCTATCTGCATTGCTCTATCTGGTGATTGGCCTGCTTTGCTTTGTGTACACGGTATGTTTGGGAGCAGTTCTAAGCGGCGCGGTCTCAGGGGGTAATAGCGGGGCGGACTTCACATCGATTGAAGGTGTGCGCTCGATCTTTGGAAGCGATGTGGGTGTGACGATTGGCTGGATCCACTACCTTGCCTTTGATCTTTTCGTTGGCCTATGGATTGCCCGCGACGCGGATGCCAAATTCATCTCGCGCGTCATCCAAGCGCCGATCCTGCTCCTTACGTTTGTCGCAGGACCTGCCGGCCTTTTCCTTTGGCTGATAGTGCGCGAACCGGCTGCGCGGGCCAAAGGGCGCTGGACGTGAAGATGCACCAGGAAAAATAGGTTAGTCTCCATAAGTAAAATTATGGACGCGGGGGGCTTCAGATGCTTAACGTCCGCACAAAAGCATAGGGTGTGGAGAGACAAGACATGGGCGCAGTAGCCGAAAACGATTTTCTTTCGTTTGATGAATTCCTGAACCACTGGGCGAAAGTGTCGCCTGATCAAGTTTCGCTCGAGATGGGCGATCGCAAGACAACTTATGGTGAGACAGATGTTCTCACGCGTCAGCTCATCGCTTTGTTTGCGCAAAATGGCGTGGGCCGGGGCGACCGTATTGCTTGGCTTGGCAAGAATTCTGACCGATATTTTCAGTTGCTTTTTGCCTGCGGGCGTATCGGCGCGGTGATGGCGCCGGTTGGGTGGCGTTTAGCTCCGCCTGAGATCACCTATATCCTGAGCGATACCGGCACAAAACTCCTGTTCATTGAAAAAGACTTCATCGACACCGCAGACGCAGTGACGAATGCCATGGAGAATGCCCCGCGCGTTCTTGAAGTCGACAGTGCCTTTCGCGCTGCGAGCGACCTTGAGCCCGCCACGTTCGAGCCCGCTGACAAAGACGATGCTGTTTTGCAGCTCTATACGTCGGGCACCACAGGCAATCCCAAGGGTGTCACCCTTTCAAACCGAAACCTTTTTGCACTGCGCAAGCCAAGCTTGGAAGCAGCGGAGCCTTGGCAGGTTTATGAGGAGGATGATTGCATCCTGGCGGTAATGCCGTGTGCTCATATCGGCGGCACCGGAATGGCGGCGATTGCGGTGGCGAACGGGATTAGAGCGCATGTTGTGCCTGAATTCCTGCCCGACGGCGTGCTTAGAGCTGTGCAAAACGGGACCACGCATATGTTCCTCGTGCCTGCTGCGATCCAATTCGTGATCCAGCACCCGCTTGCGAAAGAAACCGACTTTTCGAACCTGCGCTATCTTATGTATGGCGCCGCGCCCATGCCGCTGGAGCTGCTGAAGCAGACCGTTGCGACCATGCCGGGAGCGGGCCTGTTGCAAGTGTACGGTATGACCGAGACCTGCGGCACGGTGACCATGCTGCCCCCTGAAGATCACGAGCTTGAAGGCAATGAGCGGATGCGTTCGGCGGGGCGGGCTGTGCCGGGAGTCGATATCGAAATCCGCCTTGAGGACAATACCGAAGCACCGCGCGGTGAGATCGGCGAGATTTGCATCAAGTCGCCCTCTAACACGACCGGTTATTGGAAGCTTCCAGATGCGACGGCAAAGACCATCGACGCAGATGGCTGGCTGCATACGGGCGACGCAGGGATTATGGATGATGACGGTTACGTCTACATTCAGGACCGGATCAAAGACATGATCATCTCAGGGGGCGAAAACGTCTATCCTGCAGAGGTCGAAAGCGCGATTTATGGCCACCCTGCCGTGGCTGAAGTTGCGGTTATCGGCATTCCGTCAGAGCAATGGGGTGAAGAGGTGAAAGCCTGCTGCGTGCCTAAGCCTGGCATGGAGATCGAGGCAGGCGACGTGATCGCCTACGCGCGCGAGAGGATCGCGGCGTTCAAGGCTCCTAAGAGCGTTGATGTGATCCCAGAAATGCCGCGCAACGCCTCCGGCAAGATCCTGCGCCGCCAATTGCGCGATCCTTATTGGGAAGGACAGGACCGGCAGGTTTCCTAGGGCCAAGGCTTTCTGATGAAACGCCATGCACCCGCCACCTTGCGCAACCGCGAGGCAATTGCGCGCGTCCTTTCCGTAGAACTCCCTAAACAAGGAGTGGTGCTGGAAGTCGCGAGCGGTTCTGGCGAACACGTAGTTTTCTTCGCGGAGCGTTTTCCGGACTTGGAATGGCAACCCAGCGACCCAGATCCCGATGCCTTAAATTCGATCAGGGCATATACGGATGAGTATCAGGGTAAAAACATAAGAGCACCCTACGGTCTCGATGTACAGCTGCCCGAAGCGTGGGCATCGCTCCCTGAAATTGCCGCTACCTTGTGCAGCAACATGATTCATATATCTGCCTACGCCTCGTGCACCGCTCTTTTCGCAGGCAGCGTCCACATAGCTGAAACACCCGCTGCACAAAGGGCGAGCACTAAGGGTTTTCCCGTGATCCTTTATGGGCCGTTCTTTGAGCAGGGAGTCACGCCAGCGGAATCAAACCTTGCCTTCGATTTAAGCTTGAAAGCTCGAAATCCGATGTGGGGCATTCGCGATGTTGAAAAAGTAGACACGACCGCGGCCGAGCACGGCTTTACGCGCACCGCACGGTACGAAATGCCCGCCAACAATTTGATGCTGGTCTATCGCTTTTCGTAAATTTGCCCAGTTTTCAGGCAGGCCAACTTTTCAGCCAGGCCAAATTTTCAGGCCAATCAAGGGTAAGGACCGTAGGGCTGAGGAGCTTGGCCCCTTACGTTATTTGTCGTTGATGACGTCTTCGCCAGCTTGACCGACAGATTCAATGTCGCGGCCCACGCCTTTGACCGTGTTGCATGCGGCAGTCGTGACAGTCAGCGCGCCAAGAGCGATCACGAGAATGGTTTTTCGAGTTGTCGATGGGGTCATCTATGGGCTCCTTGATGTTAGCACATTAGCTCACAACAATAGGCCATGACACAACAAAAAAGGGCCCGCCCATCAGGCGAACCCCTTTTTCACTCAGCCTAGCGCTGGCTTAAGTTTCTTCGTCAACCGCGTCAGCTGCTGAATTGAGATCATCACCCACACCGCGAACGGTGTTGCAGGCGGCTGCGCTCAAAGTCATCGCGCCAAGGGCAAATGCGAGAATTGTCTTGCGGATCATCGGGGGGTCTCCTTGAATTGGTTTCGTTAAGCAACACGAATACCCAATCAGCCATCAAAGGGTTCCAATAAGTCTTTTGCTGATTTGTTCTTTTGGGCCAATGCCCTCTCGCGCCATGCGATCAATGCTCCCGCGCCCACGATCAACGGGGCTCCTAGCCATAGGCTGGTGCTTGGTGTCACGCCAAAAACACTCCAGCCATAATAGGTCGCCCATAAGAGCGCTGTGTAATCCATCAGGAGAATTACCCCCGCAGACCCAAACCTCAAGCTAGCTGTAAGGAGCAATTGAGCAAGCGCCCCGCAGAGACCCATGGCCCCGATGATCACCCAAGTCTCGGCAGTGTGCGGCACGTAAACGAAGGGCAAAGTGAGCGCCAAAACTGGCGTTGAAAACAGTGTAAACCAGAAGACGATGCTCCATGGACTTTCTGTCTTGTTGAGGTCTTGAAGTTGAAAGCTGATCAACGCCACCAGGAAAGCGGCGATAAGACCGACACCTGCTCCAAGCGGATCGATGCCAGTTGTGTCGCCAAGCCCAAAGCCGGGCTGGGTAAGCACCAAAACACCGGCAAACCCCAGAGCTACAGCGCCCCAACGGTATTTACCCACCCGCTCTTTGAAGAGCAGCACCGCAAGGATCACCGCAAAGAAGGGTGCTGTGAAATTGATCGCTGTGGCCTCGGCCAAGGGCAGCAATACCACCGCGCCATAGACAAAGAACATGCCAATGATGCCTGCGACGGCGCGCCCGCCATGTGCTTTGAGGCGCGCGGTCTTTAGGTCAGCAAACCGGCCCATTGCGGCCAGCAGCACGGTGATGGCGATTAGCGTGATAAATTGCCGCCAGAACACAAGTTCGGTGAGCGAAGCGCCTTGCTCGCTCGCCAATTTGACCAGCATAGAAAGCGTCGCGAGGGTCCCTGCTGCGGCGAGCCTCAGGCCAAGTGCCAAAAACGGGCGAGGGCGGGCGACTGATCCATCCATTGCGCTCATGGCTTTAGGCCCCTTGCGAATTTGCGCAATCCCAACGTCGCCCGCCTAAGTCTTCCTGGCCTTGCGTGTGGTTGAGGGGCGCTTAAATGGGCGACACCATGGATTTCATGAACCCTCTCACCTTTGCGAGCGATGCTGCGCTTTTGGCCATTGCGGGAGGCATGTGCTGGGTATTGGCGGCTGTATGCTTGCTGATGGACAAACGGCGCGAGCGGAACCGTTCGGTAGACCGGCTTGAGCGGGTTGGGTTTGTGCCATGGACGGGGCTCTTCCTAGGCCTAGCCATTATCGGAGGCGGATGCCTCGCGATGAGTTTGCCGGTTGTGCTGGGGAATTTGTAGGTTATCCTTAAACCCAATGAAAATTACGTCCCGATCGTTGGTAGCAGCGTTCTTGCTGGTGAACGTCATGGCAGTGCCCGCGGCGTTCGCATGCGATAGCGTGAATTCTGAGCCTATCTTCGCACCGGCTCAGATCATCTTTGTTGGGCGCCTTACTGACTACGAAGTGCGCTCTTCGAGCTTGCGAGAGCCTTCGCGTGCTATTCTGACGTATGATGTTGAGCAACGGTTGAAAGGCCAAGTGGCCGATCAGATTAAGTTGACTTGGGAAGGTGCACTATGGGGCGAGGGCATTCCGGCTGACTTGCAGGTTCCTCATATCGAGATTGTCGGAGCTTCACTTCATGCCATGGCTGGGCATCGGGAGGCCGAGTTCGATTTGTTTGTCGACGGCTGTGGTGAAAGATACTTAGTCCCGGCAACTGAGAGGAATATTCAGTCGATCAAACACTGGATCAAGACGAGTGAAGCGCTTCCGTTACAGAATGTCTATGACAGCTCACCTGAGCTAGTGTTGGTCGAGCAGCGACAAACCGGTCCTTCGAATTGGCCAGTTGCTCTTGGCTCCCTGACAACAATCATCGCATTTGCATTCTTGTGTGCTTGGCAACGCAAAGGCCTCAAGGCGACTTAGAGACAAGCCTCAAGATAAGCCTGATCAAACCCGAACTGACGCGCTTTTTCGAGAGTATAGGGCCGCAGACCGCTTGAGCGGAATTCGCCCATGATCTTGCCGTCTTCGCTCTCGTCCAAATACTCAAACTTGAACAGGTTCTGTGTCACGATCACATCGCCTTCCATCCCGATAACCTCGGTGATGTCGGTGGTGCGACGCGAACCATCGCGCAGACGCTTCACCTGAACGATAACGTCCACCGATTCTGCGATCTGACGTGAAATGGCTTCCTTCGGGATCTTGATGTCACCCATCAGGATCATGTTTTCCATACGGCCAAGGCACTCACGCGGAGAGTTGGCGTGAAGCGTACACATGGAACCATCGTGGCCCGTGTTCATCGCGGCCAGAAGGTCGAAACACTCTGAACCACGAATCTCACCAAGGATGATCCGGTCAGGACGCATACGCAGGGCGTTTTTCACAAGGTCACCGATGGTAATTGCGCCTTGACCCTCAAGGTTAGGCGGACGCGTTTCAAGCGGCAGCCAGTGAGGTTGTTGCAGACGAAGTTCCGCCGCATCCTCGATCGTCAGAACACGTTCACCCGGGTCAATCATCTTTGACAGGGCGTTGAGCATGGTCGTTTTACCGGAACCCGTACCGCCTGAAATAACGATGTTAAACCGGCACGCGCCTGCGATTTTGAGAGCGGTGCACATCTTCTCACTCATCGAGCCGAATTCCTTGAGCATATCCAAGGTGATCGGTTTCTCGGAGAACTTACGAATAGAGATCGCGGTGCCGCGCAGAGACAGCGGCGGAACGATGACGTTCACACGAGAGCCGTCTTTCAAACGAGCATCGGCAAGTGGCGTGGTTTGGTCAACACGGCGGCCAACCTGGTTCACGATACGCTGTGCGATCTGGAAAAGGTGTTGTTCATCGCGGAACCGGATCGGTGCGATGACAAGCTTACCCTTTTTCTCGATGTAGGTCTGATCAGGGCCGTTGACCATAATATCGGACACATCCGGATCGTTAAGAAGCTCTTCCAATGGCCCAAAGCCCAAAAGCTCGTCGATCAGGACTTTCTCGAGAGCAAATTGCTCGCGCCGGTTCAGCGTGACCTTAAGTTCGGCCAGCACTTCCATGATGATCGGGCGAAATTCTTCCGACAGTTCTTCTTTGGTGAGAGTGGCTGCCGCTTCAGGGTCAACACGCTCAAGAAGGCGTGGGAGAACCTGTTCTTTAATCTTGTGGACGCTGGCCTCAAAACCGCCTGCCTCTGCTTCGGCGGCGTGAGTTGCGTTCATGCGCTCTGCCAAGCGATCCATCGCATCAGAGGTAGACGTTGGCTTTGACGATTTTGGGGGAGGCGGAGCGGTCGATTTGGCTGGTTCGGCACTGCCACCACCACCATTTGGAAGCGGTGGGAACTGCTCGCCGCCCGAGGCATCCTCAGATTTTGAGTTGCCACCTTTCATCGGCCGTGCAACGCCAAAGGCAGGTTTTGCGCCCGGTCTCATTCCGCCTGCGCCACCTTTTTTGCCAAATGCGCTCATTAACTTAGCCCCCGGGCTTGGTAGTGTCCTGTCCGCTCACTCGCGAATTATCGCAAAGAGCTCGTGTCGAAGTGTGGTGAATAATTTGGAAACCTTAATTTTTCGCCAAAGCGATAGCTTTTGCTTTCTCCGGGTAAATCCACTCGTCTCCTATCGCGCAAATGGCGCTGTTTGGGCTATGCGCATAGCGCGCAAATTAATGCTGAATTCAATACACTTGGTGCGCCCGGATCTGGTCGTCACAATTGGCGTAAGGGCACGGTGTTAAAGAAGTCTGTCTCTACGAGAGGTGTCGAGCGAAACAATGGTCACGCTGCTGGGAGCCTGGAGCAAGCTTGTTAGTGGCAATGCGATCAACGGGGTCATGCAATTGGCGATCTTTGCCATTGCAGCTCAGGCGCTTGATTTGGCGATGCTCGGCGTGATTGTTTTAATCCAGACCTACGTCAGGACGCTCGACGGTATCCTCAATTTTCAATCGGTTAACGTGCTCACTAATTTTATGGCGGGTGCCCAAGAGCGCAAAGATTTGGGGCAGGTAAAAGGTCTCTTTAAAGCGGGGCTGTGGATTGATTTTGGAACAGCGGGCCTAGCGACATTGTTGGCTATTGCCTGCTTTCCTGTCGCTAGTGAGATACTCGGGCTAGAGACGCAATGGTACTGGCTTGGCGTTGCGTATTGCTTGGTCATCGCAACGCGTACCTTTGGGGCGGTTGAAGCAGGCTTGCGGTGTTTCGACCGCTTCGGTGCGATCAGTATGCGTCCTGTCACAGCCTCGGCACTGATACTCGCGGGCTCGATTGTAGCGTGGGGAATGGGCGCAGATGCCAAGACCTTCTTGGTTATTTGGCTGGTCGGGGAAGCGGTTGCGAATATTGGCTATTTGGTTTGGTCGCTGGCGGTGCTGCGCGGACACGGGATGACTAATCTTCGCCGCGTACAAGCGAGTGCTGCGATTTCCTCCTCGCCGGGTTTTTGGCCGATGATGTGGCAGACGAATGCCGCTTTTGGTGTGCGTATGTTGAGCCAGGAAGCCGACGTCTTGGTTGCAGGAGCCGTACTGGGACCGGCTGCAGCTGGGCTTTTGCGAGCGGCCAAAAACTTGGCCAACCTTGTCGGGCAATTGGGAAGGCCCGTTCAACAGGTGGCAAGCGCTCCGATCGCGCGGCTTTGCGCAGCGGGAGATAATACGTCGGCCCTGGTGTATGCTGCGAAAATCAGCGGTGTTGCCTGTATCGCAGGGCTTGCGCTTGCTGCTATGATGTACGTCTTGTCGGGGCCGATCTTGGCGATTGCGTTCGGCGCGCAGTTTGCAGCTGCTGCATTGATAACATCGATGCTCTTTGCCGCGAGAGGGATCTATCTTTCGGGGGTCACTTTGATGCCATTGCTGCTCGCCTTTGGGCAAAGTGGGCGCTTTTTGGGATCGGTTATTGCGGGCACAGCTGCATTCTTCACAGTCTTAATTTGGAGCATCGGCCCACTTGGCCTTGTCGGTATCGCCCTTGCGCACATCGCTTTTGAGCTCATCTGGTCAGCCTACGGCTGGTTTGTGGCCCGTGAGGCTACCCGGTCCTAGCAATTAGCTGCGCCCGAACACCTGTTTGACTTTACGGCTTAAAGCCCGGGCAGGTTGTGAGGCTTCTGCGTGCAGATATTGATCAGGGTGAACAAGATCGAGCATTGCTGGTGCGCCAAATCCTTGCGCTTTCAATTTGGCCTCGGTCTCTGATCCTTTGCGGGCAAAGACAATCAAGTTCTGGCGATACCAAAAGGCGATATCCGAGTTTTGCCAGATGAGCGGACGAATGGGATCAAACGCTGCAAACCCATGCCCGGCAAAATGCTCGGCCCAATAGCTTTGCCATTGCTCGTTTATATGCCCGGTGCCGCCCTGCATTGGGATAGCAGCTGAAAACAAGACACAGTCGCCAAGGGCGCACAGATCGCCAACAAAGCTCGTAGCGCGGGAAGGAGCTAGGTGCTCTGCCACTTCTAACGAGATGACCAGGTCGAAGCTGTCATCGGCGCTGACTTTGTCTTCAAGGTTCATAAAGCTGACCTGAGCTTCGTCCAACACGAGGTTGGCAGTCTTTGCCCAAGGTCCCTCAAATCCTTGTACTTTTTCGATGCCCAGCTCCTGCGCGACCGAAAGCCACGTGCCAACACCGCACCCCACATCGCAAACGCTTTTCGCATCAACCCATTCTTGGACTTTGCTCAAGATCAGCCTGGCTGATGCCCGGGTGCGGGCGTCACGATCTGCATGAAAGTCGCTGGAGTAAAGGGAATCGGGGGATGGAGCTGCGCTTGCCATTTGTGCTCGCCTTTATGCGCCATAAGAGGCGCGCTGAGAAAAGATGCCTAAGAGGTAAGAAATCTTAGTAACTGACAGGTTAATGGGCTTTCTATGATACGAAAAAACCTGTCTTCTCTTGCGATGATGATCCCGCGGCCTGTGCGCCGCGCTCTTAAGACGCAGGTTCTGCCGCCCGCCTTGCGCACGGTTCGCACGATCCGGGGGTAAGCCCTCGGACACCAAACCTTCGCGAACTTCGAGTGCTGGGGCATGAGACGTTTGCTGGCTATTATGAAATTCAGCCTGTTTCTGCTGATGGGAGAGCGGTGCTTGCCCACGCATCCATTACTGCGAGAGCTGCGCTTACTGGGAAAGAAGACGTTTTGCTCGGTTGGTTTGATATCGAGACTGGAGAATGGCACGAAGTGGCCAAGACCCGGCTGTGGTGCTGGCAGATGGGAGCACGGCTAAGGTGGTGGGATAGCGCTGGGCCGGGCACTTTGGCGTTTAATGCGATGATCGATGGCAGTCCGGCGCATTGCTTGGCGAGGGAAGGGCGGCCCCTGCAAAAGCACTGCGATATCCCGCTTTTTGATGCCCGCGAGGAAGCAAATGTCGGGCTTGGCCTCAATTTTGCGCGGCTTGCTAGATGTCGGCCAGGTTATGGTTATCCCTTGCTCGATGATCCGTTCGCCGATCAGAATTTGCCTGAGGCAGACGGCGTCACTTTGATTGATCTGTCAAGCGGCAAAAGCGAGCTTGTTTACTCACTGCCGGACTTTGCCGCTCTGATCCCAGAAGCTGGGCTGCATGAATATCATTATCTCAATGCAGCTTTGCTGAGCCCTAAGGCAACCCGCTTTACAGTGCTCTATAAGCGCCTCCCCGATCCAGATGACGTCCATGCCTGGACGGTTGATGCAGTAATTGGAAATTGCGATGGCACCGGTCTTATTCACGTGCCTCTTTCGGGAAGAGCCTCGCACTATTGGTGGATCGACGAGGACCGGATCGTCTACACGTCAAATTCTGGCATTCATTCGCAATATGTTGTGTTCGATTGCCGAGATGGGTCGCTCACGCCGCTCTCCCCTGTCGCCCCCGGCGTCGATGGACACCCCAGCCTTCATGCGCGAACTGGTCGGTGGGTAACCGACACCTACCCAGACTTGTACAGCGAACAAAGCTTGTTTGTGTTGGAGAAGGACGCCACGCAAACGCGAGCTCTTGGTAAGCTTTGTGCTGATAAACGCTATCAGGATGAGTGGCGCTGTGATTTGCACCCGCGTTGGTCGCGAGATGGTCATTCGATCATCGTCGATTCCTCTCATGAAGGATACCGCGCCCTCTATCATGTCGAGGCGAGCTCCGACTAATGCCTGAGATCAGCGTCTTGATGGGAGTGCACAATGGCGAGGCCTTCTTGGCGCAGACGCTTGCCAGTGTCGCAGGCCAAAGTTTCGCTGACTACGAATTCCTTATCGTCGACGATGCTTCGACAGACGCAACGCCCCATTTGCTGGCACAGGCGGCCGCTAAGGACACACGTATCCGCATCCTGACCAATCCTGACAACCAAGGGCTGACGCGCTCACTTAATCGCGGGCTTGAAGAGGCGCGCGGGGAGTTTGTTGCGCGAATTGACGCGGACGATGTCTGCTTGCCAAACAGGTTGCAAGTGCAATTAGAGCACATGCGCGCACATCCAGAGCTTGTCGGGGTCGTTGCCAATTTCGAGATGATCGATAGTGAGGGCCGCGCATTAGGCAGGCGTGAGGAGGCGCTTGATGATTGGCAGGTGCGCTGGCTTTTGGGCTGGAATCCGCCCGGACCTCACCCAACGTTCTTTTATAAACGCCTTCCCGATGGCATTTCCCCCATCTTTTATGATGAGAGCTTTCGGACGGCGCAGGACTTTGAACTCTGGAGCAGGTTGGCTAACCTTGGGCCAACGCAAAGGCTCGCCGATGTCTTAGTGCAATACCGACGCCACGAAGGCGCTATCACTCACGCAAAGCGTCATGAGCAAGCGCAAAATTGTGCGCGGATCGGAAGGGCCAATCTTGCAAGCCGCTTGCCAGAAAATGTGCTCACACAGCTTGAGCCTTTGATGGCGATGTTTCGTTATGAGCTGGGTGCAAACCCGCAAAGCGTCCGAGCTGCTGTCGAAGGGGCGGATGCTCTTGTGCGATGGGACTGCGCCAATGCGCCTAGCGCGTTTCACACAAATTGGGTGCGCGCAGTGGCTGCTGGATTGCTGGCCGACGCGGTTCTTTCCCGGGGAGGTGGGCTATCTTCTGCGAAGGCTGTGGCGGCTTTTGTATGGCACGCGCGTTGGCATCTGCGGCATTTGGCAAAAGCTGTGTTGAGCGACCCGATGACCGCGTTAAAGAGCCTGCGCCAAAGAGCGCGGAAAGACTAATTCTTATAGTCTACCCCTCGTAAACCTTACTGGTCTCACGGGCTACGCGGGCCCAGGAATAGTGGGTCTGTGCAAGCTTACGTGATCGCAAAAGGAACTTTGCGCGCTCAGCTGGTTGCCAGTCCATCACCTCAGCGATTTTGGCCGCCCAGGCCGGTGCATTCCCTGCTTCGATAAGAAGGCCGGTCTCGCCGTGTTTGACAGCATCGCTCAGCCCGCCCGTATTGGCCGCGAGGACCACTCCGCCCGCGCTCGCCGCTTCACAAGCGATCAGGCCAAAACCTTCGAATTCGCCATTGCTGCGTTCGATATTGGGGAGGATGACGCAGGTCGCTTTGGAGAAATCGTTTGCCAATTCAGCTTGAGGTTTTCGCCCCAGAAACTCGACTTGCGGATGATCGAGAGCCGTTCGCTCGTTTTTGTCCCAAACTGTGCCAACAACGCTCACGCGCAGATCACCAGGCAGAATTGGCAAGACCTCCTGAACAAACCAGCCAAGGCCTTTTTGGGTGATTAAACGACCCGCAAAGAGCAATTGCCTGCGTTCGTAATCAGCGAACGGCTTTCCTGCCAGATCCGTTGCAAGCGGCACCACAGCGCTGCATTGCCAACCAATTTCGGTTAGCCGTTGCGATGTGGCCTTTGAGTTTGCGATAACCAGTGCGCGCGAAAAAATGCGCGAACCAAGCGTTTGGTAAAGTTCGTAAAGCCCACCTCTAAAACCGCCGCGCAGGCCATAGGAAACATCGGTTCCGTGTGCTGACAAAACGAGCTTTGCACGCGGGAAAAAGGCGAGCGCCATAAGCGCCAGGGGCCAGATCGCCATATCACCGAGATGGATAATTGAAGGCTTCCGTTTGTGTTTCAGAAGCGCGCTCACGACCGTAAAAGGGAAGGCCAAAAGGGCCAAGAGACTAGGAGGAAGGCCATTTGGGCGACCACGCAAGGCAATCACATCGACGCACCGCTCTTTGCCGAGTTCCTCGGTCAAACGCTCGCAATATGTCTCCATTCCTCCGACAGCAGGGCCCCATTTGCGTGTTATGAATAGGACCGATTGATCACAGCGCCGAGCCATTGTCTGCGCCTCGACCTTTGCCTTTTTGTTGTCTTGCGAAGGGAGAGCGGTTTCCATCAAAAACCGCCCCAATAATCGCGCACTGGAGCGCTTGGATGAGGCTTGATATTGTCTCCCCAAGTGAGATTGAAAGGCTGATCGGACGTGTTGCTTATCTGAATAATGCCGCGCCTAAGCTTTACGGTTTGTCCCGTTTGAAGAGGCTCACCTGCCACCGTTAGCGTGCCTTTTCCTGTGGCGCTTCGCGTGGCCGTGTAAACGCCGGGTACAAGAACTGTCCATTGAACCGTTTGGCCCGCCGCAACCTCGCGGCCTGCTACATAGATATCCCCCCAGAAATGGCGATAGCTCGTGCGCAGCGCTTCTGCATCCTCACGATGGAAACCGTTTGCCGAACCATTGAAGAGCGGTCTGAACATTTGCTCGTTATCAAGGATGAGCGGCACGGCCTGCTGCTGCATGGCGTTTTTGAACCGTGGAACGCCGGCCTTGCGATAGCTTTCAAAGCCCCACGGCGTAAGAAACCCGTTCTTTTGCTGATATTTCCCCACCATGGCGCAGCAATCGAAATAGGCAACAGGCTCAGGAAAGGACGATTTGACGCCTTCTAATAAAGCACGCTGGCGTTCGGTTACGGGGGTTTCATTACCGACCCAATTAAGAAGCGCGAACAAAGCGATAGCTGATGCCAAGATGACCGGGCTGTAGCGTTTGGCTAGAAAAGCAAATGACAAAGCGGAGGCGGCGGCAACTGGCGGAAGGATGAATACGTAAAAATAGGGCGCAGCGTTGTGATAGAACAGCGGAGTGAGGACAGGGAGCCAAAGGCATAGGATCGCAGCGCGGCGAACAGGAGACTGAACTGTGTCCCAGACGATGATCGGGAGCAACACGACCCCCAGAGTTAAGGGCACTGCAAATATCGCTGCATGCTTGACCATGGGAAGGTATGGAGAATGCAGGAAACCAAACATCTTAGTCGCAGCGCCCCCGGCCGCTCCGCTTGATGACAATGCGCCCGAGGCATCGCCCATAAGGGCGGTGTGCATGCTCAAAAGGGCTGCAAACCCAAGCGCTGCGACAATGCCAGCGGCGACCCAGCGCAAAGGATAGCGCCAGTCGAATTGCTCGTCTTCCCAACGATAAAGTGCTGCGCCTGCAAAGGCCGGAAGCCAAAGAACGAATTTCATTGTGAATATTGCTGAAAGCGCGATCAGTGCGCCTAAGCCAAGGATAGCGACAGGACCCAATCGAGAGCGAATGCCAATCGCAAGCGCGCCGCCCAACGTGGCTGCAACCATGGGGTCAATCCGGAAGGAAGTCGCGTGGTTAAGCACAAAGCCTGCGCCAAGATATGCGGCAACCGCAAGACAGGCACTGGAGTGGTCGGAGAGACGTTTTGCAACAAGATAGACCATGAAAGCAGCGACAGCCGCAAAGCCTGCCATTACGCCCCTGGTTATCAATATGTGGTCGATTTCATCACCCGGTAGACCGGGTATCCACCAATGAAAGAGGCGTACAAAGAATGTCTGCAATGCTGGCAGCTGCTCGCCGCGCGCAAGAGATTGGATAAGCGAATAGTGCCAAAACTCGTCCCAATTGATCGAACGGGTAAGGGCTAAGTGCAGGTGAAGCGCTGCAAGCACCACTAGCACGCCATAGATCGCGAGGTTTGCACCTTTGCCGTGCAAAGCCTCTAAAAACGCAAAGCGGGGCCTTGCGTCATCGAGCGACGCTGCGATCACGCGCGCCGCCTGATTTTGGGGGCTTCCTCCAGCTTTGAAGCCTCGTCCCCGCGTTCTTGGTCCTGCGTCGCCAATTGCTCTTCAATCCGACGAAGCTTAAGCATGTTTGCCTCAAGAAGCTTGCGATTGGTCGCAATGAGATCGGCCAGAATGCCAAGTACGGTCACAAGCACACCAACGGTTAAAAGCGCGCCGCCAATCACAAGTGATTGAATGTGTCCCTGACTGTCGCCCATCGCAAAAAACCATAAGAAGCGTGCAATTGGGAAGACACCAAGGAGCGTCGCCAACATGCCAAGCCCTACAAATACCCGCAGAGAGTTGAAGGTGGTGTAGGCGCGAAGAATGGTCACTCCGGTCTGCTGAATAAAGCGCGGGATTGACTTGAAAAGGCGCGAGGGCCGCGTTGCTGCGTGGGTGCGGATTGGCACGCTGGTGATCGCAAGGCGCTTGCGCCCTGCTTGGATCAACATGTCAGTGGTGTAGCTGAAGTCGGTGGTGATATTGATACGTTGCGCTGCATCCCGGCTGATCGCGCGAAAGCCGCTGACAGCATCTGTTATGTCGGTCGCAGACAAAGTGCGGACCACGTAAGAGCCAAGGCGTTGGAGTAGCCGCTTACCGTTCCCAAAATGCGCATTGTTACCAACGGAACGGTCGCCGATGCAGATATCAGCCTCGCCTGCCACCACTGGCGCAACGATTTTGGCTATGTCTGCACCTTCATATTGACCATCAGCATCGGTGTTGACGATGATATCAGCGCCTTGTGCCAAACATTTATCGACCCCGCTGCGGAAAGCTTCGGCAAGACCGCGATTGCGGCGGTGGCGCACGATGTGATGCACGCCCCAACGCTTAGCGACCCCGCTTGTGTCATCATGGCTGCCATCGTCGATGATGCAATATTCTATACAATCGACACCCGGCAAAGAACGTGGCAATTTGGCCAATGTCTCAGGCAGCACTTCGGCCTCATTAAGGCAGGGTATCTGAATGATGAGCTTCATGTTCGTTTCTTGCCCCTTAGACGCGCCTTATGTTGTGTGTGCGCCCGCACCGCGTCATCAGCCGTGCTAACGGGGGTGCTTAAGCAATCGTAAACCATGATCAGTGACAGCTGGGGGAGCAGGCTGCTCATCAATGGGACAGGCCTCTCAATATTGCGGTTTTGCTTCAAGTCTTGTTCAAGCTTTGTAAGTAGTGCAGCGCGGCAGATGCGGATAATCAACGCAAACATCAGTCTGAGGGAATTTGTCTAAATATGTGCGGCATCATCGGGATCGTGAGTTCAAGCCCTGTTTCAGACCGGTTGGTCGATGGCCTCAGGCGAATGGAATATCGCGGCTATGACAGCGCAGGGGTTTGCACCTTAGATAGCGGCGCGTTGATCCGTCGCCGCGCAGAAGGAAAGCTCCTCAACCTTGTCGGTGTGCTAGAAAAAGAACCTGCTGCTGGCACCACAGGGATCGCACACACACGCTGGGCTACTCACGGCGCACCAACCGCTGCCAATGCGCACCCTCATGCGACCAGCGAAGTCGCAATCGTTCACAACGGAATTATTGAGAATTTCAAAGAGCTTAGGGCAGAACTCGCAAAAGCTGGTCGGACGTTTGAAAGCGAAACTGACAGCGAGGTGGTGGCCCATATGGTCTCTGCACAAATTGAGGCAGGCCTGAGCCCAGAAGCTGCTGTGCGCGCTGTTCTCCCCCGGCTTCGCGGGGCCTTTGCATTGGCGATTACGTTTCGTGAGCATCCTGACCTTCTAATTGGGGCGCGTCTCGGCTCACCATTGGTGGTGGGCTACGGCGAGGGCGAGATGTTCCTTGGCTCAGATGCGCTCGCGCTTGCACCGCTTACGCAGCGGATCACTTATCTGGAAGAAGGTGATTGGGTTGTGGTGCGCCGTGACGGCGCGCGGGTCTTTGATGAAACAGGTGAAGCTGTTGAGCGTCCCATCCAAGCATCGGGTGCGTCCGCTGCGGCAGTTGAGAAGGGCAATTACCGGCACTTCATGCAGAAAGAGATTTTTGAGCAGCCCACCGTGGTGGCGCAAACGCTCAGTTCCTATTTGCGGCGCGAAGATGTGTCGGTTGCTCTTCCCCAGTTTGATTTTGATCTCTCCGCTATCCGCCGTCTCACAATCGTCGCATGTGGCACGTCATATTATGCAGGGCTTGTGGCCAAATATTGGTTCGAGCAATTCGCCCGCGTTCCCGTTGATATCGATGTGGCGAGTGAATTTCGTTATCGCGATCCAGTTCTCGAAGAAGGCGGCTTAGCGCTCTTTATCTCCCAAAGCGGAGAGACCGCCGACACACTTGCAGCCCTTCGCCACTGTAAGGATGAAGGGCAGGTCATCGCGGTCGTGGTCAATGTGCCCACCAGTTCCATGGCGCGAGAGGCGGACTTGCTGCTTCCGACACACGCGGGGCCTGAGATCGGTGTTGCCTCGACCAAGGCATTCACTTGCCAATTGGCAGTGTTAGCAGCGCTGGCTGCGCACATGGCTGTCAAGAAAGGGCGCCTGTCGCGCGAGGAAGAACGTGAAGTGGTCAAGCATCTGCTTGAAGCGCCGGCCGCTCTCAATGAAGCGCTTGCACATGACGACGATATCGCTGCCATGGCCCCCCTCTTTTCGCAGACCCGTGACGTATTGTACCTTGGGCGCGGTCAGGATTACCCCTTGGCTCTCGAAGGTGCACTGAAGCTCAAAGAAATCAGTTACATACACGCAGAGGGCTATGCTTCGGGTGAAATGAAGCATGGGCCAATTGCGCTGATTGATGACGATGTTCCAGTTGTCGTGATTGCCCCATCCGGGCCGCTTTTTGAAAAGACTGTGTCCAATATGGAGGAGGTCCGTGCAAGGGGCGGCAAAGTCGTTTTGATCTCTGATGCAGCTGGCATTGCGCAAGCTGGAGAGGGCTGTTTAGCAACAATTGAAATGCCGGTTGTGCACCCTCTGATTGCGCCATTGGTTTACGCTATCCCTGTGCAATTATTGGCTTATCACGTAGCTGTGGTTAAAGGAACTGACGTAGACCAACCTCGCAACTTGGCCAAATCCGTGACCGTCGAATAGCCGCGGTTTCCCAAGAGTTTCACGCGAAAATCTTGTTGATCAAATGGCATGAGCTTTACATCCTTATAACCATTTGCGGTTAACCAAGAGGGCGTGAACGACCAAACCACCATCCAAGCGCAATCCATCGAGGATGAATTGCCGGTCTCTGCAGTCCTTGGCCTCTCGGACAAGGGGCAGGCTGATTGGCCGCGTCTGCGTGGGCTCGAAAAGTATGACTTGAGCCGGCTAACGTTCCAGCGTGCCTATGTGCATGCCGCTCTTGGCCTGTTTGTTGCACAGCTTTACGGCGCGGCCGTTGGTATTGTTTGGATCGGCGTTTGGTTTTTAGCTCTTGTGGCTGTCCAGATATACGGTGCGTTGGTCGACCGACGCCATCATGCAAGTCCAAAGAACGACGCACGGGGGAAAAAAGCTCCAAACGCCATTCACTGATCGGCTCAGTGGCTGCTGGCTTGTGGGTGCTACCCTTTGCAGTCTTTGCACCGCATGGATCGCGTGAAAGCCTTATCGCGTTGCTGACAATTGTCGCGGTGCTCATGGCGGTGCGTGTCTATTTCTACACCACAACACCAATAAACATGGTGATAGCAACAATTATCAATGGAGCTGGAGCCACCATCCCGTTTGTCCTTTCGGGCGAATGGCCAGTTGTCGGTGGGATCGCGCTGTTTACTATCTGCACCACTCTTGGCGCCATCGAAGTGGGCAGGGCCCATATGAGCGCGCGCATTGCGGAAAGCGTGATTGCAGAGAAAGAGGAGGTGGTCTCTCTCCTTTTGCGCGAGTTTGAAGAAAACGAAGCAGACTGGCTTTGGGAGATCGACACTCGCCGTCGCTTGCAATCGGTTAGCCCTCGCTTTGCCTTCGCTCTAAATGCCTCTGATGCAGACGTCGAAGGCAAGCCTCTTTTGGCGTTAATCGCAGGGGAGAATTGGGAAAGCGGGGATTTCCCTCCAAGCCTTCATGAACTCGCGGGCAAGCTGCGCAATCGTGAAAACTTCTCGAACCTATTTGTTCATGTTTCAATCAAAGGTGTTGAGCGTTGGTGGGAGCTATCGGGTACTCCCATCCGCGATGAACGCGGGAAGTTCACTGGTTTTCGCGGCGTTGGCTCGGATGTCACTGAACAGCGTCAGTCGTCTGAAAAGATCGAATATCTTGCCCGCTATGATACGCTGACCTCCTTGCCCAACCGCTTGATGCTAACCGAGGCTTTGGGCGATGCGCTTGAGTATGCACAGCATTGGCGCACACGCTGTGCGCTTATGATGATTGATCTTGATCGCTTTAAGGCGGTTAATGATTCCCTTGGCCATATGATCGGCGACAAATTGCTTGCTCAGGTCTCGTCGCGCCTTCAGGCGCTTACTGGCGAAAATGCAATCGTTGGTCGTCTTGGCGGTGATGAGTTTGCCGTTGTGATCCGCGATGCAAGCGATCTGGATTTTCTGCGTAATCTTGCCCGCCGAGTTATCTCTAGCCTTTCGGAGCCCTACCAAGTCGATAACCATACGCTTTACGTCGGCGCAAGCATCGGGTCTGCGATTGGTCCTCGTGATGGGCGGACAGTCGAGGAGCTGATGCGAAACGCTGACCTTGCTCTGTACCGCGCGAAGGATTTGGGTGGGGGCGAACATTGCCGGTTTGAGCAAAACTTGCACGCCTCGGCTGAAGAGCGTCGTCAGCTCGAGGTATCCCTTCGCAAAGCGTTGGGGCTTGATGAATTCGTTCTTCACTATCAGCCGGTCGTGGATGCGCGCAGCGAAAATGTTGTGAGCTTTGAGGCGTTGGTGCGTTGGAACAGCTCTGAACATGGTTTTGTGAGCCCGGGCAAATTTATCCCGCTTGCAGAGGACACGCGTCTTATTGTGCCCATTGGACAATGGGTGTTGCGTCAAGCTTGCTTTGAGGCGCGCAATTGGCCTGAGCATGTGAAGGTCAATGTAAATGTCTCCCCAGAGCAATTGCTTGAACCAGATTTCCATCAAGATGTAATCGACGCTTTATCAGCAAGTGGGCTGCGTCCAGAACGGCTTGAGATTGAGGTTACTGAGAGCATCTTCTTGAGAGATGCGAGCATTGCGCGAAACGCGTTGGAACAAGCTATGGCGCTTGGCTGCTCCATTGCGCTTGACGATTTTGGGACGGGTTATTCGTCGCTTGGATATCTGCGCAAGCTGCGCTTTTCGACGATCAAGGTCGACCGCAGCTTTGTTCAAGGCGCCTCACAGGGGTCGAATGAAAGCCTCGCTATTATCAATGCCGTTGTCGCTATGGCCAAGAGCCTTGAGATGACAACCACCGCTGAAGGGGTTGAGAGCGCTGACGAGGCAGAACTGATCCGCAATTTGGGCTGTGACAAAATCCAAGGGTTTTATTTCGGCCGCCCAATGCCGAGTAACGATGCCAAAGCACTATTTGATGAACGTTGGAAGCGGGCTCGCCAAGCGTAAGCGTTACGCGGCAATCAAGCTGCCGATCACATTTTCGAACAACGCACGGCCATCACTTCCACCAAGGGATTGGTGAGCGGCCTCTTCCATTGCGCGTTCTGGATGGGGCATCATACCAAGAATACGGCCATTAGCGCTCAGCACACCGGCGATGTTGCGCTGCGATCCATTGACATCGTCCATATAGCGCAATGCGATCCGGTCTTCGGCTTCAAGCGCGTCAAGCGTCGCATCATCGGCGAAGTAATTGCCATCGTGGTGAGCGACCGGGATGCGCAAGACTTGGCTCTGCTTTAGCCCGCGCGTAAAGAGCGACGTTGTATTGGCAACCTCAAGATCGACGGTGCGGCATACAAATGTTTGCTTTGCGTTGCGCATTAAGGCGCCCGGTAAAAGGCCACTTTCGGTCAGAACTTGAAACCCGTTGCACACGCCGAGGACCGGGACACCGCGATTGGCTGCTTCGACAACAGCGCGCAAAATCGGGCTGCGTGCAGCCATCGCGCCAGAGCGCAAATAGTCGCCATAGGAAAAGCCACCGGGAAGGGCGATAAAGTCGAGGCCCTCGGGAAGTTCGGCATCGCCATGCCAGATACGGATCGCAGTCTCGCCTGAGACCGCTTCAAGCGCCACTGCCATGTCGCGGTCGCAATTGGATCCGGGGAAAGTGACGACGCCGCCTTTAAAGCTGCTGTTCGCAAGGCTCATCAGGCTGGCACCTTCGTGCCATCGAGCCGCTCAATCGCGTAATCTTCGATCACCATATTGGCGAGGAGCTGCTCGCACATTTTGGCAAGCGTTTCATCGCTGGTTCCTTCTGCCACATCCATCTCGATCATCCGACCGATACGAACATCCTCAACCCCTTCAAACCCTAACCCATCAAGCGAATGGTGTACGGCGCGTCCTTGGGGGTCGAGCACGCCGGGTTTGAGACGAACAAGGATACGGACTTTCATGAGAATTGTTTCCTGCGCTGGATCGATGTTTGCGCTCGCCTATACTCATTCGGGGGCCCCGCGCAATCACGCGAGATGCGAAAATCACCCGCTTCGTGCGCAACGAGATTGTTCCAACGGTGGGCTTTTGCGCATTTGGGGCTTGGTAAAATCATCGCAGTCGACTAGCGGATGGGCTTACAGGGTGCTTTTAAGATACCCTCCGAAAGGCTGGCAGGAGGCGACCTGTCAGCCTTTCTTTTTTGGCTCTTCATTAGCGACCACAGCGTTGTCCCCACCAGCAGATTTCTCTGGAAGGACCAGAAATTCTACGGCTCTATCCATGGCAAGGTACCTCTGGGCGATCGCGCTCAATTGTTGTGGCGTAATAGCGCGCAAGGTCTCAGGCCCTGCAAACCAGCGTTCCAACCTATCCCGTTCGCTTTGGGCGCGGTCTGCAAGCTGTACCCATCCACCAAGCGATTTGAGCGCATTATCATAAGCTTCGAGCAAGGGCTGACGTGCGCGCTGGACCAGGTCGGGATCGATTGGCTTTTCGCGAAGGTCGTTGATCATCGTCGCAATCGCATCTCGCGCCGCCTCGATCTCCGCGACGTCAAGCGAAGCGGTCAGAGTAAACGTGCCATATCCCGGGAAGATCTTGCTCATCGAGCTTGAGGCATTGGGCGAATAGGCCTGTCCAAGCTCCTCGCGAAGGCGGTCGGTAAGCTCAATGCGTACCATTCGGGCGAGCAGTGACAGCTGCAACTCCTCAGCAAAATCGCTGTCGTCATTGGTTGGCCACACGATCCTTAGCAAAGCCTGATCCGCCTCCCCTTCGTGGGTGAGCACATGCTTTATCCGTTTGCTTGTGAATTGGCGGGTGCGTGCTTCTTTGCGAACTCTGAATTCCGGTTCGCGGGCGGGCAATGCGCCAAGGGTCGAGGCAACAGCGGCAATGGCGGCATCCTCGTTAAAATCGCCTACGAGTGACAGCTCGATCGCGCCGCTTTGAAGGCGGTCGCCGATCACGCTTGAAAGCCCATCGTAATCGAGTGAGAAGAAGGCCTCCTTAGTTTGCAAGCTGAACCTGGGATCGCCATCCGAAAGGATCGCGCCTGCCGAATTGCCAAGACTTCGGAACGGTGTTGACCGAAGTGTCGCAAAGAAATTGTCGATGCCGCGCCGGAATTGCTCAATCCCTTCAGGGCGATAACCGGGGTCGGTTAAGGCTGCTGTCAGTAATTGCATCTGCAGATTGAGGTCACGCGGCGTTGTTGCGCCTGTAAAGGTAAAACCCTCTGCCGAGTTGGAAGCGCTAAAGCCTACGCTTCGCCCTGCAAGGATGGTCTGAAGTTCATCGCGGCTATGCGCGCCGAGCCCGCCCGCTGAAAGTGCGCCAATCAAATAGGTGCGCAAAGGTTCATCGCTCGTATTCATCAGCGAGCCGCCATCTAGCAGCAATCGATAGGCGACACGGTCCTCGCGGATATCCGTGGTCTTAATGGTCAGTCGCACATTGTTTGCAAAGGTAATGTAGCGAAATCCCAAACGTTCATCACGCGTGTCCATTGTGACCTCGCCTGGCGTTCCGAAATCGCTATACGCAAAGGTCGCAGTGGCCGCTTCTTTGACCGGTGAAATAGGCAGAGCCAAGCCTTCAGCAAATGCAGTGCGAAGCGATGCTTCACCGCCCTCGGGCGCTTTGCGACCTTGGAAGCGGATGAGCGGATTGTCGAAGGGAATAAGCCTTTCGCGAAGAGCGCTGAGCACCGTTTCAGGGGTGATGGTGTTCTCCATTTCCTCAAACAAGGCGAGCTGGAAGTCAGGTGTAGTAGGCACCGCCTCGTTAGAAATGAGGCTCAACGCAGATCCTATGAAGAAACCGTTTGAGCGTGTGGGGGCGCCTGACACGCGGTTTTCGAGAGCCGTGCGAATATTGGCGAGCTGCTCTTTGACTTCGGCTTTGGTGAACCCATGCACCGCTGCCTCGCGAACGCTTTGCACAGCCGCGAGCATTCCTGCACGCCACTTTCCATCCTCGCTAGCTATGGAAAGCGTGTTGGTGCGCGCATCTTCGAAGATCGAGCCTTCTGAAAAGCGCGCTGCGCGAAAAGGTGCATCTGTCGCACGCGCAAGCCGAGACAATCGCCGCGCGATGATCCCGCGAGCAACGCCGCGCAAAAGCGATTTCTTGCGAGCATCCAATGTGTCGGGCTCATCAGTGTAAGGCGCGAGTACGGTGAGAGTTAGGTTTTCAGATAAAGCGGGATCAATAAAGACGTCGCTTTCCCCGCGCCGGGTTACATCAACGGGGCCTGTGACAGGTTCGGATGGTAGAGACGCTCCCTCCCAATCGGCAAAGCGCGATTTGATCGCCTCTTCCATGACCTCGACCGGAAAGTCGCCCACAATGACGATCACCGTGTTGGAAGGTACGTATGTGCGCTCATAGAGCGCACGAAGATCGGCAGCGCTGGCGTTCTCGATGACTTCTAATTTGCCAATGGGCAGCCGCTTGGTGTAGCGCGCACCGGGGGAGATGAACTCAAATCCATCTTCACGAGCGCGTTGCTGAAACCCGCGCCTATCACGGCGCTCAGCAATAATGACACCGCGTTCGCGCTCGACGGCATCAGGTGCAATTGTCAGTTCACTTGCTGTCTCGCGCATGAGCATCATCGCGGTGCCCAACAACGCCTCATCATTGCGCGGCAGATCGAGCATGTAGGTGATCGCCTCAAAACCGGTGGACGCATTGGTATCTGCGCCAAAAGCCAGTCCCTCCCGCTCCAGCAGCGGGATCATCTCGCCTTCGGGAATGCTCGTCGAACCGTTAAAGGCCATATGCTCGAGAAAATGTGCAAGGCCGCGCTCATTCTCCTGTTCTGCCAAGGAGCCAGAGCCAATCCGCATCCGGACAAGAGCAGTACCCTCAGGGGTCGCATTCTCACGTAAAATGTATCGAAGGCCATTAGGCAACTCGCCAAAAACATAGCCGGGATCAACCGGTAGATCGCTTATCTCAAAGGCCCAAGTGGGTGTGTCTCCGGGTTGCTGCGCGTTAGCGCTTGCCTCGGCTGGCTGCGCAGTTTGAGCAGCCAGCGATGCAAGGGGTAGTAGCACGAGCATACCAGCGCAAAGCGCACGGGTCGCAAATTGCATCACAGGTCTTTGTCTCTCATCTCTCTCAAGATGCACAGATTAACCAGTATCACCTGTATGTCAGCTTATTTTTGTCAGCTCACTTTTTTGGGGGTGGGTTTCCCCGCAGACGAGATCGGTGGCTGGAGAGGTCTAGCACTTCGCCGGGTCCCGTTTCTTCATTCTGCAAAAGACCAAGGCGGCGAGCCACTTCGCGATAAGCCTCTTCCTCACCGCCCATGTCGCGGCGGAAGCGGTCTTTGTCTAGTTTTTCGCCTGAAGCCATGTCCCATAGACGACAACCATCCGGGCTGATTTCGTCGGCAAGGATCACGCGGCTGTAATCGCCGTCGAACAAGCGCCCGAATTCGAGTTTGAAGTCGACAAGGCGAATATCGATCCCTGCAAACATTCCGCAAAGGAAATCGTTGATACGGATTGCCATTGAGGAAATATCCTGCATCTCCTCAGAGCTTGCCCAATTGAAGCAGGCGATATGTTCCTCAGCGATCAGCGGGTCACCCAGCGAATCGTCCTTGTAATAATACTCGATCAGCGTGTGAGGGAGCGGCTCACCTTCCTCAAGGCCCAAGCGCTTGCAGATCGATCCTGCAGCGACATTACGCAGCACAACCTCAATCGGGATAATCTCAACCTGGCGCACCAATTGTTCGCGCATATTGAGGCGGCGGATAAAGTGGGTGGGAATGCCGATATGGCTAAGGCGGGTGAAAACATGTTCGCTGATGCGATTGTTGATCACGCCTTTGCCGTTGATGGTGCCCTTTTTCTCCGCGTTGAAGGCTGTCGCATCGTCTTTGAAGTATTGGATGAGCGTGCCTGGTTCAGGGCCTTCATAAAGGACCTTGGCTTTGCCTTCGTAAATTTTGGAGCGGCGGGACATTTCTCAAGAGTTCCCTTCTTTCAGCGTGGTGCCCGGGGGCGGAATCGAACCACCGACACGCGGATTTTCAATCCGCTGCTCTACCCTGAGCTACCCGGGCATTCGCTGCGGCGTCGAGGCTTTGTTAAGCGCCCCGGCGAGCAAATGAAGCGGCGCTATGGCGCGGCTTGGGCGACTTGGCAAGAGAGAAATGGGATGGATTTCCCCTTTTATGCCTAATCTTGGTTGTCCCAGTCGCTTTGGACGAATTGTTCAGGATCAACCGGGTCACCAGGGACGGAGTATCCATCGCCAAACCATTGTGCCAAATCGCGGTCTTTGCAGCGCTGTGAGCAGAAGGGGGCGAATTCCTCAGTGCGGGCGCGCTTACAGATAGGACAGGGTTTTGTGGCTTGTTTCATTGGGCTATAATCTGGGCTTGGGGCGCTTCTAGTGCAAGGGCAGGGTTGGTCTCAATCCGCACTTGGCGCCCTGTCCGTTTTGCAAGCTCATCAAGCCAGTTGGGTTTAAGTTTCGCCTTTAGGGCAGGGTGAACAGTGAGCAGCAAAACTGGCCCTGTGCCTTGCGCTCTTTGTGCGATCCGCAAGGCATATCGCGCGCACATCCCAACGCGCGAGGTGGCAAACCGGTGAAGCAATGAGGGCCCTTCAAGGCGGGCCACGAGTTGAACAAAGCCAAATCCGTTCATAGCGGTGCGCTCATGTGGCCAGTCCAAAAGCGCCTCTTCGAGGGCCTTATCAACGGTTCGGCGATCCTTCTTGGCTTGTAAGGTGGGAAAATCGATCCCGATATTGCCGCCCATATCAAACCAGCGCAGCGCCTTTGCGATGGCAGGGACGGCCGCGAGGGCGAGTTCGCGGGGGGCAAGATTTCCATCGATATCGATTACGGTCATGCCGGGGGTCACTGCGCACAGGAGTTCGCCGCCATCAAATGCGATGCTGCCTGATGACGCCGCGTGCCAGATCTCCTCCCATGTGCCCGGTTCGAATTGATGGGTGGATACGGCGTGCGGTGTCGGCTGGTCGCCTGCCTCACCGTCAATCCAACGTGTCTGAGGGAGCTTTAGCCGGCCTTTTTCCGCTATGCCTGCCCGGGTGATCCGAACCCGTCCCCAATGGCCCTGTGTGACCTCGCGAGGCAGGTGGCCCACTAAAGCCTCAAGGCCATTTTCAAGTGTCACTGTGCCGCGTTTAGCGCCGGTGGTCTTATGGCTCAGCTGTGCTTTGAGGACCTCGCCTGCGCAAAGTTCACCGGACCATTGAACCTTGGCAGCGATCACTTCGCCGTCTTGGAAAAGGAGTTTGCGGGTTTCCCCAATACCCTCTTCGGCCAGCCACTCAGCCAATTGCAAATCCGGCCGCCCTGAGCAGCGCGCGCGTTTCATAAAGCGGCAGGCCCATCACACCCGAATGGCTTCCTTTCATCCACTGAATGAGCGCTTCTGCTTGTCCTTGGATCGCATAGCCGCCCGCTTTGCCGCGCCATTCATCGCTGGCGATATAGGCCTCGATTTCTTGGGATGAGAGGTTCTTAAACCGTACGACATTCTCGTTGAGCCGCTCTCGGCATGTGCCATCGGGTGCGCGCAGCACAACGCTGGTAAGCACCACATGCCGTCTCCCTGAAAGGAGTTGCAGGCAATCGCGCGCTTCGCCTTCTTCCTCTGTCTTAGGCAAAATCCGCCTGCCAGCCGCCACCACTGTATCGCCAGCTAGAACATAGCCGTCCGCTGTAACTGCAAGCGCCTTCTCGCGGCCCATGCGCAAGGCATAGTCGCGTGGGCGCTCTGCCGAAGCAGGCGTTTCATCAATATCTGCTGGCGTCACGGCGTCAGGCGTCACTCCAAGGCGCGCCAAAAGGTCTCGCCGCCGAGGCGATGCTGATGCAAGTGTTAAATAGAGAGAGCCCATGACGGGGTGTCCCGCCTCTGGGGCCTTATTGAGGACCGGGGCCACCACGGCCCGGCATAAAGCGATAGGTGATGCGCGCCTTGGTGAGGTCGTACGGCGTGAGCTCGCAAAGCACCTCGTCACCCACCAGCACCCGGATGCGGTTCTTGCGCATCTTGCCGGCAGTGTGTCCAAGGACTTCGTGACCGTTTTCAAGCTCTACCCGGAACATTGCATTGGGCAGCAGCTCGACGACGCGCCCGCGCATTTCGAGTAGTTCTTCTTTGGCCATGGGTTTCCTATGTCTCGTTTTGTGTGTGCGACAGATTGTTTGCCGCTTGGTGTTTGTCGTGTCTCGCGGGCCATTTAGCGATGGTGAGAACAAAAGGGAAGCCTCGTGCGTTAATGCCTGAAATCAGCTTGGTTCATGCGCGGGGTCTATCCCATTTAATAAGTGCAATCGGATCGAGTGATGCAAACCGATACAAAGAGCCGCTTTGTGGAGGCTCTGTAATAGCTCAAAAGGCACAGAATGACCCTCTCTCGCCTATGTCGTACCGCAGCTTTGTCGGGTGTTTCTGTCTGCGCGCTGCTCGCCGGTCCTGCTCTTGCGCAAGAAAGCGCACAGGCAGATCAAGAGCCAGCACCAGAACTTACTCAGGAGCCTATCCCCGCCGATAGCATCATTGTTCAAGGCGAACGGCGTCGCGGCCAGTTGGATGTCGAGCAGGCGCCCATCCTTGAGCTGAGCGAAGAGGAGATTGCCGCTGAAGGTGTCGCCTCGATCGCAGATCTTGTGACACAAATCACCGCGCAGACCGGCTCATCGCGCGGGCGAGGGGACGGCGGCAGGCCGGTCATCCTCGTGAACGGGATTCGTCCCGGTTCTTTCCGCGAACTCTTTCAATATCCGCCAGAAGCATTGGAAAAGGTCGAGGTCTTCCCGGAGGAAGTTGCCCAGCGTTTCGGGTTTTCCCCTGACAGGCGGGTGATCAACCTCATCCTCAAAGACAATTACCGCAACGCCGAGATTGAGCTTGAATTTGAAGGTCCATCACGCGGAGGATACTATCAGCGCGAACAAGAGTTTGGGTTTTTGCAAATCGCCAATGGCGCGCGGATCAATGTCAACCTTGAAGCAAATGATAGATCGTTTCTGACCGAAGATGAGCGGGATATTGTTCAAACCGACGGGTCGGTTTCCGATGTACCGGGCGATCCTGATCAAGCGCCGTTTCGCTCTCTTCTGTCTGACAGCCGGTCACTGGAAGGCAATGTAAGCTGGGCCAAGGCGTTTCTTGACAGCGGAATATCCGTCTCTGCCAACGCCAACTATGAACGCAGCGACAGTTTGTCTTTGCAAGGCCTCAATACGGTGACTTTGACAGATGGTGCAGGCAACAGCGCGCTGCGCACCTTTGGCGAGGATACCCCGCTGGAGAACAGCAGGTCGCAGGATTTTGTCAGCACTTCTGGTTCGTTTACAAGTCCCATCAACGCCTTCCGCCTGACAAGCACATTCGATGCCGGTTTTTCAGAGACCACCCAGCTTATCGATAGCAGGTTCGACACCTCCGAATTACAGGCCCAAGCGCTGGCAGGCGCATTAGCGCTAGACGGTGCGCTCCCTACCAGTGTTGTACGCACCAAGGACATCGCATTTTCGCGCGGGATAACGGCAAGTACTCTCACCACACTGCGCGGGCCTCTGGTGTATTTGCCCGGTGGGGAGGTCATTGCAACTTTCGATGTTGGCTATGATTGGCAGCGGCTTGAGAGCGATGACACGCGGACAAATCTGCCTGTGCAATTGACCCGGGGCGACCTTTCGACAGGTGCTAACCTTGTTATTCCGGTCACTAGCCGCCGCGAGGGGTTCGCCGATGCTTTGGGCAGTTTTACCCTCAATGCGCAAATCGGGCTGCAAGAGCTGTCAGACTTTGGCACCTTGGGTGATTATACGCTGGGGCTGAGTTGGTCTCCGTTTGATAATCTTGATTTGTCCGCAAACTACATCGTTCGCGATGTGGCGCCGGGGATCAGCGCACTTGGCGGCCCTCAGATCGAGACGTTGAATGTGCCCGTGTTCGATTTCGTCAATGGCGAAACTGTTCTGGCAACGGTGACAACGGGCGGTAACCCTAACCTTGCCGCAGAGACGCAGCGCGACTGGAAATTTGCCGCCAATTGGGAGCTCCCCTTTTGGGAAGGCGCGCGGTTCCAAGTCGAGTATATCCGCAACCGGTCCGATGATGTGGTGAGCACATTCCCGCAAGTGACCTCTGAGATCGAAGCAGCCTTTCCTGACAGGATTACGCGCGATGCGGGCGGCACATTGATTGCGCTTGATCGCCGCCAGGTGATCTTTGCCGAAACGCGCGCGGATAGGCTCAACTTCAGCCTGAATTTGCGCGGGACGATTGGTGGGAGCGGGCGCGGAGGCCCACCCGGTGCTGCTCGCGGTGGTCGCCCTGGCGGTGGTGGCGGACCGCCATCGGGCACAGCACGTCCAGCAAGCGCTCCGGCGGCGGCAGGACCTCCCCCGGGCGCAGCTAGCCCTCCTTCAATCGGCGCTCCAGCGGCAGGCGGCGAACGGCGCGCAGCATTTATGCAATTCCGGGAGCGCATCTGCGCCGATGATGGTCTCGAAGTGCTCACCCGCCTCGCCAATGCGATTACGAATGGAGAGGATGTTTCGACGATCATCCCCGGAGGCGGCTCGCCGCGTTTGATGCGCATGGTTGAGCGGATGAAGGGCGCAGATGGTCAGATTGACCCCGAGCGCCTCGACGCAATGCGCACGCGCATTTGCAGTATGGACCCCTCTGCTATGAGAGGGCCGCGCGGTGGTCCCCCGGGTGGTTCTCCCGGCAGTTCTCGCGGGGGGCACAAGGTGCACCTTCCGATGGTCCTCCTGCCAATGAACGCCCCAATGGACGTCCTTCTGGACCAATGGGTGAGGGCTTTGCAGCCTTTCGTTCGCTAGCGTGCGCCGAAGATGGCGAGGCGAAGCTGCGCGATCTTGTCGCTCGTATCGAGCGCGGAGAGGATGTGTCAGATGTCATCCCGGGCTTCGATCCCAATATGGCCGGCTTTATGATTGACCGTTTGCGCGGTGAGGACGGTACGCTCACCTCTGAACGGATTGCTGGCCTTCGCGCACGCTTCTGCGATGCGGAATCGAGCGGTTTATCCGGCGGCGCATCTGGCGGTGCGACTGGCAGTTCTGGCAGCGGTGCTCCCCAACGCGGCGGTCCGCCCCCCGGCTTTAACCCGCTTGCACGTCGCAACTTCTCAGGCTTGCGCTATTTCCTCTCGCTCAATCACACGATCGAGCTTGAAAATGAGATTGTGATCGCGCCCGGTCTAGCGCCGCTTGACCAGCTTGATGGGCAATCGACCAACGCCTTTGGTCAGCCGCGTCACAATACGCGCCTTGAAGCCGGGCTCTTCGGGCAAGGCGTCGGTATGCGTCTTTCAGGGCGTTACACAGGCTCCACGCGGCTTGATGGATCGGGCCTCCCCGGATCGAGCACCATCTTCTTTGATGATATCGCGCGGTTTGACCTGAGGGTCTTTGCCAATATCGACCAACTCACCGGCAGTAAGAGCCCACTGTTGAAGAATGTGCGCGTCTCACTTCGCGCTGACAACATTTTCGATGCCCAGCTTAATGTGGTGGACGAGAACGGTGATACACCGCTCAACTTCCAACCGTTCCTGATTGATCCGGTTGGTCGTTTCGTCGGCATTGATATTCGCAAGCTTTTCTAAAGCTTTGGGTTAGCCCCAGGCTGTTTCCAGCTTGGGGAACATCCAGCTTTGGAAGGGGTTTGCCTCAAACGGTTTCCAGTCACCCTCAGCCTGCGCGAGGCGGTCAGCGATAGCGATCATCACGCTTGGGTTCACGCCAAGCCCGCAGTGGCTGGCAAAGACGCGGATGTTTTCCGTTGGAGCGCCGCTCGCCTTGTCCGGGTCCTGTACGCTGCCGCGCCAGTGAACAACCCCATCGGTTTTTGTAAGGACAGAGGTGGTCGGCACAGGGGGCGCCACGTCTAGCCCGCGAAATTGACCATCGCGGATTTCGTCAGGTTCATTCCCGTTGAAAAACTCAAACAATCGAGAGGCATTGGTGTGCGAACGATCATCGGTGATCGGGCTGCCAAGGCTCATCACAAGGCGGATTTTCTCAGGGCGAAGCTTCGCCAGCTCCCGCGCCAGCACACCGCCAAGGCTCCATCCAATAAGCGAGATTTTGCGCCCGCTTTCCTCATACAGACGGTCAATCTGCGCCTCGAGCTTCGAGACAAGCTCTTCATTCACGCGGACATTGCGGCCCGAATCCCAGCCATGTGCATCATAGCCAAGGCTGTTTAAAAGGTTGCGCATAGGGGCGGTTGAGCTGTTGGTCGCCATAAAGCCGGGGAGCGCCATCACGCTATGCCCGTCGCCTTTTGGCAATGTCGAAAGGTAGGCACGCGAAGCGTAGAACGCGCCAAATTCAAACACCGCGCGCCCTTCTGAAAGCGCAAGCAGGGGGTGGGGCGCGCGCGGTTCGACCGGCACTTTGCCGCGCGTTTTGGCGTCATCGACAACGATGCTGCCGGGCATAGGCGGCAGGTCGCGCATTGTGGGTAGGGTGGCCATTATTTGCTCTCCTCAGCGATCCGCGATGCCGAGGCTTTTGTCGGCTTGCGTTTGGCTGGTTTTTTGGCCGGAGATCCCGTCCTAGCCGCGGTTGTGGTTTTCGCCGCAGTCTTGCGCGCGGCTGGTTTCTTTGTTGGAGCCTTACGCGGTGCAGCCTTTTTCGCAACCGGCTTCTTGCTCGGAGCCGGAGCTTTCGGCGGCGCCTTTGCCGCCGCTAGCATCTCCTCAAAGCTCTCTTTGAGGCACTGCGAATAGAACTCAGGATCAGGCATAATGTCGCGGCAAGCGGTGAAGCTGATGTAAGCTTCGTCGCGGTAGGATTGCACCACGTGCGCAAGGCCCAGACCATCGGACAAGCAAATGAGCGAGAGCGCCATACTCTCAAGTTGCGCGCCAGCCGAATAGATTGGAATGGGAGGGCCGGGCACATTGGTCACAACCGTGTTGAACGGCATCGCCATGGAGTGGGCAAAGCTCACCCGGCTGAACAATTGCGCGCCCAATGCCATGTAAAGCAACGGATTGACCTTGGAGACCTCTGTCATGGTCCGAGCGCCAATCGCATTGGTCATCGCTTTGGAATTGCTGGTCCGGCCAAAGACATATTGGAGCCGCTCCGCTGGGTCCGCGATATGCGTGCCCAATGGCGCAATCATGGCCGAAACCTGATTGCCCATATCGCTTTTCTCGTCGTTCGAACGCACGGAAATCGGGGCCATGGCGGTCATGGTCGCCTTGGGCAGATCATCCTTTGCAGTCAGATATTTGTGCAGCGCCCCCCCGATAATGGTGAGCGCAACATCGTTGACCTTGGTTTTAAGGTCAGGCGCAAGCGCCCGGATCGCCTTGATGTCTTCAAGCGGGAAGCGTTGTCCTTCGACGACACGGTGGGGTGAGATCGATTTATTGAAGCGCGTGCGCGGAGGCACATAGTCGCTGGTGAGTTTGAACTCGCTGGTGATGAGGCCCTTAATCGCATTCGCCACGCCAGGAACCGCTTGAGCGGCCACCTTTGCTTGTTTCAATGGGTTGAGAAGACCGTTGATATAGCTCTTGCCCAAAAGCTCCACTGGTCCCGGGATCTTCTCAGGCTGCCACTCATCAGGCTTATTAGGCGGCGGCGCGTGCGGGGCGAGTGTGTGGATCGCCTCCATGAGGTCAATACCGCTCATCCCGTCAATCGCGGCGTGGTGCACCTTGGTCACGAACGCAAAGCACCCCGGCGGATAGCCCGGCACATTATCTAGTCCCTCAACCACAGTGAACTCCCAAGGCGGGCGGTTGAGGTCCAAAGGCCGTGCATGAATACGCGCGGTTTGGATGCACAATTGCCGCCAATCGCCGGGTTTGGGCAGGGCCACATGGCGCAGGTGATATTCGAGGTCGAAATCCGGGTCTTCGATCCAATAGGGATAATCGAGGTCAAACGGCACGCGCACAAGGCGTTGGCGCATGGTTTTGGATAGCTGCAAGCGGCTGCGGAAGAACTCGAGGATGTCTTTGAAGCGCACAAATCCGCCGGGGGCGGTCGCCGGGTTGTAGATCAGCAAATTGCCAATGTGCATCGGGGAATTGGGCGACTCCATCGCCACAAATGATGAATCCATGCCCTGCAATTGCTGCAAATGGTCTCTCCCAACCGATTTATTCCCACAGAGCCTTTGGTAGCCCATTAGAGTAAAGGGGTAGGCACATTTCCCTGATGATACAAGCTGACGCGCGCGTCAGTAGTACACAGATGCTGCTCCAACACCGGTGTATCCACTCGCAGGCTTTACGACTACAGGTGTAGTTGTTAGTATTGTTGGGAAAATAGGAGAGCACGTTGATCGTCAATCTGGAAAACACAAAGCGTAGACTCCTTGCCGGAACTATCGCCGCTTTGTTGGCCGCGCTGCCGCAAGTGATCGCAGCGCAAGAGGGGGCGAGCGAGGACAGCGCTGCGCCGAATGTGTGCAAGGAGGTCGAGGCAATGGAATGGTTCGATCGCGATTGGGTTTGCACGGCCCAAGGCCGCGGTCTGGCGCTCGCTTTACCAGATCAGGCAGAGCAATTGGCCGCCACTTTGGATGTCGCGGTCTCCGATTTTGAGGGCTATTTTGGCCCTTCAAACTACAATTTTGCCGTACTCAGCACACCGTCGCTGCCTAAAGACGCCACCGCTTTTCTGAAAGAGCGCGGGTTTCTAACGCTTCCTTGGATCACCGAAGCATCACGGGCAGATATGATCAGGCTTTCAGTCGAGCGACAAGTCAATCAGCAGACAAAGGGTATGAGCGAAGAGCAGCGTGCGGCGGTCCTTGCCCAGGCTTTGGCCCAAGTTGCAGGAGAGGGGAAAAGTTCCCCACAACCGCCATCTGCAACCGAATTGGGAGCGCTTGCACATGAGGCAGGGCATATTTTGTTCCGCCAATTTTATGATGGCGATGCAATCCCGGGAAAAAGCGTCTCGCGTTATGGCAGCTCTTCTCCCGATTGGATTGATGAACTTGCAGCAGTCCTCAATGAGAACGGCGAATTGACCAAGGGCCGCTACGCGAATGCGCAAAAGCGTCTAGAGGAGGGCGAAAGCGCAAACCCTTTCGCGTTAGCTGAATTCTTCAAGATGGAGCACCCATCACTGCGCGCCGCGCAGGCGTTACGAGAACGGTCTGGGCAATCGGGTGAGAATGTGACTTTGGTCCTGTCAGGCGAAGAAGCGGAACAATTCCTCAAGGAAAGCCGCGGCAATCCGGCGGAATTTTATCTGCAAACTCGGCTATTTGCCGATTTCATGCTTGAGACCACGGGCGACCAACGCATCTTTGCGAAGGTCGCCAACGGGGTCAAAACGCAAGGATCATTCGCCGCATGGCTTGGCACCAATCACGAGATGTTCGGTCTTTCCGGGACTGTCGATGAGCTTGAGACGCAGTTTGAGAAATGGGTATCAGAACGCTTTGCTTATGGGCGTGAAACCGAAGGCTAGAGGCTGTCGCCCGCTGCAACGCCGCTTGCCCAGGCCCATTGGAAATTATACCCGCCAAGCCAACCGGTGACGTCTACTGCCTCGCCAATGGCATAAAGGCCGGGGACGGTCTTTGCTTCCATGGTTTTGCTGGAAAGTTCGTTGGTGGAGATGCCGCCGATCGTGACTTCGGCCTTGGCGAACCCTTCCGAGCCTGAGGGGCAAAAACGCCAGTTGGCGAGCTTTTCTCCCGCGTCTTTCAATGCCTTGTCCGACACATTGCCAAGTTCGCTGTCGATCCCGAGTTTCTCTGCGAGCGCGTCTGCGAGACGGTCGGGGAGATGCTCGCGCAAGGCCGACTTGACGTGAGCTCGCGGTCGGTCGCGTTTGAGGCCTATCAGCCAGTCGGCGTCAGCTTGGGGAAGGAAGGTGATCCCCACTTCCTCGCCGGGACGCCAATAGGAGGAAATCTGCAGTATCGCAGGGCCAGAGAGACCCTTGTGGGTGAATAGCGCCGCTTCATCAAAGCTCGCCTTGCGCTTTTTCACTCCAGCAGTCGCCCGCACCGGAGCAGAAACGCCAGAAAGCTCGCGGAACAGCACATCGTCTCCGCCAAGGGTGAGCGGCACAAGGGCAGGGCGCGGTTCGACCATTTTGAGCCCAAATTGCCGCGCAAGGTCATAGGCAAATCCGGTCGCGCCCATTTTCGGAATGGAGGGGCCGCCTGTGGCGATGACGAGATTGGGCGCGGCGAAGGTCTGACCGCTGGCGGAGACCGCGAAGGTGTCACCGTCCTTCACTACGGCGCTGATGAAAGCATCACAAAGGACGTCGACCGTCGACCCGCATTCGTCGAGGAGCATCTGCACGATCTGTTTGGCTGAGCCGTCACAAAACAGCTGGCCCAGCGTCTTTTCATGCCATGCGATGCCGTGTTTATCGACCAGCTCAATAAAGTCCTGCGGCGTGTAGCGGGCTAGCGCAGATTTCGCGAAATGCGGATTGTCGGAGAGATAGTTCGCTGGCCCTGCATCAACATTGGTGAAATTGCAGCGCCCACCGCCAGAAATCAGGATTTTCTTCCCTGGTTGATCGGCCTTCTCAAGCACCACGACGCGAAGGCCGCGCTTGCCAGCTTGCGCTGCACACATAAGGCCAGCGGCGCCACCGCCTAGGATAATTGCGTCATAATGCTTCATTTTGTCGCCGATAGAGGGTCGCCCGCGCATTGCCAATGGGCGGCCTCGCATCCTATCTATGCCCCATGCCAAGCGCGCCGATCAAAGATGGAACGGGAAGCCCTCATAATCCCGATGGGGCGCAGCGTTTTAACGAGGCGAATGCGGCTTCGACCGTTGCGCGCGCCACACCCAATTTGGAGGTCGGCGTTGCGGCCATTCGCGAGGTGGTGGACACGCTCAAACCCATTCCCGGCGTCTACCGGATGCTCGATGCGCGCGGTGATGTGCTTTACGTTGGCAAAGCGCGCAGCCTGAAGGCGCGGGTGGTCAATTACACGCAGGTCAATCAACTGACTAACCGGCTCCAGCGCATGGTCTCGCAGTGCCGCGCGATGGAGATTGTCACCACCAACTCAGAGGCCGAAGCGCTGCTTCTCGAAGCGCAGCTCATCAAGCGGTATCGACCGCCTTTCAATGTTTTATTGCGCGATGATAAGAGTTTTCCTTTCATCCTTTTGCGCGCAGATCACGAGTTCCCGCGCATCCACAAACACCGCGGCGCGCGCCGGGCGAAGGGAAACTACTACGGTCCCTTTGCGAGCGCTGGATCAGTCAACACCACGCTTAATGCGCTGGAGAAGCTCTTCCTTCTAAGGTCTTGTACCGACAGCTTTTTCAACAATCGCGACCGGCCGTGTCTGCTCTATCAGATCAAGCGGTGTTCCGCGCCTTGCGTGGGCCGGATCAGCGAGCCCGACTACGCCGCGCTGGTCGCTCAAGCGAAGGACTTCCTCGCGGGCAAGTCGGGCAAGGTGCAGGCCGATCTTGAAAAGCAAATGGCAAAGGCTGCCGAAGACCTAGACTTCGAGACCGCCGCTATCCTGCGCGACCGATTGCGCGCGGCGACCTTTATCCAAGGCTCTCAAGCCATCAATGCGAAGAACGTGGGCGATGCCGATGTCTTTGCGATTGCGTCCAAGGGCGGGCAGATGTGCGTGCAAGCGTTCTTCATCAGGGGCGGGCAAAACTGGGGCCACCGCGCGTTTTTCCCGAGCCACATCAAAGACGTCGAAGAAGCGCAGGTCCTCGCCAACGTCATGCTGCAATTTTACGAGGAAGTGCCGCCGCCGCCCGGTGTTCTTGTGGACCGGGAATTGCCCGAGGCGGAGTTGATGGAGGCGGCTCTCACTGAGCTTGCCGATAAGAAAGTCACCATTTCCACGCCCCAACGCGGCGACCGTCGCAAGCTTATGGCGCAGGCTGAGCGTAACGCTGTGGAGGCGCTTGAGCGCAGGCTCGCCGAGAGCGGGACCAAGGCCAAGGTCGCGCGTGAGCTTGCCGAATTTCTCGAGCTTGAAGAGCCGCCCAAGCGCATAGAGGTGTACGACAACTCCCACATCCAAGGCGCAAAGGCAGTGGGCGCGATGGTGGTCGCGAGCCCCGAAGGCTTTGAAAAGTCACAATATCGCAAGTTTAACATCAAGTCCGCGCAGACCAATGACGATTTCGCCATGATGCGCGAGGTGATGGAACGCCGCTTTACCCGCGCGATGAAGGACGATCCCGACCGTGAGCGCGAAGGCGTGTGGCCAGACCTGGTCCTCGTCGATGGCGGAAAGGGTCAGCTTTCCAGCGTGATTGAAGTGCTCGGCGAGCTTGGCATCGAAGACCTGCCGGTCATCGGTATAGCCAAAGGCCCGCACCACGGGCGCGAGGGACGCGAAGTATTCCACTTCCCCGATGGGCGCGAGAAGATGCTGCCGACCAATTCGCCGGTGCTGTTCTACGCACAGAATCTGCGCGATGAGGTCCACCGCTATGTCATCGGTGCGCACCGTGCCAAACGCTCCAAGGCGATCACCGCAAGCCCCTTGGACGAAATCCCCGGCATTGGTCCTTCACGCAAACGCGCGTTGCTGCTCCACTTCGGCACCGCGAGCAAAGTGCGCGCCGCAGCGCTAGAGGACCTTCAACGTGCTCCCGGTGTCAGCGATGCCGTCGCGCGCACGATCTACGATTTCTACCACGCGGGCGGGTAACGAACGAAAGCCTTACGCCTCGTTCGCCACCATGTCCTGTTGCAATGTCCGGCCCGCAAGCAAGTAGTGCAGCGCTGCCCAGCCATAGCCGCAACTGGCAATGATGATCGACCATTGAAGCCCACGCGCATTAGCATCATTGCACGCGGCTAGGTTGGTCGCATCTGCGCCGATCAGGGCCGCACGTGCCTCTGGTGCCATTGCGATCAAAGGCTTGCACGTCTCAAGCGTGAGCCCGAGGTTGTAGCCATCGAGGAAGAAGGTGTTGAGATAGCTTGAAAGAATGCCGACCACGAGCGGGCCAAGGCCATAACCAAGCAGGTTCACAACGAACAGAGTGATCGCCACCGACGTCGCCCGCATACGGCTGTCCACCACGCCGCCAGAGACCGCGTACATTGGCCCGAGATAGAAATAATGGATCATTGCCGCCAGCATCAGCGATGGCATGGCAAACCACAGGCTCTCCGCCATGAAGCCAAATGCGTAAAGCGGGACAGAGAAGCCCATGCCAAGAGCTGGCAACCATGAAAGCGCGGTGGGATAACGTTTTGATAAACGGTCAGAGAGCCAGCCTGAGCTAAACACCCCAATCGCTGCCATCACGCCAAGGATGATGCCGAACAGGATCGAGGCCTGTTGAATGGTCAGTCCGTGTGTGCGGATGAGGAAGCTCGTGGTGAACTGGTTCACACCGTAACCCACAAAGGAGGCGAGCATCGCGCCAAAGACCACATGGCGATAGGCGGGCTTCTTCATCAGCACTTTGAGAGCGTCGCCAAAGCTGACCTTTTCAAGGCCCTGGAGCGCGGCAGGGTCTGTGTAACCGCGCGGCGGCTCTTTGATCGAACGCCACACCAACAGCCCCAGGAGAATGCCGGGAAGACCAACGACGACAAAGGCAATTCGCCAACCCTCAACCTGCGACCAGTCAAGCGATCCGAACAGCCCGCCAAGGCCAATTGAGCCGATCCATGCGCCAAACGCTGCACTGTCGATCCCGGCAAGCTGCCCGCCGAAAACGCTAGCAAACATGCCGCCCAAAGGCACGCCGAGCGCGTAAATGGACACAGCTGTCGCCCGCTTGGACGGGTGGAAATAGTCTGCAATCAGCGACTGTGCGGGCGGTGTGCACCCAGCCTCACCAATACTGACGCCAACGCGGAATAGGAACAGCATCAAAAAGGACGCTGCAAATCCGCACAGCGCTGTAAACAGGCTCCAGATAATCACCGCGCCTGCGATAATCAAAACCCGATTATACCGCTCTGCCGCGCGCGCGATGGGAATGCCAAGGAAGGTGTAGAGCACCGCAAAAGCAGGTCCGCCAAGCAGGCCCATCTGCCAATCTTCCAATCCGAACGACAATTTGATCGGCTCTGTCAAAATATTGACGATGGTGCGGTCAATAAAGTTGAAGATGTAAACTGTGAGCAATGCCGCAAGCACGTAAGCGCGGTAGCCGGGAGTTCCAGATCCTGTGTTAGGGGCACTTGCTGAAGAAGCAGGCGCTGTGGTCGCTGAGGCTTGAGCCGCCGAACCTTGTGTCAAAATTCTCTCTCCCTCACCCTTTTCGGGCACGCGCTAAAGCGCTGTTCTTTTCTCAAACAGCAACCTTCACCAATTCGCAAGGGAGGTAAAGCGCAATGGGCAAGAGATGTCGTTTTCGCCCCACAAAAAAGGCCCGGACTGCGCATGATCGCAGGCCGGGCCTTTTAAAATTTGGGTGCCTTACGGCTTACTTCGGGTAAACCCACGTGCTGCCGCGCTCGAGGTTTTCGCTGGCGAATGCCCAGTTAAGCTTACCGTCAACGACTGCGTCGAGATACGCAGGGCGCGCATTGCGGTGGTCGATGTAATAGGCGTGTTCCCATACATCGATGGTCAAAAGCGGATTGAAGTCGCTGTCTGCAAGAGTGTCGCCATCGTGGGTTTCCTCAATTGAGAGCATACCATCTTTTTCAGCCAGCCACACCCAGCCGCTGGCAAAGTGGCCTGCGCCGCGCGATTTAAGCTGTGACTTCAGTTCTTCGATTGAGCCAAACGCGATTTCAATCTTCGCTTTGAGCTCGTCTGAAGGTGCGGTTTCTTCACCAGCGAGCGAATGCCAGTAGAACGCATGGTTCCATGTTTGCGCGGCGTTATTGAACAGACCAGCGTTTGATGCACGAGCATCTGCCACGACGGCCTCAAGCGCGGCATCATCGTGAGCAGTGCCCTCAATCGCAGCGTTCATTTTGTCGACGTAAGCCTTGTGGTGCTTGCCGTGGTGGAAAGACAGGGTTTCTGATGAAATCGCGGGTGCGAGTGCGTCGTCGCCGTAGGGAAGGTCGATGAGGTCAAAAGCCATCTTAGATTAGTCTCCTGCGTTGGAATTGGTTGTGCCATTAGCGAATGCGCGAACACGAGGAAAGTTGCAATTCACTGTTTCATTTCGCGACGGCATCGCAAAATACAGATCACAATATTGTAAAAAAGCGACTCTCAGTATTGTCAGAATCATGACAGTTAGCTTACGACACTAACCCATGATCGGGTATAAGATCGCCATGGTGAGAGACAAAAGCATGGAGCCGCGGCTGCCAAAAGGCAGCGTGGTTCTCTTTAAGTCTAAGATACGCCCAAAACGGGGAGATACCGTTTTGGCGCTTCACCCTGATATTGGCAAAGTCGTCCAGAAAGTTACAGCTGTTGGCCGCAAGGGCGGTGTACACCTTAGCGCAGAGCGCAAGGGTGGCAGCGAGGCGCAGTCTGCCGGCCGTGTGGATCCTGAAGATGTGCTTGGCGTAATGGTGCGCCGACTGGCTTAAACAGCGGTTGCTTGGGCTCGAAGCTCAGCGTCTTTCTTCAACTGAGAATGCTCCACCCATGTGGCATGAACGCCGCTTGAGATTTTGTGCGGTAGCCGCGCGCGGGCAATCGGGCCCTTTGTCACGTCGCTTGCGTCAAGGATCGCGAGCTCAGACCCGCCAGTATTCTCATCGATCAGGAAGGTGACGAGGTATCCATCATCTTCTGAAGTAGCACCTTGCCTTGGCACCATCGGGCTCTCGCTCGCATAAACGCCCTCTGGCAGAGTGAAGACCTGTTCCTCGCCCGTTTGCGTGTCGTGGCGCACATAGCCGTTGAAAAGGAACCAGCCGGGCCGCGTTGTGGTGGACCAGATATAGCGGCTTTTTGTCATCAGATACTGCGGGTTGATCATCCCAAATTCGACGATCTTGTCGCACAGGCGCTCTTCTGTTGTCTCGCCCGTTTTGAGGTTAAAGCGCCAGCGGTGCAGGCGGCTTTGGAAGCTATGCTCATCAACATAGGCCATCATATGGCTGTATTCGCCCGCCTCCTCTAGGGGGTCGGGCATGGGCTTGTCTTGGTAATAGCCTTCAAGGACAACCTCATCGCCATCCTCATACGCATTGGTCCAGTGAAGAACGTAGGTGGGCGAGGCCTCAAACCAGCGGATATCCTCAGGGTTTCCATAACGCGGGATGAGCGCGAACCTTGTTGGTACTCCATCATGAATGCGCGCGGCGTGAATTTTGCGCTCCAGCAGGTTTTCATCCCAATACAATGGCATATCGTTCAGAATCGACCAGTTCTTGGTGATTGCCATATCATGCGGCAGGCGCGGACCGGGTAGGGGGATGGGCACATAATGCGCAAGTTTGCTTGAGCGGTCGACCACCCCATAATGCATGTAAGGTGCATATTTGGAGTAGTTGAAGAACATGAGCTCGCCGGTTTCTTCGTCCACTTTGGGGTGGGCGGAAACCCCATCAATCGGGCCCCATGATGCTTTGCCAAGGTTCTCCAACGTCACCGGGTCCATCTGCCAGGCTTCCCCGCACTGATAGAGAGTGGCCAGCGCGGTGCCCGCGTGTACGATAATATCGGTTGAGCCTGTGTCTTTAAGCCCCTCATGCGCACCAAAGCCGGGGCGTTTGGAGGTGCCATGAGGGTCCATCAATCCGCCCCATAGAGCGCCGCCTGCAATCTGTTCTTGGTCAAAACAATGCGTGCGGATGAAACGGTTGCGATAACTCGCTTTGCCCCCTGAAATGCTCACCTGATGCACCATGCCATCACCATCAAAGGGATGGTGGCGGCCAAGTGGTTGGTGCACCGGATTTTCGGTATTGCGCAGATAGATGCCGTCGATATCTGCCGGAATCTCGCCTTCGATCACTTCGAGTTCTTCAACGTCCACTTCCTCGTGGACCGGCGTCCAAGGCCCGCTCAAATAGGGGTGGTTGGACGGTTCAAGCGTGGTTCTTACCGGCGGCTCGCGCGTGATCTGCATAAGTCTCTCCCAGTCCGTGTTTTAGACAATGCGCAGCATTTGGGAAGAGTGCACTCACCCCATGATGATGTGCGGTAAAAACCGCGCCAAATCACGCGTAATTGGGCTGGCGTCTTCACGGATAGACATGCCCGCTGGGTCATCGCCCACAACCCAGCTGCCAATGACAGCGTGATGGTCGCCTGAGCGGGCGATGGGCGCGTAGCTTTGTACAATATGCCCTTCTGCACCGTATCCCTCGCGCGGGCCTTCATGTCGTTCGTTTCCGTCGAAAAGGGCAATGTCTGCGCCTTCACGGCTGAAGAACGGCTTTGTCACATGTGGGTGGCCTTCGAGCGCGCGGGCACTTTCGGTCTGCGCGAAAAATGCAGGCAAGAGGTTTCGATGTCCTTGATACCGTTCCCACAAGAGCGGCAGGATCGCCTTGTTGGATAATATAGCCTTCCAAAGCGGCTCGATGAAATTGCACGCAGACCCTGCCAACTGAGCAGCGCTTTCTTCTTGGATCATGTCTTCCCAGGGATAGAGCTTGAACAAAGCGCCAATCCGGTAACCTTCTGAGTCCATAAATTCGCCCTGATCATCGATCCCGATTTTTTCGATATCGACAAATCGCGTCTCAAGTCCTGCTTGTCCTGCCACATCTTCAAAGTAGGCGACGGTCGCGCGGTCCTCCACATGACTTTCGACTGCGGAAAAATGGCACAGGCTTCCAGGGGTGAGGATTTGTGCAAAACGCTCGACCAAGGCTTCGTGGAGGCGGTTGAATTGGTCAGTGCTCTCAGGAAGCTCGCCCAGCGCAATCATGTCCTCTAGCCATTTCCATTGGAAGAATGCCGTTTCATAAACGCTTGTCGGCGTATCGGCATTGAATTCCAACAGTTTGGCGGGCCCATCACCTGTATAGGCAAAGTCAAACCGGCCATAGAGCGAGGCATCCCCGCGCTTCCATGAATTGGCGATAGGGTCCCACATATCGCGCGGGATCGCGAGGCGCTCCATCACCTGCTGGTCAGCGCAAGCATCATCCACAAGCGCCAGGCACATGGCATACAATTCTGTCGTGGGATCTTCGATCTCGTCTTCGACTTCAGCCAAAGTGAACTGCCAACAGGCGCGTTCGTCCCAGTATAAATCGCCATCGACATGGTGAAAAACAAAACCGTTTTCCGCCGCTATCTCTTGCCAGTTTGGTCTCTCAGGGAGAACCTTGCGGAGCATCTTTAAAGCCTCTTCTTTGCCGATTTACCCAAAATCCACCTTACGATAACCTTTTTGGCTTAACCCGAAACACTCAGGCCCAAGTCTTACGGGGAAAATAGGGAAAATGGCTTTAAATCGTTCAAAGCGTTCGTCGTCAGTTAAGCTGACCACTATGGCTGCCTTGAGCTCGGGCGTTATGCTCAGCGCATGTGGCGGTGACCCGGCGCCCGCGGCCAAAGCTGCGGCGGACCCGCAAGACAAGCTCGACGTTGAAGTTGAGGTTTATGAAAACGTATTTGCCTGCGCCAAAGCGACCGGTCTTTCTCAAGAGGAATGCGAAAACATGCGTCAGGAAGCGGCACAAATTGCTGCTGCTGATGCGCCGCGTTTTGAGGCGAAGGAAGACTGCGAGGCGGTCTATGGCCCTGGCCAATGTGTGCAGGACACTCCGCCAGAAGAGGAACAGACCTCAGGTCGTCGTTCACACTATTCCGGCTTTATCGTAGCTTGGTTTTCGAGCAAAAAAGACGGTCGCACCGGCCCGCTTTATAAGAGCACCGCAGGCGGTTATCAGACAGCGAACGGTTCGCGTCTTGGTTATGGCGGGGCGCCGGGCAAGTATCTTGCTTCAGGCCGCGCGATGGAGCGCGCGAAAAGCGTTCCCAAAACCAAGCCCGCCTCGCAAATGGCGCGCCAAGCCGGCTTTGGGAAACCCGGTTATGGTAAGAAGGATGCTGACTTTGGCAAAACCCGTATGGCTGGCGGCGCTGGCGGGGGTCTTTTTGGTAAGACTAGCGCAGCATCTGGCAGCAAGGGCGGCTAACCCTCTTTTTGGATTGAGGGTTTGATTAATGTCAATGCAGGCCTGAATATCTGCACGCATACTTCTCTTGCAACCACGGGAGATGAGCGATGCAGAGCATTCTTTTGCATGTCGATGACGATCAAAGCTTTGAGGCGCGCAAACAGGTCGCGCTTGATCTGGCGCGGGCAGGCGGTGGCCACATCACTTGCCTTCAAGCGGTCAGCTACGAGGTGTTTGCGCCGGGCGACTTTTACGGCAACGCCATGGCGGCTGCGATGCCGCGCATTAAAAAGGCCGCTGATGCCTTGCGCGCTAAGGTTGAGGCTGACCTTGAGAACGAGGGCGCGAATTGGGAATGGCGCTTTTGTTATGGCATGGCAGAGACGCATCTGCTTGAACACTCTGCGCTCCACGACATCATAGTCATCGGCCCGCACGACATTGGCGAGGACGGTGCGCGGGGTCCATCCGCCATGGCTGGAGAGCTTGCCATCAAGGCGCCTGCCCCTGTTATGGTGGTGCCAAGAGATGTGAAAAGCTTCGATCCTAGCGCCCCTATAACAGTGGCTTGGAATGGCTCTGCAGAGGCTTGCATCGCGATGCGAAGAGCTTTGCCACTATTGGCGCAATCAAACCGGGTTTACCTTGCAAGTGTGGCGGAAACGGATGAGCGTGGGCGTTTTGTATTTCCGGTAAGTGAGGCGGCCACATATTTGGACCGCCACGGTATTTGCGCCGAAGTGATCGACATACCGCGCGGGGATACAAGCATTGCCGATGCTCTGTTACTTGCAGCAAAGATGCGCAACTGTGCTGGCATGGTGATGGGCGCTTATGGCCATTCGCGGCTTGCACAGATGTTGATGGGCGGTGTGACCCGATCCGTGCTAAGCGATCCCAAATTACCGTTTTTGATGGCGCATTAAGGGTCGGGAGCGTTGCGGGTCAGCCGCGTTTGATCCGCTTTCTAACCATGCCTTCCTGCGCCACACTGGCGACGAGGATGCCATCCCGACTGAAGATACGCCCACGGTTGAACCCGCGCCCTGCGCCGGACCATGGGCTATCAGTGGCATAGAGAAGCCAATCATCAGCGCGCGTATCCTGGTGGAACCACAAGGTGTGATCAAGGCTCGCCCCTACAAGCTCACCGCGCATCCATGATAGGCCATGGGGAAGGGCAGAGGTGCCGAGCAGCGTGAAGTCGCTGGCATAAGCGATCACGGCGCGGTGCAATGCAGGATCATCGGGAAGAGCACTCGCCGCTTTGAACCAGCTGTGAGCGCGCGGCTCTTTGGGCTCTGAGTTCATCCAGTGGAGCTTATCGGTGGTGCGCATTTCGATTGGGCGCGGGCGAAGGGCGATGGCACGTTGGTCCTCGGAGACCTTATCGCCCATCATATCGATCATCGCGCGGCGCACCTCCATATCGGGTTTGAGCGTCGCGGGATCATCCACGTCAGGCATCGGCGAGTCGAGATGTTCAAGCCCCTCTTCTGCCGTCTGGAAGGAGGCGGTGAGGTTGAGAATGGGCGTGGCTGTGCCGTCTTCATTCTCTTGGCTCGCGACAACGCGGCGATTGGAAAAGCTGCGCCCGTCAAAGTCGCGTTCAATGCGGTATTCGATGGGAACGCCTTCACGCCCGCCGCGAAGGAAATAGGCATGCAAAGAGTGCGCTGACTTGGCCACAGGAACGCTGGCTTGCGCCGCTTGCAAGGCCTGTGCGATGACTTGCCCGCCAAACACGCGGCCAACGCCGCCTTTTTGGGGTGAGCCCAGGTAAATGTCAGTGGCAACGCGCTCTACCGTAAGCAGTCTGACGAGGCCTGCGACAATACGCTCATAGTCTGGTGTGTCACTCATGGTTGATCCCATGCAGCGGGTGACTGTTATGCGTCAAGCAGGAGCAAGCCGGGCTTTGCGGATCATTCGGTAGGCGAGCGACTTAGCACGGTTGGTCTGAGGCCAGCGTCCCGGGGCTTTGGGTTTGAGGCCAAGCTTGCGTAGAACCCCATTGAATGCGCGCGCTTCGCTCTCATGATAGCTCCATGTGGAGCGCCATGTGATGGATAAAGAGATGCTTGGTGATGGCCCGTTGCGCACGAAATGCGGAGCCATGACCGGGACGTAGACGGCATCGCCCGGGCCAAGCGGAAACTCAGTCGCTGCGTCCATAAATTGCCCATCCCACTGAAGCTCGCGCGGGCCACCGGTATGGTAACTTTCATGCACACTGTCGGCGGCAAAGCGCGGGTTTCCAGCGGGAAATTGGGTCATCACTTTTGTTCCGCGCACTTGCAGCAAAATGTTGTGCTCCGGGTCAAAGTGGTATGGCGTGACGGCGTTTGGGCTTGAGATGAAAATGTAGCCTTGTGGGGTCAGCAATGCGCCGGTTTTGGTTTCTATCTCTTCGCGCACCTGATCCAGAAGATCGGTGAGAAGCGCTTGGTAGGCTGGAGCTTGCTCAATGTTTTTAAGCACCGCCCAGCTGTTTGATCTGGCGACTTCGCGGATTGTCTCGCCGATTGAGAGGCCTGTCGCCGCTGGCTTGCCATCAACACCTATCGGCAGATCGCCGCTATTGTATTCAACGCTTTGGTCCGGAAGGTCCTCAGCAAGTTCGCTGAGTGCATCAAGCCCAAGAAGAGGGTGGTGTCCTAGAAAATGCCGAAGGGTGTGCGGGTCTTCGGGATAGTGCGTGGCAAACTTTTCACGCGCCTTATCATCGAAAGTCTCATGACTATCGCTGGCTGGTCTGAGCGTGTGTATCGGAGCGTTCATCGCTTTAGCCCCGCTCGCGCGTCTCGTACGCCATAAGCGCGCGGGCTGTTAGGCGGCGCAAAGACCCGCCAATCGCGACATTATGGCTCACCAATGGGCGCTTCTCGCACCAAATACGTTCGATCATGGAATGGCCTTGAACTGCGCAGCTATCGGTCCATGCAATGCTAGGATTGTTCAGCATATCGAGGTTTTCAATCTGCAGCTGAAGTCCTGGCGAAAAGCGAGCATAGTCTTCATCAAATGCCGTCTTAAAGCTGAATGCTCCGGGCGCAGTGATGATATTGGCGAGCATGGCGATAGGCTTGCCATCCAAACGCAGCGCCAGCCGTTCAAGCTTGCCCGCTTGCGCACAGCCGTACATGGCGTCGGCAAAAAAGGCATATGTTGCCGGATTGCCTTTAAGGGCAGAGCCTTCCTCGCCTTTCCAGCCTGCTGCTTCAAGTTTCAGAAACTGTTCGATCCATGGCTCAATACACTCGGTTCCCCCAAGGCGTTCGAATGACAGTTCTCCAAGCTCAGAAAGCCGCTTCTTCTGGCGGCGAAGTTCTTTGCGTCTTTTGTTACTGAATGCCTGTGCCAAGTAGTCCTGAGGGCTAAGGTTTGAGGCAAGCATCGCCCGGGCTTTGCGCTCCACGATGGCGGAAGGGCGGCGCATAGAATGAAGGACGCGGATTAACGCCTGATTGAGTTCGCCGCGCTCAGGAAGGGCAGGAAGGTGAAGAAACAAAGAAGGCCCAGGCGTCCTATCGAGCTGCTCAAACAACGCCCGCCAAAAGGCAGTCTCATAACCTTTGGCGACAAGGGGTGCGCCGTTAAATGCGTGGTCATGCAACCAACTGCTAATGTGCGGCAGAGTGTGTCCGTAGTAATTGGTGGAGCGCATGAGAGGTAAGACACCAACGAGCGCATCGCCATTCCAAAGGGCAGCGATGGCGTAGTCTTCACCGATGGCAAATTGCTCAAGCGAGGGGCCTGCAAACCAATGTTCAAAAAAAGGGTTAGGCTCTGCAGCGCGGCCCGCAAGTTTTCGCCACGCCTCAAGGAAAGCAGGTGACATGGCCGATTGCACATTTAACAGAAGCAGCTCTCCCTGAGGGCTGCTGATCGGCTTTGAAATGCCGGGAAGGGTCTGGGTGCTGGCTTGCATCTTGTGACGGGAAATAGGGGATATCCGGCAAGGAGCGCTACTGGTTTGCCCAAACGACTTTTGGGTGGCTCAGAGCGGGACACTTACCCAATCAAAAGCAAAGAGCCCCGCCGCGGCGTCACCGGGCGGGGCTCTTCAATTGGCAAGTGGAAGGCGTTGTTTAGTGAGCGCCGCCAGCCAGAGCCGCGAGCAGAAGCAGCGCGACGATATTGGTGATCTTGATCATCGGGTTCACAGCAGGACCTGCGGTGTCCTTGTAAGGATCGCCCACAGTGTCGCCGGTCACAGCCGCTTTGTGAGCCTCAGAGCCCTTGCCGCCGTGATTGCCGTCTTCGATGTATTTCTTCGCATTGTCCCATGCGCCGCCACCAGCGGTCATAGAAAGCGCGACGAACAGACCGCCAACGATCACGCCTAGAAGCAGTGCACCAAGCGCTGCGAAGGCGTTGTCTTGGCCTGCAAGGAAGTAGATCACGAAGTAAGTTACAATCGGTGCCAGCACTGGAAGCAGTGAGGGCACGATCATTTCCTTGATCGCAGCCTTGGTCACAAGGTCCACGGTCCGGGCATAGTTTGGACGGCTGGTGCCTTCCATAATGCCCGGATCGTTTGCGAACTGATCACGCACATCGACAACCACGTCGCCAGCAGCTCGGCCCACAGCGGTCATGCCCATTGCACCAAACAGGTACGGAAGGAGCGCGCCGAGCAGAAGCCCGACGATGACATATGGGTTTTCAAGGCTGAAGTTGACGTTCGCGTCTGGGAAGAAAAGGCGAAGGTCAGCGGTGTAAGCGGCAAACAGCACGAGTGCTGCAAGACCTGCTGAACCGATGGCATAGCCTTTGGTCACAGCCTTTGTCGTGTTGCCCACAGCATCGAGAAGGTCGGTCTTTTCACGAACACTCGCATCAAGCTCAGCCATCTCAGCGATACCGCCAGCGTTGTCGGTCACAGGACCATACGCATCGAGCGCCACAACCATGCCAGCAAGAGCAAGCATCGCGGTTGCACCGAACGCCAAGCCGATGAGCCCTGCGAGCTGGTACGCACCGATGATCGCTGCGATGATGACGATTGTTGGCAGAGCGGTAGGACTCAAGCGAAATCGCCAGACCTTGGATCACGTTTGTGCCGTGGCCCGTCTCCGATGCCTTAGCAATAGAGCGCACCGGACGATAGTTTGTGCCAGTGTAATACTCAGTGATCCAGATGATGATCCCGGTCAGCGCCAAGCCGATAAGCGAGCAATAGAACAGGTCCATGCCATTGAATGCAACGCCGCCAGGGCCGGTGCCCAGTGCAGTGTTCATGTCAGCACCGCCTGTTCCCAGAGCGTGCTGAGTGACAACATAGATCAGCGGAATTGCGAGAACGGCTGTGACGATGAAGCCCTTGTACATCGCGCCCATGACATTGGTGCCATTGCCCAGACGGACAAAGTAGGTGCCGATGATCGAGGTCACGATACACGCGCCGCCGATCAGAAGTGGCAAAGCCATCATCGGCAGGAGCAGATCACCCAAGGTCTCTGCAAAAAGCAGAGCGGTCAAAACCATAGTTGCACCAACGGTCACAACATAAGTCTCGAACAAGTCAGCGGCCATACCCGCGCAGTCGCCCACGTTATCGCCCACGTTATCGGCGATGGTTGCAGGGTTACGGGGATCATCCTCAGGGATGCTAGCCTCAACCTTACCCACGAGGTCAGCGCCAACGTCTGCGGCTTTGGTAAAGATACCGCCACCAAGCCGCGCAAAGATCGAGATAAGCGACGCGCCAAATGCGAGGCAGACAATACCATCGATCACCGTGCGGTCATTGGGGGCGAGCCCCATCGGACCAACGAGCACGTAGAAGAAGACCGCAATCGCCAGAAGCGCAAGACCTGCCACCAGCATGCCGGTGATAGCGCCTGCACGAAACGCGATGGTGAGGCCTTGCTGAAGACCTTGCTCAGCCGCCGCAGCCGTGCGCACGTTGGAGCGAACCGAGATGTTCATCCCGATGTAGCCTGCAACGCCCGATAGCACCGCGCCAATGATAAAGCCGACCGCAGCTATGCCGCCGAGGAAAAGCCCAACCAGCACGGCAGCGACCACGCCGACTATGCCAATCGCTGTGTATTGACGGTTGAGATAGGCCTGAGCGCCTTCTTGAATAGCGCCAGCAATTTCCTGCATGCGCTCATTACCAGCGCTGGCACCCAGCACTTGGCGGCTGGTGACGATGCCGTACACGACGGCAAGCAAGCCCAGCCCAATTGAATAGAGTATTAAGTCCACGAAGATTCCCCTCTCCAAAGCGTGGAAAACATGCGCAATGAGTGGGAGCTGCTTGTGTTTTTTCTCATTCGCAGATCCCTTGCGCTGAGGGCCGCCAACTTATCGGCAGAATGCGCGGACACAAGGGCGAAAGCGCGCACGCGGTGGGAAACTTTGCGTTTTTGGCAACTGTGCATGCAGTTTTAGCGATGCTGGAAGCCCAGACCGTCAGAATTCACCATTGGATGCCCATCGATAACCAGCGGCGCAAATCCAAGCGGTTCGACGTTTCCAATTCTAGAGGCATCGACCGGAGGTGTTGATCCAGCGGGAAGGGTAAAAAGCAACTCATAATCATCACCCCAACGCAAGGAATCATCGCGCCTGTCACTTGCTGCAACAGGCACCTTTGCGCTGTCGAGGGCGATAGTAACTTTGCTTGCCTCAGCCATCCGGAAGGCGTCGAGCAAAAGGCCATCAGACACATCCATCATGGCTGTGACTAAAGGCGCAAGTGCGCGCCCTTCTGGAAGACGCGGGGTGGGGCGATTGAAGGCTTCGAGATGTTCAGCCACCCCCTCAAAACCGAGCATTGCCCGGCCCAAAGTGCCGGTGACGTAAATATCATCGCCGACCTGCGCCCCGCTGCGGGATGGGACGGGCGTATGGGTCGCTTTGCCGATCGCGGTGAGTGCGTACACAGCCTGGCCCGGCGCCTTGATTGTGTCACCGCCGAGCAATGACACGTCGAATTCACAAAGAGCCTCGGAAAGGCCGCTGAGAAACCGGTCGTCGTCTTTGCCAAGGCTATGGCCTAGCAAGACCCCAATGGGCTGTGCACCTTTAGCGGCCAAATCCGACAAATTGCTCGCCACCAGCTTCCAGGCGACGTCAGCCATATCGGCATCAGGCCTGAAATGGGTGCCCTTGGCCATTGCATCGTGATTCAGGATCAGCGTCTCGCTGCCAAACTCCAGCACCGCACAATCGTCTTCAAGCCCGCGCGCTCCGGTGTGGAGCGGGAGGGCTTGCAAAGCCGCTATGAAGTCGGCCTCGTTTATGACCGGACCTCTTTTGCAACCGCATCTAAAATGCCGTTTACAAATTTCGCCTCGCGGTCATCGAAAAAGGCTTTGGCAACTTCGACATATTCGTTGATCGCGGCCGCCGTTGGCACATCCGCGCGGGCCATCAGCTCGTAGGCACCGGCGCGCAAAATCTGCACCATGGTCTTGTCCAGGCGCGTCAACGTCCAGCCGTCGGAGAGTTTCGCCGTCAACACCGCGTCGATCTCATCACGGCGAGCATCCACCCCGCGCACGATGTCGTTGAAGAAATCAACCTCGACGGCGGCTAACTCCTCGCCCTCGTGCTCTTCGTCATCGATTGTCCCACCAAGGCGGTGACGGTGGAATTCGACGAGTAGCTCATCGACTTTCGTGCCCTCCATCTGGCGCTGATATAGCGCTTGGACGGCGGCAAGACGCGCAGTGGAGCGAGCCTGAGATTTGGGATTTGTGTTCATTTGAGGCGCAATTCTACCGATTTCGCGTGGGCGGGAAGCCCTTCAGCATGGGCAAGCGTTGCAGCTGCTGGGCCGATGGCGCCAAAGCTGTCTTCGTCCAATTGGATAAAGCTTGTACGCTTCATAAAGTCGAGCACTGACAGCCCGCTTGAAAAACGCGCACGCCTTCCGGTGGGGAGAACATGATTGGGCCCCGCAACATAGTCACCCACGGCCTCTGGCGTCATGCGGCCAAGGAAGATGCTGCCTGCATGGCGAACCTTGGCCATCATCGCTTCCGGATCCTCTAGGGCCAGCTCAAGGTGCTCAGCAGCCAACGCATTGATGAGGTCAGGTGCTTCGGTTTCGAGGTCATTCACAAGGATGATGACGCCGTGATCCTCCCAACTTTGCTTTGCCGTCTTTGCCGTATCCAGCATGCTGATTTGCACATCGACGCAATCTGCAACCATCGCCGCAAAGCCTGCATCATCGGTGATGAGGATCGATTGCGAGGTGGGGTCGTGCTCGGCCTGACTTAAGAGATCAGCCGCGATCCAGTCGGGATCGTTCTTACCATCGGCGACCACCAGAATTTCGCTAGGTCCTGCGACCATATCGATGCCGATTACACCGTAAAGCTGACGCTTTGCCTCTGCTACAAAAGCATTGCCAGGCCCTACGATTACATCAACAGGCTTGATCCGCTCTGTGCCATAAGCGAGCGCGCCAATCGCTTGAGCGCCGCCTACGCGCCAAATCTCATCGATCCCCGCAATATGAGCAGCTGCAAGAACCAGTGGGTTCGAATTGCCTTTGGGAGTGGGAGTGACGACCACAACACGCTCAACCCCGGCAACGCGGGCCGGGATTGCGTTCATGAGAAGCGATGACGGATATGCCGCGCGGCCACCGGGCACATAAAGCCCCGCTGCATCCACCGGCCGCCAAATCGCACCAAGCCGCGCACCGGTCGCATCCTTATAGTCGCGGTTCTCGGGCAATTGTGCCTCGTGATATGCACGGATACGGTCAGCTGCCAAATGCAGCGCGTCACGCTGTTCAGGCTCGATCTGGCCATAAGCCTCCTCACAGCGCTCCGCGGTGACCACCCAATCAGCATCATCGATCAGTGAATAGCCATCAAATCGCTGTGTATATTGGACAAGTGCGTTGTCTTTGCCGGTGCGAACGGTGCGAAGGATATCTTGAACCACACCTGCAACATCGCTGTCAGCATCGCGGCGCGCCTCCACAACGCGGGCAAAATCGCGGGCGAAATTGGGATCAGTTGTATCGAGCCTCAACATTACGCAGCGTCCTTTTGTGTGCGGGCTTCTGCATCCTTGCGAAAAGCATCCACAAGAGCTGCCACGCGCGGATCGGTCTTATACGCGGCGCGGTTAACGATGAGCCGGGCAGTGATGTCGATAATGGCCTGCGTTTCGACAAGGCCATTTTGTTTTAAAGTCGCCCCGGAAGACACAAGGTCAACGATTTGACGCGCCAATCCCAAGGACGGCGCAAGCTCCATGGCTCCGTTGAGCTTTACGCATTCCGCCTGAATCCCGCGCGCTTCAAAGTGCCTTGCGGTAAGCCCTGGATATTTTGTTGCGACCCGAATGTGGCTTGCGCCTGTGTCATCCTGCGTGTCGCCAGCAAGGCGCGCGACAGACAAGCGGCAGTGGCCGATGTCGAGGTCGACGGGTGCATAAAGATCGTCATAGTTGAACTCTTCGATCACATCAGAACCCACAATCCCGATTTGCGCTGCGCCATGCGCAACAAAAGTCGCCACATCAAAAGCGCGCACCCGGATTAGACGCATGTCCTCGCGTGAGGTATCAAAGGACAAAGACCGGTTCTTTGCATCATGAAATTCCTCCGCAGGAACAATTCCAGCGCGCTCCATCACCGGAAGCGCCTCGTCCAGGATACGACCCTTGGGCACTGCAAAGGTCAGTTGGCCGCTGGGTGTATAGGAATTGGGCACACAAGCATTGGCCACAGAAGAACTGGGCATCAAGGATCGATCACGTGTCATAAGCCTCGGGCCCTTAAAGTCTGGGCGGGCAAAGGGCAACAAGAAGAGCCATAACGCAAACGGAAGGCATTAGGAAAGATGAACGCAACAGGTTCACGCAGCACACCGATCATGGACATCGAAGAATTCGACGCCGCAATCGAGTGGCAGGCCGAGCATGCCCAGATCAATCACGCGCCGTGCACAGCTCGAATAGTGCGTGCCCTCACCAAGGTCATCAAAGGCGATACGGCTTGCGCAAGGCGTATGGCCTCGTGGCAGGGTCTGACGCTTAAAGATGCCATGCCGCTTCGGATTGCGGGAGGGCTGCACCATCTGCTTTTGTCAGGCCAGGATGATCGGCTTGCACCGGTTTATGCCGGGCAAATAACCGAGCAAGGGCAGGTTGATCGGCTCGTATGCGAACTGTTCGATCTGTATGACGATCTCCTTCTTCCCTGGTTTGACGGACCACCGCAAACCAATGAAGCCGGGCGCTCGGCGAGCATTATGGCAGGCCTTGTGTGGCTCGCTGGGCGTATTCCTCCTCGTTTTCAGCTGTTCGAGCTTGGCGCGAGTGCCGGGGTGAACACAATGCTGGATCGCTACCATTTCCAGCTGGGCGACACAGCCGTCGGCCCGATAAACTCACCGATGCAGATCGAACCCGAATGGCGAGGGGGCAAAGGATCACCCCCGGCACCGCCTGAAGGTTTTGCACTCCAGTCGGTTCACGCCTGCGATATCTCTCCCATTGACCTTACTGATGAAGCTTCGGCTTTGAAGCTCAAGTCGTATGTTTGGCCCGATGCGCCGGGACGCATGGCGCGGATCGATGCAGCGGTTCAATTGGCCAATGATGATCCGCCAAACCTTGTTGAAATGGACGCATTGCACTTTGTGGAAGAGCGCCTTGCCGCCCCGCAAGAGCCGGGTACGACAAAGGCGATGTTCCACTCCATCATGTGGCAGTATATGCCGCAAACCTCTCAAAATGCGATCACCGAAAGGTTTAAAGCAGCAGGAGCCAAGGCAACGCCTGAGACCCCGCTTGCTTGGGTGGCGCTGGAAACCGATCCTCAAACCTTCCGCCATGAGCTGAAGGTTCGATATTGGAACGGGTGCGCGGATGATGGCAAGTCTTGGACGCTTGCCTTTGCTCATCCGCATGGCGCCTGGGTGGAATGGCTAGGAAGCTAGCCAATCCCTGATTTAGCTACAGCTGGTGCAACCACAATCGCAGCAACCGCTGCCTGATTTGCAATCGGTGCAGCCGCAGTCGCAATTGGCCGGGGTGTAATCGGTTGGGATATGATATACCATCTTAAAACTCCTTATCTTTTAATGACTTACGTGAATTTCACGCGTTTGTCAATCCAAGGAGCACACCGCACATCAGCCCAAGAACTTCTCCCCTAGGAACTTGTCCATCGCATCAATCACTTTATGAGGCGCTTCCCATGGCACGAAATGTCCGCAATCTTGCACCGGCTCTATCGTCAGCGGATCAATGATCGCATCCAGGCCCTCGATGTTCTCGGCAGGAAGCGCCAAGTCATCCAATGCCCAGATAACAAGGGTGGGGATGGTCAGTTTGGGAATGTCGGGGCCGCTATAGCCTGCAGGAAGCTCAAACGGCTCATCCATGGTTGGCACCACCATGGGACTGGCGCGGTAGTAATTGAGCATCCCAAAGGCTGCGTCCCGGTCCTCCCAGTCTTTTAGCAAGATATCGCGTTCTTCGCGCGGCATGGCGCCCGGCTTATCCCACTTCACCTCTTGCAGCATGATCCCGGTCAGACCGCGCTCTTGGATCAGGGGGTCGTTGGCAGGATTGCGGAAACCACGAATATATTGCGAGCTCTCGCGCTGGCCGGGGTGGGTATACAGCAGCTTTTGAAAAATCGCAGGGTGGGGCGCATTGGCGATAATCGCGCGGGTGACCCGGCTATGCTGACCGCCCAGAGCCACCCCCAGGCAATCGCGCCGCCCCAATCGTGACCCACGATGGTGAATGTCTCAATCCCCAGCGCATCGGCAAGCTGGAACACATCGCCGATCAGCTTGTCAGGCGTATAGGCCTCAACTTGCCTAGGCTTGGAGGACCCGCGATAGCCGCGTTGATCAGGCGCGATACACCTGTACCCTTTGGCCGAAAAATGCGCGATCTGGTGTCGCCATGTGCGGTGGTTTTCCGGAAAGCCATGCAGGAAAATCAGCGGGTCGCCGTGGTGCGAACCGTCTTGGGGGCCTTCATCCACCACATCAAGCTCAATCCCATTGGCAAGGCGCACACGCTTTTGCTCAAGAACGATCACGAGGCCTGCTCCTCCATGCGTTCCATATATCCAGCCGCCACCATGGCAGCCACCTGATCAAACAAAGCATCCGGCGTGCGGCGCATCTCGCCCATTTGTTCTTCCATGCCCCGTGCAACGATAATCTCGCGCTCTCCCTTGGCGATCCCGTCGAGCATCGTTTTTGCAGCATCGGGGGCAGGGATGCCTTCATCGATCGCTTTGTCAGAAACGCCGCGCTTTGATCCGTCCGCCGTCATCGCATTGCGCGAAACATTGGTGGCGACAGAGCCGGGGTAAATCACGTGGACACCGACCCCTGTTTGCGAAAGCTCGGCGCGAAGCGCATCGGCATAGCCTGCAAGACCGAATTTCACCGCGCAATAAGCGGTGCGCATAGGCACGCCGACTTTGCCTGCGATGGAGGAGATGAAACCAAGCCCGCCAGAGCCGCGCTCAACCATATGGCCGATAAGACCTTGGGAGAATGCGATTTGCGAAGTGAGGTCAATGTCAATCACATCGCGGTACACCTGCATATCGGTTTTGAGCGCTCTTGAACGCTGCGACACGCCGGCATTGGCCACCGCCAGATCAACCCCGCCTTTCCAGCCAATCGCTCGCTCAGTGGCCTCAGCCAAAGCGGCGTCATCGCGCACATCGAAGGGCACGATGAGCGTCTCACAACAGTCGGCTGCAACCTCGGCAAGCCGCGCTTCATCGCGGCCTGAAAGGATCACATGCGCGCCCCTGTTCGCCAAATCGCGGCACAGCCCCGCGCCAATTCCCGAAGATGCGCCGGTGATCCAGGCGACTTTTCCAGTGTAATCGATCATGTTCTCTCCCTTTTTCTTTTGGCCAGATTGCTGGCAATCTTGGGGTGAGGGGGCAAGCAAATAAATTTCGCCTCACCACGATTTGCCAGTGAAAGGGCTTGAACGGTGGGCGGTAACAAAGTGACACATGTGTCACCTTTTTCCTACAGAGTATTCGACTAACACTATGATATACATGAAAAATGTGTGTTGGAATAAGGTGACACCTCAACAAAGGCAGTTTCGCATCAGAGCTGCTCTGCCAAAGCGGCGCAGCCACCGCTAACGGGCCACATGCATGTAGGAAAGTGCGCGCGCTTAGCCCGCGCCCGAGATAATCTCAGCAAGGTTTTCGGGAAATATTGCCTCATGCCAGCTCGCAAGCTGCGCCAGCTCAAACCAGCGGTGCTGTGTCATCACACGGCGTTCAAGCTGCGTGTGGCCTGAGGTGCTGATTGCATCTGTTGCCACTCGCACAAGGTAATACCGCTCATCGGCTTGGATGGGTTCGCCTTCAACGGTGACAAACTCGGGCGTGGTCCGCGCGATTTGCTCTCCGGGCTCGGCGTGAATGCCGGTTTCTTCAAATAGCTCGCGCCGCGCGGCTTCTTCAAAGCTTTCACCCGCCTCGCATTCCCCGCCAGCTGTCACCCAAAAGGGCGGGCGGTCGGCCACATCGAAACGAAACAAAAGCACGCGGTCCTTCGGGTCGAGCACGATGATGCGGGCCGCGCGGCGGATGCGTTTGGAGTTGCCAAATTCGTTCATTGAACGCGCCTAGGCGGGCACGCTCGCCTTAATCGCCACCGCATGCACCCGCTGACCCACAATATCGCCAAGCGCTGCGATGACTGCGCGTTGACGCGCAAGGCGGGTCATGCTCGCAAATTCAGCCGCCTCGATCACCACGGTAAAGTGGGATTCGCCTGAGCCATCATCGCCCGAATGCCCTGCGTGAGCGCCGCTATCATTGATGATCTCAAGGTGTGTTGGAGCAAAGGCTTTGGTCAAAAGCTCCTGCATTTCTTGTGCAACAGTGCCGCTCATTTTTGCTCATCCCCTAGTTCTCGTGATTTCACGCCTTGGAATTTGGCCCCTCAATCGCCATTCTCAAGCACTTTATGGCCAATTCACGATTTCATGGACGCTTTGAGGGTGAGGGGAAGGTGTGCGAGCACCCGACTTGCCAAGAGCCCGGTGAGTTTCGCGCCCCCGGCTTTCGGCCAAGTGGCTTTGATGGGCCGGGCGAATATCGCTGGTTTTGCCTTGAACACGTGCGCGAATTTAACGATGGCTATGACTGGTTTGAGGGCATGAGCGCAGAGGAAATTCTCGATGCGCAAAGCCCGGTGAACGGGTGGCGGCGCGAAAGCCCTGCGTTCTCCCCACGGGCAGGCGTCGATGGCATGCCGAGGTGGAACGATTTTGACGATCCGCTGGACGCGATTTCGGCGCGGGCAAACGGGATCAAAAGCCGCGCGCAAAGGCAGGCGGCAATGCAGATGAGCGGCCAGTGGAGCAAGCCGGAGGCCGAGGCGCTGGAGACCATGGGGCTTGGCTCAAACACCGATAAGGCCAAGCTGAGGCGGCGCTATTCAGAGCTTGTGCGGCGCTATCACCCCGACCGCAATGGCGGAGACCGCAGCTATGAGACGCGTTTGAATAAGGTGGTGGAGGCCTATCAATTGCTGCGCAAGGCCGCAGCGCTCAGCTGAGCTTAAACTACTGGGCTTTCGCGTGATAAATCTGGTCAAAGCTGCCAAGGATCATGCGCTTGCCATCGATCATATCGGGCATTTCCATGGTCTTGAAACGCTCATCTTCCATCATCTTTGCATGCGCTGCATCGCAAGACTGTTTGCTTTCCCAAATGGCCCATGAAAGCACGACCTTCTCGCCTGCTTCAGCAGCAATTGCCTTGCGAAAATCGGTTTTTTCGCCGTCGGGCACATCGTTCTCCCAATTTTCGCAGATTTCCAGTGCGCCAAACTCCATGAAAAGCGCGCCCATTGTGTTCGCGACCTCGATATAATCCTCGCGCCGATCCTCTTTTACGCCGAGCACAAATCCTTGCACATACATATCATCATCCCCTCTCGTTCTGTTTGAAAGCCCATCGCAACGTCTTGCCCATGCCCCAAGTCGCAGCTCTTGCAGGCAGTGCGGTGAGCACGGGCCTTTGCAGTTTGAGCATGTCGCGCGCGAAATGCGGGAGCATGGCAACAGCCTCTGCTCCGATCATCGTTTGCACCGCAATGGGCGTGCCCTTGGGCCGCTGGCTCAGGACCAATTGCGCGACCTCACGCGCTTCGGGTGATGCTTTCAAGTCGCCGCGCATTTCGCGGAAAATGGCGTCCGCCTCGCGCCGGGTTTCAGGTACGGGATCCGCGCCAAGCGCACGCGCAATGACCGCGATTTGGGCGTAATATTCATCCTGTTCACGCCCGGGCATATTGGGGCGCACATGGCGAAGGTATCCGGCAAGAAAGCTTTGCGCCTCGGTCACATGGACCCATGCCAGCGTGCGCGGATTGATCGCCTCATATGCGCTGCCATCGGGCAAAGTCCCGCCGACACGCGCGTGAATGCGGTTCACCCGGTCAATCGCCTTCATCGCCTCATCGCGGTGGCCAAAAGTGGTGACCGCGATAAAGCGCGCTGTGCGCTGAAGCCGCCCGTGCATATCTTCGCGAAAATTGGAATGGTCGAGCACCCCTTGCAAAGCATGCGGGTGGAGCATTTGCAGCATCAAAGCGCGCACCCCGCCGGTCATCATCCCTACAAGGTCTGCGTGGACGAGACGGATCGGCGTGTCCTTTTCAAACAGAGCCTCATCCGAAGGGGGAACGGGCTTTTGCTTGGCCGCTTGATCGTTGAAAGTCGCGCGCACCTGCTCAACGAGTTTGAGCCTTAGGGTTTCAACCGGAGAGGTGATGGGTGCTGGCACCGGCGCATTATGCGCGCATTGCGTGCAAAAGTCAGCCGGAAATGCGTGCATTGAGCGCAGCGGTGCCCGCGTCAAACGCCTCCACACTGCCGGCCGCCTTGGCGAGCAGCTGCGCGCCCTGAAGAAGGGCAAGGGTCGCGGCGGCCTCTTGCGCAGGCTCGCTCATGCCTTTGATGGAGGCATCGCTTTGCGCCTGCGTGTAAATTTCTTCGAACCAATTGCGGGTGGCATCATTGGTGCTTTTGAGCGCTTGGCGGGTGGCCTCATCCAAAAGCGCCGTGTCGGTTGCAAGCGCTGCGCAAAGGCAGGCAGACGTGCCGTCTTGCAAAGCATTACGGTAAAGCGTGACCGCCGCGCGCATCGCGTCTCCTGGGGTAGTAGCGGTGGCCTGAATGCTGTCCAAAGCGTGTGCCAGGTCAACCGCATACCGCTCCACCAAAGCCAGCCCAAGGTCCGCTTTTGCGGGGAAGTGGTGATGGATGCTCGCCTTTTTGATCCCGGCATCGCGGGCCAAATCGGCATAGCTAAACCCTGCAAATCCGCGGGTGCGGATCGCCTGTTCGCCCAGATCGAGCAAGATATCACGTGTCGTTCGCATGCCTACCATCTAGTAGGTTGACAATCGGAATTCAAGCTTCGATATGACTGCCTACCTACTGATAGGTTGATTCTCAAGAAAAGAGGCAAGTAATGCGGATTTATGATGTTGAAGGTTTCCCCAATCCGGCGCGTGTGCGCATGGCTTTGGCGGAAAAAGGCGCTAGTGAGCAGGTCGAATTCATCCGTGTTGATGTGATGGGCGGCGAACACCGTTCGGACGCTTTCACCGCCAAAAACCCGGACGCCACCGTCCCTTGCGCGCAGCTGGAGTGCGGCACCACCATCGGGCGCTGCACCGCGATCATCGAATATATCGACGGCGCGTTCGAGGGCCCTTCATTGATCGGTGACACCCCCAAACAGCGCGCCATCACTCAGATGATGAACCTTCGCGCAGAAGAGGGGCTTGTCGATGCGGTGGGCGCGTATTTCCACCATGCGACAGAGGGCCTTGGCCCAGAGCTTGAGACCAATCAGCTCCCCGAGCTTGGCAAGCGCGGCTATGATAAGGCGCAAAAGACAATGCGTTATCTCGACACGGTCCTTGCCGATCAGCCATATTTGGCAGGCGAAATCTATACCATGGCCGACATCACCGCTTTTGCAGGGCTTGCTTTTGCCGATTTTGCCAAGGTGGAAATTCCGGCAGAGCTGACTAACCTCATCGCATGGCGCAAGCGCGTCGCGGCCCGGTATTAAGGCGCTACTAGGAGAAAACCGATGGAGATCAACGCTGACTTTTCAGAGCGCGCCACCGTTCAAACGAGCGCGCTTGACTGGGTGCCATCCCCTATGGCTGGCGTTGACCGCCGTATGCTGGACCGGATCGGCGCGGAGGTGGCGCGCGCCACCTCCATCGTGCGCTATGCGCCGCAAAGTGCCTTTCCCGAACACACCCATTCAGGCGGCGAGGAATTCATCGTCCTCGAAGGCGTCTTCCAAGACGAGCACGGCGATTATCCGGCGGGCACGTATGTGCGCAATCCGGTGGGCACGCACCACGTTCCCGGCTCTGCGCCCGGCTGCACCATTTTTGTGAAACTCTGGCAATTTGATCCTGACGATCAAGAGCAGCTGTCGGTCGATATGAACACCGCCGCGCTGACCGCTGATCCAAGCAATCCCGCAGTTCGCCGCCACGTGCTCGCCGCGCGCGATTATGAGCACGTGTCGCTTGAGGTTTGGGAGGCACAGACAAGCCTACCACTTATTCACAATGGCGGGGTCGAAGTGCTTGTTTTGGATGGCGCACTCACTCTTGATGGCGTTACATATGGCGCGCAGGATTGGCTGCGTATCCCGGCGGATGAAGTGGCCACTGTGACCGCTGGCGATATGGGCGCACGCTTGTGGATCAAACGCGGTCATTTGGGGGAAATCCGCGTTCCTGATCAAGTTGCCTAAAGCAACTCTTGCAGGGGCGGGCCGAGCCCACTAACGAGCGTATTGAAATGAATACGCACACCTCAGATGAATTCGCAGGCGCTGCTGCGCTCCCCACCGAACCCGATACCACCGTCTATGTCCGTGAGACTTTCGGCGTTGATGTTGATTGGCAGGTTCCCGCTTTCAGCACGCCATCAGAGCATGTGCCTGAGCTTGACCCATCTTACGTGTTCGATCCCGACACAACGCTCGCGATCCTAGCAGGCTTTGCCCACAATCGCCGGGTGATGGTTCAAGGCTATCACGGCACGGGTAAATCCACCCACATCGAACAGGTAGCCGCGCGCCTTAACTGGCCCAGCATCCGGGTGAACCTTGACGCGCATATCAGCCGGATCGACCTTGTTGGCCGCGATGCAATTGTTCTGAAAGACGGTCTCCAAGTAACGGAATTCAAAGAGGGTATCCTCCCATGGGCTCTTCAGCACCCGGTTGCGCTCACCTTTGATGAATATGACGCAGGGCGCCCTGACGTGATGTTCGTGATCCAGCGTATTCTGGAATTCGATGGCCGCCTGACGCTGCTTGACCAAAACCGCGTGATCACACCCAATCCGCACTTCCGCCTGTTTGCAACGACCAACACGGTCGGCCTTGGCGACACCAGCGGGCTGTATCACGGTACGCAGGCAATCAACCAAGCGCAGATGGACCGCTGGAACGTGGTGTGTGCGCTGAACTATCTGCCCGCTGAAACCGAAGAGCAGATTGTCGCTTCGAAAACGGACGAAACCGATGCAGCGGTCATCGCTGACATGGTCAAAGTCGCAGACCTCACGCGCCAAGGCTTTATGAACGGCGATATCTCCACCGTGATGAGCCCGCGCACGGTCATCACCTGGGCGCAAAACGCAAGCATCTTCAATTCGGTCGGCTTTGCCTTCCGCCTGTCATTCCTCAACAAATGCGACGAGGCAGAACGCACTTTGGTGAGCGAATATTACCAGCGCGTGTTTGGTGAGGATTTGCCTGAGAGCGCTGCATAAGGGAGGGCAAGCAAATGCAAAGATGGTTGAAGACAGGTCTTTGCACAAGCTTGTTATTTGTTGCCTCTTTTCCTGCCGCCGCGCCCACTACGGCGCAAGATTCGTCAATCGAAACGGTTGAAGAGACGCGTGACCCACCTCCTATCGCGTTCACCCCATCTCCTATGGTGCCCAAGGAGCGGGCGGCCTCGCCATGGGCAAGCGTCGAGCGCGTCAAAACCGTAGACATTCCCCAATGGGCCAAGGATGCAGGGCATAACGGCCGCGCGACTTTCACCGCAAGTGTTGGGGCCGACGGGCAGCTTATTAGCCTCGAACTTGTCACGAGCAGCATGTCTGATGCGATTGATAGTGCTGTGCGAGCCAAGGCCGAAACGCTGCAATATGGCCCCGCCAGAGGACCCGGGGGGAGCCGGCACCCGGTGTTGTTCATATGACGATGTCTTACGCCCGGTTTGATAAAGATAGCCCCGGTGGCGGCTTAGAAAACTACACGTGCGGCCATATGGTTCGAGAACACGATTGGTTTCTCAGCGCGAACTCGGATCGCAATGCGCTGTTTACCCCGAGGTTTGTGTATCTAGTCTCTGAACCTTTGGCTCGATTGGAACAGGGGGAAGATATCGGTTCAGCCCAGTTCTATGCCTTGGCAGAGAAACGCGCTGAGATGTGGGAGGCGTTGGTAAAAGAATGCCGAACGGACCCGGAGAAACTCCTGCTAGAAATGGTGGACTTCGCCCAGATGTATCGCCGCGAAGTCGACAGTCGCTGACTTCTTGCAATAGAGCGTATTATCCTGCTAACACACCATGGCAATGGCGCTGTTTGAACGATTCTGGAAACGCTCGCGTGGTGATGAAACCCGCTCGGATGAGCGTGGCTATTACGCCCTTTATGAATCGCAGCGACCCCTTGATCCTGATGAAGGGTCATCCACCGTCTATCGCTCACCGGGGTCCACTGATTTTTCGCGCTGGGATGCTGGCCTTTCGCAGTTGGATGCAGGGGGAGGAGCGGCCACGGGAACTGGTGCGGGCGCGCTTGTTCCCAAGAACCGCGGGTCGCTTTGGAAACGCGCCTTTTGGCTGGGGCGGCGCAAGCGGTGGTGGGCGGTTCGCTTTATCGCGGCAATCATCATGCTGTTTATCGTGCTCGTGGCATGGCTTGCGATCACCGCGCCGCTGTCCAAGAGTTTGGAGCCCATCGCCGCGCCGCAGGTGACATTGCTTGCCAGCGACGGCACGCCCATTGCGCGCAGCGGGGCAGTGGTGGCCGCGCCTGTCAAAGTCGCGGACCTGCCGCCCCACGTGATCGAGCCTTTCATCGCCATCGAAGACCGGCGGTTTTATTCGCATTGGGGCGTGGACCCGCGCGGGATTGCGCGCGCGGCCTGGACGGGACGGGGCGGGGGCTCCACCATCACACAGCAGCTTGCGAAATTCACCTGGCTCACGCCCGAACGAAGCCTGACAAGGAAGGCGCAAGAGGCGCTCATTGCGCTTTGGATTGAAAGCTGGCTGACCAAGGATGAGATCCTCGAGCGGTATCTCTCCAATGCCTATTTCGGGGACAATCAATATGGGCTGCGCGCGGCCTCGCTTCATTACTTCTACCGCAAACCGGAAAATTTGAAGCCAGAGCAGGCAGCGATGCTGGCGGGGCTTTTGCAGGCACCCTCGCGCTATAATCCGACCAAGCATTACGACCGCGCCAAGAACCGTATGGACCTGGTCGTGGGCGCGATGGTGGATGTGGGCTATATGACGCAAGGGGAGGCCGATGCCCTGCCCAGACCCAAAATTGACGTGCGCTCCCGCAATGACCTGCCAACGGGCACCTATTTTGCCGATTGGGCGCTGCCGTTGGCGCGCGAGCGGATGGATGCTGGCTATGAGAAGCTGGTCGTGGAAACCACGCTTGATGCGCAGCTTCAGGCGCTCGCCAACCGGGTAGTGGGCAGAGCAGGACTGGGCGATGCGCAAGTGGGCCTTGTCGCGATGCGGCCCAGCGGCGAAGTCGTCGCCATGGTGGGCGGCAAATCCTATGCGAACAGTCCCTTTAACCGGGTGACACAGGCGCGCAGGCAGCCAGGCTCGACGTTCAAACTGTTCGTCTACCTCGCCGCGCTGGAGGCGGGATGGGATCCCGAGGACACCATCTCCAACCAGCCGATTGAAACGGGCAGTTATCGCCCCAAGAATTCGCGTGAGCGCTATTCTGAAACGATAACGTTAGAAGACGCCTTTGCTTCTTCCAGCAATGTGGCTGCGGTGCGGCTTTTTAATGAAGTGGGCAGTGACGCGGTGATCCGCACGGCGCGGTCCTTGGGGGTGCGCTCCGATCTGCCAAAGGGCGATCCAAGCGTGGCGCTGGGCTCATCCAGCATGACCTTGCTTGAGCTTACCTCTGCTTATGCAGGCGTTGCGGCGAATGAATATCCGGTGCGTCCCTATGCCTTCCCGCAAGAGGAGGAAAGCTGGTGGGAGTGGCTCACTTCGAGCGAGGATAGCGCCTCTGGCCGGGTCCATGACGATATGGAGCAGATGCTGCGCGCGGCGATTAATCGCGGCACGGGGGAGGCGGCGGAACTGCCGATTGCAAACTTTGGCAAGACCGGCACTACGCAGAACAACCGCGATGCGCTTTTCGTGGGCTATGCGGGCGATCTGGTGGTGGGCGTATGGGTTGGCAATGACGACAATTCCTCGCTTGGCGGCGTAACCGGCGGCGGGCTTCCGGCTCGCATTTGGAAAGACTTTATGCGCGGCGCTCTCGACCTGCCAGCGCCCAAGCCCAAAGCTTCACCTGATCCCCAAGGGCCCGTGGAACCCTTCGATATTGATATCGAAGAAGGCGAGGAAATCCCCCTTGGCGAGGACGGCACCTCCTTGCGTTTTGAAGAGAACGGCGTGGTGCTTTCCCAAGACGGTGTGCCTGTCGAACTGCGCCTTACCGAAGACGGTTTTGAACTCGAAGAGATTGAGAATTAGCGGCCTGACCCTAAGCCATCAAAATGTTCAAAATCGCGCTGGCAATGGGTTTGTCCCGGTCAGCCTGCCATGCCTCGACACTGATATTGGCATTGCGCCGCCCCATGCGGGTGATGCGCGCTTTGGCATAGCTGGTGAGCGGTTTGCCCGCTGATAGATATTGCACGGTGATGTTGACGGGTTTCAGCTTGGCCTCGCGGCCCTGCTCGGTCAAAGCGCTGCGCAAAGCGGCAAAGGCGGCGTTCTCCAAAAGGCCCCCAATCGCACCGCCGTGGTAATGGCCGGGACGCCCTTCGACATCGGCGCTGAAATCGACGGTGAGGATCGGGATACCGTCCTCAATCTCGTGGACCGTAATGCCAAGCGCTTGTGCGTAGGCGGGAAGTGTCACAGCATCAGCCATTGCCGGTCTCCTTCATTTTCGCCTCAGCCTGCGCCTTGACCTGCCGCCCGATAGTCTTGGGATCGGCCGAAAGCGTCATAAAAACGCCCGCCATGGTCGCAACCGTATCCTCCGGGTCACCATCATGTGCAATGCCGCGCACAAAGGCGGCAGATTTGGTGATCCGGTAGCATTCCACCCGCGCCCACACCGCGCCGCGCTCTTTGGCAGGGCGTTGATAATCCACGCGCAAATCGAGCGTCGCCACAGGCATAAATGTGCCCCGACTGCACCAGATCGACATGCCGCTTGCCATATCGAGCAGGCTGACAATGGGCCCTGAGGCCAGCACCGGACGGTCCGGTTCGCCAAGCAGCTTTTCATTCCAAGGAAGCTTTAGCTCCACCCAGTCATCGCCGTGCCCCGAATACTCCAGCCCAAGCCAGCCGGGATGGGCGCGCGACATAAAAAACTTGCTGACCTGCGCGGGGTCAAAGCGTTCCATTGAGGGCTGGTCGTTGCTCATAATTGCCACTTCATTGCAGCGGGCAGACGCATATGACAACGCCTAAAGCATCCAAACCCTGCCGGTTTTTGACTAAAGCACGCCCTTGACGCGCGCCGTTAAAGTACACCGCCAGCCATGCGGTCGATTGCGCCCTGCAAGATGACGGCAGCGGCGTGCGCATCGATGGCCTTTGCTCTTTTGGCCCGGCTCATATCCTGTCCGATCATCGCCGCTTCCGCTTCCTGCGTGGACCAGCGTTCGTCCCAAAGCAGCAGCGGAAGCGCAAAGGCGTCCTCCAAATTGCGAGCAAAGGCGCGCGAGCTTTGTGCGCGCGGGCCCTCGGTGCCGTCCATATTGCGCGGGAGGCCAAGGACGATGCCTTTGACCTCGCGCTCTGCGATAAGCGCCTCAAGCTTTGAGCGGTCCTTGCCCCATTTGCTGCGGCCTATGACGGAGCCATTGGTGGCAAAGCGCCAGCCCGCATCGCAGGTGGCTGTGCCGATGGTTTTGGTGCCAAGGTCAAGCCCCAGAAGGACGCCTCCATCGGGCAATGCCTCGCTAAAATCAGGGGCAAACTCGGTGATCAATCAGTCTTCGCCTTCTTGGCCGCCGTTAAAGGCGCTTACCCGGCGCGCAACATCCGCTTTGGTGTTCGCCCAGAAGAGGGGGATGTCGTAGACGTGATAATTGTTCCCCGGCAGCACGTATGAGCCCATTTCTGGCGGGTCACCGATCATCAAGAGACCGCGTTCATCGCACCTTGCTGGCACAGCCCGAGGGACGAGCTCCCCGCTGGTCATCGTGTCATCGGGCACGAGTGTGCCAAGATTTGCGCCTTTGTCAGCCGCGCCGCCAAAGGTGCCCAGCAAGGGGTTGGTGCATAATATCTGGCTGTCACCGCGCACGCTACCATCAAAGCCCTCGGAGGCCGCGTAAGCGTCAATCACCTGCGAGGGATCAGCGGGCTGGGCAAAGCTTGACCATGAAAGAATGCATCCGGTTTGAGCGGGCGTTGCACAGGCAGGCACGCCCAATGCTGGCAAATCATGCTCCACCGATATGGGCCAGCCGATCGCATAGGATGCAACAATCCGCCCGCTCAGTCCCTTTTCAGCGACCTCCTCGCGCAGCAGACGCAGGAGATGCAGCGAGCCTTGCGAATGGCCAGCAAGCACAATCGGCGTGCTCTCATCGATGGAATCGACGAAGAAACGGAAAGCTTCGAGCACATCGGCATAGGCTGCATCGATGGATTGCTCGGCTTCTGGCGCGTCGGTCAAAAACGCGCCCAAAGTCGCCTGGCGATAGCGCGGTGCCCAGATTTCATCGGCTGCGTTAAACGGGCTCGCCATACCGCGCACATAGATACGCGCGATCCGTTCTGCCTCTTCATGGCCGATGGGCGCGTTCCAGCTGTCTGTATCGCGGTAGCTTGTGGGATGGATGAAAAAGACCGCAAAATCGGGCACGTTGCCCGTCACGCCAAGCTCTTCGCTTTCTGGATCAACGGGCAGCGATGTTGTGGTCTCTTCGCTTCCCTCGCTGCTTGCTTCATCTCCCACCTGCACCAAAGCAGGCTGCCAGCGGGCAGGGTCCTTGACGCCGATGCCTGGGCGCGAATACCACATGGCAGGGTCTTGATAGGCGGATGCCTCAAGCGGCTCTTGCTCAACAAATTCAACGTCTGGGACGAACACAAAGGCGGTCAATTCCTGTGACCAAACGCGCAAGACGATCAGCGCTGCAAATATCAGCACGATGAGGATTGCGATGAGATAGAGAAACTTGCGAGCCATCTTTTGGGCTTTCTGTAGCTAACTTTATTCAGCCGCAGATTGAGCCGCAGATTGAGCCGCAGCGTCTTCTTGGACGGACACGTCTTCGGTCAACGCGGGACGAAGTGTCGTCCACGCCCGGTCACCGCGCAAGGCAGAAAACCAAGACAGCGGGTTCCATGTGGCCGAACCATCAAGGCTAAAGGTGATGAATTCTGCGCGCCCGCCGATGTTTTCCAGCGGAATGCCGCCTCCAAGGCCGCTCGCCTCCGCTGGCGCGCGGCTGTCAGCGCTCGCATCGCGGTTGTCGCCCATCACAAACACCTCACCCTCGGGCACCATATAGGGGCCAAAGTTATCGTATTCGTAGCGTGGATTGTGATCGATGATCAGATAGCTTGCGCCATTGGGAAGCGTTTCGCGGTAAGTGGGCGGCTCGAACCAGCTTGAGCCATCGGTATCGGTGATGCGAAAGTCGTTAAAACTCGAAAGACACGGGGAGCCCTGGCAAAGCAGTTCAGGCTCAAACGGAATACGCACTGGCGGCACGACTTCACGTTTCACCGGTGTGTTGTTCAGGATAATGCGCCCATCGCGCACTTCGATAGTATCACCGGGCAGGGCCACCACGCGTTTGATATAATCCTCATCGCGCAATGGGTGCACGGGGATCACCACATCGCCATATTCAGGTGTTGAACCAAGAATGCGCCATTCGCCGCGCGGGAGCAGGTGAAAGCTCGCCGAGGCCCAGGACCAGCCATAGGGATATTTGCTCACCACCAACCGGTCGCCCACGTGAAGACCCGGCATCATCGAGGTTGATGGGATGTAAAAGGGTTTGGCCACAAAGCTGTGAAACATCAGCACCGCGAGCAGCATCAGGGCAAGGCCGCGTGCTTCTGCGAACCAGTTGATTTTTTCATCCGTGGTTTGGGTTGGTTTGGTCTGGCTCAAGCTCATGCTCATGTGTTGTTTCGTTTCCCGCTCAGATCATTTCCATCAGATCATCTCCACAGGGCCCATATTGGGTATTGCTTCGATGATGACAAAGGCCTGTGCCCATGGGTGATCGTCGGTGAGTGTTAGATGAATGTGTGCCTCATGGCCCGGTGGGATCATTTCTTCAAGCCGCTTGGCAGCCCCGCCTGTGAGTGAAAGCGTTGGCGCGCCCGATGGTTTGTTCACAACCCCGATGTCTTTCATAAAGACCCCGCGCCGAAATCCGGTGCCGACCGCCTTGCTGAACGCCTCTTTCGCAGCAAAGCGTTTGGCGTAGGTTCCAGCGATTGTGTAGGGGCGGCGGCGCGCCTTTGTGCGTTCGAGTTCGGTGAAGACGCGGTTTTCAAAGCGCTCGCCAAAGCGGTTGAGTGAGTTTTGGATGCGCTCGATATTGCACAGGTCTGAGCCTAGGCCGATGATCATGAAAACGCCCTTATGATGACGACAATGAGGAGGGTGGCTGCCATAACATGCAGCATGATTTGCGACTTAAACAACGGGTGCGCGAAATCGCCCTTGGCCATTTTGATCGCGCCGACATAGCCGAATATCTGCAACGCGACCCATCCGATTGCAAAGGGCCGCATGATGCCGGTGTTGAGCGAGAAGCCTAAGAATCCCACCGCGGCAAGAAACAAAGCCGCCGCAGCAAACGCCCAGCGCTTCTGCTGGGCGTTAAGGGGAGGGAGGTCTTGGCCTTGAGCCACTATCCTCTGGCCTCATCCATTAAATCGCGCATACGGCGGATGGCTGGCTCTAACCCTGAGAAAATTGCCTCGCCGATAAGGTAATGCCCGATGTTAAGTTCGGCCAATTGTGGAATGGCGGCGATGGGTTGGACATTGTCAAAGGTGAGACCGTGGCCGGCGTGCGGCTCAATCCCGTTTTTCGCAGCCAGCGCGCTCATATCGGTGATTCGGCGCAGTTCGCTTGCCACCCGCTCGCTGTCTTCATCAAGGATCGCATGCGCATATTCGCCGGTGTGAAACTCCACCACGGGTACACTAAGGCGATTGGCCGCGTCCAATTGCGCCTCGCTTGCCTCGATAAAGAGCGATACGCGAATGCCCGCCTCGCGCAATTGATCGACAATCGGCACGAGGGTGTTGTGCAGGCCTGCTGCATCCAATCCGCCTTCCGTGGTGCGCTCCTCGCGTTTTTCAGGGACGATGCAGGCGGCGTGCGGCTTATGCCTCAGAGCAATCTCCAGCATTTCCTGCGTTGCGGCCATTTCAAGGTTCAGCGGCAGGTCGGTCGCATCTTGAATGCGGGCCAAATCCTCATCGCGGATATGGCGACGGTCTTCGCGAAGGTGTGCGGTGATCCCATCGCCGCCAACAGCCGCCACAATCTCTGCTGCGCGCACAGGATCAGGGTGATCGCCTCCGCGCGCATTGCGGATCGTGGCGACGTGATCGATGTTCACGCCTAATCGAAGTCTATCGGGGGTCATGTGCTGCTTATTCTTTTCTGCTTCCGGGTTTGGTCACAGCTACGGCGGCGAGCTCTGGCGGGATGTTGTCCTCGTCATAGGTCGCAAAATCAAAAGCGGCGAGCGGGAAGAATGGCACTCCCAAATCGACTGTGCCCATAGACCGGTCGATGAGCGAGCATTCCGCGATCACTTCGCCGCCCTCTTTGGCAACGGCGGCAATGGCCTCGCGGCTGGAAAGGCCGGTTGTGACGACGTCCTCGACCATCAAGACCTTTGCCCCCGCCTCAAGCGCGAATCCCCGGCGCAGGTGGAAGACGCCATCAGGGCGCTCGAGGAACATTGCGTCCTTGTCTAGGACGCGCGCGACCTCCTGGCCGATGATGATCCCGCCCATTGCAGGGCTCACAACTGCGTCCACTTGCGCAAGGATTTCCCCAGGTATCCTTTTCACAATGCCTTGGGCGAGGCGGCCTGCACGTGCAGGGTTCATCAAAACGCGCGCGCATTGCAGGTAATGGGCCGAGTGTTTGCCTGAGGAAAGCTTGAAATGTCCCTCTAAAAGAGCGCCGCTCGCCCTGAATTCTGCAAGCACGTCATCGACAGTGGTGGGGATGGATTCGCTTGAAGGTGAGGTCGACATGATAGGTAACAATCCGCTGTATTCGGGGGTGACAATATGAATATTGAAGGGCCAATTGCGTATGCATCATGGCGACTTGCATAATTTTCTCCCTAGAAGCGCTTGAGGCCTTGAGCAAGCGCGGCTAAGGGGGCTGAGATTGTGGTAGGGATACCATGATGGACGGGACGAAATGGAGCCATTGCCGCTTCGCTGAGTTTCGGACGATGGGATACATTTTAGAAAACTGATTGGGCTGACAAAGCTATGCGTCATGCATTGACCCGTTTGAACCTCGCGATTTTTGCTGCTGTTGCAGCGCTTGTCGCGCTTTCCGCACCGCAAAGTGTTATCGCGCAAGATGCGCCTGTTTCAGAGGTTGCTGCCGAGGCAACAACCGCCGAGGCAACATCTGCTGAGGCGACCGGTGGCTATGTGCCGATGGCGCCTACGCCGGGCAAGGGCATGCCGACCTCGTATGAGGATGACGCGTTTGCAAGCATGACCTTCCAGGATCAGTACAGCCAAGACGGCCTGTACGCGCTGTGGATGCACGATGTGATCTTGCTCCCCGTCATTACTTTCATCAGCCTGTTTGTTCTTGGCCTGCTTTTCTACGTGATGTTCAAGTTCAACAGCCGGTCAAACCCGAACCCATCGCGCACCACTCATAATACTGCAATCGAAGTGATCTGGACGGTTGTTCCTGTGATCATTCTTGTGGTGATTGCGGTGCCATCGATCACGCTTCTCGCGCGCCAATATGAAGAGCCACCCGAAGATGCGATCACGGTGAAGGCTGTGGGTTATCAGTGGTATTGGGGTTACGAATATCCCGACCACGATGTTGAGATCATCTCCAACATGCTCAGCAAAGAAGAGGCGATTGCCTCTGGCGAAGGTGAGCAGTTCCAGATGGCGGTCGATAACCGCATGGTTGTGCCGGCAGGTGTTCCCATCCGTCTTCAAACGACCGCTGCTGATGTGATCCACGCATTTGCCGTGCCCTCGCTTTGGTTCAAGCAGGATGCTGTTCCGGGCCGTCTTAATGAGCGGATGCTGACGATTGATGAGCCGGGCGTATATTACGGCCAGTGTTCAGAGCTGTGCGGCGCGCTGCATGGTTATATGCCGATCACCGTCGAAGCGCTTCCGATGGAAGAGTTTGAGGCATGGGTTCAAAGCCAAGGTGGCACCATTCCGGGCGCAGAAGTCGCAGCGGACACCGAGACCGAAGCAACCGAAGAGGAAGCGGCTGCGTAACTTGCAGGACCGCCCACGACGATAAGATTTACACGCGAGAGAGCTAAACATTATGGCAACCACCGCAGACGATTTCGTAGCTGGACCAGCCGCACAAACAGGCGGCCCCGTTGATGATCATCACCATGATCACAAGCCCAGCTTCTTTGCCCGTTGGTTCATGTCGACCAACCACAAGGATATTGGTTCGCTCTATCTGATGTTCGCAATCGTTGCGGGTATCATCGGCGGCGCGATGTCTGGCGTCATGCGTATGGAGCTGATGGAACCCGGCATTCAATATCTGTGGTGGTTCGCTGGTTCCTCGCCCGACGATATCGCAGCTGCTGGTCACATGTGGAACGTGTTTATCACCGGCCACGGTCTCATCATGGTCTTCTTCATGGTGATGCCAGCGATGATTGGCGGCTTTGGTAACTGGTTTGTGCCGCTGATGATTGGCGCGCCGGATATGGCCTTCCCGCGTATGAACAATATCAGCTTCTGGCTGACGGTTGTTGGTTTCCTGTCGCTTCTTTTCTCGCTGTTTGTGCCGGGCAACTCGATCGGTAACGGTGCAGGTGTTGGTTGGACGGTTTATGCGCCGCTTTCGACCACGGGTGCGCCGGGTCCAGCAGTCGACTTTGCGATCTTCTCGCTTCACTTGGCGGGTGCAGGTTCGATCCTTGGTGCAACCAACTTCATCACCACCATTTTCAACATGCGTGCGCCGGGTATGACCCTCCATAAAATGCCGCTGTTCGTGTGGTCGGTGCTTGTCACAGCCTTCCTGCTTCTCCTAGCGCTTCCCGTGCTTGCAGCGGCTATCACAATGCTTCTGACCGACCGTAACTTCGGGACGACCTTCTTCGACCCAGCGGGCGGCGGTGACCCTGTTCTTTACCAGCACTTGTTCTGGTTCTTTGGTCACCCAGAGGTTTACATCATGATCCTGCCGGGCTTCGGCATGATCAGCCAAATCATCGCAACCTTTAGCCGTAAGCCAGTCTTTGGTTACCTCGGCATGGCTTATGCGATGGTTGCCATTGGTGTCGTCGGCTTCATCGTGTGGGCTCACCACATGTACACCGTCGGCCTCGACGTAAACACGAAGATGTACTTCACCGCGGCGACCATGGTCATCGCAGTGCCCACGGGCGTCAAAATCTTCAGCTGGATCGCGACCATGTGGGGCGGCTCTATGGAGTTCAAATCACCCATGGTTTGGGCGATGGGCTTCATCTTCCTCTTTACCGTGGGCGGTGTGACCGGTGTGGTCCTCGCAAACGGCGGGATCGATGATAACCTTCACGACACGTACTACGTTGTGGCTCACTTCCACTACGTGCTGTCGATGGGCGCTGTGTTCTCGCTGTTTGCCGGTTTCTATTACTGGTTCCCGAAGATGAGCGGGCGGATGCACTCTGAGTTCCTTTCACACCTGCACTTCTGGGTGTTCTTCGTGGGCGTGAACGTGATCTTTTTCCCGCAGCACTTCCTTGGTATGAACGGTATGCCGCGCCGCTATCCTGATTATCCAGAGGCCTTCGCGTTCTGGAACTACATCAGCTCTATCGGCTACATGATCATGGCAGCTTCGATGCTGATCTTCTTTGCGAACCTCGCTTACGCGTTCCTCGCAGGCAAGAAAGCGGCGAACAACCCATGGGGCGAAGGTGCAACCACGCTTGAGTGGACGCTGACCTCACCTCCGCCGTTCCACCAGTTCGAAACGCTGCCAGTGATCGAGGATCACCACGATTACCACGATCACCGCCCGGCGACTGCGTGAAGCTGGTAGCCTTGGCCAATGCCGGGGCACCAAAACCAAATAAGGGGGAGGGCGCGCCGTTTAGGAGTGCCCTCTTCGCACAAAAGGAAAAGGCCGAGAGGCTGAGCTTACGATGACCGCAACAACTACAACAGTCAGGATGCCGACCGAGTGGCGCGACTTCTTCGCGCTGACAAAGCCGCGCGTTATGACTTTGGTCGTGTTTACGGCCATTTGCGGCCTGCTTGCAGCTCCCGGTTCGATCCATCCTGTCTTGGGCTTTACCGCCGTCCTCGCCATTGCCATGGGTGCTGGTGGATCGGCTGTTCTCAACCAATGGTGGGAAGCTGATCTCGATGCAGGGATGAAGCGGACCAAGGATCGCCCGCTTCCCGGTGGCCGTATGGCCCGCGAGGATGCGCGCGATTTCGGCATGTTCCTCTCAGGCACATCGCTGGTCCTTATGGGTGTGGCGATTGGGTGGTTGGCGGCGGCTCTCTTGCTTGCAGCGATCATCTATTACGCCGTCATTTACACCATGTGGCTCAAACCGCGCACGCCTCAGAACATTGTGATCGGCGGGGGCGCTGGCGCGTTTCCTCCGCTGATTGGATGGGTCGCTGTGACCGGTGAGCTGACCGCGATGCCGATCTTGCTTTTCGCGATCATCTTCATGTGGACGCCGCCGCATTTCTGGGCGCTGGCTCTGTTTGTGAAGACTGATTACGCCAACGTTGGCATTCCGATGATGCCGGTGGTGAAGGGCGAGAAATCGACCCGCCACCAAATCCTCGCTTACACAGTGCTGCTTGCGCCGATTGCGGTCGCGCCTTGGCTGATTGGTGGGACAAGCTGGGTGTACGGTTCGGTTTCTGTGGTCCTTTCGGTTCTCTTCTTTGCGCTCGCATGGCCCGTTGGCCTTCGCACCCGTGCCGAAAGCGACCCGATGAAACAGGAAGTCCTCCTGTTCAAATTCAGCATCGCTTATCTCTTCGTACTCTTTGCAGCGCTGGTTGCTGACCGTGTGCTCTTTGCTCAAGGCTTGATCGGGGGAGGGATGTTCGCATGACACCCGACGATAAAGACGAGATCAAGCGCCGCCAAAACGCGCGCAACTGGGTTGTCGGCGGTTCGCTCCTCTTCTTCGCTTGCCTGTTTTACGCGATCACTATGGTCCGGATCGGGGATTCCTAGAGTGAGCACCTACACCGGCCTTGAAGACGACGTTGCGCGCAGGAATGTGCAGACCGGTATCATTGCCGGAATGGGCGCGCTTGCTATGCTCGGTCTCGGCTATGCAGCCGTGCCGCTTTACGATCTCTTCTGCCGTGTGACGGGCTTCGGTGGCACCACTCAGGTGGCGACCGAGGCGCAGGCCAATGCCGCAGCGCTCGTGAGCAATGGTCGCCAAATCTCCATCCGCTTCGATGCAAGTCTTGCGCGCGACATGCCTTGGGAATTCACGCCGACACAAAGCACCGACACCGTGCGCATCGGCCAACGCGACATCGCGACCTATGTGGCGAAGAACAACACGGGCAAGCCCATCACCGGCACCGCGACCTTTAACGTCGAGCCGTGGCAGGCGGGCGCGTATTTCCACAAGATCCAATGCTTTTGCTTTACCGAGCAGACACTGCAACCGGGCGAGGAAGTGACCATGCCCGTGCTCTATTATGTCGACCCGGCGATCCTTGAAGACGACACCATCGCCGATGTTGAGCAAATCACATTGAGTTACACTTTTCACCGCGCGAAAGACGCTGTAGCAGCAGCTCCGGACCGCAACACCATATCTGATGCATCCTAAGGGACGGGAACCGAGACCATGGCTGGCAATGTAAACCACGACTATCACATTCTGGAGCCCGATATCTGGCCGCTCGTCGGCTCGTTTTCGGCGCTGACCTTCACCAGCGGCATGGTGCTGAGCTTTTACCCAGACCTGTTCGGTGCTGCATCGAACATTGTCATGTGGTTGGGCCTTGCAGGCCTTATCGCGACCTTCTTCATGTGGTTCCGCAACGTCACTATCGAGGCGCAGCAAGGCGACCACACACCGGTCGTTCAGCTTCACATGCGCTACGGCATGATCCTCTTCATCGCCTCTGAGGTGATGTTCTTTGTCGGTTGGTTCTGGAGCTTTTTCGACTTCGCGCTCTTCCCTGATCCGCTTGCCTATGATGCAGCAGCGGGGAGCACTGAGGCGCTGAATGTGCTGGTTGGCGGCACTGAGACCCCTAAGGGAACCTTCATTCCGCAGGGCATGGAAGTGCTCGACCCGTTCAGCCTGCCGCTTCTTAATACGCTGATCCTGCTTTGCTCGGGCACCACTGTTACCTGGGCGCACCACTCGCTGATCCACGGTGATCGTGAGGGTCTTAAACAAGGCCTGTGGGCGACCATCGCTCTTGGCGTTCTGTTCAGCGCCATCCAGGCATACGAGTATGGCATTGCCCCGTTCACCTTTGGCGGGAACACATATTCAAGCGCGTTCTACATGGCGACCGGCTTCCACGGTTTCCACGTTTTGATCGGTACGATCTTCCTCGCTGTGTGTTTGTACCGCGCCTACATCGGCCACTTCACCTCGCGTCAGCACTTCGGTTTCGAAGCGGCGGCTTGGTACTGGCACTTTGTTGATGTGGTGTGGCTGTTCCTTTTCGTCGCAGTCTATGTCTGGGGCGGCTGGGGCGCTGTTTACCACTGATGAGTTCGGGCTCTGGCCCTGATGAAACCAAAGGGCAGTCCGGTCTCCTCCGGGCTGCCCTTTTGGGTTTATGCCCGCAGTGCAGCGAGCCGACCTTGTTTGAAGCGCCTGCAAGAGTAGCAATGACATGTTCGGGTTGCGGCTTGGACTACACCAAATATGAGCGCGGTGGGCGGGTGAGCGGCTTGTTCACTGTGGTTATCGCGATTGTGCTGATCCTGATCGCGCTTGGGATTGAGAACACGTTTCGACCACCCTTGTGGTTGCAGGCCGCTTTTTGGGCTCCGGTGACGGTTGGCACGGTGATATACGCGCTCCGTTTGTTTAAGACGGTGCTGCTCTATGCCGCTTTTGAGAATGCCAAGGAAACTTCCGAATGATCCGTCAATTGCCTCTCATCCCGACAGTGCTTGTGGTCGCTGCGGCGGCCACGATGGTGTGGCTGGGCTTCTGGCAACTGGGGAGAGCGGAGGAAAAGGCGGCGTTGATTGCGCAATATACCGATGCGGGCGCGCAGTCGGTGGATTTCCCTTATGCTGGCACAGGCGAAGAGGTCTGGTTTCGCCGCAGCTCTGTTGATTGCAGTGAAATTCTCAGCCGTGATCCAGTTTCAGGGACCGCTGCGAACGGGGCCAAGGGCTGGGCGATGCGCGTAGTGTGCAAGGCCAAGGACGCGAGCGGCGATGCTGGATTGATTGTTGACCTTGGCTTCACCCGCGACCTCAATGCTTTTGAATGGGAAGGCGGAATGGTGGAAGGGATCATTGCGCCTGGGCCCCGTCTCGTAGCCGATCCGCCAGCCGCAGACCTTTATCCTTTGGCAAAGCCTGACCCCAACGACCTCCCCAACAACCATCTTGCCTATGCGGGGCAGTGGTTCTTTTTCGCGCTGACGGCTTTGGTGATCTATTTCTTTGCGGTCCGTTCTCGCTTGGCAAAGCGGGACTAAGCACCCTGCAATAGAGCTTTACTTGCCCCCAAACCCACACAACGCTAACCGCACCTGCAATATGCAATACATATCGACCAGAGGAAGCGCACCGGCGCTCGATTTTGAAGGCGCAACACTTGCAGGACTCGCCAGCGATGGCGGCTTGTACTTGCCTGCGCAGTGGCCGCGTTTCAGCGAAGACGATATCCGCGACATGCGCGGGCTCCCATATCCAGAGCTAGCAGCGCGCATTATGAAGCCGTTTGTTGCTGGCTCGCTGACCGATGATGAGCTGAGCGGCCTTTGTGAAACCGTCTATGGCGATTTTGGCCACGCTGCTGTCACGCCTCTCGTGCAATTGAACGAACAGCACTGGCTGCTCGAACTGTTCCACGGCCCGACGCTCGCATTCAAAGATGTGGCGTTGCAGATGCTAGGCCGCCTGTTCGAGACATTCCTTGAACGCCGGGGCGAGCAGCTCACCATCGTTGGTGCGACCAGCGGTGATACGGGCTCTGCTGCGATCCGCGCCGTGGCTGGCCTTGAGCGGGTTGAGATTTTCATGCTCCACCCGAGTGGCAAGGTGTCCGACGTACAGCGCCGCCAGATGACCACAGTGCGCGCGCCCAATGTGCACAATCTGGCAATCGCAGGCAGCTTTGACGATGCGCAGGCCCATGTGAAGGCGATGTTCGCCGATGAAAGCGTCACAAACACGCTTAACCTTGGCGCGGTGAATTCGATCAATTGGGCGCGTTTGATGGCGCAGGTTGTGTACTATTTCTACGCTGGGCTCCAATTGGGAGCGCCTGACCGCGCGGCGGCTTACAGCGTGCCGACGGGCAACTTCGGCGATATTTTCGCTGGCTATGTCGCAAGCAAAATGGGCCTTCCCATTGAGCAGCTGATCGTTGCCACGAACGTCAACGACATTCTCCATCGCGCGCTGACCGATGGCGACTATTCCACCGGCACCACCACGCCCACAATCACCCCCTCGATGGACATTCAAGTCAGCTCCAATTTTGAACGGCTCTTGTTCGATGTGGGCGGACGCGACGGAGCAGGCATGGCCGAGCAAATGCGTGCCTTTGAGAAATCCAAAGCGATGCAGCTCACCAATAGCCAGCGCGAAGGAGCCTCTGCGCTCTTCTCAAGTGGTCGTGCGGATCAGGAAGAAACGGCAAGAGCTCTCCAATGGGCCTATCGCCACACCGCGCAAGTCATCGACCCACACACAGGCGTTGGCCTTCATGCGGCTCAGCACGCGGACCTTGGAGCTGATGTTCCTATCGTTACCCTGGCGACGGCACACCCAGCCAAGTTCCCCGATGCCGTCGAGCGCGCTACCGGCACACGCCCCGCGCTTCCCGCGCGCGTCGGCGATCTCTTCGGGCGCGAAGAAGCAATGGTTGAGATCGGCGGCGATTATGAAGCGGCGCGTGACTTCGTGCTTTCTAACGCCAGCGCGTCTGCATAATGGCTGAGCTCATCCAGCAACCGCTGGTGATGGAGTGCCATGGGTGGCCAGATAACAGCTCGTATCGGTTGCTCGACAGCGGGGCAGGGCGCAAGTTTGAGGCCTTTGGCCCCCATGCTTTTATCCGCCCCGAACCCCAAGCCATGTGGCAACCGCGCTTGTCTCAATGGGATGCAGCGGGCGAATTTGTGCCGGGCTCGGACGAGGATGGCGGCGGGCGCTGGAACCTTTCACCCGAAGTCCCAGATGGCTGGGAACTTGGGTGGAATGATGTGCGCTTTACCGCGCAACCAACACCGTTTCGCCACCTCCAATTCTTCCCTGATATGGCCCCCGTTTGGGACTGGATGCGAGGGCAATTGGGCGAGCGGACGGATGCTGAAACGCTCAATATGTTCGGCTACACAGGGCTTGGCACACTGGCGCTGTCTGATCATGGCCGGGTGACCCATGTTGATGCGTCCAAGAAATCGGTGGCTCAGGCCCGCGCAAACGCCGCGCTTTCCAAAATGGAGGATCGCCCGATCCGCTGGCTTGTCGATGACGCGGCCAAGTTTACCGCGCGCGAGGTTCGCCGTGAGCGCCGCTATGATGGGATTATTCTTGATCCGCCTAAATTCGGGCGCGGACCCAAGAACGAAACGTGGCGCATTGAAGAGGGGCTTCCGAGCCTAATCGGCGACTGCGAAAAGCTGCTCGACGACAAAAGCGCGTTTCTTTTCCTCACTGTGTACGCTGTGCGCATGAGCAGTCTTTCGATCGCTGGCTTGCTTGAAGAGGCGCTTCAGCACCTTCCCGGAAAAATCGAACATGGCGACCTTGCTGTGCGCGAAGAGGGTGAGGGCGGACGGCTCTTGCCAACAGCGATCTTCGCACGTTGGTCCAATCCCGGCTAAAGGGTGCGCATAATGACCCAAACCGATTCGCTCATTCTCGAAGTTGCCGACTTGGAAGTCGATGTCCTCACCGGCATCTATTCCGAGGAAACCGGCAAGCCCCAGCCACTGCGCATCACCATTCAGGTGCGTTATGATGTGGCGGATCGTTATGATCCTGATACGCCGCTGGATGCGTCGAAGAATTATATGGACCTCAAATTTGCAGCGTCCGAGGGCCTTCCCAAAGGCGTGCATTTCAAGCTGATCGAGGCGGTGGGCGACCACATTTGCGAAACGCTGTTTGTGCAAGATGTGCGTGTTCAGGCGGTCACGGTGAAGATCGTGAAGCTCGCCATTGCGGAAGCCAATGAGAAGATCGGCATCACCCTCCACCGCGAGCGGCCCGCGTAATCGTTGATGGCCCAGGCGCAGTACCACGTCAGCGATCTGCCAAAGAGCGCGCTTGAAGCGAGCGCCACATTCTATGCCGAGCATTTGCCGGCCGCGCGCGCAGCCATTGCTGAGATAGAGGGTGAGGGCGACCTTGTGATCATCCTGCCGCCCGCGCCATATGACCACAAAGATTGGCGACAAGCCTTGGCCCGCGATCTGGCCCGCGAGTGTGCGCCGGTGCGAGTGAACGTGATTGCTGCGGGGGATGACGCGCAGAAAAATGAGTTAGTCCAGTTTTTGGATGGTGCAAAAGGCGTCACAGGGCACTACACTGAAACCCATGACTGAGTTGGGCATACGCACTCGCGACGTTTTGGATGTCGCCTCGCATCAGCCCGGCGCGCCTTTGATCGACACATTTGGCCGCGCGATTTCTTATTTGCGTCTTTCGGTCACCGACCGCTGCGACCTTCGCTGCACCTATTGCATGCCAGAGCGCATGACTTTCCTGCCCAAGCGCGAGATTCTCTCGCTTGAGGAACTGTATGAACTTTCCACTGGCTTTATCGCGCGCGGAGTGACCAAGCTGCGCATCACCGGGGGTGAGCCTTTGGTGCGGCGGGATATCATTGATCTGTTCACAGCGCTTGGGCGGCATTTGGATGGGGGCAGGCTTAAAGAGCTGACCCTGACCACCAATGCGACGCAGCTGTCGGGCCATGCGGAAGGCCTTTACAAGGCAGGCGTTCGGCGGGTGAATATCTCGCTCGATACGCTTGACCGGGACCGGTTTGCTGAGCTCACTAGGCGCGATGCTTTGCCGCAAGTGCTGGAGGGAATTGCGGCGGCGAAAGAGGCCGGGCTCCGGGTGAAACTCAACGCCGTTGCGCTTAAAGGCGTGAACGAGGATGAGCTTCCCGATCTGATCGCTTGGGCGCATGGGGAGGGGCATGAGGTGACGCTTATCGAAGTTATGCCGCTGGGCGATGTAGAAGAGGAACGCCTCGACCAATATCTGCCCTTGAGTGATGTGCGCGCGCGGTTGGAGGAGCGGTGGACGCTAACCGACAATGCGCACCAATCCGGCGGTCCGGCGCGCTATGTCGATGTGGCGGACACCGGGGGAAGGCTCGGGCTGATCACGCCGCACACCAACAATTTCTGCGATGGCTGCAACCGCTTACGGGTGACGGCGACGGGTCAGCTTTACCCTTGCCTTGGCGGGGGAGAGCGGGTGGATTTGCGTGCAGCGCTTCGTTCAGATGACCCGCAAAGGCAATTGGCAGCAGCGCTGGATAAGACAATGCTGATCAAGCCCGAGCGCCACCATTTCCGCATGGATAAACGCGGGGCTGAGCCGCATTTAGCGCGCCACATGTCGATGACGGGAGGCTAGCACCATGGCTGTCAAAATCCTCTTTTTGGGTCCGCTCGCCGATATGGCTGGATGCCCGAGCATGGACACCGAAGCGCCGCTTGATTGGGCAGGGCTGCTCGACGTGGTCGGCGCTGACGTTGCGGGACAGCTCCAAGTAGAGCGCGTCAACATTGCCTGCGGGGGCCGGGTGCTCGCCGACAAAACTGCTTTGACGGCGAATGACGGCGATGAGGTCGCGCTGCTGCCGCCTGTCAGCGGAGGCTAGGCACAAGTGAAGGACGTCCGCCTCCTCACCGAAATGTTCATCCCCGGCGCGCTGGTTGGGCCATTCACGCAAGGCCATCCCGGCCTTGGCGGGGTCTGCACCTTTGTTGGCGAAGTACGGGGCGGGGAAGGTCAAGATCTGGGCGTGGAGGCGCTAGAGCTCTCCCACTACGAACCGCTCACTCTGCCCGCAATGGACAGCCTTGCAGACCAAGCCATCGAGCGCTTCGATCTAATGGGTCTGCTTATGGTGCACCGTGTGGGAAAAATGCGCGTGGGCGAACCCATCGTGCTCGTCTCCGCCGCCGCTCGTCACCGGCGCGGCGCGATTGATGCGGTGGACTTTTGCATGGACCATCTAAAGGCTGCCGCATGGTTCTGGAAGCGCGAGAAACGCGAAGACGGCTGGCATTGGATTGAGCCGCGCGCGGATGACTATGCCGATTTGGCGCGTTGGAGCTAAAAAAACAGGCCAAGTCTTGGCTAGTTTGATCTGGATCAATGTGGGCGCGGGGCGCCCGCGGTAATTCTCCTTTCAACAAAGGAGATCAGCACATGTCCAAACAGCTTCACGACCAAATCGCCCAAGGGAACGCCCGCATCGTTGCGGCGCCCGCTGCACCGCACACTGTAGAGGTTCGCCACCAGGTCGAGGTTGACCGCAACTTCGAAATTCCCACCGCCTATTACGGCATCACCGTTGGGCTCTATATGGCCTTTCTGGCGGTCACCTTTGCAGGGTTTGGCAATCCAGAGCTGGTGATCCCGATGGTCATCTTTGCGGTCTTTATCGTTGGTGGATTTGGCGTCCCTGCGATTTGGGCCCGCTTAAAGGGCGCTGATCATAAAACCAATGCGACCAAGCCGCTTACTATGGGCAAATTTGCAAGAGAGGGAATCATGACACTGACCGGCAGACTGGCTCCGCGCGATGCGGCGATCCAGATGCTGATCCTGCCGGTTTTGATCGTCATGTGGGGGATTGCGACCGTGATTATCGCTGCAATCGTTAGCTGACTAGCGGCCCGAAATTTCCCTCAAAAGCGCGGGGTCGGCAATGTCGATCCCGCGTTTTCCTTTGCGCGCGATCGCGCCCATTTCCTCCAGCTCCCCCAGCTTGCGGCTCACCGTTTCAATCGTCAGCCCGAGCATATTGGCGATCTCGCCGCGGGTGAGAGGCAGCTCGAAATGCTCCGCAATATGGCACGATGTATTGCTCGCAGCACTTGCGAAATCATGCAGCAGCGCTGCCAGACGTGCCTCGGCGCTCGCGTGAGCGGTCAACTCCAAAAGGCTGCGTGTTGCCAGCAAATCTTCCTGAGACCGCCTTAGCAAAGCACGCGCCAGCGCCGGATAATCGTCGATTGCCCGTTCAATGTCTTTACGCGCAAAAGTGCAAAGGCGGCTTTGCGTGAGCGCGACCACATCATGATGGGCGAAGGGGCTGAACAGCTCTCCGATAAAGCCTGATGGGTGCACGAGGCTGAGGATTTGCTCATTGCCCTCGGCATCCACCGCGCTGACCTTGAGGGCGCCGCTAACAAGCGTGGCGCATGCTGCATCATCGTCGCCTGCCGCAAACAGCATTTCGCCGCGTTCAAGCTCACGCGTGCTGCCGGCTGCGGCCAATGCATCGCGTTCCTCTTCGCTGAGCACTGCGCATGCCGCACTGTCTCTCACAGGGCAGGTGGCGCAGGTTTGGTTCATCTGCGGAGCGCCCCATTGAGCGTTTCGAGTGTCGCATCCTGATCAGCGATCAACCTTAGAATTTCCGCCTGCAATTGACGAATTTCCCGGGTGCGCTGAAATCCGGTTGCCGCTTTGACTTCGATAAGGTCAAGATCGGACAGAGCCAGCGCCGTTTGCCCCCTCAAAGAGGTGAGTTCAGCCACACCGGCAAGCGCGCGGGACCTTGTGTCATTTTCCGGGCCAACGCCGCGCGCTGCATAAACAAGCCTGCCGACGTCGCCCTGCAATGCCGTAAAGCGCGAGTGTGCGCTTTGCGCGCGGTCTAAAGGCGCCATCAGCGCCTCCAGATCCGTAATACCTGCCACCGAAGGAGTATCCGAGTTTGACGGCGTCAATTTTCCCTGCACACGCTCCGCATCACGCACCGCAAGCGAGGGATAGCGGCCGTCTGCCGCTGTGCATCCGCTAAGAATGATAGCAAGAATGACAGCGCTGGAAAGTTGATGAAAGTGTGTTCTCATGTTCTGGCTTTAGCCTTATCATAGCTACAGGCTCAAACAAATATGCGGCGGGCCCGGTCGATCTTGCAGATTCTCGCGAAACTGACGTTGACTCAAATGCCCCTTTCCCTTAACGGCACGCTTCCTTCAAGCGCGGCTTTTGTGAGTGGCGCTTCCCCAAACATGCGTTTGGGTGGTCTGAAAGGTGCAAGACCCTTGCACTGTCTTAGACAACCAAAGAATTGAGAGTATTTAGCCATGTTCGCTATCGTGCGCACTGGCGGCAAGCAGTACCGGGTTGCCGCTGGAGATAAGATTGCCGTTGAAAAGCTCGCCGGAGAAGCCGGTGACACCATCACTTTGGGCGACGTTCTGCTCGCTGGCGAAGGCGATTCAATCGCTGACGCATCAAAAGTGAGCGTCTCGGCTGAGATCATTGCTCAGGCCAAGAGCGAAAAGACGATCGTTTTCAAAAAGCGTCGTCGTCACAACTATCGCCGTAAAGCAGGTCACCGTCAGCAAATGACGCTCCTGCGCATCACTGACGTGGGTGAAGGCGCGAAGAAAGCTCCTGCTAAGAAAGCAGCCGCTCCCAAAAAGGAAGCAGCGCCCAAAGCAGAAACCGAAACGAAAGCAGCGGCTGCTAAAAAGCCAGCTGCGAAAAAGCCAGCTGCCAAAAAGGCACCGGCTAAAAAAGCGGCTCCTAAGGCCGAAGATAAGTAAGGATCAGGACCCATGGCACATAAGAAAGCAGGCGGTTCATCACGTAACGGTCGCGATTCAGTCGGTCGCCGCCTTGGTGTGAAGAAATTCGGCAGCGAAGCTGTCGTTGCTGGTAACATCATCGTGCGTCAGCGCGGAACCAAGTTCTATCCGGGTGACAATGTGGGCATGGGTAAAGACCATACCCTATTTGCGCTCGAGCATGGCGTGGTCCGCTTCCACACCGGCAAGCAATCGCGCAAATATGTCTCAGTCGACATTATGGCGGAAGCAGCCGAATAAACGGACGATTTCAAAAGGATCGTCCACCCGAAAGGGAACTGGGACGGTCCTAGCCGATAACAAATCGGCACTTTAGAGGGAGAAGGGCCACCCCAGCTTAGGGGAGCCTCGCTCCCTCTTGTCGTTTCTCCCTCGCATTTGGTCGGAAATTTGGTTTCCGATGCAAAGAAATTGTCATGGACGCGGCGTAGATGCGCGGACGTGGCGAGAGAGGAAACGAGACGTGTTCCATCGCAGTGAAAGATTATTGCTAAGACCTATCTGGCCCGAAGATTGGCAAGCCGTCTATGGCGGCATCGCGGATGAGGGCGTGGTTCGCAATCTAGCCCGTGCACCGTGGCCATACTCTAAGCAAGACGCGCGCGAGTTTGCTGCGCGTGTGCCCGCTCCTACTGAGCCGCGTTTTCTTATTACCACTGCTCGCAACGCCCAAGTCATCGGGTGCATTGGCCTCGATGCACATGATCCAGAATACCCCGGCGCGGTCGAGATAGGCTATTGGATCGCTCGCCAGCATTGGGGGAAGGGCTATGCCACCGAGGCAGGACGGGCAGCGCTCAATATCGCGCGGGCGCTTGGCTATCCCCGTGTGTTCGGATCGCATTTTCTGGATAATCCTGCATCGGGCGCGGTTCTTATGAAACTCGGCTTTGAACCCACAGGCCGCGTGATTGAGCGCCATTCTTGTGGTCGGGGCGAAGCGGCGATGACGGCAGAATATAGGATTGAGCTGTTCGCGCAGCAGGCCCCAAGCGGGGATAGCAAAGCTGCTTGAATTGGAAGCTCCCGCTCGTCTTGAGCGGGCGGGAGAATTCCCCTACGACGCCGACCAATGACTGTTCGCAAAAGACTAAGCCCCGAAGAATCGCGCAAATCTGCCCTTGAGGCGGCGCGCGCTTTGCTAATCGAAACCGGTCCCCAATCGGTGACGCTCAAGGCAGTCGCTGGCCGCATTGGCCGTACGCATGCCAACTTGCTGCATCACTTCGGCTCAGCGTCCGGCTTGCAGAAGGCATTGGCGGAGCATTTGGCTAAGACCGTTTGTGAGACCATCATCGAGGCCGTACGGGCAAACCGCGCAGGGCTTGGGTCGGCCCGCGAAGTGGTGGATCTGGCATTCGATGCATTCGACCGCGAGGGGGCGGGCGCTTTGACCAGCTGGATGCTGCTGACAGGCAATGAAGATGCGCTCGACCCGATTATTGGGACGATCCACGTGCTGGTCGATGAGATCGCGCCTGAAGAGGCAGAGACGCACGAGGATCCGCTTCATGTGCATAAGGATACGCTGAGCTTGGTGCTGCTCGCTTTGGGCGATGCGCTGATCGGGGCGGCTTTGGCCAAGTCTTTGGGCCTACCACGCCACGCAGCGCGCAATCGGGCGGCGCGCAATCTCGAGGCCTCAATGGCTGTGCATTACGGCGAAAAAATCACTCGCTAATCCCGGCGGCTTGCCATTCGGGAAGGGTAGCCGGGTCCAAATCAGCGACACGCAGGTGATCCACCGCAAGGCCAAGGTGGGGGTATGCTGCGCGTTGACGCTTCTCTTGCGAGGCCTCCAAAGGCACCACTACAAGCCGCCGGTTGACCTTTTGCCGCCAGTTCATACGCGCGGTGTTTTCCTGCCCAATATAGCAGCCTTTTTCGAAGCTTACGCCCGAAAGCTCAACCGCGTTGGTCTCTAGCCAGAGGATATCACCAAGCTCGCCTTGGCCTTCAGCAACGCCAAACGAGAGGCGGTGGGCGAGGTATGCGTCATCCGCCGATGCGCCCTTAGTCTCACCCAGCCAGCGGTATCCCAATTCGGCCAAGCGCGGGTCGCCGCCAGCGCCTTCGACGGCCTCACGTGCCCAGTGCACCCCTAGGGTCTCATCGCGTGCAATCGTGATTTTGCGGCGCAGGCGGTAAAGCGAGAGGCGCTTCACAAGGTCATCTGCGACGACCTCTTCACAATCCAGAAGAAGATCATCGCCGTCGGCCCAAACGAAAAAATCGAACATCGCCTTGCCCTGTGCCGACAACAAGGCGGCATAGACCGGCAGATCACCGCTCACATCATTGGTGACGAGCCCTTGCAGAAAAGCGCGCACGTCCTCGCCCGGTTCATCGGCATGCATGCGGATGATTGCTCGGTTGTTGAGATGGGTGGCGGTCATAATTCCAGTTCTTTCGCGATGGCATGGGCAAGGTTCTCACCCATTTGCGGCCCTTGTTCGGGATAGAGATAGGGTTCGATGAGCTCCGCTTCCATAACCATCAGCGCGCCGTCATCCCCTTCGAGCATATCTATCCGCGCATACAGCGGGGCTGCGAAGGGCAGGGCGTCGATGATCGCACGGGCTTGCGCCTGTTCCTCAGTTGTCGGCTGATAGGTCACCTCTGTCCCGCCATAGAGCGATTGGATGCGGTATTCGCCCGATTGCGGCAGCTTGCGCACGCAGTGGCTGTAGGTGCCGCCAAAGAAGAGGAAGCTCAGCTCTCCGGTATCTGCAATTGAAGGAAGGAAGGGTTGTACCATGGCTTTGTGTGTGAAGCGCCAGTCGTCGGGAATTGCGCCGCGCTCAAGCAATTCTTGCCCTTCTGCACCCCCGCCAATCTGGCGTTTGACCACCAATTTATCGCAGACGAACTTGTCCATCGCTGCCGCTGCATCATCGGCGTTCATCTGATCGAGCCACAGCGTTGGAATGGTCGAGGCCCCGCGCTCTGCAAGGGCGCTGAGATAGGTCTTGCGGATGTTCCAGCGCACGATTTCCGGCGAATTGCACACGGTTATCCCAGTGGCTTTGAGCGTCTCAAGCTTGCTCAGGAACGCCTCAACCTTATCCCAATAGTTCCATGAAGAACCGACCATAACGAGGTCCACGCCCTCAAATGCCTCCAACGGCGCTTCCCAGTCGATCACTTTGAGCGACCAACCGCGCGCTTCAAAAGCGGGCGCAATCGCCTCAATCATTAAGTCATGCTCAAAGGCATCTTCGCGCCGCGCGTCGGCACCGGGAAGAGTTGTTTCGCAGGCGAGAAAACCGATTGTCGTCATAGCGCCTTCCTCTAGGCCGGTGAATGAAGGGTGGAAACCCCCGCAATGCCCGGTTATGCGCTGCCCTCATGACAGAGCAGCTTACGATCCGCCGCCCCGATGATTGGCACCTGCATTTTCGCGATGGAGATGTAATGCGCGGCGTTGTCCCATACACAGCGCGCCAATTTGGCCGCGCGATTGTTATGCCAAACCTCACGCCGCCTGTGACCACCGCAAAGATGGCGGCGGGCTACCGCGAGCGGATCATGGCCGCCGTGCCGCAAGGTGTGGAGTTCGAGCCGCTGATGGTGTGTTATCTTACCGATGATACCGATGCGGAGGATTTGGTGCAGGGCGCGCGCGACGGTGTATTCACCGCGGCCAAGCTCTACCCTGCCAATGCGACCACCAATTCCGCCCACGGCGTCACCGATGTGCGCAAGATTTACCCGGTGCTCCAGCGGATGAGCGATGAGGGCATAGTCTTTTGCATCCATGGCGAGGTGACCAGCCCCGATATCGACGTGTTCGATCGTGAAGCTGAATTTATTGAGCGCTATCTGAGGGATATCGTTGCAACCTTTCCTGACCTCAAAATTGTATTTGAGCATATCACGACGAGCGATGCGGTCGATTTTGTGCTGGAGTGCGGGTCCAATGTGGGCGCGACCATCACACCGCAGCACCTCCATATCAATCGCAACGCCATGCTGGTGGGCGGCATTCAACCGCACAATTACTGTCTCCCCGTGGCTAAGCGCGAGACCCACCGTCTGGCGCTGCGCAGGGCGGCAACCTCGGGCAATCCCAAGTTCTTCCTCGGCACAGACTCAGCGCCGCATTTCAAGCACGACAAAGAAAGCTCATGCGGTTGTGCCGGGATTTTCGGCGCGCCGTATGCGCTTGAAAGTTATCTCACCGTGTTCGACGATGAGGGCGCTCTGGACAAATTCGAAGGTTTTGCCTCGCTCAACGGTCCTGCGTTCTACGGCCTGCCAGTGCACGATGAGACGGTGACGTTAGAGCGCGTGCCTGTCGAGGTGCCCGAAGAATTGGCGCTGGCGGGTTCGACCATTGTGCCCTGGCATGGGGGCCAAACCATCGGCTGGAAGTTTGTGGGTTAAGCGCGCTGTATCAAGCGGCGACCATCACTAAACCCGGATCATTGGTGCCCTTCGGCTTCTCCACCAAAGGTCTGCGACAAAGATGACAATCGCAGTCCAGATCGCGAGGAAACTTGCAAGCTGCACCATGCGCAGCTGCTGACCAAAGACAAACAGGCCCAGCAAGAACACGATTGTGGGGGCAAGATACTGGATAAAGCCAAGCGTCGAATAGGGCATGCGCCGCGCAGCTATCGCGAAAAGCAATAACGGCACCGCTGTCACCACGCCTGAGAACACCATGAGCAGGCTAAGCTCAGTGGTTTTGCCAAAGGTCGACCCCTCGGGGCTCACCGCATAGTAGAGCACCACCAGGATCGCGGCTGGGATCAGGATCATTGTCTCAATCGTGAGACCGGGAAGCGCGCCCACATCAACCTGTTTTCGAACAATACCATAAAGGCCAAAGCTCAGCGCCAGGCTGAGGCTGATCCACAGCGAAGTGAGGGCGCCGGCTGACAAAATGGCAACCGCAGTGGCGGCGATCGCGACGGCGAGCCATTGCAGTTTGCTAAGACGCTCTCCCAAAAGAAGCGTGCCCAAAAGGACATTCAACAGCGGATTGAGATAATAGCCAAGACTGGTCGCATAGACCTGATTTTCCATGATCGCCCAGATGTATATGAACCAATTTGCGCCGATGAGCGCGGCACTGGCAAACAGCGCGAGCATGGTTTTGAGCGATCCTAAAGCGCGCTTAATCTCGCCGAACTGGCGGCGAAACGCGACGATGATCAGGCACAAAGGCAGCGTCCAGATGATGCGCCAACCCACAAATTCAAACGGCGGAACGCTTGAGACAAGCAGGATGTAGAGCGGCAGAAACCCCCAGATGGTATAGGCCGCAAGCGCTGCGGGCAGGCCCGAGGGCTGTTTATCGGGGGAGGCGTTATCGTTCATCTGACTTGCGCCCTTAGGCGTGGGTGCAGTCCCGCGCAAGGCGGGGCGCGAGGCGGGGCGCGAGGCGGGAGGCGGGAGGCGAGCCGGGGCGCAAGGCGGGTCGCAAGGTTGGGCGTATTGGGGATGCGTAAGACGTGTTGTCAGAAAAGTGCTCGTTTAGATGAACGCGCGCCAACAATGGACTCCCAATCTGTTCAGATAGGACGCTCTATACATGAACGCACATTGAGAGGCGCGTGTTCCCCTTCTTTTCTCGTCTCTCCTCCTCCTTGGGCCAATCCACCACCGGCCCGGGCGCGGCGCCACCAGCCGTGGAAGACGCCTTCATATCCTTTACCGGGTATGAGGGCGTTTTCATGTGTGGGCCGGTCTTTGGGGACCTACTTAAGGTAAACTCCTGTATCAGGGCCCTTATTCAGGAATATACTTAGCGAAAATTAACCATTTGGCTGGAAAAAGGGGAGCATGACGAACAACATCAATCTTGGACCGATCTTTTGCGCCGTTCCTTTTCTCGCCTTGAGTGTGCTCACCGCCTGCAGCGAGAGTGGAGGAAATCAGCCCTTTGAGAGCGCCGCCTTGGCGCAGGACCCCATCATGGCACGGGCCTTGGGTGATCCTTTGATGACCGATCCAGACTTGGCATCGCGCAATCAGTCAAATGCAGTGATCGCGTTTCACGACAGCCATCCCCTGCCACCGATGAGCGCAAATGAAGAGGCGTCGGCACGGGCGCGCGAGGCGGGACGATTGGAGCTTCTAAATGGCGGGCAGGTTGAGACTTTGCCCATGCCGCTTGAGGATGAAGCGGCTGTATCTCTTGGCTCTTTTTCCAATGCAGCCGACATGATCGAGGCGGTCGGCAGCCGCACAGACTGTCTCGAAAGCATGGATGGGAGCCTTTTGTGGTCCACCCAAATGCCGGCAACATCTGCAATTATGCCGCATGGAATGGTTCAACAGGCCGCGGGCGCTGATACCGATCAATGCGTGGTGCGCGTGGTGCGCTATCATACGCCTGTGGGCGTGGACGATGCGCTTGAATATCACTTCAACAAAGCAAAGCGCGAAGGCTTTGACGTCGATCACCTGAAATCGCCCGAGGCACAGCTTCGCGGGGAATGGCGCGATGAACGTATCGCTGTGCATGCCCGCAAAGGCCCGCGCGGACTTGCCGAAGTTGATGTGATCCACTGGATCCGCTGAGAGGCGAAAGCTATTCTTTAACGCCAATCGCGATGTTTGCGCGTGGTTGTTCCATCTCAGTGCTGGCGACCGGATAGGCGCAATAATCGGCGGCGTAATAGGCAGCGGGGCGATGGTTTCCCGATAGGCCGATACCGCCAAAAGGCGCGCCCGAGGAGGCACCATTGGTGGGTCGGTTCCAATTGATGATCCCGGCGCGCGTGTTTGCCCAGAAACGTCCATAATCATCCGGCGACCCGCCAATAAGCGATGCGGAAAGGCCAAAGCGCGTGTTGTTCGCCTCGGCAATGCCAGCATCCAGATCAGGCACTCGGATCACCTGTAGCAATGGGCCAAACAGCTCAATATCGGGGCGGTCGGGAATATCGGTCGTATCGATAATCCCGGGCGTTACAAAGGGTTGCTGTGGTTTTACCCGGCGCATGGGAAGGAGCGGTTTGCCCCCGGCCGTCATAAGCGCAACGAAGCTTTCGGTGATGCCCTCGGCCGCTGCATTGTCGATCACAGGGCCCATAAAGGGTTGCGGATCAGCAAAGGGTTCATCCACCACCAGCTTGCGCGCAAGCGGGATGAGCTCTGCCATTAGCGGCTCAAACATGCTTTCGACCACAATCAACCGGCGTGCAGCGGTGCAGCGTTGGCCAGATGTGGTAAAAGCGCTTTGGATGATGAGAGCGCACGCGTCCGGGATAAGCGGCGTATCAGTGACAACGATGGGGTTATTCCCGCCCATCTCCAGTGCGACGATTTTGCCCGGATTGGTTGCCAGCTTGCGGTTGATGGCAATCCCTGCCTGAGCAGAGCCGGTGAACAGCACGCCGTCCACGCCGGGATGAGCGACCAGTTCTTTGCCCTCATCAGGCCCGCCGATCACGACCTGCACCACATCATCGGGCATGCCGCAGCGTTTCCAGCAATCCAAAAGCGCCATGGCAACGCCCGGCGTCTTTTCAGATGGCTTCAAAATCACCGTATTTCCAGCGATGAGCGCTGGGACCATGTGCCCATTGGGAAGGTGTGCAGGAAAATTATAAGGGCCAAGCACGGACATGACCCCGTGCGGTTTGTGACGCACGGCCGAAGTTCCTTGGAGCGCGCTGTCGCGTTTCTTGCGGCCGGTGCGTTCAGCGTATGCACTCACCGAGATATCGACTTTATCGACCACGGCATCGACTTCGGTGCGGGCTTCCCACAAGGGTTTGCCGGTTTCTTTCGCTATCAGAGTAGCGATGTCGTCGGCTGCGGTGCGCACTTCATTGGCGAAGCGGCGGGCAAGTTCGATGCGTTGTCCCTGGGATTTGGCAGCCCACGCAGGCCAAGCAATGCGCGAGCGGCTCACCGCTGCATCGACATTGTCGATGGGTCCGCGCCATACCTCTTCACCCGTTGCCGGAGCGTAGGAAACCAGCTCTGTGTCTGCCTCAGCCATCGCTCTTCTCTATTGTATTCCTCTTATCGAGGCCCATTGCACGGACGCCCGTTTCGAATCATGTCGTTAACGGCGCGGTTGTGCAAATAAAATGAAAACGGCCCTTTGGTTAATACGTGGCCTGTGGATTATGCCCCGCTGGGATTGGATTGTTGCCATGAGCCTCGCCCATACGCCGGATCGCAGCGACCTTGTCGTGCAACGGGGTCCAGTCATCCTTGGTCTCGATAGATGACCAAATGGCCTCCATTTCATCGATGACCATCGATTGGGGCGCATCATCCTGCCAATATTCGTGCGAGCTGTCTGTGAGGGTGTAGCCCTTGAGGAGGTCTTCCAGCTCACTGCCCAGATGCCCTGAGGTCTTATCACCAATCCCGTTCAAAGCGCGGCGAGCGTTGAAGAAGAACGCATCGGGTTGGGCTTTGCTCTCGCGCATCGCTTTTTCACACAAGGCAACGAGCTGCGCATCTTGGTCTGCGCCTTTTTGTTCCACACCCAAGCGCCAACACCATCGGCGCGCAACAGCTTCCATGTAAAGCGGGCCATAACGTTCCAGCGCTGCAATCAATGGCTCGCTTTGTGCCAGCATCCGCAAAGCCACGCCCATTTGACCGCAATTCCAGTGAAGCGCTTCGGGCTGGCGGCCAAAGGCATAAAGCCCGCCGTGGTCGAAATAGGCCGCGGTAAAGCCCGGCTCCCATTCGGGCAGCCAGCGCCATGGGCCATAGTCAAAGCTCTCACCGGTCACATTCATATTGTCGGTGTTAAGGACACCGTGGACGAAGCCTGCGACCATATAGCTTGCCGCAAGATCAGCGAGACGCTCCACCACATTGTGCATGAGGATGACGGCAGGGTTGTCCCACTCTGGCGCATCTTGGGGCACCGGCGCGCCGGGAAAATGCTCAAGACAATAGGCGATAAGCGCCTCCATCTTCTCCTTTTCCTCCATCGCATAGAGGCGTTGAAACGTGCCGATGCGGATATGCGAATGCGAAAGACGCACCATAACCGCAGAGCGTGCAGGGGAGGGCTCGTCATCGCGGTGGAGTTTTTCACCCGTTTCAATGATCGACAGCGTCTTGGAGGTGTTGGTGCCCAAGGCTTCAAGCATTTCGGTTGCAAGAATTTCGCGCACGCCGCCTTTCAACGTCAGCCGCCCATCGCCGAGCCGGGAAAAGGGGGTCGTACCTGATCCCTTGGTGCCAAGGTCCATTAGCCGCCCATCGCCTGCTCGCATTTGCGCAAACAAAAACCCGCGCCCATCCCCGATTTCCGGGTTGTAAACGCGAAATTGGTGGCCGTGGTATTTGAGCGCCAAGGGAGCGGGCAAATTGTCTTTAAGCGGTTTGAAGCGCCCGAAATGCTGGGCCCATTGGTCATCGCTAAGGCTATTCAATCCGACGCTTGCCGCTGCACGATCATTGCGAAAGCGCACCATCGTTTCGGGAAAGTCTGCCGCTTCAACCTCGCAGCCAAGCCAGTCGGCAAGTGTCTCAATGGCGGGGTCAGGGGTGTAGATCGCTGCCGAGATGGCTGCTTGCGGTTCGTCGCTCATGGCGCGATAGTGGGGGCGAAAGCGGCAGTGCGCAAGCGCTGCTTAACGAACGGGAAGCGCGCCAGAGCAATGGGCCAATCATATCAAGACAAGAATTGGACGAGCGCGGATGGCCTCTCCTTGTATTTCCGCGATTATGCAGGGCCGCAAGGGTATGATGGCCCCCCGGTGGTGTGCCTTCATGGCCTCACCCGCAATTCACGCGATTTTGCTGAACTGGCTCAGCACTTGTCAAAGACCCGCCGCGTGATCGTGCCAGAAATGCGCGGGCGCGGGCAAAGCGATTATGCGCCTGACAGCTCCACCTATAACCCGGCGCAATATGTGGCCGATGTGGAATTGCTGCTGAAGCAGGAAGAGATCGAAAAATTCATCTCGGTCGGCACATCAATGGGCGGGCTGATGACGATGATGATGGCAGCGGCCAAGCCCGGGCGCCTTGAGGCGGTGGTGATGAACGATATCGGGCCGCAGATCGAGACCGCTGGCTTAACGCGCATTGGCGGATATGTCGGGCAGGGGCGCAGCTATCCCACATGGCTCCACGCTGCGCGTTCCATGGCATCGGTGCACTCACAAGCTTTCCCAGACTACGACCTTGAAGCCTGGATCGATATGGCCAAGCGCACCATGGTGGTAAGCCAGAACGGGCGGATCAGCTATGATTATGACATGGCCATCGCAGAACCGTTTAAGCAGCCGGACAATGGCGCGCCGCCAAATTTGTGGATGGCTTATGAGGCCTTGGCGCAAGTTCCCATGCTGCTTGTCCGCGGCGAGCTTTCTGATTTGCTCTCGCCTGAAACCGTGCGCCAAATGGGCGTTCGCAACCGTGCGATGACCAGCGTGACAGTGCCGCGCGTTGGCCATGCACCGATGTTAAACGAGCCCGAGGCGCTCGAGGCCATCGACGCCTTGCTAGCCAAAGTGTGAGCTTGCGAGCAGGCCGATGACGAACAGCAAACCCAAAATCCTGCACCTGCATTCGACCTTTGCAGCTGGCGGGAAAGAAGTGCGCGCGGTGGGCCTGATGAACGCATTTGGGGATGAGATTGAGCACACCGTCGTCTCTGGACAACCAGGGCAAATGGCCGCCCGCGAGCTGATAGCAGACGGTGTCACGGCGCATTTTCCCGATGACTTTCCATCGCTCACTGGAAAGCCTACGCCGTGGCGGCTCATGACGCTTGCCAAGGCGATGAAGCCTTTCGACCTAGTGCTGACCTACAATTGGGGGGCGATGGACGGGGTTTTGGCGCATACGCTGTTTTCCAAAAGCTTAGGCCTGCCTGCGCTGATCCATCATGAAGATGGATTTAACGAGGACGAAGCACAGCGCCTTAAGAAACGCCGCAATTGGATGCGCCGTTTGGCACTTCGCCGGACCCATGCGCTGGTTGTGCCAAGCCAAACGCTTGAGAATATCGCGCTCACTGTCTGGAAACGCCCCAAGGTTCAGGTTCACCGGATTGCCAATGGGATCGATACAAAGGCTTTCGCCCGCGCGCCTGATCCATCCGCTTTGCCGATTGCCAAGGCCAAAGGCGAGGTGTGGATCGGCACGCTTGCGGGACTTCGCGCGGTAAAACAACTGCCCATGCTGGTCGAGGCTTGCGCGCCGCTTGCGGACAATTGGCGGCTCATCATCCTTGGCGAGGGACCAGAGCGCGGCGCAATTGAGGCAAGGGCACGCTCACTGGGCGTTGAGGCGCGCGTTCACCTGCCCGGCGCATTTAAGGACCCATCCTGCGTCGTGGGCTTGTTCGATATCTTTGCACTGTCCTCAAAAAGCGAGCAATTTCCTTTAAGCGTTGTGGAGGCGATGGCAGCAGGACTTCCGATTGCCGCGCCTGATGTGGGCGATGTCAAATCCATCGTATCCAACGCCAATCGGCCTTTCATTGCGCCCGCTGGAGCCGCTGAGCCGCTTACCAAAATGCTGGCGGATTTCGCCGGAAATGAGGGGCTGCGTGAGGAAATCGGGGAGGCCAACCGGCAAAAATCGCATGAACGCTTTGATAAGCGAACCATGATCGATGCCTACCACGCGCTGTATTGGGGGGCGATGCGGCTCTAGTTAAGGAGCCTAGAATGGAGCCCAGAGCAGCCTTGGCTATGTTTCATTCGCTTCACCTTGGGTTCAATTTCGAAAAGCCAGTTTGGGATGGAAATGCGCACTAAACGTCAATGCCATTGCGCCATAGCCACACCGACTTTAAAGAGCGCGGCTAACCAAAAACAACAGTAACGAGGAACATCCGCCCCGTGGCGCGTACTCCGACACAAACACCAGACGATAAACCCGGCGAACCCGGCGGTGCTCCATCGCGCGAAGACGAAATTCTGATGCGCGAAATTGATGAGGCCGTTCGTCAGGACGACACTCTTCAATTCTTCCAGAAATACGGCGTACCCCTTGGTGGCGCGGTTGCAGTGATCCTTGTCGGCATGCTCGGCTATTGGTGGTGGGATAGCACCAATGAAGCGTCACTTGAGGCTCAGTCTGAGGCAATTGTGAGCGCGCTCGATTCTGTTGAGGTGCGCAATTTCGACAATGATTGCTCCGAGGCGGCTGAAGGCGACGAATGCGCTGAGGGTGCGAACCAAAAGGTTGAGGGTCTCATCGACGAGGGCTCTGATGGTGCCCGTGCGATGGCGCGCTTTGTCCAGGCAGGCTCAGCGCTTGAACTGGGCGATAATGCGCGCGCGGTTGAGCTTTTCGCCGCCATTGCAGCAGACCCCGATGCGCCTCAACCTTTGCGTGATCTGGCCTTGATCCGCGAGGTTTCGACCAATTTCGACGACCGCAAGCCTGAGGATATCATCGCCAAACTCTCGCCGTTGGCAGAGCCGGGCAACGCCTATTTTGGCAGTGCGGGCGAATTGGTGGCGATTGCTCACCTAGAGGCGGGCAACCGCGAAGAGGCAGGCAAACTCTTCTCAGCAATCTCGCAAGACGAAAACGTGCCAGAGACTTTGCGCAATCGCACACGGCAAATGGCCGGGCTTTTGGGCGTTGATGCGATCGTCGATGTTGAAGAATTGCTCGAACAGCAAGGCGCAGGCGCGCAAGGCGGGGCACAGGGCCCTCCACGCGGACCAGCGGGTCCTCAATAAGCGATCCGCACCTTGGTTAGGCGCATTGCAAGACAATTAAAGACGGGATTTTGAGATGCTGAACAAAAGGTCTGGATTGAAAGGCGCGGTTATCGCTGGCGCTCTGGCCATGGTGCTTACAGGATGTGGCGGCAAAGACCGCACCACGCCAACAATTGGCGACCGCACGCCCATCCTCTCTCGTATTGAGAGCGGCGCGACCGTTGATCCGGCGCTCGCCGGCGTTTCGGTGGTTCTACCGCCGGCCCAAGTGAACACCGAATGGGCGCAGGTCGGCGGCTCGGCTAGCAAATCCTATGGCCACCTTGCCTTGGCCGATACCCCCTCAAAAGCATGGACCCGCTCGATTGCTGGTTCGACCAACTCGGTTCGCCTGGGCGCATCGCCGGTCACTGGTGCTGGTAAGCTTTTCGTCGAGGATACCGCGGGTGTCATCTATGCCTTTGACAAAAAGACAGGCGCTGAGGTCTGGCGTGCTGAAGACACTGAGATGAGCTCTGATATGCGTCCTTCCGCGTTTGGCGGCGGGGTGAGCTTTGACAATGGCGTGGTTTACGCAACCAATGGCGCTGGCGATGTAAAGGCGCTTAACGCTGAGACCGGTGAACAGATTTGGAAAGTCCAGCCAGCGGGGCCTTTGCGCGGTTCACCCACAATCGCCTTTGGGCAGATTTATGTGATGACACAAGACAACCAAGTCATCGCCTTGAACGCTGCTGATGGCTCGCTTGCATGGAACGAGAGCGGTTCCTCAACCCAATCCGGCGTATTCGGCGTGGCAGCTCCTGCCGCAGGCCAAGGCACAATCATCGCGGGTTATTCTTCGGGAGAGCTTTCGGCCTACCGGTATGAAAATGGCCGCACGCTTTGGGCAGATGCTTTGGCAAGAACCAATATTTCGACCAAGGTGAGCTCGGTCACCGATATTGATGCTGATCCGATTATCGATTCAGGCCGGGTTTACGCGCTTGGCCAAGGCGGCCGGATGGCGGCCTATGAGCTTGTGACCGGACAGCGGATTTGGGAGCTGAACCTTGCAGGCATCTCCACCCCTGCAATCGCTGGCGAGTGGATTTTCACCCTGACCGATGATGCGCGCCTTCTGGCGATTGCGCGCTCGACAGGACGGGTGCGCTGGATCACCCAGCTTCAATCTTATCGCAATGTCGAGAAGAAGAAGGATCCGATTTTCTGGACAGGCCCTGTGCTAGCTGGCGGACATCTTTGGGTCGCAAGCTCGCGCGGCGAGGTGTGGAAGGTGAGCGCGGGAGAGGGTTCCTCGCAGCTTTTCGCAGACGTCAAACAGCCTGTGAGCTTGGCCCCGGTGGTGTCTGAGAATATGCTCTATATCCTTGATGATTCCGGCACAGTCCACGCCTGGCAATAGCGATCAGATCGTAAGAGCCGCGCAGGTGTGTGCAGCATATTAACCCTTTTGCCTTAGGGGCGAAGAGGTCATGACTACGGCCTCACACAGCACCGTTCATTCAAGCGCACCAAAGACATTGCCTAAAAGCGATGTGTCTTCCGGTGTCGGCTTTGCAGGCCTGCTGGGTCTGCTTTTGTGGGTCCTGTTCTGCCGCAGCTTTCCCCTCATAGCCGAGATGATCGGTCTTGAGGGCGAATATGGCGTTTTGTCAGGGCCTTATGCGTCATTAACGGCCATGTTGTTTACGGCTGGGCCGATGGCGGTGTGGTCTGTCCTCGTCGATAAAGTGCATTTGCGCGCTTCAACCGGGCTCGATTGGAGCCTCAAGCGGCCTTTGCAAGAGACCATTGGTATATCGTCGGTCAAGATCATCGGGCTTTGGGCAACTTGGGCGGTTCTTGCAGCGCTTTACGCATTATGCCGCTGGTATTGGGGCGGGGATTATCTGTTTGCGATGCAGGTGCTGGGCACTGCGATCCTGCCGATGATTGTGCTGTCTGTGCCCTATGTCATGTGGCTAGATCGCCATATGGTCGATCTCAAAGACGCGACTTGGCACTTTGGCGCTTTGATTGCCACAAATCCTGCCGATGAGGCGCGCCGCGACATTGATACGGAAGCGGTCAAGAAACATTGGCGCGCGTGGATCATCAAAGGGTTCTTTGGCGCCTTTATGATCTCAATCCTGCCCGGCGGCTTTGCCTATATCGTGGAGGCTGATCTTGCCAACGCTTTCAGCAATCCTGTCGCGCTGGGCCTGATCCTCATCTCCTTCATGTTTCTGGTGGATGTGCAGATCGGGACTGTCGGCTACCTCTTCACTCTGCGTCCGCTGGATGCGCACATCCGTTCAGGCAATCCATTTGTGAGCGGCTGGCTCGCGGCGCTTCTTTGCTATCCTCCATTCGTGTGGGGCATTATCGGCGATAACGGGCAAATCTTGAGTTATCAAAGCCACACGGCGGATTGGACCCACTGGCTGAGCGACCAGACATTCCTTTTGTGGGCCACGATTGCGTGGATGGTGTTCCTCACCTTCGTCTATGCATGGGCGACGGTGATTTTTGGCATCCGCTTCTCCAACCTCACCTATCGCGGTGTGATCACAAACGGCCCTTACCGTTACACCCGGCACCCGGCTTACCTTTCCAAGAACCTGTTCTGGTGGTTTGAGTTTATGCCATTTTTCGTGGTCACCAGCGGCTCTTACGTCGATGTCATCCGCAACTGCTTCTTCCTCGCGGTGGTCAACGCCATCTATTACTGGCGTGCTAGAACCGAAGAGGCGCATTTGCTCGCCGAAGATCCCAAGTATCGCGAATATTATGACTGGATGGAAGAAAACGGCCTTGTGACCGCGCGGCTTGCCAAGCTTAAGCGCTGGATTTGGGGGAAAGTGACTGGAAACCCTCAGAAAAATAGCCCGCCAAAAAATGGCCCAGACGCGGCGGCGCAAAACTTGGGGGCAACCCCGCCGCATCCGGGCCAGGAACCCGCTGAGTAGGCGGCGTCAGCATATCGCATCGGCCACCAAAGGGTCAGTTTACTCAGCGAGCATGATCGCTCTTTTCATGAAGGGGAAGAGAGCTTTCATCGGATAAATGGATCGCTAAACCTCCCGTCCGCAGCGAGACTCTCGTCGGTAAGCGTAAGCATGAAATCAACGAGAGCCTCACGGTCGGCCTCGGATAGATTGAGGCGGCGCGGGTTCCCATTTTGCTGGAGCCGATTGTCGAGCGCTGGGCCGTCTTGAACCCCGTCTGCGTAGTGATCGACCACTTGGCGAAGCGTGGTGAAGCGGCCATCGTGCATAAAGAAGCTGGAGAGGCCGACGTTCTTTAGACTTGGGGATTTGAACTCGGTCGTCTCGCCTGCATCAAGCCCGTTTGAATCGCTGTTTGCCGCCAGGGCAAAAGTCGGTGGGCGGTGGCACGCAGCGCATCCTCCTCCGCCATTATTGGTGCCCGTCATAAATATCTCGCGCCCGCGGTTTTCGCTTGCTGAAAAACCAGGCAGCGCCTCGTTCAAAGCGCGGTTCGGCGCGCCGGGGCCAAAGACTTGCGCATAGGCACGGTCCCAGCGGCTGTCAGAGGAGATCATCGCCCGCTGGAAGTGCGAAAGCGCCCGCTCCAAGCGGTCTGCGGTGATTTGCTCATCGCCAAACACAAAGCCGAAGAGGGCGGGGTAGTATTCCAAATCCTCCATCTTAGTGATCAACGCGGCGATCCCGCCATTGTCGGACCACCCCATTTCGGTCGCATCAAGGATCGGCTCCAAGGCTTGGTCCTCAAGGGTTTCCGCCCGCTTGTCCCAGAACATATCGCCGGGGGCAAAATAGCGGACATTGGCAAGGCGCATCGCATGTGCGCCGGTTTGCCCTGCGTTAAAGCCGGTCGAAAGCCGCTCATCATCGTCAAAGCCAATCGACTGTTGGTGGCAAGTCGCGCAGCTGGTGGTGTCGTTGACGCTCAGCGCCACATCGTAAAACAGCACTCTGCCAAGTGTTGCGATGGCATCGTTCACCTGATCATTGTTCGGCGTGTTGTCGATGTCATCGACGGTATCGTCGAAATAGACGGGCAGCGCGGGGTTTGCATAATTGTCGAGCGCTTCAAGATCGAGCGACAGGAATTGTTGCACCGTCTGATTGGCGGTTGCTGTTGTGCTGGTTGTTGTGTCGTCTGTTCCACCGGTGGTGCCGGTTGTAGTGGTCGTTGTTGTTGTTGTGGTGGTGGCCGCATTGGTGCTGCCACCCCCGCCGCCGCACCCGGCAAGAAGCACCGCGCTGGCGCAAGCGGCCAGCCATTTGTAGCTGCGATTATGCGTTTTGGAGTTCATGCCCATTGTCATCCTTGACCCACAGATTTTTGTTTCTGTGAGGTAGGACGCAGCGCAGGTTTGAAACCCGCACACATATTCTCAAAGTTTTTGAAAAGGTGCGATCTACAGGCTAGAAATGAAAGCCCTCATCGGCGGTTTCGTACCCCGTCAGCTCGCGCTCACTAATGGCGAGGGAAGAACATTGCGCGCGCCATTCTGCGATATGCACAGTGCGCAAATGCGCCTCCAATGCACCGCGATCGCGCCATTTCTCAAGCACCCGAACAAGGCCCGGGTCCTGAAAATCAAGGGCATAGGAATATTCAATACACCCCTCTTCAGCGAGGCTCGCATTGACCATATCGGCCATCGCAGGGCGCAGCACATCGATGATGCTGGGGGGAAACGGAAGGTGCCGATGACAACGATCACAATGTCTCTCGCTTTGTCTTAGCTAAGGGGAGAGCCGTCATCGGCCTGGAATTTCTTAAGCTCGGTTATCGAAATATCGAGCCCCGCGAGAGCCTGTTGAAACGTGGCCATATGCGGCGTGCTGAAATGGTAGGTAAGGGCGGCGTCATCGACCCATTTTTCAACGATGATCAGCTTGGCAGGGTCAAGCACATCCACCGCATACGAATAGGCGATGCAGCCCTCCTCTTTGCGCGATGCCTCAACCATTGTGGTGAGCGCTGCGCGGCCTTCTTCAAGCGCGCCTTCGCCAAGCGTGGCCTCAGCTAAAACGATCAGCATTTGTTTCTCCCCCGCGTTGAATGCCGTGTGAGCATAGCGAGGGAGGGCGCGTTTTAGAAGGAATGTTTATAGACCTGTGAAACGTCCTCGCCCCAGTCATTGTGATAAGCGTCAAGAAGGCGCTGCGCAGGGACTTTGCCGCTCGCAACGATCTCGTCCAGCTCTTCGAGAAAACCAGTTTCATTGTCCCCAGCGACATTGAGGCGGGCGCGTGCCGAAAGGCCGCCCCGAGCAATCTCAAGCACTTCGCGCCCCAAATCCTGCATTGTGCCGCCGCCGGGTAAGGGGGCTTGGAGGCCCAATTTCGGCGCATCATTGCGCAGTTTCTCACGCTCTTCCATCGACCAGCCTTTGACCCGGTCCCATGCGGCATCAAGCGCGCCTTGATCATAGAGAAGGCCCACCCAAAATGCAGGAAGCGCGCAAATGCGGCCCCATGGACCGCCATCTGCACCGCGCATTTCGAGGAAACTTTTGAGGCGCACTTCGGGAAAGGCGGTGGAAAGGTGGTCCCACCAATCGCTGGCCGTGGGACGCTCGGCGGGGAGAACGGAGAGTTTGCCCTCCATAAAGTCGCGGAACGATAGGCCCGCTGCATCGATGTACTTCCCATCGCGGAAGACAAAATACATCGGCACGTCGAGCATATACTCGGCCCAGCGCTCATACCCAAAGCCGTCTTCAAAGACGAAGGGGAGCATGCCGGTGCGGTGCGGATCGGTGTCTGACCAGATGTGGCTGCGGTAGGAAAGGTAACCGTTTGGCTTGCCTTCCGTGAAAGGCGAGTTGGCGAAGAGCGCGGTCGCCAGCGGTTGGAGCGCGAGGCCAACGCGGAACTTCTTCACCATGTCGGCTTCGGAAGAATAGTCGAGATTGACCTGAATGGTGCAGGTGCGCAGCATCATGTCGAGACCAAGGCTGCCCACTTTGGGCATATGATCCATCATGATTTTGTAGCGCCCCTTGGGCATCACAGGCAATTCTTCGCGAGTTTTGTCAGGCCACATGCCAAGGCCGAGGTAGCCCACACCGCATTTCTCGCCAATTTCCTTAACCTGCGCGAGGTGACGCCCGGTTTCGTTGCAGGTCTCATGCAATGTCTCCAGCGGCGCGCCAGAAAGCTCCAACTGCCCCGCAGGCTCAAGGCTCACCGCGCCATCTTTGCCTTTGAGCGCGATGACATGACCGTTTTCCTCAATCGGCTCCCACCCGAATTGTCTAAGGCTCATCAGGATGTCGCGGATGCCTGCGTCCTCATCATAGGATGGCGCATGCTTGTCGTCGGTGTGATAGACAAACTTTTCGTGTTCGGTCCCGATCCGCCAATTGTCTTTTGCCTTCTCACCTTTGCGCATAGGGGCGGTCAGGTCATCGAGGTTCTCGATCGTAGGCTCATCAGCTGCAGAAGCTTCGCGGGTGCTCATGAATGTGGGGTCCTCTTCTCAGGCGCCGCTTTAGGAAACGAAATTGACGTGGGGAAGTGTAATCTGCCTTTACCCGGGGCAACTCATTCTGTTCCCGAATTATCCCTTGATGCCCAATCCCCCGCTTGCGCCATCCAGATCGAAAGGCTCGCAATCGCAGCGGTTTCGCCGCGCAGGATACGCGGGCCAAGGGTAATTGCGCGGGCTTGGGGCAAGGCGCGGATGGCCTCCCGTTCTGCGTCGTCAAAACCGCCTTCGGGGCCCACAAGAATAGCGGCTGGACCGCTGTTCGCCGCAAAAGTGTGAGCGGCGGGCGCGCCGCCTTCTTCATCGGCAAAGTAAAGCGTGCGGGTGGCGGGCCAGTCTTTGAGCAGCGCATCAAGCTTCACCGGCTCTGCAAGCTCAGGCAGCGCTGTGCGCGCGCATTGTTCGGCGGCTTCTGTGGTGATGGTGCGGGCGCGTTCAGCGTTGAGTTTGTCCGCGACACAGCGGCGCGTGACGACGGGTTGAATGCGCGCGGCTCCCAATTCCGTCGCTTTTTCAAGGACAAGGTCGAACCTGTCTTTCTTAAGAAGAGCGGGGCAAAGCCAAAGGTCGGGCACGTTCTCGCGGGGGCGTAGGCGCTCGGCTAGGCTCAAATCGACCCTGCGTTTCTCGACGCGATCCACACGCGCGGCCCATTCGCCGGTTTGGTCATCGCACAAGATCACCGTGTCACCGGCCTGCACCCGCATAACCTTGGCAAGGTAGTGCGCATGGTTTCCATCAAGGGCAATCATGCGCCCTTCGCCAAGCTCATCCTCGACAAAGAGGCGCGGTGCGCTTTTGGGCGGCCAAGATGGTGTGGCAGGCATGGCTTTTCCCTAAGCGTTTGAGCGGCTAGGGGGAAGTCATGCGTGCACTTCTTTGCCAATTTGCGATTGCTTTTGTGTTCCTTGGCCTTGGCGGCTGGGCCTTGCTTGCGCCGCAAAGCGTGATCGATCTGGCACTGACGCAAAGCTACCGCGAGGACAGCTTTATCCTGCGCTTCATCATGGCGTGTTTCGGTGCGCAGGCGGTGATGTTTGGGATCATGGCGCTTGTCACGCGGTGGTCATCGAGGGCTTTTGCTGTCTTTGCCGTGGTGCTGATCCCGTTTTTCATCTTCAACTGGTATTTCCATTATGAAATGCCTGTGCTGACCTCGATCGGGATGCTCGATTTTGCCGGCAATGTCATAATGTTCATCGCCTGTATCCTCGGCTGGTATTGGGCGCGAGAGGATGAGAAAGGCATCGGAGGGTTGATCCGGCTATGAGCGAGCAAGCACCTCCTGATCTTGGCCCCGATATCGTCCCTGACAGCGAACACCGCGGCATCATCGCGCGCCTTCCGCAATTGCCGAGGGATTTGGCGCAGCTTGCCCGTTTTGACCGCCCGATTGGGTGGTGGCTCCTCTTTTGGCCGTGTGTTTTCGGCGTCTGGTTAGCGGGGGCTGGGCCGCAATTCGCGCTGCTCGGCTGGCTTTTGCTGGGCGCGATAGCGATGCGCGGGGCAGGGTGCGTTTATAATGATATCGTCGATGCGAAGCTGGATGCGAGCGTTGCGCGCACCGCTTTGCGGCCTGTTGCCAGCGGGCGCGTGTCGAAAAAGCTCGCTTGGGGATGGCTTATTGCGCTCTGCCTGATTGGGCTGGTGGTGCTCCTACAACTGCGCCTCACCGCGCAAATTGTGGCTCTTGCCAGCTTGGCTTTGGTCGCTGCCTATCCCTTTATGAAGCGTATCACTTGGTGGCCTCAAGCCTGGCTTGGCATGGTGTTCAATTGGGGGCTGTTGGTTGGCTGGACTGAGCTAAGGTTCGACAATTGGGACGCGCTGGGGGCAATTTATGCGGGCTGCATTTGCTGGGTGATCGGTTTCGATACGATCTATGCGCTGCAAGACCGCGAGGACGATGCGCTAGTTGGCATTAAGTCGAGCGCTCTGAGGATGGGGAGCCATGTGCACGCCGGGGTTGCTGCATTCTACGCCGCAACAATTGGGCTGTGGGGGCTGGGCATCTGGCTCTATCGCCCGGACTTCATCGCCTTGCTCGCGCTCCTCCCAGTCGCGGTGCATCTCTTGTGGCAAGTTTCCACCCTTGATCCAAGCGATCCTGACAACCCGCTAGAACGTTTTCGCTCCAACCGCTGGGCAGGGGCATTGATGGCTGCGGCGTGTTTTGTGGTCGGGAATGCGGGGGCTTAAGCGCCATGTGCAACCTTTACCGCATGACCAAATCGCAGGATGAAATCGCGCAGCTCTTTGACGCAGTGGACGCTGGTCCGCCTGCCAATTTCGGCGAAGAGGTCTACCCCGGCTATCCCGGTCTGGTCGTTGCAAGCGGCGCAAATGGTGAAGCCCAATTGGGCACAATGAGCTGGGGCTTTCCGCTCGTGATGAAGGGCAAGAACGGGCAAGCCTTAAAGCCCAAACCCGTCAACAACGCCCGCACAGATAAGCTTGATGGGTTCTTCTGGCGCTCTTCTTTTGAGCGGCGGCGGTGCCTTATACCGGTCTCAGCATGGGCAGAGGCGCAAGGGGCAAAGGGAGCCAAGACCCGCACATGGCTCTCGCTCCCCGATGCCGAAACCTTCGCCTGCGCCGGGGTTTGGCGCAAAAGCGAAGAGTTCGGCACGTGTTACTCCATGGTGATGACGGATAGCGCCGGGTCAGATGTGGAGAGCATCCACGCCCGCATGCCGGTGCTGCTTGCGCCTAAGGACTATGGCCTTTGGTTGCGCGGGTCGCCCGATGAGGCAAAGAGCCTTTGCAAGCCTTGGGATGCGGCAATTGCGATTGATGCGACCGATGATCCTTGGACGCGGCGTTGAGGTTTGCGAGGGGCATTGCGGGTTTTCCTCTTGGGCGGGTCAGGAAAAAGCGGCTCGCGCGGCATAATCTCGTTCATGACGCGTCCCCTGCATAGCTCACGACCTCAAATTCGATCCCGTCCCAATCAAAAAAATAGAACCGCTTGCCCGGCTCATAATCGTCATGCGCAAAAGGTTCGAGCCCTGCATCCGCGACCGCCTTTTCAGCCGCATCCAGATCATCGACGAGCAGACCCACATGGTTCAGCGGCTCCCCTTTGGAATACCGCTTCTTGTCGTCAGCACGGACCTCGTCATTGGTGTAAAGCGCCATGTATGTCGCGCCTTTTGCAGGCTCTCCGACATGGATTGTATCGCCGCCGAGTTGCGATTTGCCGCGCCAGCGTTCCTCCCACCCCAGCATATTCTTGAACAATTGAGCGCTGCGCTCTGGGCTGGTGACGGTGAGGTTTGCGTGTTCGATGCGTCCTAAAGCCATTGTTTCTACTCCTGTTTCTAAAGGGGCGTGACCCTGTGGCGAATCACTAAGTAGGAGCACCATGCGACCTCAACCTAAGTTGAGGTCAAGCTTTGATTGCGCTAAGGCAGGGATCATGGCCGGAACACATTCTCATCGCCCATTGTCTCATAGGGACCTCATCCCCATCGGCGAAATGGCGCGCCGCACGGGACAAAGCGTCTCCGCAATTCGCTTTTACGAAGATAAGGGCCTGCTCGAACCCATCCGAACAGGCGGCAATCAACGCCGGTTCCTGCGCTCTGATATCCGCCGAGTGAGCTTTATTCTTATCGCGCAAAAGCTGGGGCTGACGCTCGCGCAAATCCAATGGGTCATGCGCGATTTGCCCCATGGCCGCACGCCCACGGCCAAGGATTGGCGGCGGATCAGCAAAGCCATTCGCGCCTCAATTGATGCCCGCATTGCCGCACTGGAGCGCACGCGTGACACGCTCGATGGATGCATTGGGTGCGGCTGCCTCAGCCTTGAGAAATGCGCGATCTACAACCCGGACGATAAGCTTGGCGCAGATGGGTCGGGGCCACGACAAATTTTGAGTGAGGCTCTCGAAGCCGGATTGGTCAAAGACAAGTAGCTGGCACGTGCGCCATTACGCGCCCTTTTAAGCTCCGGGTGCAAGCTCAGGATCAAGATCACGCGGACGTTTGAAATGAACAAGCTTGCCGGTGAACTTCTTAAGGTCCGCCCAGCTGTCGATATCGCACTCTAAAATGGCAAAGGCTGCAGTCGGAAATTTGACCACGCATTCTTTGAAAAGATCGTTTTCGTGTGATGGTGAAACAAGCTCTAGGATCGTTTCATAAAGCCCCGGATTGTGGCCCGAAATGAGGATCGCATCGGGTTCGGCGTTGCCATTGGTGCCGTGCTCTTGGATCACTTCAAAAATGGTGTCGGGGCTTGCGAGATAGAGCCTATCATCGAAGTTGAGTTGCATTTCGGGGAGGCCGACTTCGAAGGTTGCTTTAACGCGGGTTGCAGGGCTTGCGATGACCATGTCCCAGACTTGTCCGTCGTCGCGAATATGGTCGCCCATGACCTCCGCGCCGCGCCGTCCGCGTTCGTTCAATCCGCGCTCAAAATCGCGACTTGCACCGTCGCTCCAATCGGATTTAGCGTGGCGCAGAATTCCCAATAGTTTTGCCAAGTGGCAGGCCCCCCAAGAGCATTGGCGTCGTCAAAGCGTTCCCATGCCATGACTTTATGCAAAATGAAATGCAGCAGTCTTGCCAAAGTGCCTATCGGTTTAGAACCGCTGGGGAAGGGCATCTTTGAAAAGACTGCTGCGGGGCGGCCAAACACGAGGAGACGGGCTTGGCCAAATCGGGCGAGATCAGATGAAGTTTGGATCAACCGCGATAAGCCATCCGTGGACAGTCACCGCTCCTGCAAGCATAGCAGCCATAGTCACACTGACCCGTTCGCTCGCATTTCGGGCGAGTTGGGGGAGGCCCCAAGATGCCATCAGAGGCTTTGCGTGTTTGCGAAATTCTTGCGCATAGCGTGGGTGCTCAGTGCCCATAAGGCGGTCCCAGAAAGTGAAGTAGAAGCCGTAATTGTAGCCTGACGAATGGTGCAGATCGTGGTGGGTCGTGGTGCTGATCCAGCGAGTGAGCGGATTGTCGACCCAGCCAGCGGGGAACAGCTCGGAACCAGCATGCGCCATCACATTGCGGATGATCATGTGCCACAAGAATAGGAGCACCGCGAAGCCTGCATATTGAAGGCCGATAAGGCTGGTGATGATCAGAAAGGCAGGCATGAACGCGGCCTCAACCACGGCTTCCAAAGTCGCGAAACTGTAAGCGGTCCAAGGCGTTGGCGTGCGCGATTTGTGGTGGTGAAGGTGCGCGATTTTGAACAGGGCCTTGGTGTGCATCGCGCGGTGGATCCAATAGAAATAGGCATCATGCACCAGCACAATCAGCGCAAATTGCCACGCAACGGTCACAAGCGGCGCGCTGTCCAGTTCGAGCTTGATAAAGCCCAATTCACGCCCTGCCAGCGTCACCAAAGTGACAAAGGCAAACACCAAAACGGTGCGAAAAGAGGAGAGCACTTCGCGGATGTAATCGGCGCGTGAGGCTTTGCGCTTTACCTGAATGCGCCGCGCCTGCGACCAGCTGCGGAAGATGAGGAGGAATAGCGTGAGCGCGCCTGCTGCGATCAGATATCGGCCAAGATCGAAGTAGAACACATTAACGAAATGCTCGGTAAGCAAAGCGGTGATGTGCTCGGCGGTGCTGGCGTTTTGGGATGCGGTGTTATGTGTCATGTCAAAGGCTCCCATCGGTTGGTGTGCCTTTGGTATGACGGATGTGGGCTCGCTGGTCTTAGCGAGACTGAAAACATGTGCTCAATTTCAAAATTGAGCGCATGTTTTTAGTTTTGATCGGTATCGACAACCGCCATGTCAGCGGGTTCTTCGACAAATGCGCGCTTGCGAAATTCGCTGGGAGATGAACCGGTTAGCTCGCGAAACGCACGGTTGAATGGGGCAAGCGAATTGTAACCCAGATCCATCGCGATGGTCAGGACAGGCAGGTCGACTTTCTCAGGCGAGGAGAGCATTCTTTGCGCCTCTGCCACACGGTATCCGTTTAAAAACGCGCTGAAATTGCGATGGCCAAGTTGTGAATTGATGAGCGCGCGCAGGCGATGCTCGGGCGTGTCGAGTTGCTCGGCAAGCGCTGTGATGGTGAGGCCGGGGGCGGTGTATGCGCCTTCATCCATTGCGCTCACAAGCTTGTCGTGGAGGACCTTCTCCTGAGGGCTAAGGTCAAGTTCGGGCACAATCTCTTCGGGCGGATTGGCCGCTTGTTCTTCGCCTTTGCGCGGCAGCAGGTCGCGATTGGTGCGGAAGAGGGTCAGCCCTGCAAAGACCATGATGACGAGGATAATCGTCGAATTAAACAGCGACACCGCAGGGTGACGGCTATCGACGATTGAGATTAACTCGAGCAGTTCGACAAACAGGATTTGTCCCGCTTGCACTGCCACGAGTAGCGGTAACCAGAGCCGCACAAGGCGGCGCTCTTCAACAAGGTCATCATCGCGCTCAAATATGCCCACCCGAACAAGGTCGGCAACAAGAGCCAGAGCGACCACGTGCAAGATCAAAAACCCTGCGCGCCATGTGTAATCGCCCAAGAAGTTCTGCAAAAACCAGCCCAGCACCATGAGCGCGGCGGCGCCCAACATGATGCGCCGTTCGGGCTCGCGCTCAACCAGGCGGCGTCCGAACAGCCAGATGAAAAACGGGGTCGAGAGCGACACAAAGTCGATCCACGGGTCAATAATCCCGCGAGCGCTCATAAGCGGCGTTGAATTGAGCATATAGCCGATGACGCCCACCAGCATACCGATCAGCGGCACGCGCACAGACAGGCGCACTTCGCTTGCCACGACCATCGCGATCAGCGTCAAGCCGCTGCCGATGGACATTAGGCGGATGAGGTAATCCCACTGTTCTAACATCGGCCAATACCCATCATGCGAAACTATCTGGGATATTGTCGTGCAAGTTTCCAGTGTTTTGATCAGCTGGCGATGGGTCTTCGCCGATCAGGCCGTCTTTGACCCGTGCGAGCGCCTCGTCGAGAGTCACTCTGCGCACCGCCGTACCATCGGGAAAGGCGCTCAGCAGGCGCGAGGGGAAAGCGGAGGAGAGCACGATAAAGTGCCCTGCGTCATCCTTGTTGCGGATCAGACGCCCGAAGGCTTGGGCAAGTTTTGCGCGGATGATGCGGTCATCGTGCTTGCTGCCGCCGCCGGCTGCACGGCGGGCCTTATGGAGGATGTCGGGGCGCGGCCACGGGACCGCTTCGAGGACGACGCAGCGCAAAGACCGGCCCGGTACGTCCACACCATCGCGCAGGGCATCGGTGCCAAGCAGACTCGCCTTGGGGTCATCGCGGAATATGTCCACCAAAGTGCCCGTGTCGATGGGGTCCACATGCTGCGCGTAGATCGGCAGACCCTCACGTGCCAATCGGTCGGCGATGCGGCCATGGACCGCGCGCATGCGGCGAATGGCGGTGAAAAGGCCAAGAACGCCTCCTTCGCTGGCCTCGATAAGACGCGCGTATGCTCCCGCTAGCCCCGGCAGGTCGCCTTTCTTGACGTCGGTGACAATCAGCACCTCGGCGCGTTTGGCATAGTCAAAGGGGCTGTTGGCTTGTGTTAGCAGCGGCTGGCTTTCGATGTGGGCTGCGCCTGAGCGGGCAATCGCGCTCTCCCATGGATCACCTGTTTCGCTGCCAATCCGGTCGGTGAGCGTAGCGCTCGTTAGCATGACGCCGTGTGCTGGCTCCAAAACCACTTTGGCAAAGGGTTTCATCGGGTCGAGCCAGCGGCGGTGTATTGCAACGTCGAACTCACGCGCGTCCGAGCGGTCAACCGCGAGCCAATCGACGAATTCGGGGTCGGCAGGCCCACCAAGGCGCACCAGCAGCGATTCCCACGCGCTGAGCAAATCCGCCCGCCAGCTCAATGAGAAACGCGCGCCCTCGATCCGCGCCCGGCCTTGCCCATCGAGCCAATCGGGCGGGTCAGCCATAATCGCCTCGAGCCGCGCGCCCAGCTTCATGAGCGGGGTGCGAATGCTGGCGAGCGCTTCGGCGGCGGCATTTGCGGCTTCGATGACTTCACCGGGGAGGCCGGATGCTTCGGTTTCGATGCCATAGCCTGCCTCCTGCCCCGTCTCATCACGGGCGTAGGTGACGGTGCGAACGCTCGCGAGGAGGTGCTCAAGCGGGCCGGATGCGGCGTCCTCGTGCAAGCGTTGAAGCCAGCCGTCACTGGGGAGGGCAGCGGCATTCTCACACGCTTGATCAATCGCCTCGCCGCCTTCCTCGTCATAGCTCGCAACATCGGCAAGCCGTGCAGCAAGGCCTCTCCTGCGTCCCCGGTTTTTGCGCTCTGGTCCGATAATCCAGCGCCTGAGTTCAATCGCTTCTTGGCCTGAGAGCGTTGCGGCAAAGGTCGAGTCCGCAGCTTCGAACACATGGTGGCCCTCATCGAAAATGATGCGGGTCGGGCGCTGTGCATGGTCGCGGCCTCGCGCCGCATTGACCATCACAAGGGCGTGGTTGGCGATCACCAAATCGGCCTGCGCTGAGTCGCGTGCGGCGCGCTCGATAAAACACTTTCGGTAGTGCGGACAGCCTGCATAGATGCACTCGCCGCGTTGGTCGGTCAGCGCTGCAATCCCGCGTTTGCGAAAGAGCGTGCCGAGCCATCCGGGGAGGTCTCCCCCGATCATATCGCCATCACGCGTAAAGCTTGCCCAGCGCGCCACCAATTGCGCGAGGATTGCGGGGCGCCCTGCAAAACCGCCTTGCAGCGCGTCTTCGAGATTGAGCAGACACAGGTAGTTTTCACGCCCCTTGCGCACGACCACGGGCGGGGTGCCATCGGGGCGTTTCACAGGCCAAGCACGGCGGCTTTCTGTGCGAAGTTGCCGCTGGAGGTTCTTCGTGAAGGTGGACACCCACACTGTGCCACCGGATTGAGCGGCCCAAAGTGATGAAGGTGCCAGATAGCCCAGCGTCTTGCCAATCCCTGTGCCCGCCTGTGCCAAGGCCACATGCGGCAGTTCGCGGGCGTCGCGCGGCGCGAATATCTTGGCAGCATCTTGTGTGTAGGCCTGCTGCCCTTCGCGTTTCTCGGCCTTCTCTCCGGTGAGCGCATCAAGCTTTGCCACCACATCGGCAGGAGGCATCTCCACCTGGCGGGGCGGCCCACGATCGCCTGCCTCTTCCCATTCGGGAAGCGCTGAAAATAGCCATTTCTCCGCCCGCTCAGGCCGGGCAATATGCGGCTTGATCACCTGAGCCCAAGGCCATCTCAGCCGCTCTAAGGACTGCAATGAGGACCAAGCACCGGCGCGCTCAAACCACTCCGGGTCCTCGCACGCCTCGACCATTGCGCCTGCCGCCATTTGCAGAAACTCAGGCACCGCCTCATCGCCTTCAGGCTCTTCCAACTCCAACGCTGATGCAAGGCCGCGCGGGGTCGGTACACAAAACCGCGCCGGATACACAAAGGCGAAAAGCTCCAGCAGGTCGAGCCCTGACAAATCGGGATAACCCAGCCGGTTTGCCACCAGCGGCGCATTCAGCAAAAGCACCGGTGTATCGGCGGCTGCCATAATCGCATCACCTTTGGAGGCTGCCTGCGTCCCGCCATTGGCCGCTCTGAGCCAATTGCCCGAATGGCTGGCATGAAGAGCGGGGAGGGGAAGAGGATTTGCGCCGGACACAGTCCCCTTTTGATGGAGGTGCAGCGCCGCAATGTAAACGTGTGAGCACGAGACTTCTGTGGCTACACAAGCGCCTCGCAAAAAGAGGGACGACCCGGCCTCTCAGTCCCTCAAAATGGGATGCCGTGCCGCCCCTCTATTGCGACCCTTTCGCCTGACACCTCTGGAGAGCCAAAGGCGCAGCGGTCGGGCAGTAAGTATTCGGTGCTCCCGCCCCAAAGGTTACACAATGTGCAAACTCCAAGGGGCGGGAGGTTCCTCAGAAGCTTTTCTGAACGCCTACCGTAAGCGTATAGTCGGTCGGCATTTGCGGGCCATTGAGGTCCTGCACAATCGGGATACCGCCCTCGACACCAAGCCGCCAGCCTTTAAGCGCGCCGCCTGTGGCTGCAAAGTTCACGCCGACAAGTCCGGTGAGGCTCTCACCCCCCTGAAAATCGGGGTTTGCCGTTTGCACGGGGCCCGCGATCAGAGGATCAATGCCGTCGATGCGTCCGATGGTTTCAGCCTGGAGCCTGCCGGAAAGCGCAACGCCTTCCACCAGCGATGCCGCGACCCAAGCGGTCGCCTGCGCGCGGTTGCCGTAGGAATAACCTTCGGAGTTATCGCCAAGCCGCACAGTGCCACGCACTTGCGCGCCCCAGCCAAGCCGATCGTTTTGGTCGCGGTATGTGATGCCTGGTTCAAGGTCGAAGGTCCCTGATCCCAATTGCATGGGATAGGGAAGGCGCACCGTTGGATTGCCTCCCATCGGCGTCAAAATGTCATCGGTTTGCGTAATTGAGCCGGTCGGTAGCGAAAGCCCTGCGTTGATGTGCACATTATCGGTGATCCCGATAAGCGCTGCGACCTTGGTGTCGCCAAAGCCCGCTGGGCTTGTGCGGAAGGTGCCCAATTGGTTTGTGCCCATACCGCCTTGGAAAGTGATGTGGTCCATCTCTTTTGACCAATAATTGGCCATCACCATCAGCGTCACTTGATCACTCAGACCATACATGACGCCTGCCATATGCATGTCCATCCGCATTTCGGTTGGGACAATGCGCAAGGTGGGCGGCTGGCCCGGATTGCCAAAAAAGCGATTGGGAACGGTGGTCACAACGGTTTGCGGCGTCACACTGTCAGTGCCAATCTGCACTCCGCCCATGTCCATATGCATAAGGCGATAGCTCACCATCCATTCGCCTTTGGCGTGGCGGTGGTCACCCATAACGCCGATGGGCGCATGGTCGAGAGCGTTGATGTGGCCTTCATCGGCCAAAGCGGAAGTGGCGCTGCAAAGCGCAGCGGTAGCCGCGAGCGTGCTGCCCGCAAAGTTAAACGGTTTCATTGGAAAATTACTCCGATTGATCTGAAAATATGAGGGTTTCAGACCCGGAGTGGTGGCCCCCTGGCTTCGTAAGCGGGGAATGGGGGGCGTGTCTGGAGGGCGCGGATTGGGTCGGCAACGGGCGCGCTTGCAACTGTTGCGACTGCTCCTACCAGAGTGGGTTCGGGCGGCAGAGTTGGGCCGCAAGCCGAACAGCACGGATTAGCGCTTGGGTCATTGCCGTGGCCTTCGTGCCCGGAATGCCCCTTATGGTCAGCGTGGGGTTGATGACCTTCATGCTGGGCATGCGCCTCCAGATTTGCTGCATTGGCCTGTTCGATAAACACACAGCACGGAGCGCCCAACACCGATCGTATGCCGATCGCGACCAGCATGATGGCAAGCAGGAGAGGGCGGGACGTCTTCATCACCTTGGCTAGGCCTTTAGCGCGGTTGTAAACTTCGGCAACCGCCAATTCGACCAACGGTCCTTACGGGCCGCTGTTTTAGAGGTCGCTGTCCTAACGGTCGCTGTCCTACAGGTCGCTGTCCTACAGGCCGCACGCTGGGTTAGGTACACAGGATGGCAAGGCTTTGGACATTGTATTTGCTCACCAAAACGAAAGTTGACACATCGCGCGCACGATTTCGCTGCAACTCCATGAAGCGCTTCGACTTTCAGGCATGTGAGAGTTTCGTAAGCGCGCAGGCGTCAGTGTGCCGTATGAGGCGGCTCTTCGGTCACAAATGCGCGGTTTTCGCGCTTGTGGGCAAGCAAACGTGCCCCTAAAAGCGCCCAGCTATGACAGACAGTACACTCCTCGAAGCCGCACGTTCTTCCAAAGCTTGGCCTTTCCAAGAGGCTCAGCGCTTGCACAAACGGCTGCATGGCAAGGGTGGGAAAGGGAAACCCGGCGGTGAACCGGTGCTGTTTGAAACGGGCTATGGTCCCTCAGGTTTGCCGCATATCGGGACCTTTCAAGAGGTGCTGCGCACCACATTCGTGCGCCGCGCCTATGAAGCTCTCACCGGTGAGCCCACGCGGCTGATCGCGTTTAGCGACGATATGGACGGTTTCCGCAAAGTGCCCGGCAATTTGCCTAATCAGGCTATGCTGGCTGAGCATCTTGGAAAGCCCCTGAGCCGTATCCCTGATCCGTTTGAAAAGTATGAGAGTTTTAGCGCGCACAACAATGCAATGCTGCGCGAATTTCTTGACCGCTTTGGGTTTGAGTATGAGTTTATCGCCAGCTCATCCAAGTACAATTCAGGCGCGTTTGATGATGCATTGAAGAACGTCCTTCGCAATAATCAGGCGATTCTCGACATCATGCTCCCGACATTGCGGGCCGAGCGCGCGGCGACCTATTCACCGATCATGCCGATCTCGCCAAAGACCGGCGTAGTGCTGCAGGTGCCGGTCGAAGTCGTCGATGCCGACGCTGGCACGATCCGTTTCACCGATGACGATGGCGAAGTGATCGAGCAGAGCGCCCTTGGTGGTCAGGCAAAGCTCCAATGGAAGGTCGACTTTGCCATGCGCTGGGTCGCGCTGGGCGTCGATTATGAGATGTACGGCAAGGATTTGACCGACACCGGCGTTCAGTCGGGCAAGATTGCGCGCGTGCTTGGCGGCAATAAGCCTGAGGGTCTCATCTATGAGCTGTTCCTGGATGAAAAGGGCGAGAAGATCTCCAAGTCGAAAGGCAACGGCCTGACGATTGAGCAGTGGCTGGAATACGGGACCGAGGAGAGCCTTGGCTTCTACATCTTCCCCAATCCCAAGAGCGCAAAGCAGCTCCACACCGGTGTGATCCCGCGCGCGGTTGATGATTATTGGCAATTCCGTGAGCGCCTCGCTGACCAGCCTCTGGATAAGCAATTGGGCAATCCAGTGTGGCACTTGCTGCGCGCCAATCACTCGCTCGCAACGCCTGAGGCTCCAGGGGCGGGCGATACGGTTCCGGTGAGCTTTGGGCTGCTGTTGAACCTTGCAAGTGTTCTGGGCGCAGAGGCGACGGCAGAAAACCTGGCTGGCTATGTTGCGAGCTATCTGGGAGAGACCGAAAGAAGCGCTGACCTTGATCGGATGATTGAGGCAGCGGTTGCCTACACGCGTGATTTCATCGTGCCCACGCTCAACAAACGCGCGCCGGAAGGTAGCGAGGTTGAAGCTTTGCGCGAACTCGATGCCAAGCTTGCCGATGTCGCGCCTGATATGAGCGCTGATGACTTGCAAACGCTGGTCTTTGAGGTTGGCAAGAACGAGGCCTATGGCTTTGAAAACCTGCGTGATTGGTTCAAGGCGCTTTATCAAACGCTGCTTGGATCAGAGCAGGGGCCGCGCATGGGCAGCTTTATCGCACTTTACGGGGTGGAGCCCACGCGAAAGCTGATCGCTGAGGCTTTAGGCAAGGTCTAAACCCGTTTTTCCTATTTCCAAGGCCGCGTGCGATACCATTTGGTGATGATGTATTTTGAACCCTTCACCACAGGCGTACCTGCATGAATGGTGCCTTCATTGGGGCGGCCATCGATTAGGGCATTGTTCCAAGCGAGAAGCACGCCTTGCTTGGGCTCAATTTTGATGCCGATGTCGGTGAAATGGGTTTCTCCGCCTTCTTCGACGTCGTTTAGGAAAACCATGGTCGTCCAACTGCGTTGCCCACCGCGTTTGCGTTCGTCCTTCCAATAGTTTTCGCTGGTATAGAACCAATCATTGTGCGGCTTGAACTCTTGTCCAGGCATATAGCGCTGGCCCTGAATGGCCTCACCAACCACGCCTTTGACGCCCAGAAGACGGTCGATCCGCTTGCTTATCTCGGCAACGAATTCATCGTTTGGGTTGAGATCACCGGAATAGGAGGTGCGAAAACCGCTGTCATAGCCCAGCTCATGCAGGGAAGAGGGCCGTGCCGTTGCATCCACCATAAGGCAAAGGCGCTCACATTCGGCAGGGGTCAAAAAATCGCCCACCGCAAAGAGTTCCGCCTTTTCGGTCTCAACTTGGTAGACCTTTGGATCTTTCACCAATCTTTCGCGGACATACTTGCCCATGCGCCTCAATGCGTCTTGATCGGGAACTGTTTGCGTCTCGGCCATGGCTCTGGGTCTAGCACTGGCACTTGCGCAAAGAAAACCCCCGAAGGAATTGCTCCTCCGAGGGTTCTCTTCCCACTTGCACCCTGGATTTATCTGGGTCTTACCAGAAGAAATCGTGGATCACATCGACCACTTCGCCGGTGTAAACATCGACGAGCACAACATCGTCGTAATAGCGAACCCAGCGATAAGGTCCGTAGACCGGCGGCAGGCGATATGAATAGGGATCATTGATCCAATACCGCTGTCCAAAGAAGAGGTTATCCAGGTAGAAACCGATCCTTAGACGGCTGTAGCTGTGCCCGTAAAATGGGGCATAGTAGCGGCCGAGGCGGAAGATATTGCGGTTAAAGCCGCGATGCTTGCGCCAGCCAAAGCGGCGGTCACCGCGCCATCCGCGACGATCCCAGCGGCGGAAATCACGCCGGCCATCGCGGTAGCCACGGCCATACGCAAACCTGCGGTCGCGCCAGCCACGGTCATTGCGATAAAAGCCGCGGTTGTTGCGGATGCGGCGATCAGCACGCCTATCAGCCCTACGTTCAGAGCGGACACCATCGCGGAAACCTCTGCGTTCGGCGCGGTCCAAGCGCCGGTCTGTGCGCCGATCAATTCTGCGATCTGCACGGTCAACCCGGCCCAGTCTGCGATCATCGCGCCTGTTTACGCGGCCATTGTTTACGCGGCCATTGTTTACGCGGCCATCACGGATGCGGTCAGCCCTACGGTCACCGCGACGCTCAATCCTGCCTGCACGGTTGTCGCCCCGGCGTTCAACACGGTCCGCGCGCCGGTCGGTGCGACGATCAACCCTGTTCGCTGCACGGTTGTTGCCGCGACGGTCGAGACGGTCAGCCCTGCGGTCACCGCTGCGTTCAATCCGGTCAGCCCGGCGTTCGCTGCGGCGATCAACGCGGTCAGCGCGGCGTTCACTGCGGTTATCCACGCGGTTTGCGCGGTTGTTACGCGCTGCATTTTGACGTGCACGATCCCCGCGGTTGACCCATGTGTCTGCCCGGTCGCGTGTTTGAGAACTGCGTTGTACGCGCCTTTCGGAACGGTTTTGTGCGCGGTTCTCTTGGCGGTTGGCCCGACGCTCAACGCGTCGTTCTGAACGTTGCTCAGAGCGGCGTTCTGAACGGTTAGCCCGACGCTCTTGGCGATTGCTCTGACGATTGCTTTGCCGATTGGCGCGTCGCTCACCTCTGTTCGCTCGGCGTTCGCCGCGCTGGGAGACATCCCGCCTGTCGGGTTGAAATTCTGCTGCTGACGCTGAAACGCTCAAGGCTTCTGCCTGCGCCTCCTCAGCCGGTGCTACAAAGGCGAGCGCTATGGCTAAGGCCGAAAGAGCGCTTCCTTTCAAGAGCTGCGATAAATCCATGATGTGCCTTTCAGTGTTGCCGCCCCACCACTTACGGCCTGTTGTACGAGCCTGCTGCGTCTCGATATGTGCCTTTCTATCGACGAGTCGCTGAGCACAAGCTTAACCGAGTGTTTAGGCTCCCGTTCATGTTTGCGTTGACTTTCATGAACGTCTTGCGAAGGGTCTGTCAAAGCGTCATTGGCAGCTGTCTATGTTCGAAACACTCCAAGATGTTGAAACTGATCTCAAGCAGCGCCTCGTACGCGCAGCCAAGGATCGGCGCTCGCCCATGCATATTCCAGCGGTCGTCACCAGCGATGTCGATGCGCGCGGTATGGTCCTTCGCGAGTTTAACGCGGGCGATTGGTTCTTGCGCTTTCACACCGACACACGCGCCCCCAAAGTTGCAGCGATTGAAGCTGATCCGCGCATGGCTGTGCTGTTTTATGACAAGGGTGCCAAGATCCAGATCCGTGCGCGCGGGAAGGGCCGTGTTCTTCGCGATGATCCTGTCACTCAGACCGCTTGGGACAATGGCACCAATTTTGCGCGTCGGTGTTATCTCGGCGATGGGCCGGGAGCTGCGAGCGAGGTTCCCACATCAGGTCTCCCAGATGAGTTTGAAGGCCACGAACCCACCGATGAACAATTGGTGCCGGCACGCGATAATTTTGCAGTGCTGTTGGTCGAGCTCCAAGAGCTCGATTGGCTCTATCTTGCACACACAGGCCACGTGCGGGCGCAGTTCACGCGCACAGACAATGATTGGACCGGCCGCTGGGTTTCACCCTAGCGCCTTGTGGGCATAGCAATAAGGATCAGGCAGCCTTCGAGGGGGCGGGGAGAAGCAAGACTTCTTCCCATTCGCTCTCTGGCTCTGAGGTGTTTTGCGCCTCGGTTCCTTCACCGGAACCGGCTCTCATCACCTTTGCGATGTGATCATGGACGGCGGCATGGTCGAACCGCTCTGCGCGGTGGGGCGCGGGAGGTTTTTGAGCGGATTGCCGAGCAAACATCTTTGCCCTCACAGCCGACGCGGCCCGGTCTTTGCGCTCGCTGCGCGCCTCTGGATCAGCAATTCGTGCAAGCTGATCATCGAGGGTATCGCCGGCAAATAGGCCGGACAAAGGGTCCGCTTTTGTACGAGGTGAAGGCGACCAGCGCAGCACAGCCAGCGTAATACATGTGCCCAGAACGATTCCAGCCGCCAAAGCGTAAACAGGATCAATGGCTGCCAGATCGGCGCCGAACCTATCCCAAAATGCCCCATTATTCGTCATCGGCTGTCCCCGCAGCAGGTGTGTTTAAAACTAGCCTGCGTATCTTTCGCTATCGTGCGTTAAATGATCGTTAAGGCTGATGTCCCCGTTCTCGAAGGTACCGTCTTTGAAGGCATCGCGCTCGCACACCTCGCCTCCTGAAACACTCGTGAGAACAGCGCGTTGGCCATGTTCTGGAGTAAATCCAGCAGGCAACACCTCGCTCGCGCGGCTAACACAGTCGCGGCCCGCTTCTTTTGAGGCGTACAGCGCGCCATCCGCCCTTGCGAAAAGCGAACGGTATCCTTCGCCCTGTTTTTGCCCGGCCACGCCAAAGCTGGCTGTCAGACGCACATCAAGCGCGCGTTCGCCGACCTCAAGCGCGTTTGTGCGCGCGCGCAATCGCTCTGCAAGGCCCGCTGCGATGTCCTCATTTGCGTTCCACACGAGGATGCAAAACTCCTCGCCGCCCACGCGCCCTGCAATATCGCTGCCCCGGATCATGGCGGCCACCATCTCACCAAAACCAGCAATCGCGGTGTCACCTGCCTGGTGGCCCCAGATGTCATTCACCTGTTTGAAGTGATCGATATCGCCAACCACAAGCGCTGTATCGATCCGTTCGGCATTCGCGCGTTTGAGCGCTGCCTCGACCTGCGCTTCAAATTCCCGTCGCACCAGCAAGCCGGAAAGCGCATCGCGCGAGGTCTTGCGATAAAGCGATGCGATGTGATCCTTTACAGCTCCGGCAATCTGGGCGAGCCCGAACAGCACAGAGCCAAAGGCAAAGACCCAATTGAGCGCAAGATAATAGGTGCTGTCGCGATAAGCCTGCGCTGAGATAGGGCCATCGAACATGAGTGTGATGACCGGACGAATGAAAAATTGCGCGGCGGTCAAGACAAGCATGACCAGTAAGAACCGCTCCACCGCATCTCGGCCCGTGCTATAGGCAAACAGCTGCGCGGTCATGACGAACATCGCGCCGCACGTGAGGTTGGTGATGAACAGGTCTGCAAGGATGGAGTTGCCGGTGTTTTGAACAAACATCATTGTCGCAAAGCCAGCAAAAGCGATCCACAAATGCGCTTTGAGCGGAGGTTTGACCGATATTCTGGTGAGCAACCCCCAAGACATTGCCGCAGCGGCAAGAGTGTGGGGCACATGGGTGATGGCTGGTATCGCGCGCCCCCATTCAGCAGGGCTCAGGATCGAGATCGAAAACCCGCAGGTCATCATCAGCCAGCCGATGCTGAGCCCTAAGTTTTCATAACGGCTTTGGTCGCGGCTCCACACAATGAGGAACGCGGTCGCGAAAATCAGCGTCACCAAAGGCGTTGAGAAAAAGAGCAACAACTCGCGCAAGAAACTTCAAACCCCCCGAAATATCGAGCGTTGTCGTTAGCCTGAGAGGGTTAATTTGGAGTTAGGGACAATTACTTGCAAGATTGCTCGACCCAGAGGCAAGCCGGTCAATCCATCATGATCAATCGTCGGCGCAAACCTGCAACCGTTGCTGAAATCCGGTCATTTACGCCCATTTTGTCGAATAGCCGCCGGGTGTACGTGTCAACAGAAGAGGTGCTGATCCCTAAAATCTCAGCGATATCGGTGTTTGATTTGCCTTTGGCGATCCAGCCCAGAACGTCGCTTTCGCGCGCGGACAACTCGACCTTACCGTGGCTCGACCCAAAATAGCGCACCGAGCGGGTGTGATGCGTCACTGCAATCGTTTCCAATTCTTCGAGAAATGCGTCCTTTTCCCAGTTCAAAACGCGGGGAAATCCGAAGGAAATGACCCCGTTCACATTGTAGGGGCCATAGACTGGGACCATGAATTGGTCTTTCAGGCCAAACTGTGTCGCAGCTCCCATGATCGTCTTCGTGAGCTCAGGTTCCACTTCGGCAAACCCATTCAGGTATTTTGTAAGGACGATTGGCTTGCCCAATTGCACCAGAAACTCATGGCACCGCCCCAAAACCTCGACATGCTCTGGCGGGAGGTTGTGCCTTGAGAAATGCCGATCTCCCAAAAAGTGCATATGCGGCAAGGTTGATGTAAAAGACTGGAAACATACCGAAATATGGTATGTGATGGAGTTCACACCGCGCGCTTTTGCCTGCTTCACCAATTCTCTTGAAAGGCTCACCGGCCCCCGTCCTCTGCGCAGCTTTGCAGGTGCAGTAACCTTGGAGCTCAAAGGTTTTTCCATGACTGGCGGTGTTTTACTCACGTAGCTAACTTGCTGCTCCCAGCCTCTTCGCGCCTTGCCTTATTGGCCCTGTAAAGCCGGTTGCCGCGTTTGATGCGGCATAACCGGCTGTGGCTGACTTGCTCCCATAATCGAGGGCCTTATAATGAGGCGAAGTCACGCACTTACGTGACATGACATGCCGTCCCCTTGTTAACTAGTGTTTTCGCTTGAGGGTTAGGAGCTGTTAATGTTTCATTCTGCCAGGCCGGGAATTTCGGAAGCCTCCGATGAACAAGGCCGCGTGGATGCCCAGCTGGATCGCTTAAGAGTTTTGGACGCAAAGATTGCCAAAGCGCTGGAGCTTGGCACATGCCTAAAGCCTGAAGTTGCCTTGATGCTTGAGCTTTATGAAGCTGACCGCGAGGGTAGGGCGGTGACCGTGTCGGTTTTGGGCCTGCTCGACGGTATACCTGCGACAACGACGCTGCGATATCTGGAGGCGCTTCAAAAGAAGGGTGCGATCAAGCGCGTGGCCCATGAGACCGACAATCGCATGACCTATGTGGAGCTAACCGATGTGTCACGCGCGGTGATCAACGCTGCGCTGAGGGGGTGAGGGGTGGTTGGACCTACATCATGGCGGACCGGTATTGTGGGACGCTTTATGTTGGTGTGACCGCTGATTGGGCCGCTAGGGCTAACCAGCACCGCAGCGGCGAAGGCTCTGACTTTTATGCACGATATGGGTTAAAGCGATTGGTCTGGGCAGATCGTTTGGCGACCATCGAAGAGGCGATTGCGTTTGAGAAGCGCCTGAAGCGTTGACGGCGTCAGTGGAAGTTTGACTTGATCGAAAAGGCGAACCCGGACTGGAGCGACCTTCACGACGATCTGGCCGGAATTTAGCGCCCCTCGTCATCCCGGCCCCCGAGCCGGGATCCCGCTTGTTTTTCACGCGGATTTGAGAGGAAGAAGCTGGACCCCGGATCAAGTCCGGGGTGACGGCAAAGGAAAGTTCAGTTTCGCCACCTGATCGGCTCTTGCGCGCAAAGGCCCCTGCCATGTTCTTTCTCGATTTCGTCGCAGATCATGTCTGCTCCCGCCTCAAAGTCCCGCTCTAGATAGGGGGGCTGTGCGGGTTGAAATGTCTCGGGATAAAACTGAGCCATCATATCATTGTTGATAACTCGTCCAGCTTTAGCCGCTTCTCTCGCCTCGTGCACGATCGCGTCCTCTTGACGATCTGCCCCAGTACATGAGGCGAGCGCCAACGTTCCAACGAGAGAGAAGCGGGCGAATATCACCTAGTCAGCTTCTTATAAGCCAAGCGCGTAGGACGATCCGCCGCATCACCCAGCCTGCGCCGCTTATCCTCTTCATACGCCTCAAAGTTCCCCTCAAACCACTCCACGTGGCTGTTCCCCTCAAACGCCAAGATGTGCGTCGCTAGGCGATCCAGGAAGAAGCGGTCGTGCGAGATTACTACGGCGCAGCCGGCGAAGTTCTCGATGGCGTCTTCAAGTGCGCCCAAGGTCTCCACATCGAGATCGTTGGTCGGCTCGTCCAGCAGCAGTACGTTGCCGCCTTGCTTGAGCATTTTCGCCATGTGCACGCGGTTGCGTTCACCACCCGAAAGCTTGCCGACGTTCTTCTGCTGGTCCGCGCCTTTGAAGTTGAACGCGCCCACATACGCGCGGGTCGAAGCGTCGTGGCCGTTGACTTGCATGTAGTCGAGGCCGTCGGAAATTTCCTCCCAGACGTTGTTGGTTGGCGTCAGATCATCGCGTGATTGGTCGACATAGCCCAAGTGCACCGTGTCACCGATCTCGATGGAGCCGCTGTCCGGTGTCTCTTGACCCGTGATCATGCGAAACAGGGTCGATTTACCAGCGCCATTTGGGCCGATCACACCGACGATGCCGCCGGGGGGCAGCATGAAAGAAAGGTTTTCGAACAATAGCTTATCACCGTAAGCTTTCGAGATGTTCTTGGCCTCGATGACCTTGCCGCCAAGGCGTTCCGGCACTTGGATAACGATCTGAGCCTTACCCGGAGCGCGGCCTGCTTGGGCGTCTTGCAGCTCTTCAAATTTGCGGACGCGGGCCTTCGATTTGGTCTGACGTGCCGATGGCGTCTGCCTGATCCACTCAAGCTCGCGGGCCAAGGCTTTCTGTTTGCCTGACTCTTCGCGGCTTTCCTGCTCCAGACGTTTGGCTTTCTTCTCGAGATAGGTCGAGTAGTTGCCCTCGTACGGGTAGTAGGTGCCCCGGTCGAGTTCGAGGATCCATTCCACGACATTATCAAGGAAGTAGCGATCGTGGGTGATCATCAGCACGGCGCCTGCGTACTCTTTGAGGTGGTTTTCAAGCCACTCAACGCTTTCCGCATCCAAGTGGTTGGTAGGCTCGTCCAAAAGCAGGATCGAAGGCTTCTGGATCAGCAGGCGGGTCAGTGCAACGCGGCGTTTCTCACCACCGGACAGGTTCTCCACGCTCGCATCCGAAGGCGGACAGCGAAGCGCCTCCATCGCAATCTCAAGCTGGTTATCGAGCGTCCACCCATCAACCGCATCGATCTTACCCTGAAGCTCAGCCATTTCCTCGCCAAGCGCGTCAAAATCCGCATCAGGTTCAGCCATTTGCGCAGAGACGGCGTTGAACTTCTCAACTAGATCAGCGGTTTCACGCGCGCCGTCTTTCACGTTCTCAAGCACGGTTTTTGACGTGTCGAGCTCTGGCTCCTGTGGCAGGTAACCAACGGTGATATTCTCACCCGGCCATGCCTCGCCTGAGAAGTCCTTATCGATCCCGGCCATGATCTTCATCAATGTCGATTTGCCCGCACCGTTGGGCCCCACGATGCCGATCTTTGCGCCTTGATAGAATTGCAGATTGATGTCTGAGAGCACGGGTTTTTGAGCGCCGGGGAAGCTCTTAGTCATGCCTTTCATTACGAAAGCGTATTGCGCGGCCATGGGGCAGGTCCTTTGGATCGAAATTTGGTGAGTTATCGCTGTTTGGCTCCAAATAGTCGCGCGCACCGCCAGGGGCAAGCACACATATCTTTTGAATTCGGGCTCAAACGGGGTGAATTCGAACAAAACTGTGCGCAAAGTCAAAATGTAACGCACCAAGGGTTTCCCCTAAAGACGCTGTTAACCTTATTACCCTAGCCGTGATCCATCGGGAGGCTTTGAACCCATGCAAGCACAGCTTTTAGGAATGCTAACACCTTTGATGGCGCTGCTGTTTGCGGTTACCTTTGCGCTGTTCTGGAAGCTTGGCGGGATGAAGCGCCATGTCCTTGGTTTTGCTGTGGGCTATACCTTTTTCGCCGCGGGTTTTCTGGTCACGCATTTTCTGCCGCTTGATGCGTTTTATCTGTTTCACGCCACACAGTTGCTCTATTCCATTGCAGTGATCGCGCTTCTGACTTCCATCTGCGAGCGGGTGGGGCAGCGGGTTAACCTTGGCGCCCTTGTCGGCATTTACATCATCAGCGCCGTAGCGCTCGCATTAGCCGTAAGCGTTACCAATGACGTGGCACCCCGGCTGATCATCGTAAACACCGGATATGGCGCGATGTATGTGGTGGGCCTGACCACGATTTTGATGGCTCCACGACGCGGGCTGGTCGATTACACGATCATCTTTATGGTTGGCCTTTGGGCGATGGATTTCCTTGTGCGGCCCAATCTCACCTTGATGTATCAAAGCACAATTCCCGACGCAGCTTATCGAGATTCCTTCTATTATTCGCTCATCGGGCTTGTTCTCGGAGTGAAGTCGGTGATCGGTGCGATGGTCCTGATGGGAGCGACAATCGCCGAATGGACCACTTCACTGCGCGAAAGCAGCGAGAAAGACACCCTCACAGGTCTTCACAACCGCGCGGCCTTTGAAGATGCAATGGGCACAATCATGTCCAAAGCTCATGCAGAAAAGCGTCCTTTGAGCCTTGTGATTGCCGATATCGACCACTTCAAGCAGGTGAACGATCTATGGGGACACCAAGCAGGTGACCGGGCTATCTCAAGCTTTGGAAAGCTGATCAATGAGATGGTCCGTGGGTGCGATACGGCCGGCCGCGTAGGCGGAGAAGAGTTCTGTATTGCTGTGTGGAACTGTCCCAATGAACCAGCCGGACGTCTTGCTGAGCGGATCAGAAAGGCCTTTGCCCAGCTCGAACACGAAGAGCTTAATGAAGACATTCGTCTGACTGCAAGTTTTGGCGTTGCGACTGCGCATCCTGATGAGAGTTATGAGCGCCTATTTGCTCGCGCAGATGCGGCGCTTTACGATGCAAAATCGCGTGGGCGTGACCGGGTGGAGAATGCTGAGCGGACAAGCCCGCTTGAAGCTGTGACCATTGAAACGGCAGCCCCAACGACCAATCTGGAACGCGCTGCTGCTGAAGGCTAAAAATGGGCGGGCTCTTCAGTATGATAGGGCGCAGCTGGATCGAAATTAGCGCACGTTTTCCAATGCGATTAATGTGGCTCGAAGTGCCTCCCCTCATCATTGCGCAAAGTACCCTTTAACTATTCCCTGCGATTGCGTGGGAAGCGGTGTAGAGGTCGATGCAAACAGCAATTTTGACATTCATTATTCCGGTCATTTCGTTGATCTTCACCTGTGCGTTTCTCGCGCTCTGGTGGAATGATCGCAAGCAATGGCCCGTACTCGCTTTTGCGGTGTGTTTTGGTTCGCTTGCTCTTGGTGTTGCGATCAATATCTGGATCTTTGAAAGCGTAGGCTCTCTTGGGGTTGTCACCTATCATCTGGTGTCAATGGTCGGGATACTTGCATTGATGTGGGGGGTCGCTGAGAGGGCAGAGGTCAAAGCCCCGATAGGATTTTGCGCTGCGACAGTGGCAATCGCGTCGGCCATGATTTGGTATGCGATAGAAATTCAGCAGCCTGACGCGATGCGGCTCATTCAAAATACCAATTCTGCTATTGTCACCACTATGATTGCTGTGACGCTATGGCATGGAACGCGGCGCAATATGGCCGACCATACACTTATGTGGGTCGTCATTGCCTTGGCTGCATTTGGGTTCATTCGCCCGACACTGACCATCCTCTTCGACGCAGTGGCTGGCGGCGATGGGACAGGCGCTGTTATCATCAACGCGATCCATATTCTTGTTTTAGCAACCCTGCTTACGCTTATTGCGCTTTGTCTGATCGCCTCGATCGTATTTGGCACTATGCAAAATGAGCGCGAACGGGCGACCACTGATGCTTTGACAGGCCTTCCCAATCGCGCCGCGTTTGAGGAGAAAGTGGCAGAGACACTCGACAGAGCTCGCCAGGAAGGCACGCCAGTTTCGTTCATCGTTGGCGATATCGACAATTTCAAAACGGTGAATGACACATGGGGGCACAGCACTGGCGATAAGGTCATCTCGATATTCGGCTCGCTCATCGATAACAGGATTAGGCCAAACGATGTTGCAGGGCGGATCGGCGGTGAGGAGTTTTGCGCTCTTATCTGGAACTGTGAAGAGGCACCTGCTGTATCGCTTGCCAACCGCTTGCGGCTTGCATTTTCCAATGCGCTGATCCCTGGTCTATCCTCTGACCAGCGTTTCACAGTGAGCTTTGGCGTTGCCCAGTGGCAGCCTGGAGAGAGCTATTCACAAACCTTCTCGCGCGCTGATCAGGCGCTTTATGCTGCCAAGCGGGCAGGGCGTAACCGGGTTGAGTCGGCCGTGTCTGATCACAGAAGTCAAAAGGAAATGGGTGAAGAAGTGCCAGTTCCATCGCCGGAGCGGTCCGATCTTGGAGAGATCGTTTCCTTTGCGAAGGTGAAAGCAGGCAAAAGCCAGGCCCAGTGATAGCATTGCCATGATCACCTGCGCATCGTTGCATAGCTGCTGAAACACATCGGCAATACTGGATTTGGCGATGTTGTGGTTGCGATAGCGATATGTTCAGGAGCTTTGCTGCGCGCACCGGGCCTCGCACATGCAAACGTGCAGTCATGATGGCGATATCGTTTGAGGGCACCTGCTTGAAGAAGCCTATGAACAGCGCTGACGAGGCATACCACATGTCTGCATACAGGTACGCGCGAAGCCGCTACCTACGTTCAGCAGCATCGTCCTGCAGATTGTGCGAAAAGGTGTCGAAGCTTTGTCTTGGGCGCCCCATCACTCGACGCGGCGAAGATGGTCTCTCAGCTCGCTAAGGGTAACCTTCTCTGCCGCAGCAACAGGGTCCTCTGCTGATATCACATTGGCGAGCTGCACCAGCTGTTGGCTCCACCGGTCGAGGCTCTGCAAGCTTGTGAGATGCCGCTGGGCGACGTCTGGATCAACGACCAGCTCTGCCCCCAATTCCTCAACCTGTGATGCCATAATCTGCAGCGACTGTGCAGCAGCCTTTAGCAAGTCAGAATGCGAGGTGGTCATATTGTCTATCCTGATCGCGGAGCAACACAGCGCTTAGGCTGCCAGTTCAATCTCGTCGGCTGCCATGAGCTTTGTAAGATCAAGCACCATGACCATTTGATCATCAAGCGGCGCAATGCCTTCCAGGAAGTTGGTGACAGTGTCGTCTGAGCCCGCGTCCGGCTGCTGCAAGCTGTCTCGTTCGATCGATACGATGTCGTTGACATCGTGAACGATAAGGCCGCGTGATTGGCCATGATGTTCCACCACCACAATCGGATTGCGCGGAGTGGTCTGTGTCGCAGGCCAACCCAGGCGAATGGATAGATCGATAACGGGCAGGACTGTTCCGCGAAGGTTTACAACACCGGCAACATAATCCGGCACACGCGGCAGGCGTGTCACAGGCGACCATGCGCGGATTTCGCGGATTGTCATGATGTCGATGCCAAACAGCTGATTGGCAATTCCAAATGTGATCAGTTCATATGGCATGGCAACGGTAATCCAGTGGTCTTGTTCTAAACAGGAAGTCAGTGCGCAACGCGCCGCAACGCAGCGGTCAGCTTGGCTGCATCAAAGGGCTTTACGATCCATCCGGTCGCGCCCGCGTCTTTCGCGCGCGCTTTCTTTTCATCTGAGCTTTCCGTGGTCAGTACGAGAATAGGACGATCAGCATGAAGCGCAGTTTCACGCAGTTTTTCAATCAAGCCAAAACCATCAAGGCGAGGCATGTTGATGTCGGTCAACACCACATCAACCTCGTTGGTCTCAAGCCATTCGAGCGCTTCTTGCCCGTCCTCGGCCTGTTCGACCTTAAATCCGTTTGACGTGAGCGCGGTACGCAAGAGTGCGCGCATACTGGCACTATCATCGACGGTCAGGACGCTGACAGGCGGTGAAGAGGCATCGCGCGCTGATGGCTGACTTGTGTCCATTACGTGCTCCTTTGTGTTTCTAAAATAGGTCCACATCCCCAAGTCCGCCTTGAGGGCGTCCCTGTGGATTGTGCCTAATTGGGCTGATTGGTGCGACCGGGGGTGGTGCTTCGCCTGCGACTTTGCGGGCGCGAACGAGGCCATGGGCGGGGCTGAACTCAATCCTGCGAGAGCAATTGCCTTCAAGGTCCTCAAACACCGTTTGGATCGCTTCATCGCGCAGGAATTGGCGAGCAAACGCGGCGTTGTCAGAGCCGATGCGACCCAGTCCACAGGCCATATTTGCGCCGCCATAAAGACGCGCTTTCATTCGCCGTTTATCCGCACCCAGCTTCAGCATTTCGTTGATCAACAGCTCCATGAGATACAGGCCATAGGAACTGTCACCACAAGCGGAGCCTTCATCGAGTGGTTTTGCCAAAAGGTAGTGGTTCATGCCGCCAACCCGGGCCATCGGATCGTAAAGGCATGTCGCAACACAGCTGCCCAACACCGTGGACATGATCACCCTTTCATCTGCGCTTGCCCGGGCCTCACCTTGCATAATAGTCATCTTGACCTGCGCTTGAGATGGAAGGGTCATGCGCCCGGTCCCGCGCTAGAAGGGGCGTTTCGATTGGTCGGCATTGTGGCGCTGCTTTGCGCAATAGCGGTTTCTGGACGTGCGCTGGCAGAAGGAAAAATATGCCCTGCAATTTTGCCAAGCGGCAGGATATTTCTCGCAGCGCCTAGCGCAATGGCAGCGCGGGGCATGCCAAAGACCACGCAGGATCCGCGATCTTGCGCAATCGTGTAGGCACCCGCCTTCGCCATAGCTAAAAGGTTCTTCGCGCCATCTTCGCCCATACCTGTAAGCAAAACGCCAATCGCATTTGGACCGACCACTTTGGCAACAGAGGCAAACAAGCGATCGACGCTTGGCCGGTGACCTGTTTCACGCTCACCATCGCGCAAAACACAGCGAAGGCCTTGTGAACCTGCCGGTGCCACCTCAAGGTGTTTGACCGCACCGGGCGCCAAATAAACGTGGCCGGGGCGAAGCAGCGTGTCAGTTTGGGCAAGCTCAACTTTGGGCTTTGTCGCCTTATCAAGGCTTTGCGCGATCGCGGGCGCGAAAGTGGCATTAACGTGCTGTACGATCAGCGTTGGCGGGCAATCTGCTGGAAATTCACCGAGCACCGTGTGCAGCGCCTCGACGCCGCCTGTCGATGATCCAATTGCGATTACATCGGGACGGCTGGGCACAGACGTGTTTGATGCACCTTGAGCGCTTGTTGCAACGCGCCGACGTGCTTGCGCCGGTGTGCTCACCGCCTGTGCCTCGCGCGAGGCGGCTGCGGGTAATCGGCGCGGTGCTTGGGTTTTGGGCATTTCCACTTTGGAGGCTTCGCGCACAAGCCGAGCCAATTCGCCGCCATCATCGTCGCGGATTGATCTCTCGCGGGTCGATTTGGCGTAGCAATTGACCGCCCCCAACTGCAGCGCGCGCGCGGTGGCCTTTGTGCCTGCGCGAGTGGAGCTTGAGACAATAATGACCGGGGTGGGGCGCAAAGACATGATCTTGCCAAGAAAGGACAAGCCATCCATTCCCGGCATCTCAATATCAAGCGTCACCACATCCGGGTCGAGCTGTTTAATAAGTTGGCGCGCTTCAGAAGCATTCCCTGCAGCAGCGATAACCTCGATATCAGGTTCGACGTTGAGTTTGCGCGCGATCAGAGCCTGCATCATGGCCGAATCATCGACCACAAGTACGCGAATGGTCATCCCTCAATCCTTTGGTAGATGGTCGCCCCAACCGGTTGCAGCAGTTTGGTCGCCTCCCCTGACACGCGTTCGGAATGGCCAATGTAAAGATAACCGCCGACATTCAGCTGCTTGGCAAACCGCAGCACAAGTTGCGCCTTTGTGGGCTCATCGAAATAGATCATGACATTGCGGCAAAAGATGACATCGAAGAGCGCATCAAAGGGCCAAGCGCGCAGCAGGTTAAGCTGGCGATATCGGATCAGCTGCGTGATTCTCTTAGCGATTGTAACGCTGCCTGTGGGGTCGCCTGCAATTGGTTCGCACCATGCCTCGCGCAGCGCTGTCGGCAGTTTGCTGACCGCCTCACCATCATAGGTGGCCGCTTTTGCGGCGTTGACGGCATGAGGCGCAAGGTCGCTTGCAAGCACGAGGAGATCGCCTTTTGCGATGGTCTTGCCCTCGTGTTTATTGGCACCAAGCAGGAACATCATCAAAGTGTGGATTTCCTCACCGCTCGATGACCCGGCAGACCATATGCGCACTTTGTCCTTATTTTGGCTGCGCGCGATCAAATCGGGCCGCACATGTTCCACAAAATGCTCAAAATGGTGAGGCTCGCGGTTGAAGTAGGTGTGATTTGTGGTGAGCGAGGCGATGACCTTCTTGCGCTCTTGTGTATCGCGGTCGACCACGTCGAGGAACTCGGTGAAGGTCTGAAGCCCGCTTGCACGCACCAATGGGGCAAGCCGCGAATAGGCGAGCATCTTTTTCTTTGAATTGAGGATGATCCCCGCTTCCTCTTTCACAAGGGCAGAGATGCGGTTGAAGTCGGCCTCTTTGTAGAGCTGCGGACTGACGCCGGGCACCACTGAGCCTGCGTATTGCGTTGATGCGGCCTGTTCCATCGTATCAGGCGGCTTTGGCGAGCGTTGATGGGGCAACAGAGGCGCGCACCATATGGTCGACGTCCACAATCAACGACACCTGGCCATTGCCAAGGATGGTGGCCCCCGCAACGCCGTCAACGGCGCGGAAGTTTGCATCAAGGCTCTTGATTACGAATTGGCGCTGGTCGGTTATCATATCGACCATAAGCGCGGCTTGGCCATGCCCTTCGGTCTCAACCAGAACAATGACACCTTCGCATGGATCTTCGACCCAACCATTTGCGCCTGTCACTGCGCCAAGCGAGATAACCGGCACGAAGCGGCCGCGCACATTGAGCATGGAGCGCTGTGTGCCGACACCTTTGATGTCACCGGGGGCGGGGCGCAGGCTCTCGATCACGTGGGTTAAAGGCACAACCAGCGACAAATCGCCCGACTGCACGATCATCCCATCGGAGATCGCAAGAGTAAGGGGCAGGGCTAGGCTAAAGGTTGTGCCTTCGCCTTCGATCGATTGGATGGCAATGCGCCCTCCCAGATCGCGCACATTGGATTTGACCACATCCATGCCGACACCGCGCCCTGATACGCTGGTCACCGATGCGGCGGTGGAGAAGCCGGGGGCAAAGATCAGCTGGCAAATTTCATCATCAGAAAGATTTGCATCCCGGGCCACAACGCCGTTTTCGATGGCCTTTGCAAGAACTCTCTCCCGGTTGATGCCGCTGCCGTCGTCCTTGATGTGAATGACGACCCGGCCTGCTTTTTGTTCTGCGGATAGGGTAAGTGTCCCTTCGGGATTTTTACCAGCTGCCTTGCGCTCTTCCGGCGTCTCGATACCGTGATCCACCGCATTGCGGATCAAGTGGGTCATGGGCTCTGAGAGGCGCTCGATGACAGTCTTGTCGAGCTCAGTGCCCTCACCAAACACTTCGAGTTTCACGTGTTTGCCGGTGTTGCTTGCAAGCTCGCGCAGCAACCTTGGGACCCGGCCAAAGACCGAGCTGATCGGTTGCGCACGAAAGGCCATAGCGTGTTCTTGGATGTCGCGAATAAGCGTATCGACCATGGCAAGTTCTTCGATGTGCGCCACGTTCTCGTTCTCAAGCCGCTGAGCCATCATCGCCTGCGCAATGACAAGTTCGCCCACGCCGTCGATCAATCGGTCCAATTTTGCCAGATCAATCCGAACGCTTTGGGCCGCTGGATTGGTGCTTGAAGCAGGCGGCGAAGCTTTAGGCTTTTCAGCCGGTTTGGAGGCAGGGAGGGCGTTGCCGCTGGGGTTGGCGGTGCTGCTGCTTCTGGTGCCGGGGGGTGATCCGCCGATGTTGAGGCGGCCTCCACGGGTTTGGACACTTCACTAGCCGCAGCCTTTGGTTGTGCTGTTGGCGCGCCTGATTGCTGCACATGGGGCATTGGGGCGTCATTAAATGCAAGGCCGCAATCTTCGCCAGCAAAGTCGAAAATCTCTTCGACATCGCCGCGCGCCACTGATCCCGGCATACGAAATGTCCAGCCGAGGTAGCCATAATCAATGTTGAGCTCATGCAGCTTTGGGATCGCATCATGATCGCACGCCTCACATGTGCCGCCAAAGCTGGCGAGTTCGCGCAGCCACAAAAGCGGCTCTCCCCCGTTGTCCATCGCGCCGGCATGCGGACGCAGATGGATCAGCCAGCTGGGCTCGTCTCTTTCCCCTTGAGGGGCAATGGCCGCACTGTTTTCTTCAGTGAGATCATCAAGAAGCGCGTCCAGATCGAGGTCATCAAGGGGATCGCTCTCAGCATCATTCGAGCTCTTTGCAGTAGCGTCATCATCGGTTGGTCCAGCGCTTGCGCGCGCCGCTTCGAGGCGCTCCATCAGGGCTTGATCATCGGGCGCATCGCCTGCCCCGCGCGCCGCCTCAACGTGATTGCGCAGCAAGTCGCAGGCGAGCAAAAGCAGGTCGGTCAGCTCTGGAGTGAGCGGAACCTGGCCTTCGCGAATGTCACCAAGAAGGTTTTCAAAGCAGTGTGTGTAAGACGCAAGAGCAGTGTGACCAAATGCGCCTGCCCCTCCTTTGATCGAATGCACGCCGCGAAAGATTGCGTTGATGGTTTCATCATCATGCGTGCCCGCTTTGCATGCGTCGAGCCCGGTTTCCGTGGCTTCGAGTGCCTCTTCGCACTCAACGAAGAAGATTTGTTGGATGTCGTCATCGTTCATGCTGCACTCGCTGCTTCAATATCTGCACCAAGGCTCGCCTCGAGCCCTGCAAGGCGGATGGCTTTGAGGAAGGGTTCGCTCGGAGCGTGCAATGTGATGCCGCTCTCTGTTTTTGCTGCGGAGACGAGCAATTGCAGCATTGCTTGGCCAATGCGCTCAACTGCACTTGCATCGACCGCGATTTTTGCCTCCCCAACAAGGTCCACAAAGTCTGAATGGACCGAGCGCGCAGCAGCGCGGTCGCAAATCGCAGGAAGGGTTACTGAATTCATCATGTCCTCACAGCGTGTTTGAGTGCGGCCGGATGCAAGACTTGCGGTCCCGAGGCTTTGAGGGTGCGTGCAATCATTATTTCTCCCACCTTAACTGGACGTCCGTTTCAGCTCGCGTTCTTGCGAGGTGATAAGTGCCAAGTGGTGAAAACCGGTTTTGTGACCCTCTAGGCCCGAGCCCTTAAGCCAAGGCACAAGAATTCTTCGGTAGATTGCTGTTAACCATGCTCCACGACCTTAACAGCTTCGCATGATGTGCGTTGCTTTGAGCTACTGTAAATGACGGAATTCAGGACGGTTTTTGTCTCATGCGTGACACACGAGTAATGGTTGTTGACGATTCCGCTGCAATGCGCGCGCTCTTCTCTGGAATATTGGAGAACGCCAAAGGCGTTAATGTTTGCGGGGTGGCATCAAGCGCTGCAGAGGCGCGCGAGATGATCCCTGAAATCAAACCCGATGTCCTCACTCTCGATGTGGAAATGCCGGTCATGACAGGCATTGAATTCCTCGAAGAGATTATGGAAAAACGCCCGATGCCTGTGATCATGCTTTCAAGCATCGCACAGGCTGGCTCGGACACTGAGAGTAAGGCCTTGGCGCTTGGCGCGGTGCATTGTTTCCCTAAACCGCTACGCACGACGCCTGAGGAATTCGACGCAACCGTCGCTAAACTTGGCGATATTGTCATCAAGGCCGCAAACGGAGAGCTAAATTCTGCCGAAGATGAACACGCTGGCGAGGATGATGGCTCTTCTTTCGAACCCAACGGCAGCATAGTGGCGATGGCATGTGGTCAGGCAGGGATTGAGCCTTTGAAGGGGATCATCGCTGGCTATCCCACCACTTGCCCGCCAACAGTTATTGTGATCGACGCGGATCGCCCTGTGGTTGAACCGGTGTTCAAAGAGCTTCAAGAGAGCGCCAAATGCGAGGTTGCAGAAGCCTCAAACGGGGCAGAGCTTATACCTGGCAAGGTCTATCTCGCCTTTGATCGCAGCGCCCATGTGATCGTTGAGGCAGGCCCGCCGCCGCGCCTACGCTGCGCTGCAAGAGACCCTGTGGCCGGCATTCGTCCGTGTGCAGATTTGCTCCTTGGTTCAATTGCCAGAGCCAAGGTCCCTGTGCACGCTGGGCTTTTGTCGGGGACGGGCGGTGATGGCGCGAAGGGACTGCACATTCTGATGCAGACCGGTGGAACGGTGTTCCTCGAAGACCCTGCACAAGGTGCGCCGCGTGATCGGATGAATGCCGTTCACGCGCTTGGCGTTGCCGCAGCGGATATGCCGGCTGATGAACTGCTGGGTTGGATCTTGAAAGGAACAGCGAAGGTCTAGGGCAGCTCAGGCGGCACAATCCGCGCGCGCGAAAAATGCCCGTTTCGCTGATTAGAACGACTGACCAACTCTTAAGTTGAACAACGGACCAGCGCTTTCGCTGTCTTCGCGCTCTCCGGTTAGTGGCACCGCAACCTCAACGCCCAGATCCGTATCTCGCGTCAAAGCAAGCCGCAGGCCTCCCCCAGCAGAGGCGAGCGAACCGCCTCCAAAGCCTTCTTCAAGGTTGGAGACAACACCCCCATCTGCAAAGACATAGGCTTGGCCACGCGGCAACCAGAACCCTTTGCCGCGCCAATTGTAGCGCAGCTCGCCAAAGCCCATAATGCCGCTGTCACCTGAGCGTTCGTTAAAGTCATATCCGCGCAGGAAAGATGTGCCCCCAAGGCCGATATCTTCAGTGACGAGAACGGGATCAAAGGCAAGTTGCCCGCGCGCACCAAGCGCTACGCTAAAGGAGTCGGCAAGTGACCGGTTCCAGCCAAGAAAACCATAAATACTGGTAAAGCGCGAGCTTGCATCAAGGCGCGAGGCGAGGTTGTCGCCCGGGTCTGTTGCAGACAAGATATCGAGGCCGCGCGATGCCATGAGCCTGCCGCTGAAACGACCGCCTGCCAGCTTCCCTCGCGAATAGATACCTGTACGGATGGCTGGCACCCGGTCGCGCCGCGCCTGGAACCCTTCGCGATCCTGGCGAAGGTCTGTCACCTCAAATTCGCCCACCACCCAAAGGCTAAGATCACGGCTGCGAATAAGAGGGTACTTGGCGCTTACGCCTGCACGAAGAAAACGCCCCTCGATCTCACGCTCAGCCAGAAAGTCGCCCGGATTTGTTGACGAATATGACAGGTGCGCGCCAAGCTCGAGCCCGCTTGCATCCACGATAATCTTATAAGAACCACGGGCGAATTGGAGCTCGCCGGGTTGAAGCGGCGTTGTGCCAACAGAAATATCTATTTCATCGGCTGAAGAGATCAGACCATTGAAATCAAGGTCTATGCGCGCCCGGATTGGGCCCACTTGGCGCGACCCATTATTGCGCGCCTCAACATAGGCAGAGGTGCGCGAACGGCGGGCCTTCACGATCAGGACGCCGCGCTCGCCTTCTTGTTCAAACTTTGTATCAACGATGCGCACACCAGAGATATCATCGGCGAGAAGCAAGCGTCTCTCGAGCTCTTTTTGCGTAATCGGCTCACCTGACACAAGCGGCGCAAGCTGGCGCGCAATCGCTGCATCTTGAGCACCCTCGATCCGCACCTCATCAATCGTGCCTTCATCAAGCTCTACGCGCAAAACGCCCAGATCCAGATTTTGGCTGGGGACAGTGGCCGAGGCAAAGACATATCCCTGAAACTGGGCTCTGACGGCAACGCGCGTTGCGAGCGTCGAGAGGTCTTCTTGAGTGAGAGGGCGCGAGGTGTATTCCTCGATCAGGTCGACAAATTCAGTATCGGGCAGCGCTTTGTTGCCGGAGATTATGATGGAGTTGATGAACAACTCATCGCCAGCATTTGCGCGCTGTTGATTGATTGGTTGGGTGATCGGTGACTGTGGCTCGGCAAAGCGCACAGCTTGAGGGGCCGTCTCGCTCATCGCAAGCCGGGCGACATCATAGTCGATGCGCATCTGTCCCTGGTCCATTTGCTCAAACGACGACTGTGCGAAGAGCGGAGGAGTTATCAGTGCACCTAGAACTGGGAGGCTAACAAGCCACCTAGACATTCAACGAATCCCTTAAAGCCACGCTGCACGATTAAGCCGCAAGACCCTAAGAAATGGTCAAAATCGTAATTTGTTAAGTCTCTAAGGTTACGAGAATTTGAGGGGCGCCGTTCTAGTGAGCGGCTAACTTAGGAGCTCGAAATGTCTAACCTCACGCGCGGTGCAGGCGCGATACTGCCGCTATCTCTCTTGCTTTCCAGCACGAGCGTCTTTGCCCAAACCGGGCCATGGACGTTAAGCGAAGTGCGCGGAAACGTTCTGATCCGCAGCGATGCCGGAGAGCGCAAGGCACAGCGCGGAACGCGGGTGGGGCCGGGGCAGCAGGTCGTGACACGTGGGAATGGCAATGCCGTTCTTGTTCGCGGCAATGAGTTTGTGACCGTGCGTCCCAACACGCAAATCACGATCGCGCCTGAAAAGCGCGAGCGCGGCGTTGTCCAAATGATCCAGGACTTTGGCAGCGCCATCTTCAATATCGGCAAACAGCCTGATCCGCACTTCGGAGTAGATACTCCGTATCTCGCCGCTGTGGTGAAGGGCACAACCTTTTCTATCACGGTCAACGAGAGCGGCGCTGCGATGCAGGTGACCGAGGGTGCAGTCGAAGCCTCGACGCTTGACGGAGGCGCTGTTGATCTGATCCTTCCTGGTGAAGTGGCGATGATTGCATCGGATGATCGCTTCCGCCTTAGCATCGAAGGCGATGTGTCGCGCCAGATTGATTCGCCAGAGCGCGGCGTGGCAACGCGCGTGCCTGCACAAGCGCCTGCTGCCTCTTCGGCTCCCGCGCGTTCAAATCCAGTTGCAGCGCCCGCTGCGACCCTGATTTCAACGCCAGCCGATCTGCCCGCTAACGCGGCTCCGGCGGTACGTCCAGTTGTTATCCGCACAGCCGTCGTGAGCGAGGCGTCGAACCTTGGTGAGCTGACCAATGGACTTGTCACGGGAAGCGTTGATGCAGGCGGCGATGAGGATAGCAATAACCGCACAGGTGGCAGCGCGGCATCATCAAACTACGAAAATTCAAGCGAGGACAGCTCGGGAGGGGATGCCTCGAGCACCGAGGGCGAGAGCGCTGATGGCGATGGTGTTGATGACACGGCCGATGACACAGCGATGGAGGAAGACCTGCGCTCTGCCGAAAATGAGCGGGAAATGGATAACGGCACCGGCGATGCTGTAGCCAGTGACGATGCTCCGGCCGATGATGACGCTCCGATGGATGATGGGGCAAGCGCTGGTGGTGGTGCCGAGGATGGCATGGTTGATGACGACGACGCGGCTGATCCAATGGAAGATCCGGTGGCCGGACCCGCGGATGACCTAATGGCCGAACCGGTGGCCGAGCCAGCCGACGATCCAGTCGACGAGCCAGCGGCTGATCCAGTCGATGAGCCAGCGGCTGATCCGATGGATGATCCAATGGGCGGCGTTAGCGAAGATGAGGCAAGCGGCCAGAACGATGACGGCGATGGCGAAGATGCCTCTGACAGCGATGATGACATGGGGATGGAGGTCGCTGATCCCGAAGATGACGACGATGATCGTGGCAACGGCAACGGCAATGGCAATGGCAACGGCAACGGCAACAACGGTAATGGCAACGGCAACGGTGGAGGACTGGGCCTGGGAGTGAACGTTGGTATCGGAGACGATGACGACGTCGACGATGATGATGATGACGACGACGACGACGATAATCGCGGCAACGGCAACGGCAACGGCAACGGCAACAACGGTAATGGTAACGGCAACGGCGGAGGGCTGGGCTTAGGAGTTAACGTTGGTATCGGAGATGACGACGACGATGACGATGACGACGACGATTACGACGATGACGATGATGACGACGATGACGAAGATGACAACGATGACGACGGTGACGACAACGACGACGACGACGATCAGCGCAGTAGCCTAGCGGGCTCCGACATGGCTGCAAATGACGACAATCCCATCAATGACGACATGGCAATGGCTGAAGATAACAGCGCCATGGATGATGAGATGGACGATGAGATGGACGACGACATGGACGATGCCATGGAAGAAGAGGGCGAAGAACGCGACCGCCGAGGGCCCTTGCGCCGTCTCTTTGACTATCTTCGCGACCGCTATGAGGACTACCGTGAGGACAACGGTGGCTGATCGCGATTGCCCCCACCCGGCAACGCAAATCCGTGGGGCCGGGTGAGCCACAGCAAAGAAACATATGGAACATTCGATCTCAAAAAGCGCCAAAAGCTGGGCGGCAATCGCGATAGCACTGATCGTGGCAATCGCGCTTGCCCAGACCGGCGGCTTGCGCTTGATCGAGGATGAGCAACGCGCTGGCGTGGCCCGGCTTATGAGCAAACCGGCATCCGGTAATTTGCACATGATCGAAGTCGATGCGAAAAGCCTAAAATCTTCAGGGACATGGCCATGGCCGCGCGACCATTATGCAAGGCTTATCAACGAGCTTGACGAGGCCGGTGCGCGTTCTGTTGTCTTTGATATCGACTTCTCCTCACACGCCTCACCCCAAGGCGACAAAGCGTTCGCAGAAGCGGTCGCACAGGCGCAAACCTCGGTCGTTCTGCCAACATTTGCGCAATTCGCATCAGAAACGGACACGCAGCGGATCGAGGCGCTTCCCATTCCCGCCTTGCGTGAAAACACAAGCCTTGCCTCGGTCTCAGTGATCCCTGATGCAGATGCTCGGGTGCGCCGGATGGTCTATGGCACCACCACGCAAAACACGCCGCGCCCCTCTTTGTCAGCGCAAATCGCAGGGGTGTCAGGCGCGGTCAACGATGACTTCGCCATCGATTTTAGCATCGATCCAACATCCATCCCCCGGCACAGCTTTGTCGACATAGAGACAGGCGCCTTTGATAAAACGGGCCTTGCGGGCAAAGATGTGATTGTCGGTGCGACCGCCATTGAACTTGGCGACCGATATGGTGTGCCAACATATGGGGTGATCCCCGGCGTCACCATTCAGGCGCTGGCTGCTGAAACCCTCCTTGCTGGCGGGTTGGCTGAATTTGGCCCATTGCCTTTGCTAATCTTGGCAGCGCTTCTCTCCTCACTTGTTGTGCGCGCCACCAGCTATCGCCAAGTCGCCGTGCGCACCCTCGCAGCCATCCTATGCATCATTGCCGTTGAGGCCTTTGTATACCACGCGGCGCAAACCGTGCTCGAAGCCGTGCCAGCCGCCATAATGGTGCTCGTTGTTGGGCTCGTCCAAACAGCTTGGATCGTGCATCGCACGCTGCGCGCAGAGGCATTGGTCGACAGCCAAACTGGTATGCCCAATGCGCTTGCCTTTGCGCAGTCCGAGGTGGACGGGGCAGAATTCACCATCACGGCCTTCATCAAAGAGTTCGATTCTATTCGCGCCGTGCTTGGGCAAGAACTTATGAGCAAATTCTTTGATAGGCTCGTCGAGCGCATGCAATCGATCCACCCCATCGCGCGGGCCTATCGCGTAGATACCAGGATGATCTCCTGGGTTCACTCAGGCGATTATAAGGCGCTTATCGATGCTTGCGAAAGAATTTCCGAGGCGATGGAAAAGCCGCTCGATGTGGGCGGCAGACGGGTCGATATCCATATCGCATTTGGCATTGCATCGGGCGTCGATTTGGGGGCTGCGAACAGAGCCTCGAGCCAGGCTGTGACCGATGGTGAGTTGTGGCATGCACATGAGGATGCAGAGGCCGCGATAATCGAACAGCGAGTGTCGCTTATGGGCGAATTGGACGAGGCGATTGATGCTGAGCAGCTCAAAGTCGTCTATCAACCCAAATTGCGGCTGGCGACAAACCGGATTGAAAGCGTCGAAGCCCTCTTGCGCTGGGAGCACCCGGTGCGCGGCTTTATGCGTCCAGATTTGTTTATCCCTCTTGCCGAAGAGACCAATCGGATCGACCGGATGACGCTGTTTGTGCTGCGGCGCACTATCCGCGACATGCTTGATTGGAGCGCACGTGGTGCAGCGGTCTCAGCCGCCGTCAACATTTCTGCCAATCTCATCACTTCAGAACGCTTCGTATCGGCGGCTGCGCAAATGGTGAAAGACATGAGCGTGCCAAAGGAGCGTCTTATCTTTGAAGTCACCGAATCGGCCGCAATGAGCGATCCCGAAATTGCCGCGGCCAATTTGGAGCGTTTTCGGGCACTGGGCGTGCTTATCTCAATGGATGACTATGGCACCGGTCAATCGACGCTCAGCTATCTTCAGCAGCTTCCCTTGTCTGAGCTCAAGGTCGACCGCGCTTTTGTCCAGAACGCGCACAAAAACCGCAGCGATGGCTTGATGGTTCGCTCGACTATCGATCTTGCCCATTCGCTTGGGCTTCGTGTGGTGTGTGAGGGGATTGAGGAAGAGGAATGCCTCGAATTCCTGCGTGAAAACGGCTGTGACTACGCCCAAGGCTATTTGATCGCCAAACCCATGCCATTGGAGGCGTTGGCGCCGCTTTTCGCCAAAGACGACGAACACGCAGAGCATGGCGGAGCCCGGGCCGCCTAACACCCCACAGGGCCGCTCACTCTTTTAGAAAACTTGATGAAATGGTCGGGGAGAGAGGATTCGAACCTCCGACCCCCTGTACCCAAAACAGGTGCGCTACCTGGCTGCGCCACTCCCCGACATTTCATCTTCGCTTCGCAGTCAGACTGCCAAGCTTTCCTTCGTTCGCTCTCAGCCCGCATTTGCATTATCGCAAATGTGGTGGGCCCGGCAGGATTCGAACCCGCGACCTAGCCGTTATGAGCGGCCAGCTCTAACCACTGAGCTACAGGCCCCTAGGTGGGTTCTTTCGGCCAATCCCGAGGCGAACTGGCGGTGCCACTACAGCCTCTTTCCCAAAACCACAAGCCAGTGTTTTGCGGTAATGTGAAAAGCTTGGGACAAGCGTGCCAAAATGGGCCCCAAGTTCCCGTCTCGCGTGGCCTGTTTTGAACCGTTTATTTCTTAGCAGCAGCAATCACATCGTCCACACTTGCAGAATGAACCTGCGCATGTGTCAGCCGCGCATAGACTTGCGCAAACCAATCGTAAAGCGCCTCAACATCGCTCTCGTTTTGGGTGTAGGGCGTGAAACCGGGCCTAAGCGAAGGGCTGTGGAAGGAAAGCACCGTCAATGGCAGTTTTGCCTCAAGAGCAAGCTCAAGCCCGCCAAGCGCCTCGTTTGCCGTTACTCCCTCGGGCGTCAGTGCGATTCGTTCAAGCAAGCCAAGCCGCGCAAATGCACCAAGCAGTTTTGGAAACTGGCGCTCCGTTCTTTGAAGGGTTGCGCCCATTTGCCGCATTGCACCGCGGTGGACCACCGTCATCGGGGCTTCTAACAAGCTGCGCTCTTCATCCACCCAATAAGGTCTTACGGGGTGTTTTGAGAAATCAGGACCGCTGTGCACACTGTAGTCGAACAGCGGCCGCACCGAGGTGTCGATCTTTATTCCGCCTTGTTTAAGGATATCGGCGCTGTGCGGGCCCAAACCATATCGGCCTGCGCGGTAAATCAGAGGCGCTTTGCCAAATGCAACCTCTATTTGGTCGCGCAATGCTGTGAATTTCGCCCGCTCCAAATCGCGCGGCAGGTTGCCGGCAAAAGAATTGTATGTGCCAAGGCTTTCTTCAAAGGGAGGATTGACCCACGGGTGAAGCTGCGCGCCAATGTCGGCTTTGCCGCGCCGTAATGCATCGCCGATAATCTCAACCGCGCGAGGGTCATTGGCGATGGGCCAATCGACAAGGTAAACAGGGTGCGCGCCAATTTCTTCACAAAAGGATTGGAAGCGGGGCAGGGCGGCGACATGGCTTAGCCCGTGTCCATCGCGTGTGAAGGGGCCGTTCCAGTCGAACTCTTCTTCGGTGTCGACCGTGAGCAGCACCTTTTGGCCGAATTCAGGTGCGAACTTTGCTTGTGAACATGGCTTTGGTGCCTCAACCATGGACAAAGGGAACACGTCTTCTTGCAGCACTTTCTCGTGCCCGCTCAAAGCAGCGCTCTCGCCTGCTGGTTGGATCCTTGCCCACTTCATCGAAGCGTACCTAGCACGATAGTGTTTAGCGAGGCCTTACTATCCAAAATCGTAGGTCGCTCAGCTTTCGCTTGCCGCATTGTCCGATACTGATGTGCCTTTAGCAATGGCGGCGCGCGGCAGGGTGAGGGTGATGCTTTCCTTTCTGCGCGCAAGGTCGCCCCCGCATGCCCGCGCTTCGGCACGCGCAAGGCGAAGGGCAAACCCTGCACCAAAGATGCCCGGATTGATCGCAGTGCTCAGCGGGCGAGCATCAACCGCAAACAGGTCCTCTTCACCAAGCAATTGCATCGGGAGATCGCATTTAAGGTGCACAAATTCGTCTTTGCATGTGAGGCGGATCGCAAGCGTTTCCCCCGCAGCACACCCCCCACCAAGGCTTGCGAGCAAGCGCCACATCAAGCTTTCAGCGCTTTCCTCGTCGATTGCTGCGATATGCGAAATGTCTGTGTCCGCTAACAGTTCAAGCCCAGCCATGCGCGCATCCAGCACATGCGCCAATTGGCGCACAAACCGCTGTGAGAGTGCAGCGATGTCCGTTTGGCCGCTGTCAATTTCAGTGGCCCCTGTTTCCAGTCTCGCCAGCCGGTCGAGCTCTTCAAAGCCTGACAAAATTCGCGCTGCATCCGAGGCGATAGAGGCCGCAAGCGCGCGATATTCGTGCGGGGCAGAACCGAACAATTGTTGTTGAATGACTTCGGCATAGCCCTGAACGGCTGTCACAGGTGTCCGCAGTTCGTGGAGCAATTGCCTGATACGATCGGCTTCCTGCTGAGCGGGTGAAGGGACTTGAGGGGCAGCCTCTATTGGCCGCCTCATGCGCCCGACATAGCCGGAAAAACCGCCAATCTGACTGAACCGGGGCTGTGCATCGACGACCCAATCGCCAGATATCGCCGGGGCACCGTTCATCGTGAAGGGGGCCGATTTCATTGGCTGGCGCTTTGCAAATGCATCGGCCACGGGGCCTTGGCCCAAATCGCTGCGCATCCGCGATGGCCCAACGAGCCTTGTGCCCACAACCATCGGGGCGATCTCATCTTCTGCCCACTCAATGCGTCCCCCCGCATCAGCGGCAAAGCCAAATCCGCGAACGATGCGCACGCGCGATGTGTCTTCCTCGCCCAAAGGCAGGCGCGGCATAAGCCGGTCGCCATCGGTTGCAGTCTCGTGTGCAACACTATCGGGTTTCTTGGATTGTTCTTTGTTGCGCTGATAGGTGGAAATGCGCTCAACCAATGCGGAGATTTCGCTTCGTTCAGCCGCCCTATCATCGAGCGGATCGTCAATCTCGGGAAGCAGCCGGGCTAAGTCTGCTGGTTCATCCGAAGAGGCAGCTTCATCCAGCGCCCCGTCGGCTTCATCCAGCGCCCCGTCAGCTTCATCCAGCGCCTCCTCAAGCGGTTCGCGAGGCTCCTCGTCTTCAGGGGCCTCAGATATCCCGGGGGCCTCAGAATTCTCCGGGCCATCTTCATCAGATGACGGCTCACAAATGCCGAGCGGTTCTTCGGCGATTTGCCTGAGTTCGTCGATCGTGAAGGGTTCCGGCGTAAAGTCCTGGGGCTCAACAGCGGCATCTTGCGCGGTGTCGTCTTCTTGCCCTTTTGGGAAAAAGATCGGGCGCAGCCTCGCGGGTGGCTCCTTACGTGTCGGCTCCTCGCTCCTGTCCCCAAAGCGCTTGTTCTCGATCCGCTTGTCCCCATCGCTTTGGTCCTCGGGTAAAGGACCCACCGGGGCAATCACCAGCGGATCGTCTGGGAGGTCCTCTGGCGGGATGTTGGCGCCGGGAAGTTCGTCGGTGAGGGTCAAGTCCAAAGGCTCATCAGGGAGCGTGCCGCCCTCGCTTTGCTCAGCTGTTTGGGGCTGGGGCAGCCCCCGGTCGTATACACCAAGCTGATCAAGCGTCGCCTCAACATCGTCAGGCAAATCTCGGCGAAGCCTCAAAAATCCGCGCGCGCGCACTGGCAGACGCGGGATCAGTGCGATCCAATCGTCGCTTTGTAGATCCGCTCGCGAAAGTGCAGCGGAGGCCACATCAGGTTCGAAATCAGCAAGGTGGGCAACAAGCTCTGGATTGCGCAGACGCCAGCCCGGCTCAGCAATAAGACGCGCTCTGTCCTTGGGAGCAATTGTCTCAGCAAGCTTGTTCATCCGCATCCAGGCCGCAGCGACTAGGCTTGGGTCACGCGCGGCCTTGCGCGCACCGCTCTCTTGCGAACCTAGCAGATCAAGCAATTGGCGGTACTGCGTGCGCCGCATTGCATCGCTCTCTGCGCGTTGGCGCAGAACAGTTGCAAGGCGATCATCAAAGAACATTCGGGCTCCAAACCAATGGTGCATCGCTAAAGCTGCAGTGCGCACTTTATTGCACGCTATTGATAGCACCGCAGGGCTATAGCGACACAATGGCTTTAAGGTGCGTTGCAAAGCGGGACAATTGCTGGCACACATAATAATATTAGTTTCATAACCGATTTATCGGGCACATTCTTGCAGGGTTTTGTTTCGCTGTTAGCATAGATGCCTGAAACGAGGGGCGGAGCTGATCCGGCAAATCGCCGCGCAGGCAATCTAAGGTGGCATTGGTGCAAACGTCCGCCTTTCGAGGAGAGAACAGGGATCATGGCGAACTTGGACGAGATTGATCGTCGCTTGTTGAGTGAGCTTCAAGCTGAAGGGCGCGTCACCAATGTAGAGCTGGCACAGCGAGTGGGGCTTACCGCACCGCCGTGTTTGCGCCGGGTGCGCGGGCTTGAAGAAGACGGTGTTATCCGCGGATATCATGCGGATTTGGACCCGTCCAAACTGGGCTTTGCAATCACCGTATTTGCGATGGTGAGCCTCAAAAGCCAGGCGGAAGCCGACTTGCGCGAGTTTGAAGAGCACATGGCACATTTGGCCGAAGTGCGTGAGTGCCACATGCTCAATGGTGAAATCGACTTTATTCTGAAGATCGTGAGCCAGGATTTACAGAGTTTTCAAGAGTTTCTTACGAGCAAACTGACCCCTGCACCCAATGTGGCGAGTGTCAAAACCTCACTCACAATCCGCACGGCAAAGCATGAACCTGGAGTGCCGCTTTAAAATTCCAACTGGGCCGGGGAGGGCAATATGAGTGATCTGAGCAAGTGCATCGCTGAGCCGATGAAAGGGTCGTGCCTTTGCGGCAGTGTTTCGATAACTCTCAAACAAGCTCACCGCGAAGTTGACGTGTGTCATTGCACCATGTGTCAGACGTGGAACGGGTCAATGTATGCAGGGATTGAGGCGGACGATTTTACGATCGATGGTGATGAACACATCACCCGCTATCCTTCCAGTGATTGGGCTGAGCGCGCTTTTTGCGCCAAATGCGGGAGCCATCTTTGGTATAAGTTTGTGCCGACGGGAAATCGCACATTCCTGGCGGGCATGTTCGATTTGCCTAAAGAACTGCCGATAAAGCAGCAGATATTTATCGATGAGAAACCGGATTGGTATGATCTGGCTCAGGACAGTCCTAAGAAAACTGGCGCTGAGATTATCGCCGAGGCAGAGGCTGCAGGTTTTACGTTTGATTAGTGCAGCTTAAGCTTAGGCCGCACGATCCGGTTCACCCTACCGATTACCATAAGGCCAAGTCCCTTCACCCAGCCGTGAATGCCAATCAGGTGCATGCGATAGAGCGAGGTGTAGATAAACCGTGCAATCTGCCCCTCAACAGCCATCGCGCCGCCGACCAGATTGCCCATCAAATTGCCCACAGTCGTGAAGCGGCTGAGCGATATCAGCGAGCCATTGTCTTTGTAGACGAATGTTTGAAGCTTGCGCCCTCGTTCGCGTAGGCGGATGTTGTGATAAACCGTGTCTGCCATTTGGTGCGCGGCCTGCGCGCGCGGAGGGATCTGCGGCGCGCCTTCCTCGGGGGTGAATGCGCAGCAATCACCAAGGGCGAAAATGTCCTGATCGGTCACGGTTTGAAGCGTGGGTTTGACCACGATCTGATTGCGCGGTGTCACTTCAAGGCCCAGCGTGCTGAGGAAATCAGCGCCTTTCACGCCAGCTGCCCAAACCATAAGGTCAGCCTCGATCTCTTCGCCCTCTTTGGTGACAAGCGCGCTGTCGGTCGCTTTAACGACCTGTACCCCTTCGCGCACCTCGACGCCAAGTGCCTCAAGCTCCCCTCGTGCCGAATTGGACAATCGCTCCGGTAGTGCAGGTAGAATACGTGGCCCTGCTTCGAGCAAAGTCACATTGAGGCGGCTTTCATCGAAAACCTCAAGACCATAGTGTTTAAGGCCGGCGGCCGCATTGTAGAGCTCTGCTGCAAGCTCCACACCTGTCGCGCCGCCGCCGACGATGGCGACTTTGACGCGTTCATCGGCGCCGGGGTCGGTGAGCATAGCGCGGCTTACGCGAAGGCAGTGGTTCAAGAGTTTGGTCCGGAACCGATCAGCTTGCACGCGGCTATCGAGGTAAAGGCAGTGTTCTTTGACCCCCGGCACGCCAAAATCGTTGGAGACCGAGCCTAGAGCAAGCACAAGCATATCATAGCGGATTGTGTGCGAGCCAATGATCTCTTTGCCATTGTCATCAAGGACAGGGGCCAAGCGGATCGTTCGCTCGCGCCGGTCGATGCTCTCAAGGCTGCCTTGGAAGAAACGATAGCCCCATCGCGCGCAGTGGCTGCGATAGCCGACCTCATCGAGATTTGCATCAAGAGAGCCTGCTGCAACTTCATGCAAGAGCGGTTTCCAGATGTGCGAAAGGTTCTGATCGACAAGGATAATGTCGTGATTGCGCCGGCCAAACTTGGCACCAAGCTTGCGAACAAGCTCAAGGCCACCGGCGCCCCCGCCAACGACCACAATTTGCGTTTTGCGCGCTCCGCGACGGATACGCGGATAGGGCGGGGAGGCGGTCTTTGAGGCGATGTTCACTGGAGGCTGCTCAGTTCGATCTTCAGCGGCGATATCCTGATGTTCCATGGTGCGTCGTCCGTTATCATCCCCGATCCCGCGAGGGTTAGCCCGAATTTTCGGGGTCGATGATGCAACGCACAAAATCCAATTTTGTGCCCAAAGGCGCATTCATCGCCTCCGCCATAGAAAAAGGCCCGGCAGCATCGCTACCGGGCCAATATCTCATCTGGGACAGATTGAGGGCCCTTAGCCCTCGCGGCTCTCCAGCCATTCTTCGAGCCATTTGATCGAATAATCGCCGTGGAGCACATCTGTTTGATGCAGCAATTCCTGATGCAGCGCGATGTTCGTTTTAACACCTTCGACCACCATCTCTTCAAGCGCGCGGCGCAGGCGCATGATGCAGCCTTCGCGGTCGCGGCCATAGACGATGAGCTTGGCGATCATGGAATCGTAATAGGGCGGGATGGAGTACCCTGCATAGAGCCCTGAATCGACGCGCACATGCATACCGCCGGCCGGGTGGTAATAGTTCACTTTGCCGGGGCTGGGTGTGAAGGTGAACGGGTCTTCGGCATTGATCCGGCACTCAATGGCGTGGCCGCGGAACTCGAGGTCTTCCTGCGCCACTGAGAGCGGTTTGCCAGCCGCAATGCGGATCTGTTCGCGTACAAGGTCAACGCCCGTGATCGCTTCGGTCACGGGGTGTTCAACCTGAAGCCTTGTGTTCATTTCGATGAAGTAGAACTCACCATTTTCCCACAGGAATTCAATCGTGCCAGCCCCGCGATAGGCCATATCACGCATGGCTTTGGAGCAGACTTCACCCATGCGCATACGCTCCTCGTCATTGATGACGGGGGAGGGGGCCTCTTCGAGAACTTTTTGGTGCCGGCGTTGGAGCGAGCAATCACGCTCACCCAGATGGATGGCATTGCCATTGCCATCACCAAAGACTTGGAATTCGATGTGACGCGGATTGCCAAGGTATTTCTCGATATAGACGGTTGCATCGCCAAACGCCGCCTTGGCCTCTGATCCCGCCTGCTTCATCAGCGTTTCGAGTTGATCCTCGCTCTCGCACACTTTCATGCCGCGACCACCGCCGCCAGAGGCCGCCTTGATGATTACCGGATAGCCAACTTCAGCAGCGACACGTTTGCCCTCTTCAGGATCGTCGATCGCGCCATCTGAACCCGGCACAAGCGGAAGCCCCAAGTCACCAGCGGTTTTCTTCGCCTGAACCTTATCGCCCATGGTGCGGATATGCTCAGGCTTTGGCCCGATCCATGCGATGTCGTGGGCCTCAACAATCTCAGCGAATTTGGCGTTCTCAGAAAGAAAGCCATAACCGGGGTGGATTGCATCACATCCAGCGACTTCGGCCGCCGAGATGATCGCTGCATGGTTGAGATAGCTGTCAGCGGCCGCTGGTGGCCCGATGCACACCGCGTGGTCGGCAAGCCGCACATGCATTGCGTCGGCATCAGCGGTGGAGTGCACCGCGACCGTCTCAATTCCCATTTCATGGGCTGCGCGGTGAATACGCAGTGCAATTTCGCCGCGATTGGCGATCAGAATGCGCTTAATGCTCATAATATTGTGTCCGTTTAACCGATCACGACAAGCGGTTGGTCAAACTCAACCGGCTGCGCGTTTTCGATAAGGATCGACTTGATTGTGCCCGATTTGTCTGAGGTGATCGGGTTCATGACCTTCATTGCCTCAACAATCAGCAATGTGTCGCCTTCAGCCACGCTATCGCCCACTTTGATAAAGTTTGCAGCGCCCGGTTCCGGCGCAAGGTAGGCCGTGCCAACCATTGGCGATTTAAGAGCGCCAGCATGTTCGGCCTCTGCCGAGACCGCAGGAGCAGGCGCGGACGTTGGCGCTGCTGGTGCCGCGGCAGGAGCAGCTGGTACAGGAGCCGCGGCAACCGCTGCCACAGCGCCGCCGCGCGCCACGCGGATCTTGCGATCATCGTCTTCGACTTCGATTTCGGTAAGCCCGGTCTCGTTCAAGAGCTCTGCAAGCTCACGGACCAATGCGGTGTCGACATTCATGCCAGATTTTGATCCGGCGCTCGGCTTTTTGTCAGCCATTCATTTCCTCTGAGGTGACCCTTGAATTAAGCGTTTGTGCCTATTCACCCCAATTGTGGCTGGCAAGTGGCAATCGTTCATTGGGGAGAAAGATTCTTTGCCAGCCTTTCACACTTCGCCCGACGTTACGGCCTCCAAAGCTATGCTGTAAGAGCGCGCTCCATGCCCCTCGACCGTCTTGGCCGCAGCCATCGCGACATAAGAGAGATGCCGAAATTCCTCGCGCGTTTTTGGATCGGACAAATGCACTTCGATGACCGGCGTTGTGATCGCCTTGATCGCGTCGAGAAGCGCGATGGAGGTATGGGTGTAGGCGGCGGCATTGAGCAATACGGCCCGCGCGCCTTGCGCCTGTGCTTCATGGAGCCAATCGACCAGCATGCCTTCATGATTGGTTTGACGCATATCAATCGTAAGGCCAGCCTCTCTGGCTTGGTCTTCGAGCATTCCTGCGATTTCATCGAGGGTGGTTGAACCATAAATTTCTGGCTCGCGCAGGCCAAGAAGGTTCAGATTGGGGCCGTTAAGAACGTATACGGTATCGGACATAGCACGCGCCTTAGCGCGTTGTTCGCTTCCCTGCAAAGACCCAAGGAAAGTCGAATTAGAGGTTTAAAGCAGGACCAAGAAAGGCCCAGGATAGCTTAGGCAACGGCCAGGTTTAGGAATTTCTCCGCCGCGCGTTTGACTTTGGCAGGTGCGGTTTCAAGCTCTGACACCACCGTTTCTATTGGCGTGCCAGCATCCGGCGCAGCGACCCGTTTCATGCTCCACGTCGGGAACGAACGATGAGCGACGCGTTCGTGCGAGACGACCCTGATCGAATGATGGCGCGGATCAACCTTCAGCCGGTTGATCAAATTGTCGACGTCCGAAACTGAACCTTCGATCACTTGGAAAAACTGACCCTCTGAATAGATCAGAAAACCGGTTAGGCCGCTTTGCGCGTTGTTTTGCGCAGACTTCTCGATGATCTTGAACACTTCCCCTGAGCCAAGGCTTTGGGTGGCGACGCTGGTGTAGGCTAGCTGGAGCATGTCACCGTGATAGGTGGAACTACTTGTCCGGAAGTTAACGCGCGTTCGACTTAAGACCTGGCTCAAGATCACCCACGGTACGTGAGCCTCATGCTGGTGGAACTTTTTTGAGCGTTGACGCAAAGCACCAGCACGCTCACGCAGGCTGGCAACAGCAACACGGCAAACCCTTCGTTTGCGCCGCCCTATTTGTCGACGCCCTTGACCTTGCCCCATTGGCGCGCGGCTGTGTAACCAAGATATCCTGTTCCAAACAGCGCATAGAGCGGCTCGGGCAACCCAGCAAGATAGGCATTCATGCCGCTCGCGATATCCTTCGCAGCATCCGGATTGAAGGCGCTGAGTAGCCCCATGGGGAGCGCTGTCAGGATCAGAACGTACATGACATAAAGGAAGCTCGGCCGCGCTCGGCTGGTCCAGGGATCTTTGGAGTTGGCCTCGGCGACAATGGCCTGCAAACGCGCTTCGATCAGGTCCATCTCTTGGCTTCCCTCAAGCCGGATGAGTTCAAGCTGCGCCTTGGCGCGCGCTTCTTTGTCCGGAATGATTTTGTCGAGCAGCTTGGTGATCGGGCCGATAAGCGAGTTGAGCAGTCCCATTTGCGAGCTATCCTTTATGTGAGTCGCATGAAGGATATCCAAATGGGCATATGTAGGAAAATAAAATGACCGATCCGGTTATTCGCCTGCTTCGCTGAGCAGCCGTTCAGCCAATGCGAGGTGAGGGCGGTCGATCATATTGCCATCAAGCTGGAGTGCGCCCGCCGTAGGGTTTGCGGCGAAGACCTCAACGATTGCGCGGGCATGCGCGAGTTCACCTTCGCTTGGAGTGAAGGCGGCGTTGATGGGCGCAATTTGTGCCGGGTGGATCGCGAGCATTCCGCGAAAGCCTTGAGCGCGCATGCGCCGAGCGCGCGTTTCGAGTGCCTCAAGATCGCGAAATTCAGGTTGGACGGTCTCAAGCGGCATAACGCCCGCCTTAATCGCGCCGAGCAGACACAAGGACCGCGCCATTTCAAAGACATGGGTGTATTCCCCATCGGGCCCGCGCTGTTCACTTGCGCCAAGTTCGCTTGAAAGGTCCTCCGCGCCCCAGCTCATTGCGACCAAGCGTGGTGCCCCATCATAGGTGCCAGTCGTGAACATGGCGGCGGCGGTTTCTGTTACCAGCGCTGCGACCTTGGTGGTGCCTTTGGCGATACCTGCTGCGGCCTCACGCTCGCCAATCATCGCATCAAGCGTCACCACATCATGCCCACCTTCGGCTTTGGGCAAAAACACCCCGCCGGGCCCTGCTGCGATAACAGCGTCCAGGTCGTCGCCTGTCCACTCGCCGGAAAGCGGGTTCACCCTGACCCAAACGCGGCCTCTATCCGGCGCGCTTGCAATAGCCTCAGCCACCATTTTGCGTGCATCAGCCTTGCGGTCTGGCACCACTGAATCTTCAAGATCCAGGAGCGCAATATCGGCATCGCTCGCAATGGCTTTGCCCATTTTTCTCTCGCTGTCGCCTGGTGCAAACAGCCAGCTTCGCATTTTGATGTGTGGAGCGGTGCTCATCCAAATTCCCCTTTGGAAAGCCGGTTAGAACGCTCAGAAGGTTCCTTCAATCTCGAGCGTGAAGATTTGCCCGAAGGTGCGGTCACGGTCTTCGCGAAAGTCGATTGTTCCAGCCGCCCGGTCGAGGAAGACGGTGCGATCAATTTTATTGGTGCGATCCAGTATATTGTTGATCGCAAGCCGTACCACTGCGCCCCTTACATCCTTATTTTCAATGTAATAGCCTGCAAATCCGAAAGTCTCGCGCCGGTCGGAAATCTGGTCGAGGCGTATATCAGGCGCGCGGTCATTCCAGAAAGCGGTCACGCCCGTTGCCCAATTTGAAGACGCGAAATCGTGGCGCAATTCAAAGTCGACCTGCGCGGTCTCAAAGCCAGACAGATTGCGAGTGAACCCTTCGAGAGGGTCGCGCACCGAGCTATCGGCCAAACGAAAGCCTGCATCAAACCGTGTGCCTTGCCAGCCCAAGCCATCGGAAAGGAGCGTGATATCGCCCTCAATCCCGTATCGGCTTGCCGAGGGGATATTGCCTGGCGCCTGGCCGCCGCCCTCGATGGGGATCAGGTCAACGATATCGGAGACATCTTCATAAAACGGGCGCAGTGCCAGCGTTCCCAGCTCTCCCAAACCAATGTTTGCCTCAAGCTCAAAGCGCCACAATTGCGGAGGGACAAGCTCGACGTTTGAGACATTGGCATTGTCGAAATCGAGATCAACCGAGGCGATAAAGTCGAAGAAATTGAGCTGGCCCACTTGCCGCTCAATCCGGCCGGAAAGGTTGAACGTATCGCTCGCATTCCAATCAAGCGCGACAAAGCCCTTGGGCCGGTAGAATGTCCGCGTGAGCCCGGCTGGTCCATCCTGGCTGATGCGCGAATATTCCGCGCCCACATTGGTCTGCAATTGCAGATTGCTTGCAAGCGAGCGGCTGTAGGTGATGGTGCTTTCTGCGCGGTCTTCTTCGACGCGGCTGTTGGCACCGGCAAGCGCTTCGGGTTGCAGGACGCCAGCTGCATCGCGCACCTCTAAAGAGGCCTCGATATCGAGGAAGTTTTTAACCCCCTCGACCGCGAGCACGACATCGCCGCTCGCTGCATCAAAGCTGAATTCGCCGCGCGCAATTGTCTCTGCCTCATCTGCGTCACGGGTGAATAATGAGCCTTGCGATGGGCTGCCATCGGCAAATTCGGTTACGACAGAATTGGTCGTGGGGCTGTCTTCGAAGCGGTGGTATCCGATCAGCTTCAATCTGCCTCCTGCGAGCGCGAAGTCATAATCTGCACCGACCTCGAAATTGAACTCGTCTTCCGTACCGCGCAAAGTGCGCACGCGGTCCACGGGATCAATTATGCCTGAGCGTTCAGACACTTCGCGGTTGCGCCGGATAAATCCGTTCACCTCGCCTGTGAGATTGAGCACGTTTCCGTTATTTGCGGTGCGCGAATAAGAGCCTGAGAGACTGATCGTATCAAAGGCGAAGTTGGATTGCTCATCGCGCGTGTCGATGAGGGTATCTGCACCGTCGAAGACGAATTCGAGGCCTTCATCACCGCGCCGATTGGAATCATTTTCCAAGGCAAGGGTCCACTCGTCCTTTTGCCCGCCCCCTGCGAACGACACACGCCCTTCGAGAAGGCGGGGCGGGGTGCCTTTTGTGCGAATTTGCGGAGCGTAGCGGAATGTGCCGGTGATCCCGCCGCTCCTCGCGGTGATCACGTTTAAGACCTGTCCGGTGAGCCCGCCTATATCAAGGCTTGCGCCATCGACGAGCTCCAGCCTGACAACCTCTTCCACTGGAATACGTGCCAGCGCTTCGACGGGGCCGTTGGATTTGCCAGAGATGCGCCGTCCGTTGATAAGAACATTGGTGTCAGCTGCGCCAAGACCGCGAGCGCCATCGCCCTCACGGATAGAAAATCCGGGAACTTGGCGCGCCATATCGGCTGCGCTGCGTGGAGCGAAACGGGCAAAGTCTTCCGGTGTAAAAACCGCGCGCGTGCCAGCTTCTTGCGATGGTTCTTCGGTTTCGTCCACGCTTTCAGAAGCCGGTTCTTGTGCAACAGCAGGCACAGCGGCGAGCGCGAGTGAGGCCACACCTGCCAAAGAAGCTATTCGAACAAATGATAACGGGGCAGGCGTGGTGGTCATGAAATTTCCTTGCGCGCGCCTGAAATCAAAATTCGATTCTTTTGAACAGCGCCAAAGGACCAAGCGACAACCTTTCCCGACGAAGGGGCTTGGATAAGCGAATTGGGGTGGTCACTCCACTGGTCGGGAAGACAGGATTCGAACCTGCGACCCCCACACCCCCAGTGTGATGCGCTACCAGGCTGCGCTACTTCCCGAACCGGTGGAGAAGCGCGCCTATAAGCGGCTCAATTGGCGCTGGCAAGCGGGATAAGTTGTGATGAGGTGACACAGGTGATTGTGGCTTTGATGCACGCCTCTTTTCCGCCTCCGATTGCGGGCTGCTTGCAATGCTGCTAACCGCGCCCACTTACATCCGATAGCCAGAGCGCTCGGGAGCGGGATTAAAAGGGATTATCAAGCGGCTAGGCAGGTTAGGTCTAAGCCAGCCCCAATGACACCTCTCACGCGTGCTTTTTCAATGTTACCATAGGTTTGTTAGACATGTTTGAACTTTTCATTGCAGCAGCTGGAGCTGGGGAAGCGCCTCCAGGATGGATCAATTTTCTGCCGATTGTCGGCATGGTTGTGATCTTCTGGTTCCTGATCATCCGCCCTCAAATGAAACGTCAAAAAGACCATCAAGCCAAAGTCGCTGGTCTGAAAAAGGGCGATCAGGTTGTGACGCAAGGCGGTCTGGTGGGCAAAGTCATCAAGACAGATGACACCTATGCCGAAATCGAACTTGCCAAAGACGTGCGCGTGAAAGCGGTAAAGCACACAATCGCAGACCTGATCGAACCGGGCTCAAAGCCTGCTGCCAACGATTAAATCGTGGGTTTCAGCCACCTTAGATACATCTCAATAGGATCAAAGCGCTCTCATGCTTGATACCCCGCTCTGGAAGAAAATTGCGCTTTGGGCTTTGACCCTTGCGTTTGTGGCGGCCGCTTTGCCGTCTCTGCTTGCGCCTGCTGGTGTCGACCTTGGCGAAGACGCGCCTGAGGTTAACTTGGGGCTGGATTTGGCAGGTGGCTCGCACTTGCTCCTTGAAGCTGACCCCGATGATGTCGCGGCTGAGCGGTTGGAGAATATGGAAGGGTCGGTTGAAGCGGCGCTTAAAGGTGCAACGCCTGCGATTAAGTTTGGCGACACGTCGCGCGGTGATGAGAGGTTGTCGCTGTTGCTCGACAGTGCAGCCGACATCGACCGGGCGCGCGGCATTCTTGAACCGATGATGATGGGCACTGACGGTTCGCTGCGCGCTGAATGGGAACTTGAAGTTGTCGATACACAGCGCCTTGTTCTGGTCCCGACTGAGAGCGGCCTTGATGTGGCGGTGAACAACGCGATGGAAAGCGCGATTGAGGTCGTCCGCCGCCGGATTGATGAACTTGGCACGCGTGAGCCGACGATTGTGCGTCAGGGCGCAACCCGTATCGTGGTGCAGGTGCCGGGTCTCCAGGACCCTCAGGCACTGAAGGACCTGCTGGGTAAGACCGCGCAGCTAGAATTTAAACTGGTCGATCAACAGGCTCTGCCGAGCAATGTTGAGGCAGGTATTGCCAATCCGGGCAGCCAGATCTTCCCCTATGCCCCCGATTCTGGGCGTGCGGGCGCGTTTGAGGCGGTGAAGCGCCTTGGGGGTATTCGCGGCGATAGGCTTACCGGCGCGCAAGCAGGCGTTGACTCGCGCAATAACGAAAACGTCGTCAACATTCAGTTCGACCAAGAAGGCGGGCGTATCTTCGCAGACCTCTCAACGAAAAATGTCGGTGAACGGTTTGCGATTATTCTCGATGGCGAAGTGATCTCCGCGCCATTCTTCAATGAGCCGATCCTTGGCGGGCAAGCTCAGATTTCCGGCAGTTTTACACCTGACAGCGCCAACCAGCTCGCCATCCAATTGCGGTCTGGTGCATTGCCCGTGCCGCTAACCGTGATCGAAGAGCGCACCGTTTCCGCAGAACTGGGTAAGGAATCGATCCGCTCAGGCATGATTGCGATGTTGATCGGTAGCCTTGCGGTGATCGCGCTCATGATTGCAACCTATGGCCGCTTTGGCGTCTATGCGACCGGCGCGCTGGTTCTTAACGTTCTGATCTTGCTTGGCCTTATGGCGATCGGGAACTTCACATTGACGCTCCCCGGGATTGCAGGCTTTGTGCTGACAGTCGGCGCGGCGGTTGACGCCAACGTGCTCATCAACGAGCGTATTCGCGAAGAGCGAAAGCGCGGTCGCAAAGTCATTACAGCGGTAGAAAACGGCTATAAAGAAGCGAGCCGCGCGATTTACGATGCAAACATCACCAACTTTATCGCAGGCGCTTTGCTGTTCTGGTTCGGCTCTGGTCCGGTCAGAGGATTTGCAGTCGTGCTCGTCATCGGGCTTATCACTTCGGTGTTTACCGCACTGACCATCACCAAAATGTGGGTCTCGGGCTATTTGTCCTCAAAGCGCCCCAAAGACATCAATATTTAAAGGCAGGCGAGACCCATGAAACTTCTCAAACTCGTCCCCCAAGACACCAACATCCGGTTCCTGCGCTTGCGGGTTCCGTTCTTTATTCTGAGCCTCGTCCTGATGGCTGCAAGCTGGGGCTTGGTTGCGGTCAATGGCCTCAACCTTGGCATTGATTTTGCCGGCGGACAAAAGGTTGAGCTCGTCTTCGAAGACCAAGATGACGCGCCAGTCGACGAACTGCGACAGCTTGTTGAGGGCTTGGGGTATGGCACGCCTGTGGTTCAGGAATTTGGACAAGCAAACCGCGTGTCAGTTCGCGTGCCTTTGCCCGACGACATCGAAGAGCGCGGAGAAGGCGCGGCTAACGCGATTGGCGATGAAGTGGTGGCGGCCATTCAGGCGCAATTTGACAATGCAAGGCCTGATGGAAACGACACTGTGTCTGGCAAAGTCGCAGAGGAATTCAGCCGTGATGCAGCCTTAGCGCTGCTGTTCGCTCTCATAGCGGTCGCGCTTTACATCTGGATCCGGTTCGAGTGGCAGTTTGGTGTGGGCGCGCTCTTTGCGCTCTTCCATGACGTCTCTTTGACGCTTGGCATGTTTGCGCTGTTCCAGCTTGAGTTCAGCCTGCAGATTATCGCCGCGATCCTTGCCATCATTGGTTATTCTTTGAACGACACCATCGTTGTCTACGACCGGATTCGCGAGAACCTCAAAAAGTACCGCAAGATGCCGCTGCCAGAGCTGCTTGATCTTTCGATCAATGAAACGCTGGCGCGCACGGTGATGACCTCACTCACGCTTCTGGTTGCGCTTTTACCGCTCTTGATTGCTGGCCCATCAAGCCTGTTTGGCCTTGTGGTCGCGATCACTATGGGCCTGTTTGTGGGTACATATTCGAGCGTCTATCTCGCCTCACCGATCCTGATCTGGCTGGGCGTGACCTCGGACAGCTTTGTACCCAAAGAGACCGAAGCGGATATCCAAGAGAAAAAAGTGCTTGGAGAAATGGGCGGGACCTGACCGCTCACGTTTGCTGAGTGATCAAACCTTCGTAATAGGCCGCAAGTTCGATTGCGTTGGTCTGCCAACTGAACTTCTCAGCCAAGGCCGCCACCGCATCGCGCATGGGTGGGTCGTTGAGGACGTCCACGATACCCCTCGCAACGCTTTCGGGGGTGCGTTCAACCAGCCGGCCCGCGGTGGAATTGGTGATAATCTCGCGCGCGCCGCCCACATCGCAGGTCACCACCGGTGTTCCACAGGCAAGCGCCTCGACCCAAGCATTGGCCAAGCCCTCATTTTTGGTTGGCAGCACCATCACATCCGCTGCTGAAAGCACAAGCGGCAGCATGTCGTGATCAAGCGAGCCTGCAAAGTGCACGCGGAGCCCTACGCCCAAATCACGGGCAAGATCGCGCAAATGCGCCTCGTCATCGCCTTTGCCGACAAGCACCAATTGCGCGCCCTCTATCTGAGCGAGCGCTGCGATAGCAATGTCTTGCCCTTTGCGCTCAATTAAAGCGCCAACACACACCAAAAGCGGCGCATTATCAGAGATTTGAAAGCCTAGCTCTGAACCCAATTGTGAGCGCAGCTGTGTGTGGGTGAGGGGGCGAAAACGGTCACGATCAAGCCCTGTGTAATGCACATGGATTTTCTCGCGCGGCATTCCAATGGTGGCCATTTCTTCCGCCATTGATCCGCTGACAGCGAGCAGACCTTCGGCGCGAATGGCGGCCTCAACCATTTGATCGCGGGCAAAATCGAGCGTGCCCCAATAGGTGATATCCGACCCGCGCGCTTTAAGAGACAGAGGGAGCCCCATCTCCTTTGCCACCCATGCCGCCGCCGGGCCATCGGGGAAAAAGAATTGCGCATCGATGAGGTCAATCGGATTGTCTTCGTGGATGCGCTGAACCACTGGAAGGGCAGCCTTTGCAATGGCTGCTGAATTGCGCCTTGCGCCTACTGCCGGAATAAGCGTGAAGTTCGGGCGGTGGACGGTGACACCGTGCTCTTCACTGTGTTCAGGCAATTTGGAGAGCGCTCTGTATCGTCCAAGCGCAACGGGCGGCAGGCCGATTGGGTTCACGACGCTTACCCGCCAATCCCCGCGCTCGGCTCCGCGCTGGGCAAATGCCTCCATTGAGCGCGCGACAAACGTCCCAAAGCGCGGGTTCACCGCGTTGGGATAGAGCGTGCTGATCGATAAAACGTGCTTCACCAGGAGGCCTTTTTACAGCGGAGAATGTCGAGAGAGGGCGCCTGTGTTAAGGGCATAAGTGTTAAGGATATAAGTGTTAATGACTTATCGCTCATAAGGGCCGCACAAGCATAACCGCAACTGCGATCCAGTCGGGATTGTCGATCACCTGTTGTTTCTGCCCTGCTTGTGCTGGCAAAATTCCGACAAGCGGTCCTTTACGATCAATCAATCGCCCAAAGGCGAAACGCCCACCAGGGCGCGGGACCAGGCAATCGCGGTTCATGGCGGCCAAAAAGTCCTGATCCTTGGCGCTCCACGCGTCCATTTGTCTCAACCATACCGTGTCACCGGGCCGATATTCCCCCACAGGCGCTGTCACATCGAGCACCAGCATCGGCTCATCCCCTGCCTGGGCTGCCATTTCGGATGGGAGGATCGCATCGCGCGGTGTCTTGAGGCCTTCAGGATCAGAAAGACCAAGTTCAGCGATAACTTGCGCTCTCGGTGCTCTATCTGAGCCGACCAGAACCTGAGGATCGACGCCCAAAGCGCCGCCAATCCGCTCCATCCATTTGGTTGAAAGGGTGCGCATACCCGTTTCAAGCCGCCCAATGGTCTGCGCGGTCGTTGGTGGCTGGCATGAGGCTCCAAGGTCAGCAAGGGTCATTCCCTTCGCCTTTCGGATCTCTCGAATGCGGTTAATCATGGCGGATTTTCCTTAACTGTCGCACCGCCCATGTATCAAATATAACCAAATTGGCAAATTCAATTTTCCTACATCATTGGGCGTCGTGCAGGGCATCGGTTCACCACAACGGTAAAAAGGGAGTGAATTGATGCGCAAATTGGTAGAGCGTGAACTGACCTCGGAAGGCCCCAAAAGGAAGAGCAGCCAGGGCAATCGGCGCAGCGTTACCGTGAACCTTGGCGAAAGCCCGATTGCTTGGCTGCATTCTCGCGGTCATCTGTCTGACCGGCTTTATGACGCAGGCGAAGCCTTGCGCGGCGATTACGAACGCTCGCAGCTTTCGCCCAATGTGACCATGCGTTGGGACCCGGTGCGGGTGAAAACGGGCAATCCGGGGAGCACAGAGGCAGGGTTGTCGCCCAGTGAACGTCAGATTGCGGCCAAGCAGCGTTTCGATGGCGCGCTTGCCGAGGCAGGCAAAGGGCTCGAAGATGTGCTCTGGCGCGTGGTGTGTGCAGGCGAGGGCTTGCCGCATGCAGAAAAGGAGCTGGGTTGGCCTGCGAGAAGCGGCAAATTGGTGCTGCAATTGGCGCTGGAAAGGGTGGCGGATTATTACCGGATCAGGTGAGGGCAAGTTTCTCCCCTGGACAGTGTGCCAAGTGTGCCAAACTGTGTTGCTTGGCCAATACACCTAGGCGATAAGAGAGCGAAGAGCAGGGAGAGTGTCTGCCTCAAACCAAGGGTTGCGCGCCATCCACATCCGCACCCGCCACGAGGGATGGGGCAAAGGAATCACGGGACCAAGGGCTTCGCTGTGCTGCTGGCCTTGGCGCACCCGATCTGCGAGCGAGAGTTTGCGGGCTTGCGGGAGATACCGGGCCTGCGCGTGAACGCCGACCAAGAGCGTGAGCCGATTGCGGGGAAGCGCATCAAGGATGCGTTGATGCCAGTGCGGTGCGCATTCTTTACGGGGCGGAGCATCGCCGCCCCCACCATTCTTGCTTGGGGCCTTGCCGGGATAGCAAAAGCCCATTGGCATAAGGGCGACGGTGTCGGGGTTGTAAAAATCGGCTTTGTCGAGGCCAAGCCACTCGCGAAGCCGATCCCCGCTGTCATCGTCCCATGGGACACCGCTCGCGTGGACTTTGGTGCCCGGCGCTTGGCCGATGATGAGAATACGCGAGCTGGTCGAGAACTGGACGACAGGGCGGGGACCAAGCGGGAGGTCCTTGGCGCAGATTGTGCAGGCTTTAATCTCTTGATGCAGCCGCTCGCAGCTCATCCCTCGACCTGTTCGGCGAGCTCCAACCAGCGCTCTTCGGCGGCGTCTTTCTCAGCCCGCGCATTCTCCAAGCCCTTGGAGATGCTAGCAAAACGCTTGGGGTCTTTGGTGAAAAGGTCTGGGTCTGCGAGGATGGTCTCGCCTTTGGCGATGGCTGCTTCGAGCTCTTCGATCCGGTTGGGCAGGAGTTCGTAGTCCCGTTGGTCTTTGTACGAGAGTTTGGTCGAAGTGGGAGTGGGCGAAGGTGTGCGCCCTTCGACAGGCTCAGGACGAACGGTCTTGGTTTTGGCGGCGATGGGTTTGCGGCGCTTGGCTTCCCAATCCTCATATCCGCCCGCAACGATATCAACGCGCCCTGTGCCATCGAGGCCGAGGGTGATGGTGACGGTCTTGTCGAGAAAGTCACGGTCGTGGCTGACGATCAGGACGGTGCCTTCAAAGTCAGCGATCACCTCTTGCAGGAGATCGAGCGTTTCCAGGTCGAGGTCGTTGGTGGGTTCGTCGAGAACAAGCAAGTTTGCCGTGCGGGCAAATTCGCGGGCCAAAAGGAGCCGCGAACGCTCGCCGCCAGACAGAATGCCGACCTTAGTGTCGACGAGCTTCGGATCGAATAGAAAGTCTTTGAGATATGCCTGAACATGCTTGCGATTGCCCCGTACATCGATCCAATCGCCGCCTTCAGCAAGGATATCGCGCACCGTTGCGCCCGGCTCCAGAAGCTTGCGCTGTTGGTCGATCATCACCCCCGAAAGGGTGCGCGCGTGGGTGATGGTGCCGCTATCAGGTTCAAGCTCTTTGGTGAGCATTTTGAGAAGTGTGGTTTTGCCAGCGCCATTGCCCCCGACGATCCCGATCCTGTCACCGTTCTGGATACGCAGAGTGAAGGGCTTGATAACCGCGCGGCCGTCATAGTTTTTGGAGATGTCCTCCGCGACGATAACCGATTTGGATTTAAACTCCTCATCATTGGCAAGCTTAAGTTTGGCCGAAGAGCTGTCCGAAATCATTGCGGCCCGCGCGGCGCGCATTTGGTGGAGTTTTTCAAGACGGCCTTGGTTGCGTTTGCGCCGCGCAGTGACACCGCGCTCCAACCAATGCGCCTCAATCTTGAGCTTTGCGTCCATGCGTTCAGCAGCGCGCGCTTCTTCTGCATAGACTTGCTCTTCCCACGCCTCATAGCCGCCAAAGCCCACCTCTTTGCGGCGCAAGGTCCCCCGGTCGAGCCACAAGGTCGCCCGCGTCAAACGTTTGAGGAACGTCCTGTCGTGGCTGATCGTGATAAACGCGCCTTTGTAGCGGCTGAGCCAATCTTCCAGCCAATCAATCGCGGAAAGATCCAAGTGGTTGGTGGGCTCGTCAAGCAGCAGCAAATCAGGGTCCTGCGCAAGAGCGCGCGCAATCGCTGCCCTGCGCCTTTCCCCTCCACTAGCGGTCACCGCGTCGGTGGCCATATTGATGCCAAGCTGACCCGCAATCGCCTCAACTTCATAAGCGGCTGGGGCGTTTTCGCCTGCAAGCGCAAAGTCCATCAGCGTGTCAAAGCTGCTAAAATCGGGCTCTTGTTCCAAAAAGACGATGCGCGTCCCCGGCTTCACCCGGCGCGTGCCGCGGTCGGCTTCAATGCGGTCCTCGATCAGCTTAAGCAGCGTTGTCTTACCCGCACCATTGCGCCCGATAAGCGCAAGACGATCCCCGGGCAGGATGTGCAAGTCAATTGGCTCTGCACCTTGGCCGGGCTGAGGCCCGCCAAAAAGCCAGCGCGCGCCTTGTTGCAGGGAAAGGCCTTCCCACGAGAGGATTGGAGGTTGTGCCATGGTGGACTGCGCCGTTACGCGCTTGTCCCCAGCCTGCCAAGTCCTCAAAAAAGGGACTGGTTAAGTGCACGCTCAGGCAAAATGTTGTAGGCAATCGAAAAATTCAGGAGGAAATTTGATGATCCGTCATTCGCTAATGTTCGGCGCCGCTGCTCTGATGCTCGCGCCTTCTACCGCTCTTGCTCAGCAGGTTGAGATCGAAGCCGAGGGGCCGGTGATTGAGCTTTCAGTTTATGAAAGCGTCACCGCTGATCCTGACCTTGTGACCATTGGCGCTGGCGTTACGAGCCAGGCTAAGACCGCTGTGGAAGCAATGCGAATGAACGCGCGGCAGATGCAAAGCGTGGTCGATCGGATCAAAGCGCTTGGTGTGCCGGAGAAGGATATCCAGACGACCGGCATCAACTTGAATGCTCAATACGACTACGACCGTTCGACGCAACAGCAGGTTTTTCGCGGCTACCAAGTCTCAAATCGGGTTTCAGTAAAGCTGCGCGATGTGCAGGAAACGGGCGCGGCACTTGATGCCTTGGTTGTAGCGGGCGCAACAGACCTTTCCGGCCCCAGCTTCAGCATTGAGGATGACACAGAAGCGAAAGCTCTTGCACGCAAAAGGGCAATCGAGCGTGCTCAGGCGCGGGCTAATTCTTATGCGCAGATGTTTGGATATGACCGTGTGGAGGTTTTGTCAGTGAGCGAGAGTATTCGCGCAAGTGGACCTTCACCGCAAATGGCCATGCGCTCTGTCGCGCTTGCAGCTGAAGCAGCATCTGCGCCAGTACTGCCCGGTCAGGTCAGCACCGGGGTGAGCCTTTCGATAAAATATGAGATGGTGCGCGATGGTGGTGAGCAATAAATCTTTACGTGCCTGAACGCATTGAAGATCACGCATTCAGTACTTGTTCAATGGAACCGGGCTAGGCATGACAGCGTAATGACAAAACGTCGCTTTCTTTTGGCCGCTCTGGGCGGTGCTGCTTTGACGATCATGTTGGGCGCTGGCTCTGCCACGTCCGTGATTGCGGCGGGCACCTCTCACTATAAAACGGCCCAGGATCAGACACGTTCTGACCAAGGGACGGCGCGGCGCGAAATGCGGGCGGGCAATCAGCTGTCGCTTCGCGAGATTGAAAAACGCGTGCTTCCAGGCATGCGGGGCGCTGAGTATCTGGGCCCTTCCTATGACAGCACAGCGCGTGCCTACCGCCTCAAATTCATCCGCGATGGCAGGGTGACATATATCGATGTTGATGCGCGCACAGGCCGCATTATCAGCCGCAGCAGATAGGCTTTGGGCGATCAAACTCATGAATTCTCCGGGGACTAAGGCCTGTTTGAGCGGCTACGCTTCCTTGACGGCAAGGGCGCAAAGGCTCAGGTCTCACCGGGTAAACACTTGCCTAACCGGCGCACGCAAAAATGGTGGATTATGCGAATTCTGATTGTCGAAGATGAACCCACTCTGGGGCAACAGCTCAAATCAACGCTTGAACAAAATGGCTATGCCGTTGACCTTTCGACCGATGGCGAGGACGGGCATTTCCTTGGAAGCACCGAGGATTACGATGCATGTATCCTCGACTTGGGGCTACCTGAGATTGATGGGCTTTCGGTCCTTGGCATGTGGCGCAAGGAAGGGCGAACGTTCCCTGTCCTCGTCCTGACGGCGCGCGATTCATGGTCTGACAAGGTCGCCGGCCTTGATGCGGGCGCGGATGACTATCTGGCGAAGCCGTTCCAGACCGAAGAACTCATTGCTCGCCTACGCGCGCTCATCCGCCGTGCGTCTGGCAATACTTCGTCTGAGCTCACTGCCGGCATGGTACGGCTGGACACGCGCTCTGGACGGGTCACACTTGATGGCGAGCCGGTGAAGCTCACCGCGCAGGAGTATAAGCTCCTCTCCTATCTCATGCACCATAAGGGCAAGGTGGTAAGCCGCACTGAGCTTATCGAACATATTTACGACCAGGATTTTGACCGCGATTCCAATACGATCGAAGTCTTCGTCACCCGCATCCGCAAGAAACTTGGCAGTGAGGTAATCACTACGATCCGTGGCCTCGGTTACAGCCTCGACGACCCAGCAGAGCCCCCAAGAGCCTCGTAAGGCAGGTGGTGCTCTGAGCGAAGTCCCCGCTAAGGACGGTGTTGACGCGCCGACCTTAGCGTCCGCGCTGTCTGGGCCAGCGGAAATCGAGACGCCAAAGCCCCGCGCCAGCCTTGCGCGGCGGATGGGCTTGATTGCGGCGGGGTGGATTACAGTTTTGCTCCTAGGCGGCGGAATAGCCCTCGAGCGCACGCTTACCCGGCAAGTTGTCGCCAATTTCGATGAACAGTTGGAGTATCAGCTTACATCGATGATTGCGTCTGCTGAAATCGACAGTTTTGGCGAAGTGTGGTTTTATCGCACCCTTGGCGATCAGCGGTTCTTGGAGCCTGGAAGCGGGCTTTACTGGCAGATCAGCGGGGAGGGGTATGAACCCTATCCCTCACGCTCGCTTTGGGACCGGACGCTAACATTAGAGGCACAAGGTCGCGGCGGGTCTTCGGGCAGTGACGGATTTAACAGCGACGTCAGCATTTACGATTCTGCACAGTTTGACGGTGAGCCATTGCGCATTGCCGAGCGCACTGTTGTCCTGCCAGGAAGCGAGACCCGCTGGACCTTTGCTGTGGCAAGCGCGACCGAGCAAATCGACAGTCAAATCGGGCAAGTGCGCTTGATCCTGACTTGGAGTTTCGCGGTGCTGGGTTTGGGGCTGATCGTGATGGCGCTGCTCCAAATCCGCTATGGTTTGTCACCGCTTCGCCGGGTGAGGGCGGCGATCCAGAAGCTGCGCACTACGGGCGAAAACCGCATTACTGAGCCGCTTCCCGGAGAGGTCGAACCTCTGGTGGAGGAAGTGAACGCGCTGCTTGAGCATACCGAGCGACAAGCCGAAGAAGCGCGCACCCATGCGGGTAATTTGGCGCATGCGTTGAAGACGCCTTTGACGGTACTGACCAATGCGGCGACTGCGCGCGACCCGAACCTCAATGAGGCAGTATTCCGCGAAACCCGCACGATGCAGCGCCATGTGGATCACCATTTGGCCCGTGCCCGTGCCGTGGGCAGGCGAGCTGTGGGGCAGGCTCGCAGTGATCTTCGCGGCAGTGCCGAAGCTGTGCGCCGCGCCGTTGAACGCCTTTACCCGCAGGGCCGCCTTGATATCGCCGGAGGCAAGGGCGCCATGGTCTCTATCGAGCGGCAGGATCTGGACGAAATCCTCGGCAACCTCATTGAAAATGCTGCGAAATACGGCGGGGGAAGCGTCTTTGTGACCCTCGATAATGAGCCTGATGCAGAACAATGCATTATCTGGGTCGAAGATGACGGCACCGGTATACCAGAGGCCGAGCGCAACCGTATCTTTGATCGGGGTGCGCGGCTGGACACAGGCAAACCGGGCACAGGCTTAGGCCTCGCCATCGTGCGCGATGTGGCGGAGATTTACGGCGGATCGGTCACGCTTGGCGAAAGCGAGGATCTAGGCGGACTATTGGTCGAACTAAGCTTGCCGAGGGCCTAGAAGCGCAGCTTAACCCCCGCGTGCCTTTTCATGATGGCGGATGACTTCTTCGATGATGAAGCGCAGGAATTTCTCGCTGAATTCAGGGTCGAGGTCTGCGTCCTCTGAAAGCTTGCGAAGCCGCGCAATCTGACGCTCCTCACGCGCTGGATCGGCAGGCGGCAAAGTCACCTTCGCTTTATATTCGCCCACGGCCTGCGTGATGCGAAAGCGTTCCGCCAGCATGTGGATGAGCGCTGCGTCGATATTGTCGATGCTTTTGCGGAACTTCGCGAGTTGCGGATCGTCAGACATATCATGCGCACTACGCATCAATTCAGCGCTTGCCAAGCGACACGCGCACCAACTAAGGCCCAAGTCATGACTGCGGACGTTATCCCTCTCCCGCGAAAAAACCGACGATCGAGCCGATGTTGTCTCTGACGGCAAGCGGTATGAACTCGGTAAACTCAGTGATTCTGGACCGGATGCAAAGTGAGATACCCCTCATTCCGCGTCTTGCGGGGCACTTGATTTCGGGCGGCGGCAAGCGTTTGCGCCCAATGCTGACCCTCGCTGGTGCTGAGCTGGTGGGATATCAGGGTACGCGCCATCATAAACTCGCAGCAGCGGTTGAATTTATTCACACTGCAACACTTCTCCACGATGATGTGGTGGATGGAAGCGAGCTTCGCCGCGGGAAGGCGGCGGCCAATATCATTTTCGGCAATCCTGCAACGGTTCTGGTGGGCGATTTCCTCTTCAGCCGCGCGTTTGAGCTGATGACAGAAGACGGCAGCCTTAAGGTTCTAAAAATCCTCAGCAATGCCTCTGCCGTGATCGCGGAAGGCGAGGTCGCGCAGCTATCCTCCCAGCGCCAGATTGAGACGAGCGAAGAGCGTTACTTGCACATTATCGGTGCGAAGACTGCGGCTCTGTTCGCTGCGGCGAGCCAGATCAGTGCGGTTGTCGCTGAATGCAGTGAAGAGCAAGAGCGCGCCCTAGAGGACTACGGCCGCAACCTCGGTGTGGCGTTCCAATTGGTCGACGATGCGATCGACTACGACTCTGATGCCGCTGAAATGGGTAAAGACCCCGGCGATGACTTCCGCGAGGGGAAAATGACCTTGCCGGTTATCCTTGCCCATGCACGTGGCAATGAGGAAGAGCGCAAATTCTGGAAAGACGCGATCCTTGGACATCGTGCATCGGATGAGGATTTAGCCCACGCGATTGGTCTGATCGAGAAGCACAATGCCCTCGAGGACACGCGCGAAAAGGCGCGCCATTTTGCGCAGCGGGCGATTGATGCGATTTCGATCTTCCCTGACAGTAAGGCCCGCGCTGCGATGGGCGAAGCTGCGCAATTTGCAGTCGCGCGCGGGTACTGATCCCGCTAACTAGGCGCGCGTGACGCCTGATCTTCCCATTTATGAGGTCCTGCCCGATTTGCGGGAGGCTTTGACGCGTCGTGGTGCGGCGGTCCTGATCGCACCTCCGGGGGCTGGTAAGACGACGGCGGTTGCCCCTGATTTGCTTGGCGAAGAGTGGTGCAAAGGCCAGATTATCCTTACATCACCGCGCCGGGTTGCCGCGCGCGCTGCGGCTGAGCGGATGGCGCAGATGCTGGGTGAAAAGCCGGGTGAGACTGTGGGCTATCTAACTCGGCTTGATAGCAAGACTAGCGCTAAGACGCGCATTCTGGTGATGACCGAAGCTATCCTTGTGAACCGGCTGATCGAGGACCCCGAGCTTGCCGGCGTGTCGGCCCTGCTCTTTGATGAAGCACATGAGCGGCATCTCGACAGCGACTTAGGCTTAGCGCTTGCCTTGGAGACTCGCGAGGTTCTTCGCGATGATCTGCGGGTGCTGGTCATGTCTGCCACGATTGATGGTGAGCGCTTTGCAGGACTCTTGGGCGAGAAAGCGCCGGTTATTGAAAGCGAAGGACGCAGCTTTCCGCTCGCAATCAAGTGGCTTGGCAGCGATCCGTCAGCGCGCATTGAGGATCAGGTCACGAGCGGCGTGATGACTGCATGGCGCGATGGCGCGGACAGCGGCGACGGTGGTGATATCCTCGCTTTCTTGCCTGGTGTGGGAGAGATTGAGCGTACCCGCGAGAGGCTTGAAACAAAGCTTCCCAAAACGCCCATCCTCCCTTTGCACGGTCAAGTCGAACCCGCTGCCCAGCGCGAGGCGATACGCCGCGATCCACAAGGGCGGCGGCGCATAGTGCTCGCAACGGCCATAGCCGAAACCTCGCTTACCCTTGATGGAGTTAGCATGGTGGTCGACAGCGGCCTTGCGCGCATGGCGCAATATGACCGGGCGGCAGGGACAACGCATCTGGTAACCCAGCGCGCGTCTCAAGCAGCCGCTGCACAAAGGGCAGGGCGTGCGGCGCGGCAAGGGCCGGGGGTTGCTTATCGCCTTTGGGAAGAGGGCGGACATCTGGGGCGACCTGAGTTTGCGCCGCCTGAGATTGAGACCGCTGATCTGACATCGCTGATACTCAAGCTCACCAAATGGGGCACTGTTGACCCGTCCGATTTGCAGTGGATTGACACGCCACCAGCCGCATCAGTGGCAGCGGCACAAAAGGCGCTTACCGCCATGGGGGCGCTCGATGGGGAGGGCCGCATTACCCCGCTTGGCGAAGCAATTGCGGCTATGCCCATGGCACCGGACCACGCCGCCTGTGTTCTCAATGGAGCGAAGGCTGGATGTGGCGACGAGGCAGCGCGCCTCATAATGCTCTTGCAAGAACGCGGACTTGGTGGTCGCAGCGAAGACTTGGCGCAGCGGCTCTCTCGGTGGCGCGGCGACAACGGCAAGCGCGTCAGTAGTGCAGCCAGGATTGCCTCAGGTTGGGCGAAGGCTGCTTCTAAGCTTACGGAGCGCGGCGAACCCCTCGATTGCGATGCAGCCGAGTGCTTGGCGCTGGCCCGCCCGGACTTTGTAGCGCGCAGACGGGATTCGTCGGGTGAAAACTGGCTTTCGGCTGGCGGGCGGGGGTTTATGCTCGACCCGGCTTCTCCCTTGGCGCGTGCAGATTGGCTTGTGATCGGTGATGCGCAGGGGCAGGCGAAAGGCGCGCGTATCACCTCGGCGGTGGAATTGGAGCAAGCGCGTATTGAGGCGATCTTTGCCAAGGAGTTGCAAGAGCGCACGATAGCGCGCTGGAATTTCGAGAAAAAGCGCGTCGAAGTGCGGCGCGAACGCAGGCTCGGCGCGATAGTGCTTTCAAGCGGGCCTGACCCCGATCCTGATCCTTTAGCGATTGTGGATATCCTTGTGGAGAAGGCTCTGGATGATCTGGTGGCAATTTTTCCGCAAGGCTTCCTCCCGCGCGCGGCATTTGCAGGTCTGGAGGCGCTATCGCCCGAAAACCTCAACGCGCAGGCGCCCTTGTGGCTCACCCCGCTGCTCGAAGGTCGCCGCGATCTTGATCTGCCGCCTGCGCGCTTTGCCGATGCAGCGCTTGGCCTCCTCGATTGGAACGAGCGGCAACGGTTGGACGAAACGGCCCCCACGAAATTCACCTCGCCCGCCAATACAACGCATACCATCGACTATGCAGGCGATGATGCACCTAGCGTCGAAGTGCGGGTGCAAGCACTGTTCGGGCTCGATCAGCACCCTCTGATTGGAACCACACCGCTGCTCCTCAAACTCACCAGTCCCGCTGGTCGCCCGATCCAGTCCACACGCGACCTGCCCGGATTTTGGCGCGGGTCATGGGCGGATGTCGCCAAGGATATGAAGGGGCGTTATCCCAAACATCGCTGGCCTGATGAACCATGGGGGGAAATCCCCAGCCTTCGTACCAAAAATGCCTTCAATCGGGGGTGATATTGGATTATGGGCCTGCCTCATAAAGGGATCACACAATGACAGCGACGATTTACCAGCAACCCAAAAGCGCGATGCAATCGGGCAAGGCCAAGGTGGACACTTGGGTGCTTGAGTTTGCGCCAAGCGAAGCGCGCCGCGCGGACCCTTTGATGGGCTGGACCGGTAGCGGTGATACACAAGTTCAGGTAAAGCTGACGTTCCCAAGTAAAGAAGCGGCGAAAGAATATGCCGAAAAGCAGGGCTTGGTCGCTCGCATTCGGGCGACACCGCCAAAGTCGCTTAAGATACAGGCCTACGCCGATAATTTTCGATAGGACGCGCTAGCCTCGTTTCCCCGCTTGAAATCTCAATCAACCCCCGCCATATGGCGCATGGGAGTCGGGTGGACGTTTGCGTTCGCTCACCGGGTCAGGACCGGAAGGTAGCAGCCCAGGTGGATTGCGGCGGGTCGCTCGGCTCCTTTTTCTCACAATTTGACGTTTCCTGGCGATGACAAGCGGTGCTTGAGCGCCTAGCTTGTCTGGCGATGAGTGATTCCGACCCAGACCTGCCCGAGAATGAGGAAGAGAACCTTCCCAGCGCTGCTGAATTAGAGGCGGCGGGGCAGAACTCTATGTTCGGGGGCGATGATATGGGAGCGCCAGCGGCCTCCTCAGATTCAGGTCCAGCTCCAGACCCAGCTCCATCGACTTTTAAGCCAGCGCCAACTGCACCCACACCGGCGCAAACAGCGCCCTCTACCGAAACCAACCAACCTTACCGCGTCCTTGCGCGCAAGTATCGGCCTCAGACTTTCTCTGAGCTGATCGGGCAAGAGCCCATGGTGCGCACGCTCGCCAATGCGATTGAGCGTGATCGGCTCGCTCATGCCTTCCTGATGACCGGGGTAAGGGGGTCGGCAAGACCTCCACCGCGCGTCTGATCGCTAAGGCTCTCAATTGCATTGGCCCTGATGGAAATGGCGGGCCCACCATCGATCCATGCGGGGTGTGTGAACCGTGCGTTGCAATCGCCGAGGGCCGCCATATCGATGTCATTGAGATGGATGCGGCAAGCAACACCCAAGTCGATAAAATGCGGGAGTTGCTCGATGGCGTGATGTATGCGGCGGTAACCGCGCGATACAAAATCTACGTGATCGATGAAGTTCATATGTTGAGCAACAGCTCGTTCAACGCGATGCTGAAAACGCTGGAGGAACCTCCTGCGCACGTAAAGTTCATCTTTGCGACAACGGAGGTCGATAAAGTCCCGGTCACCGTCCTTAGCCGGACGCAGCGCTTTGACTTGAAGCGCATTTCAGCAGAATTGCTAGCTTCGCATTTTGGCTTTGTCTGCGAGCAAGAGAAGGTTCAAGTCGAACAAGAAGCGCTTGGCATCATCGCAGCCGCTGCGGAAGGATCGGTGCGCGATGGCCTCTCGATCCTCGACCAAGCCATCGCCCATGCCGATATGGATGCGTCCGGAGGCGTAAGCGCTGAGCGGGTGCGCGATATGCTTGGCCTTGCGGACAAGGGGGCTCAAAGGCGTATTCTGACGCACCTTCTGTCTGGCGATGCTAAGGCGCTACTTGCAGGTGTCGACGAACAATATGCGCTTGGTGTTGAGCCCTTGGCGTTGATGCGCACGCTTATGGATTTGGTGCACCGGATCACTGTTGCGCAGGTCTCAGGCGGCGAACCCGATGCGCCAAGCGAAGAGGAACGCGTAGCTTTGGCCGGGTTTGCGCAGAAATTGGGCGCAGGCGAGCTTCACCGGTTGTGGCAATTGATGCTCAAGGGTCATGACGAAGTGCGCCAAGCACCTGATCCACTGGTGGCCTTGCAAATGGCTCTTTTAAGGGTCCTGCATGCCGCTGAGATGCCAGACCCCGGAAAGCTCCTAAAGCGGATCGAGGCAATTGCGGCCAATGGTCCTGCACCGACCGAAACTCCTGCGGGCGAGGGCGCACCAGCTCCCGTTGCCAGCGCCCCGAGCCAGTCACTCGATTGGGCGCAATTGGTGGAGCGCGTTGACGCGGGCGGGCAATTGCGCGTGGCTCAGATGATGCGCGACCGGGTGCGGGTGATCGAAATTTCGGATGGGCACCTGACCTTTGAGCAGGCCGACAGCTATTCTGACGATCCTATCCCCGATATCCGCGATGCTCTATTCAAGCTGACCGGCAAGCGTTGGCAGATCGAACGGGGCAGCGGAAAAGCGCAGCCCTCCTTACGCGAAGCACAAGAGGCTGAGGCCAAAGCCACGAAGGATCGCATCCGCGCGCACCCGCTCGTACAAGCGACACTGGATGCCTTCCCGCAAAGCGAAATCATTGACCCCGAAAATAACGTGACCAAAGCCGCAAGCGGCGGTCGCGGCTGAAACTAAAACAAAGGATACCCCCATGAAAAGCATGGAAGAAATGATGCAAGCAGCCCAGCAAGCGGCTGAAACCATCCAAAAGCAGATGGGCGACATGCAAGTGAAGCTCGATGCGATTGAGGTCGAAGGGCAAGCAGGCGGCGGCCTTGTGAAAGTGCGCGCGTCGGCGAAGGGCCGTATCCTTGGTGTGTCCATCGACGACAGCCTGATGAAGCCTGAAGAAAAGAACATCGTCGAGGACCTTGTCACCGCAGCCTTCAACGATGCGCGCGACAAAGCGGATCGTGTGTCGGAAGAGCAGATGAAAGAGATGCAAAGCGGCATGGGCCTGCCGCCGGGCTTTAACCTGCCGGGCATGGGGTGATTTTATAAAGATGGGGCTGTTTGGTCCGTCACCTCCAATAGACCGTGAGGAGCTGGAGTGGCTTCTTGCATGCTTTGCGTGGATTGACCGAACTCTTGGCGAATTGGACCGTACCGACGGTGTCAAGCCTCAGCTTGTTCTTCCCAATGATCACGACTTGCTCAATGCTTCGACCGCTCCGGAGTTGTTTGAGCAGGTCAAGAGAAAAGCGGGGTTGGAGCAATGGGAATGCCGGCTTGAGAAAGGCGAGGCACGCCGCGAGCCGATCGATACCGGAGTCGTGGGCGGCTTTACTCAATCGTCCAATGCGCTCGGTACGTTCAGCATCGAGGGCAACACACCTGTTGTACGCTACGATCCAACGCTTTTGCGAAATCCAAACGCCCTTATTGCGACTTTTGCGCACGAGCTGGCACACCTGTTGATCCACACATTGGGTATGCCGCCCGGGGGGCAAGCGCTTGAAGAGCACGCAACCGATTGCATGGCGGTCTACCTTGGCTTTGGCCTATTCCTTGCCAACAGTGCTCGCAATTTCGGCCAATTCAGCGAGGCAGGAATGCAGGGCTGGAGTTCCGAGGCGTCGGGCTATCTCTCCGAAAACGCACTTGTCACCGCACTTGTCATTTTTGAGCGGCATTTCAACACTGAGGCGAGCGGTAAAGATGCATTGAAAGACTACCTTCAATCGGTGCACAAAAAAGCCGACCGTTATCTCAGCAAGCGCCATCCAGAGCTTAGTGCTGAACTTGCCAATGTCGATCTTTCCGTCTGGTCACCGGGTTAGGTGCGCCATTTCACCAATGCTTTGCACAGCTTCGTAACACCCCCCATTGCACGCTTAAGGAAGCCTTCCCATATTCCAACAAACGACGCGCCGCTCGCCTTTGAGTGGGACCGTCTTGGACTGAGAATTATGACACAAAGTTTTCCTCTTCTTCCCCTTCGCGACATCGTCGTCTTCCCCGGCATGGTGGTGCCGCTTTTTGTGGGCCGTGATAAATCTGTTGCAGCGCTTGAGGCGGCTATGGAGGCATCGAAAGACATCTTCCTTCTGGCGCAGCTTGATCCGGCTTGCGATGATCCGGACAGCGATGACCTGTATGACGTAGGCGTCATTGCGCAGGTTTTGCAGATGCTTAAGCTTCCCGATGGCACTGTGCGTGTGCTTGTCGAAGGTGTAGATCGCGCGAAGTTGAGCGCGCTTCGCGATGAAGATGGCTACGTGCTTGCCGATGTGGTGATGGCAGACCCCGAAACGGTGGGAGGCACTGAAGTCACCGCACTTATGCGTCAGGTGACTGAGCAATTCGGCGAATACGCCAAGCTTAACAAAAAGATGGGCGAGGAAAACAACGTCGATCTTTCTGATATCGATGATGCAGGACAGCTCGCCGACACCATCGCCGCCGCGTTGAGCGCGAAGGTTTCGGATAAACAATCGATCCTTACAGAGCCAAGTCCGTTTAAGCGGCTTGAGCTGGTCATGGCCTTTATGGAAGGCGAGCTTTCCGTGCTTCAGGTGGAGCGCAAAATCCGTGGCCGCGTCAAGCGCCAGATGGAGAAGACGCAGCGCGAATATTACCTCAACGAACAGTTGAAGGCGATCCAGTCGGAGCTTGGTGGTTCTGATGATGGCGAGGGCGGCGATGAGATCGCTGAACTGACGGCCAAGATCGAAGAAACCAAGCTTTCCAAAGAAGCGCGCACCAAGGCCAAGGCCGAGCTTAAAAAGCTGCGCGGAATGCAGCCGATGAGCGCTGAAGCCACAGTGGTGCGCAATTATCTGGATGTGTTGCTCGGCCTTCCATGGGGGAAGAAAAGCCGCATCAAAAAGAATATTCCCAAGGCGCAGGAAATTCTCGATGCCGATCACTATGGTCTTGAAAAGGTCAAGGATCGCATCATCGAATATCTCGCGGTTCAGGCTCGCACCAACAAACTCAAAGGTCCGATCCTGTGCCTTGTTGGCCCTCCTGGTGTTGGTAAAACCTCTCTGGGTAAGTCCATCGCCAAGGCAACGGGCCGTGAATTTGTGCGCCAGTCCTTGGGCGGGGTTCGCGATGAGGCTGAAATCCGTGGCCACCGGCGCACGTATATCGGCTCAATGCCGGGCAAGATCGTCAACAATCTGAAGAAAGCGGGCACTAGCAACCCACTGTTTCTCTTGGATGAGATCGACAAGCTGGGCCAAGACTTCCGCGGCGATCCCGCGAGCGCGTTGCTTGAGGTGCTCGACCCTGAGCAGAACGACAAGTTCCAGGACCACTATCTTGAGCTCGATCTGAACCTGTCGGACATCATGTTTGTGACGACCGCGAACAGCCTTGATCTGCCTCAGCCGCTGCTTGACCGGATGGAGATCATCCGCCTTGAAGGCTATACCGAGGATGAAAAGGTTGAGATTGCGACCCGTCACCTAATCGGCAAACAGGTTAAAGACCACGGTCTCAAAAAGGGCGAGTTTGAACTCACCGAAGAGGGTCTTCGCGACCTTATCCGGTATTACACCCGCGAGGCCGGCGTGCGGACACTTGAGCGTGAGATTGCGCGTCTTGCCCGTAAGTCTTTGCGCAAAATCCTCGAGAAAGAGACCACAAGCGTCACGATCACGCCTGAAAACTTGGGAGAGTTTGCAGGAGTGCGCAAATTCAAGCACGGCATGAGCGAGGACGAAGCGCAGGTTGGCACGGTCACAGGCCTTGCTTGGACCAGCGTCGGCGGCGAGCTTCTGACCATCGAAAGCGTCACGACGCCAGGTAAAGGCGAGATCAAAACGACCGGTAAGCTTGGTGATGTGATGCAGGAAAGCGTTGCGGCCGCCTTTTCTTTCGTGAAATCGCGAAGCCCCCAATATGGCATCAAACCATCGCTCTTTCATCGCAAGAACATCCACATCCACCTTCCCGAAGGCGCAGTTCCAAAGGATGGGCCGAGCGCTGGGATTGGCATGGTCACCTCGATTGTCTCAACTCTCACAGGGGCCAAGGTTAACCCCGATGTTGCCATGACCGGCGAGGTCACACTTCGCGGGCGTGTGCTGGCTATCGGCGGCCTTAAAGAAAAACTCTTGGCAGCGCTTCGTGGAGGCATCACCAAAGTGTTGATCCCCAACGAAAATGTGAAAGATCTGGCGGAGATACCTGATAACGTCAAAGAGGGGCTGGAGATCGTTCCCGTAGCCCATGTCGACGAGGTTCTTGAACATGCTTTGATTGATCGTCCGGGCCCAATTGAATGGACCGAAGCTGACGATCTCGCCATGCAGCCAGGCGCAACGGCGGGGCCCGGTGGAGGAACGCCGACAGCGCATTAACTGTTGCAAGCGAAGTGTGCATTTTTTGCAAGCGCCAGGGTTTCGCAGTTTGAGCACCGGTTCATCGCAAAACGGCTGATTTGGTCATGTTTATTGGCCAATCGCCCGGATTTGTCTTTGACACACATGCAAAAACCTCTCAATTCTGTGTCCTTCCGGGGGGCGATTCACTCTAACCATTTCTACGAGAATGAGGGGTAGTACGTAATGAATAAGAACGATCTGATCGGTGCAGTCGCTGAGAACAGCGGACTTTCTAAAAGCGATGCAGCAAACGCCGTTGAGGGCGTATTTGATGCAATTCAGAAAGCTCTCGCAGATGGCGACGAAGTGCGGCTGGTCGGATTTGGCACTTTTGCTGTAGCAAAGCGCAAGGCGTCTATGGGGCGTAACCCTCGTACGGGTGAGCCAATGCCGATCAAAGCATCTAACCAACCAAAATTTAAGGCTGGCAAGGGTCTTAAAGACGCTGTCAATTAAGCGTTTGCGCGCGGACGAAGCGCGCAAAATCAGGCATATTGGTTAGGTTGAGTTTAGCAAAGGCCCCGTCAGCAAAGCGCTGGCGGGGTCTTTCTTTGTGCGCATGTGTCGGCGACTAGTTCGACAGATCGATCAATGCGGTAGGGGTTGCACCAGTGCTTGGCGAGATGTCCCAAGTCAGGCTTTGCCCCTTATTCGTTGAAGCCGCGCCCTCATCAGTGTTGTTTGCTCTGATCTGACCATCGGTAACGATTGTGAAAGTGCCCTCCATTTGCGGAATGCTGGGAATCGCTGGGCCTTCATCCGATTGAGGGGCAAGCGCAGCAAGACCGCCAAGGCCAACCATACCGCCCATCATCGCGCTCATTGGATTGTTTTCGTTTTGCGTTGCGAAACCTGGGGCGTTGACCCTGACAACACCCTCATCGCGCAAGATAATCTGGACAAAGGGATTGGTAGTCGGAAAGCCTTCTAGCACTGGATACATGAAGTCATGGCCAAGTTTGCCCGTGATGGAATAGCGCACGTCGAAAACACCATCTCCCTTGTCCACCACACTTTCCCATCCGCGTTGACGCAATAACAGTTGGACCAGCTCAGCAGAGGCCTCAGGGTCGCCGGGGTCAATGCCACCCATGATTGCGCCCATTTGTTTGGCTTTTTCCTGAGCCTCAGCGGCACGAATAGGGGCGTTCATGTCCCAAACCGCGCGTTGATCGGCAAGTTCTGCCTGTGTGCATTCGCGCGTTTCAAAGGTGTCATCGTCAAAGCAATCGTCCGGCGTAAACTCTTCTTCTGCCGCTCCCATTTCAGCAAGGCTGGACAAGCCAAGAAAGAAAATCTCGCCATCATAGGTGAAGGTGAAGCTGTCATCTTTGTTCATGACAAGTTCTGATGTGAATTTGCCCGGCGTGATGAAGCAACCGGTCAAAAGCAGTGAAAGCCCAGCCACCAAAGCAGTGGCAAAGGTGCGGGTTGAGGATGGAGCAGTCATAGTTTGGTCCCCCAAATAGGTCATCGCTCAGTCTGAAGAGCGAGTGGCAACAGCATATAGAGTAATCGCTGCTGCATTCGAAACGTTAAGACTTTCGATATCCGAGGATATCGGGAGCTTTGCCAAAGCATCGCAGTGCTGCGTGATATTGTGCCGCATGCCTTCGCCTTCTGCGCCCAGAACAATCGCGAGCGGGCCCGTGGTAAGCCCTTCAGCCAAAGTGGCCTCCGCTTCGCCTGCAAGGCCAATGCGCCAATATCCGGCGTCCGCGAGTTCATCGAGCGCGCGAGCCAGATTGACAACGCGGACCCATGGCACAGTCTCCAATGCGCCCGACGCTGATTTCGCAAGCACGCCGCCTTCGGGCGGGGCATGGCGGTCCTGCGTGACGATGCATGCAGCGCCAAATGCAGCAGATGAACGCAGGATTGCGCCAACATTGTGCGGATCAGTGACTTGGTCGAGGATTACGACGGGGCGCGCCGGATCGCCGGTCGCTACCTCGTCGAGGAAAACATCAGGCAGCGGCTCGCACTCAAGAACAAGGCCTTGGTGCGGGGCATCCTTTGCCACGAGGCGCGCCAAATCGGTAACATCGGCATACTCAACTGGAAAATCAGCTGGCAGCTCGCCATCGAGAGTGTCGATCCCCTCGCGTGTTGCCCACAGTTTGCGGTGTTGGCGGTCAGGGTTCTTGAGCGCGGCCTCTACCGGGTGACGGCCCCACAGCCGCACATATCCCGCCGTACCTTTTCCAGAACCGCGTCCACCCTTCATCCGGCCGGCGCGGCCTCTTAGAGCGCGTTTGCGATCACCTTTTGCCATAAAATCTCGAACTCAAATTGTCAGTAATGAGCGCCTGTGCCACTCCCCCATTGACAGGCAAGCACAGCTTCGCCAAAGGGGCGCCTCTCGGCAGCGAAGCATCACGCTTTGCTTTATGAACTGGCACCCACGTGGTGCGAATTTCAGGCCCATGTGTGGACAGGTGGCCGAGTGGTTAAAGGCAGCAGACTGTAAATCTGCCCGCGCAAGCGTACGCTGGTTCGAATCCAGCCCTGTCCACCACTGGCTTTCACCGCTCTCGCGCCTCAGCCTTCCCTTTACCGCTTCTGCGGCTCTCCAAACTCTTCGAGTTCGTCCAGCTCCGCCAGGTCGTCCTGTCCCATGATTTGCGCCATTTGCTCGCGCAGGAGGGGATCCCATTCGCTGCGCAGTTTCTTCACAAGTGCAATCATCTCCTCGTTTTCCCAAGGGGGGTGTCGAAGTCGAAGGCTTCTGCCATCGGAAGCATTGTGCTGCGGTCCATTTCCTGGAACTTATCGGTCATCGCGTTCGCGCGCTCACCGGATATGCCGAGCGCTTCGTAAGCAGAGCGTCCCATCCGCAAGCTGCTGTCGTAGGTTTCCCGGATGATATCGCGGCAGCCCAGCGACCATAGCTGAAACACGTGGTTACGATCATAGGCGCGCGCGATGATGTGCACTTTGGGATAGTTCTTGGTCACATAGGTAACAAGGCGATTGGTGGCCTCCTTGTCGTCTATCGCGATGATCAACAGCTTTGCGCGTTCAATGCCTGCCGACTTCAAAAGGTCAGGCCTCGCCGCATCGCCAAAATAGGTGCGGATGCCGAATTTGCTGAGGCGGTCGATCTGCGCTGAGGAATAGTCGATCACAGTGGTGTGATATCCAGCGGTTTCCATCATCCGGTCAACAATCCCGCCAACCCGGCCGCGCCCTGCAAGGATGATGTCCGAGGGCTCAGTTATGTCGTCAAAGGCACGCTCGCGGCCTTGCTGATAATGGCGCAAGATGACCTTGTCATAGAAGATGAAAAGCAGCGGTGTGATCAGCATCGACATCGCCACAATCAGCAGCAATTGATCAGCAAGTGGGACCGGCAAGACATACGCGCCCACCGCAAAGCTGAGGAGCACAAAGCCAAACTCCCCCGCCTGTGCAAGGCCAAGCGAGAAGAGCCAGCGGTCCTGTCCCTTGATGCCGAAGAAAGTGCCTAGAGCGAAGAGCACCGCGACCTTGGTTCCGATCAGAACCGCAGTCCAGCCGAGCACGCTGTTCCAGCTTTCGGCCAGCAGGGCGAAGTTGATCCCTGCACCGACCGTGATGAAAAAGAGCCCCAGCAACAGACCTTTAAAAGGCTCGATGTCGGACTCGAGCTCGTGGCGGTACTCGCTGTTGGCAAGAACGACGCCTGCGAGGAAGGTGCCAAGGGCAGGGGAGAGGCCTACAACAGTCATCAGCAGCGCGATCCCAACCACCACAAGCAACGCGCTTGCGGTGAACAGTTCGCGCAGGCCGGCCATGGCAATAAAGCGGAACATTGGCCGCGTCAGGTAATTGCCGGCCAAAGCAACAAATGCGATTGCTGCCAGAGTGATGAGCCCGGCGGCCCAGGCTGGCAGCCCTTCGAGAATGTTGAACGAGTGACTGTGATCCTCACCGCCCGCCGAGGCTGCCGCACCTGCGAGTTCGGGAAGCGCCAAGAGCGGGATAATCGCCAGCATAGGGATCACGGCGATGTCTTGAAACAGCAGAACCGAGAAAGACGACTGCCCGCCTTCGGTTTTCATCAAGCCTTTTTCATCGAGCGTCTGCAAAATGATCGCGGTGGAAGAAAGCGCAAGGATCATACCGATCGCAAGGCTGGTTTGCCACGCATTGCCCACAATCAGCGAATAGCCGGCCATGATCACCACGGTGATGAGCACTTGTCCTCCACCCAGACCAAGAAGCCGCACGCGCAGCTCCCACAATTTGCTCGGCTCCAGTTCCAGCCCGATCAGGAAGAGCATCATGACAACGCCAAACTCGGCAAAATGCTGAAGCGCGATGACGTCTACGCCCAGCACGTCCAATGCTGGGCTGATCGCCATCCCCGCGATGAGGTAGCCCAACACTGAGCCAAGGCCCAGCCTTGTGGCGATGGGGACCGCGATCACTCCCACAGCAAGCAGGATGGTGGCGAGCAGGAGAAATTCTGTCATGGAGAGGAGCTATTGAGAAACCCTGCATATCACAAGTCGTTTGCTCCTTCGCGGGCTGGAAGACTTTCTTTGGCGCACGGATTGGTTGGGGTTTGACGTTACATCTTGGCTTGCGAGGGCCGGGAGGGGGGCCTATTCGTGGCCACCATCCAAGAAACAACATTCGCGAAGATAATAATGACAACCCAAACAATGTCGCAATCCGCCGGGGAGGAACTCGTGCTCACAGGTCGCCCGGTGATCTCTTCAACCGGTCTTTTTACGCCCGAAGAATCCATCACCAACGAAGAGCTCGTTGCCAGCTTCAACGAATATGTTGACCGCTTTAATGCCGCTAACGCTGACGCGATTGAGGCGGGCGAGACGCAAGCGCTGACCTATTCCTCGGTTGAATTCATCGAAAAGGCGAGCGGGATCAAAGCGCGTCATGTGATGAGCAAAGAGCCTATCCTTGACCCTGAGATCATGATGCCGCGCTGGGATGAGCGCACTAATGATGAACAATCGATGATGTGCGAAATCGGCGTGAAGGCGGCGCGTCAGGCACTTGAACGGGCAGGGCGCAAGCCCGAGGACGTGGACGCGGTTTTGTGTGCCGCCTCCAATATGGAGCGCGGTTATCCCGCGATGGCGATTGAGATACAGCAGGCGCTGGGCATCGAAGGCTTTGGCTTTGACATGAATGTGGCGTGTTCGTCTGCGACCTTTGGTATTCAAACGGCGGCCGATTATGTGCGCGCTGGCAATGCGAAAAGCGTTCTGGTGGTTAGCCCTGAAATTACCTCGGGCCACCTCAACTGGCGCGACCGGGACAGCCACTTTATCTTTGGTGATGTCGCAACGGCGGTGCTTGTTGAGGACGCAGGCGTTGCGCCTGCGGAGCATTGGGAGATCCTCAGCACAAAACTCAAAACCGTCTTCTCCAACAACATCCGCAACAATTTTGGCTTCCTCAACCGCGCAGCGCCCGAAAACGCAGGCAATGCGGACAAGCTCTTTGTGCAAGAGGGGCGCAAGGTCTTTAAAGAGGTCGTGCCGATGGTCGCGCAGATGATCATCGACGAGGCCGAGAAACTTGCAATGGACCCGGCGACATTGCGCCGCCTTTGGCTGCACCAAGCGAACGCTGGTATGAACCGCCTGATTTCACAACGGGTTTTGGGGCATGAAGCGAATGATGATGAAAGCCCAACAGTGCTTGATACCTATGGCAATACCTCATCAGCTGGTTCTATTATTGCGTTTCACTCACACAGCGATGATCTGATCGCTGGTGACACCGGGCTTATTTGCAGTTTTGGCGCTGGATATTCGGCTGGCACCGTGTTTGTTCGCAAGACCGCAGCAGCAGCTTAAAGACGCGTATTTCTAACAAGGGATAGGGTCGCGGCATTGTCCAATGGACAGGCAGCACCTAGATGGTTGACCTATGGCAGGTGAAATTCTCGATAATCAGGGCCGCGGCGAAGCAAGCTGGGGCTGGCCCGCAATCCATCCGGAAGGGCGCAAATATGGCGTAATCGCGGCTGCGATTGCCCTTGTGCCGCTTGTGATGGGTTTCCAATTCATTGGCTGGCCGCTGCTTCTTTTGTCGCTGGGCGTGTTCGCATTTTTCCGCGATCCAGAGCGCGTGGTGCCTCAAGATGACAAGACGATTGTCGCGCCCGCGGACGGTTTGGTGACTCTCATCCAAACGATGGAGCCGCCTGCGGAGATGCTTGGCAATGATGGCTCTGGTGTGCCCGGTCTGCCGCCCGGTCCCGTGACGCGTGTCTCGATTTTCATGAGCGTTTTTGACGTACACATTAACCGCGCTCCCATTGCGGGCACGGTGCAGCGCGTCGTCTATGTCCCGGGCAAGTTTGTGAACGCAGACCTCGACAAGGCGTCAGAGGAAAACGAGCGGCAGCTGGTTCTGATCGAGCGTAATGATGGTCTTATGATCGGCTTTACCCAAATTGCAGGGCTTGTTGCGCGGCGCATTGTGCCTTTCGTAAAGCCCGGTGATACCGTCGCCAAGGGTCAGCGCGTTGGTCTTATCCGCTTTGGTAGCCGGGTTGATGTATATCTGCCTGCCGGAACGCAGCCGCGCGTGCTGATGGGCCAGCGCATCGTCGCGGGCGAAACGATCCTTGCAGATGTGGGCGCCACCGCACTTCTGGAAGGCATCGCGCAGTGATGCCGAGAGAGTTCGGCCAAGTATGAGCAGTTCTTCACCCTCCGACCCGCGCCTTGGTCCAAAAGCGGCTGAAGGTGAGGAGGGGCTTCCAACCGGCGCGGCTCTGCGTGACCAAGAAGCCGTTGAGGAGCGAGCCGGCCTTTCCCTTCGTGCCATGCTACCCAATGCGATCACAGCCGCTGCGCTTTGTGCAGGTCTTACAGCAGTGCGCTTTGCGATTGACGAGAACTGGGCATTTGCGGTTTTCGCGATTTTCGTGGCGGGTATGCTTGATGGGCTAGATGGTCGTATCGCGCGGCTCTTAAACGCGCAATCGCGCTTTGGGGCAGAATTGGATAGCCTTGCTGATGCGCTGTCTTTTGGGATGGCGCCTGCGCTCATAATCTTCTTGTGGTCGTTGAATGACCTCTCTCGGTTTGGGTGGTTTGCAGCGCTGGCCTTCGCGATATGCTGTGCCTTGCGGCTTGCCCGGTTCAACGCACAGATTGATGTCGAAGATCAGCCTCACAAATCAGCCGGCTTCCTCACCGGAGTGCCCGCACCTGTTGGAGCAGGCCTTGCCCTTACGCCATTGTGTCTTTGGATCGAGACAGGGATGGACATTTTCCGCGACCCCATTTTTAACGCCGTTTGGGTCGCAGCGATTGGAGTGCTCTTCATCTCCAATATGGCAACGCTCAGCTGGACAGCTATTCGACCCCAGCGTGATATTCGCATTTGGCTGATCGCCCTTGTGGCCATCGCTTTTGCTGGATTTATGCTCGAACCATGGTGGACGTTTACGGCGTTGAGCGCTGTGTATCTCTCGCTAATGCCTTATGCGCTCATCAAATATGGCAAGATCAAACGCCAACGTGCGCGCATGCCGATTTAGTTCGGTGTGATTTAACTCAACCGTGTGCCTCTAAAGACTGTGCTTGCGCACAACCAAGGGTAGAGCGCCGTGTGCCGCCAAATCCGCTTCTGCGCACGCGGGCGGTGGAGGTCCGGCGTGCTGTGCGGTGCAATGGTTGACGCAGCCGCGTTTCGCTTGCTTCCACTTGGGGAATAAACCCTGCATCAAGCAGTTCCTTTTCGTTGAAGGCCGACCAAAACGCCTCGCGCGCCTTCATCCAAGTGTCTGTCAGACTGAGCACAACGATAAGCGCTGCGACCGTGATGAAGATGGTGAGTCCTGTTGAGAGCATTTTTGTTCTCCACTATCGTTGCCCCCGATAAACCTAACTACGTCGTCTCGGTCGGCTTGTGTGTAACTGTGCATATAAGCGGGTAAAACGTCGTATCGCCACGGCCGCGTACCAGCTTTGTTCTCCACCCTTGTTCACTAAGTGTTCCACCTTAGTCAAGCGGTTTGTTCCATTTGTGTTCTTTTCCTTGAAGAACACACTAGATTTTGTGTGTAAGCCCGCCTATGTGCGCCGCACTTGCTTTGACAGGTCTGCGAATCGTCGCGAATCACGAAAGGCAAAATTCACATGAGCGACGCGCACATACCGGTGCCACGGCGGGAAGTACCGCCAACGGTCACAAAGCGGCGCTCAGAGGACTAACCGGAAAGGAACTATCCTATGGCGACCACTACCGTCACCATGCAGCAATTGATTGAGGCCGGCGCACACTTCGGCCACCAAACCCACCGTTGGAACCCGCGCATGAAGCCGTATATCTTCGGTGCGCGCAACGGCGTTCACATCCTTGACCTTTCACAAACCGTTCCGCTTTTCGCGCGCGCCCTGGACTTTGTTGAGCAAACCGTTCGCGCTGGCGGCAAGGTTCTGTTCGTCGGCACCAAGCGTCAGGCGCAAGAGCCTATCGCTGAAATGGCGCGCCAGTCGGGTCAGCACTTTGTGAACCACCGTTGGCTGGGCGGCATGCTGACCAACTGGAAAACCATCAGCGGTTCGATCAAGCGGCTCAAAACCCTTGAAGAGCAGCTTTCAGGCGACACCAGCGGCTTTACCAAGAAAGAAGTCCTGCAACTCACTCGTGAGCGTGACAAGCTTGAGCTGTCGCTTGGCGGTATCCGCGATATGGGCGGCGTTCCAGACGTGATGTTTGTGATCGATGCGAACAAAGAAGAGCTCGCGATTAAGGAAGCAGCTGTACTGGGCATCCCGGTGATCTGCGTGCTCGACACCAACACCGATCCAACCGGCATCGCGTTCCCGGTACCGGGCAACGATGACGCGAGCCGTGCTGTGCGTCTTTACTGTCAGGCTATCGGCGATGCAGCGAATGCTGGCCGTGGTCAGGGCGTTGAGCAGTCTGGCGAAGACTTCGGCGCAATGGACACGCCTCCTGCTGAGGCTGCTGCGGAAGAAGCACCTGCTGCTGAATAAGCGTCAAAGACGCGTCACAATTCCAATCTAGCGCGCCGGGTAGCCTCCCTAGGGCACACCCGGCGCCCTCAAACACACAAAAGGAAATCACCATGGCTGCTTTTACCGCCGCTGATGTGAAGAAACTGCGCGAACTGTCTGGCGCAGGCATGATGGATGCAAAGAAAGCCCTGACCGAAGCCGATGGCGACATCGATGCAGCGGTTGACGCTCTGCGCGCAAAAGGCTTGGCTACTGCTCAGAAGAAATCCAGCCGTACCGCTGCAGAAGGCCTCGTTGGCGTTGCCGTTGAAGGCACACGCGGCGTTGCTGTTGAAGTGAACTCTGAGACGGACTTCGTTGCGAAGAACGATCAGTTCCAGGACTTCGTTAGCAAGACGACCACTGTAGCGCTCGGCGTAGACGGCGACGACGTGGAAGCATTGAAAGCTGCCAGCTACCCCGATGGTGGCACTGTCGCGGACAAGCTCACCGACAACATCGCAACCATCGGCGAGAACCAGCAGGTTCGCCGCATGAAAACTGTTGCTGTAGAAAGCGGTGCGGTCGTCTCCTACGTCCACAATGCGGCCGCTGAAGGCCTCGGCAAAATTGGCGTGCTCGTTGCTCTGGAAAGCGACATTGCCGCTGACACGCTTGAGCCATTCGGCAAGCAACTCGCCATGCACATCGCGTCAATGTTCCCACAGGCTCTGAACGCTGACGGTCTCGACGCAGACGTTATCGAGCGTGAGCGCGCGATTGCACAGGAAAAGGCAGCTGAAAGCGGCAAGCCTGAGAACGTGCAAGAGAAAATGGTCGAAGGCGCGATCAAGAAGTTTGCGAAAGAAAACGCGCTTCTCAGCCAAATGTTCGTGATGGACAACAAGACATCAGTCGAAGACACCGTCGCCAAGTTTGGCAAAGACAATGGCGGTTCGGTTGTGCTGAAAGACTACGTTCGCTTCCAACTCGGCGAAGGCATCGAGAAAGAAGAAAGCGACTTTGCAGCAGAGGTTGCAGCCGCTGTTGGCGGGTAAGCGCTAACACACGCTTTCAAGCGAACTAAAAGGGCCGCTCGCACGGGAAACCTCGCGGGCGGCCTTTTTCTTTTTGCATTCCTACGACCGGCTTAGGACGATTGGGGGAGAGGCTTGCGCCTAAGGCTATGAGGGCTAATATCCGGACATGCCGAAGTTCCCTTCGTTTTGTGCCGGCTCTCTTACCATATTGGCTCTTGCTGGTGGATGCGCCCAAGAAGAGGAGGTGCAACCTGTTGCGACCGCAATATATGAGGTTCCGCTTCTTCAACCCGCAGATTTGCCCGACGAAGAGGGCTGCTGGGAGGATAATACAAGCGTCTTTTGTCCAGTCTTAATCACCGCAAACGGCGAACTCTTTCATCAAGGTGCTCCGGTTGAAACCGGAGGACTCAGAGCGATAGAAGAAAAGTGGTGGTCCAGCGAGTATGCCCTCCTAGGCATTGAAGTTCATGCCGATGCAGAATTTGGAGCAGTCGTAGACCATCTTTCGGTGCTGGATAATCACATTGATGAGGAACAAGCGTCCAAATCCTCTTCTTTGTTTCATCGTACCACGACATATGTGCCGGAACCTTACCCACCTTTCGCATTAATGGGACTGGATGACATTGACCTCCAAGGTGGCGCGAAGCCCAATCCTGACGCGATAGCAGAGCTTGATGGGCGTGATTTCTTAGGCAAGGCGGACGAATATGCGCTTCCACTGTTCGTTGGCTATTCCAAAAAACACGACACTTGCGTGATTAAGCTTCAGGGCAATTCTGTTTCGTCCAAAGAACTCTTTGACGGCGCATTTCAGAGACTAGACGCGATTGTACAAGATGCCGGCGGCGTCGAGGCAATTTCTGAGGACATTTCCGTTATCCAAAGGATCGAGGCTCGATTGCAAGCCGAGAGTGACACGCCGTGGCGCTGCATTGGGGCAGCAATCAACGGTGTGGGAAGGTCAGGGTGGCCGGAAATTCGTCTCGAAGTGATGGATTTTGGACAACCCAGCGGCTCGCCCTAATTAGGCAGTCTCGTAGCTTTTTCCTACTCGTCGGCAATTCGCTAACCATTCGAACGGCTCTTTGACCTCGTAAGTCCGACCCAATCTTCGCGCTTTCACGCAGCCCTTGCGCCCACGTACCCCTCGCAAAAACCGAAAGTTGACACTTCGCGCGGCGCATTCCGCACTAACCCCCTGTGCCACCACTCAAATCACGAAAACCAAACTTTCCAAAACACCCCGGTTCATTGTTTCAAAACCGGTGGCTACCTGCACGCGCCCTCTTGGCACGGGCCCGGCTTGCCGATAGGGCCTAGCGCCAACCACAAACCGCCATAAAAGAGCCCCGAGCCCCATGACACTCCCCCCGATAAAGCGCGTCCTTCTGAAGCTCTCAGGCGAAGTGCTTATGGGGAACCAGGAATATGGGATTGATCCGGAATACGTCGCGCGGCTGGCGGAAGAGGTAAAGGCGGCCAAGGACAGCGGTATCGAGGTTTGCCTCGTGATCGGCGGCGGCAATATCTTTCGCGGGATTGCAGGGGCTGCGAAGGGCCTCGATCGCACCACCGGCGACTACATGGGTATGCTCGCGACCGTGATGAACGCGCTGGCGATGCAAAACGCGCTGGAGCAGCTGGGCGTGCAGACGCGGGTGCAATCGGCGATCCCGATGTCAAGCGTGTGTGAGCCTTACATCCGCAGACGGGCTGAGCGGCACTTGGAGAAGGGGCGGATCGTGATCTTTGCCGCTGGCACGGGCAATCCGTTCTTCACCACCGATACGGGCGCAGCTCTTCGTGCAGCCGAGATGAACTGCGATGCGCTTCTCAAAGGCACCAGCGTTGACGGCGTCTATGACAGCGATCCCAAGCACAACCCGGATGCTACGCGTTTCGATACGATCACTTACGATCAAGTGCTTGCCGACAACCTTAAGGTGATGGACGCAACCGCTGTTGCGCTTTGCCGTGAGAACACCATTCCGCTAGTGGTCTTCTCAATCCGCGAAAAAGGCAATGTTGCCATAGTGCTCTCAGGCGAGGGCACACAGACAATTGTCCAGAAAGACTAAAGAGTAAAACCCATGCCGACTTACGACAAATCTGACATTGAGCGCCGGATGAGCGGCGCTGTGGAATCGCTGAAAGGCGACCTTTCGGGCCTTCGCACAGGGCGCGCAAACACCGCTTTGCTCGATCCGGTGGTTGCTGAGGTTTACGGCGCGATGATGCCGCTTTCCCAAGTCGCGACCGTCTCTGCGCCAGAGCCCCGGATGCTGGCCGTGCAGGTGTGGGACAAGAGCAATGTAAGCGCGGTTGAGAAGGGGATTTCCAAGGCGAACCTTGGTTTGAACCCGATGACCGATGGCCAGACGATCCGCCTGCCCATGCCTGATCTGACTGAGGATCGGCGCAAGGACTTGGCGAAACTTGCCGGCGAATATGGCGAAAAGGCCAAAGTGGCCGCACGCAATGTCCGGCGCGACGGAATGGAAAGCCTTAAGGCTGACGAAAAGGCCAAGGAAATCTCAGAGGATGAGCGCAAGCGGTCTGAGGATGAAGTTCAGAAGCTGACCGACAAATATGTCGCGGAAATCGACGCGGCGGTTGAGAAGAAGGTTCAGGAAATCCTGACCCAATAAAGGGTTAGCGGTCGCTGGGAGCTAGGGGCTTAGGTGGAGAACGGCAGCGTCAATACCGGTGCTAGGCACGTTGCCATCATCATGGATGGCAATGGCCGCTGGGCAAAGAAGCGGGCCCTTCCACGCGCCATAGGGCATCAGCGCGGGGTTGAGGCGGTGCGGCGTCTGGTACGCGCTCTGGAACCGATGAACCTTGATTGCCTGACGCTTTATGCGTTCAGTTCGGAGAATTGGAAGCGCTCTGAGGATGAGGTGGGCGACCTCATGAACCTCATGCGCAAGTTCATCAAATCGGACCTTGCCGAGTTCGTGGCGAACGATGTGAAATTGAAGATCATCGGTGATTGGCGCGGCCTTGCTCCCGATATCGTCGAGATGCTCGAAGATGCGCTGGCCCAAACGGCCAATGGCACACAGACGCTTGCGGTTGCACTCAATTACGGGTCGCAGAACGAGATTGCACGGGCTGCTTCAAAGGCAGGTGAGGCGGGCGAGATCACGATGGAGAGTATCGCGGCAAATCTCGATACAGCTGACCTTCCGCCGCTTGATTTGCTGATCAGGACAAGCGGCGAGATCCGGCTCAGTAACTTCCTGCTCTGGCAATCGGCCTATGCGGAAATGCTTTTTGTCGATACGCTTTGGCCAGATTTTAAACCTGAGCATTTAAGCCGTGCACTACAAGATTTTGCGCAGAGGGAGAGGCGCTTTGGCGGCAGATAATGGGGTGGGAGAAAGCGGCGCGGGAACACCGCCTGCAAAAGGTACCGCAGATTTAGCGGTCCGCTTTGTTTCAGCCGTCGCGATGATCGGCGCGGTGGTGATCGCGTTGTGGCTCGGCGGTTGGTTCTGGATCGGCTTTGTGCTTCTGCTTGCAGGGCTTGTCCTGTGGGAGTGGAACCTTCTGACACGCGGTTTTGGCGTGTCGCCTATGGCTGAGGTTGCCTGGCAGTTTTTCGGAGCAATTTATGTGGGCGCAGCGGCGCTTGCGATGATCGCGGTGAGGAACGGCTGGGGCTTCCTCTTCGGTGAAGGGGCCTCGCTCGGCTATGACATGTGGTCGGTTCTGTTCGCCTTTTTCGTGCCGATTATCGCGGTGGATGTGGGGGCGTATTTCTCTGGCCGCTTGATCGGCGGGCCGAAAATCGCGCCTTCGATTAGTCCTTCGAAAACCTGGGCTGGGTTTGTTGGCGGCGCTGCGGCTGCGGCGTTTGTTGCGCTTGGCGTAGAGGCTGCGGACTTTGGTCCTGCTTCTGCCATGCCCGGTTTCTCGATTGGCAGCCTTTTGGGTGCGGTTCTCGCCGGCGTTCTGATCGCGGTTATCGCGCAAGGCGGAGACTTTTTTGAAAGCTGGATGAAGCGCAAAGCTGGCGTCAAAGATTCGAGCAATCTCATCCCCGGACATGGCGGAGTGTTCGATCGGCTGGATGGCTTTTTGGCAGTGTTCTTTGTGCTGTTCCTGCTGACCTTTTTGCCGGCTTTGGTAGGCTTCTGATGGCGCGCACTATCACCGTTTTGGGCGCGACGGGCTCGATTGGAGCCTCAACGCTCGATCTTCTTCGGCGAAATCCGGATGCGTGGCAGGTTGATACATTGACGGCGAATTGCTCGGCAAAAGAACTTGCGGCATTGGCGCGTGAGTTTGGAGCAAAGCTTGCCGTTGTGGGCGATGAGAATTGCTTGGCGGACCTTCGCGAGGCCCTAGCAGGAAGCGACACTGAGGCGGCTGGCGGCGCTCAAGCACTGTGTGACGCGGCGCGGCGCCCGGTGGATATGACGGTTGCGGCAATTGTGGGCTGTGCTGGCCTTGCCCCGACCATGGCAGCGGTGGAGCGTGGTGGGACGATTGCTCTGGCTAACAAAGAGGCGCTTGTTTCCGCTGGCGATGTTATGACCGGTGCGGTTACCAAACACGGGGCAACCTTGCTCCCAACGGACAGCGAACATAATGCAATTTTCCAATGCCTTGCGGGCGGCAATTATGAGGACGTTGCAAGGATTACTCTGACCGCGAGCGGTGGCCCTTTCCGCACATGGGACAAGGCCGCGATTGATGCCGCGACCCCTGAGCAGGCGGTGGCTCACCCGAATTGGTCAATGGGTGCAAAGATCAGCGTCGACAGCGCCACGATGATGAACAAGGGTCTTGAGTATATCGAGGCGCATCATCTTTTTCCGGTGGGCTTGGATCGTCTTCGGATCGTGGTGCACCCGCAAAGCGTGATCCACTCCATGGTTGAGTATCGCGACCGCTCGACGCTGGCGCAGCTTGGGCCATCCGATATGCGCGTGCCGATTGCCTCGTGTCTTGCCTATCCAGAACGGATGGAAACACCGCTCGAACCGCTCGACTTGGCGGCCATCGGCGAACTCACTTTCCAAGCTCCCAATGAAGAGCTTTTCCCGGCCACACGCATTGCGCGTGAGGCGATTGAGGCGGGCGGGGCGGCTCCAGCGACGCTCAATGCAGCCAATGAAGTGGCTGTAGAAGCATTCCTCGCCGGTCAGATTGGGTTCAGCCGCATTACGGCAGTAGCGGAGACGACATTAGAGCGCTATGAGGCGCCGACGCCGCGCACGCTTGAAGACGTGCTGGCGATTGATAGCGAAGCGCGCAAATGCGCCGCAGAGGCTTTGGAGCACGCACCCCTTGTTTGAGCAGCCCCCTTTTTGGATGTACTTTATCGGCTTTCTGGCTTTGCTGGGACCGCTGGTCACAGTGCATGAGCTTGGCCACTATCTTGTGGGCCGCTGGTTTGGGGTGAAGGCTGAAGCCTTCTCTATTGGATTTGGCGGAGAAATTGCCGGTTGGACCGATAAGCAGGGCACGCGGTGGAAGCTCTCATGGCTGCCGCTTGGCGGCTATGTTCAGTTTAAGGGCGATATGAACCCGGCGAGTATTCCTGATCCTAGTGCGCCCCCGCCTGAAGAGGCGAATGACGGCAGTTTCCAGAACGCAAGCCTGTGGAAACGCGCGCTGATTGTTGCAGCGGGCCCAGTTACAAACTTGATTGTAGCGATTGCGATTTTTGCAGCGTTTCTATCGGTTTACGGCAACCCCAAGATTGTCGCTGAAGAGGACCCACGCGTCGTTGGGCAGTTTGGCGGAGTGGATGTCGCGCAAGTCGCTGGAATTGAGCTTGGCGATAAGATTGTGGCGATTGATGGGGCTCAGATTACCGGCTTTGAAGATTTGCGGACCAAAGTTCTGCTGCATCCTTCAACGCGGATGGTTTTCACTATTGAGCGTGATGGGGAGGAATTGCAGATACCCTTGACCACTGCCCGTGTTGAAGAAACCGATACATTTGGCAACGTCAGCGTGGTTGGGAAAATTGGTATCGGACCTGCTGACGCGCGTTATGAGTTTGAGGAAGTCGGTGTTCTTGCCTCAATCCCAATGGCGGCCGAAAAGTGTTGGGACATCACTAAACTGATGGTCACCGGGATCAAACAAATCCTGACCGGCGAACGTTCGATCAAGGAACTTGGTGGACCTGTAAAGATTGCGAAATACTCCGGCGAACAGATGAGCCTTGGCTTTTTGGCCTTCGTGAATTTCGCAGCTCTCATCTCGCTTAATTTGGCATTCATCAACTTCTTGCCAATCCCTGCGCTAGATGGTGGCCACCTGGCTTTCTACGCCGCTGAGGCGATCCGCCGTAAACCGGTTGGGCCGGTCGCAACGGAATGGGCCTATCGTGCTGGCATCTCGCTGGTTTTGGTCTTTATGGTTGTGGTGACGTGGAATGACATCACCGGTTTGCTGCCGTTTGGCAGTTAAAGAAAATGGGGCCTTGTTTTGCAGGCGTGCGTCGTTAGACGGGCCGCTTGGTTAAACAAGGAAAGCGGGCTCTTTTGCATTGCCCGTTCATAGTGCGCTTAGACTGCTTGACCGGTGCGTTATCAATCGGGCAGAGCAGGCGGTGTTTTGAGGAACGGTGATGCCGCAATGGCTGATCCAGCACGCGTTTCGGGCAGGCGCATTGAATACGGGTAGGACGGGATATTTCATCCATGACACTTTGTGAGCAAGCAGGCGGTGGTCTTGCGTCTTTCAACATTTCCGGTGGCAAAAGCCCCGGGAGGAAGGGCTCAGTTGCCCGTTTAGGTTTGGCTTTGACCGGGGCAACGATGCTGGCAGGTGTGCCGGCTGGTGCATATGCGCAAGAGAGCGTACCTGCTGCGCAACCTGCTCCTGCTCCTGCGCCATCTTCGAATACAATCCGCTCGATCAATGTGGTGGGCGCTGAGCGTCTCGAGCCGACCACGATCTTGTCGTATATTCGGCTTCGCGTAGGGCAAGAGTATACGACAGCGGCAGCGGACGAGGCGCTAAAAGACCTTGGCGCAACCGAACTCTTCGCTGATTTCTCTATTGCCGCACAAAATGGCAATGTGGTGATCACTGTTGTTGAGAACCCGGTGATCAACCGGATCGTCCTTGAGGGCAACAGCAGGATCGACAACGACAAGATCATTCCTGAAATTCGCCTTGCGCCGCGTCAGATCTTTACGCGTTCCAAGGTCCGCGCCGATGTTGCGCGTATTGTCGAGCTTTATAAACGCCAGGGACGGTTTGCGGCCACTGTTGAACCGCAGATGGTGTCGCTGCCGCAAAACCGTGTCGATATCGTTTTTGAGATCGAGGAGGGACCAAAATCTAAGGTCCGCCAGATCAACATCATCGGCAATGAGAAATTCTCAGATGGTGAGCTGCGCAGCGAAATGGTGACGAAGCAATCGCGCTTCTTCCGCTTTTTCAGCTCCAACACCAGCTATGACCCCGACCGCCTCGCGTTTGACCAACAAAAGCTGCGTCAGTTTTATCTCACCGAAGGCTATGCTGATTTTCGCGTCGTTTCTGCTGTCGCGGAGCTGACCCCTGATCAACAAGACTTCATCATCACCTATGTGGTGGAAGAGGGTGAGCGCTATAATTTTGGCGACGTCGAAGTTGATAGCCAAATCCGAGACTTTGACGGCGATTCTCTTGCAGCGGGTCTCGGCATTCAAACCGGTGATTTCTACGATGCGAAGATCGTTGAGGATACGGTTGAATCGCTGACTGAGCTTGCAGGCCGCTTTGGTTATGCCTTTGCCGATGTTCAGCCGCGCTTTGATCGCAATCCTGAAGACTTGACGATGGATATCACTTTCATCCTGCGTCAAGCGCCGCGGGTGTATGTTGAGCGCGTTGATGTCAACGGGAACACGCTTAGCCAAGATAAGGTGATCCGCCGCGAGTTTCGTATTTCCGAAGGCGATGCATTCAACTCGCTTGGGGTGCAACGCACGACAGCGCGGATTAACTCGCTGGGCTATTTCCAAGAAAACTTCGAAGTCAATCAGGTCGAGGGTTCTGCCCCTGACCGTATCGTGCTTGAAGCTAACGTCGAAGAGCAGCCCACTGGCGAATTGCAGTTTTCTGCGGGCTTCTCATCGATTGAGCGGTTCATTCTTGCTGGCTCTATCCGCCAGCGAAACTTCCGCGGTCGCGGACAAACTGTGGGCCTCTCGCTTAACTTCTCGCAATTCTCTCGTTCGGCGCAGGTGAGTTTCACCGAACCGTACGTATTCGACCGGAATATCTCAGCAGGCGCAGATATTTACAGGCGAGACTTCAACAGCTTTAACCGGTTCGACGGTAACCGAAACAACACATTCGAACAGTCGACGACAGGTGGCTCTTTAAGGGTCGGTGCGCCGCTGACCGAATTTATGTCACTCGTTGCCAGCTACACGCTGAACTATGACGAGGTCAGCCTCGATCAGAGCATATTCTTCACCGATACAGACGGCGATGGCATTCGCGGCAACAGCGTGGACGACTTTTGCGATCCATCGACTGCCGGTCGCTTCCTGTGCGATCAGCTCGGCAATCGTTTGAGTTCCATTCTGGGCCTCAGCCTCAATTACAACACATTGAATTCCGGCTTTAGGCCGACCCGTGGTCGCCAAATCTCGCTCAGCACCGAATGGGCAGGCCTTGGAGGCGATGTGCGCTATCTTCGTTTCCGAGGGAAGGGACAACAGTTCTGGAATGTCGCCAACTCTGGGTTCATCTTCTCGCTCTCAGCTGAAGGCGGTGTTGTTGTTCCGCTGAGAGAGCGCACAGGCGCGGGCGTGGATGATGTGTTCTTGACCGATCGCTTCTTCCTTGGAGAGCCACAGTTCCGCGGGTTTGATATCCGAGGCGTTGGACCTCGCGTTTTGCGACAAACGCCATTCCAGGACCCCACTAACGCTGCCTTGGCGCTGTTGGATGAAGACGGGAATGTGGTCTTCAATGACAATCGCGATCAACAGCGAGATGATGCACTGGGTGGCCGGTATTATTATCTTGGCCGCGCGGAACTGGAGATCCCGCTTGGGACAGGCGCACGTGAGCTGGGTCTTCGTCCTTCGATCTGGCTCGACGTGGGCGCTCTTTGGGGTCTCACCACGCCCACACTCGACAGTTCTGCTGTGTTTGCGGAGCGGATTGAGACGCCGCGTGTCGATGGTGATGGCAATCCAGTCTTGGATAATGACGGCAACCAGATCATCGATGTGGGCTTTGCAGCCACACTCGACCCGATCGCATCTGACGGGGTTACGCCCAACGCCGTTAGCAGCAACAACTTCCGCGAGATCTTTGTTGGCGATTCGTCCAGTCCTCGCGTCACCGCAGGGATCGGCGTGAATTGGAATTCACCCTTCGGTCCCTTCCGTATCGATCTCGCCCAGACGATCCGTAAGGTCGATGGCGATGACGACAAACAAATCACGTTTAACGTAGGAACACAATTCTGATGACACGTTTTTCAAAAATGCTTGGTGCAGTAAGCCTTGCTGCTTGTGCCTTTACCGTTGCCACTCCTGCTGCCGCTCAGGTGGAAGGCCGGATTGCAACCGCCGATATCAGCCGTGCGATTATCGGCACAACCGCGCTGCAAACCGCGTACAATCAAATCGGCACGACCTATTCGGCGCAGATCGAACAGCGTGGTACAAAACAGCAGCAGTTGACGCAGCTGCTTCAACCGTTTGACACCAACAGCAATGGTCAGCTTGAGGAAAGCGAGCTTGCCGGTGTGCAGAACTCGCCAAACTTTGCGCAGATCCAAACCCTTGAGCAAGAGGTTGCAGGGCTCACCAACCAGTTGAATACTGCGCGCGCTTTTGTTGTTGAACAAATCTTTGTCGCATACCCTGCATCGCTTAGCGAAGTGGCTCAGGCGCAGCAGATCGTTGCTGTCCTTGCACCAGGCTCGCTTCAGTTTGCAGCGGAAGGCGCTGATATTACGGCGCAAATCACAACCTCGCTGAACACCAAAGTTCCATCTGTGCAGGTTGTGCCGCCAGCAAATTATCGTCCTAACCCCAACGCTGCGCAAATTTTCCAAGAGATCCAGCAGACCCTTCTGCGCGCGCAGCTGCTCCAGCAACAGCAGGCCGCTCAGCAAGGTCAAACTCCAACGCCTGCGCCTTCGGGTCGCTAAGCGGCGTTATTTCAGGGGGCAGGAAATGAGTGAAGAAAAGGCCTCGGCTCAGCCGATAACCGATTACGATATTCACAAGATCCTAAAGGCTCTTCCGCACCGCTATCCGCTCTTGTTGGTGGATCGGGTGCGCGAAATTCATCTGAATGAGCGCATCCACGCGGTGAAGGCGGTCAGCATGAATGAAGAGTTCTTCCAAGGGCATTTTCCTGGGGCTCCGATTATGCCGGGGGTTCTTCAGATTGAGGCGCTCGCTCAGGCAGCGGCGATCCTTGGGATTGAAACGCTTGAACTGGCGGGCACTGGCAAGCTGGTTTTGTTCATGGGTATCGATGGAGCAAAGTTCCGCGCGCCTGTGACACCGGGGTGCTTGCTCGATCTTGAGGTGGAGTTCCTTCAGCAACGCCGCACGATCTATAAGTTCAAAGGCAAGGCGAGTGTTGAGGGTAAGACAACGTGTGAATGCGAATTCACCGCGATGATTGCGGACCCGCCGAAAGACTGAGGTTACGCGAGCAATCGCTTGCAATTTTCGGGGGCGGCGTTATGTGCGCCGCTTCTTACCAGTTTTATAGCAGCGCCGGTCGGAACCGGCGAACGCTCAAAAGGACAAAGACGATGAAAGCCGAAGGGCACCCACAGTATCACACGATCACGGTCAAAATGACCGATGGTACCGAGTTTCAAACGCGCTCAACCTGGGGCAGCGAAGGCGACACGCTCGCACTCGATATTGACCCAACAAGTCACCCTGCATGGACCGGCGGTAACCGCCAGATCCAGGAAGGCGGCCGTGTGGCAGCGTTCAACAAGCGCTTTGGTGGGCTCAGCCTCAAGAAGTAAACGATCCTCATCATGAGATTAGAGAAGGGCGGTTCTTTGGGGCCGCCTTTTTCTTTGCGCGGGTTGCGGTTAAGCTGGCCTATATGAACGCTTGGATTTTCTTAGGGCTTGCTATTGTCTTTGAGGTGAGCGGCACATTGATGCTCAAGCTCTCGGACGGGTTCGAAAAATGGCAATGGGGTGTGGCATCGCTTGCCGCGTATTCGGTGAGCTTTTGGATGCTGGCTCCTGCTGTGAAAGTGATCCCGGTTGGGGTTGCTTATGCGATTTGGTCAGGCTGCGGGATTGTGGCGATTAGTGTGATAGGACTTTTTGCCTTCGAAGAACGGCTAAGCGCGCTGCAATTTGGCTTTATCGCGATGATCCTGATTGGAGCGGTGGGCCTAAACCTAACTGTTCAACACGGTTAGGCCGGTTGCACCGCGCTGTAGTGCCGGGGTGCGAGCTGGCTTTAATGAAGCAAGCCTATCAACCTAGAATAGATGGAACCTGATCTAAACGGCAGTGCTCATTGGCCGTATATCGTGGTGGCAATCCCGGACTAACATAGCCGCCGGTGACAAGTGTTCCGTCTTTGCACTCTATCTCAATCGCGCCCTCAAGGCTTGTACGAGCCGCAAATGTGCCTGTTGGCAGACGCATAAATTCATTCGAAAGTGGCGGATTGACAATGCGCGCTGAGGAAATGACGCCATGTGGGTCGGTCAAAATTGTGAGATTTAGCCAGAACCAAAAAAGAAATAGCGAAGCCAATATGGCAACAGGCATAATCCAGCGCCCAAGCTTCCTGCGCGCTCTCACCATGGCCACGGCTCCTCGCGATACCATTTGGTGATCACATATTTCATGCCCTTACGAACCTTCATTCCGTGATGAAGCGTGTTGGGATTAAGCTCGCCATTGGGTCGCTTGTTGTTCCAGCACAAAAGCTTGCCAACCTCAGGCTGAAAGGTCTTGCCGATTGCCTTAAACCGGGTCGCACCGCCGGACTCTACCTTGTTTAGGTAGATCATGAAGGTCCAGGTGCGCTGACCAGCTTTGCTGCAATACTTCTCAAAGTCTGCCGTCCCCGGCGTGAAGTAGTCTGTGTGCGCTTTAAATTCTTGACCCACGTTATAGCGCTGCCCTTGCACAGGCTCACCTAGCGCCGGGTCGATGCCGTTGAGCTTATGCAACAGGCCATCTAACTCCTGCACCACAGGATCGCGTCTTGCCAGGTCGCAAGTCTCACTGGTGCGAAAATAGGCATCTCCATTGGGATCAGCGATTGTGCTTGGCCTACGGTCCTTGTCGATCAGAGCAATGAGTTTCTGGCAATGCGTCGGCGTTAGAAACGCTTTCGCCTGAAACAGCTCAACATTGGGATGGGGCACCCGTTGAATCCCGTCGCGATTGGACAGATTGTTGAGCACAGAATCGGTGAGCAAGCCCATAACGCGTGCGATGTTAAGTGTCTGGCTCCAAGAGGCAAGGTCACGCACACGCGAAACATTATTGCGCTGATATTCGTAAAGGGCAGTTTTCGCTTCCATTGGGCTGCACATTGTGCAATTGGCTCGCGCCCACGCAGATGTGGTGTTGACCTAACGAATGCTTCGAGCAATGGCGCCCCTCGCAAGCGCTGATTGGCGAGAGGCCCGAAGGTCATCCATATGAAGCGGGGCATGTGGCGATCGTAGCTCAGTTGGTTAGAGCGCCGGTTTGTGGTACCGGAGGTCGGGGGTTCGAGACCCCTCGATCGCCCCATTTTCCCCCTTCACATTGGTCCTCTTGGTCGAGTGTCCATGGGCGCTGCGAGAATAATGCGGGGCCCTGATTTATGACTGCTTTTTGGACCGAACCTGATTTTGATGATCATGAGTTTGTGCACGTCGTGCGCGATCACCAATCCGGGCTCACAGCGATCATTGCGGTTCATTCAACACACCTTGGGCCTGGTGCGGGTGGAACGCGCTTTTGGCACTATCCCAACCCTAAAGATGGCCTTCGTGATGCGCTGCGTCTGTCACGAGGTATGAGCTATAAGAACGCGATGGCGGGTCTTCCTGCTGGCGGGGGTAAAGCGGTGCTTCTCGCAGATGAGGCGCGCACCAAAACACCTGAAATGCTTGCTGCCTTTGCCAAAGGCGTTGAGGGACTAGCGGGTCGCTACATCACCGCTCAGGATGTTGGTATGTCGCAGGACGATATGGTGGCGCTTAGTCATCACACTGCCCATGTTGCAGGTTTGCCCGGGCAGGGCGGTGATCCGGGTCCTTATACAGCTCGCGGTGTCTATCTTGGCGTCAAGGCAGCCGCTAAGCGCGCTTTGGGTGTCACTGATATGCGCGGTGTTCGCGTGGCCATTCAAGGATTGGGCAGCGTGGGCGGGGGCTCGCCCGCTACCTTGCTGCCGATGGAGCAGATCTGGTTATGGCAGATATAGACAAGGGCCGCGCAACTGCCATGGCTGAAGAGTTGGGCGGTAAAGCGGTCAGCACCGATGCGATTTTGGGCGCGGACGTTGATATAGTGAGCCCCAATGCGCTTGGCGCTGTCTTGACCGAGCAGTCTATTGACGCGCTCAAAGCTCAAGTGGTCGCTGGCGGGGCAAACAATCAGCTTGCAACCGGCACAGAGGGTGAAATGCTACGAGGACGCGGCATTCTCTATGCGCCTGATTATGTCATCAATGCAGGTGGCATTATCAATGTGCTGCGTCATATTGACGGGGCTGATGATGATGAGATTAACGCAAGGATTGATCGTATCCCGGCGCGTCTCGAACAGGTCTGGGATAAGAGCGCATCCTCTGGCCAATCGCCCGACGTGGTCGCCGATTCTATGGCCAAGGAGTTGATCGGCCGCGCATAAGTCCCCTCATTAGCACTGTTGCATGCTTTGCGCCCTTGCGAGGTCAGCTAAGGGCACTATTACAGGGTGCAAGAGGGATAAATCTTGTGCACATCTACGCGAACCCCAAACGATTCTTATCGCTTGCCGGCTGGCTAATGCCGGTGCTCTTTTGGAGCGGGCTGGCTTTGTCTCTAGGCCCGGTGCTTTGGGGCCTTCTCGTCGTTACACCTGACCGATTGATGGGGGATACTGTGCGTATCCTCTTTATTCATGTCCCTGCCGCGTGGCTTGGCATGGGAGGGTGGACAGGGATTGCCATATCCTCAGCCGCTTTGCTCATTTGGAAGCACCCGCTCGCAGCCCTTTCTGCCCGTGCTATTGCAGTGCCCGGCATGGTCTTTACCGCGATTTGTTTGGCTACGGGGTCAATTTGGGGCCGACCCACTTGGGGCACATGGTGGGAATGGGACGGGAGGCTGACGAGCATGCTCGTGCTCTTGTTCCTTTATGGTGGCTACATTGCGCTCGCACAGGCAACGGCACGCGAGGGTGGCTCGCCAAAGATCCCTGCTATTCTGGGGATCGTTGGTGCACTCATCGTGCCGATAATCAACCGCTCGGTCGTGTGGTGGAATTCCCTTCACCAACCGCCGAGCCTTACCGCGGGCAAGAGCTCGATTGATCCCGAATACCTTTGGCCGCTTTTGACTGCCACTATCGGGTTTTCGCTTCTCTTTGGGGCTATTGTTCTTATGCGGATGCGCGCCCTTATTGCGGAGCAGCAGGTTGAAGCGCGCCTTCGCCGCAGGGCGCTTGATGAAGATGTGACACCTGTCACTGCGAGCGGAATGGAAACGGCATAATGCGCGAAGCACTGGATCATTGGCCCTTTGTGATCGGCGCTTACGCAGTTGGCGGCGTTGCTCTTACCGGCCTCATCGCATGGAGCTACACAACAATGCGCAATGCTGAAAAGCGCCGCCAGGAGATGAAGCGCAAATGAAGGCTAAACATCAGCGGATGACACTTGTTGTCTTTGCTCTGCTTGCCGTTGTTGCGGCAGGGTTGATAGCTGCTTGGGCTTTGCGTTCACAGGCGAACTATTTCTATTTGCCAGAACAGATGGCTGAGCAACCTCCTGCGGTGGGGCAAGCTGTGCGTTTGGGCGGTATGGTGGCAGCGGACTCAATCGTCACCGCCGAAGACGGGATCACTGTGAACTTTATGGTCACTGGCAACACCGAAGATACAATCCCAGTCACATATAGCGGCATTTTGCCCGACCTATTCGTTGAAGGCTCAGGCGTAGTTGCCGAAGGGTCGCTGCAAGCGGATGGGACATTCCTTGCAACCAATCTTCTTGCCAAGCACGACGAGAATTATGTGCCGCGTGAATTGGAAGGCCTTGAGGGCCATAAAGATCCCAAGGGCTACGCTGAGACCGTAGCGGGGTTAAAGCAGTAGGCTATGATAGCAGAACTCGGACATGCCGCCCTTTGGCTCGCCACTGCGCTTGCGGTTTTGCAAATGGTTGGCGGGGCGCTCGGCCTTCGGGCAGGTAATGAGGCGATTGTTGCGTTGGCGAGGCCTGCAGCGGTCGTGCAGGCGTTCTTGGCGAGCTTGTCATTCCTTCTATTGCTTTATGCCTTTGCGATCACTGACCTGTCCGTCAAACTGGTGGCGACCAACTCGCACTCGATGAAGCCATTCATCTATAAGCTGACAGGCACATGGGGGAACCATGAAGGCTCGATGCTTTTGTGGGTAGCGGTGCTGGCGCTATCGGGTGGATTGCTCGCCGGACTTGAGCGACGATTGCCGGAAAAGACGATGTCGGCGACTTTAAGCGTTCAAGGCTTTGTCGCGCTCGGGTTTTATAGTTTTCTTTTGATCTCGTCGAACCCGTTTGAGCGTTTACCTGTTCCAGCGCCAGAGGGGTCAGGCTTGAACCCTCTTCTTCAAGATATCGGCCTCGCGATCCATCCACCAACGCTGTATATTGGTTATGTCGGCCTGTCGGTTGCGTTCAGCTTGTGCATGGGCGCGCTTATCACCCGCCAAGTAACACCGGATTTCGCCAAGGTCATGCGGCCTTGGGTTTTGGGTGCATGGGTTTTCCTCACATTTGGTATCACTGCCGGATCATATTGGGCCTATTATGAGCTGGGTTGGGGCGGTTGGTGGTTCTGGGACCCGGTGGAGAATGCTTCGCTCATGCCATGGCTTGCAGCGACTGCCTTGCTTCACTCAGTCACTGTGCTTGCAGCGCGCGATGCGCTTAGGACATGGACGATCATGTTGGGCGTGTTGGCTTTCTCCATGTCGATGCTGGGCACTTTCCTTGTGCGTTCAGGCGTCATTACCAGCGTTCATGCCTTCGCAGTCGATCCAGAGCGCGGAAGCTTCATCCTTGCTCTCCTTGGACTTTACATTGGCGGCGCGCTTGTCATCTTTGCGATGCGGGCAGGGCACATCGCCGAAGGGAAGCGCTTTACAGCGACAAGCCGAGAAGGCGCTCTTGTCTTCAACAACGTCATGCTTTCTGCGATCCTTGCGATCGTGCTTCTTGGCACCCTTTATCCAGTTTTCACCGAGGTCTTTGATGTCAGGGTGTCGGTCGGGCCTCCTTACTTCAATCCGGCTGGCGCGATATTTGCCATACCGATGTTTATGGTGATGGCAGTTGGGCCTTTGCTTCGGTGGAAAGATGACAGCCCAAAGCGTATCCAGTTTGAGCTCCTTGCGCTTGCCGCCATCGTTATCGCGGTTCTTGCATTGGTCGCGTTCTTTGGCAGCTACGGCATCCTTCCGATTTTGGGATTGGCTTTCGCGGCAGCTCTGGGCATTGCCTCGCTCCTCCCCTTCGAGGGCGCAAGCTATCGCGCGTACCCATGGCCACCTGGGGCATGGTTTGTGCACACTTCGGCGTTGCTGTTGCCCTTTTCGGTATGGCAAGTGAAAGCGCGTTCACCTCAGAAAAGCTCGCGGCCGTTTCCGCTGGCGGACAAGAGGAGGTCGCTGGCTGGACGATCGAACTCCAGAGCGTTGACCCAATCGCCGGACCCAATTGGACTGCGGTTGAGGCACGCATCATTGCAACGCGCGGGAGCGGAGATGGAGTGCTCTTAACGCCCCAAGCACGCAATTTCTGGGCACCTTCACAAGCAACGAGCGAAAGCGCACTGCTCACCACTTGGGATGGGCAGTTGTACGCGGTCATCGGTGACCAGGCGGGCGTTGATGCCAATGGAAGCCCCCGCTGGCAGCTGCGCGTCTGGTGGAAGCCGTTTGTGACCTTTATCTGGTACGGTGGGATGCTTATCGCCTTCGGGGGTGTTCTATCCATCATTGGCCGTTTGCAGGTTGATCTTAAACGCCGAACCGCGGTTAAGCGCGGGAAGGAAAGGCGTGAGGATGAAGCGGCGCTTTCGGGCGAGACTGTGCCGGAGCCTGCGGAATAATGCGCCTTCTCTATCTCCTCCCGCTTGCGCTGTTCCTGTTTTTTGCAGGGGTTGCAGGTTACATGCTGACGCAGCCCAAAAACCAGACCATCCCCTCGCAGATGGTCGAAAAGGAACTGCCTCAATTTGAACTTCCTCCTGCTCTTGAAGGCATGCCCGGTGCCTCGCGCGCGGACTTTGTCGGGGGTAAGCCCAAACTGCTCAACATCTGGGCGAGTTGGTGTGTGCCCTGCATTGCCGAGGCGCCCCATCTTGAGCGTTTGCGCGAAGAAGGTGTTGAGATCATCGGCATTGCCGTTCGCGACCGGCCTGAGGCGGTTTCGGGGTTTCTTTCACGTTACGGCAATCCTTACACTCGGATTGGCGCGGACGATATTTCTGAGCTGATGCTTGAGATTGGTGCATCGGGTGTACCTGAAACCTATGTGATCGATGCGAATGGCAATATCCGTTACCAACACATTGGCGATATTCGCGAAAATCATGTCGAACTTCTTCTCGAGAAACTCGAGGAGGCGGCTTGATGCGTATCCTGATCGCAGTTTTGGCGCTCATCGCCGCTCCGCTCCCCGCTTCGCTCGCAGCTCAGTCTGGCATGCCTCCGGCGCCCTATGCTTACACTCAGCTTGAGGACCCCGCGCTCGAAGCTCAAGCCACCGCGTTGATGTACACGCTGCGCTGCCTCAAATGCCAATCACAGAGCATTGCAGACAGCGATGCACCAATGGCGGGCGATATGCGTCATCAGGTCCGCTCGCGGCTTTTGGCAGGCGAAAGCCCTGAAGAGGTGCGCGATTGGTTGACACAGCGATATGGCGACTATGTGAGCTACGAGCCAACCGTAAGCAGCACCACTTGGCCGCTGTTTGCCATTCCGCTTCTTCTCCTTGCAATTGTGGGCCTCGTCCTTTTCCGCCGCTTGGGTAAGCGCAGCGCCTCTAAGGATGCCGCCTAATGATCGGTCAATGGCTTGCCATTTTGGCTCTAACGCTCGTGAGTTTTGCGATTGCGGCGTTTTATCTGCGCATGCCGCGTCAAGGCTTCGCAGTGTTCGGCGCTATTCTCCTGCTTGGCCTGGTTGGATACACTTGGGCGGGGTCTCCGGGGCAAAGCGGTCGTCCCAAACAGCCGCAAACCAAGGTTGAGCAGCAATCGGGCGAAGAGATGGTCGATGCACGCCGAGCACTTTTCGATCCCACTCGCGCCAAGCCAGACTATCTTACCTTGTCGGATGGATATGCGCGTCGCGGTAAATTTGATGAAGCCGCCGGCCTTCTTCGCAAAGGCCTGCGTGAAAACCCCCGGCATCTTGAAGGCTGGCTTGCGCTTGGTATGGCGCTCACCGGACACGCGGAAGGTTTTGTAACGCCAGCTGCTAGTTATGCCTATGGAAAGGCAAGGGAAATTGACCCTACCAATCCTGGCCCTGATTTCTTTCTTGGCACTTCTTTGCTCCAATCCGGTCAAATCGTTGCAGCGCGCGACATTTGGGGGCGTCTGCTTGAAAACTCGCCCAATGATGCCCCATGGAAGGCCGAAATCGAAGCGCGCGTTGCCCGGCTTGATGAGATGATCGCCAATGCGCCGATGCTTCAATAGACACTGCAATGGGAACTTGTACGCATGGCAATGTTGCAGGTGCGAAGCCTCAGTGGTAGAGCGCGCGACCTTGAACGGACTCGGCGTGTCTTGAGTCTCGACGAACGGGCCGGGAAACGGGACAGTCGCAAGAGATGAGCGAAGCCTCAGCATCACAGGGCAGCCATGAGGGCGGTCACGGGCATAAGGGCTCGAAGGCTGCACTTGCTGTGGGCGCGATTGGTATTGTCTTCGGCGATATTGGGACAAGTCCGCTTTACGCTTTCCGTGAGACATTCGCTGGCACTGCCAATGTCGCGATTGACCGGATGCATGTGCTTGGCGTTGTCAGCCTTATCTTTTGGTCGATGCTGCTTGTGGTGGCGATCCAATATGTGACCATCCTCATGCGCGCCGACAACAAGGGACAGGGCGGGTCTTTGGCCCTTGTCGCGCTATTGTCTCGGCATATGGGCAAGTCCTCTTATGGTTGGCTGGTTGTACTCTTGGGCGTGTTTGCGACCTCGCTTTTTTATGGCGACTCTATGATTACGCCCGCGATTTCAGTTCTTTCTGCGGTGGAGGGGCTCACCGTTGTGGATGCTGGATTGCAACAATATGTGATCCCGATTGCGCTTGGACTTCTCGTCTTCCTCTTCATGCTTCAGGCGCGCGGGACTGCCAAAGTCGGCGCGCTATTTGCCCCTGTCATGATCGTCTGGTTCGCCGTGCTCGCCTGTCTTGGCGGGTGGCAGATCATCCAGAACCCGGACATTTTGTGGGCGCTCAATCCCTATTACGCCGTCATGTTCTTCGTTACCGATGGGTTTGTGGCCTTCCTAGCGCTTGGCGCTGTGGTGCTCGCGGTGACTGGCTCCGAAGCGCTTTATTCCGACATGGGGCACTTTGGGCGCGGGCCGATGCGCTTGTCGTGGTTTGGCTTTGTCATGCCGTGTCTTCTCCTCAATTACTTTGGCCAAGGGGCCATGATTGCAGGCCTTCCCGCCGAAGAAGCCGCGGTAGTGGTCCAGAACCCCTTCTTCTTGCTCGCAAGCGAAGAGTGGCGCTTGCCTTTGGTCTTCCTCGCCACGCTTGCGACCTTTATCGCCAGCCAAGCCGTGATCTCGGGCGCGTTCTCAATCACCCATCAAGCGGTACAGATGGGCTTCATGCCGCGCCTCTCGATCCTTCACACAAGCGAGACCGAAGGCGGACAGATTTATATTCCAATCGTCAATTGGGCGCTGATGGTGGCGGTGATTTTGCTGGTGCTCACCTTCCAGAGCTCGTCTAACCTTGCGTCTGCTTATGGGATTGCCGTCACGGGGGCGGTCACGATTGATACGCTTTTGATGGCTCTCCTGTTGGTCAGCGTGTGGAAGTGGAAGTGGTGGTATGCAGCGCCTGTTGTCATCCTTTTCCTGATCGTGGATGGGGCGTATTTCGCAGCGAACCTTACCAAAGTGCCTGACGGCGGCTGGTTCCCTCTGGCGGTCGGCTTCTTCGCCTTCACGATGCTGACGACTTGGTCGAGGGGTCGTAAACTTATGCGTGCCCGGATGAGCGAAGGGTCGCTGCCGATGGAGATTTTCGCAAAATCCGCCAAGAACTCGGCCCTTCGTGTGCCCGGCACCGCGATCTTTATGGCCAGCACACAGGCCGGTGTGCCGTCTGCGCTGCTTCACAATATCAAGCACAATAAGATCCTTCATGAGCGGGTCGTCATCCTGACCGTGGACATTCAAGACGTGCCCTATGTCGATCCAGAGAACCGGTGCGAATACACCGATATGGGCGATGGCTTTTACCGTGCGATCTTGCGCTATGGCTTTATGGAAGAGACCAATGTGCCCGAGGGTCTTAAAGGCATGGGCACATATTGCGGCGGGCATTTTGACATGATGCACACCAGTTTCTTCCTGTCGCGCCAGACGCTTTTGGCGAGCGATAAACCGGGAATGCCCATCTGGCGCGAAAAGATCTTCGCCTGGATGCTAAGGAATTCAGCGAGCGCGATGGACTTTTTCAAACTGCCAACGAACCGCGTGGTGGAACTGGGCAGTCAGGTTGAGATTTGACGGACATCATTGGTTCGCAGCTCCCCTCGTTTAACGGTCATCCTTCCTGGGCAAGCTACCACGCGATTGTTGAGCAAGAGTTTGGTATTTCGCTGCCGCGAGAGATCACTGAGAAATGGGTGCCTATTCGTGGCAGCCACATCCGGTTCGACGAATGGCTACCTGCAGGTGAAGCGAAAGGCACGCTCATCTTTGTGCATGGCGCAGGTGGCAACGGGCGAATGCTTGCTCCATTTGCTCAGGCTGCAGCCAAGCACGGTTGGCGGGTGCTTGCGCCAGATTTGCCGGGCTATGGTCTCACCATTCAATCGCCTGATGCGCGGTGGAACTATGCCGAATGGCCAAAGATCGTTGCCGAATTGGCTGCAATGCAAGAGGGGCCTGTCGTCCTGCTAGGTGCGTCAATGGGCGGGCTTACTGCCGTTTATGCAGCGCAAGACATAGAGCATCTGGCAGGGGTGGCCGTCACGACTTTGATCGATTTGTCTGAGGCTTCAAACTTTGCCTTGGGGGCGAGGTGGAAATGGCTGGGCTGGCTTTCCATGCTTGGCTTTCGCATTATGCCGTGGCTGATGGATCGACTTTGGCTACCTCTAAGCCTTACAGCTCCTTTGAAGGCGATGAGCAGCAACACACGCATGCAACGCTATTTTCAGACCGACCGTTTGCTTGGGCGAAAATGGCTACCGGTCAAATTTTGGCGCAGCGTCCACAACTTTCAGAGCGAGGGCGTTGTGTTGAAGTGTCCGCTTTTGCTGGTTCATCCGGGGGATGATGATTGGACGCCTTTATTTGTTAGCGAGAACAAGCTTGCCCAAATTGAGGCGGACAAACAGATCAAAGTGCTCAGCAATGGGTCGCATCTGCCGCTCGAACAGCCTGCTTTCGATGAGCTTTGCGCTGGCCTTGCAGATTTTCTCAAAGATAAAGGAAAGGGCCCAGCCGCTGGAGCAGGATGACTGGGACGCGGTTCAAGCAAGGGGAGGGGGCTATGCCCACCAAAGTCGATTTCAAACGCATCGTCCGCGATCATGCCAAGCTTGAGGGCGAGGCTCAGATCAGCATTGGGACCACCACTTTTACCGGCGATGGCGACCGGTTGTTCTTGAACTTCAATGACGTGGGGCTGCTCTTTTCTCATGAGGATGCCGAAGACTTCTTGAAGGCGGTAATGGCGGTGTATCTGCGGCTTGGCTACTCCAGCGAAGGCAGGGACCAGGCCAATCGTTTGTAGGAATAAGGTGACGCATGTGTCACCTTATTCCTACAGCGACCCTTCTAAATTTCCCGGTTTTCCGGGCTTTTCGCGTGTTGGGAAAAGGTGACACTTTGCAAAGTGAAAACACGCGCGAGGATTTGATTTCGAAAGAGCGGCCCCGTAAGCATGACGCGCTAAGCCCATGTAGGAAAGTGTAAAAGTAAGGGCGCTTATCGGCTAAGCCCAACCTCGGTCGCCGGGTTCAGGTCTTCATTGGGGTCGGTGAATTGGTCCGCAGGAAAGGCGACCGAGATCGGCGTATCCGCAGTTGTCAGGCATAGAATATGGTTGTTGTCCGGGTCTTCGTGATCGGCAATCGAACCGGGGGTGACGACCCGCTCTTCGCCGTCCTTGCCGCGCACTGTGACGCGGTAGAGTTTTGCGCTCTCCTGCGTTGGTGCATCGCCTCCGGGCAGCGTCACACCGCCCGCCCAGACCACTCGCAATTGCTGCTTTGTGTTCGTATCGGAGCAACGGCTTCCGCGCGTACCAAGTGCGCCAAGGCCCACATCAAACTCGTCATGTGACACGATCTGGGCTGCCACAAGGAAAGGGCCTTGTTTGAGCGGGGTAACGGCTATCTCTGCCCCCTTGAAATTGACCTTTCCATCAAGCGAGTGAAGGTTGCCTTTGATTTCCACACTCGCGGGCGGATCATTGTCAGCGTTGCCAAATTCGCCGATCAAAAGAATGGTGCGAAGCTCGCCTGCATCGGTTGCGGGAAGCAGGCTGGCACAGTGAATGCTGCCTTCCTCACCCGATGTTTTCACCACGCGAAAATCACCCGCTTGAAGGCTCGTGTGGTCCACCTGCGCCGAAGTGATAACCGGCATGCCATCAAGACCCGCACCGCCCCGGCAAATGCGGTGGGCCACCAATGGCAATGCGTTATCGAGCCCAAAGAAGGCGGATAGGAGCGTGCCTTGCTCCAATTCCGCAACGTCAGGCGTTGTGTCGGTATGCTCGGTGGTGGAAGCCTCTTGCGCGCATGCTCCCAGGCCCCAGACCACGCCGAGGATAGCAAACATTCTCCACCAAAAATCAGTCTTTGACTGAATCACCATCGTTTTGCCCCACATCCAGCCCGTGTTTCAAAAGCATGGGGAGCTGTGTGAAGGTGAAGAGGAAGGTGAGGGGGAGGAACACCCACAGTTTGGCCCAAAGCCAGCCTTCAAAGTCCATATAGCTGCGAAGGCCCTCATTTAGAGCGGCGAGCATCAGGAAGAACACACCCCAATTGCGCGACAGTTTGAGCCAGCCTTCCTCGGTGAGGCCCTCAAAAGCGGCCTCGAGCAGGATTTTAAGCAGCGCACGGCCGGTGAAAAACCCTGCGAGCAGCGTCACTCCGAAAAAGGAATAGATGATGGTGGGCTTCAATTGCACGAAAACCGGATCGCCAAAGAAAATGGTAAGCGCGCCGAACCCGACAATAAGGGCGGTGGAGAGCCACAGCATTGGGCTGATCTTGCCCAGCTTGAATTTGGAGAAAAGCAGAGCGGCAACAGCGGCGACCATAAATGCGCCCGTGCCATAGATGATGGCGAGGAGTTCGCCAGCCGCGTTGGGCTCAGCAGGCGCGTTGAAACGGTATACGGCGAGAAACACCAGCAAAGGCCCGTAATCGACCGCAACGTTAAGCCAGCCTGAGGGCTTTGGTTTGGCGTCCACAGGGGGTTTAGCGTCCGCAGGGGGTTTGGCGTCCGCAGGGGCTTTGGCGTTCGCGGGGGTTTGCGCCGCGTCTTCAATTTCTGGCATCAAGCCACTCCTGCAATAACGCGAGCCACAAGGTCCGGGTCAAACGGTCGCAAGTCTTCCATCTTTTCACCCACGCCAATGGCATGGATAGGAAGGCCGTATTGTTCTGCCGCTGCCACCAAGACGCCGCCGCGCGCGGTGCCATCCAATTTGGTCATGATCAGCCCTGTCACACCTGCGACCTCTTTGAATACGTCAATCTGGGATAGCGCGTTCTGACCGTTGGTCGCATCGAGAACGAGCACCACATCATGCGGGGCCTCTTCATTGAGTTTACCGAGCACGCGCCTGATCTTGGCGAGCTCTTCCATAAGCTCTTTCTTGTTCTGAAGCCGGCCTGCTGTGTCCACAACCAGCGCATCAATCCCGGTATCGGTTGCCTGTTTTACCGCATCAAAGACGATTGAGGCCGGGTCTCCGCCTTCCGGCCCGCGCACAATGTCAACGCCTGCGCGCTCGGCCCAAGTGGCGAGCTGTCCGATGGCTGCAGCGCGGAAGGTGTCGCCTGCTGCCAGCAAAACGCCGTAATCATCCTCGGTGAAAAGGTGAGCGAGCTTGGCGATTGTTGTGGTCTTGCCCGAGCCGTTGACGCCGATCACAAGGATCACTTGCGGGCGCGGGAAGGCGGTAATCTCAAGCGGCTTTGCCACAGGGCGAAGGATTTCGGCGATCTCTTCGGCGACGCTTTGCTTGAGCTCGGCTTGCGTGATTTCGAGACCAAAGCTCTTATCCGACAGCTTCTGGCGAATGCGCGCAGCAGCAGCAGGGCCAAGGTCAGAAACAATCAGCGCATCCTCGATATCATCAAGCGTCGCATCATCAAGGCGCGTGGCAACACCTGTAAGGTTGCTGCCAATACGCTCGGAGGTCTTGCGAAAACCGCTAAAGAGCCGCTGGCTCCAACTCTCGCTCATATGAGCATTCCTCCTTCAAGAGCGCGTGTGGTGAGCGGCAATATCTCGCCCGGTGTGGTATCTGCGGGGCATGACACCCGCGCAAAGCTTGGCGCATAGCCTGTGCCATCGCGTTCGGCGAGGACCGGGAGGGTTTCGCCCACAAGCGAGTTTAGCCAAGAGCTGCGTCTGGTCTTCACCGCCTCGCGCAATTCGGCCGCGCGCGCTTTGACGATTGCGCGCTCCAATTGCGGCATGCGTGCCGCCGGTGTGCCGGGGCGCGGCGAATAGGGGAAGATATGGCCGTGGACGATGTCGAGCTCTTCGATGATTGAAAGGTTGGCGGCGTGGTGATCATCGGTCTCTGTCGGGAAACCTGCGATAAGGTCCGCGCCAATCGCGATGTCGGGGCGGCGCGCCTTTAGACGCTGCACCAAGTCCACCGCATCGCTGCGCAAGTGGCGCCGTTTCATGCGCTTAAGGATGAGGTCGTGGCCGTGCTGCATGGATAGGTGAAGGTGCGGCATCAAGCGTTGTTCTGACGCGAAGAGTTCGAACAGCACCTCATCAATCTCAATCCCGTCAAGCGAGGACATGCGCAAGCGCGTTAGGCTAGGAAAGTGGCTCAGCACCGCTTCGACAAGTGCACCCAAAGGCGGCGTATCAGGCAGGTCATGCCCCCAGCTGGTCACATCCACCCCGGTGAGCACCACCTCTTTCGCCCCCAGCTCCAAGTGATGCTCCACCTCGTGCAGCACTTCTGCAATCGTCATAGAGCGGCTTTTGCCGCGCCCTTGCGGGATAACGCAGAAAGTGCAGGCGTGGTCGCAGCCGTTTTGTACCGCGATAAAGGCACGGGTCCGCGTTGGCGGGGAGGGGCCTTGGGTAAGGGCACATTCCATGCGCGCGGGTCCAGTTTGCGCTCATTGGCGATAAGGCCGTCGACCTCGGGCATATCGGCGATCTGGTCGCGCTCAATATCAGCAGCGCACCCCGTCACCATCAACCTTGCATCAGGGCGCTCGCGGCGCGCTTTGCGGATGGCTTGGCGGGTTTGGCGCACGGCCTCGGATGTCACGGCGCACGAGTTGATAACAACGACGTCGCCAGCATCGCCCAGCATAGCTTTCATACGCTCTGATTCAGCGATGTTGAGGCGGCACCCCAAGGATATGACTTCAGCGCCTTTAATCGGGGAGGAGCTCATGCCCGATCTCCCCCGGCAAAATCCTCCCAATTGAACTCGCCGCGAAAGCTCTCAGCTGCAGGGCCTGTCATGCGAATGGTCGAGCCTTCGCGCCATTCGATCACCAAATCACCGCCCGGAAGGGTCACAGTAACGCGGTCGCTCACCAGCTTGCAGCGGATTGCCGCGACCGCCGTAGCGCACGCCCCGGTGCCGCACGCCCGCGTCAGCCCCGCGCCGCGTTCCCATACATGGAGTTTGAGATGGCCGGGCCCAACAACGCTCGCCACATTGACATTGACGCCTTCGGGAAACACCGGGTCATGTTCAATCTCAGGGCCAAGCGTTGCAAGGTCCACAGCGTCCGCATCATCGACAAAAAAGATCACATGCGGATTGCCGACATTAACCGTCGAAGGGTGCTGCAACTCGCCCCAGCCAACGGGTAACACCCGCGTATCCATCGCATACTCAAGCGGTATCTGATCCCAGTCAAAGCGGGGCTTGCCCATATCCACGCTCGCGCCGCCTTCACCCGGTTCTATCGCGAGGACACCCCCAGCGGTCTGGATCGTCGCAGCTTCACCATGCAGCAGAGCAACAGCGCGCGTTGCATTGCCGCAAGCCTCAACCTCTCCGCCGTCATGATTGAAGATGCGCATGCGAAATGTCTCAGTATCGCTTGGCTCCAGCACAATCAGCTGATCACAGCCAATCCCTGTATGCCGGTCGGCGATAGCGCTAGCAGTGGACTTCGAAATAGCGGGCAGGGGCGTCTTGCGCGCGTCAAGCACAACGAAATCATTGCCAAGGCCATGCATCTTGATGAAGGGAACACGCATTACGGCGCTGCATCTATGCACCCATCGCCTCAGCGTCCAGTGCTAGCGGATAATCAAATGGCCTCAGGCGGTCATACCAAAGCGATCATGCGCTCTTCGAAAGAGCCTTTGCAATATCGCCCTCGCTCCTCGCTTCACGCGGCCGATTGCCTGCTTCTTTGCGCTTCGACAATTTGCCCGTGCGTGCCAAACGCTTGCGAACTTCCTCGCTGCTTTCTGGGCGGCCATAGAGATAGCCTTGGCCTTTGAGCTTGCCCATTTGCTTAAGCGATTGAAGGATGGCCTCATCCTCAATCCCCTCAACCGTCATCGGCAAATCGAGGCCGCGGCCAAGCGAAACGATCGCATCAACAATCGGGGAGTTGGCCTTTGGTGAAGAAAGCTCGCCAACAAACGAACGGTCAATCTTAAGCCTGTCAAATGGCAAAGTGCGCAATTGTTCGAGCGAGGAATATCCGGTTCCAAAATCGTCAAGGCTCACCTGGACGCCTTGGTTGCGCAAAGACATGATCATGCCGCGAACCATATCGACATTGTCGTGAAGACAGCTTTCGGTAATCTCAACTTCAAGACGTTGTGCCGGGAAATTGTGTTTGACCAGCATTTTCAGCAGCTTTTGCGCAAACCATGGATCGCGCAGCTGCACCGGCGAAATGTTGATCGATAAAGTGATGCTCTCGTCCCATTCCTTGGCATCTGTCAAAGCGCGCTCAATCAATTGTTCGGATAGGTCAGAGATTACGCCGATGTCCTCGGCAACGGGAATGAAAATCTCAGGACTGATCGTGCCAATGGTGGGCGAAATCCAGCGGGCAAGCATTTCAAAGCCCACAAGTTCGCCGCTCTCCACGTCAACTTGCTGCTCGTAAAAGGGCACAAATTCGTGTCTTTGCAATCCAGCGCGAATGCCCAGTTCAAGCTCATTGCGCAGGCGCAGTTCGCTCTCCATGCTTGGCTCAAACCAGAAATAGCGGTTCTTGCCGTCCTTTTTGGCCTGATACATCGCAATGTCTGCGCGCTGCATGAGATCATCGGAGGTGTGGACCAATGGATCAAAGCCAAGACTAGGATGATCAGAGGCAAGGCCCATCGACAAGGTTGCATCAATCGTCACTTTGTCGAGCCTGAAGGGCGTTGCCATTGCCTCAAATATACGGCCAACCAAATCATCGACCCGTTCAGGGGTGGCTGGATCATATGATGTCACAAACGCAAATTCATCTCCGCCAAGGCGCGCCAGGCTTGCCTCTTTTGGCAAAGTCGCCGCAAGCCGCTTTGCCAGTTCGACAAGCGCCGCATCGCCTGCCGAATGTCCATTCATATCGTTGATTTGTTTAAAATTATCGAGATCAAGCAAGCAGTACACCACCGCCATGCCTTTGGTATTGGCATCCTCGCGCAGCTCGCTTGTGGCTGTTGCCATGCTGCGGCGGTTGAGACAGCCGGTTAATGGGTCGATCTCTGCCAGCTCTCGTGCCAGATTTTCGGCATTGCGGCGGTCACTAATCTCGATTTTGAGCTCGCGGTATCGCCGCCAACCAAAGATCACGAGAACCACATTGAGCAGCAGCGCATTAACAAGGAGGGCATCCGGCCCTGCGCCCACGCCTTGGAGGGAATCAATCGCGGCTGGCAGAACAGCGCCGCCGGTGGCAACGAACAAAATGATCGCTGCAAACGCAATTCCAAGCGCGACCAAATCGCGGTCAGCGCTGCCTTTGAGCTTCTCGGATTTCTTGCGTTCCGCCATTATTGATGCGCCGTCGTGGGACCTTTTTGTTAAGTCGCTAAGATGCAAGTATCAGATGCGGCTTAAAGATTGAGTTAATTCGGTTAATTGGCGCGCTTGGTTGTGTGGAAGTGTGCGCCGCAATGGGTTAACTCACAGCGCACTGACCTGACAAAATCCACCCCTGTCCATGCCTAAAGGAGATCCATCGATGCCTGGTTTTTGGCTGATCAAATCAGAGCCTTTCAAATATGGTTGGGATGATCTTGTGGCTGAGGAAGAGGGTGTTTGGGACGGGGTTCGCAACCATTCGGCTAAGCTAAACCTCAAAGCCATGGAGGTGGGCGACCAATGCTTTTTCTATCATTCGCGCGAAGGGCTGGAGATTGTTGGTATTGCCAAGGTGAGCGTTGCGGGCATTTTGGACCCAACAGATGAGACCGGCAAATGGGCCGCGGTCAAGGTCAAGCCGCTGCGCAAGTTTGATAATCCAGTGACGCTTAAGCAGATCAAGGCCGAGCCTAGCCTTGCCAATTGCGAGCTTGTGCGATTGTCCCGGCTATCGGTTGCAAAAATTACGCCTGAGGAATGGGAGACCATCTGCCAAATGGCAGACGCTTAAGCCAAACTCATGCTCTTGATCTGAGCCCGCTTACCGTTGCACCGCTGGCTGCAAGTTGTTCAACGTTGATCTTCATATGAATCAGGCGGAGACCTTTGAGCGTCTTTGCCTCATTCAACGCTTCAATGAACTGCGCGGTGGTAGTTGCAGTCGCGCTCCACCCTCCAAAGCTTTTGCCAAGCATGGCGAAATCAGGATTTGCCAGCTCAGTGCCTGACACCCGTGCAGGATATTCGCGCTCTTGGTGCATGCGAATGGTGCCATAAGCGCCATTGTCGACGACGCACACCAGCAGGTTCAACCCATATTGGGCCGCTGTCGCCAATTCCTGACCGTTCATCAAAAAGTCGCCATCTCCTGCGACCGCCACGACCGTGCGATCAGGGTAACGCAGCGCAGCGGCAACCGAGGCGGGCACGCCGTATCCCATCGCGCCAGCGGTGGGTGCAAGTTGACTTGGATAGCCGGCATAGCGCCAATAGCGGTGCCACCACCCGGCAAAATTGCCCGCGCCATTACAGATGATTGTGTCGTCAGGCAGCGTCTCACGCATCGCGGTCACGCATGCGCCCATGTCGAGGGTGGGGGATGGTTCACTTGGCGTGTGCGTTGCCCAATCGCGCCACTCGCGGTTCGCCTCAGCGCCTGCATCAAACGGAATGATAGAGGCGTCTTCCCAAAGGCTTGCAGCTTCCGCGAACTCGTCGACCGAACATGCAAGGCCAAGGTCTGCGCGATATACTCGGCCAAGTTCATCGGGGTCGGGGTGGATGTGCACCAGGGTTTGATCGGGGTGGTCAGGGGTGAGGACGCTGTATCCATCTGTCGTCGCCTCTCCCAAACGCGCTCCCACTGCGATCACAAGATCGGCGTTTTTCACCCGCTCGATCAGTTTGGGGTTTGGGCCATACCCAAGGTTGCCTGCGTAAACGGGAGAGGAGGGATCAATCGCATCTTGCCGCCTGAAAGCTGTTGCCACCGGTAGGCCGACGCGTTCCGCAAACTGCTGGAAACCAAGGCGCGCTTTGGTATTCCATCCAGCGCCGCCGATAATCGCAATCGGGCTGGCTGCATCGCCAAGCATTCCAAACAGCGCCTGCATGGCATCGGGGCAGACCGCTTGGGGAGGGCGCATGACCGCAGGCCGGGGGTAATGTCTGTCGCAACGGCATCGCACAGCATATCTTCGGGCAAGGCCAGCACCACCGGTCCGGGTCTGCCGCTGACGGCCACCGAATAGGCGCGCGCGACGTATTCTGGAACGCGCGCGGGGTCATCAATGCGTGCAGCCCATTTGGCGATGGGGCCAAAGAACGCCTCGAAATTGACTTCCTGAAAGCCTTCGCGGTCTCTCATCGGGCGGGCGACATCGCCGACGAACAAGATCATCGGCTGCGAATCCTGCATCGCCACATGAACACCGATGGTCGCATTGGTCGCGCCCGGTCCCCGCGTCACAAATGCAACGCCAGGTCGCAGCGCGTCGCCAGCAGCGCTCATCGCACCATCGGCACAGGCCATAAAGCTTGCACCGCCCTCCTGACGGCAAATCACCGTTTCAATCGCGCTTTGCCCATGGAGCGCATCAAGCACCGCCAGAAAGCTTTCACCAGGGACAGTGAAAATCCTGTCTGTGCCTTGTTCCTCCAGGCATTTTACCAAAAGCTCGGCTGCTGATTGTGCCGCTGATTGTGTGTTTGTCGCCACGTAAAGGCCCTTTTCCCATCCGCGCTTCGGTTAGCCGGGGAAGGGACAAATCGCAAACGCTGTGTTTGGCCCTTGGGATTGGCCCTGGGACTGGTTCTGGCGCGGATGCGCAAGACTTGTGGAGATTAACCACTCACCCGGCCAACTGTCCCGCAACAGGGCAAAGGAGATTCCGGGCTCGCTCAATTCTTAAGAAAGTCTTAATGCTCTGCCTCATGACAGTCGCAAGCCTTACCGCCGATGGTTTTCTAAACGCCCAGCCCGCTCCAGAGATTGAGGAGAGGCGCCTTGCCGGCCGCAAACGCCGTTCATTGGTTTTGACCGATGAAAGCGCGCGCCATCCCTTCAGGGCGCGCCTCCCGGTGCATGTTACCGCTGTCGATCAACCCGATATAGCGCAAACTTTCTGGCAATTGACCCGTGACGATGTGCGCGGTTTTGCCACCACCTATTTTGCGGTCTTTGCAGCGGTGTTGGTCTTTATCCTTTAGAACGCGCTCGCGCTCTTATCCCGCGTTTATTCACCCCGCGTCGATCTTAGCACGCGCCGCGCTTGCCTCTTTTTCCGCAGTGTGAAGAACCCAGCCAAGCCAGGCTGACACCACCGTCATGGCTGCTGCAAAGAGCAGTTGGTCAACGGTTGGAATGCTGAAAAACGTAAGGCTCATCGCGATCAGCGAGCCGATCACCATCGCAAGCGAGTTCACAATATTGTTTGCCGCAATAGTGCGCGATGCAGCGTCATGTTCGCAGCGCGTCGTGAGAAATGCATAGAGCGGCACAACAAACATGCCCCCCATCGTTGCAATCCCTAAAAGCATGAAAGAAAGTGGCACTGCGAGCGGTTCGAAAATCCACTGCTCGATGGGCAGGATCTGTGCGTTCGGATCAACCGGCCAGGCTTTGCACACAAGGTAAAAGCCGATCACAAAGCCGCCCATGATGACCACGCTGATGGGTGAATAGCGGGCCGACACCTCGCCTTTTAATAGTGTGTTGATCCCAACAGAACCAATCGCAATCCCGACCGAAAAGATCACAAGAAACAGGCTTGAGACTTCTTTGCTCGCCATCAATTGGTTCTTGGCAAGAGGAGGGAATTGGATGAAAAGCACAGCGCCAATTGTCCAGAAAAAGCTGATTGCGAAAATAGAGAACCAAATCTCGCGGTTGGCGCGCGTATCTGCGACCAGCTTCCAGCTCATCACCGCCTGATCCGCTATTGCGACGGGCACATAGCCCAACCAGCGAAGCAATTTGCTTGGCGTCTTTTGCGCAAAAGGTTCAAGCAGCGGATAATGCATCTCGTGGGTCCCTTGCGGCGGGGCCTCAGGGACATAGCGGCTTGAGAAATAGCCGACGAAAGCAGTCAACACGATACCGATCATCGCAAGCTCAATCGCGATGAAGCCTGCGATGATAGTGCCTGTGAGAATGGCGATATATGTGCTTGCCTCGATCAGCCCTGTACCGGGCAGAACCTCATCCTTTTCAAGATGTTGTGGTAGGATCGAATATTTGATGGGGGCAAGGAATGTCGATTGTACAGCGGCCAAAAACACCACCACCAGCAGCAAGGGTATGGCGATGGAGTGCACCGCGATCCCCTGCCATGCCATAAACAGGCCAACCGCTCCAAGCGAAGCCCAGACGATTTCAAACAGCTTCACCCGCCTGATGATCATCGCTTTATCATTGGTGTCTGCCAATTGTCCGGCAAGCGCAGAGAAGACCACAAAAGGCAGGATAAAAATGCCGGTCGCAAGCGCGCTGAAGAAGCTTTCTTGCTTCTCATCGCTATAGACCGAATAGACCACAAATAGCACCAGAGCGGTCTTGTAGAGATTGTCGTTGAACGCATTGAAAAACTGCGTGATCATCAACGGCAAGAAACGCTTCTTGCGCAAAAGGTTCGTCGAAGTCGTCATGCGTTGTTTAGCGTCCCGGCGTGCTTCTCAGCGCACTCATGTAATGCAATCGGCGTATCGCACAAGTGTGACCTCCTGCAATTTGTCCACTCGGCCTAACATGAAGCACCAAGGTGTTTTGCTTAAGAGAAATCCTCGCTAAAGGGCACAAGGTGCTATGCTGACTTTGCCAAACATCCTTACGCTATCGCGAATTTTCGCCGTGCCATTGCTTGGCTTTTTTCTGTGGTGGCCGGATTGGACAATCGGCTATCTCATTGGTTTTGCACTGTATTGTGTGATTGCGATCACCGATTTCTTCGATGGATACCTTGCCCGCGCGCAAGGGACTGTTTCGAAACTTGGCATTTTTCTTGATCCGATTGCCGATAAAATCATGGTGGCTGCCGTCATCCTGATTCTCACAGCGCAAGGGTATCTGCGTGGGCCATATGTGGGCGATCTGCATGTCATTGCAGGTGGCATCATTTTGGTGCGCGAGATTACTGTGTCGGGCCTTCGCGAGTTTTTGGGCGGCATTCAGGTGTCAGTGCCGGTCACCAAGCTTGCAAAATGGAAGACCACTTTTCAGCTTATCGCACTGGGCGCGCTGATTTTGGGCGGGGCGGTGCACGGCCAACCGTGTCAGTCTCCAGGTCCCGATTGCCAAACTCTGGCGGAAAGCTGGGTGCATGTTGTAGGCCTTGGCAGCTTGTGGCTGGCGGCCGCGCTCACATGTATCACGGGCTGGGATTACTTGCGGGTCGGCCTTAAGCACATGGATTGAAAATGCGCGAACCATACGAGGCTTTCTAAGGCCTCGCATGGGAACGCAGCGTTTTGGGGCCACCCCAGGAAAGTTCAGCAATAGTCGCAGGCGCGTTTAGCGCCGCCTGATGCGCGCTACGTTCTGACCAGAGGCTGCGCTTGGTCCCGCGCCCAGTCCCGCGCCCAGTCCCGCGCCCGATCCCGCGCCCGATCCCGCGCCCGATCCCGCGCCCGATCTCGCGCCAGCGCTAACTTTGGTCTTTTTCACTGCGACCGAAGCGGCGGCTGATGAGACGGTGTTTGCAGGTGACTTGCGTTTCGATTGCGAGAGAATGATCGGCATATCTTCAATCGCCTCGCTTGTCTTTGATCGGTCGAGACTGCGTTGCAAACGGGCAAGTTTATCATGCAGCTCGCTATTTTCGCGAAGCAGCTCGTCCGATTTGTTCGCCTGACGCTGCAAGCTGATCGCGTTTTTCCTCGCGTCTTGAAGCTGGTCCTCAAGCCGCTCGATATCGCCGTGCGCGGCATCGATCCGCAAATGTGCATCTTGCAGCTTGTCTCCATATTCATGGACCTTTGCGCGGGTCGAGCTCAATTCCCGCTTCAACTTCTGGACCTCATTGGTCGCAATGATGCCTTGCTCTTTGATCAAAGCATTTTCATCGCCCAATCCGTCATTGCGCGCCCGCGTTTCTTCAAGGAGCTTTTGGGTCATCCGATGGCTTTCGCGCTCTTGGGTGAGGCCATCGTTCAGGGCAAAGATGCGCGTTTCCTGAGACACTTTAAGGTCGGAGTTTTTGTTGTTGATGATGCGCATCTCATCGCGCGATGCGTCAAGATCCGCTTCAAGGTCGGCAATCCGCGTTCGGGCTGCATCAAGCTCGGCAGACCTTTCAAGGACTACCCGTTCTTTGCGGGCAAGGGCATCAGACACCTTGCTACGGTCACCTTCAAGCGTTGCGACTTGCATGCGCAGCTCAGTTTCTGTCTGCAACATGGCATTTTGCGCCCGGTCGCGTTCTGCCACATTGGCGCGAAGGCAGGCGGCATCTACCTCAGCCTTTTCCTTGGCCTCGCGCTGCACCTCAAGGTCAAACCTTGTTTCATCAAGTAATGCATTGGCAGCTTTGAGCCGATCCTCAACCCGTTCAACATCGAGCGCCGTGGCATTGGCATCGCGAAGGCTTTGCTCATAATCCTCGCGCAAATGTGCAAGCTCACTTTTAAGCCGGGCGATTTCGCGGCTTGCCTCCTCCGATTTAGACGCCTCGGCCATCACCTGCTGTGAGGTTTCTTCCAAGCGTTGACGCAAGTTGTCATTGTCGCGTTGAAGCGAACGTGCTTGCCCTGCGTCCACTTCGAGAGCGGACATCTCCTCCATCATCTGATCGGCATCGCGGCGCGCATGCTCCACTTGGCGCATCAATACCTCAAGGTTTTCGCGAGCCTGCATGGTGCGATTGGCGCGAGTAGAACCGGATAGTGCGTCACTTCCGGTTAAGTCTGCGGCGTTGCCACTCGAAGAGCTGCTTGCCGATTGGTCCCCTGATTGGCCACTCGTCTGGTCCAAGCCTAGGAGAGATCGGAATTGGAACGCTTTGGCCATAGGGTCCTCGTTGTTTGAGTCTGTATCAAAGCAACGCGCTTGTTCGTCGGGAAGACGATGAACGCTTTGCTTACAAACAGGGTTACTCGAAAACTAACAAACCAAACTGTACTTGAGACCTGAGGGGCAGCCCTCAGGAACTCTGCTGAGGAAAGGGCCTTAGGCAGGGTCCGGCATGCGTTTGATCTGAGGACAGATTGGCGGCGAGGTTTGACGCGCGCGGCAGTGCTTGCGAAAGATGAAGCCCGGCGCAAAATCAAAGGGGTACAAAGCCCCGCGAAAGGCTCTTTGATGACAGCATGGCGCTTTGCGATCGATCGCGGAGGGACCTTTACTGATGTGGTTGCGCTAACGCCTGAAGGGGTGCTGGTCACTGATAAGCTCCTATCGGAGAGCCCCGGCCATTATGCCGACGCGGCGAGCGAGGCTGTTCGGCGGTTGATGCACGGTTATGGGCACGCCCCTATTGCAGAGCTTAGGATCGGGACAACGGTTGCAACCAACGCTTTGCTGGAGCGCAAAGGAGAGCGGCTGGCCCTGGCGATAACGCGTGGCTTTGGCGATGCTCTTAGGATTGGTACGCAGGCGCGGCCCCACATCTTTGCGCGGCATATCGTGCTGCCAGAGCAATTGCCCGAGTGCGTCGTGGAAGTGGCCGAGCGGGTGGGGGTTGATGGAACGGTTTTAACCCCGCTTGATGAAGACGTAGCGCGCGCGGACTTTGTGAAGCTGCGCGAAGATGGCTTTGATGCAATCGCCATCGCCCTGATGCACGGGTGGAATTATCGTCAGCACGAGGCGCGGCTTGCCGAGATAGCGAGCGAGGTGGGCTTTGCGCAAGTTAGCACGAGCCACGAGGTGGCCCCACTCATCAAGCTTATCCCGAGAGGCGATACCACGGTCGTCGACGCGTACCTTTCGCCTGTGTTGCGGCAATACACTGATACTTTGCAGGCCGAACTGCCCGGCGCTGAGGCACTTCGCTTTATGCAATCCAATGGCGGGCTTGCCGAGGTCGGCGCGTTCCGGGGCAAGGACGCGATCCTTTCTGGACCTGCAGGCGGCGTTGTCGGCATGGTCGCGGCGTGCGAACCTTTGGGGCACACAAAGCTCATCGGCTTTGATATGGGTGGGACCAGCACAGATGTGGCGCATTACGCGGGCGAATATGAGCTGACCGGGGACAGCGTTGTTGCTGGCGTCCGGGTCGCAGCCCCCATGATGCAAATCCACACGGTAGCAGCAGGCGGCGGCTCGATCTGTGAATTCGACGGCGCGCGTTTCCGGGTGGGGCCGCATAGCGCTGGCGCTGATCCGGGCCCTGCGTGTTATCGCAAGGGCGGGCCGCTCACCGTTACCGATTGCAATCTGTTCCTTGGCCGTATTGATCCCGCCTTCTTCCCCAGCGTCTTTGGTCCCGGCGGCGATGCGCCTCTCGACCCGGTCGCAGCCCGCACAGCGCTTGAGGCGGTTGCCGCATCGCTGCCTGAGCCAAAGCCACTAGAGGAAATTGCCGAAGGGTTCCTTGCCATTGCGGTCGACAATATGGCCAATGCCATTCGTAAGATTTCGGTCGCGCGGGGCCATGACGTTACCGACTATGCGCTGGCCTGTTTTGGCGGTGCAGGGGGGCAGCACGCCTGCAAGGTCGCCGATGAGCTGGGTATGGAGACTGTCCTGGTCCATCCGCTTGCAGGGATACTCTCCGCATTCGGCATAGGTCTTGCCCCCGTGAAGGCGATCCGCGAGGTCAGTCTGGTTCGCGCTTTGGCAGAACCGTTTGCAGATGATCTCGCTTTGCTTGAGGCAGAGGCACGTGAGACTTTGGCCCAGCAGGGCATCGCAGAAGGCGCTATCCATATCGCGGCGCGCGCGAGGCTGCGGTTTGAGGGCAGCGATTCCATGCTGACGGTCGATTGCGGTGATATAGCCGTGATGGACGCATCCTTCCGCAAGGCGCACTTGGCGCAGTTCGGCTATTCTGACGAAGGCGCGGCCATCATCCTTGAGGCGCTGAGCGTTGAGGCAAGCGGCAATTCCGGCGGACTTGGCAGCGCGCAGGCGGCTCCTGTTGCTGTGGGCGGCAAGGCATCGGGCAGCTGGCGCACTATCGAGCGCGCAAATATGGATGAGGGGACAAGCGTCGATGGCCCTGCGCTTATCATTGATCCTGGCTCCACCACAGTGGTGGAAGAGGGCTGGCAAGCAGTCTTAGCAGCTGATGCAAGCCTAGTGCTGTCTCGCACAGTGCCGCTGACCCGCGAACGCGCGGTCGGCACCAAAGTTGATCCTGTACGGCTCGAGATATTCAACAACCTCTTCATGGCCATTGCAGAGGAGATGGGGGTTGTTCTCCAATCCACAGCAACCTCCGTAAACATCAAAGAGCGCCTCGATTTCTCCTGCGCGCTGTTTGACGAGAGGGGAGCGCTTATCGCCAATGCGCCGCATATCCCGGTGCATTTGGGCAGCATGGGGGACTCTATTGCGCGGGTGATCGAGGCGCGCGGTGATGCCCGCGACGGTCGCGGTTTCCTTCGCGGCGATGCTTATGTGCTGAACGATCCCTATCGCGGGGGCACACACCTGCCCGACATCACAGTAATTGTGCCAGTATTCTACAATGAGGCGAGCACTACCCCTGACGCATTCGTGGCGGCGCGCGGTCACCATGCCGATGTAGGCGGGATCGCTCCGGGCTCTATGCCGCCTGAAAGCCGCACTATCGAAGAGGAGGGTGTCTTGATCGACAACCTTCTGATGGTGGATCAAGGCGTTTTCCGCGAGGAGGCTGTGCGCGAAGTGCTCGCGTCTGCCAAATATCCGGCGCGCAGTCCTGACCGAAACATATCGGACCTGCGCGCAAAACTGGCGGCGTGTACACGCGGGGCGGACTTGCTTCGCGGTTCCGCGCGTGACCAGGGGGCGCAAGTTGTTGCAGCCTATATGAGCCATGTCATCGCCAATGCAGAGGAAAGCGTGCGGCGTCTCTTGGACAGATTAGAGGACGGCGAATTTACCACTCACCTCGACAATGGCGCTCAGGTCAAAGTTGCGATCCGCATCGACCGGACCGCGCGTTCTGCGGTGTTTGATTTTAACGGCACCTCCGCGCAACTCCCGGACAATTTCAACGCGCCGCGCTCAATCACCCGGGCCGCTGCGCTCTATGTTCTGCGCACGCTTATCGACGATACCATCCCGATGAATGATGGGTGCTTGAAGCCGGTTGAGCTGATCGTGCCGGAAGGCTCCATGCTCAATCCGCGTCCCGGAGCGGCCGTTGTCGCTGGCAATGTGGAGACCAGTCAAGCTGTCACAGACACCCTGTTTGCCGCCACGGGAAAGCTCGCGCCTTCGCAAGGGACGATGAACAACTTCACTTTCGGCAATGAACGGCATCAATATTACGAGACCATCTGCGGCGGGTCCGGGGCAGGGCCGGACCATGATGGGACGTCAGCTGTGCAAACGCACATGACCAATTCGCGGCTCACCGATCCTGAGATATTAGAAACGCGCCTTCCTGTGCGGCTGGAGGAGTTTTCGATCCGGCGAGGTTCTGGTGGGAAGGGTGCTCACATCGGCGGCGACGGGACCGTGCGGCGTGTGACCTTCCTTGAAGACATGCGCGCGAACATGCTCGCCAATCGCAGAGCCGTGCCGCCGAGCGGCCTTGGCGGGGGAAGCGATGCGCAAGCAGGCCGCAATTGGGTGGAGCGCGTCGATGGTTCGCGCGAAGGATTGACCGCCACTGACAGCGCCCAGATGGGCGTGGGCGATACATTCGTTATTCTGACACCGGGAGGAGGGGATACGGCCATGAATGAGGCTGAGATGGCAACCAATTACTGGCCGCTGCTAGGGATTGCCTTGGTGGTGGTCGGCTTTGCGTTGCGGTTTAATCCGCTCATGGTGGTCGTTGGCGCAGCGGTTGCGACAGGTCTTCTGGCGGGTATTGATTTCATCGGTGTTGTCGAGGCCTTGGGAAAAGCGTTTAATGACAACCGCTATATATCTGTAACTTGGATCATTTTGCCCGTCATCGGTCTGCTTGAACGCCATGGTCTGCAACAGCGCGCGCGCTCGGTGATTGAAAGCGTGCGCGGGGCGACAATGGGCAAGCTTCTTGTCATCTATCTCGGCTTTCGCCAGATCACCGCGGCATTAGGGATGAAGGACATTGGTGGTCATCCTCAAGCCGTGCGTCCACTGGTCGCCCCTATGGCAGAGGCTGCAGCGGAAAAATCGCATGGACAATTGCAGCCCGAAGATCGCGAGAAGGTCCTCGCCATGTCGGCAGCAACCGACAATGTTGGCCTTTTCTTTGGTGAAGACATCTTCTTCGCAATCGCATCCATCCTATTGATTCAAGGTGTTTTTGAGAGTTCTGGATACCCTCTTACGCCGCTTGAGCTTTCGGTCTGGGCAATTCCGACTGCCATCTGCGCATTCTTTATTCATTCGTGGCGCATCAACGCCCTTGATCGCTCATTGGGGAGGCGCGCGCCATGATTACCTATGAATGGCTATATTGGCTCGCGGGCGCGTTCTTTGCCTTCTGGTCAATTCTCAGCATTGGCGACAAACGCATTGGAAACGCTGCATTTTGGGGTCTTTTGGCTCTCAGCTTTTTTGCAGGAACACACCTTGGTGATTTCGCCAATGGTGTGCTGGTATTGGCGTTGGTGGCGATTGCGGGATTGGGCGGATTGAAACGCTCCGACCCTGAAACCACAACGCAGGAAGAGCGCTCGGCCTATTCCCAAGCGCTCGGCAATAGGTTGTTCATTCCGGCTCTGATTGTGCCGATCACCGCGGTCGCAGGGACGCTGCTCTACAACTACACTGCGCTCAATGGGACGGGCCTGTTTGAAGAACGGCGTGAGACGCTCATCCTGTTTGGGATAGGTGTTGTGATGGCGCTTGTTGTTGCGATGGTGTGGCTACGTCCACCCTTGCTAGCACCCGCTCAAGAAGGGCGTCGTTTGCTCGATTCTATTGGGTGGGCAGCGATCCTACCGCAGATGCTCGCAGCGCTCGGCGCGGTGTTTGCGTTGGCAGGTGTGGGTGAGATCATCGGCGGGTTTGCAGGCGACATGATACCGGAGGGGAGCATTTTTCTCACGGTGGTAGTCTTTGCCCTTGGTATGGCGCTCTTCACGATGATTATGGGCAACGCCTTTGCGGCCTTCCCGGTGATGGCGGCCGCGATCGGTATTCCTCTGCTGGTCGAAGGGTATGGCGGAAACCCAGCGGTAATTGGCGCAGTCGGAATGCTTGCAGGGTTCTGCGGCACGTTGCTCACGCCCATGGCGGCCAACTTCAATATCGTGCCCGCTGCCTTGCTGGAGCTCAAAGATCAGAACGCCGTGATCCGTCAGCAGATTGGCACCGCTGTGCCGCTGTGGGTGTGCAATGTTTTGATCATTTATGTGGGAGCGTTTCTTCTGTGGAACTGAAGCTCACGCCGGATATCGCAAGCAAGTTTGCAAAGATCGCTCTTGGTCATGTGGGGCAGGAATACCCCAATTTCACCGGCCATGTGATGGCCGATGACAGCGATGCTAAGACCCCGCGCGAACTGCACCCCGCCTTTTTTGGCAGTTACGATTGGCATTCTTGCGTCCATTCTTGGTGGCTTTTGTTATCGTTAAGGCGGATTAACTATAATCCATCTGAAGTATCTCAGATAACCCATTTAGCACAAACAACTCTTAGCGAGGAAAAGCTCGCCGCTGAGCTAGCGTACCTCCAGCGGCCAACGACACGAGGATGGGAGCGGCCATATGGGTGGGGATGGTTGCTCTATCTCCACCATGAGGCCATGCGGCATGAGGATCAGCAATGGGGCAAGCGTTTGGAACCGCTGGCCCGTGCGTTTGCACAGCGGTTCAAAGAGTTTCTGCCGCTTCTCACCTATCCCATCACAGTGGGCACGCATTTCAACACCGCCTTTGCGCTGACACTTGCACGCGAGTGGGCGCAAGGGCGTGACGCTGAGCTCCTCGCTCTTATCGACGACTGGGCTATGCGAAACTTTGCAGATAGAACCGACTATGCGGGGTGGGAGCCGGGGGGCGATGAGTTCCTATCACCTGTCCTGACCGCCGCGTGCCTTATGAGCGATGCAATGAAGCCAGAGGCATTCGCTGCGTGGTTTGACGGGCTGGTTCTTTCCAATGGCTGGATCGAGCGTGAGTGCCATCCCGTCACCGTCTCTGACCGCAGCGATGGCAAAATTGCGCATCTCGACGGGCTGAACCTCAGCCGTGCCTGGTGCCTGCTTCGAATTGAGCGCGCATTGGGTTCGGCCGCGCCCCCGCTCCTCAGAGCCCGCGCTAAGGATCATCTCACCGCGGCAATCCCGCATGTGGCTGGTGACTATATGGGTGAGCATTGGCTCGCGAGCTTTGCTTTGCTCGCTCTACTGGAAACCCCATAGAAACCCATTTTCCATACTTTTCGGACTACTAAGGCCTCAACGCCAGATTAACCCTAACCCCAGATTCGCTAAACCCGCAGAACTGCTTGGGTTTTACCGCGTTTTACAAGTGGAAGTAAGGGGTTGATAACCATTCCCGCGTATTTGCCCTAAGTATGGATACGCAGAAACTCATCAGCTCGCTGTTCGCCACGTCTGTCTTGGCGACGTTTACCCTTTCCGCCCCGGCTATGGCTGCGGGCGTTGATGCAGGGTCACTTATTGAAAACACGGCAACCGCCACCTTTGAGGATGGCGAGGGCACTAAGACAGTGGATTCAAACACTGTTACGGTGCGTGTGGACGAACTGCTTGATGTGACGGTGACGTCGCAAGATGGCGGCCCGATCCCATCTGAGCCAGGTCAAGACGTGCTCACGTTCGAAGTGACCAACCAGGGCAACGGTCCAGAAGAATTCACGCTCACCGCAAACCCAGCAGTGGCTGGCAACGATTTCGACACAAGCGTTACCTCGATTGCAATCGATACCAATGGCAACGGCGTTTATGACGCAGGCGTTGATGAGATCCTGACAGGACCAGAGACAACCCCAGAGCTTGCCCCAGATGAAGCCGTCACCGTTTTCGTGATCGTTGAAGTGCCAGGCGGCGTAAACGATGGCGACACCAGCGATGTTGAGCTTCTCGCCGAAGCCGTAACGGGCACAGGCGCGCCGGGCACAAGCTTTGCCGGTGCAGGTGTTGCAGGCGGTGATGCGATTGTCGGTGCAACGGGCGCTGATGATGCAGCGACCGGCTCTATTGTCGTAGGCCTTACCACGGTTGATCTTACAAAAGCGGTTAGCCTGCTTGATCCGTTCGGCGGCAACAGCTCAGTCCCGGGCACAGTCGCAACCTTTACGCTCACCGCAACAGTGGTTGGCAGTGGCTCACTCGACAGTCTGGTGATCACCGACGGCATTCCAGACGACACCACATATGTTGCTGGCAGCCTCGCCTTGGATGGCGGCGCGCTCACCGATCAAGCGGGTGATGACGCAGGCCAAGGTTCCGACACCGCAGGCATCTCAGTCGACATCGGCACCGTCAATGGCGGCGACACGTTCGAAGTCACCTTCGACGTCACGATCGACTGAACCAAGAAATAGAACACAAAGGGTCAGACACAATGAACATGTTCAAAACAGCTTTCGTAACAGCGGCTCTTACAGCCTCGGCACTGTTCGCAGTTCCAGCGCTTGCGCAAGAGGCTAGCCCTGTATCGCTTTCGGGTGATGTCAAAGCGGTTGTCACCTCGACCGATGACGCGGGCAACAAAACCACTGAGCTGGTTGAGCCGAACACGATTGTACCAGGCGACCGTCTGGTGTTTGGCACTGACTATTCGAACACAGGCGATGAGCCGGTGAAGAACTTTGTTGTGACCAATCCACTGCCAAAGCCTGTTCGTCTGGCGTCGGATGCGGATGCGGATCTCGATGTGTCTGTCGATGGCGGAGAGACCTGGGGGGCGCTCGCCTCGCTTAGTGTCACTCTTGAAGATGGCAGCTCACGCAGCGCTCAGCATGACGATGTGACCCACGTTCGCTGGACGCTTGCAGAGATTGCGCCGGGTGAAACCGGCCGCCTCGAATATCCCGCCATAATTCGCTGAACCTAAAGCGAAAAACCAGTTTCCCTTCTTTGTTCGGCAACGGGCGAGGAGGGGTTAGCCGCCAAGCCTTGTGGGCGGTGATTTCAAGCGCAGGGCACACACTCGCAAAGGACCACTTGCAATGAGACAATCTAAGAGATTGCTGGGTGCAGTAAGCGCGGTCGCGCTTGTTGCAATGACCAGCACTCCGGCTCTCGCAGTCGGAACAACTGCAGGGGACACGATCACGAACTCCGTGTCTGTCTCCTATCAGGTCGGTAACGACCCGAACACTACACAAACTGTCACTGATTCAGACACCTTCACCGTTGACCGCGTGATCGACGTGAACGTGAACCTGACCAGCGCAACCCCTGTTCAGGTTGCACCAGGTCAAGTTCAGGCTGTTCTGGCATTTGACGTAACCAACCTGTCGAACGACACGGTCGATCTTGACCTGTCATCTGTTCTGACTGGCGGGGCCGCTGCCAACATTGAGAACATCACGATCTATGAAGATCTCAATGGTGACGGCGTTCTGGACCAGGCCGAAATCGACGCTGGCCCGATCACCTTCCTTGATGAAGTGGCGGCTGACGATGGTACGGGCACTGAAACCATCAGCGTTCTTGTTGTTGCTGACATCACCACTGATGCGGTGAACGGCGATACCTTCGACATCGTTCTGGTTGCTGATGCACACGAAGCTGGCGCTGCAGGCCTTGGTGTTGAAATCAACGCGAACAATGGCGATGCCAACACTGCTGGTGAAGACACAGTTCTTGCCGACGGTTCAGGCACTTCTGAAGAAGCGGCTGCTGGTGGTGACCACTCTGATGAGGGTTCATTCTCGGTTGCTGGCGCAGTTGTATCTGTCGTGAAATCAAGCCGTATCGTGAGCGATCCGGTTAACGGCACATCCAATCCAAAAGCCATCCCAGGTGCTGTGATCGAATATTGTATCGCAGTTACCAACGCAAACGGTGCAGCTACGGCCACTGATGTTGCTGTGAACGATGACCTTCCAGGCGATGTGACCTTCACACCTGGCTCAGGCATTCTGATCGGTACAGCGACCGTCGACAACTCAGGCGCAACTCCTGTTGCGACTTGTAGCGGCGGCGTGGACAATGAAGGCGGCGATGCCACCTTCACAGCTGGCGGCGCGAACGGTGCTGGTGTCATCAATGGCACACTCTCAGACGTTCCAGCTGCGACCACCAGCTCGGTCTACTTCGAAGTCACGATCAACTAGATCGCTGATTTAGAGAGATAATAGACCCATGCGTGTGTGCTCTTCTCTTAAGCGTTTGGCGGCAGGACTCTCTGTAGTCCTGCTGCCATTCGGCTTGCCTGCAGAAATGGCGTTTGCGCAGAACACTACAGATAATGATGCCGAGGTTATCGGCACCATTACAAATACGGCGGAGGCCAGCTGGCTTATTGAGGGGCGCCAGCGCCAAACGGTTTCCAACGAAGTACAATTCGATGTCACATTGCCCCCTCCAGCGATTCGGGCCTTCCGCCCGACCCCTCAGGGCGATGTTGACCTCAATTTCCGCGCACCTTTGTGTGCAGCGAACGCGCAAAGCCCAGCTTCAGATGGCAGCGCGCCCACTTCCAACGATGTTGAGCTCGCCCCGCGCCAAGGTATGGCAGCGGTCACATCTTCGATCACACCGGGACAAACGGTGTTGTTCGAGATCACAGCGCTTGAAGCCAACCTTGATAAGACCGCAGTCGATCAATTGACGGTGACCATCACCACTTCGACGGGTGATCGCGAGGTCGAGACGATTTTCGAAACGGGCCCAAATACAGGCGTATTCGTCGGCCAAATCGGCACTACCCGCATTCCGCCACAGCCCGCAGCAGGCGATTGTCAGCTTAGCATCAATGATGGCTCGACCATCTTTATCGAAGCAACACTTCCCAACGACACAGTTGTTCTGGTCGAAACACAGGTTGAGGTGCTTGCCGATCCATTTGGCGTTGTTTTCGACAGCGAGACAGGTGAGCCGGTTTCTGGCGCGGTTGTTCGGCTCGTTGATGCCGTCACCGGTCAGCCTGCAACAGTCTTTGCCGAGGATGGTGTAACCCCATGGCCTTCAACGGTTATTTCGGGCGAGCCAATCATCTATGGCGCAAATGGCGAGTTTACCTTCATTCAGGAAAACGGCGAGTTTTGGTTCCCGCTGACGTTCCTCGGGCGTTATCGCCTCGAGATTGAGCCGCCAGAGCCTTACACAGCGCCGTCTGTGGTGAGCCCTGCGAATTTGGCGCAGCTGCGCCGTCCCGATGGCCGCGAGTTTATCATCCTTGATGCATCTTTCGGCGCAAACTTCACGCTGACTGATCCGACGCCTGTGCAGGTCGACATTCCGCTTGATCGCCCCGGTCTCGACATTGGCCTTGTAAAAACGGCGTCGCGTGACCGTGTGCAGCCGGGCGATGTGGTGTTCTACTCGATCACAGCTCGCAACGATGATCCCTCGCGTCCAAAGCGTGACGTGGTACTCACCGATACGCCTTCGACCAGCCTTCGCTTCCGCCCTGATACGGTGCGCGTGAACGGTGCAGAGGCACCTGAAGCGGTTGAGTTTGCTCCTGATGGCCGCTCTTTAACCGTTGCACTTGGCGATTTGGCCGGTGGTGAGAGCGTTCGTGTAACCTACGCCATGACCGTTCGCCCTGATGCAAACCCCGGACAGGCCATCAACGAGGCTGTCACAGTGGATTCGCTTGGCCGAGTAACGCGAGCAGGCGCTGTCATCGATGTTGAGCGTGAGACTATCGCTGACCGTATGACGATTATTGGTCGCATCACTGCCGGTCCGTGCTCAGTTCGCGACACTCGTGACAACCCGCGCCCTGGTGTGCCCGGTGTGCGTGTGGTCATGGAAGATGGCTCTTACGCAATCACCGACGCGGACGGCCGCTATCACTTTGAAGGCGTTGTCCCTGGCACACATGTTGTGGCTGTTGCCCGCATGACCGTTCCAGAAGGCGGCAAGCTCGTAAACTGCCACCGCGACACCCGCAATGCAGGCAGCGCAAGCTCGCGCTTCATCATCGGGCAGGGCGGTACTCTGGCGGTTGCAGACTTCCACATCGAATTCCCTGAGCTAGAGCTTTCAGCAGCAGATCAAGCGGTATCTTCACTGTTCGGCGAAACGCGCCCAGACGGTGCCACAGCCCGTGCAGTCAACGCGATTGCTGGTGGTTCGGGTAACCCTGCTGTTGAGCGTGACAACGCCCCTGTTGTAGCCGAAAAGCTCGCTCAAGACGGCGTTCCTGACAGCACCGCAGACGCAGCAGAGCGCGCTTCGCCAAGCTATGCCGCCAATACCGATTGGATCGCGCTTGGCGATGGCGAAGATGGTTTCCTCTTCCCAGGCACCACCTCTAACCCGCGTTCGCCAGCGATCCGTGTGGCAATCCGTCACCGCCGCGGTCAAACAATCAAGCTTCGCGTCAATGGCGAGGAAGTCAGCGGCCTTTCCTTCGACGGCACGCTGACCCCAGCTGAAGGGCGCTATGCGGTCAGCACATGGCGCGGTATCGTTCTCGAAGGCGAGCGCACACTGCTCGAAGCAGACGTTGTGAATTCGTTCGGCGGTGTCAATGAGACTTTCACTCAGGAAGTGTTCTTCACCACCACGCCAACCCGCGTTGAGATGGTGCCAGAACTCTCAAACCTTGTTGCCGATGGCCGCACGCGTCCTGTGGTTGCTATCCGCGTCCTTGACCGCAACAATCGCCCCCTTCGCGAAGGTGTCAGCGGCAACTTCACCCTCAACGCGCCTTACGAGAGCGCTGAGCAGGTGGACCGTCAGCAATTGAACCAGCTCACCGGCTTCACCCCAAGCCAAGCACGCTGGGTAGTTGAAGGCACGGACGGTATTGCTCTTATCGAGCTTGCGCCAACCATGGTATCCGGCTCGCTGCGTCTCGACTTTGACTTTAACGATGGTGAGTTGGTGCGCGAGCAGCAGCTTGAGACCTGGATCACTCCGGGCGATATCGAGTGGACCATTGTGGGCCTTGCAGAAGGCACTGTTGGCGCGAAATCTGTTGCTGAGAACATGCAGCGTGAGGGCCGCTTTGACAGCGATCTTGGCGATGATGCGCGCGTTGCGCTCTATGCCAAGGGCCGCATTCTGGGCAAGTTCTTGACCACAATCGCTTACGACAGCGCCAAGCAGCGCGAAGACCAGCGTGTGCTCGGAACCCTCGACCCGAACGCTTACTACACCGTCTTTGCCGACGCCTCTTCGCGCCGCTTCGATGCTGCATCGCGTGAGAAACTCTACGTCCGGATCGAAACCGCGACATTCTATGCGCTCTATGGCGACTTTGAGACCGCTTTCGACCAGACCCGCCTTGCCCGCTACAACCGCACCGCAACCGGTGTGAAAGGCGAAGCGCGCGTAGGCCAGTTCAAGGCTTCCGGCTTTGCTGCTGAAATCTCAACCCGCCTCCAACGTCTCGAAATCCAGGGCCAAGGCATCACCGGCCCATATGACTTGGGCTCGCGCCGTGTGCTTGCAAACTCAGAGCGGGTGACCATCGAAGTTCGCGACCGTTTCCGCCCTGAGCAAATCGTTCGCACGACCACTTTGACGCGCTTCCTCGATTATGATCTCGACCTGCTGACTGGCACGATCACTTTCACGCGTCCTGTGCTGAGCCGCGATGAAAACCTCAACCCGCAGTTCATCATTGTTGAGTTTGAAACCGACGGCTTTGGCGAAGGTGAACTCAATGCAGGTGCGCGCGTTGATTGGACCAGCGGCGATGGCCGTATCCGCATCGGCGCCAATGCCATCACCGACAAAGGTGAAGGCGAGCGCACCGACATCGGCACACTCGACCTTCGCGCTCAACTTAGCACCAGCACCGAAGTGCGCGCTGAGCTCGCCATGAGCCGCCGTGAGGGTGAAACTGCAACGGGCTGGCTCGCTGAAGTCCAGCACCAGACCGGCAAAGTTGACCTTCTCGCCTATGCCCGTGAGCTTGACCAAGACTATGGCATTGGTCAGCAAAACGGTGTTGACCTTGGCCGCCGCCGCTTTGGTGTCGATGGCCGTGTGTTCCTTGGCGATAACCTCAGCGTTTTGGGCAGCGTTTGGCAGGATGACAGCCTTGCTGACAATTCACGCCGCCGCGCTGCGCAAACACAGCTGAGCCTGACACGCGCAACCACTGATTTCCGCCTTGGCCTTACGCATTTTAACGACCGTCTGGCTGATGGTACAACCAACAGCTCAACCGTCCTTGAAGGTGGCGCAACACAGCGCTTGTTCGACAACAGCCTCGAACTGTCAGCCTCAACCGCCATCGCACTTGATTCAGCGGAAAGCGTGGACCTGCCCGCACGCCATCGCATCGGCGCTCGCTATGCGATTGCAAACGGTGTGCGCGTGGTTGGCACTTACGAGATCGCTGATGGCGAAAACATCGATGCACGCACGCTTCGTGGCGGTATTGAGTTGACGCCATGGCAGGGTGGTCAAGTCATCACCTCTGTAGGTCAGGAAACTGTTGGCGAGCTTGGCAACCGCACATTCGCAGCCTTCGGCCTTGCCCAAACGCTTCAGATCAGCCCTGAATTCTCGCTCGATGCAACGATCGACGGCAACCGTACTCTGAACGGCGCACCGGCTGCGAGCGACCTCATCAACGTGGCTCAACCTGCCGCTTCTGGTGGTCAACTCACCGGTGGTCAGCTTTTCGAAGACTTCACTGCAGTCACCTTCGGCGGCGCATGGCGCAAAGATCGCTGGAGCCTCACAGCGCGCGGCGAATATCGCGATGGTGAGCAGGCTGATCGTTACGGCGCAACCTTTGGCGGCATCCGCCAGCTGGGCGAGGGCAGCATTGTCGGCTCTGGCATCACCTGGACGCGCGCTGAAGACGAGCTTGGCCCAGAAGTTGAGATTATGGATGCAGCGATTGCCTTTGCTCACCGTCCAGACGCATCAGAAATCGCAATGCTCGGCAAGCTTGAGTATCGCAGCGACAAAGTCACCGGCGGCGTTGCTGGCCAAGCAGGCGGTGCAGGCGCAAGCGCTCTCATCGTAGACGGCGATGCAACCTCACGCCGCGTCGTTGCTAGCTGGTCCACAAACTGGAGCCCGCGCGATTGGGACGAAGATGAGAACGGCATCACGCGCCAAACGCGCCGTAATGAATTCGGCCTGTTCCTAGGTGGCCGTTACAACTTCGACGAGTTCGAGGGCACTGAGTTCTCAGGCACCACCGTCTTTGTCGGCGCGGACGCTCGGATCGGCATCGGTGAGAAATTCGAGATCGGCGCAACCGGTACTGTGCGCGCCAACCTTGAGGACAATGTGACCAGCTTCTCATTCGGCCCGACTATCGGCTTTACGCCAGTGGACGATATGCTCGTGACCGTTGGCTACAATATCGAAGGTTTCCGCGACGGCGACTTCTCCGAAGCACGCAACACCGACAAAGGTCTGTTCGCAAGCGTTCGTCTGAAATTCGACACCAGCAGCTTTGACTTCCTGGGATTGGGTCGGTGATCAGACCAATGAGTGTCAAATCGTGTAACAATGCAAAGCCGGTGAAGGCTGCGTTTACCATAAGCGCCTATGTGACGAGTATGTTTGAACGGATCGGGAAACTTACGAGGGTTATCAGTGCATTCGCTGTGCTGTGCCTTTTCTCGCTGAGCGCCCCTGCGGCGGCCCAAAACTTCAGTTTTCAATTCACGACCGATGATTTCACCGCCGTCTTTTCCGATGGCTCCGGCCGGACGATCACTGTTACGCTTGAGCCAGAGAATACAAACTGCGCCTTCTTCGATGCAAGCGGTCGTGCAGAAATCTATGCGCGTTCAAGCGTTGCCGCGTGCGACCGACATGTCGAGCTGCGCTTCACCGCAATCGGTTTCGATATCGAGCGCGTCAATTTCAGCGATATCGATGATATGGACGGCACCACGCCGCGCGATAGTTTCGCAGGGACAGTGGCCGGGACCTGGTCTTCTCCCACAATTGAAGTGCATTCATTTGCCTCTCCTCCTGCGTTCGCTGATCAAGCCGGAAGATTGACCGCTGTGGGTGGTGTGGGGACCTTCCTTGCCAACGCGGCAGGCGAAAACCCCGTCAACGAAACGGCGAGCTTCACGCTTGCCACTCCTACCTCATCCTTCTCAATTGTGTTTGACGATGCCCAAGGTCTTAGAGACGCGCGCAACCTCTTTAATCTCGGGATCATCGAAGCCGAAGATCCGCCACCTGGAAGCGGCCCTCAGCCAACAAGCGAGAGCTGTATCGATTTCGAGACCGGTCTAGGCGGCTTTGTCGTGAGCAATTCGACCTTTGTGGGTGTGAACTCGCTCACCTCAAACTCGGGCAGCAACTCGATGTTCCTGCACAATTCGACTTCAAGCGCGACCTCGCCGATTTTCGATGCCACTGGCGTCAGCAATGCAACCATGTGGGTGAGAAGGGGTGCTGACAGCTTCAGTGAAAACCCGGATGCCAATGAAAACCTGGTGGTTGAGCTTCTCAACTCCAGCGGTGTGTGGGTTGAGTTTGCAGAGCTTCAAGGTTCAGGCACCCAAGGCCAGATATTCAATCTCAACTTCCCGCTTACTGCTGAATTTCAACATGCTGGTTTTCAAATCCGCTTCAGGTTCCTTAGCGGCAGCGGCACCAATTTTGACTTTTGGCACGTTGATGACGTTTGCGTCGTCTCTCCGCTTTTGCCTGAGCTGACGGTTTCCAAAGTGTCGTCATTGATCGCAGACCCGATCAACGGCACCACCAATCCCAAAGCCATTCCGGGCGCAACGGTTGAATACCTCATTACCGTCACGAACATCGGTGCGGGTCCTGCAAGTGCAGTTGTTGTTGAAGACAACGGCCCAGCAGATGCCAAGCTTTGCCTGATGGCGCGTTCGGGTGGACCGATCATTTTCGCCGAACCGGGCGGGGCGACGGGGTTGACCTATAGCTATGGTGGATCAGGAAGCGTTGCAGGGGACTTGCAGGTCACAACCGATGACCTCCAATTCTCCGAAAACGGCGGCACAACCTTCGATTACCTACCTGCGGATGACGGAGCGGGCTGTGACACCAATGTCACTGACTTCAGGGTAACACCCACCGGCACATTGTCAGCAGGCAGCACGTTCACTGTAACCGTGCGTTTCGAGATACTTTAAGTCCTGCAAGACTGCTGAATACCAATGCGTATTGTTGCGGTGCAGCATTCGCATTGACGCTTTCAGGCTTTTCTCTACAGATTGGGTATGCCATCCGCTTTTGCATTGAGCGCGCCTCCAGCGCTTAGCTCTCTGATCGAGAATGCAGCACTGTTTCTCGATTTTGATGGGACGCTGGTTGAGCTTGCAGCCGGCCCTGATGATATTGTTCCTGCCGAGCGATTGGCGGACCGACTTTTATCCCTTTCGCAGCGCTTGAATGGCCGCTTCGCTTTGGTGAGCGGACGTTCGATTGATGATATTGAGCGGCATTTAGGCCCTCTCCAAGTAGCAATCGCTGGGTCGCACGGAGTCGATGTGCGCAACGCTTCGGGAGACGCATTGGGGGAGGGGGCCAGGAGCCTGCCCGTTGAGATCGAAACCGCCCTTCGCAGCTTTGCCCAAGAACATGGCGTCGATTACGAACACAAAGCCCACGGCGGAGCGCTGCATTATCGCAGCAATCCCAACACTGGCGAAAGAGCGGTCGCGTTTGCCAAAGAGCTTGCGGCAGAGCACGGTTGGAAGGCGCAAGGTGGCAAATGTGTTATCGAAATTGTTGCCGATGGCGGCGACAAGGGCTCAGCTGTGCGCATGTTCATGGACACAAAAGGCTTTCAAGGATCGCAGCCGATCTTCATCGGCGATGACTTGACCGACGAGGCAGGCTTTGCAGCCTGCAAGAAACTGGGCGGGGCAGGCATTTGTGTGGGTGAGCGCGAGGGAACCCTTGCGCAATACCACCTTCCTGATGTTACCTCAGTGCACGATTGGCTGGAGATTTAACGCTTGGTGCAAACTTCTAATCTTGAGCTTTGGCCGATTGGCAATTGTCAGGTTTCGGGCCTGATTGATGAGAGCGGCGCGCTTGTTTGGGGCTGTATTCCGCGCGTTGACGGGGACCCTGTGTTTTCGGCGCTCCTTAACGATAGCCAGCGCGAGGCGGGCATTTGGCGCTTTGAGTTAGAGGGGCAAACCAAGTCCTCGCAAAGCTACATTCGCAACACGCCGATCCTTGTGACCACGCTTGAGGCTGATGACGGCAGTGCGGTGGAAATTCTCGACTTTTGCCCCCGATTTGAAGGGTCTGGCCGGATGTATCGCCCGGTTGCCTATGCTCGGATCGTGCGCCCGATCAAAGGTCACCCGCGCATCAAAGTGGTGCTGAAACCCACCAAGAACTATGGCGCGGGCCTTGCAGAGACCACCAGCGGAACAAACCATATTCGCTACCTCGCCGGACAGACGGCGCTGCGTCTCTCCACCGATGCAGCCGTTGGTTACATCATGGAAGACCGCACGTTTCGGATTGAGGAAGACACGCATTTTTTCCTCGGCCCTGACGAACCTTTCGTTGGAAACTTGCGTGAAACGGTCCGCTCGATGGAGCAGGCAACGCGCAAATATTGGCAGCGCTGGGTCAGGGGGCTGCATATTCCGCTCGAGTGGCAAGAAGAGGTTATCCGCTGCGCTATTACCTTGAAATTGTGCCAGCATGAAGAGAGCGGCGCCATCGTTGCAGCGCTCACCACATCAATCCCAGAAGCGGCGCATTCGGAGCGCAATTGGGATTATCGCTACTGCTGGATCAGGGACAGCTATTACACCATCCAGGCCTTGAACCGTCTTGGCGCGCTGGATGTGATGGAGAAGTATCTCACCTACCTGCGCAACATCGTGGACGGTGCACGCGGGGGACAGATTCAGCCGCTCTACTCAGTCATGGGGCAAAGCGAGCTGAATGAAACCACGGCAAGCTACCTTGCAGGATATCGGGGTATGGGACCGGTGCGTCAGGGCAATGCGGCCTACAAACAGATCCAACACGATTGTTATGGTCAGATCGTCCTGCCCAGCGCTCAAGGCTTCTTTGATAAGCGTCTGATACGTCCGGCCGACGACGCCGACTTCAAAGCTCTTGAAGAGGTCGGCGAAATGGCTTGGAGCATGCACGATCAGCCTGACGCTGGGCTTTGGGAGTTCCGCACGCGAGAGGAAGTGCACACCTATTCTGCTGTGATGAGCTGGGCGGCGTGTGACCGCCTCGCCAATGTGGCGGACCATCTTGGAAAACCTGACCGCGCATGGCTTTGGCGCGAGCGCGCGGACAAGATTGCCGCGACCATTGATGAAAAAGCATGGAAGCCTGATGCCACCGGTGAGTGCGGCCATTATGGTGCAAGCTTTGAAAGCGATTATCTCGACGCATCGCTTCTGCAGATGGTGGAGCTGCGTTTCCTCTCGCCTGACAATGAGCGTTTCAAACAGACCTTTGCCGCCGTTGAAGAGCATCTTCGCCGGGGCGATCATATGCTGCGTTACGCGGCAGAAGACGACTTTGGCGCGCCTGAGACCGCGTTTAACGTGTGCACCTTCTGGCTCATCGAAGCGCTGCATCTCGCAGGCCGCAGCGATGAAGCGCGCACTTTGTTTGAAACCATGCTAAGCCACACCACGAAATCCGGCTTGCTTAGCGAAGACCTCGACTATGAGACCGGCGAACTTTGGGGGAACTTCCCGCAGACTTATTCCTTAGTGGGAGTAATCAACTGCGCCGGGCTGTTGTCCAAACCGTGGAGTGAAGTGCGATAAATCGCCCCCAAACACAAAGACTCGTCGTTATCTCGAACCGTGTGGCCGTGCCAAAGGCGCGCGGCGTTGCTGGCGCTCAAGGGGGATTGGCGGGTGCTTTGAATGCAGCGCTCAAAGATCGCGGCGGCGTTTGGTTCGGGTGGTCTGGTCAGGAAAACAACGAACAACTCGGCAATATGGACCTCCAGCGCACCGATGGAGTGACCACGGCCACGATCGACCTGTCGACGCAGGAACTCGACGAATATTACAACGGTTATGCCAATTCGACCCTGTGGCCGTTGTTCCATTACCGCATTGATCTGGCGCGTTACGAGAACAAAACGGGCGAGAGTTATGAGCGGGTGAATGACCGCTTTGCGGAAAGTGTTCTGCCGCTGATCGAGGAAGAGGACCTTGTATGGGTCCACGATTATCACTTAATTCCATTGGGAGACCGGTTGCGCTCGCGCGGGATTAGGAACCGTATCGGGTTCTTCCTGCACACACCTTGGCCGCCGACCCGTTTGCTCACCTCGCTCCCGTTTCATGAGCGGTTGGTGAAGACCATGCTATCTTATGATCTCATCGGGTTTCAGACACCGGAATGGCTCTCTTCATTTGTGCATTATTGCGAAAATGAACTGGGCGCGCATGTGGACCATGAGACCGGCCAGATCACCCACGAAGGCCGCACCACAATAGCGCGCGATTATCCCATTGGGATCGATTGGGAGCATTTCCAAGCCGAAGGCGCAAAGCCCGAAGCCAAAGAAGCCGAGGAGCGTTTCCTTGCCTCCATTCGGGGCAGGACCGGAATGATCGGGGTCGACCGGCTCGATTATTCCAAAGGTCTGCCAGAGCGTATCGATGGCATCGGCCGCTTCTTTGACGAACACCCAGAACGCGTGCGTGACCTTGTCTTTGTCCAAATCGCGCCGCCAAGCCGCGAAGATGTGCAAAGCTATCAGGAAATCCGCAGCGAGCTTGAGCAGAAAACCGGACAGATCAACGGCGCGCGCTCTGAGGTGGACCTTGTGCCGATCCGCTATGTGAACCACGGCTACAGTCATGCAGAGCTTTACGGTTTCTTCCGCGCGTCCAAGATCGGCTGTGTCACGCCGCTGCGCGATGGAATGAACTTGGTCGCTAAAGAATATGTAGCGGCCCAAGACCCCGAAAACCCCGGCGTGTTGGTGCTTTCCGATTTCGCAGGGGCCGCATATCAATTGGACTGCGATGGCAAAGGCGCGCTTCTGGTCAATCCACACAGCCCCGATGCACTAGCGATGGCGATTGGCAAGGCGCTTGATATGCCCTTGGAGGAGCGCAAGAGCCGCTATCAGGCGATGATTTCGACCGTGCGCGATGACAATGTGCGCGAGTGGACCACCCAGTTTTGCAGTGATCTTGCCGCTGATTAGAGAACCCTTCTGGGACCGGACACGTGGCTGCTCACACCGGCGCTTTGTTCGAGATAGGTCTGAAGATCCTGATGGCGCGGTTGGTTTGCGCGCTTGGCGAGAACGCGTTGCACCCGGCTTGTCAGCCCCCGCGGATCAAAGGGTTTGCGGATAAATCCATTGGCTCCGGCAAAAATCGCCTGGCTTTCATCCTGCGCACCGCTCATCGCTGTGAACATCAGGACGGGAAGGTCGTAAAACTCTTCGGATTGCCGCAGCTTGCGCAACATCGTCATCCCGCTCATCCCCGGCATATCCTGGTCAAGCAGAAGCGCATCGGGACGCCGTGTCTTGAGAAGCTCCCAGCATTCCTCAGCGCTCGTGACCCAGCCGCATGCATGACCTGCATCGATCAGCACTTGGGCAGCAAGCTCTGCGATGAGTTCGTCGTCGTCGGCGATTAGGATAAAAGACATGTCGTTCATACCAGTTGAAAGGGAGGGCGGATTGTCAGCTTTCCTTGTATAAGTGTCGCCCAACAAATGATGCGTTGGGAAGGGGCTCCGAACTGCTACCTAAGGGAGGAGCCTAGGAGCATGCGGTGAAGTGACTTGCAGCTGCCATGGTGCGCTGTCAGAGCGTGAAGCTATGATTCGAGAAACTGCTCCCCAACCATTCCCTGCGCCCTTTTTAACCACTGACGGCATCCACAACTTACGCGACTATGGCGGCTATGCCGGCGCTGATGGAGCGAAAGTTCAAAAGGGGCTTTTGTTTCGGTCGGGCCAACACATTGATGCAAGCGAGGCGGATCTGGAGTTAATCCAGAGCCTCGATATCCGCACCATTGTGGACTTTCGCGGCGTGAGTGAACGGACCAGCTTTCCCTGTACGCGCCATGCCAATTTCACCGCTCAAGTCATTGCGTTTGATGGAGAAACCAGCTCCTCTCCGCCTCATGAAGGCGGGGGCGGCAATATCGAGATGACGCCGAAAAAAGCCTTTGATCGTATGATCTCTGTATACACGCGCATGCCAGTTAATCCTGCCATGATCGATATGTTCGGGCGCTATTTTGACGCTTTGGACAGCCGTGACGGTGGCAATCTCATTCATTGTTTTGCGGGCAAAGACCGTACAGGAGTGGGCGCAAGCTTGCTGCTCCATGTGCTGGGCGTGCATTATGATGACATCTTGGCAGAGTTTCTCCTCACCAATGATGCGCCAACGACCTATATTCTTGAAAATCAATCGCTACCTCGCATGAAGGAGCATTACGGCGAGATCGACCCAGAAGCGATCCGCAACCTTATGGGCGTGCGCGAGGAGTATTTGGCGACCTATTGGCAAGAGGTCACGCGTGACCACGGTTCGATCGACAATTACCTTGCGACAACTTTAGGTGTGGATGGCCCAAGCAAAGCTCGTCTGCGAGAGCGCTTGCTGGCGTGACATTGGCGTTAAGGCTCCCCATATCACTGCCAACACAGAACCAAATTTAAGAGACGACTTATGGCTACCACTCACCGCACAAAGATGCTCATCATTGGCTCCGGCCCTGCTGGCTATTCCGCCGCAATTTACGCCGCGCGCGCCATGCTTGAGCCGATTGTGGTGCAGGGCCTTCAACCCGGAGGACAGCTGACCATCACCACCGATGTCGAAAACTACCCTGGCTACCGCGACGTGGTGCAGGGCCCGTGGATGATGGAAGAGATGAAGGCGCAGGCCGAAAGCGTTGGCACGCGCATGATGTATGACATCATCACCGAGGTTGATCTCGACAATGGCTCACCGTTCCGCGCGGTCGCTGATAGCGGCGATGAATATATCGCTGACACGATTGTGATTGCGACAGGCGCGCAGGCCAAATGGCTGGGCGCGCCGGGCGAAGAGGCGCTTGGCGGCAAGGGTGTATCGGCCTGTGCAACCTGTGACGGCTTCTTTTATCGCGGCAAGAAGGTTGCGGTTATTGGCGGCGGCAACACGGCCGTTGAAGAGGCGCTCTACCTCACCAATCATTCCGATGATGTGACAGTGATCCACCGCCGCGATGAATTTCGCGCTGAGAAAATCCTTCAAGAGCGGGTGTTCAAATCCGACAAGATCAACGTGCTTTGGAATAAGCAGGTTGAAAGCTTTGAAGCGGGTGAGGATGGTTCGCTTGGCCACCTCAATTTGAAAGACACGCTGACGGGGGAAAGCTCCACTCTCGAGGTGGACGGCGCGTTTGTGGCTATCGGCCATGCGCCTGCGACCGAGTTGTTCGAAGGCAAGCTTGAAATGCACTCTGGCAAATATCTGTCGGTCGAGCCCGGTACGCCCAAGACCTCAATCCCCGGCGTGTTTGCAGCGGGCGATGTTACCGATGCTGTTTATCGCCAAGCGGTCACAGCGGCCGGAATGGGCTGTATGGCAGCGCTTGATGCAGAACGGTTCCTCGCGACCCTCGAAGATGCACGCGAAGCGGCTGAATAAAGAAAAGGGGCGGCCCGAGAGCCGCCCCCTAATTCTGTCAAATTTTGAATGCTTTAGGCGAAGACGATCACCGCCGCCTTTACGATCAACACGATCAAGATAACGCTCGACAAAGCGAACAGCACAAAGCGGACCATCACCCGGTTAGCGGTCGCCTGAACAAGGCTGTGTGCAATGCGCAGACCTGTGTAAATCCACGCAAGAAATGCATTCATCCCGTCACCTTGGCCAAGGATCGCCAGAATGATCGCTACGGCATAAAACAAGGTCGGTGCCTCGTGCAGGTGGTTGTAATTGTCCGCTTTCCAATTGACCTTGTCTGGCAGCTTTTCACGAAGGCTTGCCGGCGTAGAGCCAACCAGCTTGCTTGGCGCTTCGATATCGGGCGCTTTGCTCATCGCAGGAATGCGGGTCGCGTACATCCAGGCCCACATAACCATCGTCCAAATCATCAGCGCGACCGCAGGCCCAAGAATTTCCATTCCAATCATCTAATTGTTCCCTTTTCGCTCAATTATTGCGGTGCAAGACTTGGATCAGCAAACACGGTCACCATGATCGCTCGCATAGCCAGGACGATCAGCGCAATCGTGCTAGCCAGAAACAGCAAGAAGCGCAGTTTAAGCTGGTTGACGAAGATTTGATACAATGAGTGGATGATCCGCAGGGCGACGTATATCCATGCCATTGCCACATCGATTGCGCTCGAACCGACAATCGCGAGAATAGCGCTTACGGCATAAAAAAGCGTTGGCTGTTCGTGCAAATGCGTGTGGTTGTGCGCCGGCCAATTGGCTTTGTCGGGGATCTTGCCTTCTAAGTCTTGGCCCCGCCCACCCGCTTTGTCGGTGAAGACTGACTTATCCTCCACCTTGGCAATCGCGCCAAAACGCACCGGCACAATCCAAAACAGAATGATGAGCGTCCAGACCACCAGAACGGCGGCTGGCGCGAGCATTTGCGCTTGCATGAAGTCGATCCCCTGCGTTTGTCTTTTGCCAATGTGTGTAAGAGGGGCAGGGGATTGTCAATTCATCAGGTGCGCGAGTTTTCCTCGGGCTATGCGAATGGCGATTTCAAAACGTGAAGCTGGAAGTAACTGAGTTTTCCGCGTTTCGATGAAAGCGTCATGGTCTTCGCCGCAGCGAGTTCTTGCATGGCGGTTGGAAGCGCGCTGCGGGTTTGAACGTGGAATTTGGCCAGCCACGTGTGCAGCATCCCTCTAAGCGGGCCCGGCAGGCCGCCAAGGTCGCCAAAGTCCACGACATGCAATTCGCCGCCCGGCGCCAAATGGCTTGCGGCGTGGGTAAGGGCACCTTCCCAATCAGGGATCATCGACAGGCAATAGGAGAGCACCACCCGGTCGAAACCAGACCTCTCCAACCCGGCCTCTTGGAACGTTTTCGCCGCATCAAAAGCGCAGGCATCACCAAGACCAAGCTTTGCCCTATCGCCCAGTGCCTTTTGAGCGTTCTTGAGCATTTCTGATGAGATATCGAGGCCATAGAGTTCAAGCCCCGGCCAAGCTTTATCGATTTTTGCCATGTTGCGTCCGGTCCCACAGGCAACCTCAAGAAGCCGCATTCCAGGCCGCGCGTTCAAGCCCTCGATCAGAGTGTCCCGCCCAAACAAATAGTATTTGCGCGTCGCATCATAAATGTGCCGCTGGCCTTTATAGACTTGGTCCATAAGAGCCGCATGGCCGCTTTGCGCACCGGCGGTCCCCATCAGGCGAGCTCATACACATGCACGCCGCCGTAAATCGACGAGCGGTCGCGCTGGGTCAGGTCTGCGGACTGCTCTTCGAGATAGTTCCACTTCGATAGCACCGCATCATCAAGACGACCCGGCAAGAGGCTTGGCTCGGCGGCTGTGCGGAACAGGACCCGTGCGCCTGGTCGCGAGCTGCGTGTGATAAGGCTCCAAAGCTCGGTCAATTGCGCATCGTTCATCCAGTCCTGCGCATCAAGAAGCACAAAGCGGTCCATGCTCGCCTCTTCTTGGTCGCCAATCCAGTGGACCATATTGGCGCGCTCAACGCTGAGGCGGTCAATCCGCTCGCGCATCGCTTCCCAATTGGCACGTTGGAGGTAAGGGGGAAGGGGCGCACTTTCGGCCCGGTCATAGCCGCGCCCAAAGGCCTGCCATGCGAAGTAATTGTCCTTGATCTCAAAGTCGCATGCGAGCTTTTCCAACCGGCGGCGCAGCACCTCTGCCATGCGCTCATCGCCTGCCAGTTCATCGAACTGTGCTGGCGGAATGCCAAGGCCAAACAGCGAGGCCGGCTGATCGGTGAGCCATCGGATGAACCTTTTATCAAACACTGGTGCAAGTTCGGTTTCGAACACATGGCGCTGTTCTTCGAGCGTTTCCGCTTTCAGAAGTTTGGATAGGTCGATCTTGTAGGCTCGCGCAAAGATGTGCGCGAGGCCGATGAAATTGCCCAGAAGCCCGCGTTTATAGAGCCCTTTGGTGAAATAGCTGATCCGTTTGCGGCCCTTGATATCGCGCTTTTCCCAATACTTGCGGCTTTCCCCATCAAGGTGCGGGGCGATCATCGTTTCGTAGACCGCTTTGTTCTCGCCGTGATCGGCATGGGCAAAGAAGCGTTGGAACCGTTCGTAATTGGGCAGGTGCTTGATCGCGGTGATCTTCAAATTGCCCAGCGCCACGTGCGCGCGGTTAAGGTCCACGGCCGTCACCTGCGCAGGATTTGCGGTAAGGTACGAAAGCGCGTTGCAAGAGCCGCTCGCGATGCACGTCAAGCGACTGTCGGGCTCTATTGCGAGCCCTTCCATATCGACCACCGGATCTTCCCAAATCTGGGCATAGACAAGGCCGTTGAAGGCAAGCGCAAAAGCCTTGTCGAGGAGCTTATCCTTCGTGCTGGCTTCCTTCCTGACAACGGCCTGTGAGATGATGGATTTGGGCTGAACTGTCATGGTTGTATCGCCTTGGTCAAAACCGTTAGGCGACTGTCATAAACGTGAGGCGTGTCGCGCCTGTGACGCTTTTGCTCAAGGTTTATGACGGTTTCCACAGACCTCAAACGGCGATCGTCTTGGCGAAGGCCTGTGGGTCAGCATTTCCCCCGGTGAGCATGACGACGGTGCCTTCATCAACTGGCACTTTGCCCGCAAGCGCTGCTGCAAGAGCCGCCGCGCCGCCCGGTTCGATCACCATCCGCAAGTTCGCAAAAGCCCATCTTTGTGCCGCCCGCACTTCCTCATCTGTGACTGTGACGCCCCGCTCTGCGCGGCCCGCTAGCACTTGCAAGTTGAGGGCTTTGGTCGCCGTGGGTTGCAGCGCATCGCAAATGGTCTTGGGCGCGTCTTTGGGTGCTTGAACGACGTCTCCGCTCGCCAGCGCTTGTCCGACCATATCCCAGCCTTCGGGCTCGACTACATGGATTGCAGCATCAGAGCAGCCAAGTGCAAGCCCCGCTGCAAGACCGCCTCCACCGCAGCACACGATAAAGCGAGAGGGCGTTTTGCCCATTTGCGTTTCCATTTGCTCAGCGGCTTCAATCCCGGACGAGCCTTGCCCTTCGATAACCCATGGATCACCAAAGGCATGGACAAGCACACCACCTTGAGCCTCGATGAGCTTGGCGGCCACTTCATCACGGTCTTCTCCGGGGCGCTCGTAAAGAACCACCTGCGCTCCCAAAGCCTTGGTATTGGCAAGCTTCACCTCTGGTGCGTCGCGCGGCATAACTATGGTCGCTTTGATCCCCAGACGTTTGGCTGCCCAAGCAACACCTTGTGCATGATTGCCGGACGAGACGGCGACAACACCGGCGGCTCGTTCATCTTCGGATAGGTTGGAAAGCCGCCACCATCCGCCCCTGATTTTGAATGCACCAATGGGTTGCAGGTTTTCCGCTTTCACGTGAAGTCGCACACCTGCGATCTCGACAGGCAAGAGCGGTGTGGGTGGCAATATGGCGCCTATGCTCGCGGCCGCTTTAATTACGCCGTTCTGAGTCGGAGTTCTCATCGCTTACCTTCTCGTTTTTCGATAAAGTTTGGCACACTTGGCACACAGTCCAGGGGCAGAAAACCTGCCCTCCCAATCTCCGAAGAAAACGGCGCAAAAAGAGGGAGATGGGCGAGTCATAGCCACCCCTCTAGGCCATCTTGAAACAGTAGGAAATGTAGGAATGTTTGAGAGCCTTCAACCAATCGCCTAATACGCGCCCAAGATTCGGATTTGAAAGGCCGCTATTATGTCAAAAGTGCTGGTAATCGGGGCAGGGGGCGTGAGCTCTGTTTGCGTTCACAAGATGGCTATGAATTCGGACATTTTCCCCGAGATCCACCTAGCCAGCCGCACACAATCGAAGTGTGACGCCATTGCCGCTTCGGTGAAAGAACGCACCGGTGTCGTGATCCCGACCTATGAAATCGACGCCGAAGAAGTGCCCGCGATGGTCAACCTCATCAAGCGTTTGGGCGCGACCCATGTGGTGAACTTGGCGCTGCCCTATCAGGACTTGCCAATCATGGATGCGTGTTTGGAGGCAGGCGCGCACTACATGGACACCGCGAACTACGAGCCCAAGGATGAGGCAAAGTTCGAATATTCTTGGCAGTGGGCTTATCATGACCGCTTTAAAGACGCTGGCCTAATGGCGCTTCTCGGATCAGGGTTTGACCCCGGTGTGACGAGCGTTTTCACCATGTGGCTGAAGCAGCATAAGCTCAAGACGATCCGCACGCTCGACATTCTAGATTGCAATGGAGGCGACCACGGACAGGCGTTTGCGACCAACTTCAATCCCGAAATCAATATTCGCGAGGTGACCGCTCCGGCGCGCCATTGGGAAAACGGCGAGTGGGTCGAGACTCCCGCTATGCAGGTGAAGACCGAGTTCGACTTCGAGGCGGTGGGCCCCAAAAACGCCTATCTCATGTATCATGAAGAGCTCGAAAGCCTTGCCAAGTTCAACCCAGAGATCGAGCGCGCGCGGTTTTGGATGACGTTTGGTGATGAGTATATCAAGCACCTCACCGTGCTACAAAACGTAGGGATGACCGGGATTGAGCCGATCCGTTATCAGGGCAAGGATATCATCCCGCTGCAATTTCTCGCCGCCGTCCTCCCCAAGCCTGAAACCCTGGGCGAGACCACCAAGGGCAACACCAACATCGGCTGTATCGCGACGGGCGATGCGCTCGATGGGTCAGGTGAAAAGACCTTCTACATCAACAATATCTGCTCGCACGAAGCGGCCTTCGAGGAGACCGGAAATCAGGCGGTGAGCTACACCACCGGCGTGCCAGCGATGATCGGCGCTGCGATGATGGTGCAGGGTGTTTGGAGCGGGGAGGGCGTCTTCAATATGGAAGAGATGGACCCTGATCCGTTTATGGAGATGCTGAACGCGCATGGCCTCCCGTGGCAGGTGAAGGAGCTTGATGGGCCGGTTGGGTTTTAATGAGGAATTTTCTTTCTCATGAATGGCTGAATACGATCATTGCAATGCTTGCACTGCTCGTAACCGCGACCTTGGCCTACAATCAAATCCGCGAGGATCCCGATCAAATTGCCCTGTTGGGGGTAAAGAAGGTCGTCTCGAGCAGGCCCATTCAGATGATAATGACAGACGGAAGAGGCACTCAAGCCGGCGGTCAGGGAGTACTATCGCCTGTTGGTTGGAAGCTAACACTGTTCAACCCTCTTGATCGGCCCGTCTTGTTAACTCGTCTTAACCTAAGACCGATTGAGAATGGTTTCGTACAAGATGCCAAGGTGACCGCTACCTATGAACCAATCATGGTGCCACTGGAGCATGATCTGGAATTTCCCGTTTCGGTGCCTCCCTATTCCACGAAGTTAATCGATGTCGAGTTCGCTATTCCAGTCCTTGTCCCTATCGGAACGAAATGTGGATCAGCTAATTATGTTTCTGACATTCAAGATTGCTTTCGCAATAACGATAGAGATTTTTTTGGAAACCGCGTCGCGAATGTCGAAGGTCCTGGCTATAGTTACAGTTGGATGAGCTTCGATCGGAACGATCAATATTACATTATAGATGTAGATACAGCTAATGGAGCCCGTATTCCACTTACTTTTAGCTATTACGGGTCCTTGGATTTTGATGAACGCTAAGTGTTCTGATCCTGTCATTTGAGTATTTCGTAATGCAAACCCAAGCTGGAAACCCGGGCGCTTTCGCCCACTTCGACCTCGCCCGCGTCGAGAGCCCTGCGTTCGTCGTGGACGCAGCGAAAATCCGCTCCAACTGCCAGATCCTCGCCGACATTCGTGACGAGGCGGGGTGCAAGGTCTTTGCAGCGCTCAAGGCGTTCTCCATGCACTCGGTCGCGCACATTATGGGGGAGTATCTCGACGGTGTCTCTACCAGCGGCCTGTGGGAAGCGCGGCTTGCGTCCGAGTTCTACGATGGTGAAATCGCAACCTATTCCGCTGCGTTCAAGCCCGAGGAATTGGACGAGATTTGCCGCCTGTCCGACCACGTGATTTTCAACTCGCCAGCGCAAATGAAACGCGCCGCGCTCATCCTCGATCAAGCGGCGGTGACGGGCGGCGATGTCTCGGTAGGTCTCCGGCTCAACCCCATGGTCGCAACCGGCGAAGTGCCCAAATACGATCCCAGCGCCCCTGGTTCGCGCCTCGGCTTCCCTATCGACCAACTGACCGAAGAACATATGGAAGGCGTTGAAGGCATCCACTTCCACAATCTGTGCGAGCAGACCTTTGAGCCGCTTCGCCAGACGTGGGACCGTGTGTTTGACGCAATTGAGCCTTACTTCGGGCAGCTCAAATGGATCAATATGGGCGGCGGGCACCACATCACCCGCGCTGATTATGAGCGTGCAGAACTGATCGAGTTCCTAAAAGACGCGGCTGATGACACCGGCGCTGAGATCATTCTCGAACCTGGCGAGGCGGTGGCTCTGGATGCGGGCATCCTCGTGGGCACGCTCCTCGATACAGGCTTCAACGAAGTCCCCATCGGTATCGCTGACATCTCAGCCACTTGCCACATGCCCGACGTGCTCGAAGCGCCCTACCGTCCAGCCATGCTGGGCGAACTCACCGACGACAGCGTGCCCATCCGCCTCGGTGGTCCATCGTGCCTCGCTGGCGATGTGATCGGCGATTACCGCCTGCCGGTGCCAGCAGAACCCGGCGCGCGCTTCGCCTTCCTCGACCAGGCGCATTATTCGATGGTGAAGACCAACACCTTCAACGGCGTGCAACTCCCCAGCATTTACCTCTGGGATAGCGACACAGACGCGCTCGAATGCGTCAAACGCTTTGAATATGAGGATTTCCGCGACCGGTTAAGCTAGAGAGCTTTAAAGCCCCTTGCGGCCAAACCCGCCAGCTGCGCGCGGGGTTGTCTCGCGGGCATATTCAGAGATACCGGGCTGGGTGGGCTTGGCTTCCACCTTCCCTGCTACCCCGCGCTTGGTCTGATTGATGGCCAACATAAGCTGAGCGAGCGCTGCAAATTGTTCGGCGGTTTCTTGAGCGCGCCGGTTGTCTTCCTCGGCTTTGATGGAGCCGCTTTCAAACAGATTGTCGCCTTCAACCGCAATGATCAGATGTTGGTCTACAAATAGCGCCCGGATCGCTTTGCCATGAAACGCCTGTTCGAGCGCGACCAGATGTTCGACATAGCTGGGGTGGATAAGAACGCGCGCTTCGACTTGGTCATCGCTAAAGACTTCAAAGACGTTTTCGAACTGGGGGTGCACTTGATCGACATATTGCAGCCGGTGACCATCAAGTTCGATCACGTCTTTCACGCTGCCAAGGCCGAACCATTTGTCGTGCTTGCCCTTGCGTTGCAATAAAGTGGTGGAGTGAAACTTTCGTCCAAAGGGCAAGGATATAATCACCCCGCGAAACACCGTCTCATAGCGGCGGTTCTTGCCATGACCTTTAAGCTCTTCGAGATGGGCTTCGTAAAGGTTAAAGTCACTCCCACCCAGTTGGCCGTACCAGCAATCTTCGAATGCATCGCGGTCATATTTGGGCACCAGGCCAAAGGAACGCGATTTGTCAAACTCCATGCCCGGTTCGACATCAGGATCATAATTGATCCCCAAATCGCGCGCGATAGCGGAGTTGATCCCGGTTTTGATGGTCTTCTTGGCTTCTGAGATCGGCTTATTGCCCCATTGGTAGACCCCGAACACCGCAGCCGCAGCAAGAATAAGTTTGAGATCAAACAGCCCGCCAATTGGCAAGAACCACAAGAAACTAAAGACAGGCAAAAGGCCAATGGCGCCTATGAACCAGCGGTCATACGCCTTTTTCTTAGCCGCCCCGCGCATATCGGTTTGCTCTTGCAACCAAGTGCCAAGCTCCCCGCGCATCAATCCTTGAACATCGGCCTGCATGCCAAAAACCCTCTAAACGTACCAACCTCTTAACTATTGGCTGCTAGTTATACGCACATCCGGTAAAGGAGGAGTTCACATGGATTTGTTTGCTTGGGTCATGATCGGCGGCGGTGTTTTGCTCGCAGGCGTGATCATCGCCATTTACAACACGCTTGTGCGCCTGCGTCAGAATGTGAACCAGGGCCGCGCAGACATTGATGCGCAATTGCGCCAGCGTCATGACCTTATTCCCAACCTCGTTGAAGCGGTAAAGGGATATGCAGGACACGAAAGCTCAACGCTTGAAAACGTAATCAAAGCGCGCAACATCGCGGCCAAGGGCGCGCCTGACAGTGGGTCAGAGCAGGGGCTCAAGATTGCACTCGACAACCTTCTTGCTCTTGGCGAGGCTTATCCTGATCTGAAAGCCAGCTCGAACTTTCAAGAATTGCAGCATGAGCTTTCTGATATCGAAGACAAGCTTGCCGCTGCCCGCCGCGCATTGAACGCAGCCGCTGCCCAGTTCAACACAGCGCGTGAAGCCTTCCCTGCTGTGCTATTTGCAGGACTGCTTGGCTTTAAAGAGGCTGATTTTAACACTCTTGATCCATCCGAGCGTGGGACTGTGGATCAGGCGCCTAAGGTTGCCTTCTCCTAAAAAACCTCTTCTGCTGGGAACTTAGCGGGGAGATACGATTTTGATTGCGAGGCCGCGCATTTTATTGCAAATGCGCGGCCCTGCTGCCGACGCCCTTTTGGGTTTGGGGACACGCTTCACCGCAAGGCAGCCCTGTTGAAACGCTTACGGTTTGCGAACCGTTTTAAGGGGGTCCCTTGAGTTGTACGTCTATCCTGATGCAAAGGCTGTAGCGCGGGCCCTGGAGCCCGACGAGCCCATTATCCTAAATCGTCCGCATGCAGCCCGCCGCGCTGCACGGTTTTTTGTCGAGAAGTTTCCCGGCAAAGTGCTTTACGCTGTCAAAGCGAACCCTGCGCCTGATCTGATACAGGTTTTGTGGGAAGCAGGCGTCACGCATTACGATGTTGCCTCGATTGCCGAGGTTCGTCTTGTGCGTGAGGCTCTGCCAGAGGCAGACCTTTGCTTTATGCATCCGATCAAACGCCGCCGGGCGATTGCGGAGGCGTACCATCAACACGGCGTCAAAACCTTCAGCCTCGATACGATGGAAGAGCTGGATAAGATCGTTGAAGCCTGCGCTGATCCAGAAACGGGTGAGCCTGCACAAGACCTGCGCCTTTGTGTGCGTTTGCGCGTCTCTAGTGAATATGCAGAGTTGTCGCTCGCGGCGAAATTCGGCTGTGATTTGACCGAGGCACCTGAACTGCTCCAAACCGCGCGTCAGCATTGCGATTGGCTGGGCGTGTGTTTCCACGTGGGCAGCCAGGCAATGACGCCTTTTGCCTTTGTGCAGGCGATAGACCGCACAAGGGCAGCGATCGCTGATGCGTCGGTGGTTATCGATATGGTCGATGTGGGCGGGGGCTTTCCCAGCATCTACCCTGAGATGGAACCGCCGCCACTCGAAGATTACTTTGCGCTCATCGCCAAGCATTTCGAGGCGCTTCCCATCGCCTACAACGCCGAGCTGTGGTGCGAGCCGGGCAGGGCGCTTTGTGCGGAATACTCCAGCATGATCGTGAGCGTCGATAAGCGTCGCGGTAACGAGCTTTACATCAACGATGGCGCTTATGGTGCATTGTATGACGCGGCTCACGTGGGCTGGCGTTTCCCTGTGGCCGCGCTTGAAGATGATTTGATCGAGCCGCTTGAGGATTTCGCCTTCTACGGTCCGACCTGTGATGATGCAGACTATATGGCAGGGCCGTTTTCGTTGCCTGCCGATATCCAGGCAGGCGACTACATCGAAATCGGAATGCTTGGCGCTTATGGTGCCGCCATGAAAACGGGCTTTAATGGCTTTGGCGATGCCGAGGTGGTGACAGTCGCTGACGAGCCGATGATGAGCCTGTTTGATGGGTCGAGGCGCCGCGAGGCTAGCGACAATGTAGTGAGCTTGCGGTAGCACGGCTTGCTCTCCTTCTGACTTGCTGTATTAGTATACTAAGTCACTACGGAGAGTGCATATGAAATTCCCAGCATTCCTCGCCGCATGTCTGGCCGCACTCGCGGTGCCTGCGGCGGCTCAGGATGAAGCCGATAAAGCCGAGGACATCGAGGTGATGATCCTTGGCGTTTACCACTTTTCAAATCCTGGCCTCGATCTAGCCAACCTTGACGTTGATGATTTCCTTGCGCCGCGCCGCCAAAGGGAAATCCAGATACTCGCCGACACACTTGCACAGTGGAGGCCAACCCGCGTGGCGGTTGAGAGCGAGACGCAGCCGCCGGGCCTTGAAGTGCAGGACTTCGATCAGACTGAGAAACTGCTGACGACCGACCGCAATGAAAGCGTCCAGATCGGTTACCGCCTTGCGAAGATGCTGGGGCACAGCGCGGTCTATGGCTATGATGAACGCTCGGAAGGGGATGAGCCCGATTATTTCCCCATAGGCAAGGTTCAGGCCTTTGCTGAGGCGAATGGGAGCGAAGCGGTTTTGGGGCAGCTATTCGCTGATATTCAGGCAATCGTCGCAGAAGATCAGGCAAAACTGCCCACGCAATCGGTCGCTGAATCGCTCATCACACACAACCGCGAAGATGTCGTAGGTGGTCAGCACGATACCATCTATTACTCAATGCTCAGAATTGGCGATGGCGACCAGCAACCCGGCGCAGAGCTGAACGCCTTTTGGTACATGCGCAATGCAAAGATGTTCGCCAAGATCGATATGATTGCTGAGCCGGGCGACCGGGTGCTGGTCATTACGGGGAGCGGTCACGCGACATGGCTCAAGCACTTTGTGAGGCGCATGCCAGGGTATGACCTTGTTGACGCTTTACCCTATATCGAGCGCGCGGCTGAGCGGTCCGTGGGCGATAAGTGAGCAAGCTTAATCAAACCCCACAAAGGTCGCTGCTTCCTCCACCGAGCGCCGCGTTATCTTTACCGGATTTGCGGCAAAGTCGGGGTCCGGCCAGCCCATCGCAACCGCCTTCATAATCACCTGATCGTCCGGGATGTTGGCATGCTCGCGCACGACGGGGCTTTGCATGATACCTTGAGAATTGATGACACATCCAAGACCCTTCGACCACGCTGCATTGACCAGCGCGGTTGTAGCGGCTCCGCAGTCGAACACTGTATCGTCAGCGTCTTCTAGCTCTTTGTCATAGGTGATGATGACGCAAACGGGCGCGTCAAACTGACGAAAGCCGCGCAGAACCCAGTCTTGACGCTTTTCCTTATCATCGCGGCCTATCCCCATCGCCTCGAACAGCTGGATTGCGCAGCCCACCTGACGATCGCGGTGCACGCCTTGAAAAGGGTGGCCTTTGCGAAACTCCCGGCTGTCAGGTTCGCCAGCGAGGATGCGTTCGGTGTTGCCTTTGCGGATGCGGTCGAGCGGTTCGCCGGTGATGACGTGCCAGTGATAAGGCTGCGTATTCATTGAGGAGGGCGAGCGCATAGCCATCGCCAGCACTTCCTCGATCAGCTCTTGCGGGACAGGCTTATCGAGATAGCCCCTAATCGAACGCCGCCCGTGGACGACTTCTGAAAAGGTCTGAGTTTCATCGCCATAAGCACTGGTCACACGTCTTCTCCCGAATCTTGTTTGACCCACGAGCTAGCGCAGCTTTGCCACGGCGCAAAGGACGTTACGGCAGTGGGCGTCCTATGGAATGAAGAACGGCTTATCGCCAGCGATAGTGACCCGCTCCATCACACGCTTTGCCGGGAAGTAGTCGGAGACGGCCAAGTGCTGGCACACGCGGTTGTCCCAAAAGGCTATGGATCCCGCCTGCCAGCGGAAACGGCACTGGATTTCGGCGTCTTTGGCGGTGGTATAAAGATGGTCGAGCAACCACGCGCTTTCTTTGGCTGAGAGCCCCTCAATGTGGCTGGTGAAAGCGGTGTTCACATAGATCACCCGCTCGCCTGTTTCGGGGTGGGTGCGGATGACGGGATGGCGTTGTGGCGGGAATTTTTCGTGAAGGTCGGCGGGCGCTTTATCCATGCGCGAGGCAAAGACCCGGGCGATGTCGTGGACCGCGGAAAGACCTTCGCAAAACCGCTGCATTTGTTCGCTAAGACGCTCATAGGCGAGGTGCATATTGGCAAAGCAAGTATCGCCGCCGCATTCCGGCACCTCGCGCGCCAGCAGGATGGAGCCCAAGGATGGCTCCTCGCGCCATGTGACGTCGGAGTGCCAATAATTCTCCTGCCCCCGGCTTTTAGGGCCATGAGCGATGCGCAGGACTTCGGGGTTGGGTTGATCCTTGGGGGTGGCGGGGTGGACTTCGAGATCACCGAAGTGGCGGGCAAAGGCGATGTGTTGTTCTTGGGTGAGGTCTTGGTCGCGGAAGAAGATCACGCCGTATTTGAGCAGCGCCGCGCGGATTTCCGGGATGCGCGCTGGGGTGTCAGATGCGCCCAGATCAATGCCGTGAATTTCAGCGCCAATCGCCGGTGTCAGTGGCTTGATATCAAGCGCGCCTGTGTCGAGCTTTGCCCGGTCAAATGTGGTGGCCATGTGTGTCTCCCTCTCGCCGGGGAGTTTGCATGGCTACGGGCAGTAGATCAAGTCTGAGTGTTTACGCCGCTTCGGCAAGCACCAGATCAAGCCGATCCCATATCTCGACGAGAGCCTCGGTGAGCTCGCTCATCATCGCCTCGGTGTGATGCGGGCCGGGGGTAAAGCGCAGTCGCTCTGTACCGCGCGGCACCGTGGGGTAGTTGATCGGCTGAACATAGACGCCGTATTCGGCAAGCAACACGTCGCTGATCTTCTTCGCTTTCACCGGATCGCCCACCATAAGCGGCACGATGTGGGTGACTGAGTCCATGACCGGGAGGCCAGCCTCAGCGAATTTGAGCTTGAGCGTCGCGGCTGCCTGTTGCTGCGCGTTGCGTTCAACGTTGGAGGACTTGAGGTGCTTCACCGATGCGAGCACTCCAGCGACCAGAACAGGCGACAGCGAGGTCGTGAAGATAAAGCCCGGCGCATAAGAGCGAATGCAATCCACGACCTTTGTGCTCGCTGCGATGTAGCCGCCCATGACCCCGAAAGCCTTGCCCAAAGTGCCTTCGATTATGTCGATGCGGTGGGCTGCGTTATCGCGCTCCGAAATGCCGCCGCCGTGGTCGCCATACATGCCAACGGCGTGCACTTCGTCGATATAGGTGAGGGCGTTGTACTTTTCTGCAAGGTCACAAAACGCGTGGATCGGCGCGACATCGCCTTCCATCGAATAGACGCTCTCAAACGCGATCAGTTTGGGCGTTTCAGGGTCTTCTGCCGCCAGAAGCTCCTCAAGATGCGCGATGTCGTTGTGACGAAATACGCGTTTTTCACAGCCCGAATTGCGGATGCCTGCGATCATGCTTGCATGGTTCAGTTCATCTGAGAAAATCACACAGCCCGGGAGCAGTTTCGCAAGCGTTGAAAGCGTTGCATCATTGGAGACATAGCCGCTGGTGAAGAGCAGGGCTTGCTCTTTGCCGTGAAGGTCCGCCAGCTCTTTCTCAAGCTCAACATGCAGATGCGTGTTGCCGCCGATATTGCGCGTACCGCCAGAACCTGCGCCAACGTCATGCAGTGCATCTTCCATCGCGCCAATCACAACATCGTGCTGGCCCATGCAAAGGTAATCGTTGGAGCACCAAACGGTAATGGGTTTGGGGCCATTGTGCCCATGAAAACAGCGCGCATTGGGATAGGCGCCTTTGTTGCGAAGGATATCGATGAACACACGGTAACGGCCTTCTTCGTGGAGACGGTCGATCGCCGAATCAAAAATCTGATCGTAATTCATATGACAGGTTCTTTATCCCATTGAGATGCGGGCTTTCTTATGGTGCCCTTCGCCTCGATACTTCTTTGCATTACAGACCATACAACCCGTCAATGGTCCAAATGTTTCTCCTCGCCTATGTAGCAGGGACACAGCGGAAAAAAAGCGCGATCTTTGCGAATGGATTGCGATTAAAACTGTTCAATCTGATCGATTCCGTAAGCTTTCAACACGCCTTCGAGCGCTGAGAAATCGTCAGGAACGCCGGTCATCACGGCGCGTCTTCCGGCGCGCTTGTCAAAGGTTTGACCCTCGACCAGACGCGCAATCTGACGCGCAATGCCGCCTGCGCCATGAAGCAGGCTTACATTCTCGCCAAACACCTGATGCAGTTCTGTTCCCAGCAAAGGGAAGTGTGTGCAAGCGAGCACCAGCGTATCGATTTCCTTGCCGGCAGCTTGCTCATCGGCCATTTCCCTTAGGCGTCTTGCTGCATCTTCAACGACCGCCATATCGACGGGTTTACCGCGAAGTTTGCCTTCGGCAGCGTCGACCAAGTCAGGGGCTGCGAGGCGAAGCAGCGTCTTGTCGCTTGCAAATTGCGCCTCAAGGTTATCGACGTAATGCTGGCGGATGGTGGCTTGTGTACCCAATAATCCGATCACGCCTGTTTGGGTGAGGCTAGCGGCAGGTTTGATTGCAGGAACGGTGCCCACAATCGGCACCTCAAGCACATCGCGAACCATCTCAAGCGCAATGGTCGACGCTGTGTTACAAGCGATACAGATCAGACGCGGCTTGTACCGCTCAGCCATGCGGCCAAGCAGTCCTGTCACACGTGCTGCAATCTGGGGTTCGGTTTTGGTGCCATAGGGAAGGCCCGCCAAATCCGCTGCGTAAATCACAGGCGCTGTTGGCAAAAGCCGGTTCAGCTCGGCCAGGACCGACAGTCCGCCAACGCCAGAATCGAACAAAAGGATTGGGGAGGAGCTTTGAGAATTCATTGAAACCGTTCGTGCTGCGCCCCTCGCCGTGCTCAGGACATGCTTGTCGAAGCATCGCGCTTCTTCTAACTTGAGGGTTCAATACTGAAAAACGCCTCGTGAACAAGTTTGGGGCGATACGGAGTATCAGGTTTTGACACTCATTTTAGCGGCCCTGCTTGGTTATTTGTCGGGCTCAATTCCCTTTGGCCTACTGCTCACCAAAGCAGCTGGCATGGGCGATGTGCGCAATATTGGCTCAGGCAATATTGGCGCAACCAACGTGCTTCGCACAGGCAATAAAGGGCTGGCAGCGGGCACATTACTGCTTGATCTGCTCAAAGGGTTTGCGCCTGTTTTTATCGCATCCATACTTTGGAATGGTTGTGAGCCGGGCAGTGTGTTTGGATGTCAGCCTGCAAATCTTCAGAAGGCCGCCATGGCCTTTGCAGCGGGCGGAGCTGTGATCGGACATTGCTATCCAATCTGGCTGAAGTTCAAGGGCGGCAAGGGCGTTGCAACCAATGCCGGGGTGGCTTTTGGTCTCGCTTGGCCGATCGGGTTGGCGTACGCGGTCGTGTGGTTGTCGCTCCTCGCAATCTTCCGCATCTCAAGCCTTGCCGGGATGAGCGCGGTTATCGCGGCAGCGGCGGCGGCTCCCCTGTTTGGTTTTCCTCAGTTCTTTCCTGTGCTCGCCGCGATTGCAGGGCTAATCATTTATCTCCACCGAGAGAATATCGGGCGCCTATTGAAAGGCGAAGAACCAAGGGTTGGCGGTAAGAAATGAGCGAAGCAGGGGGGAACACAGCGGACTGTCACAGGCAGAAGCCTTCGCCCGTATCCGCCTCCTTCGTTCACCCAACATTGGTCCTGTTTCCTACCGCCAGCTGCTTGCCCGTTTCGGCAATGCGGTTGCCGCCATTGAAGCGCTTCCCGAACTCGGCACTCGCGGCAAGAAAGCGTATCGGCCCGCCCCCAAAGACAGGATCGAGCGCGAGATTGAAGGCGTCATTAATGCCGGCGCGCGGTATCTTTTTCATGATCAGGGGCATTATCCTGAACTTTTGGCTGAGATCGACAGTTCCCCCCCGATCATCACGTGCCGGGGCAATCTTGCGCTGGCTAGCGAGCCGTGTGTCGCCATGGTGGGGGCCCGCAACGCAAGCGGAGCAGCAACCAAGCTGGCGCGCGATTGGGCTAGGGAGCTATCCGGGGCGGGGCTCATCATCGTCAGCGGCCTTGCACGAGGTATCGATGGTGCAGCGCATGAAGGGAGCCTGCCCAAAACCATCGGCGTGATCGCTAGCGGGATCGACATTGCGTATCCGCCGCAACACACAAAGCTCCAAGAAACAATCGCAAAAGAGGGGCTTCTGATCGCAGAACAACCCCCGGAACAGAACCGCGTGGACGCCATTTCCCGAGCCGCAATCGCATCATTGCAGGGCTCGCCAGCGGCACACTTGTGGTCGAGGCCGCGCCCAAATCAGGCTCGCTTATCACCGCAAGACTGGCGGGCGAGGCGGGCCGGGAGGTGATGGCCATTCCCGGCTCTCCGCTCGATCCGCGCTCGGCTGGGTGCAATCAATTGATCCGCGATGGCGCGGTGCTTGTTTCAACGCCAGAAGAAGTGGTCGAGCTGCTAGAAACCTTCACCGGATCCCCGCGTTCGTCCTACCGCGTTGCCGAAGACCCGACCAAGTTCGACTATTCAGAACTTAGCAAGCTTGAATGGGGCGAGGCACGCGCTTCGGGCGATGAAGCTGAGGTAATCGGCAGACTGCTGACCAAAGCGCCCATCGAAATCGATGAGCTCATCCGGCAATCTGGAGCGGAGCCTGCAATGGTGCATATGGTGTTGCTCGAATTAGAGCTGTCAGGCGAGCTCGAACGCCATAGTGATGGCGGTGTGAGCCGGATGTGACGGAGAATTCGAATTGAACGCATCATTGAGCCAGCCACTGTGGGCGGAGCAAAAAGCAATTGCTTTACAGGGGACCAGATACATCGCGCTCTACATTTTGCTTTGGGCAGGGCCCTATATCTACGTCGATATCAACATGCCCGATTCCAATGGGGCGTATTTTCTTCTGTCTTTCGCCAGTATCGGACTGAATTTCTTTCTTTTGTACAGCCTTACTCAATCGAGCGGTGTGCACCACGAAACTACAAAGACAGGTATCGCAGCCTTCTTTGGCCTTTCGATATTGCATTCAATCGCAATTTTTATCGGACTGGTCGTGTTCGTTTTGCCCGGACTATATCTCGCGCTTCGATGGTTGCCGGCATTTGCACGCTTGTTGAAATCTGATGAAGGAATTGTCGATGCGCTTCGTTGGAGTTGGGAGCGCACAAGTGACCACCAACAAGCGCTGTTACTCCCCTGTGTCGGCGTATTTGCTTTGTATGTCCTCGGGATGGCGCCGATCATCGGATGGGAGTTAGTCTACGATTGGCCTGAATATGTGTCCCACGATATGATAGACAGCTTGTATCTACCTTCTTTGATCATGACCAACATCGTGTTGGCTGTCGGGCTAACATGGTACACGATACTCGGTGTTGCCTGCTATGTTTGCCTGCGCGGTGAAATGCGCAATCAGGCGAACACATTCGAATAATCGACTTTGCGAACTGAGCTTGCGCCAGACCCCGTACAATCCTACTTGACGAACGCTCGCGTGCGACCCCACCCTCGCGCGTACGCGTAGAGTGCTTTGGCACGTATAAGGAAATCGAACTCTCTCTCATGCAGCTTGTCATTGTTGAATCGCCCGCGAAGGCGAAGACTATTGAGAAATACCTCGGCGGCGACTTTAAGGTCCTCGCCTCATACGGTCACATCCGCGATCTGCCGCCTAAGGACGGCAGCGTGGTGCCTGATGATGATTTCTCCATGAGTTGGGAGGTGTATTCCGACAAGCGCAACCGCGAGCAGGTCAAAGCGATCTCAGACGCGGCGAAAGATGCCTCGCGCCTTGTGCTCGCGACCGACCCTGACCGTGAGGGTGAGGCGATCAGTTGGCACGTGATGGATGTGCTCAAGAAACGCAAAGCGCTGCCCACAAAGGTCGACCGGGTGACGTTTAACTCGATCACCAAGAAAGCCGTGACCGAGGCGATGCAAGCGCCGCGCGAACTCGATCAGCCCTTGATTGATGCGTATCTCGGCAGGCGAGCGCTTGACTATCTGTTTGGCTTTACGCTGTCGCCCGTGCTGTGGCGCAAGCTGCCGGGTGCAAAGTCTGCAGGCCGTGTGCAATCGGTGGCGCTGCGCCTGATCGTTGAGCGTGAGCGCGAGATTGAGGCGTTTAAGCCTGATGAATATTGGTCAGTGCTTGCCAAGCTGGAGCATGCCGGGACCGAATTTGATGGTCGTCTGGTGCGCTACAAGGGGGAGAAGCTGGAGAAGCTCTCCCTTGGCGAAGAGGGCATCGCAATGGAAGCCAAGGCCGCTGTTGAGGCGGGCCGCTTTACGGTTGAGGACGTTGAGAAGAAGCCTCTCAAACGCAACCCCGCGCCTCCGTTCACAACCTCCACCATGCAGCAAGAGGCCGCGCGCAAGCTCGGATTTTCTGCCAGCCAGACTATGAGCGCAGCGCAGCGACTTTATGAAGCAGGCGCGATTACTTATATGCGGACCGATGGTGTGCAGATGGACGGCAGCGCGATTGCGGCGTGTCGCCACGAAATTGGCGATCGCTATGACGCAGCCTATTGCCCTGAAAAGCCGCGTTTTTATTCAACCAAAGCCAAGAACGCTCAGGAAGCGCACGAGGCGATCCGGCCAACCAATTTTACCAAGGACCGCGTTGGCAGCGGCGATGAGGGCAAGCTCTATTCGCTGATCTGGAAGCGCGCGATGGCGTCGCAAATGTCCACCGCGCAATTGGAGCGCACCACTGTGAACATGCGCGATGCGACAGGCCAGCATGAGCTGCGAGCAACGGGCCAGGTTGTAGTCTTCCCCGGCTTCTTTGCCGTTTATCAAGAAGGGTTTGACGATAAAGAAGAGGATGAGGACGGCCTGCTTCCGGCTCTCAAAGCGGGCGATACGCCTGCCAAGAAATCGGTCGAAGCGACCCAACACTTCACCCAGCCGCCGCCGCGTTTCTCAGAAGCCTCGCTGGTTAAGCGTTTGGAAGAACTCGGCATTGGCCGCCCGTCAACCTATGCCTCGACCATTCAAACCTTGCGCGACCGCGCCTATGTGCGGGTCGAGAGCAAGCGGTTCTTTGCTGAGGATTCAGGGCGTTTGCTGACGTCATTCCTTGAGCGATTCTTCCCAACCTATGTGGCGTATGATTTTACAGCGGGCATGGAGGATGAACTCGACACCGTTTCCGACGGGCGCGAGGATTATAAGGCGCTGCTCGCGAAATTCTGGGCCGATTTCAAGCCTAAGGCCGATGAGGTCATGGAAAAGCTGCCGTCCGAAGTCACGGAAGCTTTGGACGAATATCTCTCCGACTATCTCTTCCCGCCGCGCGAAGACGGCAAGGATGCGCGTCACTGCCCATTGTGCGAGACTGAGGGGCGCGAGAATGGCCGGTTGTCGCTGAGAGGCGGCAAATTCGGCGCGTTTATCGCGTGCCGGAATTATCCAGAGTGCAAATTCACCCGCCGCTTTGCACAGCCGGGTGGGGATGATGGTTCAGATGACGGTCTGATGGGCGTGCACCCCGAAACGGGCGCGGAAATTCACCGCAAATCCGGGCGCTTTGGCCCTTATGTTGAGATGGAGCATGAAGAGAAGAAATCTCGCGCTTCGATCCCTAAAGACCTCGACGATTTCAACCTAGAGTGGGCGGTAAAGCTGCTCGACCTGCCGCGTATTATCGGCCCGCACCCCGAGACGGGTAAGGACATTGAGGCAGCGATTGGCCGCTATGGCCCGTATCTGCGCCATGATGGCAAATACGCCAATATGAAGAACACGGTTGATGTGTTTGAAACGGGCATGAACCAAGCGGTTGTGCTGCTCGCAGAGGCCGCAAACCGCAAAGGCGGACGGGCGAAAGCTGAGCCGATCAAGACGCTGGGCGAACACCCCACGAGCGGCGGCGAGATGAAGGTGATGCCGGGCCGCTATGGCCCCTATGTCACCGATGGCACCACCAATGCGACGATCCCCAAAGATATCAAGCCAGAGGATATCGAGGCAGCCAAAGCGATCGAGCTAATCGACGAACGCGCCGCTAAGGGCCCTGCGAAGAAGAAAACTCGCAAGAAGGCACCGGCGAAGAAGAAAGCTCCTGCTAAGAAGGCAGCGGCGAAGAAAAAGGCCCCTGCCAAGAAGAAAGCGCCAGCGAAGTCGGACGAGACCTAAGGGCAATGGGCAAGGAGAAATTCGAACGCCACAAACAGCCGTGGAACGCCGAGGAAGCGGGCCGCCTGCGCCTGCTCGCATCAAAGGGGCAGGGCCTCAAACAGATTGCGAAAGCATTGGGGCGCAGTGAAGAATCGGCGAAGGCTTTTGCCAAGCAGCAGAAGATCAAGATCGCCAAGAAGCACTGAATGGGAGCAGCGTCGCTCAAACTTTGATGCGCTCTCTAGTCGTCATTGACGATCGCGTCTTCGTATATATTATTGTAATCGCTAACGATTTCGCAAGCTGTCTGTTCTTGATCGGTGGCAAATGATTGCTTGAATTCGTTCAGCTCAATTTCGGCGTCTACGAGGTCACTTTCTACAATGCTTTTGCCCAGTGCATCGCAGGCAAGAAATAGAACGGTTTGACGGCATCCATTTAGGAACCCAGTTAGCGTACCTGTTCGAGAAAGGGTTGAAACCGCTGCGTTTTTGTAACGGATTTCGAGCGCGCTTGATGTCGCTTCTTGGAAGGATCGTTCTACAGTGATCGCTTTCCACAGTGGCGGCCATGTATCGCCTTTTCCAGCCCTTGCAGCTATTGAAGCGTCTTGCCTTATGCGCAACGGCTCCTCGCACTCTAGACTAATCTGACGTCTCTGACCAAACCCATCGCGGCCAACGTTGCGGTATTGATCAAGCTTGGCATCCAAGCTCCGATCCGTTCTCAGGAGCGAGTTGTAATAGCCAAAGGCAAGATCGCGCGATGGGTATTCCTCTGAATTGTCATTCAATAGAAAACCGCTGATCGCGCCAACGAGAATTGGGCCAAGGGTGGCGAAGAGCAAAGCGAGCATTAGAAGCTTGGTTTTACCCATCACTTCACCCAATCGAGCCCCATTTCCTCAAACACTTCCTTGTCCTCTGACCACCCTTCGGAATGCTTCACATGGAGGAATAGGTGCACCTTCACGCCCAGTATCTCGGACAATTCCGCGCGGGCTGCGGCTCCGATTTCCTTGATGCGGCCGCCACCTTTTCCAAGGACAATGCCTTTCTGGCTTTCGCGTGCGACCACGATTTGCTGGCGTATCTCAAGGCTCCCATCGGGGCGTTCCTGATAGCTCTCCGGGCGCACGGCGCTGTCATAAGGGAGCTCTTCGTGAAGCTGCTGGTACAGCTGTTCACGAGTGACTTCGGCGGCGAGTAGGCGCTCTGAGGCATCGGAGACTTGGTCCTCGGGATACATCCACACGCCTTCGGGCATCATGCCAGCAAGCGCTTGCTTCATCTCTGGCACGCCGTCGCCAGTAAGAGCGGAGACGAAGAATATCTCCTCAAACGCGATACGCTCGCCCAGCTCTTGAGCGAGCGCCAAGAGCGGCTCCTTCTTCGCCTTGTCGACCTTGTTTAAGACAAGGATCTTGCGCTCTTTGCGGTGCTCCAAGGCCTCGATCAAAGGCTCAAGCTCATGGCGGCGCTGTTTGATCGGATCGACGATGAGGAGGATCGCATCGGCGCTTTCTGCGCCTTCCCATGCAGCGGACACCATGGCCCTGTCCAAGCGGCGTTTGGGCGCGAAAATGCCGGGAGTATCGACCAAGATCATCTGCACCCGGTCCAGCAAGGCAATGCCGAGCATTCGCGCGCGAGTGGTCTGAGCTTTGGCGCTGGTTATGGCAACTTTCTGGCCAACCAACTGGTTCACAAGCGTCGATTTGCCCGCGTTGGGGGCACCGATCACGGCAACAACCCCACACTTTTCAGGGCCGCTCTTAGTATCTGTCATATGTTCAACCAAATTCTTCTAAAAACGCTTTAGCAGCAAGCTTTTCAGCCTCGCTTTTGCTTGATGCATCCGCTTGCGCCTCGCCCACATTGTGGATGCGCACGCGGACTTGAAAGCGCGAGGCGTGGTCAGGGCCGCTGCGTCCGGTCACTTCGTATTGCGGCATAGCGCGCTTATTGTGTGCAGCCCATTCCTGAAGCGCACTTTTGGGATGCTTTGCCTTGCCCGCATCACCCGAAAGATCGCCTTGCCAAAGCTCCAAAATGACATCGCGCGTCACATCAAAACCATTGTCGAGAAAGCTTGCCCCGATAAGCGCTTCCATAACATCGCCAAGGATATTGTCGCTGTCTGCGCCGCCATCTTCGCGCGCTTGTTTGCCGAGGCGCACATGGTCTTGCATTCCGATCGAACGAGCCACCCTCGCGCATGTCCGGCCACTGACAAGTGCATTCAGGCGCTGCGAAAGTTGCCCCTCATGGCTGTCACTTGCCCGGTAAAGCCAGCTGGCAACGGCCAGGCCAAGCACGCGGTCACCCAAAAATTCTAACCGTTGATAGTCGCGCGCATGATCGGTTTGCGCAGGGCTGCCTGAGTTGAAACTCCCATGGGTCAGCGCCTCGAGCCACATGGCCTCATCCTCGATCGTGAACCCTGAAGCGATGAGCCACTCGCGTGTCTCTTTGGTAAGGGCCGTCATATGGCAATGTCCGTCATAAGGCAGTTCCAATTCGGCTCCAGCGCACAGTCGAAAACCAGCTTGTAGGATCAGACCAAACGGCGCTGCCATCGCTTGACCACAAGATGATTGAAGCCTCGCCCACTAGCAGGTCTTGGTCCACAATCCCAACGCCCATTCCTGAGACCGCTGCAAAACGGCTATCGAGTGATTTGTCGCGGTTGTCGCCCATGACAAACATGTGACCTTCAGGGATGGTAACAGGGCCATACATGTCGGCATCTTGGTCAAAACCCAAATCGATTGTGAGATAGTTTTTTCCGCCGGGTAATGTCTCGCGATATTGGGTGTAGCGGCAAACCAGCTCACCCGCCTCCAACTCCTGCGTCCTTGCTCGGCCAGGACAGTTCGTGTTGGGAGACATGGCCACCGCTGCATCGGACATGGGGTCTTGCCTCAACGGCTCACCATTAAGGACCACCAAGCCATCTTCCACAGCGACAGTATCGCCGGGCAGGCCGATTACCCGCTTCACATAGTCTACTCCGTCAACCGGATGTTTGAAGATCACAACGTCCCCGCGCTCGGGTTCACCGGCAAGGATGCGGCCATCGAATAGCGGCGCGTTGAAAGGCAGTGAGTTGTTCGAATAGCCATAGGGCCATTTCGCTGCGAGCAGCAGGTCACCTGTCATCAGCTGGGGCAGCATGCTTTGTGAGGGGATAGAGAAGGGCGCGAAGATGAAGCTGCGAAAGATCAGGACCGCGATAAGCAATTGCACCAGAAAGATCGCAAAACTTCGCGGAGATTCTTGCTTGGTCTCTTGCTCGCCAACGATTGCAGACGTATTCGCATCCCCGGAATTCGTACCCGGGGAAGACGCAGGTGTATTCCTTGGTCTATGCGCGTTGGCGTCCATGCCTAGGTCCTTACGCTGTGGTGTGCGTCCAAGATAGTCATTTCAATCACAAAAAGGTTTGCCCAATGACCGCCTCCAAGAGCGAAACAAACAAAGCCAACGCGATTTGGGAGAGGCTGTCGCAGTTGGAGAGACCAACGCTTGCCGACCTGTTTGCAAGCGATGAGGCGCGCGTTGAGACCATGAGCCAACGGCTGGAGTTCGACCTTGGGGAAGCGGGTCCGATGGGGATGTTGCTCGATTGGTCGAAGACGCATTTGGGCGACGCGGAGCTTTCAGCTTTTGAGGAATTGGCCGAGGTCATGGGCTTTGGTGCGGCGCGTGAGGCTCTGTTTGGCGGCGGGATTGTGAACCCCACCGAAGGGCGTCCAGCGACCCACGGCGCTATGCGCGGTAGCGGGACTGATGCGGATTGCGAGGAGGCGGATCAGCTCTTGCGGCGCATGGGTATGCTTGTGACTGCGATCCATGAGGGCGCGTTTGGCAAGGTTGAGCATCTCATTCACATCGGCATTGGCGGGTCTGCTTTGGGCCCGGATTTGGCAGTGGACGCTCTGACCCGCGACTTGAAGCTTGTAGACGTGCATGTGGTCTCGAACATTGATGGGCTCGCGCTTGAGCAGGCATTTGCGGCCTGTGATCCAGAGACAACGATGATTGCGGTTGCGTCCAAGACCTTCACCACGACCGAGACCATGACCAATGCGGCGAGCGCGCTAAAGTGGCTTTCCGACAACAAGGTCGATGACCCCAGCGGGCGCGTTGTGGCTCTGACCGCGAACCCTGAGAAGGCGGTAGAGTGGGGCGTTGATGAAACCCGTATCCTGCCTTTCCCAGAGAGTGTTGGCGGCCGCTATTCGCTTTGGTCGAGCATTGGTTTCCCGCTCGCTTTGGCGGTGGGCATGGACGACTTCACCGCGTTTCTGGCGGGCGCACAAGGGATCGACACGCACTTCCGCGAAGCTGAGGGCAGGGCGAACGGGCCTTTGCTCGCCGCATTCGGTGACCTCTATTATTCGCGCATCCGTGGATGCCAGACCCGTGCGGTGTTTGCCTATGATGAACGTTTGGGCCTGCTCCCTGACTACCTCCAGCAGCTGGAGATGGAGAGCAATGGCAAGTCTGTGACCGCTACCGGCGAGCCCGTGGACGCGCCCACCGCCGCCATCACATGGGGCGGGGTGGGCACCGACGCGCAGCACGCCGTGTTCCAGCTCCTCCACCAAGGCACGCATCTGATCCCAGTGGACTTCATCGCCAGCATCGCTCCCGGAGACGAGCTAGACCCCGCGCACCACAAGGCTCTGCTCGCGAATTGCTTCGCCCAAGGTGCAGCGCTAATGGCTGGCGGCAATATGAGCGCGGATGGGAAAGACCCGGCGCGCGGTTTTGCTGGCGACCGGCCTTCTGCGACGATCTTGGTCGATGATCTGGACGCAGCGACCTTGGGCGCGCTTATCGCCTTCCATGAACACCGCGTGTTTGCCGGAGCCGTCCTGATGGGCATCAACCCCTTCGACCAATTCGGCGTCGAGCTGGGGAAGAAAATGGCGAAAGAGGTGGAAAGCGGCGAGGGGGATTTTGACGCGAGTACGAAGGCGCTGATGGAAGCGGCGGGGTTGGGGTGAGCGACTAGTGGTCTCACTTGCCTCCTTTTAGGTTCGCTTTCGCCAATACAGCCATCGTTGGGCTTGCAGAAGGCATCCCCAAAGGAGGAAAAGGGCTCCAGTGATCAGCGCAATATACATCCCTATTGATGCAAAGAACTGCCAAAATCCGTCTGACTTCTTGACGTAAAGATCGAACCACCCTGTGACCATGAGCGGATGACCATCAAACGCTTGGGCGATACGATAACAAAAGACGACTATCTGGGTTATCAAAACAGGAAACAAAAAGACTGCCGAGACTAGTTCGTACCTTTTCGGTGGGCCCCAGTCGTCCAATTCTGTCTTTGGCATCAACATCGTCTTGCTATCATAAACAATTGGGTGACTGGAGCAACAGTTCCAGTGTTCACCACACCCCGTTCGTCCTGAGCCTGTCGAAGGATGCTCGCCGACCTATCCGCTTTCCCGGTTGCGAGCGAGGCGTTTGATTTCTTCCCAATCCCCTCGGATCAGCGCTTCCTTTTTGGCTCGGCTCCAGCCCTTGATCCTTCGTTCGCTGGCTAGAGCCTCTTCGCGGGTTGGGAATTCTTCGCACCATACCAATTCCACCGGTAGCCTTTCGGCGGTGTAGCCGGGGATCACTCCTGATTGGTGTTGGGCTAGGCGATGTTCGAGATTGTCCGTGTGCCCGGTGTAATAGCTGCCATCGTTGCATTTTAGGATGTAGGCTTGGAAGGGCATTTTTTGGGTCTAGCATGGGTGCGCGTCCTTCGACAGGCTCAGGACGAACGGAGGTTGGTAAGTTGGGCGTAGGCGGAATTGCTTTGACTTTTTGCGCTGCAACATCCATCTGCACCCCCAAGAACGAAACGCACCCCAAGCCAGCGTGAAGCGGCGGCTCTTTCAAGAACCCGCCCCGGCTCACGCGTTTCACCCAATCTCTTACAGCTTCCCATTTCACGCGGGCGGTTTTTAAACCCCGCGCTTCGCACGCCACATTCGCGCGTGCGCACCGCATATATTGCGAGTCCATATGACCCATTTTGACCAACTCGGGCTGTCACAGCCCGTTCTCCAAGCTCTTGATCTCAAGGGCTATTCCACACCAACTCCCATTCAGGAACAGGCCATTCCGCCGGTTCTTGAAGGGCGCGACCTTCTGGGTATTGCGCAAACGGGCACCGGCAAAACGGCGGCATTTATGCTGCCTGCTATCGACCGGCTGCGCGCCAGCGACAACCGCATTCCGTTCAAATCCTGCCGTATGCTTGTGCTCGCCCCGACGCGTGAGTTGGTGCAGCAAATCGCGGTTGCGGCCAAAGACTATGGCGCGCTTGCGGGCCTTAAAGTGCAGGCGATTGTTGGCGGCACCAGCGTCAACAAAGACCGCAACAAGCTCCACCGCGGCACCGATATTCTGATCGCAACACCCGGGCGCCTTCTCGACCTTATTGACCAGAAGGCATTCAACCTAAACGGCGTCGAAGTGCTGGTTCTCGACGAGGCGGACCAGATGCTCGACCTTGGTTTTATCCACGCGCTTCGCCGCATCAATGAACTGGTGCCCAAAGAGCGTCAGACGCTGTTCTTCTCCGCCACTATGCCCAAGGCGATTAAGGAGTTGGTGAAGAACTATTGCCGCAATCCGGTGCAGGTCAGCGTGACCCCTGAAAGCACGACGGCTGAGCGGATCGAGCAATATATCTTCATGGTCCAAAAGGATGAAAAGCAGTGGCTGCTCGATATGATCCTTGGCGGGCAGCACCGTGTGCCCGGCGACCTAGAACGCATCCTCATCTTCACCCGCACCAAGCACGGCGCAGACCGCGTTGTGAAGAAATTGCGTCAGCGCGGGATTGAATCAAACGCCATCCACGGCAACAAATCTCAGCCCCAGCGTCAGCGCGCTCTGGATGAGTTTCGCCGGGGCAAGACCAACATCCTGATCGCCACCGACGTGGCGGCGCGCGGGATTGATATTCCGGGCGTTTCCCACGTCATCAATTACGAGCTTCCCAATGTGCCTGAGCAATATGTGCATCGCATCGGTCGCACAGCGCGGGCAGGCAAAGACGGGATCGCGATTGCCTTTTGCGGTGAGGACGAACGCTCCTACCTCAAAGACATTCGCAAGGTCACGAAGGCGGATTTGGACCGCCTCGACCTGCCAGAGAATTTCCGTGCTGTCGTAGAAGGCGAAGGCCCGACCAAGCCGCCACCTCCGGGCGCAACGCGGGTCTCTAGGAAGAAGGTAAAGCCCAAGCCTGCTGGCGCGTCTGCGAAGAAAAAGCCCAAGGGCGAAGCTCCAGAAAAGCCGAGCAAGCCCAAGCCCAAGCATCAGGCACGCAAAGGTCGTCCCAATGGCGGCGGCGGTGGCAAGCCCGGTGGCGGCGGCAGGCGCTTTGGTAAGCCGGGTGGCGGTCGTCCTGGCGGGCGCGGCCGCAGCGGCGGAGGAAGCGGTCGCTCGCGCCCTTCAAGCAGCTAACCCGCTGGCAAACGGCGCAAATTTTATTGGTTTAATGCCCCGATTTTTAAAGCGAAATTAAGTATAAGCCCTCTAACTGGACACTCAATCCAGCTAGAGGGCTTTTTCGCAGCGATGATCCGCACCGACACCACATTGATAATTGGCGCCGGGGCAAACCGCGAGATTGAAATGCTCGACGGTCCAGAACTGCTCAATAAAATCGCCAGCGGTTATGAGTTTGAGCGGCTTACCTCAGAGGTGAAATCGCGCGATCTTATCAATTTGGCCCACCTGTTTGAGAAAATCGCTCCCGAACTTGGCATGACCTATGATCAGCTTGTCGATGGCGGCAAAGCCATCCGCGATGCGACTCTCGTCAGCACCAATATCGATGCGATCCTTGAGCAATATGGCCATGATCCGGCGGTCCAAGCTGCGGGTAAGATTGCGATTGTCTATTACACGCTTCAGGCAGAATCGAAGTCGACGCTTGCCCGCGAACCGCGTTCTTCCGAAGAATTGCCTTTGCGCGGCACGGAGAACTGGCTGTTTCAGCTGGGCCAGCTGATCGTCAAAGGCGTGCCGCGCGCTAAGGCGGATGAGTGCTTTGAAAAGCTCTCTATCGTATGTTTCAACTATGACCGGGCTATCGAACACTACCTGCCCTGGGTGGTGCAACGCGCTTTTGGGATGAGCATTGACGAGGCGCAGGAACTTGTCGCAGGACGCCTTCGCATTGTGCACCCATACGGTGTTGCCGGCCGGTTGCCATGGCAGGGTGATGCGGAGAATGGCGCGGAATGGGGTGAGGTTGACGCGGACAATATCGTTGCGCTTTCCCGACGTATCTTCACCGCCAGCCAGCGCGAAAAATCGCGCCAGTTCCGCTCTTACCTTCGCGCAGAGATGTCTCGCGGTAAGCGGCTGGGTTTCCTAGGCTTTGGCTTTGACCCGATGAATGTCGCCATGCTGTTTGATGAGCTTGAGCATGACAATCCCGACATGCTGATCACGCTCCTTAATGTGGGCGATGTCGAGCAGAAGGCGATCCTTCGCTTAATTCACCGCCTGACCGGGATCACCGATGACGGTTTGATCACGCTTGAGAACATGAAAGCCTTTGAGCTTTTGCGCGATTACGGGCGTTTCCTTGAGAGCTAAGCGCAAGCTCAGCTTCTATGCGACCAAATTTTGCAAGGCGGCAAGAGCGTAACGCGCTTGCCGCTTTCACCGAACATCACCATATGCGAATGCCCAAAAAGGAACGGATATGGCCAATCAAGAATACGACTTCGACCTTTTCACTATCGGCGCAGGCTCTGGCGGCGTGCGCGCGAGCCGGATTGCGGGGGGCACGGCGCGAAGGTTGGTATCGCAGAAGAGCACCGCTATGGCGGGACCTGCGTTATCCGTGGCTGTGTTCCAAAGAAGATGCTGGTTTATGCCTCCATGTTCGCAGAAGAACTGTCGCACGCCCCGCACAAGGGCTGGACGCTCAAGGACACCAGTTTCGACTGGGCGACCCTTCGCGATTTCGTGAACGACGATGTCGATCGGCTTGAAGGGCTATATGGTCAGACGCTTGACGGGGCAGGGGTAGAGACATTCTCCGAGCGCGCCACCATCACCGGCCCTCATTCGGTCAAGCTTGCCAGTGGCCGCGAGATTACTGCGAAATACATCCTGATAGCCACCGGTGGTGAGCCAGTAGTGCCCGCCTTTGACGGATCAGAGCACTGCATCACCTCCAATGAAATCTTCTATCTCGACGAGTTTCCAAAACGCCTGATGGTCATGGGCGGCGGTTATATTGCGCTTGAATTTGCAGGCGTATTCAACGCGCTGGGCAGCGATGTGACTTTGGTCAATCGCTCCGAAACGCTGCTGCGCTCCTATGAACAGGAAATCGTGAGCCGCCTGCCTCCGATTATGGAGGCGCGCGGGGTTGATATGCAATTGGGTGCGGTAATTGAAAAGGTTGAGAAGAACGCGGACGGTTCGCTCAATGTAACTCTCACCAACGGCACGACGAAACAAGTTGACCAGATATTGGTCGCCACAGGGCGCAAACCGCGCGTTGACGGATTGGGGCTTGAAAATGTTGGAATTGAGCTTGGCGAACGCAGGGAAATTCCGGTCGACAAATATTCAAAGACCACGTGCGACAGCGTCTATGCCGTGGGCGATGTAACCGACCGCGTTCAACTCACCCCGGTGGCGATCCGCGAGGGCCATGCAGTCGCCGACAGTTTGTTTGGCGGCAATGAGCGCTATGTCGACCACTCCTGCATCCCTACCGCTGTGTTCTCTCAACCATCGATTGCAAGCGTCGGTTTGACGGAGGAGCAGGCACGAGGCCTTTATTCAGACATCAACATCTACAAATCCGATTTCCGCCCGATGAAAAATATCTTCTCAGACCGGATGGAGCGCGGGCTGTACAAGATGATTACAGATGCCAAGACGGACAAGGTCGTCGGTCTGCACATGATCGGTCCAGAGAGCGCTGAGATCATTCAGGCTGCCGCTGTTGCGATCAAGGCGGGGCTGACCAAGGCCGACTTCGATGCAACGACCGCTATTCACCCCAGCATGGCCGAAGAATTGGTGCTGTTGAAATAGTGTCCTTGCAAGGGGGAAGGGGACTGCGAAAATGGACATTGTAGGGAAGAAAGTCCTGCTAACCGGGGGCAGTGCAGGGATCGGCAAAGCCTTGGCCTTTCAATTGCGCGAGGCGGGCGCAGATGTGACGATCACGGGACGCAACGCTCAACGGCTTGCAGAGATGCGCACACAAGGGTTTGGCGCGATTGAGGTGGATTTGTCGAACGCGGCAGGCGTCGATGCGCTCATTGCGGAATGGGGCAAGAAAGACCTCGATATCCTTATCAACAACGCAGGCATGGGGGCAGAGACCAACTATGCCGAGACCAAAGTTGATGGTGATAAGGTCGATGCGTGTTTTTATGCCAATTTGGCGGCGCCTGCACGTCTGACCGGTGGCTTGTTAAAGCGGCTTCGCAAACGTCCCGAGGCCGCGGTTGTGTTTGTGACATCTGGTCTAGCTCTTGCCCCTAGCAAGGACGCGGCGGTCTATTGCGCTACAAAGGCCGGGCTTCGCAGTTTTGCCTTTTCCTTGCGCGCTCAGTTCAAGGACGAGCCCGTACATGTGATCGAGGCCCTGCCGCCGATGGTCGATACGCAAATGACCTCTGCCTATGACGTCTCCAAGATGACGCCAGAGCATTGCGCTGGCGATATTCTTGATGCGATCAACACAAACCGCACAGAGGTGATGATCGGCCAAACCCGCCTCTTGCGTTTTGTCCAAGGCATTTCCCCATCGCTCGCACGGCGGGTAATGCTCAGCCTTTGATGTGTTGACGCTTGGCTAACGCTGCGGCAACGAGCAGGCAAACATTTGAACAGGGACGAGTGAATGTCTGCCAATATCGCCGAAATGGAACGCAAACGCGAAGCTGCCAAAATGGGCGGCGGGCAAAAGCGCATCGACGCACAGCACGCCAAGGGCAAGCTGACCGCGCGTGAGCGTCTTGATGTGCTTTTGGACGAAGGGTCATTTGAAGAGATCGACACTTACGTTGAGCATGACTGCGTCGATTTCGGCATGGAGACGCAAAAGATCCCCGGCGACGGCGTGGTCACGGGATCGGGTACGATCAACGGCCGCCTCGTTTATGTGTTTAGCCAAGATTTCACCGTGTTCGGCGGCTCTTTGTCCAAACGTCACGCAGAGAAAATCTGCAAAACCATGGACACCGCGATGAAGGTCGGCGCGCCTGTCATTGGCCTCAACGACAGCGGCGGCGCGCGTATTCAGGAAGGCGTCGCATCGCTTGGCGGCTATGCCGATGTGTTTCAGAAAAACATTCTCGCATCGGGCGTCATCCCTCAGATCAGCCTTATCATGGGCCCATGTGCAGGCGGCGCTGTGTACTCACCTGCCATGACCGACTTCATCTTTATGGTGAAGGACAGCTCCTACATGTTCGTGACCGGACCTGATGTGGTGAAGACGGTCACCAACGAAGAAGTGACGCAAGAAGAGCTGGGCGGGGCGATCACGCACACCACCAAGACTTCGGTTGCCGATATCGCGTTTGAAAACGACGTTGAAACGCTCCTCGCCACGCGCGAGTTCTTCAATTACCTGCCGCTGTCCAACCGCCCAGAAGCAACGGGAGACGCAGCGCCCGAGCTTCCTACCAATGACCCATGGGACCGGTTGGAACCATCGCTCGACACGATCATCCCGGACAATCCCAATCACCCCTATGATATGCATGAGGTGATCCGTAAGACGCTGGACGAGGGTGAGTTTTTCGAAATTCAGCCAGCGCATGCCGCCAACATCATCTGCGGCTTTGGCCGGGTTGAAGGGCGCACAGTGGGTGTGGTTGCGAACCAGCCTATGGTGCTTGCCGGCGTGCTCGATATTGCGTCCTCGAAGAAAGCCGCGCGCTTTGTGCGTTTCTGCGATGCGTTTGATATTCCGATTGTGACCTTCGTCGACGTCCCCGGCTTCCTGCCCGGCACAGCCCAAGAAATGGGCGGCATTATCAAGCACGGCGCAAAGCTGCTGTTCGCATACGGCGAGGCAACCGTACCCAAGATCACCATCATCACCCGCAAGGCGTACGGTGGCGCCTATGATGTGATGGCATCAAAGCACCTTCGCGGAGACCTCAACTACGCCTGGCCCACCGCAGAGATCGCGGTGATGGGCGCTAAGGGCGCGGTGGAGATTATCTTCCGCCAAGACCGCGGCGATGCGGAGAAGATCGCGGAAAAGACCAAGGAATATGAAGACCGCTTTGCTAACCCCTTTGTGGCGGCATCGCGCGGCTACATCGACGAGGTGATCCACCCGCACTCGACGCGCCGCCGGGTTGCACAAGGGCTACGCAGGCTGCGGACTAAGCAGTTGGAGAACCCTTGGAAAAAGCACGATAATATTCCGTTGTGATGAAGGACACAGCATCAGAGCAAGTGGTTGATTCCCGCAAGATTCGGCAAGACATCATTATTGCTGAGATCTCACGTTTGTCAGACTCCTCGTACGCAATCACAAAATGGTTTATTGCCACCTTATTGGCTATTCACGGAGCAGCATTACTCGGTGTTGTCGGCTATACGACTGATCTAACATCATCGGCTTTAGCGCTTGGTGGGCCTTTTGCGATCGGGATCATTACTTCGATTTGGGGCGGCATCATGTATGCATTCGCCAATGCTAAAGCTGCTGTCGCTCTAGCGAGCGGCCTCTGGGATGGTTCTATCTTAGAGAAAGAGGATTTTGCTGACGCGTTCAGTGCTACTGTTGCGGGTTATCAGAACAGGCGGCTAGCCCGTTTGTTGTCATTCGTTTCGGCTTTGCTCTTTGTAGGAGGATGTATCCAAGTTGCCGTTGGAGACTCCTTGCGACCGGTTGAATTAGTCCCCAGTATAGAAAAGGTACAAGTCTCCAAATGAAACTAGGCCGCCTAAACCACATCGGGATCGCAACCCCCTCTATCGCTGACAGCGTCGCGCATTACCGCGATGTGATGGGGGCAACCTCCATCTCTGATGAGATCATCCTGGAGGACCGGGGTCTTAAGGTCGTGTTTGTCGATACGCCGACGCATTCGGGTATGGATGGCACACAGATCGAACTGATCGAAGAGCTTGAAGCGGGCAAAACCGCCATTACCGCCTTCCTCGCAAAGAACCCGGCTGGCGGGCAGCATCACGTTTGCTTTGAGGTCGAGGATATCGAAGAAGCGCGCGCCCACTTTGAGGGGCTGGGCAAACGTATCCTTGGCCCAACCATCCCCGGCGCACACGGCACGCCGATCTTCTTTCTGCACCCCAAGGATATGCAGGGGATGCTCACCGAGATCATGGAAACGCCCAAAGGTGATCACTAAGCGCGCCTGCACTTATCACCTCCGCACCTTTCACACCAAGCCCCTATCAAAAGTAACGTAGCGCGTCCCTGCGGACTTGTGTTGACGCCCACGTAAGGGCACACAGTTTCCAAACGAAACGCAAATCTCAAGAATCTGGGAGAGAGCCAACAATGTCCTATGAGCACATCAAAGTAGAGCGCGAAGGCCCGCTGATGATCCTGACGCTGAACAAGCCGGATCGCTTGAACGCCATGGCCCCGCAAATGGCGGACGAAATCGGTCAGGCATTCTATGACCTTGGCTCAGGAGATGATGGGGCACGCGCGGTTTTGATCACGGGTGAGGGCAAAGGCTTTTGCTCAGGCGCTGACCTATCGGCGCGGGCCTCACCTGATAGTCCAAGCAATAAGGGCGGCTCTCACCAAGCGCTCCAAAACCACTACAACCCTGCGATCAGCCAGATTTTGCGCGCAGAAGTGCCCGTCATCTGTGCGGTGAATGGGCCCGCAGCGGGCGTAGGTTGCAGCCTCGCGCTTGCTGCCGACTTTACCATCGCGGCAGAGCGCTCTTATTTCCTTCAAGCCTTCGTCAATATCGGCCTTGTGCCCGATGGTGCGTCGACCTGGCTCATCGCCCGCGCAATTGGCCGTGCACGCGCCACGCGCATGATGATGCTGGGCGAGAAAATCAGCGGCAAGCAGGCTGAGGAATGGGGCCTCGTTTACAAATGTGTCGCGGACGATGCCTTGATGGACGAAGCCCGCGCCTTGGCAGAGAAGCTCGCCAATGGTCCAACGATTGCGATCAAGACTATGAAGCGCAACATCGCGACCGCGCTTGATGGCAGTGTTACCGAAGTGATGCTGGCCGAAGCCGAAGGTCAACGGATCGCAGGTGCAACCGCAGACGCAATGGAAGGGGGCATGGCCTTCCTGCAGAAGCGTAAGGCCGAATTCAAAGGCCAATGACCACCTATCAAATGAATTAGGGGCGGTGCCTTTGCGCTGCCCCGTTTTGATTCTAGAGCGTGCACATGACTGAAAAACCGACTCCCGCCGATTGGAACGCCCTTGCCGACAAGGAAGTGAAGGGCCGCGATCTCACTTGGAATACGCCAGAGGGGTTTGCGATCAAGCCGCTTTATACGGCCGAGGATCATGAGGGCTGGGACCCGGGGCTCCCCGGCTTTGCGCCGTTCACGCGCGGGGTAAAGGCGAGCATGTATGCAGGCCGCCCTTGGACGATCCGGCAATATGCGGGGTTCTCGACGGCTGAGGAATCCAACGCGTTTTACCGGCGCAATTTGGCTGCGGGTCAGAAGGGGCTGTCGGTCGCCTTCGACCTTGCTACCCACCGCGGCTATGACAGCGACCACCCGCGCGTGGTCGGCGACGTCGGCAAGGCAGGTGTCGCGATTGACACCGTTGCTGACATGCAGATCCTGTTCGACGAAATCCCGCTCGACACCATGAGCGTTTCCATGACCATGAACGGCGCGGTGATCCCGGTTCTGGCGTTCTATATCGTCGCGGCAGAGCGCTCTGGTGTGTCACAAGAGAAGCTTGCGGGCACCATTCAGAACGACATCTTAAAAGAGTTCATGGTCCGCAACACCTATATCTATCCGCCAGAGCCATCGATGCGGATTATCTCAGATATCATCGGCTACACCTCGGCTAACATGCCGAAGTTCAACAGCATTTCGATTAGCGGCTATCACATGCACGAGGCGGGCGCGACGGCTGTGCAGGAGCTTGCCTTCACCATTGCCGACGGCAAGGAATATGCGACCAGAGCTATGGCAACGGGGCTCGATATTGACGCTTTCGCCGGGCGACTTAGCTTCTTCTTCGGCATCGGCATGAACTTCTTTATGGAGATCGCCAAGCTGCGCGCCGCGCGCACGCTTTGGTATGAGGTGATGGATGGGCTAGGCGCGAAATCCGAGCGCTCCAAGATGCTGCGCACCCACTGCCAGACGTCTGGGGTGAGCTTGCAGGAGCAAGACCCTTACAACAACGTCATGCGCACGACGATTGAGGCGATGGCGGCGACGCTTGGGGGCACGCAGTCGCTCCACACCAACGCGCTCGACGAAGCCATTGCGCTGCCCACCGATTTCTCCGCTCGCATCGCGAGGAATACTCAGTTGGTGCTTCAGGAAGAGACCGGTATCACCAATGTCGTCGATCCGCTGGGTGGCTCGCATTATATCGAAGCGCTCACGTCCAAACTGGTCGAAGACGCGCGCGAGTTGATGAAAACCGTCGATGCAGCGGGCGGAATGACCGCATATGTCGGCACTGGCGCACCCAAAGCAGAGATTGAGCGAGCGGCCGCGGAAAAGCAGACCGGGATTGATCAAGGCAAGACCGTCATTGTCGGCGTGAACAAGTATCAGCCCGAAAGCGAAGAGCTGATCGACACGCTCGACATCGACAATGCGGCGGTGCGCAAAGGACAGATCAAGCGCCTAGCGGATGTGCGCGCGGGGCGCGATGAAGCGGCGTGTCAGGCGGCTTTGAAGGCTCTTACCGAGGGTTCCGCAGGTGACGCTAACGTGCTGCAATTGGCAGTGGAGGCCGCGCGCCATGATGCGACTTTGGGCGAGATTTCTAGCGCCATGGAAGAGGTGTTCGGCCGCCACGATGCAACGCCTAAGCCGGTGTCTGGCGTCTACAAGAGCGCTTACGAGTTCGACCAACGCTGGGCGCAGGTTACGGAGGGTGTAGAGGCCGTTGGCCGCCGCTTGGGCCGCAAGCCGCGAATGATGGTCGCCAAAATGGGCCAGGATGGCCACGACAGAGGTGCGAACGTCATCGCAAGCGCCTTCGCCGATATGGGCTTTGAGATTGTCTCAGGCCCGCTGTTCCAGACGCCTGAAGAAGCCTGCGCAATGGCCTTGGAGAACGATGTGGACGTGGTGGGCTGCTCAAGCCTCGCTGCTGGCCACAAGACGCTCATCCCAGAGATCATCCGCTTGCTACGCGAAGCAGGCCGCCCGGACATCAAAGTCACCGCAGGCGGAGTGATCCCGCCGCAAGACTATGATTTCCTTCGCGAGGCGGGCGTTTCGGGTATCTATGGGCCGGGCTCCAACGTGGTGGAATGCGCCGCTGATATTCTCACAATGCTCGGTCACAATATGCCGCCGCTTGAGGGTCTTGATGAGGCTGCAGAGTGACCTGTTCAAGGCTAAAGACGTGTGACGGTAGGAAGGCTGGCCTTATCCAAGACTGGGACGCGTGGATGCAGGCTGCGGATGCGCTCTATTTGCGCACTTTAAAGCGGGCGGGATACTCGCCTTTTTCCTATCATGAGGTTTCCGGTGTCGGATTGATGGCGGCAGCTGCTGCAATGACAGGCTTCTCGCCTTTCATGGAATACGAACTCGACAAGGCGAACGAAGAAGGCGATTGGCACGGCAGAGCTGATTTGTGGTTTGCCAGTGGGAGCCGGTGCTATTCAATCGAAGCTAAGCGAGCATATGTCGCCGCTACTAAAGCAAACCTCAAGAAAACCATGGCTGAAGCGCATACCGATGCCAGCAGCATATCCATTGATGAATATCACTACGCAGCAGGAATGCTCATCAGCTACGTTGAAAATCCTGACCGGATATCGACTTATGAGGCATTCGCTGAAAGTGAAAATGTCGATCTCGCGTTCAAGATTGGACCTGAGGGAAAAGACGCAGCCTATTTGTTTTTTCGTCTGATCGAGAACTAGGCTAAATTCCTAAGGATATTGAATGACCGACCTCCCCGAAAATACCCGCCCCGAAACTCTCAGCGTCCACGCGGGCACACAGCCGGACCCGGCCACAAACGCGCGGATTACGCCGATTTATCAGACGGCGGGCTATACCTTTGACAGCCCGGAACACGCGGCGAACCTGTTCAATCTCAGTGAGTTCGGAAACATTTACTCGCGGATTATGAACCCCACCAATGATGCGCTGGAGAAGAAGGTCGCAGCACTTGAGGGCGGTGTGGGCGCTCTGGGTGTTGCCTCGGGACACGCCGCGCAATTGATTGCGTTCCACACGCTGATGGAGCCGGGCTGCAATATTGTGGCGGCGAAGAAACTTTATGGCGGATCGCTCAATCAGATGGGTGAGGCCTTCCTCAAATTTGGCTGGGAAACGCGCTTTGTCGATGTTGATGATGTGGAGAATGTCCGCGCGGCGATGGATGAGAACACGCGGGCCGTGTTCATTGAGAGTCTCGCCAATCCCGGCGGCGTTGTCACCGATATCGAAGCCATCGCGGGTGTCGCTCATGAAGGCGGAGTGCCGCTGATCGTCGACAACACGATGGCGACCCCGGCGCTATGCCGTCCGTTTGAACATGGCGCAGACATTGTGACTCACTCGACCACAAAGTTCCTCAACGGCCACGGAAATGCGGTTGGCGGGGTGATTGTCGACAGCGGCAATTTCGATTGGAAAGCGCAAGGGGACAAGTACCCCTCGCTCACCAAACCCAATGGTTCCTACCACGGCGCGGTTTTGGTCGATGCTCTGGAGCCCATTGGCCCGATTGCCTTTATCATCGCCTGCCGCGTTCTGGGCCTGCGCGATCTTGGTCCTGCGATGGCTCCGATGAATGCTTTCTTGGCGCTCACCGGTATGGAGACCCTGCATCTGCGGATGGAGCGCCACTGCGCCAATGCCCATGCTCTTGCGCAATGGCTTGAGAGCCAAGATGCGGTTGAGTGGGTGAGCTATGCTGGCTTGTCCGATAACCCGTACAACCCCAACGCCAAAAAATACCTTGGCGGTAAGGGCGGGGCGGTTTTCACCTTTGGCCTCAAAGGCGGATTTGAAGCAGGCAAGGCGCTTGTCTCAAACGTCAAGCTCTTCAGCCACTTGGCAAACATCGGCGACACGCGCTCGCTCATCATTCACCCGGCATCCACCACCCACAGCCAGCTGTCCGAAGAGGACCTTATCGCTGCGGGAGCAGGCCCGGATGTGGTGCGGATTTCGGTTGGTATTGAACACATTGACGACATCAAAGCAGACTTGGCGCAGGCTCTGAGTGCCTAAGCTTCGGAGGAGCGCGAAATGAGCGATAGCAACGTCACCCTCACGATCACCGATGGCCTTGCCCATGTTGAGTTGAACCGTCCAGACGCGGGCAATGCGTTCGACTTGGACACCGTGCTCGATCTTGCGCGGACCGCGCGCGAATGTGACACCAATCCGCAAGTGCGCGCCATCCTGCTTTCTGCCAAAGGAAAGATGTTCTGTGTGGGCGGCGATCTTCAATATATGAAAGCCCAAGACGACCAAATCGAGCAGGCGGTCAAAGTCATTGCCGATGAGATGCACCGGGCGCTTTCCCATTTCGCCCGCTGCAATGCGCCAATGGTGGTTGCCGTTGAAGGAACCGCAGCGGGGGCAGGCCTTCCATTGGCGGTAAGCGGTGACATTGTGATCGCTGAGCCGCGGGCCAAGTTCACCATGGCTTACACCGCTTCCGGCCTTAGTCCTGATGGCGGATCAACCTATCTTCTCCCGCGCCTGATTGGGCTTCGCCGCGCTCAGGAAATGACCCTTACCAACCGCGTTCTGACCGCAGCAGAGGCTGCCGAATGGGGGCTGATTACGACAGTTACTGAGGAAGGTCAGGCGTTAGAGACTGCGCGCGCGATCGCAGTGAAACTGGCGGGCGGATCCAAAAGCGCGAATGCCGATGCCAAACGCCTTTTGCGCACTTCGCTCGACAATTCGTTCGAGACGCATATGGAGCTGGAAGGCCGAGAGATCGCCAAGAACGCTGCGATTGATGGCCGCGAAGGTATTGCCGCCTTTTTCGAAAAGCGCGCACCGAAATTCACATAAACTAGAGACTGACAATGACCCAAATTCGCAACGATTGGACCCGCGAGGAAATCGCGGAACTTTTCGAGCTACCCTTCACAGAGCTCCTTTTCCAGGCAGCCAGCGCCCACCGCGAGAACCACCCGCCAGAGCAGATCCAGCTGTGCACATTGCTCAGCATCAAAACCGGCGGATGCCCTGAGGATTGCGGCTATTGCTCGCAGTCTGTGAAGGCGGACAGCGGCGTTGAAGCGACAAAATTGATGGATGTGCAAGCCGTTCTGCAACGTGCAGCGCAGGCGAAGGATCAAGGCTCGCAAAGGTTCTGCATGGGCGCCGCTTGGCGCAATCCCAAAGACCGCGATATGCCCGCGATTGTCGAAATCGTGAAAGGCGTGCGCGATATGGGGCTGGAGACGTGCATGACCCTTGGCATGCTCGAGCCGCATCAGGCAGACATGCTGGCGGAAGCGGGGCTCGATTATTACAACCACAATATCGACAGCAGCCCGGAATATTACGAGCGGGTGATTTCGACGCGCGATTTCCAGTGCCGCCTCGATACGCTCGATAACGTGCGCAAGGCAGGCATCAATGTGTGCTCAGGCGGAATTGTCGGCATGGGCGAAACGCGCGAGGACCGGGTGGGTTTTGTCCACACGCTCGCGACTTTGGAAGAACATCCTGAGAGCGTTCCGGTCAATGCTTTGGTGCCTGTCAAAGGCACTGTGCTGGGCGATATGCTGGCCGATACGCCGATGGGAAGAATCGACGACATTGAGTTTGTGCGCACCGTGGCGGTGGCTCGGATCACTATGCCGATGAGCATGGTGCGCCTCTCCGCTGGCCGTGAGAGCATGTCAGAGGCGACGCAGGCGCTGTGCTTCTTGGCAGGCGCGAACTCGATCTTCACCGGAGACAAACTGCTCACCGCGCCCAATGCGGGCGATGACAGCGATGGCGCTTTGTTTGCGAAACTGGGGCTGACGGCGCTGCAACAGGAAGAGCCTGCTCGGGCGTGCAAAGTCGCCGAGCCTGCGGAGTAGGATGACCCTCGGCTTTTCCGTCAACTCACTACTTCCCAAAGCGCGGGGAGGAGGTCAGTTGCGGATGGGGCTCACCCGTTTGAATAAAGACGAATGGCTTCAGTCTGATCCTGACTTTGAAGCGCGCGCAACAGGTTTCAGAGAATGGCCTGAAGGGGTGCAACTCACATCCGAGGCTGATCAGCCGGGCCAAGAACTGGCGGCAATGCTGGGAGTGGACGGGGCTCTCACGCAAGCCGCGATGGCTGCGCATGAGGATATGTGCCTGCTTACAAAGGCGCCGGGGGGCGGCCAATACCGCCTGATCGGCGCGGCCGTTGCATGGCCCTCTGACTGGCATCCTAAAGACAAAATCGGTTTGCCCTTGCGCGCGCTTCATGCGCCCATTGCGGGCTATGACGAACAGCTCGCGACCGGAGTGGATCGGTTTATGGAAACGCTCAAACCGGGCGCAGTTTACGGCCGTTGCAATTGGTTCATCGCGGCCACGGGTGAGCGGCGTTGGCTAGAGACGCGTCCGGCGAAAGAGACATTCGCTCATGTAACAGCGCAGAACGCTGGCGAAACGCTGTTTGTCCGATCAGAGCGTCAAACCTTGCGGCGACTGCCCGAAACAGGGGCAATCCTCTTCACCATTGGCATTTATGTCGAGCCCTTGGCGGCGCTTTCCAGCGCCAATATTGCGATGCTCGCTAAGGCTGCTCAAAGTCTTATTCAAGGCGAGGGTGACCGGCGCGGTGCGCCTGCTTATGCTAATGCGCTTACGCAATTTGCCTCGCAAAGGAGTTTTTGATGTTTTCTCTATTGTTGCTGCTTGCCGGGGGTGAGCCTGCTGAATTGCCAGATTGTGATCAGGACGCAGCGGATCAGGGCATCCAGCAAGAAATGAACATTTGTGCGGCGCGCGAATTTGCAGCAGCCGATGCGGATATGAATGCGCAGTGGGCTTTGACGCGCGCTGAGATGAAAAGGCGCGATGAGCAATGGGAGGAGGAACTGGCGCCCGATTGGGATGACCGACCCGGCTATTTTGCAAGCCTTCTCGAAGCGCAGCGCGCCTGGCTAACCTATCGTGACGCGCACTGTCGCCTGGACGGCTACACCGCGCGCGGCGGCAGTTTGGAGCCCTTATTGGTTTCCACCTGCAAGACCACATTGACCGAGCAGCGGACAGCGCAGCTGCGCGACTTGGCAAGAACATATTGAGCAGCCACGCGGCTCTCATATTCGATAGGTTGCAAGGGTGCACTCAACTCTGCATAGGCGTTGGGGCATAAAGAATTTCCGTTAGGGAGCGGGCATGTTTTCAAAGATTTTGGTGGCCAATCGCGGTGAGATCGCGTGCCGTGTGTTTCAGACTGCGCGCAAGATGGGGATTGCGACGGTGGCGGTCTATTCCGACGCTGACAAAAACGCGCCGTTTGTGCGCATGGCCGATGAGGCGGTCCATATCGGGCCATCGCCTGCGGCCGAAAGCTATCTAATCCCTGAAAAGATTATTGCAGCGTGTAAGGAAACGGGCGCTGAGGCGGTTCATCCGGGCTATGGCTTCCTGTCAGAGCGCGCGAGTTTTGTAGAAGCTCTCGAAGCCGAAAAGATCGCCTTTATCGGCCCGCCTGCAGGCGCAATCGCTGCGATGGGCGATAAGATTGAATCGAAGAAACTCGCCAAGGAAGCAGGCGTCAATGTGGTGCCCGGTTTTGTCGGCGAAATCCGCGATACCGATCACGCGGTCGAGATCGCAAATGAGATCACTTACCCTGTGATGATGAAGGCTTCCGCTGGCGGCGGGGGCAAGGGCATGCGTCTTGCGTACTCTGAAAAAGACGTACGCGAAGGGTTTGAAGCGACTAAGCGTGAAGGTCTCAACTCCTTTGGCGATGACCGCGTTTTCATTGAGAAATTCATCGAAAACCCGCGCCATATCGAGATCCAGATTCTTGGCGATAAGCACGGCAATATCCTCTATCTGAACGAGCGCGAATGTTCGATCCAGCGGCGTCACCAAAAGGTCGTTGAAGAAGCCCCGTCGCCCTTCGTCACAGAGAAAATGCGCAAAGCTATGGGCGAACAATGCGTCGCTCTGTCCAAAGCGGTGGACTATCATTCTGCTGGTACAGTCGAGCTAATCGTGAGCGGCGCGGATAAGACGGGCGAGAGTTTCTATTTCCTCGAAATGAACACCCGCCTTCAGGTTGAGCACCCTGTGACCGAGGCGATCACCGGGGTTGATCTGGTCGAGCAGATGATCCGCGTTGCTGCGGGTGAAAAGCTGGGGTTGACCCAAGACGATATTGGCATTGATGGCTGGGCGATTGAAAACCGCGTCTATGCCGAAGACCCCTATCGCGGGTTCTTGCCTTCAACAGGCCGTCTCATTGAGTATTCGCCCTCGGTCGAAGGCTGGACCGATGACGGCGAGGTCGCTGGAAAGCCGCGCCGCGGTGTTGCTCGCGGAAACGGCTCTGTGCGCGTCGATGATGGCGTGTTCGAGGGCGGCGAGGTTTCCATGTTCTATGACCCGATGATCGCTAAGCTGATCACTTGGGCACCCACGCGCGAAGAAGCCGCTGACCTTCAGATCGAGGCATTGGATGCTTTCCGCATTAAGGGCCTTGGCCACAACGTCGATTTCCTCTCTGCGATCATGCAGCACGAACGCTTCCGCTCTGGCGAGCTGACAACCGGCTTTATCGCCGAAGAATATCCCGAAGGGTTCGAAGGCGCGCCCGCAAGTGATGCGGACTTGCGCCAACTTGCGGCTTTGTTTGCAGGCGCTGAGTTCGACACTCAGGTGCGCGCGCGCAAGATATCAGGCAAGCTTGCAGGCGTTGATAACCCGCCGTCTCACTGGATGGTGAAAATTGGCAGCCAGAGCTTTGACGTGACGCTCGAAAAAGGCGGGGCGACCGTGGATGGCGTGCGTTTGAATGGCACTTGGGATTGGGCCGTGGGCAAAACTTTCGCTCATGTGACAGGCGACAATGAGATGATCGTCCAGATCGAGCGCGAAGGCGTCCGCTGGCGGATCACGACACGCGGTGCCTCGCATGAAGCGCTGGTCTTGCCGGCCCGCCTCACTGCCCACGAAGGGCACATGATCGAGAAAGAGCCGCCTGACCTTTCCAAATTCCTGATTTGCCCGATGCCCGGCATGCTGATGAAACTGCATGTTGCTGAAGGCGAAACGGTTCAGCCGGGACAGCCACTCGCCACGGTCGAAGCGATGAAGATGGAGAACATCTTGCGCGCTGAAAAAGAGGCGGTGATCGCCAAGGTCAATGCAGCAGAGGGCGAAAGCTTGGCTGTGGATGCAGTGATCCTAGAGCTTGAATAGATCGACTAAGGCAAATGATGGCCGCTAGGAGGCGTTTGATCGCTCAAAGACACAAGTTAACCTTGTGCCGAAACAATTAATGCCCCCAACATCCCATTTTGGTCAAAAAACACAGTTTTACACAAGCGCTCTAGCTAGAGCCCCTGAATTGTTGGAGACTTGCCGAGCCGAATCGGCATAAAACGCAAGCTCACCTTTAGGGAGGAGTGGTATTGTGGCTAAAAAAGGAACGGGATACTTTGACCGCAAAGGCCAGTTTTTCAAGTCTGCGCGCGAAGCAACTGCTAGCGATATAGCGGGGTTACTCGGACAAATTGGTGATGGCGAGAGTTTGGCGCCGGGAATTGCGCACATGCTTATTGAAAAGCGTGAGGAAATTGAGCGGCTTTTTGCTGAACACGATGAGATGACCCAAGCGGAAGGCGCGCTTGATGGTGACACTTCGGGCAAAGTGACAAAGCTGCCGCGTTCGGCAAGCTGATTTCAGCATCGACCTAAAATGTGTCGGTGAAACTCACATTCGTGACGCTCCAGCCGCGCGGTAAGTGATCTGCGCGCAAGGTCCACTGAAGCAGCAAGTCTTGGTGTTGGCAGATATACTTAATGCTAATGCGCAGCTCAGACTTATGCGAGTGCGAGCTCAATATACACTTCGTGATCGGGCCGTAGAGTTGGACCCCTGTTTTTGCCTGTGAGACGACGAGATCCATGTCCTGTTGCTTTTCTTTAAGCAGCGGACTTCCTTCTTGAAGTTTGGCAATGGCAGCTTCGAAGTTGCCTCCCTCTATCAGCCTAATGATGCCATCGCTCACCGCTTTAGCGGCAGCGAAATCGGGCCCGCTCGGCTTAGAATGGTATGTTGTCGAGTGATCGTCTGCGTAAGCAACTGAGGAAAGAGCGGCTAAAGCTGCTCCCAAAAGCGCCATATTTTTCATTCACTTGTCCTCCACTATGGCCACCGCACGAATCCATCCGGCGCTGGCGCGTTCGATCTTCACTGGGAAACAGCTTAAGGTAAAGCCGTGGGGCGGCAGGCTTTTCAGATTGGTCAGCTTTTCGATCTGATAATAGGGGCGGATGCGGCCCGCCTTGTGGCCTTCCCAGATGATCGATGGGTCACGTTTCTCAGCCCAGCGCTGTGCGGTGTGGCTAAACGGTGCATCCCAGCTCCACGCGTCCGTGCCAACAACTTCAACGCCGCGTTCAGTCAGCCAAAGAGTAGCCTCTGCACCAAGCCCAACGCCTTGATCGGTGAAGTGATCGGTCCCGTAAACTGCGCCTGATTGAACAAGAACAATGTCGAGCGGTTCGAGCTCATAATCGATCTTGGCAAGGGCGCCTTCAACCTCGGCGGCGCTCACGACATGGCCGTGGGGGAGGTGTGAAAAATCGAGCTTAACACCGGGGCGAAGGAAGCGGTCAAGCGGGGCTTCATCAATGCTCGGGGCTGGGGCAGAACCATTCTGCGTGGTTGAGTGGTAATGCCACGGGGCATCCATATGGGTGCCATTGTGAGTGGAAAGCTCAAGCATCTCCACCGCCCATCCTTCGCCGTCCGGCAGGTCATCTTTCTCAAGACCGGGGAAAAACATCGCGATTTGCTCCCACGTGTTTTCGTGGGTCATATACGTGACCTTGGGGCGCATGACCTCTGGGTCGGAAATCACGTCATTGGTGATCGGAATTGAGAGGTCAATGAAGGTTGTCATGCAAGCTCTTCATCCAGAAATGCCGCAACATCACTCAGTTCAACGTCGCGCGCCATGTAGGCCTCGCCAAGACCCTTCAGCAAAAGGAAGGGCAAGGTGCCTGACCCTTCCATCTTTTTGTCATGACGCATATGCTCGACGAGCGTTTCGCCGCTGCAACTAAGGCCTAGCTCAGCGATCTCGGCAGGCAATCCGCTCGCGCCAATAACAATCGCGGCGCGGCTTGCGTCTTGTCCCGAAATCTCACCGCGTTTTGCTGAAAAACGTGCAGCCAGCACCATGCCAAGTGCGACCGCTTCGCCGTGGAGCAGGCGGTCAGAAAAACCTGTCTCAGCTTCCAACGCGTGCCCAAAAGTGTGCCCCAGATTGAGCAGAGCACGCACCCCAGAAGTCTCACGTTCATCTTCTGCAACAATACGGGCCTTTGCCCGAATGCTGGTGGCAATAGCGTGGGTAAGCGGTTGGGGCTCACGCGCCAGAACGCCCGCTGCATTCGCCTCAAGCCATGCGAAGAACTCAGCATCGCCAAGCAAGCCATATTTTATCACCTCGGCATAGCCCGCGCGCATCTCCCGGTCGGGCAGGGTATCGAGTGAAGCCGTATCGGCGAGCACCAGCGAAGGCTGGTGAAACGCACCAATCATATTCTTGCCTGCAACGGTATTGATCGCAGTCTTGCCGCCAACCGAACTATCCACTTGAGAAAGAAGAGTAGTGGGCAATTGGACAAATCCGCACCCGCGTTTGAGGATACTGCATGCAAAACCCACAAGATCGCCCACAACCCCGCCGCCAAGCGCAAACACGTGATCTGAACGGGTTATTCCAAGGCCTAGCATCCAATCGGTTAGCTTTTCCAAACTCGCCCAGCTTTTGGACGCTTCGCCAGAGGCCACATCATACCAAACGGCCTCATATCCTGCTGCCACAAGCGATTTTTCTATACGAGCTCCATGGTGCTTGCGCGCATTGACATCGGCGACAATCGGCACACGGCGCGCAGCGTAGCTTTTCAGAAACGCGGCCGCGTGCACGGCAATGTTGTCAAGGAGGCCTGCACCCACCAGCACATCGTACGAGCGCCCTCCCAATTCCACCCGGATCGTTTCGGACGCGGTCACAACCATGTATCAATTGCTTTCAAAATCGCCTCTGCCGTTTCAGAGTGCGGTGCATTTTTGCTCGTCACCTTAATTTGGGCCTGCGAGTAAAACGGTTCGCGCTCTTCATAAAGTCGCGTCAGAATTTCACGTGGGTCCCCGTTTTGAAGAAGCGGGCGGGTGTTGCGCCTCGAGGTGCGCTCAACCAAAGTCTGGATATCGGAATGGATCCACACTGCAATTGCGTGCTCTAAGATCAAGGAACGGGTTTCAGAATCGACGAATGCGCCGCCCCCGGTCGCGATCACGCCGCGGCGTTCGCTCATGAGGCGTACGATAACCCGGCGCTCTCCGTCACGAAAATAGGCCTCGCCAAACTCTTCAAAAATCTCAGAGATAGAACGCTGTGCCGCTTCCTCTATCTCCTCATCAGCATCAACAAAATCGCGACCAAGCATCTCTGCAACTTTGCGACCAACGGTGGATTTGCCTACACCCATCAGGCCAACCAGCACGATTGGCTGCTTAATACGCATGGCAATCTGGTCAATCTGTGACCTGTTGAGGGCGGCTTGGTCTCTCATTTATCGTTCAAATCTTGATGTTTCGATCAAATCTTGGTGTTTGGGCAGCATCGTTTCAATTTCTCTGTTCCTTATCGGCCTAGACTTGGGGTAAGCCGCGCGCAATATGTCTGACAATGCAATCTCATCTTCGATGCAAACTGATCCCCGGCCGCTCGCACAGCGCTCTATGTCCCGATCAAAGGGCCAACGCGCGAAGTGGCGCTATGTGTTTTATGGGGTTGCGGCGGTGATGCTGGCTTTGATTGTTGCTTACATCGACGGCGGTGAAGAACCGCTTCATCCCATTGTCCAGACGGTTTCTCTCCCGATTAATGGGCCCCAATCAAATGGGGGAACCAGCCGTGAGTAGATGGAAGACCTATATTTCGGGAAGAGGTGCGGCTGGACTGGCGGTCTCAGGGCTAGCGGTCTCAGGGCTAGCGGTTTCTGGGCTTGCGCTGACTGGTGCATTGGCTGGTGTTACGGCAACAGGGTTGGCCTCGGCACAAGAAGCACCTGAATCCCTGCTGCCCCCTGGTTTTGATGATCCGGCACCGGCACCAACCCCTGCGCCGCAGCCCACAGCCGCGCCGCCCGTCTCGCCAGTAACCGCTCCCGGTGGCACCGCACCACCTGTGAATGCTCCGGTCGGTCCGGGGGCGCCAGGACCAGCACCTCTTCCCGGTAACCTGCCCAACGTTCCACAATTGTCAGCTGAAGAGCGCGATGGCTTACCAACCCTTGAGGAATTGGAGGAGCTTTCCACCGACGAGCTCGACGATCTTCTTGGTCTCAAACCCAAATTTGATATCCCTCCAGCAGCGCGCCGTTCGTTAAAGCAGGTGGGCGTGCTTGCCCCATCCGAAGGGGGCTTGCCGGTCAAATCGTTTGCCAATCAGCCCGAGCGGCTGGTTGAGGCTATTCTTAAAGGCACCAAGGGACCGCTGGTTTCGCGCTGGGGCCATATAATGGTGCGCCGCGCTCTTGTGAGCCGCCTCGAAGCGCCTGCTGGCATGAACCCGTCCGATTTTGCAGCAATGCGCGCGGGCGTACTCAACACCATGGGTGAATTCGCGCTCGCCCGCGCGCTTGTGCAGGATATTGACACTGGCAATTGGAACGAGGCGCTAACGGCCGAGGCGCTCACCGCCTATGTGGGGGCAAGCGATGTGGTAGGCGCATGCCCTGCGGTCAGGCTCCAGGGGTCGAGCCGCGACGACCCGCAGTGGGTTATGCTCTTGGCGATCTGCAATGCTTATGCAGGGGAAGGGGCACTTGCCTCGCGTCAGCTTAATACGGCACAAAATGAAGAGATCGCGCCAGAAATCGACCTCCTGCTGGCTCAGCGGTATGCTGGTGCTGCTGGGCGAGGGCGAGGCGGTACGACCGTTGAATGGGACGGGGTGGAAGGCATCACCCCTTGGCGTTTTAGCCTTGCCAATTCGGTGGGGGAGACGATCCCTGAAGGCATCCTTAGCAGCGCATTGGAGAGCCGTACTGGTTCCTATTACCGGCTAGCAGGTGCTGCCTCTTCCGCAGTGCCGCTGGATCAACGTATTCCGCATGCAGAATATGCAGCGACACGCGGTGTGTTTTCCTCCAAAGCCTTAGTGGATTTGTATAGCGAGCTCTATAACAATGAAGGGCTTGGCGGCGAGTATGCGCAGCGCGCATCGCGCCTTCGTGAGGCCTATGTGGTGGTTCAACCGGCGGCTCGGATTACTGCAATGCGCGGTCTTTGGGGCGAGGGTTCAGCAGGCTTTGCAGGTCAGATACTCACCGCTTACGCCGCAGCTCGCATACCGCCTTCAACCGAGGCGCTTGGCGATGCTGACCAACTGATTTCCTCGATGCTCACCGCAGGGCTCGACCGTGATGCCATGGCTTGGGGCGCATTTGTGGAAGAGGGGTCTTTGAGCTGGGGGCTGCTCGCGCTCGCAGCTCCTGATGGAGCGACCGCCACGATCACCGGCGTTGACGGATTTTTGAGCGGTGATGACAGCGAAGAGGCGCGCAAATCGCAGTTCTTTATCGCAGGACTGGGCGGCCTTGGCCGTGTGCCGGGAGATGATGTGAACGGTTACGGCGCTCAAGTGGGCGTCGATTTCACTCGCCAAACGCGTTGGACCCGGATGATCGATCGCGCCGCTGAGGTGAATAACAAGGCGATGGTCGCGCTACTCGCAGGGCTTGGCATGCAAGGCGAAAGCTGGAGCCAAATGACGCCGGTGCATCTTTATCACCTTGTTTCTGCATTGAACCGTGTTGGCTTTGAAGCTGAGGCTCGAATGATCGCTGCTGAAGCGGTCGCACGCGGTTAACCTTAAGCCATGTCGGCTGCGACGCGCGATTTTCTGGATATGCTTGCAGCGGAGCGCGGCGCCTCGGTAAATACCCTAGCAGCGTATACACGTGACCTTGATGGGGCGGAGGAGTTGCTGGGGGATCTGGCGAAAGCACCGCGCGCATCGGTGGCAAAATTGGCAGGAGCATGGGCTGATCTTGCGCCCTCTACAGTGGCTCGCAAGACTTCGGCGTTGAGGCAATTCTTTGGGTTTGCGATGGACGAGGGCTGGCGCGAGGATGATCCCTCAGGCGCTTTGCCCTCGCCTCGCACAAGGCGGCCTTTGCCAAAAGTCATGAGCCACGAGGCGGTGAACGCATTGTTTGCGCGTGCTGAATTGGAGGCGGAGAACGGGAAGCCTGCAAGTGTTCGGCAACTCGCACTTCTCGAATTGCTCTATGGGTCAGGGCTAAGAGCGACAGAACTCGTGAGCCTTCCAATCAGCGCTGTTCCGCGCGATGCGCCGCTTCTGACTGTCATGGGCAAGGGCGGGCAGGCCCGCATGGTTCCCGTAAGCGAGCGGGCAAAAGACGCAATTTCAGCGTGGCTGGAAGTGCGGCCTACTGAGCCAACCTCACGCTTCTTGTTCCCCTCGCGAGGTGGCAAGCACTTATCTCGTGTGCGGCTTTTCCAGCTCTTGAAGGAGCTGGCTGCACGGGCGGACCTCGACCCCGCAGGCATATCCCCGCACGTGTTGCGCCACGCGTTTGCGACCCATCTTCTTGAGGGCGGCGCGGACCTTCGCGTACTGCAAACCCTGCTTGGCCACGCCGATATTGCGACCACACAAATCTACACGCATGTCGATGCAGCACGGCTAGTGGAGCTGGTAAACTCGCGCCACCCCCTTGCAGGGGCGCGTCCAAAGCACTAGCGGAAATGGCATGATTTCTTACCTCGAATTTGAAAAGCCGGTCGCAAGTTTGGAACTGCGCATCAAAGAAATGCGCAGCCTTGAGGTTGATGACGGTGTCGATGTGGCAGCTGAGATAGAGCGGCTTGAAGTAAAAAGCGGTGAGCTGCTTGCTTCAACCTATGCCTCCCTAACGCCGTGGCAAAAGACCCAAGTGGCCCGTCACCCCCAACGTCCGCATTTTCGCGACTATATCGAACACGCCTTCACCGATTTCATGCCTCTTGGCGGGGACCGGACCTACGGCGATGATGAGGCGATCATGGGCGGATTTGCCAAGCTCGGGGAACGCCGGGTGATGGTCATTGGCCATGAAAAAGGCCATGATACGCAAACCCGGATCAAGCATAATTTTGGCATGGGAAAGCCTGAGGGGTATCGCAAAGCGATCCGATTGATGGAGCTGGCTGGACGTTTTGGATTGCCGGTTGTCACTCTCGTCGACACGTCGGGCGCTTTTCCGGGCATCGAAGCCGAAGAGCGTGGGCAGGCCGAAGCCATTGCGCGCTCGACCGAGGCTTGCCTTGCGCTGCCGACACCGATGGTTTCTGTGATCGTTGGCGAAGGCGGCTCTGGTGGGGCCGTAGCTTTGGCAAGCGCCGAGCGCGTGCTGATGCTTGAACATGCCGTTTACTCAGTGATTTCGCCTGAGGGTTGTGCATCGATCCTTTGGCGCACGTCTGACAAAGCAGCCGACGCAGCGCAGGCGATGAAAATCACCGCTCAGCATCTGAAGCGCCTTGGCGTCATCGACCGAATTGTAAAAGAACCTATCGGCGGCGCGCATCGCGATGTTGAAGGGACAGCAGCAGTGCTTGGCAAAACCATCGGCGAAGAGCTTGATAAACTTGCCAAAATGGACAGCAGCGCGATCCTTTCTCTGCGTGAAAAGCGGTTCTTGGAACTAGGCGGCTAGTTGTGTGTCCTAGGTCAGGGGGCTGACACAACCGCAAAGGATGTGCTTCAGCACCTCCAATATCTATCTGCACCGACCAGGAGAGGCCTCATGACCAAATTCACGCGCACGTTCAAAATGGCGGGGGTTGCCTCGCTTTCACTCGTTTTAACCGCCTGTGCGACCACACCCATTCCGGGGCAAACCGAGGCGATCACTCAAACCGAAGCGCAGCAAGGTGCACAGTACCACCCACAGCTGGTTGCTGAATTTGGCGGCGAAATGTCAGGGCCGCTGGGGCAATATGTCGAAGGGATCGGCAAGAATGTCGCTGTGAACTCTGGCCTCGGCGGCGCGCGCGACAGCTTTACCGTCTCCCTTCTGAATAGTCCGGTAAACAACGCCTTCGCGGTGCCGGGCGGCTATATTTACACCACGCGCCAGCTTGTAGCTCTAATGGAGAGCGAGGCAGAGCTTGCAGGCGTGCTCGCGCATGAGGTCGCTCACGTCACCGCGCGCCACTCTGAGCGGCGTCAAAGAAGGGCGCAGCGCAATCAAATATTTGGTGTACTTGGCGCAGTTGCTTCGGGGGTTCTGCTCGGCGATAGCCAACTTGGTAACCTCGCCACACGCACAGCCTTGGCCGCACCGCAATATGCCAATCTTGCCTATTCGCGCGCTCATGAGGAAGAATCAGATCAGCTCGGCATCGATTACATGAGCCGTGCTGGATACAATCCCAAAGCGATGGGCGATTTGCTCGAAAGGTTAGCGCTTCAAAACGCGCTCGACGCGCGCCTTCAGGGGCGGTCAAATGCGCGCCCCCCGTTTGGGCCAGTAGCCACCCGGACCCTGCCGCAAGGGTCCGTCTTGCGCATGCTTATGCCGAAGGAAAGCCGGGAACTGTCAACAATCGCGACGCATTCCTCAATCGAATCGATGGGATGATCTATGGTGATGATCCCAAACAAGGAATTGTTGAGGGGCGCGACTTCATCCACCCTGATCTTCGCCTCAAATTCAGCGCGCCAGATGGCTATTACATGCTCAATGGCACACGCGCCGTCGCTATTAACGGGCAAGGCGGGCAGGCCCAGTTCACAACGGCAACTTATAACGGCGATCTCTCGCGGTATATTTCACAAGCGTTTACAGCAATTGGGGGCCAGAACAGCCAACTCGCACCGAGCCGAATCGAGCGGACCCGTGTGAATGGGCTTTCTGCTGCCTATGGTCAGGCGCGTGTGAATAATGGAAATAGCCAAGTAGACGTCACTGTCTTCGCTTACGAGTTTGCACGTGATCAAGCATTTCACTTTGTGACGATTACTCCGGCGGGGCAGTCTAACCCGTTTGGCAGCATGTTCCAGTCAATCCGGAAGATCAGCGCATCAGAGGCCGCACAGGTTATTCCGCGGCGTTTGCGGATCGTCACGGTTCAGCGCGGTGATACGATTTCAGGTCTGGCGCGGCAGATGGCTTATGACACCGCTCAAGAAGAGAGGTTCCGTGTGCTCAACGGACTTGGCAACGGGGATGTCCTTCGCGCCGGGCAGCGTGTGAAATTGGTGGTGCGAGCGCGTTAGGCTTGAACCGGGTCCTGGTTGGGCTGCAGCCAAATACCAGTAAGACAAAAGAAAAGCGGCGGGGAAATTCCCCGCCGCTCCGCTTTTGAAAAAGTCGTGACGACTAATTCTTAGTTGAGGCCCGACTGCATGTCAGTCTGAACTTTAGTGAAGGTGTTGGTGAGCGTGCCACCAAGTGCACCCATAGCGGTGATTGCAGCAACAGCGATAAGAGCAGCGATAAGGCCGTACTCGATTGCAGTTGCACCAGCTTCGTCACGAGCAAGCTTGTTGATGAAAGTCATTTGTAGTCTCCTGGTTTTGGTCTTCGGTACCCGTTGTCCGCCTAACCCCGGTTTGATTGGGTTCAATTGGACGATTCGTGGAATAAACGCTGAGCAATTGAGAAATTCCTAATTCGGAACCTTTCAAATGTCTTAATTGCCCTCCATTGCCTCCACTGAGCGTTCCCGAACGAGGGTCCATGTTTCGTCGGTTACAGAAGCAACGCTCTGCAACGCTCCGATCATGGCGATAACGATCAGGCTCACTATCAGTCCGTATTCCACAGCAGTGGCGCCAGAATTGTCGTTCCCAATGTGCTTGAGGAAAGTCGTCAATTTCATGATGTCACCCGTAAAAACTTCCTGACGAGACAGAAAATCGGCTCAAGGCGTTAAAAAATCTCTAAGATGACAACCGAACATGGAAAAAAATCCGACATGACAGGCGAAATCATCTGGGTGGTCGCGGGTGCCTTGGCGGGTCCCGACGGTGAATGGCTGATGCACCAACGGTCCTTAAAAAAGGCCCATGGAGGTTTATGGGAGTTCCCCGGAGGGAAGATCGAAGCAGCTGAAATTCCAGTAGAAGCTTTGATTCGTGAACTTCACGAGGAACTTGGAATTGTGGTCGAGCCTGGTGATTGCAGCCCCGTTGGATTTGCAGAGGAGCAGCGCTCAGCGGGCGAAAAAGCGATTGTCATCTTATTTTACAAAGTCGCCGATTGGATCGGTAGCCCCCAAGCTTTGGAAGGGGAGGGCGTCGCTTGGTTCATGCCTGATGAGATTATGGCTTTGTCAAAGCCACCGCTTGATGAGCAATTGGCAAAGCAGCTGTTTGAAGACCAGCTTTACAGGCAATCTGACCAAAAAGGCAGTTAGTGTGACTATTTGACGCTGAAAGGGATTGCCAATCTGCTTATGGCCGCTTAAGAGCCGCCTCTCTCGCGCGCCAGTAGCTCAGCTGGATAGAGTACCTGACTACGAATCAGGCGGCCGGAGGTTCGAATCCTTCCTGGCGCGCCATAAAAGCCCATCCTCCGCAAAGAGGGTGGGCTTTTTTGGTGGGGCGTCGCGGCTAAGCGTTCGTTCGATGGGGAGCGCTGTGAGCCGGCAATACAATTTGGAACGATCGGCATTGCCAATCCTAAGTGTGATGTATGACAATTCACACGCAAGGAGCGACCATGACAATCGAGACAAACGTCCTCAAACGCATCGAGGAAGACCACAACCGCCAGCGTGACCTTCTTGACAGGATCGCGAAAACCGAAGGCGACAGCGAAGAACGCAGGCAGCTTTTCGAAGAACTTACGAAGGATTTGAAAAGCCATGCCGCAGCTGAAGAGCAGTCCGTCTACTCTGAAATGATCGCTAAACCCGAAGCCAATGACGAAACACGTCATTCAGTAGCGGAGCACCAGGAGATTGATGAAATGCTCAATGATCTTGCCGCGACCGATATGAGTTCGCCTGGTTGGCTGCAAAAATTCAAACAGTTTGATCATCGCTATCGCCACCACATCAATGAAGAGGAAGAGGACCACTTCCCAAATTTTGAAAAGCTGATCGATGAAGAAACAGACGCCGAGATGGTGGAAGTTTTTGAAGAACGTAAAAAGATCGAGAAGGCGCAAGCCGAAATCACTCCCGTGAGTTCTGACGACGCTAAAGAATAACACTCTTTCGCCAGACCGTTTTATCACAAGAGGGCCCTCCACTTAACGTGGAGGGTTCTTTCGTTGAGGGGTAGCCCATTGCGCGCCCGAAAAGGGAGCTGCCCGTTTGTGCGTGCAATTTCGCAGATTGCCCCTATATTGATTTGCAGGGGCAACCTATGGGGGTTGCAATCAATTCACGCCCGCCGATAGGTGCAAATTTTGCACGGAACTATCTGAGCATGCAGCGATTTTTACCCTTGGGATCACGGAAGGAAAGTTAACGGACCGCATGCCGGCTCCCTTTGCTTGCCAGGAATATGCCGCCCAAGCGGCAACAGAAAGGTAATGCCATGAATAGAATGCAAAGCCACATGCACGGGGAATTTGACCCCGACAATCCGCTTAACAAGCCCGACGTGCCAGAAGATGTGCAGGATGCCATTCGCACGCTGCTTCGCTGGGCAGGCGATGATCCTGAGCGTGAAGGGCTTCTCGACACCCCGAAAAGAGTGGGCCGTGCCTGGCTCGAATATTGCCGTGGCAATCAGGAAGATCCCTCAATCCACTTAGCCCGCATTTTTGAAGATGTGGGCGGATACGAAGAGGTGGTTCTGTTGAAGGACATCCCCTTCCAGTCGCACTGTGAACACCACATGGCCCCAATCACGGGCAAGGCACACATCGCTTATCTGCCTCACAAAAAGGTCGTTGGCATCTCAAAGCTTGCCCGTGTGCTTCATGGCTATGCGAACCGCCTTCAGGTGCAAGAGCGCCTGACGGCCGAGGTGGCTGAGTGTATTTGGAACAATCTGGAGCCGCGCGGGGTCGCTGTTGTGATTGAAGCTGAGCATGGCTGCATGACCGGACGCGGGGTTAAGGTGCATGAGGTTGAGATGCTTACAAGCCGCATGATGGGTTGTTTCCTTGAGGATCCGGCCAGCCGCAAAGAAGTGCTTGGCCTGATGGGCTTTTGAGCTTTTCAATAATCCCGCTAAAGATGCGGGCATGACCTCAAGTGAACGCATGCCCGTATTAACGGCCGATCAATTGGTCGACTTTTTTTGCGAAGCTTTTCCGGGCCAAGATCGCTCGGTTCATGACTTTGTTGAAATTAAAACTGGCTTTGTTCGGCTGCGTTTGTCGGCGGAGCATGCCATGCTGCGCCCGGGTGGGATTGTGTCTGGGCCCACACAAATGGCGGTGGTGGATCGTGCTGCTTACGCGGTGATCCTTGCACACATTGGCATTGTGCCTATGGCGGTTACGAGCAATCTCAACATCAGCTTCCTGCGCGCGGTTAAAGCGCACGAGTTTTTCGCCGATGCTCAAATCATTAAACTCGGCCGAAGATTGGCCACAGTCGATGTTCGCTTATGGCAGGACGATCCGGCAAAGATCGCTGCGCAATCGACCGTTACATACGCTCTTCCTGCAGAATAGACGCGCTCATTTGTGCGGCCATCAATCCGGTCCCATTTGTACCGCGATCTGAACCGACGATTTTAGATACAGGGAACGACGAAAATTCCAGACCCTCTAGCGTTTATGCGCTCTAGGGGTATGGAGCAGCCGGCGAGAAAGTCGCGCGCACAAGGTTTGGTGCATCCAAGCAGACCGAGTTTTCGCACCCATCTTTTGCGATCAGGTCTTGGATTATTCGAAGTCGCTGACAGCTTGCACCTTCACTCTTCACAGCAGTCAAGGGACGTTCGCGCATCACAGAGACTGATCTCACGAGCCGCGATAGTGTTTCCTCATCGATCGGATTACCATTCCAAGCAATGGTTTCATCCTGCCTGACTGTGACGAGGTTGAGGGGGTATCGCCCGGCCAAGTCTCTCCTTCGAACCGCGTCCATTCCCGAGCCGCTTCACACCTTGGGGTGGCTTGCGTCACATCTGCCACTGCGGGCGAAGCATGGAAGCTCCGCCCGCCGACAAAAATATCGGTGCGGCCAATGCTGAAACCGCAAAAAAGTTCAGGGTAGTTTTGATCAGAGCTGGCCGAGCATATGTTCAGCGCTGGAGACCTTAAAATCGCCGGGTTCCTCGACGTTCAGCTGGGTGACGGTGCCATCATCGATCACCATAGAGAACCGCTGACCGCGCTTGCCCATGCCGAAGCCTGAGCCGTCCATGGTAAGGCCAACCGCTTCGACAAAATCGCCATTGCCATCGGCCAGCATCGTGATGTCGCCAGAGCCCGCCGCATCATTCCACGCGCCCATAACAAAAGCGTCATTCACGGCAGTGCCTACAATTTCGTCAACGCCCTTGGCTTTGAGATCGGCTGCTTTCTCAACAAAGCCGGGCAAATGCTTGGCTGAACATGTTGGCGTGAATGCGCCGGGGACTGAGAAAAGCGCGACTTTCTTGCCTGCGAAATATTCTGACGATGAGACCGGCTGAGGGCCTTCTGCAGTGGCTTTCACCATGTTTACTTCTGGCATTTTGTCGCCGACTGAAATCGTCATTGTAGTCTCCATGAGCTATTACGGACTCGTACCTAAGAGAGGTCCTCCTTAGGTTTCCCCACTGATATAGGCGCTCCGTGCTGCTCCACAATGCCGGATTTTTTACCCGCTTTTTGAAGGAGAAGCGTGGTTTAATTTTCTTAACTCCAGATATTGAACCCTCGGTAAACCGGCTCAGCGACATTCAAAGACGTGGTGGAACACGACAGTCTTTGGGGACGCAAAATGAAAAGCAAATACGATATGACGGCAGATGGGGGCCTTCGGCGCTCGATAAGGTCGATTGGCTTTGTCATGGGGGTCGCATTGTCAGCGGCAGTGACGAGCGCTCCGGCAAAAGCAAACGATGGCTTTGAAGAGGCACATTCGCTGCGCAGTCTGGATATCATGCTTATGGTCACCGCTTTGCGATGCCGGACAGGGGAGCATGACTTTCAAAGCGATTATCAAGCGTTTTCAATCGCCCATATTGCGAGCCTTAAAGCGGCAAGCCGGACGCTCAAGCGAACCTTTGCGGCAAGCTATGGTGAGCGAAACCCGAACCGCGCGCTCGATCGTATGGGGGTTAAGATTGCAAACGCTTATGGCGGTGGTCATCCGTGGATGAGCTGCGCTGAACTCCAAAAGGAGGTCCGCGTGCTTTCGCAAAACTCAGATGTGGTGAGTTTGGCTCAGCGTGCGCGAACATTGCTCAGTGCGACCCGGCCACCTGCAAGAGTAGCCCCGCGGCTCGCACAAAATGAAGGTGTGAGGATTAGCTACAATATGACGGCTGAATGGGATAAGCGGCCCTGATGCAGGGATTGGCACGTGTCGAATTGCGGCTAGGTCATATCAACATATAAAGAAAACTTTATATTGTGATTGCCCAAGGGGAGAGAGGCGGCTAAAGGGCCACCTCATACCCTTTGGGCATTGCGCATTTTCGGCCGGTGCTCATCCAACAAGACAGGAGATGGCCCATGGCCACCGCAGCTCACACCCACGAATATGTGATCAAAGACATTGCGCTTGCCCAATTTGGCCGCGACGAAATTGCCATTGCTGAAACTGAAATGCCGGGCCTGATGGCTCTGCGTGATGAGTACGGCGCAGCTCAGCCTTTGAAGGGCGCGCGCATCACTGGTTCGCTGCACATGACCATTCAGACCGCTGTTTTGATTGAAACGCTTGTGGCGCTTGGCGCGGAAGTTCGCTGGGCGACCTGCAACATCTTCTCGACGCAAGACCACGCAGCAGCCGCGATTGCGGATCAGGGCATTCCCGTATTTGCGATCAAAGGCGAGACGCTGGCGGATTATTGGGACTATGTTGGCCGTATCTTCGATTGGTCGACTGATACCGATGCGGACCTTACCGCAAACATCATCCTCGATGATGGTGGCGATGCGACCATGTTTGCGCTTTGGGGCGCACGCATCGAAGCTGGCGAAGAAATGCCGGCACCTGCCAACGCTGAAGAGATTGAATTCCAGCGCGCGCTCAAAGCTTATGTCAAAGCGAAGCCCGGCTACCTCACCAAGTCGGTTCAGAACATCAAAGGCGTCTCAGAAGAGACCACCACCGGCGTTATGCGCCTCTATCAGATCGCCAAACAGGGCAAGCTTCCTTTCCCAGCGATCAACGTCAACGACAGCGTGACCAAGTCGAAGTTCGACAACCTTTACGGCTGTAAAGAGAGCCTCGTCGATGCAATCCGCCGCGCAACCGATGTGATGCTCGCCGGTAAAGTCGCCTGTGTCGCGGGTTATGGCGATGTGGGCAAAGGTTCTGCCGCCTCGCTTCGTGATGGCGGCGCGCGCGTTATGGTCACTGAGATTGACCCGATCTGTGCGCTTCAAGCGGCGATGGACGGCTACGAAGTTGTTTCCATGGAAGAAGCGACAAAGCGCGCTGACATCTTCGTGACCGCAACCGGCAATGAAGACGTCATCACCGGCGAGCACATGAAGAACATGAAAAACATGGCGATCGTGTGCAACATCGGCCACTTCGACAGTGAAATTCAGATCAGTGCTCTGGACAATTATGACTGGAAAGAGATCAAGGAAGGCACCGACATGGTCACCTTCCCTGAAGGCAATTCGCTTCTGATCCTTGCGAAGGGTCGCCTCGTGAACCTTGGCTGTGCGACCGGTCACCCAAGCTTCGTGATGAGCGCAAGCTTCACCAACCAGGTGCTCGCGCAAATTGAGCTCTTCACCAAGTCGGATGAGTACAACAATGAGGTCTATGTTCTGCCTAAGCACCTCGACGAAAAAGTTGCAGCGCTTCACCTTGAGAAGCTCGGCGTGCAGCTCACCCAATTGAGTCAAACGCAGGCCGATTACATCGGTGTGCCGCAAGCTGGTCCGTTTAAGCCGGATCACTACCGCTACTGACGCAAACTTACGGGGGCTCGTGCCTCCTGAACAATTTAGCCCCCGGACACCCGTAAAGCGTATCGCCTGTGGGTTTCCGGGGGCTTTCGTATATCTCCCCCGTTGCAAGCTGAGCCCCGTGCGCATAGCTCAAGGCGATGGAACTCTCGCAACCTGCCTTGATTGTGATAGCGATTGTGCTTGCGGCATGGACGATTGCGGCGGCTGTGTTTGTCCTGCGTGCAAATGCCAAGACCAACCGCACGAAGGCGATGCAGACCTCTTTGCGGCGTATGCAGCATTTGATTGATGCAGCTCCTGCTATCCCGCTTCTGGTCCGAACCGATGGACGTATCGAAGCGCCTGAACGTTTGGCACGCTGGCTGGGCCTTGAGAATATCCCTGCCTATCTGTCAGAACTTCAAGGCAATGCAGGCGAGGGTCTTTCCAAGGCCCAAGTGAACGAGCTGTGGGACAAGGTGCGCACCACGCAGAAAAGCGCCGGGCCTTTTTCGATGACCATTACGCCGCCAGGCTCCAAGAAAAGCCTGTCTCTTGAAGGCTCCCTTGCCGATCCTCAGGTGTCTCCGGGTGGTGCGGTGATTGTATGGGTGTTCGATTTTACTGCCAGCGAAAGCGAACTTGGCCGTCTTCGCTATGAAGCAAGCAATGCGAAGTCCGATTTCGCCGCGCTCAGTGGACTTATTTCCTCGGCTCCAACGCCGATGTGGATACGCGATCCAGAGATGAAGATCCGCCTTGCGAACGAGGCGTATGTGGAGGCGGTCGGGGCTCCCAATCTTGAGACCGTTATCGAAGGGCAGATTGAACTTCTTGAGCCGCGAAACGGACAATCTCCAGCTCAGCTTGCTTTGGACGCTTTTCAACGCAAGCAGCAGATTGACCGGGTTGATGGCGTTACGATTGATGGTGAGCGGCGCGCTATGCGAGTGACGGACCTGCCGCTTGGGCGGGACGGTGTTGCAGGCTATGCCATTGACGTAGAAGAGCAGCAGCAGATTGCCCGCGATTTTCGCGCCTTTCGCGATGCGCAAAGGGCGATGTTGGATCAGTTGTCAGTGGGCGTTGCCCAATTCAGCCCTGATGAAATGCTAAGCTTTGCAAACCGGCCATTTCGTCGCTTGTTTGGGTTGACCACCGACATGATCGAGGGGCGTTTGATCTTTGCGCGCTTTTTATCAGATGCAAGGGAACGCGGGCAGACCCCAGAAGTCAGGGATTTTCCAGAATGGCGCGAAGAGCACCGTTCATGGTTTGATGCCTCGGAGACGGTCGAGGAAAACTGGCCATTGCCAGGAGGTATGCACCTTCGGATCGTTGCACAGCCGATGCCAGATGGCGGCCTTGTTATGATCGCTGAAGATCGCACTGAGCAACTCGCGCTTTCCGCGACGCGCGACACCCTTCTTCGCACGCGCACCGCAACCCTCGATAGCCTTATCGAGGCGCTCGCGATCTTTGCGCCTAATGGCTCTGTTCAATTGTGGAACCGCAGCTTTGCAGGCACTTGGGGCCTTTCGGCAGAGCTGCTTGATACGCATCCTAGCGCAGAGGCGCTTTTGACCGCGATTAGCAGGAATCTGCGCGAACCATCAGAAGTCGAGGCCATTGGGGCTGTGGTGAGGGCTGCAACGCTGGACCGCCGCGAAAAACAGGGGCAGGTGGCGCTCAACGATGGGCGGACCCTGCGATTTGCAGGTGTTCCATTGCCCGACGGGAATGGTCTCTTGACGGTCCTCGACATCACCGATTCTCAAAAGGCGGAGGCGGCTCTACGAGACCGGGCGGTTGCCTTGGAAGAGGCAGATGCCGTCAAAGCTCGCTTTCTTGCCAACATGTCATACGAATTCCGCACGCCTCTCACCACGATCGGGGGCTATGCTGAATTGCTCGCAAGCGGGGCAGCAGGCGAGATAAATGAGCCGGCTGGCGAATATGTCGATGCCATTCTCACATCGGTTGCGCGGCTTACCGAACAGGTTGAGAATGTCCTCGATCTTTCGCAAACCGAAGCGGGCCTGATGCCAATTACGAAGGAGAAGGTGGACCTTTTGCCGTTCCTCACAGACTTGGTTCGCGAGCGTGAAACGGCGATTGTGAAGGCGGGAATTGGGCTTGATCTCAAAGGCCGGCGCGGGCGCGTGGTTGAGGCCGATCCACGCCAGCTTGGCCGGGCGGTGGGCAATCTGATTGACAATGCGATTACCGGCACGCCGCAAGGGGGGCAGATCACGATTGAGATCCCCAAACCGGGCCGCGAGGATGAATGGCGCGGGTGCATCATGGTTCGCGACGACGGCAAAGGCATGTCGCGCGAGCATTTGGACCGGGTGTGGAATTCACAGCCCAGCGGTGAGGAGGCCGGAGCAGGCTCTGGCCTTGGTTTACGCTTGGCGCGCCAACTGGTTGCAGCACATGGAGGAATGCTCGAACTCGATAGCCAAGAAGGTGTCGGCACCATTGCAGTGATAACTTTGCCATGAGTGATCGGGCCATGAGTGATCGGGCCATGAGTGATCGGGCCATGAGTGACCGGGCCATTGGCGACACACGCCAATACAATCTACCCGATTTGGCAGCGATGAGCGCGTGGGGCGCTAAGATCGCAGCGCTCGTTCAGGCTGGTGATGCCATTGCGCTTGAAGGCGGGCTTGGGGCTGGCAAGACCACTTTGGCTCGGGCAATCCTTGCAGGGCTTGGCCATGAAGGCGAAGTTCCATCGCCAACCTTCACGATTGTAGAGACCTATGACGCTCCGCCTTTGCGTGTGCCTGTTGCGCACGCCGACTTTTACCGTTTGGAGGACCCTCGCGAAGCCTTGGAACTTGGCCTTGATGATTATCGCGAGGGCGCTGTCCTTATCGCGGAGTGGCCGGACCACGCTGGCGGGTTCGCGCATGAGGCGGGCTGCCTCACGATTGTGTTGGAAACGTGCATGCAAGGCCGGATAGCGACTGTGAAAGCGGGGCAAGATTGGTTAGGGAGAGTGCCATGAGCAAGCTACCTGACGGTATTGAGAGATTTGTCGCCGAAGCAGGATGGAAAGGTGCTGCGATTGAGCCACTGGATGGCGATGCGTCTTTCCGCCGCTATTTCCGAATTCGGCGTGCTTCGGGCGAAGCACCGTTAACCGGAATGCTGATGCATGCACCGCCGCCTAAAGAAGATCCCAAACCGTTTCTCAAAGTAGCCAAATGGTTGGAAGAAAATGGGCTTCGCGCTCCTAAAATCTATCATGAGAAATGGCGCAAAGGCTGGGTCCTAACCGAAGACTTTGGCGATGTGCGGATGAAGGAATGGATCGATGCTCATCCCGATGGAGAGAAAGGCGCTTACACACAGGCGCTCGGCCCTCTTTTTGATCTGCTTAAATGTCAGCCAGGCCCATTTCCGCAATATGATATGAATGCGTATCTGGCTGAGGTTGCGCTCCTGCTCGATTGGTATTGCCCGGCCGCCGGGCTTACATTTGACCGGGAGAGTTATTTCAAGGCATTTGAGGAAGTCCTTGAGCCTGTCGTGGCAGCGCAAGTCCCCGGCGTAACAGTCCTTCGAGACTATCATGCTGAAAATATCATGATGCTCTCACCACAAACCGAGGGGCCAGATATAGGTACGGGAGACCAAGGCCTTATCGACTTTCAGGACGCGCTTGTTGGGCATCCCGCCTATGATTTGGTCTCATTGCTTCAAGACGCTCGGCGTGATGTACCCGAGGAGCTCGAACAAGAAATAATGGACTATTATCTCTTGGGTGCCCTTGGATCAATCAAAGGGGATTGGGATTTTGACGCGCACTATGCGATCCTTGGTGCGCAGAGAAATGCAAAGATTGTCGGTATCTTCACCCGGCTTGCCAAGCGCGACGCAAAGCCGAAATATCTTGACCTGATCCCGCGAGTTTGGGGCTACCTTGAAAGAGATTTAGCGCATCCAGCGCTCGAACCCCTGGCCAATTGGTTCGATGCCAATATCCCCGCCGAGCTTCGAGCTTCTGGCGGGAGGATCACTTTGTGAGCGACATCGCAAGATCGGGCCTTGTCACGGACACAGCTATGGTAATGGCCGCCGGTATGGGCAAACGTATGCGCCCGCTCACAGCCACAATGCCAAAGCCAATGGTGCGTGTTGCAGGGAAGCCTCTGATCGACCACGCACTTGATCGGCTGGCTGAAAGCGGTGTGAGCCGCGCGGTTGTTAATGTGCATTATCTGGCCGATGCGCTTGAGGCCCATGTGCTAGAGCGTGACCTTCCCAAGGTAACGATTTCCGATGAGCGCGAGACTTTATTGGAAACGGGCGGCGGCTTGATCAAAGCGCAAGAAGAGCTTCCAGATACATTCTTTTGCCTTAACGCCGACAACATCTGGCTTGATGGACCGCGCACCGCGTTCCAGGACCTGTCGGCGCGCTGGGACCCAGATCAGATGGATGCGCTTTTGCTGTTGGTTGGCCATGCTCGAGCTGAAAACTTCACGGGCAAGGGCGACTTTCATATGGACCCGCTCGGGCGCCTTACTCGTCGCAAATCAGGCCGTATTGCGCCTTTCATTTACACAGGCATTCAGCTCGTCTCAAAGCGCCTCCTTCGCGATGCGCCACAGGGTAAGTTTTCAACCAACATCCTTTGGAACCGCGCTATGCAAGAAGGGCGGCTGTATGGCATTTCCTTCACTGGACTGTGGTTCGAGGTAGGAACGCCAGAGGCCATCGCTCCCACGCAAGATGCGCTCAAACGTGGCTGAGGCGAACAGATCAAAAGAGAGCGCGCCCAATATCTATTCTATCGCGGCGCATCGCGGCTTTGCTGATGCCCTCGTTGCAGGGCTCGTTCCGCGGTACGGCGATGAGGACATGGGCCTTGCTCGCCTTACCCTTCTTGTTCCCAGTTCAAGAGCCGCGCGCACAATATCCGAGGCGTTCATCCGTCACACAGGCGAAACGGGCCGTGCGGGCATGCTGATGCCGCGCATGGTGGCGATTGGTGATCTTGATTTGGACGAAGCCTTAGGCGCGCTGCTTGATCCACTTGGCGCCACAAAAATTTCTCCTGCAAGCGATCCAACGCGGCGCTGGCTTGAGCTTGCACGATTAATCGAGGTTGAACGTTCAGAGCTGAATGAGCCGAAACTGCCAGGTGCAGCAAGGCTCAAACTGGCGCGCGAGCTTGCTCGCACGATGGACCGGCTTTTGGTCGAGGAAAAGGCGCCCGATGATCTTTTGAGCGATCCCATTCTCGATATGCTTGGGAACCTTTCAGAGCATTGGAAGCGCTCGCTTCGCTTGTTTGCACGGGTTCAAGAACGCTGGCGCGCGCGGCTTGAAGAATTAGGCGAGATTGATGCGGCCACAAGGCGCAACCAGCTGTTCGACCGGGCAAGCGGCAAGTGGAAAGCGCAGCCCCCGCAAACGCCAATTGTCGCAGCCGGTGTGACAAGCGCCTCGCCAGCGTTAGCGCGCATGCTGCGCGTGGTTGCAGACCTGCCAAATGGCGCGGTGATATTGCCTGACCTTGACCTTTCGCTTTCTGACGAGGCTTGGGAAGAATTGGGCCGGGCAGGGGCAACGCCGGAACCAGGCGGTGAGATATTTGGCAAGCAGGACGCGCTCACGCACCCGCAATACCACCTGAAGCTGCTGCTACAACGCATGGGCATTGCGCGCGAAGAGGTTCGGCCGTGGCATCGCTCTGGCATGAGTGCTGCAGAGCCTGCTCGCACGGTAGCGATCAGCTCGCTGTTTTTGCCCCCACAGGCGAGCCGGTCATGGGCGAAGATGGGGCCTGAACTACGCCGCCTTAAAGATGTGCGACTGATGACCAGCGCTACGGCAGAAGATGAGGCACAAAGCATCGCTCTGTTGGTGCGCGAGGCCCTTGAAGTGCCTGAGAAGCGCGTTGCTGTGATTAGCGCAGACCGGTCGCTTGCGCGCCGCATTGCGCAAAATTTGCAGCGCTGGAACATTGACGCTGATGATACGGCAGGCCGCGCTTTGTCCCTGACGCCAGCGGGGCGTATAGTTGGACTGCTCTCCGATTTGGCGTCGACCGGATTTGGTCCTGCACAAGTGGTGAGCACGCTGTCGCATCCATTAGTGCTGCGTGATGATCCTGAGGCGCGACGTGTTTGGCTCTCTTCGCTGCGTAAGTTTGATCGTAAGCTGCGCGGCCCATCGCCTGCGCCCGGCCTTGCACCCCTGCGGCAATTTGCGCGCGAAGCGGATGTTGTTGAATGGTGGGATACGATCGAGAAGGTGCTTACACCGCTGTCTGATTTTCCCAGCGAGTTGCCGTTTGCTGACGCCTTGGATGTATTGGCGCAATGTGGCGAAGCGCTAGCAGGCGAGGCGCTTTGGTCGCGCGAAGATGGCCGTGCGCTTTCTGCAATGATCGAAGAATTGCGGCTCAACTCGCGCAATCTTGGCACGCACGTGGCGCCCTCTGACCTTGCAGGCGTTATGCGCGATTGCATGGACGAAATCGCGGTGCGACCGCCTTATGGTGGGCACCCCCGCGTGGCGATCTACGGCCTGCTTGAGGCGAGGTTGGCGCGCGCAGACCTTGTCATATGCGGCGGGCTTAATGAAGGCAGCTGGCCTCAGGCACCGGGTTCAGATTCGCTGCTCGCCCCAGGCGTTTTGCGGGCGCTGGGCGTGCCGGGGACAGAGTTTCGCATTGGCCTTGCGGCACATGACTTGGCAGGAGCGATGGGCGCGCCAGAAGTGGTGCTGAGCCGGGCTCAGCGCGATGCAGAGGGGCCAACGCTGCCTTCGCGTTTCCTTTTGCGTGTAGAAGCGCTGCTGGGTGAGCTTGCCAAGGAATCGCGAGAGACACGCATGGGTTCGCTTTTGGCGGCTCTTGACCGTGCACCTGAGCCCGCTCAGCCGTATCCACGTCCCGCGCCATCCCCAAGCGCCAAGCAGCGGCGTGTTGATATTAAAGTGACTGGTTTGGACCGGCTGTTGGGCGATCCTTACCAATTTTATGCCAGCGAAATTTTGGGTCTCAGGAAGCTCGATTGCCTGGCCGCCGACCCTTATGCAGACCCTGCGCTAAGAGGTACTTTGGTCCATGATATCCTCGACAAGTGGCACCGCGCGCGTGTGAACGAACCGGGCCTGCCAATTGCTGAATTTGCCGCTGAAAAATTTGAACAGGCGCAGGTACACCCCCTGTTCAAAGGACTTTGGCAGCCGCGCCTTATTGCCGCCTTAGAGCGCTTTGCCGCGTGGGTTGATGAGGGCGCTTTAGAGGGGCGGCAAGTTGTTGTCACCGAGGCGGATGGCTCAATGTTAGTCAAAGGCGTCAAAGTGCGCGGGCGCGCTGACCGGATAGACCGCATGCCTGATGGGACCCTTGCTATTGTGGATTACAAAACCGGTGCGCCGCCTTCCAAACAGCAAGTATCGGCAGGTTATCGTCTCCAATTGGGCTTGCTTGGCCTCATTGCGCGTGACGGCGCGTTTGAGATCGATGATGGCCTTCTTTCACAAGAACCAAGCAAATTCGAATATTGGTCTGCACACAAACATGAAGGCGATTATGGTGAGATATTTGAGCCGCTTAAACTGAGCGACCGGCAATCTGGTTTTACGCTGGACGAATTCCTACCCGAGCATGAGAAATTCCTGCACGATGCGATCAATCGCTTCATCCTTGGCACAGATCCTTTTACCGCCAAAGAGAACCCGGATTATCCTGGCTATTCTGAATATGATCAGCTGATGCGCTTGGAGGAGTGGATAGTCCGAGTGAGCAACCTTCAACAGGAAGGTGAGCGATGAGCGGCGCGGTATTCCCTCTCGAAGACAACCAATTAGACGCAGCAAACCCGCGCGACAACGTATGGCTGTCGGCCTCTGCTGGCACGGGTAAAACGCAGGTTCTCTCCGCGCGTGTGCTCCGCTTGCTGCTTACCCCCGGCGTTGAGCCGAGCCAGATCCTTTGCCTGACCTTCACCAAAGCGGGCGCGGCTGAGATGGCTGAGAGGATCAACTCTGTGCTCGCGCGCTGGGTTAGGCTGGATGACGTTAAGCTTATGCAGGAGCTTGCGTTTCTTGGCGCTGATAAGCACCCTGAAGCGCGCGACCATGCCCGTACCTTGTTCGCCAGCGTGCTCGATTGCCCCGGCGGTGGTCTCAGGATCGATACGATCCATGCGTTTTCACAATGGTTGCTCGCAAACTTTCCCGAAGAAGCACAGCTAACCCCCGGCGCACGGCCCATGGAGGACCGGGAACGCGAGCTTTTGGCGCGCGATGTCTTGGCGCAGATGCTGTCAGCAAATGATGAGAGCTTTAACGCGGCCGTGGCTCACTTTGCGAAAGCGAAACAGCCAGATGATTTGCGCAAATGGCTGATGAAATGCGCGAGCTCTGCCGACATGTGGGAAGGCCACGGGGCGTGGCAAAGCCCGATGGATGGCCGTGTGCGCTGTGTATTGGGAATGCCTGCTGATGCGGACGACGCTTGGGCTAGGGAAGTCCTGCACCCAGATCTCTTTCCTGATGCGCAGCTCACCGCGATGCTCCCGTTGATGCAAGCTTGGGACACGCAAGCGGGACGCGCTTGTGCTCAGTTCATCCCTGTTTGGCTGGCAGGCGAGCCAGAGGCCCGTCCCTCGCTGGTGGATCAGTTTTACCAAACGATCCTTACAAAGACGGGCACTCCGCGTAAGATGGCAAAGCCGTCTAAAACCGATCCTGTCCTGCCACAGCGACAAGCGGACATTGCTGAGAGCCTTGCGCTCTATAAGGATCGGCTCGCACTCCTCGACCTCTCAACCTTTCTCACCAATGCGCTGGAGATGGGGCGCAAGTTCTGGCAGCGTTGGGAAGAAGCCAAGACGCGCGAAGGGTATCTGGATTTTGACGATCTCATCCGGCGTGCAGCGCAGCTTTTAAGCAATAACGAGGCCTCCGATTGGATTCGCTATAAACTCGACCGGGATTTTGATCATATCCTGATCGACGAGGCACAGGACACCAACAAAAGCCAATGGGACATCATCTTTGCGCTGATCGATGACTTCTTTTCAGGCGAAGGCGCTCGGGGCGACAATATCCGCACGATTTTCACCGTGGGCGATTACAAGCAGGCGATTTTCGGATTTCAGGGGACCAGCCCGGAAAATTTCGAAACCGCTAAACTCAAAGTCAAAGCGCGTATCGAAGCGGCGCGTGCCAACGCTCACGAGATGCGTGATGAGCGGCGCTTGCCCACATGGAATGACCTTGATCTGGGACGCTCCTTCCGCACCGCGCTGCCTGTGCTCGATTTCGTCAATCAGACGATGGACGCAATTGGGCATGAGGAGTTTGGCCTGACGGAGCGTTCCGCTGAACATATAGGCGATGATCGCGCCGGGCTTGTGACCTTGTGGGAGCCGGTCAAAGGTGTCGCCGATGAGGTCGAGGGCGAAGACCGCAAGCAGGATTGGCTGCCTGCACACGATACCCAAATGGCCGAGAATATCGCAGAACAAGTGCGCCTTTGGGTCAGCGATGAAGAGCCTTTCGTGCTTGAAAAGGACTTTGATCGCAAAGGCGAACGGCGCCATGCACGGGCGGGCGATGTCATGGTACTGGTGCGAAAACGCAAGGATTTGGCGCGCCAGATTGTGGCGAAACTTCATGCTAAGGGCGTGGGCGTGGCAGGGGTTGATCGGCTGCGCCTTGGCGAACCTCTGGCGGTGAAGGATTTGATGGCGGCCTTGCGCTTTGCTGCGCAGCCCTTGGATGACTTGTCGCTTGCCAATGTGCTTGTCTCGCCGCTCATCGGATGGTCGCAAGAAGAGCTGCTTGAATTTGTGCCGCGCGGCCCGGGCAAACGCTTATGGGAACACCTTCGGCATCACGATAACCCTCGCGTGGAAGAGACCGCAGAAAAGCTCAAAACACTGCTTGCGCGTGCTGATTTTGAAACGCCGCAGGACTTGCTGTCTTGGCTCCTCACCGGACCTTGGGGCTCTCGCCGTGAGTTGGTCGCACGGCTGGGGCGTGAAGCAAACGATCCGATTGATGAGCTTATAAACTCCGCCTTCGCCTATCAAACCTCGCATACCCCTAGCCTTGCCGGTTTTATCGAGTGGTTCGATGCTGGTACGACCGATCTGAAACGCGATGCCGACGATGCAGGCGGGCAGGTGCGTGTGATGACGGTGCATGGCTCGAAAGGCTTGCAGGCGCCGATCGTGATCCTTGCCGATGCGACAGGTGATCCGGACACAAAAGGTGATCTGGAACTGCGCGATGATCCGCTTGGGGCAGAAAAGGAAGATGCGCGCAAGGTGCCTCTTCCATCGCTCAAGAAAGACGAAAGCGTTGGCCCGGTGGAGACCGCGAAAGAAGCCGCTGCCAAAGCTGCCATGGAGGAACACTGGCGGCTTCTTTATGTGGCGATGACCCGCGCGGAAGAGGCGCTGTTTATCGGTGGCTCGCTTGGCAAATCGCGCGCGGAGAAGGGGCCGCACGAGGACAGCTGGTATTCTCGGCTTGAACCGCTGTTTGATGTGCCAACTGAGGAAGACAGCGTCTGGGGTACGCGGCGCGAGCTTGGCGCGAGTGCCGTGCCAGAGGCGCTTGTTCATGAAACGCGGGCCGGCGGGGGGATCTGCGAAATTCCGAAATGGCTCACCGCGCCTGTGGGATTAGAGCCCAAGCCGCCAAAACCTCTTGCACCAAGTTCTGCGGGCGAAGAGCAGGGCTCTGACCCGCCGCTTGCGCCAGAGATTGCCAAGGATGCGGCGAGACGGGGGACTTTGATCCACGCGCTGTTGGAGCGCCTGCCCGATGTGGCACCCGATGCGAGGCGCGAGGCGGCGGGACGGTGGCTGGAGAAGCATGCTGGTGATCTGAACCAAGGCGCACGTGACGAGATGCTCGAGAGCGCTCTGGCGGTGCTCGATACGCCTGAATTTGATGAAATTTTCTCCGACCAAGCGCTTGCCGAAGTGCCGCTAACCGCACAAGTGGGCGGGGTGGTGATCGCTGGCACGGCTGACCGGCTTTTGGTGACGCCCCAGGCCGTTACGGTGGTCGATTTCAAAACAACTCGCCGCCCGCCTGAGAATGCCGGGAGCATTCCCAAAGGCACAGTCAAGCAGATGGCGGCCTATGTGAGCGCGCTTGAGGTGATCTATCCGGGCAGGTCGGTGAGGGCCGCTGTCCTTTACACCCATGCGCCTGCGCTCTTCGAGGTTACACCTGCCCAGATTGAGGCGCACAAAAGAAGTTTGGGGGACACACAGGATAAGTTTGTACCTCTTGATATTGAGTGAGAGGCCTTCGCGCCCTACCTCACACACAACACAAGAATAAGGAGTAAGCCCCATGGCCACCGTGAATATCACCGATGAGAGCTTCAAGGCCGATGTGCTTGAAAGCGAAACCCCCGTTCTGGTCGATTTCTGGGCGGAATGGTGTGGCCCATGTAAGATGATCGCGCCTGCCTTGGAAGAAATCAGCGAAGAGCTGGGCGGTGCGGTTACTATCGCGAAAATGGACATCATGGAAAACACTGGCATTCCAGCCGACATGGGCGTCCAGTCAATTCCGTTGATGGTTCTTTTCAAGAATGGTGAGCCGGTTGCACGCAAAGTCGGCGCGGCTCCCAAAAGCCAGCTCAAAGAGTGGATTGAAGGCGAAATTTAAGAATTTGGGGCGCCGCACCGGGCGCCCCATTCTTTACCGCCAATAATTGTCGCGCTCCGCTCCATCGAAAGCGACCAGATTTGAGGCAACACTTCTTGAAAGCTCCGGCCTGATCCACACGGACAAGGATCGTTGCGGCCGAGTTTTTCGACCAATTCCTTATCGCCGTGGACGAAGCGCAGGCCTCGTTTAACGCTGGTTTCAGATGGGAAGCCCTTGCGGCGCTTAGATGTGCGCTCGAAAGCAGGGCAGGTCGGTCATGTCATTGGTCTTGCGAGCCATAATAGCCTCCTGTTGCTTAGCCCAAATATGTAGGGCCCGGCCCCATAGAGCTCACACCCTAGATTAGTCCAGCTTTCCCTGAACACGCGCCGCAAACGCCTCCCACAGATCGGGGCTTGATGCGCCGATCATGCCGGTTCGCTCGTGCTCATCGACGCGGTATTCGCTCCCGTCATATCGTGCCGCTTTTCCGCCCGCTTCGTTGAGCCAGAGAACGCCCGCCGCGTGGTCCCAGGCAAGCGTGCGCTTGAACACAGAGATATCGTTTTCGCCAAGCGCAAGCCGGGGATATTGCTCGGCAGCGCAGCGAGGAATGTCGACCAGACTGTAATGCGGGGCGATCCGCTCATCCATTTGCGCGCGTTCTTCTGCGTCGAGGAACAAGGTGCTGATCCCGGCGATAGGCGGGGTTTGACCTGTTGTCTTGGCGCGGACCCGCTCACCATTGATAAAGGCCCCTTCGCCTTTGCGCGCGTGGCATAGGCGGTCTTTGTTCGGGTCGTAAAGCCAGCCAGCCACTGCTACCCCAGCATCTGCGAGCGCGATGATGATGCCGAACGGCTCTTTGCCCTCGGTGAAGTTGGCGGTGCCGTCCAGCGGGTCGATGATCCAGCAAGCCTCGGAGAGCTTATCCAAGACACTGGGGTCTGCGGCAACCGCCTCCTCTCCAACCACCGCCACATCGGGGGCAAGCCGGGTCAGCGCTTCGGTGAGGAACTGTTCGACTTCGCGGTCGACGATGGTGACGGGATCGTCCACGCCCTTCATCTCAATCTCATCGTCAGCCAGCGCGCGGAAACGTGGCATCATGCTTCGCTCAGCGGCAAAACGCAGGAGGTCACGGATTTCGGCGTCTAGGGCAGAGAATTCGGTCATGATCTGTAATCCGCATTGATCGAGATATAGCCATGGGTGAGGTCGCACGTCCAAACGGTGGCTGAGCCTGCACCCATTCCTAACTCCACAGCGAGGTCGATTTCCTGTCCCTTGAGGTGCTCAGCCACTGGCGCCTCGTCATAGTCCTCAACCGGCAAACCATCGCGCGCTGCCCAAACCCCTCCAAAGGCGATGGAGAGCTTGTCGCGGTCAGCCGGTTCGCCTGCTTTGCCGACGGCCATCACGACCCGGCCCCAATTGGCGTCTTCGCCTGCAATCGCCGTTTTCACCAGCGGTGAGTTGGCAACCGCAAGGCCCACCCGGCGCGCGCTGTCGTCGCTGACCGCGCCTGAGACGCGGATGGTGATGAATTTGGAGGCTCCTTCGCCGTCCCGCACCACGGCCTGAGCGAGCTGGCGGCACACATCGGCAAGGGCGGCAGCAAAGGCGTCTGCGCCCGGACTGTCCCATCCAGTGATTTTGGCATTGCCCGCCTTGCCCGTGGCGAAGACTAGCACTGTGTCGCTGGTCGAGGTGTCGCCGTCCACGGTGATGCAGGAGAAAGTCTGAAGGTTGGCAGAGCTCAAGAGCTCTTGCAGGAACGCTGGCTCGACATCGGCATCGGTGAAGATATAGCCCAGCATGGTCGCCATATCGGGCGCGATCATGCCCGAGCCTTTGATAATCCCGCACAGCTCCACGCGAGTGCTGCCCAGCATCGCCGAAGCGTGTGCGCCCTTGTTGAAGGTGTCGGTCGTGTTGATTGTGGCCGCAGTATCCTCCCACCCACACGGTTCAGCGCTCAACGCCGCAGCGACGCCTTCGCGCGCCTTATCCTTGGGAAGGGGGACGCCGATCACGCCAGTTGAGGAAACAAGCACTTCACTTGGTCCGCACCCAAGCCCCTCAGAGACCTGCGCCTGAATAGCCTCAACAGCCTCTGCCCCGCGATAGCCGGTAAAGGCGTTCGAATTGCCAGCATTGACGATTAACGCGCGCGCCGTGCCGGATTTGACCTGCTCACGGCCTAGCTCAACTTCGGTGGAAGCACACGCGCTTTGGGTGAAAACGCCCGCTACGCTCGTGCCCTCGGCAAGTTCAACAAAGGTCAGATCGCAGCGGTCCCAGTCCTTATACTGAGCACGCGCCACGCGCAGGGTCACGCCATCAATCGCTGGCATATCGGGAAAGGGCAGGGCGAGGGGAGAGGTCTCAAGGTCCATAATGCGAAGGGCCCTAGTGGTCTTTTTGTGCAGCTGCAATTGCTAGGCGTGGGGCGAGGGGGTAGGCTGAGCGTCAGTTTAGGAGAGCGCCCCCGTGAAATTTGTTTACTCCACCGTCTTGGCATCACTTTTCTTCACAGGGACCGCAAGCGCGCAGCAGTCGGCGGCCGCAGAGGCTGCTCAGGACGCTGCGAAGGCGGTAGCGGCGGCGGCAGCAGAGGAGCGACAAATCCCGCCACCGGCTCCACCGATCGAAGTAGTTCCAGCAATTTCGCCGCCTCCCGCTCCGATGGAGACTTCATCTAATCCAGCACCGAAGAGCTGGCGGCTAAGTCGTGGTCAACCCATTGACTATCCTCCAAGTTCGTGGGCAGCGGATGAAGAGGGTGTGGTCAATTTTCGGGTGCAGCTGGATTATGATGGCAAGGTTACCTCATGCGAGATTGCCAAAAGCTCAGGGTTTCCGACCTTGGATGCAAAGACCTGCGAAATTCAGAAGGAGCGCGGCGAATATTATCTGGATCGTGATGAGAGCGGCGAACCCATTGAGGCCACTTATGAAGGGCAACAAGTATGGGAGAAGCGGGAGCATGAATTCCCGGGCACTTCCGCCATCGAAGTCACGTTCGACGTACTGGAAACTGGGGAGACAACCAATTGCGAGTTTGTTGAGGTAAGCGGTGAAATCTCACAGCGCACCCGCGACCAATTAGAGAGGCGGCCTTGTCCCTTTAGTAGCCGAAATGGTCGCAACATATACCGCGATGAAAATGGTGTCCCTGTGCCAAAGACGGTGAGTTTCAGGGTTGAAGTGACGGTTGAAGACCCCGAGTAACCTCCGGGGCACAGGCCACGCGCTCACCAAATATTCACCATAAGTGGGCAAAGGACATGTGTAACCGCCAGCAAGGCGGTGGACGAACACATCTGAAATGCCTATTTGCAAGGTCCCTATGGTCAAACGCCATCTCTTGACGCTCTTCGTGCTGCTTAGCGGGCTTACCGCTTTGCAAGCGCCTGTGCATGCGTCTGGGGCGGAAACTGTGGCGGCGCAGACCCGTGCGTTTGCGGGTGGTTGCGAGGCGGTTGAGGCGGCACATGAGCTGTGCGCTTTTGTTGCCGAGGCGCGTGCAGAGGCGACGGGTCGGGTCGATGAGGCACGGCCAAATTACGATGCTGTGCCATGGGAGGCGTTCAATGCGCCTTACGTTTTCGGGGTGGAACGCGCGCTTGAATAGCGCCCGCTGATCCAATTTCCTTTCTTTGACCGCAGCTCGATTGGGTGCGGCGTACCTTTCATAAAATTCAGTTTGCACAAGGCGGTTTATGCAATCGCCATTTTGCGCAAAAACGTATATTTACAAGGCTTTGTCAGTCCTATGTTCAATTCAGTGGTAAAATCGGTCTTCGGCTCATCCAACGACCGCTACGTCAAGAAAATCCGCAAAGTCGTCGACAAAATCAACGCTTTGGAGCCTATGATCGAAGGCCTCTCTGACGAGGCTTTGAAGGCGCAAACCAACAAGTTCCGTGATCAGATCGATGCAGGCACCAGCCTCGATGATATCCTGCCCGAAGCCTTTGCCACTGTGCGTGAGGCATCAAAGCGCGTTTTTGGAATGCGTCACTTTGACGTGCAGATGATCGGCGGCATCGTACTTCAACGCGGTGAAATCGCGGAGATGCGCACCGGTGAGGGTAAAACGCTGATGGCGACGCTTGCGTGTTACCTGAACGCGCTTGATGGCAAGGGCGTCCACGTCATCACGGTCAACGATTACCTCGCGCGCCGCGATGCCGAGTGGATGGGTCAGCTTTACACTTGGCTTGGCCTAACAGTTGGCGTCATTGTCCCCAATATGATGGAGATGGATAAGCGCGACGCTTACAACGCCGACATCACGTATGGCACAAACAACGAATTCGGCTTTGACTACCTGCGCGACAACATGAAGCATGAGCGCGCTCAAATGGTGCAGCGTCCGTTCAACTACGCGATTGTCGATGAGGTGGACTCGATCCTTATCGATGAGGCGCGGACGCCGCTGATTATCTCAGGGCCGACTGAGGACAAATCCGACCTTTATGTAAAGCTCGACGCGGTTGCCAAAGAGATCCCTGAGGATTGGTATGAAAAGGACGAGAAGACCAAGAACATTCAACTAAATGAAGATGGTCTTGATAAGGTCGAAGAGATGCTCATCGAAAAGGGGCTCCTGGAGACAGAGAACCTCTACGATGTTGAGAACACGCAAGTGGTCCATCACCTCGATCAAGCTCTCAAAGCCGTCCACATGTTCAAGCGCGATGACCACTATATCGTGAAGGACGACAAGGTTGTGATCATTGATGAGTTCACCGGCCGGATGATGGACGGGCGGCGCTGGTCGAACGGTCTGCACCAGGCGGTGGAGGCCAAGGAAGGCGTCAAGATCGAGCCTGAGAACCAGACGATGGCCTCGATCACCTTCCAGAACTACTTCCGCATGTATCCGAAACTTGCCGGAATGACCGGTACGGCGGCGACTGAGGCGGCCGAATTCTGGGACATTTACAAGGTCAATGTGGTTGAGATCCCAACCAATCTTCCTGTCGCTCGGATCGATGAGGATGATGAGTTCTACAAGAACACGATGGACAAGTTCCAAGCGATTGCAAAAGCGATCCGCGAGAAGAATGAGATCGGTCAGCCCATCCTTGTGGGTACAGTTTCGATTGAGAAATCTGAGCTCCTTTCAAAATTCCTCGACGAAGAGGGTGTGCAGCACGAGGTCCTTAACGCACGCCAGCATGAGCGTGAGGCGCATATTGTGGCGCAAGCGGGCCGGATTGGCGCGGTGACGATCGCAACCAATATGGCAGGGCGCGGGACCGACATTCAGCTTGGCGGCAACCTTGATTTCCGCCTCGATGATGAAGTCGGCGAAATGGAAGATGGCCCAGCCAAGGACGCGGCCATCGCCAAGATCAAAGAAGAGGTCGCGGCTGAAAAAGCCAAGGTTCTGGAAGCAGGCGGGCTCTTCGTGCTTGGCACAGAGCGCCATGAAAGCCGCCGGATCGACAACCAGCTGCGCGGTCGTTCGGGCCGTCAGGGTGACCCGGGCCTTTCACGCTTTTACCTGTGCCTTGAGGATGACCTCCTGCGCATCTTTGGCCCCGATACTTTGTTCGCAAAGATGATGAACTCCAATCTTGAAGATGGTGAGGCCATCGGTTCGAAGTGGCTGTCGAAAGCCATTGAAACCGCTCAGAAAAAGGTTGAGGGCCGCAATTACGATACGCGTAAACAAGTCGTCCAATACGATGATGTGATGAATGACCAACGTAAGGTCATTTATGAGCAGCGCGGCGAAATCATGGAGAGCGAAACCGTCGATGACGTGGTTGTCGATATGCGCCATGATACGCTTGCTGCGATCATCTACGGCAATTGCCCTGCTGGCTCTTATCCAGAACAATGGAATGTGCAGGGCCTCAAGGACAAGCTGGAGGAAGTCTTTGGCATCACTCCACCAATCGACGAGTGGCTCGAAGAAGACGAGGTTGAGCAAGAGATCATCCAAGAGCGTATTAAAGCGCAAACCGATGAGATGATGGACACCAAAATCGCAAAGACTGATCCTGCCATCTGGCGCTTGGTCGAAAAGCAGGTGCTGCTTGAAAAGCTCGATTTCCATTGGAAAGAACACCTCGCAACGCTGGATGCGCTGCGTCAGGTTATCTGGATGCGCGGTGTGGCTCAAAAACAGCCGATCAATGAGTATAAGCAGGAGGCGTTTGGCCTGTTTGAAAGCATGCTCGACACGCTGCGTGAGGATGTGACCAAAGTTCTTTTGAAATCTGAACTTCGCATCCAACAACCAGAGCCAGAGGCACTGCCTGATCTGCCCGATTTCCTGACCAGTCATATTGATCCGCTCACCGGGCTCGACAATTCGAACGATGGCGATGGGTCAGAAAACCGCCCGGATATGATCGGTTCACTCGCGCCGTCAACGCGCGCCGAGGCAGGCACCGGCGGGGCGATCACTGAAAACCCCTATGCGCATTTGAACCTTAGCCGTAATGCAACGTGCCCTTGTGGTTCGGGCAAGAAGTACAAGCATTGCCACGGTGCAGCGGGCGTTCCCCCGGTCGCTGCTCCTGTTTAAAACGAGCGATTAGGCTGTGCCGCTGATCCTACTTTTAGCGGTCGGGTTTTTCCTAACTGCGCTGCTTTATGCCAGCGTAGGGTTTGGCGGCGGTTCGACGTATTCGGCGCTTTTGGCGCTGGCAGGCACCGACCACCGCGTGCTGCCGCTTATTGCGCTTGCGTGCAATATTGTGGTTGTTGCAGGCGCGAGCGTGCGCTTTGCAAGGGCAGGGGTAACCCCGTGGAAGGGCGCATTTGTGCTAACCGCCTTGGCAGCACCGGCTGCGTTCTTGGGCGGACTGGTGCCAATAGACCGCACAAGTTTTCTGTTGCTCTTGGGCGCCAGTTTGGTGCTGACAGCGCTCACTATGTTGATCCCGGTCCGGGAGGGTACAAGCGAGGATACGGGGGAGGGCGCTCCAAACAGGTGGGTGAAAGCTATGCCCTTTGTGGCCGCTCCTATCGGGTTTCTTGCAGGGCTAGTGGGCATTGGCGGCGGCATATTCCTAGCCCCTCTGCTGCATTTGACCCGGTGGAACGGTGCACGCGAGATCGCTGCGACTGCCAGTCTGTTTATCCTCGTGAACTCGATGTTCGGTCTTGCAGGACAACTCGCGAAAAACGGCCCCTCAATGTTCGCAGGCGCAATGGTGGAGGCTCTGCCGCTGCTGCTTGCCGTAGTGGTCGGCGGGCAAATCGGCAGCCTAATGGCGGTGCGCGTACTTCCGGTGAAGTGGATTAGGTGGCTCACGGCGGCGCTTGTGTTTATTGTAGGAGTGCGGTTGCTGGGGCTTTAGTCTAGGTGTTCTGTCATCGTGGGACGGGTGTATTTATGATGAGATATCTTTTGGCCGCCATCCTCTGGGCGACCCCGCTTTGTGTTAGCGCTGCCCAGATCGACGAGGCTGATGACACCCAGCAAGCGCGAGAGGTCAATGACCGCGCCAGAGGTGCTGTACCCGTTAACCGATTGCGCTGGGCCAAGAAGATACTACGCGATTATCCGAAGGCGGCGCGCAAAGCTGCGCTTTTTGGTTCCGTTGGTCTAACCGTGCGGGTTAATGAGAAGGGGCGCGTCATTCAGTGCACTGTCACCAGCACAAGCGGGCATGATACTCTCGATGCAGCCGCCTGCGAAGGCATGATACGCCACGCAAGGTTCAGTCCTGCGAGAGATACAAATGGTGACAAGGCAATTGGCAACTACAGCACGCGAATCACGTATCAACCAAACGGATAGCGGCATTATTCTGCGCTGATCCTCGAAAAACTCGTCGATGCTTGGGCTATCAATGCCTCGCGATAATTGTGATGCACATCACATATCAGCGAGAAACCTCTGACTTTCCGCAAAATTACGGACCGATTATCCCGCCCCTTATACCACATGGGATATGCCAAAGTGCGCGTCCCACCAATAGTTCGATCCTCGTTGTCAATCAGGCCGGTCAGCCATGGGGGCAGAGCCGACCAATCAACGAAGGATCGAAGTTACATGAAAAACCTTATATGCACTTTTGTGGGCACCTCGCTTGCGCTTGGCACTCTTGCCTATGCTGATCCCGCGTCTGCTCAATTCCGCGGGCTTCGCGACGCTGTGCGCGATGTCAAGAAAACCACTGATGATGCCAAGGACGTCGCCGAGGCGGCAGAAGATGTGGCCGAAACGGTCACAGGCAATCGCACAACCCGGCGTTCGCGTGGCGGCTTTGCCAACCGTGGCAGCACATCAAACAGCCCGCGTACCGCAAGAGCGCCGGGCCATGCAGGTGTCGCAGGCGCCGCTCCAGCGAATTTCTCAAGTCAGCTTTCCTGCGCCAGTCTTGGGCTTGGCAATGCTTTTGTTGCGCGCGCTGGCAACTACACCTTTAGCAAAGGCATCAAGACCGAAGAGCGCAGTGGTCTTATTGAGCGTCGTAATGTCACACCGACAAACGGTTGTATGTTTGAGGGGCTTGGCGTTGGCGATGTGCTTTATGTTGAATTTGACAAGAGCCGCTTCAAAGAACGCGATTACGACATGCAGTGCGTATCGTTTGACGGCAGCGAGCAGTTGACCCGTGCAACCCGGCCTCCGGTGAACAACTACAAAGGCAAAGATGTGATGCTGCACACCGGTCACTCTTTGGGCTACACGCCGACCGCATCGGGCAGCAATTCATCGCGTTCTGGCGCGTATGACAAATATCTCGACGGGCGCGGGCGTGCGATGGCGACGGTCAACTTTGGTTCGCTTCACACCGATAAAAGCGGAACCGACTTCTTCTGCCAGTGGTACAGCGAAAGCACAGGCAAAAGCGCATTTGCCCTGACCTTCCGCCGCGGTCCATCGGGCTAACTCAACCAAGAATTGCAAAGCTTTACTGAATTGCAAGCGGCTCAGTGGCGCGGCTTGCAAGCTGCGATGGCCTTATCTTCATCCGCTTTGCGATCCTCAGCCTTGAGGTAAGGCCGTCGCAGCGAAACATTTGCGGGTTAGGGCCCGATCAAGACGCGTGACTGATGTGTGGGGGCAGCCCGCATCAGGCTCGCGTCTTTTTCATGAAGAGCGGATGAAATCCGCGAGCCTCGGGATGATTAGGTGCGGCTTTTGATAAAGCGCCAGATGGCCGGCGCTTTCAATGACCTCAACGTTGAGATCGAGGGATTTTTCATCCTCAAACGTGCTTAATAGCTCCGGCGTAAAGGACAGGTTCTTCTCCCCAACGAGGTTGAGCACAGGGCATGGCATATCGCTGATCAGCTCTTGCCAATCGAGTGAGGCGAGGGTGATCTCATGGCTGAATCCGGTAAAGCCATGTGCTGTGATATGGCTGTGGGTGCGGCGGAAGCGGCGCTGAATTTCCGGATTTTTGATGGTCTCCAAATCAACGGGGTTCTTTTGCAGGAACACTTGGAGGAATTCGAAGTCTTGGCCTGAATCAACCACGCGCAGCATTGAGCTCATCACGAGCCCAGCAATTTTGGGCAGATGGCGGTGGACGTGAAACCGCAGGCGCTCTGCCGGGTTGAGCATCTTCACATGCGCCCCCGAATTGACCGGGATGATGCCGTTTACATTCACCACATGCGAAATGCGCGAGGGCAAATGGGTGCCAAGCGCGTAGGCAAACATCGAGGATGTAATATGCCCCATGACCGCTACGCGTTCGGTCCCAATGTGATCAAGCAGGGCAGCAATATCGCTCGCATAGTCAACGAAACGCTCCTTTGTGGGACCACCGCAGCTATCGGTGCTTCCCATGTTTGGCCGCCATGGAATGATAAAGCGCAGTCTGCTTTTAGCCATGGCTGCGACCATATCATCGGTTATCGCTGAACCGCCGAGAAGCGAGGGGAGGTAGAGGACAGGCGTATCGCCGGGCGCTCCGACCATTTCGTACTCAAGTTTTCGCCCATCAGGCAGGTCAATTGCCAAAATTGGTGCGCAGGTGTTGTCGTCTTCCAATGCAGGAACGGCGCCGCTTGCCCCGACATATCCGTCATATTTGACGACGCCGGAATACAGACAAACCAACTCCGTTTGTGAGCGCAGTTCCAGCTTGGCGAGCAATTGCTTCATCTGCTGGCGCACTGTGCCAACAGATCGCCCCCGCCTTTCAGCAATAGCGCCCAAAGATATGCCGTTCACAAGGCCCTTGGTTATGTCCATCTCGGCCTGTGTAAGCCCAAAAAGCGATTGGAAATGCGCAGCTTTTTCAGGCAGCCAATTGATTTTGGCCAATTCAAGATATCCAAGAGCGCCGTCCGCGAGTTGATCTACGCGCATCATGGCGACGTGAAGCGGGTCGTCCGCATCGCTTGCATAAAGGCCAAACAGCGAGATGACTTTGTTTTCAGAAAAACTCTCTATCTTGCTAAGATTGTTGAGGAAGTTTTTATGCTGGCCGCGTTCAAAGAGCGCTTCGGAAACAAACTCCCCCGCTTCAAAACCGAAGGTATCGCGGGCCGGAGTGTTGGCGACAACCACACGGCCTTCACGGTCGACCAAAGCTGCAGGCGTTTCGCTTGCCTCGATCACCTTAAAGGAGAATGCAACGCTGTCCTTTTGACGGCCCGAAAGATCAAGCAGGCTCAGCGCATTGCTAAAATGATCTTCTAATGCCTCAAGTTCCGCGGTGATTACGGCTTGGCTTTGCGCATCTTGAGCCGCTGCCTCGTCTTGCTCCAACAGCTCTTCAAGGCGGCGTTTGAGACTTGCGAAAAGATCAAGATAACGCTGTTCACCGATTGCCATGCAATATGCAAACTTGACGATTTCCTCGTCTGCTTGAGATCTTTGCACGGTTAACACTGACCTGAATCGAAGGTGACAAGAGCCCGATGGGGCTAGCGGTTTTTAACACCGCTCCGCGCCGTGTCTAACGCAAACTTCGCAAGTTCGGCGGCAAAATCTGCCAAACATGGACCCAATCCGGGCGAGGCGTTTTCTTTAATGCAATAGGTCAAAGGTTCGCATATCTTGTTTGGATCGATATGGGAGCGAACATGCAGGCGACTGACACGAAATCCACGCGGGTGAAATTTTCCCGTTTTCTCCGAATACCCCTGTACTTTGCGGTCGCTGTTTCAGTAGCGGCCTCGGCAGGTACTGCGCACGCGCAGGAAGGATCAACGGTGAGCGAGAACGCCGCTGATTATCCAATCGCCTCGCCCAAGCCTACACCAGAACAGGCGTTGCAAACGGTGCCAATTTCGCCGCCGGAACCTTCTCCCATCGTGCGAAGACCCCCTACAACTGCGCCCCCTCTCTGGCTCGCGGCGTGACAGAGCGTAACGTTGGTCGTTGGGCGGCCAGAATACAGGAAAACTACCCCCTTGGTCACTTTTGCTGGCGCAAGAGGGAAGCGTGGGCGTGTGGATCGACGTCTTGCCGAACGGGCGAGTTGGGCGCTGCAGGGTCACAATGTCGAGCGGACATTGGCAACTCGACGAGGGCGCCTGCAAAAGCATGACGCGGTATGCACGCTTCAACCCTGCGCTCGACCGGGAGGGTAATCCAACCAACGGGACTTACAGCACGCGAATAACCTACGCGTTTGTTCCAAGTGTGCTTGCATCGAGCAAACCCGTTGCAAAGGCGCGTGATGAGGACGTGTGGTTGGGACAGATTATAGACGAATTGGCCCTAACCACAGATTGGAAGGGGCGGGTTGGTTACCTGGTGGCTGTTGGGCCCGATGGCCTTGCAAGTAAATGCGAGATAAGCAGATCCAGCGATATAAGAGAGGTCGACTTCAAAGTCTGTGAGCTTGTTGAGCGATATGCCCGGTTCGACGCCAGCGATGCGACGGCAACAGATAAAACCCCGGTCGCCCACTATCGAGGGACTGTCGAGCTTAGCGACTAAAGGAGAATAGCTCCGAGTTGGCGGAAGCCTTTCGTCTCGTAAGGGACTGTAAGATAACGTGAAAATGCATTACGCCTTGGATGGCCTGAGGCGCCCTAAGGAAGAGCCGATATGCCGCAGTTAATCTCCTGAAAATAGGGGATAATAGCGGTGAGCTGCGCCCTATTCTCACACTTTAGCCTTCTACGCCCCTGGTCGCAAATATGACTCAGGAGAAGGCGGTTGAGCCGTTCCAAAATTTCCACTTGGCCAAAGACTTCCGCGCGTGTGTGGGCAAGGATCCTGCTTGCAGCGACGGCGATCGGTTCGGGTTCGGCGGTTTTGGCGGCTCCGCCTCTTATCATCAATGATGTGGCCGCCCCTTCGACCCAAGGCTCGGGCCAAGGCGAACGGGCAGTTTGGACGAACGCGGGCACGGTAGGCGGGCAAGCAGTTGATATCGTTGGGGTGGTGGTTACCGCAAGCATTGACCATCAATGGTCGACCACCGCCAACCGCCCCTCGATTGTCTCGGGCGGTCAGGACCAGATATTCATCCAGTGGTTCATTTATGAGGCTGGCACGTACAACATTTCGACCGATTCCGGCGGCGTCCCGGTGCTGGCTGATATTCATGTGCAGATTAATGATGTTGATGGCCCTAGCAATGAGGAAGTCTATTTCCCTGTCTGTCAGGGCGACATCCAAAGTGTTCGGATTGATCGCAACGCGACAACAGGCCGCACCTTTGGGACGGTGGCGGGCCGCCCTGAAACACTCTCTTTGATCGGCGACCAGAATTACAACAACGAGCCAGAATCAGGGATCGAGATTATCCTGCCAGATCGCCCGTCTTTTGAGATGGGTCGCACAGCAAACAACGGGTTTTTGATCCGCCTCGACAATCCGACCTACTCGGAATTCAACACTCTCGATTTCTCCTGTGCTGACTTCACCACCCCAACCGCTGTTGATGATAGCCAAGAGGGCACACCAGGTGTGAACACCTCGATTGCCATCTTGCGCAATGATTCCGCAGCAACGGACAACAACAATCCACCCAACAACAACTCTATGGTCGAAAGCGAGGCGGCGCGTGCCTCGGTCAATCTGATCCCGCCTGGAACTGCGACGAATATTAGCCTCGACGTGGATGGAGATGTCGCAAGCTTCATCGTGCCGGGGGAAGGGACATGGAGCTATGATGAGGGCACAGGCGAGGTGACCTTTACGCCCGATCCCAGCTTTGTGGGAGAGGCAACCCAGATTGAATATGAGTACACCAACGGCGTTGGCGTTACCTCAAACCGGGCGACGGTCACGGTGTGGTATCCAGGGCTCGGCCTTCTCAAGAGCTCGACTTTCAATGACGAGAGCGCCGATGGCTTTGCGCAAGTGGGTGAGACGATCACGTACAGCTATGAGGCGCGTGCCTATGGCATGGAATCGCTTGGCAATATCAACCTTTTGGAAACCGGGTTTACCGGTAATGGCACAGCGCCCATGCCGATGTTCCAGGGCGGGGATGCCAATGGGGACAGCCGCCTCGATCTGGGTGAAGTGTGGACGTACACAGCGACCTATGCGCTGGTGCAAGATGACATTCCGGGAACGGTTCAAAACAGCGCAACGGTAACAGGGCAGACCGCTGGCGGGACGGTGGTCAATGATGTGTCGGATTCTAGCAATCCGGGCGATGGCAATAACACCGCTACCTCTTCGCCGGGGCCGGGAAATGATGACCCGACTACGACCACACCGCCAAGCACTCCGATAGATGCCGATGATGATGGGCAATCTGGCACCATCTTCACAAACCTTGGTGCAGCGAATGCGTTCAATGTTCTCGATAATGACACGTTTGACAGCGCACCGGCCAGTCTTACCGACGTAACACTGGTTGTCACTGCGCCAGCGTCCGATCCCGGTGTCACCTTGGATACGGCCAGCGGGGAGGTTTCGGTCGCGCCCGGAACGCCGGCTGGCACATACACCATCGATTACGACATCTGCGAGATTGGCAATCCGAACAACTGTTCCAGCGCGCGGGCAACCGTTGTCGTCTCCGCGATCAATTCGATCAATGCCGTCGCCGACATGCCGGGCTCGGTCACTTCCTCCACGGGCGGGGTGAACATTATCAATGTTCTTACCAATGACGAATTGGCCATGGCTCCTGCCAACGCTGCTGTGGTCGATATTTCTGTCCTGACACCGGCCTCTGATCCGGGCGTTACTCTGGATACGGCAACGGGCGAGGTTTCGGTCGCGCCCGGAACGTCGCCGGGCAACTACACAATCGCCTATCAAATCTGCGAAAGCGCAAACCCGATGAACTGCTCTGATGCGGTTGTGACGGTTGTGGTTGATCCCAACCCGATTAGCGCCTTGCCCGATACGCCTGCGGCAGTGATTGGCGCGAGCGGCAGAGATGACGTTGTAAACGCCTTTGCCAACGATCGGCTGAACAATGCGGCATTCGATCCGGCCGACATCAATGCAAGCGTTACCGCGCCTGCAACGCCTGCCTCTCCCGGTGCCCCGGTGCCCGTTCTGGACACCGCAACAGGGCTTGTCGATGTGCCAGCCGGAACGCCTGCGGACATTTACACAATCGGCTATCAGATTTGCGAGGCAATTGACCCTGACAATTGCGCCTCATCCAGCATCACCATCGAAGTCACTCCTGCGCCCATTGTGGCAGATCCTGACAATGCGCCAACGGTGACCGCGGGCGCTGGCAATCCCAATGCGATCAACGCCTACGACAATGATGAGTTGAACAACGCGGCCCTCGACCCGGCTGATATCATCGGCAGCGTGCTGACACCGGCTACACCAGCAAGCCCCGGTGCGCCTGTCCCGCAGCTTGATCCGGCAACCGGCATTGTCTCGGTCGCGCCCGGCGTTCCAGCAGGGACTTACACGATCACCTATCAGATTTGTGAGAGGCTGAACCCCACCAATTGCATGTCGAACACTATCACGGTGACGGTCTCTAACGCGCCGATCATCGCAGACCCTGACACGCCCCCTGTGACCAATGGAGCCACTGGCGGCTCTGGCATCATAAACGTGTTTGACAATGACCGGTTGAATGGCGCGATGCTGGACCCGGCTGATGTGACGGCAATAGTGTTAGCCCCTGCCGACCCGGCAACACCTGGCGCGGCGGTGCCAGTTCTGGATCCCGCAACAGGACTTGTGGATGTGGCTGCTGGCACTCCGGCGGATACCTACATCATCCGTTATGAGATTTGCGAGAATGCAAACTCCATCAACTGCGCATCGAACGTTGTAACGGTCGAGGTCTCCGCTTCGCCAATTAATGCACAGCCAGACGCGCCGCCCCCTGCCAATGGAGCCGTGGGTAATAGCGCGCTCATCAATGCTCTCGATAACGATACGCTGAACGCTGTTTCGGTTGATCGCGCCGATATCATTCTCACTGTAACGGCACCGGCACCGGCACCGCCCAGCTCGCCGGGCGCGCCTGTCCCTGCGCTCGACCCGGCAACGGGGATCGTTGACCTGCCCGCAGGCACACCAGCCGGCACTTACGTCATCAGCTACCGGATTTGCGAGGCTCTTAACCCGGGCAATTGCGCTGACACTACGATCACTCTCGAAGTGACCGGTTCCTCCATCATCACGCAGCCTGACATGCCTGACCCCGTTAGCGGCGATTTGGGCGGTGAGGATATTATCAACGCCTTTGCCAATGACACGGTGAACGACCAGCCGGTTGATTTGACCTCCGTTACTGCGACAGTAACTTCGCCTGCTACCCCCGTCACACCGGATGCGCCAACTCCTGTTCTCGACCCAGCCACCGGCTTCGTCAACGTACCGCCGGGCACGCCAGCTGGCACATATGAAATCACCTATCAGCTGTGCGAGGATTTGAACCCGGACAACTGTGCGACCGGCACTGTGACTGTCACGGTTGAGCCGCCGGAACTGGTTGCACTCGGCGAGACGCTGGACCCCGTCCGCAATGGCGTTGGCAGCGAGAATGCGGGCAATGTCCTTGCCAATGACACCCTTGGCGGTGGTCCGATTGATCCGTCAGACATAACGCTCACCCTTGTCACACCGCCCGCCGATCCCGGCATCACTTTGGACACAGACACCGGTATTGTCGCAGTCGCGCCGGAAACGCCTCCGGGCACCTACACGATCACTTACGAGGTTTGCGAGAACCTCAACCCTGACAATTGCGCAGTCGGCACCGCGACTATCGTGGTTCAAGAACCGACCGGCTCGATCGCGGGCAATGTCTTCACCGATCAAAACGTCAATGACGTGCAAGATGGCGGCGACACCCCGCGCGAAGGTTTCATCGTTGAGGTCGTGCGCGATGGCGAAATGGTCGCCTCCACAACAACCAAGGCCGACGGCAGCTATGTAGTCGACGATGTGCTTTCGGGTGAGGGTTATTCCATCGTCTTCAGGCAGGCTGACAGCGGCACCGTCTACGACGTCATCGGCGATATCACCGTCCGGGTCGCAGCGACCACACAAGATGTGAACCTGCCGATTGACCCCTCCGGCATCCTCTACAATTCGATCACCCGCGAACCTCTTGCAGGCGTTGCCATCGCATTGGTTGATGCCGATGGTGACCGCTTGCCGGCGGTCTGCTTTATCGACGCATCGCAGGCTGATCAGGTCACAAGTCCGCTTGGCGAATATCAGTTTGATATCGTGCCGGGCGCGGCTCCTCAGTGTCCAACGAATGAAGCCGTCTATGGGATTACGATTACCCCACCTTCAGGCTTCAGCGCGCCTTCAAGCGTGATTGCGCCGCTCGATGGGCCGTTTGACCCCACCGGGCTCACAGCGTCGGTGCGGATCAACCCAGATGCGAGCGCGCCAACAATCGCAAATCCGCCGTATCATCTGAGCTTTAGGCTGGAGGCAGGCGATCCCGATGTGATCTTCAACCACATCCCGCTTGACCCGTTCCTAAGCCGCAATCCGCTGGTGGTCACCAAAACCAGCACACGGCGCACCGCCAATGTCGGCGATATCGTCCCTTACGAAATCACCGTTCGCAATCAGGAAGCCGCTCAGCGTGCAGATGTGGATGTGGTCGATGTGCTGCCATCAGGCATGCGCTATATCGCTGGCTCTGCCTTTGTGAATGGTGTCGCGACCGAGCCTGAGACCGACAATGCAGGCCGCCAGCTTGTGTGGCGCGATCAGTTGGTCCCGGCAAATGGCTCAGTCACCTATTCGCTTTCTCTCGTAATCGGGGCAGGGGTCAGCACGGGCGAGAAGGTGAACACCGGCCTTGCCGAAGAAGGCATCAATGGCGATGTAATCTCGAACCGGGGCACGGCCGTTGTTCAGATCGTGCCAAGCTCGGTCTTCGATTGCTCTGAGCTGATCGGCAAGGTCTTCGAGGACGCCAACCGCAATGGCTACCAAGACGAAGGCGAACCCGGCGTTCCCGGAGCGCGGCTTGCGACGGTCAACGGCCAGCTTGTCACCACGGACGAATTTGGCCGCTACCACATTGCTTGCGCTGCGGTTCCCAATGCTCGGATCGGGTCGAACTATGTGCTCAAACTCGATGTGCGCACGCTCCCGCTTGGCTGGGATGTGACCACCGGCAACCCGCGCTCCATCCGGCTGACGCGGGGCAAATTTGGTGAGCTCAACTTCGGCGTTGCCGCCTCTCGTTCTGGCCGCTCGCAAGGAGGGGAGTGAAGCTCATGACAAACCGTAACTCCCATTTCCCTGCCTCATCACGCACGAGCAATGCATGGGCGCTCAGATGCTCTTTGATAGCAGCAGCCGCGGTCTCGGCGCCGAGCGTTGCGAAGGCCGAAAGCGGGGCAGGGCGTACTGCAGAGCCCCCGATCGTATTTGTTTCTGTCCCAGTGGTTCAGGGCGAATTTAACGCCTCGACCTCGAAGGCAGCGATTGCGAGAGCGGTTGCGGCAAAAGGGCCCGCCAAGCCAGCAGCCTTGCGGTCTCTCCCAAAGCCAGTGCCGAATGCCAGAGCAGCAGCACCAAAGGTTGCTGATGCTGAGCTTGTGCAAATTTCTAACGGCGAGCCAATTGGTTCAAGCACGCCAGAAGTTCAAAGAAACGAAGCGCTTCAGGAAGCGGGTGCCTCTGCGAACAGCCGGGTAGAAGACCAGAAGGCTGAAACAGCTTCATCAGACCCGCACCAAATCCGGTTTCGCGCTGATACGCTTGTCATCAACCCGGTCCTAAATGTCGGGCTTGTGGATTCCGCAAGAACCGCTGCGGCGGGCGAGACGGTCAGCTTTTTGAGCTACAACAATTATCCCGCTTTCGTTGAACGCGGGGAGCTGCGCATTTTCCGCGCCTCGCAGTCACCCGATGGCGAGCCGGTTGCGGTGATCGAAACGGACCGCAATGGCGCAGCAAGCTGGCAAGTGCCCACCGGCAGCGCCTCCGCGCTGTTCTATGTCCTGCGCGTGTATGGCAAAGGCGGGAAGTTCGATGAGACGAGCCCGCAAGAGCTCACCATTGTCGATGCGCAGGTTTCCAGCGTCCTTCGCCAGGAAAAGGTCGAACGCCCGAACTTTGGCACCATTGACGAAACCGCACGCCGCAACATCGAGCTTGGCGGAATGATGGCCAGCGTGAGCGGTTATGCAGACCCTTTAAACGAACGCGTGTTTGTCGCAGGGCAAGCCGTACCGGTCGATGCTGATGGCCGCTTTGCCGCTCAGCAAATCGTTGCCCGGCGCGGCTCTGCCTCGCGTCTCGGCGTGGTTATCGAGCGCGGCGGACGCAAGGTTCACGAAGTCGAACAAAGCTTTGCCGCCCCTAAGGACGATTGGTTTATCGTGGGCCAAGGCGAAGTCACTCTGGGCGAAAGTCTGGGATCAGGCCCCGCCGCCGATGTGTCGGGCGACCCCACGGCTGAGGGCACCTACGCGATTGGTCGCGGCGCGTTTTACGCGAGCGGCGTGATCGGCGATGAGGAGGGCGATGACAGCAAGGATATTCGCATCACAGCCTCGCTTGATACAGGCGAGACTTTGATCGAGGACCTCCTCTCCAACCTTGATCGCAAAGACCCCACACAGCTCCTGCGCCGTCTTAACCGCGAGCAATTTTATCCGACCTATGGCGACAACTCGACCCTAGTGGAGGACGCGCCAACGCAAGGGCGGTTCTATCTGAGAGTGGCGCGTGACGACGATCAGCTCGTCGTCGGCAATTTCACCACCAGCATCAATGGCGGCGAGCTGGCTCAGCTTGATCGCGGCCTCTTCGGCGTGCTGGCCGATGTGAACTCGCAAGAGACCACCAGCTTTGGCGAGCGCAAGCTCCAAGTCACCGCCTTCGCCTCTGACCCCGGCACCGTTCCGGGGCGCGAAGAGTTTCGCGGGACGGGCGGTTCGCTCTATTTCCTCAAACGTCAGGATGTGTCCGTGGGCTCGGAACGCCTGCGGATCGAGACGCGCGATGTGACCACGGGCCTAGTGCTGGAATCACGTGATCTGTTCCCGCAGCAGGACTATGATTTCGACCCCTTCCAAGGTCGGATCACCCTGCTGCGTCCCCTCGCCTCGATTGCCTCGACGGGGGCAACCGTGCGCGAAGGGCCCACATCGGGCAGCATTCCGGTGTTGGTCGTGCGCTACGAATTCTCCCCCACAGTGGGCGATCTCGAAGGCTACACCATTGGCGGGCGCGCAAGCGCATGGCTGGGAGACTCATTGCGCCTCGGAGCCACCGCGCAGCGTGATACCGTCGAAGAAGCAGGGCAAACGCTGATCGGAGCAGACGCTTTGCTGCGCTTCACCGCTGGCACATATCTGAAAGCCGAAGTCGCACAAACCGACGGCCCCGGCTTTGGTCAGTCCAATTCGGTCGATGGCGGCCTCAGCTTCACCGATATCGTCAATCCGGGAGCGGGTGTTACCGCCCAAGCCTATCGCACCGAATTGGCGGTCAACTTGGCTGAGCTTCTAGGCGAAACGGGCGATGCAGGCGAGTTTGCAGGGTATTTCGAACATCTCGACCAAGGCTTTGCCTCGGCAGGCCGCTTGGCCCCTGCTGAAACCCGAGCATGGGGTCTGAGTGCGTCCATGCCCGTGGGTTCCATCGGCGGGATCGAAGCGCAATATGACGAGCTGACCTCTGGTGCTGCCGGTGACAGCCGCACGGGACGCCTCGATCTCTCCACTACCTTTGGCGCAGTCACGGCGAGCGCGGGCTTTCGCTATGAAGACCGCACACCAGGCACGCTCAACAACTCACTTGCCGATGGCAGCCGGTTGGACGGCGCGGTTGAGCTGGGCGTTGATCTGGCCGACAACATCAACGTCCACGCCTTTGGCCAGATGACGCTCGACCGCGATGGCACGCGTCAGCGCAACAACCGCTTTGGCGGCGGTATCAACGCACAAGTGGCTGAGCGGATCGGAATTGTCGGCGAGGCGTCTGCTGGCGACGGCGGGCTTGGCGCAGATGCGGCGCTCAATTACCGGCTGGGCGACGGGTCAGAGGCCTATGTTGGCTATTCGCTCTTTGCCGATCGCACGGACACAGGGCTCGATCCGCAAAACATCTTCACCCGCTCCAACCGCAGCACGTTGACCGTGGGCGCGCGCCACCGCTTCACCGACAGCCTCAGCGTCTATGGCGAAAACCGCACAGGGATTGGCGGCACAGCGCCATCGCTCATCCGCAGCTTTGGCCTTCGGTTTGAGCCCAACGAGCACCTCTCCTTCACAGGGTCCGGCGAGCGTGGGCAGATCGATGATCCCACCACCGGCCTCTTCCGCCGCACAGCGGGCAGCATCGGTGTGGGTTATGTCAATGAAGGGGTGCGCATCGGCTCTGCGATTGAGCTGCGCAAAGAAGACGGCAACGGCATCGACCAGACCGTCTGGCTGCTTCGCAATGACCTCTCCTATTCGGTAAACCCCGATTGGACCGCGCTCGCCCGCTTCAACACGGCCAAGGCGGACAACGACAGTGCCTCCGTGCGCGCAGCCGAGTTCACCGAGGCCATGGCAGGCTTTGCCTATCGCCCGGTCGATAATGAACGCCTCAATATCCTCGCGCGCTTTCAATATTTCGAGGACTTGGGGCCCGCCGGACAATTCACCGGATCAGGTGAGGTCGAAAGCCCCAAACAGGAGAGCATCGTGGGCTCGATTGACGTGAATTACGACCTCAGCAACCAGCTCACCGTGGGCGCCAAATATGGCTATCGCTCTGGCCGCGTCTCGCTTGGCAGAGACAGCGATGAATTCATCAGCTCAAACGCGCACCTCGCTGTCTTGAGAGCCGATTACAACGTCCACCGCGACTGGGATGTGCTCATCGAAGGCCGCGCGCTTTGGGTCGAGCTCTCCGATGATGTGCGGTATGGCGGGCTTGGCGCGGTCTATCGCCACCTTGGCAACAATGTGAAAGTGGGCGTTGGCTATTCGCTGTCCGATTTCTCAAGCGACCTCACCGACCAATCCTTCACCAGCCACGGCCCTTTCCTCAATATCTTGAGCAAATTCTAAGCATCTTGGATCGCGGTCTTGAAAGCAAAGCTGAACATACCATCGTTCCTCGCCAACCTCCCGATCGCTCTTCGGCTATCGGTGCTTGCCTTGATCCCTCTTTTGGCGGTTCTTGGACTGACCGGGCATTCTCTTGCTGATCAATTTGCGTTTGCGCAGCAGACAAGAAAGGTGGAGACGACCATTGCATTCAGCCGCGATGTGTCTGCGCTTGTCCATGAGCTTCAGAAAGAACGGGGGATGTCGGCCGGCTACACCGCGAGCGCGGGAACAAAGTTCAAAGCTTCTTTGGCAGAGCAGCGTGGCCAAACGGATCAACGGATCAAAGCCCTGGAAGGGCAGCTTGAGGCTCTTGGACAGGAGCGGTTCAGCGATGCTCAAAGACAAGCCATTGGGCATGCCTCGCAGCGCCTGAATTTTCTTTTGCAGAAACGCCAAGAGGTCACAGCGCTCAATTTGAGTGTCGGGGAAATCGCCAGTTACTACACAGATATAATCGCAAGCCTTCTGAGATTTGTCACATCAACACAGGTCCAAGAACGCGACATCGCAATCGTGGGTGGCCTGACTGCCTATGACAATCTCCTACAGGCGAAAGAGCGGGCCGGATTAGAAAGAGCGATGGGTGCGACAGGCTTTGGCAAAGGCCAATTCGAGCCCCGCATCCACCGCCAGTTCATTGAGTTGATTTCGCGTCAAGAAAGTCACTTTGACGTCTTTGAAGCACACGCCTCACCTTCTCAAAACGATGCTCTTGCAGAGGCCCTTAGCAGTGATGCAGCCAATTTGGTCGCTACCATGCGCCGCGTGGCGATTGGTGACCCTTTCGAGGCAAGAGCCAAAGATGTGGACGTGGATCAATGGTGGGCTGCGACCACAACAAGAATTGACGCCCTAAAGAAAGTCGAAGAGCTTGTGGCAGGCGATCTTCAGACGCTCGCCGAACAAAAGTCGAGCGCTGCAAGCCATGCACTTTGGTCAAACCTGCTTTTGGCTTCAGCTCTAACAATCGCGATGGTTGTCCTGGTCGCGGTTATCGCTGCCACAATAATACAACCCCTTCGGTCGTTGAGTGTGTCTACGCAGCGCATGGCAGAAGGCGATTTCACAAACGCTATCAAAGTGAATGAAACATCAGATGAAATCGGCACACTCGCTCGGTGTATCCGCATCTTTGGAGAGGGGCTCATCGAAAGGGAAGCTGAAAGAGAAAAACTCGCTCAAGCGCAAACACGCATCCAGCAAGAGCGTGAAGCGCGTGAATTGGATCGAAGAAATGAGGCAGAGACCATCATCAGCCGTGCGCGCACAGTCGATACGATCACTCATTCCTTGGATGAAAGCATGACAGGCACGCTCTCTATGTTTGCAAAGTCAGTTCAAAAACTCAGGGATACAGCGCTTGTGATGGAGGCCGAAGCTTTGGGAAATGCACAGCGCGCATCCGATGTTGCCGATGCTTCAAGACAAACAAACCTCAGTGTTGAGACAGTTCTGCGCGCAACGCAATCGATGTCGTCGTCGATCCAAGAGGTTGTTGAGCAGGTCGCAAACAGCTCTAGTGAGCTTTCATCTGCGGTCGAATTGACCCGGTCCACCGACGATCAGATCAGCTCTCTTTCCGATTCAATGAATGACGTCGGGGCGGTTGTCGAAACGATCGGTGGGCTTGCAGAACAGACCAACGTGCTCGCGCTCAACGCGTCGATCGAGGCAGCACGCATCGCTAATGAAAACCAAGGGTTTGCAGTTATTGCCAACGAAATACGAGCATTGGCAGCCAAATCAGGCGCTGCCAGTCAGGAGATCGGTGCCACTGTTGATGCCATGCAATCGAGGGTCACATCGGCAATCGATGCAATTGCGATGATTGCGCGAATAATGGAGCGCTTGGAGACCAATGGCAAATCCGTCTCGGGCGCCATGGAAGTTCAAGCGCAAACCGCCAACAGCATTGCATCAAGCATGACAGAAGCATCGCGCGGCGTCACTCAGGTTGATGCGAACATCGAAAGGATTGCTCTTTCAAGTTCTGAATCCTGCGAGAAAGTGCGCAGAGTTCTTGAGGCTACCACCGATTTTGGCGATCAAACCAATCACGTAAGAACCAGGCTCTCCCAGTATCTGTCGGACATAAAGGCGGCGTAATCTCAGCACACGCAGCATGTCCGGTAAAACTGCCTGAGTATTGCGCGATGTCGACGGTCGGATCGCAGGAGGGTTGCGGAGCCAGCCCTGCTTCAATCAATGAAACAATTTCGATTGAGGCAAATGGGCGGACGATAGACCAGCTTATTGGCTATTTACGCGCGCGCAGCCAAAAACCTTCGAGCGGCTAAACCATGTCCTATAAATCAAGTTTTCCCTGTTGATTTTGGGAAATTAATTGGCGGCTGGGATCAACGCTACTAGGCTTTCTGGGCGACTATTGGAGCGGGGCCTTGCAACTATTCAATCCAAAGACCCTTAAGGGGCATATTGAGCGAGCAGAGGCACCAGACCCACCCAAGATCGCCATCTTGGCAGACTGGGCCAAGACCATCAGCGACCGCTCGATTGAAAGCCAAAAAGAAACGGCGCTTCATGGTGAGTTTAAGCAAAAGATCGTTTGCGATGTTCTGGGCTACCAACCGTTCAATGAAACGGGCGATTGGAGCGTCGCAACCGAACAGGCGATAGGAGCGGGCTCGGTTGATCTTGCGCTGGGGCGGTTCACCACCAGCAAAGCCGATATCATTGCGCCTTTCGAGCTAAAAGGCGCAAAGACCAAAGACCTCGATGCCATTATGCCCGGGCGCGCCAAAACGCCGGTGCAACAAGCGTGGGAATATGCAGCGGACAATGCAGGCACCAAGTGGGTGCTTGTCTCCAACTATCTCGAAATCCGCCTTTACAGCTATGCAGACGGGCGGCAATTTTTCGAGAGCTTTGATATCGCCAAGCTCCACCAGCCGCACGAATATCAGCGTTTCTTGCTGCTTTTGTCAGCGGATAACCTGCTTACAGGAAAGACCGCAGAAATCCTCGCCGCCAGTAAGGCGGAAGACAAAGACATAACCGATGCGCTTTATGCAGACTATAAGGCGCTACGCTCGGACTTGATCGAGGCGGTAAGGACGGCAAAGCCTGATCTTGACCCCCTTCATGCCATCCGCTTTGGCCAGACGATACTCGACCGAGTGCTCTTTATTGCCTTTGCAGAAGACAACGGCCTGCTCCCTGACAGAAGTCTGGAGCGAGCGTTTGAACACAATGACCCGTATAACCCGCGACCCGTCTGGCAGAACTTCTTGGGCCTTTTCACAGCGATCAACGAAGGCTCAAGCGGGCTCAACATCCCGCGCTACAATGGCGGCCTGTTCAAACGCGACGAACTAATCCGCTCACTCGAAATCGCAGATGACATTTGTGAAGGGTTCAAGAGGCTGGGGGCCTATGATTTTGCCAGCGAAATCTCGGTCACGGTGCTGGGTCATATTTTTGAGCAATCCATTGCCGATGTGGAGCAACTTCAAGCCGAGGCGCGCGGCGAAGAGGTCAATGAGAAAAAGGCAAGCGGCACCAGCGGTCGGCGCAAGCGCGATGGCGTGGTTTACACCCCCGACTACATCGCCCGGTTTATCGTCGATCAAACGCTGGGCACGCATTGCCGCGAAATTTTCGACGGCATTCTGGCCCAATATGCCGCCAAGGGCGCAAGCGCCGACGATGAAGAGATCAAATGGAAGCGCAAGAGCGCCGAAGGCGAGGCGTGGAGCGCATATCGCGACCGTTTGACGGCGTTGCGCGTGGTCGACCCCGCGTGCGGTTCTGGCGTCTTTCTCATCATGGCTTTCGACTATTTGAAAGCGGAATTGCACAAAGCGAATACCAAGCTTGCCGAGCTTGAGGGCAAGGGCATGGCGGGAGGCCTGTTTGACCCGGACAGCGAGATCCTGACGAACAACTTGTTTGGCGTGGATGTGAATTCAGAAAGCGTGGAGATCGCCAAGCTATCGCTTTGGATCAAGACGGCGCGGCGCGGGAAGGTGCTCGACAGCTTGGATGCGAACCTGCGCGTGGGCGATAGCCTGATCGAAGACAGCTCTTATGCGTACCGTGATGAAGGCTTTGTCTGGAAAGAGGCGTTTCCCGACGTTTTTGCCGAAGGCGGCTTTGATGTTGTGCTGGGCAATCCGCCTTATGTGCGCATGGAGCTAATAAAGCCCATGAAGCCATGGCTGGAAAAACGGTATGAAGTGGTCTCAGACCGGGCGGACCTTTACGCCTATTTCTTCGAGCGTGGGATTAAGCTGCTCAAGCCCGGCGGGCGGTTGGGTTATATCAGCAGCGCCACGTTCTTTAAGACCGGGTCTGGCGCGCCCCTACGCGATTTCCTGCGCAAGAACGCGTCAATCGAAAGCGTTGTCGATTTTGGCGATCTCCAGATATTTGAAGGTGTGACAACTTATCCGGCAATCCTGACCATGAGGGCAGGGGGACCACCACAGGCGCACAATCTGCAATTCTGGAATATCGAAACTCTGCCAGAAGATAGCTTTGATGATGCATTTTCAGATGCGCGTGAGCCCTATCCTCAGCAGGCGCTTGAGCGCGGTTCGTGGGAGCTTGAATCTCCAGCCTTGCGCAAGCTTCGGGCGAAAATCACCGATGGAAAGCGGACACTGAAGGAACTCTATGGTGCGCCGCTTTATGGGATCAAAACTGGCCTCAATGAAGCCTTCGTGATCGACACACCGACAAAGGAGCGGCTCTGTGCGGCTGATGCTCGCTCTGTAGAACTCTTGAAGCCCTGGCTCGAAGGAAAGGATTTCAAGAAGTGGCGCACCGAACCAAGGGGGCTATGGGTCATCTACATTCCGATTGGGCGTATAAAGATTGATGACTATCCGGCAATTCGTGATTGGCTTTTGCCGTTCAGGAATCGTCTCGAAAGGCGGGCGACAAAGCAAGCATGGTTTGAGCTGCAGCAAGCTCAAGAGGCGTATACGGCTTCGATGGAGAAGCCTAAGATCATTTATGGGCATTTTCAGCCGGAACCCCTTAACAGCCTTGAGCTAACTGGCGCTTACTCAAATAATAAGAGCTACCTCATCCCAACATCCGACAATTGGCTCTTGGCGCTGATGAATAGCAGGCTTGGCTGGTTTAGTTTCATTTCGCGCACGACAGCGGTTAGGGGGTTTTACGAAGCTACTGCGCAACATATAGAAAAATTGCCAACCCCCGAAGCTTCCGACACTGTCAAAGCCGCGTTGGGCACGCTCGCTGAAACCGCTCAAACCGCCGCTGAAAAGCGTTACAAGCTCCAACAAAGCATCACCCGCCGCATCCCGGACCTTGCCGCTGATCCAGCCCCTGATAAACCAGCGCCAAAGCTCTCCACAAAGCTAAAAGAGTGGTGGGCGCTGCCCGATTTTGCCGCTTTCCAGAAAGAGGTCAAAAAGTGCCTCAAGGCTGAAATCCCACTCAAACAACGCAGCGAATGGGAAGACTGGATCACCCAGACCCGCGATGAGATCGGCGCGCTCACCGCTAAGATCGCTCAAACAGAAGCCGAGATTAACACGCTTGTCTACGAACTCTTCGATCTAACCCCAGAGGAGATCGAATTGCTGGAAGCCAATATCTAAGTAGGCATAAGACACAGCCTCGATCACTATCCCCTCAATGGTGCCGCAGCCTTGCTTGCACAAAAGGCATGCACCCCCAAAACCTACGAACGCCTACAAAAGGGGTTTGAGCATTGGGAACCCATGTGTTCGCATGAAACAATGCAACTGGTACGCGCGCACTGATGCAAACCGTAACACCTCCGATTGGGGCTCAATGGGCAGGTTCAAGACCAGATTTCTCTAAAGGCCTCAGGCCAACACTTTGGCGCCTAACGATTTTTAGAGAAAATGTGGCTCCGAGTTGGAGTATAACTCACCAGGCTTAACCTTCGGAAATATTGTTAAAAAAATGGAAAAGGCGGCCTTCTAACAGTAGCGTTCCCCCAGTTCGTCCCCCGTTGCGTTCTTGTGGAGGCGATAATTCTCTGGATTTGAAATGATAGCGCGAACGATGGAACAATAGGGACTTAAAGTGTGTCGTAGTCTTTAAAGCCCCTCGATTTTTTCATGTCGATCAGTCTCACACTGGCTGTGATCGTTGAGCGCCTCGATCACTTTGCAATTCGCCATTGCTCCACCACCGCAGATTGTCGAGATACGCTCAAGCTCATTTTCTAGGGATTGAAGCTGTGAGATACGCTGTCTGATCAGGGCAAGCTGTGTTTCGGCGATTTCATTGACCGTCGAACAGTCCGTTGTCGGCTCAATTTGAAGGTCGAGCAACTCGCGGATGCTATCTAGAGAGAAGCCGAGATGGCGGGAGTGCCGGATGAAGGTGACCCGCTGAAGGTCTTCTCCTCGATAAATCCTTCTACCTCCAGCGCTACGCTCTGGCTTAGTGATCAATCCAACCTTCTCATAGTAACGGATCGTCGTGATTTTCACGCCTGATTGCTTCGAAAGCTCACCGATAGACAAAGATTGCATAGAGTTATAACTTTCCGCTTGCTTCTACAGTCACTGTAGCTCGTATCAACCTGCCTGTCATCACGACTCAAGGGAAAAGAGCAATGTCAGGCTGCTGCGAAGAGAAAGTGTTTGATGGGCTGTCGCCCGCCTACAAGCGCGCCTTGATTGCGGTTATCGCGATCAATGCAACAATGTTTGTTGTCGAAATGTGGGCTGGCATCACTTCTGGCTCGCAAGCGCTAAAAGCGGATGCGTTGGACTTTGCAGGCGATGCGGCGACTTATACGCTTAGCTTGGCTGTCATCGGCGCATCTGTTCGGACAAGAGCGATGGCCTCGCTTGCGAAGAGCGGATCGTTAGCGATCATCGCTGTCGCTGTGCTGGCCATGACCGCATTGCGATTTGCGGAAGGTGTGCCTCCCCAAGCGCAGACTATGAGCCTCGTCGCTTTACTCGCGCTGGCGGCCAACGTCGCGAGTGTCATCATCCTGCTCAAGTGGCGCGATGGCGACAGCAATGTCCGCTCGGTTTGGTTGTGTTCGCGCAATGACGCGATTGGCAATGTTGCTGTAATCGCGGCTGGCTTTCTTGTTGCCGCAACCGCGAGCGCTTTGCCGGACCTGCTCGTGGCGCTTCTGCTGGCAGGACTGTTTCTGCGATCATCTGTTTCCATCGCTCGGCAAGCATTTGCGGAACTGCGTTCAGGCGAGGCGCAACCCGCGTGCGCGAACGAAGGACAATGAGATGACACATAGCCAGAACAGCCGCATCAAGTCGTTCCTGCAAGACCAATATCGCAGTGCGCGCAGTGCTGAAAATGCTGGCAAGATCGAAGACGCTTGGGATCACTTGGAGCGAGCGCATATCGTCGCCCAAGGGTTGTTCGCACCGCACCTCTACTCGCATTGGCGGATGCTCGCACTTGCTGCAAAAACTAGAGACCTGCGCGAGATTATGGGTCAGCTAGCGCGGCTTGCTCTCGCACCTCTCGGCAATCTCACAGGTCGGCTCCCTGTCGGTAACACAGGCCGCTCCGATGTTAGCGCCTTTGATCACATGGATATTCCATCTGACCTCAAAGCCATTCTTGAAAATCAACCAAAATAACTCCCCAATCAAAGAAACGCTCAAAGGACTTATCGTGACCCCTCGACTTCACACCTTCTCCATACTTTGCGCACTTCCCTTGCTTTCGTTGGCAACCGCGAGCCTAGCGAATGATCATGGCAATTCTTCGCCCCAAGACGAGGGCAACATCGCTCATAAGCACACCGAAGGCCACGACGAGCACGAGGATCATGGGCACGAGGATCATGGGCACGAGGATCATGGGGCTGGGGACCATGATCATGATGGACACGGGCATGAAGACCATAAAGGGCACGATCACGGCGATCACGGCGATCACGGCGATCATGAGGCACACCAGGGTCATGGCGGGCATGGCGACACTTCCGGCATTGTTGTCAGAGGCACTCGCGTTCCGCGCCGGGTGAAGGATCAACCAATCAGGGTTGAGGTCATCGCAAGCGAAGAGATTGTCGAAAAGACCATCATGCGCCCCGGCAACATTGCCACCCTTGTGAATGAAACAGGGGGAGTTCGGGTGCAGGTGACTTCGCCAGCGCTGGGTGCGGCCAATATTCAAATTCAGGGTCTAGAAGGTCGCTACACTCAGCTCTTGGCGGACAACCTTCCACTCTTCGGCGGGCAGGCCTCGGCCCTCGGTCTGCTTCAAATTCCTCCAACTGATCTTGAACAAGTTGAAGTCATCAAAGGATCTGTTTCTGCTCTTTATGGCGCGTCTGCGCTTGGCGGTGTGATCAATCTTATATCCAAGCGACCGGGCAGCGCATTCGAGGCCGAAGTCTTAGCCAACATCACCTCGCGAAATGGGCAGGATTTCACATCGTACCTTGCGACACCTGTGTCCTCCAATCTTGGCGTTTCGCTGACCACAGGCGCACACTTTCAGGCGGCGCAAGATATAGATGGCGACGGTTGGGCTGACATGTCTGGCTTTGATCGCTTCGTCGCGCGTCCTCGCTTTCAATTTGATGGTGAGGATGGCTCTTCCGTCTATCTTACCTTTGGGGCCATGACCGAAGAACGCGTGGGGGGTACCCTGCCCGGACGTACGGTTCCTGACGGCACAAGCTTCGTGCAAGCACAAGATACAGACCGCTTTGATGCGGGGCTGACATTCAGCAAGCCTCTTTCAGCGGATGCAACGCTATCTGTGCGCGGCTCCGCGATGCAGCAAGACCATATCCACCAATTTGGCGATGTAGTGGAAGATGATAAACATGTGGCGTTGTTTGGCGAAAGTTCTGTCACGATCATTGACGGCGCGACATCGCTTGTTGGCGGAGTAGCGTTCCAGTCTGACCGCTATCGCTCCGATACTTTTCCAGCTTTCGACTACACTTTCGACGTGCCCGGCATCTTTGGGCAAGTGGAATATGAGGCATCCCTAGACCTTACCCTTGCAGCGAGCGCACGTGTCGATTTCCATAGCGAATATGGCACACAGTTTAGCCCTCGGTTTTCCGCTCTATACAGGCCGGGTAATTGGACAGTGCGTGGGGCGTTCAGCCGTGGGTTCTTTGCTCCTACACCCTTCGTAGATGAAATTCAGGCAGCGGGCCTATCTCGATTGGAGCCACTCTCAGGCCTTGAAGCTGAGACAGCTCAAACCGCATCATTGGACGTGTCTTATACGGATGGTCCGTGGGAGGCCAACGCGACCCTCTTTGGTGCCAACATCGAGAACGCAACGCGGCTGGACGAGATAGGCCCTGACAGCGTTCAGATCGTCAATATTGACGGCACAACAAACGTACGCGGGACAGAGCTTTTGCTGCGTTTCAGACGCAATGGCTTCATGATCACCGGTAGCTATGTTTATGCAGATGCCACTGAGCCGAACCGGTTTGGACTGGGCCGCAGCCAAGTGCCCCTAACTCCCAAACATACCGCTGGTTTCGTTGCTATCTGGGAGAAACACGATAGCCACCTGCTTGGGTTTGAGGCGTACTACACTGGGACGCAGGCGCTCGAAGACAATCCATTCCGCGAAAGGTCGCGCGACTTCTTCTTTCTGGGCCTCTTGGGTCAAATAACGCGCAGGAATGTGAGCTTTTTCCTCAACGCTGAGAACCTGCTGGATATTCGCCAAACCCGCTATGATCCGCTTTTGTTGCCGCAGCGAGCGCCAAGCGGAGAATGGACTGTTGATGCTTGGGCACCGCTCGAGGGCTTCACTTTGAACGGCGGCATTCGGCTCAAGTTTGGTGGATAGCAGGTAACCTCAGCATCATGTGGCTTGAATGGGTTCTCTTTGGCGTATCGCTGAGTTCGATCACTTCGATCTTTGCGCTCGCTGCTATTGCCGCTTTGCGCAGTGAGTTTCAGTTTTTCCCGCCGCCAAACAAGCGAAGCTGGCAACATCGGATATTCATAACGCTCTTCCGGCTCTTCCTTTACCCGCTCGTTGCGCTGACGGTTATTTCCTTCGAGCCGTTGAGCAATGGTGGCTGGGCGCTGCACTATGGCATCGGTGGCTTCTTGCTCTTGGTCGGTTTCGGACTGGCGGTTTGGATTACGCTGCAAATGGGTTGGCGCAATGCGTTTGGAGAAAAACGCGGATTGGTCACAGGCGGTTGGTTCAAGTTCAACCGAAACCCGGTCTATGTCGCAACTTGGGTGGGGCTCCTAGGCTGGGGTCTGATTGCAAACCAGTGGCCAGTGACAATCCTACTGTTGGCATGGGCGCTTCTCTATGTGCTCGCACCATTCGTAGAAGAGCCTTGGCTCGAAGCTCAATATGGCGCGGCGTATCGTGACTACAAAGCAAAAACGCGGCGGTTTTTCTGATGAATTGGCAACATCGTATCGCAGCCTCGTATCCGCTCATCTCGGGTCTGATCTTCCTTGGTTTGGGATTGATCACGCTCTTCCGACCGGAAATCCTCGAGTACTACGGCATCGGTGCCGATAGCGGCTCAGCACGAACGGCAATTCGCGCAATGATCGGAGGCGGGGAGGTCGGAATTGGGATTGTCATGCTAGGTGGGGGGCGATTGGGCTTCTCGGTCAGTCAAAGATGCACCTTGGCTGCGACGATCTTCTTTTGTGTGGGTCTCGCAAGGCTATTGAGTGCCGGTTTTGAAGGTGATCTGCATCCCACGAGCCAACCACTCAGGGAAGCTTCAATAGAGCTCCTATTGGGCTTCTATGGGGCGTTAGCGGCCGCCATGAATCAAAAGGCCAAATCGAGTCGCTGAATTTGGAATGCTAGCAAGCGGGCGGTTCTTGTTCATGTCACTTCAGAACGCCCTTTCTCCCCCGCCAAGCCTTAGAGCCATAGTCATCATTTCGATTGAACATAGGTCATCTAGGTATTCGAACTCCCTTAGATGCCGTTCAAATGTCTTGTGGTGCATTCCTTTGGGGCGAGAAATGAAATTCCCCCAGCCTTGCTCGCATCCCAGCTTCTTCTGGAGCCGGAACAAAGCTTCAAATGGTCGGTCTCGTGATGAAAGGCGCTGCGATTGGTAACCCAACTGCCAAGCTTGCCGTGAAGCAAAACGATCGCCGCCCGGAGGGAGGTATAGCTTGCCAACCCGAACGCCACGATAAGGGCAGATCATCCACCATCGCTTGCCACCATAATTTGGCCGAGTATGGCAAAGCCGCACAGTTTGTTTGACGTGCTCTTTGTCCTCGCCATCGCCTCGCGTGTAGGACAGCTTGAGCTGTTCTTCGCCTTGCAAGTGCATTCTCGCGACATAGCTGATTGAGCCGCTAGGCTGCCCGCCGCAACTCCAATGTAGAGTGCTTTGTGTGATTGCGCCTTCCTTGGCGTAACCGCTTCTTAGCATCCAAGCTAAATCAATCCGCATAGAAGCATCCGCCGTTGGTCGCCCTCCATAACGACCGGAACCAAATCCACCCATTTCAAGCCTGCCTTTCAGCTCTCGAAGTCTGAGATTTTCCTAGATCATTAGCCAATTCATCCCTCTCATGGGGTTCGCTTCGCTTTTGAGTTTTTCCATTCTGTGCAGATCGACGCTTGCCTCTCGCTGTCTTTGGCCCGGTCGAATGTCCGCCATGCAATTTGCATCGACCTGAGCGATACAGGTCTCGGCGCTTGCAGGCGGTCCCCGCGCGGGTTCTCGCGCCACAGGTTAGGTCGGTCAGGATCGATGGAAAGTCGCCGCCACGATCGCACCATTGCCGCCAAAGCGCTCGCTTTTCATTCTCAGCAGTCATTGCCCCTTTTTTCTGCCTTACGCTTCGACTGCGTGTGCATGCTGGGAAAAGGAATCACGTTTGCTCTTGGTGGCTCGTCAGATTTGTTGTGCGAACCGTGGGGCAGTGCCTTTGCCATCCAGACGGCCGCCTCTCTGAAATGTGCCTCTGCCTTCATAGTCAGCCCAAGCCTCCCATTGATTGCCAAGGGTCAGACCAATTGTCTTGTTCATTATCCGGACCCTCCTGAAAGGAGGGTGGCTCGTGCGTAGGAGACTTATAGGAATCGTTGATGTCTCGTTGAAATGACGTTCAACTCAGCGTTGAACTACCGTTGAAGTCAGCAAACCTCTTGTCTGCGGTTGCAAGAAGTTCTGGAGCATTCTCAGAAATAATGCCCCGAAACGTTTCAACCATGCTTGGTGCGTCTTCAATCAGGTCTTTCCACCAGCGAGAGGCGTTGAGAGTTCTGGCGCGATGTCGCAAGCGAGGGATACCGACAACCGTGGCTTGGCGCGCCAATTTATCGGCTGGGACAGTGAACCAATGAGGCCCATTGGCCTCCCATCTTTCAGCATACTCGACTGGGTTATCTGCATCGCTCGAAAGTGCACTCGCAGCTCTTGTTGCATAACTACCGACGATGGACTCCAGCTCATCCCAAATCACCTTGCTATGCCGAGAGACTGCGATTGGATAGATACGGTTAGCATCGTCTTGGTCATCTTCCTTGAGGTAGTAGGCCCATTCTAGTGCGCCAGAATCTTCTAGGATTTTGACCCGTTCGAAGAAGTCAGCTGCCCCGTTTTCGCCTTCATCTTCTTCTTCATGGGTCGGCTCACGCCAATGATGGGAAAGTGGTCCGCTTTGAATGCGACAAACCTGATGCTTCATGTGAAACTTCCAAATTTGCAAAGAGGCAGTTGCCCCAGCCTTTTCCCGCGAAAACTTTGTCCAGAGAAAGCTGTCATCTACGCCACCATGTTCGGCCAAGTTTTGAAGCGCGTAGAGATCAACAAGCAGCTGGAAGGCCAAGGGGTCGCGCGACATCCGGATGCGTTCAATTACCGATGCTATATTGGTAGCATTCTTACCGAAAGCCTCGCCAACCAACTCCATGGGCAGGAACGCTTTAACCAGCGGGCGCTTGCGTTGCGCATGGAGCTTTCCATCCTTATCGCGAACAAGCCAACCGTCAATTTCCCCAGTGGTCGCAGCGCTTTTCTCCTTGGGCGTTGACGGAAGTTGACCGCTCTCGATCATGCTTACCACTGCCTCAACATGCTTCCGCATTGGTTTGCGTGTTTCAATTGGAGGCAAGTCAATCCTTGGCTTTCGGGTCCCTTTGCCAGAAAGCCATTTCAATAAACCGGCGCTCTCAAGCTTCTTCATTGCCGTGTCGGCCTTGCGCCAATTCAATGAAGTTCGTCTATTGATTGCCTCTCGCGACCATGTGCTAGTGCGATTGTCAGCACCGGTCCCAGCCGCTAGAACAAGATACGCGGCAGCGACATCTACGCCTAGCTCACAAACTAATTTGAATGTTGGAACATCAACCAAAAAGAGATGCCCAAGGTCTTTCGTGCGCTTTCCTTTCTGTGGCGTAGATTGACTGTCAGGCATCTTAAGCCGCAATTCCATCGGTTCCAGCTTCTGCAAGCTTGTTGATGCTTGCGACCTTTACCAATCGCCTTGTGCCTATCGTGACGCATTCAAGCGTGTTGTCCGAAATAAGCTCGTAAGTTTTGGTCTTACCGATACCAAGAGTACGCGCTGCATCTGCAATACTGCAAAGCACGGGTTCCATTTTCAAAGTTCCTCATATTTGTCCCCGCTTGCAACCGCACAAGCACGCCGGAACATGTGTGGAACTTCTTATACAGTATAGGCGAGTCGCTCGCCACGTTCGCGCCAATCCTTCCACAAGAAAGTCGGGGAAAACTGGAGGCTTAATGGGTTCTTTTCAAGTCAAATGCTACTAGGCGCGAGCGGGCATCGAAATAACGGTAGATTCTCCTCGCTCCAGAGAGAATTTCGCCCACGCGTTCATCATTTCACGCCTTTTGTCGAAAAAGTCAGTGCGGCGATAAGCCGCCTCAACTGCCTTCGCCACAGTGTGCGCCAAAGCGGCTTCGGCTACTTCTCCCGGCTGGCTTGTCTGCTCAGCTGCCCAATCACGAAATGTTGAGCGGAAGCCGTGGACAGTGCAGGGCACTTGCATATCCCTGAGCACTTTTGTGAGCGTCATATTGCTAAGTTCTTTGCCCGCACCAGAGGGGAATACCAAATCGGTTCCGGCTTGCTTCATTTTGGCCATATGGCGCAGCAACTCGACTGCCTCCGGTGATAACGGGACGCGATGCAAACGGCGAGCCTTCATACGCTCGGCTGGCACAGTCCAAACTTTTGCATCGAGGTCGATCTCGCTCCATTTAGCACCGCGAACCTCGCCGCTCCTTGCAGCCGTTAGAATAGCCAGCCGAAGGGCTAACGCTCCCATTCCGCGCTTGTCGGCAAGACGCTGCATAAGAGTAGGGAGCTCTGAGTAGGGAAGGGCCTCAAAGTTTCCGCGCTTCGGTTGCGCGGGAAGCCGATCAGCCACCGCTGGACCTAGCGTTCCAATAAACAACGCGCCATCGGGCCGAGCAAAGCGAAGAGTGCGGATTATCAGGCTACGCACTTTTCGTGCGGTTTCGGGCTTGCTTGTCCAAATGGGCCTCAAGCACTGAGCAATGGCATCAGCATCGATGCTTTGGACATGCAGCTTTCCTAGAGCTGGAAAAGCGTAAGTCTTGAGCTGTGATAGGCTTTGTCTGCGCTTGGCATCAGAGATTTTTGCATCGGCAGCTTTAGCTTCAAGGAAGCCAAGGGCAGCTTCGCGGAAAGTGCGCGTCATTTCCTTTGGTGGTCTAAGCGCCAAGTGTGGGTCACGCCCAGCGACTAAAGCTGCCTTTACTAGTGCCGCCTTCTCGCGTGCTTCCCCAAGCGGAACGGCTCTTAGGCTGCCGATACCAAATTCGCGCCTTGCGCCATCATTTTGGATGCGAGCAATCCAGCTCGCCTTTCCAGATTCTGCGCACAAATAGGATCAATCCGTCGCCATCATGGTGCTTTCCCGGCTTCTTCGCCGCTGCCCGAATGTGCGCCTGTGTAAGTCTGCCCAATTCACCCTCGCAGTTAGAGGTTCTCAAATTCCCCCATTTAGTCCCCCATCAATAGCGCGAAATGGCACGGCAAGCAACGAACGCGAGCGCGCCGCTGCGGATAAGTTTGCCTAGAGAATTGGAGGGTTTTCCGGTTGCGAGCGAATGTCAGCGAAGTGGAAAATGGCTCCCCGAGTTGGATTCGAACCAACGACCAAGTGATTAACAGTCACCTACTCTACCGCTGAGCTATCGGGGAGCAGCTTCCCAAGCGGTGTTAAGGGAAGCGAGGACGCGCCTATATGCAGGCCTAGCAAGCTTGGCAAGAGGGCGCGTTTGCTTTTTTGCGCATTCCAGTGGAATCTCTCAAAAATTCAGAACGACGAAAAGGCTAAAGCCCTCAGTCAACCGCGAATTGCTCCGATACGATCCGCTCGGCCAGGGACTGACCTGGATCGAAAAGCAATTCGAGCGCGCTGGAGTGATCGATATCTACGCTGACCTCGGCAATATCGCGAAGTTCCTTTTGGTCTGCCACCGCTGCAACAGGGCGTTTGGCTGGCTCAAGCACGCGCAGTGTAATCCGCATTTCATCAGGCAAAATGGCGCCGCGCCAGCGGCGAGGGCGAAACGGGCTGATCGGGGTAAGGGCGAGCATCGAGCTGTCCAAAGGCAGGATCGGGCCGTTGGCAGACAGGTTATATGCGGTGGAGCCAGCTGGTGTGGAGACAAGGATACCATCGCCCACCAGCTCTTCGATACGCACGCGGCTTCCGACTGTGACTTCGATCTTGGCCGTCTGGCGCGTTTCACGAAGCAGCGAAAGTTCGTTGATGGCGCACATTTTGTGCATCTCGCCATCTTGCGTAACGGCTGTCACCCGCAGCGGTGAAATCGTTTTGCCTCGCGCTTTTTCAAGCCTGCGCGTAACATTCGCCCGCGTCTCAAAACGGTTCATCAGAAAGCCAACGGTGCCTCTGTTCATCCCGTAAGCCGGAACAATCCGCCGCATATCGAGCATGTTGTGGAGCGTGTGCAGCATAAAGCCATCACCGCCCAACACGACCACGGCATCGGCATCGGATAGAGGAACCCAGTCACGCTGGTCGGAAAGCTTTGCGAACGCTTCTTGGGCCCGCGGTGTTTCGGACGCGACCAAAGCGACTTTTTCGAACCTTTTCGCGCCCGCGCCATTCGTCTCGCGCCCGTTTGTATGATCCGATGCACCCATAGCGGCTGCGGTATCCATATGCGTTCTCCGCAAGAATTTGTCTCGCTGCCTTGCCAAGATGCAACGTCCGTAGGAGAGGTTGTATGAGACAAAAGCAACGCGCCCCCCAAAATTCGGCGCTAGTGATGAACCCTGATGTTCCAAAATTGGCCGGATTGCAATCAATCAGCGCAATTGTAAAAGGAAGGGCTAGAGGGCGAGGCGATGGCTAATGCGAAAACATCTAAAGCAGCGCAGCTAGCGGGCTCCTTACGCGGTCCGGTGAGCGGTGAGATCCCGGGTGTGAAGCCTGGAGCACTGGACGCAGACCTACTTCGCGCGCTCGACCGGCGCGAGATTGAGGTACTGTTTCAGCCGCAGTTTTCGTGCCGCACAGGCGCTTTGGTCGGGGCAGAGGCTCTGGCGCGCTGGCAGCATCCGACTTTGGGTACGATTGGGGCGCGCGATCTGTTTGCTATCGCTGAACGTGCGGCATTGGTTGCGCCTTTATCGCGGCATGTGGTGGCGCGGGCGCTGGAAGATGCAGGCGAGTGGCCGCGCGAGCTCACCGTATCGCTCAATATTACGCCCGAGGAATTGGGTGATCCGCGCTTCGCCGCCGACTTTGCGCAGGTGATCGCGAAGAGCGCGATTGAGCCTGAGCGCATTATGCTGGAAATCACTGAAGACGTGCTTTTGCGCAATCTGGAGCAGGCGTCTTCAGCTTTGCGGGCGTTGAGGAAACTGGGTTTCCGCACCGCGCTCGATGATTTTGGCGCTGGCTTTTGCAACTTCCGATACTTGCGCGAACTGCCTTTGGACGCTCTAAAGCTTGATAAGATTATGGTCGATGATGTGCCGGGTGATGCCAAGGCTCTCGCAGTGCTGCGCGCGATCATGCAGCTGGGCAAAGCGCTTGATCTGGATGTCTACGCCGAGGGGATTGAGGACGATGTACAGCGCGCGGCGATTACTTCAGAAGGTTGCGATTATTGGCAAGGCTTCCTGCGCGCTGAGCCGATGAAGAGCGATGAGGTGCTGGCGCTAGCGGCGACAGCGCGGGGCCGGGGGCATGGTTAGGCTCTAGGCAGCTTTCTGACGCTGGTGTTTCCGCACTATGCCTGAAAGCCCCTTGGTCAGCTGGAACAACCCATTGAGGCGGCTTTCCGGGCTGCCCCAGGCGCGGTTGATGACCAGCTTCATATCGGGGCGCAGTTTGGCGGTTTCTTGGCCATTTGCATTGAGGCGGTCGACATAGGCGATTAGGCCGGGGCCATCGGGGAAGTTGTCCTTGTGGAAGGTGACCAGCGTTCCCCGAGCGCCCACGTCGATCTTGGCGATATTGGCCTCGATGGCTTGGTGCTTGATCTCGATCAGCTTGACGAGGTTTTGTGTGGGCGCTGGAAGGTCGCCGAAACGGTCGATCATCTCGGCGGCCATTGCCTCGATCTCGGCCTTGTCATTAGCTTGGTTCAGGCGGCGGTAGAGCGCCATGCGGACGGCCAAGTCGGGCACATAATCCTCGGGGATCATGATGGGTGCGTCCACTGTGATCTGGGGCGAGAAGGCATCTTGCGCTTTCTCAAGGCCCATTTCGCCGGCTTTCGCCGCCATTATCGCGTCCTCCAGCATGGACTGGTAGAGCTCAAAGCCGACCTCGCGGATGTGGCCTGATTGCTCATCGCCTAGCAGGTTGCCTGCGCCTCTGATGTCGAGGTCGTGGGAGGCGAGTTGGAAGCCTGCTCCAAGCGAGTCGAGGTCGCTGAGAACTTTGAGGCGTTTCTCCGCGATTTCAGAGAGTTGTACGTCCTTCTCATAAGTGAGATAGGCATAGGCGCGCAGTTTGGAGCGGCCCACGCGGCCTCTCAATTGGTAGAGTTGGGCGAGCCCAAAGCGATCGGCGCGATGGATAATAATGGTGTTGGCGCTCGGCAGGTCGAGGCCGCTCTCAACAATGGTGGTGGAGAGGAGAACTTCATATTTGCCCTCATAGAACGCGCTCATCCGCTCTTCGATTTCGCCTGCGCCCATTTGGCCGTGGGCGCTGATGGGTTTCACCTCGGGCACGTTTTCGGCGAGCCATTCTTCGACCGCTGCCATATCGGAGATGCGGGGGACCACGATAAAGCTCTGCCCGCCGCGGTGGTGCTCGCGAAGGAGGGCTTCGCGCATGACCATATCGTCCCACTCCATGACGTATGTGCGCACGGCCAAGCGGTCGACCGGAGGGGTCTGAATGGTGGACAGCTCGCGCAGACCCGTCATCGCCATTTGCAGCGTGCGAGGGATGGGCGTTGCGGTGAGGGTGAGCATGTGAACATCGGAGCGCAGCTGTTTGAGCTTCTCCTTGTGGGTGACGCCAAAGCGCTGTTCCTCGTCGACGATCACGAGGCCAAGGTTCTTGAACTCGGTTGATTTGGAGAGGATGGCGTGGGTGCCAACGATGATGTCGATGTTGCCGTTTGCAAGGCCCTCGCGGGTCTCGGTCGTCTCTTTGGAGGAGACAAGGCGCGAGAGGCGGCCAACGTTCAAGGGGAAGCCGGCAAAGCGTTCTTTGAAGTTGGTGTAGTGCTGGCGCGCAAGCAATGTGGTGGGGGCGACCACCGCGACTTGCTGGCCGTTCATGGCCGCGACAAAGGCTGCGCGCAGGGCAACCTCGGTTTTGCCAAAGCCGACGTCTCCGCAAACGAGCCGGTCCATTGGCTTGCCGCTTTCAAGGTCGCGCAGGACATCGGTGATGGCTGCGTCTTGATCGTCGGTCTCCTCCCACGGGAAGCGGTCGACGAATTGGTTGAAGCTGGCTTCCTCGGCTTGGAAAACGGGGGCTTTTTTCAGGGCACGTTCGGCGGCGACTTTCATCAATTCGCCAGCGATTGCGGTGATGCGTTCTTTGAGCTTCGCGCGGCGTTTCTGCCAGGCTTCGCCGCCCAACCGGTCGAGCATTACGGCGTCTTCGGAGGAGCCATAGCGCGAGAGGACTTCGAGGTTTTCAACCGGGATGAAGAGCTTATCGCCGCCCTTGTACTCAAGCTGCACGCAATCGTGCTGGCTCTTGCCGACGGGCACGCCTTCGAGGCCCATATATTTCCCGATGCCGTGTTCGACATGGACGACAAGATCGCCTTTGGTGAGCGCTTGAAGCTCGGCGAGGAAGGCGTCGGAATCCTTGCGCTTCTTCTTGCGGCGCACAAGGCGGTCGCCGAGCACATCTTGCTCTGTGAGGATTTCGAGCTCGTCGCTGGCAAAGCCGGTATCGAGTGGCAGGACCATCGCGGCGATCTTGCCTTTGGCCGCCAATCCTTGCGCTTCCTGCCAGCTTTCGGCGATGACCGAAGGCGCGCCTGCTTCGTCGAGGATCGAGGCAATCCGGGCGCGGCTTCCGGTGGAATAGGCGGCAAATAGGGCCTTCTTGCCGGACTTGAGAATAGCGCTGAAATGCTTGGCAGCGGCTTCGTAGATGTTGTCACCGCGAGCGCGTTCGGGAGAGAAGTCGCGGGCTGCTTTGAAACCGAAGTCGAGAGTTGTGCCGCCCTCTGGCTCGGCGAAGACGCTAGCCTTGTGAGCCTTTGCTTCGGCGATGGCGGTCTTAAACTCGTCTTCGGCGAGGTAGAGTGCGTCTTTGGCCAATGGGCGATAGCTGCCCGACTTCTCGCTGGCGATGCGCTGGCGTTGGTCGTGGTAGTCGGTGATGTCGGAGAGGCGCTCTTCGGCGGCTCCGATAGCTCCAGCGTCCATCACCACCACATCGTCATTGCCAAGGTGGTCGAAGAGTGTCGCGAGCTTCTCCTCAAACAGAGGGAGCCAATGCTCCATCCCCGCAAGCCGCCTGCCATCGCTCACCGCTTCGTAAAGCGGGTCTTGGGTCGCGTTTGCACCGAAGAGCTCACGATAACGGGAGCGGAAACGCTTGATGCTGTCATCGTCGATCAGCGCTTCGGACGCGGGGAGCAAGAGGTGGTCCTGCAAGCGCCCGGTGGACCGCTGAGTGCTCGGGTCAAACAGGCGAAGGCTCTCCAGCTCATCGCCGAAGAAATCGAGCCTCAAACCCTCATCCAAGGAGGAGGGGAAGATGTCGACAATCGACCCGCGCACCGCAAATTCGCCGTGATCGATCACCGTGTCGGTGCGCGAGTAACCTTGCCGGGTGAGAAGGGCGGCGAGGCTGTCATGGCCTATTGTTGTGCCCACTTTAAACTCGCGCACACTCTCGCGGATGCGAAACGGGGTGAGGACGCGCTGCAGCACGGCGTTGGCGGTTGTGACCACCAATTGCGAGGAGCTCGACGGACGCTGCATGCGGAACAGAGCGGACAAACGCGCCGCGCTCACCGAAAGCGCGGGCGAAGCGCGGTCGTAAGGCAGGCAGTCCCATGCAGGGAATTCCAGCACCTCAACCTCAGGCGCAAAGAACCGCGCCGCCTCTGCCACAGACCGCATCGCGGCATCGTCGGGCGCGATGAATACGGCACGCTGCTTCGCTGCTCTTGCAAGGTCGGCCAGCACCAGAGGCTGCGCGCCTCGAGGGAGTGAGGAGAGCGTCAGCGGCGCGTTTGCGGACAGGATGCGGGAAAGGTCAGGCATTTGGGATCAGCTCAATAGCAGTTGGGCCCCGCGAAAGTTCCGAGGGGCCTAACAAGTTTTCAATTGCGAGTGCGCTTAGCTGGGAATATCGACGTAGTCGAGCTTCTGCATTTTCTCGATCATTGCGCCCTGAAACCGCTCCGGCACAGCCTGCGTTTGAAGGCCCCATGCCATCACATCGACGTCGTCTTCAGCGAGCAAATCTTCGAACCAGTTCATCTCTTCCTCGCCCCATTCCGCATGATAGCGATTGAAGAAGCCGCCGATCATATAATCGGCTTCGCGCGTGCCCCTGTGCCAGGCGCGGAATTTGGCGCGAGCTTTTCGGGTTTCTAAGGTGGGCATATCAGACATGGGGGTGAGGTAAGGCACTCGAATGCTGCGCGCAAGCTGCGTATAGGGGCTTGTATGCGGCCCGATGTACTCAACCCTCTGTTTGCAGAAAGTGAAACGCTTGATGGCGTTGGACCTAAGCTTGCCAAGCCTTTGGAGAAGCTCGGGCTCACACGGGTGCGCGATATGCTCTACCATCTGCCAGAGCGGTTTGTGACGCGGCGCGCGATCACTAATCTGGATGAAGCGGGCGAGGGTGAGCAGGTCATCGTTGCTCTGACGCCAACAGAACACCGGGCATCTTACAATCCGGGCAGGGGGCCTTTCCGCGTGCTGGCCCAAGACGAAATCGGCAATATCTGCGCCGTTACCTATTTTGGGCGAGCGTCCTACACGGGCAAAAAGCAACTTCCCGTGGGTGAGAAACGCTGGGTCGCGGGGCGTTTGGATCGCTATGGCGATATGCTTCAGATCGTGCATCCTGACCACGTCGAGGAGACCAGCGACGCCAATATGGGCCGGATGACAGAGCCGGTTTATCGGTTGTCGGAAGGGCTCACCCAGCCGCGCATAGCCTCTCTGGTCGAGCAGTCTTTGGCAAAGGCTCCGGAGCTGCCTGAGTGGATCGAGCCGGGGCAGTTCGGAAAAGAAGGTTGGCCTAGCTGGCAAGAGGCCGTGCGGGAGGCCCATAAGGGGCCGAATGAGTCGGCCCGCAACCGGCTTGCCTATGATGAGCTTTTGGCAAATAGTCTGGCGCTGCTTCTGGTGAAGGCGGACAGCCGACGCCGGAAGGGGCAGGCGCTCCGAGGTGATGGGGGCCTACGCGCTAAGCTCGACCTGCCGTTTGAGATGACGGGAGCGCAGAAACGCTCGGTCTCCGAGATCGAAGGCGACCTCCAGCAAGAGGCCCCCATGTTGCGCCTGCTCCAAGGCGATGTTGGGGCGGGCAAGACCGTGGTTGCTCTCCAGGCGATGCTGGTCGCCAATGAAGCGGGCAAGCAAGCCGCGCTTCTTGCCCCCACTGAAATCCTCGCGCGCCAGCATTATGAGACGCTGCGCAAAATGGCTGCACCCACAGGTGTCGAAGTCGCGCTGCTCACAGGGCGCGCCAAGGGGCGAGAACGCGAAGGGCTACTGATGAGCCTGATGCAGGGGCACATCGACATTCTTGTCGGCACTCATGCAATCTTTCAGGATAGCGTAACGTACAAAGACTTAGGCCTTGTCGTGATCGATGAGCAGCACCGCTTTGGAGTGGCGCAGCGCTTGGCGCTCGCAGGCAAAGGCAAACGCGCACCGCACACGCTCGCCATGACGGCCACACCGATCCCGCGCAGCCTTACCCTCGCGCAATATGGCGAGATGGATGTGAGCCGCTTGGATGAACTTCCGCCCGGTCGCCAAGCCATCGACACGCTGGTCTTTCCGCAAAGCCGGGTCGATGAGATGGTTGCCGCGATGGGCCGCCATCTTGCAGGCGGTCAGCAAGCCTATTGGGTCTGCCCCATGGTGCGCGAGAACGAGATGACCGACATCGCCGCTGCCGAAGCGCGCTATGCTGCGCTGGCTGAGCATTTTGGCGACCAAGTTGTCATGGTCCACGGCCAGCTTCATCCGGATATCAAAGATGCAAACATGGAACGCTTTGCCAGCGGTCAGGCGAAGCTCCTTATCGCCACAACCGTGATCGAAGTCGGCGTTGATGTGCCCAGCGCGACCCTGATGGTGATCGAACAGGCAGAACGCTTTGGCTTGGCGCAGCTCCACCAATTGCGCGGGCGTGTTGGGCGGGGCTCTGAAAAGAGCCGCTGTGTGCTGCTACGCGGCGATGAGCTTTCCGAAACGGGTAAGAAGCGCCTCACCTATGTGAAGGATTCCCAAGACGGGTTTGATCTGGCGGAGAAGGACCTTGAACTGCGCGGCGGTGGTGAATTGCTCGGCACACGCCAATCAGGCGAAGCAGCATTTCGGATTGCTGACCTCGAGCAGGTGCAAAAACTGCTGCCTGCAGCCCATGCTGATGCACGCCTCCTGATGGAACGCGACGGCGGGCTTACTTCGCAAAGGGGAGAGGCAGCCCGAATATTGCTCTATCTGTTTGAGCGCGATTGGGGCGTACAGCTTCTGCGCGGTGGGTGATTTGCGTCAGGAAAGTCGCGCGTTAACAAAGTCTTCGAAGCTTCTGATTAGTACTTCCCCGCCGGAAGGGGACCTATCGATGAAGACTATTCGTTATTCGCGCATCAAGCTTGCAATCATGGCCGCGATGTCATTGCTCTTTGTGTGGGGCGGTATTTGGGCGCTTTTTGTGGGCACGGGAAAACTTTTCTTTGCAGGGCTGATTTTGGCGCCGCTGGGGCTTTACGCTTTGGTTTTCACACTAAAATACCTTGCGGATAATACGATTGTGAAGCTCAGCAAGGCCACGCTTGAATATCACGGCATCTTGGGCACGCGTACGGTTCGCTATGACCATGTGATTAGCGCCGAGATTGAAAGCACAACGGTGAATTTCGTGTCGCAAAGGCATTTGGCGATCAAATCAGCGGATCACACTCTTGGCAAGACACGCATCTCTGAAATGCTGCTTGAGCGCAAAGCGGGCAAGCTGGAAGGCGTTCTTGATGCCATAGTTGCAGCGTCCAATGGGCCAGAGCCACAAGCTCGGCCTGCTCGAAGAATGGAAAACTTGTCACCAGCTCGTGTGCCAAACCCTGCTCAGCAGCGTGCTCAAGGGTTTGGCCGAAAGACAATCTGACGTTTGCCCTGACCACTTTAGGGCCTCTTCGATTACCTTGTGTACTTCAGGCTCTACGCTGTAGCATTGTGAACACCATCCGATTTTCGCGAGCAAAGATCGGTCCGGCCATACTCGTTCCGGGGTGTTCTTGCTCTCATCCTTGATTGCTCTTTTCGAACGTCAGGGGAGGCGAGGTGGGCGGCGCAATTGTCCCCGCGGCTACAATGCAATCAAATCGCAGGCCGTCTGTCCCAAGTTCCCCCAGCATTGAGCGCGCAGGCGCACGAGCCGGAGCTGGTGGATTTGGTCGTAAAGCAGTATGGATTATAAAGGTTTGAATGGTCGCGCTAAGCGGCCCGTTGCTTTAGCTGCTTTACCAGCATTCGTGTGGCATCCTCAATCTGACCCCAGCATAGCTCAAAATCACTTTTCTCGCCATAATAGGGGTCAGCGACGCTGGCACCTGCACCTTGGTCATAAACATCTAAAAGCAAAGACAAATGCGCCTTTGAACCGCGTGGCTGACGAGCTTTGATGCCGGCCATGTTCGCTGTGTCGAGCGCGATGATGTGGGTGAACTTTGAAAAATCTGCATCGCACAGTTGGCGCGCTCTCAAGTCAGAAATGTCGATGCCATTTTGGTGTGCGGCTTCCATAGCGCGCGGGTCTGGCGGGGCATCGATATGATAACCGGCTGTACCCGCTGAATCGATCGTGACCTCAAGCCCGGCTTCTAAGGCCGCGGCTCTAAAAGAGCCTTCAGCCATCGGTGACCGGCAAATATTGCCAAGACACACGAAAAGAACCGCGAGAGCTTCATCTTTTTCCCATTGCATGCTGCACGTTCTAGCATCGCTAACCGAGCTTTCAACCTTGGCGCGGGAAATTTACAGCCAATCCAAAGCATTATGGGCTTTCAGGCTTAATTGGCAGCCACCGCAAAAGGCGCGGTGTTCGCCAATATGTCCTCGGTCATCCGCCTAACATTGACTTTAGCCTTAAGGCGCGCGCCCAATAAAGCGGTGCCCGAAACCTTGCGTTGGACAAACAACGTTTCAATTGGAGGGAAAGCCCAGGTCGCTTTGTCCTGCGCAATCTCCCAACCTTCTTCGCGAAGAAGCGGCACAAAACTTCGGTCGCCAAAATCAAAGGGGGCATCCTCGCGCATTTCGTCGATGACGATGTCGATCATGCGGGCCACGCGCTCAGGGTGACGCTCGGCAACGATGGGCATCATGAAGCCTGCTTCAATGGTCGCTTTGAGCACTTCATCGCGGTTTCCGTTGAGACCCGCCTCAAGCATCCGTCGATAGCCATTTGCGACCTCAGGATCGACCGGTCGGCAAGCGCCAAAGTCCAGCAGAATGATCTCGTCGGTTTCACGACGATAGCGGAAATTGGCAAAGTTTGGATCGGTTTGCATTACGCCAAACTCAAACAGTTCGCGGCTGACAAGGCGCATAAGGCGCTCGCATATAGCATTGATACGCTCAGGCGTTTCGTCTTTGAGACCTTCAATGCCGGTGCCCGCCTCGAAACTCATCGCGAGGATAGACCCGCGGGTGAGTTCTTTGTTGAGCGTTGGCACAACAAAGCCGCTTTCGCCCGCCATTTGTTGGCGATAAAGCTCCATCTGTTCGCCCTCTCGCTCGTAATCGGCTTCTTCGTGAAGCTGTTTTTTGGCGGCGGCAAGCAGCTTCTCAAGCTCGATTTCAGGAGGGGCAAAACCGGCAATCTTGAGCAAGGTCATTACATTATCAACGTCGCTGTCGATGCTTTTGGCAACGCCGGGATATTGGACTTTGATGGCGAGCTCTTGACCATCGCGGGTCATGGCTTTGTGGACTTGACCGATTGAAGCGGCGGCAATGGGGCGCGGATTGAACCATTTAAACTGACGTCGCCAATCGGATCCCCATTCCTTTTTGAGGACGGTGTCGAGCTGTTTTGTCGGCATGAAATTTGCCTGATCACGAAGCCGCGCCAAGATATCGGAGAGCTCTTCCGGAAGGAAGTCGCCTGCATCCATGCTGATCATTTGACCCATTTTCATGGCTGCGCCGCGCATGTGGCTGAGCCGATCCGTCATGCGGGTTACATTGCCTGGGGTTAGCACCAAATCGCGCCGATTGATGCCTTCACCGCTCGCGATGCGGCGCACACCTTCAGCGGCCATACCGCCTGCGACCCCGCCCACAAGCCGGCCGAGCGACCCAATACGCGCAATCCGGCTTGCAGGAACGGCACGTTCACGTGGATCTTTTGAACGCGATACTTGGGATGGTTGGTCAGGCTCGTTATCGGCCACAAATGTCTCTCGAATTGTTTAGATGGGGCTATAACGCGTGATGTGGGAACAAGGTTTCCGCTTTCCAAGTTTGAGTTCTCGTAAGCATCAAACATTTGCCCTAAGCGGGCGCAAACCATCGACAAAGAAGATCCATTAGATGACTGCTCCTTCCTCGCTTACCCCCGCGTCCCGATGGCTTGGCTATGCCGGGCTTTTGCCCCAGATTATATGCCTGGGTCTTGCTGTGAGCGGCCACGAATATGCTTATACGGCGCTGGCTGGTGGCTTCGCCTATGCGGCCGCCATTTTCAGCTTTTTAGGCGGTGTTTGGTGGGGGCAGGCCATTCAGAGCGGAAAAGCGGGAGCTGGCGCTTATGCCATTGCGGTCATGCCGAGTTTGATTGCGGTCGCGTTATTTTTGCCATGGAGTTTTGGCTGGGAGTGGCCGGGACCTGCCCTGCTGTATCTGGGAGCGTTTATCGGTTTTTCTCCGTTAGTGGATCGCGCTCTTCGCTTTGCTGCGCCAGATTTCATGCGGTTGCGGTGGCATTTGTCGCTGGGCCTGGGCGGGTTGACCATTGCGCTTGGGCTCGCCTCGATGCGCTTGATGAGCACAAGTCTCGCTGCTTGAGTTTACAAACCGCCGTCTTCGGATAGTAAACAAGGCTGCAGTTAAACCTGATCAAGGGAGCCGCTATGCTGGCCCGAATTCTCGCCGTTTTTGTCTTCGTGCTTGCCTCGCCAGCCCTTGCTGAACCGGTGAGCTACTTCCAAGTGGAAGGCGTCACATATGACGAGAGCGTGCCTGCCTATGAGGACCATGCAGGCTATGAAATTGGCGAGCGCCCGGTGCGCATGGGCGAGATGGTGCCTTATTTACGCGGGCTTGCCGCAAAGTCGGACCGCATCGTGGTGGAGACGCTTGGCTATTCGCATGAGCGCCGCCCCATTCTCTCATTCATCGTCACCAGCCCTGAAAATCACGCAAACCTTGAAAGCATCCGCCAGACGCACTTGGCACGCCTTGAGGGGCGAGCGGCTTCCGACGCTGCGCCTATGGTGCTTTGGCTGAATTTTGGTGTGCACGGGGCAGAGACTTCGGGGATGGAGGCAGCGGTCCCCGCTCTCTATCACTTTGCAGCAGCGCAAGGTGCAGAGGTTGAAACGCAGCTTGAAAACACTGTTTTGATTTTCACTGTGCCGTTCAATCCAGACGGTCATACACGGCGGATCGACCATGTGGACACCTTCTGGTCTTATGCCGACAATTCCGATCCCAATGATGCAGCGCATGACCTGTGGGTCGAGGCGCGCACCAACCATTACTGGTTCGATCTCAATCGCCAATGGCTGCTGCTCACACAGCCCGAAGCGCAGGCTTGGATCAAGCAATGGCACAAATGGAAGCCGATGCTTTCGGTGGATTATCACGAGATGGGTTCGAACTCGCCTTACTATTTCCACCCGGGCGAAGAGAAGCGCAAGAACCCGTTGATCCCAGACCGTGCGCGCGAGCTTACCTATGGTATTGCAACGCGCCATGCGGCTTATCTGGATGGGGAAAAGCATCTCTACACCACCGAAGAGCGCTTCGATAATTACTATATCGGCAAGGGTTCAACCTATCCGCAGATCAACGGCTCGCTCGGCATATTGTTTGAAGCAGGGGCCGCGCGCGGCGGGGCTATTCAGACAGAGCGCGGCCTTGTCAAAACGGCGCAAAATGTTCGCACGCAGTTCCGCACCGCTTTGACCAGCATCCAAGGCGCATTGGACCTTCGCCAAGAGATTACCGCCTACCAGCGCGATTTCTTCGCTGAGAATGCGCGCAGCGGGTCACGCGGCGGCTGGGTATTTACAGCGGACGGCGATCCAGAGCGGGCCGCGCGCTTTGTGCGGCTTCTCAATATGCACGATATTGAGGTGAGCACGCTTGGTTCAAGTGTGACCGCAGGAGGCCGGACCTTCAACGCGGGTGAAAGCTTCTTTGTCTCTATGGCGCAGACCAATAATCGCATGATCCGGGGCATTTTTGAGCGCGTCACACAATTTGAAGAGAACATCTTCTACGACGTCTCTGGCTGGACCCTGCCGCTGACCTACGACCTCGACTACGCGCAGGTTTCGCGCGCGCCGGCGTTGGCCGCTGAGGCGAGGGGCAACTTCCAGAGCGCCGCTGCACCAGAGCGCGCGCCTTATGGTTATGTCTTTGAATGGTCGCACACTTATGCGCCGCGTGCGCTGAACCGTATTTTGGCGAAAGACATCATGGCAAGAGCCGCGATGGAGGGCACGGTCGTGCGCACCACCAGCGGCGAGGTGACACTGGGGCGCGGGGCGATTTTTGTGCCGCTTGACCGTCAGGAAGTGTCCGAGGAGGAAATCCACGGCGTAATGCAAGAGATTGCTGCCAAGGACGGTGTTCCTGTGTTCGCGGCGACCTCGGGGCTCACCCCGGTGCCGGGACGCGATTTGGGGGCTGCGAATATCTTCCGCGCTTTGGAGGAGCCCAAGGTGGTTCTCGCCTACGGTGACGGCCTTGCCTATTACGATGCAGGCGAAATGTGGTGGACGCTTGATTACGGACACAAAATGCCTGTCACGCTTGTGCGCAAGAGCAATCTGGCCCGCCTTGATTGGAGCGAATACACCCACCTCATTCTGGTCGGCGGCAATGCCTCTTTGAGCAAGCCTGTGACCGAGGGGCTTAAGCGCTGGATCGAAGGGGGCGGTACGCTAGTGGCAACGCGAAGCGCTGCGCATTGGGCTGAGGAACATGTGCTTGGCCGCGAGCATAATGAGGATGAGCACGAGGAAGACAGTGCCCCGCCGCAGCGCCTCAATTTCGATGAACTCGCGTTGCGTGATGCAGAGCATGTGATCGGCGGTGCAGTGTTTGCGGCTGATTTGGATACATCGCACCCGCTGGGCTTTGGCTTTTCGGACCGCGATTTGCCGGTTCACCGCAATGTGACATTCACTTTGCAAACGCCCGATAAGAACCCTTATGCGGTGCCAGTCCAGTATAAGGCTGATCCGCTTTTGTCTGGTTATGCATCGCAGAAACGTCAGGATGAGATCGCTGGGACACCGTCGGTTGTTGCCGAGCGCAAAGGGCGGGGCACGGTTATTTTGATGGCCGACAACCCCGTGTTCCGAGGGACGTATCCGGGCACTGAAAAACTGCTGATGAACTCTTTGTTCTTCTCAAAGCTGATCGACGCACCGCGCGGTGAGTATGAAGAACAAGGCGGGCATGTCCACGGTCAGTAAATCGCGTGCAAAGGTGTGGCGGGGGTGTGGATAGCCTAGGTGGCAAGTGTCCGAATGCTGGCTATAGAAAAGCCCATGACTATGCCGCATCCTGAACAGCAGTATCTCGATCTCATGCGCCAGATTTGGACGCAAGGGAGCGAGCGTCTGGACCGCACTGGGATTGGCACACGCTCGGTTGCAGGGGCGATGCTGCGCTATGATCTCGCCGATGGCGCAATGCCGTTGCTCACCACAAAGCGGGTCTATTGGAAGACCGCAACGCGCGAGATGCTGTGGTTCTTAACCGGTGAGACCAATATACGCCCGCTGGTGCTGCAAGGGGTCAAGATTTGGAATGAGTGGCCCCATGCCCGCTTCGTCAAAGAGACGGGTGAGGATATTGCGCTCGACGACTTTGTGCAGCGCATCGCCGATGATGAGGCGTTTGCGGCAAAATGGGGTGACCTTGGCCCCGTGTATGGCAAGCAATGGGTCGATTGGCCGACCTATAAGAGCCGCGATGATGGGCTGTTTGAAGCTGGCGAAAGCATCAACCAGGTCGCCGACGTGGTCGAAAGCCTGAAGAATAATCCGGGCAGCCGCCGTCACATCATCGAAGGATGGAATGTGGCGGAGCTTGACCAGATGGCGTTGCCGCCATGTCACAAGACTTATCAGTTCCATGTGGCAGACGGACGCCTCAATTGCCTGCTTTACCAACGCTCCTGCGATGTCGCATTGGGCTTGCCGTTTAACCTGTGGTCAGCGGCGCTTTTGAACCGGATGTTGGCGCAGCAGGCGGGGCTTGAACCTGGCGAACTTATCTGGATGGGCGGTGACGTCCACCTTTACCTCAACCATGCGCATTTGATCGAGGAACAACTGAGTCGCGCGCCCTCTGGCAGCCCGACTTTGGAAATCACCAGAAAGCCCGAAACAATTTTCGATTACAAGATCGGGGATTTTCGGGTTGATGATTACGCGCCTTTGCCACCAATCAAGGCTCCTGTTGCGGTCTAATTCACTGCGCTTGACCAAAATTTTCGCAGGGCGCTAACTCCTCCCATCTGCTTTTTCTGGGAGAGAGTTCATGGCCGATCCGGCCTCCAATCGCCCCACGCTTGCTCTTCACGTACCCGAGCCCAAATCACGGCCCGGTGATCCTGTGGACTTTACCGAAGTGCATCTTCCCGAAGCGGGCGCACAGGCCCGTCCTGATGAGGCCACCAAGCCTGAGGATATGAAGGACTTCGCCTATGACCTCGTCCGGGTGCTGGGCGAGGACAATAAGGCGCATGGGCCTTGGAACCCGAAACTCGATCCCGATACACTTCGCACAATGCTCGGCCATATGGCGATGGTGCGCGCGTTTGATGAGCGCATGTTTCGCGGGCAGCGTCAGGGCAAGACCAGCTTCTATATGAAGTGCACTGGCGAAGAGGCGACCAGTGTTTCCTCCTCTATGGCGCTGGCTAGCGACGACATGATCTTCCCAAGCTACCGCCAGCAAGGCATCTTGATTGCGCGCGGCTATCCGCTGATTGAGATGATCAATCAGATTTATTCCAACGCAGGTGACAAGCTCAAAGGCCGCCAGCTGCCGATCATGTATTCAAGCCGCGAGCACAGCTTCTTTTCGATCTCCGGCAACCTCGCAACGCAAACCCCGCAAGCCGTGGGCTGGGCCATGGCAAGCGCGATCAAGGGCGACAGCCGGATTGCGGCGACCTGGGTCGGTGAAGGCTCAACGGCGGAGGGCGATTTTCATTCGGCCTGCACCTTTGCCAGCGTCTACAACGCGCCGGTCATCCTCAATGTGGTCAACAACCAATGGGCGATTTCAAGCTTTAGCGGCTTTGCAGGCGCAGAGCGAACGACCTTCGCCGCGCGCGCTTTGGGGTATGGTATCGCGGGGCTGCGCGTGGACGGAAACGATGCGCTTGCCTGTTTTGCGGCTCAGCAATGGGCGGCCAACCGGGCGAGGGCGAACCAAGGGCCGACCTTGATCGAGTTCTTCACATACCGCGCTGAGGGGCACTCTACGTCGGACGACCCATCAGGTTATCGCAGCGCGCAAGAACGCGAGGAATGGCCTTTGGGTGATCCGGTGATGCGCCTCAAGAACCATCTGATTGCGATTGGCGAGTGGGATGAGGAGCGTCAGCAGGCGATGGACTTAGCCTGCGCCGAAGAGGTCAAGAAAACCACGAAAGAGGCTGAGAAGAACGGCATTTTGGGCCACGGCCTGCACCACCCGTTCCACACGATGTTCGAAGATGTGTTCGAGGAACTGCCCTGGCATCTCGAAGAGCAGGCGGCGCAGGCAACCCGTGAGCGCAAAATCAAATGGCCTGACCATCACCCCAAAGATGGAGCCGGAAAATGAATGCGCCTGTGACAAATGCCGAGGCTGCTGTGACCCCTAGGAAGAATATGATCGAGGCCATCAACGATGCGCTCGACATTATGTTGGCGCGTGATCCCGATGTGATCGTCATGGGCGAGGATGTCGGCTATTTCGGCGGAGTGTTCCGCTGCACCGCTGGCCTTCAGGAAAAGCATGGCAAAACTCGGGTTTTCGACACACCGATCAGCGAATGCGGCATTATCGGGGTTGCTGTGGGCATGGGGGCATACGGTCTTCGCCCGGTCCCCGAAATCCAGTTCGCCGATTATATCTATCCCGGAATTGACCAACTCATCAGCGAAGCAGCGCGGCTGCGCTATCGTTCAGCGACGGAATACATCGCGCCTATGACCGTGCGCTCGCCCTTTGGCGGCGGGATTTTCGGCGGCCAAACCCACTCGCAAAGCCCTGAGAGCATGTTCACCCATGTCGCTGGGCTCAAGACGGTGATCCCGGCAACGCCTTATGATGCAAAGGGCCTGTTGATCAGCGCAATTGAAGACAACGATCCTGTGATCTTCTTTGAGCCAAAGCGCATCTACAACGGTCCCTTCACTGGTTTTTATGACAAGCCGGTGGAGCCTTGGAAAAAGCACCCAGCAAGCGAAGTGCCCGAGGGGTATTACAAAATCCCGCTCGGCAAAGCGCGCCAGGTCCAAGAAGGCGATGCGCTAACCGTGCTCGCCTATGGCACGATGGTTCATGTTGCTGAGGCGGTTGCGAAGGAGAAGGGCGTTGACGCTGATATTCTTGACCTTCGCACGCTTGTGCCCCTCGACATTGAAGCGATTGAGGCATCGGTGAAGAAAACCGGGCGCTGTCTCATCGTCCACGAGGCGACACGCACCAGCGGCTTTGGCGCGGAACTCTCCGCGCTCGTAACCGAGCGCTGTTTCTATCACCTCGAAGCCCCGGTTGAACGCGTCACCGGCTTCGACACACCCTATCCCCACAGCCTCGAATGGGCCTATTTCCCAGGCCCTGTCCGCATTGGCGAGGCAATGGACAAGATCCTCAAGGACTAACGCAAATGGCGAAATTTACCTTCAACATGCCCGATGTGGGCGAGGGCGTTGCGGAAGCTGAGATCGTCGAATGGATGGTCAAAGTGGGCGACACTGTCTGCGAAGACCAGCACCTCGTTGACGTCATGACGGACAAGGCGACCATTGACATTGAAAGCCCGGTTGATGGGACCGTGATAGAGGTCGCGGGCGAGGTCGGCGATGTGGTCGCGGTTGGCTCTATGCTGCTGGTGGTCGAGGTTGAAGGCGAAGATGCGCCTGAAGTTGAGGCAGAAACGGATGCTACACCTGCACCCACTCCTTCTCCGGAGCCTTCACCGGCACCAACCCCCGCACCTGCTCCAACGCCTGTTTCCACTCCGGATCCTGAGCCAAAGCCTGTTGAAACCCAGCCAGCTGCAAAGGTCCTTGCCTCTCCCGCCGTGCGCCAACGCGCTCGCGATTTAGGCATTGACCTTGCCGAAATAAAACCCGCCGACGATGGCCGCGTTCGTCACGGCGACCTCGACCAATTCCTTGCCTACAACGCTGGCGGCGGCTTCTCACCTGCGGCGGCTACCCGCGAAGACGAGGCGATCAAAGTCATCGGCCTACGCAAGCGCATCGCCGCTAATATGAGCGCGGCCAAACGCAACATTCCCCACTTCACCTATGTCGAAGAATGCGATGTAACCGACTTGGAAGCCATGCGCGCAGACCTCAATGGCGCGCGCGGGAGCAAGCCCAAGCTCACCATGATGCCGCTTCTCATCACGGCGTTTTGCAAGGTTCTGCCAAACTATCCGATGATCAATGCACGCTTTGATGATGAAGCGGGCGTTGTAACCCGCCACGGTGCGGTGCATCTTGGCATGGCGACACAGACCGACAATGGCCTGATGGTGCCGGTGATCCGCGATGCACACGCGCGCAATCTGTGGCAGCTTGCGAGCGAGATCGGCCGTCTTGCACAGGCTGCGCGCGATGGGTCTGCGAAGTCTGAGGAGCTTTCGGGTTCCACACTAACGCTTACCTCGCTTGGACCCCTTGGCGGCGTTGCGACCACTCCGGTCATCAACCGCCCCGAGGTCGCCATCATCGGGCCTAACCGCATTATCGAGCGGCCCATGTTCGTGCCCGATGGCGCCAACGGTTCTGGGGCAGGCGAGCGGATTGAGAAGCGCAAGCTGATGAATATCTCGATTTCCTGCGATCACAGGGTGGTCGATGGTTATGATGCAGCGAGCTTTATTCAGGAGGTAAAAGCCCTGATCGAGACGCCAATTTTGCTCCTTTCAGACTAGAGCTGAAAAAAAGCGCTTTTATGCCGAAAGAGGGCGTTGACAGCCTTTCGAACGTGGCCTAGATGCGCGTCTCCCAAGAGGCGCTAGCCGCTTAAATGCGCGGGTGTAGCTCAGTTGGTTAGAGTATCGGCCTGTCACGCCGAGGGTCGCGAGTTCAAGTCTCGTCACTCGCGCCACTTGGGACATTTTTTCAATCAACCGTTTTGGTAAGCGCTGCGAGATTATTCTCGTGCTGTGCTTTGTCGATTTTGTATCGCGAGACGAAGAACAAAGCTGCCAGATAAATGACCAACAGGGCTGGAGCATATAGCGCGCCAAGTGACCACAAGGTCTCTTCAGGGACGCTGCCGGGCTCAGCCGCGTCAGGAAACGCGACCGCCGACAGTATCAGCCCAGCAGCGAGCACACCAAGGCCCTGTGTGCACTTGCGCGTAAAGGTGATGGCTGCGTAATAAACGCCCTCGTTGCGCCGCCCGGTCTTCAGCTGGTTTGATTCCACCAGATCTGCAATCATCGCGTAAGAAACCGTTTGAACCGCTATAATGAAAGCGAGGTCAATCGTGCTTATCGCAACCACCAGCGGGAAAAGAAGAGGGTCCCCATTTTCCGGCATCAGTCCTGCAAGCCGCAGAAGGTAGGGCGCAGGCTGGAGCGTAAATGCCAAAAGCCCAAGCGTGACGGTCGCGCGTTTCTTTCCCCAACGCTTGCTCGCTAAGGGTCCGATAACGAAGGACAATCCAGCGGATACAAAGACCAACGAGGTCCATATGAATATCTGACCCTCGTCAAATCCCCAAAAGTGGTTGAGCATGATAAAGGCAAGACTTGCGTTCAGCCCAGTGGCCACTGAGAACAGCACCGTGGCGCTAAACAACGCGATGAAACTGCGCTCGTTAAGGATCTGAAAAATCTCACGGAACACGAGCGTGAGGCTGAACGGCTCGGTCCTTTTTGCAGGCACTGAAAACGTCGGAATTCGGTGATGGGTGCCAAGCGCTGAGATCAAAATTGCGGCGAAAAGGATCACACCGGCGATCACGCCATAGGTTTCAAAGCCCGCCCGATCGCGAAGCCCCAATGGCCCGGTCAAGATCAAGCCGAACATGATAATGCTCATCATATTGCCGCCGCACCAGCCAAAGAAGATGCGATAGGATTGCAGGCTGGTTCGCTCATCATAGTCGTGCGAAAGTTCTGGCAGGAGCGAGGTGGATGGTGTCTCGTAAAAGGTAATGAAGGTGCGGATTAGGACCGCTAATGCCACGAGATAAAAGAACAGCCCCATTTGAGAGAGTTCAGGCGGGTTCCAGAGGAGGAAATAGCTGAGGCCCACAGGGAGCGCTGCTGCATACATAAAGGGATGCCGCCTGCCCCAGCGTGATCTGAGATTGTCCGACCAATAGCCGACCAAGGGATCGGAAAAGGCATCAAACACCAGCGCGATGAGGATTGCGAGCCCGACAAGGCCGGGCTCTAACCCAACAACCGTGCCGTAAAACAACAGCAGGAAATAGTCGAAGCCATTGTTCTTTATGCCAAATGCAGCGGCGCCAAAGCCATGCATAAGCTTGAGCCATACCGACGGCGGCGCCGGTGTGCCGGGGGCGGCAGAGCTCGCGCCTGCCTTGGCCATGGTTGCCATATGTTTCTCTCCGGGAGAGAAGCTAGGCGCAAGGTGTCAGGCTGGCAACGGTAACAAAAGAAAAACAGCTAATCGCGTTTGACGCCCCATTTGCCGGTTTCCATCCAGATGAGAAAGTTCCCCAGCGGCAAAAGCCAAACCACACCAAGGAAGATGTAGATGACCGTCTGTATCAACCAGTGCCATGTGGCGAGGATATCAGCGAGGTAGACTGCGATCAGGATGCCATAGATCATGAGGCCCAAAAACAGACCTATGATGCCGACAGGTATTCTCCAAGTGGGGGTCTCACGCATTAGTCTAATCCGTACATTCTTGTCGGTGTGATCACCGCGTTTAGGTTCACATCATGTGGCTCGGTCGCAAGTTCCTCGCACAATTGCACGTCCCACGCGAGGCCGATGGCCTTGGCTTTGGGGTGCGCCGCGAGCCACCGGTCATAGTGTCCGCCGCCTTGGCCAAGGCGCTCTAACCTTTCGGTAAAGCCAATTAAAGGTACGAAGACAATGTCGGGCGAGATGATCTTGGCGCCGGTTGCGGGTTGCACAATGCCAAGCGGGCCGGGCTCAAGGTCGCTCTCACCATGCGGATCGGTGTGCTCACGAAATTCCATGCCAGCGCTTTCATCAGCGAAATAGGGCAGGGCAATGCGGTGGCCCGCCTCTTGGAAGAACCGCGCGTAGGCCCCTGTTGGCGCTTCATATTCGGTCGCGTGATAGAGACCGATGGCGGCACCGGCCTTGATTTGAGGCAAGAGAGGGCGGGGCGGCATATTGAACAACAGCCCGCGCACCATATCAGGTTGCGCAGCGACATGCTCGCGGCGGGCTTTGCGTAACGCTTTGCGGAGTTGTGCCTTAGACTTCACCGTTCGCCCTGAGCTTGTCGAAGGGCCGTTCTTCCTTCGTGTTTGTTCTAAGACCGGAGTGCGCGGGCTTCGACAAGCTCAGCCCGAACGGGTGTTAGACAAGAACACTCCGATTGGATCGGTGACGGAACCACCATGGGCCGGACCATGAAATCCACTGACGCGAAAACGTCAGGTGGGCGCCGTATACTCTAGACCCCAGGACGAACCCGTAATCTAAAGAAGGGACAGCTCCCTATGGATTGCTTATAGCCTCAGGGATGTTCGTTGGCTCGTGCCGGGCAGCCCCGCCAAGGCGGTACTTAGGGCGCTTGGACCCGACCTTCAAGCTTGCCCTTCAAGCGCATTGGCGGCGGCTTCTGCGCGGGTTGCGAGTGCTTCAAGCTTTTCCGCCATCGCCTTGGAATGCGCCTCGTTGTCTTCAGGGCTTCCAAAAAGGTCGTGTTGATGGCGTGCTTCTTCCTGAAGCGAGGCAATTTCTGCCTTCAACTTACTGTTTTCTTTGCGCGCATGCTCTTCCGCTTTGCGAAGGGTTTCAATCTCCGCGTGAAGCTCTGCCTTGCCCTTGCTCGCCTTTTCAATGTCCTGCTCGACTTCGGATTTGGCTTTGCGAACAGCGTTCTCCAAATCGTCTTTGGCGCGCCCCAACTCAGCGTTTGCCTGCGCCAATTCGGTACGCGCATCGCCAGCGGACTTTTTCGCTTCATCAAGCTCATCAGCCATGAATAGGGCGGCGAAGACCATGTTGTCTGCTTCTTGCGCCGCGCGGGCCGTGCCCAATTTGGCGTAATTTTCGTCGATAAGAGCGCCAAATTTGCGCACTTTGTCCTCATCAGCCGGATCGCATGCGATCTGGTAGGTGCGCGGGCCGATCTGGATCTTGACCTTATTCACCCTCCAACTCCTCGATCAAAGTGTCCAATTCACCAAGAGTATCAGCCACTTCCTCGCGAAGTTTCTCATGCGCATTGACGAGCGCCATCACCCGGGCCGACCCAGGAGCGTCTGCTTTCTCTTCTGCTTTTGACGACGACTTCATCTCCAGCCGCGCGGCATCGATGCGGGCCATTGCGGCATTTATGCGGGCGATTGCCTGATCGATGCGTGTCGAGCTCATGGGCGCATGAAATACCAAGTTTACAGCGCTTCGCAAAGCTTTGCTTGGCTCTGTTGATAAAAGGTCTCCAAACGGCGGAGTTTTTGTACTGGGCGGGCAAGGGCACGCGTGCAAGTGTTGACCTTGCAAGGTGGCTCAGCGATGGCCTTTTTCAAATAGCGACGCGGGGGCGAATCGGCTCTCGCTCACCGCTTGGAAAAATAGCGATAACGATAAGCGCGTCGCAACTGGCGCGTGGATGCAGGAGCCGTTCAGCACATGTCCATTGATCCAGCACGCCTTCAGCCTATGGCCAATGCCATCCGCGCTTTGTCGATGGATGCAGTGCAGGCCGCGAATTCGGGCCACCCGGGGATGCCGATGGGCATGGCAGATGCCGCGACGGTGCTGTTTGATCGGCATATGAAGTTTGACGCGGCCCGGCCTGATTGGGCGGACCGGGATCGTTTTGTCTTGTCAGCCGGTCATGGATCGATGCTGATCTATTCGCTTTTGAACTTGGCGGGTTACGCGCACCCAACGCGCGAAGAGATTGCCAACTTCCGCCAGCTTGGTTCCCCATGTGCAGGTCACCCGGAAAACTTCCTGCTCGATGGCGTGGAGTGCACCACCGGGCCACTGGGTCAGGGGCTTGCGATGGCGGTCGGCATGGCGATGGCTGAGCGGCATTTGAACGCGAAGTTTGGCGATGATCTGGTCGATCACCGCACTTGGGTGATTGCCGGTGACGGGTGCCTGATGGAAGGCATCAACCACGAGGCGATTGGCCTTGCAGGCCACTTGAAGCTGGGACACCTGAATGTCCTTTGGGATGACAACAACATCACCATTGATGGCGGCACGGATATGTCGACCAGCGAAGACATTTGCGCGCGCTATGAGGCGACGGGATGGCATGTCGTCAAATGCGATGGTCACGATTTCGCAGCCGTAGATGAAGCGCTAGCGGAAGCAAAAGCGGACCCGCGCCCCTCACTGATCGCGTGTAAAACGGTGATCGGCAAAGGCGCTCCAAACAAACAAGGCACCAGCGCCACCCACGGCGCACCGCTTGGCCCCGATGAAATTGCTGCTGCGCGCGAGGTGCTGGGCTGGGATGCGGAGCCGTTTGTGGTTCCTGCCGATATCGAAGCCAATTGGGCAAGCCTTGGTGCCAAAGGCGCAGAGACAAGCGCTGAGTGGGATGCGCGGCTTGCAGCCTCGGCGCACAAGACAGCATTTGAGGCACAAATGGCGGGACCTGCCGCCGGCGCTGATGCAGCTATCGAAGAGTACATTCGCGGGCTCGCCGCGGAGCCCAAGAAGGTTGCGACCCGTAAGGCGAGCGAAATGGCGCTTGGGCCTCTGACGGAGAAATTGCCGCAGTTGATCGGCGGCTCTGCTGACCTTACCGGATCGAACAACACCAAAACCGCGTCGACTGAGCCATTCACCCGCGATGATTATTCGGGCCGCTATGTCTATTACGGCATCCGCGAGTTTGGCATGGCCGCCGCGATGAACGGCATGGCGCTGCATGGCGGTGTGACCCCATATGGCGGCACATTCCTGATCTTCTCTGACTATTGTCGTAATGCAATCCGCCTCTCCGCTTTGCAGCAGGTGGGCGCGATTTACGTCATGACCCATGACAGCATCGGTCTTGGCGAAGATGGCCCGACGCACCAACCGATTGAGCAGGTGATGAGCCTTCGCCTGATCCCGAATCTTTACACCTTTCGTCCGTGTGACACGATTGAAACCGCTGAGTGCTGGGCGCTAGCAGTGAAGTCTACCGAGACGCCGAGCGTCCTTGCGCTCACCCGCCAAGGCTTGCCGCAATTGCGCGGCGATGGCGATGAGGCGTGGAGCGGCGCGGACAACCGGTGTGCCAAAGGCGGCTATCGCCTCCAATCTGCGAAGGCCGCGCGCAAAGTCGTGCTCGTCGCCTCTGGCAGTGAAGTGGCTCTTGCAGCAGATTGTGCAGCCGAGCTTGAGAGCCAAGGCATCGGCACCGATGTTGTCTCCATGCCTTGCACTGAGCTGTTCGACACACAGCCGCAAGCCTACAAATCAGACGTTTTGCCAAGCGATGCGCTAATCGTGTCGATCGAAGCCGGCGTCACCCAAGGCTGGGAGCGCTACACCGGTCTTGGCGGCCTTAACATCGGTATCGACCGTTTCGGAGCCTCCGCGCCCGCCGGTCAGCTTTTTGAAAAATTCGGCCTCACCCCTCAGGCTATTGTTCCCCAAATCCTCAATTCATTGAGCAACTAAGCAGGAAACCCTCACAATGACGACTAAGGTTGCAATTAACGGTTTTGGCCGCATCGGCCGTCTTGTCGCCCGCGCCATCCTTGAGCGCAGCGATGACGATATGGAGCTGGTCTCGATCAATGATCTGGCCGACACTAAGTCGAACGCTCTCCTCTTCCAATACGACTCAACCCATGGCCGTTTCCCCGGCACGGTTGAGGTCGAAGAAGGCGCGATTGTCGTCAACGGTCACCGCATCGCCGTGACCTCAGAGCGTGATCCGGCCAACCTCCCGCATGGTGAGCAGGGTGTGGATATCGTGCTGGAATGCACAGGCTTTTTCCAAAGCGACGAGGCATGCCGTCCGCATTTGGCCGCTGGCGCAAAGCGCGTTCTGATTTCTGCGCCTGCAAAGGGTGTCTCAGCTACCGTCGTTTACGGCGTGAACCACGATGTTCTGACCGCTGACGATGTGATCGTCTCCAACGCAAGCTGCACCACCAACTGCCTCTCGCCGATTGCGAAAGTGCTGAACGACACCGTTGGGATTGAGCGCGGCTTTATGACCACGGTCCACTCCTACACCAATGATCAGCGTATGCTCGACCAGATGCACGGTGATATGCGCCGTGCACGCGGCGGGGCCCAGAATATGATCCCGACGACGACCGGTGCCGCGCGCGCTGTTGGTCTGGTTCTGCCAGAGCTTGCAGGAAAGCTGGACGGGTCTTCGATCCGTGTGCCTACGCCGAACGTCAGCCTCGTTGACCTCGTGTTCCAACCGGGCCGTGACACGACGGCTGAGGAACTCAACGCTGCTCTTAAAGCGGCGGCTGAAGGTCCGATGAAGGGCGTGCTCGATTTCACCACCGACCCGCTAGTGAGCAGCGACTTCAACCACCACCCGGCAAGCTCGACGGTGGACAGCCTTGAGACTTCCGTCATGGAAGGCAAGCTGGCCCGCGTTGTCAGCTGGTATGACAACGAATGGGGCTTCTCCAACCGCATGATCGACACCGCCAAGGTGATGGCGAAGTTTTTGTAAGGTATTAAAAAGCGTCACCCCGGCGCAGGCCGGGGTCCAGAATGCAACTTAGCGAAAGGTCAGCTGGATTCCGGCCTTCGCCGGAATGACGGATACGAGTGATGGCCAAATTCAAAACGCTTGATGACCTCGGTGATGTAACCGGCAAGGTTGCGCTGGTCCGGGTGGACCTGAACCTTCCGATGAAGGACGGTTCTGCCACAGATCTCACGCGTGCCGAGGCGGTAAAGCCGACCATTCTTGAGCTTAGCGAAAAGGGCGCAAAAGTGCTGCTCCTCGCTCACTTCGGCCGTCCCGGAGGCAAGCGCTCTAGCGTTCTTTCGACCAGCATGGTCGTGGGCGATGTCGAAAAGGTGCTGGGCAAAGAGATCATGTTTATCCCTGAGGTCTCCGGTCCCGTGGTGGAGCAGACACTCGGCATCCTTCAGAGCGGCGACATTGGGCTTCTTGAGAACACCCGTTTTTGGCCGGGTGAAGAGGCAAATGATGCGGACTTCGCCAAGGCCATCGCAGCCCACGGCGATTTCTTTGTGAACGACGCCTTCTCCGCCGCGCACCGCGCCCATGCGACTACCGAGGGGATCACCCATCACCTGCCGAGCTACGCTGGCCGTGCGATGGAAAAGGAGTTGAAGGCTCTCGATACAGCGCTTGGTAATCCGGAAGCTCCCGTGGCCGCAGTTGTTGGCGGAGCCAAGGTTTCGACCAAGCTTGCGGTGCTTGAGAACCTCGTGGGCCGGGTGCAGCATCTCATCATAGGCGGCGGGATGGCGAACACCTTCCTCGCTGCGCGCGGGGTTGATGTGGGCAAGAGCCTTTGCGAGCATGATCTCACCGATACTGCCGCCAAAATCATGGACGAGGCCGACCATGCAGGTTGCACCGTGCACCTTCCCTATGACGTTGCTGTCTCAAAGGAATTTGCAGCGAACCCTGCGAGCCTTCGGATATGCAACGTCCACGAGGTCGGTGAGGATGAGATGATCCTCGACATCGGCCCACAGGCGACCGAGGCGCTTGCTGACGTACTCAAAACCTGCCGCACGCTTGTTTGGAACGGTCCGCTTGGCGCTTTTGAAACCGAGCCATTTGATACCGCGACCATGGCTCTTGCCAATCACGTCGCGGCGCTCACGCTTGAGGATTCGCTGATCAGTGTCGCAGGGGAGGGGACACCGTCGCCGCACTTGCTCAAGCAGGTGTCACCGATGATGTGACCTATATTTCCACCGCTGGCGGCGCGTTTCTTGAGTGGATGGAGGGCAAGGTCCTGCCCGGTGTCGCAGCGCTAGAGGCGTAAGATGAGCCGCATTCAAGCTGAACTGGAGGTCGATGAGACACGGCTAATGCGTGCGTGGATGAGCCGTGATCCCGACGAAGTGCGGGCTGTGGTTTCGCGCGGCTGTTTAATGTTGTTCGGGACGCAGCCGCCAGCTCTTCTTGATCGGCCAAGTTTTCTTGCAGGCTTGGACCGAGGCCTTGTGTGCAAAGGCTTTCGCTTTCATGAAGCAACGGTACGCAAATATGGATCTTGCGCCTGGTACTCGGGTCAGGTGGACCTCGAACTTCAAGTGGGCGCGAGCGATTGGTCCGGAACATTCCTCCTTACCGATCTATGGCGGCGCGGGACGATTAAGCGCAGCTGGCAATTGGCTGAGCGTTCGCTTGCTCCAACAGCGCCAGATACGAAATTGTGCGAAGCGATCCGCGCGCTTCAATTGTGGCGTTGACCTAAAGGAGTTTGGTGCATGACCGAACAGAAAACCGAATATGGCTATGGCAATGCCGTGGAATGCAAAGAGGGCGAATTTGCCGGTTGGTATCACTGGAATCATGACCCGTTTGAGACGCGTTCAGGCCCATTCTTTATGCGGCGCGAGGAGGACGGCACATATTTGAGCGCCTTTCGCGCCGAAGACAAACACATGAACGGGGCAGGCTCCATGCACGGCGGTTGCCTGATGACCTTTGCCGACTTTGCACTGTTCGCAATCGCCACCGATGAGATGGCCGATTCAAACGGCGTCACCATGAACCTCTCCAGCGATTTTCTGGGCGGCGCACAGCCCGGCGCCCTTATGGAAGCGCGCGGCGAGATCACGCGGGGAGGGGGCAAAACCCTCTTTATCCGCGGGCTGATCACCGGCGATGGAAAGCCTGTTTTGAGCTTCACCGGCATCATCCGGAAATTCTCCGGGAAAAGCTGAGCGCGACTAGGCGTAGTCGAGGCGTAACTCTAACCAAAAGGGGTGACGTTGTCATTGGACAGCGCCGCCCTTTTTCTTTGGGTTTATGGCCGTGGTAACGGTTGCGACTTAAGGGCTCTCTGGCTAGAGGCCACGCAAGGCTTACGCATAGGAATGCATACGAGGGAAACTCTTCCGATGAATACCCAAGAAATGACCGCCAAAATCGCCACTGGCGCAGGCTTTATCGCTGCTCTGGATCAGTCGGGCGGCTCAACGCCGAAGGCGCTTCGTGGATACGGCGTGGAAGACAATGAGTGGGATGGCGATGAGCAAATGTTCGCCCAAATCCACAACATGCGGTCCCGTGTGATTACAACGCCTTGCTTTTCTTCTGGCAAAGTCATTGGCGCGATCCTGTTTGAGCGTACAATGGACGGCGAAGTGGACGGCAAGACCACAGCAGATGCGTTGAAAGCGCGCGGCATTGTGCCCTTTATCAAAGTTGACCAAGGCCTCGCGGATGAAGCAGACGGCGTGCAACTGATGAAGCCTCTTGATAAGCTGCCAGCCCTTCTCGAAAAGTCGGTTGGTCACGGCATGTTCGGCACCAAAATGCGTTCGGTCATCAAGTCGGCTAACCCTGACGGTATCGCTGCTATTGTCGCTCAGCAATTCGAGGTCGGAAATCAAATCGCTGATGCGGGCCTAATGCCTATGCTTGAGCCTGAATATGACATCACGTCTGATGATCGCGAGGCAGGTGAGGAAATCCTCTTGGCAGAAATCATGAAGGGCCTCGATGCACTTCCAGAAGGCCGTAAGGTGATGCTCAAGCTCTCAATTCCAGTGAAGCCTGGCCATTACACCCCCGCGATTGAGCATCCCGGAGTGCTTCGCGTGGTGGCCTTGTCGGGTGGCTATTCCACCGATGACGCGTGCGAGCATCTGGCGAAGAACCCAGGCATGATTGCAAGCTTTAGCCGCGGTCTTCTCCAAGACCTTCGCAAAGGCCAGTCCGACGGTGAATTTGATGGGGCTCTGGGTAAAGCAATCGATCAAATCCAAGCGGCTAGCGTTGCGGGTTGACAAATATTGAGGGCGAGGTAAATATTTTTCCGCGCCCATGCAGGATGGGCAGGGGAGTTGCCATGCCTTTCCAAAATGACGAGACTTTCACATTCAGCCCTGAAACTGAAGCTATGCTTCGGAGGCGAGCAAGAACAGCAAGCCTGAGTTCCTATGCGATGGTCTATTTTCAGCCGATTGAAGGTGAAATCTGTCAAGGGATAATGGCAACGAACAATGGCGTCGATTGCTATACCTGGATCACGCCGCGGGCCACTTACAATGGACCTATCGTCAGTCAGCTGAACCAGTGGCAGTCGAACGGTATAAGCGAGCTTAGCAGCCCCCTCATCGTTCCTCATAAAAAGCGTCAGCGTTTGATCGCTGAACAGCTCTTCATCTCATCGGGATTGATCGCTGCTGGTCGCCCACTGCTTAATTGTAAAGCTGAAGATGATAGTGCACGCACCCGGTTCCTTCTTGCTGGACTTTCTGAGCTTCGTCGAAGGGTGCTGCTTGAGGGCCGTCCCCCGGGCGGAGAGCTTAAGAATCTTCAGATTTTGCTTGAAGCGGCGGATTGCCCAGAAGTCGACCGACCAAATGTAGATCGGTCCCGGGCTGGCCGCGCCGCGTAAATATCCTTTAACCAGATACCGACAGGGTTTGGCCTCGAATGGGGGCTACAACTCCTGTGCCGAGTCGGAGTTCGTATGTCAGTTGTTCCACTTCTTAGAGAAGATAAGGCGGCGTCTAGAAATGCGCTGTACCGTGCAAGAAAGCGGTATAAGCTTTCCCTTTCGCAAGCCGCTGTCGCGCTACGATTAAGCCCAACGCAAGTCGAGCGCGATGAGCTCAGGGAGACACCGCATCTCGATATTCGGGACGCGGAGCAAGCGTTTGAAGTCTTTATTGCAACGAATAATTCGGCGAAAGACGGCAAGAATTTGCTGTTCGGCTATATGCCACTGCGGGTTGCAAGAGATGTGTTTGATTTGCCAGTCGAGCTTATTGCTGAAAAATACGGTATGTCGCCAAGTCAGTGGCGAAAAATGGAATGCCACGCGCGGACACTTGAACAGGCACAGATTGACGAAATTGAGAAAGATATAGTGTCCCAGTTTGATGGCCTTTGCCGATAAGCAAATTCATCACTAATGGGGTCCTATGAGTGATACTCCTACACAACTTTACTTGATTTCTCCGCTCGATGTAGGCGGCGACTTTCCCGCGCGGTTAGAGCGAGCGCTTGCTACGGGCGAGGGCCTGGTCACAGCATTCCAGTTCCGGGTGAAAGGGCCTGAAGGTGGAATTGGGGACCAGCACGAGGCGGCGCGCCTGGCGCAGCCCTTGTTAGAGATATGCGCGGCTCACGATGTCGCTTTTGTTGTCAACGACAGTGTGCCGCTCGCAAAGCGCCTTAGTGCCGATGGTGTGCATCTGGGCCAAGACGATGGCGATCCCAAAGAGGCACGCGAAGAGCTTGGCCGCGATGTCCAAATCGGTGTGACTTGCCATGCGAGCATGCATATGGCGATGGAGGCAGGCGAAGCGGGTGCAGACTATGTAGCGTTTGGTGCCTTCTTCGAAAGCACCACCAAAGAGAAAGGCGAAGCCGAGCGCCCCACCACCGAGATGATCGAGCAATGGGTGAAGCTCTTTGAACTGCCGGTGGTGGCAATTGGCGGGATCACACCAGAAAACTGCGGACCTCTCGTTGCGGCAGGGGCAGATTTCCTCGCTGTTTCAGGGGCTGTTTGGAACGGCGATGAGGTTCAGTCTATTCAAAGCTTCAAAGACGCAATGGAAGCTGCTGGTACAGGTTTAGCCAACGGCTAAGCCCTACTGCAGCACGCTTCTGCCCGCCGCCTATTGCCGCCGATCAGCAAGCCTTGTGCAAAGCAGATCAGAGCGCTCACCTTTAGCACCGGTCTTGCGCAACTGGTTTTCGCCGACTCGCTCAAACTGCTGACCGTTTTTGGGCCCGGCTGTAAACGTCAAATTGTCGCCGCGAAGGATATACGTCCCAGTGCCCAGATCGTCGCTGTAGCGCGACGCGGTGCTGATCCGAAAGCCTTCTTGCGCCACCACCTCATAAGCCCTGCCTCCAGCATCGCCGGGCAGCGCGCATTCATACTCGCCATGAGGCATAGTGCTTAGCATTCCGCCAGAGGGGGCTGGCGAATGGTCGGTGTGTTTGGTCTGCCCCGCCTGTGAAAACACAGGACCTGCGGTTGCGACAACCGCTCCAGTGACAGCCAACAGAATGATAAATATTGTTCTCATTATCGGTTTCTCAGTCTGTGTGATCGTGGCTTACAGGTTTTCCCTTATCCTCACCAGCGCATTAACCGTAAATCCTTGTTGCTTGCCTTGATCGGGGCGCGCCTCCTCACTGTGCTTGCCGAAGGTGAGCGGACGGGCTATTGGCGCGGTTTGGTTTAGAGCAGTGTTGCGCGCCTCATCACAAGCGCTGCTGTTCTCACATCTTTTGCCCGTTTATTTGCCCAATTTTTTGAAAGCGTTAGTCCCATGAAGATCAGCGGCGTCGACATCCGCCCCGGTAACATCATCGAGTATGAAAAGGGCATCTGGAAAGTTGCCAAGATCCAGCATACGCAGCCGGGCAAAGGCGGCGCTTATATGCAGGTCGAGATGAAGAACCTGCAAGATGGCCGCAAAACCAACGTGCGCTTCCGCAGTGCTGACACGGTTGAGAAGGTGCGCCTCGATACGCAGGACTATCAGTTCCTCTATGAAGATGGCGACATGCTCGTTTTTATGGACACGGTGAATTACGAGCAGATCAATCTGCCAAACGACCTTCTTGGTGATGCGCGCCCGTTCTTGCAGGACGGCATGCAGGTGATGCTTGAGCTTTGGGAAGAAAAGCCGATCAGCGTCCAATTGCCTCAGCAAATCGAGGCGGAAATCGTTGAAGCCGACGCCGTGGTGAAGGGGCAAACCGCTTCATCCAGCTATAAGCCTGCGGTGCTCGACAACGGTGTTCGCATCATGGTCCCGCCCCACATCGGCAGCGGTACGCGCATCATTGTTGATGTGTATGAGCAAACCTACGTCGGTAAGGCGGGCTAATCACTCATGTCGATGTTTTCAGGCATAGTGCGCGTAATGGAACGCGCCGCGCGTAAAGCGGGCGGGCGTTTGCGCCGTGATTTTGGCGAAGTTGAACACTTGCAGGTGAGCCGCAAGGGCCCTGCGGATTTCGTCTCCAAAGCCGATATGCGCGCTGAGCGTGCGATCTATGACGAGTTGCTTCATGCACGGCCCGATTGGGGTTTTGTCATGGAAGAGGCCGGGATCATTGAAGGCTCGCCAGACAAGCCGCGCTGGATTGTCGATCCGCTTGATGGCACCAGCAACTTCCTCCACGGCATCCCGCATTTCGCGATCAGCATTGCGGTGCAAGAGCCGCGCCTTGATCGGACAGGCTGGGATGAAGTCACCGCTGGCGTCATCTACAACCCGATCAGCGATGAGACCTATTGGGCGGAAAAAACACGCGGAGCTTGGCTCCAAGATGCGCGTCTACGTGTGTCTGCACGGCGGCATCTTTCCGATTCACTTATCGCAACCGGCATCCCGTTTCAGGGGCACGGTGACTTCGCTGAGTGGAGCCGCATTTTCGGCGCTATCGGCCCTGAAGTTGCTGGCATTCGTCGTTTCGGCGCTGCCTCGCTTGATCTTGCTTACCTTGCGCAAGGGCGCTTTGATGGGTTTTGGGAAAGCGGGCTGAATGATTGGGATACGGCTGCGGGATGTTTGCTCGTGCGCGAGGCGGGCGGGTTTGTGTCCGACTTTAAGGGCCGGTCAAACCCCATTCACTCCAAGCAAATTTTGGCAGCCAACGATGCTCTGCATTCCAAATTGCACAAAATTCTAGCGGGAAGCTTGCGATAGAGGCCAAGCCTCGCTAACAGCGCGCTTCTGCTTTTTCGCAGGCGTGCCCCTGTGGTGGAATTGGTAGACGCGTTCGACTCAAAATCGAATTCCTAACGGAGTGCCCGTTCGAGTCGGGCCAGGGGCACCACACTCAGCCAGCATGCTGCGTCCAATCCGCAGCCTTGTAGCTGAGGGTGTATGCGACTTTGTCCCTTTATTCGTAGCGCCTTATGACTCATACTATCCGCTCATGCGTGTTGGGGGGATTTATGGCGAAGAAACTTGGGATCATCACCGTTCATGGAATGGGAAAGACCGAAGGACCGACCTTGTCTGACCGATCGCCAAACCCTGATTTTTATCCCAACCCCCTGTTAAAGTCCCTCAACAGACGTCTGAGCGATGACGAGAGCGCCAAGATTGCTTGGGGACATGTGTTCTATCAGGACATTCTTGAAGAGAATGAGACGCGTTACGCCAACAGGATCAAGCCTCTGACGATATGGGACGGCGTGCGTGAGTTCATGATCCATGGATTTTGCGACGCTGCATCTCTTGAATCTCAAAAGCAGGGCAAAGATAGTCCATATTTCCAAGCCCAGAAAAGGATGCTTGCAGTCTTTCGCCAGGTCTTCGCCGAGCTGGAGCCCGATGCCCCTTTGTTCATTATCGCTCAGTCTTTGGGCGGGCAGGTGACCTCTAATTTCCTTTGGGATGCTGGCAATTGTATCCGCCAAGCAGGCAAGCCTTCCACACCGCCTGATGGTATCTGGAGCGATCCGCCCGCGATGGCTTCTGATGAAGAGGAGTTTGCGCGCGGTGGCAGTCTAAAGCGTATATTTACAACCGGTTGCAACATCCCGCTGTTCATTGCCGGGCGCGAGGAGGCCGAGATCAAACCGATTAAGCCCAAGCTGCCTGACTTCGACTGGCTCAACTTTTACGACAAGGCCGATTTTTTGGGATACCCATTGGCACCTTTAAGCGGTGTTCAGCCCGGAGAAGACTGGAAGAGTTACGCTCAATTGGTCAAAGATCATCCAATTCGTGCGGGGCTCTTTGGAGGGTTTAGCCCTACAAGCCATACAAAATATTGGACAGACGGGAGTTTTCTTGCCCCCCTCGTGGAGGAGATCCGGCGCGAGTTGCAATCCGCTTGAATACTTCTCTGGCACCCAATTATGCAGGTCCGATTTTTGCCAGCTTGATCAAAACACTTGCCATGTCACTCACAAATTGAGACATCTGCGCGCACACGCTGATTATGATCGACGCCCCCTCCTATCACGCTATCGCCGCAATGGCTGTTACGGTCTTGATGTTTATCGAGTTCGTACGCGGGCGCCTGTCGATTGAGATCGTTTCTTTGCTCACCATCGCCGTGATTGCGGTAGGGCTGTATTTCTTCCCGCTCCCCGATAACCGGCCGATTGATGGGCTTGCGCTCGCCTTTGGAGGGTTTGGGCATTACGCGCTCATCACCATTTGCGCGCTGATGATCATGGGCCGGGGATTGGTTGTCACCGGGGCCTTGGAGCCTGCGGCGCGCGTTCTTGAGCGGCTTTTTAAATTCAACCTGCAAATCGGCCTGCTGATATCGCTGGTGATTGCGCTGGTGCTTTCGATGTTCGTCAACAACACGCCGGTGTTGGTGTTGATGATCCCGATCTTCGCAGCGCTCGCGGCCAAGGGCGCATTGCCCACCTCAAAGACACTCATGCCTCTGAACGCGGCAAGCCTGATCGGCGGGCTTGCCACCACTGTGGGCACCTCGACCAACATCCTTGTGGTTTCCATCGCGGTGGACCTTGGGATGCGAGAGATTGGCGTCTTTGACTTCACGCCGATTGTGCTGGGCGCTGCGCTGATTGCGCTGCCTTATATGTGGCTGGTTATGCCGCGCCTGCTTAAAGACAATAGCGTTGAAGCAGCCGCAGGGGCCCGCATGTTCCACACCCGGCTAAGGGTTGGAAACGATTCCCTTCTCACCGGAAAAGAGCTCTCAGAGGTTGAAGAAAAGCTCCCATCCGGCATCACATTTCACGGCAATCTCACCGGCCCGTTTCAGCCGCAACAGCGCGTCCACATCTCTGGCACGCACGAGGCTTTGGAAGACGCAACGCGCAAGCTTCGCGGTGAGTTAGCGCCCACTTGGGTGCTTGACCGGATTAAGCGCACGGCCTCGGCCAAGCGCCTTGATCAGATGGTGGTCGAGATGACAGTGACGGCGGATTCGCGCCTGATCACAAGGACGCTGCCATCCTCCGGCATCGCTGACCTGTACGGGGTGGCGGTGCTGGGCATCCACAGGCCCGACCGCCTGCTTGGTGAGCGCGATCAATATTCCGATGGCGGCGATTTGCGTATCGTTGAAGGCGACGTGCTGCTGGTGATGGGGATTGAGCCTGATTTGCAAGAGTTCGCCCGCGCCGATGCGTTGTTGATGCTTGAGGGCGCGCGTGAGCTTCCTCGCCGGTCGAAGGCACTGCTTTCAACGGGCATCATGGGCTTTTCTGTTGTGATGGCGGCCTTGGGCATCCTGCCAATCGCGATCAGCGCTCTTGTCGGCGCGATCCTGATGTTTGTGACGGGCTGTGTGAAGTTTGACCGAGTGGGAAGGGCGCTTTCAGGCCAAGTCATCGTGCTTGTGGCCGCGTCTATCACCATAGGCCGCTTTATCGACGAAAGCGGTGCAGCAGCGTGGCTGGGTGAGAGTTTGTCGCTGGGCCTTGTGTATTTGCCGCCTGCGTTGGTTCTCGCTGCGATCATGGCTTTTGTGACAGTGCTCACCAATTTTGCGTCCAACGCGACCGCCGCGACGGTGGGGACGCCAATCGCGTTTAGCATTGCTGCAACGCTGGGGCTTCCGCCAGAGCCGCTGGTGCTCGCTGTGCTGTTCGGCTGCAATTTGTGTTACGCGACGCCGATTGCCTATCAAACCAACATGCTGATTATGGCAGAGGGCAAATATGAGTTTGCCGACTACATCCGCACAGGCGTGCCTTTGGTGGTGATAATGGTGATGGCGCTCTCTGTGCTGTTGGTGATGAGCTATGGGCTTTAGGGCCTGCTGAAACAGCGTAGATTGAATGGACTTCGTACTCTACGATTACCCAAAGCCCAAAAGCCTCTTCGGGTTGTTGGTTTTTGGCGGCATTATGGCCTACGCTGCTTTCGAGTTCATCACGACGGGCACCTTGGATGTCGATAGGGGCACACAGGGTCGCCTTGGGGGCACATTCGGGGCCCTGTATGTAATTTCAGGGCTTGGGATCGCTTTCATACTGATCACAGACGGTGAAAGCGTCCGGGACTTTCTCTTCAACAACAACAAAATTGAGCTGACCAACGAGGCTGTCAGGATAAAGGGTATGACGTTCCTATATGACCAGATCATAAAGGTTGAGGCCACGCATCGGTTTTTGCTTATTGCTACTACCGCAGGCGAAGAGCGATTTAGACTCAATTGCGCGGATGAAGTTCACGCTAAGATGCAAGCCCAGTTGGATGCACGAGCCTAACTGAGAAACCGGTTTGTAGCGGTCCAACATTTTCCTACACGAGCGCAATCTGCGATGAGGAAAAAATGTTGTCCGCTTCATCTCTCATCTCATTGAATTTCGCGATTAATCAGCCCTCTGGTAATCGATCAAATTTTCGCCTCTGGACAGTGTGCCAAGTGTGCCAAACTTCCCACAGAAAAGGAGGTGCGCAGACTTAGTAAAACCCATGCACAAACAGTTACGGCCACCGAAACAGGCGCGAACCTGCATCGATGGCCGTGTTCTCCTCCCCAGGAGAATTCTGTGATGGAGAGCCGGTTGGCTCCGCCGAGAACTTTAGCTTGGTACGTAAGTGCCCAGCCGGTGGTGCAGGGCGTTGATCTTAGCCAGTTCCTCGCGGTCTTCGGTCCCACGGGCATGGCTCTCAAGCGCGCGGCGCAGGAGTTTCATGTCAGCAGTTGAAAGAAGCGCGCGGGCGCGGGCTGGTTCAGTTTTAGGGGTATCTGTGTCGCTCATCGTGTCTCTCTTCCCAAGGTCCAAAACGGATCGGATGATGAGTTAAGCTAATGACGTGTTGGTTCGGTTCCCGCAAGGTCAGTCTTTGCCGACCTTGCGGGTCCCCTCTCCACCTCGTCAGATGACCAGTTAAGCCGCAGCGAACTGGTTCATCGTGTTGTCTTTGCCGCCTGCTTTGAGGGCTGCTTCACCGGCGAAGTACTCCTTGTGGTCATCGCCAATGTCAGAGCCAGCCATGTTCTGGTGCTTGACGCAGGCAATACTCTGGCGGATCTCTTCGCGCTGTACGTTCTTAACGTAGCCAAGCATCGCTTGCTCACCGAAATACTCTTTGGCGAGGTTGTCGGTGCTGAGCGCAGCGGTGTGATAGGTCGGCAGAGTGATGAGGTGGTGGAAGATACCAGCACGTTTCGCGGCGTCCGCTTGGAAGGTGCGGATCTTCTCATCGGCCTCGATAGCGAGGTCGGTCGCGTCGTAGTCAATGCTCATCAAACGGTCACGCTCGTATGCGGAGACGTCTTTGCCCGCTTCTTCCCAAGCGTCAAACACTTGCTGACGGAAGTTGAGGGTCCAGTTGAACGAAGGCGAGTTGTTGTAAACCAGCTTTGCGTTCGGGACGACTTCGCGAACACGGTCCACCATGCCGGCGATCTGCTCAACGTGGGGCTTCTCGGTTTCGATCCACAGGAGGTCAGCGCCATTCTGAAGCGAGGTTATGCAGTCAAGGACGCAACGATCTTCGCCGGTGCCAGCACGGAACTGATACAGGTTCGATGGAAGACGCTTTGGAGCCAGAAGCTTTCCATCGCGGCTGATGAAAACCTGACCGTTGGTGATGTTGGCTGGGTCAACTTCATCGCAGTCGAGGAAGGCATTGTACTGGTCGCCAAGGTCGCCGGGCTCTTTGCTGAACGCGATTTGCTTGGTGAGGCCAGCGCCGAGCGAGTCGGTGCGGGCAACGATCACGCCGTCTTCAACACCCATCTCAAGGAAGGCGTGGCGGCAAGCGCGGATCTTCTGCAAGAAATCTTCGTGAGGAACAGTCACTTTGCCGTCCTGGTGACCACATTGCTTCTCGTCAGAAACCTGGTTCTCGATTTGGAGCGCACACGCGCCTGCCTCGATCATCTTCTTGGCGAGGAGGTAGGTCGCCTCGGCGTTACCAAAGCCTGCGTCGATATCGGCGATGATCGGAACAACGTGCGTTTCGTAATTGTCGATGTCATTCTGGATTTGCTTGGCTTTCACCTCATCACCAGCATCGCGTGCCGCGTCGAGTTCGCGGAACATACCGCCGAGTTCGCGGGCGTCCGCTTGCTTAAGGAAGGTGTAAAGCTCTTCGATCAACGCAGGAACGGAGGTTTTCTCGTGCATGGATTGGTCGGGAAGGGGACCAAACTCGCTACGGAGCGCGGCGACCATCCAGCCGGAAAGGTAGAGGTAGCGCTGTTTGGTTGTGCCGAAGTGTTTCTTGATCGAAATCATCTTTTGCTGAGCGATAAACCCGTGCCAGCAGCCCAGCGACTGGGTGTAGTGGCTGGTGTCATTGTCATAGGCTTCCATATCGGCGCGCATGATCTTTGCGGTGTATTTCGCAATGTCGAGGCCGGTGGGGAAGCGGTTTTGGATCGCCATGCGAGCGGTCGCTTCTGGATCAATCGCGCTCCAGCTTGGGCCAGCGGCGTTGATCGTGTTGCTCATTTGCGAGATGGTGTTTTGATAAGTCATCGGGGCACCTTGTTCTTAGGAGAGGAGGTATGCCCTCTCTCTTGCCATGGTGCAGCGCAGCGCGACAGGAAAAGTTACAGACTTTATTGTCACTATCCGTGGTAAAGCGCCCGCTCTTGTGTAATGTTGTAAACATATTTACAATGAGTGCATGTCTGAATCATCTCTCCTTGCAGGACCTTCGCTGCGCCGGCTCCGGAAGCGGGAAGGCCTGACCCAGGCGTCTATGGCGGCGTCTCTCGGCATTTCGCCCAGTTACCTCAACCTAATCGAACGCAATCAGCGCCCTCTTTCCGCGCGCGTTCTTGTACAAGTGATCGAGCGGTTTGATTTTGACCCCCGCGATATTCGCGAGGATGAAGCGATTGGCGGCATCGATGGCCTTGCCCGCCGCATGGCTGATAAACGCTTTGCAGACCTCAATATCGATCGCGAGGAATTGCAGGAATTCCTCTCTGCCGCCCCTCAGGCAGCAGCAGCCTTCGCGAGGCTATACGACAATTCGCATCCCGATGACGCTCGGACAGATGACCCGCGTGATGAGGCAAGGCGAGCGGTTGAGCGATGGCAGAACCATTTTGCCGATCTCGACTATGCGGCCGAAGGCCTTGCCGACGAGCTGCGTTTGTCGCGCGGCGATATCAGCGCAGCATTGATCGAACGCCTGAGGGAAAAGCACCGCCTGACAGTGCGTGTTCTGCCCGCTGATGTGGTCCCCGGTCTCGTACACCGCCTCGATCTCCACGCGCGCCAACTTCAAGTCTCAGAGATGCTTGGCGGGGCCGCGCGGCGTTTCCAAATCGCGCGCCAGATCGCAAGTTTGGAGCAACGCGATGCGATTGCAACATTGGTTGAGGGAGCCAAACTCTCATCGCCTGAAGCGCGCGAGATATTGCGCGAACATGTCACTGATTATGTTGCCCAAGCCCTTTTGCTTCCCTATCGCAGGTTCCTGCGCGCGTGTGAGCAGACGGGATATGACCTTTCTATCTTAGCGCGGCGCTTCTCGGTTAGCTTTGATCAACTCGCGCAGCGCCTAACAACCTTGCAGCGGGTAGGTGAGCGAGGCCTTCCTTTTTATTGTGCGCATTTTGACCGTGCAGGAGAGCTGTTGCACTTCACCGCTGGTGCAAGCGGGGCGATTTACCCGCTTGAGGGGATACGCCGACCACAGTGGGTGCCCTATGCCACTTTTGAGCGCAGGGGCGCGTTATTGACGCAGTCTGTCACCTACTCCGAAGGGGAGGCGACCCCGCGCCATTGGTTCAACCTTGCACGCACAATCGAGGATGATGGTGTCGCCTTCTACTCACGGCGCGCGATTGTTTTGGGCCTCGAGGCGCGCTTTTCGGAGAGCCTGATCCAATCACAAGGCATCTCGCTTGGTCCATTGAACGCCGTGGCGGACCTTGCGGCGGGGGCGTAGTTTCCAGCTGGCTGAAGTTGATCCGCTTACCGTCACGTTAACCTCGCAAACGTCGGCAAGGCGGGGGATTACAAAGGCATTGTAAAGTTTACCGACACTTAAACTCTCGTGCGTAAAGAGGGCTTGTTAGGAACCTCTACGGCTAAGGCTCACGCGCGAAATGATCCGTCTATTCAAGCACTACATTCCACATGCGGTCATGCTTCTTGGCATGCTGGATTTTGCGCTTTTGGTGATCGCAAGCGAAACGGCATGGCTCCTGCGCGCTAATCAGATTGGCATGGATCCAGGGCCTATAGAGGGCCGGTGGATACCGCTGATTGGTTCTGCATCTGTTGTGTGGTTGGCGATGATTGCGGTTGGAGTGTACGGGCCGCATTCACTTCTTAGCCTACGCTTCGCAAGCGCGCGGCTTTTGGTCGCGATCAGCCTTGGGATTATCGCCCTTGCTACGATCGATTGGATATTGCCGGGTGAGACGTTTTGGCGTTCGACCTTGCTGTATGCGATGGGGCTTTCGATCCTCGTGCTCGTCGCAGATCGTCTGCTGCTTAACAGTTTCCTTGGTTCATCAGCGTTTCGTCGCCGGGTTATGGTGCTTGGGGCAGGGGGCGTGCACAGCGCCTTCGTGAGTTGGGCGAACGCGCTGAGAGCGGCTTTGCCATAGTATCCTACATTTCGATGGGCGAACCTGAACGCCTCGTTGAAGAAGCGATTGCGCGTGATGCTATCCATGACCTTGGACGCTTTGTCGAAAATCTTGGCGTTAGCGAGGTGGTGTTGGCGCTTGAAGAGCGCCGCAATTCGCTTCCCTTGACTGACCTTTTGCGGATCAAAACCAAGGGGGTGCACGTCAACGATTTCTCGAGCTTTATCGAGCGCGAGACCGGCCGTGTTGATCTTGATACGGTCAATCCCAGTTGGTTGATATTCTCCGACGGGTTCTCAAGCGGGCGTATGCTGTCTGGTGCGTTGAAGCGCGTGTTTGACATTGTCGCAAGCTTGATCCTGCTGCTTTTGACGTTCCCGATTATCGCTCTGTTTGCCCTCATCGTAAAGCTCGACAGCAAAGGCCCTGCGTTCTTCCGGCAAAAGCGTGTCGGCCTGTTTGGTGAGACTTTCTACCTCGTCAAATTGCGAAGCATGCGCACGGACGCCGAGAAGGATGGAGCAAAGTGGGCATCAGAAAACGATGACCGCATCACCCGTGTGGGCCGCTTCATCCGCAAAGTGCGTATTGATGAGCTTCCTCAGACGTGGAGCGTTTTGAAAGGTGAAATGAGCTTTGTCGGCCCGCGCCCAGAAGTGCCTGCATTTGTCGATGATCTTCAAGAGGAAATCCGTTTCTACGGTGAGCGCCACATGGTCAAACCGGGCATTACAGGATGGGCGCAGATCAACTATCCTTATGGCGCCTCGATTGAGGACAGCCGCAAGAAGCTTGAGTACGACCTGTATTACGCCAAAAACTACACGCCTTTCCTTGATTTTGTGATCCTGCTTCAGACGGTTCGCGTCGTTCTGTGGCCTGAAGGGGCGCGCTGATCACATGCAGTGGCTGATCGATCTTGAGCCTATGATTGCGCTCGCCTGTTATTGGATAGGCGGGATTGCAGCGGCGGGTGCAGGCGCTTGGATTGCGCAGGCTGGCGATCGCACGCGGCCTGATCGCAGAGCGGTTTTGGTGGCGCTTGGGGCGACCGTTGTGTGGTGCAGCCTATCGATTGCGGCCCCGTCTGGATCGGTTGCGGTTATCATCGCTGAATCAGCACGCAATCTGGCGCTGCTTGCGGTGATTTTCCAACTGTTTGCAGCCGATGGCCGCGATGAAAGCCTGAAACCAACCCGGCCGGTGATTGTCACGCTCGTCTTGGTCCAGTTCCTCCAACTCATTGTGAATGTGGTGGAAAGCCAAACCACCAACATGCCTCAAGTCATGCAGCTTGCTCATGAAATAAGCGGTCTGTTTAGCATGATGATTGCGATTGGGGCGCTCGTTCTGCTCCACAACCTTTATGCAGGGGCCGCTTCTGCATCGCGCCGGATTATCTTGTGGAGCGGTATTGGGCTGGGCGCCTTTTTTGCCTACGATCTCAACCTTCACACGCTTGCCTATCTTGGCGAAACTGATCCACCTTTCCTGACCTCGCTGCATGGCATTGTGGCAGGCATCATGGCTGTGATGATGGCAATCGGTGCCAATTCGAAGAGTGCGGGCCTTGAGTTCCGACCCTCGCGTGCCGTCACATTTCAGACGCTCTCGCTTCTGATTATTGGCACGTATTTGATCGTTATGGTCCTTGTCACTCGCAGCCTTGCATTGCTTGGAGGAGACGTTGGTCGTGCAAGCCAGATCGCGTTCCTCGTTTTCGCAGTTGCCGCAGCGGCCATGTGGCTCCCGTCGCATCGTGTGAGGCGCTCTGTCAGGGTCATGGCGGCAAAGCATCTGTTTCAGCACCGCTATGATTACCGCGAGGAATGGCTTCGTTTCACCCGCACCATTGGCCATGCCACAAGCGCAGGCAGCAGCTTTCAAGAACGCGCGGTCAAAGCCGTTGCAGATATCACAGACAGCCCTGCAGGCCTTCTCTTGATGCCCAATGAGGAGGCTCAGCTTGAGCTTAATGCTCGTTGGAATTGGGGCACGCTCGATGTTCCAGCGATGGCTAGCGACTTTATGCTTCCAAGCCTTTTGGAGCAGCACAATCACATTCTTGCGCTCGATGAATCGCGCTCTGGGATAGAGTATTTTGGCGAACTTGAGCATATTCCAGATTGGCTCACCGAAGCCGAGGACGCTTGGGCGCTGGTGCCGCTTTTGCACTTTGACCGGCTTGTCGGCGTGATTGTCCTTGCCCGGCCCCGGATCGAGCGGAAACTGGATTGGGAGGATTTTGATCTTCTTCGCGTCGTTGGTCACCAACTGGCGAGCTATCTGGCTGAACAGGCGGGTCAACAAGCGCTCATGGACGCGAGCCGCTTTGATGAATTCAACCGCCGGATGGCGTTCGTCATGCATGACATCAAGAACATCGCAAGCCAGCTTTCCTTGCTTTCGCGCAATGCTCAAAAACATGCTGATAACCCCGATTTTCGCGCCGATATGCTGGTCACCTTGCGGAATTCTTCGGACAAGTTGAACGCTCTGTTGGCGCGTCTGGGCCGGTATGGGTCGGGCCACACGCAAGTCATGGGCGAAGTTGATCTGTCCCAGCTTGCTGCAAAGGTTTGCGAGCGCTTCAAAGGGGGGCACCCGGTCAAGCTTGCAAAAGCTGACAAAGCGGTTGTGCTCGCCGATGCAGAGGCGATTGAGCAAGCCCTTTTGCACATCGTCCAAAACGCTGTCGATGCAAGCGAGCCGGGCGAAGCGGTGATGCTTAACACACACCTTGATGGCCCCAATGGCATGATAGAGGTTGTCGATTCCGGTTCAGGAATGTCGCCTGAGTTCATTCGTACAGGGCTATTCAAGCCCTTCGTTTCATCGAAGCAAGGTGGCTTTGGCATTGGCGCTTTTGAAGCGCGCGAAATGATTAAAGCCATGGGTGGAAGGCTGATGGTGGAATCGCGCGAGAATATTGGATCGCGTTTCTCTGTCAGCTTGCCGGTTCCCGAAGCCGTGCGTGTGCTTGATGCAGGCACTTCGGGTGACACGGCCAATCCCGCAAGCACAATATTGAATAAGCCAATTTCAAATAAGGAAGAGGTCGCCTGATGGCTGACAAGAAACCCGTTCTGCTCGTCATTGAGGATGATGAGGGTCTGCAAGCCCAACTTAAATGGGCTTATGAGGATTTTGAGGTGGTGATCGCAGGCGACCGCGACAGCGCGATTGCGGCGCTTCGCAGCGAGATGCCATCGGTGGTGACGCTCGACCTTGGCCTGCCACCTGACCCTGATGGGACCACGGAAGGGTTTGCCGTGCTTGATGCGATCATGGCGTTGAAGCCTGACACAAAGGTGATCGTCGCCAGTGGTCACGGTGCACGCGAAAGTGCGCTTCAAGCGATCGAGCACGGGGCTTATGATTTCTATCAAAAGCCGGTTGATATCGAGCAGCTTGGTCTGATCGTTCGCCGTGCGTTTAACCTTCACAAAATCGAGGACGAAAACCGCCGTCTCGTTGCCAATGCGAGTGAGGATAAGACGGTTCTTGGCCGCCTGATCACCGGCGCTCCTGAGATGGTGAAGGTTGCCCGCACAATTGAGCGTGTCGCTTCGACCAATGTGTCGGTCATGCTGCTCGGCGCGAGTGGAACAGGTAAGGAACTGCTTGCTCAAGGTCTGCATGATGCCAGCAACCGCGCGGATAAACCATTCATCGCGATCAACTGCGCGGCCATTCCTGAGAACCTTCTCGAAAGTGAGCTTTTCGGGCATGAGAAGGGGGCGTTTACCGGGGCGGTGAAAACCACCGAGGGTAAAATTGAAAGCGCTAATGGCGGCACGCTTTTCCTTGATGAGGTGGGCGATATTCCTTTGCCATTGCAGGTGAAGTTGCTGCGCTTCCTCCAAGAGCGTACGATTGAACGGATCGGTGGCCGTAAGACGATTGCAGTGGACACGCGGATCGTCTGCGCCACCCACCAGAACCTTGAGGGCATGATTGCCCAAGGGACGTTCCGGGAAGACTTGTTTTATCGGCTTGCCGAAATCGTGGTGCGTATTCCCGGTCTTGCGGAACGTCATGGTGATGGGGTGCTGCTTGCAAAAGCATTCCTCAAACGCTTTTCCAAAGAGATGAATCCGGCCGTGACTGGCTTTGCTCCCGATGCGCTCAAAGCCATCGACGGGCATGATTGGCCGGGCAATGTGCGCGAGCTTGAAAACCGGGTGAAGCGCGCGGTGATTATGGCCGATGGCAAGCTTGTGGGCGCTGCTGACCTCGACTTTGAAGGCGGCGAGGATGAGGATCACGAAGTCCTCAACCTCAAATCCGCTCGTGAACAATCCGACCGCCGTGTGATCCGTCATGCGCTGGCTCGTAGTGAAGGCAATATCTCGAGCACAGCCAAGCTTCTCGGGATCAGTCGCCCCACATTGTATGATCTTCTTAAGCAGTATGATCTCCATGTTTAAACCCAAACTCATCATCGCAGGTCTTGCTCTTGCAAGCGCGGGACTGGCCAGTTGTTCGAGCGAGCCAGAGGTGGTTAGCACCTCGGCGCTTCAAGGCAGCGAGGCCTTCCTCGACACGGTTGAAAACGCGCGGCGTTATGTGCGTTCTGGCGACTTGATCGCAGCGGGGCGCACTTATGACGAGGCCCGTGAGCTTGAGCCGGAGAACCCCGGCCTGTGGGTCGATATCGCCCGCCTGCGCTTTCTTGGCGGTGAGCATCTGACGGCAATCGAGGCGGCAGACTATGCTCTTGAGCTTGGTCCCAATTATGCGCCTGCCTTGCTGCTTCGGGCTCAAATGGTGCGCGATGCCAATGGACTTGAAGAATCGCTGGTGTGGTTTGAAGCGGCTTCTGCTGCTGATCCAAACAATGCCGAGATCCTTGGCGAATATGCGGCCACCTTGGGCGACCTTGGCTACAACACAGACATGCTCACAGCAGTGCGCGACCTTACCGAGTTTGCGCCAGAAGAACCCCAAGCGCTCTATCTTCAAGCTGTGCTTGCGGCGCGCGCTGGCAAGTCATCGATTGCGGCACGGCTGCTTGAAGAAAGCCGTTACATCGAAAATGGCGTGCCAGCCGCCAAGATGCTCGATGCGATCATCAATCTGCAATCGGGCAGTTTTGATACCGCTGCCAATATCCTTCAAACACTGGCCGACGAACAACCTGCAAATGTGCGCGTTCAAGAGCTGCTTGCAAAAGCATGGTGGCTAGGCGGGCGTGATGGTCTGATCGTTGATCGTTTCTCCAAGGTAGCGCAAGAGGCGGGGGCCTCCTCCTATCTCACAATGCTTGTCGGCCGTGCGTTAGAGCGGATGGGGGACCGCGAACGGGCAATTCCTTTCATTGAGCGCGCCAGTCAGGTCAGCACTGATGCGGGGTTTGTTTTGTCCGAGGGGCCATCGCTTCCCCAGATAACCAATCGTCTTCGCAGCCTTGTTTCAGCGCGAAATCTTGGCGGTGCTAGCTCTGCCTCGACCTCCTTCCTTCGCCAATATCCGCAATCGGGCGATGCGCATTCGCTTGCTGGAGACGTTGCGCTTGCGAGCGACAATCCGCTTCCAGCCATCGAACTCTATCAAGTCTCAGCCCAAGTTCGCCGGTCATGGCCTCTCACCCGCAAGCTTGCCTCAGCCATGGTGCAGGCCGGAGAAAGCCAAACAGCAAAGGCGCTCCTTGCCCGCTATGTGCAAGGCGATCCGCAGAACCTTGATGCGCTCATCGTGCTTGCAAAGCTTAGCGCGGATGAGGGCGATTGGCTGCGGGTGCAAGTCCTCCTTGATACAGCGATTGCGCAAGGGGGCGGGAGCGATCCTGCTTTACTTGGCCTTCGTGTGAAAGCGGCGCGAGAGCTTGGCAACGACGAGGACGCGGCACAGGCCGAGGCGCTCTTGGCGCAGGCTCTGCCCAATCCCTCTCTTTAAAGCGGCATTTTCCTAAAGGTTACAGACCTCCATTCTCGACAAGTCCCCAATGACAAGGCAGGGGGCTGGCTGATGTTAAAGCGGCTTTCCATTCTCGCAGACCCGATGATTGCGGTGTTGCTGTCTGCAACGTTGCTGGCAGTGGTGCTGCCTGCTGCGGGCGAGATACGCGGGACGGCGCAAACTGTCTCCAACATTGCGATTTTTCTTCTGTTCTTCGTGAACGGCATGCGGATTGCTCGGGGGGAGATTGCCAAGGGCCTTGCCAATTGGCGCTTTTTCCTGCCGCTTTTCGCATGGGTGTTTGGCGCGATGCCGCTTATTGGCTTTGGCCTTTCCAGTGCTGCTTCAACCATCCTTCCGCCATTGGTGGCATTGGGCTTTGTGTTCCTTGGCGCGCTGCCTTCGACCATCCAATCTGCGACCTCTTACACCAGCCTTGCAGGCGGCAATGTCGCACTTTCCGTCGTGGGCGCAGCTTTGATCAACATCGCCGGGGTCTTCATCACGGCACCACTGTTCGCGCTGTTGGCAGGAAGCGAGGCGGCCGATATTGGCTTTGAGACCATCATTCGCATTGGCGTTATCCTGATCCTGCCCTTTTTGATTGGTCAGGCGGTGCAAGGGTGGACCATCGATTGGCTAAAGACGCGTAAGTCCGATGTTGCGTGGCTCGACCGGATTGTGATCGGTATCGCTGTATATGTTGCCTTCTCAGGGGCGGTTGAACAGGGGCTGGGTCAGATGTTTACTCTCCTTGGCTGGGCGGCGCTTATTGGCATTATCGTCGTTTATCTTATCGCTGCTTCCGGGGGCGCTTGGCTTACCGGGGGTTCCTGAAAGTGTCTCGCGAAGACCGCATCGCCTTCTTGTTTGCGGGCGCTCAAAAGAGCGTTGCTATCGGCGCGCCGCTTGCCGCTATTCTCTTCGCGCCCGATGTTGCAGGCTTTGTGATTGCGCCGCTGCTGCTTTACCATCTGCTACAGCTGATTATCGCAGCGCCGCTTGCTAGCCTCTTGGCGAAACCTAGCTCTTAGGCTGATACGTCTGTTCCTGCGTTGGGAAAGTCCGCTCGCGCACTTCCTCGGCATAATGCGCAACTGTCTTTTCGATGACGCTGGCGATATCCTCATACTTCTTCACAAAGCGCGGGACCCGCTCAAACATGCCGAGCATGTCTTCGGTCACAAGCACCTGACCATCGCACTGGTTTGATGCGCCAATGCCAATGGTGGGGCAGGAAACCGCTTTGGTCGCCTTAATCGCAATGGGTTCGAGTACGCCTTCAAGCACAATTCCAAACGCGCCCGCCTGATCCAAGGCAATCGCATCGTTGACGATCTTCTCCGCCTCAGCATCCGATCGCCCGCGCGCCATATATCCGCCAAGCACATTCACCGCTTGAGGCGTCAGCCCCACATGACCCATCACCGGAATGCCGCGTTGGTTCAGGAACTCGACTGTCTCAGCCATCGCCTCGCCACCTTCGAGCTTCACCGCCGCCGCCCCTGTTTGCTTGAGCAGATAGGCCGCGCTTTCAAACGCCTGTTCTTTTGACGCCTCGTAAGAGCCAAAGGGCATATCGACGACCACGACCGAATGGTACGATCCGCGCACAACCGCTGCGCCGTGGTTTGCCATCATCTCCAGTGTCACAGGGACGGTGGAGGGCAGGCCATAAATGACCTGCGCAAGGCTATCCCCAACAAGTAGCAAATCACAATGTGCATCGAGCAATTGCGCCTGACGTGCGGTGTAAGCGGTCAGCATCACCAAGGGTTCTTCGGTCACCCCATCCTTTTTGCGGGCTCTCACCCGGGGCACGGTGAGCCGTTTCATCGGCTGAGGGGTGGGGTTTGCGCGGCTGGTGCTTGTATCAAGCTGGAATGTTGTCGACATGGGCGTTTCTCTAACGTGGGCGTTTGCAAAGGCCAAATTTTTGCTGAGTTTCCTTCAAGAGAATATCCAAATTGCATTTGATGCAAGGTGACACATGTGTCACCTTTTTCCTACAGGATTTCGATGAAAGCCTATCGTTTTCAATGGCTTGGAGTGTTGGAATAAGGTGACACTTTGCGTGGAATTTTCGTGGTTTGAAACTCGGTAATCTGCTGCCTGCACGATTGTGATGCGCTTTTTGAGAGTAGGAAATCGAATTCGTCGAATTCGTACCATGGGCGGCCATCCTTTGCACTTATCCAAAGCCTTGCGCCGATAAGCGCAATGTTCCCCTTGGCGAAGGCAAAGAAACATTGCACAACGGGTTAGATAGAAAATTTCGCATGCTTTTTCGGGGAAGAGGGAAGCATGCAAAAGAGGGAACAGATTTCAGCATGGTAGCATCTTCGGGATCGTCGAGCCGCGAGGGCTGGTCTTCGCGCAGCGCGTTTATTTTGGCAGCGGTTGGGGCCGCTGTTGGTCTTGGCAACGTCTGGCGCTTTCCAACGCTTGCAGGCGAAAACGGGGGCGGGGCGTTCGTTCTTGTCTACGTGGGCTTTGTGTTCCTGCTCGGCCTGCCATTGGTGATCTCAGAGATTTTCATCGGCCGCACGGGTCAGGATGATGCGGTAAGCTCGATCCGCAAAGTGGCGCAGCGCTCGCAGGTTTCGACCGCGTGGGGCGGCTTTGGCATCATGGGCGTGATTGCGGCGTTCCTGATTGTCTCGTTCTATTCGGTCGTAGCTGGCTGGGTGCTGTATTATGTGGGCGTGATGGGGGCCGATTTCCTTGGCGCGATTGCGGCGGGTGATCCGTTCAGAGGCGCGCTTGTGGGTGAGAGCCAAGAGGTAATCCAAGGGCGCATGGGAAAACTGTTTGCCAACCCCATGCTCCTTTTGGGCATGCACTTTGTCTTTATGGGCGTGACCTTGTTTATTGTGGCGCGCGGGATTGGTTCTGGGATTGAGGCAGCGGCAACCGTGCTTATGCCGATGTTCTTCGTGCTGCTGGTTGGCATTACGATTTACGGCGCGTTTGTGGGCAATATGGGCGATGCGCTAGCGTTCCTGTTTACGCCTGATTTCTCCAAGCTGACGCCGCAAGTTTTGAATACAGCTTTGGGACAGGCGCTGTTCTCGCTGTCTTTGGGTGTGGCGGGGCTCATCACCTATGGCTCGTATGTGAAGGGGTCTGATGGGCTTGGGCCTACCTCGGTAACGATTGCTTTTGCCGATACGGCGGTGGCTTTAATCGCTGGCTTGATGATCTTCCCGATTGTGTTTGCGGTGGGGCTTGATCCGGCAGCAGGGCCAACGCTGGTGTTCCAGACGCTGCCCTTTGCCTTCCAGACTATGCCAGCAGGCTCGCTGATTGGGCTTTTGTTCTTTGTGCTTATTCTTGTGGCGGCTGTGACGAGTTCGATCTCACTGCTTGAGGTGCCGACCGCTTGGGGTATCGGCCAGTTTGGTCTGACCCGCGGTGCGTCTTCTGCGATCTTTGGGGGCGGTGCGTTCCTGATCGGGATCGCCTGTTTGCTGGGCTATAACGTGTGGTCCGATGTGCGCCTTTTGAGCTTCTGGCCGCTGTTTGCGGAGAAGGATATTCTCGACACCGTCGATGGGTTCACAGGGACGGTGATGCTGCCATTGGGCGCGTTTTTCACGGCGATTTTCGTGGGCTGGCGCGCGGATAAGCGGCTGGTCGAAGAGATGACGGGACTGTCTGGCAGCATGCTTGCGCTTTGGCGTTTCCTGATTGCGTGGCTGTGCCCGCTGGCTGTGGGCGCGATCCTTGTGACAGGGTTGTTCCCCGCTATCCTTGGATAGCAAATGCAAAACGCTATCCTGGGATAGGCCAAAAATAGGGAGGAGTGCGGGGTTGCACTCCTCCTTCATATATGGAACATAATGGGAACAAAGAGGCCGTTGGCGAGTCTCTGACCATGTTCCTATGATGAAACCTGAACCTCTTTCTCGGCCCCAAGATGCCAAGGCTCTGCCGCCTCTTCCCCATCTTTCGGAAGGGCTCTCAGCCGTGGATGTTGCGGCGCTGTCAAAACAGCGTGAGGCACGCTGGCGTCCCGGACTGGCGGATCAGCCATTGCATAGCGAGATTTTCGCCAGCGCAAGAGACGGCAGCGGGGCAGGGCTTGCCCTTGCCTTGGCGCGCGATGCTTTATCGGTTGCCGCTGCTGAAGAGGATGTGTTGGCCGATGCGCAGGATCGGCGTCAGCTTTTATGGGTGCAGGATAAGCGCGCGGTTCAGATGAACGGGCGGCCTTATATCCACGCGCTGCCAGAAGAATGGCGTGAACGGGTGATCTGTGTGGAGACAACCAAACCCGAAGACGCTTTGTTCGCGCTTGAGGAAGGGCTCAAATGCCGCGAGCTTGCCTGTGTGATCGGAGAGATCGCCGGAAATCCACGCGCGCTCGACTTTACTGCTTCGCGCAGGCTTAGCCTGACGGCTGAAAAGCACGGGGTTGCCTTGTGGCTGGTGCGGCTTGAGGCGGATGCGGATTTATCCTCGGCAAGGATGCGTTGGCGCGCGCGGCCTGGGGTTTCGGGTGAGCCCAGATGGAATGCGCAAAGGCCGGGGGAACCGGCTTGGCAGGCGGAGCTGTTCCGGGCGCGCTCTCATGCTCCGGGGGAATGGAAGCTGGCCCACGATGGGACGCGATTGTGCGTGCCCAAACCGCCCCAGAAACGGCCACAAAAGCAACCCATCCAAGAAACCGAGCGCCCCTTCGAGCATACGCCCAATGTCCCATTCAAAACTCAAAAGCGCCCCACCCATAAGTCGCCGCATAATGGCAATCTGGTGCGCGCAACTTTCGGTCGATCGCTGGCGGCTGTCTCGAGGCGATAAGACTGAGGGCGATAAGGCTCAAGGGAGTAAGGCTGAGGTAGGAGGGGGGAACCTCCCACGGTCCTCATCACCGAGACCGCTCATGGCCCGCGCATTGATGCGGTGAATGCAGCAGGGCTTGGCGTTGGCGCTCGAACCGGGCAGATGTTAGCCGATGCGCGCGCGCTTTACCCTGGGCTGCAAACCGCGCCCGCTGATCCGGCAGGCGACCTGGAGCTGCTGGAAAAGCTTGCCATCTGGGCGCAAGCGTGGGGACCGTGGAGCGCGCTTGATCCACCCGATGGTCTGATCGTCGATGTCACCGCGGTGGCGCACCTTTTGGAGGGGAGCGGCGGCTTCTCGCCGATGTGGAACGCGCCTTTGCAGGGCGGCATCTGGCGGTGCGCGCGGCTATTGCTCCAACGGCAGGCGCGGCATGGGCTTTAGCGCATTACGGGCCACGCTCCAGTATGCTAGCCTCTTCCAATACCGAGGCTATGATGCGCCAGCTTGCCGATCTTCCGGCCGCCGCGCTCAGGCTCGACACGGATGTGCTCACAGTCCTGCGCCGCCTTGGCCTCAAGCGTTTAGGCGACCTTGCAGACATCGCAACAGGCGCAATCAACCGGAGCGAGGCCGCTGCCCGCGATGCGCTCCATCGCCGGTTTCGGGGCAGGAAATCGCCCGCAGCAAACCCGCTCATCCGGCTCGATCAATTGCTTGGCAGGGTGCCCGAACCGCTCTTGCCCGTGGTCCCGCAGGATATGCCTCTGGTACAACGCCGCTTGATGGAGCCGCTGCGCCATCGCTCGCTGCTTGATCAAGTGCTGGGGGATTTGGCCCAGGATATGGCACGCGAATTGGAGGCACAGGGACAGGGCGCGCGGCGGCTAGAACTCGGCATGTGGCGGGTCGATGGCGAAGTGATTGTGCGCCGCTTGGAACTGGCTGCTGCCACGCGGGACCCTTCGCACATCACCCGCCTGTTTGCGGAAAAGCTCGAGGGGATTGAGGCTGGTTTTGGCATCGAAACCGTGCGCCTGCGGGCAAGCTGGACAGAACCCTTTGCCGCCACACAGGGCGATGTCGAAGAAGCCGCGACACGCCACGGTATTTCACTTTCCGCCTGTATCGACCGGCTAAGCGTCCGCCTCGGCCCGCATGCTGTGCGCCGCCCGGTTGCCCATGCCAGTCACCTGCCTGAACGTGCACAAAGCTGGCAGCCGCCCCTTGCCGCTATCACCGCTCCTGATACTCTCACGAAACCTCAGGCAAGGCCGCTTAAACTGCTTGATCGGGCTGAGAAAATTGCTGTGCTCTACGCATCCCCCGATGGCTATCCCCAACGTTTCAGGTGGCGTTCGCGGGTCCACGAGGTTGCCCGTGTTGAAGGGCCTGAGCGCATTGCCCCTGAATGGTGGCGTGAGCGCTCTACCGCGCGGCTGCGTGATTATTACCGTATCGAGGATGAACACGGCGCGCGTTATTGGATCTATCGCTCAGGCGTTTTGGGGGATGGACGCGGTGGGACGCCTGAATGGTTCTTGCACGGTATCGATGCATGATCGCGCGTAAATTTACGAAAATAGTTACCCGGCCGTTAGGGTTTGTTTAGGTATTTCTGCGATAATCTTTTCCCATGACGATGGTTAAAGCCTCTCGCGGATCTGATCGGCGACCTTTGCACCTGATGGTCAAGGGGCGGGTTCAATCGCGCGCTATCTACGCTGATCTTATTGATATTTCAGAAGGCGGTTGTAAATTACGGGCGAGCGCGGGTTTTGCCAGTATTGGCGACCGCGTCACTATTCGCATGAACGGCATCAATGCCCCGCTTGGCAAAGTCGTGTGGGCAGATGGAAAGGTGGCCGGTGTGGCGTTTGAAAGCCCCATGCATATTGCAGTGCTCGATCATCTGTGCGCGAGTGTGTATGATGCAAGCACGTCAAATAAACAGCGCATGCACTGGGCTTAATATATGGGCCTAACATACATTGGGCCTAACATAGGGGGCCTCACGCCACCCTTCTAAAAAGCATACGAAAAAAGAGGCCGGGAGGAACATCCGGCCCCTTTTCGTTTGCAGCCCTCTCAGCTGCTAAGCCTTTGGCCTTAGCCCGCGCTGTACGGAAGCGAACTGTGGTGAAGAACGATCTTCAGATCGCCATTCTCGTCTTTTTCATAAGCAAAAGAATACTCAACCTTGGTCACGCCGCCGTCGGTGTCGGTGAACATATAGTTGCCCATGGCCACTGCCATATCGCCGCTTTCTGAGATTACAGTGCCGTTATTGTCCCACTCAACCGAGGTGTAAGGCTTGATCGCAAAGCCGCCATCTTCTGTGCCCTCGGTGCCAACAAAATAGCTCAGCGCTTCTTCAGTGGTCTCGCGGAACTGGTCTTCGGCTGCCAGAGTTGGCTTGAACAAGATTGTTGCATCATCGCCATAAGCATAATGCGTTGCAATGTGCTCAGAAGCGCGCGCTGAGTAATCGCCTTCTTCGGTGAAGGTCGCGCCGATGGCGACAATGCCTTCGCCCCATGCTTTTTGTGCCGCGTCAACTTCTTCAGCAGTGATCGGGTTTGCAGGCGCAGCGGTTGCCGCTTCATCGCCGCCACACGCTGCAAGCGCGAGTGATGAGGCGCCCAAGACACCGATATATGCAAGCTTTTTCATTAGTTTCTCCTGTGGAGGTGGGATCAAATCCACCAAAACTGTCATGATCGAACTACGGGCAAACACGGGTGCGTGAAATTCCCCGATGGGTGTAGGCCGGGTGGCCTATGCCTCGATATCGCGGTGAGGTGAGGGGGCTCAAAAGGGATCAGGGGAGGGGTCAGTTGAGGGTATTGCACACTTTGCATTTGTAGGATTGAGGTTGGGAACATATAAGGAACATATGATTCAGCGTTCGCCTCAAAAATCCTTACGAGAAAGACTGGAAATCCTCGCTGATGCGGCGAAATATGATGCGTCTTGTGCCTCATCAGGCACGGCGAAGAAGAATTCGATCGGCGGTAAAGGCGTGGGCTCAACCGAGGGTATGGGCATTTGCCATGCCTATGCGCCTGATGGCCGGTGTATCTCGCTTTTGAAGGTGCTGCTGACCAATCACTGCATCTTTGATTGCCATTATTGTATCAACCGGAAGAGCTCGAACACGCCGCGTGCGAAGTTCACGCCTCAGGAAGTCGCCGACCTCACGATCAATTTCTACAAGCGCAATTATATCGAGGGGCTGTTTCTCTCGTCGGGCATCATCAAAAGCTCCAATCACACGATGGAGCAGTTGATGGAAACCGCGCGCATCCTTCGTGAGGAGTATGATTTTCGCGGCTATATCCACTTGAAGACTATTCCTGAGGCGGATCCTGAACTGATCGAGCAGGCGGGGATGTATGCCGACCGTGTGTCGATCAATGTGGAATTGCCGACGCGCGCTGGGCTGACCAAGCTTGCGCCCGATAAGGATCAGGCAGAGATTGAGGGCGCTTTGGCAAAGACCAAGTCACGCATCATTCAGGCAAAGGACGAACGAAAGCGTTTCCGCCATGCGCCCCGCTTTGCGCCTGCGGGGCAATCGACGCAGATGATTGTGGGCGCGGATGATGCCAATGATGCAGCCATCGTTGGGCGGGCGAGCGGGCTCTACAGCAACTTTGGTCTGCGGCGCGTGTACTACAGCGCCTTTTCCCCGATCCCGGATGCGAGTGCGGTGCTGCCACTGAAACGCCCTCCGCTGATGCGTGAACACCGTTTGTATCAGTCTGATTGGCTGATCCGCTTTTATGGCTTTGGTGCGAGTGATGTGGCTGATGCGACGGAGAAAGACGGCAATCTTCCGCTTGATATTGATCCCAAGCTTGCCTGGGCGCTTAAGTTTCGGGGGAGCTTTCCGGTCGATGTGAACCGCGCCTCGAAAGAGCAGCTTTTGCGCGTGCCGGGGCTCGGGACAACAGCGGTGGGGCGCATCCTGAAAGCGCGGCGGCACAGGCGGTTGCGCTTGGAGGATGTGGGGCGGCTCACCCAATCCATCGCCAAAGTGCGCCCCTTTCTGGTGGCGGCTGATTGGCGGCCAACGCGGCTGACAGACCGGGCGGATTTGCGCAGCATGCTTGCGCCCAAGTCGGAACAGTTGGAGCTGTTTTGATGGGGCAGGGCACAACATGCTCCCCTCCCGCCTGCGGGAGGGGTTGGGGGTGGACCAGCAAGGTTGCGTGGGCCCACCCCGCTGCGACTAGCGAGCAAGCTCGCAAGTCTCACTGCCCCTCCCGCAGGCGGGAGGGGTAGAATATGACTGCGATGCAAAACGTCTCGCTGGGCGCTCACTACGTCGTCCACTTGCCGCGCCCCGATGATTTCGCCTTTTGGCGTGAGCGTGCGCGGCAATTGATCCAATGTGACGTACCCCCTGACCGGGTGAGCTGGGCGGAGCCGGGGGGCACGGGTGACCTGTTTGCCTATGAAGGCCCCTCACGCGGAGAAAAGCGCCTGCCTGTGCCCGAAGCGGGTGCGAGCGAGGTGCGCGCGTCCAAGCGATTTATGCGCCTTGCCCGCAACGTTTGTGTCCACTCTGCCCCCGAGCGGTTCAGCCTTCTCTACCGCGTCCTCTGGCGTCTCCAATCGCAGCCCGGCATGATGCAGGACAGCGCCGACACAGACGTGCGTCGGATCGAAGAGCTCGACAAAGAGGTGCGCCGCGATGCGCATAAGATGCATGCCTTCGTCCGCTTCCGCGAGGTCGAGAGTGAAGAGGGCGAGCACTACGTCGCTTGGTTCGAACCTGATCACCACATTGTGCGCCGCGAGGCAGGGTTCTTCATGCGCCGCTTTGCCAATATGCGCTGGTCGATCCTGACCCCGCGCGGCTCAATCCATTGGGATGGGGAGACTATGCGCGAGGGGCCGCCAGCGCGGCGCGAAGATGCGCCTGCGGGTGATCCGGTGGAGGCGCTTTGGAAGTCCTATTACGCCTCCATCTTCAACCCGGCGCGGTTAAAAGTCGGCGCGATGCTGTCGGAGATGCCCAAGAAATATTGGAAGAATATGCCTGAGGCGGAGTTGATCCCGCAGCTTATTGCAGGTGCTCAGGCGCGCGAGGCTGGCATGGTGGCAGCAGGCGCGCGCGAGGTCCGCGAAGTGCCTTCGAGTCTTGCCGAGATCGCCCAAGGGATCAGCGTCTGCCGCGATTGCCCCATCGCCGAATGCGGCACTCGCAGCGTTATGGGAGAGGGGGCTCCCGGCGCTCCGCTGATGATCGTGGGCGAACAGCCGGGTGATCAGGAAGATTTGGCGGGGCGGCCCTTTGTGGGACCCGCCGGACAATTGCTGAATGTCTACCTCGATAAGGCCGGGATTGACCGCAAAAGCGCCTACGTCACCAATGCGGTCAAGCACTTCAAATTTGTGAGCCGGGGTAAGCGGCGCATCCACCAGACCCCGCAGGCCAAGGAAATCGACACCTGCCGCTGGTGGCTTGAGGCTGAGCGTAAAGTGGTGGCTCCGCGCGTCGTGTTGGCTCTTGGTGCAAGTGCGGCGAGAGCGATGCTTGGCCGCACAGTCAGCCTTGCGAAGGAACGCGGGAGACAGGTGCCTCTGGACGATGGCAGCGAGCTTTGGATCACTGCCCACCCTTCCTATCTCCTTCGCCTTGATGGGGAGGCAAGGGCGGCGCAGGAGGAACTCTTCGCGCGTGATTTGGAAGCGGTGCGGGGGCGACTTGTAGAGGTGGCCTCGTGATATGCCCGAGGCCCCGCTCACCCCTGATAAACGCACGCTGGAGCTTGATCCTGATCTGATCGAACCGCCTCCCAAGGCGCCCTTTGTGGAGCTGGGGCTGGTGAGCTGTTTCAGTTTCTTGCGCGGGGCATCGGATGCGGTGGACTTGGCGATAACGGCGCGCGCGCTTGGCTATGACGCTTTGGGGCTGGCGGATGCGAACAGTTTTGCAGGGGTCGTGCGGCTCCACACAGAAGCCAAAACCCTCAAGCTGCGCCCGATTATCGGCACCCGTATCGAGACGGTCGAGGGCCTGCGCTTCCTTGCCTATCCGCGCAATCGTGCCGCTTATGGCCGCCTCTCGCGCCTGATTAGCCAGGGGCGAATGCAAACGCTCACCGGTGAGTGGCAGGAAAAGGGCGTGTGTGAGATCAGCCTTGCGATGCTTTCGGAGCACTCTGAAGGCGTGCAGCTGATCCTGCTCCCACCCGATGATCTGGGCGCGCAGTTCACCATAGCGGTGGAGAGCAACGTCATCCCCCTCCCGCTTGCGGGAGGGGTTAGGGGTGGGGGCAAGCGGAGCGAGCCTGATGCAGGGCCCACCCCCAGCCCCTCCCGCAAGCGGGAGGGGAGTGAACGTCCCGATTATTCTAGCCCAAGCAAATTCACTGCGCCTTTCCCCAAGCTGCTTTCTCACCTCACCCAGCAACTCGCGAGCCTGCGCCATCTCGCGGCAAGCTATCTCTACCGGGGCGATGACGTAGCGCGGATCGACCATCTCGATAGGCTGGCGCGGGAAAACGGCCTCACGCTGCTGGCCACCAATGACGTGCATTACCATGCGCCCTCGCGCCGTCCGTTGCAGGACGTGATGACGGCGATTGCGAATAAGACGACCGTGACACAGGCAGGCCACCTGCTGCACGCCAATGCTGAGCGCCACCTCAAATCGCCAGAGCAAATGGTCCGCCTGTTTGCACGTTGGCCCCATGCAATCCACGCCGCGCGCGCAGTGGCGGATGCCTGCGATTTTTCGCTCGATGAACTGGCCTATGAATACCCACGAGAAATCTACCCCGACGGTAAATCGCCGCAGGAATTTCTCGAGGTTGAGACATGGGCAGGGGCGCAGCGGCGCTATCCTGAAGGTGTTCCTGAGAGCGTCCACGACACGTTGGAGCGCGAGCTGGCATTGATCGCAAAGCTCGACCTTGCGCGCTACTTCCTCACCATCAAGGATATCGTTGATTTCGCCCGCTCCGTGGACCCGCCGATCCTGTGTCAGGGCAGGGGTTCTGCGGCCAATTCAGCCGTGTGTTATTGCCTCGAAATCACCAGTGTGGACCCGGCCAAGCATCAGCTGCTCTTCGACCGTTTCATCTCAGAAGAGCGCAAAGAGCCGCCCGATATCGACGTCGATTTTGAGCATGAGCGGCGCGAGGAGGTGATCCAATATATCTATGCCAAATATGGGCGCGCGCGGGCGGGGCTAACGGCGACAGTCATTCACTATCGCCCCCGCATGGCGATCCGCGAAGTGGGCAAGGCCATGGGGCTCAGCGAGGACGTCACCTCGCGCCTTGCCAAAAGCGTGTGGGGTTCATGGGGCCGCGAGATCAGCGAGAAACACGCAGGCGAAAGCGGTCTGGACGTGACCGATCCGCATTTGAAACGTGTGCTGGCTCTGACTGAGCAGATGATCGGAATGCCGCGCCATCTGTCACAGCATGTGGGCGGGTTTATCCTCACCGATGGCCCGCTGACGGAGACGGTGCCGATTGGCAATGGCGCTATGCCGGACCGCAGTTTTATCGAGTGGGACAAGGACGATATTGAGGCGCTCGGTATCCTCAAGGTCGATGTTCTGGCGCTGGGAATGCTGACGTGCATTAAGAAATGCCTCGATCTGCTTGAGGCTCACCACGACCGCGCTCTGACCCTTGCTACGGTGCCGAGGGAAGACCCGGAGACCTATGCGATGCTGCGCAAGGGGGACTCGCTGGGGGTCTTCCAGGTCGAAAGCCGCGCGCAGATGAATATGCTCCCGCGTCTTCGCCCGCGCGAGTTTTATGACCTCGTGATCCAAGTCGCGATTGTGCGCCCCGGTCCCATTCAGGGCGATATGGTGCACCCTTATCTCAAACGCCGCCGGGGCGCAGAGGAGGTTGCAATCCCCAAGCCATCGCCTGCGCATGGTCCCCCCGATGAACTCTCCAGCATTTTGGAGCGCACTTTGGGCGTGCCGATTTTCCAAGAGCAAGCGATGAAGATTGCGCTCGACGCCGCGAAGTTTTCGAGCCTTGAGGCCAACCGGCTGAGGAAAGCCATGGCGACGTTTCGGTCGCGCGGGATGGTCGATGAGCTTCAGGATATGATGGTCGGGCGCATGGTGGAACGCGGTTATGATCCTGAGTTTGCGCAGCGATGTTTCAACCAGATCAGGGGCTTTGGCGAATATGGCTTTCCCGAAAGCCACGCGGCCTCTTTTGCGCATCTGGTCTATGTTTCAAGCTGGCTCAAATGCCATTTTCCAGCAGCGTTTGCGGCAGCCTTGCTGAACTCTCAGCCGATGGGATTTTATGCGCCAGCACAGATTGTGCGGGATGCGAGGGAGCACGGCGTGGAGGTGCTTCCGGCTGATGTGAACGAGAGCGAGTGGGATTGCACGCTTGAGGCGGCGCAGGCCCACCCCGCTGCGACTAAGCGGCAAGCCGCTAAGTCTCGCACACCCCTCCCGCAAGCGGGAGGGGCAGAGAAGCTTAGCGACCCGCAGGTGAGCTTAGCTGCAACGGGGTGGGCAAAGCGCGACACCGGCTGCGAACTAGGCCGCCAAGACCGCCACATTGCCCTTCGTCTCGGTCTGCGCCAGATCGACGGCCTTCACGAACACATCGCCGCACAACTCGTCGCAGAGCGCGTGGAAAACGGCCCCTATCGCGATGTGGCTGAGCTGCGTGAGCGGGCAGGGCTTTCGCCTGCGCATATCGAACGGCTTGCCAGCGCCGATGCCTTCACCTCGCTGAACCTGCCGCGCCGGCAGGCTCTATGGGATGCGCGCAGCCTTATCGCAGGGCCTGATTTGCCGCTGTTTCGCGCAGCAGATGAGCGTGATGAAGGGGCAGAGAAAACGCCGACCAAACTGCCAACAATGCCTCTTAGCGAAGAGGTAGTGAATGATTATCAGACCACGCGCCTGAGCCTCAAAGCGCATCCGATGTCTTTCCTGCGCGCGGGGCTGGCGGAGCGCGGATTTGTGCGCGCCTGCGACCTCAGGAACCGTAAATATCGCAGCATGGTGCAGGTCGCAGGTGTGGTCCTGATCCGCCAGCGTCCGGGCAGTGCCAAGGGTGTGTGCTTTATCACGCTGGAGGATGAGACCGGGGTGGTGAACCTCGTTGTGTGGCCGGACCTTAAGGAAAAACAGCGCGCAACAGTCATGGGCGCGCGCCTGATGGAGGTGCGCGGCCGCGTTGAATATGACGATGAAGTGATCCACGTGATCGCGCACAATATGGTCGATGCAAGCGATCAGCTCTATGCGCTCTCGGATGATATGCTGTCCGCACCGCTTGCCCGTGCGGACCATGTGAACACGCCGCTTCAGGGCAGGAAACCTCCATCTGAGCGCCAGACGGTACATCCGCGCGACATCATCGATCAGCTACCACAGGCGCCAAATTCGGGTGGGCACCCGCGCAACCACAGGATCATCCCCAAATCGCGCGACTTTCACTAAAGGGAACATATGGCACCAAAGGCTCGCCCCAAACGACGCAAAACGAAGCGCGCATACCGTCCGCTGATAAGCTTCGTGTTGCTCAGCGTTTTTGTCGCAGGCGGTATTGCCGGTTGGAACTGGCTCCAAGATCACCCGCAGCACAATCCGTGGGCACCGCTTGATCTGCGCGATCCGATTGGCTTTGCCACTGCGACAAAACTTGTGGCCCTTCGAGAGGATGTTCAGGAGTGCCGCGCGGTGCTCGACAGGAGCGAGGTGGCATACACCGCTCTACCAGCCACAGGTGAGGGTGCGTGCGCGCGGCCTGACCGGACACAGCTGAGCAATTTCCCGCTCAGCCCCAATGTTCCTGCAACCACTTGTAGTGTTGCCGCAGCGCTTGAGCTTTGGCGCACCCGCAGCGTTGAACCTGCCGCGCGGGATATCCTTGGCAGCGATGTCGCAAGGTTTGAGCATATGGGGGTCTACAATTGCCGCCGTATTCGCGGGTCATCCAACGCGTGGAGCCAGCACGCGACTGGCAATGCGATTGATATCAGTGCGGTGGTGCTTTCAGATGGCCGCCGGATCAGCTTGATCAATGATTGGGATGGTGACGCGGATCGGGCGCGTTTCCTGCGGCAAATCCGCGATGATGCCTGCGATGTCTTCGCGGTGGTGTTGTCACCTGATTACAACGCGGCCCACGCGGATCATTTCCACTTTGATCAAGGCGGGAATTGGGTGGGAGCTTGCCGCTAAGCCAGGGGTCTAAGCCGTCTCGAGCGCGTATCCGGCAGAGCGCACGGTGCGGATCGGGTCTTTCACGCCTTCCACTCCGATGGCTTTGCGAAGGCGGCGGATGTGGACGTCCACTGTGCGAAGCTCAATGTCAGAGCCTGTGCCCCATACCCCGTCCAGCAATTGGCCACGGCTGAACACGCGGCCCGGGCTTTCCATGAAGAATTTCAGCAAGCGGTATTCGGTTGGCCCCAATTGCAGCGATTGGCCACGGCGTTGCACCTTGTGAGCCACAGGGTCGAGCTTGATATCGCCCACTTCAATCGTCTCGCCAGCAAGCGCAGGGCGAATGCGCCGCATAACAGCGGCCACACGCGCGAGCAGTTCACGCGGAGAAAACGGCTTCGTCAGGTAATCATCTGCGCCCATCTCAAGCCCGCGCACCCGGTCATCTTCTGCCTCACGCGCGGTCAGCATGATGATCGGAACATGCGCGGTTTCCTTGTCCCGGCGAAGGCGGCGGCACACCTCAATCCCGCTGGTGCCCTCAATCATCCAATCGAGGATGATCAGGTCCGGCACTTCTTCGCGCGCCAGGATCATGGCTTCATCGCCGTCCTTGGTGCTGCGCACGTCATAGCCTTCGTTTTGGAACCGGTATTCAAGCAGTTCGGAAAGCGCGGGGTCGTCTTCAACCAGGAGCAGTTTGGCAGCGAACATAAAAGCTCATCTCCTACGTGGAACCCCTAGGACTCGGGCCCGGTGCATCATCAGATGTTTCACCCACGCTACAGTTTTATGACGAGGTGGCATGCAAGTTTTCCACATGGCAACCCGCAACGCGAGCACACTAGCGGTCTTCTTCGGGGGGATAGGTTCCTGTCGCAGCAAAGTGCACCATCTCTGCGACATTGGTGGCATGGTCGCCGATACGTTCAAGGTTGCGTGCAACAAACAGCAATTGTGCCGCGCTCGAAATGGTCGCAGGGTTTTCGACCATATGGCTGACAAGATTGCGGAAAATGCTGTCGTAAAAGGCATCGACCTTATTGTCGGTTGCGATCACTTCGCGCGCCAGATCCGGGTCGCGCGCTGCATAGGCTGTGAGGACATCGTGGACCATCTCTGCGGCGACTTCGCCCATTGCCGGTAGCAATGTCAAAGGCTCAAACCGGTCACGTCCCTCAATCCTGTCGACGCGTTTGGCGATGTTTTTCGAATAGTCACCAATACGTTCAATCACGCCGCCGATCTTAAGCGCTGCAATAACTTCGCGAAGATCATCTGCCATCGGGGCGCGAAGGGCAATCACGCGGATGGCAAGTTTATCCACCTGGGCTTCGAGCTCATCGAGCCGCTTATCGCCTGCCACAACCTTTTGAGCGCGCTCGGCATCGCCCGACACAAGAGAAGCCAAAGCCTCTTCAATCGCCACCTCGGCAAGGCCGCCCATCTCACCGATCAGGCCGCGAAGCCGGGTGATGTCTTCATCAAAGGCCTTGACTGTGTGGTCTGACACTATCCGTACCGTCCAGTAATATAGTCTTTGGTACGTGGCTGGATGGGATTGGTAAAGATGTCGTTGGTGCCGCCATACTCGACGATTTCTCCCAAGTGGAAGAAGGCCGTGCGGTCCGAGACCCGCGCTGCTTGCTGCATCGAGTGGGTAACGATGACGATGGCATAGCGGGTGGATAGCTCAGAGATCAGTTCTTCGATCTTGGCAGTTGCGATGGGATCAAGCGCTGAACAAGGTTCGTCCATCAGGATGACTTCAGGATCAACCGCAATCGCGCGCGCGATGCACAGGCGTTGTTGTTGACCACCTGAAAGCGCAGTGCCCGGATCGCTTAGCCGGTCCTTTACCTCTTCCCACAATCCCGCGCGCGTAAGCGAGGTTTCCACGATCTCATCAAGGTCGCTTTTGTGCTCGAAAATGCCGTGAATGCGAGGACCATAGGCGATGTTATCATAGATCGATTTGGGAAAAGGGTTGGGCTTTTGAAAGACCATTCCCACCCGTGCGCGCAGTTGCACGACATCCATGTTTGAGGCGTAGATGTTTTCGCCATCTAGTTCGATATTGCCCTCAACCCGTGCCGAGGGGATCGTATCGTTCATGCGGTTCAACGCCCGAAGAAATGTCGATTTGCCGCAGCCTGACGGGCCGATAAAAGCGGTTACAAATTTGCCCGGAATGGTGATGGAGACATCTTTGATCGCCTGTTTCTCGCCATAGAAAACCGAGACGTTCTCGGCGCTCATTTTGGCTTCGAGGGCTTCAAGATTGGGATGGATTTCGGTCACCAGGATTTCTCAAACTTGTTGCGCAGATAAATGGCAACACCATTCATCAGGAGGAGGACGATCAAAAGCACGATGATAGCGGCGCTTGTGCGCTCGACAAAGCCGCGGTCGATTTCATCGGACCAAAGGAAAATTTGCACCGGAAGGACGGTGGCAGCCGAGGTGAAGCCTTCGGGCGGCGTTGCGACAAAAGCGCGCAAGCCGATAAGGATGAGCGGCGCCGTCTCACCAAGAGCCCGCGCCATGCCGATGATTGTGCCGGTGAGCATTCCGGGAAGCGCAAGTGGCAGGACATGGTGGAACACGACCTGCACCGGCGATGCCCCGATTGCCAGCGCACCATCGCGGATAGAGGGGGGACAGCTTTGATGGCGTTGCGCCCGGAAATGACGATCACGGGCATGGTCATCAATGCCAAGGTGATCCCGGCGATGATCGGAGTGGAGCGAAGATTGGGGAAGGCTGCCATCAGGAAGAACAGCCCTAAAAGGCCAAAGATGATTGATGGAACGGCTGCAAGGTTGTTGATTGAGACTTCAAGAAAATCGGTCCAACGGTTTTTTGGAGCATATTCTTCAAGGTAGAGCGCCGCCATAATCCCTATTGGGAAGGCAAGGGCAAAGGTGACCAGCATGGTCAGAACCGTGCCCTTCAACGCGCCCCAAATGCCTGCCAATTGTGGGTCGGTCGCATCAGAGCGGTCGAAAAAGCCCCAATCAAAATTACGCTCAATCAAGCCTTTTGCGGCGAGTTCCTGCGCCAGTTCGCGCATCGCTGGCACGCCTTCCCCAACGTACCCTGCTGCAAGGTCAGCAGAGGCTGGCAAGTAAATCACTTGATTGCGGGTCAAGATTTGCGGGTTGGCGTGGACCATGTCTGCCACCTCGCGCCAGCTCTCCATATTGAGCTGCCGCGCGCCGTCTGCGCCAAGGCTTGCGCGGGCGGCGTCAGAAACGACGGTGCGAAGGCCTTGTTCATCCAAGCTGCGCATGGTTTCAATTGCAGTGGCGTTTTGTGATGCAAGGGTGAGCCCGCTTTCAACAAAGTTTATCTCAACCGCAAGCTCGGTGCGCTGAAAGCCGCCAATGCCGCTCCATGCCATATTGACAAGCAGCAGGACGAGCGCTGCGATCGATACGCAAATCGCTGCAAGGCCCAGCAGCTTGAACCGCCGTTCTGATGCGTAGCGAGCCTTCAGGCGCTTTTCGAACCGCTGCGTGCGGTGCGCGCTTACAGGGCTGTCGCCTGCCGGCTCAATGCCGGGGGAAAGAGTTGCTGCGTCACTCATAAGCTTCGCGATACCTTTTGACGACGCTCAAGGCGACGAAGTTCAAGCCAAGGGTCACTAGGAACAAAACAAAGCCCAAAGCAAAAGCGCTCAAGGTTGCAGGGTGATCGAAACTGCCTTCGCCCGTCAACATCGCGACGATCTGGACCGTCACGGTTGTCATGGAATCGAGAGGGTTGGCGGACAAATTGGCAGCGGTGGAGGCCGCCATCACAACGATCATCGTCTCACCGATCGCGCGGCTGATCGCAAGCATGACGCCGCCAACAATGCCCGGAAGAGCTGCTGGAACAAGCACTTGTTTGATTGTCTCAGAAGTCGTTGCACCCATGGCAAGGCTGCCGTCGCGCATCGCTTGGGGCACAGCGGCGATGCTGTCATCGGCCATGGAAGAGACGAATGGGATAATCATGACGCCCATCACAAGCCCTGCGGCAAGCGCGCTTTCGGAAGAGGCGTTGGCGATCCCCACCGACATGGCGATATCGCGGATCATCGGGGCGATAGTGAGCGCTGCGAAATAGCCATAGACCACGGTTGGCACACCGGCGAGCACTTCGAGCGCAGGCTTTGCGACTGCCCGCAAGCGCGGGTCTGCGTATTGCGTCAGGTAAATCGCGCTCATCATGCCGATAGGAATGGCGACGATCATGGCGATAATAGCGCCGATCAAAAGCGTGCCCCAGAACAATGGGATCGCGCCGTAGCGTGATGGATCGGGGTTTGCGGCATTTGCCATCGGGTCAGGCGACCAAAAGGTGCCGAACAAAAAGTCGAGTGGTGAGACCATTTCAAAAAACCGGAAGGTTTCGAAAATGAGGCTCGCCAGAATGCCAAATGTGCTGAACACTGCTACCAATGAGGCAAGGATGAGCGCGGCCATAATGACCCGTTCCACCCGCGAACGGGCGCCAAAATCGGGTTTGATGCGCAAATAGGAATAAGCGCCTGCTGCCCCTGCGATCATCAAAGTGATGGCAATCCCAATCCAGCGATACAGCGAGACCGCATCGGAATAGGGCGCAACCATGGGCAGCGCGTCAGGGTTATCGGTCGACGCTTCCCATCCGTAAGCAACCGCGCGCGCATCTCTTAGCGCCTGGAGCCGTTCGCTCTCGATTGCAGGAAGCCCGCTTGCTGCTGGATCGGCCAAGGCCGTTTGCAGGACATAAGAGGGTGATGCTTCATACCACACAAAGGCAAAGAGCATTGCCGGGATCAAAATCCACAGCGCGACGTACCAGCCGTGATAATTGGGCAGGCTTAAAAGGCGCCCGCCATTATCCGCTCGCAAAACCCAAGCACGGCTGCGCGCGGCGATCCAGCCAGCAAGAGCCAAGCCCAAGACCAAGAGAAACAAAGCGGCCAGCGTCTTATCCTAACTCTTCAAAAGGCATCACTTGAGCTGCGATCCGTCCATGATGGTATATTCGGTCGCAGCGGCAAAGCTTTGGGCTTTCACGTCATCGGGGGAGGCCACTAGACCAATGCTTGCCAAGGGGCCACCGCGATCCCACATTTTTGTCCACTCACGTAGGTATTCGGCAAGCCCATCGATCTGTTCGACATGCGCTTTTTTGGCGTAAACATAAAGCGGACGCGCGCCGGGGTAGTCGAAGCTTGAGATATTGTCATAGGTGGGATCAAACCCGTTCATGGGCAATCCTTGGACCTTGTCGACATTCTCTTCGAGGTAGGAATAGCCAAAGACCCCAACCGCGCTTTCGTTGCTCTCAATCTTCTGGACGATGAGATTGTCCTGCTCGCCTTGCTCAACAAACAGGCCATCGCCGCGCACTTCGGTGCAGATTTGGGCGTGGCGGTCCTTGTCGGATTTCTTGAGCGCTTTCATGCGCGGATCGGTGTCACATCCCGCCTCAAGCACAAGTTCTTTGAGAGCATCGCGCGTGCCAGAGGTGGTGGGCGGACCATAGACAAGGATGGGAATATCCGGCAGCGATGGGTCCACATCAGCCCACGTCTGCGTCGTCTGTTCACCGCCATAAGGTGCCGCTGCCAATGCCTCGTAAACGATTTTTTGAGTGAGGTTGAGCTCAATCCCGCCCTGGGCAGAGGCAAAAGCGATCCCGTCGAGCCCGACCTGAATTTCCACGATTTCCGTGACGCCGTTTTCCATGCAGGTGGCGTATTCCGACGCCTTCATCCGGCGCGAGGCATTGGCGGTATCAGGTGTGTTGGGGCCCATCCCTGAACAAAACAGCTGCATCCCCGCACCAGAGCCGTTGGCCTCGATAATGGGGGAGGGGTATTCCGGATAAGAACGCGCCATGGATTCGGCCACACGCTCTGCGAATGGGGAGACCGTCGAGGAACCAACCGCGCGAACAGCCCCGCGCGTTTCAACAGTGCCCAGCTCATCAGCGCATGCGCCAAGCGAGATGCAGCACGCTGCCAGCACAGCCATTGATTTGTTGAACGACAAAAGATTCACTCCCCGAGCCTTGGTAATTGCCCTTAGAGATTGATGTTACAGGATGGAGACTCAAAGGGCAGAAGTTTGGATGTGCAATCGCGAAGTTTTCCCCTGAAACAGATTTCACGAACCCAATATGCGAACAGCTTTTTGCCAACAGATCACGTTAAAAGACAAATTGCCCCCTCACGGCCATGACATGGGCGATGTAGGACGCATCGCCTTCAGCCTGCGGGAAATTGGCATCCCGGTAAGCTGCAAGGCCATAATTCGCGAGAAATCGAACATGATTGGTGGCTTTCCAGATCAGCGAGGCTTGCACACTGTCTTGTGTGCCACCTTGGATGATATCTGACGCAAGATCGAGATGATCGTAGCGCACGTTAAGCTGAAGCGCGCCAATGCCGCCGCCACCGACTGGTCGTGCGGGTCGCACAGGACCAAAGACACCGCGTTTGTAGGCGCGCGTATCACCTTTCGTGAGGAACATTCCCACCTCCGCTGAAAGACCATGGAAATTGGGATTTCCAAGCGGGCCGGGGCGATTGACCTTCTGGGAATACCCCTCGATTGTGGCATGGAATGGTCCAGCGATTGCAGCCGCCTCAAGCCCAATGCCAAGCTCGCTTGTCGCGGAGAATTGCCCGGTGTCGAGAAACCGATTGCCCGTCCAATTGACAAGTGGCCGCTGTCGATAGCGAAGGCGGCGATCATCGCCCAGATCGTTGAAATGGACAGACCCACCAAAATGGAGCTGTGTTGGCCCGGCCTTTGGCGCAAAAACCAAGCGGCCATCCAAACTTTTGTCTCCGCCTCCAATGTCCTCGTAATTGTCTGAGAAAACCCCGGCTTGAGCAAGGAAGGGGCCCTTTGCATACTCAATCGCCGCTCCCAATCGGCGTTCAAAGGCGAAAGCATCGGTGAAGCTTGCCCGCTCGATAAATGAGGTGTTGAGGGTGCTGGAGAGTTCTTCGATGCCTTTGAAGTTCCGGAACAGCCCACCGGTGAACTTGAAATTGCCGCTTGTGTGCGAGGCGTAGGCGTCGATCACGATGACTTGTTCGCCAGAGACATTGGCCTCTATTTTATAGTCCAACGCCCCTGCAAGCCTGCCGCTTCCCCCAAGCCTTAATCTGCGCGCTTGAGCCCCAAACCCGCTGTCCGCCCCGGTGGAGCTGGGCGCGCTGATATAGCCAAAGTCCAGGTCCACACGGGCGCGCGGATCAAAGCTCCACCGATCTTCATCCGGTGCCACATCATTGTCTTGGGCAGGATTATCTTGGGCTGGCAGTTCGATGACCAGATTTTGAGCCTCGCCAGCCTCGTCATCCTCGCTTTGTTCACCAAGCGCAGTGTTTGCCAACACCGTGGCCGGCGCCACACCTATAAAGGCTGCGACAACAAAACGGTGCAATTTGACGATGTTCACAGCCATGTACCGATCTTGCCGAAACAGGCCTCCTTTTCAAAACTCTACGCCGCAACCTTTTTGTTAGGCAGCGCTGGAAGCCTCACGATGACGCTGGTGCCCACGCCTTGCTCGCTTTCGATGTCGAGCCGTCCGCGGTGGCGTTCTACGATATGCTTGACGATAGCAAGCCCAAGGCCCGTACCGCCAGAGGCGCGGCTTCGGCCTGGATCGGTTCGGTAAAAACGCCGCGTGAGGTGAGGGACGTGCTCGGGCGCGATGCCATCGCCATTATCGCTCACCGTGACACGCGCTTCGCCAATGCGAGAATGATCAAGGCGCACCCGGACACGCGTTTTGGGTGCGCCGTATTTCATTGAGTTTTCGACCAGGTTGCGAACCACTTGTTCTAACTGCTGTTGGTCCCCTTGCACCCGGGGTCGTTCGATCAGCTGAATATCGAGCCTATCGCTGCGGTCAGGACCAGCCGCATCGCGCGCTGCTTGTTCGATGAGCGGGGCAAGGTCGAGGTGTGCCTCGGGCAGATCGTGTTTTTCCGCTTCGACCCGCGACAAGCTCATCAGATCGCTGATGAGGCTTTGCATGCGCTTTGCCTCGCGCTCGATTGTGCCAAGAAACTTTTGCGATGTTGGCGTATCGAACTCAGCCCCGCTTTCACTCAACGTTTCGACATAGCCAAGGATTGAGGCAAGGGGGGTGCGCAGTTCGTGGCTGGCGTTGGCGACAAAATCGGTGTGCGCGCGGCTAATATCTGCCTCAGCGCTCATATTGATAAGCTCGACCACGGCAAGGTCGCTATCAATTGCGTGCCGGTTGATACGCCAGATATCTTGCCGCCTCACAAGACCGCGAACGGTTGCCTGACCGCCTTTGGCTTTCTCAAACAAAGCAACAGCGGCAGGCTGTCTGAAGACCACGCGGGCATCTTGTTCTGCGATATGCGTGCCAAGCAGTTTGCGAGCAGCGCGATTGGCGATTGCGATTGTGTTGCGGTCTGTGACCATCACAGGCGTTGAAGAGTTTTCAAGCAGCTCTCGCATTGAGGACAGGCTCAGCCCTGCGCGCTTGTTGCCTGCGCGTGCGGCCGGCGGCTTGCTTGAGACAAGGAAGAGAGAGCCAATCCACACGATCAACACCGAGATGATGAGAAACGGATCAAGGCCAAGCAGCAGGATCGCACTGCAGGTAATGACCGCAAGCCAAATGGCGATCAGAGGAAATCTGCGAGCTTCATCCATACGCAGCGATTTACCGCGCGTTTGGCGCAGGTCAAACGGGTATTTTACCCTGACAACAATTTGTGAGGAAATGCCGCTTTGCGAATATTGTGCGCCTCTCTTGCTAGAGAGGTGGTGGTGGTGACCCGTACGGGAATCGAACCCGTGTTTCAGCCGTGAAAGGGCCGCGTCCTAACCGCTAGACGAACGGGCCACGCTCGCTTTCGGAAGCGCGCCAATACGGGGGCTGTCACAAAGGGTCAAGCCCTCTAGGTGTAAGTTTTGCGAAAAAAGTTTGAGCGATGGGACAATCGGCAAACTTAATCGGCAAAAGCGGCGTCTTCCAAATGAAGTTCAGCCGCAGGGCGAGGGCCCCAATCATCGATCTTTACGCGCCCGGCAAGGTGGAACCGGCGCGAGGCACTACGGTGCAAAAGTGTTTGCGCCATTTCGGTCTCAGCGGCGCGAAAAGCGATGGCCTTGAAGCTTTTGCCATCTTGGCCCGCAGCGATGACACGCAAATGGTCTTTCCCCACAATATCGGCCTTGACGATGCGCACCGGGCCCACAGCAACGCGCGGCGCGGGCCAACCAACGCCGTAAGGACCAGCCGCCTCCAAAGTGGACACCAACTGCGTTGTCAGGCCTCCGGGGGTCAAAGAGAGGTCCAACTGCATCGATTGGGAAAGGCGAGCCCGGTCAACATCGCGCGCCAATCGCGTATCGAGAAACTCGCTGAACGCGGCAAGCTTTCCCTCTTTGATTGTGAGCCCTGCGGCCATGGCATGCCCCCCGCCTGCCACAAGCAAGCCTTCCTCGCGCGCCGCAATGATCGCAGCGCCAAGATCAACCCCGCTGATAGAACGGCCAGAGCCTTTGCCCTCATTGCCATCTAACGCGATCACGATGGAAGGCTTGCCGGTCTTCTCTTTGATCCGCCCAGCGACAATGCCGATCACCCCCGGATGCCAACCACTTGCTGCAAGCACTTGGACAGACATGTTGTGCTGACCATCAAGCTGTGCTTCGGCGGCCTCTTGCACTTCGGCTTCGATAGCCCGGCGTTCCTCGTTGAGGGCTGAGAGTTGCTCAGCGATCTCTCGTGCTTCTTCGGGGTCATTGGTTGTCAGCAACCTTACGCCCAGCGTGGATTCTCCAATCCGGCCCCCTGCGTTAATCCGCGGCCCCAAGGCAAAGCCCAGGTCTGATGCGATAGGTGCGCGTTTCAATCGACTGGCATCGATAAGAGCCGACATGCCGATCCGGTCGCGGCGCGCGAGGACCTTTAACCCTTGCGCCACAAAAGCACGGTTGAGCCCATGGAGCGCGGCCACATCGGCCACCGTACCCAAAGCGACAAGGTCAAGCAGGGCCATTAAGTCGGGCTCTTTGCGCCCTTCAAAAAATCCGCGCTCGCGCAATGTCCGAACCAAAGCGATGGCCAATAAGAACGCGACACCCACAGCGGCCAAATGTCCATGAGCTGCGGCCAGATCGCTTTCGTCAAGGCGGTTGGGGTTCACCAATGCAGCGGTGGGCGGCAGATCAGGCGAGCATTTGTGATGGTCAACCACAATCACATCGACACCCGCCTCGCGCGCCATGGTGAGCGCCTCGTGTGCCATTGCCCCGCAATCAACGGTCACAATCAGGCTTGAGCCTTGCTCGGCAAGCTTGACCAGAGCCTCACCGCTGGGCCCGTATCCTTCAAGCAGGCGATCAGGGATGTAATAGCCTGCATCCACGCCAAGGCTGCGAAACAGGTCAATCAACAGCGCCGCGCTCGTCGCCCCGTCGACGTCATAGTCGCCATAAACAGTGATCTGTTCGTTCGCTGCAATGGCATCGGCTATCCGTTGGGCTGCGCGGTCCATATCGCGAAATTCAGAAGGGTTAGGCAGAAATTCGCGCATGGTGGGTGATGTGTGTTTGGGCAAATCTTCGCGTGCCACGCCGCGCGACATCAAAAGCTGATCAAGGATGTCGCTGCCAAGGTCATAGGTTTGATCTCCGCAATCCATCGTCCCCCCGCGCCACAACCAAGAGCGGCCGCCAAGCGACTGGGAGACACCAAGAACGTTAGAAAGAGCGCGAGAAGCCATAGCGTTCTAAATAACCGATCAATGGCTTGGATGACAGGCTTTGCACGTTGACAATCGACAGTCTGCTGAGATTGTTGCGCGCATGGATGAGGATAGGACGCTCCTGGTCATATGGCACAGCCGCACGGGCGCAAGCGAGCAGATGGCAAAAGCCGCCGCGCGCCATGACAACGCGGTGCTTGTGCGGGCCTGCGATGTATCCCCGCCGGACCTTCTCCAAGCGTGTGCCTATCTGTTTGTTTGCCCAGAGAACCTTGCGTCCATGAGCGGCGAAATGAAGGAAATGTTTGACCGCAATTATTATCCGGTTCTCGGGCAAATCGAGGGCAGGGCGTATGCATCGATCATCGCTGCGGGTTCTGATGGGGCGGGCGCTCAAAAACAATTGGACCGGATCGCGACCGGTTGGCGGCTTAAGCGCGTGGCTGATCCGATGATTGTTAACTTTGCCGCACAGACGCCTGAAGACATTTTAAAAACAAAAGAAATTACCGCCAAGGTCGAAGCAGATTGCATGGATTTGGGGATGTCAATTTCTGAAGGCATTGCTCTGGGTGTATTCTAGTTTACAATTGAGAGAGAATGGATGGGGGCTGTTACAAGGATTTACCCGCCCGGAATAAAAGACAAATTTGCCTTTTTTACATTTCTGATGGATAGAGTTGCACGGTGCAACCTGTCCGCCGGTGTGCAAATCGAAGAGGGGGACGTGTTATGACTGAATATCGTCTCTCTGGGCCACAAGGCCTCTTCTTGCTCTTTGCCCGTGGAAAGCGGCCCGATCTGCGCGCAGTCAGGGAATTTGCCGCCTGCCACCCCAAAGTCACAATCAGTCATGATCCTCTCGAAATTGCTCCAGATTACCGCGTAAGCGCAGATGACGGCGGCTTAGAACAAGCTGGCGAGACCATGGCCAATATTCGCCAGGATCAGGTGTGGGTTGAGTTGCTGCGCGAGGGCATGACGTTTGAACTTGCCGGACTTTCGCCTGGCGCGGGAAGACCATTTCCACCTCTGTGGCACAGGTTTGACCTCGACCAATTGCCCACCGCGGATGCATTCGATGTGCTGCACCTGACGCCGGGGCATCACCTTGCAGGTGGTGAACGCATGATGCCGGTCGCTAAGGCGCTCCTTGGGCTTGCCCGCGATCTTGTCGATCATTTTGACGAGCTTGCAGGGGTTATCTGGCCCCCATCCATGAGCGCAATTGGCCATCAATTCTTTGAATCGGTCATAACCGCTTGGCTTGAAGGTGGGCCTTTCCCCGCCCTTGGACTTACCGCCTTTCGCGAAGCTGCCGATGGCGCACTGCAAAGCGAAGGGCTTGGCTTTTGGATTGACCAAGAAGTGCGCATCGAACCCCCGCTTGCGCATGATAAAGTGGCCGCGACAAGATTGGGTGTAAGGTTAATTAACCAGTTAGTATTGGTCGGTGGTGTAGAAGCGAGCGAGCGGGTGGTGGCACCTGACGGTACAAATCTCGTCATGCGCCCCTCTCGCAATGGAAAATTTGTAAGAGTATGGCGAGAATGACCGCCGACGACGAGGGATCAGTTGTCTGGGTTAAAAGCGCTGGAAACGGCGCACGGAATTTCAGGTGCAAGATCGCTAGGGACAGTGCAGGGTCCGCGGCCCCTTCGTCCTACCCAAACCACAATCACCTTCCAGTCTGTTAACAAGCGCGGGTCGCCGCTGTATGACCCGGGGCTTCAACGCCATCACCTTTTGCCCAAACAATTGTTAGCTAAACGCTACTTCCGGCGCATGTTTGAAAGCATCGGCAGAGTAAGGGTCGGCTTTGACGATTTCCGCTACAATGGGTTGCTTCTTCCCTCGACTGAGCAAGCCTCGATTTACACCGGCCTGCCGCTCCACCGGGGGCCGCATCCTGTTTACAACGAGCTTGTTATCGAGCGGATGGGGGCGATTGAAAGCCGCTGGGACCTTCTTCAGAGGAAAGACGCCGATACCGCGCAAACCGAAGCCTTGGGCCGTATGCGCCTTCTGCAAAGGGCGCTGCGCATACGGCTTATCAATGAGCGCAAAGGTTTCGTGCTCAACCGCAAGGACCCGCTTGGCACCGGCTTTAACTTCGATACGCTCGATGCGATGGCCGAGCAGATTTGGTCCTCGACCTGAGGATTACTCAGCCGCCTCTGCCATAGTGTTCCATGAGGTGTAGTCAGACACGCCAAGCATCCGGCCGCGCGCCTCGTGATATTCGCGCTCGAACCGTGCAACCATGTCCTCAACGGTGCCCACAGATTTAACCGCGCCGATGCCCTGGCCCGAACCCCAAATGTCTTTCCACGCCTTGGCCTTCGTGTTGCCGCCAGAGCCAAAGTTCATCTTCGAAGGATCGCTTGTTGGTAGGTTGTCCGGGTCCATTCCAGCGTTCTCAATCGAGGAACGCAGGTAATTGCCATGAACGCCAGTAAACAGGTTCGAATAGACAATGCCTTCCGCAGAACCATCGACGATGCCTTGCTTATAGCCTTGATCAGCGTTCGCTTCTTCGGTCGCGATAAAGGCGCTTCCGCAATAGCCGAAGTCTGCGCCAACCGCTTGGGCTGAGAGGATCGAGGCACCGTGTCCGATAGAGCCGGAAAGTGCGATAAGGCCATCAAACCACTCACGAATTTCGCGTACCAGAGCGAACGGTGATTGCGTGCCTGCATGGCCACCAGCACCGGCTGCCACCGGGATAAGGCCATCCGCGCCTTTCTCAATCGCCTTATTGGCAAAGCGGTTGTTGATGACATCGTGCATGGTGATGCCGCCCCAGTTGCGCACCGCATCAAAGATTTCCGTGCGCGCGCCAAGCGAGGTGATCACCATGGGGACCTGCCATTTCTCGCAGGTTTTCATGTCTTCCATCACGCGATCGTTTGACTTGTGGACGATCTGGTTGACGGCGAAAGGTGCCGCGGGCTTATCAGGGTTCTCGCGGTTGTGTTTGGCAAGCTCCTCGGTGATTTGGTGCAGCCATTCATCAAGAAGGGTCTGTGGCCGCGCATTCAACGCTGGAAAGCTGCCGATGATTCCTGCCTTACACTGCGCAATGACCAGCTCTGGGCCAGAGACGATAAACAGCGGTGAACCGATCAGCGGCAAGCGAAGACGGTCAAACGGGGCGGGCAGGGACATGCATTTCTCTCCAAATCAATTCCGGCAAGCGATAAGTTGCCTTTTGCAATTAAGCAATCAGGTCTTCTAATCCATAGAACCGGCTCGCGTTCCCGGCATATAGCGCGGATTTCTCATCATCGCTGGCATCAGCTGTGATCCGCTTAAAGGTGTTCCACAGCACCGGATAGCTCGCGCCCCAACGGTCAACGGGGTAATTGCTCTCAAACATAGCGCGCGATGTGCCGAAGGCCTCAATGCAGGTCTCGATATAGGGCTTCCACAGCGGGGCAAGACGCTCAGAGGACCAGCCCGCAGCAGGACCTTCTGGCGGAAGGTTGCAATTGGACATGGCAAGCCCGCCAAGCTTCACCATGACATTCTGGCACCGCCCAAGCTCCATGATCGCCTCGCGCCAGATGGGAAAGCGTTCTTCAAGCCTGCCTGAATAGCTCTCATTGCCCAGCGGAGTGCCGCAATGGTCGAGGCAGATCGGTGTATCGGGAAAGGTGCGCGCCAAGTCGATCACATCGCCAATTTGCGGCTCCAAAACCCACGCGTCAAAGCTTAATCCCCGTTTGCCAAGCTCGGCAAACCCCTCGCGGAAGGTCGCATCGCGGTAAAGCTCTGCGGGTGCATGAAACGGAGGGCCAAGCACTTGCGCGTCGGCATCCCATGCGCCTTGGTGCCGAATGCCTTTGAACCGCGCAGGGGCAGCAGCTTTCAAAGCGTCAAGCACTTCCCCCGCGCCAGCGCCCAGCATAAGGTCGGCATGTCCCACTATCCCTGCACAAAGCCGGGTGTCACCGTAAAGGCCGCTAGCCGATTGGGCAGCAACGCCGTTCACATATTCGACCTCGCCAACCGGTTTCAGCGCCTCGCCCAAAGCGTTGTTGTAGAACGCCCCGCATTCCATAAAGACGGTGCCGATCACATTGTGGCCGCTTTGCGCGACTTCGGCGTTGAATTGATCGAATGTGTAATGCGCCACCGGCACAAGCGTTTCGATAAAGCGGTGATGCGGCTCTGGAAACATCGGCATCATGGGCCGCAAGTCCCACAGGTGGTGGTGGGGATCGATGATCGGTAGATCGGCTTCCAAGATGGCTTCGGTCATCGGCTGTTTCTCTCCCTCATCATATTGAATTCAATTCAATATCGTTTTTCTTATGTTTAACAACGCCTTGCCAGAAGTTTGGCACATTTGGCACACTGTTCAGGGGCCAAAAACCTGTTGTGCCAGCGCTCGCCCGAAAACGGCGCTGTTTGAGAGTGTGTGTGTTGCATATTCCTTGGATAGTCCAGCCTTGCCGGGGTAGGAAACCACCAAGCCATGCGCGTTCATCGATTGGGGTTGCAATTTCGACCAATTGCAATTGTCTTGCAGCGATAGGCTGCGCCAGCGCTCACAGATCAGATTTTCAGGGACAATCAAACCATGCCAAATCTTGTAACTCGCACTCTTGCCTTGGCGCTTGCCTCCAGCGCGCTTGCCGCCTTTCCTGTTCACGCGCAGGATACCGCAACCCAAGTCGCCGCCGTTGACGAGGCGAACACTTGGGACCTCACCCCGTTCTATCCCACTAAAGAGGCTTGGGATGCAGAGTTTGATCGTCTGCGCGCAAATATCGAAGGGCTCGCGCCATACGAAGGGCGAATTGGTGAGAGCTCTGCAACCCTGCTTGAGGCGCTCGAATTGCGCTCTGCTTTTAGCAAAGAACTGTCGCGCATGGGCGTTTATGCCTCCAACTCACGCAACGTCGACCTTGGCGCGCCTGCGGGTCAGGAAATGCTCGGCCGGTTGCAAGCGCTTGGCCGGGCCGCTGGCGCGAACAGCGCGTTTTTCGTGCCCGAAGTGGCGGCGATGGGCGAAGAAAAGCTCATGGGCTTTATCGCCGAAGAACCGGGCCTTGAAAAACACGCCTTCTTCCTTCGCGATGTCCTGCGCCAGTCAAAGCACGTGCTGTCCCCTGAAACAGAGCAGACGCTAACCCTTCTGGGCGGTGCAATCGGTGCCTCGCAAAACGTGCGCGACCTGCTTGCCAATGCCGAGATTGAGTGGCCGACCATTACGCTGAGCGATGGCACCGAAGCTGTGATCAGCACGGCGGGCTATGCAAAGTATCGCCAAGCTCCCAACCGCGCTGATCGGATCGCCACTTTCGATGCGTTCTGGGGCACATGGAAGAAATACGAGAGCACACTTGGTGCAGCGCTCAACGGCGAAGTTCAGGGCAATGTGGGCGCTGCGAAAGCGCGCGGATATGAAAACACGCTCTCATACTTCCTTTCAGGCGATAACGTCCCGCAAGAGGTCTATCGCACGCTGGTCGACACAACCAATGACCGCATCGACGTGCTGCACCGCTATTTCGCTTTGCGGGCACGGATGCTGGAGGTGGAGGACCTTGGCTATCACGATATTTACCCCTCGCTTGTCAAAACCGATCTGACGTTCCCGATTGATGAAACGCGCGAACATGTGCTCGCCTCAATGGAGCCGCTGGGTGAGGAGTTTGTCGCCAAGTTTGATGCAGCGAGCCAAGCGCGCTGGATGCATGTGTACCCGCAAGCCGGTAAGCGTTCAGGCGCTTACATGTCAGGCGGTGCCTATGATGTGCACCCGCTGATCCTCCTCAACCACCAGGACGATTACAACTCAGCCTCAACCTATGCCCATGAATGGGGCCACGCGTTGCACAAGGTTCTGACCAATGAGAACCAGCCTTTTGAGCTCTCCAATTTCTCGATCTTCACCACCGAAATCGCTGCAATTGCGCAAGAGTTGATGCTGGCCGATTACATGTTGGAGAACGCCAAGGACGATAATGAGCGCCTGTTTTACCTTGGCCAATCTCTTGAGCAAATGCGCGGCACGTTCTTCCGCCAAGTGATGTTTTCAGAGTTTGAGGTCGCAGTTCACGAGGCGGTTGAGCGCGGGGAGGCTCTCACCGGTGCGCGCATGACTAAGATTTATGGCGATATCCTCAAGCGCTATCACGGGCACGAGGAAGGCGTGATGGAAATCACCGACCGTGAGGCGATTGAATGGGCGTATATCCCGCACTTCTATTACAACTTCTACGTCTACCAATACGCGACCTCGATTGCGGGGGCGGCGTATTTTGTCGATGAGATCAAGGAAAACGGCGACAGCGCGCGTGACACCTATCTCGCCATGCTAAAGGCGGGTGGTTCAGATTATCCGACCGAGATTTTGAAGGACGCCGGCCTCGATATGACCACCCGCGCGCCCTATGATGCGGTGATAGACCGGATGGACGCAGTGATGGATGAGATTGAGGCGATCTTGGAGCGGCAGGGCAAGTAATCCCAGTTGCGTTCTTTCTCGCAAGCCCCAAAAATCAAAGGTATACGGTCCCATAGGCGGCGAAAAGCCGCGTTGCTTATGGGATCGTAGGAGCGGATCCCTTGAGAGGGAAACTGGCACGTTTGACCGTGGTGAGCACCGCGGCACTCACATTTGCATCCGCATCGGCGACACAGCCAATGTCCAATGCGGTAACGGATATGCGTGATCCGGCGCATTCGACCTATGCCAATTGCGAGTTTCCAAAGAACTTCTCCAAACAGTTTCCCAAACGCACGCTCAAAAAGGCGCTCAAAAAGGTAAGTACGAGCATCAATCGTGAGAGCCCGAACGTTCTCAAAAGGCGCAATGTGATAACCGGTACACGGGTCACATCGGAAAATGTGTACAAAGCAGATCTGATGGGCTTTTCGAATGAGGGGAGAGGCCGGACCTACGCCGCCATTGGCCAATCCTTGGATGGTCCGAAGAACTATTCGATCATAGTCAGCAACACCCGACATACATCAGGTTCAAAGGACACCGTGTATAACGAGCTTGCTGAGCTGTACATAAAACAGGGCGAAGAGATCATCGCCGTTCCACTGACCGTTTCATCCGAACTCGGGTGGTGCAGCAGCAATCCCGCTCCACAGCCGCCCAGTTGTTTCAGCACCCGCACATCGGATTTTAGCGTGGATGAGGCGTTGTTTGAGGCGCTGGCCAATTTTGACCCGACCCAAGCGATTTCAGTCACATGGAAACGCGTGGACGGGGAAATGGCGCAATGCCCGCTCTATTTTTCCCCGCTGAGCTTTAAATCGGTCCTCATCAAGATCGACGAAGCCTATGAGAGAGCTGCGACCAAGCGCGCTGAACAAATCGCCAAAGGCATTTGAGGCGTGGTCTGAGGGTGCCCGGCCGTTTGACCGTTTAGCCTCACGCCGCCGAATTGGCCGCGCTCAGCACCGCTCTTACGCTCGCGGTCGAAACATCGGTATCAATCCCGCAGCCCCAGATAATGCGTTCGCCAGATTGGCACATCAGATATGCCGCTGCCTTCGCATTGCGGCCGGTGCCAAGCGCGTGTTCGCTATAGTCGAGAACTTTGAGCTCCAGATCAAAAGCTTCTTCTAAGGTGGTGAGCACGCTTGAGATAAGGCCGGTGCCGCGTCCAGAAAGGCTTTGTTCGCCGCCATCAACCGCGATCTTGCCTGCGAACAGCCGAGTGCCATCCGACGCGCGGCTTTCCTCATAGTCGACAAGCTGGAATTTCCGGTCGGATGAACCGATGTGATAGGCACCCTTGAAGGCGTCCCAAATGTCGGCGGCGTTGAGTTCGCGGCCAAGTTCGTCTGCCATGTGTTGGACATGACGCGAGAAGTCAGCCTGCATTTTCTTGGGCAGTTTGAGGCCCTGGTCTTGTTCCAGCACCCATGCAAAACCGCCTTTACCGCTTTGTGAGTTCACGCGGATGACCGCTTCATAATCGCGGCCCAAGTCCGCAGGGTCGATGGGGAGGTAAGGCACGCGCCACAACTCATCATTCTGGGCGCTGTGCGCCTCAAAGCCCTTCTTAATCGCGTCCTGGTGGCTGCCTGAGAACGCGGTGTAGACCAATTCGCCGCCGTAAGGATGGCGTTGGTGGACGGGCAGGTCATTGCAATATTCGACCGTCTCTATCACGCGGTCGATGTTGGAAAAATCAAGCTCAGGGTTGACGCCTTGCGTGTACATATTGAGCGCCATTGTCACGAGGCAGCAATTGCCCGTGCGCTCGCCATTGCCGAACAAACATCCCTCGACCCGGTCCGCGCCTGCCATCAAGCCTAGCTCAGCAGCAGCCACGCCTGTGCCTCGGTCGTTGTGCGTGTGAAGGCTGATCACGGCGCTTTCGCGACCCGGCAGATGCTTGCAGAAATATTCGATCTGATCGGCGTAGATATTGGGGGTAGCCGCCTCGACCGTTGCGGGCAGATTTAAAATGATGGGCTTGTCAGGCGTAGGCTGAAGCACTTCCATCACGGCTGCGCACACCTCGATGGAGAAGTCGATTTCAGCAGTGGAGAAGGTTTCAGGCGAATATTGGAAGTGCCAATCGGTGTCCGGCTGCTGAGCGGCGCAATCTCGCATGACCTTTGCGCCGGTTTTGGCAATTTCGCGCACTTCGTCTTTGCTCATGCGGAAGACAATGTCGCGCCAGGCAGGGCTCACCGCATTATAGAGGTGGACGATGGCAGCGCGCGCACCGCGAAGGCTCTCAAACGAGGTGCGGATCAGGTCTTCGCGGCTTTGTGTGAGCACTTGGACCGTCACATCGTCCGGCACCGCATCGCCCCTAACAAGGCCAGAGATAAAATCGAACTCGGTCGCCCCGGCGCTGGGGAAACCCACCTCAATCTCTTTAACGCCCACCTCAACCAGCAGGTCGAAGAACCGGCGTTTCTTCACCGCATCCATGGGATCGATAATCGACTGATTGCCATCGCGAAGATCGGTCGAAAGCCAGCGCGGGGCTTTATCAATAGTGCGCGATGGCCATTGGCGATCAGGCAAATTAATCTGCGGGAAGGGGCGGTATTTGGCGGATGGATTTTTCAGCATGGCTTAGGCTCGCTCAGCTTGGCATTTGGTTTTGGAAGTGACGGTTTTTGCAGCCCCTTGAACGGTGGGCCGCGTCATCTTCACGCGCGAAGCCCTACGCCGTCCAAGGGCGGGTAAGTCGTAGGAGTAGCGTGAGGCCGTAAGTCATATGTGTAGCTTTTGCCGATTTAATGGGGGAGTGCAAGATTATGCATCCTCAAAATGCGCTATTTTCCAGACGGTTTGTCATTTTTTGTGGCGCCTGAGAATTTTCGTGTAACCTAATCAGCGGGACTGGCGAAACTGTCATTGACCCAGCAATCAGGCCGCTGGGAAAAATGAAGTTACGTTAAATGGAGGATACCCCGATGAAAAAATCACTTTTTACTCTCGCACTGCTCGCAACCGTTGCTGCATGTTCTGCTCCTGCTGAAAATGCCTCTGAAGGCGATTCCATGATGGCGGCTGACGCTGCTGCTGCTGAAGATACGGCGCTCTTTGCTGACCTTGGTGGCGAAGCGGAAAACCCGATCTACACCGAGAACAAGGGCGAGACTTTGGCTGTGCGCGGCTATGACGTTGTCAGCTATTTTGTAGGCGAGGGCACACCTGTCGTAGGCACGGAAGGATTGACCGTACGCTACAACGGCTATGACTATCGCTTCGCTAACGAAGACAACGCCAACACCTTTATCGAAGACCCTGCAAAATATGCCCCTGCATATGGCGGTTACTGCGCTTGGGCGATTGGCGCCAATGATGCGCTGGCACCAGGCGATCCGGAAGTTTACGAAATCGTGGATGGCACGCTGTATCTGAACTTTAGCAAAGATGTTCAGACCAAATGGGAAAAGGACATCCCAGGCTTCATCGAAAGCGGTGACAAGAACTACCCAACTCATTCAGCCGATGAGCACTACAAAGGCTAATCGTTGAACCACAAACAAAAAGCCCGGTGCTGATCGCTCAGCGCCGGGCTTTTTTGTGCCTATCGCATGCTTGCTTTAACCGCAGCGGGCATCCCGGATCACGCCAAGATTGTCGATCATGATGTTAAGGCGTGGGTTGGTCGCATCCGGGTTGATGGTTGCACCGCCTGGCGTCACAAAGCGCACCTGGGATGCGCCAGCAGCTGCAAGGGTAATGGCCGAGCGTGTTGCTTCATCTGCCTGCTTGCCGATGAAATCCCCCATCAGATTGGCCTTGCAGATTGAGCTTTGCGGATCGGTAGCGGTGCCCGGGGCATACACACCTTCAGCAGCGCCGGGCAAAGGTTGCGCGACAGTTGGCGCGTTGGTCGCCTGTGCAGCAGGGCTTTTTTGAGCGCCGCCGTTAATACGGGCAGCAAAATCATCGGCATTTGCCGCGCTTTTGTCCGGGCTCGCGCCGCAAGCAGACACGGCTATGGCCAAAAGAATTGCAGAGTATTTCTTCAAGGCTGCTCCCCTTTGTTTCAACGCTTATGCGCGGTGCCTTAGCCGCTCGGCCGTCAATTGGTCCACAGATGTGACACCCATAAGACGCATGCCGCGCTCGATTTCGTCTTTCAAAATAGAAAGCGCGCGTTCGACACCGTCCTGACCTGCTGCGGCAAGAGCATAAAGGTATAGCCGGCCGCCCGACGCTGCTGTTGCTCCGGTGCAAAGAGCTTTCAATGCGTGTGTCCCGCGGCGCACTCCGCCATCGCAGATAATCTCAATTTCTCCGCCAACGGCATCGACAATTTCGGGCAGCTGATCAAACGGCGCGCGGCTGCCATCCAATTGCCGCCCGCCGTGGTTGGATATCATGATGGCATCCGCCCCAATCTCAACCGCGCGCCGTGCATCGCCTGCGCTCATCACGCCTTTAAGGACGAAAGTGCCGCCCCATTGCTCGCGAATGCTAGCAGCGGTGCTCCAATCCATCGATGTGTCGAGCATGGTGTTGAAATATTCCGCAATGCTCACCGCTTGCGCCGACCCTTCGCTTACATGGGTGTCGAGATTGGGAAGCCGGAATTTCTCACGGAAGAGATAATCGAGGGTCCAACGCGGCCGGGTGGCGTAACTCAAGACGCTGGCTGGCGTGAAACGGGGAGGGGTGGTGAAACCGCTCCTGAGGCACCGCTCGCGTTTGCCGGATACGATGGTGTCTACTGTCAGAGCCAGCGCGTCGAACTTCGCCGCCTGACACCGCTCAATCATATGGGTGTTAAGCCCTTTGTCCTTGTGCACATAAAGCTGGAACATCTTAGGCCCCGTAGTTAGGGCAGCGATCTCCTCAATCGAACGCGTGGCAAGGCTGGAGATACCAAACCACAGGCCGAACTTCTCAGCCGCCCTCGCAACCGCTGTCTCACCCTGCCAATGAAAGGCGCGCTGCACGGCGGTGGGAGACAGGATCAGGGGCAGAGCGCTTTTGCGGCCAAGGATTGTGCAGGAGGTGTCGATTGCCTCCACCCCGGCCAGCACATCGGGCACCAAATCGACGCTAGCATAGCTTTCAGTGTTGCGCGCTTTGGTAAGCTCATCGTCGGCTGCACCATCGATATAATCGAACACAGGGAAGGGCAGCCGCGCTTTGGCAAGGCGGCGGAAATCGTCGATATTGTGGCAATCGGTAAGGCGCATATTGGCTGCCGCTTTAGGCGCAGGCCTCACACTTTCAAACTTTTTTGAAGCAAGGTGTCACCTTTTTGCATGGGCCCACGAAACAACAGATGTGCGCGGCCGCAAGGCGCTCCTCGGGTTCCCGCCGGTTCCCCCCTTACACCGGCAGACACCCTAGCCCCCTTGCCCGACCAGCCCTTGCGGTCGCCGCACAACGACAATCGCTTTCGGTCCCCCCTGAAAGCGAATTCAAGGAGAATACAAATGAAATTCAGGTATCTAGCGCTCGTGACCGCTGCGATGCTTTCGACCCCGGTTGCCCTTAGTGCCCCCGCGCTGGCTGATGGCGGCGTGTTTGTCGGCGTAGAAGGCAGCAATGTTGCTGTTAGCGGATATGACACAGTCAGCTACTTCCAGGGCGACGGCAAACCCGTCCTTGGCAGCGCCAATTTCAAAGTGAAGCACGGCGGCGCTGTCTTTCACTTCTCAAGCCAGGCAAACGCGGACGCATTCAGCGCGAACCCCGATGCATACGCGCCGCAATATGGTGGCCACTGTGCATGGGCGATGAGCCGCGGCGCGCTCGCACCCGGAGACCCCACGCTTTATAAAATCCACGATGGAAAGCTCTATTTGAACTTCAATCGCAATGTGCAGGGCACTTGGCTTGGCGACATTGATGGCTTCATCGCAAAATCAGATCCTGCCTGGGCTGCGACCCCGGACGGTAAGAAATTCGGCGATTAATTTGAACCTTAATTGGCGGTCTGAGAACTTACGAAAGAACACCTTTGCACCAATGCAGGGCCGGACCGCCCAATTCTCATCAGGCAATAATTTACAACGAAGAGGATGAGAGAATGACTAAGAACACAAGCTTCACCAAAATGTTGATGGTCGCTGGCGGCCTTGCGGCGGCGACTGCTGGCGCGCCTGCGGCTGCAGACGTCCCATGTGGCCCAAGCGGTTTTTCAAACAGCGGTGTGAGCTCCAGCTCTAGCTATGCAGAGCGCCGCGCTAACCGCGAGGCTCGACGTCAAGCCAAGGCGGAACGCAAAGCGGCCTGCGCTGCAGCTGCGTGTGCCGCTGCGGCATGTCAGGCGAGTGCGTGTGCAGCCTCAGCATGCGCTGCTTCTGCATGTGAAGCATCGGCCTGCGCCGCCTCCGCCTGTGCCGCTTCTGCCTGTGCCGCTTCTGGCTGCGAAGCTTCAGCGTGCGCTGCATCAGCCTGCGGCGCTGCATAAATCGCGCACCCGCTGCCTGACGGGTGTGTGCTTGAGTGTGGTTGGAGGGTCGTTCCTCCTAGCTCCTTCGACCACACTCTTTTTTTCAGGTAATAACAATCAGCAAGCTGGCGTGGGCGCTTCAAAGCGCTGCGCCAGCTTTTCGATTGTATAGGTGTTGGCGATCTTATCGCCTGGACATGGGCGATACCGCCCATCTTGGATCAAGCAGCCTTCGCCGCACGCAAGTGTTGCGATCCCGGTCTCGTGGTCCACCCACCAAAACCGGCCTCCGGGCGTTGCGATATAGCCATCGATCCTGCTTTCCATATCGCTTTGAATATCGGTGATAGACGGGACTTCACTGTCGTAATCGGCGCTAAAACGGCCGTGGGTGTGAAAGCTGGCGATAGGCACCATTCCGGGCTCGTCGAAATATTGAAGGTCGCAGGTCGCCTCATCGCCGTCCCTTGGGAATGAGGCCCCGAGTTCAGCCTCGCTGGTTTCAAAGACAATTCCGCACAGTTCAATGTTTTCGGCAAAGCTGCGGTCTTGCAGGGCATTAAGTTGCTCGCGCGCGAAGGCTTGAACCTCGGATTGCGGCACGACCGGTTGGAGCGCATCGGCGCCCTTAACATTCATATAGGCGCGCGCGATAATCACCACAAAAGCGATGGCGCAAAGGGCATAGAGGATACGGGTGTTGCGGCTGACTTCCATTAGGGGGCGCGAAGTATGCTCTCCATTTTCTTGCCCTTGGCAAGCTCATCGACGAGTTTGTCCATATAGCGCAGCTCGCGCATGTAGGGTTGCTCAACCTCTTCAACGCGCACGCCGCAGACAACGCCTTTGATTAGCTCACGGTCCGGGTTGAGAGGCGCTGCATCGATGAGGCTGCGGCAATCGGTCTTGGCCTCAAGATGCGCATTGAGCTCGCCTTGCGAAAAGCCGGTAAGCCAGCACAGGACCTGGTCAAGCTCAGCCTTAGTGCGTCCCTTCTTCTCGACCTTATTGACATAGGCCGGATAAAGCGAAGCAAACGGCATCAAAGTTACATCGCGTTTAGCCATATGATCCCCCTCGCTTGAGATTAGCGAGGGGGAGTATTGCCTTAGTTTTTGGCTTTGTCGACCAGCTTGTTGGCGCTGATCCATGGCATCATGGCGCGCAATTCTGAACCGGTTTTCTCAATCGGATGCGCTTCGGCACGCTTGCGAGCGGCTTTAAGCTCTGGCTGGCCTGCGCGGTTGTCGAGGACGAAGTCTTTCACAAAGCGACCCGACTGAATGTCGTCGAGAACGCGCTTCATTTCAGCCTTTGTCTCATCGGTGATGATGCGTGGGCCGGTGGTGATGTCGCCATATTCCGCCGTGTTCGAGATCGAATAACGCATGTTGGCAATGCCGCCTTCATAAAGGAGGTCAACGATCAGCTTGGTCTCGTGAAGGCACTCAAAATAGGCCATTTCCGGCGCGTAGCCAGCTTCGGTCAGCGTCTCGAACCCGGCTTGGATAAGGTGAGTGATCCCGCCGCACAGAACGGCTTGTTCACCGAACAGATCGGTTTCGCACTCTTCGCGGAAATTGGTTTCGATGATGCCAGAGCGGCCACCACCAACGCCCGATGCGTAGGCGAGGGCGACGTCTTTAGCCGCGCCGCTTGCATCTTGGTGGATGGCGATCAGGCAGGGGACACCGCCGCCGCGTTGGTATTCGCTGCGCACCGTGTGGCCCGGGCCTTTGGGCGCGATCATGATGACGTCGATATCATCTTGCGCTTCGATGAGGCCAAAGTGGATATTGAGGCCGTGCGCAAAGGCAAGCGCTGAGCCCGGCTTCAAGCGGCCATGAATGTCATCGGCATAGATCGCGGCTTGATGCTCATCGGGTGCAAGGATCATAAGGATATCGGCCCATTCAGCCGCTTCCTTATTGGACAGCACCTTAAAGCCTGCATCCTCTGCCTTCTTCGCAGTCGCTGAGCCTTCACGCAGCGCAATGGCAACTTCGCCAACGCCGCTGTCGCGCAGGTTCTGTGCGTGTGCGTGGCCTTGTGAGCCATAGCCAAGCACGGCGATTTTCTTGGATTTGACGAGGCCCAAGTCCGCGTCGGCGTCGTAATAGACTTTCATGAGGTTTCCCTTTTGTAATTCGTATTATTGGTATGAATGAGAATGACTTAAGCGCTGTGATTGCCACGCATCATGCCGACAACGCCTGAGCGGCCAACCGACTGGAGGCCAATCCCGCGCATCAGAGCGATGAAGCTGTCGATCTTGTCCGGCGATCCGGTGAGCTCGAAGACGAAGCTTTCGGTCGTGGTATCGACCACATTGGCGCGAAACACATCGGCAATCCGAAGCGCTTCGACCCGCGCTTCGCCTTTGCCAGCGACTTTGATCAGCGCCAGTTCGCGCTCGACATGGGGGCCGGCCTGCGTGAGGTCTGTGACCTTGTGCACCGGGACAAGCCGTTCAAGTTGAGCTTCGATCTGATCGATGACCTCGGGCGGGCCGTTGGTGACGACAGTGATCCGGCTGATCGCGTGGTCGTCTGAGATGTCTGCCACGGTGAGGCTGTCAATGTTGTAGCCGCGCGCGGTGAACAGGCCGGTGATCTTGGCCAAGATACCGGGTTCATTGTCGACCGTAATCGTGAGAACGTGGCGTTCGCTTTGGGCGTTCTTGATTTTCATGGGTTTTCCTAACCGCCGATGCAGTTTTCAGCAGGGGTGCGTGCGATTTTTTGGCAATGTGCCTTCATTTCGTCGGTCCCATCGGCACGGTCGAGCTTGTAAAATGCAATCGCGTCTGCGGTTTCCCTATCGGTGTAAGGCAGAGCGGAGGGCAGGGTGGTTCCATCCTCAAAGATCACGACCTCACATACCGGCTTATCCGTGCAAAGGCTCTTTGCCTCGTTCTGTATCGGGCCAAAACCGAATTCTGGCTCAATCGTCGCTGCGATTTGAGTGTCGGAAAGCTCGACAAAATTGGAGAAACCAACAGGGCCGGTGTTGGCCGGTTGCTCCAGTTCACCCAAAGGCGCTTCCTCACTGCAAGCAGCAAGCGAGGCGGCGAGCGCGAGTGTGGCAATCTTGCTTAGGGCCCGCATCACACCAGCGCCTTTGCTTCGTCATCCATCGTGCCTTCGACCTGATCGCCGTAAAGCAGCATTTCGGTGTGCGCGGCGCCTGATGGAATCATCGGGAAGCAATTCGCGTCCTTGGCAACGCAGCAATCGACGATCACCGGGCCATCGTGGTCAATCATCGCTTGGATGCCAGCGTCGAGTTCATCCTTGTCGGTGATGCGAATGCCCTTCCAGCCATAAGCCTCACCGAGCGCGACAAAGTCGGGCAGGCTGTCGGAATAGGAATTGGAATAACGGCTTTCATAGGTCAGCTCCTGCCACTGGCGGACCATGCCCATATATTCATTGTTCAAGATGAAAATCTTGACCGGCAGACGGTATTGAGAAGCCGTGCCAAGCTCTTGAATATTCATCTGAATACTCGCTTCACCCGCCACATCAATAACGAGGCTGTCAGGGTTGCCCAATTGCGCGCCGATAGCAGCTGGCAAGCCATAACCCATAGTGCCCAGCCCGCCAGAGGTGAGCCATTTGTTGGGTTTATCGAACCCGAAATATTGCGCGGCCCACATCTGGTGCTGACCGACTTCGGTGGTGATGATCGGCGACTTCTCATGGGTGAGGGCGTAAAGCCGCTCGATCGCCTTTTGCGGCATGATGGCGTTTGCATCGGCCTTTGAAACCTCGGGGTAGGCCAGGCACTCTCTCGCCCGCCACCCGGCAATGCGCGCTTTCCATTCGCCAAGATCGCGAGGACTTCGGTTGTCCCAAGCGGAGATAAGCTGCTCCAGAACCGTCGCGCAATCGCCCACGATGCCAAGATCAACCGGCACCGTTTTGTTGATTGAGCTGCGGTCGATGTCGATGTGGATTTTCTTAGAGTTCGGGCTGAACGCATCAAGACGCCCCGTCACCCGGTCATCAAAACGCGCGCCAATACAGACCATCACATCGCACTGGTTCATCGCCATATTGGCTTCGTACGTGCCATGCATCCCCAGCATGCCGAGCCAATCGGGATGGGTGTTGGGAAAACAGCCGAGGCCCATGAGGGTCGACGTGGTCGGCGCACCGGTCAGGTCTTGAAACTGGCGCAGCAATTCGGTTGCGCGGGGCCCTGAATTGATCACACCGCCGCCGGTGTAGAGGATCGGTGCATCGGCCTCAGCGATGATCTCAATGGCCTCTGCAATCTGCTCAATCGGGGCAACCATTTGCGGAGTGTACCGGTGCGAGCCGTGGTGGGCGACATGGTCGCGGCTCTCCGAGGGCACTGCAATCTGCACATCCTTGGGGATGTCGACCACGACAGGGCCCGGGCGTCCTGTGGTTGCAATGCGAAACGCCTCTTCCAGTGTCGCGACCAGTTCCGCTGGATCTTTCACAAGGTAGTTGTGCTTGGTGCAATGGCGGGTGATGCCGACTGTGTCTGCCTCTTGAAATGCATCGGTTCCGATGAGGCCGGAAGGGACTTGTCCGGTGATGACCACCATGGGGATCGAGATCCATCCATGCATCAGCAATGCCGGTCACCGCATTGGTTGCGCCGGGACCGCTGGTCACAAGCACAACGCCCGGCTTGCCGGTGGCGCGTGCATAACCCTCGGCTGCATGAGCCGCACCTGCCTCGTGGCGCACAAGAATGTGGCGAATGCGTTCATCGCCAAAGAGTTCGTCGTAGATAGGAAGCACCGCGCCGCCGGGATAGCCGAAGACATATTCGACCCCTTGGTCGATCAGGCATTCCATCAAAAGGGCCGCTCCAGAGCGCTGTCCCACGTCACTTACTCCCAAATTCCAATGGCCCATAAAAAAGGCCCAAAAAAAGGCCCTCTGCGTATTCGCAGCGGGCCGGTCAGGTCATCTATGATAGATCCCGATCAGCCCGTTTTTCCCACTAGAATGACAACAGCCATGATCGTTAATCCTACACGTTTGTTTCCGGTCATACCGCGTATGACCAAATCGGCCGTATAGCGGGTTCAAAGAGGCAAGCCAAGCGTTCGCTTCGGCCTTTCGCAGCCGCGCTACTCATCACAATCTAATAAGTCAAGATATATTTGCGCAATTATATTACATTCACGGAAGCGCTGAAGCAATATCATCAGGCGAAACGCGCGGCCATTCCGGAGGGCATTGGTTGCGCAGCCAGGTGAATTGACGCTTTGCATATTGCCGGGTGGATTGACCGCCTGCCTCTATCGCTTCCTCTCGGGTAATTTCACCGCGCACAAGCTGAGCTATCTCAGGCACACCGATCGCGCGCATTACAGGAAGCTCTGGAGAAAGATCGCGGGCAAGCAGAGCCTCAACCTCTGCTACAGCGCCATTGTCCAGCATTTGCGCAAACCGCGCATCACAGCGCTCATACACCCATTGGCGTTCAGGCATAAGAACGATTGGGTTCAGCGTGATGTCTTCCGCAATTCCCCCAGACTTTGCCTGCTGCCAGTCAGCAAGCGTCACCCCGGTAGAGCGCTTCACCTCAAGCGCGCGCGCAATCCGTTGGCTGTCACCAGGTTCAAGCACGTCGGCGCGCAAAGGATCCTCTAATTGCAAGGCAGTGTAGGCGTCTGCGGTCTCCATCCCCCGCACCTGTTCGCGCACCAGCGGGTCGATTTCCGGGATCGGGGCAATGCCCTCAAGCAAGACTTTGAGATACATTCCCGTTCCGCCCACAAGGATGGGGGTTTTGCCTTCACCATGCAGCGCGTCGATTTCGGATTTCGCGCGCGCTGCCCAGCTTGCAGCTGAGCATGCTTCAGCCCCGTCCCATGCGCCATAGAGACGGTGCTCACAGTGCTTCATCTCAATCTTGGTGGGAGCCGCCGACACCACCGGAATATCGGCATAAACCTGCATGCTGTCAGCATTGATGATAACGCCGGTCTGATCGTGTTTCGACAGCGCTTTTGCCAATTGCAGCGCACAATCGCTCTTGCCGCTCGCGGTAGGCCCTGCAATGAGCCAGACCGGCCGCGCAGATGTGGTGCTCAAAGGAGAAGAGTTGGTGCTCATTGTTCGTCTGATAGCAGACAAATTGGATTGGGAAACAGGGATCGAGGAGCTGCGCAGAGCCTTTCCAAAGGTCTCACCCAGAGCGTCATGGTCGCCGACTGGCTGGGAGTTTCATTCCGGTGTGCGGCTGCCAATCGAGCAAGATGTGGTCGAACTTCACCTTGGGATGGAGGACCGCGCAGTTGTGGACAATGCGCTCAAGCTTCACTTCGGATTAGCAGACAGGCTGTTCGCTCGCGAATTGATCAGAATTCCCCATGTTTTTGTGTCAGACATGGATTCCACCATGATCGGACAAGAGTGCATTGATGAGCTTGCTGATTATGCGGGCCTTAAAGATAAGGTCGCAGCGATCACAGAGCGTGCGATGCTTGGCGAGCTCGATTTTGAAAATGCCCTCAAAGAACGCGTTGCCCTTCTCAAAGGCCTTCCGGAAACTGCGATAAAGCAATGCCTTGATGAGCGCATTAGCTTCAATCCTGGCGCAAGGGAATTGGTACAAACGCTCAAGTCCAAGGGGTGCAAGACGGTTCTTGTGACCGGCGGGTTCCATCACTTTGCAGATCCTGTCGCCGAGGCGCTTGGTTTCGATATGGTTGTTGGCAATCGCTTGGCTGTGGAGGGCGGGGTGCTGACGGGTGAATTGGATGGGCCAATTGTCGACAGCGCGACTAAGCGTGCTGTGCTTGAGCGAGAGGTTGCCCAAATCGATCAACAAGCGATCTCTTTGGCGATTGGCGATGGGGCAAATGACATCCCTATGATCGAGGCTGCGACTTACGGGTTTGCCTATCACGCAAAGCCGAAGGCGCGGGCTGCGGCCGATGGAATTATCGACGATGGTGATTTGGCGACGGTCCTTTCGCTGCTTGGCATATCTCAAGAGGATTGGTCAGAGGGTGATAGGTGAAGGCGCGAGATAAATAGGGTTGCAAAAAGGAACTGATGTTGTTATTTACACTAATGTAAGTAAGCAACGTTAGAGGGCCATTGACGCCCGACCACTCAAGAGCAGCCCATCATGACCCCTTCCTATTCCGAAAAATTCGCCGCCGATGGCACAGTCCTTCGCCACCCAGAGCGCCCAGCGCCGCGTTACTCTTTGCCGCGTGCGGTGAAGAATTTTCGCCTGCTGATGAAGGATAAGGAAGACACGAGCCTGGTCTTCAAAATCTACGAATCGCTGCCTTCCAGGAATTTTATGCCGCGTGTTGAGGCGCTGACGTTGTCGCAAAAAGGTGAGGCGCTCCGCTCCTCTGAGCCAAGCCTGCCGGAAATCCTCGATGATCACGCCAGCCTTCGCAAAACGCCCAAAGGCAGCCTCGCACATGCCTATTGCGACTTTATGGAAAGCGAAGGACTGAGCGCTGCTGGATTGGTTGCGGAAAGTGACCGTTTGGGGCGTCCGAAGTACGATGACCTTGTGCAGTGGTTCGGTGATCGTTCGCGCGACACGCATGATCTCTTCCACGTCCTCACTGGCTATGGCCGCGATGCTTTGGGTGAGCAATGCGTGCTGCTCTTCACTCACGGTCAATCGCCCACGCAAGGCCACTTGCTGATCGGTTATGCGGGCTCTGCCAATATCAAAAAGATGGTGTGGGGCTCAAAAGCTCCGGTTATGGGCGCAGTGCGTCAGGCCAAAGCAACAGGGCGCGGCGCGCCGACTTTGCTTGAGCAACCTATCCGCGAGCTGCTGGCACAGCCGGTGGATGAGGTGCGCAAGTTTCTGAATATCGCAGAGCCAACGCTTTACCGCGAATGCCACCGTATTTGGGCAGCAGAGGGTATTGATCCCTTCAACCTGCTTTCATCCGAAGACGCGGGCGAGGAGCTTGCAGCAGCCTAAAGCCAGCTTGCAATCTGGCTAAGCGGCTTTTTCTTAAGCGCGTGGGCGGGGACGGTTGCATCGGCACTCGGGCGGCCAACCACCACGATCATAAGCGGCTTTTCCCATTCCGGGCGCTCACACGCTTCGCGAAGGAAACCCATGGGCGAGGGCGTATGGGTGAGGGTGGCAAGCCCTGCTTCATGCAGCGTTGCAATGAGCATCCCGCAAGCAATCCCAACGCTTTCATTGACGTAGTAGTTCTGCGTCTTCCCATCCTCTTCGATCCCTCCTTTGCGCTGGGCAAAGACGACGATGAGATAGGGCGCGGTCTCCAAAAACGGTTTGTCGGCATCGGTCCCTAAGTCTTTTAGCGCGCCCAGCCACTCATTGCTTGCCTTGGGGGTATTGCCTTCTTCACCATAGAAACGCCGTTCTTCAGCTTCAGCCGCCTCCCGGATCGCGCGCTTCTTTTCCGGCGAAGACACCACGGCGAAATGCCATGGCTGATGGTTCGCGCCATTGGGAGCCGTTCCCGCCGCTTCAATTGCCGCCTCGATAGCCTCGCGCGGTACAGGGTCATCCGAGAAATACCGGCAAGTGCGTCGTTCTTTCAGGCGGTCACGCAAGCTCTTGGCTCGGGCAACACTCTCTTCATCTGAATGAGTTACAAGCGAATAAGGGACAGTTTCATGATCACGCATGAGGCTTCTATCTTAGGTTTTACCAAGCAACGCCAGTAGACTTTTAACTGACACCTTTGTAAGTTTTGCGCATCAGGAGGAAGAGAGATGACCCAATCAGCCACGCCCCTTTTGGAGCTCCCATTGGTCGCGCCTGACCGGGTCGTCTCGGGCTTTCGTCCGCTCAAAGTGCTCCACCACTACGGCAAGCTGGTCGAGGATAAGGAAGACACAGAGCAGGTCTTTCACATTATCGAGGCAACCAAGGGCCGCAGATCGCACCGGCAAGCCTGGGACTTCATCAAGTCAGACCTGGGCCAACGTCTCATGCGCGAACAAACGCAGATACCTCCGATGCTCGATGATCATGCGCGCTGGGCTGATCTTCCTGAAAACAGCGTTGGCGCACACTACATCCGTTTTATGGAGCGCGAGGGGCTGAGCGCTCAAGGGCTGGTCGATGAAAGCCACAAATGGGCCTCGCCTGATGAGCGCCCACACGATCAGACCGAATGGTATTTTGATCGCCTGCGTGACACGCACGATCTGTTTCATGTGCTCACCGGTTATGGCCGCGATGCTCTGGGAGAGACGTCGCTTTTGGGCTTTAGCTACGCGCAAAATCACAACACAGGCGTGATCTTTATCGCTTACGCGGGCGCGCACCAGATCAAGAAAGTAACGGGCACAAAGGCGCCTTTGTACGGGTCAGTGCGTGAGGGTCAGCGTTTGGGCAAGGCGGCTGCAAAGATTGCTCACCTCGACGTGGCAGCGCTCATGCACGAGGACATTGACGAGGCGCGGGCTCGTCTTGGCATTGGTAAGCCGGTGATTTACCGCGAGTGCCTTGAGACGCTCAAAGCGGAAGGTCACACCGAGGATATGCTCGACCTTTCAAACAAGGCCCCGCAGCCTCAAGCGGCCTGACTGTCGCCGTTTATGCGGCGAATATTCCAGTACGCGATGCTCATGGCGATTATTCCGCAACCAAATGCCAGAAGATAGGGCGCACCGGGGAAGAATATTCCTTCATCATCGGCAAATATGCCAAAGGCTTTGGTCATGATAATCGGCCCGATGATGGCGGTGATGCTCATGGTGCTGGCAATCGCGCCCTGAAGTTCGCCTTGAGCGTCCTCGGAAATCCTTGAGCTCATCAATTGTTGCATCGCGGGGAAGGTCAGCCCGCCGATTGCCCCGATCACGATCCCGATGATCATGAAATAGCCCGAGGGCGCGAAAGCGAACAGCAAATTGGCAGGCAATGACAACGCAAAACCAAGCATGATGGTGCGCTCTGCCCCGATTTTTGCGATCACTTTTCCGGTCAGTCCGCCTTGGACGATCACAAGCATTACTCCGAAAAGCGCAACGCTGAGACCAATCTGCTCGCCGGTCCAATCAAACACCAGCTTGGTGTGAAAAGCCCAGACGTTTTGGTGCGATTGCGCTCCCAGCTGGGAAAAGAAGATAACACCAAGGAAGCCCAGAACCACAGGGATGCGGGTCATCTGCATAAGAGTGCCGAGCGGATTGGCGCGCGCGGCGCTGAATGTGCGGCGGCGCTCTTTTGGGAGGGTCTCTTTAAGCAGCCAGAACCCCGCAAAGGCTCCTGCAACTGCGAGCACGGCAGCGCAGATAAAGGGCAGGCGGATATCGAGGGTCATGAGCAATCCGCCAGCGCCCGGCCCGATGACAAAACCGCCAGCACCCGCCGCCCCCATAATGCCGAAATATTTGCCCCGTGTCTCAGGCCCGGCAACATCGGCGATGCACGAATTCGCCGCAGCCCAGCTTGCCCCCATGATCCCGGACAAGATGCGACCTACAAACAGCCAGAAGAGTGTGGGTGCCCAGGCCATGATGGCGTAATCGACGCCCAGCAAGAACAGCGTGGTAAGCAGCACCGGCCGCCTGCCAAAGCGGTCGGACAGTCCGCCGATGATTGGAGCAAAAATGAACTGCATCAACGCATAAGAGAACAGCAGCCAACCACCGATCTGCGCCGTTTCATCGAGCCCCAGTCCCGTCACTTCTTCAAGCAGGTCGGGCATCGCGGGGATGATGAGCCCAATGCCAAGCATGTCGATAAATACGATGAAGGCGACGATGAAAAGCGTCGCCGGGGTCGCCAGGGTCGCAGGTGCCGCTTGCTCGCTCGTGTCTTGAGATTTGGGAGGGGAAGGCTCGCTCATAAGGTGAGCGCATTCATCGCCATACAATCGCCTGCGTCAACCATCAGATGCCACAAAGCCCCTGCGCCAAACGCCCGCGCCCACCACCGCGGGACCAGCAACAGGGCAAGATAGACGAGCCCCGCCTCCAATCCATGGAAGGTGTGAAAGCCGATAGAACACCGGTCGGGGTCAAATATGGGCACCGCCCAAAGGTGGTCGATATCGATAAGGTTCGCCGCAACCATTACGCCTGCAAAGCGCAGCCAATCGGACTTCACAAACGCCCATGCGATGAGGAACGGGAAAAGGAAGTGCCCGCCGTAATGGAAGAAGAGTTGCAGGAACTCTATGCGTTCATCCAGTCGGCAAAGAAGCTTTGGTGGGCGGCGCGCATGTCTTCAAGACTAACGCCAAGCAGGCTGTCTCCGCCAACGGTGCCGATCCGGGTAAAGCCAACCATTTCAGCTTCGTCGATATCGGGACCTTGAGCGACGATTGTATTGAAGGCTTCCGCGTTCTCAGGTGAAACGGTGACGACATAGCGGGCCTGATCTTCGCCAAACCACCATTGCGCCGCGGTGTACGCATCGCTTGCTGTGACTTCTGCGCCGATCCCGCCTGACATCGCCATTTCGGCCAGTGCCACCGCGAGACCACCATCAGAAAGGTCATGGACCGCTGAGAGCAGACCTTCACCGATCAGCTTGCGCACAATCTGTCCTGCGCCCAGCTCAAGCGCAAGGTTCACAGGCGGCGCGCGGCCCTCGTCGCGGCCATGGACAATGTCGAGCCAAAGCGACTTGCCAAGATGAGAGCGGGTGGGGTCAGGTTTGGCCCAGAATTCGGGGGCGATAAGGTAGATCGCATCACCTTGCGCCTTGAACGCGGTCGTCACCATTTTTGAGGCGTCGTCGAGCATACCGACGCCGCCAATCGCTGGCGTTGGAAGGATTGCAGACCCGCCGCCTGTCGCCTTGCTCTCATTATAGAGGCTGACATTGCCCGACACGATTGGGAAGTCGAGAGCGCGGCAGGCATCGCCCATGCCTTCAAGGGCGTGGACGAATTGGCTCATAATCTCGGGCCGCTGAGGATTCGCGAAGTTCAGGCAGTTTGTGACCGCCAAAGGCCGCCCGCCAACCGCGCAGATGTTGCGATAGGCCTCAGCAATCGCCTGCTTCCCCCCTTCATAGGGGTCGGCATAGACATAGCGCGGTGTGCAATCGGTGCTGATCGCAAGCGCCTTTTGGGTGCCGTGAATCCGCACAACGCTCGCATCGCCGCCGGTTTGCAACGTGTCGGCCATGACCTGGCTGTCGTATTGCTCAGTAATCCAGCCGCGCGAGCCAAGGGCAGGGGAGGCGAGCATTTTGAGAAGGTCCGCGCCCGGATCACTGGTGTCCGGCGCATCTTTCATCGGCGCAATGCCAGCCCATGCGGCATACTCATCCTTTGAGATGTAGGGCCGCTCATACTCAGGTGCGTCCGCTGCCAATGGCCCGAGCGGGATATCGCACACAACCTCGCCGTCAAACTCGAGCACCATGTGCTGCGTATCGGTGACTTCGCCAATGACGGCAAAGTCGAGTTCCCACTTTTCAAAGATAGCCGCTGCCATTTCTTCTTTGCCGGGTTTGAGGACCATGAGCATACGCTCTTGGCTCTCCGACAGCATCATCTCGTAAGGGGTCATGTCCTCTTCGCGGCAGGGGACCTTGTTCATGTCGAGACGGATGCCCGCCTTGCCATTGGTCGCCATCTCGACGCTGGAGGAGGTGAGGCCCGCTGCGCCCATATCCTGAATAGCGACGATGGCGTCGGTCGCCATGAGCTCTAGGCATGCCTCGATCAGCAGCTTTTCAGTGAAGGGATCGCCCACTTGAACGGTGGGGCGCTTGGCCTCTGCGTCTTCCTCGAAGTCCGCTGACGCCATAGTAGCGCCGTGGATGCCGTCGCGGCCGGTCTTGGAGCCCACGTAAACGATGGGGTTCCCGACACCAGTGGCCGCCGAATAGAAAATCTTATCCGCATCCGCGATGCCAACGGTCATGGCGTTCACAAGGATATTGCCATCGTAAGCTGAATGGAAATTGGTCTCTCCGCCAACTGTGGGCACGCCCACGCAATTGCCATAGCCGCCAATGCCAGCGACCACGCCTTGCACAAGGTGCTTCATCTTGGGGTGATCAGGGCGGCCAAAGCGCAGAGCGTTCATATTCGCCACAGGCCGCGCGCCCATGGTGAAGACATCGCGCAAAATACCGCCAACGCCGGTTGCCGCGCCTTGATAGGGTTCAATGTAAGAGGGGTGGTTGTGGCTCTCCATTTTGAAGATAGCAGCCTGACCATCGCCAATGTCGATAACGCCCGCGTTTTCGCCGGGCCCGCAAATCACCCATTCCGCCTCGGTTGGCAGTTTCTTCAGGTGAAAGCGCGAGCTCTTATAAGAGCAATGCTCCGACCACATGACCGAGAAAATGCCGAGTTCGACTAGGTTCGGCTCGCGGCCGAGCCCTGCAAGCACGCGCTCATATTCCTCGGGAGAAAGGCCATGTTGTTCGACGATTTCAGGAGTAATTTCGCTCATGCGCGCTCCCTTAAGCTAGAGGCTCGCTGCCGCCAACCCGCCTGCTTGGGTAAAATACCGATTTCTCCCCACCCACATCGCCAGAAGTGTCAAAACGCCAAAGGCCAAAAGCGATTGCAGATAGAGAAACACGCTCGCCTCGGTGGGGTGAGGGGCGAACCAGTTGATCGCTTGAAATGCCAAAAGCACGAAAAGCAAGATCAGCGGTTGGATGATCGGCCCTCTTGAGCGCTTAATGTAGAAAATAAACGCACCCAAAGTAATTCCAAGCTCCAAGGGCATCGCAATTTCAGGGTGGTTCCACAGACCAAGGCCATACGTCTCACTGCCCCCTGCAATCGTGAGATCGGGGCGATGGGTCACCCAATCGAGCACCCAGTGCGAGATCACGACCGAGCCCGTCAAAAGACCGGCCAAACTGTCGCGGTGCCAGATCGCAATCACAATTCCAAAGGCAACGGCCCAAGCGCCAGCGCCAAGCAGACTGTGCGTATAGGGCAAGTGATACAGGTCAAAAGGCACCATCACTGTGGCATCTGGATCAATGCGCATCTTCTCAACGCCCACCATGGCGAGCGCAAAAAACGCCCAGTCGACCAGCTGTGCCGCGACGAAGTAGGTCGCAAGCTTTGGCCCCTTGGAATAGGCCGCTGCTGCCACAAAGGCTGGTGCGAAATGACCAATGAACATGAATGCGCGCCCCCGCGTGTTTTGTGTTCTTGTTAGTTACCGTTAGCGGGTGAAGCGCAAAGCGATCCAGCATGCAAGGGTGCTTGTCGTGCCGGTTGCAAATGCTCCCCAGCAGATGTCAAACACAGTGACCTTAGTCGCCCAGACTTTAAACACCGCCTGACTGGTGAGGTCGAAGGTTGCATAACAAAGCGCGCCCAGAAGAATGCCGTTCAGCAGGCTTTTGCGCACATCGCCGCTTTCGATACCGGGACGGATCGCAAACCAGGTCATACCGCACAGATATATGACGTAGAACGCGCCAGCCGCGCCCACATTAAAGTCGTCAGCCATAATCTCGCCAATGGTGGGGGCGTAAAGGTTCGGGCCTGCCCAGTTGAGCCACATTGCATCGAGCCCGCCAAAAATCACTGCAGCGCTCAAAAACGCGATCAAATATTTGCTCATTGGCTTATCCTTATTGCTGCTAGCGCTGAGCGAGGCCTTGACCGGGCTGGCGCGCGGCGTCAATGCATGGGCGCATGGACGAGGGAAATGCAACCGGAGCTTCGGGCTTGCCGGACATCGAACACATGAGCTTTGAACAGGCGCTCACCGCGCTTGAAGAGATCGTGAGCCAATTGGAACGAGGCGATGTGCCGCTTGATAAGTCGATTGAGCTGTATGAACGCGGTGAAAAACTGCGTTTCGCATGTCAAAACCGCCTCGACAGCGCTCAGGCACGCATAGAGAAAATCGTGTCCGGCGCCGATGGAGCGCCCAGCGGTACAGTTCCTCTTGATGGAGACCGGTAAATGAGCGTGGTCGGTATGGACGGCGACCTGCTTCAAGATGGCCTTAAGCGGGTTCAGGCAGAGATCGATTCGGTTTTTGATGCGTTTTTGACAGTGCCCTCTGACACGCGTGCGCGGCTGGTCGAAGCCATGCGTTACGCGGCGATCGGTGGTGGTAAGCGAGTACGGCCGTTGTTGTTGGTGGCCACAGCTGAGCTTTTTGGAGTGGACCGGACAGCGGCCCTACGAGCAGGCGCGGCGGTGGAGGCCATTCACTGCTATTCGCTTATTCACGATGATCTGCCGTGTATGGATGATGATGATCTGCGCCATGGCAAAGCGACGCTGCACCATGTGTATGATGAGGCGACAGCTGTGCTGGCAGGTGATGCGCTGCATGCGCTGGCGTTTGAAATTCTGGCTGAGACCGAGACGAGCGCCGATCCGTTTGTGCGTAGCGAGTTGATCATGACGCTTGGCACGGCGAGCGGCATGAACGGCATGGCGGGCGGTCAGATGATGGATATTGTTGCCGATGAGGAGGGGGTCACCTACGACCTTCAAGCGATTACAAAGTTGCAGCAGCTGAAAACCGGCGCGCTTCTATCGTGTGCGGTCGAAATGGGAGCGGTGCTTGGCAAGGTGCCGGTCGAGGGGCGTGCTCATCTTCGTGCCTATTCGCGCGATATTGGATTGGCGTTTCAGATTGCCGATGATCTTCTCGATGTTGAGGGCGATGCCGAGCTTGCGGGCAAGGCTCTTCGCAAAGACGATGAACAGGGCAAGCAGACCTTCGTGACCCTGATGGGCGTTGATAAAGCGCGCGAACAGGCAAGGGTGCTTGTCGACCAGGCGATTGGTCATCTCAGCTCACACGGGAGCGAAGCTGATATCCTTCGCTCGCTTGCGCGCTTTATCGTGGAGCGGGACAGATAAACGCCAAACGGGCTCGAAGACCCGGTACGGCAAAGAGGAAGCAAAATGACCAAGCGCATTGGGATTTACCCCGGAACCTTTGATCCGATCACGTTAGGCCATGCCGATATCATACGGCGCGGCGCAAAACTGGTTGATGAGCTGATCATCGGGGTCACCACTAACCCGTCGAAAAACCCAATGTTCTCAACCCAAGAGCGCTTCGCCATGGTCGAGCGCGAGGTTAAGAATCTGGGCCTAGACAATGTCAAAGTCGTTGGGTTCAACGCTCTTCTGGTCAAATTCGCCAATAAAATGGGTGCAAATGTGATCATCCGGGGCCTTCGGGCCGTCGCGGATTTTGAGTACGAATACCAAATGGCCGGCATGAACCAGCAATTGGACGCAGAGATCGAAACCGTCTTCCTTATGGCTGACGTCTCGCTGCAACCTATCGCCTCCAAGCTGGTCAAGGAAATCGCGGTCTATGGAGGTGATATCACCCCATTCGTCAGCCCCGATGTAAAGCCAGAGGTGATCGCGCGGGTCGATGAGGTTGGCCGCAAAGGCGACTATTAAGCTTTTCCAACAGTCCGCCCCAAAAACTCACCCCGAGATACCGTTATGCAATCTGTGCAGGCCGTTGCACTCATTCATTGAAGTGTCAGGCGAGGGCCGTTAGACGCAAAGCCTATACTTTACACGGATCAAAGACCCACATGATGTTTAAAACTCTGATTTCCTCTTTTGCTGCTGTTGCAATGCTTGCGGTTCCAAACCTTGCCATGGCGCAGGATGATGAAGCGTTAGAAGAGGCTGTGGTTGACACGCGGAGTTATCCAACTGTCAGCTTTGACCAGAACGAAAAGCCTGAAAACGTATGGGTGCTCGACCTTTCCAATGGTGAGCGCGTGAAGATCCGCCTTATGGAAGAGTGGGCGCCAAAACATGTAGAGCGGGTAAAGACGCTCACGCAGCGCGGGTTTTACGATGGCATCATCTTTCACCGCGTAATCGACGGCTTTATGGCGCAAGGCGGTGATCCAACAGGTACAGGGCAAGGCGGCTCTGAACTTCCTGATCTTGAGGCAGAATTCAACCCAATGCCCCACGTGCGCGGCTCGGTTGCAATGGCGCGTGCGACAGAAGAAAACAGCGCAAACAGCCAGTTCTTTATCGTTTTCTATCCGCGCTTTAGTCTCGATAAACGCTACACCAATTTTGGCCGAGTGATCGAGAATATGGCCGCTGTTGACGCGATCAACAGAGGGGAACCACCCGCAGAGCCTACGCGCATTGTGCAGGCCTCGCTTGCGAGTGATAACCGTGCAGCTCCTGTAGGTGGGCCGGCCCCGCGTGTGGAAGCCGATGTTACCGCTGACCTTTTGAACGCGCCGCTTGGTTCGCAATAGGCGTAGGCCATTCAGCCTGTAAAAAAGGCGTTTGCGAAGCGCTAAGTCGCTCCTATGGGGCTTTTTATGCGCGTTGACCTTTTCGATTTCGACCTTCCGCCTGAGCGAATAGCTTTAAGGCCGGTTCGCCCGCGTGATTCAGCACGCATGTTGGTCGCGCGCGGGCAAGACAATGGCCTTGAAGATAAGGGCGTTTTAGACCTGCCCGATATTCTTAGACCGGGCGATGTTCTTGTCTTCAACGATACGCGTGTCCTGCCTGCACAGCTTGAAGGGCGGCGCGTCGGAGGCCAAGCTCGTATCGGCGCCACATTGCATAAGCGTTTAGACCTTCGCCGGTGGCAAGCCTTTGTGCGCAATGCCAAACGCGTAAAAGAAGGCGACCAGCTGATTTTTGGAGGCGGCGTCACTGCGATTGCAGAAAGCCGCCATTCAGATGGCTCAATCACACTGGGTTTTGAAGGTGACCAGCCTGTTGAAGTCCTCCTCGACCGTGCTGGCACCATGCCGCTGCCACCTTATATCGCGGCGCGCAGGGGCGTGGATGAACAGGATTTGGCCGATTATCAAACCATGTTTGCCAGCGAAGACGGCGCTGTCGCGGCCCCCACCGCGAGCCTGCATTTCACCACAAGGCTTGTGTCAGCATTGGATAATGCCGGGATCAAGCGTGAGATGTTGACCTTGCATGTGGGCGCTGGAACCTTTCTCCCGGTGAAGGCGAACGACACCAAAGACCACCAAATGCATTCAGAATTTGGGCGCATTAATGCAGGCACAGCCATGCGTTTGAACGCTGCAAAGAAGGCTGGTGGGCGGATTATCGCGGTTGGAACAACATCGCTTCGTCTTCTTGAAAGCGCAGCGCATGATGATGGGCGCGTGCAAGAGTTTTCAGGCGACACCGACATCTTCATTACGCCGGGGTATAGGTTCAAGGCGGTGGACGGTTTGATGACCAATTTCCACCTGCCCAAGTCCACTTTGATGATGCTGGTGAGCGCGCTCATGGGACGCGAGCGCATGATGCAGGTTTACGCCCATGCGATTGAAAACGAATACCGTTTCTATTCCTATGGTGACTCGTCCCTTTTGCTGCCCTAGCGGGTGGAGCAATGTCTGATCCAATCCTCTCCATTCGCGGCCTTTCGAAGGTCTATTCCGGCGGCACAAAGGCGCTCGATAGCGTTGATCTTGATATTCGTGCCGGTGAGATTTTTGCGCTTTTGGGACCCAATGGCGCAGGCAAGACGACGTTGATTGGGGCTGTGTGCGGTCTGGTTAGGCCTACGTCAGGCACCATGACAGCGTTTGGGCATGACTTGGCCCGCGATTGGAGAGCGGCACGCGCGCGCATCGGTCTTGTCCCGCAAGAGCTTTCAACCGATATGTTTGAGACCGTGTGGCGCGCGGTTTCCTATTCGCGCGGGCTGTTTGGGCTTGCTCCTGATAAGGGGCGAATTGAGGATGTTCTCAAATCGCTTAGCCTGTGGGAGAAAAAGGATGCGCAAATTCGCGAACTTTCCGGCGGCATGAAACGCCGCGTCTTGATTGCGAAGGCCCTTGCGCATGAACCTGACCTCCTGTTCCTTGATGAGCCGACCGCTGGCGTTGATGTGGAACTGCGCAAAGGTATGTGGGAGCAAATCGGCGCTTTGCGCGAACGCGGAACGACGATCATTTTGACCACCCACTATATCGAAGAAGCCGAGCTGATGGCGGACAGGGTTGGCATTATCCGTAAGGGGCAAATCCTGATGGTCGATGATAAAGCCTCGATCATGCAGCACATGGGGAGCACCGAGGCGGTTCTAACTTTGGCACAGCCGCTTGCGGTCATTCCTGAAAGTTTAGCGTCGTTTCCCATTACCTTGGGTGAAGGTGGACGTTCGCTGATTTATCGAGGGGGAGGGGCCAATGAGGGCGAAAGCGGCAATAGCGAGGTCGCCGCTCTCACCAAGGCGCTCACCAATGCTGGCGTGGATTACACCGCGATCGACATTCACGATTCCTCGCTCGAAGATATCTTCGTTGATCTTGTCTCAGAACGCACACAGGACCCTTCGTAATGGCTGTTTTCAGCGGCTTTAACACGCGCGGCGCATGGTCGATTTATGTCCGGGAACTGATGCGCGCAATGCGCACTGCGTTCCAGTCAATCCTATCACCTGTGCTCACCACATCGCTTTACTTTGTTGTCTTCGGCACGGTCATTGGCGCGCGGATGGAGCCTGTGGATGGGGTCGCTTACGGCGCGTTCATTATACCAGGGCTGCTTATGCTCACCCTTCTTGGTGAGACGACCAGCAACTCCTCCTTCGGCATCTATATGCCGCGTTTTACCGGCACGATTTACGAGCTGCTTTCCGCGCCTGTTGGCGTGGCAGAGACGCTTGTGGGGTTTGTGGGGGCTGCTGCAACAAAGGGTCTTATCCTTGCGGCAATCATATTGGGCACAGCGACCCTGTTTGTGGATTACGAGATCAAATATCCGCTAGCAGCGCTGGGATACATCACTCTTATCGCTGCCAGTTTCTCGCTTTTTGGTTTTATCCTTGGGCTGTGGGCTGACAGTTTTGAAAAGCTCGGCATTATTCCGCTGCTGTTCCTTACCCCGTTGACGTTTTTGGGCGGCACTTTCTATTCGATCAATGACCTGCCCGGTGTCTGGTCGACGATTGCCTATGCCAACCCGATTGCTTTTCTGGTGAGCGGCTTGCGGTGGACATTTTATGGTACATCGGATGTGTCGATCTGGGTTTCGCTTGGTCTTACGATGGGATTTCTTGCCATCTGCATCGGGGTGATTGCCTTTATCTTCAAAACCGGTTGGAGGCTTCGAGAGTAATGGGCGAGATGACCCGCTTTTCCTTTGAACTCAACGCCACTGATGGACGGGCGCGCACTGGTAAGATCACCATGCAACGCGGCGAAATCCGCACGCCCGCCTTCATGCCTGTTGGAACGGCCGCCACCGTCAAAGCGATGAAGCCTGAAAGCGTGCGCGAAATCGGTGCGGATATCATCCTTGGTAACACTTACCACCTGATGCTTAGGCCCGGCGCGGAACGGATGGCGCGGCTTGGTGGCTTGCACAATTTTATGAAATGGGACCGACCGATCCTGACCGACAGCGGCGGGTATCAGGTGATGAGCTTGTCGGACTTGCGCAAACTCACCGAGGAAGGCGTCGAATTCCGTAGCCATATCGATGGCTCTAAACACATGCTGACGCCGGAACGTTCGATGGAGATCCAGCGCCTGCTCGGTTCCGATATCGTCATGTGTTTTGATGAATGCCCGCGCGCTGACCGGCCGCGCGATGAGATTGCTGCCTCAATGGAGCTTTCCATGCGCTGGGCCAAGCGCAGCCGAGAGGGGTTTAACAGCGGCGAGGAGCACGCGGGCCGCTCTGCATTGTTCGGCATTCAACAAGGTGCGCTTGACGAGGACCTACGCCGTGTGAGCGCTCAGAAACTCATCGATATCGGCTTTGACGGATACGCTGTGGGCGGTCTTGCCGTGGGTGAGGGGCAGGAGGCGATGTTTGGCGTGCTGGACTATGCGCCCGAGATGCTGCCCAAGGATCGCCCCCGATATTTGATGGGTGTGGGCAAGCCTGATGATCTGGTCGGCGCGGTTGAGCGCGGCATCGATATGTTCGACTGTGTGCTTCCGACAAGGTCAGGTCGCAACGGGCAGGCGTTCACATGGAATGGCCCGATCAATTTGCGCAATGCCAAGTTTGCCGAGGATCAATCGCCGTTGGACGAGACCTCGAATTGCTCGGCCTCACGCGACTATTCGAAAGCGTATCTGCACCACCTGCACAAGTCACATGAGATTTTGGGCGCGATGCTGGTGACAGAGCATAACTTGGCATTCTACCAAGCGCTGATGCAGGCGATGCGCGATGCAATTGCTGCGGGGCGTTTTACTGATTTTGCAAGAGAGTTTCGACACAATTATCTTGGGGAATGAGCTTTGACAAAGCTCTGATACTTGGCAATATTCTGATCTCAGATTGCTTGGGGTATCAATTCATGAAGTTTAATGGAAAAGTCCTTTTGGGCCTAATGGCCTGCGTGTCGCTCACAGGATTTTGGAGCGCTGCGCCGCTATCGGCTTCGGATGAACAGAATGATGCGAAGCGCTTTGGTGCACGCTCTTCTGTCCTTGATATAAGTCTTTCCCCCAATGGCACTAAGCTTGCCTGGATTGCACCTGGACCAGGCCACACCGAGCAACTTCTTGTGATCGACATGGCGTCCAATAAAGGCGTCACGCCGATCACGAACAATTCTGCGATCCATGCCGATCTGTCTCGCTGTGAATGGGCAACCGATGAACATCTGGTTTGCGAAGTGTATGGCATGGGAAAATCAGGTGACGGCATTCTCCTCCCTTTCTCACGCATGTTCACCATTCGCGATGATGGCACCGATCTCACGTCTTTGACGCCGCGTCGCAGCTTCCGGGCTCTTGGTTTTAATCAAGACGGCGGTGATCTTGTTGCTCTTGATATCGAGGGCGAGGAGGGACGGGTCCTCATCACGCGAAATTATATTCCCGAAAGGGAAGTTGGCACCCGGTTTGGCAGCGATAAGGAAGGGCTGGGGGTTGATCAGGTCAATATCACGAACGGCAAACGCCGCGTTGAGCTGCAACCTGATACCGATGCTGATTATTTCCTTGCCGATGACAATGGCAATATCCGCTTCAAGGCCCGCACGCCGACCGATGGTCGCGGCTATGAAAAGGGTGAGCGTGTTTACCTTGTGCGCGCGATTGGCGAGAAAAAATGGGAGCGGCTTGAGGATGTTACCCTCGATGGCGCGGCAATTGGGTTCACGCCTGTCGCCCTTGATGCAACGAGCAATCAACTGCTTGCCTACACCACAATTTCAGGTTTCCGCGCGCTGATCGGGATTGCGCTTGACGGTTCCGGTGCGGCCACGGTGATCGCGTCCAGAAGCGATGTTGACGTTGATGGTTTGGTGCGGTTGGGGCGGCAGCGCCGCGTGGTTGGCGTGAGTTTCGCGACAGAAAAACGCTCTGTTGAATATTTCGATGAGGAGCTCGCCAAATTGGCGCGATCTTTAGGAAATGCGCTCCCCAATCAGCCGCTTATCAATTTTGCCGGGGCAAGCGCTGATGAAAGCAAACTGGTGATTATTGCGTCTTCTGACACGGACCCGGGCACGGTCTATCTCTTCGATAAGGCGCAAAAAAAGCTCGAAGTGCTTTTAGCGATGCGTGATCCTTTGGTTGATCAATCAATGGGGCAAATGCGACCTGTCTCTTATCCTGCCAGTGATGGGACACAAATTCCGGGTTATCTGACTTTGCCTGCTGGCTCCGAGGGAAAAAATCTGCCGGCGATCGTGCTCCCTCACGGAGGCCCGGCAGCGCGCGATTATTGGGGCTTTGACTGGATCGTGCAGTTCTTCACCGCGAGGGGCTACGCCGTGCTTCAACCCAATTATCGCGGATCGTCAGGCTATGGCGAGGCCTGGTTTGGCCGCAATGGCTTTCAAGCCTGGGATCTGGCGATTGGGGATGTGAATGATGCCGGGCGCTGGCTCGTATCAGAGGGGATTGCTGATGCAGATAAAATCGCAATCCTTGGCTGGTCTTACGGAGGATACGCAGCGCTTCAGTCGCAAGTGGTTGACCCCGATCTCTATAAAGCGGTGGTGGCTATCGCGCCTGTGACTGACCTTGAATATCTGCGCTCAGACGCGCGCGCCTACACCAGCTTTCGTTCGCGCGACAGGCAATTGGGGCGCGGGCCCCACATCGCGGCGGGCAGTCCAAGACGCCATGCAGAGAAGTTTGCAGCACCCGTGGCGCTGTTCCATGGCACGCTCGATGTGAACGTTGAGGTTCGCCACTCCAGAGATATGGCCGACGCGCTCGAAGATGCGAAAAAGCGCGTAACCTATGTCGAGTTTGAAGACCTCCAGCATGGACTGGGAGACAGCGATGCGCGCACGCAGATGTTGGGCTCGATTGACCAATTCCTCACCGAAAGCCTCAATCGCTGATTTTTGGGTGTACAAACTCTCGACAAATCGAATGTGAGGGGCCAAGTGGCTTGGCATGACTGATGTGCCTGCGAAACAGCCCGAACTTTGCGAAACCATGGTGGATGTGCGCGCGGGCGTGGATGCGACTGACCGTGAGCTTGTGGCTCTTTTGGAACGCCGCTTTGGCTATATGAGAGCAGCGGCGCGGATTAAGCCGACGCGCGATGCCGTTCGCGATGAAGATCGCAAGGCAAGCGTTATTGCTGCGGCCAAGGCCGAGGCTGAGGCGCGCGGTTTACCCGGTGATTTGATCGCTGAGCTGTGGGAGCAGCTTGTCGAAGGCTCAATCGCATATGAATTCGACCATTGGGACGCGGTTCGCGATTAACCTTTCCCAAGGAACGCTGCGAGGCGGGCCTTTTTCTTTTCGGGAGACTTTGGACGGATCGAGCGCGCCATGGCTTCGATCTTGGGCGTCCATTTGCCGATGTTTTTCTCTGCCGCGCCGGCTTTGATGGCACCGCATGCGAGGAAACGCACAGGCTTAAATCCGACAAAGCCCAGCACCTGACCCTTCCAGCGTTTGACGATCGAATTGCCATAAAGAAGGCGCAGGAAAAAGGGCGGGGTGTCCATCGTCGCGATCACGTCAGCTGAGCGGCCTTCGAGATATTTGTCCCACATCATGCCCTCTTCATGGAATTGATACATAAAGCCGGGAAGGAACAGCCGGTCGATGAGGCCTTTGAGTTCCGCCGGTTCTGCGCCCCACCACATGGGAAAAGCAAAGACGGCATGGTCGCATGCGTCGAACTTCTCAGCGAGCGATTGAATATCGGGCTCCCAATCGGTCCGCTTGCGATAGCCATGACGCAAGATGGGGGTGAATTCCATATCACGCACATTAACCCGCGTGACCTGGGTCCCGGCGGGGAGGGCGGCCTGATACAGATCAAGCAAATGCGAAGAAAAGCGCGCCTCGTCAGGGTGGCCGTCTATCAGAAGTACATTCATATTTAAGTTCCTCTTTGAAACCTAATTTGCATATCAGCCCACAAAAGAAAAGGGCGGCCCCGAAGGACCGCCCTGAATTCTCTACTAACGACTTGTCGTCGATTAGCGCGAATAGAACTCGACCACGAGGTTGGGTTCCATCGTCACCGGATAAGGCACCTCGTCAAGCTTCGGTACGCGGGTGAACTGAACTTTGTCGTTGCCATCGGGGGCAACATAGTCCGGAATTTCACGCTCTGGCAGGCTTTGCGCCTCGATGATGAGCGCCATTTCTTTGGCTTTCGTGTTGAGGCTGATCACATCACCAACATCGCAGCGGCGCGATGGGATGTTACACTTAACGCCGTTCACAAGGATATGGCCGTGGTTGACGATTTGACGCGCGGCAAAGATCGTTGGCGCGAATTTCGCACGGTATACGATCATGTCCAAACGGCGCTCAAGCAGACCGATGAGGTTCTGACCTGTATCACCCTTCATGCGGGTTGCGTCTTTGTAGGTTGAGCGGAACTGCTTCTCGGTTACGTCGCCGTAATAGCCTTTGAGCTTCTGTTTTGCGCGAAGCTGAAGACCAAAGTCGCTCATCTTGCTCTTACGACGTTGACCGTGTTGGCCCGGGCCATAAGAACGCTTGTTAACTGGAGAATTGGGACGGCCCCAGATGTTTTCACCCATCCGGCGGTCGAGCTTGTGCTTGGCGCTTGTGCGCTTCGTCATGGTCTTTCCTTACATTTTGCAGGCCCACCCATTTGGCGAGCGTTGAACCCGGCAGCGCACCGTTGAGGCGTAAACTCTCAACGCGGCATCCGCTTCACCGGGGTGCGGAGCCAAACTTGCGTGAGCGCGCGTATACAGCGGTGGCTCGCGAAATCAACCCTTATCGGGCGCATCCTCGCCAGTGTCTTTATCCGGGCGGCCAAGCGAGGAAAGCACCCCGCGCAAGGTGCGTATCTCCAGATGGTTCCAGGCAGGTTTCGTCAGCACCGTGCGAAGGGTGCGCCGTGTGGCTTCTGCGCGCGCTTCGGGGAAAAAATACCCTTTGGGTGCAAGCATGCCTTCAAGATGGGTGATGAGGCCTTCTAAGTCTTCTTGCGGAGCAGGCGGAAGGGCCGCTTCCTCAGCGGTGGGTTGAACCAGCTCGCTGGCTTCCAATTCGCGGCCGATACGCGACCACTCATAGGCGGTGAGGATCACAGCCTGCGCTAGGTTGAGTGAACCAAATTCGGGATTGATCGGCACGGTCAGGATATGCCGGGCAAGCGCCACATCTTGCGTCTCAAGACCCGATGCCTCGCGCCCGAACAACACGGCATGACGGCCGCTTTGGGAGTGCATCAAACGCGCAGCGCCATCTGGTCCAACAACAGGCTTAGTCACCCCGCGCTTGCGCACCGTGGTGGCATAGACATGCTCGCAATCCGCAACAGCCTCTGCGGTGCTTTCGAAAATCTGCGCCTGATCCAGGACGATATCAGCCCCCGCCGCCGCTGGCCCGGCGCTAGGGTTTGGCCAACCATCGCGCGGGTTCACTATGCGCATTTCGGTAAGCCCAAAGTTGAGCATAGCGCGGGCCGCTTTGCCGATGTTTTCTCCCAATTGGGGGCGCACCAGCACGATAATGGGTTTGTCGGTCACGGGCCTTAGTCTTTAGCAGCGTCTGCCACAGTGCTCGCAAATTCTTCAAAGTCCTTGGCTTCTGAAAAATCGCGATACACGCTGGCAAAGCGAATATAGGCAACCGTGTCGAGTTGTTTGAGCCCGTCCATCACCATCTCACCAATGCGCGATGATGGGATTTCAGGATCGCCAGCGGTCTCAACTTGTCGCTGAATGCCTGACACCAATTGGTCAATCCGCTCAAGCGAGATATCGCGTTTGCGACAGGCGAGGGCGACGGACTTTTCAAGTTTGGAGCGGTCAAAGGGCTCGCGCTTGGGTTCTGTCCCATCCGGGCCTGCTTTGACGATAACCACTTCGCGCAATTGCACGCGCTCAAACGTGGTGAAGCGGGCGCCGCAAGAATTGCATTGGCGGCGCCGCCTTATCGAGGTGTTGTCCTCGGTCGGGCGCGAGATCCTTTACTTGCGTATCTTCATGGGCGCAGAAAGGACAGCGCATGGTGTAGGGTGCTTACTTTCGAATGGCGTGGTGAAGCGCAAGGCCAGCGCCTGCGACAACGCCAGCTGCCAGGCCGACACCTGGAAGAACAACGCCAGCAACCGCGCCAACAGCAGCGGCTTTCAGAACAGGTTTGGTGTTTTCGTGATCAAAGCCGTCCTTGACCATCATCGCGAGTTCATCGCGCGTGTCCTGGACCCAATCCTTCTCTGCCTTTTTCTTCTTTCCCATCGTATCCTCGTCTTGGTTGATAATGACAGCGTCATTTTTCACTAGTTTTGTCATAGCGGATATTCTTCTGTCTTAATGAATTTATCCTTCGGGATATACAGGGAAATTCTTGCAAAGTTGTGAAACTCGATTGCGAACGCTTTCTTCGACTTGCGCATCGCCTTCGGGTCCATTCTTCGAAAGGCCATCGACCACTTCGGCAATCAGCGCGCCGACTTGGCGGAACTCCATCGGGCCAAAACCGCGCGTCGTACCCGCCGGGGTCCCAAGGCGAATGCCAGAAGTCACAAATGGCGAACGTGTGTCGAACGGGATACCGTTTTTGTTGCAGGTGAGCCATGCCCGGTCGAGACCCGCTTCCGCTGCTTTGCCGGTCACATCTTTAGCGGTGAGATCAACGAGCATTGAGTGGTTGTCAGTGCCCCCTGAAACAATGCGCAAGCCGTTTTCCTCAAGGCTCGCGGCAAGCGCGCGGGCATTTTCAACAATGCGGTGTGCGTAGGTTTTGAACTCAGGGGCCAACGCCTCTTTGAACGCGACCGCTTTGGCCGCAACAACGTGCATAAGCGGACCGCCTTGAAGGCCTGGGAAGACCGCCATGTTCAAGGGCTTGGTGTACTTCTCATCATTCCAAAGAATAATGCCGGAACGCGGCCCACGAAGCGATTTGTGGGTCGTTGAGGTCACAATATCACAATGCGGGAAGGGGAGGGGTGCGCGCCGCCTGCAACGAGGCCGGAGATGTGGCTCATATCGCAAAGAAGGATAGCCCCCACTTCATCGGCGATTGCGCGGAACGCTGCAAAATCCCAAACCCGCGAGTAAGCAGTGCCGCCGCAGATAATCAGCTTTGGCTTGTGCTCGCGAGCGGTCGCGGCAACTGCGTCCATATCGATCAGCTCTTCACCCTCAGTGACGCCATAGCTGACCGGGTTGAACCATTTACCGCTCATGTTGACAGGAGAACCATGCGTGAGGTGTCCGCCTGAGTTGAGATCGAGCCCCATAAAGGTGTCACCCGGCTCAAGCATCGCCAAGAAAACCGCCTGGTTCATCTGGCTGCCGGAATTGGGCTGAACATTGGCAAAGTTGCATCCAAACAGCTGCTTGGCGCGCTCAATCGCCAGAGTTTCGACAACATCAGCATAATCGCAGCCGCCATAATAGCGCTTGCCGGGATAGCCTTCTGCGTACTTATTGGTGAACACGCTGCCGGTCGCCTCAAGCACGGCCTTAGAAGCAATGTTTTCAGACGCGATCAGCTCAATCTTGTCCTGCTGACGTGCAAGCTCTTTGCCGATTGCTGCCGCGATTTCGGGATCAGCGCTGGCAAGATCATCATGCCAAAAGCCTTGCATAAGGTCGGGTGTGTAATCTGGCTGAGTGCTCATTGATGGGTCTCGATATGGTCAGGGTCAATTGGCGGATTGCCGAGCTTTGCAACGCGGCGTTGATGACGGCCATTGGCATCGCCCTCATCAGCAAATTTCGTACTTAGGAATGTAGCTACGCAAGACTTCGCCATTTCGATGCCTGTCAGCCGCGCACCAAGCGCAATGCAATTGGCATCGTTGTGCTCACGGGCAAGGGCTGCGGACAAAGGTTCAGAGACCAGAGCGCAGCGAACGGCGGGATGACGATTGACGCTGATCGAAATGCCGATACCCGACCCGCAAAGGGCAACGCCATATTGAGCAGTGCCATCGGCAACCACATCGGCAAGTTTGTATCCATAGTCGGGATAATCGACGCTTTCGCCAGCTTCAGGGCCAAGGTCTGCGACCTCGTGTCCTTCTTCCATAAGCCACTCGGCAAGCTGAGATTTGAGCTCGGTGGCGGCGTGATCAGAGGCAATGGCTATACGCATAGGCACGCTACATAGTGTGCTCGCCAGCGCGACTCCACCCCGAAACATGTGCTTTTCGACGATTCTGGCTCGCCTTGGGACGCCCTATCTTGAAGCTATGCATCGCATGTTTCATGCCCTAATACGAACCTTGCGGGTCCTTTAGGTGTAATTCGATGCGATTTTTGTGTTTTCTTGCAGCTGCGCTTGCTCTTGCTTTGTCGGGAGCGAACGGCGCTTTGGCCCAGTCACCGGCTGTGAATGCAGAACAGATCAAGCGGGCATCAGCTCTAAACGAGGGCAATGGCGCTGTACTCATTTCGATCCGCAGCGAGCTTTACCTTGAAGAACCACTCGATGTGTATTTCCTGCGTGAAGGAGGCGATGTCTCAAACCCTGCTGACGTCATCAGCTTTGGCCGCAAGCAGAGCTTTTTCGCCTTTGGCAATTCGACCGTAAAGTATCAGGTGCGTGCCTATCAGCTGCCTGCGGGGACCTATCGTCTTGTCGCCCACGGTATTGAATGCCCCAAGATCCCGGCACAGGACGAACGCTGCCTGATTGATCGCCCCGGATTGTTGATGGGAACAGTAGAAGTCTCACGCCCGTCACGCGGATACCCTGAGGATGCGCCCCGCTTTGAGGTGAAAGCGGGATCGATGACAAACGCGGGCGATTTTGCGCTGACATCGCGCAATACGATTGAATGGTCTGAGATACCGGCAAGCGAATTGGGCAAAGATGCGCGCAGACTACGATCGCTTGCTAACGGGCCAAAGCCCACGATCCCCGAAGGCTATAAGCTAAAATACGGATTGTTCCCGCGCAGTTTTGAAGATGATCGCTATCGGCGGTATTGATGGGCTAACTTGTGCCTACTCTTTGGCCTTTTTGAGCGTTTTACCCAACCATTTCCAAAGCTTGTCGATTTCCTTCGCGGCCTTACCATCAGGGGCAAGTTCGCCTGCGGTTTCGCCTTTAGCGCTGGAGCGATGAAAGTCGGCACGCTCACCCAATTCCACAGGGCACATCTCCAGCCCCATTTCCTTGGCCGCCTTCTTTGCCTCTTTGGCGATTTTCGTTGCGCCCGACGGTACGCCATTAAGAACCACAAAAGCGGGCGTCTTGGCGTAATTGACAAGGTCAGCGATGGGCTCGAGCGCGGCCAAATCAAATGCGCGTGGTTTGGTTGGGATGAGGACGACGTCAGCGATTTTGATCGCCTCGCGCGCTGCTGCATCGGCATGAGGCGGGGTGTCGATTACGACGAAGTCCACGCCGTTTTTCCGGGCGCTTTCAATCGTGCGGCCAAGCCGGGCAGGGGGTGCGGTTACCACCACGGGGAGAAAATCCCCGCGCCAATCGCTCCATGCCGCAGCGGTCGCTTGCGGGTCGGTGTCGACGACGCAGCTTTCATGCTTAGCGTTTGCTGCACGCGTCGCGAGGTTGACGGCGAGAGTTGTTTTGCCCGAGCCGCCTTTTTGGCTGACGATAGCGATCGTGGTCATGTCAGATACGGGCACGAGACGGCCTTCACTGTTCGTCTGACTTAGACGTCTGATATTCCACCAACTCTTGCATTAGATTTGGTATGCTACCCATGACCAGCTCCATTGTTTGATCAATATGGACCTGATTTGCATCGGCGAAGGCTGTATGGGCCAAAACATCGGTTGAACGTTGCATAAACGCTTGCCCGGAAGGCGTGGAAACAAAGGCGAGGATGTCTTCAAGCTCTTTTTTGCTGTGCACCTCAGCATATGATGTTGCCCATGCATCCATGATGAGCGGGACATTTCGCTCCAGGATCGCTTGAGTTTGTGGCCGAATGTCTTCTTGCCACTTGGTGATCAAGGCGAGCGCGCCCTCATCAGTGATCTGCCGACTTAAGCTCTGCATCATCTGGGCTTCCATCTGCTCGCTGGTTTTTTCGAAGATAGAAAGCCGCATATCCTGCGGGAATGAGATGTCCATGATGGCAACGGCCAGAGCCAAACGCTCGGCGTCAGCGTTGCTTGGTCCTTCTCCCTCTTGGGCCTCAATCGCCTGCGCTGCAACGCCGGATGAGACCGAAGAAAAGGCAAGAGCCGACGAATACAGCAAGCATTTCAGGAGACTCTTCATGGCGTTATATCCTACTGATCCAAGAAGCTCCGCATCTTGCGCGAACGGCTTGGGTGCTTGAGCTTGCGCAGCGCTTTTGCCTCGATCTGACGGATACGTTCACGCGTCACGGAGAACTGCTGGCCGACCTCTTCGAGTGTGTGGTCAGTGTTCATGCCAATACCAAAGCGCATCCGCAAAACGCGCTCTTCACGCGGGGTTAGCGAGGCCAGCACACGGGTGACGGTTTCCTTGAGGTTTGCCTGAATGGCGGCATCCACAGGAATGATCGCGTTCTTGTCCTCAATGAAGTCGCCAAGGTGCGAATCTTCTTCGTCACCAATCGGAGTCTCAAGCGAAATCGGTTCTTTGGCGATTTTCATCACCTTGCGAACCTTCTCCAATGGCATGGAGAGGCGCGCTGCCATTTCTTCTGGCGTAGGCTCGCGGCCTTCTTCGTGGAGGAATTGGCGCGAAGTGCGCACCAGCTTGTTGATCGTCTCGATCATATGGACCGGGATGCGGATCGTACGGGCTTGGTCGGCAATCGAACGCGTGATCGCCTGACGGATCCACCAGGTCGCATAAGTGGAGAATTTGTAACCGCGGCGATACTCGAACTTGTCGACCGCCTTCATCAGGCCAATGTTGCCTTCCTGAATAAGATCAAGGAATTGCAGGCCACGGTTGGTGTATTTCTTGGCAATAGAGATCACCAGACGAAGATTGGCCTCCACCATTTCCTTCTTGGCAATCCGCGCCTCACGTTCGCCCTTTTGTACCATGTTGACGATGCGGCGGAACTCAGGAAGTGACATGCCGGTGTTTGCAGCAATATCGGTGATCTCGGTGCGGATACGGTCGACCGCGCCTTCCTCTTTCTCAAGGAAAGCGGCCCATTTCTTGTCCTTCGCCGCGCGCTCTCTAATCCAGCCATCGTCAAGCTCGTTGCCGACGTAGGATTTCAGGAAGTCGATGCGCTTAATCTTGTGACGCTCTGCCAGGCGCAGCATTTGACCACCCAAAGCGGTCAGGCGGCGGTTGAAGGCATAGAGATTGTCGACGAGGAACTCGATTTTCGCCGCGTGGAATTGCACGCTTTCGACTTCGGCCGTCAGCTCGTCGGAAAGCTGCTCGTACTTGTTTTCTTTAGCCTTGGGGAAGATGTCGCCAGCGGCCAAAGTGTCAACGCGCTCAAGCTGAAGTTTTTCGAACTTTTTGAACAGCTTGGTGATCCGGGCAAAACGCTCAATCGCGTCAGGCTTAAGGGCGGCTTCCATCTGAGCAAGAGAGAGGGTGTTGTCCTCCTCCTCTTCCTCTTCTTTCTTGGCGCCTTCGCCCTCTTCGCCTTCTTCGCCCTCTTCCTTGTGATCTTCGACTTCATCGTCGTCATCAACAATAGTAGGGCCAGCGGTCTCTTCGGAAATCTCGCCGCCTTTTTCAGCTTCCTCGTTCTCCTCTTCCATCTTGTCAGGCGGAGGCTCTTTGGAAAGCATCGCGTCAAGATCGAGGATTTCGCGAAGCTGCATATCTTCAGAATTCAGCGCTTCGGACCATTGGATGATCGCGTGGAAGGTGATCGGGCTTTGGCAAAGGCCCATGATCATCATGTCGCGGCCTGCCTCGATACGCTTGGCAATTGCGATCTCGCCCTCGCGGCTGAGCAGTTCCACCGCGCCCATTTCGCGCAGGTACATGCGAACCGGGTCATCGGTACGTTCGCCCGTGCCGGTTTTCTTTGCAGCAGGTTTGGCAGCGGCGGGCTTTTTCTTCTCGTCGTCGACTTCCATCGCTTCGACTTCGGCTTCTTGTTCAGCCTCCGCTTCTGCTTCCTCGTCATTTTCGACGATCTGGACGCCCATTTCAGACAGCGCGGTTTGAATGTCCTCGATTTTATCCGGGCTCATCTCTCCCGAAGGCAAAGCGGCGTTGAGCTCATCATAGGTGATGTAGCCCTTCTTCTTTGCCTTGGTCATAAGCTTCTTTACCGAAGCTTCATTGAGGTCGATCAGCGGTGCGTCGTCTTTGTCGGCTTTTGCGGTCGAGGCCATAAAATCTGTCAGTCCGTATCATGGGCTAGTCACGTCGGCTTAAGGTCCCCCTACTGAACCCCGGCCTTTGCAAGTCGCCAAACTGTTAATCCCGTTGCCGGAAGCGAAACTCCCAGCTTATTCCTGTGTCGCCGGAGCCCCGGCCTTTTTGCGCCCAAATTCCTTGAGGCGCTCATCAACTGTATGGAGCCGTTCTCGCAATCTGGCCTGCTCTGCCAAAGCCCCTTCCGGGTCTTCGTCAAACCGCGCGATTGTCGCTGCCATAGCAGCTTCAAGCGCTGGTTTGAGGGCCAGCAGCGATACAGCTTCGGACAATTCCTCGCGCGCTTCACCGGGGTCTGTGCCTTCTCGAAGAAAGGCGAACTGATGGTTTTCCGGTGGGGCAGGAATGCCTTCGAGCCTCGATATGGCGTTTGTGACACCCGAATCAAGTGTTTCTGACAGCTCCATCAACGATTCTATCGCAGGCGCAGCATTTGGGTCAGCAGAGGCGAGGCGCGAAAGAGCTTCGGAATGGACCGCGATTTCGTCTGGATGGCGCACAAGTCCGGCGATCACGGCTGACATTAAGGACGCGCGCTGGCCGCCTGACATCGCTCGCCCGAGGGTGTCGCGCGCTTCGCCTGAAAGGCCTCTGGGGGCGGCGCGGCCGCCTTGCCATTTGCCGCCAGAACCTTTGCTCCAAGCCTTGCCGCCAGAGCTTTCGCGCCGGGGGAAGGCGAATGCCGAAAAGCGGTCCAGCAATTCGCGGCGGTAGAGTGCCTGAATATCCTTGTTCTCGATGGTGTCGACATGGCTCATCAGCCGGGCTTTGAGCCCAGCTTTGGATTCTGGCGAGCTGAGAGACTGTGCATCGCGCTCGCCCTCCCACAAGGCGTCAAGCAAGCTCTTGGGATTGTCGAGCAATTCGCCCATCGCCTTGGGGCCTTGGGCATTAATGAGATCGTCAGGGTCCATACCGCTGGGTAGGCGGACGATGGAAAGAGAGCGCATCGGAGCAAGGAGGGGCAGGGCGCGGGAGATCGCTCGCATGGCTGCTCGTTCGCCTGCTTTGTCTCCATCAAAGCACAGAACCGGCACCTCAACCATGCGCCACAGCATCTCTAGCTGCGTTTCGGTAAGAGCGGTGCCAAGCGGCGCAACAGCATCCTCAAAGCCCGCCTGAGCAAGCGCCACCACATCCATGTACCCTTCGACCACCACAATCCGCCCCGATTGGCGCGAAGCGGGCGAAGCGCGGTGGAGGTTGTAGAGCGTGCGGCCTTTATCAAAGAGGGGCGTGTCGGGGGAATTGAGATACTTTGCGACGCCATCCCGCTTGTCCATGATCCGCCCGCCAAAAGCAATCACTCGGCCCCGTGCATCTTGGATCGGCAACATGACCCGGCCACGGAAGCGGTCATAGGTCGTGCCGTCATCGGTTTTGATCCGCATGCCGGTTTCAACCAGCATTTCGTCATCATAGCGTGCGAGGGCGCGGTTCAACGCCTGCTTGCTCTCAGGCGCATAGCCAAAGCCAAACTCTTGCAAGACTTCTGGTTTGAGCCCGCGATTTGTCAGATATTGCATGGCCTCGCGGCCATCGGAGCTGCGCAGATTATCATAAAACCACCCTTGCGCATCGGTGGTCACATCAATCAGCTCAGCGCGTTTCTCTGCCTTCTTCGCAGCCACTGGGTCCGGGGCAGGGACCTCCATCCCCGCTTCGCCTGCAAGCTCTTTACAAGCGTCGATAAAGGACAGCCCGCGCTGTTCCGTCATCCATGAGATCACATCGCCATGCGCCCCGCAGCCAAAGCAGTGGTAGAAGCCTTTCTGATCATTGACATAGAAGCTTGGCGTTGCCTCATTGTGGAAAGGGCAACACGCCTTAAACTCGCGCCCCGCACGGGTGAGCTTGGTCGAACGATTGATCACGGTTGATAACGTGATCCTCGCGCGCAGCTCATCCTTCCATTGCGGGGTGATAGACATAGGAACAAAATGCTCGCAAATGCGCCCCGCTTCAAGGCGGTGACGTGGACAAGTCTGTGCTTAGCGCACGAAAGCTTAGCTCAGTGCCGCCTTCACAAGCCCGCTCGCCAGTTTCCCATCGAGCACTGCGCCATGTTTCGCTTTCAAAGCGCCCATAACCTGACCCATATCCTTCATCGAAGAAGCGCCGGTTTCTGCCTTGATCGCCTCAATCGCAGCCTTGGTTTCCTCTTCGGACATCATCTGCGGCAGGAAGCCTTCGATCACCGCAAGTTCTGCCTTTTCCGCGTCGGCAAGCTCCTGACGGCCTCCGTTCTCGTACATCTCAATCGATTCGCGGCGTTGCTTGGCCATTTTCTGGAGCACGCTTGTCACCAGAGCATCGTCGTCGATATCCTTGCCCGACGTGCGCTCTTCAATATCGCGGTCCTTGATCTTAGCGCTCATCTGGCGAAGGGTTGCGGTGCGCTCCTTCTCCTTGGCTTTCATCGCGGTGATGGTGGCGGCCTTAATGTCGTCGCGGATCATGAGAAATTGGTCTTTCTTGTGGAAGGAATTACGTATGCGGGCCGCTTAGCCCAAATATGCGCTTCTAGATAGGTTGACGTGAGCCCCTCGCAAGCTTAGCGGGTGGGACTTAGCGACATTGCTGGAAAACCTTATCTCGGAGAGCCCCAAATGGCTTCTGCTGCCACTATTCCTGCGCAACCTGAAGGTGCGACGGGTTGTCTTGTTTTGGCCGATGGAACGGTGATCTGGGGGCGCGGGTTTGGCGCGGCCGGTGATGCAGTGGGTGAAGTGTGCTTCAACACATCGATGACGGGATACCAAGAGGTGATGACCGATCCCTCTTACGCGGCGCAAATTGTCACTTTCACATTTCCCCATATCGGAAACGTCGGCACGAACGGCGAGGATATTGAAAGTGTTGTTGAAGGCGCCGTCGGCTGCGTGGCGCGCGAGGATGTGACCGAGCCATCGAACTTCCGCAGCTTGGAGCGTTTTCAGGATTGGATGGAGACAAACGGCAAGATCGGCCTGTCGGGCGTCGACACAAGGGCGCTCACCCGCCGTATCCGCAAATCAGGCGCTCCCAACGCGGTGATCGCCCATTCGCCTGATGGCAAGTTCGACATTCCCGCCCTTATCCAACGCGCACAGGAGTGGGCGGGGCTAGAGGGCATGGACTTGGCCGTGCGCGTCACCCGCGAGCTTCAGGAAGATTGGGACGGAGCCCATTGGCGCTTGGGCCATGGCTATGGCCGCGCCGCCCACGATGCGACCCCGCATGTGGTGGCCATCGACTTTGGCGCGAAGGACAACATCTTTAGGAACCTCGTGCGCGCCGGTGCCAAGGTGACCGTGGTGCCCGCCAAGACATCCTATGACGAGATCATGGCGCTAAAGCCCGACGGCGTGTTCCTCTCCAACGGCCCCGGAGACCCGGCGGCGACAGGCGAATACGCGGTGCCGGTGATCCAGAAACTGCTCGAAGCCGACATGCCGCTTTTCGGCATATGCTTGGGCCACCAAATGCTGGCTCTCGCGGCAGGTGCAAAGACGATCAAAATGCACCAAGGGCACAGAGGGGCTAACCACCCGGTTCAGCGGGTCGGCGAGGGCTGGGGCGAGACCACGGGTCTCGTCGAGATCACCAGCATGAACCACGGTTTTGCGGTGGATGCGGACACTTTGCCCGAGACGCTGGAGCAGACCCATGTGAGCCTCTTCGACGGTTCCAACTGCGGGATTGCGGTGAAGGGCAAGCAGGCGTTTGGCGTGCAGTATCACCCGGAGGCAAGCCCGGGCCCGCAGGATAGCTTCTACCTCTTCGAGAAGTTTGTTGGGGGGCTGGGGTGAGACGTCTCTCGGCTATTCGGCAGCTATTGCAGCGCCTCGCGGATCGCATCGACGACTTCGTCAGTACGAGAGAGGACGTCGATCTCCCAGAAGTAGAGGACATCAAATTTCGTCCGTACATCGGGTGTTATTCTTCTGAAGGCATTGGGGCTGTTATTCGTGCCGCCACGATCAACCTCGACTGCCACATTACGCGAACGCGCTACGAAGGTTGCGTAACGGGTCCCAATACGTCCTTGGCGAATGAAGGTGGCTCCAAGTTGCTTCTTGGACAGGCGGTCCCAGAGAATCCTTTCCGCAGCGGTCGCGTTTTCCCTGAGTTGGTGAGCGAAATGGTTGCGGCCCGGTCTTCGTTTCACGTCATTTCCCCGGTCTCGCGCAACCTAAAACAAAAGCGTATCCCAATTTTCACAGAGCTAGCAAATATCCCGTCAGTAATATTCGCTCGCAACGCTGACTGCGGAGCTGTCCGATGATCCGCACTGCTTTGTCCTCAATCGCCCTCTTAAGCCTCACCGGCTGTCACATCCTCTTCCCCGAGGACCCGCGCGAAGGCACTGAACTGAGCGCAGAATGCCCGGCCCGTGTCGCTGGCCTCCTCGGTCCCATGTCCCAGTTCGCCAACTACACAGAGGAAATGGGCGTCCCCACCTTCACCTTCGACATCACCAAGATGGCGTTCGAGGACATGCAGCGCCTGATGGTGGAGGGAAGCGACGACACCGCTGGCAATCGTGCGATGACCTCGACCAATGAAACCTCCACGGCCGTCGATATCTTCATGCAAACACCCGTCGATGAGAAGGGCGCTTTCTTCACTGGCCGCGACCCTGCGCTTTATCGTGTGCGCGGCGGGCTCCAGCCCAAATCCACCATGATCGCAAGCGGCTGTGCCCGGCAGCAAGAGGGCATGCGTCTTATCATGATCGACGTTGGTCCTGTGCCCGCTGAGCCTGAGCCCGAAACTGACCCCGACACCACCGAAACAACTCCCCAAAACGCCAGCCCCCAAAACGAGAGCGAATAATGCCCAAACGTAATGACATCTCCTCTATTCTTGTGATTGGCGCAGGGCCGATCATCATCGGGCAGGCGTGCGAGTTCGATTACTCGGGCACACAGGCGATTAAGGCTTTAAAAGAAGAGGGTTACCGGGTCATTCTGGTGAACTCGAACCCGGCAACGATCATGACCGATCCTGAGTTCGCCGATGCGACCTATGTCGAGCCGATCACGCCGGAAATCGTCGCCAAGATCATCGCGAAAGAAAAGCCCGACGCGTTGCTCCCCACTATGGGCGGGCAGACGGCTCTAAACTGCGCGCTGGCTTTGGAGGAAATGGGCATCCTCGAAGAGCACGGTGTTGAGATGATCGGTGCAAAGGCGGACGCTATCGACAAGGCGGAAAACCGTCAGCGTTTCCGCGATGCTATGGATAAAATCGGGCTGGAAAGCGCTCGCAGCGGCGTTGCGAACACCATCGAAGAAGCCCGCGAAATTGTGAAGCGCACAGGCCTTCCCTCGATCATCCGCCCAAGCTTTACCCTTGGCGGCACAGGCGGCGGGATTGCTTACAACACGCAAGAATTCGACCGGATCGTGCGCGAGGGGCTCGATGCCTCTCCCACCACCGAGGTTCTGATCGAAGAATCGCTGCTAGGGTGGAAAGAATATGAGATGGAGGTTGTGCGCGACAAGGCGGACAATTGCATCATCATCTGCTCGATCGAAAACGTCGATCCCATGGGCGTGCACACTGGCGATTCCATCACGGTGGCCCCGGCGCTGACGCTGACGGACAAAGAGTATCAGATCATGCGCAACGCCTCGATTGAGGTGCTGCGCGAGATTGGCGTTGAGACGGGCGGCTCTAACGTCCAATTCGCGGTGAACCCCAAGGATGGGCGGCTCATTGTGATCGAGATGAACCCGCGTGTGTCGCGCTCATCAGCCTTGGCATCCAAGGCAACCGGCTTCCCCATCGCGCGCGTCGCTGCGAAACTGGCGGTGGGCTATACGCTCGATGAAGTCACCAATGAGATCACAGGGGCAACGCCTGCGAGCTTTGAGCCCACAATCGACTATGTCGTCACCAAGATCCCGCGCTTCACGTTTGAAAAATTCAAAGGCGCAGAGCCCTATCTTGCTACCGCGATGAAGTCGGTTGGCGAGGTGATGGCAATTGGCCGTAACTTCCAAGAGAGCGTGCAAAAGGCATTGCGCGGCCTTGAAACGGGGCTGGACGGCTTCAACCGGGTGACCGAGATTGAAGGCGTCCACAAAGATGTCATCACCGCCGCTTTGTCCAAGCGCACCCCGGATCGTTTGCTGCAAGTGGGGCAAGCGTTTCGCGAGGGGCTTTCCCTTGAGGATATCCAAAACGTCACCGGATACGATCCCTGGTTCCTGCGCCAGATCGAGGCGATTATCGCGGCTGAAAAAGGCGTTCAGGCCGACGGTCTGCCGCGCGATGCAGCGGGCCTTCGCAAGCTTAAATCGATGGGCTTTTCTGACAAGCGCCTTGCGACCCTTGCCGTGCGCTCGGTTGGTGTGAAAGACGGGCTTGCCGAAACACAGGCCAAGCGCTCAGGCCTTCTGCATACCGCGCTTCAAGCCATGGCTGGGGCGACCAGCGAAGAGGAAGTGCGTGAGCTTCGCCAAAAACTTGGCGTGACCCCGGTGTTCAAACGCATCGACTCTTGCGCCGCCGAATTCGAGGCGATCACGCCTTACATGTACTCGACCTATGAGGCCCCGACTTTCGGCAAGCCTGAGTGCGAAGCGGATGTTTCTGACCGCAAGAAAATCGTCATCCTTGGCGGCGGTCCCAACCGGATCGGGCAGGGCATTGAGTTCGACTATTGCTGTGTCCACGCTTGTTTTGCGCTGGCTGAGCAGGGTTTTGAGACGATCATGGTCAACTGCAATCCAGAGACCGTCTCGACCGATTACGACACATCCGACCGCCTCTATTTCGAGCCTCTGACAGCCGAAGACGTGCTCGAAATTTTGCGGGTCGAACAACAATCGGGAGAGCTTGTTGGCGTTATCGTGCAATTTGGCGGTCAAACCCCGCTCAAACTCGCACAGGCGCTTGAGGATGCTGGCATTCCGATCCTTGGCACATCACCCGATGCCATTGACCACGCCGAAGACCGCGAACGGTTTGCCAAGCTCGTTAATGAGCTGGGACTGAAACAACCCGATAACGGTATCGCATACACCCGTGATGAAGCAGCGGCGGCAGCGGCGCGTATTGGCTATCCCGTGCTTCTGCGTCCCTCCTTCGTACTCGGTGGCCGCGCGATGGAGATCGTCGATAGCGAGGCGCAGCTTGATGACTATATCAAGACCGCAGTGAACGTGTCCGGTGACAGCCCTGTACTCGTCGACCAATACCTCCGAGACGCAATCGAATGCGATGTCGATGCGCTGTGCGACGGCGACGAAGTCCGTATCGCAGGCGTCATGCAGCACATTGAAGAAGCGGGCGTCCATTCCGGCGACAGCGCCTGCACCTTGCCGCCTTATTCACTGCCGCAAGAGATCATTGAGGAAATGGAGCGTCAGGCGGAAGCGCTGGCCACCGCCCTCAAAGTGCGCGGCCTTATGAACGTCCAATTCGCGGTCAAAGATGGCGAGGTCTACCTCATCGAAGTAAACCCGCGCGCAAGCCGCACCGTGCCATTCGTCGCCAAAGCCATCGGACAACCGGTCGCCAAAATCGCAGCCCGCGTCATGGCTGGCGAGAAACTGGCTGATTTCGAACCCTTCCGCCGCGATCTGCCGTACATGGCAATCAAAGAGGCCGTGTTCCCCTTCGCCCGCTTCCCCGGCGCAGACCCTGTGTTGTCGCCCGAAATGAAGTCCACCGGCGAGGTGATGGGCATGGACGTCGCCTTTGAGCCCGCCTTCTTCAAATCGCAATTGGGCGCTGGGATGACCTTGCCTCAGAGCGGCACGGCGTTTGTCTCGGTCAAGAATTCGGACAAGGCGGTCATAATCCAAGCAGTGCAAGACTTACTCGAACACGGATTTAAAGTGATCGCCACGGCCGGTACGCAAAGCTATCTTAGCGAACAGGGCCTTGCGGTGGAACGCGTCAACAAAGTCGCCGAGGGACAGCCGCACATCGTTGATAAGATTATCGATGGAGAAATCGCGCTTATCTTCAATACGACCGAAGGTTGGCAATCGCTTCTCGATTCCAAATCGATCCGCGCTAGTGCGTTGGAAAAGAAGGTTCCTTACTACACAACAGCCACCGCCTCGCGCGCGGTCGCAGCGTCAATTAAGGCGCTTGAGCCCTCACAACTTGAAGTTCGCTCGTTGCAAGACTACTATAGCTGAGAATTACAGACGCTTTTCCCCTCATTTCGCATGTACGAGACCGCTTCTCATGAGGCGGTCACAGGCGAAATTTCCCGGATGAAATGGGGCCTAGATGGGACAGCGCGTCCAGAGAGAAAGAACGATGAATGGCTACGATGGATAAGGTTCCGATGCTCGCGGAAGGTTATGAGCGTCTAACCACCGATCTTAAGGCACTTCGCGAGGAGCGGCCAAGGATTGTTGACGCGATTGAGGAAGCGCGCGCGCATGGCGATCTTTCCGAGAATGCCGAGTATCACGCGGCGAAAGAGCGTCAGGGTCAGGTCGAGGCGCAAATCGGTGATCTTGAAGGTAAGATCAGCCGCGCGCAGATTATTGATCCGACAACCCTGTCTGGTGACAAGGTGATCTTCGGGGCGACTGTGACCTTGCTTGATGAGGACGACAAACCCGTCAAATATCAAATCGTGGGTGAGACCGAAGCGGATGCATCGCAGGGCCGCATTTCCTATTCCTCGCCAATCGCGCGTGCGCTTATCGGCAAGCAGGTTGAGGAAGAGATCGAAGTCTCTGTGCCGTCTGGCGATAAGTTCTACCTTATCGAGAAGATCGAATTTATCTAAAGTTTGGGGTGCGAAGGCCTTATTTCAAAGGCTTTTCCATCGCATAATTGTGAATGGCAACGCCGTGCATTTCAAAATCCCGGCGCTCTAGCATCACATATCCCGCACGCTCAAAGGGACCGCGCGCAAGTTCGCTTGCCTCGGTATAGAGCTTTCTCACACCCATTTTGATCGCCTCGCTTTGTGCATGATCGAGCAACCTTGCAGCCAACCCGCGACCAGAGTGGTCGGGCGAGCAATAGAGCATGTCCAGATGGCCATCAGGCTCAAGCAGGGCATATGCGGCAATCTCGCCGGTCTCATCGATCATCACATAAATGTGATGTCCTGCCTCAGCGCGCGCGGCAAACCGCTCTGCCTGGATATGCCCTGCTGACCAAACCTTCACCTGTTCAGGCGAATATCCGCGCGCACCAATAGTCTGGATCGCGTCCAAAGTAAGGGCGGCAAGGGCAGGGGCATCGCCCACTTCGTAAGGGCGAAGCGTGTAGGACATCTCAGTGAAAGCTGCGTTTAAGCGTCTGGGGTGAGCAGCTTGTGAATGTGCACGATGACATACTTCATCTCTGCATCATCCACCGTACGCTGAGCCTGCGCGCGCCATGCGTCTTCGGCGGCTTCATAAGAGCTGAATATGCCCACGACGTGCAGGCTTTCCGGGTCTGCAAAATCGTGACCGCGCGGGTCAGTGACACGGCCACCCATCACGAGGTGGAGGCGCTGGCTTGGGGTTGCTTCTTCCATTGAACTTTTCCTTGGGGAGGAGACAGAAAGGCGAGATGGAGGCGAAAGCCTCGGTTATGAATGCCGGTTAGTGGAACCAAACCCCAAGCACAAGTTCAGTGCATACTAATGTCTAACGCAGTTAGTGGCGCACTTTGTCGGTAAGGTCACGCACGGCGCGTTCTGCACGGCGCCTGGTCTTGCGCGTCGCAGTGCGGCTTTTGTCAGCGACATTGCCAGCCATATAGCTCGCCTCGCGCCGAAGGTTTCGTGCTTTGGAGGCTGCGCTGTCGCCAAGATCTTCAAGAGTATCTTTTCCTGCGTTTGCCCCGCCAAGCGCGTCATCGATCAGCTTGATCGCATAGCCGACGACTGCATCGGCAAAAAGCGTCCAGATCGCGCCTGTTCGGTCTTTGGCTGCATTCTTGACGGTATCAGCCGCGGTGCCCGCAGCGCTGCTTGCCGCGCCGCCAACCTTTGTGGCAGCACCCGTCGCAGCGTTCGCCGCACTGGTCGCAGCCTTGGCCGCCACGCGTTGCCCTGGCTGGGTCATGAGGCCAATTGCAACGCCCACCACGACTGCCCCGCCAATAACCTTCAGCGGGTTTTCACGTGTGTAATTCACAGCAGCATCGACAGTTTCCTTGGCCTGCTCGCCCAAAGTGCGTTCCGCAATTCGGCGCTCATTGGCCTCGATCTTCTGGCGCAATTCATCGCGCTTGATGGCGTCGGGGGTAGTCTCAATTGTCATTTGTATCTCCGGAAGAGGGCTCTTCTGGCATTGGGTCGGTTTCACTCAGCTGAACGTCGTCATTTGACATATCGTCCAGCTCTTCAGCCATAGCAGCTAACAAAGGTTCCCGGCCAAACCATAGGGCAAGGGCGCCAAGGACAATGGCGATGATCCCGCGATTATCGACCGTGTGGACTTTCGCGACTTCAAACACATCCTTAGCCCCCTCAGCCACGCCGCCGAGATAGCGTGTGGTGAGCCCCTTGGCAGAAAAAGTCGTCCGCGCGTGCTCGACCTCCGCCATGAGCTGTTCTTTCGAGGTATCGCGTAGCGCACGATAATCTGCGAGGCGCTGTTCGATATTGCTCATGCGCCCTCCTCTTTGGGGGATGCAAAAAGGGAGGCGAGCTTTTGAGCCCGTGTATATGCGCCGTAACCAAGGAGGCCTACAACCAGTATCAGCCCTCCAACGACGATCCCAATTGCTCCCCAAATGCCTACAAGCGGCGCAAGCGCGAGGACTAGGCCCACTGCAAGGGCCAAAAGTGCGATGTGGAGTATGACGATGGCCAGAATAACGAGGCCAAGCGAGACACCGATCAACCGGCCCGCAAAAGCGGCCCGGGTTTTCTGAAAACCCAGCTCTGCCTCGGCATAGGTGCGCGCATTGTCGATAAGCGCGCCCGCTTCTTCCAGCAAAGAAGGGTCAAAAGGAGGCTCAGGGTTTTCCTGCGCCTCCTCAAGATTGGTATCGTCCATTTCAGTAGCAGCACCTTCGACGCTTTTGACGTCAACGGGCTTTCGAGCCTCCTCCATTCAGTCCCCCTTTGGGTCCGCCAAATACGGTCTTAGCGGTTGCGGAATAGGCGTGCGATAAGGAAACCGACCACAGCGGCAATACCCACTGCGGTGGCAGGGCTCTTGCGGATGGCTGCTCGTGTGTCGTCGCCAAGCTCTTCGATACTCTTCGCCTCAAGCTTGGCCGAGGTTTCCGCCAGAGTACGCGAGGCTGAGCGGGCGTAATCGCCATATTGCTCGCCGAAACGCTCATCAATTTGGGCCGCGGTATCGCCCACAGCTTTACCGACCGAGGCAATCGCATCGCTAGCCGCAGCTTTGCCCTCTACTGCCAGGTCGCCTGCGCGCGCTTTGGCCTTGTCGCCATATTCTTTCACATCGGACATTACGTCATCTCCGCGGGTTTTTGCATTGTCACGCACTTCATTGGCTCGGTTGCTTGCTTCATCACGAAGCGCTGCGGCACCCGCTTTGGCTTCTGCAAGAGCGGCATTGAACCGGCTCTTCGCTTCGCCTGAACCGGTGCCAGCGCTTGCGGTTTGCGCCTCAGTTTTTTTGGCGGTCGCGGCGGTCTTAGTCGCGGGAGCCTTAGTCGCGGCAGTCTTCTTGGGAGCCGCTTTTCGTGTTGTTGTGCGTTTTGCGGTTGTCTTGGCGGGCGTCTTGCCAGCAGTTGAGCGCGTTGTCTTTGTCGTCTTTGTTTCTGCCATGGGGTCTTTCAGCCTTCGAATTTTGTGCGTTGCACTATAACCTAAGTGCAAGCGTGTGTCATGCAAGGTTGTCTCATGCAAACCTATGTGTCTTGCACCCTGAACCTCGCGCGCATAAAGGGCGGGGCGAAGCAGTGATGCGGGCATCCGGGGTAGGGGATAACACCGGGCGTCCCCTGGTTATATACGTTTCTCACCCCGGAGTTCCAATAATGACAACGATAATTGACATTCATGGCCGCGAAATTCTCGACAGCCGGGGTAATCCGACGGTCGAAGTGGATGTTTTGCTCGACGACGGTAGTTTTGGCCGCGCGGCGGTTCCATCGGGCGCTTCCACCGGAGCACACGAGGCGGTTGAACTGCGCGATGGCGACAAGTCCCGCTACATGGGCAAAGGCGTTTTGAAAGCTGTTGAAGCGGTCAACACCGATATCCGCGATCTGCTCGTTGGCGCATATGATGCCGAAGATCAGCGCGACGTCGATTTGTCGATGATCGCTCTGGATGGGACCGAGAACAAGGGCCGGCTTGGTGCAAACGCTATTCTTGGCACCAGCCTTGCGGTGGCAAAGGCAGCCGCCAATGCACGCGGCCTTCCGCTTTATTCGTACCTTGGCGGCGTGGCGGCGCACGTACTGCCCGTGCCGATGATGAACATTATTAATGGGGGCGAGCACGCCGATAACCCTATCGATATCCAAGAATTCATGATCATGCCTGTGGGTGCCAACAGCATTGCCGAAGCGGTTCGTTGGGGCTCTGAAGTGTTTCACACGCTGAAAAAGGGCCTCCATGATAAAGGCCTGGCAACCAGCGTTGGTGATGAAGGCGGCTTTGCTCCTGACCTTGCCAGCACGCGCGCGGCGCTCGATTTCATCATGGCCTCAATTGAGCAAGCAGGCTTTACACCAGGCGAGGACATCGTGCTCGCACTCGATTGCGCCGCGACCGAATTCTACCGCGATGGCAAATATGAGATTTCTGGCGAGGGGCTCAGCCTCGATGGACAAGGGATGGCGGACTATCTTGCAAAGCTGTGCGATGACTATCCGATCTTGTCTGTCGAAGACGGGATGAGCGAAGACGATTTTGAGGGCTGGGCAGCTGTCACCAAAGCTATTGGCGACCGGGTCCAGCTTGTGGGTGATGACCTGTTTGTCACCAACCCGGCGCGCCTGGGGCAGGGGATTGCAGACGGGCTTGCCAACTCGCTTCTGGTGAAGGTCAATCAGATCGGCACGCTGACCGAGACACTTGCCGCTGTCGATATGGCGACCCGTGCGCGTTACACCTCGGTGATGAGCCACCGTTCAGGCGAAACCGAGGATGCAACAATTGCAGACCTAGCGGTGGCCACGAACTGCGGCCAGATCAAAACCGGATCGCTCGCACGTTCGGACAGGCTGGCGAAATACAATCAGCTCATCCGTATCGAAGAAGAGCTTGGCGACAGCGCTGTGTACGCAGGTCGCGGTTGTTTTGGTTCGCTGAGTAAGTAGCGCTAGCAGCAAACCCCACAGCTTAAGCGGTGTGTGCGATGCTGTTGAAATATTCGTCCATTGCGCCAAGGCCTTTTTCCGTAAGACGCACCAGCACGCGGCGTTGGTCCTCGGGATCATGTTCGCGCAGGATAAGGCCATGGTCAGACAAGACGCCAAGCCAGCGAAGGCCCGTTGTTGGTGGAGCAGCTGAGCCAATACAGGCGCTAGAGACGGAAACCGGCTTGCTTTCGCTGTGCGCTATGTAGAGGTCCAGGAGAATATCCCAGGCAGGCTCGCCGAACAGGTCTTCGCTCTTAAAGAGGATGGCGCGCCTTCTGCGCACAGCGTAAGCTTCGCGGGCTAAGGCTGAAAACTTTCTGCGCCGCATTTTTGCATCAAAGTGCACATCCGCTGCAGGGGCCGTGCTGGGGCTAACGGCGTATTGTGCGACGGCTTTGGCGATGTCGCTTGAGGCTTTGACCAAGGCGCTTGTGCCATCCACTTGCTGTGTTCCTCCGGCATGGAGGTTGCTTTGGGTGGTCTTGCGCAAGGCATCGGCGATAACAGCCAAGTGTTCAGCCAATGCGCCCAGATCGGTTTCGGAAGCGGAGCCGTTAACTGTGGCAGTGTTTGGCGTAATTTCCGGCTGGGGTTGAGCAATGTCTTTAAGCATCAGCTCCTCCTTAAATATCTATCTCATCGAGCCGTGTGTGCCCGGTGCGATCTAGGGGATTGCTCTTTTTGCTAGCGCGAAGCTCGCCCGGCTTATCGAACAGCGCTTTCGCCAACATAAAAAGAGATGCGAAGGGCCCATTTAAATGAGCATTTTTGTGGGGTTGTGCCCGGCTTCTTAAGTAAAATAAGAAGTTGAGGGAGGGGGCGATAGGCCGCTCATCCGTATAACGGAACAACACCTTGCTCGGTGCCCTTGCGTTTTGAATGAAGACACAGTCCATTGCCCCAGCCCACCTTCAAGCGGGCGGCGCCAAGCCGGATTGGCCTGATTAAGTGGATCGCTCGCCCTCGGAAATGCTAGGCAAAACCACTAGAGCGTACATTACGGGACACTGCGTAGATTGGGCTTAAGTTTGCGCCGATTTGGCTCGAAAACGATGGTTTTAAGCCATTTCGGAGGAGTTAGCCTTTGTTTTCAGGAAAGAAGAACGGTCCCTCGCCGGGTCCATCTGATCCGCCAATCGCGTCAATGTTCTTCTTAAGCTGTTCGATCGCAGCATTGACATGGATGGCGGCGATGCCTGCGCCTGCCGCGTCAAGCAATCCCAAAACGCGCTCAAGCTCGCGTTCGCAATACTTTAGCTCATCGATTTCGCATGCGGTGAGTTGGATCATCCCCTCCTCCATCTCCATAACCGGTGGCTGATCGCGTCAGCACCCGTCTGTATTTGTGTGCACCAAGGCAATCCTAACCAGATCCCCAAGTAAGGAGTTATACGCGCCTGAGGTAAACCAGTATATACGCAAAATCACGTAGAGCGGTGCATAAGTCGAGGCACTTTAAAGGCTTTTACAACTCACAGCGCGATGGCGGCATGTCTGATGCGCTTTATGCATCAAAGCGCGATGCAAGCTCCAGTAATGCAATGGCCGCTTTGGCCGCCTCACCGCCTTTATCCTTTTGGGCAGGGTCAGCACGAACCTGTGCCTGCGCTTCATTCTCGACGGTGAGAATACCGTTTCCAATCGCGATCCCATCCATAGTAAGCGCCATGATGGCACGGGCGCTTTCCCCGGCGACAATTTCAAAATGGTAGGTTTCACCCCGGATCACCACACCGATGGCGACGAATGCGTCATACTCTCCGCTCTCGGCGGCAAGCGCAATCGCACCCGGGATTTCAAGCGCTCCAGGTACGCTTAAGACCTCACTATCATGCCCTGCAGCAGTGAGTGCGGCCTTCGCGCCAGCGATGAGTTGATCATTAAACGCTTCATAGAAACGCGCCTCGACAATGAGAAACTTCGCCATGGATGGATGTCCTTTGATTAAACGGGATGGGGCCTCACTGCGCCAAATGGGCGAAATAAAGCCAGAAAGCTAGTGAGGATGCGCGATGGCCGCTGGTTAAATCCAAACGCGGCTCATGGGCCTTGTTTTGGGCCTTGTCTTGGGCCTTGTCATGGGCCCTGCCAAATCAGCTGGGTATCGGCTGATGACCCACAACAGAGATGCCGTAGCCTTCAAGAGCCACGAGGTCCGGGCGCGAATTGGACAAAAGGGTCATCTCTTGCACACCCAGATCAGCGAGTATCTGTGAACCGATCCCGATGTTGCGGTGCTCTTCATCCGCGGTCCATTTCTCCCCCTGACCAACGCGCTGGGTAAGGATCACAATCACGCCGGCCCCTTTGTCGCCAATCGCACCCATTGCTCGCTGCAAAGTGCGCTTACGAGGCCCAGGAGCCCCAAGCACGTCGTCAAACACCGAAATCGGATGAACGCGGGTGAGGGTGGGCTCATCGGGCGTGATATGCCCTTTTTGCAGCACGTATGCCTCGTTATCGGACACCGTGTTGCGATATGTGATCATGCGCCATTGGCCGCCATAATCGCTCTCAAAACTGCGTTCATCGACGCGTTCAATCAAATGGTCGTTGCGCATCCGATAGGCGATAAGGTCGCGGATGGTGCCGATCTTCATGTCGTGCTTGCGGGCAAACTCAATAAGGTCATCAAGCCGCGCCATGGACCCATCATCATTCATGATCTCGCAGATGACGCCAGATGGGTTGAGGCCCGCAAGACGCGAAATATCAACCGCAGCCTCCGTATGACCTGCCCTTACCAGAGTGCCTCCTTCGCGCGCCATAAGCGGGAAGACATGGCCCGGTGTGACGATGTCATTGGCGCCTTTGCTTGCGTCAATCGCGACTGAAATCGTTCGCGCGCGATCTGCAGCTGAGATACCGGTGGTCACCCCCTCCTTCGCTTCGATAGAGACGGTGAAGGCGGTCTGCATGCTTTCCTTATTGTTTCGGCTCATCGGGTCGAGGCCCAATTGGTCCACCCGCGCTTTATCGAGTGCCAAACAGATTAGGCCACGCCCATAGGTAGCCATGAAGTTGACAGCCGCCGGTGTTGCCATTTGCGCAGGAATGATCAGATCGCCTTCATTCTCGCGGTCTTCATCATCGACAAGGATGTACATTCGTCCATTTCGCGCCTCATCGATGATTTCCTCCGCTCCGACGAGGACTGGAGAATTGTCATTTGCGTCGAGAAATTTCTGCAATTTAGCGAGAGTTTCGGCCGTGGGGTTCCAATCAGCCTCACTTGCATCGCGCAGTGTATTGGCGTGAAGGCCAGCAGCGCGTGCAATTCCGGCTTTTGAATGTGTACCTGATTCGATCAGGGTGCGGACTTGTGTGATTGTCGATGTGCTCATGGCGTCGGTGTAGCACATTTCAATGTGATCGCAAGTCTGGTGGTGTGAGCTGTTGGTGGAGCGTGGTCCTGAAAGCTTGCGAGCTGCTTTTGGTCGCTCTGACACCGTACCTGAAGTTTTTCCATCAACAAACTGCAAGTAAAGGATTTTTTGCAGGTCGTCCGTGTGCATGTCTTGGCTTTGCTGAGAAGCTGCACGATGGTCGAACGCTATGGAGTTTTGCGAAACTTTCGCCGCCAACCGGTCCAGGCCTTGGGCGGGCACTTCGGAGATGAAGGCCGGGTTGTCAAAGGGCGCTAGAGCGTTCCCTGCTTGATTGGACCGAACATCGAAGTGCTCCAGGGCCTTGTCGATCTTTCTCTCAAAGTGCTCAAGAACACCTTGGAGGCTGCGCGCACTGCCGGCAGATGTGTAAAAGATTGACCGGTTAGACCGCGCCGCTCTTGTGAACATTGGCGCCGCTGCACGGTTTGGATCACGGCTCCAAGCCGACATAAACCGAGAGGCGCCGCCGCTTCCAAGGAAATGTGCTAGGTAAAGTTCCGTGCTGTTGGCTGAACGTCCAAGGACATTCTTGAGCCGCTTCCCGTTTTCCATGGCGTAGGCGGCAGCGACCAGCGATGCGAGGCGAGGGTCGTGGCGAAGTTCAAGCAATTGCGTTCGAGAAGCGCCAGAGGCCTCAAACGCCATCGACCCCCAGAAGGTGTCATTGCCGTTTGACTGTTCTTCGCTTGCATAGGTGGCGAGTTGCCCTCGGTAACGCTCAAGGCTGCGCAACCAAGTGCCTTCGATGAATTGATAGAGCCCTGCCGCGCTAGACGTGCGGGCTTTTGCCTGCGGGTTAAGTCCCGATTCAAGGTGAGCTTGAGCAAGCAGGTAGTTGTAGTCGACCCCGGTGTGCTCTGCTGCACTCCAAATCGCATCCATTACCTGTTGTTGGGATACGGTTTTAGCCGATCCGGCAGAGCGTTTGATGGCGTGCTTTGCGGGCACAAGACTGCGATTTTGTCCCGGTTTTCCAAGAGTGTCATACAAGGATCGGTCAGGGTTGAACGCTGCTTGATCTTGAGCATTGGCGGGCAGGGCGGCGGCGAGCACCCACGCACTCAAAAGAACCCTGAAAATTGCTGCCACCCTAACCATCGCAGGTTTTTATCTGCGCGCGGGTTAAGATGTGGATGATGCAAAATAGTAAATTTCACCCAAACGACGCGGGACACTTGGCGAAAAATTTGCTCGGCGAAAAGGGGGGCGTGGGCTTAGCTCGAAAGCCCGGATCGAGGGGCCTCACGGTTCCAGCGGTTCACCATTAGCAGCGCGCCAATACAAATCATGTTGGTCATCATCGATGATCCGCCATGGCTCATAAAGGGCAAGGGGATCCCTACCACTGGCGCCATGCCCATCACCATCATGAGGTTCACCGCCACGTAGAAGAAAATCGTTGCCGTCATTCCAGCGGCGAGCAAGCTGGCAAATCGGTCGCGCGATGTTCGGGCGACGCGAAGGCCCCAGCTCAATATGATAGTGAAAACGGCAAGCACGAACAGTCCGCCCGCGAGCCCCCATTCCTCGGCCATGGTCGCAAACACAAAGTCTGTTTGGGGTTCGGGCAGATATTGCAAGTGGCTCTGCGACCCATTGTTAAAGCCTTTTCCGAAGACACCGCCAGAACCTATTGCAATCTTTGATTGATTAATGTGGTAACCAGCGCCAAGCGCGTCAGCCTCCGGGTTGAACATCGTCATGACCCGTCGCTGTTGATAATCTTGAAGGCCAAAGAAATAGACGAGAGGTGCCGCGGCCACAGCGGCTACTGCGCCGCCCGCAAACCACTTTAGAGGAAGGCCTGCAAGGAGCATGACGACCGCCCCGCCAAACGCAATCGCAAGTGAGGTCCCAAGGTCTGGCTGAAGCAGCACAAGCGACACTGGCAAGGCGATCAGCACTCCAGGGACTACCAAAGCGCGCCATCCGGTGATCAATCCGACAGGCAGGCTGGCATAAAACTGGGCAAGGGTCACAACGATGACAGGCTTCATCAGCTCTGAGGGCTGCAACACCATGAAGCCAAGATTGAGCCACCGCTGGCTTCCGCCCCGGACATTGCCCAGTATCTCCACACCGATAAGCAGTAACAGGACCACGACATAGGCGGGATATGTCATGAACCTCACGAAGTCCCTGGGAAGAGACGCGATGACCGAGGCCATGACAAGAAAGACGCTAAAGCGGATGAGGTGCGATGATGCGAAGGGGTCCATCTTCCCGCCGGCCGCTGAATAAAGAACCGCAGCTCCGAACGCGACGAGCAGGAACAAAGGTATCAACATGCCCCAGGGTTGGCGGGCTATCGGTTCAGGGATGACGCCAGTGCTGGTGTTCATTGCTGGGCTCCGGCAGGTGGCCCAGAAGTTGGCCCAGAAGTGGCAGGGGACGTTGGCCCAGTAGGAGAAGGCGAGGTTTCCGCTGTTGGAGGCAAAGGCGAAATCGCATCCGGGGGCGGCGAGCCGGATGCTGTCTGATCCTCGCGCGGTTTAACGAAGTTCTCTCCGATTTCCTGTGTTTGTTCAGCTTCAAGCCGCGCTTCTGCCTCAACTTTGTCGAAGATGTCCTCGTCGCGTTGAGGGGGCGGGGTGACCACTGCGCCGCGCTCAGCTGCGTAAGCGGCGTATCGCCTCTCCAATCGTTCTTGAGCAGTTCCACCCCATTGGCGCTCCAGGCCTTTGAGAGCATCGACGCCTTTGGCAGGGTCAAACATGAAGGTGACGACATCGCGCGCAATTGGGTATGCAGCGCCTGATCCGCCGCCGTGCTCGATTACGACGGCCCCGGCGTAACGTGGGTTTTCAGCAGGGGCATGGAAGGTGAAGAGGCCATGATCGCGAAATTTCCATGGACCACTTCGCCCGTCCGAAACACTCAGCGAGACAACCTGCGCGGTGCCGGTTTTTCCTGCAATCTTCACATTGTCGATGGGCAAGCGGGCGCGGCGGGCGGTGCCGGCACCGTTGACCACATTGCTCATGCCCTGATGGACATAGCCAAGTTGTTCAGGATCAAAGCCGTAACTTTCAGGCTTCACCACTGGATCGTCCAGAAGCAGACGGGGGCTCACGCGTTTACCGGTGGCAAGCCGCGCGCTCATCACGGCAAGCTGTAGGGGACTTGCCAGATAATAGCCCTGGCCGATTGAGGCGTTGACCGTATCAAACGTTTCCCACTCGCGTCCGAACTTGTTGAATTTCCAGTCTGATGTGGGGACGGTGCCATAAAACTGGCTGGTAACGGGAAGGTCGAATTCCTGCCCCATGCCCAAATCTTTGGCGAGCGCTGCCACCTTATCGAAGCCGATTTGCTGAGCGAAGTGGTAGAAATAGCTGTCGCAGCTTTGCGCGATGGCCTTGTCCATATTGACCACGCCGTGGTTGGAGTGGCAGTTGAAGAACCTGCTCCCGATCCGGCGCCCACCGCCGCAAACGATTGTGTCTTGCGGTGATACCCCGGCCTGTAGAAATGCCAAGCAGTGCATCGGCTTAACTGTTGATCCTGGCGGATAAAGTCCCTTCAGGACTTTGTTGCGCAAGGGCACGCGTTGATCCTCGCGCAGCATTGAATATTCAACAGAGCCAATGCCATCGGAGAAGCTGTTGGGATCAAAGCTTGGCATGGACGCCATGCACAACAGGTCGCCCGTCTCGCAGTCCATAACCACGACCGAACCGCTCTCAAGTCCAATGCGGCGTGCGGCATAATCCTGAAGCGGGCCATCGATCGTGAGCTTTACTGCATCGCCTTGGATATCGTCGCGCGTTTCCAGATCGCGCACAATCCGCCCGCCTGCGGTTACCTCGACGCGGCGCGCTCCGGGCGTCCCGCGAAGTCCTTGTTCAAATTGTTTTTCAAGACCATCCTTGCCGATCTTATAACCCGGTGTGATGAGAATGGGGTTGCGATCTTCCTCATACTCCTCGGCAGAGGCGGGGCCTACATAGCCTATGAGATGCCCGACAGAGGACGCTGTTGGATAATATCGTGAGAAGCCGCGCTGCGGCACAACGCCCTGCATGTCGGGAAGGCGAACGCTAAGGGCTGCAAACTGTTCGTATTTGAGGCCGCTTGCAACTTCGACCGGGGCAAAGCCGCGCGCGGTTTCAACTGTGTTCTGCAAATCAGCGATGCGGTCAGCTTCGAGCCCGAGGAGACCTCCGATTTGCGAGATCATTTGCTGAGGATTGGACAAGCGATCCGGGACAACATCGACGCGAAAGTCGGCTCTATTGGATGCAAGCGGTGCCCCATTGCGATCCAATATCCAACCGCGCCGGGGTGGAATGAGCGTCAGATTGACCCGGTTACTCTCTGATTCAAGGCGATATTTCTCATTTTCGGCAATCGCAAGATAGCCCATGCGTCCAGCGAGCAGCAATGCAACCGAGGCTTGGATACCACCGATCACCACGGCCCGTCGCTCAAATGTATTGCGCAAGGTGGACGCATTGACCACCGGGCCCGCGCGCCGGGTGCCAGTCTTCAGTTTGAAGAAACGCTTCATCCGATCCTCCGAGCTCGGGAAAGGCGGAAGCGGTCAGCGCGGGCAATAACGCGTGCAAGAAGTGGATAGAGCAAAACGGAAAGCGCGATCTGCGGTAAGATCACGCTGAGCAGTTTTGGGGATAGAGTGGCACCAGAAACTATCATCGCAACAACGATATAGATGGCAATTCCAAGACCTGCGGTGAACCAGTCTTGCCAGAACCCACGCCATGGAAAGCGCGTCTCGATCACCTCAAGCGCGATCATCGTGAGTGACCAAAGCAAAATGGCGCTGCCAAACGGTTGTCCGCTAAACAGGTCGTCCAACGCGCCAAGCGGAACGCCTGCCCACATCGGTATGAGCCCGGGACGCATGAGGCGCCACCCAAGAAAGATCATAAAGCCCAGCGGTGGAGCGATCGGCATAATATCGGCCATCACAAAGAATGGCAGCAGTGAGCCCAAAGCGATTGTAATGTAATGAACAGAGTTGGTGCGCCAGGGGTCTTGCACCCGGTTAATCTTGGCACCGCCATAGGCCCGGCGTTGGAGAGGGGGATCAAGCCCGTCCATCAGTCGGAAAGCTCTTCTTCGGTTAGCTGGTCGCGTTCTCTAACCCCTGCAGCTTCAACTGCTCTGGGCTCATAGATGGGTTCGACGCTGACGAAATTTGTCGCAGCCGGTTCTGCGATAAGCTGTGCGATACCGCCATCGGGGGTCACTTCTGATAGAACGGCAACCGCAACGCCCGGGCGGTAGTACCCGCCAGCCCCGCTGGTTACAAAAACATCCCCAACTTCAAGGGGATTGAGCCCAAGGTTGATAAGCCGAATACGCAAGAACCCGTCACCGCGCCCTTCTGCAAAAGCCACCGTTTGATCGGATGCGCGCCGGACTGGCAAGACACTCTCTGTGTCAGTGAGAAGCAAAACTCTTGATGAGGCAAGGGAGGTCTCTAGCACCCGCCCAATCACGCCGCGCTCTGAGTGCACGGGCATACCGATGACGACGCCATCGTTGTTACCCACTCCGATATAGGCGAAGCGGCGGACCGATGAGGCGCTCGATGCAACCAGCCGGGTTGTGGCAACCGGAGCGCTTTCTTCGCTGTAGAGCCCAAGCAATGCCTTTAGCCGGTCGTTTTCCGCCTCGACGGCTTGGGCCTCGGCTAACCTGATGCGGGCAAGTTCAACCTCTTCGCGTAAAGCTGCGTTTTGGCTTCCTGCTCTCCAAAAGCCGCTCACTGTAGCCCAAACACTTTGCCGCTCGGTGCGGACTGCCGCGGTCACCTGACCAGCAGGGCTGGCGACCGAAGTCGCACCGCCGCGCAGCGGCTGCATGATGGAGGGTTGCCAAAGGGAAATAGCAAGGAGCCCAAGACCAATCAAAGCGCCAAGGGTCGCCAACAAGTATCCGGTGAAGACCGAATATTGCTGCTTTTTCGAAAAGCCCGATCGACGCGATTTGGGCGACGCCATGGCCTTAGCTAATCCCTTGCTTCAAATGTTTCCAAAGACTGTATCCAATCAGGCGGTCATCAAAACGCCGCGGTACACCGGATCCTCCATCGCGCGACCGGTTCCGATAGCGACACAGGTAAGCGGATCTTCCGCGATTGAAACGGGCAAACCTGTCTCTTCGCGAAGATGTTCATCCAAACGGCGAATGAGTGCGCCCCCGCCGGTGAGGACAATACCCTGATCAACAATATCTGCTGCCAGCTCAGGGGCTGTGTTTTCAAGGGCAATACGAACACCCTCGACGATAGCGCCGATTGGTTCTGAAAGTGCCTCTGCGACATGCGCCTGGTTGATCGTAATTTCTTTTGGCACCCCGTTCACAAGGTCGCGGCCTTTCAACGTGATACTCTCACCAGCGCCATCTTCAGGGACCACTGCGATGCCATAGTCCTTTTTGATGCGCTCTGCCGTGGTGTCACCGATGAGCAGGTTGTGGTGTCGTCGCACATAGGAGACGATTGCTTCATCCATCTTGTCACCGCCTGTGCGAACCGACGTGGTGTAGGCAAGCCCGCGCAGTGACAGCACCGCAACCTCGGTTGTCCCACCGCCGATATCAACCACCATCGAGCCCACAGGCTCGGTCACAGGCATATCAGCGCCGATCGCCGCCGCCATAGGCTCAAGGATGAGATGCACTTCCGAGGCCCCAGCGTTCGATGCTGCATCGCGGATCGCGCGTCGCTCAACCGATGTCGAGCCAGATGGGACACAGATAACAATCTCCGGATAGCGGAACAGATTGCGTTTGCCGTGCACTTTGCGGATGAAGTGCTTGATCATTTCTTCCGCGATTTCGATGTCAGCAATAACGCCGTCGCGAAGCGGGCGGATGGCCTCAATCGTATCGGGCGTTTTGCCCATCATCATCTTCGCGTCATCGCCCACGGCTTTGACGCGTTTGATACCGTTGATCGTCTCAATCGCGACCACCGAAGGCTCATTCAAGATGATCCCTTGGTCCTGAACATAGACCAGCGTGTTTGCGGTCCCCAGGTCGATCGCCATGTTTTGCGATCCGAATTTAAAAAGATTGGCAAAGAAGCTCATTTTGCAGTGTTTCCGTGATGTCCCAAAGTGGCATGCCGCACAAACGGCTAGCCCCCCACTGATCGTGTTCACACGATGTATGCACTCCGCCTAGCGAAACACAGGCAAAAAGGGAAAATTTTTTGTTGAGAGTGGAGGGGATTTTCCCCGGTGATACTCGAAATTGCGCCGATTAAGCGCTAGCTTGCGACAAATGGCCCAAATCCGACGCCTTCCTGAAACGCTTGTTAACCGTATTGCCGCTGGTGAAGTGGTTGAAAGGCCTGCTGCGGCGCTCAAAGAGCTGGTTGAAAACGCGATTGATGCAGGCTCTTCGCGAGATCGCTATTGCTCTTGTGGATGGTGGCCTGACCCGGCTCGAAGTGACCGATGATGGCTGCGGGATGAGCCCACAGGATATGGCGCTGGCCCTTGAACGTCACGCGACCTCGAAACTCCCTGACGAGGCCATCGAGATGGTGGCAACTTTGGGCTTCAGGGGTGAGGCTCTGCCATCCATTGCAAGCGTTGCACGTTTGACAATGGAAAGCCGGGCAAGGGGCGCGCACGATGGCTGGCGCCGCGTCGTTGACCATGGGGAAGTGGTGGAAGAGGGCCCAGCAGCGTTGCCGCACGGATCGCGCATCCGTGTAGAGCAAATATTCGCCAAAGTGCCCGCGCGCCGCAAGTTCCTGCGCACCGCGCGTAGTGAGTACATCGCATGTCTGGACTGTGTCAGGCGTTTGGCCATGGCGCGGCCTGATATTGCGTTCACGCTTGAGAATGTGGTGGAAGGAAAGCTGCGTAAAGGTCTGACGACACAAGGTGAAGAAGAGCTTGCCACAAGAGTGTCGCAGATCGTCGCGCGCGAACTCAAAGACAATGCGGTCGAAATTGAGCTGACCCGCGAAGGCCCGCATGGCCCCTTGCGCCTGACGGGTTTGGCAGGCCTTCCCACGTTCAACCGCGGGGTCGCAGACCACCAATATCTTTTCGTGAACGGCCGCCCTGTCAAAGACAAGCTTCTGACAGGAGCGGTCCGCGGTGCCTATTCCGATATGCTCGCCCGTGATCGTCACGCGGTTTTGGCTCTGTTTCTTGAGATCCCACCCCAGGATGTGGATGTGAACGTCCACCCCGCCAAAACCGAGGTTCGGTTTCGGGATGCAAGCGGCGTGCGCGGTTTTATCGTATCAGGCCTGCGTCAAGCGCTCGCAACGGGGGACAGGCGCAGCGCGCAAGGGCCGGACCGTAACGCAATGGGTCGTTGGGAGGCGGAGCCCGTTAGCCCAACACCTCATGAAGAGCCTTCGCCTGCCCTGCGATCCATTTTCGACGACCAAGATTGGTCCGCCTCAAGGCCCCGTGTCGCTGATGCGAGACCCGCGTTTGATGCAATGGGCGCTGTGCAAGGAGCAGATCAACCCCATCCTCAGGCCCTTCCTCAGGCCCTTCCTCAGGGGCGAGCGGAGGAAGCCGTTCCCTTGTCACAAGAGACCCAAGACTATCCTCTTGGTATTGCGCGCGGCCAAGTCGCAAACACGTACATTGTCGCCGAAAGCAAAGATGGGCTCATCCTAGTCGATCAACACGCAGCTCATGAACGCCTTGTGTTAGAGCGCCTTAAACGGTCCGGAGCAGAGAAGGCGGTGCAACGCAGTCAGGCGCTGCTTGTCCCTGATGTGGTCGAAATGGATGAGGCGGATTGTGATCGACTTGAGGAAGCTGCTGATGGCCTTGCAAGGTATGGCCTATCGGTTGAGCGTTTTGGCCCGGCCGCCATGCTGGTGCGCGCGGTGCCTTCCGCGATTGCAAAAGCTGATACCGGCAAGCTGCTGCGCGATCTCGCCGACGACATCGCCAAGCACGGCAAACAGGAGGACAGCGGCTCGCTGCTTCTTGCTGAACGTCTCGAATATGTGCTCGCCACCATGGCTTGCCACGGATCAGTGAGGGCAGGGCGGGTCCTCTCGGTCGCCGAGATGAACGCCCTCCTACGCGAAATGGAAGCCACCCCAAGATCGGGGCAATGCAACCACGGGCGGCCCACCTGGGTGAAGCTTTCCATGGATGATGTCGAAAAGCTCTTTGGGCGGCATTAGCACGGTGCATGGCGAAGTTATGTGTCCAACAGGGGCGACAACATCCTTGCAAATTATTGAAACGAAACGCTCGATCTAAAGTGGACGAGAATAGCATCCATTCTCGACCTAACCATGGTATCGATGATCATAACGATGTCGGAAGACGCAGCGGGGGTGCCTGGGTGCGCTCCAAAAGGGGGTTATAATGCGGCCGGGTTGGACTCACACATTAGTCGATCCGATAGTTTCTCACGCTGAAAGAGTATTCGATCACAGGCAAGCGAGATGCACCTTTCTTGACGCGGACCTATTAGGAGAGCCTGCTTGGGATATTCTCCTTATCGCATTCATAGCGAACGCAAGAGGAGAGACACTCACCTGTGAGGAAGTGGCGAAAGAGCTAAGGCTTGGGCCTGACACCCTGAACAGGTGGCGCGCTGTACTCTCGGCGAGATGCCTGCTGGTCGACCACGCCGGAATTGTTGAATTGAGTGATCAAGGTGAGACACGCATGCGTAAAATGTTGGCCTCATCAATCAAAGATATGGCGCCCGAGTTTGGCGACGATGATGGTATTTTAAAATTCTCTAGCGGACCGATTTCATAGCTTCATCCAGCGAGATAAGCGCCATATCGTCCGGCTGTGTGCCCGTGCACGTCAACCTATGATCGACCGTGAGGTCTCTGCCATAGTTCCCAATCTCTCTCGCAAGGTCGCAAATTCGCCGTGCCGGTCCCTGATAAGGTCCTGCGACAGATACGGTGTGGAGCTTGAGAATTAGACGTTAAATTTGAAAAGCATGATATCCCCGTCTTGGACGAGATAGTCTTTGCCTTCCTGACGCATCTTTCCAGCGTCCTTTGCCCCTGTCTCACCGTTTAATTCGATGTAGTCATCGTAAGCGATGGTTTCTGCGCGGATGAAGCCTTTTTCGAAATCGGTATGGATTTCGCCCGCAGCCTGCGGGGCCCTTGCGCCATCGGGGAATGTCCAAGCGCGAGCCTCTTTGGGGCCTGCGGTGAAGAACGTCTTGAGACCAAGCAGGGTGTAGCCAGCGCGAATGACGCGTGCGAGACCGCTTTCTTCTAAGCCGAGTTCGGTAAGATACTCAGAGCGATCTTCTTGAGGCATTGCGACAAGTTCAGCCTCGATAGCTGCTGAGACGACCACCGCCTGGGCACCTTCGCTTTTCGCTTTTGCGAAGACTTGTTCCGAAAGGGCATTGCCGGTTGAGGCTTCGTCCTCGGCAACGTTGCAAACGTAGAGGACAGGCTTTGCGGTCAAAAGCTGTGCTTGCGAGAGGACGCGCGCTTCTTCCTCGTCATTGGGTTCGACTAGGCGTGCTGGCTTGCCGTCTTTGAGCAGTTCGAGTGCTTGACCCAATACGGAAGCCATAATCTTGGCTTCTTTATCGCCAGCGGTAGCGCGTTTTGCAGCGTTTGCGACGCGTTTCTCAAGGCTTTCAAGGTCGGAAAGCATAAGCTCCGTTTCGACCACTTCGGCATCGGCGATCGGGTCCACATGGTTCGAGACGTGCTGGATATCATCATCTTCAAAGCAGCGCAGCACATGCACAATCGCGTCAACCTCGCGGATATTGCCGAGGAACTGGTTACCCAGACCTTCACCTTGCGCCGCGCCTTTTACAAGACCAGCGATATCAACAAAGGAAAGCTGAGTTGCGATGACCTTTGCGCTTGAGGCGATTGCAGCGATTTTTTCCAAACGCTCATCGGGTACAGCGACCTGGCCTACGTTGGGCTCAATCGTGCAAAACGGATAGTTCGCAGCCTGCGCGGCCTGCGTCTCGGTGAGAGCATTAAAGAGAGTGGACTTGCCAACATTAGGCAGCCCAACGATCCCGCAACGGAAACCCATGGATCAGTTCTTTCGCTAGTGACGTTTCGGCCAATTAAACTCGCAGCGCCTTAGCCGCCGGTTTGCCTCAAATCAAACGTTATGGACTGACTTGATCCAGGGCCCATAGGGGCTCTCACCCAGCCATTCGACTTGTGTTTGTGCACTTACGGTATTGACCGCAATTTGCGGTTTGGCACCGGGGTGAACCGGACGGCGCAGGGGCCGCGTTCCTGCTGGCATTGAAATGATCTGTGCCATAGCATTTGGCACGTCCATCGGATCGGTTGAGCCACCACCCGTGCGCCCGCCCAGGCTCGATATCAACGCCTCATAACCGTCTGTATGCTTTTCTTCTGCTCGCTCGAGCAGCGCGAGGCTGTTCTCGTTTGAGTTTTTCCAGATCATGGTCGGATAGCCGCCGGGCTGAATGATATTTATATCAATGCCGTGTGGGACAAGCTCATAGGCGAGGCTCTCGCTCATCGCTTCAAGCGCAAATTTGGTTGGCGAATACTGCGCATAAGCAGGCACGATCACGCGGCCAAGCTGCGATGACACATTGATGATAAGGCCGCTTTTTGCTTTGCGCATTGCTGGAAGAACGGCGCGGGCCATACGGTGAGGGCCAAACACATTGACGTCAAAAAGGTGCTGCGTTGCCTCCATATCCTGTATCTCAATCGGCCCGCCATAAGACGTGCCCGCATTGTTGATCAGAACGTCGAGCGTACCGCCGGTTGCCGCAAGAGCCTGCGCAACGCCTTGCTCCACCTGTTCGTCCGAGGTCACATCAATCTCGATCACTTGAAGGTCGAGCCTTTCAGAAAGAGCGAGAACCCGAAGCTCCTCTGCTTCTTTGCGCGGCAGATTGCGCATAGTGGCAAACACCTTTGCCCCTTTGCGGGCAAAATCCTCAGCTGCGAGGCGTCCAAAGCCGGTTGAGCAACCCGTGATCAGGATCGATTTGCCTTCAAGATCAGGCTCAACGTCGATCATATCCTTGGCCGCGACGCCTGCCGTGGCAGCAAGAGCTCCGGTTGCGGCGGCACCTGCAAGAAGGTTGCGGCGATTGAGGTCAGGCATTGGGGGCTCCTTTGGGATAATTACTCTTGCGCTTTTAGCGCTTCTTCAGCTTCAAGCTTAGTCAATTCGCGCAAGAGATACCACAGCGCGAAAATGTCATAGAGGAAATGCGCCAGCATCACGCCCAGAAGGCTGCCTGTTTGCCAATAGATGGCACCGAAAAGACAGCCGATTAGGAATTGCAGAAAGCCGATGATGGGCTTGGTCAAATGGACCGCGGCAAAGACGGCGGATGCTATGAGGATTGCAAGCGGGGCGCCGATGTAATCGGTGAGCAAGACCTGTAAACCGCCGCGAAACAGCGCCTCTTCCCAAACGCCTGCGAAGAACGAAATAACGATAATCACGCGCCATGAATTGAACCGGGTGAGCCAGCCGTAACTCTCTCGCTGCATGCGGATGAGATATTCTGAAACGCGCGGGAAGAAGAACCCGGCAAGAGCAAGCGCGATTAAGGCGAGGGTGGTCGCGATCCCGATCAGGACATCTTGAAGGGTGAAGGTCACCCAATCTGCAGTCTCGCGTCCAGAAAGCCACCAGAGCGATAGGCCAAGGAAGGTCAAGCCGACCCCTTGAAGTGCGGTTATCCCAAGGAGCGATCCCTCGGTAAGATCGGCCTGCGACGTGCTGGCGGTATGGCCAGTCTCGGCGCTCATCCTTGCTGCCTGAGCGCCACATCGCTCATGAAGCGGGGCGCATTTCCTTGCGCCAACCACTGAGCCTCTGCTCCCACCGCGCCGAGCATATCGACGAGGGGGTTTTGTTCAGCCTTTGCGTAATTGCCCAGCACATAAGAGTTCACCGCGTCCTTGTGCCCGGGATGGCCAATGCCAAGGCGAATGCGGCGAAAGTCTGCACCCAGATGCTTGTCAATTGACCGAAGCCCATTGTGGCCAGCATGCCCGCCGCCCTGTTTGACCTTCACTTTGAACGGGGCAAGGTCGAGTTCGTCGTGAAAGACGGTGAGGGCGCTAAGATCGAGCTTATAAAAACGCATTGCCTCACCCACGCTGCGTCCGCTTTCATTCATGAAGGTCGCAGGCTTAAGTAGCAGCACTTTTTCGGTGCCAATGCGCCCCTCTTGCACCCAGCCTTGGAACTTCTTTTGCTCCGGACCAAACCCATGCATCTCGGCGATCACGTCGAGCGCCATAAACCCCACATTGTGCCGGTGAAGGGCATATTTGGGTCCGGGATTTCCAAGGCCTGTCCAGATCTGCATTGAGGTCCTTTAACTCGGTTGTTCAAGCAACCGCAAGGCCGACCGGCCGCCCGCAGGCGCCCCGCAGCGTAGCGGAGGGAATAGCGCCGAGGATGCTCGCCCGGATGGGTGAGCGTAAGTCAAAAACGCAAAACACCGAGCTCCTTGCGGAAGCCCGGTGCCTTGGTGATTTCATAAGGGAAAAGAGGCTTAGCCCCCAATGACTACTCGGCGTCATCACCCTTTTGCGAGGTTGCTTCAACTTCGTCAGCTGCTGGAGCTTCTTCGTCGGTGGTGTCACCTTCAGACTGCTTGAGAGCTGATGGTGCAACAAGCGTAACGATCGTGAAGTCGCGGTCTGTGATCGCGCTTTCGCTGCCTTCAGGAAGCTGAACTTCGCTGATGTGGACCGCATCGCCAACGTCTTTGCCAGCAACCGATACTTCGATTTCGCCGGGGATCTTGTCCGCTGCACAAACCAGTTCAAGTTCGTGGCGCACAACGTTGAGAACGCCGCCTTTAACAAGGCCGGGCGAGTCCGCTTCGCCAACGAAGACAACTGGGATCGACACGTCGATCTTGGCGTCTTTCGAAAGGCGGAAGAAATCAACGTGTGTCGGGCGGTCAGAGACCGGATGAAGAGCGACATCTTTTGGAATGGTGCGAACGGGCTTGCCGTCCAATTCGACCTGGACAATCGAGTTCATAAAGTGACCGGTCATCAGCTGACGGACCAGTTCCTTTTCCTCGACGTGGATCATTTGGGGTTCTTCCTTGCCGCCATAGATAACAGCGGGGACCCGACCTTCGCGGCGAAGTGCACGGGAGGCTCCCTTGCCTGCCCGTTCGCGCGCTTCAGCGGGCAAATTCAGAGCGTCGCTCATAACATTAGCCTTTCGAATGCATAATCATTTAAGTGCCTTGCGCGTCCCGCCTCCAGGGATGACCAGAACGCCAAGTTGGGCGCACATACAAGGTGGGGCGCAGAATACAACTCAAAAGTCGCAGCGCGAAGGTTAGGATGAAGGCAGGCGAGTGACCGTATACCCGGCCTTTTGTAATAGCGCGACCATCCCATCAGGCCCGACCAGATGTGCAGCGCCCACAGCGACCATGGGCCTTGGCTCTTCGCTCAGCAACGGCAGCAGCTGCTCCATCCAATCAGTATTGCGGTTCACAAGTAAGGCTGCGCGAAGCTCAGGGTCGCTCATAATGCCTTGCGTTGTCGCGGCCTCCAATATCGCCTCATCGCCAGAAAGCCATGCGCGCAAAAGTCGCTCAAGGGTTCCGTTTGAGGAAGACCACTCCTCGATTGTCCCTTCAAGAAGCGCGCGTTGATCCTCAGGCGCCAATTGATCGAAAATACCCAGCTGCTCGCCAGCTGTCTCGAACCCGGTGACATTGCGACCTTGAAAGTCTGCAATCAGGGCTCGGTCAACGCCAAACTCGGGCTCTCCGGGGGCATCGACCTGTGCCAGCATGATGGCTGCGGCCCAATCCTCGCTCGTTCGAAGATGCGCTCGTGAGACACTAGACCGCTCGACCATGGCCTTAGCATCAGCGCGAAGTTCTGGCTTAACGCGCTCAACAATCGGAGGCAGGCCTGGGCTGCGTGACAATTCGAGAAAGGTCTGCCTGATCGATGTATCCTGCCCAAGCCCTGCGACTTCGACGAGGAGGAGGTCTGCTTCCTCGGTCGCTTGTTCAATCGCAGCTGTGCGCCATAAAACGCCTTCGGGGAGGGCGTGGATGGTGCCTAGCAACCATCCCTCGACCTCCCCGTCATCGTTTGCGAGCTCATAAAAGAGCGGATCAGGGGGCGGGTAAGGCTTAGCTTCACCCGCCGCCGGTTCACTGCTGCACGCACCAAGCAAAAGCAGCAGGCCAAGGGTGAGTGCAGCCAGCGAAGCGGTCCAAGCCTTTGAGAGGTTGGATTGCGGCGTATTTGCACTCACCTTGCCCATTATTGGACGCGCTCGCTTTGGATGCCGCGCGCCTCGAGGTAGTCTTGCACGCTCTTATCGCCTGCAAGGTGCCCTGCGCCCACCGCCATAAAGACAGTGCCCGGCGTGCTTTCAAGACGGCTTTCAATCCATTCGGCCCATGTCGCATTGCGCGAATAAAGGAGCGATTCAGCCAGAGCCTCATCATCGAGGTCTTCGTTCATGATCGCAGCAAGGCCATCGGAATCGCCTTCGACCCATTCTGCCACCATGGCATCAATCGTGTCTTTGACCTTCGGCATGCCCTCAACCGCTTCCATCATGAAGGCGACTTGCGAGTCTTGGGGAAGACCATCGAAAATGCCGATCTGGAATTCTGCTGTTTCCAGCGCGTCTTGCGTTGCCTCACCGGCTTTTGAAAGGATCACCTTGTCGACACCTGAGTTGGGGTCATAACCCTGCTGCATCAGTGGGATGAGTGAAAGTGTCAGACCTGCAAGCCATGGTTTCATAGGGTCAAACGCCTGTGGCGGCGCGCCAAGCCCTGCGAGCGCTGCTTCATAGGTTGCCGTTTGCTCTTCGTTCAGAAGTGAGCGCAGCGTTGTTCCATCGGTGAATACACCGCGCGATTGCGCCAGCTGACCCATGGCTGCTTCGCTTTCGGGGTCCATCTTGATCTCGGTCACAACCGTGTCAGACGATTTCAGAGCCGTGTCGATTTCAGCATCATACCATTTGAGCTCTTTTGGCAGGACGTGAACCGTGCCGAAGAGGTAAATCGTCGTGTCTTCATCGGACACCTTCCAAAGGGCTGGACCGTCTGGCCCGCTTGGCAGTTCCATCGTCGCATCGGCGGTTGCCTCTGCGTGGTGATCGGCGAGGGCGGGACTTGACGCAAAAAGCGCAAGGCCTGCGACGCTGGCGGTTAGAATTGAGTTCAGTTTCATGGATGGGATCCTTTCTTGGGGGTGACTTAGAATTACAAAGGTGGGCAAGAGATGAATGAGATGTTTTGTCGGGCGAGCTTCAAGCAGAGCGCTTGTACGCCCATAGACCTGAGAAAGCCGTCAAAACGATGGCGAAAAGCACTAGGCTGTTAAGCGGTGGCAAAAGACCGGCGTACTCAGCAAAGGTCCAGCCAATATATCCGTAGAAATAGACGTAGAGCGCGGCCATCGCCGATGAGTTCGCAGCAGCTGCCTCGTGCTCATCGATAATACGGTGCCAGAAAAGCGCGACCGGAGCGAACGCGAACAGGATAACCAGACCAATTATAGCCTCTGTGCGTGCCAGCACGAATGTGCCCTCAAGCACATCATCAACGCGGCCGGTCAGGTTGAAATAAATTCCAATGACCAGACCTAAACCTGCCGAGCACAGCAAAATGACCTGATTGATGCCAGCCTTGCTCGACAAGTTGGGGGGATCAAAATTGCCGATCTTCAGCGCATATCGAACAAGGGCAAACCCGCCGATAGCAAAGAGCGCTCCAACAGTGATCAGAACCCAGTCAAACCCGCGCTCCATCCCTATTGCGACAAGAGAGGCAAGCGCGCCCGGCGTTCCAGCTGCTCCAAGATATAGCAATACCTGAGCCAGAAATGGACGGCTTGGGGTTTCAGTTTCCAGTTCGTCAGATTTCGTCATAGAATATCTCTTCAATTGGCATGGCGAACAAACGCGAGATGCGAAAGGCGAGGGGGAGGGACGGGTCGTGCTTGCCGGTTTCGATGGCATTGACCGCTTGGCGCGAGACATCGAGATGCCCGGCAAGGTCTGCCTGCGACCAATCGCGCTCGGCGCGCAGCACTTTGAGGCGGTTTTTCATTTGTCCGCCCCGATCGTATCCCTGGCCCAGGCAAAGGCGTAGCCAGCATAAAATGAAATGCTCAATGCTATTGCAACGATCAATCCATTGGTGGCGATCAATTGGGTTGAACTTGGTTCATCATCAGGCTCTGCCCCGCCCAGGATCATACCAAGATCATGCGCCACATCCCCGTTTGCTAAGATAAACAGGGCTATAAGATACACACCAAGGCAAGCACACATCCAGCGCACGCCCATCATTTGCAGGCTCTTCATATATTCATCCGCGCGGGTACTGAACGCGACTGTAAGGGGCCCGCCGGCCATGCCGCCAAATGCGATTGCGCTGAGCATATTGTCCATACCGATGAAGAGATTGGCCGCGCTGAACACCGCGCATCCCGCACCGAACCACATCCATTTATAGAGATGTGATCTTTGATCATAGTCATAAGCGGTTGGGTCATATGTCATCAGGCATCTCCCCTCATGCGTTTCCAAAAAAGGCCAATATAGAACGCTCCAAAGGCGAGGAGTGCGCCATGTTCGGGGCCAAGGTCACGCTTGGCGTCAGCGCCCATCAACCCATCAATCAATCCTTCGCTAAAAGGCATGGCGATTAGCAGAACCAAAAGCGATGCGAAGGAAAAGCTGGCACCTGCATTCCATAGACCAATAGTGTATTCGTCAGCCTTGCGGGATGAGAGCAGTGCGACGCTGCTCCAGAACACGACAAAAGCGCCCAGTGTAGCGAGGCTGTATGTGCCGGGAGCAAAAGGAGCGACCGCTACCAGGGCGACGCCAGCCAAACCGATCCAGCTTGCGCACATGAAGACTGTTGCTTTGGTCATTACCCGGGCCCTTACTCGCTCACCGCGCGCGCATCGCGCCAGCGGTTGAATTGAAAGAGGATCACGAAGCCGAGCGTATAGTACCGCCACAAGCCAAATACTGTGTCGAACCAATTTTGATCGGCATAAATGGTGTCTAGCCAATCAGGGCGATCAGGGTCTGGATCACCACCTGAAAGCATGAAATACAAAAGCCACAAGAGGCCGAAGGTCAATGGGGGCAGCAGAACAACCAAAACCGTCAATTGCTTGACCGTGCGGGTCCAAATTAGATCTGCATATTCATCCCTGATCCAAGGCACCACGATGAGCAAAGGCAAAATTATGACCGTCACAATCAGTACAAAGACGGCAATGCCAATGTTCAAGACCCTCGGTATCGTGTCCGGGTCGGTCCCAGTGACCATTATGTAAATGGCCATCGCAACAGCCAGAAGATACACGACAGAGGAAAAGTCCATCAACGGGAAATAAACCCGAAACCGGAGCGGCTCTTTGCGCACAGGAGCCTTTTCAGATGTGTTGTTGCCAAGATCAGTCACTGAAATTTACCTTGTCTGGAAACCGGGTTCATATCGATTGCCGCTCTGACGGACACAAGGTCGGGGAAAGCGACCGTCAGAGCAGGCAGGGGGACATTGGGGCTGGCTCGCATTCAAAGGCGCTTGCCAACACCACATTATTAGCGCCGCCTCTCTTGCAAAGTGTATGCGGGGACTGGTTGCACTTCGCAAAGAAAGGCGGCGTCACTCCTTACCCGCGAGGGGCGGAGATTTCTGTGCCTTGAGCGTTCAGCGCAAGGGTCGTGCCTTTCGCCTCAAGGATAGCGACGCGCACTTGCGGCTGCGCTGACGCCCGTGCGGCAAGGCGGCACTCGGTTGCGCGGCGCCGTGCAGGAGCGCTGCGGTCCTTCGTGTTGCAGAGCGAGCGAACAGCCTGATTGACCCGGCGCTCAAGCGTGTCGCGGCCGCTTTGTGAATTGAGATCGAGGTCGCCAATTTCGACAGAGGCGCTTGGGGTTTTGGTGCTGTCACTATCGGCCAAAGCTGGGGTCGCCACAAAGGTAGCGGCAATGAGGGCGGCGGCGAATGCGTTGGGGGTTTTCATGTCAATTTCCTTTCAGCGGGGAGCCTCAAAAGCGGGGTGTGTGTCTCATCAACCTTCCTTTGTGTCAGGTTGCCCTTACTTTATGTAGCGATTCGCTGACAATGTCAACATGACCTGACATTTTGTCGCCATAGGGTGACTAAAAGCGCAGAAAAGCTGACTTTTTGGGCATGGGATTGAGGCATGGTGCGGCGCACCATTGACGCTTCTCGGGCCATCAGCCATTGGCCACAGCGCTATGGCTACAGTGCTTTCTAATCCCGCGATTCCTGCCCGCGATCCGTCCAAGAGCTTTCAGGACATGATCCTGACGCTGCATGATTTCTGGGCGGCCAATGGCTGCGTCATTCTTCAGCCTTATGATATGCGCATGGGGGCAGGGACTTTTCACACCGCGACGACCTTGCGCGCGCTTGGTCCCGAGCCATGGAATGCCGCATTTGTGCAGCCTTGCCGCCGCCCGACTGACGGGCGTTATGGCGAGAACCCGAACCGCTTGCAGCATTACTATCAATATCAGGTGATCCTGAAGCCTTCGCCCTCGGATATCCAAGACCTCTATCTTGAAAGCCTTCGCGCGATTGGCATTGACCCGCTTGCCCATGACATCCGCTTTGTTGAGGATGATTGGGAGAGCCCGACGCTGGGCGCTTGGGGTCTTGGCTGGGAAGTGTGGTGCGATGGGATGGAAGTCACCCAATTCACGTACTTCCAACAGATGGGCGGCTTTGACTGTAAGCCTGTCGCGGGCGAGCTCACCTATGGGTTAGAGCGGCTTGCGATGTACATCCAAGGCGTTGATAATGTGTACGATCTCGCGTTCAACAGCCACGGGGTCAGCTATGGCGAAGTGTTCCTTGAGAACGAACGCCAGATGTCCAAATGGAACTTTGAGGTCGCGGACACCGAGGGTCTCTTCAAGGCTTTTGAAATGGCAGAGGCTGAGTGCAAAAACGCTCTTGCCGCTGACGTTCCTATCGCTGCTTATGAACAAGCAGTGGAAGCCAGCCATGTGTTCAACCTCCTCCAAGCGCGCGGCGTGATCAGCGTTCAGGAACGCGCATCCTACATGGCGCGGGTGCGTGATCTCGCGCGCTCATCCTGCGAGAAATATGCGGAGAAGATGGCGCCCGAGTGGCAGAAAAATTTTCCGGAGTGGTCGCTATGATCTTCATCGGTAGTCTGTGCGCTCCTGCGAAAGCAGGGGCCCATCTCCGGACCTTGGAAACTGGACTCCTGCTTTCGCAGGAGATCACGGTCAAGTTCACAACTGGGAGTGAGCAAAATGGCTGATTTCCTGCTTGAACTTCTCACCGAAGAAATCCCTGCGCGCATGCAAAAAGGTGCGCGCGCTGAGCTGGAAAAGCTCTTCACCCGCGAATTGTCGGCAAGCGGCGTTGCGGCCGGTGACATCACCATATGGTCGACCCCGCGCCGTTTGGCTTTGATCGCGCGTGATTTGCCGACTGAGACTCAAGCCGTGCGCGAAGAGGCCAAGGGGCCTCCCGTTGGTGCTCCCGATCAGGCCGTCGATGGTTTCTGCCGCAAGAACGGTGTGACCCGCGACCAACTTGAGGAACGCGAGGTTAAAGGCCGCGCGACCTATTTCGCCGTGATCGAGAAGCCGGGTCAGCAAGTCTCTGATCTCCTCGCCTCCGCGATCCCCACGATGATCCGCGACTTTTCATGGCCCAAATCCATGCGCTGGGGCGAGGCGTCGATTTCGTCTGAAAGCCTGCGCTGGGTGCGGCCATTGTCAGGCATCGTCGCCTTGCTCGACGGTGAAGTTGTGCCGGTGGTGATGGACGGTTTGTCCAGTGGGCGTGAGACGATGGGTCACCGTTTCCACTCGGAAGGGCCTATCACAATCGATGGCGCGGACGACTACGCGCCAAAACTGCGCGCGGCCCATGTGATCGTCGATCACGACGAGCGCGCAAAGATCATCCGTGAGGGCGCCAAGAAAGCCGCCGAAGACGCCGGGCTCGCCCTTGTCGAGGATGAGGGACTTGTGGTCGAGAACGCTGGGCTCACCGAGTGGCCGGTGCCGTTGCTTGGCCGCTTTGACGAGGAATTCCTCGAAGTCCCACCCGAAGTCATCCAGCTCACTGCACGGGTGAACCAGAAGTATTTTGTGTGCGAGGATGCAGCCAATGACGGCCTGAACCGCCTCGCCAATGCCTTTGTGTGCACAGCCAATATTGAGGCCGTTGATCCCGCAGTCGTTGTGGATGGCAACCGCAAGGTGCTTGCAGCACGCTTGGCTGATGCGCGGTTCTTTTGGGAGCTGGATCAGAAGACGTCGCTTGCCGATCACGCCAAGGGTCTTGAGCGGATCACCTTTCACGAGAAGCTTGGGACGGTTGCCGATAAGGTTGAGCGGGTGGCGAAGCTCGCGCGTTGGCTCTGTGAGGAGGGGATTGTTACCCCATGCTCTCCTGCGAAAGCAGGAGCCCAGCTCCAGAGCGCAGATGATGGGCTCCTGCCTCCGCAGGAGATCACAAGGGAAGCGCTCGCAGACCTAGCCGAACAAGCTGCACACCTGTGCAAAGCGGACCTTGTCACCGAAATGGTCGGCGAGTTCCCCGAGCTGCAGGGCCTGATGGGCGGATACTACGCCGAGAAAGAGGGCCTACCGCAGGAGGTCGCAGACGCAATCCGCGATCACTACAAGCCGGTGGGGCAGGGCGATGATGTGCCGACTGCTCCTGTGACGGTTGCGGTTAGCTTGGCGGATAAGTTGGATACGCTGGTTGGGTTCTTCTCGATCGATGAAAAGCCAACAGGGTCCAAAGATCCGTTTGCTCTTCGGCGCGCTGCAATCGGGGTGTTGCAACTTCTTGAGGTGAATGAGCTTCGTCTAGCGATCCGTCCGGCCGCGATGCAGGCAATCGATGCGATTGGGTCGAAGGGGACACCAATCAAAATGATCTCTGGTAAGTTCGAGGCTTATACTCCTGAAGAGCAGAATCAAATTCTCGATGCAAAGCGCACAATAGCATCCGGTGAAATACTCGAGTTCCTCGCAGACCGCCTAAAAGTCCAACAACGCGAGGCTGGCGTTCGCCACGACCTCATCGAAGCAGTGTTCGCGCTGGGCAGAGAGGACGATCTCGTCCGGCTCCTCGCCCGCGTCCACGCGCTCCAAAGTTTCATCGAAACAGACAACGGCGCAAACCTGCTGGCCGGCTACAAGCGGGCGGCGAATATTCTCAAGAAAGAGGAATGGGAGGCGGGCGCTACAAATCCTGCTCCCGAACCTGCCGAAACCGCTCTGATTGAGGCGCTTGATACAGCAGAGCCCAAAGCCGCTTCGGCCATCGAAGCCGAGGATTTTGAGGCCGCTATGGAAGCGCTTGCATCCTTGCGCGCGCCCATCGACGCTTTCTTTGAAGGCGTCACGGTGAATGATCAGGATACGGTTAAACGTGATAGTAGGCTTGGTCTCCTAGCGCGCCTACGCAATGCGGTGCACGAAGTTGCAGATTTCTCAAGGATTGAAGGTTGATGGTCCAAACAGTCTACCCCTTTGGCGGCGATGCCGCTCACGACGATCCCCGCCAGGGCGACAAGACGATCACCGGCGGCAAAGGCGCGAACCTTGCTGAAATGGCTAGCATCGGCCTGCCTGTTCCTCCCGGCTTCACCATCACGACCGAAGAGTGCGTCGCTTATTTGCAAGACGGCGCGGAGTTCTCTGATGCGCTGCGCGAAGCGGTTACGGCTTCGATTGGACATATCGAGAAATCGGTAGGCAAAAGCTTTGGCGATGCGGCCGACCCGATGCTGGTCTCAGTGCGTTCCGGCGCGCGGGTTTCCATGCCGGGGATGATGGACACGGTCCTCAACTTGGGGCTCAACGATCAAACGGTTGAGGGGCTTTCAGCGACCTCCGGCGATGAGCGTTTCGCATGGGACAGCTATCGCCGTTTCATCCAGATGTATTCCGATGTGGTGCTCGGCCTTGACCACGGACTGTTCGAAGAAGCGCTTGAAATCTGCAAGGAAGACAACGGTTTCTACGCTGATACAGAGCTGTCCGCCGACGATTGGAAGGCGCTGGTTGCCGAATTTAAAGGCATCGTGGAAAGCGAATGGGGCAAACCCTTCCCGCAAGATGTGACCGAACAATTGTGGGGCGCGATCCGTGCTGTGTTCGACAGCTGGGATTCAGATCGCGCCAAGGTATATCGCCGCCTCAACGACATCCCCGGCGACTGGGGCACTGCCGTCAATGTGCAAGCGATGGTGTTCGGCAATATGGGCGACACGTCCGCGACCGGCGTTGCCTTCACCCGCGACCCAGCAACCGGTGAGCGCGCCTATTACGGCGAATATCTCATCAACGCGCAAGGGGAAGACGTTGTCGCTGGCATTCGCACGCCGCAATATCTGACCAAGGCTGCACGCGAGACCGCAGGCGCAAAGCCGCTCTCCATGGAAGAGGCGATGCCAGAGGCTTATGGCGAGCTGGCACGCGTGTTCGACCTGCTTGAGGGTCACTACAAAGATATGCAGGATATCGAGTTTACCGTTGAGCGCGGCAAGCTTTGGATGCTGCAAACCCGTTCGGGCAAGCGCACTGCGAAAGCGGCGCTGCGCATGGCGGTGGATATGGAAGGCGAAGGCCTCATCACGCAGGAAGAGGCTGTGCGCCGGGTTGATCCCATGGCGCTGGACCAGCTGCTTCACCCGACCCTTGATCCTGACGCAGAGCGCAACGTTCTGGGCAGCGGCCTGCCAGCATCGCCGGGCGCGGCTGCGGGTAAGATCGTGCTTGATGCCGATACCGCTGAACAATGGGTTGAGCGCGGGGAAAAGGTGATCCTTGTCCGCGTGGAAACCTCTCCTGAAGACATCCACGGTATGCACGCAGCACAGGGCATTTTGACTGCGCGCGGCGGTATGACCAGCCACGCAGCCGTAGTGGCGCGCGGTATGGGACGGCCTTGCGTTTCTGGCGCAAGCGCGGTGTCGATCGACCTTGCCTCGCGCACTTTGCGCATTGGTTACGAGGAACTCAAAGAGGGTGATGAGATCACTCTCGATGGCGCTAACGGTCAGGTTATGCTGGGTATTGTGCCCACGGTTGAGCCTGAGCTTGCCGGTGACTTTGGCACCCTCATGGTGTGGGCTGACGCTATTCGCCGCATGAAAGTGCGCACCAATGCAGAAACACCAGCGGACTGCAAGATGGCGCGTTCGTTTGGCGCAGAAGGCATCGGCCTTTGCCGCACGGAGCACATGTTCTTCGATGCAAGCCGCATTAAGGCCGTGCGCCAGATGATCCTTGCTGAAGAAGACGCAGGCAGGCGGGCCGCTTTGGACATTCTGCTCCCCGAACAGCGCGCAGATTTCACCGCGATTTTCGAAGTTATGGCGGGGCTGCCTTGCACGATCCGCCTGCTTGATCCGCCTTTGCATGAGTTCTTGCCCACACAGGACGCCGAGTTCGAAGAGCTTGCCGATGTGACAGGGCTGGGCGTCGACCACCTCAAACGCCGGGCAGGGGAGCTGCACGAGTTTAACCCAATGCTGGGCCATCGGGGTTGCCGTTTGGGGATCACTTTCCCAGAGATTTACGAGATGCAAGCGCGCGCCATTTTTGAGGCGGTTTGCGATGTGAAGGCATCCTCTGGCGAAGCGCCTTTGCCTGAGATCATGATCCCGCTGGTCGCGACTTCAAAAGAACTCGCTATCTTGAAAGCGCTTATCGATGAGACCGCGCAAAAGGTCTTTGCCGAGAAAGGTGCAGAGGTTGAATACCTTGTGGGCACCATGATCGAGCTGCCTCGCGCAGCTCTTATGGCAGGTGAAATTGCGCAGGAAGGCGCATTCTTCAGCTTTGGCACCAATGACTTGACGCAGACCACCCTTGGGGTGAGCCGCGATGATTCCGCGCGCTTCCTTGCGCCCTATGTCGAAAAAGGCATCTTCGCACGCGATCCATTCGTTAGCCTCGATGTTGAAGGTGTTGGGCAGTTGGTCGAGCTTGCCGCTGAGCGGGGAAGGGCGACGCGCCCTGACATCAAGCTTGGCATTTGCGGTGAGCATGGGGGCGACCCTGCATCCATTGCCTTCTGCGAAAGCGTTGGCCTCGATTACGTCAGCGCCTCGCCTTACCGCGTGCCGATCGCGCGGCTTGCGGCGGCTCAGGCGGCATTGAAGTAGCCCTTACCGCCAACCTGTCAGAACGAGGATGTTGAAGGTTTCTGTGACCTTTCCATCCTTTTCGCGCAAGCTATCAAAGGCGACTTTAGCGCGGTCGATCCATTCGCGTGTCAAAGGCGGGACGGGGCTGTTGAGGCTCCGCGTGAGGCCATGGTCTCTCAGATCGCTAATCAACTGATGTAGCGACGAAAACCGCACATTTAGCGGGAAGCTGTCCACCACTTTGCGAGTGAACCCCGCGCGCTCAAGCAAGGCGGTGCCTGCGCGGTTATCGACCAATGGATGCATGCGTGCCGCGGGCCTGTCGCCGTCGGCCTCAAGCACGATTTGGCGCAGCGCAGGAAGAGATCCAGCCCCGGGAAAAGCGGCAATAAAAAGACCGCCGTCCTTAAGCGCATTGCGCGCATGGATGAGAGCGCCGGGCAGATCGTTCACTGTGCCAAGGCCAAGGACATGCGCGATAAGGTCATACTTCTCAAATGCGCCCGGTGTCTCCTCGTCAAATTCGCCCAAAGCCATGCGGGTTTGGGCAGGCAAACCGCCCGTTTCATCACCCACGACCAAGGCGGCCTCTGCCTCAAACCGCATAAAGTCCAAGCGGTCGGCAATATCCTCAGCAATCGAAGCGGTGAGATAGGATGCGCTGCCTGCGCGCACCTGCCGCGTCCGGCCACGTGCCCACTTGGCAGCTGCCGCTTTGCGATCAAATATCTGAGGAACGGGGGTGGCGGTCATGGGTCAACGCATTGGCGCGCTTGCAGCGCAAGCGCAAGAGGTGCAAACCATGCCCGATGGCTTCGTCTAAAACTCTTTTGGCCAAGCAGTTTGGCAAAGACCTTAAAGAAGGCCTGAGGCCAATCGTCGACCTCGTTTATCCGCCGCGTTGCCCATCATGCGGCGCTGCTACGGCCAATCACGGTGCGCTTTGCCTCGATTGTTGGGGCGAGTTGGAGTTTTCCATCGGCGAGGGGGATGCCGCTGACGATATATCCGGGCATTCAGGAATCATCGCGGCAACCCTCTATAACGATATGTCACGCAGCTTGATCTTGAAATTCAAGCACGGCGGCAAACTTGCGCTGGCCCCATTGCTTGGCAAGATGATGGCCTCGCGCATCCATGTTGAGGAAGGGGCGAACCCTCTCATCATTCCCGTACCGCTTCATCGTACCCGCATTTGGCAGCGCGGTTTCAATCAATCCGCCATGCTTGCGCGTGAAATTGCGAAAGCGGGGAAGGGTGAGCTTTTGATCGATGGCCTTGTCCGGCAAAAGCGCACGCCAAGCCTTGGCAATATGAGTTCGGACGAGCGCCACAAGGTTTTGAAAGGCGCCATCGCGGTGCGCAAATCGGCACAAAGCCTAATTAAGGGGCGAGCGGTGATCCTCGTGGATGATGTTCTGACAAGCGGCGCAACAAGCGGCGCGAGTGTCGAAGTCCTCCTGGCAGCGGGTGCATCCGAGGTTCGCATTGCATGTTTTGCCCGGACGCGCGCAAGCCTTGCGAACCTTTGATTTGAGCCAGGCATTGGAATGAAAAAGGGACCCAAAAACCGAAACGCCCGAGGTCGTTAAACCCCGGGCGCCACGTGACGAAACGGTTTAGATCCGCTCTAAAGAGCTCAGAAAGCGACCCCCTAACTTCGCTTTCAGGATCAATTCCCTCATTCGTTCAATCGATCCTACCAACACCCCGCTGTTGGCTTGAACCGACAACCCCCTGAACCCGGCGTTTGACAACACCGTTTGTTAGGTGGATGGACGCTTCTGACGGCGTCCGTGGGATGCGTTGTTCCATCAGGGTTCCCTCACGGAAAGGCGCTTTGCGGAAATTCACGTATTTTGGCTTTCATATGTGGTTATCTTGCAACAATTGGTCGCATGACATGAACCCTTGAACGCATTATGTGTCATTTTATTACTTTGCTGGAGACCTTTCTTGCCTGCCGATACATCAATCAGCTCGGAGACGCGCGAGGAGGGTACGCTTTTTGCACCCAAGTTTGACGATAAAGGCCTTTTGTCAGCGGTGGTGCTCGATTCTCTAACCAAGGAAGTGTTGGTGGTGGCCTTCATGAACGCAGCGGCGCTCGCCAAGACGCGCGAGAGCGGTAACGTCACATTCTGGTCGCGTTCACGCCAAGAGCTTTGGATGAAGGGTGAGACATCGGGCAATGTGCTCAAGGTGGTTGAGGTCCGGGTTGATTGTGATCAGGATGCGCTGGTCATTTATGCCAAGCCCGCCGGGCCAACCTGTCACACAGGGCGCACATCATGTTTCTACAGAAGGCTCGACATAGAGGCGGATGATGCTTCCGCTCTCGTAAAGGTTCTCCCGTAGGGGTAAGGACTTGACGCTCACGTAAAGGTAAGGTAGTCCATTGAGCATGGACACCCAGACTGACTCGCTCGCCAAAACCCACACCGATGCTGATGAGCCGCGCCGCAATGGTGCTCACCTTGATCGCCCGGATGATTTGGCGCGGGAGCAATTTTCGATTTCCGACCTTACCACCGAGTTTGGCTGTACCGCGCGGGCTTTGCGTTTTTACGAGGATGAGGGGCTGATCAGCCCGGCGCGCGTGGGTTTGACCCGCGTTTATTCAAAGCGTGACCGCGCGCGGCTTGCGTGGATTATGCGGGCAAAGAATGTGGGCTTTAGCCTCACCGAAATTCGCGAGATGATCGACCTGTATGACCTCGACGATGGCCGGGTGGAACAGCGCCGCGTCACTGTTGAGCGCTGCCGTGCACACATCGCAAAGCTGAAAGAGCAACGCGATGACATTGAATCATCGATCAAAGAACTCAGCGATTTTGTGGTGGAAGTTGAGAAGCTCGAATTGGGCTGACGCCGACCAAACGCAACATCGCTTATAACACTATACGCATTCCAGAAGAGGGATCACCTGATGCCAACATATACCGCTCCTACCCGCGACACCCGTTTCGTTCTGAACGAAATGCTCGATCTTGCAAGCTACGGCAATTTGCCGGGTTTTGAGAACGCCACACAGGACATGATCGACACGATCGTGAATGAGGCAGGCAAGTTTTGCTCCGAGGTCCTCGCGCCGATCAATCAGTCGGGCGACGAAGAAGGCTGCACCCGTCACGAGGACGGCAGCGTGACCACGCCAAAAGGCTTCAAAGAAGCATACAACGCCTATGTCGAAGGCGGTTGGGGCACTCTGGCGAAACCGGAAGAGTTCGGCGGTCAGGGCCTTCCGCACACGCTTGGCATGGTGGTTGAAGAGTTCACGGCGTCTGCAAACCAAGCGTTTGGCATGTATCCCGGCCTCACCAATGGCGCCTCGGCTGCGCTTGAGGCGGCGGGCACGCAAGAGCAGAAAGAAGCCTATCTTCCTAAGATGATTTCAGGCGAATGGTCAGGCACTATGAACCTGACCGAGCCGCATTGCGGCACCGATCTGGGTCTCATCCGCACAAAGGCAGAGCCGCAGGCGGATGGCTCTTACAAGATCACCGGCACCAAGATTTTCATCTCTGCTGGCGAGCATGACCTCACCAGCAACATCATCCACCTGGTTCTTGCGAAAACTCCCGGTGCCCCCGACAGCTCAAAAGGCATTTCGCTCTTCATCGTCCCTAAATTCGTTCTCGATGAAAATGGTGAGCCCGGTGAGCGCAATGGCGTGTCATGCGGCTCTATCGAGAAGAAGATGGGCATCCACGCAAACTCAACCTGCGTCCTCAACTATGATGAGGCGACCGGCTATATGCTGGGCGAGGAGAACAAGGGCTTGGCGGCCATGTTCGTCATGATGAACGCAGCGCGTTTGGGTGTGGGTCTTCAAGGGCTCGCGCAGGCGGAAGTGTCCTATCAAAACGGCGTGACTTATGCGCTTGATCGTCGTCAGGGTCGCGGGCTGACGGGGCCTGCTGAGCCGGAGGCGAAAGCCGATCCAATCTTCGTCCACCCTGACGTGCGCCGTATGTTGATGGACGCCAAAGTCTTCAACGAAGGCATGCGCGCACTGTGCCTATGGGGCGCTCTCCAAGTCGACCTCACCCACAAGGCGCAAACCGAGGAAGAGCGTCAGCTTGCCGATGACCTCATCGGTCTTATGACCCCGGTCATCAAAGGCTACGGCACTGACAAGGGCTATGACATCGCTAACAACATGCAGCAGGTGTACGGCGGCCACGGCTATGTGCGCGAGTGGGGCATGGAGCAGTTTGTGCGCGATAGCCGCATTGCCATGATCTATGAAGGCACCAACGGTGTTCAGGCGATGGACCTTTGTGGACGCAAACTCGCCAGCAAAGGCGGCCGCGCGATCCAAGCCTTCTTCAAAATGATTGATGATGAGATCGCCGAGGCCAAAGGCAATGAGGCCCTCGCAGACATCGCGACCAAGCTTGAGAAAGCCTTGGGCGAGCAGAAAGCGGCCACCATGTGGTTCATGCAAAATGCAATGGCGAACCCGAACCACCTTGGCGCAGGCGCGCACCACTACATGCACATCATGGGCATTGTGACGCTCGGCTTCTTCTGGCTCAAGCAAGCCAAAACCGCTTCGGCGGCGCTGGCGGGCGACCCCCAAGACAAGTCGTTTTACGAGGCGAAAATGACATCGGCTGCTTATTACACAGAGCGTTTCTTGCCAGATGCAGGGGCGCTTCGCCGCAAGCTTGAAGCGGGCAGCGAGAACATGATGGCTCTTCCCGAAGAGGCATTCTCAACCGCTGCGTAATTCACAGCGATAACGCAATAGAAACCCCCGCTGGCTGCGCGCTGGCGGGGGTTTTCATTTGTCCAAAAGGTTGATGCAGATCACAGACACGCTTGCCACAGGTCCTCACTCTCAATAGCTTCGCATCGACAAAAATGAGGGAGAGAGACAATGCGCATACTGGCTTATGGTTTAGGGGCGCTTCTGGCATCAACCGCATTGACCGGGGCGGCAATCGCCGACGATCACAGTTCATCTGACGATGGGTTGTTCAAGGCAAAGATCACCCGCACCACCCATAATATCGCCCATATCGAAGCCGACAGCTGGGAGGGCGTGGGCTACGGCGTCGCCTATGCTTATGCGCAGGACAATATCTGCATGCTGGCCGAGGAATTCGTTAGCGTGCGCGGCGAACGCTCGCTCTATTTCGGGCCAGAGGGCAAGAACACGCTTGGGCTGAGAGGCGCGGACAATCTCACCTCTGACATCTTCTTTCGCAGCCAGATCAATTTGGAGGACCTTCGCGAAGGGTTGGTCAATTCCAGCGCTGTAAACCAAGCGCTGATTGCGGGTTATGTTGCGGGCTACAATCGCTTTCTCTTCGACAATCCCGTGGCCACCTTGCCCCAGGAATGCCGCGATGCGCAGTGGGTTCGCCCGATCACCACCGATGACATGCTGCGCATCAATGAAAAGACGATGCTGCTGGCAAGCTCGCTGCAATTCGCAGGCGCGATTGCCAATGCTGAACCGCCCAGTAATGTTTCGGGCGGTGGCCAAGCGGCAGCCAATGTCGAAACGCTCAACTTTCCTGGTCCGCCAGAGCCCAATTATGGCAGCAATGGTTGGGCCTTTGGCTCAGAGGCAACGGCGGATGGGAAAGGTCTTCTCATCGGCAACCCGCACTTCCCGTGGGAGGGCCCAGCGCGGTTTTGGCAAATGCATGTTCGCGGGCCCGATGGTTATGATGTGATGGGCGTGGGGATCGCGGGCACGCCGCTCCCGACACTTGGTTTCAACAAGGATATTGCCTGGACACACACGGTAACCGCAGCGCGGCATTTCACCGTCTACATGCTGCAATTGGCACCCGGCGATGTCACCAGCTATGTCGTCGATGGCGAGACCATTGCGATGGATGAAACGATTGTAAGCGTTCCCATGCCCGATGGTGCGGAGCCACATGAGACTGTATTGTATTCCACTCAGTTTGGTCCGGTCGTAACCCTTCCAAGCGCCGGGGCTCAATGGACCAATCAAATGGCCTTCACCTTGCGTGACGCCAACACCGGCAATCAGCGTGGGATGGACGCGTGGCTTGGCATCGGGCGTGCAAGCAATGTCGCCGAGATTGAGACCGCGATCAGCGACACTTTGGGCATTCCATGGGTGAATACCATTGCGGCCGACCGTCACGGCGATGCGCTGCATGCTGATATCACTGCGGTGCCCAATGTGAGCGCTGAGTTTGCACAAAGCTGTGGGACGCCGTTCTCGCAGATGGTGTCGGGGCAGGTGACGTTGCTCGATGGGAGCCGTTCGCAGTGCGATTGGGCGACGATGCGCACCGAGGGACCTGTCCCAGGCTTGCTTCCGGCAATCGACCAAGCCTCGCGCACGCGCAAAGACTATGTGACCAATTCCAACGACAGTTACTGGCTAAGCCATGCGGGCGAACCTTACCGCGAATTGTCGCCCATCCTTGGTGGTCACAAGACGCAGCTGTCCTTGCGCACCCGCTCCAATTTCCTTGAGACCGAGGCGCTGCTTGCCGATGGTCCGATTGACCACAAACGCGCTGCGGAATTGGTCTATGGGAACAAGATCCTCTCCGCTGATTTGGCCTTGGACGCCATTTTGGAGGCGTGCGAGGGCACCAATTCGCTCGCCGAGCCGTGCGAGGTTTTGTCCAAATGGGACCGCCGCGTCGATAATGACAGCAAGGGCGCGCATCTCTTCTTGACGTTCTGGTCAAAAATTCGAAATCGCGGCGATCTTTGGGAGGTCGCTTTTGATCCGGAGAACCCTGTGGCCACACCTACAGACTTTGAAGTCAGCGAAGATATCAGGACGGCTTTGGAGGAAGCAGCAGCAGAGATAACCACCAGCGGTATCGCGCTCGATGCGCCATGGGGCGAGGTCCTCACACGGGCAGATGGCGATGACAAAATCGCCATTCACGGCGGTCCCGGTACTGCGGGGATTTTGAACATGCAGATCGGCGTGCCCACGCAAAGCGGCCTGACGCCGCGTCATGGTTCAAGCTACATCCAAATCGTCGGCTTTGATGAGGATGGCCCGGTTGCCGATGCAATTCTCAGCTATTCGCAAAGCACCAATCCCGCATCGCCCTTCTATGCGGATCAAACGCGGCTGTACTCCGCCAAAGAATGGCACCGCCTGCCGTTTAGCGATGCCGAAATCGAGGCGGCGCGCATTGGCGAGACGGTGACGTTAGCCGAGTGAGGTTAGCCTTCACTCCACCGGCAAGAAGTCGGGCACGGAGAGGTAACGCTCGCCCGTGTCATAGTTGAAGCCCATCACGCGGGTTCCACCGTCCAATTCAGGCAGCTTTTTAGCAATCGCGGCCAAGGTTGCGCCCGAGGATATGCCGATCAGCATGCCTTCTTCGCTCGCGGCTCTGCGGGCCATTTCCTTGGCATCATCAGGGTCCACCGTGATCGCGCCGTCGATGGCGTCGGTGTGAAGGTTGCCCGGAATAAAACCTGCGCCAATTCCTTGGATCGGGTGAGGGCCGGGTTCGCCGCCATTGATGACGGGGGAGGCTGTGGGCTCAACACCGTAGGCCTTGAAATCCTTCCAGTGCTTTTTAAGCTCTTCCGCACAGCCTGTGAGGTGGCCGCCCGTGCCAACGCCGGTGATCATCACGTCAATCGGCGTGTCGATAAAATCGGCGAGGATTTCCTGAGCCGTCGTGCGGGCATGAACAGCGGGGTTTGCGCCGTTGTCAAACTGGCTCGGCATCCATGCGCCGTCCGTAGTCTCAACGATCTCAGTCGCGCGCGCAATCGCGCCTTTCATGCCCTTTTCCTTGGGCGTGAGGTCGAAGGTTGCGCCATAGGCCAGCATCAAGCGGCGGCGCTCAATCGACATGCTTTCAGGCATGACGAGGATGAGAGTGTAGCCCTTGACCGCTGCCACCATGGCAAGGCCGATGCCGGTGTTGCCAGACGTGGGCTCAACAATGGTGCCGCCGGGTTTGAGGAGGCCTTTTTCCTCAGCATCCTCGACCATGGCCAGCGCAATCCGGTCCTTGATCGAGCCGCCAGGGTTAGCGCGCTCTGATTTGAGCCAAACTTCATGATCGGGAAACAGCTTGGACAAACGGATATGCGGTGTTGCCCCGATGGTTTCGAGAATGTTTGCAGCTTTCATGGGTTCAGGCTCCTGACGATTCTTTTGTTGCCTTGTCTTCTACCATGTCATCTGGCGGATCGAAGGTCTTTGTTGTTCTGAGTACTGGGAATATACGGCTCCACAGCGCAACGGTTACAATTGCTCCCACTCCGCCTGCGACCAAAGCCGCCACTGGACCGATCGCAAAGGCAAGCGCGCCGGAGAAGGCATCGCCGCCTTCATTGGATGCGCTGATGGTCATTTGCGACACTGCAGACACCCGCCCGCGCTTGTCATCAGGGGTGTGCAATTGGACCAGAGACTGGCGCACATAGACGCTGAACATATCAGCTGAACCGATGATAAAGAGCATCGCGAGGCTCAATGCCATATTGCGCGAGAAGGCAAAGGCAATCGTCGCAAGCCCAAAGACGAACACAGCCCAGAGCATTTTGGGACCCACTTGCGTCTTAAGCGGGCGGAAGGAAAAATAGGCGGCGGTAAGGGCTGCGCCGATACCCGGCGCCATGGCAAGCTGTGCCAAACCGTCTGCACCCACTTGCAAAATGTCGCGCGCGAATACCGGCAAAAGCGCGTTTGCGCCTGCTAGAAACACGGCGAACAAATCCAAAGTGATCGCGCCCAAGACCATCTTGTTGCGGCCCACATATTGGAGGCCATCAACGATTGCACCGATTGGGCGTTGGTCTTTCTTCATCGCAGGTTGGGGGACTTTGCCAACACTGCTGAGCGCAATGAACCCGGCCACATACAGACCAAAACCCACGGCATAGGGAAGGGCAGGTGCGAGCGAATAGAGATATCCCCCCATGGCCGCGCCCAGGATCGTGCCCAATTGCCAAGCGACGGTGGAGACAGCGATAGCCGTTGGCAAAAGCGCTTTGGGAACAAGATTGGGGGCAAGGGCAGAGTAAGCGGGCCCTGCAAACCCGCGCGCTATTCCTAAGAGCACTGCAACGGCGAACAGGATCGGTAATGAGAGCGTACCAGCATAGGTGAACCACCCCAGCACCCCTGCGCAAACCATCTGCAAAAGAACGGTCAGAAGGCCCAGCGTTCGCCGGTCAAACCGGTCTGCGGCAAGCCCTGTAAACGGGGTCAGCACAAACAGCGGCAGAAACTGCAAAAGGCCAATGAGCGCCAATTGCCCAGAGGCCGCCGCAATGCTCATCCCTGCATCACGCGCCAGATTGTAGGTCTGCCACCCGATGATCAAAATCATCGCATATTGGCCCAGCGTCATCGCAAATCGCGATGTCAGATAGGCGCGGTAATTATGGACCTGGAGGGGATGTGTGGGCGCGTTTGAAGTCACGCAGCCGCCATGACAGGCGCGCCCGCCAAAGCCAAGCGCAGCGTTTCGTCAGGGGTGTAAAGCTAGAGTTTAGTGAGCGTTGTCCTAACGGTTCCGGCGCTCAACGATTCCGGCGAAGGCGTGGATTGGGCTGGAGCGTGTCGATCATCGCGACGAAATCGTCGAGGCGCACAATACGCTCAAACTGAAAACCTGCGCGTTTCTCGCGGGTCCAGATCACATAAGCCTCGATCCGGCCAACGACAGGAAGGCGGATAATCACTCGCTCACCGCGCCCAAGGCCATCGGCATCGTCCACCATGAAACCATGGGCAGAAATGTTGCAGACATGCAGATTGAGGTCACCCTTCGAGTAATGCTCGACGATAACCGGAAAATCCACCGGGTGACGCGCAGCGCGGCGCATGTCTGTTACACTTAAATTTGCTCCGGCAGCCACAGGCTTAGCCCTCCATTACGTCAAACCCGAATTCTTCGGACAATCTGTAAAATGGCGAAAAAAGGCTGATATTTGGTAAAGCGCCTGGGACAGTTACGAAGTTAACCCTTTCGCCTAGGCAAAAAGACCAAGCTAAGGGGTTCTACAAGGCCCTGTGATTACACAGTAATCAGGCCGTGCTTCTTTTTGCCAAGGCTGATTTTTAGCGGCCGGTCCTCTTGTGGATGCACTACAAAGCCCGCGTCCAAAATGACGTCCCCATCGATCTTGACTGCGCCTTCTGCAATCTTGCGTTTCGCCTCGCCATTGGACGCGGTAAAGCCAATTCCGGTAAGTATTTCAAGCAGCCGCGCGCCGCCTGAACCCGCTTGAAATGTCGGCAAATCATCACCAGCACCGCCGCCAGCGAAGGTCTCTTTCGCGGTCGCCTCGGCAGCCTTTGCAGCCTCAAATCCACGCACCAGAGCTGTGACTTCATTGGCAAGGATGGTCTTTGCAGCGTTGATTTCAGAACCCTCAAGCGCCTCCAGCTTGGCGATCTCATCCAGCGGCAGATCAGTGAACAGCCGCAGGAACTTGCCAACGTCGCGGTCATCGGTGTTGCGCCAATATTGCCAGAAATCGTACCCCGGAAGCGCGTCTTCATTAAGCCAAATCGCGCCATCGACCGACTTACCCATCTTTGCACCATCTGCACGCGTGATGAGGGGCGCGGTCACACCGTAAACCTCGCGGCTATCAATACGCCGGTTCAATTCAATCCCGTTGACGATATTGCCCCATTGATCAGAGCCGCCCAGCTGGAGCGTGCAATCATAATCGCGCGCCAGCACCAGGAAATCATACGCCTGCATGATCATGTAATTGAATTCGAGGAAGCTCAAAGGCTGCTCACGCTCAAGCCGGGTTTTGACCGAATCAAAGGTCAGCATCCGGTTAATCGTGAAATGCGGGCCAACATCGCGCAGCATCTCGACATAGCCAAGTTTACTGAGCCAATCGTCATTGTTGATCAGCAACGCATCGGTTGCGCCATTGCCAAACTCAAGGATGCGCTCAAAGCTGCCCTTGATCCCTGCGATGTTGCCGGCAAGCCGCTCGTCGGTCATCAGCTGGCGGGTTTCATCCTTGCCCGAAGGATCGCCCACTTTTGCCGTGCCGCCGCCCATGATCACAATCGGGCGATGGCCTGCCTGTTGAAGGCGGCGCAGCAACATGATCGAGGCAAGATTGCCGATGTGCAGCGAAGAGGCCGTGGGATCAAAGCCCACATAGCCGGTGATGACCTGTTTCTTTGCGCGCGCGTCCAATGCGCCCGGATCAGTGATTTGGTGCAAGTGGCCGCGTTCTTCGAGCAGGCGCAACAGGTCAGATTCGTAGGTCATGGGAGCGCGCTTAACAGTGTGCATCGCCATGGGCTAGTGGCTTGCAAGCGCTGTCCCTGTTCGCGATAGGGGAGGGATGAAACCTTTGATGCTCCACAACTCCTGCGACCTTGGCCCCATTCGCTCTGTCACCGCTGAGGTCGAAGAAACCGATGTGGGATGCGATGCGCGCTTTAAACTGGAAGGCGCAGTGGACCGCATTCGATTGCCAGAGCCGGGCCCTTATGTTCGCACAGACGATTTGTGGAAGACGACCTGTTTTGAGATTTTCTGGCAACCGATAGGCGGAACCTATTATCGCGAGTTCAATCTCTCGCCGTCCGGGCGCTGGGCCGCGTATGACTTTGATGCTTTTCGCGAAGGGATGCGTGATGCGCCAGTGGATGCCATTTCATTGAGCGTTGCGCAGGCGGCAAACGATGGCGCAGGCGAGCTTGTTTTGGCTGCCAGCATTGCGTGCGATCTTCCCACACCAGCTCAAGTCGCGCTTAATGCCATTGTTGAGCATCAAGATGGCGCGCTGCAATTTTGGGCCTTGGCGTTTGCTCCTGGTAAAGCTGAATTTCACTCCGAGGCGTGCCGTCAATGGGTGCTTGACCGGGATTAATGCACCGCCCGGTTTTCCTACTCCTGTCTCTTTGAGGTAAGGCCCATTACCCGGGTAACTGATGCGCAGCGCAAAACGCTTTTTGCAAAGTGTCACCTTATTCCAACAAGCAAAATGCAGGATATTCAGATGCTTAGATTAGATCGATGTAGGGAAAAGGTGACACATGTGTCACTTTATCGAACGCAAGGACCTTAGGTGGATCGCGCTCCAAATGGGCCGTTTAGCTGTACGATTTTCCAGTTGAGGAGAAGCGCAAAGCTGACCCAACAAATATATGGGACGTTGAGCCAACCAGCGAGCGGTGAGTACCGCGGCAACACGATACAAAGCGCCAAAACCGACAGCCAAAGCGCAACATTTTCCACTAGGGCCAAGTCAGGACGTTTAACTTTAAAAAACAGGGGCGACCAGGCGAAGTGGAGGATAAAATTGGCCGCGAAGAGTCCGCCAATTAGCAAGGCGTCACTGGTGGTTTCAGCCTCTATGGAAGCGAGATAGAAGCTCCAGCCAGAGAGGCCCAGGATGACAGTCCAAGCGGGCCCGAAGAGCCAATCAGGCGGTTGCCAGCTGGGCTTTTTGAGATTGTGATACCACTCACCGATCTCAGTCAAAAAGCCGCCTGCGCCGCCGAGTATGATAGCCCAGCTTGCGGCCAAGATTGCGAGAGACCAGTCGATATCCATAATACTAAGACAAACCGATGGAGCTCCAATATGGTTCCGAAGTCCTTGCAGGGATTGCGTTTCAAGCGTCCTTACGCCAATCCATAACCATGACTTCACGAGTGAAATTTGGCATCGATCGTCTGCTTTCTAGCCCTGAGCTTTTGGATGACTTGAAAGGTCGGCGCGTCGCATTGGTAGCGCATCCCGCGAGTGTGACGCAGGATTTGACGCACAGTTTGGACGCATTGATAGCAGCGGGCGTAAACGTCACTGCCGCCTTTGGCCCGCAACATGGCCTGAAAGGCGATAAGCAGGACAATATGGTCGAAACGGCTGACGAGGTTGACCCGGAATACGGCATTCCGGTGTTCTCGCTGTACGGCGAGGTGCGGCGGCCAACGCAGCAGATGATGAGCACAGCCGACGTGTTCCTCTATGACCTTCAGGACTTGGGCTGCCGGATATACACCTTTGTGACGACGCTCCTTTACCTGCTCGAAGAGGGGCAGAAGCTGGGCAAAGAGGTGTGGGTATTGGACCGCCCCAATCCTGCGGGCCGCCCGGTGGAGGGCACGATGCTGGTGCCGGGGCATGAGAGCTTTGTCGGCGCTGCTCCAATGCCGATGCGCCACGGGCTCACCATGGGCGAGATGGGGCAGTGGTTTATCGAGCATTTTGGCCTCGATGTGACCTACAAAGTGGTGGCGATGGAGGGCTGGGAACCGACTGTTGGCGGTAGCGCGGTGGCGAGCGGCTATGGCTGGCCCGCAGACCGCATTTGGGTAAACCCATCGCCCAATGCCGCGAGTGTGAACATGGCGCGATGCTATGCCGGAACGGTGATGATCGAAGGCGTGAACCTGAGCGAGGGCAGGGGAACCACGCGGCCGCTGGAGGTGCTGTTCGGCGCGCCTGACATTGATGCAAAGGCGGTGATGCGCGAGATGCTGAGCCTAGCGCCCGATTGGTGTGAGGGCGTGACGATGCGCGACTGCTGGTTCGAGCCGACCTTTCACAAGCATGCTGGAACCTTGTGCAACGCGATTATGCTCCACGCCGAGGGACCGGGGTATGACCACGAGGCGTTCAAGCCATGGCGGATGCAGGCCCTCGCGTTCAAAGCGATCCGGCGGCTTTACCCGGACTATGAGCTGTGGCGGGGCACGGACTTTAAGTATGAGTACACGAACGATGTGCTGGCGATTGATGTGATCAATGGTGGGCCAAGTTTGCGGGAATGGGTCGATGATGCGGGAGCGACGCCTGATGATCTGGATGCGCTTGCGTCAACCGACGAGGCGGCGTGGGTGCAGGCGGTGAAGCCGCACCTCCTCTACTGATCTCACACCATCAAAGCCCGTCACCCCGGCCCCCGAGCCGGGTTCCAGCTTCTTCTTGTGCCGCCAAAAGTAAGCTGGATCCCGGATCAAGTCCGGGATGACGAAAATGAGAAAGTGACGCTAGTCCGCTTTTCTCTCAAGTAGGTCTGGGCGATCAAACCGAATATAGTCCTGCGATGCATCGTCCCATTGAAAGGCAACACCGGGTTCTTCATCGATAAGGTGCAACCAACGGTCATCTTGATTGAGGACTTTGCCGATAGCGATGTAGACAGGCGGTATATCGTTGGCGGCGTCGGCTTCGACCGCCTCATTGGTTCCACGGAAACGCCATCCACTATCCGGATGTTCGTCGTCGTCTTGGGTCATGTCCGGTACTTCGCGATAGAGATAATCGACATGACTGTGGCCTTCGACAACACATGCGTCAACAAAACACCGATCCCAAAATTGCCGACGAGTGGGAATTTGTGGACGAGGATTGTTCTTGTGAAACGTCGTTGAGATCACATGCGTGAACGGGACGGAAACAGGCATACCGAGCTCGATCAGAGGCATATCATAGGGCTCGTTATCGAGTGTGCCATAGACAACCTGATCTTCAATGCGTTCAATCGTGACCCACAGACGTTCTGCACTATATTTCGTCTCACCTTCTGTTTGGCGAAATATTGCTTTCACACCGTCACCGGCTTGCAGCGCTGCCAGCTCAGCTTCATGCGGCATCTCGAATGTATAAGGCGCTTCAGCCGCAATCGGGCGCGGATCATTCAAAGCTATGCCGGGCGGGAGACCGCTAATCTTTAATGCCCCTGTTTCCTACTCAGCTCCCGCATGGCATCATCCAGCCCCTCTAGCGTCAAACCATACATCCGGTCGTTCACGAGCTCCTTGAGCATCTTGGTGGATTGCGAATAGCCCCATTGCTTTTCGGGCACGGGGTTTAGCCAGACGGTTGCGGGATAGGTGTCGGTCACACGCTTCATCCACATGGCGCCAGCCTCTTCGTTCATATGCTCGACTGAGCCGCCTGCATGGGTGATTTCGTACGGGCTCATCGCGGCATCGCCCACGAAGATCACTTTATAATCGTGGCCGTACTTGTGGAGGATGTCCCAGGTCTTAGTCCGCTCTTGCCAGCGGCGTTTGTTGTCCTTCCACACGCCTTCATAAAGGCAATTGTGGAAGTAAAAGAATTCGAGGTTTTTGAACTCAGTGGTGGCCGCGCTGAAGAGTTCTTCGCAAAGTTTGATGAAAGGATCCATCGACCCACCCACATCGAGGAACAACAGCAATTTCACCGCATTACGGCGCTCAGCGCGCATATGGATATCGAGAAAGCCTTGTTTCGCTGTGCCATCAATCGTCGCGTCCAAATCAAGCTGATCTTGAGCGCCTTCGCGGGCGAACCGGCGCAGGCGGCGCAGCGCCATCTTGATGTTGCGGGTGCCAAGCTCCTTGGTGTTGTCGAGGTTTTTGAACTCTCGCTTTTCCCAGACTTTTACGGCTTTCTTGTGCTTGCTCTCACCACCAATGCGCACGCCTTCGGGATTGTAGCCTGAATTGCCAAACGGAGATGTACCGCCTGTGCCAATCCACTTGTTCCCGCCCTCATGGCGCTTTTCCTGCTCGGCGAGGCGTTCTTTGAGCTTTTCCATCAGCTCATCCCAATCGCCGATCTTCTCCATCTCGGCCATTTCCTCTTCCGTGAGGAATTTTTCAGCGACAGCTTTCAGCCAATCCTCGGGCACATCGACCGGGTTTTGGCCGTAGTCGGACATAATACCTTTGAAGACCTTGTGAAACACCTGATCGAAGCGGTCGAGCATCCCTTCGTCTTTCACGAAGGTCGCGCGGCTGAGGTAGTAAAACGCCTCAGGCGTCTGTTCGATCACGTCTTTGTCCAACGCCTCAAGCAGCGTCAGATGCTCTTTGAAACTTGCGCCAATGCCCGCTTCGCGCAGCTCGTCCATGAAGTTGAAAAACATGAGCATCGTCCTAATCGCGAATTTCTAAGGTTACCAGCCCCTTGTCACGTCAGCTTACGGGCGGCTTTCATGCAAGCGTCCTTAAGTCTTCGATAACCATATTTTGACAAAGCGAAGCCAGTACAGGGGACTAGATACACCATGAAGCCAATCGCTATCGATCCAAGCCAGGCCACGGCCCTCGAAACGATCCCGGAGAAATGCGGGAAAGTAACCGTGGGCTGCACCGATGTGGCAGGCATTGTCGATGCCGTTATCAGCTCGTCAGAATCGCTGCGCGCCGAGCACAGAGCGCTTAGCAAGACCGTTAGCGCCCTTGAAGATGATCAAAAGAAGGTCTCTGAGGCGAGTGATGAGGCGCGTTTGCTTTCCGAACGCGCAATTGAGCGGCTCAATGAAGGAACAGATTTGATCCAATCGTCATTGGGGCAAATTGCCTCGATGCTCGATTTGGTCGACACCTTGGGGCAACACGTCACAAGTTTCTCAGCCGCGATGGACCAAGTGCGGCGCAGCGCCAAGGACATCGAAGAGATTGCCGAGACAACAAACATCCTTGCGCTGAATGCGACCATTGAGGCCATGCGCGCTGGTGATGCCGGGCGCACATTTGCAGTGGTCGCTGACGAGGTTAAGAGCCTTGCCAACGACACCAGACGAGCCACCGAAGAGATTGGCGCGACGATTGACATGCTCGACTCCGAGGCAAGTCTGGTGATTGATCAGATCGAAGAGGGCTCAAAGGCCAGTGACCGGGCGAAAGCGTCGGTTGCGCAGATTGAAAGCACGATCACACGGGTCGGCGGACTGGTTGAAGAGGTCGACAAACAGAATGACGTAATCGCCAGAGCAACAGGGACGATCAGCAACCACGTTGATGCTGTGCAGCGCGGCCTTGTCACTTTTGACGAGGCGGGTGCTGCGAGCGAAACTCGCCTAAAAGATGTCCATGAGCGCATGGGCGATTTGGAAGACACAGCCAATGAGATGTTTGCATCCATGGTCGATGCAGGGCTCAGCCCGCAAGATAGCCAATGGGTGCAAGAGGTTCAAAACGAAGGCAAGAAGATTGCGCAAATGGTGGAAGAGGCCATTGCGAGTGGTGACCTTACACAAGAGCAGGTCTTTGACGACGAATACACGCCGATTGAGGGGAGCAATCCGCCCCGTTTCCGCAACCGGTTTAGCGACTGGGCCGACCGCAATTGGCGGCCGCTGTTCGACAAGCATGTTGCTGATAATCCGGAGCTGATTGCATCGGTATGTTCTGACGTTAACGGGTTTTTGCCGACCCACACTTCGCGATATTCAGCCCGGCCAACCGGCGACCTTGCCCATGACACGATGCTGTGTCGTAACGGGCGGATTTTGGATGACCCCGCGACCAAAAAGGCAAAGCGCAACACTGCGCCTTACCTTATGTCGATATCACGCCAAGAAGGTGACGGGGTGAACTTCGTGCTGTCGCGCGCGGTGTTTGTGCCGCTGTTTATCAACGGCAGGCGTTGGGGCGACTATCTGGTTGGCTACAGCGTGGACTAAAGCTTGATGAGCTGGACCGTTAACTGGGGTTCCGGCGCGCCATAAAAGCGAGGCGTTCAAACAGCATTACGTCCTGCTCGTTCTTTAACAGAGCACCGTGAAGCGGCGGGATCGCGCTGTTGGGATTGGCGTCCTGCAGCACGTCGAGCGGCATATCTTCATTGAGAAGCAGCTTCAACCAATCGAGCAATTCGCTGGTTGAAGGCTTCTTTTAAGACCGGGCACTTCGCGCAGTTCATAAAAGATATCCATCGCCTTTTTGACGAGGGTTTTCTGGATGCCGGGAAAGTGCACGTCGATGATCGAGGACATCGTGTCGCGGTCTGGGAACTTGATATAGTGGAAGAAACAACGGCGCAGGAACGCGTCGGGTAGTTCCTTCTCATTGTTCGAGGTGATCACCACAATCGGGCGTTCTTTGGCTTCAATGCGCTCCTGCGTTTCGTAAACATCAAAGCTCATCCGATCGAGCTCTTGCAGGAGATCGTTTGGAAACTCGATATCGGCCTTATCAATCTCATCGATCAGAAGGACTGGAAGCTGTTCAGATGTGAAGGCCTCCCACAGCTTGCCCTTCTTGATGTAGTTGCTGATATCGTGAACGCGCTCATCGCCAAGCTGACCATCACGAAGCCGCGCAACGGCGTCATATTCATAAAGGCCTTGCTGGGCCTTAGTTGTGGATTTGATGTTCCACTCAATAAGCGGCGCGTTCAAAGCTTTGGAAATCTCGTGAGCGAGCACCGTCTTACCTGTGCCCGGTTCACCCTTCACAAGCAGCGGCCGGCGAAGGGTCACCGCAGCATCGACGGCAACCTTGAGGTCGTCGGTGGCAATATAGTTGCTGGTGCCTTCAAAGCGTTGGCCGTTATTGTCGCTCATGGGTTTTCCTTCAAAACGCAAATTTCTTCCGCGCCGCGATAAGGGGCTCGCCGCCGCTTCGCAAGGGGCGTTACGATATTGGCGACAATGGCAATATCGGCAAAGAAGAGAGCGCTCTGCGTCTCTTTATAGCTCGAGCGAGAGCATACGTTGCGCGATGAGTTCTAAGTTTGTCGGGTCAAAGCGCTTGTCATCATCACGCCAGCTTAGGACCAGTGCATAATCCTGGCCCTCATTATTTTGGAGCAACCAACTAAGGTTCAACACACCGGGCTCAGAACCGCCTTTGAAACCGGTGTAGGCCCACTTTTCTTGGAGGTCGGGCGACATCGAGGGATTGATTGACATGATCGCGAAGGCCTCTGGGTTAGAGGTCCTGCGCATGAACGCAAAAAGGTTTGCAATATCATCGGCGCTCGCAAACCATTCGACATCCAATGCAAGTGGGGCGCCCGAAAACGCTTCTTCAACCTTGCCCGGCGACATGGGAATGTCTTCGATACCATTGAGTATCTGTTGCCTTACCCCCGAACTGGCACTGCGATAGGTCCGAAGTCTTCCTTCTGGACCGCCTTTCAGGAGGAACAACTCACGGGTCTTTAAAAAGGGATCATTCAGCAACGGGTTGGAGTGTCCGCTTTCCACTAACGTGTTCAGAACGGCATCACGACCGAGCTCTTCAATCAAAGTGTCAGTAGCCGTGTTGTCGCTGATCGATATCATCAAGCTTGCTAAGGTGTGCAGTGTGATGGGCGAACCATTGGGCCAATCCTGCAACATCCCGCTTGGAAAGCTGCGATTGTCGCTGAGTGTGACCGTGTCATTCCAAGTGCGCTTTCCATCAGCGATCTCACGGGCAAGGGTCGCCAGAACATATAGCTTAAACGTTGAACCAATAGGCATTTGCACGTCGGACCCGAATGAGCTGATATTGGACGATGCATCCCCAACAGGACCGAACTGCCAGACCACATTCCCCGCAAGAGCTTGTAAATCTGCTTCAATCTTGGCGACGCTATCGTTGGTGGGTTCGAAGGTTCGGAAGAGCAGTTCGCTCACCTTGCCGTCATCGCTAGGGTCGATCACAATACCACCCTTCGCAATGGCCCGCTCCATCCGCACCTCAAGCACAGCGCGGTTGCCCGTAGATGGGTCAAGGGTTTCCACCGAAAGCGCTTTGCCAAACTGTGTCGTCAGCTGATTGGCGATAGTTTTGAACTGGGCTGCAGGTACAGCCTTTAAAAAGCCATCTGTGAAGACTTCCTCCGGCTCCAAATCACCGTTCACCAGAGCGACGACTTGATTTGCGCGTATCTCCAATGGCGACTTTTGCGATGCCTGCGCCGTGTCGCCATCACCATCCTGCGCAGTCGCAGCCTGAGGAAAGAGGCAAAAGGCTGTCAAAGAAAGCGCGATTGATCGGGTTAAGCTCAACATTTGCCGGGTTCCTCTTTTTTGGGACAGGCGCGAATTACGCAGCTCAAAGCCTATCGCTTACCCCCATCGCGATAAAGCTCCACTGCACTACCATCACGCAAATCGTCGCAACTTGCCAGCCCAATCCTGCCGCGCCAATGCCGCGCTGCCAGCTCCAGGTGGCAATACCGATAGACGCAAGACCCGACAGAGCCAGGGTAAGCCAACCGCTTTGCGCTACCAGGATAAAGAACAGGGCTGAAACAGCGACTGTTTGCATAAGAACAGCCGCGGCAAACCAGGCGATGGGAATGGGGCGGTACTTTGCATCGGGAATATACCAGTCGGGAAAAGCGCTATCAGGCCGTGAAATGCGCCTGTCGCCAGCGTAGATATCTTCCTCGCGAGGGTCAGGGTACTCCGGGTTGTCCTCGCGATCAGGCATCAATCATATCGCGGTCCATCTCGCCCGCTCGATTTTGGATGAAGTTGAAACGATGTTCTGGATTGCGGCCCATGAGTTGATCGACAAGCTCTTTGACGCCTGCGCGTTGTTCAAATTCTTGGGGCAAGGTGATGCGAACAAGGCTCCGGGTGTCGGGGTGCATCGTGGTCTCACGCAATTGCTGTGGGTTCATCTCACCAAGGCCTTTGAAGCGGCCCACCTCGACTTTTTTGCCTTTAAACACCGTGGCCTCAAGCTCCGCACGGTGAGCATCGTCACGGGCGTAGCGGCTCTCTTTGCCTGCGGTAAGGCGGTAAAGTGGGGGCTGCGCCAGGAACAGGTGACCTTTGCGAACGATGTCCGGCATCTCTTGGAAGAAGAATGTCATCAGAAGCGTTGCGATATGGGCCCCGTCTACATCAGCATCAGTCATGATGATGATGCGGTCGTAGCGTAGGTTTTCTGCGTCGCAGTCCTTTCTAGTCCCACAACCCATGGCAAGGGAAAGGTCAGCAATCTCCGAATTTGCGCGGATTTTGTCTGCGGTGGCGCTGGCAACGTTCAGGATCTTGCCCCGGATTGGCAAAATAGCCTGCGTCTTACGGTCGCGCGCCTGTTTTGCCGAACCGCCTGCAGAATCGCCTTCCACGATAAAGAGTTCGGTTTCGCGGTCCCCTTCGCCTGAGCAATCGGTGAGCTTGCCAGGAAGGCGCAGCTTCTTTGCATTGGTTGCGGTTTTGCGTTTGATCTCGCGCTCTTGCTTGCGCTTCAAACGCTCATCCATGCGCTCCATGACTTCACCAAGGAGCGCTTTGCCGCGGTCCATATTGTCGGTGAGGAACAGGTCGAATTGATCGCGAACCGCATTCTCCACGAGACGGGCAGCTTCGGGCGAGGTCAAACGGTCTTTGGTCTGAGACTGGAATTGCGGATCGCGGATAAAGACACTGAGCATCACTTCGGAGCCGGTCATTACATCGTCAGCGGTGATGTCTTTTGCTTTTTTGACACCGGTAAGTTCGCCAAACGCCCTTAGCCCTTTGGTCAATGCTCCGCGCAGGCCTTGTTCATGCGTTCCACCATCGGGCGTGGGGACAGTGTTACAATACCAGCTGGTCGAGCCATCGGAATAGAGCGGCCACGCAATTGCCCATTCCACCCGGCCTGCCTCGTCCGGAAACTCTTGGCGTCCGGTGAAAGGCTGTGCCGTCACACATTCACGCGCGCCAACTTGTTCTGCAAGATGATCCGCAAGTCCGCCCGGGAATTTGAATACGGCCTCCGCTGGAACGTCATCGGAGGTAAGTGCCTCGGCACATTTCCAGCGAATTTCAACGCCTGCGAAAAGGTACGCCTTTGAGCGGGCCAGTTTGAAAAGGCGATGCGGCTTAAACTTACGATCGCCAAATATCTCGCTATCGGGCGTGAAAGCCACCGTAGTACCACGCCGATTGGGAGCAGCGCCGACGACCTCAATCGGGCCTAGAGTTTGCCCTTTGGAAAATTCCTGAGCGTACAACTGCTTGTCGCGTGCAACCTCCACTCTCGTCGCAGAGGACAGCGCATTCACGACGCTGACGCCGACCCCATGAAGGCCGCCACTGGTGGCATATGCTTTTCCTGAAAATTTGCCTCCAGAGTGAAGGGTCGAGAGGATCACCTCAAGCGTGGATTTACCCGGAAACTTGGGATGCTCATCAACGGGTATACCGCGCCCATTGTCCGAGATACTCAGCCTGTTGCCCTCTTCCAGACGCACTTCAATTCGGTTTGCGTGCCCTGCGACCGCCTCATCCATCGAGTTATCGAGAACTTCCGCCGCCAAATGGTGCAGAGCGCGGTCATCGGTCCCGCCTATGTACATTCCGGGGCGGCGGCGAACGGGCTCTAATCCTTCGAGGACCTCGATTGAGGAGGAATCATAGTCACCGCTTGACGCGGGCGCATTTTCAAACAGGTCGTCAGACATCTTTCCAATATAGGCGCGCCTACCGCCAACTCACAAGGTGAGCCACCGGTGTTTTGCGCCGATATTGCCCAGAAACTTAGCCCCTGGATTATTCGCTAAAGGTGCGAGGGGCAGCTTCCACGGCTACAACCTGATTGCCTTGAACCTGCCGCACTTCGAGAGCCCGTTCTGCCACCCCGTTTCGCATAAAGCGGAAAGCTCCATCGACACCGAGAAATCCGCCGCGATCATACAAGCGCGTTTTGGGGAATGTATCGCCCACACGCCAATCACGTGCAATTCTCAAGGTGAGAAGAACTGAATCATAACCAAGCGTCGCGATGCGGAAGGGTTTAGAGCCAAATCGTGCCTCATAGCTGTCAGAAAAGCGCCGGAAGCGTCCGTCAGATACAGCCGAGAAAATGGCGCCCTCTGCCCGGTCTGAGCGAGTGATCGCGCTTTCGCCGCTCCACAGTTCGGTGCCCAAAAGACGCGTTCCTTCTGCGCCTTGGCTGCGCAATTGTCCGGTAGCCTGCATGGCCAGCCGAGCGCTATCAGCGATCAGCACTGTGTCATATCCACCACGCTGACGAAGGCGCTGAGCTGCACCTACGATTGATGTGTTTCCGCGGGCATAGCGCTCGAAACCGACCAGATTGCCGCCATAATCGCGCAGGGAATTTTGCAGAGCGCTATAGGCTTTTTGGCCGTAATCACCTTCTGGGAGAAGGGCTGCAAAGCGTGTCGAACCGTTGGTACGAGCATAGCGCACAGAGCGGGCAACTGATTGTTCTGGAACATGGCCCATGACGAATACGTCGCCGCTTGCAACGCTTGCATCGTTGGAAAATGCTATAGCGGGGACGCCTGCTGGCGCTGCTGCTGCTTGAACCGCTGGAACATTGTCGGCCAACAAAGGCCCAAGGATAAGCTTATTGCCATCGGCGATTGCGCGCCGCGCAGCCCCACCAGCACCGCGCGAGGTGTCATAGGTTGTGATGCGAATGTTCTCCGCATTGGTATCAAGCAGCGCCATAGTGGTGGCGTTTGCGAGCGCCTGACCAACATCTGAAGCGCTCCCGCCCATCGGCACCAATAAGGCCACGCGGTGGCGCGATGCATCAGATGGCAGAGTTGTTGCACTGGGCTGAGGCGTTGGCGATGGGGGCGGGGCGCTCATCACTGTTTCGGTGCGCGGCACCACTTGGCAACCTGCGACAAGGATCGCTGACCCTGCCAAAACCATGTTACGGCGGTTGAGACCGCTTGCGACCAATTTAACACACTTGCGCATCGCAGCGCTGCCGAAAACCGACTGTACCATCCGCTTCATTCTTGAAGACCCCTCAAACCTGCTTACTAAGATGGGCATCGTGAACGAGCCACCCACAGAATCACTTGATCCGTCAACCGGACCTGAAACCCTTGAGCCGGGCTTTTACATTGTTGCGACCCCGATTGGCAATCTTGGCGATGTAACGATACGTGCGCTCGACGTATTGCGCCGTGTGAGCGTAATTGCTTGTGAAGACACCAGAGTTACAGGCAAACTCCTCAAGGCTTACGATATCAAAACGAAGATGCAGCGTTACGACGACCATGCATCATCTGCCGTTCGAGAGCGGCTTATACAGACAGCGCAAAGCGAGCCTGTGGCTTTGGTGAGCGATGCTGGTACGCCGCTGGTTTCTGACCCGGGCTATCGATTGGTCAGCGAGGCAAGGGCTGCAGGCGCTGCGATTACCGCAGTTCCAGGAGCATGCGCGGCTATTGCAGGGCTGACCTTATCTGCCCTTCCTAACGACCGGTTCCTTTTTGGAGGCTTTCTCCCGGTCAAGGAGAAGGCAAGAGGCGATGTCCTTGAAGAGCTGGGCTCGATTGCAACAACACTTATCTTCTATGAAACCGGGCCTCGCCTCGCGAAGTCGCTTGCGGCAATCGCAAAGGTTTGGCCCAACAGGGACGTTGCGGTGGCGCGTGAGCTGACCAAGCTTCATGAGGAGTGTCGAACGGGAACCGCCGCCATGCTTGCCGAGCATTACAACCAGCACCCGCCAAAAGGTGAGATTGTGCTGCTTGTCGGCCCACCAGTGGAAACCAAGTCGGACGCTGATCCCGATGGGCTATTGCGCGAGGCATTAAAGGCGATGAGCGCGAGCAAAGCTGCAGGGACGGTCGCAAAGGCAACAGGCCTTGACCGGCAAACACTGTATGCCCGCGCGGTTGAGCTGAAGAAGCAATGAGCGAGAAACGTGTCAGAGCCGACCGAAAAGGGCGCGAGGCTGAAGCACAAGCGGCACAATACCTTATGCAAAAAGGCTTCGAAGTCATTGGTGAGCGCCGCAAGACGAAGCTTGGCGAAATCGATCTGATAGCCAGAACGCCGGGCCTTGTTGTCTTCGTTGAAGTAAAGTGGCGGGCGCGCAAAGCTGATCTTGCCACCGCGATAGATGAACATCGTTTGGCGCGCGTTGCGGCCGCTGTAGAGATTGTGGCTTATGAGTACGCAGGGCCTAGCGACGATATCAGGATCGACGTAATCCTCCTTGCCCCGGGGTCGAGACCAACCCACATTGAAAACGCTTGGATGCCTTAGGAATATTCTCCAATGACACTAAAGATCGCGGTCCAGATGGACCCCATCGAGACCGTTAACATCAAAGGCGACAGCTCCTTTGCGCTCATGTTGGCAGCGCAAAAGCGCGGGTATGAGGTATTTGAATATCACGTAGAGAGCCTCTCGCTCGATCAGGAAAACCGGCTTTATGCCGAGTGTTTCCCGGTGAAGGTTAAGCCGGTTCAAGGCGACCACTTTGAAAAAGGCGATGCGCAAAGGCTGGATCTTGGCAAGGATATCGATGTCGTTCTGATGCGCCAGGATCCGCCTTTCCACATGGGCTATATTACTGCCACCCATCTGCTCGAGCGGATCAAGGATGAGACGCTTGTGGTCAATGACCCAGCGAGCGTGCGCAATGCGCCTGAAAAGGTGATGGTCTTGGACTACCGCGAATTTATGCCGCCCACTCTCGTCACCCGCTCAGTCGATGAGGTCCGCCGCTTTATGGCCGAGCACGGCGCGGTGGTGGTCAAGCCCATCCACGGCAATGGCGGCAAAGCGATCTTCCGCGTGCCCGCCGATGGCGACAATCTGACCGCGCTGTTCGAGGTCTTCAACCAAACCTGGCCTGAGCCGCATATGGTGCAACCCTTCCTTCCCGAAGTGGCAGAGGGCGATAAGCGCATCGTCCTCATCGACGGCGAGGTCGCAGGCGCTATCAACCGCATTCCGGGCGAGGGTGAGTTCCGCTCAAACCTTGCAATGGGCGGGAGCGCTGAGAAGACGGAGCTGACTCAGCGCGAAAAAGAGATTTGCGCCGCGATGGGGCCGGAGCTTAAGCGTTTGGGACTGACCTTTGTGGGTATTGACGTGATCGGCGGGAAGTATCTCACCGAGATCAATGTGACCTCGCCCACGGGAATTGTGGCGATTTCTGAGTTTGATGGGACCGATTTGGCGGGGATGATCTGGGATGCGATTGAGGGGCGGTTGGGATAGACTTACTGACTATTCTTAAGCACTGCTTGCGTGGTCGCATGGCTTATCTTTGCAATAGCGGCGATCCATTCGTTTCGGTCGCAGGTGTAGAGAGCTTGAATAGGATCGAGCCTAGCCGACTTGGCCTTGTGATAGGCAGAGGTTTCGTATGTGAGGCGGCCGAGCAGCCATATAAGCCGCACGCGAAACTCGCTTTCTTTGCCTAAATGATCCGTCTCATGTCCGAGAGTTTGGAGCTCGGCTTCCACTGGGAAAATGCCCTCTGCCGACGGATGAGCAAGAATCTCGGAAGCCTCCGCTAAATCCCAATCATGCGACAGGCGGTTTCTTAGTTTGCGCAATCTATCGAGGTCATTGAGCACTTCTTTAGATACGAGATCAAACGAGAAAGCCATCTTTATGCGCTTCGAAAAATCCGAAAGTGGACCGTATCCACCGACCAAGTTCTTCACACCGCCCGGAACGTCACTTGGTAGGCAGTCGAGAAACATCTTTTGGATTGCCTCGTCTGCATATGAGCATACGACAATTGGCAAGAACCGCACGTCCTCGGCGGTCAAAATCTCGAGGACACGCTCTAATGCTGTCAAATTTAATGCTCGGCTAAATGTCTGATCGCTAAATTCTTTTATCGCCCTTTGCGTGAAAGCACGTTGATAGTTTCGAAAGACTTGAAGTCCCGATTTCTCGGTGTAGTCAAGTTCTAGAGCTTCGATGTCAGGATCGATCCAATCGCTCTTTCTCGTCATTGTATGTCCAATTATCCCTTCTTCGCTCTCGGATGCGCACCGCGATAAGTCTCCAGCAAGCTCGCTGCGTCGACCTTGGTGTAAATCTGCGTCGAACCCAGCGAGGCGTGCCCCAAAAGCTCCTGCAAAGACCGCAAATCCGCGCCTGCTCCTAGCAAATGCGTCGCGAAGGAGTGCCTCAACGCATGAGGCGTCGCCGTGTCGGGCAAGCCTAGGGCCATCCGCGCGCGGGCCATCGCCTTTTGCACCATCCCTTGCGAGAGCGGCCCGCCTTTGGCCCCGCGAAACAGCGCTTCATCACGCGCCAAGGGGTAGGGGCAGGCATCGACATAGGCCGTCACTGCCTCACGCGTAATGGGGAGGATGGGCACGAGCCTTTGCTTGCAGCCTTTGCCGGTCACTCGGAGCGTCTCTCCCAAGGGCACATCGGCCCCTTGCAGGGACAGCGCCTCGGCAATCCGCAGGCCAGAGCCATACATCAAGAGCAGCACCGCGCGGTCTCTTGCGCCGATCCAATCTTCAGCGGCAGTGCCGTCGATCAAATCAGCAATATTGACCGCCTCATCGGGCGTAACAGGGCGGGGGAGCCCTTTCTTGAGGCGCGGTCCGCGAAGGCGAGGGGGCGCGGGGTCGGGATCACCCGTCTCGCTGCGGGCAAAAGCAATCAGGGCTTTGAGGGCGGACAGCTCGCGCGCGGCGCTTGCATTGGCGAGCCCCTCGGCCCGGCGCGCGGCGAGGTGGGTGCGCAGGTCGCCTGTTTCAACCTCGGCCAAGTCTTCCCAAGACCCGACCCCGCGCGCCCGGATCAGACGCTGAGCTGCCGAAACATAGGCTCGTACCGTGTGGTGAGAACGTCGCTTCGCATCGGTCAAATGCGCGCGCCACACGGCGATGAGATCAGCTTCGCTCATGCGAGGACCAATGCCTCATGCACGAGTTCACCCAAAAGCGCATCCAACAAAGGTAGGCCCTTTGTGGTCGCGCCTAGCCGGTTGCCATCACTCCAGATAAATCCCAACCGCTGAAGATGATCGCGTTTCTTGGCATCAACAAGCCCATCACTCGGCACTTCAAACCGCCCAGCCAGCGCGCTCAAATCGACCCCTTCCGCAAGACGCAGACCCATCAGCAAGGCTTCTGAGGCTTGTTCTGATTGCGAAAGATGACGCTGCTCCTGAATGCCATGGCCGCGCGCTTCGACCGCTTTCAGATAGTTCTCAGGCTTCTTGTGCCGCGTGGTCGCAAATCCGCCTCGGCGTCCATGGGCACCAGGACCGATCCCTGCATAATCCTGATATCGCCAATAGGTGAGATTGTGGCGGCTCTCTTCGCCGGGCCTTGCATGATTGCTTATCTCGTATGCCGGCAAACCGGCAGCGCAAGTCATGCTTTGCGTGACCTCAAAAAGCTCTGCTGCCCGGTCATCATCCAGCGGTTCAAACGCGCCTTTGCGCACATCGGTTTCAAAGCGTGTGCCCGGTTCAATCGTGAGCTGATAAAGCGACAAATGCGAGGTGCCCAGGTCAATCGCGCGCGCCAATTGTGCTTCCCATTGCTCCGGCGTCTGATCCGGCAAAGCATAAATGACGTCAAAACTGACGCGCTCAAAATGACGCTTTGCCACATCAAGCGCCGCCAGCGCTTCATCGGCCCCGTGAAGCCTTCCGAGCCATTGGAGCGTTGCATCGTCCAGCGATTGCACGCCCAGCGAGACGCGGTTGACCCCCGCGCTTGACAGGCCTGCAAAATTGGCCGCTTCAACCGAGGAGGGATTGGCCTCAAGCGTGATTTCGACATCGGGTGCAAAACCCCAAAGCTTCTCAGCCTCACCCAAGAGTGTCGCCACCAATTGGGGCGGCATAAGGGACGGCGTGCCACCGCCAAAGAAGATTGACGTCAGCGCCTCACCGCTGGCAACTTGCGCTTCGGCACGCATGTCAGCCAGAAGAGCATCCTCCCACACCGCATATTCGACGCTTTGACGCACATGGCTGTTGAAGTCGCAATAAGGGCACTTCTTGGCGCAAAAAGGCCAATGAATATAAAGCGCGCGGGCCAAGGGTGTGTTCTCAGTCTTTCGTTAAGGGTTGATGGGCATTCTTTAGGGCATGAAACGGTTCTGGACAATTCAGAGTGCACTTGGTCTGAGTGCACTTGGCGCGGTGGCGATTGTGTTTGGCACCAGCGCCGCCGCGCGCGAGCGCTTGTCTCAGGACGAAATCGCTTGGCTCAGCGCTCATAACGATGCGCGTCAAGCATTCGGGAGTGCGCCCTTGAAGTGGTCAGACCGTTTGACCCGCGAAGCGCGAGAATGGGCGCACCAACTCGCTCGGGAGAACACCATCCGGCATTCGTCATCCAATGCCCGGTCGCGCGATGGAGAGAACTTATGGATGGGCACAAGGGGTTATTTTGCGCCATCCCAAATGGTCGGGTATTTTGTTGAAGAGCAGCGACACTTCCATGCAGGGCGCTTCCCTGACGTATCAAGCACTGGCAACTGGGCCGATGTTGGCCACTACACACAGATCGTTTGGGCTGAGACCCGAGAAGTGGGCTGTGCCAAGGTGACTAATGCCCAAAACGACATTCTGGTATGTCGCTATTTCCCGGGCGGCAATGTTCTGGGGCAGTATATTGCGCCCCAAAACCGCGTTGCAGGCCGTTAGGCTGCGAACTGATCTGCAACAAGCTTGGCGAAGGCATCGGCCCGGTGGCTGATACTGTGTTTTTCAGACGGTTCGATCTGGGCAAATGTCTCTGAGGCATCACGGGCAGAAGGGACAAACACTGGATCGTAGCCAAAGCCCATTTCGCCTTTTGGTGGCCATGTAAGCGCGCCCGGGCATTTCCCTTCATAGATTGCATGGTCACCATCCGGCCACGCAACCGCAAGGACGCAATGAAACGCAGCGGTGCGGTCGGTATCTGGTCCCATTTGCTGGAGCATGCCTTCAACCTTACCCATCGCCATATACCAATCGCGGCCCGGATCACCTTCGAACCATTGCCGTTCAGCCCAATCAGCGGTGTAGACGCCGGGACGACCATCCAGCGCATCGACACTTAGCCCGCTATCATCCGCAAGCGCTGCAAGCCCGGACGCCTCCGCAGCAGCCCGCGCCTTGATGAGCGCGTTTTCGACAAAGGTTTTGCCCGTTTCGGGTGGCTCAGGCAGACCCAAGGACCCGGCGGAAATGCACTTTAATCCATAAGGATCAAGCAGCGCCGAGATTTCCTTAAGCTTGCCCTCGTTATGGGTCGCAATAACAAGCGACCCGCCGCCCAATTTGCGTGTCACTTGGTTGCGTCCAACTGTGCCTTGAAGATGGCGTCACACCCGATGTTGGCGAGACGTAGCAGGCGCAAAAGCCCCTCTTCATCGTAAGTTGCACCCTCGGCGGTTGCTTGCACTTCTGCGATTTGACCGCCGTCGATAAGGACAAAGTTGGCATCGGCATCAGCGCTTGAGTCCTCGATGTAATCGAGGTCGAGCACAGGTGTGCCCTCATAGATCCCGCATGAGATTGCCGCAACTTGTCCTGTGATTGGATCGTCTTTGATTTCGCCAGCAGCCATCAAGGAATTTACCGCCAAACGCAAAGCCACCCAGGCGCCCGAAATAGAAGCGGTGCGCGTGCCGCCATCGGCTTGAATGACATCGCAATCGAGGGTGATCTGACGTTCACCAAGCTTTTTCATGTCCACAACAGCGCGAAGAGAGCGCCCGATGAGACGTTGAATTTCTTGAGTTCGGCCCGATTGCTTGCCCTTGGCCGCTTCGCGCGAACCACGGGTGTGTGTTGCACGAGGAAGCATTGAGTATTCACCCGTCACCCAGCCTTCGCCTTTGCCCCTTAGCCAAGGCGGGATGCGTTCTTCTATGCTGGCGGTGCATAAAACGCGGGTGTCGCCAAAACTGATCAGGCATGAGCCTTCTGCATGTTTGGTAAAGCTAGTCTCGATAGTAATAGCGCGCATTTCGTCAGCGCTACGTCCTGAAGGGCGCATATGGGGACTCCGAAAGTGATTTTGTTGAGGCCACCTGACATCCAAGCCTTGCCGCTGCAAGCGCAAACACTAAGATTAGGCCAATGAGCGGCCCGTCGATCACTGAACTCACCACGAGAGCGCGCGATATCTTTCAGCGTGTGGTTGAGGAGTATTTGGAAAACGGGCAGCCTGTGGGCTCTAAAACGCTCGCCGCTGACGGGACTTTAAACCTCTCACCTGCCTCCATTCGTTCGGTACTGGCTGAGCTTGAGGGGCAGGGCTTTCTCGCAGCGCCTCATACCAGTGCGGGACGGATGCCGACCGATGCTGGCTTGCGGATATTCGTCGATGGCATGATGCGGGTGGCCGAACCTTCGCGCGAAGAACAAGCTCAGATTGAAGCGCGCATTTCTGAAAGTGGCCCGGTGGAGCAAGCGCTACAACAAACGAGCGCGCTTTTGTCTGAGCTTTCAGGCGCAGCAGGCATGGTTATGGTTCCCAACCGCGAACAGCGCTTATCTCAATTCAGCTTGGTGGATTTGGGCGAGGGAAGGGCTTTGGCCGTTCTTGTGGGCGAAGATGGAGGGGTGGAAAATCGTGTTGTGGAATTGGGAACTGCTCCAACAGGTTCGCTTGAAGCGGCGAGCAATTATATCAATGCAAGGTTGTCGGGACGAACCTTGGCCGAGGCTGTACATGCCATGCGCGCTGAAATTAAAACAGGGCAAAGCCAGCTTGATGCGGCAAGCCGGGATCTGGTTGAACGAGGTCTCGCAGTGTGGAGCTCTGATGCCGATGAGCGCCCTGTGCTGATCGTGCGCGGTGCCTCAAACCTCATCGACGAGGCGGCGCTGGACGACATTGAGCGGGTGCGATCTCTTCTTGATGACCTTGAGGACAAGCAATCGGTGGCGATGCTCTTGGAAAGCGCGCGTGAGGCCGAATCAACGCGCATTTTCATCGGAAGCGAAAACCGTTTGTTTGGCCTTTCGGGCTCGTCTGTCATCGCCTCTCCCTATCGTGATATGGAGGGAAGGGTAGTTGGAGTTCTGGGGGTGATTGGTCCCACCCGCTTGAATTACGCCCGCGTGGTCCCCATGGTTGACTTAACCGCCCGATCTCTGAGCAGATCGTTGGGCAAATTGATCGCGTAACACGCAAGGTTTTTTGACAAATGAATGAAGAGAATAAGCCGCAAGAAGATGCGGCTGCCAAAGCTGAATTGAAGGGTGTGCCAGAAGAGTTCCTAGAGGGCTCTGAGTGCGAGGCCGAGGACGACGGCGCGGATGCGATGGCGCAGGCGCTTGAAGCTTTGCGAGGCGACCTTGAGGAAGCCAAACAAGACGTTCTTTACGCGAAAGCCGAAGCGCAAAACGTGCGCCGCCGTGCTGAAAAAGACATTCAAGATGCGCGCAATTATTCATCCACCGGCTTTGCTCGCGACGTTTTGAGTGTGTGGGACAACTTGTCGCGCGCGGTTGATGCCATCCCTGATAGCCTTCGTGAAGACGAAAAGATGAAGGGGCTTGTCATCGGTATCGAGGCCACTCAACGCGAGCTTGAGAAGGTCTTCAAACAGCACGGCGTTGAACGCGTTGCTGCCATGGGTATGCCACTGGATCCGAACCAACATCAGGCGATGATGGAAATTCCATCAAATGATCATGAGCCCGGTACGGTTATCCAAGAAATGCAATCGGGCTGGGTCATAAAGGATCGCTTGCTTCGTCCAGCCATGGTGGGTGTCTCCAAAAAGCCTGAGTGACAAAACATTGGGCGCAATTGAGGTTCTTTTTGCTTTAGCAATAAGCATTTTCATTGGTGGATGGATCTGGGGCGCGTTCAATAACCAGCGGTTAGTAAAGGACCGTCCTGACCTTCCCTATAAAATATACTCGACCCGGCATGATGAGGTCTGCCGCGGGGACGAGCTTGAAGAGTTGTTGAACACCCGTGCGGTGAAACGGGGTTCAGGCAGCTTTAAAGGCACGGACCCATTGGAAGAGCGTTTGGCCCTCGCTCAGAAGAGCCTTAGCGAGAGTGGCTCCTTTCCTGATTTCTTCAGCACAGGAGAGCTTTCTGATTATGCGATACTGATTTTGTTGGATCAATCCGGGTCAATGGTTGAGCGCATGCCTGTTGTTGCAGGCGAGCTTGCCGCATCTTTGGAAGCGCTTGAAAGAGCAGGTGCAAAAACAGCTCTTGTTGGGTTTACGACTGTTGGATGGCAGGGCGGTAACTCGCGGTTAGACTGGATCGATAACTGGCGTCCGGCTTATCCGGGACGGCTGTGTGACACGCTGCACGTGATCTACTCAGACTTTACCGACAGGGCGAGCACCCTTGCGCTCGATGCTATGGTGCCCGCCAACATTCTGTTTGAAAATGTTGATGGAGAGGCTCTTTTGTGGGGGCGAGATCATCTGCTTTCGCAAACCGCAGCCCGGCGCATTTTGCTGATCTTGAGTGATGGCGCTCCGGTTGACGATTCCACACTTCTTGAAAACGGACCCGACATTCTCTGGCGTCATCTGCGCCAAGTCGCGCGTGAGATTGACGGTGACACGCGGTTAGAGCTTGGAGCGCTCGGTCTGCACGAGATGGTGGCCCAAGTTTACGAGCACTACAGTCTTGTTTCTGACGGCGAACCGGTCGCTGTACCGCTCCTCAAACTGGTGAAACAGCTTAGCGCCAGTCCGCAGTAATTCAGCCACCATCTAAAACGTTAAATACACCGCGAGATATCGCAGGTTCAAAGTGGCAAGAATAGCGATGTTGATCGCGTCATTTCGCCAAATCATACCAGCGCCCATTAATGCCAACAGTGCCACAGTCAGCCAAACGGTTATGCCGTTTGCAAGCATGGGTTCAAGACCAACTTGCGCGATGAGATATCCCCATTGGACAAGAACCAGCGCGATTAGGATGCCCAAGACCACGCGTCTTACTCTGTAAAAATGGTCGTCGAGGTCGGTGAAACCATCGGGCACCGTAGGGAACACCAGCCGAGCCGCGACATAGTAGGATGAGGCAAAGGCGATGACCAAAGTCACGGTTGCAGCGCTCACCACGATGGCATCTTTGATGGTCCAGGCAAACAGCCAAAAACTGATAAGGTCGAGCATCACAAAGCCCGCCAAGAGCGGGGTCAGCCAGCCGATTGTGAAAGACTTATGCTCTGCATCGCGCGCAAATTTGTATTCCATTGCACGCCCGAGGCCTGTCAAAAGCTCTACCATGGAAAGCCCCAGGATGAGGGCGTAGAGCAAAAAGACGAATTCAAAATCAGTCATCATCGCGCGCTACCTGTGTGATCAACGACCATCTTGACGCGATAGTTCCGCTTCAAAACCGGCAACATCTGCCCCCACTTCAGAAAACGCGAGGATGGCGGGATATTCCTCACTGTTTTTGAAAGATCCAAGCCAGATGGTGTATTCGCCAGACATGGCGGGTCCGAAGATAAGCATTGGATTTTGGCCGTTAAAGCCATCGTCATTGCAATACCATTTGCCGTCGGGCGCTTTGATCAAAAGGGTGGTGTCGAATTTGGCATACGCGTGAATGAAAAGGGGGAGCGTAGATGGGCTTGGGTTTGCTGAGTAGGTCAAACGAAGGACGGGTTTTGCTGAAACAAATCCAGAGCAACCTGCGACCGTATTGGCAGCATTGATCCTTCCACCCGCTGTGACACGGGCAATGCGAGGATCTGGTTCAAATTCGGATGCTAGCAGGATTGAACCATAGACAGGCTCAAGTTGCGCATCCTGAGAAATGACAGGAGATGCCTGCATAAGCGCGCCTACACACAGCAGTCTTGCAATGGTCCTCACGTGCCCCCCTTTTTGAGCATGTTCCAGAGGCTAACCCGTAAGTGTCGCCCCGGGAAAACTTACCAGAACATCATACGCAGATTTATCCGGGACACCAGCGATGCGCGCGCCGTGCCTGAGAAGAAACGCATGCTTCACAATTTCCGCCTGCTGCTCAATCCCATAGGATTGCAGCGATGCGCCCGGTCTCAAGGCATAATCATATCGACAAAACGGATGGCGATGAAGGATGAGATACCAGCGGCCCATGGTTTGGCTCTGCCAAATGTGCGTCAACTCGTGAATGAAGAAAGCCTGCCGAAGAATTGGTGCCTTTGCAAAATCATCGCAATACGCCTCTCCGGACGGGTGAAAATACATGTGCCCGTCGGGCGCCATCGTGATGCGCTTTGGCTGAAACGGCCACCATTTGCGGCGTCTGATCCGCACAGGGGAATAGTCAATCGCATCGCCGAAAACCGTGCGCGCAAGATCAATCTCGCCTTGGGATAAGGCTCGCTCCCCGCCCACAGGGCACGTGGTCGGTGCAACCGAAGCTTGCGCAATGCCTGATGGAGCGGAGGGCGTGCTCAGCGCATATCCCCGGCAGCGCGCACTTCAGCATCGAAGGAATGTGTAATCCCATCGGAGAAGGCCAATGTAACCGGCACGCTGTTTCCAGCTGTGAGATCGGATGGCACATCAAGAACCATGACGTGCAAAGCGCCCGGTTTGAACTCCACTGTTTCGCCAGGCGCCACTTCGAAAGGCCCGTGATCCATCATGTGTGTGCCATTCTCATCCTTGCTGATGATATGGATCATGGCATTTCCTGCACCTTCAACGGTTGCGCTTTCAAAAGAGATGGTCTGTGCGCCGCCGTAGGTTAAATCGAAATAGACCGCCGCGGGGTTTCCCGAAACCGGTGCCAAAACCATACGCGCATCAGCGATTACAAATTCGTCTACCAATTGCTCGCCTGCAGTCTCGTTTGAGTCTGCAACGGGTGCCTCGGCGGCGCTGCACGCACCCAAAAGAAACAAACCAACAGCGCTTAGTCCGGCAATTCTCATGTCTTTTTCTCTTATCTCTTGGGACAATCGTCAAAAGACTGTCCTCATTGTGGATGATGCAAAAAGTAGGAAGCCTGATGCCTTGTGCCAAGCAAAACCGCACCTATATCCGCCTCATATTCGAGCCGCCGAGCTGTCTCGCCACTTAAGGGAGGCACAAAGGCGCGGTGTCCAACAATGTACTAGGATCGACAAAATATGGGTAAAGTAATCGGTATCGACCTTGGCACGACCAACAGCTGTGTCTCGGTTATGGATGGTGGCAAACCAAAGGTAGTTGAGAATTCCGAAGGCGCGCGCACGACGCCTTCGATCGTCGCTTTCACCAAAGATGGTGAGCGTCTGATTGGTCAGCCGGCAAAGCGTCAGGCAGTGACCAATCCCGACAACACCCTGTTCGCAATTAAGCGCCTGATCGGCCGCCGGTTCGATGATCCCCTGACCAAAAAGGACATGGAGATCGTCCCTTACGACATCGTCAAAGGCAAAAACGGTGATGCTTGGGTTGAAGCCAATGGCGACGATTACTCGCCTTCACAAATTTCTGCTTTCATCCTGCAAAAGATGAAAGAAACCGCTGAAAGCTATCTTGGCGAGACGGTCACTCAAGCGGTTGTGACCGTTCCTGCATACTTCAACGATGCACAGCGTCAGGCGACCAAAGACGCAGGCGAAATCGCTGGTCTTGAAGTCCTGCGTATCATCAACGAGCCGACTGCTGCGGCCCTTGCTTACGGCATGGACAAAGAAGACGGTAAGACCATCGCGGTTTATGACCTTGGCGGCGGTACTTTTGACGTTTCCATCCTTGAGATCGGTGACGGCGTATTCGAAGTGAAGTCGACCAATGGCGACACCTTCCTTGGCGGTGAGGATTTCGACAATGCGATTGTTGAGCACCTCGCTGAGGCTTTCCAGAAAAAAGAAAACATGGACCTGAAAGCCGACAAGCTCGCGCTTCAGCGTCTGAAAGAAGCGGCTGAAAAGGCGAAGATCGAGCTTTCGAGCTCGGCCACGACCGAAGTCAACCTGCCCTTCATCACCGCACGTATGGAAGGCGGCGCATCGACCCCTCTGCACCTTGTTGAAACCATCAGCCGCGCTGACTTGGAAAAGCTGGTGGGTGGTCTCATCGACCGCACGCTTGAGCCTTGTAAGAAAGCGCTCAAAGACGCTGGCGTTTCCAAAAGCGAAATCGACGAGGTTATCCTTGTCGGCGGTATGACCCGCATGCCGCGCGTTCGCGAAGTGGTTGAGAAATTCTTTGAAGCCAAGCCTCACACCGGCGTGAACCCTGACGAAGTGGTCGCAATGGGTGCAGCCATTCAAGCCGGCGTTCTTCAAGGCGACGTCAAAGACGTTCTGCTTCTTGACGTTACGCCGCTGTCATTGGGCATCGAAACGCTGGGCGGTGTCTTTACCCGTATGATCGACCGCAACACGACGATCCCGACGAAGAAGACACAAACCTACTCCACCGCCGAAGATAATCAGAACGCAGTGACGATTAAAGTCTTCCAAGGTGAGCGTGAGATGGCTGCGGACAACAAAATCCTCGGCAATTTCGACCTCGTCGGCATTCCGCCGGCGCCGCGCGGTGTCCCTCAGATCGAAGTGACCTTTGACATTGACGCAAACGGCATTGTCTCGGTTGCTGCGAAAGACAAAGGCACAGGCAAAGAGCAGACGATCAAGATCCAAGCCTCTGGTGGTCTCTCAGACAGTGATATCGACCAAATGGTCCAAGACGCTGAGAAGTTTGCCGAAGAGGACAAAAAGCGCCGTGCAGGGGCGGAAGCTCGCAACCAAGCGGACAGCCTTGTCCACGCAACCGAAAAGCAAATTGCGGACAATGGCGACAAGATCGACGCTGAGACCAAGACTGCTGTTGAGGAAGCCATTGCTGCGACCAAGACTGCGCTTGAAGGCGATGATCCCGAAGAGATCAATGCAAAGGCTCAAGAGCTGACGCAGGCCGCCATGAAAATGGGCGAGCAGATCTACAAGCAAGAGCAAGATGCTCAGGCCGCTGAAACGCCAGCTGGTGACGAGCCAAGCGCTGCTGATGAAGCCGATGAGGACGTTGTCGATGCCGAGTTTTCGGAAGTCGACGACGAGAAGAAAGACAAAGAGTAAACTTTGCGATCCCCCTGTCCCTGGCACACGTAATGTGGCCTAGGGCAGGGAGGTCTAAAGGGCATTCTTATGGCTGATTATTACCAAACCCTTGGTGTTTCGCGCGATGTTGACGCAGGGACCCTCAAATCTGCCTATCGCAAAGCTGCGATGAAGTGGCACCCGGACCGCAATCCGGGTGATGCTGAGGCTGAGGCGAAGTTCAAAGCGCTCGGCGAGGCATATGAAGTCCTCAAAGACCCACAAAAGCGCGCGGCCTATGACCGCTTTGGTCATGAAGCCTTCACACAAGGGATGGCTGGCGGCGGTGGTCCCGGTGGCGGCTTTGGCGGAGGGGGCCAAGAAGGCTTTGGCGACATCGGCGATATCTTTGAAACCATTTTCGGCAGCGCCTTTGGTGGCGGCGGCGGAATGGGCGGCGGTCGTCAGCGTCAACGCAGGGGCGCTGATCTTCGTTACGACATGGAGATCACGCTCGAGGAAGCGTTCCACGGCAAAACGACCGAGATCGAGATCGAAGTCAGCACGGAATGCGACACTTGCGATGGATCGGGCGCAACGCCGGGTACAGGTGAGCGCACCTGTAATATGTGCCGTGGCTCAGGCACTGTACGTGCAAAGCAAGGTTTGTTCGTGGTCGAACGTCCGTGCCCCACTTGTGGCGGACGCGGCGTCATCATCGAGGACCCTTGCAAAGCCTGCCAAGGTGAAGGCCGGGTCGATAAAGTTCAAACGCTTGAGGTCGAGATCCCGCCTGGTGTCGACACAGGCACACGCATCAGGCTTTCCGGCAAGGGCGAGGCCGGTGCACGCGGCGCGCCTGCGGGCGACCTCTACATCTTCATCCACGTCAAACAGCACACCCTGTTTGAACGCGAAGGCACCACCCTTGCAACGCGGGTTCCCGTCACCTTCACCACGGCGGCGCTGGGCGGCAGCGTGGATATCCCAGACTTAGACGGTTCGACCAACACAATCGACATTCCCGTTGGCATCCAATCTGGCAAACAGCTACGCGTGCGCGGTGCCGGTATGCCGGTGCTCCAAGGGCGAGGGCGCGGTGACTTGGTGGTTGAGATCAAGGTTGAGACACCCACGAAACTCTCGCGCAAACAAAAAGAGCTGCTCGAAGAATTTCGTGAGACGGAAACCGGTGACGAATGCCCTGAAAGCCGCAGCTTTTTCAGCAAGCTAAAAGAGGCCTTCGGAGGCTAATCGGATGGCGGGTGCGGGAGACACAGCGCCGCTCCGAGAACAAGCACTTTCGGCGTTTGATCGCGGCGATGATAATGCAGGCGACTTGCTGTCAAGGGCTTTGGAAATCCACCCGCTCGATGGCCAGCTTCTGATTGCGCACGCCGCTGCGCTTTCGCGTATGAACAAGCCGCAAGCCTTTGAAAAACTCGAGCAGGTGCTCGAAAGATCATCAGATTGGGTCGACGGGCACAAGGCGCTTGTTCGCCTCAAAGCCCAGACCGACGCGCCGAACCCAATGTCCAGCATTGAGGCGGCTCTTAACCAGATGCCAAAGAACCCACGTCTGTGGATGGCTTACCTTACGCTTTTGGGCTCTGCTGGGCGCCATGTTGACGCAGCGGAACACACAGCCCGATTGCGGCAAACCATCGCAGATTTGCCAGAACTAAGACTGGTTGAGGCAAGACACAGGGGTTTCGCTGGCGAAGCCGAGGCATCGAGCGCTTTGCTGAAGGATCTGCCAACGGGCCTACCTGAGCTTACATTTGAGCGAGCAAGGTGCGCGATGCGCTTGGGTGATCTTGATGCTGCAAACATATTGCTCGAACAACTCATCACGGAGCAACCTAACGATATTGGCGCCTTTGCGCTTGCTGAGCTTTGCTGGCGAGCAACAAGCAATCCGCGGCACCGGTGGCTTTGCCCAAGTGATACGTTGTTCTTGCAGTGTGATCTTGGCTTTAATCAAGCCGAGTTGGAGCAATTGGCAGCCACTTTAAGGGCCCTTCACGTCACACGCAGCGCACCCCTTGGCCAAAGTGTCAAAGGCGGCACCCAGACGCACGGCAATTTACGGCTGCGCCAAGACCGCGTCATCCACGATCTTTTCGCGCGCATTGATCGCGCTCTTTCTGATTACACCAAGGCACTACCGGATTTGGATGAGAGCCACCCGCTTGCAGCGATTTGTGGCCGCCCGGCGACAGTTTCAGCGAGCTGGTCGATCCTTTTGCACAGTGGTGGGCGGCATGTTCCGCATTTACACGATGGCGGACGGGTCAGCTCTGCTGCGCATATTGGCGTGCCGCCTTCGCTTGACGCGGACGAAGGGCTGTTAGAATTGGGCTTGCCACCTGAGGACATCGCGTTGGCGCTGGAGCCTATTGCCCGCTTTGAACCCAAGCCTGGTCACCTCGTGCTATTCCCTAGCTTTGTTTATCACTCCACCTCGCGCTTTGCGACGGGGGAGAGGCTCACGGTCGCTTTTGACGCGGTTTAGCCGAGTTTGTCTTCGACCTCTTGGCGAAGGCCTGTCACGAGCTCGTTAGAGCAGCGTCCCACCTGTGCCTCTTCCTCCAATATCGCAAGGAATGCGCGTCGCTTGGTGGCCATGACATATTCGGATGATAACGTGTCTTCCATGGTTGAAACCACCAGATCAATCATCCGTTCAGCGCCGTGGAGGCGTCCCCAGATATAGTCATTTTCGCGATAGGCGCGGCTGAAGAAGGCCCCGAAATTGTAGAATTCAGTCCCGCGCAATGTCGCCTGCGTCCCGCCTTTGCGAATTGACAGCGCATCATCAGGTGAAATCCGATCAATCTTCACAGGATTGTATTCATCAAGCCGCTCGCTTCTGAGCAAAGGCAATGTCGCCACATCGTAAAAAGGGAAGCCAAGATAGGTAAGCAGCATCCGCCGTCTGAGATTTCGCGGCATTTCGCTCAGAGCCTCTGTCAGAAGCCGTTCGGCCTCAAGGTCAAGTTCAGGCGAGAGGCGGTTGTCAGCCAGATAGTCGAGGACAGATTGGGGTTCCTCAATCGCATGTTTGGCAACCGCTGCAAATCCCTCACCAAGGTGGGATGTATCATCAGCGCCGCTGTAAAGGCCAAGGATTTGGTAGATATTCTCCCGCGCTATATCGAGGGCGTCATCTGGAATTTCAGGATCGATTTCCCAATCGCGCGACAGTCTGCGGGCAAGCAGCTGCAATCTCCTGATACGAAAACCTACATCGTGTGACCGGAAAAAGGTGATGGCTTGTTCGCTCGCGCCGCCACCTGCATTGCAAAGCGTTTCAAGGCCGCGTGCGTAAAGCTCTTGCCTGAACCGTTCGGAAATCATCGACGTGTCTGCGTGGGCCAAGTCAGGAGATGCGGCCAATGTCAGCTCGGCAAGCCGGTCTATAATCACACCAAATTTGGTTTGAGCATAAGAGCTAAATGTATAGCCGGCCCCTTGCGCGGCGGCTTGCTGTGCCTTTGCACGCCAGGACGACAAGCGCTTTGGATTGGGGCTGTCGAGGAAGAATGTCATGCCGAAGAGTTTCTCAACCGCTCGGTCAATCTCCGGCCTCATACCCATTACAATTTGGCGCAGGCGAAGAGCGTCTCTGGATTGATTTTCGATGCGCTCAAGATCGTCGCGAATTGGCTGTTCGCGCGGGATAGTCGACAGCGAACCAAAGATAGTTCCAAACCAACTAGGCGGCTCTTTGGCCCCGGGGGTCTGCGGATTTTCAGACATGTTGGGCGAGCGGTCTGGGCGTGGTTCGATATAGACAAAGCGCCGGTCGACCTCACGCTGCGATGTGCGCCCTTCCATGGCTTTCAAGGCGGCACCAAAAGGCGCATTCACCAGGACCGCGCCATCAATCAGGGCAACCTCGTCGAGCGTGCCTGCGCCAAAGTGCCCTGGCATAATCCGCTTCAGAAAATCACCACGCGAGGCCCAATGATGGCCTTCAGAGGCAGCCAGTCGATCTATCTCGTCAAGAACAAGAGGGGGAAACGCACCTGGAAAACTGGCAGTCGCGCGGGCCGCTAGAGTGAGTTCGAGGCGATCTGCCAAACTGTGTCCTGGACCCACCGGGGCAAGGCCATCAAATGCAATTGGCATGCGGTGCTCGGTCTCTTCAACCATCTTTGGCGAGTTGAGCCGCAGCATCTCTGCGTGCCCGCGAAAGTCTGTCGCGGTCACTAGCAGGTTCAAGGGATGATTTGGCGGTACAAGGACAGGGCCCGGCTTGCCATCTCCCATACTAGTGAGTGCCTCGAACAGCATTTCGGAAAACCGTTGGCCTGAAAAAGGAGGGCCAAACCACCGCCCGCGCACAAGATAAGAGACCTTGTCGCGGACCTCTTTGCGGGTGTCGGGTGAGACGCTTTGATCGACCGCGTTTCCGTTTTGGCGAAGAAACCAATCCGCCAATGGTTGAGCCCAGAATTTCGTAAACCGCCAACCGGGCCGTGCCTCTAAAGCTGTAAGTTCACTCACATCGGCATTTTTCAGCCATAGGTCGGTGATGGGTTCAAGTGAGCCGCCGGAATAGAGTGCTTGCGCTAGAAATACTGCATTTATGCCGCCCGCGCTTGCCCCTGTCAGAATATCTGGAAGGACCCTTAAGCGCAGCTTATGCTCGTTTTCGATCTGTCCAAGCAGATCGCGGTATATCCCGGCGACCCCGGTCAATTCCTTGCCATCGATATGTGCGCGGCTCGCCCGCGAGAGGTGCCAAATCTCTTTGGTCACCCCGTGCATATAAACGGCGAGACTGACGCCGCCGTAACAAACCAAAGCGAGGCGAAGTTCCTTCTGACGCATTGTTTCTCAATACGATAATGGCAAAGCGAATAAAGCCTTTTTAAACGCAGTGAGCGGTAATGCCATGAAAGAGTATCAAGCGCGATGGAGATGTAGAGATGAGTTTTTTCGACCTTGGAATGGCGGCGAAAAACCTAGCTGACGTAATCAAAGCGGCCGATCAGGACTTGTCAGAAGAGATAAAGAACATCGTTTATGTTCATTGCGGGCTCGCTGTTGCAAGCGGTCTAATTCCCGTCCCGGGCGCTGATCTTGCAGCCGCAGCTGCCAATATCTGGGCAATGTATTTGCGCATCAACCATGCGATTGGCCTCGACCTGTCCGAAAATGCGATCAAGACAATCGCAAGCGGTATTGCCGCTAACGTTGGCGGTGCGGTCGCAGGCATGCTCCTGGTCGGCAGCATGTCCAAGTTTATTCCGGGCCTCGGCAGTGTTGGCGGAGGCCTTATTGCCGCTGGACTTATCGCCGCGATCACCATGGTGTCGGCGATCATCTATATCAACGCGATCTCTTATCTGGCTGATAAGCGAGGCGACTTGAACTTCTCAACCGACGAACTCAAGGAGGCGACTGAGAAAGAGACCCCGTCCAAGTCTGAACTCAAAGACATCGTCAAAAAGAACGTGCCCAGCAAAGAGGAGCTGGAGAAGATGCGCAAGAAGGCAAATGAAGACAAAGCCAAGAAAGACAAAGCCAAGCAAGACAAGGGCAACAAATAGCTGATGCGCCTTGCGTTCTCACTCTGTTCCTCTTAGTGAAGCGCTATGGCAAAGCCCAAAAAACGATTTGTTTGCGCCAATTGCGGTGCGGTAAGCCCGCGTTGGCAGGGGCAGTGCGCAGATTGTGGTGAGTGGAACACGCTCACCGAAGATGTGCCTGCGACTGTTTTTTCACAAAAGCATGATCTGTCGAGCGGGGGCAGGGGGATTGAATTTGTTCCCCTCAACCAACCTTCTGAATTGCCCGTACGCAAATCAACCGGTCTTGCCGAGTTTGACCGTGCGCTTGGCGGGGGCATTGTTCCGGGATCGGCCATTCTTATGGGCGGCGATCCGGGCATTGGTAAATCGACATTATTGCTTCAAACGGCGGCCACAATCGCGCGCGGGGGCAATGATGTTGTCTATGTGAGCGGTGAGGAAGCCGCTGGGCAAGTGCGCCTTCGCGCTCAACGACTTGGGGTGGCAGATGCGCCCATTCGGCTCGCATCGGAAACTTCGGTTCGCGATATTTTGACAACGCTTGGGCAGGGCGATCCGCCTGCCTTGCTTGTCATCGATTCGATCCAGACCATGCATTCAGACACAATCGAGGGCGCGCCAGGTACGGTCAGCCAAGTGCGTGGCTGCGCGCTTGAACTTATCCGCTTTGCCAAATCATCTGGCACCGCTTTGGTGTTGGTTGGACATGTCACCAAAGATGGAAATATCGCAGGTCCGCGTGTGCTGGAACATATGGTCGATGTGGTCATGAGCTTTGAGGGTGAGCGCAGCCATCAATACCGGATCCTGCGCGCGCTTAAGAATCGCTTTGGCGCCGTAGATGAGATCGGTGTGTTTTCCATGGTAAGCGAGGGGTTGGAGGAGGTTTCAAACCCGTCCATGCTTTTCCTCTCTGGCCGAGATCAGCCTCTAGCGGGAAGCGCTGTGTTCCCAGCTCTTGAAGGAACGCGCCCTGTTTTGGTCGAGATTCAAGCGCTAATCGTGCGCCTCCAGTCGGGGGCAACACCTCGCCGGGCGGTTGTGGGCTGGGATAATGGACGCTTGGCGATGCTTCTGGCTGTGCTGGAATCGCGGTGCGGTCTCAATTTTTCAAGCGCTGAGGTCTATCTCAATATCGCCGGTGGCTATCGTCTTGCGGATCCGGCTGCTGATTTGGCTGTTGCCGCTGCATTGGTTTCGGCGCTTGCTGATAAACCCCTGCCGGAAAAGTCATCGTGGTTTGGCGAAGTGTCGCTGGCTGGTGAGATACGGCCGGTGGCTCACGCAGAGCTCAGATTGCGAGAAGCTGCAAAACTTGGGTTCGCCAAGGGTTACGGTCCATCGGACGCAAAGACCGGCTCATCGAAGCTTGATTATAAAGGTCTAACTCAACTTTCCAATCTCGTTGACCAGGTGGTCACGAACGCATAATTCGCAAAATCACTATGACGGGTTTTGACATAATTGTTCTGATTATCGTGGCTGTTGCCGCGGTTGGCGGGTTTTTGAGGGGACTGGTGCAAGAGGTCCTTAGCCTTGCCGCGTGGATATTGGCCGCGTGTTCGGTCCATTATCTGCATGAAGATTTCACCGCCTATCTGCTTGAGCTTTATCCGCTTGATCCAGGGGCGGGCATCCTTGCCTTTGCGTTGCTCCTATTGATCCCTTACGCCGCCATGAAAGTGATCGCTGGCAATGTCGGCGAGGCATCGCGCGGCTCTATTCTTGGACCGATTGATCGGGTGCTCGGCTTTGGCTTTGGCGCGATTAAGGGCGCACTTATCGTCATCTTTGCATTTTCATTGCTTGTGCTCGGCTTTGATACGGTTTGGGGCTATAAGGGTCGGCCCGATTGGATATCTCAAGCCCGCACCTATCCTGCGGCCGATGCCTTTTCGCGTGAGCTGGTGGAAATGATCGCCGATCGCCGCGCAAAATTACAAGGCGAAGCTGAGAACGCCGATGAAAGCGAATAACAGAGCGCCTCGTGGCTGACCGCCCCGTCACCAAGCTTTACACGCCCAACCTGTTGTCTTTGGCAACGCAGCTTGCTGAATTCCCTCTGGACAAAGAGTTCGCCCTCAACGCAAGCGGACGCTCCCGGGCATGCGGGAGCACGATAGAACTTGGCGTTGATCTGGATACAGATGGCAAGGTTGCACGCGTGGGCATGCAGGTGAGTGCCTGTGCGATAGGACAAAGCTCAGCTGCGATTATGGCCCTTGATGTCAGGGGAAGAACACCGGCCGACATTGCTTCAACCACGCACGCTATTGAACAATGGCTTTCCTCTGATCCGGAAGATGATCGAGAGCTACCCCGGTGGCCTCTTTTGGATGCTCTTGCCCCTGCGCATGAACACCCGGGGCGGCACAGCGCTCTTTTATTGGCGTGGACGGCGATCACACAGGCGCTTTCCTCAGAGCAATCCTCGCGTTAAGCTCGCGACCATAACGAAAAGCCAAAAGGCAGGCATAAGAAGACAGGTATACGGGGAACCCATGTCATCACCATCGATAACAAGTGACGCAGCCGCGCTTGCCGCGCGTGAGCCGACCAAGAAAGAAATCCGCTTGGTCGTTGGCGCTTCAAGCGCGGGGACCATTTTTGAATGGTACGATTTCTTTATCTACGGAACGCTTGCGTATATCTTGAAAGATGCGTTTTACAATGTGGATGATCCAACGCTTGGATTGCTGCTTGTATGGTCAACCTTTGCGGTTGGTTTTGCTTTTCGCCCTATCGGTGCGATCCTTTTCGGGTTCCTGGGCGACAGGTTGGGACGCAAATACACCTTCCTCGTAACCGTCACCCTCATGGGGATAGCCACCGCAGGTGTTGGCTTTATCCCCACAGTGGACACCATCGGTATCGCCGCTCCGATTATCGTTATCGTCTTGAGGGTGCTTCAGGGGCTAGCGCTCGGCGGTGAATATGGCGGTGCTGCGATCTATGTGGCGGAACATTCGCCCCCCGATCAGCGCGGTTATTACACAAGCTATATTCAAGCGAGCGTTGCCGGCGGATTTGTGCTTTCGATTATCGTTGTGCTGGCGTGCCGGTTCCTCATTCCTGAGGATGATTTCCAAGCCTGGGGCTGGCGCGTGCCGTTCTTGTTATCGATCTTGCTTTTAGCGATTTCCTTGTGGATGCGTTTGATGCTTTCCGAAAGCCCGGTGTTCCAAGCGATGAAGGAGGCAGGCGAGACGAGCGGCAACCCCTTCATCGAAAGCTTTACCTACCCTGGAAATAAGAAGCGCATTTTCGTTGCTTTGTTTGGGGTCACCGGCATTCTCACCACCATTTGGTACACCGCGTTCTTCTCAGGCATGAGTTTCTTACGCGGGCCCATGCACGTCGATGCATTTACCGTGGAGGTCATCCTTCTGGTGGCAGGTGCTATTGGGATGAGCTTTTACATCTTCGTGGGCAAATGGTCGGACAAGGTTGGGCGCAAGCTTCCAATTATCGTGGGCGCCGTTGCTTCCCTTGTCCTTCTGTTCCCTGCTTTCTGGGGGCTTGGTAGCCTTGCCAATCCGGCCCTTGCCGAAGCGTCTGAGAAAACGCCGATTGTGGTGTCCGGACCTGAATGCGTGACCGATCCGTTCGCGGAACTTTTCGATCGGGAGCAGACCGATTGCGGCAAGATTTTGGGCACTTTGACGGCGTCGGGCGTGTCCTACACGCTGGAGCCGGCAGATACGCTTTCGATTACCGTTGATGGCAATGTCGTGGATGACGAGCCGCAATGGTATGAAAGTGGACAGGCACGCACACAGGGCCTGCAAAATGCGCTGAGCCAATACGGTTTTGACTTCAGCAAACAGCAGCCCGCTTTCGCAAATGTTGTTGGTATTGTGGCGATCCTGCTTGGTCTCGCGATGTTGTCGGCGCTGACTTACGGTTCTGTTGCGGCGCTTTTGTCAGAGATGTTCCCGCCCAAAATCCGCTATTCCTCTATGTCGATCCCTTATCACATCGGGGCAGGGTATCTTGGCGGGTTTTTGCCGCTGATTGCGGGCGTGATTGTTGCCAGCACTGGCGATATCTATGCCGGGCTTTGGTACACTTGGATCGTTGTCGCATTTGGCGTTGTGGTTGCGTGGTGGGGCATCCCGAACGGCCCTCCCAAAGATTTTGAAGATGATGCATCCTCCTGAACCGACCCTAAGCTTGCGTCTTGATCGGGAGGCTTTGGCCCACAACTGGCGCGCGCTTGATCAGTTGTCGGGTAAAGCTGCAGCAGGGGCTGCGGTTAAGGCAAACTGTTATGGGCTTGGGGTTGATGCTTGTGTGCCCGTCTTGCGGGATGCCGGGTGCCGATCCTTCTTCGTGGCGCACTGGTCCGAGGTGGCTGCTGTTGCAAAACATGTTCCACCGCCCTCGATTTCGGTTTTGCACGGCGCAATTAATGAAACCGAAATCGACTATGCGTTAGAAAGCGGTGCTCGTCCGGTCATCAACTCCTTAGAGCAAGCACGCGCGTGGAATGCCCGCAAGGGCGGCGCCTGCAATCTGATGATTGATACCGGGATCAATCGCTTGGGTATCTCGCCTGATGAAGTGCACGATCCTGCTGTCCAAGCGCTTGAAGTCGATATGTTGCTCTCGCATCTTGCATGCGCGGATGAGAACTCGCCTGAGAATGAGCGCCAGCTTGGCGTCTTTAAAGAATGCACTCAGCACATCGAACACCGGGTTTTGAGCCTTGCCAATAGCGCAGGAATCGCGTTGGGCGCTGAGTATGCTTTCGATCTTACCCGGCCGGGCATTGCACTTTACGGAGGGGTGCCGCGCGCGGAACTCGATGGGCAGATCAAGCAGGTTGCCCACCTCAAAGCAGCGATCATACAGGCGCGCACACTCAAGCGCGGTGATGCGGTGGGGTACAATGGCGAGTTTGTCGCTGAGCGAGAGATGTCAGTCGCGACAGTTTCGCTCGGCTATGCGGACGGATTCTTGCGTTCAATGGGTCCGGGTAATGCGCTTTTCCATTCTGGTTCTCGGCTTCCTATCCTCGGAAAAGTCTCAATGGATATGGTGGTCGCAGATATTTCTGCCGCACCGCAGCTAGGCGAAGGTGACTGGCTCCACGTGCCATTTGATCTGCCTCATGCTGCGCAGCAAAGCTCTCTTTCCCAATATGAATTGCTTACTGTCCTAGGGTCGCGCTGGGGTTGATACGCTGGCAAAAACGACAAGTTTGTTCACATATGTAACACTCTTGTTGCACCGCACATTGTGCACATGCTAAATGTGATACAGATCACATTCTTGGGAAATGGTATGGCTCGCAAATCTGCTGAAGCGGCGATGAATGTCTCTGAAGACACAATTGTCATAAAGAAATACGCCAATCGGCGGCTCTACAACACGGCGTCCTCGAGCTATATTACGCTTGAAGACCTTGCACAAATGGTGCGGGAAAATGTTGAATTTGCTGTGTTTGATGCAAAGTCGGGTGAGGATATTACCCACTCGATCCTGACGCAAATCATCATGGATGAAGAGGCCAATGGTGAGCAAATGCTCCCGGTTAGCTTCCTGCGCCAGCTGATCTCAATGTATGGCAATTCAATGCAGAGCATGATGCCATCTTACCTCGAGGCGACCGTTACGAACTTTCGCGAAAAGCAGGGCGAAATTCGTGAAGCGTTTGAAAAGGGGATGCAAAACAACCCAATCACCGCCATCCACGAGACCAATATGGCGATGATGCGCGCGGCTGCTGAGACATTTATCCCCGGCGTCAGCAGCACGAAAAATGCGCCCAAGTCCATCACACCGGAGACCGATGCAGGCCCAAACGATGAAATCGCTGCGCTTCGAGAACAGATGGCTGCGATGCAAAAGAAGCTGGACGAGCTTGGGAAATAGCGACAGATCCCCAACAGTATTGAAAAGCAGCCGATGTAAGAGCTGCAATTAGCAGGAAAAAATCAGTGTCCAATATTCGTCACGCGCTCGATGTGAAGCGCGAAAACGATTTCGCCAAATGGTATCAAGAAGTTATCAGCGCCGCTGACCTGGCCGAGGATTCAGGCGTGCGCGGCTGCATGGTAATCAAGCCATGGGGCTATGGCATCTGGGAACGCGTACAGCGCTTGATGGATGACCGCATCAAGGCAGCGGGCATCGACAACGCCTATTTCCCGCTTTTCATCCCGCTCGCCAATTTTGAACGTGAGGCGGACCACGTTGATGGCTTTGCCAAGGAAATGGCTGTAGTCACACACCATCGCCTCATCGCCGATGGCGATGGCGGGCTTATCCCTGATCCTGAGGCGAAGCTTGAAGAACCTCTCGTGGTGCGCCCGACGTCTGAGACCATAATTGGCGATGCGATGGCGCGCTGGATCCAGTCGTGGCGTGATCTACCTTTGCAACTCAATCAGTGGGCCAATGTGGTGCGTTGGGAAATGCGCACGCGGATGTTCCTTCGCACGAGCGAGTTCCTTTGGCAGGAGGGGCATACCGCCCATGCGACGCGCGAGGAGGCCCTTGAAGAAACGCACCGCGCGCTTGAGATGTATCGTGCCTGTGTCGAAGAAGACCTCGCTATGCCGGTGATCGCTGGCGAAAAGCCAGAGAATGAGCGTTTTCCCGGCGCAGATGAGACATGGTCGATCGAGGCCATGATGCAGGATGGCAAAGCTCTCCAAGCGGGCACATCGCATTATCTTGGTACAAGCTTCGCGACGGCAGCGGGCATTCATTATCAGGACAAAGAAGGCCAGCAGCAGCTGTGCCATACCACCAGCTGGGGCACGTCCACGAGGCTGATCGGCGGCGTTGTGATGACCCACGGTGATGACGATGGATTGCGCGTTCCCCCCCGTATTGCGCCGCATCAAATCATCATTCTACCCATGCTGCGCGATAAGCCCGAGGATGAGTCCGTGCTCGCCTATTGTGAGGATGTGTGCCAATCATTGGTAGGCGCCAGCGCATTGGGTGAACCTGTTCGTGTGCTCCTCGACAAAACACCCGGCAAGGCGGCCACTAAGCGCTGGAATTGGGTCAAAAAAGGCGCGCCTATCATCGTTGAGGTCGGCCCTCGCGATATGGAGGGCGGCAAAGTCGCTGTTCTTCGCCGTGATGCCTTGTGGAACCCGGAAACGGGCAAGCCAGCGATGGCGTTTACGCCCCGCGAAGAGTTCGCGGCGGGCGCAGCGGCACTTCTTGAGGAGATTCAAGCAGGCCTGTTTAATGAGGCGAAAGAGCGCCGCGATGCCAATATCAAACGCGGGCTCACCGACTGGCATGATGTCGTGAATTCGTTCCGCAAAGGCGGCAAATATCCAGGATGGGTTGAAGTGCAATGGTCACGGCCAAGCGGCTCGCAGCTCGAAGACATCGTGAAGAAGCTGAAAACTGACCAACTGACCTTCCGCAATGTGCCACGCGATAGTGATACAGCGGATGGCGTTTGCATCTTCACCGGCGAGCCAGCGGTTGAGCGCATTTTGGTGGCGAGAGCCTACTAAGAAGAGACATATTAACGAGAGGGGATACTCATGGGCGACGCAATCAAGCACTGCTTTGCAAATCTGACCAATTTTGATGGGCACGATAACCGACCAACCTTTTGGTGGTGGGTGCTATTCGTCTTCCTCGTGACCTTCGGCATCAGTTTTATGTCCTCTATGGTTTTTGCCTTCTCATCGATGGGCGGTGCCATCATGTCGGCTGTTGACGGCGCCAATGAGACGCAGGTTGAGGCGGAAATGCTGCAAGGTATGGCAAGCGGGATGACCACACAGGCTTGGATCGGCGCTGGTCTGTCTATCCTTGGGCTTGGCCTTATCCTGGCCGCCTTTGCGCGCAGGCTGCGTGATGCGCGTTTGCCGGTTTTGCTTGTGATTATTCCGGTGCTCACAACTGTATGGGGAGCATATGTCAGTATCAATCTCTCCACTGAAATGGGTGAGCTGATGGCCACCGGTAATGTGCAAGCGATAGAAGAGCTCACCCTTTCATCAGCAAGCGCGGGCCTCGTGACGTATGTTGGGTATTTGGTTATTCTGGTTGGCGGCCTTATCCCAACCCGGCAGGGATAATCACGAGGGGCACTAGGGTCGTGACCCAAATTGTCCGCTTTGCTTCGACACGGGAGCCGTGAGGCGCTATGGGCGCACTCAATGGCAAATAGATCCCGCAAGAGCGCATCCAATTCATCGTCAAAGCCCAATCAAGGCATGCCTTCAAAGGAGCAGATCCTTGAATTCGTGCAGACCAGCGATACCCCCGCCGGCAAGCGCGAGATTGCGCGCGCTTTTGGGCTGAAGGGGCAGGAGAAGATCACTCTCAAGCGTATCCTCAAGGATATGGCTGAAGAGGGGCTGATCGATGGTAAGAAAACCGCCTACCACCGTATGGGCGGTGTGCCCAAAGTAACGGTGCTTAGGATCGTTGAAATTGAGGATGGCGAGCCGATTGCCATCCCTGACAATTGGTCGCCCGAAGCGCCTGATAAGCCTCCGCGCCTTACGATGCGTGAGATGAAGGGGCGGGGTGGAAAGCGCCCACCCGCCTTGAAACGCGGCGATCGGGTCCTTTCTCGCACGGAAGAGACGGATGCTGGTTGGGTGGCTTACCCAATGAAGAAACTGCCCCCTCGCACCGAGGGGCTTATGGGCGTCGTCGAGATGGACGGCACTGGCAAGCCGTGGCTTGCGCCGGTCGACAAACGCGTTCGCAATTCGGCTAAGATCGTAGACTTGGGCGAGGCAGAGGAAGGCCAACTTGTTATCGCTGAACGCGCAGGGCGCTCTGAGCGGGCAGGCGTCAAAGTGGTTGAAGTGGTCGGAGACCCGCTTGCGCCCAAGAGCTTTAGCCTTATCGCAATTGCCAAACACGGCATCCCCCATGTCTTTCCAGAGGGCGTCCACGAAGAAGCTGTTCGCGCGGCGGACTTGCGCCTTTCCGAAGAAAACCGCGAAGACCTGCGCCGTGTGCCAATCGTCGCTATAGACCCTGCTGATGCACGCGATCATGACGATGCGATCTGGGCTGAACCTGATGGGGAGGGCGGCTACAACGCGCTTATCGCCATTGCGGATGTGAGCTTTTATGTGCGGCCCGGTTCAGCGCTTGACAAAGAGGCGAGGAAACGCGGCAATTCGGTGTATTTCCCGGACCGTGTTGTTCCTATGTTGCCCGAAGTTCTTTCAGCCGATGTGTGCTCATTGCGCGAGAACGAAGACCGCGCGGCCATGGTCTGTCATGTGCATATTGACGCTAATGGATCGGTCAAAACGAAAGCCTTCACCCGCGCGATTGTGCGCATTCACCACAATATCGCCTATGAGGATGCGCAAGCGGCAGTGGATAGCGGCAAGCCGCCCGAGTATCTTCAAAACCTGTGGGGCGCATGGAAGCTGCTCGCAGCGGCGCGTGAGAAACGCGACCCGTTAGAGCTTGAATTGCCCGAGCGGCGCGTTGTGCTCAACGATGAGGGTCAGATTGCCGAAATCGCTGTTCGCGAACGCCTTGATGCGCACCGCGTGGTTGAGGACTTTATGATCGCGGCCAATGTTGCTGCGGCCAAAGCGCTAGAGGCGAAGAACGCGCCAGTTGTCTATCGCAATCACGAGGTTCCGGCGCGCGAGAAGATGATTGCTCTTCGCGATTATATGGCAACGCTGGGCAAGAAACTCGCGCTTGGTCAGGTTGTTACGCCTGGTCTTTTCAACCGCCTTCTCAAAGGTGTTGAGGATGAGGCCGAAAAAGCGCAGCTCATGGAGCAAGTGCTGCGCACTCAAACGCAGGCTTATTATGGGCCTGCAAACACCGGGCACTTTGGCTTGGCGCTTGGCTCTTATGCGCATTTCACCTCGCCTATTCGGCGCTATTCCGACTTGCTTGTGCACCGGGCTCTTGTCGATGGGTATAGGCTTGAACAGCCCAAACCGCCCGGATCACTCCCTGACACCAGTGGCCTCTCCGACAAGGACCGCGCCAATATCAAAGAAGTGTGCGACGCGATCAGCCAGACCGAACGCCGCGCGATGGAGGCAGAACGCGACACCATTGACCGCTATGTTGCTGCATGGCTTTCAGGCAAAGTCGGGCAGCAATTCGAAACCCGCATCACCGGGGTTCAGGGTTTTGGCTTCTTCGCAACGATCCTTGGTCTTGGCGGTGATGGCCTTGTGCCTGTTTCCATCCTTGGCGCTGAGCACTTCCGATATGAGGAAGCCGCGCAGGCTCTCGTGGGCGAGGATACTGGCACGACTTATAAAGCCGGTGATCATCTGAAGCTTCAACTCGCCGAAGCCAACGCTTTAACAGGTGCCCTCAAATTTGCCCCGCTCGATTCCGATGGCAATGTCATTGAACCGCGCGGTAACAGGCCGCCGCCGCGATACAAACGGCCCGGTGGCGGCAAAAAAGGCAAGTTTCAAACTGGCAAACGCGGTCGTCCCGGCAATATCCGCCATCAAGGCAGGCGTAAGAAATAAGCCATTTGCGCTAGACCTCGTGGTCGCTGTTCTTCTCATCGTAGTCGGGCGGGATCACATAAAGCGGGCAGTCAAGCGACGCGGCTTTCTCTGCGAAGTGGGTGACCAATGGCCCGGGGGAGCTTCCTTTGCCAGCTCCCAAGACGAGCGCGGCGACCTCTTTGTGACCCGCTAGAAATTCGGTCACCAGCTTTGGACCGTTGCCAATCTTGACTGAGATCGTGGGGAGTACGCCGCTTTCGGCAAGCAAATTCCCCGCCACGCCATGAGCCAGCATTTCTGCCCGATCACGCGCCTCTTGTTCGATCGTTGCCTGGACCCCGCCAAAAGCGCTTACGCTTTGTTGAGCGACCAATGCGAGCAAATGCACCGCCCCTCCCACAGCGACCGCTCGCCGTGCGGCATAGCGCAAAGCGGCCCGCGCCTCGTCGCTTTCATCGATAATGACCAGAAATGTGCGCATGAACGACCCTTCGCCCGCCTCTCATTGGTGCTTGGTATTCCGCCAAACGCGTCAATTTGCAAGGTCGAGCACTTTTCGCGCAGCCTCACACCCTGCACACGTATGCAAAGTGGCATCAGGCACTTGCCCAAGGCCCAGCCAAGCCGTACCGGAAAGCAGGACGTTTGCACAAAACCGATGGGGATCATCAAAGCCGATGGCGATTGAACTCAAAATGCCTGCCCTTTCTCCGACCATGGAGGAGGGGATCCTTGCGCGCTGGCTTGTCAAAGTGGGCGATGAAATCACTTCCGGTGACATTATGGCCGAGATCGAAACCGATAAAGCCACGATGGAATTCGAAGCGGTTGATGAAGGCACTCTGGCTGCGATCCTGATCGAAGAGGGTACAGAGAATGTGTCGGTCGGCACGGTCATTGCGATGCTTGCCGAGGAAGGTGAGGATGTGGGCGATGTGAGCGCGCCGTCTGCGGCATCTTCACCAGCACCTGAGTCATCGCCGGCACCTGAACCTGCCAAAGCACCCGGTGCCGATCCTGCCCCTACTGCCAGTACTGCGGACTCCCCGAAAGCGAGCCCTCTTGCGCGCCGGATTGCGGCCAATGAAGGTGTAGACCTTTCAGGCGTCGAAGGTTCGGGTCCTAAGGGTCGCATCGTCAAAGCCGATGTGGAAGCAGCAAGCGGAGGCAATGCAAGTGTGCCGGTTCGTTCAGGCGACCGCGTTATTGCATCACCGCTCGCGAAAAAGCTTGCAGGCGACAAAGGCATCGAGCTCGCCGACGTGTCAGGTACCGGCCCCGGCGGCCGTATCATCAAGAGCGATGTTGATAATTATGTACCCGCCGCTGCACCATCACCTGCGCCAAGCGAAGCTCCCAAGACCGCCACTCAGGTGCCTGAATTCGGCGCGCCTTTCGAGGAAGAGAAGCTCTCCAACGTGCGCAAAGTCATCGCGCGCCGCCTTACCGAGAGCAAGCAGACCGTTCCGCACTACTATCTCACCATGGATATCGTGCTCGATCCGCTCCTCAAACTGCGCAGTGAGCTCAACACAGCGCTAGAGGCAGACGGTGTGAAGCTTTCGGTCAACGACCTCCTCATCAAAGCGCTCGCCAAGGCGCTCATCCGCACGCCGCATTGCAACGTCAGCTATCACGGCGACACCATGCGCAAATACACACGCGCCGATATCTCGGTGGCGGTTGCGGCACCCTCGGGCTTGATTACTCCGGTCATCACCGAGGCGGACACCAAGCCACTCGCGCAGATTTCAGCTGAGATGAAAACGCTTGCAGGCAAAGCGCGTGATGGAAAGCTGCAGCCGCATGAATATCAGGGGGGTACGGCCAGCCTGTCAAACCTTGGCATGTTCGGGATCAAGCAGTTCGACGCTGTCATCAACCCGCCCCAAGGCATGATCCTGGCAGTCGGGGCAGGGCAGAAAGTGCCTTATGTAATCGACGGCGAGATCAAGCCTGCGACCGTCCTCCACGCCAGCGGCAGCTTTGACCATAGGGCGATTGACGGGGCCGAAGGGGCTCAGCTGATGGAAGCGCTCAAGAGCCTGATCGAAAACCCGATGGGGTTGGTTGTTTGAGGTTGGACTGTAGGGGGCTCATGTGAAGCTATTCGGCTTAATCGCGGCTATTTTGGTCACCGTGGCGGCGTGTTCAGAGGCGCCCGATACCCAAGAGCCTGAGGCACTCAGTACAGAAGTGCAACAGAGCGCGGCTGAGCCTGAGTCCCAGACTGAATCTGCAAGGCCCTCGGATGAGAAATCGCCTCAAATCAAACCGGTGCCGGTGCGCATTGGGTTGGATGGGCCTGATTTGGACGCTTGTGGCGGCTATGGGCAGGTCACTGGTTTGAACCCGCAAGGGGATAACTTCCTCTCTGTGCGCAGCGCTCCCAATGTCGAGGCCGAAGTGTTGGATCGCTTACCACAGGGGGCGGGTGTCTCAATGTGCGACTACGCTGATGGCTGGGTTGGTATCGTCTATCAGGCGCAAGGGATCGATGACCCTGATTGCGAAACGGGCTCCCCTGCACCCACAGTGGCCGACTACGCCGGGCCGTGTCGCTCTGGTTGGGTCAGCGAACGCTTCGTTGAACTGATCGCGGGGTAGGGGGTGCAAGCGGTCAATTGGCCCGGCATTGTGCTGAAATCGGTCGTTGTTGCCGTTTGTGCAGGGCTAGTGGCTTGGGGCTATGCTCTGACCTATGCGATTGTGCTTTTCGACGGTTGGAGTGGACACACTTTTCCGATCACCGCGCTTTCAGCATGTTTGATTGGCAGTTTCACAATAGGATTGCCGGTGGCACTTTTGACCTTGTGGCTATCCAAGGACCACCTAGTCCAATCGCCCACCACGCTTTGTCTGATTGTGGTCTTGTCAGGTGTCATGATGACCCTCGCGAGCTACGCGATTGGGGCCAGGGACGCAGCCATCGGATGGGGTATCCCTGCATTTCTGGCCGCGATCACTTATGGCGTGCTTGGCTGGTTTTGGATTTTGAAGCCTATGCAGGGGAAAGGTGATCGAGCATGACCGGGCCCTTTCCTACGCATGCCAAAAAATGCTTTGAGGGGGCGATGACATCGTGCCTTCTTTTTTCGAAATCACACGCAAAATGGCAAGCTGATGGGAGCGCAGATTTTCTGCCCCAGGACAGTGTGCCAAGTGTGCCAAACTACGAGACAAACAAGAAGGTTATCTAAGCAATGTCAGCAAGTTATGACGTAATCGTGTTGGGTTCAGGACCTGGTGGCTATGTGGCTGCGATCCGGTGCGCACAGCTTGGCCTTAAAACTGCCATCGTGGAGCGTGAGCTGCTTGGCGGGATCTGTCTCAACTGGGGCTGTATCCCCACCAAAGCGATGCTGCGTTCAGCCGAAGTCTTCCACCAGATGCAGCATGCTAGCGATTACGGACTGACGGTCGCAGGCGAGATTGAAGCTGACTTGGCGGCGATTGTGAAGCGGTCACGCGGCGTTGCAAAACAGCTCAATCAGGGCGTCACGCATCTGATGAAGAAGAACAAGATCACCGTTCACATGGGGGAGGGCTCACTGACCGGCCCGACCACTTTGACGGTGACAAGCGATAAGGGCTCAGAAGAGCTGAGCGCCAAACACATCATCGTTGCCACCGGTGCGCGGGCCCGTGACCTTCCCTTTGCGCCAGCAGATGGAAAGCGCGTTTGGACCTACCGCCATGCGATGACGCCGCCTGAAAAGCCAACCAAGCTGCTCGTGATTGGCTCAGGCGCAATTGGGATCGAGTTTGCAAGCTTTTACAATGACATCGGCGTTGATGTGACGGTCGTTGAGATGCTCGACCGGATTGTGCCGGTGGAAGACGCGGATGTCTCGACCTTCCTTGAAAAGAGCCTGTCAAAACAAGGCATCACAATCATGACCGGGGCAGGGGTCGAAGACCTGAAGGTGGGCGACAAAGGCGTAACGGCTACGATCAAAGACAAAGCTGGCATAGCCGAAACCACTGAGTTCAGTCACGTCATCACGGCTATCGGTATCGTACCCAATACAGAAGACATCGGTGTCGACGCATTGGCGGACATGGACCGTGGGTTCATCCAGATCGACCCCTATGGTCGCACGAAATCGGCGGGACTGTGGGCGATTGGCGATTGCACACCGGGCCCATGGCTGGCCCACAAAGCAAGCCACGAGGGCGTCACCGCGGCTGAAGCTATCGCACAGGAGCTTGGCAATACCGAGGTGCATCCGCACGCGCTCGACCGATCAAGCATACCGGGCTGCACCTATTGCCATCCACAAGTCGCCAGCGTCGGCATGACCGAGGCGGCGGCAAAGGATGCTGGTTACGAGCTCAAAGTCGGCAATTTCCCCTTCATCGGCAATGGCAAGGCGATTGCTCTGGGCGAGGCAGAAGGCTTCATCAAAACCGTCTTCGATGCGAAAACCGGGGAGCTATTGGGCGCGCATATGGTGGGGGCTGAAGTCACTGAGCTCATCCAAGGCTACACCGTGGGTAAGACACTCGAGACGACCGAGGCCGAACTGATGCAAACCGTGTTTGCACACCCTACGCTTTCAGAGATGATGCATGAGAGCGTTCTCGATGCCTATGGCAAGGCGCTTCATATTTAGAAGGGAGGTAAGTGGCGGACAGTCAGGGATTCGAACCCTGGAAGGGCTTGCACCCTTGCTGGTTTTCAAGACCAGTGCATTCAACCACTCTGCCAACTGTCCGCGGTCGGGAAGCTCGCTAGCGATGTGCGAGCGGCTTGTCACTACTGTATAGTGCGATAGAGTGAAAAAATGGCAAAAGGCACACATGATTTCGCCCCCGACCCGCGAAATGAAACCATCCTGATCAATGTAAATGGCACTCTGGTACCTCGCGCTGAGGCGAGCGTGTCGGTCTTTGATAGCGGATTTATGCTGGGTGACGGTGTGTGGGAGGGCCTTCGTCTTCATCGCGGCAGGGTCGCCTTCCTCGATGCGCATATGGACCGCCTTTATGAGGGAGCCAAAGCCATTGCGATGGACATCGGCCTTACTCGCGAAGAGCTAGCAGCGCGGATTGATGCGACGATTGATGGCAACACGATGCGGGCAGAGGAGGGCGTGCACATCCGCCTCATGGTCACGCGAGGAATCCGCTCAACGCCTTATCAGGACCCGCGCGTGGTCATCTCGCCTGCGACCATCGTGATCATCCCGGAGTATAAAACACCTCTACCCTCGACGATTGAAACAGGCATTCGTCTCTTCACAGTCCACGTGCGGCGTGGGGACCCTGCGGTGCAGGATCAAAAGCTCAATTCGCACTCTAAACTCAATTGCATTACTGCTTGCATCCAGGCGAGCGAGGCTGGCGCGGATGAGGCCTTGATGCTTGACCCCCATGGCTTTGTCGCGACGTGCAACTCCACTCACTTCTTTATCGTGCGCAAGGGCGAGGTTTGGACGTCCAGCGGGGACTACTGCCTTGGCGGGATCACCCGCAGCAATGTCATCCAAGTGTGCCGCGAGGCCGCAATTCCGGTGTTCGAGAAGAACTTCTCTCTTACCGATGTCTACGGCGCGGAAGAGGCGTTTGTGACGGGAACCTTCGCCGGCGTTGTCCCGGTGACCAATATTGACGGACGTGCAATGACCTCTGCTCGCGGCCCCATGGTTGAACGCCTCCAAGGCCTTTACCGTGAGCTGATGGAGCGGGACGTCGGATGAGCGATACGCCGACCGCAATCAGGATCGCCATGTGGTCCGGCCCCCGCAACATCTCGACCGCAATGATGCGCAGCTTTGGTGCACGGCCCGATTGTGCGGTGAGTGATGAGCCCTTCTATGGGGCGTTTCTCAAAGAGACGGGCGAGCCGCATCCGCTGGCGTCGGAGACCATCGCCGATATGGATTGTGATTGGGCCAGCGTGTTGGATACCCAGTCTGGCGCAGTCCCAGCAGATCGGCCCATCTGGTATCAAAAACACATGCCCCACCATATGGTGGGGCCGGTTTCTATTGCCGATATGCCAAAGCACACCCACGCTTTCCTGATCCGCGCGCCGGAACGTGTGGTCGCCAGCTACCGTGCGAAGAACGAGTTGCGTTCTGCCGAAATGCTAGGTTTTGCTCAGCTGCGACAGTATTTTGAGATTGAGGCTGAGCGCTCGGGAAAAGCCCCGGCGGTCATCGATTCCGATATGATACTGTCCAATCCTGCAAACGCGCTTGAGGCACTATGTGATCGCTTGGCAATTCCATGGGACACCGCCATGTTGTCTTGGGCGAAAGGGCCGCATTCCGACGACGGTATTTGGGGGGCTCACTGGTATGACAAGGTCAATGCCTCGACCGGCTTTGGCTCAGTGCCGGGCCCATTGCCCACGCTTGTCGGAGACTACTTAAAAACTGCGGATGCGTGCCGCGATGACTATGAGTTTATGCTAAACCATGCCATTATGCTGTAACGCATGGCCCTTGGTCATGAACCATTAAACCCCGCCCCAACATGGTATTGCTATGATGTTTCGAAAAGTTGCTTCATTCGCCTTTGTAGCCGCTGCTACTCTCAGTGTGGGAGCGTTCACACAAATTGTTCCTGCAAGCCCTGCAAATGCGCAAGTGGCCGCGCGAGATGGGATCGCTTTTGATGCCTATATTGAGCGTATCAAAGCCAAGGCGAGAGCAGAGGGCGTTTCTGAACGCACTATTCAGCGGATGACCTCAGGCCTGACGCCTAACGCTCGTGTTATCCGTCTCGACCAAGGGCAACCAGGAAGACCAACTCGGCGCGGCTATCCTGATTTAGCGCCGTACATCTCCAAACATGTGAACCCCACTCGCATCAATGGCGGGCGCAATGTGTATCGCAACAACACCGGCATCCTTAGAGCGGTCGAGCGCGACTATGGGGTCCCTGCAGAAATCATCGTTGCGATCTTTGGACATGAGACGAGCTATGGGCGTATCCGTGGCAATTTTGATCTCTCTCGCAGCCTTGCAACGCTTGCGTGGGAAGGGCGCAGGCGGGAGCTTTTTGAGGGGGAATGGATTGCTCTTATGAAAGTCGCTGACCGTGGCTTTGCTCGCTCTGAGCTTGTTGGCAGTTACGCAGGCGCTTTTGGCAATCCGCAGTTTCTGCCTTCTGTATACCTTCGGCTTGCGACAGACGGAGACGGCGATGGCCGCGCCAATATTTTCACTAATCGCGCCGATACATTTGCCTCGATTGCAAACTACTTTCGAGACGCAGGCTGGCGCACGGGCCAACCTTGGGGCGTTCGCGCGTACGTGCCTTCTGGCTTTAATGTGGACGCCTACAAAACCAAACTTGTCTCACCGGTCTGTTCGCGGGTTCATGAACGACACAGCCAATGGAAAACCGTTGCAGAATGGCGTGCGCTTGGGATTCAACCTCAGCGATCACTGCCGGACGATACGCTGACATCGCTTTTTCAGCCCGATGGTCCTGGTAAACCCGCTTGGCTCCTTACCGGCAATTACCGCGTGATCCTCGAGTATAATTGCTCAAACTACTACGCGATGAGTGTTGGGCTTTTGGCTGATGAAATCGTGAACTAAGCAACGCCTAGGTCTCGCTTCATCGCCGCTGAGGCGATATGGCTTCGCATGTGTTTGGCATTGGACCTTTGAACTTGGCGCGGCTTTTGAGCCTTGCAGCGACCACGGCACATCTCGTGACACCAAGCGTGGGCTCTGCCCAAGCAGCACCGCCGATCCCTGATGCAAGCGAAGTGCCCATTGCTTTGTTGGTTGATACCTCCAATGACCAAGTGCTGTTTGCGCGCGATGCGAAACGTCGGTTCGTGCCTGCTTCAATAACGAAAGTTATGACGCTTTATCACGCTTTTGAGTTGATTGATGAAGGACAGTTGGATCCCGCACAACGTTTCCAGATGGCTCCTGAAACTTGGGAAGAGTGGTATCGTCGGGGCTCAACCATGTTCATTGAGGCCGAAGACAATGTGCTGGTGGATGACCTCTTGATGGGCATTGCCAATGTCTCGGCCAATGATGGTTCGATTGCTCTTGCTGAAGGGCAAGCGGGCTCGCTTGAAGCATGGCTGACAGGCATGAATGCCCGTGCACGTGCTCTGGGCATGACCGATAGCCATTTTGGCACGCCCAATGGCTGGCCTGATGAAGGTCGCACATTTACCAATGCCTATGACCTCGTAAAGCTCGCAAGCGCGCTTACAAGCGAGCATCCAGAGCTATACAGGCGTTATGTTGGACAACCAGGCTTTCGCTATAACAACATAGCTCAGGATAACCGTGACCCGATGATCGGCCGGGTTGAGGGGGCGGATGGATTAAAGACAGGCTATACCAATGAGGCAGGTCTTGGATATCTGGGCTCTGCAAAAAGAGGGGCGCGCCGGTTAGTTGTTGTGGTCGCAGGGGCCAATCGGGTTGTCACACGCGCTGAGGCGGCAAAGGGTCTCATCGAATGGGGCTTTGGCGCATTCAGACAGGTCCAGGTGGCGTCCAACGGCCAAAGCGTAGGATATGCAAGGGTTCAGAATGGCAGTGCACGCAAAGTTGCACTGACAACGGCCAAAGCGGCCCTGATAAGTGTTCCAAATGAGCATGTTGGGGCTGTGCAGACCTCGATTGCTTATCAAGGGCCGCTCCATGCACCGATCACCGCCGGAACTGAGGTGGCGACCTTGCTGGTCAAGATACCTGGCGAAGAGCCTGCGCGTATCCCACTTATTGCTTCTGACAGTATCGAAAAGGCCGGGTTTTTCACTCGGATTTGGAACGGCATCGCCGGGTGGTTTTCATGAGTGCTGCAGCTCTCAATGGCATGTTCATCGCGCTTGAAGGCGGGGAGGGGACCGGAAAGTCCACTCAAGGTCGGATGCTCGCCGCGGCTTTACGCGAGGACTATGATTTCAACGTCATCATGACCCGTGAACCCGGAGGGACGCCTGGCGCAGAAGCCATTCGCCAATTGCTACTTGACCCTCCAGGAGAGGGCTGGGGCGCGCAGGCTGAAGCTCTTCTGTTTGCAGCAGCAAGAGCAGATCACGTCGCGCGTTTGATCAAGCCGGAATTGGCGCGCGGGTCATGGGTCATAAGCGATCGTTTTGTGGACTCTAGCCGGGCTTATCAGGGCGCAGCAGGGGGATTGGGCGATGAGGCTATCTGTGCACTGCATGGATTTGGTAGCCTGGGTATGCGTCCTGATTGCAGCGTTTTGCTGGAAGTTGATGAGACCACAAGGCTCCAACGCCTTCGAGAACGCGACGGCGATAGCAGCGATGCCATTGGTGGCCGCAGCGCCGAGTATCACAATGCTGTTGCCGCAAGTTTTCGCCAGCTTGCACAGCGCGATCCCAATGGCTTTGTGCTGATTGATGGCAATGGCTCTGCCCAAGAAGTGCACGCCCGTGTCATGCAAGCTCTTGCTTCGATGATCAAAGGCAGTCGGGCATGAACGCGACTGAGCTCCCCGCGTGGCCCAATCACAGTGAGGCTTGGCATGAGTGGCGCAGCGCATTGCAAAGCGCGCGCATGCACCATGGTTGGATTCTGGCAGGCAAAAAGGGGCTGGGTAAAAATGACTTTGCGCTTGCTGCGGCGCGCGAATTGGTTGCAGAAGATGGGGTGCCCCAACCTAAGGGTGATCACCCCGATATTCTATCCGTCACCTACGGCCCAAAGGACAAGAAGGCGCAATCCGCGCAGGAAGCGGGAAAGTCCTTTGAACTTGCACGAAGTATCCGGATTGCGCAGATTCGTGAAATGCAGCGCCGATTGACCGTCCGGCCAACGTTGGGGTCCCGGCGAGTGGTGATCATCAACCCTGCAGATGACATGGAACGCGCTTCATCCAATGCGCTTCTGAAAAGTCTTGAAGAGCCGCCCCAAGGCACTTTCTTTATTCTGGTCACTCATCGGCCCGCGCGGCTTCTGCCGACAATCCGCTCGCGCTGCCGAGTGCTGCGCTTTCCCCTGATTAATGACACCCAGCTAGAGACGATGCTGTCGGCTAGTGGAGCGGTGGGAAATCTGGACGCGGCAATACAAGCAGCAGATGGATCCTTTGGCGCAGCGCTTCAATTTGCTGAACAGGATTTGGAGCCTGTGGCTGCTCACATTGTGCGGCTGCTCACCCAAGGGGACCGCGATATGGCCGGAAGGGGAGAATTATCGCGCCTTATCGGCCCTCGTGCTGATCGAGAGCGTCTGATTGCCGTGTTCGAGCTGGCACAGTCCATTGTCAGCTCGCAGGCGCGCCAATCCGATAACTCACATCAGCGTGCTGCCCTTATCGATATCCATGGCGAACTCGTCACTCTTGCAAGCCAAGCCCCGAGCTACAATTTCGACAACGGGCTCCTCACACTTGAAATCGGCACCTTGCTCTGCCGCGCTCACGCCGCTAGCGAACGCGGCCATGCCTGAAGCAAACACCACTCCTTACTATATCACCACCGCGATCAACTATCCCAACGGCCGCCCGCACATCGGGCATGCTTATGAAGGGATCGCTGCCGATGTCATTGCCCGATTTCATCGTTTACAGGGCCGTGATGTGCGGTTCCAGACGGGGACTGACGAGCATGGCCTTAAAATGGCACGCAAAGCAGAAGAACAAGGGCGCACTCCGCGCGAGCTTGCTGATGAAATGGCGGGCTATTTCCAAGAGATGGATGCCGCACTTAACATCAGTTTTGATCGATTTATCCGAACCGTTGAACCCGATCATCACCGCGCAAGCCAAGCCATTTGGCAGCGTATGGAAGAAGCAGGTGACCTCTACCTTGACCGATACGAAGGTTGGTACTCGGTACGCGACGAGGCCTATTACGATGAAAGCGAGCTGAAAGAAGGCGAGGGGGTGAAAAGCTATCCCCGCAAGACACTCCAGTTGAATGGACCGTTGAGGAGAGCTGGTTCTTCCGCCTCTCTAAATATCAAGAGCCGCTGTTAGAGCTATTGAAAACGCCGGGCTTTCTCGAACCTGCAAGCCGACGCAACGAAATGATTGCGTTTGTTGAGGGCGGCCTACGCGATCTCTCGGTCAGTCGCACAAGTTTCGACTGGGGGGTAAAGGTTCCTGCATCCGACAATCACGTCATGTATGTGTGGGTCGATGCGCTTACCAACTATCTCACGGGATTAGGCTTTCCGGATGAGACCAAGAACATGGCGAAATTCTGGCCCGCAGACTTGCATTTGATCGGGAAGGACATTGTCCGTTTCCACACGGTCTATTGGCCCGCTTTTCTGATGAGCGCAAAGCTGCCTCTGCCCAAAAAAGTGTTTGGGCACGGGTTCCTGCTTAACAAAGGTCAGAAGGAATCGAAGTCTCTTGGCAATGTCACAGATCCGTTAGATTTAGCCAAACAATACGGCGTCGATACCTTGCGCTATTTCCTCATGCGCGAAGTCGCATTTGGAAAGGATGGTTCGTATTCGGCAGAGGCAATCGTCGAGCGTTCCAATGGCGAACTCGGTAATGCCTTTGGAAATCTGGCTCAGCGCACGCTTGGCTTTATTGCCAAGAACTTGGACGGCCGCTTGCCTGCAATTCATGGCCACGCAGATGCAGATAATGATCTGCTTGCGATTGTGGATAAAGCGATTGCGAAGAATATCCCGCAAGCCTTTGAAGATTTGGCACTTCAACAAGCGGTCGAACAATGGTTACAGGCAGTATTTGCATGCAACGCCTATATCGATGCAGAGGCGCCTTGGGCCCTTCGCAAGACCGATCCTGAGCGGATGGAAACCGTGCTCGCGACGCTTTACATTTGTATTGGGCAATTGGCGGTGGCGATCCAGCCTGTTATACCCGAAAGTGCCGAAAAACTGCTTGATATGCTTGGTGTTTCTGCGCAGCTGCGGACCTATGAGGGCATCCGATCCCACTGGTACTCACCTCTTTGCGAAAGCGGTTTTCAGATTGAGAAGCCCACCCCGCTGTTCCCGCGGCTCGAATTGCCGGATGGGGAGGGGGCATAATGCTGGTCGATAGCCACTGCCACCTCGAGTACAAAGGCCTCGTCGAGGATCAAGCGGGTGTTCTAAGCCGCGCGCGCGAGGCAGGGGTGGGGGCGTTTCTTAACATTTCGACCAAACAATCTGAATGGAAACAGGTTGTCGCCACAGCCAACCGCGAGAATGATGTCTTTGCAAGCGTAGGCATTCATCCGCACGAGGCCGATGGACACGAAGATTTAGGACGCGCAGTATTGCGGGAAGCAACCGAAAACCCGCGGGTAATCGGCATTGGCGAAACCGGCCTCGACTATTTCTACGAATATTCTGACCGCGAGGTTCAGGCAAAGCTCTTTCGCATGCATATCGATGTTGCGCGCGAGACGGGGCTTCCGGTGATTATTCATACGCGCGATGCAGAGGATGACACTTTCGAAATCCTTGCAGAAGAGATGGAAAAGGGAGCGTTTCCGGCGCTGATCCATTGCTTCACAGCTTCGGCAGATTTTGGCCAAAAGGTTCTTGATCTTGGTCTCACTATCTCTCTTTCAGGGATTGTAACTTTCAAGAATGCCAAAGCATTGCAAGCGGTAGCTATGGAAGTGCCTGAAGATCGTCTCTTGGTTGAAACAGACAGCCCGTTTCTCGCGCCAGTGCCGCACCGCGGGAAATCATGCGAGCCGGCATTTGTCGCCGATACGGCACGATTTGTGGCGCAATTGCGCGGCACGGATGCACAGACCTTAGCGGAACAAACCACACGCAATTTCACAAAGCTGTTCTCAAAGGCGGGCTTATGAAGGTCATAATGCTCGGGTCTGGCACGTCGACCGGTGTGCCGCGCGTGGGCGGAGCAGATGGGACGGGTGACTGGGGCGCATGCGACCCCAATGAGCCACGCAACCGGCGCTCGCGCGTTTCGATTGCGATTGAAAGCGATGATGGCTCGCGCATTCTTATTGATACAAGCTCTGACTGTAGAGCGCAGCTCTTAGCCAATAAGATCAATCATTTGGATGCCGTCTTTTGGACGCATGATCACGCCGATCACTGCCATGGTATCGATGACCTTCGCGTTCTTCGATATGGGCGGGGTGGACCTATTCCAAGTTATGCCCATACCGAAACGGTTCGCCGCCTAAGACAGCGGTTTGGTTATGTCTTTGCAGGCCAAGAAGGTTATCCAACCATGTGCACCATAGAGACGCTTGACCGGCTGCGGATGGTTGCCGGTTTTGGGGTAGAATGGTGCCAGATGGAGCATGGTCCCGGTGAAACAACCGGGTATCGCTTTGAAGCAGATGGCAAGTCGATCGCATATACAACTGATTTTTCGGCAATTTCTGATGAGATGATCGACCTTTGTGAAGACGTCGATATTCTTGTGAGTGATTGCCTCCGGCGCGATCCTCATCCAACGCATGCGCATTTGGCAATGGCAATCGAGCTTGCTGAACGATCTAATGCCAAGAGATTGGTTCTCAGCCATCTCGACAAAAGCATGGATTATCGGACATTATGCGATGAAGTTCCGGATTTTGTGACGGTTGGCTACGACGGATTGGAAATGGTGGCATGAACGAGGGCGCGATTATCTCGATCGTTGCGATGGTGGGTTGGCTCATTTTGATGGGCAGCGCTATGGCGAGCTTTAAGCTTGGCTGGGGAAAGATGGTGCAATTGGCGCTGATCTGGTTGGCCATTTTTGTCGGGCTTTTCCTAATCGCAGATTTGTTGGGGGCGAGCCTGCCGACATAAGTGGCCTCGCATCGGCCTATATTTAACATAATATATATTATCATTCTCAAGATACTGGCGCAAGGCAACCAAAGTGGCAACTTCTAAAAGCCCCTCTCAGATGGAGCGCTTACTCAAAATCATGGCTCGTTTGCGCGACCCTGAGCATGGCTGTGAATGGGACACCGCGCAAACCTTCAAAACAATCGCGCCATATACCATCGAAGAAGCATATGAGGTCGCCGACGCAATTGATCGCGGCGACATGGCAGACCTGCGATCAGAGCTTGGTGACCTTCTCTTCCAAGTCGTGTTTCACTCTCAAATGGCGGATGAAGAAGGACATTTCACGTTCGAGGATGTCGTGCGCTCGATCAGTGACAAGATGGAAAGCCGCCACCCGCATATCTTTGGCGACGAAGGTGGCTCTATGACGCCTGCACGTTGGGAAGACATGAAGGCGGCGGAACGCCAGAAATCTGGTGAGACCAGCGCGCTTGATGGCGTGGCAAAATCATTGCCGGCGCTGATGAGGTCAGAGAAACTTCAAAAACGCGCCGCAAGGGTTGGTTTTGAATGGGATGATCTCAACGGCCCAAAGGCCAAACTTGCCGAAGAACTTCAAGAACTGGACGAGGCAAGCGACGATGAAAGGCTGATGGAGGCCGGAGATGTTTTGTTTGTCGCGGTCAATATTGTGCGACGCTACGGCGTCGATCCCGAAGAAGCGCTTCGCGCATCGAACGCAAAGTTTGAGAAGCGGTTTCACGCAATGGAAGCTTTGGCAAAAAGCGAAGCACACGAGTTCGCTGAGCTTTCCCTCGAAGCTCAGGAGGAATATTGGCAGCGCGTGAAAGCCTCTGAAAAATAGCGATTTTCGGCGTTAAAGCGTTGAGTATTGACCCAATTCCTTCGGGTTCAATCGAACCGTTAAACGTCGCAAGGGGCCCTCATCCCCTTCCCCAGCTTCCTCGTTTGCTATCACCTCGCCATGGGCATGCAGCCACGCAATGCGTTTGCCATCAGAGGCAGGAAGCGTCACTGTCACCTCGCTTGCGCCCTGTGTAAGCATAGCGGCAATCTGGTCTTCGAAAGCATCAAGGCCCAGCCCCTGTGCGGCAGAAACAAGAACCGCATCGTGCCCCGCGGCCGTTTCGCTAAGTTCCGCAATCCGCTCTTTGGGTAAAAGATCGGCCTTGTTCCAAACCTCAAGGATTGGAATGTCGCTGTGACCCGTTTCAGCGTCCACAACGCCAAGGTCTGCCAGCACCTCCATCACCTGTTTCTTTTGTGCAGCATGCGCGGGATTGGCCATGTCGCGGACATGGCAAATGATGTCGGCCGCAGTGACCTCTTCAAGGGTCGCACGAAACGCTGCCACCAGTTGGGTCGGGAGATCCGAGATGAAGCCAACGGTGTCAGACAAGATCGCTTTTTCGACACCTGGCAGGCTGATGGCCCGCATGGTTGGGTCGAGCGTTGCGAACAGTAGGTCTTCGGCCATAACCTGTGCGCCCGTTAGGTGATTGAAGAGAGTGGATTTTCCGGCATTGGTGTATCCCACTAAGGCAATTACCGGCCAGGGCGCCCTTCCCCGCCGCGCACGGTGCAATTGACGCGTTTTTCGAACCTGCTCAAGCTCGCGCCGTAAGCGACCCATCCGTTGACGGATCATGCGGCGGTCAGCCTCGATCTGAGTTTCGCCCGGGCCACCAAGGAAGCCAAATCCACCTCGTTGCCGCTCAAGGTGGGTCCATGAGCGGACAAGACGGCTTTGCTGATAATCGAGGTGAGCCAGTTCCACCTGCAGACGTCCCTCAGCAGTAGCCGCTCGCTCCCCGAAGATTTCCAGGATTAATCCCGTGCGATCAATGACTTTGCGCCCGAGTTTGTCTTCGAGATTACGTTGCTGAATGGGTGTCAGCGCGCCATCGACAATGACGAGCTCGCATTCATACTGCTCGCACCACGTGCTGATATTGGTGACTTGGCCTGAACCAAAAAGCGTGTTTGGTTGCATCTGGCGCACGGGCAAGATGGCTGTGTGCGCGATGATCACGCCAATGGCGAGCGCCAAGCCTTCCGCCTCTGCAAGCCTCTCTTTTGAATCAAGGTCATAAGAGAAGGTCTTGATATCCGGACACAGCACAAGGCAGCGCGCACCGCGCGTTACCTCTTCCATCAAGGTGTCATCGAAACTCAGTACTCGCCCTCATAATCATCGTCGTCCTCATCCTCACCATCATAGTCAGGATCATCAGACAGATCGACAGGGCTCGCAGGCTGGATCGTCGACACAGCGTGCTTATACGCAAGCTGCACAGCGCCATCACGCTCAAGCAACATGCAGAATAGGTCAAATGCAGCAATACGGCCCTGAAGCATGACGCCATTTACCAAGAACATCGTCACTTGCACGCCCGCCTCGCTCACACGGCTGAGGAAAACGTCTTGCAAAAGGCGTTGCTTGCCTGATCCATTGCGACTGCCAAACTGGTCTACATCGACGCTAGCGCCTGGCATAATCGTTGAGATGGCGTGTTTATAGACAAGTTGTGATTGCCCATCACGGCGCAAGAGGATCGAGAAATTGTCGAACCAAGTGACAATTCCCTGAAGCTTCACCCCTTTCACAAGAAACATCGTCACCGGGGTTTTGTTCTTACGAAGTAGGTTGAGAAAGGCATCTTGAAGATTGCCCTGCTGTTTTCCACCACCCCCGGATGAGCGGGAAGGTGCCCCTTCGGTGCTTGCAGGACGAGGGCGTGGAGAGAGAGTTCGCCCACTGGACATAGATTGCTCCTATTTTTGGCAGCCGTCTTTACGGTCCGCATTCTCATCACTCCCTCATGATGAAAAGGAGCAACTCGTCTTTATAATGGGGCTTGCACGCCAAAGCTGCAATGGCTGATTTGATTAATGGTGATTAAGGCTACAACTTGATGATATCATGCAAGATTACTTGCGTTCGACTTCGCGCCGGTCTGCCATCCCCAAAAGCTTTAGCTTTCTATGCAGCGCGGACCTTTCCATCCCGATGAATGTGGCAGTTTTTGAGATATTTCCTGAGAAACGCCGGATTTGAATGGTGAGATATTCCCGCTCGAAGCTTTCGCGCGCTTCGCGTAAAGGGACGCCCATCATCGCGGTCAGTCCGTCACCTGAATTCATCAGCCGGCCGCCGGTGATTTCGCCTGGCAACATGTCGGTCTCAACCGTTGTGAGGCGATCGCGCGGGGTCATAATGATCGTTCGCTCCACCACATTACGCAGTTGGCGGACGTTACCGGGCCAATCATACGCCTGAAGTGCGGCCATCGCCTCTTCGCTGATTTCTGGAGCTGCAATCCCTTGATCGCTTGAATAGCGAGTGAAGAAATGATCGGCGAGCACCGGGATATCGTCACGGCGGTCCGCGAGTGATGGTATGGTCACGGGCACAACATTGAGCCTGTAAAACAAGTCCTCGCGGAAACGTCTTTCTTCCATTTCGAGGGCAAGATCGCGCGAAGTGGAGGAAACCACTCTAACATCGACCCCGATTTGCCGCGTGCCCCCTACCCTTACGAAGCTTTGTTCGGTCAGAACCCGCAATATGCGCGCCTGTGTTGAAAGGGGCATGTCAGCCACTTCATCAAGATACAAAGTACCACCATCTGCCAGCTCCAAGAGCCCTGGCTTGATCTGGCGGCCATCGGCTTCCTCGCCAAACAGCTCTTGTTCAAACCGTTCAGGGGTAATGCGCGCAGAATTCACCAGAACAAAGGCGGCATCGGCGCGGTTGCTCCAAGCGTGCAGCATGCGCGCGGCGACCTCTTTGCCGGCGCCTGCAGGCCCCGTGATCATCACACGGCTTCCTGTGTTGGCAACACGTTTGAGCGTCGCGCGTACAGTGTTTATCGCTGGCGAATTACCGGTGAAGTCGGGATTGCCCCAATTGGATTCGCGCAGTTGCGTATTCTCACGTCGCAGTCGCTCTGTCTCGGTTGCGCGCTCCACCAAAAGCAAAAGACGCTCAGCTTCGAAGGGCTTCTCAATGAAGTCCATCGCGCCCCGCCCCACCGCAGATACTGCCGTGTCAATGTTACCATGCCCAGAGAAGATGATCACTGGCAAATCAGGTTCGCGCGCTTTGATGGCATCGAGCGTTTCCAGGCCATCCATCTCGCTGCCGTGAAGCCACACATCAAGCAACACGAGGCTGGGACGGCGTTCATCGACAGCAGCAAGAGCGCCTGTAGAGTTGGCAGCCGTACGGCATTCGTAGCCCTCGTCTCCGAGGACGCCGGCAACAAGCTCGCGAATATCACGTTCGTCATCAACAATGAGAATATCAAGCGCCATACGCGCCTCCGTCAGAGAAATTGTTTGTGAATTGCATAATGATGATTTGGCTCAAGGGGCGAGATTGGATCATGCGCCAGCCTCTTCGTTGGACGAGCCTGGGGCACGTGCAAACCGCAAGGTGACGCGGGTGCCCCCATCAGCAGCGCTGGCGAAACTCATGTCGCCGCCATGTTCGTCAACAATCTTATTTACGATCGCCAGGCCCAGCCCTGTGCCCTTCTCGCGCGTTGTTACATACGGTTCCACAATACGATCGCGGTCTGTGGGCAGGCCGATCCCATTGTCTTCCACTTGGATGGCAATGCGGTCGGCCTCGTCGGCCACCGTCACTGTCACAGAAGCGCGGTAGTCAGGCTCCGCCTCGCTGGCTTTTGTCTCGACCGCTTCGACGGCATTCTTCAGCACATTGGTCATGGCTTGGCCAAGCTGGTGCCGGTCACAGCGTATCTCGCGCTCTGACAAGCCTGATGCATCAAGATTAAATGACACTTGGGAGTGCGCGACTTCTTGTAAGAAGACGGCCTGCCGAATGAGATCGAGCGAATCCTCTGGACGAAAGACCGGCTTGGGGAGGCGCGCAAAGGATGAGAACTCGTCCACCATTTTGCGCAGATCCCCGACCTGGCGGACGATTGTGCTGGTGAGTTCGTCGAACAGCTCGCCTTCATCCGAGCTCACTTGCTTGCGATATCGGCGTTTCAAACGCTCTGTCGCCAATTGGATGGGGGTCAAAGGGTTCTTGATTTCGTGGGCAATCCGCCGCGCGACATCTGACCAAGCGGCTTGGCGTTGATCAAGCAATTGCCGAGTGATGTCTTCGAAGGTGATTACAAAGCCATTTGATCCCGGAGCCACAGTGACAGCAAGGGTGAAGAGTTCACCCTTATTATCATGGCTGATGATGGAGCGTTCTTTGCCTTCGCTGATCATCTGAGCGATCTCGTTGGAAAGATTGCTCAGGAGTTGGCCTTCCATTTGGGCGTCTGCGTCGCCTGCAAAAAGGTTATGCGCGGTCCCGTTCATAAGAAGGACGCGCATATCCTCATCAACCGAAATCACACCGGCCGTCACTGATTGAAGCACGGCCTCCATAAAGGCGCGCCGATCATCAATTTGTCGGTTGGCACTCACAAGCGCATCTGTTTGCTTTTCAAGCTGGGATGTCATGCGATTGAATGCGCGGTTCAAAAGGCCGATTTCGTCTGCTCCTGTTCGCCCTTCAACCCGCAAAGCAAAATTGCCCTGCCCCACCTTGTTTGCGGCACCAATCAGTTCAGTGAGTGGTTCGACCTGCCGGTCTGCAAAACGAAGTGCAAACCACACAGCGAGGCCTACGAGCAATAGGCTCATAGCCACCAATGCGATATTGAACCGCAATTGGAGCGTCCGCGCTTCGCTGGTCAGAGTTTCATATGCCGTACCAATCGCTTGTGCGCGCTCCCATGAATTGAACATGGTTTCTTCTGTGGTTCGCGCATTGTAGAGGTAAATCCCACTTTGCCGGTCGATAGGCGCGATGGCAGCAATGCGGTCAGCGCTCCCTTCGACAACCACAAGTTCTCCCCCGTCGAGGCGAGAAAGGGCGCTTTCACTAAACGGGATCGGGTCATTGCCCTCTGTTAAATTCATGATCACTGCGCTGCGCAATGTGTCATCCTCAATCCGCTGAAGGATGGCACTTTCAGAAATTTCGCGGGCCTGCGCTTGATAGAGATAAAGGTCTGGGAAATCTGTGTCAGTGATAGGGACCCGGAGGAGGATCTCTCGCATGTCCACCGCCATAATGACGGTGTTTTGTTCAAGATTGCGCTGATTGGAATCGTAGTAATCCTGCGCCAATGCGTTGGCATTTTCCAACAGGCCGCGCGATTCATCAGAGAACCAGAAGGCAACGCCTGTCTGAAACAAGAAGGCGGCAAAACCAGCGACCAGCAATGTCGGCACAGCTGCAACCATCGAGAAAAAGAAAACCAGCCTCACATGCAATCGTGCAGTTGAGCCTGCCGCCCGGCTTAGCGCCATCCTTCTGCCGATCAGGACAAGGATAGCCATCGCAGGCACCAGAACTGCCACCAAAAGAAGCGACACCTGAAGGGATGGAAGCGCGCCTGCATCTTCGGGCGTGTTCATGTAGGCGAGGTAATTTGCGATCACCGCAACTGTAAGCGCGACCACAGAAAGCCACTCAAGGACACGGAACAAGTTGGTTCGTCGGGACGTAACAACCATCTCGCGCCACCAGCGCGGTGACTTATTGGGCTTTTCACGCGAGCCATAAACCGGCGCGCCATCCACCAGCGATCTCTCGCTACCGCCAGTATCTGTCGCTGTTACACCGTCCATAGTGGCGTTCTTACAACGCCGCTGTTGCATTTAAGCAAGTCAAAAGTGACATTTTTGCCGCAATTCTGCGCTAGAGCGGTCTCGAGAAGCGGTCGGGCTCAATCATAAGCTCGGTTACCCTTTTGCGAAGGGTGTTGCGATTGATGCCCAAAAGCTTTGCGGCGCGCAATTGGTTGCCACCTGTTTGTCTCAACGCATATTCGATGAGTGGTTTTTCAAAGGCTGCAAGCGCGCTGCCGTACATCGTGCCATGAGGCGGGTCTTGCCGCATGAGCCATTGTTCAAGCGCCGATCCAATCGCTGCATCAGGATGATCAGAATTATGGTCGGCCGCAAAAACCACTCGCTCGGTGCCCAGAGTATCGGTCAAGACCTCTTCATCGATCTCATCCTTGCGGCTCATCACCGCGAGACGATATATTGCGTTGCGAAGCTCGCGCACGTTCCCGCGCCAGTGCCTGCGTGCAAGACCCTCTGCTGCTTCCGCTGTGAGATGGCGCTGTGGCAATCCTTCTTCAACAGCCTGTGCAAGGAAGTGTTGCGCTAGCACTTCGATATCTTCGCGTCTTTCGCGCAAAGGAGGAAGCTCGATTGGCACGACATTGAGACGATAGAAAAGGTCCTCACGAAATCTGCCTGCCTCGATAAGTGGCATAAGGTCCCGATTGGTGGCGGCGATGATACGAACATCAACGGCAATTTCCTGGCGCCCTCCGACGCGGCGCACTCTGCCTGATTGCAATGCACGCAGAAGCCGCGTCTGTGCCTCGGGCGGCATATCGCCTATCTCATCGAGGAAGAGAGTCCCGCCATTTGCCTGTTCGAATTTACCGATGGCCTGCGCAACAGCGCCCGTAAAAGCGCCCTTTTCATGGCCAAACAGCTCGCTTTCAACCAGGTCATGCGGAATGGCCGCAGTGTTTACTGCTACAAAAGGGCCCGTCCGACGGTCACCCAACTGGTGAATTGCCTCTGCTACAAGTTCTTTGCCGGTCCCACTCTCGCCTGTGACCAGAACCGTCAGATCATTGCGCAAAACCCGCGTGATCATCCTGTAGACGCTCTGCATCGCTTGGCTGCGCCCGACCAAAGGCATGCCGTCGCCCTCGGTATCGATGGGCAGCGCATTGCCACTTTCCTGCCTGCTTTGCGCAGCCTGCTTGACCGCTCGGATCAGCTCATCAAGATCAAAGGGTTTGGGGAAGTATTCAAAGGCGTCGTTATCGCTTGCCCGGACCGCTGTATCGAGCGTGTTTTGCGCAGATAAGACGATAATGGGCATATCAGGCGCTGCGCTGCGAACTTCGGGTAAGCTTACAAGACCGTCCCCATCTTCAAGCATGACATCGGTGAGCATGACGTCAAATTCACCTTCGGACAGGTAATGGTCGCGCATTGCGAGCGTCGAACAGCGCGTGATGTCAAAGCCCTCATCCTCAAGAGCGGCCGTAATCACGATGGCTATCGCGCTGTCGTCTTCAACAAGGAGGATGGATCGCGGCATTGGTTGGTCTCGCTCTTTCTTACTTTACGAGCCGGTTTAAACGCCGGTTTTTGCGTCTTCTTTGGCAATGGGTAAATGAACGCGAAACTTGGTTAGACCTCGTTTCGCGTCGCGCTCGTGGCTAATCGAACCGTTCATATCCCGCACAAGCTTGCGTACGAGAGCAAGGCCAAGACCTTGTCCTGACTGTTTGCTGGAGACGAAAGGTTCAAAGATGTGATCACGCATTCCGATATCGACGCCGGGGCCATTGTCACTCACGGTGATTTCAATCGGCAAGCGAACGGCGCGGCCAAAGCGGATTGCACTAAATGCGAGCCCGCTTACAAAGCGCGTGCGAACAGCAACTTCGCCTTGCCCCGTTGATTTGACTGCATCGCATGCGTTGGAAATAAGGTTGATAAGCACCTGTTCTAACGCGTCTCTATTGGCCCAAACTGGAGGAAGTGACGGGTCAAACTCTTCCCGAATATCAACTTTCCCTTTGCCGGCCGCCCTGACTGTTGCAATCGCCGAGCGCACCGCCTCGTGCGGATTGCATGCCTCAGCGCTTTCCGTGCTGCGTGCACCCAAAGCTTGCATGCGGTCGATGAGCCTGACGATGCGGTCGACTTCATCGGTGATCATGGTCGCCAGCTTCGTGTCTCCGCCTTTAAGCTTGCGCGCGGCAAGTTGAGCTGCGCCGCGGATGGCAGCAAGCGGGTTTTTAATTTCATGCGCGAGGATTGAAGGCGCGCCCATAGAAGAGGCCAATTCCTCGTCGCTGCCGCTCTCTTCATGCCCCATCTCTGACAAGGTCACCACGCGCCAGCCTGGATGGCTGATCAAAGGAGATGCCGTGAGGTTTACTCGTCTTTCCGCCTCGCCAGTCACGATAGTAATCTCGCGCGCGACCAAAGGAGCATCGCTTGACGAGAGGCGGTGTTCAACACGCGGATCAAGCGGGCCAATAACTTCGATCAAGTTTTTGCCTGCCAAACGCTTTGCGCTTCGCCCGAGCATGGTTTCAGCCGCCTGGTTAAGCTCAGCCACCCGAAGGTCAGGATCAATCAGGACAAGCGCAAAAAGAAGTCCTGCAATCTGCTCACCAGCATCGGGCCGACCCGAGAAAAGGTTCGATCGGTCAGACGGAGCGGACATGGGTTGTTTTGGCTTTGTCACGCAGCCTTGGCCGTGCGGCCGAGGAAAGGCTCATAGAACCGCTCGATTTCGCCAAGAACTTCATCGGGGTTATCGATAAAATTTGCCTTGTTCCGAAAGTCGGCTGAGCCGTGCATCCCTTTGGTGTACCAACCAAGGTGCTTGCGAGCGATTTTGGTGCCTACATCGCGCCCGTAATGATCGAGCATACGTTGGTAATGCTCTGTCAGCGTCGCATATTGTTCATCAAAATTGGGGGTCGGGATCGTTTGACCCGTGCGCCACCAATGCATCACTTGGCCAAGAAGCCAGGGCTTACCATAAGCGCCCCTCCCGATCATAAGACCGTCTGCACCCGATTGCTCAAGCGCCTGAGACGCGTCCTCAATCGTACAGATATCGCCATTGACGATCACGGGAATGGACACCGCCTCTTTGACGCGGCGGACAAACGACCAATCGGCGCTGCCCTTGTACATCTGGTTGCGAGTGCGGCCGTGGACAGTGATCATCTTCACGCCCAAATCTTCGGCTATCCGGGCCATTTCAGGTGCATTCAGGCTAAGGTGGTCCCAGCCCATACGCATTTTGACAGTAACCGGCACATCGACCGCCTTGACCGTCGCCTCCATCAACTTTGTGGCAAGCGGCACTTCTTTCATCAATGCTGAGCCTGCGAGCTGGCCTACGACCTTGCGCACCGGACAGCCGAAATTGATGTCGATAATTGCAGCGCCATTGCCTTCCTGCAGCTTGGCCGCTTCACCCATAGAACCCGGATCACACCCGACAAGCTGCATCGACACAGGCTCTTCGGTTTTGTCCCATTCTGCTTTTTGAACCGATTGACGCGTCTCGCGAATGGCTGCCTCGCTTGCAATCATCTCGGTGACATTGAGGCCCGAACCATAACGCCGGACCAATGTGCGAAACGGCATGTCTGTGACGCCCGTCATAGGCGCAAGCAGCACTGGCTCGTCGATTGTGACGGGGCCGATCTGAATCGGCTTTAGGGGAGGAGGCTTTGGAATGTCTGACATGAACTTTTGGGACACTGCTGAATAAGAGAGTGCTTAAAATTTGTGCAGCGCATAGTGGATTGCCAAGTATGCGTCCAGACCTTAAGCGCAAAGCCGCATGTCGGATGCTGCCCCCTCCCCTCATTCGCCGCCCTTATTGTGGCCGCTGGCAAGGGTTTGCGCGTGGGCGGAGAAACCCCAAAACAGTTCCGAGAATATCGAGGAAAACCGGTTATCCGCCATTCGGTTGAGACGCTGCTTGATGCAGGCGCTGACCCCTTGGTTATCGTGATCGCGAAAGGGGCTGAGAGTGATGCTAGGAAGGCACTCTCGGGGCTTTCTGGTTTTGAATTTTCCTTAGGCGGTGCATCTCGGCAGGATTCGGTAAGAGCCGGGCTTGAAGCGATGGAAGAGAATGCGCCTGACCGGGTCCTGATCCACGATGCCGCGCGTCCTGACCTGCCGTTTGACGTTATTGAGGGTTTGATCAATGCTCTGGACGTTCACCCTGGCGCAATTCCTGTGCTCCCGGTGGTAGACAGTCTAGCGATTGCGGGTGATCACAACACGATGGCAGGTTCCGCCAAACGCGAAACCTTGCGGCGCGTTCAGACCCCACAAGCTTTTCGTTATCACGATATCCTTGGCGCTCACCGTGCTTGGAATGGCAGCACAGATGCAGGCGATGATGCGCAAGTCTTGGCAGCGAACGCTAAAGACAGCGCCCGTTCAGTTGCTCTGGTGAAGGGTGATGAAAAGCTGAAGAAGATCACTTTTGCAGAGGATTTTGCTGGCACGATGATGCCCCCATTTCGGATTGGTCAAGGTTATGATGTTCACCGTCTTGAGGCGGGTGAGGAATTGTGGCTTGGCGGGATTAAGATTGAGCACACACACGGGCTTGCAGGGCATTCTGATGCTGATGTTGCTCTTCACGCGATAACTGATGCTGTTCTTGGTGGAATTGGCGATGGCGATATCGGCACTCATTTCCCGCCCAGTGATCCAAAATGGAAAGGCGCGCGCTCCGGTCAGTTTCTTGAGCACGCCGTAAAACTCGCAGCCCAGCAGGGATATCTTGTTGGCAATATTGACCTCACAATTATCTGCGAGGCGCCAAAAATAGGCCCACACCGACCCGCTATGCGTGCTGAAGTGGCCCGGCTCGCTGGCCTCGATGAAGGCGCGGTTAGCATCAAAGCAACCACTACGGAAAAGCTTGGGTTTACCGGCCGCGGCGAAGGTATCGCTGCACAGGCCATTGTATCGCTGTTTGCACAGGAGACATCTGCATGAAGACCAAATTCGCAAGTGCCGCATTGGCTCTCACCGCCCTCACCTGTGCACAAGTCGCCTCTTCACAGGGCGCGGCAGCTCAGCAAGCCTGCGTGTCGGCAGACGACCTTGCTGACACAGTGACTTATGCCATGCCGATGCTTTATGAAACGGTCCAAGGCCCGTGCTCTTCGGTCTTTGCGAAAAGCGCGTTTATGACCAACGAGGCAAGCGCCTTTGTGGACCAGTTTCGCGCACGGCAGGAAGCAAGTTGGCCTGGCACCCTGCGCCTCTTGAAAGTCTTTATGACCGCGCGAAGTGGCGAGGACAATTCGATGGGCGAGGCTCTTGCGCAAATGCCCGATGAAGCGCTGCGTCCTCTTGCTGACGTGGTCATTGGACAAATGCTGGATGACCGGATTGCGCGCGATATCAAGGTGAGCACTTGCAGTGATATCGCAGAAGCGATGGAGCTTCTCGCTCCCCTTCCCCCTGAAAACATCGCAGGCCTTGCCTCTTTCCTTGCACGACAAGCGGATCTTAAAAACCCACCTATCTGCGGCAGCGAGCCTAAGGGCGCGGAGTAAGCGTATTATGAGCGACTATTTGCTGCCGGATGATATCACTGAGCTCGCGCTTCGTGTGATAGAAGAGAATGCAAAACTGGGCCGTAAGGTTGCAACTGCTGAGAGCTGCACGGGCGGTTTGGTGGCTGGTGCGCTTACGGAGATCGCCGGGTCATCATCTGTTCTCGACCGGGGCTTTGTCACCTATTCGAACGAGGCCAAGATGGAATCCCTTGGCGTTGCGCAGGATATTATTGAGACTTTCGGCGCAGTGTCGGTCGCCTGTGTTTGGGCTATGGCACAAGGCGCATTGGACCGCTCTAATGCCGATGTTGCCGTGGCGATCAGCGGTGTGGCAGGCCCGGGCGGTGGGACCCAGTTAAAACCAGTGGGTACGGTGGTCTTTGCCCGCGCCACGCGCAATCAGGAGGGCGAGCCTGAGGGCGAGCTCAAACATTTTGAAGGTGGTGATGGCCCAGGAGGGCGCGCGGCTATCCGGCGTCAGGCGACACTGACTGCGCTTGAGTTGTTGTTGCCGTAAAGCTCGCCTGCGCGGGTCTCGAAAGCTGCAACCATCTTGCGAAAGGCGCGGTCGAAATATTGACCTGCTAAAGCTTGAAAAACGCGGTTTTTGAATTCGAAATCAACAAGGAAGTCTATCTCGCATGTGTTCTCATCGACCGCGCGGAAGGTCCAGACGTTATCAAGGTCTGATAGCGGCCCATCGACATATTTGACCGCTATTTCAAGCGGGCGCGTTTTCAGCACGCGCGAGGTAAAGGTCTCTCGAATGGATTTAAAACCCACAACCATATCCGCGAGCATTTCTGTTTCGCTATCAGAGCGGACCCGCGTGGCAATTACCCAGGGCAAAAACTCACGATACCGTGAGACATCTGCCACAAGGTCAAACATCTGCTCTGCGCTATACGGCAGTCTGCGGGTTTCTCTTATACCAACCATCAGATGCTAAGGCGGTCTTTCTTGCGCAATTTTTCCTCTCGCGCTTTTTTCATCACGGCAAAGTCATCGCCAGCATGATAGCTGGAACGCGTGAGCGGACTAGAGGCGACTTGGAGGAAACCCTTCGCACGGCCAATCGAGCCATAGGCTTTGAATGCCTTGGGTGTCACAAATTCTTCAACCTTCGCGTGCTTTGGCGTTGGCTGAAGATATTGCCCCATTGTGATGAAATCGACTTCGGCAGACCGCATGTCGTCCATCACCTGGTGCACCTCTAAGCGCTCTTCGCCAAGGCCCAGCATAATGCCCGACTTGGTAAAGATCAGCGGATTGTGCGACTTCACCTCTTCGAGCAAACGAAGCGAGGCATAATAACGCGCGCCAGGCCTAATCGTGGGATAAAGACGCGGCACTGTTTCAAGGTTGTGGTTGTAGACATCCGGGCCTGCTTCACAGATCGCTTCGACCGCGGGGCGCATTTTGCCGCGAAAGTCTGGTGTGAGGATCTCAATCGTTGTGTCAGGCGTGTTTCGGCGCAGCGCCTCGATCACTTTGACAAACTGGCCTGCTCCGCCATCGGGCAGGTCGTCCCGGTCAACGCTGGTGATAACGATGTGCTCAAGACCCATTTTGGCAGCGGCAACTGCGGTGTTCTCGGGCTCCATCGGGTCAACTGCCCTTGGCATACCGGTCTTCACGTTGCAAAACGCACACGCCCGCGTACACACATCGCCAAGGATCATGACTGTGGCATGCTTCTTGGACCAGCATTCGCCAATATTGGGACAGGCCGCTTCCTCACACACCGTATTGAGGTTAAGTTCGCGCATCAATTTGCGCGTCTCATGGTAGCCCTTGCTCACTGGCGCGCGGACCCTGATCCAGTCAGGCTTGCGCTGACGCATGGGGCGCTCAGCTTCTGGCGTATTCGAAAGGTCGTTCATGGTCGCCCATTTAGGCGTGATGAGCGCCCGCCGCAAGCGAAGCGATGCATCCGCTGGTTGGCTTAGGCCAAGTTCGGGGAACACTCCGCCGCAAGAATGATTAATGGGATGCAACACATCCACCGATTCGGGACAGTTAATGCTAGAAACTGCAATCCAAACCTTCACATCACCGGTGGTCTTGTTCTTTGTCCTCGGCCTATTTGCAGCCGTCGTTCGATCAGACCTTGCGATCCCTGAACCCATTGCAAAGGCCATGTCTTTATACCTTATGGCGGCAATCGGCCTGAAAGGAGGGGTTGCCGTTTCAAAGTCTGGCATCGATGCAACGGTTGTTTCGGCTCTGGGAGCAGGAATTGTTGCGGGCTTTTTGTTGCCCTTCTTTGCTTTTGGCGTGCTTAAAACCTTTGGCAGGCTCGACAAAATCAACTCTGGCGCTGTTGCAGCTCACTACGGATCTATCAGTGTCGTAACCTTTGTGACCGCCACTGAAATCTTAACCGGACAGGCGCGCGAACCCGCTGGCTATATGGTGGCCGTCATGGCAGCGATGGAAGCGCCTGCAATCTTGAGCGGCCTTGTTCTTGCGCGCGGTCTTGGGAGTAAAGGTGGCACGCAAAGCACAAGCGAAATGCTGCATGAGGTTTTTACCAACTCATCGATCATGCTCCTGTTGGGTGCATTTGTGATTGGAATGGCGGGCGGCGCTCAAGGTTTTGACCCCGTCAGCCCGTTCTTTGAAGCTGGCTTCAAGGGCGTATTGTGCTTTTTCCTTTTGGACATGGGACTTATCGCGGCTCGGCGGATGATCGATGCGCGAGCGGTCACTTGGCGACTTGGTCTAATCGCGATTTTCTTGCCTATCGTAAATGGAGCTGTGGGAACGGCTTTGGGTGTGGGAATTGGCCTTGATGCAGGATCATCAGCAGCGCTGGGGGTTCTGTGTGCAAGCGCCAGTTATATCGCAGTCCCCGCTGCGATGCGGCTTGCCCTGCCCGAAGCAGATCCGGGGATTTATCTGACGATGTCACTCAGCATCACCTTCCCTTTCAACGTGCTTATCAATATCGGTTTGATAAGCGCTTTTGCTGCCTTTTTGACTGGGCTATCTGGCGTTGATGGAGGGATCCCGTGATTGAGACAGTTACCCGCAAACGCATTGAAATCTTGACAGATAAGGCGCTGCAAAAACGCGTGACCGATGCAATTGAAGCAGCTGGGATCGTTGGCTGGACGATTTTGCCTGTGAGCAGCGGAAAGGGCCGCGAGGGCATTTGGCGCGAGGAAAGCGTTATGGGCACCGATAAGGTGTTTGTCCTCACAATTGCCTCGCAAGAAAATGCAGAGGCCCTTGCAGAGGCCCTTGCACCTATGCTTACAAACTTTGGCTTCCTGTACAGTATGTGGGATGTCCAAGTTATCCGGGGTGAGCGGTTCGAGTGAAGGCTGCCTCCCTTTCCTGGGGAGGAATAAACGAAGTGCCCGAATATGCTGAGCTGCTCAAAGGCTATCGCCGTTTTCGCGAGGACACATACCCGCGGCAAAAAGCGCGCTTTGATGAGACAATCGCCGATGGGCAACATCCCAAGCTCTTGATCATCGGGTGTTCGGACAGCCGCGTTGACCCGGCCCAGATTTTTGATGTCGATCCGGGCGATATCTTTGTTGTGCGCAACGTTGCCGCTCTTGTTCCTCCGTTTGAGGTGACCGGCGGTCAGCAAGGCGTTTCAGCAGCGGTCGAATACGCTGTTCAAATGCTCGAAGTGGCCCAAATCGTGGTCATGGGACATGGCCGGTGTGGAGGGTGTCAAGCTGCCCTCACCAAAGCGTTCGAAAGCGCTGACCCTGGCGAGGGTGCGTTCATCGCAAACTGGGTAGGCCTTCTTGATGAGGCCCGCGATAATGTGGCTCGCAAATATGGCACTCAGGGACGCAAGGCTGAGTTGGCGATGGAATTTGCAGCAGTGCGCCAAAGTCTCGACAATTTGAGGACATTTCCATGGCTTGCGCAAAAAGAGGCCTCAGGTACGCTAAAACTGCGCGGCGCACATTTCTCAATCGCGGAAGGGGTCCTGTACTCACTCGACGAAGAAACAGGTGCATTTTTGCCTGAGCTTTGATCTTACAAAAAAGGCGCCAAGGTTACCCCTGGCGCCTTTTTAAAGAGAATATCCGGATCGCTTATCCAGCGGTTGCAGGAGCAGCCGATGGCATGACTGCCGGGGCAGCGTTTGATGCGCCTTCAAGCTGGTTCGCATATGCGGTCCAAAGACGGGCAATTGGCAGACGCTTGCCCGATACTTTGCTCAGAGTGCTGCGCGCAGTAGCGTAGTCACCTGTTCCGATTTGAGAAATGCCGAGGCGGGTCAGAACCTCGTCAGTGTTCACACCTGGCATGCTCAAAGACTTTTCATAGAACCGTGCAGCCTTTGAATAATCATTGTAGCTCAAGAAGGCATCGCCAGCGGCCACAACCGTGCGCATTCTGGCAGTTGGCGCCATTGCGTCTTTCTCAAGTGCGGGCAAATCGGCTCGGTCAGAGGCAATACGATTGTTTGCAATGCCAAGCGCTTCAACCATAAACAGATTGCTTTGAACAAGAGCGCCAGCCGCTTTGCCTTCTTCGATGACTTCAATCACTTCATTTGGAAGCCGGCGTGGGTCTGCCACTTCGACGTAATAGTCATAGTCTGATGCATCGCTAAGCGCGTTTGCGCGGCGTGACAGGCGGAAAAGGTCAAGCAATTCACCACTCTCGAACTCGTTCAGATTTCGAGAGATATTGATCGCATCGCGCCAGTTGGATTCTGTTGGAAAGTCGCTTAGCCACATCGTCACGATGTCGTAAATCGCTGGCGAAAGTTCGTTTTCGTAAGCGACGGTTACACCGCGGCGATACCAGGTTTGATCCACCTGAAGTCCTTGCGATTTCTGCGTGTTGATCGCATCGCGAAGGTAGGTGAAGCCTTGGTCATATTCGCCGCCCGCAAAGAAGCTTTCCATCATTGCAAGCCGCAAGCTTGAGGCCGTGATGTCTGCGGTTGTAAAATTGCTGTCGATCGCACCCTGAAGATAGGTGCGTGCCAGCCCCTGTTTGCCCAATTGGTTGGCAGTTTGATACGCAATGAAGTTAAACCGTCCCACGTTCTCAGCGGGAGCCTGGCCGCTTTCAAGAACCGCCTGCATTCCGCGAAGCTGAAGCTCACGGTCTTGCAATTTGATGCCAGAGTTGAACAACACAAAGCCGCCAGCATACTTCTCATCAGAAGTGTTCAAAAGCCCGCTAAGCGCGTCAATTTGTCCGCGCGCGCTTGCGAGGTCCCCGCCTTCTTGCTTCAACAGCTCATCAAGCGGGGTGTAAAGCTCGCGGAACTCTTTTGAATAGCCGCCGCCATCACTTTCTTGTTCCTTTTCGCGGTCCTTCTTTTTGCTGCGCTGTGCGCTTGCCTCAGTTGGAAAAACGGCTGTGGCAACGACCGCGCTGCCGGTCGCCAAGGCGATTGCGAGTGCGAGCGAAGAGGTGCTCTTGCGAGAGAAAAATGTGATCATCTTGTTATGCCCTCCAGCATGAATTTATTTGGTCCGCACTCTTGTCCATACAGGCGCGGTTTGGGGGTGAATCTGCGCGGCTCAATGAACGAGCGCGAGTGTGATTGCAATTTCGTTCTAGATCAACCGGGCTGAATGGCGTTTGAATGGAGTGATTGTTTGGTTCTCAACCGCGCAACAATCGTGCGCCTTCCCTCTTCGTTCGGCGTCATTCTCGAAGCCATTGTCACTCGACCGTCATCATTGTGGAAAAAGCCCATAATGAACCGGTATCTTAGCCTGTCCGAGTGGCACTAATGGCTCCGAAGCCCTAGATTGGTGTCATCCAAGAATTATAAAAACAGGCTGTCCTTTGAGCGACGACAACGACATTCTCGAACCCACCGCCTCGGCCCCTGTGCCAAGCGAATATGATCGCATCGATATCGTCGATGAGATGAAGACGAGCTATCTCGATTACGCGATGAGCGTGATTGTGAGCCGCGCCCTTCCCGATGTGCGCGATGGGTTGAAACCGGTGCACCGCCGCATTCTCTACGCCTCCAAGCTCGGCAATTTTGTCGCTGGGCGTCCTTACGTGAAGAGCGCGAAGATTGTCGGTGATGTGATGGGTGATTTCCACCCTCACGGTGACAGCGCGATTTATGACGCCCTCGCCCGCTTGACCCAAGATTGGTCGATGCGTGTGCCTCTTATCGATGGTCAGGGCAATTTCGGCTCAATGGACCCCGATCCTCCCGCCTCCATGCGTTACACTGAGGCGCGCCTTGCGCGGGTCACGGATACGCTGCTGGATGATCTGGATAAGGATACGATTGATTTCGTTCCGAACTATGATGGCCGTAAGAAAGAGCCGTCGGTTCTGCCCGCCCGCTTTCCCAATCTGCTCGTCAATGGCGCAGGGGGAATTGCGGTGGGTATGGCGACCAATGTGCCGCCGCATAACCTTGGCGAGGTGATAGACGGCTGCTTTGCCTTTATGGACAACCCTGCGATCACTTCGGAAGAATTGATCGAGTATATTCCGGGGCCCGATTTTCCGACGGCTCCGCTGATCCTCGGCACAAGTGGGGCGAAGTCAGCCTACACCACTGGCCGGGGTTCGATCCTGATGCGTTGCCGCCATGAGATCGAGACGCGTAAGGGCGACCGGGAAAGCATCGTCTTCAAGTCTATCCCTTATCAGGTAGGCAAGGCCGGGTTGGTGGAGAAGATCGCCGATGCCGCGAAGGAAAAGCGGATCGAGGGTATCTCGGACATTCGCGACGAAAGCTCGCGCACCGGTGTTCGGGTTGTCATCGATCTAAAGCGCGATGCGACAGCAGAGGTGGTGCTCAACCAGATCTGGCGTCACACGCCTGCGCAATCCAGCTTCCCTGCAAACATGCTGGCGATCCGCGGCGGGCGTCCTGAAACGCTCATGCTGCGCGACTTTATTCAGGCCTTTATCCAATTTCGCGAAGAAGTCATCACCCGGCGTACCAAGTTTGAACTGAACCGTGCGCGTGAACGTGCGCATATTTTGCTCGGCCTGGTGGTCGCGGTCTCCAATCTTGATGAGATTGTGGCGATCATTCGCGGTGCGCCGAACCCTGCGACCGCGCGCGAACGCTTGCTCGCCAAAGAATGGCCGATTGGCGATATCGCGCAATATATCCGCCTGGTTGAGGCGATTGAGCCGTCCGCTGACCAAGAGGGCGGCACATACAAGCTGTCCGTGCGTCAGGTGAAAGCGATCCTCGATCTGCGCCTCCACCGCCTCACCGCGCTTGGCCGCGATGAGATTGGTGATGAGCTTAAAGAGCTCGCCGATCAGATTGAGGAATATCTCTCAATCCTTGCCGACCGGGTGAAGCTCTATGCCGTGATGCGCGAAGAGCTTGAGGTGATCCGCGCGACTTACGCAACGCCGCGTGTCTCTGAGATTGCGCCTGCTTGGGATGGTCTGGACGATGAAGACCTGATCGAGCGCGATGATATGGTCGTGACGGTGACGTTGGACGGCTACATCAAGCGCACTCCGCTCAGCACGTTCCGCGCGCAAAATCGCGGCGGTAAGGGACGCGCTGGCATGTCGACCAAGGACGAGGATGCCATCGCCGAAATGTTCGTGACTTCCACGCACAATCCGGTGCTGTTCTTCTCAACCGCTGGCAAAGTGTACCGGATCAAAGTGTGGAAGCTGCCCGAAGGCGGCCCAACCACGCGCGGTCGTCCGATCATCAACCTGCTTCCCGCATTGGATGATGGCGAGACGATCCAAACCGTTCTGCCGCTGCCCGAAGATGAGGACACTTGGGGCGCGCTCTCGGTCGTGTTCGCCACCGCAAAGGGCAATGTCCGCCGCAACTCCATGGATGCGTTCAGCAACATTCCATCAAACGGCAAATTCGCCATGCGCTTCGACGAGGACAGCGATGATCATCTGATCGGAGTGCGTTTGGTCGAAGCAGGTGACGACGTCATGCTCGCCTCCAAGACTGGTAAGGCAATCCGGTTCGCCGCAGAGGACGTGCGCGAGTTCACCTCTCGCACCTCAACCGGTGTTCGGGGCATGAAGCTTGCCGATGACAATGAAGTCGTCTCGCTGTCTACGCTCAGCGCCACCGGCACCACTGCCGAGGAGCGCGAGCAGTACCTCAAATTCGCACCATACAAAGCGGACCGCGAAGGCGAGCCCGATATGACGCCGGAGCGCTTTGAAGAGATCACCGGCAAAGAGCAGTTTATCCTCACCGTATGCGCCAATGGATACGGCAAAGTGTCGAGCTCCTACGAATACCGGAAAACCGGGCGCGGCGGACAAGGCGTGGTCAACATCGACAATATCGAGCGCAATGGCCCTGTTGTCGCAAGCTTTGTCGTTGGCACGGGTGATCAGCTGATGCTCGTCACCGATCAGGCAAAGCTTATCCGCATCGGGCTTGAAAGCTTGCGCGTCCTTGGCCGCAACACCGCCGGTGTGCGCCTGTTCAACGTGGGCAAGAACGAGCATGTCGTCTCAGCCGTAAAAATCGACGAAACCGAAGAGCCTGAAAACGAAGGCGAAGAGGCAGTGGTCGAGGAAATGGTGAACCGGCGCGGCGGCGGTGATGAGACGTCTCCTGAGGGGCCAGACGACACGACCGAGACCGAGTGAGCTTGCGCTAAATTCCCCCTCCCCCTAGCCTGACGGTTAAGGGAGAGGGACATGATTATCGAACCTTCGGGGCAAGCGTGCGGCGCGACCGTTCGTGGCGTCGATTTGGCAGGCAATCTTAGCCCTGAGCTCATGACTGCCATCCAAAAGGCTTGGCTTGAACACAAGGTTATCGCTTTTGCGGACCAGCGTATGGACGACGATGCGCTTGAACGCTTCAGCATGGCGATGGGCGAATTTGGCGACGATCCCTTCTTCGACCCCATTGAAGGCCGAAAGAACATCGCCGCTATTCAGCGCGAGGCCGATGAGACCAGCCCGCTTTTCGCCGAGCAATGGCATTCTGACTGGAGCTTTATGGCGCAGCCTCCCAAGGCCACATGCCTGATGGCGGTCGAGATTCCTCCTATCGGCGGTGACACTATGTTCTGCGATCAGGCCGCCGCATTTGCCGCCCTCCCCGATGCTCGCAAAAAGGAACTACGGCAGATTAAAGCGGTGCATTCCGCAAGGCGCGGTTATGCGCCCGATGGTCTTTATGGCGACAAAGACAAAGGCCGAAGCATGGCCATCCGTCCCGGCGAAGCGGCAATGGCGACTTACACCCATCCGCTCATCAAACCGCATCCCGAAACGGGCGAAGAGGTGCTGTTCTTCTCGATCAGCTACACCATCGGTTTCGAAGGATATTCAGACGAAAAGGCGATGGCCTTGACCATGGAGCTCCACCAATGGTGCGAGCAGGAACGGTTTCATTACACCCACAAATGGGAGCCCAATATGTTGGTCATGTGGGACAATCGCTGTCTCAACCACAAGGCAACGGGAGGCTATGAGGGCCACCGGCGTGAATTGCACCGCACGACTATCGCCGCTTAGCGTACGGGCGATTCCCCTCGCAGGGTTTGCACAACGCCCGTTGCGATCATCAATTGGCCTGCGAAATATAGTGGCCAGACCAGCAGGTCCGGCAAGGGTGCGAAATCGTAGGGGCCTAAGCGGCTAAAGATCAACCAATCGCTGACCACAAACAGCAATGCCCCGATACCCACACGGTAACGCGGGAAGCGGCTCGTCCAAGCGGCTGCGGCCATCACGCCAAGGGTAAGCGCATAGGCGGCAATATCCACACGCCCGCTCAGGACATAAGAGAATGCCGGCACCGCGACCAATAATGCAAGTCCAAGCAAGCGCTGGCTAAGCGAGGGGCTTTCCCTGCGATTGCGCAAATAGAGCACCACTGCGACAAGGTGCGAAGCGGCAAAGAGCGCCCCGCCCACTTCGAACCAAAGCTCCAACGCCATGTCAGCAGCCGCTGATAACGCCAGAGCGATTGTGAGGATCATGCCGTCGGTGCCCGGAGCGCGGCGCAGCGCATAAATGGCAAGAAAACCAACGCCTGCGCCTTTGAGCGCAATCTCTATCGGCTCAACTTTGATGCTGTCTTGCAAGACATAATACGCCACCGCCGCGATCACTCCGGCAAGCAACCATGGACGGTGCTCCATAAGCGCGCGATTGGCCATTGCTGCGTCTACCTCTCTTCTTGCCTTGAATGCGGATTAGCACGCGGCTACCTCGCCCACCATGACAACTCCTTCAAACACTCACGATGTCCACATAATCGGCGGCGGGCTCGCCGGTAGTGAAGCCGCTTGGCAGCTTGCAAACCGAGGCGTGAAAGTGCGCCTTTCGGAGATGCGCGGATCGGGAGAGATGACCCCTGCACACCAAACTGATGGGCTCGCTGAGCTGGTCTGCTCAAATAGTTTCCGCTCCGACGATGACACGAAGAACGCGGTCGGCCTGCTCCACCACGAAATGCGCGAGCTGAATTCTATCGTGATGCGCGCTGGCGAAGTTGCACGTGTGCCTGCTGGAAGCGCCATGGCTGTGGACCGCGATGTGTTTTCTGCCGAGGTGGAAAAGGCTCTTCATGACCATTCCAATGTGGAAGTCGTGCGCGAGCGGGTCGATCAGTTGCCCGACTCAGGCCTTACTATCGTTGCGACTGGCCCGCTGACTGCGCAATCGCTCGCTCAGAGCATTATCGGGACCACGGGCCAAGAACGCCTCGCCTTCTTTGACGCCATCGCCCCTATCGTCCACCGTGACAGCATCGATATGTCAAAATGCTGGATCCAATCGCGCTGGAATAAGACCACGGCGGCCTCCAATGAGGATGGCGATTATATCAATTGCCCGATGACTAAGGAGCAATATCTCGCCTTTCATCAAGGGTTGATGGATGGCGAGAAGGGAGAGTTTCAGGATTGGGAAAAAGACACGCCCTATTTTGATGGCTGTATGCCGATTGAGGTGATGGCCGAACGCGGGGTGGAGACGCTGCGTTATGGTCCCATGAAGGGCGTAGGGCTCGACAACCCGTTCGATACCAATGAGGAATTTCCGCAAGGCCGCTGGCCCTATGCTGTGGTGCAGCTGCGCCAAGACAACAAGCTTGGCACGCTATGGAACATGGTGGGTTTTCAGACCAAGCTTAAATACGGCGCACAGGTTGAACTGTTCCGTACCATTCCGGGTCTTGAAAACGCAGAGTTTGCAAGGCTAGGCGGGCTCCACCGCAACACCTTCCTTAATTCCCCCGAAGTGCTCGACCGGCAACTGCGGTTGAAAGCCGCGCCACATATCCGCTTTGCCGGGCAAGTCACGGGGTGTGAGGGTTATGTGGAGAGCTCCTCTATCGGTCTGGTGGCAGGGATGATGGCGGCGTGTGAGCTCGCCGGTGAGGAATGGACACCCCTTCCCGCAACAACCGCGCTTGGCGCTCTGCTCAGCCACATTACGGGCGATGCAGATGCGGCGACGTTCCAACCAATGAATGTGAACTTTGGCCTGTTCCCACCGCTCCACGAGGTGAAGAAAAAACAACGCAAAGAGGCATACACCTCGCGCGCCAAAGCGGATATGGCCGAGTGGATCAGTAGTATGCGCGAGCCAGTCCCGGCTTAACAGCGGCAGGCTGGCTTGCGCGTCCGCTTGGGGGCAGAGGTCGCAAATTCAGCCGCGGTGAGTTCTGCATCGCCATTGCCATCCATCTCGGCAAAGCGATCAGATGTGCGAACCGCCCACTCCTCAAAGGTCAACAGATTGTTGCCGTCCTTATCCAGTTTGCGAAACGCGTCTGCGCGGGTGGAAAGCATTTCGTTGCGCGTAATCTTGCGGTCGCGGTTGCGGTCATAGCGGAAGAAACGCCGCTCTTCGCGCGTTAACTCTGAGGCTTCGGGCGGTGCGGGGCCAACCATTTCGCCCGGATCACCTTCTGGCAAGGCGTTTGGATCGACTTCTACAATTTCTTCGGGCTCTGGCGGAGGCGGAGCATTCTCCTCGACCTGTGCGCGGCCTTGCCACCAAAACACCCCAACACCTGCAAAGATAAGTCCTAAGAACACCCCAAGTACTGTTTGACGCATGGTGATACCCTTTCGTGGTTCCCATGGGTAAGAATACATAGGATCAGCGTCCGAAGAAAGTCGCTCTTAATACTGTCACCGAAGCGCCGCGTCCCTCCATCAGCGGGCGGCCACCTTTCTTCAATGATCTCAATGCCAAAGCGCCGATGACGGCGACACCTTTAAATGGCGAACGCAAAGCTGGCGCAGAAAATTGTTCCTTCGCTAAGCTCACCAACATCTCGCGTTCTTCGCCTGCGGATACATTCGCTGCAAGGTCTGCAAGGGCCCAATACCACGCCATCATGCTCGCGCCTGATTTCTCCCAATTTTGTGCCTCATCAACGAACACGCCCCCCATTGCATCCGCGCGCGCCTTTGCAAAATCACGTGCATGGTGTTCTCCAAGTGGAGGTTCAGCCAAGAGGTTTTCCCACCCATCGACCAGTTTGAGCAGATATTCTTCTCGCCCACTCCAGTGGTGAGAGATGCCATCAAGAATAATGTCACCACTCGGACGCTCTAAAACCGGTTTGGCCAAAATCTCGCGCCACCAAGCGAGGCGCATTTGACCAAGCATGGGCTCATTCGTTGCCGCCAATATGCGGGAAAAACGCAAATCAAGCTCAAAGAAAATCCTTAACGCATCACGGTAATCCAACCTCGTATGGGCCAAAGCCAGCTCCAATTCTGGCGGTAATTTTTCACGGTCAGATAGGGTCATAATCGGGCTTGCATAGGCGGCCAAAGCGCCTCTTTGTCAAGCAGTGAGCCACGTAGGTTTGCAGCTCATCAAAAGAGTTAAGACGCAGTTCCTAAGGAAAGGTCCTGTTAACCACCTTGTTTGGCAATCCGCTTACCCGCTCTGCGCTAAAGCCCGGTCTAATAGAAAAAATAACGCGACAATTCAGGCGTGGATCAAAGACTGAGGACAAGGGCACTATGAGCCAGGACATGACAATAGGCATGGGTTTCTTTCGCAAACTCGCAAAGGATTCCACCGCAAATACTCTAGCTATTTCTGCAGCGGCGCTTGTGCCGTTGATGGCGATGGTGGGTGGCGGCGTGGATGCCAGTCGTTACTATATGGCCGAAGCGCGCTTGCAGGCGGCCTGTGATGCCGGGGCACTTGCTGCTCGCCGGGCAATGTCCGAAAATGACTTCAACGAGAAGATCGGCAACACGGAAAAAACGCCAAAGGATATTGGCAACGCCTTTTTTGATCAGAACTTTTCTGACGGCCTTTTTGGCATTGATGGCCTCTCGAAGACTTACAGCGCAACCGAAGACGATGAAGTCAACGGCGTTGCATCGGGCACTATGCCTACCAGCATCATGGCCGCGTTCGGCTTCAATGAGGTGTCGTTGAGCGTTACGTGCCAAGCCGATATCAACATCGCGAACACCGATATTGTTTTAGCTCTGGATACGACAGGTTCGATGAGCGGCCAGCCAATCGCAGACCTTAGAGCAGCAACGCTCTCGTTCTATGACACTGTGGAATCTGCAACCTCAACGACGGCGCAAGTGCGCTATGGCATCGTACCTTACTCAAACCAGATCAATGTGGGCGACCTTCTTCAGGCAAACTGGATGAAGGACACTCATACTTACCAATCGCGCGAGACAATCCGGACCAACGGCACTCCGCAGCTGGAAAGCATTGATGTTGTGAGAACCGGCGATGCGTACAATTTCCAGAGCCTTCCGAACCAGGAATATTACAGCGAAATTTTGTACAGCTATAACGATTGTGTCGACATTGCTTTCACCAATCAGCCGAATAACAACACCTATATTTCGCATGATTTGAACAACTTCACACTGGTATCCCAATCTTCAGGTACGCCGCGCGTCTCTGTATATGAGGGGCCTGCGACGTTCCTGAGCCTGAGCTTGAGCAGCGGTACTTGGTACGGTTCGACCAGTTCAACAAACCGCGAATGCCGTTTGTACTTTGACCGTCAGTCTTACCTGGCTGATTCAACGATCACTATCGTCGAAGATGTCCCCTACACTTGGGATTGGGAATATAAGCCTGTCAGCTACAACGTCTCAGGCGTCTTTGGCTCCAACGCCTTGGTCGCACCGACCGGCGCCGATATGGTCAACGAGACCCATACTTGGAACGGCTGCATCGAAGAAGCCGACACGGTCAACACGACAGTTTGGGATCCTGTTCCTGCCGGTGCATTCGACCTCGATATTGATCTTGTGCCAAGCACCAATGCAGAAAAGTGGGCGCCGATGCTGCCGACGCTTGTAAAGCCGCGATATGTAGACGGTACCTCTAAATACAGTTCGAGCAATTACGTTCTTGGGAACATGCGCTCACTCGAGGACAAAGAACCCATCTGGACGATCTGTCCAGCTGCAGCCCGGCAATTGAATGAGATGCCAAACCGCGATGAGCTTGTGAGCTTTCTCGACCCGGCCAATGGCTTTGTTGCAGATGGCGCGACCTATCACGATCTTGGAATGGTGTGGGCCGGACGGATGATTTCGCCTGATGGTATCTTCGCCTCGCGCAATGCAACAGCACCAAACGGTGACGCTATTTCGCGCCACGTGGTATTCATGACCGATGGCGTGATGTTCGGAAACAACGCCGTTTATTCGCCTTATGGTTATGAATGGTGGGATCGCCGGATCACGACCGATGGTCAAACCTCGACCAACACCACAGTCCATGCAGCCCGCTTCCAAGCAGCCTGCCGTGCGGTGCGCAATAAGAACGTCACAGTATGGGTAGTGGCGTTCGGCACCTCGCTCAGCCAGAACCTAATTGATTGTGCAACTCCAGGCCGTGCCTACCAGGCAAGCGATGGTGCCGCTCTTAATGAAGCGTTCAAAGACATTGCTGAGAAAATCGCAGACCTAAGGTTGACCCAATAATGCAAAGCGCAATTCTCAAGACCTTTCGAAGGGACGAAGAGGGTGCGACACTGGTGGAATTCGCCATTGTCTCCCCGGTCCTGATCCTCATGATCATGGGCATCTTCGACATGGCACATTCGCAGTACACTTCTGCACTGATGAACGGTGCCATGCAGAAAGCGGGCCGCGACCTTACTTTGCAAAGCGCACCTTCGAGCCAGGGGGCGATTGACGCCGCAGTGCAGGCACAAATCCGCTCGGTTGTTCCATCGACCGCAACCATTGAGCTTGAGAAATTGTCTCACGCAGACTTCACCGACATTGGCGAAGAAGAAGAATACACCGACGGGAACAGTGATGGCATTTGCAACAATGGCGAACCGTTCATTGATACCAACAACAATGGGCAGTGGGATCCCAATCGCGGCGAAGAAGGCATTGGCGGCGCGAAAGACGCGGTGCTCTACACCGTTAAGGTGAGCTACGACCGGCTCTTCCCGATGGCGGGGCTCGCAGGCCTTCCTGAAAAGGTTGAGCTTTCCGCTTCAACCGTTCTTCGTAACCAGCCCTACGACCTTAAAATCGATAGTTTTTCACAAGGAAATTGCACGTGATCGCCCCTAAAGTCACAACCTTTCCTCGTCTGCGTAAAGCAGCTGCAAAGCTTCGGGGGCTTGCCCGAGACAACTCCGCACTCGCCCTGGTGGAGTTTGCCTTTGCCGCGCCGCTTGTTCTTGGCATGGGAATGATGGGCACTGAAACCGCCTATTATTCGATTACTCACATGCAGATCAGCCAGCTTGCCATGCAGGTTGCTGATAACGCATCGCGTGTGGGTGAGAGCGACCTTGCCGCTCAAGTCGTCACAGAAGCCGATATCAATGGTGTTCTCGTCGGCGCGGAAAAACTCGGTCAGCGCTTCGGGATTTTTGAGAACGGGCGCGTGATTATATCAAGCCTGCAACAGAACGGCGATGGCGGCCAATGGATCGCTTGGCAGCGTTGCCGAGGGGCCAAGACCAAGCAGTCGACCTATGGCCTACAAGGGACTGGCGCGAGTGGCACAAGCTTCGCTGGCATGGGCGATCCTACCCAACCAATCGTTGCAAGCCCGGGAACAGCGGTGATCTTTGTAGAAGTCTTTTACGACTATGATGCGATCACACCGTTTGAGTTTTTCGGTGGCACGACGCTGAACTACACCGCTGCGTTTAACATTCGCGACGTGCGGGACCTTACAGGCCTGCGCCAAACGACACCGGCTAGCCCTGTTGCCAATTGCAACGTCTATTCAGCAAACCGTCCAACCTAAGCGGCCACCCAACATAAACGGGTCGCCCGACACGGGCGGGACGTCGAACACAAGTGCAACCGGGCGGCCTACTCAGCCGCCCAGCCCGCTTGACCACTATACGTAGCAGACCTTTTTCACCGCCTCGACAATGCGCGGTGCATCGATCAGCGCGAGTTTTTCAAGATTGTCTGCATAAGGCAAAGGCACGTCCTCGTTGCACACCCGTGTGACGGGCGCATCAAGGTCGTCAAAGCCCTCTTCCATACAGATCGAAATGATCTCCGAGGCGATAGAGCAGGTCGGCCAGCCTTCCTCCGCGATCACCAAGCGATTGGTCTTCGCAAGGCTTTTGAGCACAGTTTCCTTATCCAGAGGGCGCAGCGTGCGAAGGTCGATAACCTCAGCCTCAATACCCTCGCCTGCAAGCGTTTCCGCCGCCTCAAGCGCGAGGCCCACCCCGATGGAATAGCTAATGATCGTGACGTCTTTGCCCTCTTGCATGATACGCGCCTTGCCGATGGGCAGGACGTGATCGTCAAGATCGGGCACATCAAAGCTCCGGCCATAGACAAGCTCGTTTTCAAGGAAGACAACAGGGTCCTGTGACCGAATTGCCGCCTTCATCAAGCCTTTCGCATCCGAGCTGTCGTAGGGTGCGATTACGATCAGACCAGGTACACTTGCGTACCACGGGCCGTAGTTTTGGCTGTGCTGAGCCCCGACGCGGCTAGCGGCACCATTGGGTCCGCGAAACACAATCGGACAGCGCATCTGGCCACCGGACATATAATTGGTTTTGGCGGCTGAGTTGATGATGTGGTCAATCGCCTGCATCGCGAAGTTGAACGTCATAAACTCAACGATTGGACGAAGGCCGCCCATCGCAGCGCCTGTCCCGATACCTGCAAAGCCATATTCGGTGATCGGTGTGTCGATCACGCGCTTGGGCCCAAACTCATCAAGCAGGCCCTGAGTGACCTTATAAGCGCCCTGATATTCGGCGACCTCTTCACCCATCACGAAGACACGCGGATCAGCGCGCATCTCTTCGGCCATGCCATCACGCAGCGCTTCGCGAACAGTTGTCGACGTGAAGCTTGTGCCTGCCGGGATAGCTGGGTCACTGGTGCGCACGCTAGGCGCTGGAGCCGGCGCTGCTGGGGTTGGCGCTGATGCTGGAACAGGGGCCGCAGAGGGTTCAGGCGTTGGAGCAGGTGCTGGTGCAGCCTCTTCACCCTCGCCTTCCATGTGCGCGATCACAGTTCCGACCGCGACGTTTTCTGTGCCTTCAGCAACGAGGATCTTTGACAGCACACCCTCATCAATGGCCTCAAACTCCATCGTGGCTTTGTCGGTTTCAATTTCCGCAATGATATCGCCCGGCTCAATCGTATCGCCTTCTGATTTGAGCCACTTCGCAAGAGTGCCTTCTTCCATGGTTGGAGAAAGCGCGGGCATCTTAAGTTCAATAGCCATCGATCAATACTCCTCCACCAGGACATCGGTGTAGAGTTCGTTCGGGCTCGGTTCTGGTGAGCTTTCGGAAAAGTCCGCTGCTTCGGTCACCACTTTACGAATGTCTTTATCGATCGCTTTGAGGTCAGCCTCGTCGTGACCGCCCTCGATCAGACTGCGTTTGAGGCGCTCGATGGGATCGTGGTTCTCACGCTGTTCCTGAACCTCATCGCGGGTGCGATATTTGGCAGGGTCAGACATGGAGTGACCACGATAACGGTAGGTGTTCAATTCCATCAGAACTGGGCCCTTGCCATCACGAACGTGCTTGAAAGCGACTTCGGCAGCGGCGCGTACTTCGAGAACGTCCATGCCGTTTACGTCCATGCCCGGAATGCGGAAAGCTGTGCCGCGGCGGTGGAAGCGGGTTTCAGCTGATGAACGCGAGCTAGACGTGCCCATAGCGTATTGGTTGTCTTCCACCACGAACACGATGGGTAAATTCCAAAGCGCCGCCATGTTGAAAGTCTCATAGACTTGGCCCTGGTTGGCCGCACCGTCACCGAAATATGCAAGACAGAGCCCGCCATCGTCATTGTATTGATGAGCCAGCGCCAGACCCCCGCCCAGCGCAACTTGCGCGCCAACAATGCCGTGGCCGCCATAAAATTTGTGTTCGGTCGAGAACATATGCATCGACCCACCTTTGCCTTTGGAAATCCCGGCTTCGCGGCCCGTTAGCTCAGCCATGATGACCTTTGGATCGATGCCATAGGCGAGCATGTGGCCATGATCGCGGTAACCCGTGATTACGCTGTCCTTATCGTTATCGAGCGCCGATTGAAGCCCAATCGCAACCGCTTCCTGGCCGATGTACAGGTGACAAAAACCACCGATCAAGCCGAGACCATAAAGCTGGCCTGCTTTCTCTTCGAAGCGACGGATAAGCAGCATCTGCTTATAGAATTCCAGCATCTGCTCATCGCTTGCGGCAAACCTTTTTGCCTTTTCAAACTCGTCTTGGAGCGAGTGCAGGATGAAGTCTGTATCATCCGATGGCGCTGGTGTTGCTGCCTTTGTGGCAGCATGTGTTTTGGATTTGGGTTTTTGGGCCAAGTGAGGATCCCTTCTCTCGTCATTACCGTTTTGGCTTTTCACCAAAACGCCCGTCTCCCCACCGCTATAGGCACGCCAACCAAGATGACGCAACGTCAACACGGGTGCATAGCTATTAAATTACCAGAGCGGTGAAAATTGGAAAAAGGGCAAACCAGAAAGGCCCTAAAATCACTCGTCCTCGAGTGTAATTACAATCTCATCGGGGTGAATCACGCCCAAGTCTTTGCGCACCAATTCACCAACAAGGTCAGGATCAGCGCCATTGGGATCAAGCAGATCAACGCGGTTCTTCAATGCGTCACGCTTATCTGTAAGCATCGCAATCTGTGCTTCGCGCTCCGAAAGCACTTCAGAATTTTCAGCCCAAGCAAGAAGTCCGGTAGGACCCGCAATCGCGCCAACCGTAAGCACAACCAAAAGCACAAGCGCAAAACTTTGCTTTAGATGCTCTCTTGGTTGTTTGCGCATTGGTAGCCCCGTCCCTCGACTGTCACTCTCACAGAATCATAGTTAACCACCCCATGCAAGCAAAATACGCTGGCCTGCGCATTTTCGGGATTAACTGAGTCCGTTTTCGATCAAGCGAGCGTCAGCCCGGTTCAGGCGTTCTTAGTGGGTTGAACTGCCTCGGCTTATGCTGCACCTGCGAAGAACGTCGGAACCAATGGGCGGTAAAGCCTGTTAGTCTATCGCCCAAAGGAGACACATCACTTTTATGTTACAACCACTTTTTGATCAGATTAATGCAATGGCCACCGGCGCGGTGGCATCAATTCCCTCGCTTTTGATCGCCGCAATCATCCTCACTGTCACATGGATATTTGCCAAGTTTGCGAGCAAGATAAGCCATCGCATCATTGGCAAAACCGACCTGCGCCCCTCGCTGCGTGCGCTGATTGAAACCGCGGTGCGGCTCGGCATGTGGCTGACCGGCGCAATGCTCGCTGCATTGGTAGTCTTCCCCAATTTCAGCCCGTCCGGCCTTTTAGCAGGGCTTGGTATTGGCGCAGTCGCCATTGGCTTTGCGTTTCAGGACTTCTTTGAGAACTTTCTTGCAGGCGTAATGATTATGCTGCGCGAGAAGATGGAGATTGGCGACGTCGTTAAGACGGGCGATATCCACGGTAAAATCGAGTATATCTCTCTTCGTGAAACCCACATTCGCGCATTCTCAGGCGAGCTTCACGTTCTTCCCAACGCCATCCTGTTCAAAGACCCGCTCGAAGTTGTCACTGACCTTGAGGAACGCCGCTTTGAAGTGATGATCGGCGTTTCCTATGACACCGACCTCGAGCATGCGAGCCGCGTTCTCCACAATGCAGTCGAAAGCGTCGACCTTGTTAACAAGGACAAAGATATCCAGGTGCTCGCTGACAACTTTGGCTCCAGTTCGGTCGATTTTCGCGTCCGTTGGTGGGCTGCATCATCCGGGACTGATGCGGTGATGAACCGCGACCAGGTTGTGCGCGCTATTAAACGCGAGCTTGATAAAGCCGAGATCGAAATCCCCTTCCCCTACATCACGCATACGTTCAAAGAGGCTGTGCCTATGCGGGAAGGATTGCGCGAGGCGGCTTAAAGGTCGCCACCGTGATCTCTTACCGGCACGAGAGAGGGAGAGATCACCGATGCAAATTTTGAAACACGACCCCGCCCGGTTCGACGCCATTCCCGATTATCCGTTTGCGGACAATTGGCAGGACATCGATCTGGGCGAGGGTTTTTCTGGCCGTATGCATTATGTCGACGAGGGGCCGCGTGACGGTCCCACCGTCCTGCTCTTTCACGGCGAGCCCAGCTGGAGCTTCCTCTACCGCAAAATGATCCCAGTGTTGGTCGATGCTGGTTTCCGGTGCCTTGCGCCTGACCTCATTGGATTTGGCAAAAGCGATAAGCCTGATGACATCGGCTTTTACACCTACGATCGCCACATCTCGTGGCTAGGCCAGTGGCGTGATGCAGTTGCACGGGAGGCGGCTGGGCTATTCTGTCAGGACTGGGGCGGGCTTCTGGGCCTTCGTATGGTGGGTGAGGCGCCTGATCGCTTCCAATATGTGGTGGCGTCGAACACCTTCCTTCCCACTGGCGGCACGCCCTCCCCCGCATTCCTAGCTTGGCGTCAGTTTGCTAGGACATCTCCCGAATTTGAGATCGGAGAACTGCTCCAACGCGCCACCGCTACCGAGCGGACCGCCGAAGAGGTTGCGGCTTATGACGCGCCCTTCCCCGATGAGCCCAGTAAAGCAGGTGCCCGAGCGTTCCCTGCGCTTGTGCCGGTAGAGGATGGCATGGACGGGATTGAGCAAAACAAAGCGGCTTGGAAAGGTCTTGCCGGGTTCGATAAACCGTTCCTGACCCTTTTTGGTGAAGATGACCCTGTCACCGGTGGTCTGGCACAACCCTTGATCGACAAGATCGCGGGCGCGGCGGAGCAACCCCATGGCATGCTCTCGTCCTGCGGTCATTTTTGCCAAGAAGATCGCCCGGCCGAGCTGGCGCAAGGCGTGATCGACACGGCCAGGAAAGCAGGTGTGCTCTGAGCGAGACGGCGAACGCTGACCCAGCTGAACTGAGCAGCGTCACTCCTCAATACCTAAGTAGGCGGCAAGAATTTGGTCTTGCCGTCACGGTTTCGGTCGTCTGCGCCAATGCTTATTACATCCACCCCATTATCAGCGAGGTGGCTGAGGCTTTTGGGGTGGGTAAGGCGCAAATCGGCATTGTGCCTGCGCTCAACCAGTTGGCGCTTGCATTGGGCATTTTCCTGCTTCTTCCGCTGGGTGATCGCTATTCGAATAGGCGGCTTTCGATCCTTTTCGTCACCGCACAAACGGTGTTTCTCCTCGGGATGGCGCTGTCAGACAGTTTCGCGCTGTTCACACTTGCCTCAACCCTCCTCGGGTTTGTGACCATAGCTCCCTATATTATCCCGGCCTTTGCCTCGAAGCGGGTCGCGCCGGAAAGGCTGGGCCAAGTTACAGCGCTCCTGACGGCTGGCCTTGTGTTTGGGGTTCTCTTCTCGCGCGTTGGTGCAGGAATAGTGGCTGAGCATTTTGGCTGGCGCACGGTGTATTGGGTGGCCGTCGTGCTTATGATCAGTGTGAGCCTTTTCCTGCCCATTGTTATGCGCGACGAGAGCGGACCCGAAACGCGGCGAAAGAGCGAGACTAGCAAAACCTATGGCGCGCTCCTCGCATCGGTTTTCACCCTCGCAAAATCCAACCACGATATGCTCACCTCGGGTGTTATTCAGGGGCTCAATTTCGGAAGCTTTATCGCATTGTGGTTAGGCATGGCGCTCCACCTAACAAGCGACACCATGGGATACGGTGTCGACACGGTAGGATATCTGGCAGGGATCGCGTTGGTCAGCGTCTTTATGACGCCGCGCCTTGGCCAATGGGCGGACAAAGTGGGCGCAAAGCGGGCAAGGCTGGCGGTCAGCTTTGTCCAGCTTGTAGGCATTATATTCCTTTATCCGCTTGGTTGGAATGTTTGGGCTCTCATCGTGCCGCTTGTCATTATCAATGCTGTTGGTCCTTCGGTCGATGTGACGGGCCGCATGACATTCTTAAATCTCGAGCCGGAAATCCGCACGCGGCTTAGCACCTCCTATGTCGTGCTGATGTTCATCGGCGGCGCTTTAGGGAGTATTCTTGGCACGAGTGTTTATGACTGGGGCGGCTGGGAGGGCACCTGCGCCTTGGTATTGCTCATGTCGCTCTTCAATGTGGCGCTTTGCTATGCGTCGCGCCGAAACGAAAAGCGCGGCGAAAAATAAGGGCGAAACAGAGGGGCTACGTAGCAGTCCCTAGGTAATTGGTAGTGCTCTTTAGCAACCATGTGCCTAAAGAGGTAAAGAGCTCGCTACGGAACTCGCCGAAAGAGGAAAACCCCTAACCTTTCCTTTCTCAGGCTTCCACCGAACGATCTCAAAAAGCCACCCCGGTTTGCTCGTAAGAGCAGCCGACATACGAAGGGCGCTACGGCATCCATTTCCGAACGGCACGGTGCACCCCGGGCCGCTTACTCCGGAAATTGCCGAGCGCCCTTCTGTTTTGGCGCTTTCATCTGAGACCCCACTCAATGCAGCCCCCCACCCAATGCAGCTTGTCCGACAGCCTTTGCGCTTGGTCGGAATTTCCTTGCGCCTATGGGACGGAAAAATGCGTTCATCTATCCACGATTAGGCGTGAGGCAAATCGGCTTGGCAGTTGATGCAGAGCTTATGAAAGCCTAGCCATGTTACATCTCGGGGCGGACGCTTGAGTCTTTACCCCGTTGTCGATCACAATCCTCGCGGCAGTTTCAGGGCTTCGCGAACGGGGGGCTGAATGTCGCTACAAAAACTTTTCCTCGCAATCCTTGCCGCTTTTGGTTTGGCACTTACCGGCCTCGGCACCACCGCCCTGGCCCAGGATGACAAAGAGAAACCTGCTCTTTCAAGCGGTACGTTCAACGCGTTTAAACTGCGCGGCATTGGCCCGGCGTTTATGTCGGGTCGCATCGCTGACATCGCAATTGTACAAGACGATCCTGCGACGTGGTACGTGGCAGTGGGCTCTGGCGGCGTTTGGAAGACGGAGAATGCGGGCACCACTTGGAAAAGCCTGTTCGATGGCCAAACCTCCTATTCGATCGGCTCGCTTGGCCTAGACCCAAGCGACCCTAGCCGCATCTGGGTTGGTACAGGTGAGAACCATGGTGGCCGCCACTTGGCCTATGGCGATGGCATCTATCTTTCCGAAGACGGCGGTCAAACCTGGAAGAAGAAAGGTCTCGAGGCCTCAGAACGCATCGGCAAGATCATCGTTCACCCTGAAGATTCAAACACCGTCTGGGTAGCAGCCCAAGGCCCAATCTGGAGCGCTGGCGGCGAACGCGGCGTTTACAAGACCACCGATGGCGGTGAGACGTGGACCCAAGTTCTCTCCTCGGACAACGGCCACACGGGCGCAGGCGATTTGATGATCGACCCAAGCAATCCTGACCGCCTCTATGCCACCACATGGCAGCGTCACCGCACAGTTGCCGCCTATGTTGGCGGCGGCCCTGAAAGCGGCATCTGGCGCTCAGAAGACGGCGGCGAGACTTGGACTGAGCTGAAAACCGGCCTTCCCAAAGGCAATATGGGCAAGATCGGGATCGCGATTTCGCCGATCCAACCTGACGTTGTTTACGCAGCGATTGAACTTGATCGACGCGAGGGTGGCATTTGGCGCTCTGATGATCGCGGTTCGAGCTGGACCAAAATGTCTGACACCGTCTCAGGCGGCACCGGCCCGCACTATTATCAAGAGCTCTATGCAAGCCCGCACTATTTCGACCGCATCTATCTGATGTCGAACACATCTCAGATTTCAAACGATGGCGGCAAGACCTTCAGCAACCTCAACAACGAATTGAAGCACGTTGACGATCACGCCCTCGCCTTCCGGCCGGATGATCCGGAATATGTGCTATTTGGATCAGATGGCGGTCTTTACGAAAGCTATGACCACACGAAAACCTGGCGCTTCATCAACAATCTGCCAGTGACCCAGTTCTACAAGGTCGCGGTCGATGATGCTGAGCCATTCTATTACGTTTATGGCGGGACACAGGACAACAACTCGCAGGGCGGCCCATCGCGCACCGATAACCGTCACGGCATTCGCAATGATGACTGGTTCATCACGCTGTTTGCCGATGGTCACCAATCTGCGACAGAGCCCGGCAACCCAAACATTATGTATGCGCAGTGGCAGCAGGGGAACTTGGCGCGCGTTGACCGTATCACTGGTGAGGTCGTGCACATCCAACCGCAAGCTGCTCCCGGTGAGCCAATCATGCGCTGGAACTGGGATGCGCCTATTCTGGTTAGCCAGCATGAGCCGACCCGCATTTATCACGCGTCGCAAAAGCTGTGGCGTTCGGATGATCGCGGCGACACTTGGCGCGCGATTTCACCTGACCTCACCCGCGATGAAAACCGTCTGCGTCTGCCCGTTCAGGGCCGCCAGCACAGCTGGGATGCGGGCTGGGATCTTCTCGCCATGTCGCAGTACAACACTATTGCGAATGTGGGTGAGAGCCCGCTCGATGAGAACCTGCTTTATGTGGGCACTGATGATGGCCTGATCCAAGTCACAGAAGACGGCGGCAACACATGGCGGCGTTTGGAAGTGGGCACTATGCCTGGCGTACCTGACACAGCCTATGTGAACGACATCCGCGCCGATCTGTTCGATGTGAACACGGTCTATGTCGCGCTCGACAACCACAAATATGGCGATTTCAAACCGTATTTGCTCAAGAGCACCAACCGCGGCCGCACTTGGACCTCGATCAAGTCGAACATCCCTGATCGTCACCTCGTGTGGCGCATCGTTCAGGATCACAAGAACCCCAACCTGCTCTTTACCGCGACCGAATTTGCGCTGTTCTTCAGCGTCGATGGCGGGGCGAAGTGGGTAAAGATGACCGGCGATGCTCCAACAATTGCGTTCCGCGATCTCACGATTCAGCGCCGCGAAGATGACCTTGTGGCGGCAAGCTTTGGCCGGGGTTTCTTCATCGTCGATGATATCTCGCCTCTGCGCGAAGTGACCGAGGCGAGCCTTCGCTCCGAAGCAATGCTCTTCCCAGGCCGCAAAGCGTGGTGGTACATTGAACAGCACCCGCTGGCCTTTTCTGAAGGCGGGTCGCAAGGTCACGGTTACTATCGTGCGCCCAACCCAGAATTTGGGGCGAATTTCACCTATTATCTGGCAGACGATATTCAGTCGCTGAAAGACATTCGCCAAGAGCGCGAGAAGCCGATTGCCAAAGAAGGCGGCAACAACCCCTTCCCGAGCTTTGACAGCCTTACGCAAGAAATCCTGGAAGAGAAGCCAGCGATCTACCTCACCGTTCGTGATAGCGATGGCAATGTGGTGCGCCGGATCAAAGGACCGACCAAGAAGGGCTTCCACCGTGTGAACTGGGACCTTCGTTTTCCAAGCCAATCGGCAGTGACGCGTAAGCCGGGACCAAACTCGGATGGCAGCGGGTTTCTTGTGAGCCCCGGCCAATACACCGTCTCGCTGTCTAAGCGGGTTCGCGGCGTGACGACTGAGCTGGTTTCGGGTCAGCCGTTCAACGTCGAACGCCTTCGCGAAGGTGCGCTTCCAGCTCAAGCGGATGCGGCCGGTTTCTGGGCCGAAATCTCGGCCTTTGACCGGACGGTTTCGGCGGCCAATGCGACGCTTGATAACGCCAAGCGGCGCATTGATCTGATGAAGGTTGCGGTAAGCCGTGCTGGCGGGGACGTCACAGCGCTCGATAACCGCCTTTCCGCGCTTCGCAGTGAGGCCAATACGCTCGATGCGATGATGAACGGGAACCAAGCGCGCAATGCCATCGCAGAGCGCACTCAGCCCACCGTTCGCAGCCGTCTTGGCATGGTCATGTTTGGGGTCAGCGCCTCGACCTATGGCCCAACCAATACGCACCGTGACCAGCTCGGCTATGCCGTCGCGGAATTCACCGACGTCAAAAATCGCCTGCGCACTCTCACAGAAAGCAGCCTTCCTGCTTTCGAACGTGAGCTTGAGGCAGCTGGTGCACCTTGGGTCGCTGGAAGCGCGCTTCCATAAATTCAAATGACCCTGTTGAAGTAACAGGCGGGGGCTTGCCTTAGGGCGGCCCCCGCTTCATGTGAGAGACAATGAACGCAAAACGCTTGTTTCGCCAGATTCACTACTGGCTTTCGGTCGCCGTCTTCATCCCTGCCGCGATCATGTTTGTCGCTGGCGGCATGCTGATGCTCAAAAAAGAGATTGAGTGGATACAACCCGGCACTGAGCGCGGGGTGGTTGAGGACACGATCCCAACCATCTCCTACGATCAAATGGTCGAGGCTGCGCGCGCGCATCCCGAGGCTGGGATTGAGGAATGGACCGACATCGACCGCATCGACCTTCGTGTGGACCGCGGCGTGGCGAAACTTCGGGCAAATTCTGGCTGGGAAGTGCAGATCGACACCAGCACAGCTGAGGTCTTGAAGGTCGCCTACCGCCGGTCCGACACGATCGAGGCGATCCATGACGGATCGTGGTTTGCCGATTGGGTGAAGCTCTATGTCTTCCTCCCCATCGGCGTCATCCTCATCATCATGTGGGGAACCGGCGGCTATTTGTTTTTGTTGCCCTATTTAGCGAAGTCGAAAAAGAAGCGCGCCAAAAAAGTCGCCCCAAAAACCGGTACGCCGACCGGTACTCCGCCCGCCACCAATTGAGGGAAATCTCATGAGAATTCTTGCCACAGCAGCCTCACTGTTCGCCCTTGTAGCAACGCCCATTTTAGCGCAGGAAGCGCGCCCCGTTGAGGAGCAAATCGGTGCTGGCGGGCGTCCGGTTGGCGCCAATTGGTCGCGCAGTCCGGTTTATGCTGAAAACGGCATGGCAGCGACCGCTCACCCCTTGGCAACCCAGATCGCGCTCCAAGTCCTACGAGAGGGCGGCAATGCGGTGGATGCAGCAATTGCGGCCAATGCAGCGCTCGGCCTGATGGAGCCGACGGGTAACGGTATTGGCGGTGATCTGTTTGCAATCATCTACGACCCCAATACCGATCAATTATACGGCCTCAATGGTTCTGGACGCTCGCCGGCGGGCCAGTCACTCGATCAACTGCTCGCCAAGTTGGACGGAGCCGATGCACTGCCAGCTGTGGGCCCCCTCCCCGTCACCATTCCCGGAACGGTCGATGGATGGTTTGAAATGCACGAACGCTTTGGCTCCATGCCCATGAACGAGGTGCTGGCACCAACTGTCGAGTACGCGCGCAAAGGACACCCGGTTGCCCCAGTCATTGCGATGTATCTGGACCGTTCCTTGCGATCCTACACGCGGCGGCTTGAGACCACGGCGTTTGAGTTCGACAATGCCCGCGCCACCTATTTTGCCGACGGAGCGCCAGAAGCTGGCGACATCTTCAAGAACCCTGATCTGGCGAACACGCTTGAGACAATCGGGCGCGACGGGCGCGAGGCGTTCTATAAGGGCGATTTGGCCAAGGTCATGGTCGACTATCTCCAGCGCCAAGGTTCAGCTTTCACTATAGAAGACTTTGCCGCGCATGAGAGCGAGTGGGTCGATGTGGCCTGCGCAGGCTACCGCGACGGGTTCGAGTTGTGCGAGCTTCCACCAAACTCACAAGGCTTTGCCGCCTTGCAGATGGTCAACATCCTCAAAAATGTGGACCTGCGCCAATGGGAACGCGGCAGCCCGGAGGTCATTCACTACATCACCGAGGCAAAACGGCTCGCTTATGCCGATGTTGCGCGGTTTTATGCAGACCCTTCGTTCTCCGCTTTGCCTGAAGAATTGCTGAGCGAAGATTACGGCAAGCAGCGTTTTGCGCTGATTGACCCTGCCAAAGCGACGCCTGAGTTCGCTCCGGGAGAACCGGTACCTGAGCCAAAGTTAGAGGGCGAAGGCGACACAACCTACCTCACCGTGACCGACAAAGACGGCATGATGGTGAGCCTCATCCAATCCAACTATCGCGGTATGGGCGGCGGTTTGGTGCCAGATGGCCTTGGTTTCATGCTGCAAGATCGCGGCGAACTTTTCAGCCTCGATCCCGAGCACCCCAATGCCTACGAACCGGCCAAACGGCCCTTCCACACTATCATTCCTGCCTTTGTTAAGAAGGACGGAAAGCCCTTCATGACGCTTGGCCTGATGGGCGGCGGGATGCAGCCTCAGGGGCATGTGCAGGTGCTCATCAATATGGTCGATTATGGCATGAATGTTCAAGAAGCGGGGGATGCCGCGCGCATCAACCACGACGGCGGTCGGCAGCCGACTGATAGCCTCAACGGCCCGATTCAGGATGAACTTGGGACGCTCAATGTCGAACCCGGTATCCCGGCTGAAACCGTCGAGGCTTTGCGCGCCATGGGTCACAATGTGCGGGTCGTCTCCAACGGCATCATGTTCGGAGGCTATCAGGCAATCGTGCGCGACGCGGAAACCGGCGTTTATGCCGGCGCGACCGAGATGCGCAAGGATGGACAAGCGAGCGGGTATTAAGGCCGAACGGACCCAGAGGGTCCGCAAGGGCGACCGCCCGCCCGCAGCGGGGGCAGCTTGCCTGCCCGTCCAGCGAGGACGCGCGCCCGGATGGGCGTGCGGAAAACAAAAACGCTGGTGATCCCGACAGGATTCGAACCTGTGGCCTTTGGATTAGGAATCCAACGCTCTATCCACCTGAGCTACGGGACCGACCATGTGCTCCCATAGCATTATGGCGCACGCGATCAATTGAGCTTTTCTGGCGGGGCCACAGGAAGCGGCAGCGGCGCGACGGCCACGCCCTCTTCGACAAGCTCTTTGGCCTCTTCAAGGCTCGCTTGTCCGTGGATCACCTCAGCATCGCGCTCACCATAGTGCATCTCGCGGGCCTGTTTAGAGAACTCTTTGCCCACATATGTGCTGTTTTCGAGCGCCTTAGCCTGCGCTTTTGCGAGAGCTTCGATGGCCTTCTTGACCTCAGCAGGCGGCTCAGCATTGGAGACCGCTTGTCCTTCACTTACATTCGGTTGAACCGACTGCTGGGGGACTGGCGCAAGGTCTGGCTTGGTGTTGCCTTTGGCTGGCACGGCAGGTGCCATGGGCGCTTTGCTCACCGCGGCCGTTTCACACTCAGGGCACGTCACAAGGCCGCGCGCCTGTTGCTCCTCAAAGGCAGAGGAAGACTTGAACCACCCTTCAAAGCGGTGGCCGTGTTCGCAAGTAAGGTCGAATACGATCATTGTGCGGGACTAATTGGGGATTTTGCGGCGGTTGGCAAGGCTGGGGATTTGTGAACGAACTTCAGCGATACGGCCAAGGTCGATGTCGCAGAAGCCGAGGCCCGGCCCATCCCCGCCCATATCGAGCAGCACTTCCCCCCATGGGTCCACCACAAGAGAGTGCCCATAGGTTTCGCGCCCATCCTCGTGTTTGCCGACCTGGGCCGCTGCAATGACAAATGCGCTGGCTTCAATGGCGCGGGCTCGCAGCAGAACGTGCCAATGCGCTTCGCCTGTGGGCTTTGTAAAGGCGGCAGGCACCGAGATGGCGTCGCATTCCCGGCGGCCAAGTTCTTCGAAAAGAGCAGGGAAACGCATGTCGTAACAGATCGCGAGACCGAGCCTTCCCAAAGGCGTCTGATCAATGCTCACGACCTGTTCGCCCGGGGCATAGGCGTTGCTCTCACGCCATGTTTCACCGGTTGAAAGCTCAACATCGAACATGTGGATTTTGTCATAGGAGACGGGTGGACCGCCGTTGGGCCCAAACACCCATTGGCGATTGGACAGCCTCTCGCTCCCACGGCGCAGCGGCGCTCCGACGGCGAGATACAGGCCAGCTTCCGCCGCTAAGCTGGCGAGGCGCTGCGCCATGTGGCTATCGCTTGCATCTTCGATATGTTGGGCAGCGCGTTTGCGGTCGCGGTCCAGATGCAGCGACATTTCGGGGGTGAACAGCATTTGCGCCCCCTCGAGGCTAGCGTCGAGAACCGCACGAGCGATCGTCTGAAAATTCGCCTCAGGATCAATCCCCGACGTCATTTGATGGACGGCAATCTTTGGCACTTTGCCGTGTCCTACTGTGCCAAAAGCGTGTCGAGCTCGCCCTTGCTCTCAAGCGCGGCCAGTTCGTCTGAGCCGCCCACGTATGTCTCACCAATGAAAATCTGCGGCACGGTGCGCGCATTTGGTGCACGAGCGATCATTTCATCACGCTTTTCACCGCCCATGGTGATGTCAAATTCGTTGTAGGCTGCACCCTTTTTGTCGAGCAAGTGTTTGGCACGCACGCAGAAGGGGCAGCCGAATTTGGTGTAGATGTCGATTACTGGTGTGGTCATAATTTTCCGATCCCAAAAGCCTCTTGAAAGGCATATCTGGAACCCTAACTAATGTGTGTCGCCGCATTTCGCCAGTCTTGGGAGATGCAACAGCGGCATAACACCAGCAGGCGCCACATGAGGTGGGTCTGCGAATACAACCAAATTGCTCAAACAAGAGGATTTGCAAATTTATGTCACGTCTTGATTTTACCCCATATCGCCGCAGCACCGTTGGCTTTGATCGTCTCTTCGACATGTTAGAGAGCCAGGCGCGCGCGAGTTCAGGGGACAATTACCCCCTTTCAACATCGCTAAAAATGGTGAGGACACCTACCGCATCACGCTGGCGGTAGCCGGTTTCCGTCCGCAGGATATTGAAATCACTGCGCAAGCGAACCTGCTCACCGTCCAAGGCCGCAAACGCGAAGATGCTGATGAAGGCGCAGAAATGCTCCATATCGGTATCGCGAACCGCGGGTTTGAGCGCCGGTTTGAGCTTGCTGATTATGTGCGCGTTGACAATGCAGCGCTCGCCGATGGCTTGTTGGTCATCGACCTTGTCCGCGAGATCCCTGAGGCGATGAAGCCAAAGAAAATCGCGGTAAACGGCGCGGCGACATTAACCGCCGTTCCGACAGAGAAACCCGGCGATGATGTTTCGGATGCCGACGCTGCTTAAGCGTGAGCTAACACGCTCAAATACTTAACGACTAAACACAAAAAAGGGGCGGTTCCCGAAGGAGCCGCCCCGCGACTGTTGTCGCCCCGACCAAGTATAACCGTCCGGGTCGCAGTAGACGGTCATTCCCCAGTTCGAGCCCTTCGCAGCAGTGAGCATTTGTGCTCACGGGTCCTAACCTTGCTGCATAACTTTTTAAGGCGCCGAGCAAAAAGCGCGCCCTTCCCGCGCACACGCGGTAGTCCGGCTTAGAAACCCATACTGTGCTGTGCATCACAATCTAGCCACACACACAATTAACAATCTTGTAACTTCACGACAAAAGCCATGCGTCCAATAATCCGGCGAATGGGCCGGAATGGCGCGACCCATCTTAGACCGTCATTGGCCTCAGCCCATCACTAGACGAGGCGCGATTGTTCCAGCGCTGCTTCGATGAAGCCAGCGAAGAGCGGATGGGGATCAAATGGCCTGGATTTAAGCTCCGGGTGGAATTGCACGCCAACAAACCACGGGTGGTCTGGGCGCTCAACGATCTCGGGCAAAAGGCCGTCGGGCGACATGCCAGCGAACACCAACCCGCCGCTTTCGAGTGGCTCGATGTAAGCGCTGTTCACCTCATAGCGATGGCGGTGGCGTTCTGAGATTGTTTCAGCCCCGCCATAAATGCGCGAGGTGTGGCTGTTTGCGCCAAGTTTCGCCTCATAAGCCCCAAGGCGCATGGTCCCGCCAAGATCCCCGCCCTCTTCGCGGCTTTGCAAGCCCTCTTCGGTCATCCACTCGGTGATGATGCCGACCACCGGCTCTTTGGTTTCGCCAAATTCGGTCGACGAGGCCTCTGCAATCCCGGCGGTGCGTGCGCCCTCGATACAGGCCATTTGCATGCCAAGGCAGATGCCGAAAAACGGAACCTTGCGTTCACGGGCAAATCGTACGCTTGAAATTTTACCTTCGCTGCCCCGTTCGCCAAATCCACCTGGGACCAAAATGCCGTGCATCGGCTCAAGCGCTGCGACGATATCGCTTTGATCCTCGCCTTCGAAGATTTCAGCGTCGATCCACTTGATGTTGACCTTGACCCGGTTGGCAAGCCCGCCATGGACGAGCGCTTCATTGAGACTTTTGTAAGCGTCGGGAAGACCGACATATTTCCCAACCACCCCAATGGTGACTTCGCCTTCGGGGTTGAAATAGCGATCTGTCACATCATCCCAGGCCGTAAGGTCGGGCGCAGGTGCATCGGTGATGCCAAAGCCGCGCAAAACCTCTTCGTCGAGGCCCTCTTGGTGGTATTGCAGCGGCACTGAATAAATCGAAGGTGCATCAAGCGCCGGGATCACCGCTTCTTTGCGAACATTGCAGAAATTGGCAATTTTTTGGCGCTCACCATCGGGAATGGGGTGTTCCGCGCGGCAGAGCAACACATCGGGCTTGATCCCCAAGGATGCCAGTTCACGCACAGAGTGCTGTGTGGGCTTGGTTTTAAGCTCCCCTGCGGCCGCAATATAGGGCACAAGGGTTACGTGGACGCTTAGCGTTTGAAACGGCTCAAGTTCGTTACGGATTTGCCGAATGGCCTCCATAAACGGAAGCGATTCGATATCGCCAACTGTGCCGCCAATTTCGCACAAGATAAAATCATGATCATCCTGATCAGCAAGCGCAAACTGTTTGATCGCATCTGTCACGTGAGGGATCACTTGGACTGTTGCGCCCAGATAATCGCCGCGCCGCTCCTTTGCGATGATATCGCGGTAGACCCGCCCCGAGGTGATATTGTCGCTCTGGCGCGCTGACACGCCGGTGAAGCGTTCATAGTGCCCCAGATCAAGGTCGGTCTCAGCCCCGTCGTCGGTCACATAGACCTCGCCGTGCTGATACGGGCTCATCGTGCCCGGATCGACGTTGAGATAGGGATCAAATTTTCGGATGCGGACCTTGTACCCGCGTGCCTGTAGGAGGGCAGCAAGACTTGCTGCCATGAGACCTTTGCCGAGCGAGGAGACCACGCCGCCGGTGATAAATATGTACCGCGCCATGGGAGGCAAGCCTTAAGCGTTCGAGGGGATTCGGGGCAAGCGAATTGGCGTGCTTGTTAAGCGCCAATCCACAGCTGTTGCATTTGGGCCGAGGGTTCGACCGGATTTTTATTCGCTAAGAAGGTCATCAACCTCGGCAGGGCTGGCTTCTTCTTCAGAAGCTTCGCCCTCACCAGAAGCCGCCCCATCCTCGCCATTGTCTTCACTCAGAAGATCAGCGGCACTGGGTGCGCTTGCATCGCGGTCGAGGGTTGAGGTTACATCGCCAACGCTCGATTCGCTCACGGCAATTGCCGCCAAAGTGATCGACATGGTGACAAATGCCACTGCAAGCCATTTGGTTGATCGGGTCAGAAAATCCGCCGCCCCTCGCGCACCAAGTGCACCATTGGGGTTGCCGCCAATTCCAAGGCCCCCGCCTTCCGAACGTTGCATGAGCACCACAGCCACGAGTGCAGCGGCAATCATGGCCTGAATGACGGTTAGGATAATGAACAGCGACATATTTGCTTCTTCTAATGGATTACCTTGACGATGCGCACTTAGTGATAAGCGCACCGAACAACAAGGCTAGTTGATGTTTGCCTCAAGCCTCGTCGGTCTCTGCTGCGGCGAGCGCAATACCCATAAAGCTGTCGGCAGTAAGGCTCGCCCCGCCGACAAGCGCGCCGCCGACATTGGGGACAGCAAATATCTCGCTCGCATTTTCGGGCTTAACCGAGCCACCGTAGAGGATGCGAACGGCCTCGCCGTGCTCTTCGCCGTAAAGCTTGATCAACAGCTTGCGGATCTCACCATGCATTTCTTCGATGTCAGCGGCCTCAGCCGTCTTGCCTGTGCCAATCGCCCAAATCGGCTCATAGGCGACGGCCAGCATCTCGGTGGGGTTCTCAATTTCAGCTGGCAACGACGCTTTTAGTTGGCGTGTGACAAACGACACCGCATTGCCCGCCTCGCGTGTCTCATCGCTCTCACCGCAGCACATGATGACCCGCAGGCCAACAGAAAGCGCCGAATCGGCCTTAGACTGCACCAAAGCGTTGGCTTCTTTGTACGCTTGGCGCCGCTCAGAGTGGCCCAGGATCACAAATTTGCCGCCCGCATCAGCGACCATAGCCGCCGAGATATCGCCAGTGTGCGCGCCGCCGTCCTGCTCGTGGCAATCCTGTGCGCCCACAGCGATTTGTTCTGCCTCGCGGTGGATTGGGTGAATGAGAGTGTAAGGCGGCGCAATCGCCACCTCCACCTTCATATGACGCTGCGCCGCCCGGTCAATCGAGCGTGCTTCAGAGAGCATGGCTCTGGTGCCATGCATTTTCCAATTTCCTACGATGTAGGGCCGTTGGGACATTGAGTTACCTTGAAATCGAAATCACGAATCTTGGCTCTACATGTAAGGTCGAGCGGGCGCGTCGGCTAGCGGAGCGATTAAGTTTAGTCAAAACCCCTTTCAACCTGTTGCCGCGAGGTCGCAGGGTCGATAAAGCGCCGATGCAGCACATTGTGAGCAACGGATGCCGGGAAAAAGGCGAATTTCAGCCATTCCGACATCTTTTGTATCGCCATGATGTTGCTGACGCCAAAATGAAGCGGCGTAAAGAACAGAATAATTGCGATGCAAAACGCAAAAGCAAAAGCACCGGGAATTGACTTAGATGATCTCGCTTTTTCGTAACTTCTTCCAGTCGAAGATTGGCCTGCCCATCTTTATCGGCTTTCTTGTCATCGTGGCGCTTGCTTTTGCGTCTGCTGATGTCACCGGCTCTGCAACTTTTGGTGGGCTTAGCGGAGATGATAAAGTCGCAGCTGTTGGCGGCAACACCATCTCGGCCAATGAAGCCAGTGGCGCGATCAACAATGCCCTGAGGCGCGCAAGACAGCAAAATCCCACGATCACTATGCCGCAATTCGTCGAACAAGGCGGCATGGATGCTGAGCTTGATGTCCTGATTGATCGCTATGCCTTGGGCCTGTTTGCGCGAGAGAACGGCCTTCGTGCGGGCGACAATCTGGTAAACAGCGAGATTTTACAGATAGCCGCATTCCGCAATCTAACCGGCGATTTTGATCAGGACGTATATGAAACAGCGCTGCGCCAGCAGGGCATCACCGATGCGATCCTTAAGAAAGACATTGCTGACGGTCTTCTGGCTCAACAGATTTTGAGGCCCGCCCTCACCTCGCCAACGCTTCCGATGACGGCTGCAAAACAGTATGCTTCGCTGGTTCTGGAACGCCGCAAAGGCGCGATCGCACAGGTCTCCAGCATGGCCTACGCCCCGGAAGGCGACCCAAGCGATGAGGTTCTTTCAGAGTTCTACGGCGAGAATCAGACCAATTTCATCCTGCCCGAACGCCGCACCGTACGCTTTGCAGGTTTTGGAGCTGGCGATATCACCAAAGACCTCACGCCAAGCGCAAAGCAAATTGCAGCCCGGTTTGAACGCGATGCGGCAAACTATGCAGCGCAAGAACGCCGCTCTTTCAGCTCCTTCGTTGTTCCAACCGAGGACGCAGCAAAAGCGATCACTCAGCGTATTCGGGGCGGTACCTCATTGGAGGCTGCTGCCAGTGAGGCGGGCTTTAACGTCTCTGAAGGTGCGCTGCGCGATCAGGAGGCGACCGGGTCTTCCACCAGCTTTGCAGTCGCGGAAGAACTGTTCAAAACTGATCGCGGCGCCATGATCAACCCTGCCAGGGGCGCTCTTGGTTGGTATGTGGCGCGCGTCGATGAAATCGAACGGACCCCTGCCCGCACGCTTGATCAGGTCAGCGGTGAAATCTCCGCTCAACTCGAACAAGAAGCGCTCGCAGCAGAGCTTGCTGAACTCAGTTCCAAGATCGAGGAAATGGTTGATACCGGCACCTCCCTTACCGATGTGGCCGAACAGTATGGTTTGGAGGTGGTGACCGCCTCTAACCTTACCGCAGACGGCGCAATCTTTGGTGCGCCTGGTCAGTCGGTCAACGCAACCGTGCGCCCGCTGGTTGAGACCGCTTTCCAGATGGAAGAAGGCAATCCTCAGCTGGCAGAAATCATTCCGGGATCGCAATTTGCGGTGTTTGATGTCTCCGAAATCACCGAAAGCGCAGCGCCGCCACTCGATGAAGTGCGCGAGCCTGTCACAATGGCCTGGAGGCTTTCAGAGGGCAGTAAAGAAGCGCGCAAGGTCGCAGACAAGGTTCTCAAGAGCATTGAGGGCGGCACACCCATTGCCAAAGCATTGAGCGATGCAGGGGTTGAGGCACGCGCGCTCAGAGAAGTCGACCTTAGCCGCCGCGAGCTCTTGTCGTCACAAAACCAACGGGTGCCATCGTCGCTCGTTCTCCTGTTCTCAATGGCTCAAGGCTCGGCCAAGGTCCTTGAAAACAACAACGACCTTGGCTGGTTCATCGTCAATCTTGATGAAATTTCAGTGGAAGAGATGGCCGATGACAACCCATTGCTTTTGCAAACACAAGGCCAACTCTCACAGGCGCTTGCCAACGAATATGCCGACCAGCTTTCTCGCGCGGTTCGCGAAGAAGTTGGTGTCGAGCGAAATCCAGAGGCCATTGAAGCGCTTCGTGCAAATCTAGTCGGCGAGAGCTGATCTGCTCGCCTCTCTAACCCTCAAGGTACTCGCGTGAGCCAAGCCCCGCTTCAAGGTGCGACGCTGGAAAACGCTGTCGATGCTGTGCGTCTTCTTGAGCAAGGCGCGCCGGCACTCGTGTGGCGCAAGGTCGTGGCGGATTGTGATACGCCTGTTGGAGCTGCGCGGCGGTTGATTGAACCGGGGCGCGGGGATTTTCTGCTGGAATCGGTGGAAGGAGGCGAAGTGCGTGGGCGCTATAGCCTGCTTGGGCTTGATCCTGACTTGGTGTTTCGCGCGACCGAAGGCGAGGCGGCGATCAATGCCATGTGGAAGCATGATCGTTATGCGTTTCGCGCTTGCGAAGGCAATGCGATGCAAGAGCTGCGCGCGCTCTCGCAAAAGTGCCGGATTGATGTGCCCGAAGGTCTGCCCCCGGCTCTTGCGTGCCTTGTCGGGTATTTTGGCTATGAAACGATAGGGCTCGTTGAAACCTTGCCCCGCGCACCTCAGGGCGAGTTGGCGCTTCCCGACATGTTGTTTGTGCGGCCAACTGTCATCCTCGTGTTTGATGGATTGTCCGATGAACTGTTTTGTGTCGCCCCCATTTGGGAGACCTCCGATCCGAAAAACGCGGTCGAACAGGCCGGTGACCGCATTGATGAAACCTTAAGGGCACTCGCTCAACGTCGGCCCGAAGAACCTAGGGCTTCAGCCGACGCCGTTGTGCCGGAACTCGCGCCCGTCATGTCCGGCGACGACTACAAGGCGATGGTGGCGCGGGCGAAGGACTATATCCTTGCAGGCGACATCTTTCAGGTCGTGCTGGCGCAGCGTTTCACCTGTCCTTTTGAGCTGCCTCCTCTGGCGCTTTACCGCAGTTTGCGCCGGGTAAACCCATCGCCGTTTCTATATTTCCTCGACCTGCCCGGTTTTGCGATTGTGGGCTCTAGTCCCGAAATCCTTGTCAGGGTGAGAGATGGCGAAGTCACTATCCGCCCTATCGCGGGTACACGCCCACGCGGCACTGACCGGCAAGAGGACGATGCTAATGAAACGTCGCTTCTGGCTGATCCAAAGGAACTGGCTGAACACCTCATGCTGCTTGATCTGGGCCGCAATGATGTGGGCCGCGTGGCCTCGAAAGGCAGCGTTGAAGTCACCGACAGCTTCACCATCGAACGCTATAGCCACGTCATGCACATTGTCAGCAATGTGATTGGCCAGCTTGCTGATGACAAAGACGCATTGGATGCCGTCTTCGCAGGCTTTCCCGCTGGCACCGTATCGGGCGCTCCCAAGATCAGAGCATGTGAAATTATCGCTGAGTTAGAGCCTGAAACACGCGGGGCATATGCAGGCGGCGTTGGGTATTTCGCGCCCGATGGCTCTGTCGACAGTTGCATCGTTTTACGCACAGCTGTGGTCAAAGATGGTACAATGCATGTGCAAGCGGGGGCCGGGATCGTTGCCGATAGCGAACCGGACTATGAACTTGCCGAATGCCGCGCGAAAGCGGGCGCATTGATAGCGGCCGCACGCGAAGCCGTGCGCGTCGCAAGCGAACCGGGATTTGGCCAATGAAGCGCTATGCTGTTCTCTTAAGCGGACTTTTCGCACTTGCCGCATGCGATCAGCAACCGGCAGGCGAGCCCGTGGTGCGCGCTGAGATTGGTGATGCTGTGCCGCGTGAGGCTCAGCAGACTGTTGAAACTGTGGCTGCGGCAGATGAGACCGGAACTGACAGCGTGTGCAATTCTGTCACGTTTGAGGGCGTCTCACTAACGCATTGCGTCGCTGATCCGGCGGCGCACCGCATCTCCACCGGGCTTGCGCCATCGAGTGGCCCGAATTTTGGCACTATCGAAGGTTGGGCTGCGGGACGCGATGAAAGCGCAATCGCCTTTGTGATGAACGGCGGCATGTATGATGACGCGTTAAAACCGCTTGGCTATTTTGTGCGCGATGAGGACCGTTTGGCAGAGCTTGACCGCGCTGACGGGAGCGGGAATTTCTATCTCAAGCCCAATGGTGTGTTCTTTGGTACGGGCGGTAAGTGGCGCGTCCTGGACAGCGACACCTTCCTGCGCACCATCGGCACGCGGCCTGAATTCGGGACACAGTCTGGCCCCATGTTGGTGATCGGTGGCAAGCTGCACCCGGAAATTCAGGAAAACGGCCCCTCCAAAGCGATCCGCAACGGTGTCGGCGTGGACAGTTCGGGCAAGGCACATTTCGTGATCTCGAACGAGGCTTTGAGCTTTGGCCAGCTTGCCCGCTATTTCCGCGATGAACTCAAGACACCCAATGCGCTTTTCCTTGATGGCAACGTGTCATCGCTCTGGGATCCGGCAAATGGCCGCATGGACAGCCGCCGGGTAGGCCCATTGTTGGTGGTGAAGGCGAAGTGATGAACAGCAATATGCTCAGCTACGAACGCACGCTTTACCCGGAGATTGAGCCTTACGAAACGGGCATGCTCGATGTGAGCGAAGGGCACTCGCTCTATTACGAGCGCGTGGGCACACCGGGAGCAAAGCCAGCGGTCTTCCTCCACGGCGGCCCTGGCGGCGGCATGAGCCCTTCCCACCGCCGGCAATGGGATCCGGCCAAATACGACGTGCTCCTGTTCGATCAGCGCGGCTGCGGGCTCTCGACGCCCTTTGCCGAGATCGAGAACAACGACACATGGCGCATTGTCGCCGATATTGAGGCCTTGCGCAAAATGTGCGGCCACGATGCATGGCAAGTGTTCGGCGGCTCATGGGGTTCAACCCTTGCGCTCGCCTATGCGCAAAAACATCCTGAGCGCACCACTGAACTCGTCCTTCGCGGGGTTTTCCTCGCCCGGCAGGCGGAAAAGCAGTGGCTCTACCGTTACGGCGCAAGTGAGATTATGGCTGAGCAATGGGACGCGTTTTCCGGCCACATTCCGCAAAGCGAACGCGGCGATCTCGTGAAAGCATATTACGAGCGCCTCACCAGTGACGATGAGCCCACCCGCCTTGCGGCTGCGACCCAGTGGTCCTTGTGGGAGGGCACGGTTGCAACGCTTCTTCCCAACGACGACCTGCTCGCCGATTTCGAAGAGCCGGCAAAGGCAGTTCCTTTTGCCCGGATTTGCGCGCGGTTTTTCCTCGAAGACTTCTTCCTCGAAGAAGACCAACTCCTTCGCGATATGCAAGCGGTCGCCCACATCCCAACCATCATCGTGCAAGGCCGCCACGACATCTGCACCCCGCCCGGTGCTGCATGGGCGGTCAAAAAGGCCATGCCCAATGCAGAGCTTTGGATGATCCACGATGCAGGCCATTCAGCAGGCGAACCGGGGATTGTGGATGGTTTGGTGCGGGCAACTGACAAGTTTGCGGAAGGGTCTCAATGAGCCAAATATTGGTCATCGACAATTACGACAGCTTCACCTTCAACCTTGTCCATTATCTGATGGAACTTGGCGCGGATGTGCAGGTTGAGCGCAATGACGCCATGACGGCCAATGAAGCGCTCGCCACAAAAGCCAGCGGATTTCTCATTTCGCCCGGCCCCTGCACCCCCAATGAAGCAGGTGTGAGCCTCGATTTGGTGGCGGCTTGCGCGGATGCTCAGAAACCCTTGATGGGTGTGTGCCTTGGTCACCAATCCATCGGTCAGCACTTCGGCGGCACCGTCACACGCGGCGGATTGATGCATGGGAAGACCTCCCCTGTCACTCATGACGGCAGCGGGCTATTTGAAGGCGTCCCAACCCCCTTCACCGCCACGCGTTATCACAGCCTTGAGGTGGTCGATGTGCCCGACAGCCTTATCGCCAATGCACATGCTGATACGCCAGGCGAAGATCACCCTAGTGTTATGGGTGTCCGCCATGCTGAGCTTCCCATTCACTCGGTACAATTCCACCCAGAGAGCATTGCGACAGAACATGGCCATGCTTTGCTTGCCAATTTCATGATAATCTGCGGGCTTGAGCCAGAGGAGATGGCTTAATGACCAGCCTACCCCTCGACGCCCCCTCCCTCACCCGCGCCGAAGCAGATGAAGTGTTTGCCAATATCCTCGATCTGAAAGTCAGTGCGGAAGAAATCGAAGCCTTCCTCATCGCCCTTTCCGCACGCGGGGAGACCGCCGTGGAAATCGCCGCCGCAGCCAGCGCCATGCGCGAGCGGGTGAACGGTATCGAGGCGCCCGACAACGCGGTTGATTGCTGCGGCACCGGCGGCGATGGGCAGCATACCCTCAACGTTTCCACCGCCGTCAGCCTTGTGGTGGCCGCTTGCGGTGTGCCCGTTGCAAAACATGGCAATAGAGCCGCCTCGTCCAAATCAGGTGCAGCAGACACTTTGGAGGCCTTGGGGCTTGATCTCGATGCCGCTGTCAGATGCGCGCAGAAGACGTTGGACGAGGTTGGCATTTGCTTCCTCTTTGCCCGTGTGCACCACCCTGCCCTTGGGCCCATTGCGCCCATCCGTGAGAAAATCGGCAAGCGCACCATTTTCAATCTGCTTGGCCCCCTTACCAATCCCGCTGGCGTAAGGCGGCAGTTGATTGGTCTGGCGAGCCCTGAACTTGTGCCGATGTATGCCGAGGCTAAGGCAAGCCTTGATCCCGATCACACCTTTATTGTTTCGGGGGACGAGGGGCTGGACGAACTCTCGCTTGCTGGCGGAAACACCTTAGCCGACGTTCGCAGCGGCGGCGTCACTATGCGCCGAATTGAAGCCAGTGATATCGGCCTAGCGAACGCACCGCTTGAGGCCATTCGAGGCGATGATGCGACCTATAACGCGGCTGCCCTTACGCGTCTGCTAGATGGCGAGAAAAGCGCTTACCGTGATGCCGTGCTGCTCAATGCGGCAGGCACTCTCGTGGTCGCAGGTGTTGCGGCTGACTGGAACGAGGGCGCGGCCAGGGCGGCAGAGGCTCTCGACAGCGGGGCCGCCAAAACGCTCCTCGCCAAATGGATTGAACTCACGGTATAGCTCGGCGCTCACATGAACAAACTCGAAGAAATCTGCACCAAAAAGCGCGAAGAAGTGGCCGAGCGCAAATCCGCGACCACCATTGCCGCGCTCGAATCGGCTGCCCAAGAGCAAACAGTGCCCCGCGGTTTCGAAGCCGCATTGCGCACAAAGGTTGAAACCGGATTTGCTCTTATCGCCGAGGTTAAAAAGGCAAGCCCTTCCAAAGGCCTTATTCGCCCTGACTTTCGCCCCGCAGATCACGCACGAGAATATGAGAAAGGCGGCGCTGCCTGCCTTAGCGTCCTTACCGATGCGCCTTATTTCCAAGGACACGAGGACTATCTGGTCGAGGCGCGCGGCGCGTGCACCATCCCGGTTTTGCGCAAAGATTTCATGGTCGATCCCTGGCAGTGCCTTGAAGCGCGTGCCATCGGGGCAGACGCCATCCTCATTATCGTTGCCGCACTGGACAATGCGCAAATGGCCGAGATCGAGGTGGCGGCGCTTGAATACTCGATGGATGTGCTAGTTGAGGTTCACGATGAGGCGGAGATGGAACGCGCCCTCACCCATCTCAAAAGCCGCCTGATTGGCGTCAACAACCGCGACCTTAAAACCTTTACAACCTCGCTCTCCACAACCGAACGCTTGGCTCCGCTTGCCCCCGAAGGCGCTCTGCTTGTTGGTGAAAGTGGCATCGCAGCCCACACCGATTGCGAGCGGCTTTCTCGGGCCGGTGTGCGCACATTCCTTGTGGGGGAAAGCCTGATGCGGGCAGATGATATTGCCGGGGCCACACGCACGCTCCTCCACGGTTAGCTCTGATTGGATTGTCCTACTGCGACCAAGTCTGGCATGACGGTGCGATGACCATTCCTATCCTTGCCCTTCAATCGACTGGGTCGATTAATGCGACTTCCATTGATCGATTGGATTTCAGCCCCAGGACAGTGTGCCAAGTGTGCCAAACTTCCAACATTGGAGCCGTTGCATGAGCCGACTCACTCACCTTGGAAAAGATGGCGCCGCGCATATGGTGGATGTTGGCGCAAAGGCACAAACGCACCGCGTCGCCATCGCCAGCGGCTTGATCAGCATGTCCGAAGAGGCACTCAAGGCGATCCACGAAGGCGACGCGCCAAAAGGCGATGTCCTGGGCACAGCACGCATCGCTGGCATCATGGCGGCCAAGCGCACAGGCGATCTTATCCCATTGTGCCACCCGCTCGGTCTTGAGGCGGTGACGGTCGACTTCACCTTTGACGAATGCGCCATCCGCGCAACAGCAAGCGCCTCTCTCACCGGCAAAACCGGGGTTGAGATGGAGGCTATGGTTGCGGTCTCCACTGCCCTCCTCACCATCTACGACATGGCCAAGGCGATCGACAAAGGCATGGTGATTGGCGAGGTACGCTTGATCGAGAAGCGCGGCGGCAAGTCGGGCACATGGAAGGCGGACGCGCTGTGAGCGCAATGCTCTCGCTGCAAGAGGCACAGGAAAGGCTCCTCGCACTCACACCTCAATCGCGGTCATCGCGCGTTGCGATCAACGACGTTACCCTCTGTTCGAACCAATGGCTTGCCAGCGATCACTACGCCGCCCGCACTCAGCCACCATGCGACCTGTCAGCGATGGACGGTTATGCCATCAGCGGCGCTGGACCATGGCAAAAGGTAGGCGAAAGCAAAGCCGGGACGCCGTTTGCAGGGGCGCTATTGCCTGGACAATGTACGCGCATATCAACGGGCGCCCATATGCCCGAAGGCGCTAAGGCCGTGCTCATCCAAGAGAATGCAGAGGTAGAAGGTGAGGTGGTCAAGCCCATCCACCTACCTCAGACCGGCCAACATGTACGGCGCAAAGGCTTCGACTTTGAGGACGGTCAGCTTGTGCTTCCCAAAGGCAGCGCGGCAACGCCCGCGGCCCTTGCCTTAGCGATCTCCGCTGGGGTCAGCACGCTTGATGTGGTGTCCCCGCCCTCGGTCGCGATCCTTGATAGCGGGGACGAGTTGGTCGAGGCTGGACAGCCCTGCGCACTCCACCAGATCCCGGCTAGCAATGGGTCGATGTTGGCCGCGATGCTGCACCCTTATGTAGGCGCCACAGACCGTCTCGGTCCCGTCCCCGATGACCGCGCCCGGTTGGCAGAAGCGCTGAGTCAGGCCGAAAAGCATGATATCCTCATAACCTCAGGCGGGGCATCTGTTGGCGACCATGACCTTGTGCAGGACGCTCTGCGTGAATGGGGCGCTGAGATCGATTTTTGGAAGGTTGCGATCAAGCCGGGCAAGCCGTTGATGGTGGCGACGCGCCAGACCCAAGCGGGGCGTCAAGTCATCCTTGGTCTTCCCGGCAACCCGGTCTCAAGCTTTGTGACTGCTTTTCTCTTTGCGTTGCCATTGGTGCGCAAGTGCCTTGGTGCGCCTAACCCGCTCTTTGAAACTGTACAGATGACCGCAGGCGAGGCCATCCCTGCCACCGGGCCACGTCATGAGTTCTTACGCGGCATCCTATCAGAGGGAATCGCACAGCTTGCATCTTCACAAGACTCAAGCGCTTTAGGGGCGCTCGCCGTGGCCAATTGCCTCATCAGCCGCCCACCCCATTCGCCGGCTGCCCAAACGGGTGACAAGGTGGAAGTCTATTGCCTTTGAAATGGCGGTTTTCTGCCAGCCTTGTGGAAATCGGCGTGTTGACTTGCGAACAGAAGTTGCCTATTCGTTCCGCATTCGTTCACCATAAGGGTCGAACGGTTAGCGTTCTGTATCGCACCTGTTCTGCTTTTGCGCATAGGGTGCTTCTTGGGAGCGCGCGATCTTGGCACTGCGTTTGGGATGCGCAACGTTGCGTCCTTTCGCGAAGAGTGCGGCTGATGGAGTTTGCCCATGCTTACGGCAAAGCAACATGAATTGATCCGTTTCATTCAGCAACGCCTGGAAGAAACAGGCGTGTCACCCAGTTTTGAAGAAATGAAAGAAGCGCTTGATCTTAAGAGTAAGTCAGGCGTGCACCGCCTGATCTCTGCGCTTGAGGAACGCGGCTTTATTCGGCGTCTTCCCAACAGGGCCCGCGCGCTTGAAGTTATCAAGAACCCTGAGGATGCAACACCTAATGCGCGTCCTGCTCTTGCTTCGGCGGCGAATGATACCGTTGCGGCGAATGCTTCTGCGCCAAGAGCGCCCGAACCTGCAAACGATGTGATCGAAATCCCACTGCATGGGCGGATCGCAGCAGGCGCACCGATTGAGGCGCTAGAAGGACAAAGCTCGCTTCCTGTCCCCGCAGCATTGCTCGGACCGGGGGAGCATTACGCGCTGGAGGTATCGGGCGATTCGATGATCGAGGCCGGCATCTTTGATGGTGACTTTGCACTGGTCCGGCGCACGAACACCGCGCGCGATGGCGAAATTGTGGTGGCGCTTGTGAAAGGCGAAGAGGCAACTCTCAAATATCTCCATAAGGATGGCGGCTTAGTTCGCCTTGATCCGGCCAATGCGACGTATGACCCTCAAGTCTATGGTCCAGAAGAGGTCGAAGTCCAAGGTAAGCTTGCCGGGCTATTGCGGCGTTACCACTGACCGCGATCAGTGCGGTGATATGCTGGGCGGGAGTTTAATCACTCGCGCCCGGCTTTCCACCAGCCATGCTCACCTTGTGTCTTGCTGACGCTGGTGATGGTTTGATCGGCAAGGTTGATGGAAAGGCCACCGGTCTGCTCAAGCAGGCGGCGATCGGCTTTGAGCCATTTGGGCTGGCACGAGCGTGGCAGAAACCGATCAGCCACAACTATGTCCGACTGCTCACAAGCTGCCGCAAGCGAACGCTCTTCGATGAGCTCGCGGTTGCGGGCCATAAGAAGGGACCAGTCCCTGCCCCCACGCTGGAGGACAATGGTGCAAAATTCAGGAGAGCATCGCGCGCCGTCCCACTGCGCAAGAGGAATGGGTTCGGAAGTAACACTTGAAAGTTCAAGGAGATTGTCGCGAGAATATGAAGAGCGGCTGTCGCGCAGGGACAAAAGCCTGCGCTCCCCATCTTGGCCGAGCATGGTGATGCCCACATGGCGCCCCTCCCTACCGATAAGGACATCAGGTATAGGCGTCATAACAAGCAACGCCGTCGCAATCGCAGCGGGCATAAAACCCCAGAGCCGCGCTCGACCAGACCATAAGGCAAGCCAAAGCCCGCCCGCGGTAAACAAAGCGATAGTGGCACCGCTCATCTGCGGCATGAGCTTAACCGCTCCGGGCTGCGCAGATGTGAAGTGGGCAATACCAAGAAGCAGATTGAGCGACTTTTCTGTTAGCCACCAAAATGGCGCGCCAAGCCCTACGATATCAAAGATCAAACCCAGCGCGATGAGTGGCATCGAGACAAAGGTGACAAGCGGGATCGCGATGACATTTGCAAAGGCTCCGTAAAGCCCAGCGCGGTGAAAATGGAATAGGACAATGGGCATGAGAGCGATTTCAATTACCAAGCCTGTTAGGAACAGCATCGCCGTGCCCCTACCAAAGCGCGCAAAGCTGCTCTCCTCACGCGGCGCAAGGAAGGCTCTCACAGGCGCGCTCGAATGCAAGGCGACGATGGCAAGAACGGCGGAAAAGCTCATTTGGAAGCTGGGCCCGACGACACTCTCGGGCCAAAGAAGCAGTACGAAAACGGCGGCAACCGCCACCATCCGCAAACTCAAGGCATCGCGCCCGCTTGCAAGAGCAACCAGCACAAGCATGGCAGCAGCACACGCGCGCACCGTAGGGACCTGCGCCCCGGTCAGAAGTGTGTAGCCAATGCCAGCAATTGCCCCCACACCGGCTGCAATCACCGGCAATCTCACACGCAGGGCAAGGGAGGGAAACAAAGCGAGCAATTTGACCGCCACAAGATAGGCCGCCCCGATCACGGCGGTGACGTGCAATCCGCTAATCGCAAGCAAGTGGGTAAGACCTGCATCGCGCATGGCAGCTCTGTCAATTTCTCCAATCGCCCCCCTGTCTCCGCTTGCAAAAGCCGCAGCAATGGTCCCGGCGGACCCGTCCACTTTGCCCCTTACATGGGCCGACAAGGCTCGCTGCATCTGAGCAATAAAGCCGCCGCTTTCGCCCTGTCGAATGACGTCCACAGGCCCAACCACACTCCCCGATGCCGCAAGCCCTTTGAACCACGCAGCGCGCGCAAAGTCATACGCGCCCGGCAACATAGGGCTAGCAGGCGGCATCAGGCGCACCCGCATACGCACGACGGCTCCCTCGACAAGCGTGCTTGTGCCGCCACCTGTACCAAACCGCTTGTCTGTCTCGGCTAATGTCTCAAGCGGGATGTTTACTCGGATCTTGCGGCTTTGAGCGGTCTCGGCGTCTCTCACAGCTAAAACCAAACGGATGCGGTTCTGTGAGGGCTGGTCTTCGCGTGCCAATACATACCCCTGTACCCGCTCAACGCTTGGCCGCTCGATAGCTTGGGCACCTACAAATTCGGAGCGCAGCCAGATGACGCTCATGCCGGCTGCAAAAACCAAAGCGCAAGCAATGATTGCACTGCGTAGATGGCCGCGTTCCTCGACCCCTCGCCATGCTGCGAGCGCAGCCAAAGCCAACAGCACGCAAAGGCCTATTGCGCTGGCCCATTGCCAAGGCGATTTAAGGGCGAACCAAGTGAGAATTCCGCTGGCAAACACGACGGCGAGCCATGGGGCTCGGTCAAACCCGGCATTTGCGAGAAATTCCTCAGCACCATCGCCAATAGACTGCCAAATACTGGACAATCCGGCGCCTCTTTGCCAGAGGCCGTGCGAAGCCTTTTGAGGCGCGAAAGGGGTACTGCCCGCTTCGGTTTCACCGCCAGCGGGAGCATCTCCCATAGGAATGATCGGCGCATCGGCCATCGGCTCGCTTCCCCCTCGGGTAGGCACCGCTTCTTTGCACCAAACGGATGAGGATATTAGATCGATGGCGACCCAATCGTCAAATTCTTTGGACAGTTCAACGGTAGTCACAAGGTTTGCACCGTCACCCACTGGTTTCCTGCATATTGGCGGCGCGCGTACTGCGTTGTTTAATTGGCTTTTTGCTCGTCACCATGGCGGTAAAGCGCTTTTGCGGATTGAGGACACCGACAAAAAGCGGTCCACTCAAGCAGCCATCGATGCCATTCTTGATGGTCTGGATTGGCTTGGTCTTGACTATGACGAGGAGCCGGTTTTCCAGTCGAAGCAAGCAGAGCGTCACGCCGCTGTCGCCCATCAGCTGCTCGAAGCAGGCCATGCTTATAAATGCTTTGCTTCGCCCGAAGAGCTTGAGAAAATGCGCGCTGAACAGCGAGCTAATAAGAAACCTCTGCGCTATGATGGACGTTGGCGCGATCGTGACCCATCTGAAGCCCCCGATGGCGCATCATACACCATAAGGCTCAAAACCCCGGTTGAAGGTGAAACAACGATTGCAGACAAGGTCCAAGGCGACGTGTCGGTGAAGAACGAGGAGCTTGATGACTACATCATTCTTCGCGCTGATGGGACGCCGACTTATATGCTTGCGGTGGTGGTCGATGACCATGACATGGGCGTGACCCATGTGATCCGGGGCGATGATCACTTGAACAACGCCTTTCGCCAATTGCCTATTTACCGCGCCATGAATGCGATTGAAGGAGGTTGGCCTGATCCAATCTATGCCCACGTTCCACTAATCCACGGGTCAGATGGTGGTAAGCTTTCAAAGCGCCACGGTGCACTTGGCGCAGAGACATATCGCGATGAGTATGGCATCCTTCCTCAAGCGTTGTTCAATTATCTCCTCCGCCTTGGTTGGGCCCATGGTGACCGTGAAGAGATCACATCCGAAGAAGCAATCGAACTGTTCGACCTTGCTGGCGTCGGCAAAAGCCCCTCACGGTTTGACCTGAAGAAGCTGGAGAATCTCAACGGGCATTACATCCGTGAGGAAGCCGATGAAAAGCTTGCACCACTTGTTGCAAAGCGCATCGGGGAAGGCGCCGATATCGAATTGCTAACCAAGGCGATGCCAGTCCTGAAGCCTCGTGCTAAGACCCTCGATGAACTGGCTGATGGTGCTGGTTTTCTCTTTGCCAAGCGTCCACTTGAGATGACTGAAAAGGCTGCAAAATTCTTGGACGATGACGCACGCGCACGGCTTAGGTCTATTTCTGCTGCATTATCAGCCGAAAATGACTGGACAATGGAGGCTCTCGAAGCCACTACGAAGGCGCTTGCCGAGGAATTGGATCTAGGATTTGGCAAGCTGGCGCAGCCAATGCGTGCTGCCCTGACTGGGACGACAACCTCGCCTGGAATTTTTGACGTACTGGTCCTGCTTGGACGGGACGAGATCCTTAGCTCGCCTCGACGCAGAAGCTGCGTAACCGAGGGGGTTGGGATTAGGGAAAGACAAATTAGGAGACACATGGTGGCTGACAAGCAAGCGAAGCTCGAACTTGGCGGTGGATCGAACGAATTTCCTGTGCTCGAAGGTAGCATTGGGCCCGATGTAATCGACATTCGCAAGCTCTATGGCGCAACCGATGCTTTCACATTTGATCCCGGCTATAAGTCGACGGCAAGCTGCGAAAGTGCGCTGACTTATATTGACGGTCAGGAAGGCGTTCTTCTCCACCGTGGATACCCGATCGGGCAATTGGCTGAGCATTCCAGCTTCATGGAAGTGAGCTATCTGCTCCTCAACGGCGAGCTGCCAAGCGGCGATGAACTCAACACGTTTGAGGAAACGATCACGCGCCACACTATGCTCCACGAACAGCTGTCGACGTTCTACACTGGCTTCCGCCGCGACGCGCACCCTATGGCAATCATGTGCGGCGTTGTGGGCGCGCTCTCTGCATTCTACCACGACAGCACGGACATCTCCGATCCAGAGCACCGCAAGATTTCTTCGCACCGCCTGATCGCAAAGATGCCGACAATTGCCGCAATGGCGTATAAATATGCGGTCGGTCAGCCCTTCCTTTATCCAGACAATTCATTGTCTTACACAGGCAACTTCCTGCGCATGACCTTCGGTGTGCCGGCAGAAGAGTATGAAGTTCACCCTGCGATTGAAAAGGCGATGGACCGGATTTTCATCCTCCACGCAGACCACGAGCAGAACGCATCGACCTCAACAGTGCGTCTGGCTGGGTCTTCGGGCGCTAACCCATTTGCGTGTATCGCAGCGGGTATTGCCTGCCTATGGGGCCCTGCACACGGCGGCGCGAACGAAGCTGCGCTTAATATGCTTCAAGAAATTGGCACGCCTGACCGCATCCCGCACTACATTGAGCGGGCCAAAGACAAAAACGATCCGTTCCGTCTGATGGGCTTTGGGCACCGTGTCTACAAAAACTATGACCCGCGTGCTGCCGTGATGCAGCAGACCCTGCGCGAGGTATTCGAAGCGCTCAAGACCACTGACCCCGTATTCGAAACCGCACTGAAACTCGAAGAAATCGCGCTCAACGACGACTATTTCAAAGAGAAGAAGCTTTTCCCGAATGTCGATTTCTATTCAGGCATTATTCTGAGTTCCATCGGCTTTCCAACAACCATGTTTACCGCACTCTTTGCGCTTGCACGTACGGTCGGCTGGGTGGCGCAGTGGAATGAAATGATCTCTGATCCAGCTCAGGTTATTGGCCGTCCGCGTCAGCTTTACACCGGCCCGACACAGCGGGACTATGTCCCTGTTGGTCAGCGCTAAGAAGCTTAAAGAGTTTGAAAGGGCGTGGTTTGCATTTGCAGGCCGCGCCTTTTTTGCACCTGCTTTAAACTTCTGAAAAGGCAGGAAGGATGAGGTTGAATTGGGCACCGACCAACTCATCATTGCTTTGAGGTGCAAGCACTTCAAGATCGCCTTGCATCGCGCGGGCGAGCTTTCGTGAGATGAAGAGGCCCAATCCTGAGCCGGTATCATTGCCGCCGTCACTATCGCGTCCAAGACGCTCAAACTTATCGAAAATCTTTGCCGCTTGGGCTTGAGTGACGCCGGGTCCCTGATCGCTTACTGTGACAGCGACACTTGTTTCGGATTGAGATGCAACAGATACGGTGACCTCACTTCCTTCCGGAGAATACGCAATAGCGTTGCCGATAAGATTGATAAGGATCTGGAGAACGCGGCGAAACTCAGCTTGGGCATAGCATGTTTGCACCGCACCCTCGACGTTCACAGCAATACCGCGCGCCTGGGCCCTGACACCAAGGATACCCGCGGAACGTTTCGCGACATCAAAGAGATCAACACGCTCTTTTGCTGTCTTAAAGCCGGGCGCTTCCACCACTTCTAGGTCTGCAAGGTCATCCAGCATGCCCGATAAATGTTGCCCGGCGGAGGCTATGTTGGCCGCATATTCGCTGTATTCAGCGCGCAGCGGCCCGGCAAGACGGGCGTGCATCGTCTCAGCATTGGCGATTATGCGTGCAATAGGTTGACGCAGCACCGGGGTAAGCGCGCTTCCTATTAATCGGGAATGCCCCGGCTCCCCTTCATCTGAAAGCGGTTCGACAGCAGAGAGATTGCCGAGGGGTTCGTCTGCTATGAGAAGCAATTGGAACCCTTGGGGCGCCGATGACGATGGACCGTTGGGCAGAAGTCTCACTCGCCAATTGCGCTTCGATCCAGGGACACTGGACTTGGCCCCATCGAGAAGCCGCCAATGCAGAGGCTGTTCGTGAGCTATCCCCTGCAACCCAATATAATCGCTCCACAATTTGCCGGGTTTGTCAGATACCGCTTTGGCTAGGGGAGCAGCATCCTTGCTTACCAAGGTCAGGAATTGAAGGTTTTGCCTTGCATCAAGATATCCTTGGATTTCAGCCCCGGCGCGGTCTGCCTCATCCAAGCTTTCGGCGCTGTGATGCGGATTTGCATGGTCAGCTGCGAAGTTTTGCCAATTTTCGATGACAATCTCACATCCCTTGCCGGGCTGTGAACTGTCATCGCCATGCTCAATTGGTCCAATGCGAACGAAGCCGGCAATTACATCGCGCCCATCAAAAGCACTAAATTCGCGTGCTATGCGCAGACGAAGCTCCCGGCTTTGGCGCACGAGTTCCAGCAATTCAGGAACCGCCAAAACACCCGGCAAATGCCCCCCGCATGCCTCTTGCAATTCAGCAAGCAGCTCATCGGCTTGAACCAAGCGATCTTGGTCATCTGTAAGGCCCCTTGCGGCAACGATCGACTGCTGACGGTTCATGTGCCTAAATCGCGCTCATTTCGCGCAGAGTATCAATGGCGTGGTCCCTTGCCATTGCACTAAATCCGCTGGGCATTGACTTTTGGCCCCCAAGCAATGCGATCTGCCGATCTATTGCCGCATTGTCCGCGCCTGCCGCTTTCAGGATGAGAGCAAGCCTGACGCTTTGCCCTTCGTGGCATGCGAAAATGACGCGCTCTCTATCCTGCCGGGTAAGCGAGGCGGCGCAGCTTGCGAATAGAGCAAGCCCTGCATGATTGAGATCGAGCGCTGCGATAGCGCCGCCGTGAAGCGATGTTGCAAGGCGCGTAAGAAGCGCAAGCCTGCTTTCACCTTCATCTATGCCTTGCGTTATAATGTCGCTCACGTTGTGCACCGCAAGCTGGGACAAACCAGTTTCAGCGTTTTCTACATGCGCCAACACATCACCAAGCAGGTCATGAGGCAATTCTGCGAGGGGAATTTCCATGCGGCCTTGATATTGGGCAAAGCGCGATTGGGCTGCAAGCACGCTCATGGCAAGGTCCGCGACTTCAGCTTGGTTTGATGCGATCAATTCCTGCAGGAGCGGATTGAGAACTGGATCGATGCGCGAGCGTTCATTGAGGCCTTGTGCCAGTAAACCTTCAAGAGCAACGCAATACAAATGGTCAATCAGTCGCGTATCAGCCGACAGGCGTTCGGTGATATCGAGGTGCGCCGCCATCGCTTGGGGGCTATCACGGCGGCCATCGAAGAAATGTTCGAGCAGTTGTTCTGCCAAATGGCTCAACATACCTCGCATGCGCGCAACAATTGCATCACTCACAAGGCTTGGGCCTTCTGTTTCAAGCAGATGCGTGACCACAGGCGCAAGCGAACGCAACGCGCGATTGCTGCGCGCCATTTCATCCCGAAGGAATTCGTCCACAAGAGTGGACTGAGAACGGTCTATAGCCATCTTGCCCATTGCGTACCCCTTACAGGGGCATGGTTAAGCCCTCGTTAGCCTCAAGCTTTATCTGACATCATGCCAGCGTGCAGCAGCAATTGCAAAAGCGCTCCCAGGGCAAACGCAATCAACGCCTCGGTAAGATGGTTAAAGAGCGAAGCACCAAGGAAAACAAAGAGATGTGTGGGTAAATCGCGCCAAAATGCGCTCAACACTGGAACCTTAAGCTTTGCAGCCACGTGGGAGAGACCCAGCGCAAAAATTGGAGCTGAAAGACCGACAAGCCAATCAGCGGGCGCTGTCTGCGCGAAAATGAGGACAATTGCAGCTAGGCAAACAACAGCGGGTTCCAATAGGCGATAGCGTCTTGGCGATTGGTCCGCCCCTGAGACGGCGATGCGCATGTGAGCACCAAGGCTGCCAAGTTTTGCGACAAAAGCGCCCACAGCGGCGATAGCGATCCCTGCATTGGAATAGGCTGATACAGAAAATCCGATAGCCAAGCAGAACAAACCCAGCGCCGCGAATGCCGACACCCCTGCCCCCGATTTGAGCCAATAAGCCGACGAGGCACGCACGATCGCTTTGGCAAGAAGTGCTGAAGGGCCGCTCCAGACCGCTTGAGGCAGGCTTGCATCCAACACTGATTGCGATAGCTTCTCAACGCCTTGCGTATCGCTTGCAAGAAGCCAGCGTCCTTGATCAATAAGGGCAGTAGAAAATGGCTCGCAAGGGGTTTGCGCTTGTAACCCTATGCGCAAAAGCAGCGACATCGTATCGCCATCGCTTGGCATATCCTCCAGCTGGGCCACACAGTCGCCCGAAATAAGACCAATGCCTGCCCAATTCCTGTCCCGGTCAATCCGTTCAAAGTCTTCAGGATGATCCATGCTAAACGGATGGTCGGCCGGGATTGTCCTGATGCAGGTTTCTCCAGAGACCTGCGCGTCAAAACCAAGGGCTTGGCTGTCTTGTGGAGGAATTACACCGTCCAAAAGCATCATCACATGGTCGTCTGGCTTAACAAGGCCAACAATCTGCAACGGGCTGCGCGCCGTGTGAAAGGATAAACCGGCACTTTCCAATCTGTGTTGTTGTTCAAGGATGTGGGAAGCCGGTGCGTCGGACAGACAAATAAACCGTTCGCATCCGGCTTTTCGTGCAAAATCAACTTGCCAAGCGAGCACACTGCGTCCCGCAAGCTCCTGCTCGGCCCGCAATGTGCCGATGGGCAGTCGTTTTACTGACGAGATAAGCGCAACGCGCAAGGGCAGGCTCCGCGAGATAGGAAGATAAGCCCAAAGCGCTACGCGGCCTTGCCCTTGCACATCAAGCGCAAGCGAATGTCTGTTTCCACGGTTTTGAGGTGTTTAGACCTAAAATCGGCCCTGACTGTTGCCATTGAATTTTGCAAGAACCGCCTCGATCTCGCGAATAGCAGCGGGTTCACCCGGCGCAGATGCCAGCGCGCTTTCTGCGGCTTCAAGCAATTCCTGAGCGTGAAAGCTCGCCGCTAGGCCTTTTAACCTTAACGCTGCAACATTCCAATTTCCGTCGCAACGTGAACGCTTTAGCAAATCGAGGAGCTTCTCTGCACTTTCGATAAAGGCAGCGCGAAGCTCGCCCAACAAAGCCGAGTTATCTCCAGCTGCCGCCGCCAGAGTCGCATCAAGAGCACCACTTTCATACGCCATGCGAAGGGGCATAACCGTAATCGAGTTAATGTGGGGTTTATCCTGAGCCGCGGTGTGGTATTCTCAGCCACATGGCAGGTAGGAAACACATTCGCGCGGTCGGCCAAGGAGCTGGAACCAAGGCGCAATCCGAGAGCATAGATGCAAGCGATGCAGCCGCTGGCGGCGATCTAGCCGCAAGCGAAGGCGTGGATTTCAGCGATGCGATTGAGCCAGAGGCCGCTCTCGATGATGAAGAGCTGTACCTTGAAGAAGAGGTTGAGACGACCACTACTCCTGCGCGCTTGACGTGGATTATCCCATCGCTCGCAGTTCTCGGAGTCGCGCTTTGGACTGGCTTTTATGGTTGGGCCATGCAAGCCCAAATCGTGAGCGCCTTTGGTGCACCGGTCGAATGGACACGGTTGCTAATTGATTGGTCTGTTCCTGTGCTTTTGGTGGGCGTCGCCTGGCTTCTGGCTATGCGCCACTCGCGCGTTGAGGCACGCCGATTTGCCGACAGTGCGGCGCTCTTATCTCAAGAAAGCCGAGAGCTGGAAAGCCGCTTAACCGTTGTAAATCGAGAGCTCAGCCTCGCACGCGAATTCCTCGGCGCGCAGTCCCTTGAATTGGAATCGCTTGGCCGTGTCGCAAGTGAGCGCATTTCTGCTCATGCCGACACGCTGCAATCCCTCATCAAGGACAATGGAGCTCAAGTCGACGCTATTTCCAGCGCAAGCGAGAGCGCGCTTGGAAATATGACACGCCTTCGCGATGACCTTCCTGTCGTCGCAAACTCTGCCAGGGACGTCTCAAATCAGGTCGGTGCCGCCGGTCGCACAGCTCAAGAACAAGTTGAAAAACTCGTTGGCGGTTTTGAGCGGCTCAATGAGTTTGGCAAAGCCAGTGAGAGCCAGGTCAAATCGCTCGATGGCAGGGTAGGAGATATTCTAAGCCGGTTCCAAGCGCAACTTGAGCTTATTGAAGAACACGCAGGTTCCAAGCTCGAACATGTAAAGCACGAGACCGAGGAATACCGAGGAGAGGTCGAGAGCGCTGAGAGTGCTGCGCTTGACGCGCTCAAAGAACGTCTGGGCCAACTCAAGGCCGATACGCAGAGCGTTGGCGCGGAACTCAGGCAGGCCGAAGAGAAGGCGATGGAGCAGCTTACAGCTTCGAAAGAACGCTTCTCGGATGAGGTGGCAAAGGCGATAAACTGGCTCGACGAAATTGACGCAAAAGCGATAAGTCTGGCCCGCTCCCGCGTCGATGAGCTCAACGACAAAGTCACCCTTTTCACCGACCAATTGGACACGCGCGACCGCGAATTCAATGAACAAGTCACCCGGGTTCAAGAGACCTTCTCAACCAACGAGGCTCAAGCCAGCGAGGTCCTAGCACAGCGCCTTGCTGATCTGGATGATGCCTTAGCCCTACGCCGAGAGGCTCAGAATAACGAGACCGAAAAGCTGATCGCGCATTCGAGCGCTATGACGCAGCAAGTTGAGCAGCTTACCTCCCTTATCAGCTCAGCAAGCGAGCAGAGTGAGACCGCCCGGGTAACCCTCTCATCAGGTTTGGAGACCATCGAAGAGCAATTGGAGGCGAAGCGAGAGACCCTTCGTCAAACGCAAGGCGAAATCGCGGAGCTTACCGAGGCGAGCGTGCGTCTTTTGGAGATCATCCAATCAAGCGCTTCGTTTAGCCGCGAAGATTTGCCTCAAGCGATGGAAACCGCGTTAAACACTTTGGGCGAGGTTGAAGGCCGGGCTGAAGAAGTCTCGACACTTATGCTCTCAACCAATGAGAAGGCGCAAAACCTCTCTGATTACCTTATCGATGCGCGGGGCAAGATTGATGCGAACGATGAAAGCGTCGAAGCCTTGCAAGCCAAGGTGGCTCAGCAATCAGAAGAAGCCTTGGTGAAAATTGGCGGCCTGCAAAGCGGACTTGCTCAACTGGCAGAGCAGAGCGAGGGACTTGCAGGCAAAACCAATGGCGAATTGCAGGCCAGCATCGCCAAGCTAGAAGAGGCAACCAAGGGCGTGTTTGAAACCTTGGATACAGGTGCCCGTGAAAAGGTCGATGATTTGGCCAGCACCTTGTCAAAGCGCGCTGTGGCATCGCTTGAACGCTCTATGCGCAACGATACAGAAGAGACCGTTGGAAGGCTTGAGCAGGCCGCCGCCCATGCATCAGGCGTAGGGCGTGAGGCGACCGCGCAGCTGCGCGATCAATTGGCCAAAGTGAACGAGCTAACTGTCAATCTGGAACAGCGGATTGCCCGCGCACGCGAGCTGGCTGAGGAGCAGGTCAACAATGACTTCTCGCGGCGTATGGCGCTGATCACCGATAGCCTCAATTCCTCGGCAATCGACCTGACTTCGGCGCTGGCTCAAGAGGTCTCGGACACATCGTGGGATGCGTATCTCAAGGGAGATCGGGGCATCTTTACACGCCGTGCGGTTCGTTTGATTGACAACGGCGAAGCAAAAGAAATCGCTGAACTTTATCAAAACGATGACGAGTTTAAAGCCAATGTGAGCCGCTACATACACGACTTTGAAGCAATGCTTCGATCAGTCCTTTCGACCCGCGATGGTAAGGCTTTGGGCGTGACGGTGCTGGGTTCTGATGTAGGTAAGCTTTACGTGGTTCTCGCCCAATCGATCGAGCGCCTGCGTCAGTGATCTTGAGCAAGAACGTGCTCTAATTTGCCGCGCTCTGTGGAGGTTTAGGCAAGATATCAAGGTCACTCACGCTGACCCAGCCATACTCATAATTCAAAACAAAGAGCGTTGTTAGGACAATCGCCGCGACTGTTGCACGAATAAGCAGCGGGCCAGGCTTGAAACTGGAAGGAGCGCTCTCGGCCTGACCTGGCACCAGCGCTTCCCCAACTTCTTCGGATGTGCGCACGCCAAAGGGCAGCATGACAAAAGCGCTCATCACCCAGAAGAGGAAATAGATGGCGAGGATTGACGTCCACTGCATTAGTCGGCGTCCTTTCTCAGCCCCGGCATCAACACGCGAACTTGCGGATTTTTGCCCGACCAACGCCGTGCAGCGCGGCGCGCTGCGAGACGCGCTGCCTCATGAACGGCCGCCGGGTCTTGAGCATCGCGCCCTTTGAGCCTGCCGATAGCCTTCAGGATGTCCTCGCTGGTTTCCTCGATGAACTCGGCCAAGTCCTCATCAAGCGGAAGACCGATGGCCTCCACTAGCGGAGCTTCTCCGCGCGCAAGGACCACCACCACCAGACCCTCGAATGAGATGCGCCGACGCATTGTGACAGCATCGCCGTCAGCAGGTGCAATTATGTCGCCATCAAGAACGAGCCGCCCGTTGCGCACTTCACCAAGTTTGCCCGGCTCACCCGGAGCGAGACGAACGATATCGCCATTGGATTGGACGACATTGCTCGGGATGCCAAACTCTTTGCCGACCCGAGCTTGCTCTCGCATGTGCCGCATCTCACCGTGAACAGGGACGAGCACCTCAGGACGCAGCCAACCATAAAGTGCCTCGAGTTCCGGGCGTCCCGGGTGGCCTGATACGTGGATAAAGCTTTGGCGGTCGGTGATCATCTCGATCCCGCGCGCAGCAAGCTGGTTCTGCATCTTGCCAACGGCGATTTCATTGCCGGGAATGAGCCGCGAGGAAAACAGGATAACATCACCCGGCACCAGTTCTAACGGGTGATTGTCATCAGCGATCCGAGCAAGAGCCGCGCGAGGTTCCCCCTGCCCGCCGGTCGCTAAGATCATCACCTCGCCGCGCGGCAATCTCATTGCTGTGTCGAAATCGACTGGTGTGGGGAAGTCTTCGAGATAGCCATTGTCCTGCGCGACTTCGAGGATTCGGTCGATTGAGCGACCAGCAACGCAGACTTGTCGGCCATTTTCACGGGCGACTTCGCCAAGGGTTTGAAGCCGAGCAACATTGCTAGCAAATGTCGTCACCAGGACGCGCTTGCCCTTGTGCTTTGCGACCTCTTCCATCAACCCTTTATGAACGGCGCCTTCGGACCCAGATGGTTCGGGGTTGAATACATTGGTGCTGTCACACACCAATGCCAAGACACCCTCATCGCCAATCTCGCGCAGCTCGTCCTCTGTGGTCGGCTCTCCGATAATGGGGTCTTCGTCGAGCTTCCAATCGCCGGTGTGGAACACGCGGCCATAAGGCGTATCGATGAGAAGAGCGTTCCCTTCGGCAATAGAGTGTGCGAGCGGGAGATAGGTTACATTGAAAGGCCCTATATCAATCTGACCGTGGTCTTCCTCGATAATGTTGAGTTCAACCTTGCCCAGAAGGCCTGCTTCTTCAAGCTTCCTTGCCACCAGGTCGGCGGTGAATGGCGTTGCATAAAGTGGCACGCCGAGTTCGCCCGCGAAATAGGGTACGGCGCCAATATGATCTTCATGCGCGTGGGTTAGGACAATGCCGAGCAGATCCTTGGTCCGCTCTTCGATGAACTCAAGGTCAGCAAATACGAGGTCTACCCCGGGGTACTCACCGCCCGAAAAGGTCATGCCAAGGTCAACCATCAGCCATTTGCCATCGCACCCATACAAGTTGACGTTCATGCCAATTTCGCCTGAACCGCCAAGGGCTAGGAACAGCAGTTCTTTTTCTGGTGTATAGTTCTTTTTCACGTGGGGTTTATCGTTCTTTTATAGGAGTTTGAGCGCTTTAGGACAGAGCTTGTTTCGCAAGGATCGCGAGACCCTCAATAGTCAAATCCGTGTCCACTTCGTCAAAGATATTGGTCGCTTCATCAAACAGGATCGCAAGCCCGCCCGTGGCCACCACCTTTACGGGGCGGCCAATTTCGGTCTTCATTCGCGCTACAATCCCTTCCATCATAGCGACATAACCCCAGAACACTCCAATGAGCATTTGGTCTTCGGTGTTGCGTCCAATGACACTTTGGCTGGCGGGCGTTGCTATAGCGATACGGGGAAGCTTTGCGGTTTTGCCCACCAATGCGTCGAGCGACAGATTGATCCCCGGTGCGATAGAGCCGCCCTTATAGGTGCCGTTAAAGTCAATCGCCTCAAACTTGGTGGCGGTTCCAAAATCGATAACGATCAAATCGCCGCCAAACTTGTGGTGCGCGGCTAAGATATTGAGCGCTCGGTCTGCACCAAGCGAGGTGGGTTGATCTACATCAGCAACAAATGGCCAAGCCGCTTTGCCCTCGCCCGCCTTCAAAGGCGTGATGCCGAAATATTTCTGCGCGAGCACCGTCAAATTGTGATCGGCGCGAGGTACAACCGAGGCGTAGATAATCCCCGTAATATCCTCGCGCGCAACACCTTCAATCGTGAGCAATTGCAGCAACCACACCGCATACTCATCGCCTGTCCGGCGCGGGTCCGTCGCAATCCGCCAGCGCGCTTTAGGAGGTGTGGCAAAACCGCCCTCCCCATTCGGTTCGAACAGCGCAAAGACAACATTGGTATTTCCAACATCAGCTGCCAGCAGCATCAGCTATGCTCCCTCAAGAAATCACGCTCAAGAAATGTCCCCTGCCCGAATGACACGTTCCGAGCCATCCGCCAAGCGCAGCCGCAAAGCCCCGTCACTTTCTTCCAGACCTGCGAAGGTCCCGGTGATGTAAGTGCCATCTGTATCGTGCACCGTCACGCTTGATCCGCTGGCATGAATGGAGCGTTCGAGGAACTGCGAAAGCAGTGGGGCAAGCCCATTTTCCCGCCACTGCACGAGCCAATGAGCAAACCTTGCAGCGAGGGTTTCGGCAAAGCTGGATAGCTCAACCGGGCCGGCGATATCCGAGAGTGCTGCAGTTTTGCGGTCGCTAAGGTCGGGTGCTTTGGCCAAGTTCACCCCGATGCCTGCCACGATCTTGTTGCCCACTAGCTCCAGCAGGATGCCGGAGAGTTTGCCCCCATCCAGCACAACGTCATTGGGCCATTTGAGGCGTAGCTTTTCGGTGTCCGGCAAAGCTGTTGCTGCCGCATCGTAAACCGCCATCGCGGCGACAAAGCTGAGCGAGGCAGGCCGCGGATCGCCTGCATTCAATTCGACAACGCATGAGCCCATAAAATTGCCTGAACCATCGAACCACTCGCGCCCCTGACGGCCCTTGCCCGCACTCTGGCGTTTGGCAACAAGCCAGTCCCCTTCGCTTACACCCTCGCCCGAGCCAATTGCGCGGACCAAGTCGGCGTTGGTCGAGCCGGTTTCTTCAACGACTCTGATTGATGGCGGGGCTATCAAATCGCCAAGAACAGCGAAGACGCAGCCTTGTTGGTGAGATCCGTCAGCGATCCGGTGAGCAAATAGCCAAGCGGCGAGATAATCACCGCACAGATGCCCAAAAGCACCCAATGCGAAGTCTCGGCTTTTCCGGTGGCAACGCCAGCGGGCTCATCAAAGAACATGACCTTCACAAACTTGATATAGTAGAACGCACCGATGACGCTGGCTGCGATGGCGATGGCGGCGAACGCGACAAGGTCCGCGTCCACCACGGCCTGGAACACCACAAACTTGCTGTAGAACCCGAGCAGTGGCGGAATACCGGCGAGGCTGAACATGAATACAAGCAGCGCCCATGCGATTGCAGGACGCGTGACTGCAAGACCAGCGATATCGCCAAACGTCTCAAACAGATTGCCATCTTCGCCGCGCAGCATCAGCAATGCGGTAAAGCTGCCAAGGCTCATCACGACATAGATGAAGAGATAAACCAACATCGAGCTTGCACCAGCGGGCGTGGCAACAGCCAGCCCCAGAAGGATAAAGCCGATGTTGTTGATCGAGGAATAGGCAAGAAGGCGTTTGAGGTTGTCCTGACCAATCGCCCCCAACGCGCCGAATACGATGGACGCCAATGCTGTGAACATCACAATCTGCTGCCAAGCCTGAACCTGACCACCGAAGACTTCGAACACCACACGCGCGGTGAGCGCTACTGCGGCAACTTTTGGAGCAGTGGCGAAAAACAAAGTGACGGGCGTTGGTGCACCTTCGTATACGTCGGGCGTCCACATGTGGAATGGGACAGCGGCGATCTTAAACGCAAGTCCTGCCATCACAAAGATGAGGCCGAACAACTGTCCGGTCGAAAGGTCGCCTTCAAGCCCAGCACGAACGCTGGCGAAGTCGGTGGCTCCAGTGAAGCCGTAAAGGAGACTCATTCCGTAAAGCAGAATACCCGATGCAAGCGCGCCCAAGACGAAATACTTGAGGCCCGCTTCGGTCGAACGCTCATCTTTCCGAAGGATGGCTGCGAGCACATAGGCCGCCAATGAGTTCAGCTCGAGCCCCATATAGAGCGTCATAAAGTCGCTGGCCGAGACCATGATGCTCATGCCCACAGTCGCGAATAGGATCAGCACAGGATATTCCGCGCGAAGCCCGCGCTCGCTCGATGCGGCGGGTCCGTTGAAGAAGGACGGCGCCACAACAAGCGCGCCAATCGCTGCCAAGTAGATCAGAGCTTTGGCGAATAGTGCAAAGCTATCGACCTTCATCAAAGTGCCGAATGCATAGCTGTCAGGACCGTCCACCCCAAGGTGAAGGCCGGGTATGGTGAAGAGCCCTGCAACAAACAGCGCTCCGGCAGCAACGATAGTCACCGCGCGCGAGGCCTTATCGCCAACCCATGCAGCGACGAGCAATAGGACAAGGCCAGTACCAATAAGGATCAACTCTGGCGTGATCAGGGCGAAGGATGATGGGAAATCAAGCATTAGTGTTGGCCCTCCCCTTCGTGGCTCTCGAACTCAATAGCGTTCGCGGCCTTTTCAAGAGGCTCTCCGCTTGCAAGCGCTGCATCGCTGGCGGGCGCTGAGGCTGCAAGCCGCGCATCAAGCGCTGCGATATCGGCGCGCATGGGAGCAAGGAAACTCTCAGGATAAACGCCCATCCAAATGACGACGGCCGCAATCGGTGTCATCATGATCCACTCGCGCGCGGTGATGTCTTTCATCGCGGCGGCATCGGCGTTCTTCTGATCGCCAAATGCCACGCGGCGGTAGAGGTAGAGCATGTAAGCTGCGCCCAAGATGATGCCGGTGGTGCTGACAAGCGCCACGAGGCTGGAAGTTTGGTAGATGCCTGCAAGCGACAGGAACTCACCCACAAAACCGCTGGTGCCGGGAAGGCCGATCGAAGCCATCGTGAACAGCAGGAAGAACAGCGCGTAATACGGCATGTTGATGGAAAGCCCGCCGTAGCGTTCAATCTCGCGAGTGTGGAGCCGGTCGTAGATAACACCAACGCAAAGGAACAATGCGCCCGACACAAGGCCGTGAGACAGCATAACGATCATCGCGCCTTCAAGGCCCTGCACATTGAAGGCAAACAGCCCGACGGTCACAATCGCCATGTGTGCAACCGATGAATATGCGATAAGCTTCTTCATATCAGCCTGAACCAGAGCGACCAGCGAGGTGTAAATCACCGCGATCATCGACAGGATGAAGACGAACCATGCAAAGTCCGCGCTAGCCTCCGGGAACATCGGCAGGCTGAAACGGATAAAGCCGTATCCGCCCAGTTTCAGCAAGACGCCCGCTAGGATCACGGAGCCCGCAGTAGGCGCCTGAACGTGCGCATCGGGAAGCCAAGTGTGAAATGGCCACATGGGAACCTTCACCGCAAAGCTCGCAAAGAATGCCAGCCACAGCCACGTCTGAGCCCCGCCGGGGAAGTCGTACTGCATCAGCGTTGGAATGTCGGAGGTGCCAGCCTCGCTCACCATCCAGAACATCGCGATCAGCATCAGAACCGAGCCGATCAGCGTGTATAGGAAGAATTTGTACGAGGCGTAGATGCGGTTATCGCCGCCCCACACACCGATGATGAGATACATCGGGATAAGGCCGGCTTCGAAGAAAATGTAGAACAGGAACAGATCCTGCGCTGCAAACGTCCCGATCATGAGCACTTCCATAAACAGGAAGGCCGCCATGTATTCACCGATGCGCTTTTTGATCGAACCCCAACTGGCAAGAATGCAGATAGGCATCAAGAACACGCTGAGCATGATGAGCATCAGGGCAATGCCGTCGATCCCAAGCGCATAAGAGAAGCCCGCGACAAGCTCGTACTTCTCTTGGAACTGCCACTGCGCCCCGCCAATCTCGTAATTGGCCCAGAGCATCACGCCCAAAGCAAAGGTCACGAGCGTTGCGCCTAACGCGATGATACGCGAGGCTTGCCCAGCGAACAGACATGCGATGGCTGCCGCCAATGGCACCAGCATCATGGTGGTGAGGATGGGAAAGTCCATTACGCTCAAAGACCCCTAGAGCAGCACATAAGTGACAGCGGCAATCAGGCCCAAAAGCATGATCAACGCATAGGTGTAGAGATAGCCCGACTGGATCGTCTTGGCTGCAAGAGAGCCGCGCTGAACCACGGCGGCGATGCCGTTTGGTCCAAACCGGTCGATGGTTCCAATATCGCCCAATTTCCAGAACTGACGGCCAAGCCAGAAGGCGGGCTTTACGAAGATCGCATCATAAAGCTCGTCGAAATACCATTTGCGGAACACGAAGTTGTGAAGCCACCCAAAGCTTGCAACGAACTTGGCGGGAATGTCAGGCTTCGCGATGTAGGCGATATAGGCTCCGACAAAGCCTAGCACCATGACCACAAAGGCCGAATATTTCACCCAGTATGGCACTACGTGCAGCGCCTGGATAAGGTTGTCGTTGTAGAAGATCGAACCTGCCCAGAAGCTTGCATCATCAATGAAGCTTGGTGCGAAGACTTGGCCCGCCAGAACCGCCCCGGTGGACAGCACCACAAGCGGGATCAGCATAGCAATTGGGCTTTCGTGCGGGTGATAGCCACCCGTAGTGTCTTCGCCCGCTTCTTCGGGTGTTTTGTGCACTGTGTGCTGAATATGCTCGCTCTCAATCCAGCGCGGCTTACCCCAGAAGGTCAGGAACATCAGACGCCAGCTGTAGAAGCTGGTGAGAAGCGCCGCCGTAACACCGGCCCAGAAGGCAATGGTGCTGGTGGTGGTGCCGCGCGCAAAGGCTGCTTCAAGGATCGCGTCCTTCGACCAGAAGCCAGCGAAACCTGCGCCGAGGTGATAAACACCAAGCCCCGTTATCGCGAGCGTTCCCAAGAGCATCGCCACAAAAGTCAGCGGGATGTGCTTACGAAGGCCGCCATAGTAGCGCATATCCTGCTCATGGTGCATCGCGTGGATCACCGAGCCTGCGCCCAAGAACAGCAGCGCCTTAAAGAATGCGTGAGTGAACAGATGGAACATCGCAACGCCGTATGCGCCAATGCCAGCGGCAAAGAACATATATCCCAGCTGCGAACAGGTTGAGTAAGCGATCACCCGCTTAATGTCCCACTGCGTCGTGCCGATGGTTGCCGCGAAGAAACACGTCGCCGCACCCACAATCGTCACAATCATCAAGGCGGTCGGCGCTGCCTCGAACATGGGTGAAAGACGGCAGACCATAAATACGCCTGCGGTCACCATGGTCGCTGCGTGGATAAGAGCCGACACTGGCGTCGGCCCCTCCATCGCGTCTGGAAGCCATGTGTGGAGACCCAATTGCGCCGACTTACCCATCGCTCCGATAAAGAGCAGGAAGCACAGGATATCCATCGTCGGCAAACGCATGCCGAGAAAACCGATGGTCGAACCACTCATGCCGGCAGAAGCTGCCAAGATCTCAGGGATAGAGGTCGTCTGAAACACCAGGAACGTGCCAAAGATACCCAGCATAAAGCCAAGATCACCCACACGGTTGACCACAAAGGCCTTAATCGCAGCAGCGCCCGCAGACGGCTTTTTGAACCAGAACCCGATCAGCAAGTAAGAGGCAAGCCCCACCCCTTCCCAACCGAAGAACATTTGAACGAGGTTGTCGGCCGTCACCAGCATCAGCATGGCGAAGGTGAAGAGCGAAAGGTAGGCAAAGAAGCGCGGCTGATCCGGGTCTTCCTCCATATAGCCCCAGCTATACAGGTGAACGAGCGCGGAAACCGAGTTGATCACCACCAGCATCACTGCGGTGAGAGCATCGACACGCAAAGCCCAGTCGAAGGTTAAATCACCCGATTGCACCCATTGCAGGACAGGCACGACTTCGGCGGAATGCGCGCCTGTAAGAAAACCGATAAAGATCAACCAACTCAAAGCGGCCGATAGGAACAGACCGCCGGTCGTGATCGACTTGGCAATCGTGTTGCCCAGCATGCGGTTGCCCAGCCCTGCAATGATCGCAGCGATCAGCGGGGCAAAGACGATGATAAGGATTTGCGTGTCCATGGTTCGCTTAGCCCTTCATCCGAGCGGCATCATCGACCGCAATCGTGCCTTGGCGACGGTAATAGATGACGAGGATAGCAAGCCCGATAGCCGCTTCAGCAGCAGCAACGGTCAGAACCATCATCGCGAAAATCTGACCCACAAGGTCACCCATGAAGGCGCTGAATGCGACAAGGTTGATGTTCACCGCGAGTAGGATGAGCTCGACCGACATCAAAATGACGATGATGTTCTTGCGGTTGAGGAAAATGCCCAAGACGCCCAGCACGAAGAGGATAGCCCCAACGATTAGATAGTGTTCAACGCCGATAGTCATAGATCGACCCCCTGCCCGACTTCCGGGTTCTTCATCACTGTGGCCTCTTCAGGACGGCGGGCAATCTGTTTGCCAATATCTTGTTGCGCGCGGCTGCCTGGAGGCGGCGGCTGGAATGTCAGCACAATCGCGCCGATCATCGCGACCAAGAGGATGATGCCAGCGATCTCAAACAGGATGATGTAGCGGCCATAAAGCAGCGCGCCGAGCGCCTCGATGTTCGATTGGCTGGCGCTTTGAACAGCGGTGCCATCAGGCGTGCCGAGATCGACCCCGCCGGCTCCATAGGCTCCAAGGCCAAGGCCGAGCTCCGCCAGCAACACCAACGCGAGAGCAATCCCAAGCGGAAAGTTCTTGATGAACCCGGCCCGCATCGCGGCAAAGTCGATGTCGAGCATCATCACCACGAACAAGAACAACACCGCGACCGCGCCTACATAAACGATGACGAGGAGCATCGCGATAAACTCCGCGCCCACCAGCACCATGAGGCCCGCGGCGTTGAAAAACGCGAGGATAAGCCACAGCACCGAGTGCACCGGATTGCGCGACATGATGACCATCACCGCGCTCGCGATGACGATACCTGCGAACAGGTAGAAGGCTAAAGCTTGTATCATCTGATCCCTGTTATCCCGTCCAGCCCGTCAAGACTTGGCCGCGCCCTTAACGATAGGGCGCGTCCGCTTCAAGGTTAGCCGCAATGGCCCGTTCCCATTTGTCACCATTTGCGAGGAGTTTGGCCTTGTCATAGAGCAATTCCTCGCGTGTTTCGGTGGCGTATTCGAAGTTTGGCCCCTCGACCACGGCATCCACCGGGCAGGCCTCCTGACAAAAGCCGCAATAGATGCACTTCGTCATATCAATGTCATAGCGCGTGGTGCGGCGGCTGCCGTCTTCGCGCGGTTCGCTCTCAATCGTGATTGCCTGAGCCGGACACACCGCTTCGCACAATTTGCAAGCAATGCAGCGCTCTTCACCATTTGGATAACGACGCAGCGCATGTTCACCGCGAAAACGCGGGGAAAGCGGTGATTTCTCAAAAGGGTAGTTGATCGTCGCCTTGGGCTTGAAGAAATACTTCAAAGTCAGCGCATGCGCTTTCAGGAATTCCCAGAGGGTGAAGCTCTTAAGGAGCTGGGTTGCGGTGGTCATTACGATTCCTTCGCAGCGACTGGCTGCGTATTGGTCACTTCAACGATTTCGGATGGGGTGACTGTTTCAGGATCCACGAGCGGCGCTGGACCCGTAAAATGCCCCGTCGCCATCAGATAGCCGCTGATCACCGCCACAAACCCAAGGCTCATCGGCAGGAACACTTTCCAACCAAGCCGCATCAGTTGGTCATAGCGATAGCGCGGCACGGTCGCCCAGATCCAGCTAAACAGCAGGAAGAAGAAGAAGGTCTTTAGGAGGAACCAGATAAAGCCCGGCACATAGTAAAGCGGTGCCCACTCAATCGGTGGCAACCATCCGCCCATGAACAAGATCGTGCACAGCGAACACATCAGCAGGATGTTCGCATATTCACCCAGCCAGAACAGCGCGAAGGCCATGGATGAATATTCGGTCTGATACCCTGCGACGAGCTCGGACTCGGCCTCTGTCAGGTCAAACGGAGCGCGCGCTGTCTCAGCCAGAGCCGAGATAAAGAACACCACAAACATCGGGAAAAGCAGCGGGTTAAAGAAGAACCCGTTGACGATGCCGAGCCCATGCCCGCGCTGCGCCTCGATGATGCCGGAGAGGTTGAACGTGCCCGCCCACAGGACAACGCACACCAAAATAAAGCCGATGGAGACCTCGTAAGAGATCATCTGCGCGGCGGCCCGCATGGCTGAGAAGAATGGGTATTTCGAGTTCGACGCCCACCCGCTCATCACCACGCCGTAAACGCCCAAAGAGCTGATCGCGAGGATGTAGAGCAGCCCCACATTGATATCTGCGAGTACTCCGCCATCCCAAAACGGAATCACCGCCCATGCGGCCAAGGCCACAGTAAAGGTGATGATCGGTGCAAGCAGGAAAATGCCTTTGTTGGCGGCGCTTGGGATGATGGTCTCTTGCAAGAACACCTTAAGCCCGTCGGCAAAGCTCTGCAGCAAGCCAAACGGCCCCACAACATTGGGCCCGCGCCGAAGCATAATCGCGCCCAGCACCTTACGGTCGACATAGATCACCATAGCAACGGCCAGCATCACCGGGAGTGCGATCAGGAGGATGCCCGCCATAGTAGCGACAAACCAAGCCCATTCGTATGGGAGGCCAAGAGTTTCAAAGAACGCGGTCATTGATTCATCCCCCAGGTGATCTCCTGCGAAAGCAGGAGTCCAGCCTCAAAGTCCGATGATGGATCCCTGCGTTCGCAGGAAATCACGGGTGCGAGAAAGCTCATTCCGCAGCCTCCTTCATCTCATCGCCGTGGAGCAGTTCTGCCGAACATTGCTGCATCACCGCTGAGGCGCGGGCGATTGGGTTGGTGAGGTAGAAATCTTTGACCGGATAGGCGCTGATCACGCCTTCCGCCTTGGCTTTGCTGTCCGCCTTGGGAAGCGCGCCGTAGTCGGCGAGCGCTTCTTCACCCAGAGCGGGCACTTCGGAAATCATCGCACCTTGAAGTTGTTCAAAGCTGTCAAACCCAACGCTCACACCTATCGCATCGGCAAGCGCGCGCAGGATCGTCCAATCTTCGCGCGCATCGCCGGGTGCAAACACCGCTTTTTCAGCGAACTGCACGCGGCCTTCGGTGTTGACGTAGGTGCCATCTTTCTCCGCATAGGAGGCTGCAGGCAGAATGATATCTGCATTATGCGCGCCTTTGTCGCCGTGATGGCCGATGTAGACTTTGAGGCTGTCCGCAAATGGCGCAAAGTCCATCTCGTCCGCGCCAAGGCTAATGAGTACTTTGGGTTTCGCCGCAGCGATATCCGCCATGCCTCCTTCTTGCGCATAGCCAAGCATCAAGCCGCCCATGCGCGCGGCGCTAAAGTGCAATACGTTGAAGCCGTTCCACCCCTCTTTCACGAGGCCAAACTTGTCGACCAGCTTAAGGCCCGCTCCAAGCGCGCCTTGAGCCAGAGCCGCACCACCCATGATTACCGCAGGACGCTCGGCTGCCTTCATGGCATCACCAAGAACCTTAGGAACGCGGTTCAGAACCTTGAGGTCTTCCCCAAGGAACTCCGCCGGATAAGTGGTCTCCCATTCCGGACCCACCACAAAGACCTTAGCGCCCGCTTTCACAGCCTTGCGAATACGCACGTTCACCAACGCCGCTTCCCAGCGGATGTACGAACCAACGATCAGGATGCAATCCGCCGTCTCAATTCCCGCAAGCGTCGAGTTGAAATTCACCGCTGCAAGGTTGGAGACATCATAGGCCATGCCAGTCTGGCGACCTTCAAGCAGCGTCGAGCCACACGCCTTAAGCAGAGCCTTGGCCGCAAACATGGTCTCACAATCGACCATATCGCCAGCGACCGCTGCGACGGAGGATTTGTCGGCTTGCATCGCGCCAGCAATGGCCGAGAACGCCTCTGACCAATCGGACGCCGCAAGCTTGCCGTCTTTGCGCACAAACACGCGGTCCAAGCGGCGCTTGGTCAGGCCGTCGACCTGATACCGCGCTTTGTCCGACAGCCACTCCTCATTCACATCATCATTGATGCGAGGAAGCGCGCGCATAACTTCGCGACCCTTGGAATGGAGCGAGATATTCGCACCAACCGCGTCCGACACATCAATGCTAAGCGTCCGCTTCAATTCCCACGGGCGAGCCTCAAACGCATATGGACGCGATGTGAGAGCTCCCACAGGGCAAAGGTCGATCACATTGGCGCTAAGCTCATGCGCCGCCGCCTTTTCCAGATAGGTCGTGATCTGCATATCCTCGCCGCGATAGAGCGCGCCAATCTCGTCCACGCCCGCGATCTCTTCAGAGAAACGCACACAGCGCGTGCAGTGAATGCAGCGGGTCATCACCGTCTTGATCAGCGGACCCATATATTTCTCAGTCACAGCGCGGCGCTGCTCCTGCGTGCGGCTCGTGCCCTTGCCATAGGTCATGGACTGATCTTGCAAATCGCACTCACCGCCTTGGTCACAAATCGGGCAATCAAGCGGGTGGTTGATAAGGAGAAATTCCATCACCCCTTCGCGCGCCTTTTTGACCAAGGCGCTGTCCGTGCGGATCTCCTGACCTTCGGTGGCAGGAAGCGCACAAGACGCTTGAGGCTTGGGCGGCCCAGGCTTCACTTCGACCAGACACATGCGGCAATTGCCGGCAATCGACAGGCGCTCGTGATAGCAGAAGCGCGGGATTTCTTTCCCCGCTTCCTCACACGCCTGAAGCACGGTTGCCCCTTGAGGGACTTCGATCTCTTGGCCGTCTACGGTTACCTTAGGCACGAGCGCCTCCCTCGCGAGTGAAGAGCCAAACAGCGGGCGACAGGAGTGCTGATACCAAAGCAAATCCGAGAGGAGGTATGAGCATCAGAAATACCGCATCACCAATTTGGTTTGCAGCCTCGCCTCGAATACCTCCGTTCAATCCGACAATCGCAGTTAACCCAATGCCGATAGCGGCTAGAACCAGAAACAAGCCGGTGAGGTAGACAGCGGACTTCAAGACAAATCTCATTCCGCTGCCTCCCGGAATTGTGCGTTGTGTTCTTCGATGCGGCGCTCCAGCTCAGGGCGGAAGTGGCGGATGAGGCCTTGGATTGGCCAAGCCGCAGCATCGCCAAGTGCGCAGATTGTGTGGCCTTCGACCTGCTTGGTGACTTCGTGCAGCATGTCGATCTCTTCGATCTCAGCGTCGCCGGTGCGAAGCCGCTCCATCATGCGCCACATCCAACCGGTGCCCTCACGGCACGGCGTACATTGGCCGCAAGATTCGTGCTTGTAGAAGTAGCTGAGGCGAGAGATCGCACGCACGATATCCGTGGATTTGTCCATCACGATAACGCCTGCCGTGCCGAGGCCCGAACCAAGCTCTTTAAGCCCGTCAAAATCCATCGGCGCGTCCCAAATCTGCTCAGCCGGAACCAGCGGCACCGATGAACCACCAGGAATAACGGCGAGCAGGTTCTCCTTACCACCGCGAATGCCGCCGCAGTGTTTCTCAATCAGCTCGCTGAATGGGATGCTGAGCGCCTCTTCCACAACGCAAGGCTTGTTCACATGGCCGCTGATCTGGAAGAGCTTGGTGCCCTTGTTGTTTTCACGCCCAAAGCTTGCAAACCACTCGGCACTGCGGCGAAGGATTGTGGGCACAACCGCAATGCTCTCAACATTGTTGACCGTCGTCGGACAGCCATAAAGCCCAGCGCCCGCCGGGAATGGCGGCTTCAAGCGCGGCTGACCCTTTTTGCCCTCAAGGCTTTCGATCATCGCTGTCTCTTCACCGCAAATGTAAGCGCCCGCGCCCCGGTGCATAAACACGTCGAAGTCATAGCCTGAGCCGCTCGCGTTCTTGCCAATCAGCCCAGCGTCATACGCCTCATCAATCGCGGCCTGCAGCGTCTCAGCCTCACGGATATATTCGCCGCGAATGTAGATATAGGCCGCGCGTGCTCGCATAGCGAAACCGGCGACCAAAGCGCCTTCGATCAACTTGTGCGGATCGTGGCGGATAATCTCGCGGTCTTTGCATGAACCGGGTTCAGATTCGTCAGCGTTGATGACGAGGAAGCTCGGACGACCATCAGCGCTCTGCTTAGGCATAAACGACCATTTGAGACCGGTCGGGAAGCCCGCCCCGCCCCGGCCGCGCAGGCCGGATGCCTTGATCTCTTCGATGATCGCGTCTTGCCCGCGCTCTATCAGAGCCTTGGTGCCATCCCAATCGCCGCGCGCCTGCGCGGCTTTAAGGCCCCAATCCTGAAAGCCATAGACATTGGTAAAGATGCGGTCCTTATCAGCCAGCATCATCTGATCCCTTCTGCATTTCCCGTGCTTTGCGAGCCACACGAAGTTGTCGCAAAGTCAAAACCTGAAAAACCAACCCCATCCCCATAAGGCCAACACCAAGCGGACGCTCACCGGTCGCGGACAGATATGCGCCTGCGCCAAAGGCGATGAGACCTGCCATCATCAAAGCAAGAGTGCCGCCGTTCATTCGTCGTCCCCCAGCTTTGCGTTGACCACAAACAGGACAACCGCGAGCGCCAGCATAACCGATCCAAGAGCAATCCAGACCGCGCTCATCCGATCGCCCCTGATTGCCATAGATAAGCCATCACCCCGATGATCAGCACGATCACGGACACGCGGAGCAAGCCCATCAACACCTTGTAGGCGATGAAGGCTAAGGCCAACGCGAGCAGGATCGAGAGCACGTCCATCTAGGATTACCAGTTACCCCTCATACTCTGGCCGATAATCGTGATTGGCATCGACCATCTCTTTGAGGCTAGTCGGCCCGCCCGCAGGCTCCGAGGTATGACGCCCGGGCTCCTGCGTACCAGTTTTCGGCGTTTCTCCAGCAGCCAGCGCATCAAGCACCGCGTCGAGGCGTTCCGGCGTCAAATCTTCGTAATTGTCATCGTTGATCTGAACCATGGGAGCGGTGGCGCAATTGCCCATGCACTCAACCTCAGTCAGCGTCCAAAGACCGTCTTCGGAGACTTTGCCAAATGCCATGCCGCGCTTCTTGCAAGCGCTGATAATGCCGTCCGACCCGCGCAGCATACATGGCGTCGTGCCGCAGACCTGCACGTGATATTTCCCGACCGGCTTCATATTGTACATGAAGTAGAAAGTCGCGACTTCGAGCACGCGGATCACCGGCACGTCGATATATTTGGCGACATATTCGATGACAGGCAGCGGGAGCCAGCCTTGCGTATCGGTCTCCTCACCCACCTGACGCTGTGCAAGGTCAAGCAGCGGCATCGTCGCCGATTTCGCCCGGCCTTCGGGGTATTTGGCGATGTGGTAATCGGCCTTTTTCTTATTCTCTTTCGACCACTCAAAAGAACCCCAGCGCGCGCGCAGTTCAGGGGTATCGGGTGCGGGTGTACGGTCAGCCATTTTCGCTTCCTTTGTTCCGCAAAACTTCGAGCAATGTCAGAACTGCGAAAACCGATGCCGCGCCAGCGATTGCATAAGGCAAACGAACGTCAAAACCCAAGACCACCATGAGCCAGAAAACTCCAATTACTATTATCGTAATCAGCGCATTGCGAAAATGATGCTTGCCAACTGTCACCGATCACACTCCCCAAACACCACATCAATCGCGCCCAGAATAGCCGTCGCATCGGCCAGCATGTGGCCTTTGGTCATCATCTCCATCGCTTGTAGGTGCGAGAATGCGGTCGGGCGGATTTTGCAGCGGTAGGGCTTATTCGTTCCATCGCTGACGAGATACACGCCGAACTCACCCTTGGGGCTCTCGGTTGCGACGTAAACTTCGCCTGCTGGTACGTGAAAGCCCTCGGTGTAGAGCTTGAAGTGGTGGATCAGGCTTTCCATCGATTGCTTCATCTCACCGCGCTTGGGCGGGGAAACCTTGCCATCGGTGCTCGCAATCGGCCCCTGAGGCATATCGCGCAGGCACTGTTTGATTATCTTGGCGCTCTCGCGAACTTCCTTCACGCGCACCATGAAGCGGTCGTAGCAATCCGAATTGGTGCCCACAGGAATATCGAATTCCATGCGGTCATAGACATCATAGGGCTGCGATTTGCGCAGGTCCCATGGAATGCCCGCTGCACGGATCATCGGACCGGAAAAGCCCCAAGCAATCGCATCATCGCGGCCCACAATGGCGATATCGACATTGCGCTGCTTAAAGATGCGGTTGTCCATCACGAGGCTCATCGCATCGTCGAACAGCTGGAAGAACCGGTTGTCGAGCCAATCGCCAATATCCACGAGCAGTTTCTCGGGCACATCCTGATGCACACCGCCGGGACGGAACCATGCCGAGTGCATCCGCGCGCCAGAGGCTCGCTCAAAGAAGTTGAGGCAGTCTTCGCGCAGTTCAAACACCCAAAGGTTCGGCGTCATCGCGCCCACATCCATGACGTGCGCGCCAATGTTGAGCATGTGGTTGCAGATGCGGGTAAGCTCGGCAAACAGCACGCGAAGATATTGCGCGCGCTCTGGCACTTCGATGTTTAGCAGCTTCTCGATCGCGAGCACGTATGAGTGCTCCTGACATAGCGGCGAACAGTAATCGAGGCGGTCAAAATACGGCAGCGCCTGAAGATAGGTCTTCTGCTCGATCAGCTTTTCAGTGCCGCGGTGGAGCAGGCCTACGTGCGGATCGACCCGTTCAACCACTTCGCCGTCAAGCTCCATCACCATGCGAAGCACGCCGTGTGCTGCTGGGTGCTGAGGCCCAAAGTTCAGCGTGTAATTCTTGATGACATCGCCGTCATTGGTGGGCGATTCTTCGATTTGGACGCTCATTTACCGCCCTCCTCATCTTCGATTTCAATCTCGATCATGTCGGGCGGGACAGCATCCGTGCCTTCCGCCGCTTTTTCTTCCGCTTTGGCGCCAGCGCCGGTATCCGCCGGCTTTTCTGTCACCTTCGGCTTGTCCACTTGAGGCGGACCGTCCGCCTTCTCATCGCCCGGAAGCACATAGTCCGAACCCTCCCAAGGGGAGAGAAAGTCGAAGGTGCGCATATCCTGCGGAAGCTCAACCGGCTCAGAAACAACGCGTTTTTCCTCTTCGGAATAGCGCAGTTCGGTGTAGCCAGTCATCGGGAAGTCTTTGCGGAACGGGTGCCCTTCAAAGCCGTAATCTGTGAGAATACGGCGAAGGTCCTGGTTGCCTTCAAACACCACGCCGTAAAGGTCGAACACCTCGCGCTCGAGCCAGCCTGCATTGGGCCATAGCGTCGTAACGGTCGGCACAGGCGTATCAGCGCTCGCCGAACACTTCACCATCACCCTATGGTTCTTGGTGAGTGAAAGCAGCATGTAGACAACCTCAAACCGCTCAGCACGGTCCGGATAATCAGCACCCGCGATCTCCATCAGTTGCTGGTACTCATGATCCTCTTTGAGGGACTTAAGCACCGTCGCAATTTCTTCGCGTTTCGCCGTGAGGATGATCTCGCCATGCTGCTCGGCGCTGCCCTCGAGCCAAACACTCAATGAGCCGGCAAGCGCATCGATCACGCCTTCATTGGAGGCATATTTCGGAGCGGAGTGAACAACGGTCACAGGTCTATCTCCTAGCGCTCAATTGTGCCGACACGGCGAATTTTGCGCTGCAATTGCATCACGCCATAAAGCAGCGCCTCAGCCGTTGGAGGGCAGCCCGGCACATAGATATCAACCGGCACAATCCGGTCACAACCGCGCACAACGGAGTAGGAATAGTGGTAATAGCCACCGCCATTCGCACACGACCCCATGCTGATCACATATTTGGGATCGGACATCTGGTCGTAAACCTTGCGAAGAGCCGGAGCCATTTTGTTGCAGAGCGTGCCCGCGACGATCATCACATCTGATTGACGCGGGGATGCACGAGGGGCCGCACCAAACCGCTCCATATCATAGCGCGGCATGTTCACGTGGATCATCTCCACCGCGCAGCACGCAAGACCAAAGGTCATCCACCACAACGAGCCAGTGCGCGCCCACTGAAACAGATCTTCGGTGGAAGTGACGAGGAAGCCCTTGTCATTTACCTCGGATTGAAGAGCGCGGAAGTAGTCTTGATCCGGCGCACGCACTTCGCCGCCCTTGGCGGTTTCCAAAGCGCTCACGTCCGAAAGGTTTGCAGGGGGAGTAATCGTGTTCATAGCTAATCCCTTAGGGCCGTCGCCCTATTGCCAATCGAGGGCACCCTTCTTCCACTCATAAGCCAGCCCAATAGCCAGAATAGTGAGGAAGGTCATCATACCGATCCAGCCAACCCAGCCCGTCTCCCCAAGGCTTACCGCCCATGGGAAAAGGAACGCCGCCTCAAGGTCGAAAATAATAAAGCTGATCGCAACCAGATAAAACTGCACGTCAAACTGACTGCGCGAGATCCTCAAAAGCGGGAAAACCGCATTCATATTCTGAGAGCTTTTCAGCGTCCGGATTGTGCGTGCCAGTCAGGCGCGAGACGCCCATTGGCAGGAACACAAAAAGGACGGAAAGCCCGAGGGCTACGCCAATGAATAGCAGTATCGGCAGATACTGACTTAGGTCGACAGATTGGTCGATCATCCCGCTGTCCATGTATTTTTAATCCCAATGGCCTGCCCCCTACGCCTGCCCTCGTCCGCGTGCAAGGGAAAGTGACGCGCAAAAGGCTGCATTTTCCGTGCATAAAACCGAACCGTCGCCGCACCGCTTTGTCAACCGGGCAAAGACGTAGTTGTTGCAAACGAAAAGGACCGAGCCGCCAAGGCCCGGTCCAATGTCGATCAGAATTACCCAAACACCCTCAAACTTGAGGTTTGCCTGAGTTACTTCATCAAGCCAGCAATCGCCTTTTTCGTGGCCTTGCCATAAGGTGGTTTAAACCCGCCAAGCTTGGCGATATCGAGCTTTGGCTGATGATAAACAGCGCGCGCGTGGCTGAACTCCTTAAAACCCTCAATCGCGTGGTAGCTGCCCATGCCAGATGGGCCGACACCGCCAAACGGCAGGTTCTCATTGCTGATATGAAAGATCACATCGTTGGTGGTCACACCCCCTGAAATGGTGCGGGTGAGAACACGCTCTTGCTCACCTTTGTCCTCGCCAAAATAATAAAGACCAAGCGGACGATCGTTTTCGTTCACATAATCAACTGCCTCATCCACTGCGCGGTAAGTCTTCACCGGCAACACAGGACCAAAAATCTCCTCCTGCATTGCCTGCATCTCATCATTGACGTTTTTAAGGATCGTCAAAGGCATTTTGCGCTGGTTCGCATTGCCAAAGTCCTCGCCCGCAGGGTTCACCTCGATCACTTCAGCGCCCTTGTCGCGCGCGTCTTCAACCATACCCTGAAGCCGTTCGAAATGGCGGTCAGAGACGATGGAGGCATAATCATCATTATGAAGCACAGTCGGGTACATATTGGTCGCCCCCTGCACCACGCCGTTGATCGCCTCGTCTTCGCTTTCTTGAGGCACGTACATATAATCAGGCGCTAGGCAGATTTGCCCAGCGTTCATCATCTTGCCCAAGGCGATACGCTCGCCCGCTTTGGCGAAATCAGCGCTTTTGCCCATGATTACAGGAGACTTACCGCCCAATTCGAGCGTGACCGGCACAAGGTTAGCAGCGGCCGCTTCCATCACGCGGCGCCCTGTCGCAGTAGAGCCCGTGAACACGAGGTGATCGAAGGGCAGCGAGGAAAAGGCGGCTGCCACTTCAGGCCCGCCTGTTACGACCGTAAGCTCGTCTTTCGTGAAGTATTCCTCAACAAGCTCAGCCATCAGCATGCTGGTGCGCTCGGTAAATTCGCTTGGCTTGATCATTGCGCGGTTGCCAGCAGCAAAAATCTGCATCAGCGGTCCAAGAGCGAGTTGAACCGGGAAGTTCCAGGGTGACAAAATGCCAATCACGCCCTTCGGCTCGTAACGAAGCTCGCCCTTACCTCCCAAAAGGTTCAAAGGAAATTGAGGGCTGCGTTTTTCAGTTTTGGCCCATTTGTCCATGTTCTTAAGCGCATGCTTGCCCGCGCCAACGGTCGTCGCGATATCGGTAATCATCGACTGATCCACCGAACGGCTGCCAAAATCGGCGGCCATGGTTTTGCAGAAGTCTTCGCCGTGGTCTTTCAACAGGGCCATCGCCCGTTTGATCCGATCCTTGCGCATCGCCATGCTTTCAGGCCGAGATGCCGTAAAAGCGTCTCGTTGAAGTCTCAGCATAGCTTCCTGTTCTTCGCGCCGGTCGTTAGCCATAGCCACCCTCTCTCAGTTTATCTTAGTTTCGATTTGAGACGCACCTTGCGCGAACTCGGCCAGCGGCGCAAGTTCATTGCACCCCTCAACGAGGGAAGCGCGTTGCGTTTCTGTTGAGTGAACCCTAATTGAGCACCCAACAAAGACCCCTCCTTTTGAAGGACCCAATCCATGAGCCAATTTGCCTCCTCCGATCCAGTTGTGTTCCTGTCTTACGCCCGCACGCCGATGGGCGGTATGCAAGGAGCGCTTTCAGATGTGTCCGCCACTGACCTTGGCGCGACAGCGGTGAAAGCGGCCGTCGAACGCTCAGGCGTTGCAGGCGAAAAGTTTGACCGCGCCTATATGGGCTGTGTTTTGCCTGCGGGTCTCGGCCAGGCCCCTGCCCGCCAGGCCGCTTTGAAAGCAGGCCTCCCCAAATCCGTCCAAGCGACCACTGTGAACAAAGTCTGCGGCTCCGGCATGCAGACGGTCATCATGGGGGCCGAGGCTCTTGCAAGCGGTACTATCGACTATGTCATCGCAGGCGGGATGGAGAGCATGACCAATGCGCCATACCTTCTCAAAAAGCACCGCTCGGGCGCGCGGATTGGGCACGATACGACATACGACCACATGTTCCTCGATGGGCTTGAGGATGCCTATGAAGAAGGCCGCGCGATGGGCACTTTTGCTCAGGATACAGCGGACGAATATCAGCTGACCCGCGAAGAGCAGGACGCCTATTCGATTGAATCGCTGTCCCGCGCCAATGCCGCGATTGAAAGCGGGGCGTTTGCGGATGAAGTGGTTCCGGTGACTTTCAAAACTCGTAAGGGCGAAGTGACGGTCGACACTGATGAGCAGCCCGGAAAGGGGCGCCCGGACAAGATCCCGACGCTTCGAGCAGCCTTTGCCAAAGACGGCACGATTACAGCGGCCACCTCAAGCTCCATCTCAGACGGCGCTGCCGCAGTGGTCCTCACCCGCGAAAGTGTCGCTAAGAAAAACGGCCAAGAGCCAGTGGCGAAAGTGGTCGCAATGGCCGCCCATGCGCGCGAGCCGAAAGATTTCACAGTTGCCCCGGTCGGCGCAATTGAAAAAGTCCTCGCCAACGCTGGCTGGTCAATCGACGATGTGGACCTTTGGGAGGTGAACGAAGCGTTCGCTTGCGTTGCTATGTTTGCCATGCGCGATATCGGCATCGATCACGCTAAGATTAACGTCAACGGCGGCGCTACCGCTTTGGGTCACCCCATTGGTGCATCAGGCACGCGGATCGTTGTGACACTCCTCAATGCGCTGAAGTCTCAGGGTAAGAAACGCGGTGTTGCAAGTCTGTGTATCGGAGGCGGTGAGGCAACAGCAGTCGCGGTGGAATTGGTTTGAGGTTGAAGGGGCCGTTTATTCTGAGCCCCCTGCCTTACATTTCACCAGCGCCCCAAATACGCTCGGCGAGCACCCAACCGCTTTTCCCGCTGATATCAATCTCGCAAAAGCTGTCACGGCAACGCAGCAGCTCGGCAACAACGCCGGGCTGTGCTTGCCAGCGCAATGTCGAGGTCGCAGAAGGCTCTTCGCGCAATTCAGCATTGCCCTCACCCACAATAAGCGCCCCCAATTTCGGGCTCAGCTGGCTTGAGGCGATCCAACCTTGCGTCCCATCAGGGTCTTGGACGAGGCGCCATCCTTCACGAAGGCGCACCACTTGAACCGGCAGTCCTTTACGCTTGTACACCCAATCGATCGGGAAATCCTGGCTCGGCCCCTTACGCATGTTGACCTCATCAAAACGAAGCGTTGCCCAATACGGAACAGCGCGATCTTGAGCTGAGAGTTCATTATGTGGAGCTGCCATCCAAAATGTGAACGCCACGGCAAAGAGTGCGAGAAATCTGAAAGCTTTCATGGGGGCCGTGATAACCAAGCTCAGCGCTGAATTTCAAGGCTAATAGCAGCTCTCATGTAAACCCCTGTACCAAAGCGGGAATTACGAAAGCTGCGCAAACCTGCCTTGACGCCGCTTCCTGAAAGCCCGTAGCGCTCTTCGAACCATGTCGCAGATCCACAAACCGCCCCAATTCGCCTCTGGCAAACCCAAAGTCGTTGTGACCCGCCACCTTGCACCTGCGGTCGAGGCGCGGATGGAGGAGCTGTTTGACGCGACGCTCAACACCAATGACGCGCCGATGAGCCGCGACGAATTGGTCGAGGCTATGGAAAATTGCGACGTGTTAGTTCCCACCGTGACGGACCGCATTGACGCTGAGATGATCGCTGGCGCTGGCAAAAACCTGCGCCTGATCGCCAACTTTGGTGCAGGCACAGAGCACATCGACCTTGCCGCTGCTGCTGCGCGTAAGATCCTGGTGACCAACACACCCGGTGTATTCACCGATGACACAGCGGACCTGGCCATGGCCGGCATCATCGGTGTTCCGCGCCGTATCCGCGAAGGCGTTGAACTCATCCGAGGCGGTAAATGGACCGGTTGGGCCCCCACCGGAATGTTGGGCCGTAAGATCGGTGGCAAAGTGCTTGGGATAATCGGCATGGGCCGGATCGGACAGGCCGTGGCCCACCGTGCCCGCGCCTTTGGGATGGAGATTGCCTATACCGGGCGCCGTCCACTGCCAGCTGCCATGGAAACGATGCTGGGCGCACGGTTTGTGGCCGATGTGGATACACTTATGGCTGAGGCCGATATCCTGACACTCCACTGCCCGCTAACCGACGAAACGCGCGGGCTGATCGATGCACGCCGAATTGCGCTGATGAAACCAGGTTCCAGCATCGTGAACACTGCGCGCGGCGAGATTATCGACCAAGAGGCGCTCATCGCTGCACTGCAATCAGGACACCTCGCAGGCGCTGGCCTTGATGTATACCCCGACGAGCCTGTGGTGGACCCGCGCCTGATCCGGCATCCCAATGTCATGACCCTGCCCCATATTGGCAGCGCCACTGTTGAGGGCCGCGAGGCGTCGGGCGAGAAGGTGATCGCCAATATACAGTTCTGGGTGAACGGCCACAGGCCGCCCGATCAGGTTCTGACAGCGCTGGTCGGCGGCTGAACCTTCGCAAGCTCACCCCCCACAATTTCGGCGATTTCTTTGGCGTCTCGGCGACCTGCTCCAAAGGTCATATGGCGCGCTTTTGGCATTTCGATTTCCACATCGCGCTCATGCGGAAGCCCGCGCGCGCATTCAACCGCAATAACACCATCGCGCTTCGACCAAACGGCGACCGTGTGCACAGGGGGCTTTACGGCCGCATCATCTTTGATTGGGGGCGCATCGACGGTGTGCTTGTTAAGGCGGTTATAGATGCGCCAGGCATGGTTGGCCTTTCGGCTACCCGAAAAAGGCGAGCCGAGCGTAACGACCATCGCCACCTTCTCTGGGTGCCTTTGGGCAAGAACGCGGGTGTAGAGACCGCCAAGGCTCCACCCCACGAGGATAACCGGGCCACCATGGCGCTTTGATATTTTGCGCAGGCGCTTCTCCGCTTTTTTCATGCGCTTGCGGGTGACACCGCGCATAAACCCCATCTTTGAGGCATAGGTCTTGAACCCAGATTGATTGAGCGTCCGCCGCAGCACCGAGGTCGAATAATCACGCGACATAAGCCCGGGGACGACGATAATCGGCGGAGGGTCGTCCAACGCGCTGACAACCTGTGGGACCCGCTTCACATTGCGCCACCTGCCAAATAGGATCAGCGGAATACAAGGAAGTTCCTGTAGCAGGAGCAAGAACGCAGGGGGCTTTTCACTCATCAAAGACTAAGCGAATAGAGCTTGTTAAAGTCACCGGGTTCATAACCGCCAAAGGACCCGCATGGCTCAAAACCAAAGCTTTCGTAAAGGCCAACAGCGGCGTCAAAAAGTTCGCCTGATCCGGTTTCCAGCTTCACTGCTTTAAACCCATGTTTGCGTGCCCGTTCAATAAGGTGGGTGAGCATTGCTTTACCAGCGCCGGTTCCCCGCGCATCAGGGTGAGCCCTCATGGATTTGATTTCGCCAAAACCATCATGAAGCTTCAACGCGCCAATGGAGAGGAGCCTTTCCTCATCCCAAGCGGCATAGAATTCCACCTCGGGCGCTTTCAATCCCGACAGGTCAAGAAAATGGCAAGTGCCGGGCGGCGAGCCTGCATCCATCTCGCGCCCATGCAGTTCGATCAGCGCAATGACTTCAGGTTCTGATATGTCACTGCGTCTGATTTCCATCGCTCACCTCACTTGCTCAATCGGCTAAGGAATTTGGCCCACTCTTCGTCAACATAGCCACTAAGAAACACACGCTCCTCAGCTTTGCTTAACACAGAGCCCCGTTTAGCGAGTACACGCTCACGAATAAAGTCATCAGGCCACCCAGCCCATTCGCCCGCCACGTCAAACAAATTGAAGACAAAGGCCGGAGCAACCTCATTGCGATAAATCCACTCAAGCTCTTCAATTGAATAAGGCGAACGGGCCAATGTGGCCGCCATCCGATCGTACTGTTTATCGTCGAACCATGTATCGAGAAAGGTATCGGCTAGGACCACCCAGACAGGGAGCCTATGAGAAACATCTTCTTCGCCGAGTGTCTCTATTCTCAACTCACAAACTTACTCATCAGCATTGAGCCATTGGTGCCGCCAAAGCCAAAGCTGTTGGTCATCACCGTATCCAGCCCAGCGTTTTCAACGAGGCTTGTGGCGATCTCTTCTGGCTTCAAGGCCGGATCAAGGTTTTCGACGTTAATCGATGGGATGATAAAGTCGTTTTGAAGCGCGAGCAGGCAATAGACCGCCTCTTGCGCGCCGGTTGCGCCTTGGGAGTGACCGGTCATCGACTTGGTAGAGCTGACCGGCGGGGTGGAGCCTTCCCCAAACACACGGCGCACCGCTTCGATCTCGCCCACATCGCCCACCGGGGTCGATGTACCATGCGCGTTGATGTAGCTTACTTTGCGGCCCTCTGGCAGGGTCTTGAGAGCGCCTGCCATGGCCCGCTCACCGCCCTCGCCCGATGGCGCGACCATGTCTGCGCCATCCGAAGTGGCGCAGAAGCCCGTGACTTCCGCGTAGATTTTCGCGCCACGCGCCTGCGCATGCTCAAGGCTTTCGAGCACAACCATCGCGCCGCCGCCACCAATGACAAAGCCATCGCGGTCTGCATCAAATGCGCGCGATGCGCGGGTAGGTGTGTCGTTATACTTGCTCGACATCGCGCCCATGGCGTCAAACAGGCAAGAGAGCGTCCAATCAAGCTCTTCACCGCCGCCGCCAAACATCACGTCCTGCGTGCCAAGCGCGATTTGCTGCGCGGCCATGCCGATGCAGTGGAGCGAGGTGGAACACGCCGAGGTGATCGAGAAGTTCATGCCCTTGATCTGGTAAGCGGTCGCAAGGTTTGCGCTAACGGTTGAGGACATGGTCTTGGGCACAGCCAATGGCCCAATACGCTTGGTCGCACCGGATTTCAGCACCACTTGGTGCGCCGCCAACATCGCAGAGGTAGAAGGCCCGCCCGAACCCGCAATCACGCCGGTCATCGGGTTGATCACGTCGCTCTCTTCAAGCCCCGCATCCGCAATCGCCTGTCCCATGGCGATATAAGCATAGGCAGCGCCCGGCCCCATGAACCGCAGCGTGCGTTTCTCAACATGCTCTTTGATATCAAGATCAACCGCACCCGCAATCTGCGAGCGAAAGCCGTGCTCGGCCATGTCTTCGTTGAAACTGATGCCCGATTTTCCGGCTTTCAAAGAGGCGGTGACCTCTTCAGCATTATTCCCGATGGAGGATACAATCCCCAGTCCCGTTATCACTACGCGGCGCATTTGATCCCCTGACATCCTGCGTTCACAATCACGCTTCTGAGAGCGCAACCTTCATATCTTTAACCTGATAGATGACTTCGCCATCCGCCTCGACCACGCCGTCGGCAACGCCCATGGTCAGACGGCGGGTTTGCACCGCCTTAGTGAAGTTCACGTAATATTTGAGCATCTTGCGATCTGGGCGCACCATGCCGGTGAGTTTTACCTCGCCAACGCCAAGCGCATAACCTCGCCCCTTCCAACCGCGCCAGCCAAGGTTGAAACCCGTCAGCTGCCACAATCCATCAAGCCCCAAGCATCCCGGCATAATCGGATTGCCGGGAAAGTGGCAGTCGAAGAACCACAGGTCTGGGTTGATATCATATTCGGCCACCACATGGCCTTTGCCATGTTCCCCGCCATCGCCTGAAATATCGGTGATACGGTCCATCATCAACATAGGCGGCGCGGGCAATTGCGCATTGCCTTCGCCAAACAGCTCTCCGCGAGCGCATTTCAGTAGGTCTTCGCGGTCAAAACTGGTCGGAAAATCTGTCATTGCGGGCCCTTGGCTCCTAGCCTTTTATCGTTGTTGTGCCGGGGCGACTAGCACCGTGATCATGCTATGAAAAGACTGCGAGTGTGGGTGCGTTGATAAGTGCAATCGTCACACGTTCGCACAAGGATTGATCTGATCAGGCTCCACCCGCTGCTCTCCGCGTTCGAAGCGAGCAAAATAGCTGGTCAAATCAGGTCGCTCGACAAATTCGACAAGTTTATATCCCACCGCCTTCATCTCGCAGAAAAGCAGCTGGGGTGGGATACCGCCCTGATGGGTTGGCCGGTCATATTCAACCACGATAATCTGCCCGCCCCGCGCCAACGCAGGCCACATCCTCCACATAAAGGCATAAGGCTCCGTTACCTCGCTGTAGACGTGGACGAGGAAAATCCGATCGAAACTGTCGGTGGGAAGGCGCGGATCATCGCTCTCGCCAAGCTTGATGAAGGTGTTTTCCAAGCGTTCTCGCTCAACCCTTTGGCCAAGCCGGGCAAGCGCCTCGCTGTCGATGTCTTGCGCAAGAACCCGTCCGCTTTCACCAACGCGGGTGCCGAGGCGAACCGTGTAATAGCCCTCACCTGCACCGATATCGGCGACTGTCATGCCCTCGGAAATGTTCGCCAGATCCATAACCGCCTGAGCCTCGCCGCGCTCTTCGCGTGCGTCCTCATCGGGAAAGGGATCGACCGCACCGCCTGCTCCACCGGGCAATTCGCGGTCAGCGACGGGAAATGCAGCGACACTCTCTGGCCGGTCAAAGGCAGGCGCATCGCACCCTGAAACCGCTGAAAGGGCCGCTAAAGCGACAACACCAAGGTATGCGCGGTGGATCATGGAATGGGTAGCGCCCTCATGCCAGACACGAAAACATCGAACGCAAGGTCCCCCTGACGCCAAGGGGATTGCCGCTCATCGGTGCGCTTGTTCACTGCAATCGCCGTTTTGCGAAACACGCTATCAAGCGACTGGCGACGGTCGATTTGTTTCGCAAATTCAATTGCGAAGGGACTGCCCTTGCCCGGTTGATCGCCGTCTTCGGCAACATTGCCGGGCTCTGTTGAAAAGAAGGCGACAGCTGAAAGTCCGCGCAAATTGCCGAGCTGTGCAAGACCTTGCCCGGCGCCCGACATATCTTCGAGGCGGATGTAATTGAGGCTGCGCGTTGCTCCGTCTATAGCGACAATCTCAACATCACCCTCTGGCTCTGCATCGAAATAGGGGTTGTTGCGGCAGGCATCGATAATGATCACTGCGCCGCGCGCGCGCTGAGTGATCTGAGTGACCAAGGCATCGAGGGGAATCAGCGAAGAACCATCGGAGCTCAGCAGATAATTCAGCCCATCAAATTGAAACCCGTGCCCTGCAAAATAGAACATGCCAATATCATCGCCCGACAGCGTATCAAGCCACGCATCAAAACCGGCCTGCCATTCTTCAGCGCTTGGTTCTTCAAGGACAGTCAGGTCACGCACATTGGTCTTGGCTAATGAGGAACGGATCAGCCGCAAGTCTGCTCTCGGATTGGCGAGCCTCAGCTCCTCATCCTTAGCGTTCTCATAGTTGGATGCAATCAGCAGCGCTTTGACTTCGGCATACGCAGCGCTCGGCAGCGCCAAGGCCATCACTGCCAGTGCAAGCGCACTCAGGAAACGCATCACCACCATCAGAGCCTCAATGACAGCCCAAGATTGACCCCATGATTAACCCGCGCATCTGAAAAGCTCTGATCACCGGAAATGGGGAAAAACAAGACCGCCCGGTAGCGCACATCAAGCGCAAGGCTGTCTGAGAGGATGAATTGCGCTCCAACCGCGATATCTGGTCCAAGGCTGATCTCGTCAGGATTCTCGAAATCGGACCGCAGATCGTTACCTTGCGCACTTACAGGACTGGTGATCGTCCTAGCAGTGTAGGCGGGTTGATAACTGGCGTGCATCATGCCGTTAGCAAAAGCGACTGCATTCTCTCCGATTGGCGCAAACAAGGTCGCCCCTGCCCTCGCACTGGCGGTTACGAGTGCGGCATCATTCGTAGTCGCAAACTCCGATACGCTTGATTGGGGCGATACAGCCATCCCGGTTTCCTGCGAGAGGATCTCTGCAGCGATTATTCCGGTCTCGGCATTGCGGATATTGATGTCGGCATCGGCCTCAATTCGCTCAAGGCGAACCCCTGCGAAGAACGCGAAACGCTCATTCTGGCGGCGCTGCCACGTCGCTTCGAGATCAATGCGTTTGTAGTCGACACTTCCCGAAAGCGTCTGTGTCGCGATATCTGTGATACTCGCATCGCCGACTTCAAGCGTTGAGGTCGTGGACGACAACAGCTCAATAGTTCCAGAACCTTCGCCATAGCCAGCGCTCAAGGTGAAGCGGTCACGGTCGTCTCCAAAGTTGATCATGCCACCAAACATGGCAAATCCGATTTGGTTGGCCGTTACTCCCTCGCCCTCAAACGATGTGTTGAATGTGACCTCATCGTTCTGAAAAATGTCGCGCACATTTTGAAGAAAAGCCTCATCGTCTTGCCGGGCGATCAGAACCTGGTCGCTTCCATCTGATGTACGAAGGTTGGAATTGTCAAAGTAGTAGGCAATGCGCGGGCCCACGATGACGTCCGCAGCAGCAGGACTAGCGCTGACAAAAACTGCCAAACATAATGCGCCTTTTAGGCCTGCCTTACTCAACATCCTCAACATCAACTGTTTCCCCGGTCACGCGCTGCGCGAGCGCTGCTGAAATGTAGCCATCGATCTCGCCGTCGAGCACCTTATCTGGCGAGGAACTGGTAAAGCCTGTCCTAAGGTCTTTGACCATTTGGTAGGGTTGAAGGACATAAGACCGGATCTGGTGGCCCCAGCCAATCTCGCTCTTTTCCTGATATTCGCCAGACGCCTCAGCCTCGCGGATTTGCATTTCGCGTTCAAACAGCCGCGCTTTAAGCATGTTCATCGCGGTTGCGCGGTTCTTGTGCTGAGAACGGTCGTTTTGCGATGCCACCACAATGCCGGTGGGCTGGTGGGTGATGCGGACCGCTGAATCGGTGGTGTTGACGTGCTGACCGCCTGCGCCGGATGCGCGGTAGGTGTCCACTTTGAGGTCGGCGGGGTTGATCTCGATATCTATATCATCGTCGATCACAGGGTAGACCCAGACGCTTGAGAAGCTTGTGTGGCGTTTGGCGGCGCTGTCATAGGGGCTGATCCGGACAAGCCGGTGGACGCCGCTTTCGGTCTTGGCATAGCCATAGGCGTTCTCGCCTTTGATCAGCAATGTTGCAGACTTGATGCCAGCCTGATCGCCAGCCTGATATTCCACGGTTTCGATCTTGAACCCGCGCCGTTCAGCCCAGCGGCCATACATGCGAAAGAGCATTTCGGCCCAATCCTGGCTTTCGGTGCCCCCGGCCCCTGCGTGGATTTCGAGATAGGTGTCGTTGCCGTCCGCCTCGCCTGAAAGAAGCGCTTGCACTTTGTCAGCATCAGCGCGCGCTGCAAGTTTTTCAAGGCTGGCAAGACCATCATTGATGATGCTCTCCTCGCCCTCAGCCTCGCCCATTTCGATGAATTCGACCGCGTCACCCATCTCAGAAGAGATATCGTTGACTGTGCCAATCGCATTCTCAAGCAGCTTTTGCTCACGGCTGATTTTCTGCGCTTCTTTGGGATTGTCCCACAGCGCCGGGTCCTGAACCCGCGCATTGAGCTCATCAAGACGCCGCAAAGCGCGCTCCCAATCCAGCGATTGGCGCACGAGGTCGAGGGCTGCCTCGATCCGGTCAATATGGGCTTGGGCCTCGGCCCGCATGGCAATTTCCTAAATCGTGTCTGAGCGCCTCGATTAGCGCTGGATAGGCGATTGTAAAGAGCGCGCGCTTGCTAATCCGAAAGTGAGCGGACCGCTGCGAGAGTTTTGGAAACATGTGCACGATAATCACTGTCGGAATGGACCAGTGCAATCCGGCCATCGGGCGCGATGACATAGGATGTGCGGCTTGCCAGTCCTGATGAGCCAAGCGCCACGTCATACGCCTCGATCAAACGCTCTCCTGCAACACCGACAGGAAACGCATCGCGGCATTCCTCTTTGCTAAAGCGTTTGAGCGTGTCGATTTCGTCGTTGGACATGCCAATAACGCTTGCGCCTTCTTTACGAAAATCGGGCATCGCCTCGGCAAAGGCATTGGCCTCCAATGTGCAGCCAGAGGTGAAGGCCTTGGGGTAGAAGTAAAGCACCACCGGCCCTTTTCGAAGAGCGGCGGCGAGTGAAAAGCCCATTTCTTTGCCTGCAAGCGCTGCTCTGGTGGTGAAATTCGGTGCCTCAATCCCGACAGGCAAATCCGCCTTCGCAGGGGCCGAGAACGCCAAACTTGCAGCAAGGGTGATAAGGGCGAGGTTCAAGATGCGCATCAGTAAATTCCGCCCTGTTCTTCGGCAAAGTTCTCAGGCTGACCTTCAGCCCGGCGCGTCTGACCGCTGCCACCGCTACGTCCCGCTGCGATTAGAGCAAGGATCTCATCACGCTTCGCGGCTATCTCATCCTGACGCGTCGAGCGCTCCGGCTCGGTATCAGGTTTAAACGCCTCCCAGATTATATCGGATTTGGGATTGCCCGAAGGCCATCCTGCAAGCACTTTCTTGCCCGTGCGCCGGTCGACCCGAACCATGCGAATACCCTCTGGTGCGACCGGCGGGAGATCAGACCAATGATCGCGCGAGCTCTTTATGAGATCCTTGATAATCGGGGCAACAATCGTGCCGCCATAAGCATAGCCGCCCATATTGCGCGGCGTATCAAAGCCCATGTAAGCGCCCGCAATAATCCGCTGCGTCCCGCCAACAAACCACACATCTTTAGGGCCGCTGGTGGTGCCGGTCTTACCGAACAAAGGCAGACCAAGATCGTTGAGAACCGTCGCCGTCCCGCGCGTCACTACGCCTTCGAGCATGTGCATGATCTGAAACGCAGTGCGTGGGTCCATTGCCTGCCGGCCCTTAATCCCAAAGCGCGGCATCGAAGAACCATCGTAAGCGGCCATATTACAGCCATTGCACGGGCGATTGTCCGCGCGCCAGATGACTTTGCCTTGGCGATCCTGCACGTAATCGATGACCGTTGGCCGGTTCAATCGCCCGTGGTTCGCAAGAGCGCCGTAAGCGGCCACAATGCGCGAAACTGTTGTTTCTTCTGAACCCAAAGACGTCGCTGCATAAGGGTCAGCATCATCGCTAATGTCGAGCGCTTTGATCGTATCGACAACATTGTTCATGCCCGCCTGCATGCCAATCTGAACGGTCATAATGTTCTGCGATTGCTCAAGCCCATAGCGCATCGGAAATTGCCCAGCGCGCCCGCCGCGAATGCATTTTTCGCCCAGTTGGCGGCCCTGATAATAGCAATAGCGTGTGTTATCGATTTCGGTCGATGGGGTCATCCCGTTGTCGAGGCCGGTGGCGTACACAAACGGCTTAATTGTCGAACCCGGCTGGCGCATGGCCTGGGTGGCACGATTGAAATCTGAAAGGCGATGATCAAAACCGCCCTGCATCGCAAGTACACGGCCGCTTTGCGCGTTTTGCACCACAAGCCCGCCTTGCGCAGACGGGACCGTTTCAACGCGAAAACCATTGCCGCTTGGGCTTGCTGTAATCACATCGCCCGCTTTCAAAGCATTGGGCAGATTGGTGAGCGGCGCTTCGTCGCCATTGGAAAAGCCGATGGTCGCAGAAGAGCCAGTGCGCGCCGTCACAACGCCAACACGCCAGTCTTCATAGCGTACGGATAGGAAGGAGCTTGCCAGCTGACTTGCCCAATTGCCCTCGCTCACATCGATCGTCGCAACCGGCCCAGACCATCCGCGACGCCCGTGATATCGGCGCAGACCCCGGCGCAAGCTGTCGCGCGCGGCGTTCTGCATCTCGACATCCAGCGATGTGCGCACCCAAAGGCCGCCGGCATACACGCTGTTCTCGCCGTCTTCCGCAGACTCGCCAAAGTCCGCGATCAATTGGCGGCGCACCTCTTCAAGGAAATACCCCGCATCCGCGCTGCGCTGCGAGCGTTGCTGAACAAGGCCCAAGGGTTTAGCGGCAGCCGCCGCACGCTCAGCTTCTGTGATAAAGCCATTGTCTTCCATTTGAGCGAGCACAAAATCGCGCCGGTCCATGGCCGCTTGCTCTTGACCCTTGCGTCCATAGCGTTCCGGCGCTTTGGGAAGGATCGCAAGGAATGCCACCTCGTGCAGCTCAAGATCGCCCACATCCTTGTCAAAATAGGCACGTGCTGCCGCTTGCACACCAAAAGAACGACGCCCCAGTGGAATTTCATTCAAATAAAGCTCAAGGATTTGCTCTTTTTCCAGCACGCCTTCGATGCGGCTGGCAAGGATCATCTCTTTAAGCTTACGGGTGACCGAATACTCATCGCCTAGCAGAAGGATTTTCGCCAGCTGCTGTGTGATGGTCGAACCACCTACAGCGCGCTCGCCTGAGCCATATTTGGTCGCATAATCAAACACAGCGTTTGCCGTGCCGGTGACATCAACGCCGCCATGGCTGAAAAAGGTCTTATCCTCTGCAGAAAGATAGGCCTGAACCAAACTGTCGGGGAAATCACCATATTGCAGCTGGACCCGGCGTTCACGCGCATAAGAATGGACAATCTCGCCATCCGCCCCGCGCACCACTGTGGGAAGCGGCGTTTGATACTCGACCAAGCTTTCTGCCTCGGGAAGATCACTCGCGAGGAAAAACCAAAGCGCAAGCCAAAGAATGATCGCACCGACCACCATCAAGGCCAGCAGTTTGAACAACACACTGTTACGCCATTTCTCGCCAAACCAAGCGGCAGCCCCGCCCAAATCGCGGTTCAAGCGATAGCGAACATAGGCGAAAAACGGGAGATCGGCAGGATCAGCTATGGGGGTATCAGTCGACATATCGTACAGGATTTACTGAGGTTCGATCCGAATTGCTAGCGTCTAGATGTTTTGCACAAATCCGTTAGATTGGGCCGCTAGATTGGGCCCTAGATCACGTCTCAGCACGGCGTGCCAGAAACACTCGGATGGCCCGTTCCAGAACATCAACATAATCCTTGCGCCCCTCTTTGCTCGTCAACTTACGCAAATCAGCGTCATTCGTGACAAAACCGCTTTCAAAAAGCACTCCTGGAACATCGGGCGCACGAAGCACTGCAAGGCCCGCTGAACGATTGGCAAAGGGATGAAACTTAATCTTGCCCTGCCCCTCACGGAGGATCAATTCCAACATCTCATTGGCGTCCTCTTGTGTGCGCTGCTGAGATAGCTCGACCAGGATGTCGCTCACCTCGCTGTTGTCTGTCTCCACTTTGATCCCGTTGAGACGGTCAGCGGCATTTTCCCGCTCTGCAAACCGCGCCGCAGCCTCGCTCGATGCCTCGTTGGAAAGCGTGTAAACAGTCGCTCCAGAAACTTCGGATCTGTCCCCGGCAGAATCGACGTGAAGTGAAACAAACAGGTCCGCCTCTAATTGGCGGGCTATTTCTGGGCGGTAAGCCAAGGGAATTATCCGATCATCATCACGCGTCAAAGCCACCCGGATGCCGCCGCGCTCAAGCAAAAGATCACGCAGTTCCAGCGTGAGGTTTAACACGATGTCCTTTTCATAAACCTCAGTGCCATCAGAGCGACGTTTGACCTTCCCAGGGTCACGCCCGCCGTGTCCTGCATCAAGAACAACCAAGGGGCGAGTGGTGTCCTGCGGACCTTCAATTTGGGGAAGCGCAAACGCGGGCGCCTCGCTCGCCATGCTGAGCCGAACGACATAGTCACGGCCCCATTCAGGAACCGGTATCGTCATACCAAAAGCCTTCGCCCCGCCCAGCAGCACAGCCGGAACGCAAAGGATCAACAAAAGGAGCGTACGGACACTCATTACAGATACCGGATTAGAATGTTGCGCATGGATAGCGCAATAGTGTTGCGGGTAAGTTCCCACGATGCTACTTGTTGTTGATAAAGCGTAAAGGTTGGCCTTTTATGGTGAACGCTGGCTTATGAAACTCATAAGCACTTCGCTTTATCCGCAAGCTCGGTGTGCTGGGGATCGCCCCATTCGCAGCCGGCTTTACACAGGTTGATGCAGTGACGAGACGCTCCTCCTCGCAAACACACACCCAGCGCATCGGCGCTGGCGTTGTTGCGAGTCGCAGCGCGGGACAAACCCGCATCTCATCGCTAGCAGACACGTTCATGGCGCCACCCTCCACCATTGGAGATGTCGCCGTTCCTAACACCAGCGCGCACAGCAAAAGGCTGATACCATCACGCATGGGGCGCGCTGATTACCCCAACAATACACGCCTCTCTCGCAGCTTATTGGCGCGAGCGGCAGGCGTCTGGAGAAATACTAATGGCAACGCGCATGCTAATCGATGCGCGCCACTCGGAAGAAACCCGGGTGGCGGTCCTCAAAGGCAACCGGATTGAGGAATTTGATTTCGAATCTGCTGAACACAAGCAGATCAAAGGGAACATATATTTAGCCAAAGTCACGCGGGTCGAACCCTCGTTGCAAGCGGCATTTGTGGATTTTGGCGGCAATCGCCACGGCTTCCTCGCCTTTAACGAAATCCACCCAGACTATTACCAAATCCCTCAGGATGACCGCGAGAAACTCCTCGCCGAAGAAGCAGAGGCCGCTGAAGAAGAGGCGCGCCTGCGTGCTGAGGAAGAGGAAGAAGGCGTTACCCCCGGCGAAGAATATGACGCCGATGAGGAAAGCGCTGAAGGTCTAGCAGAGGACCTTGCCGAAGACGGTCTGGAAGAGATCGACACTTCCGATAAGGACAAGGTTTCCACCATCGAAGACGGCGCATCGGATGACGACGGCGATGACGATGATGAAGACAGCGACGACGAGGAAGAGGCCGAAGAGGCCTCTGACGAGTCCGAAGACGACGAAGGTTCTAGGCCCCGCCGTGGCCGCCGTGGTCGTGGTCGCCGTCGTCAAGGTGGGCGCGGCAACAAGAAAGGTGGCGGCCGCAGTCGCGCCAAAGAAGTCGACGAAGTGCGCGCCAAGCGTATGGCCCTTCGCCGCCGTTACAAAATCCAAGACGTTATTCAGCGCCGTCAGGTTCTGCTCGTACAAGTCGTCAAAGAAGAGCGCGGCAACAAGGGCGCAGCTCTCACCACTTATCTAAGCCTTGCTGGTCGCTACACCGTGCTCATGCCCAACAGCAGCCACGGTGGCGGGATTAGCCGCAAGATCAATTCTTCCAGCGACCGCAAACGTTTAAAGGAAGTCGTAAGCGGGCTTGAGCTTCCCAAATCCATGGGCCTCATCGTGCGCACAGCTGGCCTCTCGCGCACCAAGACCGAGATCAAGCGCGACTTTGATTATCTCGCAAGGCTGTGGGACGGGATTCGTCAGAACACGCTTTCTTCCACCGCGCCATCACTCATCCATTCGGATAGCGACCTAATCAAACGCGCGATCCGCGACATTTACAATCGTGAGATCGAAGAGGTGATCGTCGAAGGGGCCGAAGGGTACAAATCGGCCAAAGCCTTTATGAAGATGCTGATGCCCAGCCACGCGCGCCGGGTGAAAGCCTATTCAGACCCTGTGCCGCTGTTCCAACGCTACGGCGCTGAGGACCAGTTGAGGGCGATGTATGATCCGATGGTTCAGCTGAAATCCGGCGGCTATCTGATTATCAATCCAACCGAGGCTCTGGTCTCGATCGACATCAACTCGGGCCGCTCCACCAAAGAGCACGGCATTGAGCAAACCGCGCTCCACACCAACTTGGAAGCCGCGCGCGAGATCGCTCGTCAATTGCGTTTGCGCGATATGGCAGGCTTGGTCGTGATCGACTTTATCGACATGGAGTACAACTCCAACGTGCGTAAGGTCGAAAAGGCGATGAAAGAGGCGCTGAAGAACGACCGTGCGCGCATTCAGGTGGGCCGCATCTCTGGCTTTGGCCTCATGGAAATGAGCCGCCAGCGCCTGCGGACCGGCGTGCTTGAGGCCACCACCCGTGAATGCCCGCACTGCGATGGCACCGGCCTTGTTCGCACTGCGTCCTCTGCTGGCCTATCCGCTCTGCGTCTTATCGAAGACGAAGCAGCCAAGGGCAAAGGCACGATCATCAAGCTAGCCGCGAGCGCGGAAGCGGCGTTCTATCTGCTCAACGAAAAACGCGCTGAGCTGATGGAAATCGAGCAGCGTTACGGCGTGACCGTTGAGGTTGCTCCCGGCAGCGAAGACGAAGGCGCGAAGATGAGCGTTTCCAGCTCTGGCCCCCGCCCCGCCGAAGCGCCTAAGTTCGAGCCCATCGTTGATGAGGACGATGACGACGACATTCCAGTCGAAGATGACTTCGATGAGGACGACGACGATCAACCTCGCAAGAAAAAGCGCCGCCGCCGCCGTGGTGGCCGTGGCCGCAACAAAAAACGTCAGGATGAAGGTTCAGACGACGGTGATGAGGGTTCAGATGACGACGGGTCAGAGGGCAATGCCTCTGATGAGAATGCATCAGATGACACCCCTGAAGGCGATGAAAAGCCAAAGCGCCGCCGCCGCCGTGGTGGCCGTGGGCGCCGCCGCAAACAGGATGGCGACAGCGAGAACGCATCCGAGGAAACGGCTTCAGACAATGCAGATGACGCAGACGCAGCACCCGTAGCAGAGAGCGAAGAGGCGTCAGAGGGCAAGGCTGAAGAGCCCGTCGCCAAAGAAGCGCCAACCGAAGAGGTGCTGGCAGAAGAAGAGCCAAAACCCGAAAAGCCAAAGCGCAAACGAGCTCCTCGCAAGAAGAAGGTCGAAGAGCCCGCAGAAGAAAAGGCTGCAGAAAAGACTACAGAAAAGGCTGACGCAAAAGCTGCGGAAGAGGCACCAGCTCCGGAAGAGGAGGCTGAGGAAAAGCCCAAACCCAAGCGCAAACGCGCACCACGCAAGAAGAAGGTCGAGCCAGAGGCCGAGGCGGAAGCCCCCGAGTCAAAGGCTGCTGAGACAAAGGCTGCTGAGGCAGATGCTGCGCCAAAAGCGACAGCACCTGTTGCCGATGAAGCGCCTGTTGAGAATGCATCTGGTGATGATGCTGGTGCCCCTAAAAAGCGTGGGTGGTGGCAACGCACTTTCGGCGAGTGATCACTTTCTGACACGAAAAGGCCCGCCTTTGAGACACTCTCTTGAAGGCGGGCTTTTTGTTGGCCTAGACGCCCACTTTTCTGGCCTCGCCCCATTCATTCCACATGGCGAACTTAGGCGCTTTGGGCAGGTAGCCCTGTCCCAAAGGCGCAACCTCAAATCCCGCTCCCCGAAATGCCGCGCCAATGGGCCGCGTCAAATGGCATCCGCCTGCAAGACGCTTCCAAACAGGCTCAATGCGGTTCTGCCATTTGGCAACATCCTTATCAGGCGCACGGCCGTGCTCAAGGAATAGCGCTTTCCCGCCGGGGCGAAGAATACGGCGCATTTCAGACAGAACCGCGTCCGGATCCCGCACCGAGCAAAGCGTAAAAGTGCAAACGACGGTGTCGAAAGAGCTGCTCGCGAACGGGATGTTTTCGCCGATCCCTTGGCGGATATCGGCAGGCCAGCCTTTGGCCTCTGCCTCAGCCTTCGCGGCGTCCAAAAGCCCCCCATGTGGGTCGATCCCCGCATAGCTTTTGACGGCGTCAACATCATAAAACTGCTGATTAATCCCGCCACCGCAGCCAAGCTCAAACACATCGCCCTTTGCCAAAGGCACTACATGAGATCGCCGCTTCATCACCTGACCCGTGCTGCATGCGCAGCGGATAAGCCGCGGCATTACATGTGCATCGTACCAGTCTCCCAACCCCATCGCGCGCTCCTTATTGTGTCGCTTAGGGAAAGATACTGCGCGAAACGGTCCCGTTTGGCTAGGCCGCCTAGGGAGCGATCAGTTTCCCCGCGAAATCAAAAACCTTGCCGCTGTCTTCAGGGCTTGCGCGCACCATGACCTCAACGAGGTTTTGCGCCGCCTGCCGGGGGTCGGTAAGCTGACCATCGGGCAAGCCCTTCTGGAACGGTTTGGAGAGCCCTGTATCAACCGTTCCAGGGTGGAGACCCATCACAACGCCGTGTTTGTGCGTGCGGCCCATCTCATTTGCAAAGTTCTTGATCAGCATATTGAGCGCGGCTTTTGACGCACGGTACGAATGCCATCCGCCAAGCTGGTTGTCTGAAATCGAGCCTACGCGCGCACTTAACGCGGCGAACACAAACCGGTCACCGCGCGGCATCAATGGCAAGATATGCTTGGCAATAAGTGCAGGGCCGATCGTGTTGATCGCAAACACACGCGCCATCACATCCGGGTCAATCTTTCTGAGGGTCCGCTCCGGTCCCTCACCGCTCTCAAGTGTCAAAACACCGCTTGAGACAATCACCCACTCAGGAGGAGCGTTCCTCATAAGGTCGGCGGCGTTCTTGATGCTGGTTTCATCGCTTAGATCGAAGGCAAAGCGCGTTATACCGGGCTGCTCGCCTTCCACAGGTGAGCGGGAGCCTGCAAAGACGGTTTCACAGCCTTTTTCCCTGAGGTAATCGACCATCGCGCCGCCGATCCCTCCACTTGCCCCAAAAATCGCGGCGCTACGGGGAAACGCGGTTTCCCTCGCGGCTGTGTGTTTTCCTACATCGTCCATGGAAGTTATACTGACCCATGTTCAATTGCGTTCCCGAAAATAGCAGCTGGAGAAAAGTGTCACTTTACGGAAAATCCCAAGCTGCTGATTTTTCGTTGTTTGTAGGGGAAACTGTAGGAAACAAGGTGACACATGTGTCACTTTATCGGTTTATGTTGAACACGGCGCAAGACCCGTTTCATACCCAGAAACATCCGGTCTCTTGCCACACACAGCCAACGCGCTAGAGAAGAGATAACGCAAATAGGGATTGAGCGATCATGGCGACTTTTACGCTACCAAAGAACTCGAAAATCAAGGCCAAAGGTCAGGTGCACAAGGCCACTGGTGGTGGCCGCGTCAAGTCGTTCAAAATCTATCGCTATGATCCTGATACCGGCGAAAACCCACGGTATGACAAATTCGAAATCGACCTTGATGAATGCGGGCCCATGGTTTTGGACGCTTTGTTCAAGATCAAGAATGAGATTGACCCAACGCTGACCTTCCGCCGCTCGTGCCGTGAGGGGATTTGTGGGTCTTGCTCTATGAATTTGAACGGCAAGAACAGCCTAGCCTGCACCACCGCAATTGAAGATTTGAAGGGCGAAATTCGCATTACGCCTTTGCCGCATATGGATGTGATCAAGGACCTCGTGCCTGACTTCACCCATTTCTACGCGCAATACGCCTCGATCAAGCCGTGGCTGCAAACGGTCAGCACAACGCCTTCTGGTAAAGAGCGCCTGCAGAGCCCGAAAGAACGTGAAAAACTCGATGGGCTTTACGAGTGTATTTTGTGCGCATGTTGCTCAACTTCTTGCCCATCGTATTGGTGGAACTCGGACAAGTTCCTAGGCCCCGCTATTTTGCTACAGGCCTATCGCTGGCTTGCAGACAGCCGCGATGAAATGACCGGTGAGCGCTTGAATGAACTGGAAGATCCGTTCCGTCTTTATCGCTGTCACACCATCATGAACTGCGCAAACGTGTGTCCTAAAGGATTGTCGCCTGCCAAAGCGATTGCGGAAACCAAAAAGATGATGGCCGAACGCGCTATCTAAAACCGCTTTGATGACCACCGCTTCGCAATCAAAGCTCGAAGAGTATTTCGAAGATGGCCCCTGCCCTGATAATCCAGGTTGGCGTCAATGGAATATCAGGGACAAGACCATTTTCAATGGCGCGGTTATGGGGCATCTCATCACCCGCGTGGATGATGATGGGAAAGCGCGTTTGCGCATGTTTCCAGAGCGTAAGCATCAGAACTTGCAAGGGAATATGCATGGTGCGGTGACGCTTGCGCTGATTGACATTTCGATCTTCACAACGATGCATCTGATCGGTGGCGGCAACGCGGGGCCTTCTGTAACGCTCGAACTTTCAACACAGTTTGTTGGCGCAGGTGACCCGGCTCAGCCCTTGGATGCGGTGAATGAAATTGTGCGGGAAACTGGCAAGCTCATGTTTATTCGTGGACAAGTGGTTCAGGGCGACAACATCATTGCCTCGCACTCCGGGATCGTGCGCAAGATCGTTGCCAAACCTGCGCGAGCATGAAAACCACCCTTGCCCGCTACGAACAGCTCATCGCAAGCGGAGAGCTTAGGGCAGACCCTGATCAAAGGCGGGCGGCGCAACGGCTCGATCGTTTGCAAAAGGAATTGGAGGCCGAGAAACCTGGCGGACTGCTGGCTCAGCTCTTCCCAAAAAAGGCCCCGCGCGCGCAAGGCGTGTACATGTGGGGCGGTGTGGGCCGAGGCAAGTCCATGTTGATGGACCTTTTTCATGATAGCCTGACGATCAAAGAAAAGCGCCGCGTCCACTTCCACGCATTTATGCAGGAAGTGCACACCGAGATGCGCGAGGCGCGCAAATTCCACGAGGGCGATCCCATTCCGGTTGTCGCGGCCAAGCTTGCCGAAGATGTGCGGGTCCTTGCCTTTGATGAAATGGTGGTGACCAATTCTGCGGACGCCATGATCATGAGCCGCTTGTTCACGCAGCTGATCATGGAGCGCGACGTTACCATCGTCACAACCTCAAACCGTCCTCCGCAAGACCTCTACAAAGACGGGCTCAACCGAGAGCATTTCCTACCCTTCATCGATTTGATAGAGCATCAGCTTGATGTGATGGGATTAAACGGTCCTACCGATTACCGGCTTGACCGGATCGGCGATATGAAAAGCTGGTATTCGCCGCTTGGTAATGAGGCGACGGCTCAGGTGCGAGAAGTCTTCTTTCGCCTCACCGATTTTGACCCGGACGATGCCGCAAATGTTCCGTCCGGAGAATTGGCAGTCGGGTCAAAGCGAACAATGCACGTGCCAAAATCGCTAAAGGGTGTGGCCGTGTTCAGCTTCAAAAGGCTTTGCGCAGACGCCCGCGGAGCGCCCGATTATCTCGCGATTGCAAGGGAATACCACACGGTGATCATCGTGGGCATTCCGGAAATGAGCCCCGAATTGCGCAATGAGGCTGCACGATTTATGACGCTGATTGATGCTTTATACGAACATCGGGTGAAGTTGTTTGCGACCGCGGCAAATGCACCAGAAGGCTTGTATCAGTCTGGTGATGGGAGTTTTGAGTTTGAGCGCACCGTTAGCCGACTAAACGAGATGCAAAGCGATGAATATATGGCGCTTGGCCATGGAAGTGAAAATCAGCTGAGTTAGGAGATCAGATCAGGCTGCAGCAAGCCGATCCGCAATACGTCTTTGAGCCGTGACTAGACGGCTCATGACCTTCAAGTCGGTCTCTGATAGTTTAAGGGCGGTCTCAGCCCATAGCTCTGTGATTTCATTGAGCTCTTGCAGATCAATCGGCCATACTCGGTTGGTTGCTTTGCGAGCCCCGACAAGACCAGCATGCCGTCGTTCAGACTTTTTGATGAATTCACGCACCGCGCTCTCACCCTCGCCGGTTTCGACGAGCTGATGAACGATCCCAAGGTCAAACATCTCTTCGGCAGTATAGGTCTTGTTGGACAAGATGATCCGCTCAGCCATGGCTGTGCCGAGTTTGCGGGAAAGAAACGCGTGTGCACCCATACCTGGATAAAGGCCAAACATAATCTCTGGGAGACCAAATGTTGCATGGCGTTCAGCAATAATATGATCAAACGAAAGAAGTGCTTCGAAACCGCCACCAAGCGCTGCGCCCTGCACCAGTCCAATGGTCAAGATTGGAAGGTCGAGCGACCTGGCATTGCGCTCCAAAATGGCGCAACAGCGGTGCCCGTATCCAATAAGTCCGGCGCGATCTCTTGCGCGGATCAGCTTCTGAAAAAGCGCAAGGTCTCCGCCAAAGCAGAACACATCCCTCGAGCGACTACCGAGGATCAGATATCGCAGAGGGACTTTGTCTTCGCCAAACCCACTCGAGATCAGCTTTTGCCAGTTCTCAAAGTCGGAGAGCATGGTTGGGGTAAAGCTGGGCCGACCTTCTGGTCGCATATAGGACCACAATGCAGCAGCACGATCATCATAAAGAACATCGAGCTCGCTCAGTTCAAAAAGCCCTTCTGGAACGGCGCTGTTCACTAAGCTTTCGGCAAGCGCGTCATCGTCTCCTGTAAATAGGATTGGATTTCCAGCATTGCTGTCCATAGCACGAACCTTCCGGACTTGACCCAATAAGCTGGCCTTATAGCCTAGCTCGGCCGCAATCCCGTCTTAATCGCGACTTAAGCAAACTAGTCCGAATTCGTATTATTTTGCAAACACATATTTCGTGGTTCTAGACAGGCAAGAATAACGCTGTGACAAAATGGGACATCAAAGCACAAGACCATTACACAAGCGCTTGCAATCGGTGGACAATTTGGGCCCGTTATCCTTCAATACCCAGTTGCAAAAGCGACTTTTCAAGCATCAACAATTGCCACAAGCTGCGCGAGTTATCGCTTCGACCCGCTATATGAGCTTCGACCAAAGACCCTACGGCGTCTCTGTCGATCCAACCGGACTGGATCAAAATTGAATCCCGCGACATGGCTCTGATGTCGTTTGACAACGGCCCGCGCATCCATTGGGCAATGGGTGTTACGAAACCCTGCTTTGATCGATACAGCACATCGTCAGGCAGATACCGCTCCATACATTTCTTGAGGAGGTATTTACCGGTCGTGCCCTTGACGCGCATGCCCTCTGGCAAGCGCGCCGCGAATTCGACGAGGCGATGATCGAGCAAAGGCTCACGCGCCTCAAGACTTACAGCCATGCTGGTTCTATCAACTTTGGTGAGAATGTCGCCTGGAAGCCAGAAGGCAAGATCAGCGTATTGCGCACGGTCTAAGCCGCTGCGACCAGGAGCATTAGTCATGAGCGCGATCAGCTCATTCTCTGCTGTAAAACCGCCCAATCGTGACCGGAACTGGGGTGTGTAGAGTGATAAGCGCGTCTCGGGCGAAGTCACCGATAGACCTCGGGCGTAACCCGCCTCACCGCTTTCTGCCAGAGCAAGCAGGGTCGTCTTTGCCCTTAGCGGACGCGGAGCCCAATCGGCCTTGGGCCATACCCGCCCCAAGGTCCCAAAAATGGGTTCGCGAATTGAAGAGGGAAGCAGCGAGCGCACCCGTTCTTCGTTGTGATGGAACACCTGGCGGCGATACCCCGCGAACGCTTCATCGGCTCCATCGCCAGACAGCGCAACAGTGACCTTTTCACGGGCCAATTGGCAGACGCGCCAAGTGGGCAATGCCGAGGCATCTGCAAAGGGCTCATCAAACATCGCGGCAAGCGTATCGATTTGCGCAAAATCGTCTTGGCTGACGGTCCTTGCTTCATGGGATGTGGAAAACCGCTCCGCGATCTGCTGAGCATAGCTCGTCTCATCCAGCGCTTCGACATCAAAACCGATTGAGCAGGTGCGCACAGGCTGCGCACTTGCTTCACTCATCAGCGCGACCACGCTCGATGAATCGACACCGCCAGACAAAAACGCGCCCAATGGAACGTCCGACACCATACGCGATTGGACCGCTTCACGCAGCAGGTGAACAAGCTCTGCCGAAAGGTCAGCTTCCTTGCCTTGGCTGCGTTCGGCAAAACTGATGTCCCACCACCGCTTTGGTTCAGGCAAAGGCTTGCCTTGATCGAGCAAAAGGAAGTGCCCGGCCCCAAGCTTTGTTACGCCCTCAAGAATGGCGTGTGTATCAGGCACATACCCCCAGGTCATGTATGCTTCGAGCGCCTGAGGATTGATCCGTTTGCGCATCAACGGGTGCGCAAGAATACCCTTGAGCTCAGAGGCAAAGACGAGGCTTCCATCAGAGAGCCTGGACAAGAACAGAGGCTTTACCCCGAAACGATCGCGCGCCAAGAACAGTTGACGTTTATCAAGGTCATAAAGCGCAAACGCGAACATGCCATCGAGGCGATCTAAGCAGTCCGGGCCCCATCGTTGCCACGCCGCAAGGATGACTTCGGTATCTCCAGACGTCCGAAATTGAGCTCCCTCTAATTCAAGTTCTGCGCGCAATTGCCGGAAGTTGTAAATCTCACCATTAAACGCAATCACCGCTCTACCATCAGACGAATGCATCGGCTGAGGTGAGCCTTCGAGGTCGATAATGGACAATCGGCGGTGACCAAGGCCAACGCCCAGGTCGGTCCAAACCCCCGACCCATCAGGGCCACGGTGCACCATAGCATCGCACATGCGCTCGACCCGAATAGCATCGACCGGCTTTGGCGCCTCAGCGTGAAATATCCCAGCGATCCCGCACATCTTGGATCAAGCGGTTAGCTTATGGTGCTCGGTGCGGCAATGACCGCTGTGGCCCCTGCAAGCAAGGTGAGCGCCAAGACCCCGGTAAGGAGCGCAACTGGACGCGCGAAGCCAAACTCGAATTTGCCCAAGAGGGAAAAGTTGCAGACCTCTTTGGTTGTCCAGCCATACTCTTCCGGATCTTTGTCAAAAAATGGCCATGCCGCGCCAAGGATAACGATCACCACAAAGGCAAAAAAGAACCAGCCATAAAAAACGTGGTCAAATCCAGCGGCAAAATCGACACCTTGGCTTTGAGCGATGTAAACCGTGCCCCATGCCCTGATCCCGTTTGCGATGATCGGCACAATGATCGAGGCAGCAAAAAATGCAATTCGATGGGACCATTTGGTAAAGCGGGTAAACATCACAAGAACTGCAAGGGTTATCATCGCGATGAGAAAGCGGACCCCTGAACACGCTTCTGCTACGACGAAAAGGCCGACCGGCGTATCGATATAAATCCCGTCGTAAAAGGCCGGAATACCGCTCCATTGGGTGAGCACAATCGCGATTTCTGCGGTTATGACTTGAAGTGGCTCAATAATTTCGTCCCCGAAGGGAACGAGGAACACACCAAAGCAGAGCGGTAACGTGAGCAAGACGCTTACCCGCGGACCCAAAGCAGCAATCACCAGACCCTGAAGCGCGCCAACGGCGCCTGCATGGGCAATCAGGTTGGCACCCATGACCCTTCCAATTAGCCAAAGCCCTAATCCTGCCGCAACAACTGCTAATCCAGGAAGCCAAGGCCGGGGGTCAATTCTGGCAAGTTCACTCGCTTTGAGGGCAACAAGCCAACCGATGATAATGGGTACGAGTAAGATGTGTGAATATGTGTCGATGTTCCACCACTGATGGAGCATCTCGGCCCATTCGCGTGCTGTGATGGTGAAAAGGGTAAGAGTGCCCAAACACATTAGGCACAAAGCCTCGCGCCAAGAGGGGCTTATGCGCGACCACACAGTGCTTTTGTCGGCCGGGTCAAGCGACGCTTCATGCTGCATCACGGGCCCCTTTCTCTAAAAAACCAACAAAGTCGGCTATAGGCGCTAAGGTTGCGTCCCAGTCGTGATTGGCCAAAACAAAATCTCGTGCGGCTTTGCCCATCGTGGCTGAGATCGCCGGGACCGCCCTCATTTCATCCACTTTCGCCGCAAACGCATCGACGTCCGCTTCGCAAAGCATCCAGTCGCGGCCATCTTGTGCCGCGATACCGGTTGCAGCTTGGGGTGTGAGGAGCACAGGCTTTTCCATCGCCATGGCTTCAAGCACTTTGTTCTGAACGCCGCGCGCAATCGTTAGAGGGACAAGAACACAATCGGCAGCCGCAATGAACGGCCGCACATCAGGCACCTCTCCCCAAATCGTCACCCCGTCTCTTGCCTCGTCCTGAAGGAGCTTGGTGGGATTGCGGCCTACGATGTGGATTTGGGCGCCAGGGTTAAACCGCTGGTATGAAGCCCAAAATGATTTGATAGCCCAGAGCGCGGCCTGTTCATTGGGAGGGTAATCCATCTGTCCGGTAAAGACGAAATGAGGGCCGGGACGCGACTGAATATCGGCGTCAGGCTTTGTTTTTGCTGGATCAAAAAACACAGCGTCAATTCCATTGCCAACCACCTCAATATTGGCAGCAGAAGGGTCTTTCAGCCGTAAGCGGAACAGCTGCGCCTCATTATCGCTAATTAGGATCGTGGTATCAGCCCGTGCTGCAAGGCGTTCTTCTTCTTTAGCGAGCAGACGCCCCTCACGTTTGTTGAGCCACACTCTCTGACCCGCATCGGCGTAGTTTTCAAATTTGGCGCTATCAACATCGCATAGGTCGACGACAACGCGGCCTGCGAAATCATCAGGAATGTACTGACCCATCTGACCGGAGAAGACAAAAATAGTCGATATCGGGCGGGCCGCCAGTGTCTCGCGCACCCAATTTTCAAGACGCGCGCTGTGAAAAGCTGTAAGGCTGACAGGCTTGCCGGAAAGCACTGCTTCAACACCTGCGAGCACCAAAGGCTTGCCGCGATTGACGATGCAATGCGATGCCGAAATAGCCTCGACATCTGTGCCCCCTGCCCAGTCTTCATCCGTTTCAGCAAAACAAGCCACATGCACAGGGGCAAGGCTCGCCAGCTTTTTTAACAAATGACAACTGCGGATCTTGTCACCACGATTGGGGGGAAATGGCACGCGGTGCGCAAGGAAAAGGATCTCGCTCATCAAACAGCACCCTATGCAAGGCCGCGAGCTATAAATGGCCCGATGGTGTTAGCGATGGGCAAAGGAAGCCTTTTCCAAAGGTCTATTTTTCGGCTGTAAGCCTCGCTCGTCGGGTCCACATCACGGGCCTCTGCGCCCGGAGGTGTCCACATGGAGTACGTGAAAGGCTGAGGATCAAAGCCCCAGTTTTTCTTGAACTTGGCAGGCCCGCTACCAACCTTTGAGCGGCCAAAATCAAACCGCTTCATTCCGCGCGCACGGGCATGGCGCATAAGCTCATAATACATCAGCTCATTGGCTCTCGCGCCCCTCGCAGCAAAGTTTCCACCACCCCAGAAAGGCAAAACTGCACCGCCGTGATAGAATGAAAGAACACTCGCAAGCGGTGCTCCATCACGCGTAACAGTGAGGATATCGCTCTCCTGAGGGAAGGCATCCAACATTTCGCGAAACAGCCGTTTCGAGAAGACTGGCGTTCCAAGGTTGCGCACACTTTGCGAGTATGCAGCGTAGTGAGCCGCCAAGTCTTGCGAAGACCGACCAATACGCACTTCTAACCCGTTTTTGAGGCCCTTTCGCACCTCCGCGCGAGACTTGCGCGGAATTGCCAGCAATTCAGCTTCGTCATCGGCAGCAAGATCACGCTCAAATCCGCAATGCTTACCCGTCACAGTTTGCCAACCCTCCGGGGTAATGCCACCGCGAAGCTCAACGCTGCTGGACCCGGCGCTAAGGGCATAGTCTTGCGCCGCTTTAGCCAGAATATTGGCTGCCTCAGGGGTATCTGCGCAGATACCACCCCCCACTCCAAATCCGCTCGAAACCAGCGCTTTGCCAAACAGCATGGAACGAACATCTGTGAGCGGCAACCAACCCCGGATTACCCCGAGCTGCTCAACAATAAAGCCACCGCCTCGTTGACCCGTCGCGCGCTCGACTGCCCGCAGCCATGCGGTGCGATGAAAGACACTTGCACCGATTTCCGCCACAAAAGCATCGACGCGCAAACACTGTTTTGCATCGGCAAGATCGACGCGTTCAGCTTTCAAAGCAAGGCTCACCGGCACGTTCACGCGGGGGAGCTTTCGCTATGGATATTCGGCACAAAGTCAAAAGCACGACGCGCCTCAATCTGGGCAAGCGCATCCATTCGGCCCCACTCGAACTCTTTCACAAGCCTTGAAAGCTTGCCTGCCATCTTGTCGAGATTGGTGTAATGCCTCAACTTTGAGCGAAGAGGAGCATTGGGTACTCGCGGCTGTGCGGGGTCGACTTCCCAGGGATGGAAATAAAACACGGCCGGGCGCTCATCCTCTCGGTTCACCTGAGCAATCGCCCAGCGCGAAAATGCATAGGGAAGCACACGGAAAAAGCCCCCTCCCCCTGCGGCCAAACGACGTGACCCAAGCAAGGCGGTCGTGACCGGGATCTCCACCATGTCACAGCCTGCAACAGGCCGAAATGCAAAGCGCGGCGCTTCGCGCCAACCATAATGGTCATGCACAACAGGCGCGACGCTTGATGAGTATTGATAGCCCTGCGCTGCGAGAACTTCGAAAGCCCACTGCGAGCGCGGATCAATCGAAAAGCTGGGTGCGCGGTAGCCAATAACCGCTTGTCCTGATGCATCTTCAAGGATTTCGCGCGTGATGCGGATATCTTCTGCAAACTTCGCAGGATCCAAAGTGAAAACGCGCGCATGGTCGAAACCATGGCTAGCCACCTCATGACCAGCATCAGCAATCCGGCGGATCACTTGAGGACAGCGTTTGGCCACCCAACCCAGAGTAAAGAAGGTCGCGCAAACACCTGCATCCTCAAACAGGTCAAGGATACGTGCAACATTGCTCTCGACCCGCAAAGCGAGGTCGTCCCAATCATCACGCTTGATCACGTTTTCAAACGCGCCAACTTGAAACCAGTCCTCTACATCGACGGAAAGCCCGTTGACGATAGGCTGTTTCACAGCGTCTTTGAAAGGGATCGGGCTTTGAGCGTTCATCGACCTTGGAGCCTTTGCTTGCAGTTAGGCCGCCTCACGCGACTTGTCATCCTCGAGCCACTCGATGAGCATTGTCATCACGTGCCGGAATGAACGCTCTTGCTCTTCAAGACGCGCCTCGATCCGGTTCAAAGCATCGCTAAGGTCCTCATCACCTGCCGATTGCGGCATTTTGAGTTCAGGCTCCGCACCCGCAGCTTGAAGCTCACCGATGGCAGCTTCGAGCTCAGCTGCACGGGCATCGCGTTGAGCCATCATGGCTGCCACTTCGGTTGCCGGTACGCTCTCAATCTCTGCCTGAGCATCAAGTGCCAATGGCTCGGCCGGAGCTTCCGGTGTCATCACTGGTCTTGGTGCGGACTTGAATTCAGGGACGGGTTTCTTGACGACCGGTTCTGGTGCCTTCACCGCAGCGGGCACCGAACGAGCGCCAGAGCCACGATGCTGGTCCTCCGCCATCTCATCAAGAACCGCGGTAAGCATGCGCAGCGCGATTTGGTCACGCTCTTCAATTGCCCCAAGCAAAAGGACCCGGTTCATGATTTGGTTTACACGCCGGGGAATGCCCCCCGTCGCCTCATAGAGCGAAGGCAGAATGCCCGCTTCAAGCGAGGGATGGTTTTCCCAACCCACATGCATCAGACGGTGGTGGACATAATCCTCCAGTTCCTCTGCATCGAGCGCTTCAAGGTGATGCGAGGCAATGATCCGCTGACGCAGCTGATCAAGATTAGGGTGATGCGCCAGGGTTCGGCGGAATTCAGGCTGACCCAACAAAAGGCTCTGAAGCAAAGGGTGTGAGCCTAGTTGGAAGTTAGAGAGCATGCGAAGCTCTTCGAGCGCTGTAAACTCCAAGTTCTGGCATTCATCCACGATCAAAAGGCAACGGCGACCCGCGCGCGCTTCGTCTTGAAGGAATTGCTCAATAGCCCCCAAAGCGCCCGCTTTGTCCTTGCCGTCGACCGGGATGCCGAAGCTTTGAGCCACAACATGGATCAACTCTTCGCCGTCGAGCGCCGATGTTACCACCTGCGCCACCGTGAGCGCATCGGGATCGATGCGTTCCATCAAGTGCGCCACTAATGTGGATTTACCGGCTCCCACCTCGCCAGTGATGACGATAAAGCCTTCGCCCTGATTGAGACCGTATCCAAGATAGCTCATCGCCTTTTTGTGGCTAGCGCTCTCGAAATAGAACTCAGGATCAGGGGTTAGCTGAAACGGTCGTCCACTGAAGCCGTAATATTGATCGTACATTTCCCTAACGCTCCATCGATCCCTTAGAAGTCATACCGCAGGCCCAGCAAAGCTGAGGCATTGGTGAAGTCTTCATCGGAGAATTCGCTGTCGATATAATCCACTGCAACCGCTGCTCGTGCTGACAGTCTACCCGCGATAGAGCGGCTGTAGGCGGCAGATGCACCCAAAGCAGTGAGGTCACCATTTTCGTCGCTGCCCGACTGGAACAGGTTGACGTAGGCATTGGTAGTCAACGAGCCACTGCGTCCGATATCCCGGCTAAGCGAGCCGGTGACGTAATAGCTCTCATCCACCACGCCATCGAGTGCTCCAAGCACTCCGCCAGCATCGGCGATAAAGCTGCGGCGGTCATATCCCGCCCCAAGCGCTGCGTTCAAGCGGCCGATCTTCTGCTGGTAACTTGCAGCAACGCCGCGCCCACGGAAAGCAGAGCTGCGAATAGAGCCGAGCGGATTGACAAGACCAAGGCCCTCATTGCTCTGCACAAGACCACCAAAGTCGCCTGAGAATGGGTTGCGCTGGGCTTGGAAATCGCTTGAGACTTGTGCAAGCGAGTTGTTCAGCACACCGCCAAAGCCGGAAATGCCATCATAGACCTGAACAGCAAGCGAGCTGCGAGAGCTCGGCACATAGCTGAAGGTGCCGTAATATGTCGTGCTGTCATAGCGGCGACCAACTCTTGCCTCGAGGCTAGTGCGTGGGCTTGGGCGCCACAAAACGCCAGCATCCCACAAAAGGCCATCGACCTCGAATGCAACAACGCGATCAGACGCGCTGTCGGTCACAAACCTGCCATCCTCGTTGCGGATAGGATTTCCAGCTGCGTCCAATAGTGCATCGCGGTTTGAAACTTCCACATCCTCATAGCCCGCACCGCCAACAAGGGCGAGCGTGGGCGTCACAGGAATGGTCACGTCCCCGCGAACATAGACATCACGCACCCGCTGATCGAGGTTGGAGACATCTTCTTGATATCCACCAGCGCTAACCGCCAGGCCTACGGGCAGAATATCGCCAGGGGCCGTACCAATCGCTGCACGCCCGCCATAGGTGATGCTGTCATCAAAAGTGTCGATTTGTTCGCCATTTGAGTTGAATACGGCGCTGTCTGCCTCGAACCGGTTGTAGCCTACGCGGGCGTTGCCTTCGATTTCCAGCGCGCCGGCGCGGGTCTTGAATTCAGGCCCAACAAAGGCGCTGTAAACCTGATTGGTGGCCTCGTTGCTGACCAATGGGTTAGCTGAAACAGCCCCGCCCTGATCTACGCGTGTACGACTTGCCAGCGCGCCTGCCTGCAAGGTCAGCGCTTGCGGCACGACGGACAAATAGCCGCGCGCGATACCGCTTATTGTATCTGAATCAACATCATCGTCGCCATAACTAAAGTTGCGTTCGTAGCGCAGCGAAACCGACGCACCGCTGTTGCGTCCGCGCACGTTGGTGTCGATACCCGCTGCAACCTGCGTAAAGGTCAATTGATCGCTTACTGGCGAGAGTTGTGCGGTGAGGATCTGCGAAACCTCAATGTATGGCTGCACCGTTACAGCGCGGCCTTCGCGGCTCTCTTGCTCTTCTTGAGCAATCGCAGGTGTGGCCATCGCAATAAGAGCAACGCCGGTGATGAAGCTTCCAGTTAGGGTACGCATTTTCATTCCTCCCCTTCGCCATAATAGTCGCCAAAGCGGCGGCCTGACGGGCTGAATTGGGTCGCATTAAGAAGAAGTTTTATGTCTGAGCAGGCAGACAAAAGCTGCACCGCGTCATCGAGTGCCGCGCGGCTTGTATCGTCCGCGCGAACCACCAAAACGGTCTGACCAACATGGGCTGCAAGTTCTGCAGCGGGTGAGGCAGCCAGAGCTGGCGGGGTGTCAAAAATCAAAAACCGATTAGGCGCACCGCGCGTTAAACGATCAAGCACCTCGCCGGTGCGATTGCTGGTTAGATATTCCAGAATCTCGCGCGCTGCTTGTGCCAGCTGGCAGGATAAACAGGCCTGGAATATCGGTCGGAGAAACCAAGTCTTCAGGTCGCAGGCTCTTGTCAGATAGCGCGTCCATCAAGCCTACGCCAAGATCAACATCAAGACGCCGGGCGACTGATGGGTTCATCACGTCTGCATCGACCAAAATGACTTCGACATCGCGTTCAGCAGCCAAAGCAATGGCTAGGTTCATCGCGCAATATGTCTTGCCCTCATCAGGGTGCGGAGAGCTGACGAGAACACGCCGTGCGTTATCGTCACCTGCATGACGCGCATCGGCGAGCAATTCGCGCTTGATGATGCGGAATTCTTCGAGAAGTCCGGTCACAGGCGCTTCTGGACAGATCAGGCCTTCATCTTCCAAAACTTCGCGATCGATGTGAATTCGTGGGCCGCGAAGAGCGACGGCACGTTCGGGCTTGGGCTGAGAAGGGGGCTGAGAAGGGAGCTGAGAAGCGGGCTCAGAAGGGGCAGGTGCGCGGTGTTGAAGCGCATCTTCGTAATCCCCTTGCGCAGGCGAGAACTGAGGCGGCACAGCGGCGGCTTGCCGTTTTGCTGGTGGCACAAAGGGACGCGGTGCCTTTGGCAGGTTTGAGGGCACCGGGCTGGTGCCGAAACCATCCAAGCCAAATACCGCATCGGCCCGCTCAAGAAGCGAACCACGGCCTCTGACAGGCTTGGCCCCTTTACGGGTGAAGTTGCTCTGATCCGTCATCTTTGTCCCTTCACACTATCGTCCCGATCGAGACGACCTCGATGACTAAGAGAATGGCGAGCACGCCGAAGAGACCAGCAAAGGCCCCGGCAAACTGCTTGGTGCGCCGTTTACGCAAGGATTGCGCTGCGTCAGAAAGGTTCAGCGAAACAGATCCGATAACAGGCAAGCCCATAGACTTTTCAAGTTTCTGGGCGGTCACAAAGCCTGAACGCAGTTGGCCAAGAACCCATGCGACACCCACTCCTGCACCGATCCCTGCGATCAGCACGCCGAGCAGGAGGAGCGGACGGTTGGGTGCTGCTGGTTTTGGGGAACCACTGGCGGGTCGACTAGGTCGAACTTGTACTGGCTCGTCTCATCCACGACGTCGCTGCGGGTCCGCAATTTCTCGCGGTCTTCAAGCAGCCTTTCATAGTTGTCGCGCAGCACTTCGTAGTCACGGCTGATGCGATTGGCTTCAGCGGCCACCGCGGGTTCCGTCGCCTGGCTCGCAGCAAGCGAGGCCAATTGCGACTGGAGCGCCGCGCGGCGTGATTGAAGCGATTCTATAGAAGCCTGACGATCAGCACGCAGTGCCAAAAGCTGAGTGTATGCAGGATTGGGCGTACCAATGACCTCATTGGGTCCGGCACCGGCGACCTGTTTTGTGAGAATTTCGACCTGCCTTTTGGTTGAGACCACATCAGGGTGCTCCGCAGTGAGACCTCGAGAGCGCAATTCAGCGAGCTGCGATTGCGCTTGAAGCAATGCGGCTTGCGGCCCAACAGCCTCAGCAGAGCCCACGATCGTGCGCGGCGTGCTTGATATTTGCGAATTCATCGCCGCAAGCGCGCTTTGAGCAGCGGCCAAGTCAGCATCAATATCACGCAGCTCCGTGCGGGATTGCTGGACACGCGTAGAAAGTGTGGCAGTGCCGCCGATAAGGTCTGGATATTGCGCCTCGAATGCCAAACGGCGTTCCTCAGCCTCTTCAAGCTCCAGTTTCCGCTCATCGAGCTGTTCGTTCAGGTCATTAATCGCACCGCTGATCTCGGCTCGATTGCCCGAGATGTGCTCTTCGCGGAATATATCGAGAAGCTTTTGCACGACATCGCGGGCAAGTACCGCGTTCTCAGAATCGCTGAGACCGCCCTTCCCGACAGTTGCGCTGATTGAGAACAGAGCGTCCTCTTCGCTTTCAACTTTCACGTCTTTGGAAAGCGCTGCGATGGCTCCTTCAAGCTCTGTGCGATCAGAGATCCCATCGCCAAGTTTTGTCGTGGTGATGACTTTCTCAAGGTTCACTGAGCTTAGAAGCGTCTGACGAACCTTCGCGATTTCGTCCTTGCCATCTCCTGCAATGCCGAGCTGTTCAGACAGAACATCCTCAACATCAACAAAAATACGAGCCTTCGATTCGAACGTATTTGGAATAAGCGCAACGACGAGCCAGCCCAGCAGGCAGACCCCCCAGGCAACGCCAAGCGCAATCCACCGGCGGTGCCAGACAGAATAGAGCGCTGCGCGCAGTTCTTCGAAAAGCTCGTTCATTGTCCCGTCCGCGCCCCTTTAGAACCGGCTCTCGGGGATGAGGATCGTGTCACCCGGTTTAAGCATTACGTTGGCAGAGCTGTCCCCGCGCTTCAGCAAGTCGGACAAACGCAGGCGATATTCCTTTTGCATTCCCGTTGCACGATCGATCCGAAGCAATTTGGAACGATTGCCCGATGCAAATTCACCTAAACCGCCGACAACAATCATTGCATCAAGCACGGTCATATTGGCGCTGTAGGGGATAGAGTTCGGGTCCGCTGCCGCGCCCACAACCTTGATTTGTTGATCAAAGGTTGAGTTAAAGTCGGTCACGATCACAGAGACGATGGGTTGCTCAATATATTGAACAAGCACATCGCGGATGTCGTCCTGAAGCTGTGTTGCGGTTTTCCCAACCGCAGGCATGTCACGCACCAGCGGAATAGTGATCCGGCCATCAGGGCGCACCTGAATGTCCTCAGCGCTAAGCTCTGGATTGCGCCACACATGAATGTTGAGGCTGTCACGCGGCCCGATAAGGTACTCGGTCGAGGGCGCTAGCTGTCCGTCCGCATAGCTTGCAGAGGGAAGCTCAGGGCCCGTCCCCGCACAAGCTGCAAGCGCCGTTGTCGCAATACATGCGCCAGTAAGACGAGCAAAAATGGACAATTTCGACATCGATGCAATTCCTTAGGTCTTTGATGCGGGAGCCTCTGCAAATGTGAGGAGCGACCTCACGCAGAAGGGTTTTCCCGCGAATGACCCGGAGTTACTCGCCGATAATGGTGAACATAATGTTAGTGATGATGGGACTATTGCTGCTTTATCCCATTTCGGGACAGGCGAATTAATGAAGTTTAAACAACGACCTCGGCCGCTGGGCCATGCCCGAGGAAGTTCGCTGGCGATGCTGTTGCACCATATGCGCCAGCGCAAAACACCGCGACGATGTCCCCTACTTCTGCTCTGGGCATCTCAGCCAAATCAGCAAGCCTATCAAGCGGAGTGCAAAGACATCCAACGACGTTGACGATTTCTGCCCGACTGGCCTCAAATCGCGAAGCAATGGCGACCGGATAGTTTCGTCGCACCACAGTTCCAAAGTTTCCCGAGGCCGCCAATTGGTGGTGCAAGCCACCGTCTGTAACGAGATAAGTTTGGCCATGGCTGACCTTACGATCAATCACTTGGCAAAGATAAACCCCTGCTTCTCCAACAAGATAACGGCCCAATTCGATGCAAAGCTCGGTGTCCTGGAGATCACTTGCATGCGTTGAGACCAAACCATGCAACGCCCCTCCCACTGCATCTAAATCGAGCGGTGTGTCGCCTGGGAAATAGGGAATGCCAAACCCGCCGCCCATGTTGAGTTTGGGCAATGGTTCACCAATCTCACCTGACAAAGACAACGCCAAATTCAGGACGTTGCCTTGAGCCTCTATGATGGCATCGGCGCTGAGCGTTTGGCTGCCCGTAAAGATATGAAGCCCGCGCCATTCGGCTCCTTGTGCAATAAGCATCTTCGCAAGAGCAGGAACACGCTCAGCATCAACCCCAAATGGTTTTGCTCCGCCCCCCATCTTCATGCCTGAACCTTTGAGCTCAAAGTCCGGATTCACGCGGATGGCAATGCGCGGCGCTTTGCCGATCTTTTGCCCGATGGTCAGCGAACGCGCTGCTTCGCCCTCAGATTCGCAATTGAGGGTCACGCCGGCCGAAATTGCGGCCTCAAGCTCATCGTCGCGCTTTCCAGGACCCGCAAAGCTTACGCGCGCTGGGTCAATTTGAGCGCGCTGTAACATGGACAGTTCGCCAGAGGAGGCGATGTCGAACCCATCCACGAGGGCGACCATATGCGAGATCACATCAGGGTGAGGATTGGCCTTAACGGCATAGTTTACCCCGATTTGCGCAGGCAAAGCTGCGCGCAGGTCAGCAATTCTGCTCTCAATGTGCGCACGCGAATACACAAATAAGGGGGTGCGCCCTGCGGCTGCCACAAGATCGCTTGCCTTGTTCCCATCAATAGCAAGCTCACCATCAATCGCCGCGTAACCTAACGGGATTGGACCTAAAGGTTTGGTTTTCACTGTGCCACCCTCTCAACCAGCTCTTGATAAAGTGCGGTCCGATCAATCTTCCCATTGGGATTAAGCGGCATGGCCTCTCGCCAGTGGATCACTTGCGGCTGCATGAAATTGGGAAGTTCCTTAAGTAACGCTTTGGGAAGCTTGGATTGCTCATCCGCATTGAGGCTCCCCCTTACCACCAGATGGACGCTGTGCCCAAGGCGTTCATCGGGCAAACCTAGCGCAACAGCTTCAGCCACCAGATCAGTGGCAATTGCTGCTTCCTCGATCTCTTGAGGGCTTATGCGGTTGCCTGCACTTTTGATCATCGCATCGCGGCGGCCAATGAAATAGAGCAGGCCATTGTCCCCGCGTTTCACCCTATCGCCCGACCATACAGCTGTGCCGCCATAATGGGACCCCGCTGGCGCAGGCTTAAAGCGTTCAGCGGTCCGTTTCTCGTCCTTCCAATAGCCTTGCGCAACGAGCGGTCCGCAATGGACAAGTTCACCCTCTTCACCTGGCGATGCAATCCCTCCCTCGTCATTGATCACCATGATCTCTGCAAATGGAATAGCGGTCCCCATGCTGGTCGGATGGGTATCCACCAATGATGGGTCCAGATAGGTTGAACGGAACGCCTCGGTCAGACCGTACATGGGATACAGGTCAGCCTGAGGAAATATCTGCCGCAGATCCTTGACCAGCTCTGTTGTAAGCGCCCCTCCGCTGTTCGTAAGCCTTCTTAAGGGAGCAGATGCAGCCTCGTCCCAATCAAGCTCCGTCAATTGCACCCACAAGGGCGGCACTGCGGCAAGCGTTGTCACACCATGTTTTGCACATGCCTTGGCAACGTCGCGGGGAAATAGAAAGTCCAAAGGCACAACGCTCGCACCAGCATACCAAGTCGAAAGTAACTGATTTTGCCCATAATCAAACGATAGCGGCAGCACTGAAAGTGTCACATCATCGCTCGCAAGTTTCAGATAATGCGCAACACTCACCGCGCCGAGCCACAAATTGGCATGGCTCAGCACCACACCTTTGGGTCGTCCTGTAGAGCCGCTTGTGTAAAGGATTGCGCAAACATCAGAAGTATCAGCGGTTGATGGACCGCAAGTCACACACGCTTCGTATGCGCGATCTAGAACCGTCTGTTCTTCCAACGTTGCACAATCGGAAGGAAGATCACCCTCTTCTAAAGACGTAAGCCTTGATGGTGTGCCGATTAGCATCACAGCGCCGCTATCACCGATGATATGAGCCACTTGCGCGCGTTTCAGCAGTGGATTTATCGGAACATGCACCAGGCCCGCACGCGCCGCCGCAAGCGGCATCAGACAAGTCAGCTCGCCCTTTGCCCCCCATGTCGCAATCCTTGCACCCTTTTGGGTCACTTCGCTTACCAGCCACCCAGCGAGCCAATCCACACGCTGTCTTAACGCATTGTGGTTAAGGACCTTGTTCTTGAGCACCAAGGCTGGTCTTTCTCCATGCCCCTCGTCACACGCTCGTTCAACGAGGTGATCGAGCGGAAATGGGGCTGGATCGGGCTTGGCAGTCATCGGAATCCTTAAGGGCCACGCAATTAGTGATCGAAACGCGGTATCACGACACGGTTAACGACTTGCAAGAGCTGTTGGAAGATGGCTTGGCGGGAGAGATGCGCTCGCCATTTGACCGGATTGAGTGGTATGCCTTGATAGAAGAGGCGTTTAGAGAAGAGGTCTTAAGAGAAGAGTCCGGTCTGGCGCCGTTCATAGCGGCAGCGACCTTGGACAAGCAGCATGCAATCCTTGCGCTTACCGAGCGCAATGGGCTGATCGCTTCTCTTCGCAATTGGTACAGTTTCACATGGCGTGCGCTTGTTCAAGGTGGCGAGACTGGAGACCGGTTGCTTCATGAGATTGCGCGCAAACTGAAATCGCGTTCTCATCGCGTGACGCTCGAACCGGTGCCTGACGAAGACGGATCAGCCACGCGTCTCGCCGCTGCTTTTTCAAAGGCAAGGTGGCGGGTAGAAGTCACTCAATGCGACACCAATCATGTCTTACATGTCGCCGGACGGACGTTCGATGAATATTGGAGCGCGCGCCCAGGACGCTTGCGAACTACGCTCAAGAGAAAAGCGAAAAAGGTCGACACACAAGTCCTCACCACGTTCAATCAGGAAGCTTGGGACGCATTCGAGCACATCTATGGTGCGAGTTGGAAGCCGGAGGAAAATCACCCCCAAATGCTGCGCAAATTTGCCCAACAAGAGTCCGAGGCAGGACGACTTCGCCTAGGACTCGCGCACACAGCTGAAGAGGCGGTCGCAGCGCAGTTTTGGACAGTTGAAGGAGGCAAGGCCTACATCCACAAGCTCGCCCATCTCGAAGGAGCGAGTAAACTCTCAGCAGGCACAACGCTGTCTGCCAAACTCTTCCGACATGTGATTGACGAGGACGGCGTCGAAAGTGTCGACTTTGGCACCGGTACACAAAGTTATAAATCGGATTGGATGGAGGCCACGCGCCCACGATATCGTATCGATTGCCTTAATCTTGCAGCGCCGCGCGCTTGGCTTGAGCTTGCACGTCTCACAGCAAGACGCCTGAGCGACCCAAATCCCCCAGCGCTTGCACCTTCCCCTCCTCAAGGCTAAGTGGCCCCTCGCTCTGGTGCAAACTGAGGGAATTTGGGTCACATGATCGAAGAAACAGATCAACCAGCTGAAACTGATACTTTGGCTGACACAGGTAAGATCGATACTGAGTTAAAGTCGATCATTTCAGATGTGTTGGGCATCGATGCTGAGCAGGCGGACGCTCTTGATGCTGACAGCGGGCTGTTTGGTCACCTTCCCGAACTGGATTCGATGGCCGTTGCCGGCCTCCTCACAGAGATTGAAGACCGTCTCGAGATCGTGATTGAGGACGAAGATGTGGATGGCGAAATGCTTGAAACATATGGTGGGTTGCTCGATTTCGCTGTGACGAAACTGAACACAAAAGCAGAAGCGGAGTAACGCACCGTGGAGGGCACCCAGGCGCGCATGATCGCGACTTGGCGAGCTCCGCTTAAGGGCGAGAATGTCTCTGAAGAGTTGCTTGTGTCCTTCGACAAGGGTCGCGAGAAACGCATCTTGGTGCTGCCTGCCCTATTTGACGAAGCCAACAAATTGCGCCGTTTTACTGTGCAATTGATGCGCGCTTTGGATGCAAATGGGGCAGACTGCTTTTTGCCGGACTTGCCAGGTTGCAACGAAAGCCTTGTTCCTCTTGAAGATCAGACACTTCACAGTTGGCGTTTGGCGGTGGCTGGCGCGATAGAGGCGCTTTCAATTACGCACGTCCTCACGATCAGAGGTGGAGCGCTTTTATCACCCGCGACAATTCCCGGCTGGCAATATGCGCCAGTTTCAGGGCCGAAGATATTACGCGGCCTTTTACGGGCCCGATCAATTGCTTCAAAAGAAGCCGGACTTGAAGAAAACAATGACCAGATGCTCGATACAGGCCGAAAGGAAGGCCTCATGCTCGCAGGCTGGCCCATTGGAGCTTCAATGCTGCGCGAGTTGGAAACCGCCGAACCAAGTCAGCCGGCTTATCAGCGGATCGTCTCACAAAAGGATGTCGCAGGCGCAGGATTATGGCTCCGCGCAGAACCGGGTGAGGACAACGAGGCGTCCGAGGCGCTTGCAGCGCTTATTGCATCGGGCGAAGGATCCACCCAATGAGCCGCCTGCAGTTCTCCTTTGGTTGCAGGGGCCTCATGCTTGCAGGGTCATTGGACACTGCGCCAGGCGTAACAGGATTGCTAATCGTTAACGGTGGCAGCGAAATTCGCTCCGGAGCATTCTCAGGACAATCACACCTTGCAGCTTCGATCGCCAAGAAGGGCTTTCCCGTCTTTCGATTTGATCGCAGGGGGACAGGCGATAGCGAAGGTGATAATCGAGGCTTTCGCAAAAGCTCTGGCGATATCGCCGCCGCGTTAGAGGCGTTCCACGCTATGGCACCCCAGGTCGAGAGGGTGTTTGCCTTTGGGAATTGTGATGCAGCTTCTGCGTTAATGCTATCCCAAGGCGATGGATTTGACGGGCTCATCTTGTCGAACCCCTGGACATTTGCGGATGAACCAGAGGAAACGGGTCAACCACAACATAGCCCCGATGCCGTGCGTGCCCGGTACGCCGCGAAACTCAAGGATCCGCGCGAAATTGCAAGGCTCCTTAAAGGCGGCGTGAACTTGCGAAAATTGGGTCAGGGTATCGCGAAAGCTATGCGTCCAGATCCTAGTCCAAGTACACTTTCACAAGATATGCAAAGGGGCCTCGAAGCCTTTGGTGGGAGCGTTCACATACTGCTCGCCAACGCAGACCGAACTGCGAAAGCTTTTGAGATCGGTTGGGACGCCAAAGACCCTCGCATTAGGCGATGCGTTGGAGCAAGCCATGCCTATGTCGAGCCTGCACACCGCGAATGGCTGGAAGCCCAAGTCTTGTCCGCCTTGCGAAGTTAAACTGACTTAGCGCTCAAACAGGCTTACTAATTCTACATGTGTTGACCAACGGAACTGGCCCACAGGACGTAAGTGTTTAAGCTTGAAACCCGCTTGAGCAAGAAGGGCCCCATCCCTCGCCCAACTCGACGGATTACAGCTAACATACAGCACTTTTGATAAATCGCTCGCTGCAATATCAGCCACTTGAGCCTTCGCACCCGCTCGTGGTGGATCGAGCAGCACAGCGTCAAACCGGCTTAACTCTGTTGATTGCAATGGATTGCGAAAAAGATCGCGGTGCAGCGCGATCACCTTACCCCCGGTTCGACCGCTTGCTGATTTACAAGCAAGATGCGATGCTCGTTCTGCTTCGACAGCGAGAACCTTGCGCCCTTCCACCCGCTTTTTGGCAAGAGCAAATGCAAAAGTTCCAAGACCGGAAAACAAATCTGCCATAACCCGCGCATCGCCAAGCCATTGGCCCGCATCTGCTATCATACGCTCTTCGGCATCCGTGGTTGCCTGAAGAAACGAACCTGGCGGAAGGCCGATTGGAAGGCCTGACATTGTAACGGTCACAGGTTCAGGCTCCCAAACGGTCTCAGGCCCCAATCCTTGATCCACTGTGACGCGGGCAAGGTCATAATTCTTTGCAAACTCAAGAAGCGCCTCGGTCGCATCCAATCCTTCTATCGGGAAATGCGCAAGACCTAGATCCACCCCTTGATCACACTGGGTCAACGCCAAATCCACATTCCCTTTGGGACCATGGCTCGCCACCAAGCGCCGCAACGGTTTTATGAGCGCGGCCAGCTCAGGGGCAAGAACCGGGCAATGCTTCAAATCAACCAACCTGTGTGTGCCCGCCTCACGGTAGCCGATAATCGCGCGTCCTTGCACATTAAGCGCGTGAAGCCCTGCACGGCGTCTGGATGCAGGCGGTGATAAGTGCTCTTTATGCAGATCGCCAATCACCAGCCCTTGGCCTTTCGCAGCGTTAACGACACGCTCGCGCACAAATCGCGCGAGCACCTCATCATCGCAATGCTGCAACTGACAGCCGCCACACTTGCCAAAATGCTCGCAGACCGGCGTCACGTGGTGAGGTCCGTGCGTAATCGCTCCATTGGATTCGACCCGGTCACCAGGAGCGGTTAGTCCGTGATGCGAGCCATCTTCAGCAACACCGTCACCCTTTGCCGCAATGCGCACGATCTCTTGAGCTTTGCTCACAAACACGTCTCCAAAGCTGAAGAAACAGCTTTAGCCAATTCGAGCGGAGTAAATGCACAACCGCAAATCTGCGCGGCCTCACCGTGGAGCCAGACAGCCTCGCATGCTGCTTCAAACGGATCTGCACCGCCGGCCAATCGGCTGAGCGCTATTCCGGAGAGGACATCCCCACTTCCTGCAACCGATAGCCACGATGGAGCCGGTCTGGCGATGCAAAGGCGGCCATCGGGCGCAGCGATCACAGTGTCCGGCCCTTTGGCAATCACCACCATATTGGCCGCTCTGGCTAGCGTTTGAGCTTTGGTGCGGCGTCCCTTTGTCACGATAGAAAAGTTCCGACACATTGCCTCAAGCTCTCCGTCGTGCGGCGTGGCGATGACAGCGGCGGTGTCGGATACCATTGCCGGCGTCAGCAAATGAAGGGCATCTGCATCGGCCACCACCGGCTTTTCAGCTGAAAGTGCAGACCTCAAGCGCCCCAGAGCATTTTCGCAACGTCCCAGCCCCGGCCCAATCAAAACAGCGTCCAATCGCTTGTCTCGCAATACGCTATCGAGATCGCCCGTTTCTTGGACTAAACTTGGGTCTCCAGCATGTACCGGTGCGCAAGCGGCAAGCTTGATATACCCCGCCCCTGCCCGCATCGCTGCCTCAGCAGCCAACCGCGCCGCGCCCGGCATTTCGCCCTCAACTACCAATCCCAGGCCGCGGGTGTACTTATGAGCGTCGTTTGCAGGCGCGCATACATGGGGTCTCGCAAGCACTTGCGCACCACCTTCAACCCCGCCAATCCCAATGCGCACAAGACGCTGGACCCCCATGTTCACGCGGCCGGGGAGCGAGAAATGGGCGAACTTCCAGGCCCCTAAAGCGAGCGTCACGTCAAATTGCGGCAGTTTTTCATTGAGCATTTCCCCGCTGTCACTGGCAATGCCGCTCGGAAGATCAAGAGCTATCGCAAACCCGTGGCGTTCAGCGAGATCACGCAAGAGAAGCACATGCGCGCCAGACAAAGGTCGCGACAGCCCAGAGCCAAAAAGGCAATCGACAAAGACATCACCTTGGGTTTTGCCCCCTGACGTCAGGACCTCCCCTCCCCACAGGCCGAGCGCTTTTTTGGCTGATGGTGTTTTCGGAGGTTCTGGCGCTATCACATTGACGCTCAGGCCAAACTTCTGGAGGCAATGCGCAATAACATAGCCATCACCGCCATTGTTCCCAGGACCACAAAGCACTGTCACGCTACGCCCTGCGGCAAGACGCCTGATCCATTCCGCTGCTCGGCTTGCGGCCACCTTCATCAGGTCGAATTCGGGCATACCGGCATCAAACAAGCGCTGTTCAGCCTCACGCATTTGCTGCGCGGTCAGAATTTGGTTGAGATTGGAGAACGCGGTCACCGGCCTTGTCTTCAGGCTCCTGAAGCGGGTGGCACAGGCATCTTGTAGCGGTCGCCAGCCACCGAGAACTGCCAAAAGCCGCCTTGTGATGGTTCAATCATCTCAAGCTCTTCTGCACCGTCATTGAGAATGATGCTGCTTGCATCTTCGCTCACAGAAAAACGCCGAAATCCGCCATCGGGATGATGGATCAGGAAGTCCCCTGCTCCCGCTTCACCCATCCATTCAAGCGTGCAGTCACTCGCCAAATCAGCCGCCCCGCCAATCGCACATTCAAGAGTGTCACCCTCAGGCTCAGGCGATTGTGCCGCTTCGCAAGCCGTTAAGAGCCCGACTAAAACAACGCTGCTAAATATCCGCAAATACATGGGTCTCTGCCTTCGCTCCAGGATGGGTAAGAGCACCATCACGTGCTGGCCCCACGTTTTGAGCATAGCGCCAAAGGGCGCCGGATTGATAGTCATTGCTGCGCGGCTGCCATGCCTCTTTGCGTTTGGCGAGCGTTGCTTCATCAACCTCAAGATCAATAGTGCCAGCTTCCGCATCGATGGAGATGGTGTCGCCGTCCTCGACCAATGCGATTGGTCCGCAATCGGCTGCCTCTGGGCCCACGTGACCGATGCAGAAACCGCGGGTCGCACCTGAGAAACGACCATCGGTGATAAGCGCAACTTTCTCGCCCATACCCTGACCGTATAGCGCAGCGGTGGTGGAGAGCATTTCGCGCATTCCGGGGCCGCCTTTGGGCCCTTCGTAGCGGATGATGATCACGCTGCCCTCTTCAATGTCGCGTTTCTCAACTGCGGAGAAAGCATCTTCCTCGCAATCGAAAACGCGCGCGGTTCCAGTGAATTGCAATCGCTCCATGCCAGCGACTTTCACTATGGCTCCATCAGGCGCGAGCGAGCCTTTAAGGCCGACAACACCGCCCGTTGGCGTGATTGGCTTAGCGACGTCGTAGAAGACCTTTTGATCGGGGTTCCAGGTGATCTCTTCGATGTTCTCACCCAGGGTCTTACCCGTCACCGTGATCGGGTTGGGATCGAGGAAGCCGCCTTCGAGCAGCGTTTTCATGCCCATGTAGATACCGCCCGCCTCATGCATATCCTTGGCGACATACTTACCACCAGGCTTGAGGTCAGCGATGTAAGGCGTTGATTTGAATATCTCGGCTACATCGAACAGGTCAAAATCAATCCCCGCCTCGCTCGCCATAGCTGGCAAGTGAAGCGCGGCATTGGTGGAGCCGCCGGTTGCCGCGACAACGCGCGCGGCGTTCTCAAAAGCTTCCTTTGTGCAGATATCGCGTGGGCGCAGGTTAATCTTCAAAAGCTCCATCACCTGAGCGCCAGCAGCGCGCGCAATCTCTTCGCGTGATCTGAAAGGAGCAGGCGCCATATTGCTGTTTGGCAGGGATAATCCGATAGCCTCGCCCACACACGCCATGGTGTTTGCTGTGAACTGACCACCGCAAGCGCCGTGGCCGGGACAAGCAACCTTCTCGAGCGCGATAAGCTCCTGAAGCGGGCAATTGCCAGCGGCGTGCTGTCCCACGGCCTCGAACACGTCGACAACAGTCACATCCTCACCCTTGTGGGTGCCAGGTAGGATCGAGCCGCCATAGACGAAGATCGAGGGCACATTGAGGCGCAGCATCGACATCATCATACCGGGCAAGCTTTTGTCGCAGCCTGCAAAGCCAACCAGCGCGTCATAGCAGTGCCCGCGCACGGACACTTCGACGCTGTCTGCAATCACCTCGCGGCTAATAAGCGAACTCTTCATGCCTTGGTGTCCCATCGCGATGCCATCGGTCACTGTGATCGTGTTGAACCGGCGCGGGGTCCCTCCGTTCGTAATTACACCTTCGCGGCAGATATCAGCCTGCGCGTTCAGGGTGGTGTTGCAAGGCGCGCTGTCATTGCCTGCGCTTGCGACCGCCACGAATGGCTGCGCAATCTCTTCCTCGGTCATGCCCATGGCGTAGTAATACGAGCGGTGCGGTGCGCGCTCAGGACCTACGGAAACGTGGCGCGAGGGAAGTTTGGATTTGTCGAAAGACATATTGTTACTCTTAGAGCTGGAATTGCGACACGGCCTGTGCCCTTAGGCAAGCTCTTGTGCAACCCTTGACGCGACTTTGGCAAGCAACTGAGCCCAGTGTTTTTGCCCCTTGGGTGTCGCAATGAGGTCCTGCCGGATCTCTGTCGCAAGATATGGTCTGCCGAAGGGCTCGGCATGGCGGTTCATCGTCGCATTCAATTGGCGGCCTGAATAGGGCTCATTGTCGCCGACAGTGAAGCCTACTTCGCGAAAGAACTGGATAGCGAGGCGCGCGGCGCGGTCGTCTTGGTTGCAGAGGAACGCTATTTCCCACGGGCGCGGTTCATCGCTGGTGGCAAGCTTTGGCGTGAAGCTGTGCAGCGAGATGATGAGGTCGGGGGCGCGCTCGTCCAACCACTTTGCCATCGCTTCGTGATAGGGTCGGTAAATGCCGTTAAGACGCGCCTCGACATCGCAGCCGATGTTGCCGTGGATCGTGTGGCCGTCGCTCTTCTTTGGGACAACGTGCGCGTGATCCTCTTCCCGGTGGAGATCGATCACAAGGCGGCTGACTGTGGCGAGATGCGCCGGAATGCCGTGGTGGGCCGCCATCTCTTCGGCAATGCCTTGAACGCCAATATCGACCGCAATGTGTTCGCGCATGAGCGCCTCGTCGATGCCGAGGTCAATACCTTCGGGGACCCGCGCGGAGGCATGGTCGGAGACGCAGACGATCCCGCCTTTTGTGGGCTCTCCGATTTGGCGGTAGGGCATGTTCACCGCAGCTTTCCAGCCATTTGCCACCATTCGGGACGCTTGCGAGTGATTGCCTTTGCCGCTTCATCGCGCGCTTCTTCACTCGCGAAGAGCGCAAAGCAGGTCGCGCCAGAGCCCGACATACGCGCAAGGATCGCATCAGTCGCGGTCAATTGCTCCAGCACGTCGCAGATCGGCAGAACAATATCGCAAGCCGGGTTCTCGAGCGAATTACGGCCAAACATAGCGATGTCCTTCGCCGATCCTTCTGGGAGCGGACCTTCATCTATGCCGTTCCATGCCTTGAACACGGGGCCCGTTGAAAGCGGAATGCGAGGGTTCACCAAGAGCACCGGTGTGCCCCTCATATCGTCCTCAAGCGGCTCCAACTCGGTGCCGGTGCCACGCCCAATCGCGGTTTCGCTGCGCACACAAGAAGGCACATCTGCGCCAAGCTTTGCTGCGCGGCTCTGCCAGTCGTCGGGAAGGCCGTGGAGGCGCTCTACCAGCCGAAAGACCGCGCCTGCATCAGCAGAGCCGCCACCCAGCCCTGCGGCGACAGGGAGGTTCTTTTCGAGGGTGACTTCCAAGCCCTCTGCACGCGGCAGGACGGAAAGTGCTTTAGCCACCAAATTGTCGAACGGGTTATCGATACCCTTCGCAAATTCACCCACGGTGATCACGCGGTCTTCCACTGCGGGTGCGGCGCTCAGCGTGTCGCCAGCGTCCACAAAGGCGAACAGCGTCTCAAGCTGATGATATCCATCCTCGCGCCTACGCCGGACGTGCAGCGCAAGATTGATTTTGGCGTAGGCGGTTTCTTGCATGTTTCAATCAACCGCGCGCGAGATAATGGGCCATGTTTTGCTCAACATGCGCCTCTAGCACGGACAACAATTCGGAATCTTGCTCGCCATCGAGGAAATCGAGTTCGTCTAAATCATCGTTCCATTGTGCATCCAAGATATCCCATCTTTCATCTTGTGACATAACTGGAAGTTCGACTCCTAGGCCGTCAAGGATCAGAGATAACCGCGCGGCAGCCTTGGTTGCTCCGACTAACCGAAGCGACGCGAGGACTTCCTTCGCATCTCGGTCACTTGAGGCTGTCAGATAGCTGTTGAACCCTCCATTGTTGGTCAATCCCATGAACTCCGCTGCAAGCGACGCGGCACGCCACTCCGTCCCAACATCACAATTATCGGGATCACATTTCAGAACAAAGTTGTTCCAAGCCTGAGTTTTGGAATCAACCAACGAGGCAATCACATATTCGGATAGTTAGGCCCACCCGCCCCTTCGGGCGTTACCCAGTTGATGTTCTGGTTGGGGTCTTTGATATCACACGTCTTGCAGTGGACGCAGTTTTGCGAGTTGATTTGGAAGCGCGGTTCTCTGCCCTCTTCCTCAATCCACTCATAAACGCCCGCCGGGCAATAGCGCGACGAAGGCCCGCCAAAGACGTCGTATTCACTCGCCTTTTGCAGATCGAGATCACCCACCTGCAAGTGAACCGGTTGGTCCTCCGCGTGGTTGGTGAAGGAATACGCCACATTGGTCAGGCGGTCGAAGCTGATCTCGCCGTCGGGCTTGGGGTACTCGATTTTCGGGTAAAGGTCAGCGCGGCCCGTTTGAGTGTAGTCAGCGTGGTGCTTCATCGCGATCGGCAGGCCGATCTTGAGCGTGCGCATCCACATATCAACACCCGCCACGATGGAACCAATGTCCTCGCCGAATTTGGCAACGGCAGGTTCTGCGTTCTGAACCTTCTTAAGCTCATCCGCGATCCAGCTTGAACGAACCGCAGGCTCATAGCCTTGAAGCTCTGGCTGGCTCTCATGGCCTTCGATTTCCGCGACAATCGCCTCGGCGCACAGCATGCCGCTCTTCATAGCGGTGTGAGAGCCCTTAATGCGCGGTACGTTTACGAAACCAGCCGCACAGCCGATCAACGCGCCGCCTGGGAATGCAAGCTTTGGCACCGATTGCCAGCCGCCTTCGTTGATGACGCGCGCGCCGTAAGCGACACGGGTGCCCCCTTCCAGATATTCGCGGATTGCCGGGTGCTGCTTCCAGCGTTGGAATTCTTGATACGGCGAAACCCAAGGGTTCTTGTAATCCAGCGCGGTCACAAAGCCGATGGCGACTTGATTGTTCGCTTGATGGTAGAAAAAGCCCCCGCCCCATGTCTGGCTCTCGCTAAGCGGCCAGCCTTGGGTGTGGATCACACGGCCTGGAACGTGTTTCTTGGGATCAATGTCCCAGAGCTCTTTGATACCAAGCCCGTAAACCTGCGGCTCACAATTGGCCTCTAGGTCGTATTTGGCTTTGATGCCTTTTGTGAGGCTCCCGCGTGCGCCTTCTGCGAACAGGGTGTATTTTGCCTCAATCTCCATGCCCGGCTGATAATCAGGCTTGTGGCTGCCATCTTCAGCAATGCCCATGTCTTGCGTCACGACGCCTTTGACCGCGCCATTGTCGTCATACATGACGCCTGACGCTGGGAAGCCCGGGAAGACCATCACGCCAAGCGCTTCGGCCTGTTCACCAAGCCAGCGGGTCATATTACCAAGTGAGCCGGTATAGCAGCCTTTATTGCTCATCAGCGGCGGCATCACGATATGCGGGAGGGACATCTTGCCGTTCTTGGTAAGAGACCAGTGCCAGTTATCGGTAACCGGCGTTTCCGCCATTGGGCAGTCCATATCGCGCCAGTCGGGGAAAAGTTCGGTGAGCGCTTTGGGATCGACCACCGCACCAGACAGAATATGCGCCCCGATTTCGGACCCTTTTTCAAGGACTACGACTTCGAGTTCTTCATTCAACTGCTTCAAACGGATTGCAGCGGAAAGGCCAGCTGGCCCGCCACCCACAATCACGACGTCGCATGGCATTGATTCGCGTTCGCTCATCGGCTCTTATCCCAATTATTAGTCTTGCGAGCATACTCGCATATTATGTGTAGACCTGCACTTGCTAAGCAGCGCGGTCACAGTCAAGGGGGGCATTGAACACTATGGACACGTCAAACCCCGCTTTAGCATACGAATTGCAGGCTGCCTTGGATTGGTGGCAGTTGGCTGGTGTCGACAGTGACTTTAGCGATGACGCTACGGATTGGCTTGGTGAAACAGCGCCAACGGCAAAACCCGATCAGCAAAACTCGGCTCAGAAAATGCAGAGCGGCCCACAAGGCGGCAGGCCCGCGCGGGATAGAGCGCAGGATGAGAAATCTTCCAAGGCGATTGAGCGCAAGGACCTACTCGGCCCGAATCCTCCACAAACTCTTGAGGAGTTTCGCGAGTGGTGGCTGTCGGCTCCGGGTCTGGACGCGATTGGCCCACGTGGCCGAATAGCACCGCGCGGCCCTCAAGGAGCGAACCTTATGGTGCTTGTTATTGATCCAGAACAAGCCGACCGCGATACGCTCCTAAATGGGCCCCAGGGCAAGCTATTGAACAACATACTCATTGCTATGGGTGTCGACCCCGATTCGGTCTATGTCGCCTCTGCGCTGCCCCGCCACACCCCAATGGCGGATACAGCACATATTGCTGCATCCGGAATGGACGAAATCACGCAGTTTCACGTTAACCTTGTTTCCCCGCAGAGGGTCTTGGCTTTCGGTGCAGGCATCCCGCCGCTTTTGGGCCACGGATTAACGAATGACCTCTCGCTTTTACAAGAAATCAACCAAACAAGCACACCTATACCGCTGTTCGCGACTGAAGGACTGGACGCCATGATGGCGATGCCCCGTCTGAAGGCTAAGTTCTGGCGGAGATGGATCGAATGGTCGGCCCAAGAAAGACATTGAACGGGATAGTGTTTAAATCAATGCGCAAAGCTTTGACCGGTCTTGGGTTAGTGTCCGCCGTCATCATATCGCCTGTTGTGATGTCATCTGGCGCTGCGGCGCAAAATGGCAACTTGGTCGCGCAATATGAGCGGCAGAGCAGCTCTGTCCCTGCGCAGCTGAGTGCGGGCGAGCGTCGCCACTACCAGCAGGTTTTCGCAAGTATCGATGCTCAGAAGTGGGATGATGTTCGCGCGCTGCTTGGCAATTACACCGATAGCGTGCTGCATCAGATTGCGGTCGCCGAATTCTACACTCACTCCAAGAGCCCCAAGGTTTCCGCTGAGCAAATATCAGAGTGGTTTCGTGATGGCGTGCATCTGCCTCAATCCGAACAACTCGGACGTTTGGGCACACGGCGGGGGCTTGAATGGCTCCCAGCCTTCCCGCGGACCATCGATCTTGCCCGCCAACCCGGAATAACAAAGCGCACGCGCCCCCGCACGGTCAAAGATGGCACGCTCACTTCCGCCAATAAATCCGCGATCCTTGACGCGATCCGCAATGATGACCCGATGGGCGCGTACAGCGTACTTGAGCAAGCTGATCCATATTTGAGCTCAGCCTCGCGCGCAGAATGGCGCCAACGCGTCGCGTGGAGCTTCTATATCGAGAACGATGATCAGAACGCTCTCGCGCTCGCGCAAACCGTCTCGCACGGATCGGGCGCATGGGTTGCTGAAGGCGAATGGGTTGCAGGACTTGCAGCGTGGCGGCTTGGGTATTGCCAAGTGGCCGCAGACAGCTTTGCCCGTGCAGCGGATCGTTCCACCAATGCCGAACTGACCTCGGCGGCGCACTATTGGGCGCACCGCTCATTAGTCCGGTGCCGCGAGCCGGGCGCTGCGCAAGCTCACCTCGAAAGCGCAGCGCGTTATGACGAGACACTGTATGGTCTCCTTGCCGTCGATCAGCTTGGGATTGAACTGCCGTCCGCCGCGCCCGTGCAACAGCTCTCAAGCGCTGAGTGGAGCTCCGTTTCTGATCGCGCTAACATCCGCATCGCAAAGGCGCTGGTAGAGATTGGCCGGCCCGGTCTGGCAGACGAGGTGCTTCGTCACGAAGCGCGCATTGGTCGGGCTCAAGATTACTACGCGGTTGCCAAATTGGCGCGTGAACTGGGGCTACCTTCAACGCAGCTATTTATGTCCAATTACGCGCCTCGGGGCATGCGTGCTGAGCGTTCCTTGCGTTATCCGGTGGCCAATTGGCAACCTGCCACCGGCTGGCGAGTAGACCCATCGCTTGCCTTCGCGCACGCGCTTCAGGAAAGCAATTTTCGCGCAGGAGCCGTGTCTCCTGCCAATGCACGCGGCCTGATGCAGATTATGCCGGGCACCGCGCGCGACCATAATCGCCGGTTGAACCTCGGGGCGAGTTATGCGGATCTAAACAAGCCGGAGGTGAACCTTGCTTATGGTCAGCAACACCTTGAAATGCTGCGTGACAGCGGCGCGACGGGGGGCCTTCTGCCCAAGATCATGGCCGCCTATAACGCAGGCCTCACCCCGGTCAGCCGCTGGAACACCGAGATTAACGATCAGGGCGACCCGCTTCTATGGATGGAATCGATTCCCTATTGGGAGACGCGCGGATATGTCGCCATCGTGATGCGCAATTACTGGATGTATGAGCGCGCCGCTGGCGTCCCCTCGCCCTCTCGCCGTGCCCTTTCACAAGGACAGTGGCCTACCTTCCCGCTTCCCGCTAGAACCCGGTCTGCCTACATCGAGTATCAGCAGTAACGGGAAAGACCACAGTGGCGATTGACGAAACGCGGACCTTCAAACCCATCAATATCGCCGTCCTGACAGTCTCCGACACACGAACGCCTGAGACCGATACATCGGGTGATATCCTTGCGAAGCGTGTGACGGACAAAGGTCACAATCTGGCCTCCCGCACCATCGTCAAAGACGACGCCGAAGTCCTCGCCGCGCAATTTGATGCATGGATCGATGATCCCGATATTGACGCGGTTATCTCAACCGGAGGAACTGGCCTGACGGGCCGCGATGTAACCCCCGAAGCCTTCACCCGCATCGAAAGTGCACGCGACATCCCCGGTTTTGGCGAGCTGTTCCGTTGGCTCTCCTACAAGACCATCGGCACCAGCACCGTCCAATCCAGAGCCTGTGCCATAGTCGCGCGCGGCACCTATCTCTTCGCCCTCCCCGGCTCCAATGGAGCGGTCAAGGACGGGTGGGACGGCATCCTTGACGAACAACTCGACAGCCGCAATCGGCCCTGCAATTTTGTCGAGTTAATGCCACGCCTGACCGAGGATTGATGTGCGTTTGCCAGCGCTCTGCGCGATAACCTTCTTTCTAACGGCGTGCGCGCCGCCTGCCGATGTTGCTACTGTAAACAAGGCCTGCCTTGTCTCGCATGAACAAAGAGTGGATGCACACCAGCTTGATTGGGCCGACTTTGATCAGCGCGGCGGAGAACCGGGAAGCTTTCGCGAACTGGTAAACGCACAGTGTTATCCAGAAGCGTTCAATGCTTATCAGGATTGGATTCAACATGGACCAGGTTTTCAATCGCAAAGAGAGCGCGGTGTGGGCCATTTTCATATGGCTCAGACGCTTGGATTTATGGGCGACCGCGAAGGTGCGCTGTCTCTTCTGCCAAAGGCTCTGAGAAACGCAGACGGCAGCGATCCGGGGGCGGCAGAGTGGAATCATTATGTGACCGGGGTGAGAGCTTTTTTGAGAAAGACACCCCGTCTATTGAGCGTGCGATCCAATCACTCACCCAGATGAGCTCTCCTGCGTCTGAGCGATGGGCCATCGCACTTCGCTCGCTTACAAACTGCTTTGACGAAAGCTACTACGAGGCCACCTCACTTCGTTGCCGCGCTGAATAGGCGGTGATTTTGCAAGGGTCATGTCGCAATAATCCTTCACAAACGACCCTCGTTCCTTATATGTTCTCATTCGATGAGAAGCTCACAACACCCCGATTATCACAAGGGTCGAGGCGCCGCCTCTGCCAAGGTCCCCACCCGTTTTGGCCTCGCCTCGCGGGAGACCGACGGCGACTGGCGCGACTATGTGGAAAGCCTTGGCGCGCATGATGCGCCGCCGGTGAAATTACGCACTCAGGTGACGCAAGAGCGCCCAAAGACGATCCTTTCGTTCAACTCATCGCCTGATGTGCCGTTTGACCGCTCGATCAACGCCTATCGAGGATGCGAGCATGGCTGTGTGTATTGCTTTGCGCGCCCTACCCACGCCTATCACGATTTGTCGCCGGGCTTGGATTTTGAAACGCAGCTGTTTGCCAAACCAGAGGCGGCTGAGCTTTTGCGCAAGACGCTGGCCAAACGAGGGTACAAACCAGCGCCCATTGCGCTTGGCACCAACACTGATCCCTATCAGCCCATCGAGAAACGCTATCAGATCACGCGCGGAATATTGGAGGCGTGCCTTGATGCCCGCCATCCGGTGACGATCACGACAAAGTCTGACCGGGTCTTGCGCGATATTGATCTGTTGAAGAAGATGGCGCAGCGCAACCTCGTCGCGGTGGCGATCTCGGTGACCTCGCTTGACCCGGTGCTTTCGGGCAAATTGGAGCCGCGCTGTACAGCCCCTGTCAAACGGATTGCTGCTCTCGGAAAACTTGCTGAGGCTGGTGTACCCGTTCACTGCTCGGTTTCCCCCATCATCCCCGCGATCACTGATGAATTCATGGAAGAGATCATCGCGCGTGTTGGCGAAGTTGGTGTTAAGAGCGCCAATTGGATACCCCTACGCCTCCCGCACGAGGTCGCCCCGCTGTTTCGCGAGTGGTTAGCGGTTCACTATCCTGACCGCGCGAGCAAGGTGATGCGGATTGTGCGCGAGATACGTGGCGGCAAAGACAATGACCCCAATTTCTTCACCCGGATGAAGCCGCAAGGGGTTTGGGCCGACATGTTCCGTGCGCGGTTCGCCTTGGCGTGTAAACGCAGCGGTGTGGGACACGGGAAGACCGCGCCTAAGTTTGAGCTGGATTGTGAGGGGTTTCGCGCACCGGAAGTGGGCGGGCAGATGCGGCTGTTGTGAAGAGGTGCTTTCTCGAACCGAAAAAACCGGGACTTGTGGATCAATGCTCCCGATTCGTTTGGATCGGCTGCTTGTTAAAATGAGCGCGACCGTGCTCATACACGCACGAAAAGTCTCAATAATTTCAAAGATTGATTCACATGATTCAATCACCAAATTTTTCTTCACAGATTCGATTTGGGGGTTGCGCAACTAACGACTCAAGCTTTCACCGCGCGTCGCTGCACTGCAGCATGTGCTTGAACTCGAGCTCGATGCAATATCATGGTTAATAGTCCGTTGACCCGATTCAGCTTCTGATTCATCATCTGGTGGTCAGAGCGGTCTTGGGTCCAAACTAGGAGCGTGGGGAGCACACAGCCATGCTAGCCAGCTGCGGTCTATTCATACGACCTGTGTACGGCAGTGTCGCTCCCTCCTGACACTAGGTGACAAAAATGTAGGAAAATCGCAAATGCAAATCGCGGCTCTAGAAATCAGAGAAACCCCGTAAACCAGCGTTGCTAGCGACAAAGGCCTACTTTTTCCCACTGATTTTTTTGCGACAAACTCAGGTCAGTTTGTGAGGCGTCTCACCCAAAGCCCCCGCCAGCCTCGCCCGGCTTAAACCGCATCAAGCGGCTATCCATCAGCGCTGCCGTCCGGTTTACCACCGCAAGCTGATAGTCCGCATCCTTGATCATCGCAAAGAACGCGCCTGAATTGGGGTACTCAGCCACGAAGCCATCGTGCCAGACTTTGTCATCGGGCTCTGGTCCTGTGACCATAGTCTGAAACGCCCCGCGCCAAACGACTTTGCCGCCTACGCCTGCGAAGATCGGACCAGACGTCGTGCCATATTCCTCATAAGCGCGCCTGCCGGTCCAGCCATTGCCGTGGTGCTCATGGCCTTCCGGATACTCAGCCAGCTCGCGATATCGCAGCAGGTTGAGCATATGGATCGGTTCGTCACGTGGTAGGTCTTTGAACGCCTGAAAATTGGCCGGACTTGGGTCGATATAGGCTTTGGCCATATTTTGTATCCCTGTTTTTTGTATTCTGATGCTTTGGCCGCGTGGCTACGAGGCAGCGGGTCCATGGGTTGCCCAGACACGGTGGCGGCCATTGCGCATGATCAGCACCACTTGATAGCGGTCCACGCGGCTACCCTGCTCCATGCCGGGAGAACCGATCGGCATTCCGGGAACACTGAGCCCGACCGCATCGGGGCGCTCGGCAAGCAGGCGCTTGATGTCTTCAGCGGGCACATGGCCCTCAATCACGTAACCCTCGACCATGGCAGTGTGACACCCGCGCAAGTTGCGAGGCACCCCAGCGGCATCGGCAACCGGATTAAGATCATCGACATTACGCACCTGCATGTTGAAGCCCGCCGCTTCCATCCGTTCCACCCAAACCGCGCAGCATCCGCACCACGCAGTCTTTGCCACGTCGATCACGCTCGCTGCGGCAGAGGATGTACAGGCAAGCAGAGCAAGAGGCGCCATCACGGCGGCAAAGCAGGAATGCGCGCGTCTCATGTTCACCCCTCCAGCTTGTAGTCCGAGAACCGCTCGCGAAGGTCCTTCTTCGAGATTTTGCCGGTTGCCGTGTGCGGGATATCGTCCACGAACTCGACCGCATCAGGCAGCCACCATTTGGCGATGAGCGGCTTCAAGTGCTCAATGATATCATCGCCAGTGACGCTGGAGCCTTCGTTGCGAACAACGAACAGCACAGGCCGCTCATCCCATTTGGAGTGGTACATGCCCACACACGCCGCCTCGGCGACTTCGGGGTGACCAACGGCAGCGTTCTCAAGTTCAACCGAGCTGATCCACTCGCCCCCTGACTTAATCACGTCCTTGGTGCGGTCGGTCAGTTGGAGCGTGCCGTCGGGGTGAATGATGCCCACATCGCCTGTGTCGAACCAGCCATCGTTGTTGGTCGCATCGGCCTCTGCTTTGAGATAGCGGCGAATGATCCAGGGCCCACGAATTTGGAGTGCACCCGACGCCTCTCCATCGCGTGGCAGCTCAGTGGTCATATCGTCGAGGTCCACAATACGCAGCTCAACACCAAAAATCGGGCGCCCCTGCATCGCGGTCTTGTCGACCTTTTCGTCGAACGAAAGCTGATCCCAATCCCAAGTCGGTCCGCCAACGGTGCCGATAGGAGAGGTCTCCGTCATGCCCCAAGCATGCTGTACGCGGGTGCCGTTTTTCATGAGCCGCTCGATCATAAAGCGCGGGCAGGCCGAACCGCCGATAGTGGCCGCTTTCAAGGGCGGCAGATCGATGCCTTCTTTGTCACAATATTGGAAGTGTGCGAGCCAGACGGTCGGCACCCCTGCACTATCGGTCACACCTTCGCGGATCATCAGCTCGTGCAACACTGCCGGGTCATTGACCGCTGAAAACACGAACTTGATCCCTGCCATCGCGCCTGCATAGGGCAACCCCCACGAAGCCGCATGGAACATGGGCACCACCGGCAGCATGACTGACGAGCCAGAGAAATTAAAAGCCGCCGGTTGCAAGCCAGCCATCGCGTGCATGATGGTTGAGCGGTGCTCATACTGAACGCCCTTGGGGTTCCCCGTCGTGCCGCTGGTGTAGCAGATCATGCAGGGGTCGCGCTCGTCGCCTTGGAACCACTCATATTCGCCATCTTGCGCGCCGATCCAGTCCTCAAATGATTGCGCATTTTCCCCGGAATCAAAGCAGATGTAGTGTTCCACCGTGGTCCAGCGGTCTTTCATCTTGTCAACGATCGGCTGGAAAGCGGCATCATAAAGGAGCACCCGGTCTTCGGCGTGCGTCACAATATATTCCAGCTGATCTTCGAACAGGCGCGGGTTCACAGTGTGAAGCACACCGCCCATGCCAGCAACGCCGTACCAGCTGACCAGATGGCGCGAATGGTTCATGGCAAGGCTAGCCACGCGTTCACCGGGCTTAATACCAAGAGCCTCCAGTGCCTGCGCCATCTTTAAAGCATCGGCGCGAATGCCCGCCCAATCAGTGCGCGTCTCGCTGCCATCGGCCCAGCGCGTCACGATTTCACGTCCACCAGATTCGCGGGACGCTGCATCAATCACGTGCGTGATCCGCATCGACCAATCCTGCATAGCGCCAAGTGTTTGCGTGGGCATGGTAGTTTTCTCTCCCTTCAGGTGTCACCGGCCCTTTGCCAGGGCATCTCTTCGCACAGGATCATGGCGCTTGTGCGCACCCTTGGCAATTATGATCTTAAGGGAGCTCAAAAGAGTGTGCGCACACGGTTCGTCCCGTTAATCGGGCGCACCGTAATCAAAAATCGCCACAGCCCCTAATTTTCACTCAAAAAGAGGCTATTCCTACCATACCGGGATGAAAAATCGCGCTGCGTTCGAATTTCTTTCGGAACCTTGCGGAGTTTCCATTTGTATGCATTTCGGACCGACACTCGCTTGTCAGTATCGCGGGACGGCAATATTGGCTTTTGCGACTTAGACGAAAGGAAAATTGTGACTAAGAAGTTATTTTTATTGGCTGGAGCTGCAGCAATTGCCGCTGTTCCTGCACAGGCTCGTGAGGGCCAGCCTTACATCGGTATCGAAGGCGGATATGTGCTTGGCACCGACATCGACATGGATCTCGAGTCTCCCGCTGAGGAAGATCGCGCGGCTCGTGTTGACCGCGAAGGCGGCTTTGAAATTGGCGCCGTTGCCGGTTACGATTTTGGCCCTCTGCGTGTTGAGGCTGATCTTAGCTATCGCAAAAGCGATGTCGATGGATTGGAGGCAATCACGCCTGGCTTCATCAACAACACCGGTCTGCCCGTTGGCGCAGTCGACGCGGACATCGGCGCAGCTGACGTTTTCGCAGCGATGATCAACGGTATTCTCGAATTCGGCAGTGACGATGGCATTACCGTCTTTGCTGGCGGCGGTGCAGGGATCGCTCATGTTGAGGTCCAGGCTGGTAACAATACCATCGGCGTTCCGATTAGCGATGGCGACACCGGCCTTGCTTATCAGGCGCTCGCGGGTGCGCGCTTTGCCGTGAATGATAACATCGATCTTGGTCTAAAGTACCGTTACTTTGTGCGCGATGATGTGAACATCACTGCACGCAACGTGACTGAACTTGAAGCGAGTTATGAATCGCACTCAATCCTGGCGAGCCTGCTTTACAACTTTGGTGCGCCAACACCTCCGCCACCCCCACCACCACCGGCTCGTCCGGCTCCGCCGCCACCACCACCACCGGTTGCAGCACCACCACCACCTCCGCCGCCACCACCGCCGTGCAACACCGGGCCGTACATCGTGTTCTTTGACTTTGACGAATCTGTGATCACGTCGGACGCGGCAAGGATTTTGGACAATGCAGTCACGGCATACTCCAACTGCGGAACCGCTGCCGTGATGCTGGCAGGTCACACTGACAGGTCGGGCAGCAATTCTTACAACGAAGCTTTGGCCGGACGCCGTAACGCCAGCGTGACGCAATATCTCGCCGGCAAAGGCATTCCGATGGGCCGCATCTCATCACAAGCCTTTGGTGAAACGCAGAACCGTGTCCCAACCGAAGACGGCGTGCGCGAACTGCAAAACCGCCGCGTTGAAGTCACCTATGGCCCAGGCTCGGGCATGTAGATTTCCAGCTTCTTAGCTGAAACAAAAAACAAAATGGGGCCGGGAGAATGAACTCCCGGCCCCATTTTTTAGTCATGAGCAATCGAGAATAGCGTTTTACGCCACCAGTTTGAGATTTGCTCTGCCCCGCGCTGGGGTGAGCGATACGTTAGAAACGCCATCAACCTCCGCCAGACGCTCTGCCAAATCTCCGCCCAGAACAAAATTTGTACCAAGCCTTATATGCGCGTCCTCGTCATCGCTGAGCACGAGACGCAAGAGAACTTCGCCTTGCGCAGCCGGTGATGTGCCCAGTTCAAGCTTTAGCTCGGGGATGGCATCAAGGCTGTGAACATCGGCCTTAAGTATCATAGGGATCGAGCCGGAAACCGCAGCCAATGGTCTTGCTCCGCGAACGGTCAACCGCGGCGGCTCGCCAGGGTTGGGGCTGTCGAGTTCAACGGTCAAAAGCACGCACTCACCGCTAGCTGCCCACTCTGGGAATTTCTCCACAAGCGATTCCTCAAAGCATGCGCTGGAAAACTGGCCTGAGCTATCGGAGAAATCTGCCCTTATGAATTCGGCGCCACGCTTTGTTCGCCCTTTGCTTGCGCTTTCAACCATCGCCGCGATCATCGCAGTTGAGCGACCACCGGCAGGTGCGCCGCCGTCCATCAAGCTTTGGTAGGTTCGCGCACCATGCGCATTGGCAGCTTCGCGATATTGCTGCACGGGGTGCGCAGAGAAATAGAAGCCGAAGTTTTCACGCTCCTTTGCCATTTGTTCGATGCGAGGCCATGGCTCTGTGACTTGCAGGCGTAAGTCGTCTTGGGGGGCATTGTCGCCGCCAAAAAGACCCCCTGCCCGCTCGACCGCTCGCGCGCGGCGGCTTCTGCTGTGGCAAGCAGCAGGTCGGCATTAGCAAACAACTCGCCTCGATTGGGGTGAAGCCCGTCCAAGGCGCCTGCACAAATGAGACCCTCCAACTGGCGCCGGTTCATCGAGCCTTGGGGAATACGCTCGAAGAAGTCCTTGAGGCTTTCAAATTTCCCATTCGCCTCGCGCTCGGCAACGATGGCATCCATCGCTTTTTCGCCGACGTTGCGGATGCCGGCGAGCGCGTACCGCACGGCATAACCATGATCGGTTTGCTCGGTTGTGTATTTCGCCTGCGAGTAGTTCACATCGGGGGCGAGGACTTCGACACCTGCTCCCCCTTCACGCTCCACCGGATAGCGCCGCGCGTCATCGACGAAAATGCTGAGCTTGTCCGATTGGTGCATGTCGAAGCACATAGAGGCGGCGAAAAACTCCTCCGGATAATGCGCTTTGAGCCATGCGGTCTGGAAAGCGAGAAGCGCGTAAGCAGCCGCGTGTGATTTGTTGAAACCATAGCCTGCGAATTTGTCGATCAAATCGAAGAGCTCATTGGCTTGCTTCGCTTCGATATCAGAGACTTTCTTACAGCCTTCGACAAAGGTGCCGCGCTGTATGTCCATCTCTGCCTGGACCTTTTTACCCATGGCCCGGCGCAAGAGATCCGCATCACCCAGCGAATAACCGGCAAGAATTTGGGCGGCCTGCATCACCTGTTCCTGATAGACGAAAATGCCGTAGGTTTCTTTGAGAATACCCTCGAGCTTTGCGTGCGGATATTCAATCGGAACCTCGCCCGCTTTACGCTGTCCAAACAGCGGAATGTTGTCCATAGGCCCCGGACGATAGAGCGAGACCAGCGCGATGATATCGCCAAAATTCGACGGCTTCACCGCTTTCAGCGTCCGCCGCATGCCTTCCGATTCCAGCTGGAACACGCCCACGGTGTTACCCGACTGCATGAGGTCATAGACACCTGTGTCGTCCAGGGGCAGCGCGCCGAGATCAATGTCGATGCCTCGCTCTGCCAGAAGATCGACAGCTTTGCGCAGCACAGACAGCGTCTTGAGCCCCAAGAAGTCGAACTTGACCAGCCCAGAGCTCTCGACATTCTTCATGTCATATTGCGTCACCGGCATATCGGAACGCGGGTCGCGGTATAGTGGCACCAACTGCGCCAAAGGCCTGTCGCCGATCACGACGCCGGCGGCGTGGGTTGAGCTGTTTCGTGGCAGCCCCTCCAGCTGCAAGGCCAAATCAACGAGGCGCTTCACCTCATTGTCATTGTCGTACTCTTGCTTAAAATCAGCCGCACCATTGAGCGCACGCGGCAGTGTCCAAGGATCGGTCGGATGATTGGGGACCATTTTGCACAAACGGTCCACCTGACCATAGCTCATCTGCAAAATCCGCCCGCAATCGCGCAGCACCGCGCGCGCTTTCATCTTACCAAAAGTGATGATCTGCGCGACGTGATCGGCGCCGTATTTCTCTTGGACATAGCGGATGACTTCGCCGCGCCGTGTCTCGCAGAAATCGATATCGAAATCGGGCATGGACACACGTTCCGGATTCAAGAACCGCTCAAACAGCAAGCCCAATTGGATCGGGTCCAAATCGGTAATCGTCAGCGCCCATGCCACAATCGAGCCTGCACCAGAACCACGCCCCGGTCCCACCGGAATGCCCTGATCCTTGGCCCATTGGATAAAGTCAGCAACGATCAAAAAGTAGCCCGGGAACCCCATATTGACGATGATGCCAATCTCGTAATCGAGCCGTTCAAAATAGACCGCGCGGTCTTCATCTGAGAGGTCCTCATAGGAAGAAAGTCGATCTTCGAGCCCCGCTTTGGACAGGTCCGCGAGCATCTTGGCCTCGCCTTCCAAGTCGCCAGCAAGGCTCGGCAAAATAGGATCGCGGTATGGCGGCGCATAGGCACAGCGCTGAGCTATGACGAGGGTGTTCGAAATTGCCTCAGGCAGATCGATAAACAAGTCGCGCATCATATGCGCCGTTTTGACATATGCCTCTTGGTTGGTGCGCGGGCGGTCTTCATTCTCAACGTAGGTTGAATTTGCAATGCACAGCATGGCGTCATGCGCCTTGTGCATATGCGGTTCTGCAAAGTTCGAAGGATTGGTGGCAACCAACGGTAGGTTTCGCGCATAGGCCATATCGAGAAGCGGCTCTTCCGCGCGTTCGCACACGGGATCGCCGTGGCGCGCAAGCTCGATATAAAGGCGATTTGGGAACAGCATCTCAAGCTTTTCCACCAACTCGCGCGCCGCATCATTCTGCCCCTCGGCCAGAAGGCGGGTTAGAGCCCCCTCGCCTGCACCTGTCAAAGCAATCAGCCCGTCCGAATGCCCCTCCAGCTCAGACATCTGAACATGCGGCTCAAGCTCCAAAGGCCGGTCGAGGTGCGCCGCGGAAACCAGATGACACAGATTGTCATACCCCGCCTCGTCCTTGGCAAGCAGCGGCAGGTAATCGACGAGGCGTCCATCAGATCCTTCCCGTGCAACGCCCAAAAGCGTGCCAATAATCGGCTGAATGCCCTCACTCTTGCAAGCGCCTGCAAACATGACCGCTCCGTAAAGGCCATTGCGGTCACAAATGGAGATGGCGGGATACTCTCGCTCTTTGGCAAGTTTCGCGATGGCCTTGGGATCAATCGCCCCTTCGAGCATCGAGTATGATGAGAGCACGCGTAAAGGGACAAATGGAGCGAAGAGCATGACATTGAAGGTACGCCTCACCGCGCACCATTCAAGCTTGCGCGCGTGCCCACTTGGGGAAAAGCTGGGGGCAAGCTACTAAGGATGCGACGGGGGAAGCGCCGGGGAAGCGAAGGGAGAGACGCTATGGCCGAAATGATTGAGGTTGAGAACGTCAACACGCCAGGCAAAACCGCCAGAGTCAATGCTGCGAAATACGCTGATATGCACCAAGCGTTCGAAAAGGCTGTGCCGCACGCCTCACCGGGTCTCAATCAGAATGAGATCCGCGAGGGTGTGAAACCGCATTTATCAGAAACGCTGTTTCCGCAAGGCAGTACCTGCGGATGGTGGGCGAAGACCGTTCAACTCGACCTAGAGGCAAAGGGCAAACTTGTCCGCGAGGCGACGAAGCCGCTAAGATGGCACTGGAAGTAAGTGCCTAGAGCAGCTTCTCAATATCCTTCGCGATAGCTGAAGGCGCATCCTGCGGGCCATAACGTTTCACCACCGTGCCATCCCGATCGATCAGAAACTTGGTGAAGTTCCATTTGATCGAGGTTGACCCCATCAGGCCCTTTTTCTCCGACTTCATCCAGTCAAACAAAGGCGATGCATCCGCGCCGTTCACATCCACCTTCGCCATCAATGGAAAAGTGACACCGAAATTGACTTTGCAAAATTCAGCAATCTCATCGGCATTGCCCGGTTCTTGAGCGCCGAACTGATTGCACGGGAAGCCGAGGACTTCGAAATCTTTGTCCTTGAATTGCTGGTAAAGCTTTTCGAGCCCATCATACTGCGGCGTAAATCCACACTTCGACGCAGTGTTCACAACCAACAGAACCTTGCCCTGCTTAGTGGAAAGATCGAGGCTTTCGCCGCGGTTTGTGGTGACAGTAAAATCGGCAACAGTTGTCATGATTGGTCCGTATTCCTTGGTCGGTAAATCTGCGCAGGGCTATCTTCCCACGTCAAACCCTGATCGTTTGAGGCCTGCCTTTGCAAGGTAATGGTCCCGTCGGCGTTATGCGAGTAGATATCGCGCAAAAGATATGTGCGCTGACGAAAGAGGCCTTTCACACGCCAGGTTCCGGTGAGCACGATTTTCCCATCGTTGGCCTCTCCAACCATCTCAAACTGCCCCGTGGTTGGCATCACCGTCTGTTTGCGCCAGTTGCGCTCAGAGGGGTCAAAATAAAGGACTGAGACAAGCGAGTAGTCATTATTCGCTGTCCATCTTTGCAGCAGCGCACAGCCACCATTGATCCACTCGATCTCCATTTGCCCGAACAGACCTTCTCCCCCGTCCAACACGTTGTAGACGTTCCAGCTTCCAGCGAGAAAGTCGAAATCGTCAAAGCCAGTGCCCGCGCAGCCGCCTTTCTTGTGTGGTGGCAACTCTTTTGGGGGAGATGTAGAGACTGGACCTGTGGGAGGAGCTCTGGGTGGAACAGGCATCATCACAGGGGGTGGAGAAGGTGGCTGGCTTGCCGATTCTGGCACTGTTTGAGCGTCCTGCACCAAGGCAAGGGCCAATAAGTCCGACAGCATATTTGATCTCCCCAGATCGGCTCGCTCAGCCTAGCTTAGCACCCCATCGTGAAGCCGAACCACACGGTCCATCCGGCTCGCAAGCCGTTCATTATGCGTCGCAACCAAAGCCGCGCTCCCCTCGCCTCGCACGAGTTCGAGGAATTGCCCGAGCACAGTGTCAGACGTCGCTTCATCAAGGTTCCCGGTAGGCTCATCAGCAAGCACTAAGGTGGGTTGGTTCGCAAGAGCCCTCGCCACGGCAACCCTTTGTTGCTCACCACCTGAAAGCTGACTGGGACGGTGGGTCAGGCGATGACCAAGACCAAGGCTAGAAAGCAAGCTCTCAGCGCGCGCTTTTGCCTCTTCTTCCGGGGTCCCTGCCACCATCTGCGGCATCACCACATTTTCGGTAGCGTTAAAATCGGGCAGCAGATGGTGGAATTGATAGACAAAGCCCAAATGCTCACGCCGCACGCGGGTGCGCCCATCAGAGGCCATTTTCTCAGCACGCTCGCCTGCAATCTGGATTGAACCCTCAAAGCCACCCTCAAGCAAACCGACAGCTTGAAGCATGGTCGATTTACCCGAACCAGACGGCCCCAACAGTGCAACGATTTCACCCGGCATTATATCAAGATCAACCCCGCGCAGCACGTCGATGCGCGTCCCGCCTTGTTCAAAGCTGCGGCAAAGCCCGCGCAAAGATACAATCGGATTACTCATAACGCAGCACCTGCACAGGGTCGGTATTGGAGGCCTTTAGCGCCGGATAGAGCGTCGCCAAAAAGCTCATCGCAATTGCGAGGCTGACAATCCCTGCGATCTCCCATGGGTCCACTCGAACTGGCAGCGAGGTTAGGAAGCGCACTTGTGGGTCCCAAATCTCGACGCCCGTCACCGCAGCAATACCGTTCACAATCCCATTTCGGAAATAAAGCAGCACCAGCCCCAAAAGCAGGCCGACAAGCGTTCCCAATGAGCCAATGGTGGTGCCTGTCGTGACAAAAATCTTGAGAAGCGAGCGGCGCGATGCACCCATAGTGCGCATAATCGCAATGTCGCGCGTCTTCGCCCGCACCAGCATCACAAGGCTGGAAAGGATATTGAAACTAGCCACCAGCACCATAAAGCTGAGCACAAAGAACATCGCCACGCGCTCAACCTCAAGCGCTTCGAAAAGGGTCGAGTTGATCTGCTTCCAATCGGCAATAACCGCTCGGCCCGTGAGCTTTTCTTCAATTCCGCCCAGAATATCGCCAACATTGTCAGGGTCCGTAACGGTGACTTCGATAAGCCCAATCTTATCGCCCATCAGCAAAAGCGTCTGAGCATCTGACATGGGCATGATGACGAAGGTTTCGTCGAAGTCATAAAGGCCAATCTCGAAGATCGCCCCCACTTCATATCCGACTTGCCGGATTGATGTGCCAAACGGCGTTGCGCGGCCTTGCGGGTTTATGATGGTGATCGTGTCGCCGACGCGAATACCGAGGTTTGTGGCTAGCTGTACGCCCAAGGCCACCCTGCCGCTTCCAGGGGTCACATTAGCCATATCGCCCATAATGACTTTGTCAGACATGGACGCGATATCTTCAGCTGTGTTGCCGCGCACGAAAATCGCATTGTTGCGGCCGTTGTAGCCAGCGATGAGTGGCTGTTCGATCAACGGCGAGGCGCTGATCACACCCTCTGTTTCACGAACCTCGTCGAGCACGCCCTCCCAATTGTCGAGCTCACCCCCATAGGCCTGAATGATCGCATGGCCGTTTAGCCCTGCAAATTTGTCCAGCATTTCAGAACGAAAGCCGCCCATAACGCTCATCACAAGGACAAGCATGGCAACAGACAGCATCACAACGCCCACTGAGATACCGGCGACAAGAGCGATAAACGCCTCGCCTTTGCCCGGCCATAAATAGCGCTTGGCGATCATTCTTTCGAAGGGTGTGAGCATGATTGGATGCGCTTGTGATCAGTCCTTGGTGAACGCAGGCTGTAAGCGCCTGATAGCGCCTGCACAATGTGCAATGCAGCGCTATCTGTGTGTAATCCAATAGCCTCACTTTTGTGCCCTTCGCGAACCCATCCGTAGAATCTCGGGGAGCAGGTCAGAAGAACGCTTGTAATTGATCGGTAACACAGCCATTGACCTCGCCATCAGCGGGGATCTTACGACAGCGCAGCGGGCGAGGAACGTAATGGCAGTTACCGAAAAGGGTCAGTTTGACGGTAATATCACCCACCCATTCTACGATGAAGACGGCGATAAGCTGCGCGAGGAATGCGGTGTTTTTGGTGCGATCAATGCAGAGGCAGCCTCAGCGGCAACGGCGTTAGGCTTGCACGCTCTTCAACACCGCGGTCAAGAGGCCGCTGGCATTACCAGCTTTGACGGCAACGACTTCATCTCGCGCCGCGGGCTTGGCCAGGTCGCAGAGCACTTCTCTTCCCAAGAAGCGATTGATGAACTCCCCGGTTCAATGGCGGCAGGCCATGTGCGCTATTCCACCACCGGAGGCGCAGGACTACGCAATGTGCAGCCGCTTTATGCAGAGCTTGCAAGTGGCGGCTTTGCGATTGCGCACAATGGCAATATTTCGAACGCCTTGGCTTTGCGTAAAGACCTGGTTGGCAAAGGCTCGATCTTCCAATCGACCTCTGACACTGAAGTTATCATCCACCTTGTCGCAACCTCGCGTTATCCAACGGTCGCTGATCGGCTGATTGATGCGCTGCGCCTTGTTGAAGGTGCATATGCGCTGATCGTCATGACGCCTGAGGGCATGATTGCCTGCCGCGATCCACTTGGCATTCGCCCGCTTGTCATGGGCAAAATGAAAAAGAGCGACGGGACCGACACGATCCTTTTCGCCAGCGAAAGCGTCGCCTTTGACGTTGTCGGCGCAGAATTTGTCCGTGAAATTGAACCGGGCGAAATGCTTCAGGTGGGCTTCGACGGCAAGATTGACTCGATGCGCCCCTTCGGCAGCCCGCCTCCTCGCCCTTGCATTTTCGAACACGTCTATTTCAGCCGCCCGGACAGCACTTTTGCAGGCCAGAGCGTCTATGAAGCACGCAAAGCCATCGGGCGCGAGCTTGCGATCGAGGCTCCTTGCGATGTCGATCTCATCGTACCTGTTCCCGACAGCGGCGTTCCGGCAGCCATCGGATATGCGCAAGAATCGGGTGTGCCGTTTGAGCTTGGCATTATCCGTTCGCACTATGTGGGCCGCACCTTCATTCAACCCGGAGACGGCGCGCGCGATTCATCGGTAAAGCGCAAACACAACGCCAATCGCGGCCTTGTCGAGGGCAAACGCATCGTCCTCATCGACGATTCAATCGTGCGCGGCACGACCAGCCTCAAGATTGTGCAAATGATGCGCGATGCAGGGGCCAGCGAAGTGCATTTCCGCGTCGCCAGCCCGCCAACCGCGCATTCCTGCTTTTACGGTGTAGACACGCCTGAACGCTCCAAATTGCTCGCCGCACGGATGGATCTGGAGCCGATGCGCGAATATATCCAAGCCGATAGCCTTGCTTTCATCTCGATTGATGGCCTTTACCGCGCGGTCGGATCGAAGGGCCGTGATAAATCCTGCCCCCAGTTTTGCGATGCGTGCTTTACCGGCGAATATCCAACCTCGCTCACCGATATCGTGCGCGCCAAGGAAGGGAGCGATGAGCTCCCTTTTGCTGATCCCAAAGCAGCCTGATAAGGGCCCCAAATGACCGATACAAAACCACTCGCGGGACAAACCGCACTCGTCACTGGTGCAAGCCGAGGCATTGGCGCTGCGACCGCTATCGCATTGGCCAATGCAGGCGCGCACGTGATCATCACCGCGCGCAAGGTTAAAGAGCTCGAAGCGGTTGAGGACAAAATCCACGAGGGCGGCGGGACTTCCACCATTGCGCCGGTTGATATGATGGAACCGGACGCGATCAGCCGCTTAGCAGGTGCCATTGCTGGGCGCTGGGACACGCTTGATCTGATGGTGATTTCAGCGGCTTACCTGCCGGACCTCACACCGCTTAGCCAGATTGACCCAAAACAGTTCAACACCGCAATCTTGACAAATGTTGTCGCCACACAGGCCCTTTTGGCAGGGTTCGACCCGCTTCTTCGCCGCGCAAAACAGGGCAAAATCATCGGTTTGACGAGCAGCGTTGGAGCTTCCCCCGCGCATTTTGGGGTGCCTACGGCTCGACTAAGGCCGCCTTCGACAACCTTCTCGAGACTTACGGCGCAGAAGTTGAAAAGCTGAGCGAATTGCGCGTGGCCATTGTTGACCCCGGAGCCACACGCACGGCGATGCGGGCCCGCGCGTATCCCGGCGAAAACCCCGAGACTCTCAAAGCGCCAGAAGTGGTCGCCGAGCGCTTGGTCGCGCTTGCCGTCAATGGCTTTGAAACCGGCCACCGCGAGCGGATCGATTGACCTTGTGGCGGTGCACGGGATGGATGTTAAGAAAGTCCGTTCGTTAGCGCGCCCTTAACCTTACTTTGCAACTTTCTCTTATAGCGACCTGTGGCAGATCGTACGCGATCAGGAAATTCACCCGCTGATTTGAAGAAGGTTTGTCAAGGCTATGCCATCTGCGACGAATAGCTATCACACCGCAGCACAGGAAGATCGCTGCTCACCGCGCACGCGGCTGACTATCCCTGCAACGCTTCGGGCGTCGGGTGGGCGCGCGTTTCAGACCAATGTGCAGGATCTTTCGATCTCGGGCTTCTCGGCAAGCTCGATCAACCGCATGCATGAAGGCCAGATGTGCTGGCTGACCCTGCCCGGTCTTGAATCGCTTCAAGGTCAGGTCGTGTGGTGGGAAAACTGCATCGTAGGCGTCGCGTTCGAAGAGCTTTTGAGCCCAATCGTGCACGACAACATCCTGCAACGCTATAGCAATACTGGCGTCTCGCGCACGATCATCTGATCGGCAACGCCGACGTTTAATCGACCGCTGAAATCCTTTCCGCCACATCACGCCATGCCGCACGGTGGGCGTTGCTGGTCGCAGTCGACCAATTGCCTACGACGGTGAGCACCAGTTCTTCTTCGGGAATGATGGTAATCGACTGCCCAAATATCCCCTGCGCGCCAAAGCCGCTGGGATAAGTCCACCATTGGTAGCCATAGCCGAAACCCTTCGCGCTCGGATTGGTGGCACTGAAGTCAACATGAGCTTTGCCGGCTTCGGCAAACCATTCCTCTGGCACGCTATCCCCGCCGCCTTCGAGGACGAATACGCCCATGCGCGTGTAGTCGCCAAGCGAGAGCGACAGGCAACACCCTCCGATGCTCCCCCCGCGCGTATCGGCCATCCAGAACAGACCGTTCTCAAAGCCTGCTGGCTCGACGATCTTTTCCTGTGCGTATTCCGCAAGGGAAAGGCCAACCGCGTTCTCGATCACAAGACCGATAAGGTTGGTCTCACCCGTCTTATAGAGCCACTTTTCCCCCGGAGCCGTCTCGCGGCCAAGCTCGCGAAGCTGCGCAACGGATGCCTCAGAGCCGTATTTCAGCATGTACTCATTCATGCGCGCGACGTCAGATTTGGGGTCGGTGTAATCCTCATTCCACGCAACGCCGCTGGTCATGGTGGCGATTTGGCGCACGGTAACACCGTCATAAGCTGAGCCAATCAGCCCGGGCACATAGGCGGTCACCGGATCATCAAGGCTTGAAATAAAGCCGTCGTGTACTGCCGCACCAAGCAAGGTCGAGGTAAAGCTCTTCGCGACCGAAAAGCTTGTCCAACGCTGATCTTGAGCAAGGTCGAGGCCATATTCCTCAAACCGTACCGTGCCCCGTTTGTGTACCATGACGCCCGCAGCATTCGTCTCAGCCATCACTTTGCGAATGTGGGCAGCAAGATCATCCGGCAGGCTTTCGCCTCGCGTTAAACTGCGCGGATTGGTCGAAGCTGGCACCTCCTTGCCAGGAAACCAGTTTTCCATTTCGCGAAAGCGCATGGTGCGCTGTTCATCGTTCCAGAACAGGACTTGGAGTTCTTCTGCGCCGCGCTCTGGTGGAAGCACATCCTCAACCACCGCGAGAACGGGCGGCGCGCTATCGACACCTTCGGCTGCGCCATAGCTGCAGGCGGTTAGAGAGAGCGCCGCTACGCCCGCAAACAGGAATGCCAGTCGGTTCATTGTACAGGTTCGCCTTCTTCTGCGGGTGAGAGGGGATCAATAGCGGCCTGGACGCTGCGATAAAACGCTTGGCGCTGCTCGGCTTGTTCGGCTGGCGTTGCGCTTGGCCAATTGGCGTTAGACGCAATCAACAGATCGCGCGCGGGATCGATAAAGATGCCCTGCCCGAATATGCCTTGGGCGGCATATGAGCCATCATCATAGGTCCACCATTGATAGCCATAACCGCGGCCATCTGTGCCAATATCTGCTTGCTTGACTGTGGCCGCTTCAATCCAGCCCTCTGGCAGAACCGCTTTGCCATCCACCTTGCCTCCGCCAAGCATAAACAGGCCAAAGCGCGCCATATCACGCGTCGCCGCCTGAATGCAGCAGCCGCTGATTTCATTGTCCGAATTGTTGAGCAGCCATGTCGCATCCTGCTGCATCCCAAACGGCGCCCAAATTTTCTCTGAGAGATAGTCAGCCAAAGGCTTGCCGGTGGCCTCGCTCACCAAAATGCCGATGAGATTGGTTTCACCGGTTTTATACACCCACTTCTCACCCGCTGGTGCCTCGCGCGGGAGCGAGCGCATATAGCTGACGGTGGTGTCCATGCCCGCTTCAGGCTGGTGATTGTTGAACTTCGCGACGTCAGAATTGGGATCGCCATAGTCTTCATTCCAGGCAACGCCGCTGGTCATGGTGAGCAACTGCTCGACCGACACATCGTCATAGGCGGAGCCTTTGAGGTCTTCGATATATTTGGTTACCGGGTCATCAATGGAGTCGATCGCCCCATCCGCGATGGCCGCGCCCACAAGGGTCGAGGTTAGGCTCTTTGCGACGGAAAAGCTTGTCCATTTGCCGTCGGCTGAAAAATCGAGGCCGTAGTCTTCGAACACCACCGCGCCCTTGTGCACGATTACTAGGGCTGAGGCGCGTTGGTCGGCCATATAAGCTCTGACATCTGTAGGAATTTCGAGCAGTTCGCCCTCAGCAAGCTCCAGCGTTTCATCACCTGCCGCAATAGTCCGCGCCCCTGCCAACATGGGGAAGCCATCGAGTACGCGGAAGCCAGCATCGCGCTCTTCCACCGACCAGAAAAGGACGTTTGGATCGGTCTGCCCTTTGGCCAGAAACGCGCGTGCGTCCTTATCAAGTGAGAACCAAGCTACGCCTAAGCCGACCACCAGCAATGCTAGAAGTAAGAGAATTGCTTTCTTCATGAGGTGATCCCGCTCCCACTGAAATCGTGAACGCTCTACGGCGTCTGAGCTGGCTTTTCCCATGCTAATTGGCAGGTGGCAAGCGTATCAATCGCCTTTCATCGCTTTGTACGCCGTAAGCGCCCTCTCACGCGCGGCCTTATGCGCAATCATCTTGGGCGGATAGGCTTTTGGAAGGCACCCGTGCTCTTCGGGATCGTGGATATAGGGTTCGTCAAGATCGCTGAGCTCTGGCACAAATTTGCGTATGTAGTTTGCGGCATCGAACTTCTCCGACTGGCTAAGCGGGGCCATAATCCGCACGAACATATTGGAATCGACGCCTGTTCCCGCCGTCCACTGCCAATTGGTGGCATTGGAGGCGTAGTCGGCATCCAGCAACGTGTCCCAGAACCATTGTTCGCCGTGCCGCCAATCGATCAGCAAGTGCTTGATCAAAAAGCTCGCCGTGATCATCCGCACCCGGTTGTGCATCCAACCGGTCTGCCACAACTCCCGCATGCCAGCATCCACAATCGGATAACCGGTGCGACCTTGCTGCCATTTCTTGAGGTCTTTGGCCGCCTTTTCGTCGGTCTCAGGGTCACGCCATTCGATCTGGTCGAAGTCCTCGCGGTAATTGCTGCGGGCATAGAGCGGAAACTGTGCCACCGTGTTCTGCGCATAATCGCGCCAGATCAGCTCGCTTTCGTAGGTGTCCCAGCCCTTGGAGCGTTTGTGTTTAAAGTGATGCCAGATTTGCACCGGCGTAATCTCGCCAAAGTGCAAATGCGGGGAGAGTTTTGATACCTTATCGACACTGGGAAAATTGCGTTTGTCATCATAGTCATCAACGTGGGTCTCCCACCAATCGAGACGTGCGTGAGCCGCCTCTTCGCCGACCTCCCATGCCTCGGCTATGCCACCTGACCAATCGGGCTTCGTCGGAAGCAGGTCCCAATCCGCAAGCGCATCGCTCTTGGGCCAGCTCTCGGGTGAAGACAGCGTTTCAGGCTCGGGCAGTTCATCGCGCGGCGGGAATTGCGCACGCACGGCTCGGCTGAATGGGGTGTATATCTTATACTGCCCGCCAGTGCCCGTTTTGATTGAGCCCATCACGGTGAGGAAATTCGCATCATCATAACGCTGAAGGTCGATTTCCTCAGCGAGCTGTTTCTCTGCATTGCGCCACCACGGCTCATAATGGCGGTTGGCGTGGATGGTTGTCGCACCTGTTTCTTTCGCGATTTCAAGCAATTGTTCCACGCAGTCGCCTTTGCGAAGGACAATTTTTGCATGGCGCTTGGCAAAACTTGTCTGCAAACTCTCAAGCGAATGGTGCAGCCACCAACGCGACGCGCCGCCATATGCATGGGTTTTCGCGACCGTGTCATCGAGCACGTAAACCGCGACAACAGGCCCCCTTTTGGAGGCTTCGAAAAGGGCGGGATTGTCGGCCAAACGCAGGTCGCGCCTTAGCCACACTATTTGTGTTTCACTCATGTGTGCAAAAGCGCTTTAACGCCCGTCAAGTTCCTCACATTGCACATCTGGCAGCGGCAATGAGAACCTTGCCCGCGCACGCGGATCATAAAACCGTGCATCATGCAGGATCACGCTCCCATCTTCCGCGCGCGTGCCAAAGGGTGCTCTTGACCAAAACAGGAAAGCATCAAGCTGACTGTTATCATGCCGCTCCTCGCTCAAATCAGGAAGGACGCATTGAACCGCCTCGGAATGGCGATAGCCATAGCCGGCGTCCTCGCCCTGCCAGGTGTCCGATACCCAGCGCCCATCCTCAAGCTTTGCAATCCGCTCGCGCGCAAGCGAGGCGATTGGCTTTGGCGAGGCGATGAATTCTGACGGATAAGGCTCTGCCATGATCCCCTTGTTCAGATAATTGAGCGAAGTGATTGTCCAATTCATCGCAATATAGGCAAGCATGATCGCAATCGCACCGCGGGCAATCGGGCGTTGGTTCCCTCCTGATTTTTCTCGTCTGTACCCCCACCACACGGAAATGATCAGCAAAGCCCAAAGCCACACATCAATGATAAACAATGTATCGCCATAGGCCCAAGTGGGCGCGAACGGCTCCCAAAAACGCACACCGTAAACATTGAGCCAATCGAACAGTGGGTGACTGAGAGCGCCGATAAAACTGAGTGCGTACAGCCAGCCAAAATGCACAGGCAATCGCCCCTCAGGCCGCTTACCCCGTTTGGTTTGCCATCGGTCATAATACCAAAGAATGCCCGCCAGTATCAGCGGCAAAATCACCAAGGCAGGCGGTCCATGTGTGATCCCGCGCCGGAAACCCAGATGCTCTGTACCTTCAAGCCAGAAGAAGCAGGCTGCATCCACATCTGGCAAATTTGCCCCGATGATCAGCGCAGGCATACCAAGCCCGGTTTTCGTCTTAAGGCCCGCTTGGCCCATCACTGCGCCTACAAGGCTGTGCGTCAGGTTATCCATTTGCACACGCCTAACCTTCGTGCATAGCTGCGTCAAAATAGTATCGACGAGAGAGACAAAACCCATGACCGACGCACCCTTTGTACGCCCCGACATGAAGGCCCTAATCGATGGCCTTGCAGCAGCGGGCGGCCCGGCGATGTCGGAGATGAGCCTCGAGGAAGCACGCGCGTCCTATGTGGCGTTGCACGCTATGGCAGACCGTCCAGCGCGCGAGCTTGCGGTGATCAAGGACCTCTCGTGTCCAGGGCCTGCTGGCGATATTCCCCTGCGGCTTTATGACGCGAAGGACACTCGCGGGCCGGGTCCAGTGATCACCTTCTTCCATGGCGGCGGTTTCGTTATCGGAGACCTCGAAACCCACCATAATCTGTGCACCGAAATCGCGCACCTGATGGACCTGCCCCTGGTCGCGGTCGATTATCGCCTTGCGCCCGAACATCCCTTCCCCGCTGCGATTGAAGATTGCGAAGCGGCGGCGCGCTGGATTGCCTCATCGCCTCATGAGCTTTACCGCGAGGCAACGGGTCTCATTACGATCGGCGATAGCGCTGGTGGTAATGCGACGATCGCTGTGACCCAGCTACTGGGCACCAAAGCTGCCGATGTCCCCGTTGTCCTCCAAGTGCCCATCTTCCCGCTTGCAAGCGATGCCATGGGATCAGCCAGCATTGAGGAATTCGCCGATGGCTACATCCTCACCAAAGCGGCGATTGAGTTCTTCGATATGGCATATCAAGCCGACAAGTCCGACCCGCGCGGCTTTCCGATCCTTGGCGACCACAGCAATGCCCCGCCCACCGTCCTGACCACAGCAAGCCTTGACCCCATTCGCGATTCCGGGCGCGACTATGGCAAGGCATTGATCAATGCAGGGCGCGATGTGGTGTTCTTGGAAATGCAGGGGCTGTGCCACGCGCATACCAATTTGCGCGCCGCCGTACCAAGCGCTCAGGCTGACCTTGAACGGATGGTGGCTGCGATGAAACTCATGTTGGGGCGCGCGTAAAATGAGCGATCTTCCCTACCGCCCGTGCGCTGGCTTTATGCTGGTGAATTCAGAGGGGCTCGTCTTTGTCGGCGAGCGTATCGACAAACGCGCGCATGGCTTTTGGCAAATGCCGCAAGGGGGTATCGATGCGGGCGAAGACCCCAAGACAGCCGCCCTGCGCGAGCTTCACGAAGAGACCGGCGTTGGCCCTGATATGGTGGAGATCATCGCAGGCGGTGACATGACCTTCAAATACGACCTTCCACCAGAGCTTTTGGGCCGCATTTGGAAGGGCAAATATCGGGGCCAAGAGCAATATTGGTATCTGGGACGCTTCACCGGGACCGATGCCGATATCGACCTCAACGCTCACGATCCAGCGGAGTTTAAGGACTTTCGCTGGGTGAGTGTCAATGAACTGCCCGAGCTCATCATTCCGTTCAAACGCGATGTTTACGAACGGCTCGTCGCAGAGTTTGCGCCGCTGATTTAGAACTTAAACGTAATGCTATCGCGGTTGTCTTTTGCTCGGGCTGCTTTGAAGCTGCCCAGCGCTTCTACCCGGTTAAACCACGCGTTCACATTCGGATAGCCGCCTTCAAACAGACCCTTATCGCGCACGGCGAACATGGGATAGGACAAGGTGATATCTGCGCTTGTCAGATTGTCACCGCCAAAAAAGGGCTGCTTGCCGAGATCTTCTTCCATCAGCTTAAGCATCGCTGCCATGCGCGGGTCTAGGAAGAGTTTGCGCACCTGACCAAACACCGCTTTCAAAAGCGAGCTAATCGGCCACGGGCTGCGGCTCTCCAATAGCCCCAAGATCATAGCGATGCTCTGAAGGTTCATCAAAGAGCCCGGCGATGAGTGATACCAAAATAGATGCCGCGCGCGGTCCTTGTGCCCTGCCCCCGGATTAAGCGTGCTCTCGGGATACCCATCGAGAATATAATCGATGATCGCATTGCTTTCTGCCAGCACCAGATCGCCATCTGTCACCACCGGAGCCGTGCCCAAAGGCGAGAGTGCCTTATAATCGTCAGGTGCCAGATTATCGTCGGTGTTGCGATTGTAGAGCTTAAGCTCATACTCAGCGCCAAGCTCCTCCAACAGCCAAAGAATGCGGAAGCTTTGCGAATATTCGAGGTGGTGAAGTGTTAGCATGGCCGCGACTCCTAACGGTGAAGCTCAGTTCGTGACAGCGGTTTCTTCGCCTGCGTCACCCGCAGTCTCAACCGCGAGACGCGCAGGAGGACCGGCAGCAATGCGCTGTTGCAACGCCAGAGTTTCCGGACAAGAGGAACCGCAGAGGCTCTCTAACCGCGACAAGTTGCGCTGTGCCTTTTCAACGGCACCCCTCTCCACCAAAGCCTCGCCCTCGCCCGAAATTGCCGCAAAGTTATCCGGATCGCGCTCCAAAGCCTCACGGTAATACCCAATCGCTTTTCCTTGAAGGCCATCCTGACGCGCAGCCTCAGCAAGCTGTACGAAAATCGGCGTGTATGCAGGGTCCACGGCAAAAGCGGCTTCAAAGGCATCAATCGCGCCTTGCGTGTCGCCATTGGCGAGCGCTGCCTGACCTGCTTCAATCAACTGAGCCGCCAGCGGGCTCGGCGTTTTTTCGCCAGCGCTTGTCACACTCGCCGTAGTGGCCAGGAAAAGCGAAAGAGCAGCAGCAACGGGCGCGAAACGCATGAAAAGCTCCTTGGGAGTAGCAAGGCCGATGGTGGATGGCTTAGCCATAGGCGCGCTGCCTAACACTCAAAAGCGAGCTTTGCGACAAAAAAGCCATCTGTGTCGTCGTGGAACGGCGTAAGGCGCTTGCCCTGTCCGCGCGGCCGCCCAATAGGCATTTCAGGCGCAGTTGCAGTCCAGCCCTCGTGTCGCTTCAAGAACGCTTCAACTCGGTCAGCCCCTTCGTCGTCAAGGACGGAACAGGTCACAAAGGTCATCGAACCGCCCGGCCGCGTAAGGTCCGCGCCGATATCGAGCACATGGTCTTGAAGCTTGGTCAGCCGCGCAAGCTCTTTGGGATCGAGCCGCCAGCGCCCTTCGGGTTGCCGCCGCCAAGTACCGCTCCCCGAGCATGGCGCATCAACCAGCACCCGGTCCGCTTTTCCAAGCCACGGCTCGAGGGCCTCACGCTCTTTGCCCGGATCAAGCAAGACAGTGTGATCAACCTGCACCCCGGCACGCGCTGATCGCGGAGCCAGATTGCCAAGACGGCGTTTGTCTGTGTCACAAGCAACAAGGCTCGCTGCATTGCCCAGCTTGGCCGCCAAAGCGAGCGTTTTGCCCCCTGCCCCTGCGCAAAGATCGATGATGGTGTCACCCGGGTTAGCCTCAAGGCTTTCGCACACCCATTGACTTGCGTGATCTTGAATTTCGATCAGTCCCTCGCGGTATTCGGCCCATTGCTCAACCTGCGTACCTTGGGGAAAACGAAGCGCATTTGGTGCGGCAAGCGGCTCGCCCAATTCAGGAAGCTCTAAGCCATCGCGCGCAGCTTTAAGGGCGTTCACTCGAACATCGAGAGCCGCGCGTCCAAGAAGCGCCTCGGCCTCTTTGCCCGTCACCCCTGAGGCTTTAAGCCTTTTCTCAAGCCACTCTGGCGCGACACCAATAAACGCCGCCATCTCGCCTGCACCAATCTTGGCAGGGCCATGGGTGGAACCATCGAACAAGGGCACGAGGTTCTCATCCTGCGTCGCCACCGCCAACATGGCAGAGCGACCATCGTAAGGCACCTCTCCGCACAGCCGGATCGCCTGGTACACAAGGTCGCGCACCGCGCGGCGGTCCTTCGAACCTGCATAGCGGCGTGTTTTGAAATAAGCGGAGATTAACCGGTCAGCAGGTGCGCCTTTATTGCGGGCGCCTTCGATGATCTGGTCAAGAAGCTCGATTGCGGCTTGGACGCGGGCTGCGGGCGTCATTCAGGCGCTTCGGTCTGGCGAAATTCGCGCTTGAAAAGTTCTTCGATCTCAGAGCGCTCAGGAAATTCGACACAGCGGGCGGCGAATTGCCTTGGTGTGTCCCCTTCAGAGGTCACTTCGGTGTAATCTGCCAGAATGCCAGCGCTCGCTTTTTCACAAGCTTCGATTGAGCTAAACAAGACGGGGTGACGCTGAAGATCAATCTGCGAGGGATCATCAGCGCTCCAACCAAGGATAAACAGCATTACAGGGACAAGTTCGATCAACATCTGGGTCCTTTATCGGGTCGGATAATTCGGCGCCTCACGCGTGATCGCCACATCATGCACATGGCTTTCGGAGAGCCCGGCATTGGTGATGCGAACAAACTGTGCGCGGGTTTGCAGGTCGTTGATCGTGTGTGAACCCGTATAGCCCATAGCTGCCTTCACCCCGCCGACAAGCTGGTGGATTACATCGGCGGCCGGGCCTTTGAACGGGACCTGCCCTTCGATCCCCTCCGGCACGAGTTTGAGCGCGGACACATCCTGTTGGAAATAACGATCAGCAGACCCGCGCGCCATCGCGCCGACGCTGCCCATGCCCCGGTATGCTTTGTAAGAGCGCCCTTGGTATAGGAACACATCGCCCGGGCTTTCCGCTGTGCCTGCCAGCATAGAGCCGACCATGACGCTGGATGCGCCAGCAGCGAGAGCCTTGGCCGCATCGCCAGAGGTTCGAAGGCCGCCGTCTGCGATGACCGGAACACCTGATTTTGCAGCTTCCTTCGCGCTTTCCATAACGGCGGTAAGCTGCGGCACGCCGACACCAGCCACCACGCGCGTTGTGCAGATGGAGCCAGGGCCAATGCCAACTTTCACAGCGTCCGCGCCTGCATCGATCAGCGCGCGTGTGGCCTCAGCCGTGGCAACATTGCCTGCGATGACTTGCACCGAGTTTGAAAGAGCCTTTACCCGTTCCACTGCACGGCTGACATCGTCATTGTGACCGTGAGCTGTATCGATCACCACCACGTCAACTTCGGCATCGACAAGAGCTGCTGTACGCTCAAAGCCTTTGTCACCCACCGTGCTGGCCGCTGCCACCCGAAGACGCCCGGCGGAGTCTTTGGTGGCGGTTGGGTAATTCACAGCCTTCTCGATGTCTTTCACCGTGATAAGGCCAATACATTTGTAGTCATCATCAACCACAAGCAGCTTTTCAATCCGGCGCTGATGAAGGAGCCTGCGCGCATCTTCTTGGCCGGTGCCAAGTGGGACGGTGGCAAGATCATTCGTCGTCATAAGCTCACGAATGGGCTGCAAGGGGTTCTCGGCAAACCGAACATCGCGGTTGGTAAGGATACCCACGAGGATGCCATCATCATCGGTCACGGGAATGCCGCTGATCTTGTTTTGCTCCATGATCGCTTGCGCTTCGCCAAGCTCTGCATCGGGGCGGATGGTGATCGGGTTTACCACCATACCGCTTTCGAAGCGCTTGACCGCACGCACAGCGGCGACTTGTTCATCAACATCAAGGTTACGGTGAAGAACGCCAATTCCGCCCAATTGCGCCATAACGATGGCCATATCGGCCTCGGTCACAGTGTCCATTGCACTCGAAAGAACAGGGATATTGAGAGCAATGTCCTTTGTCAGCTTCGTTTGCGTATTCGCCATGCTTGGCAGCACATTGCTTTGCGCCGGGCGAAGAAGGACGTCATCAAAAGTAAGGCCGAGGGGGATTTCCATGTGCACGTGAGAGCTTTCATCAAGGTGGAGCGAGATCGTGCACGTCCCTGTAGGACGGACTTTCACTCAGCGCTAGGGGAGCCTTGTGCGTAATCGCCCACTATTGTGACGCCGAGGTGTCACCCGCCGGGTAGGAAACAACATTCGCTAGCCGCGTGACCAATGCCTCATGCAGCAAAAGGTCATCAACCGCCCCGCCCATTTGCAAAGCGTCCACCTCATCACTTGGGCGATGATAACGGTTCTCCAAATACGGGCCAAGGACAATCTCAGAGGCAAAAGAGGTCGATAAAAGCACCGAGGGCACCCCTTGTTCGAGCAAAGCCCAGCCATCGTGACGCTGCAAGAAGCTGTTGGCGAACTCGCGGTTACCAAGCTCCTGCCCGCGTTCGCGAATTACATCGAGCACCACCGGGTCAAGCGGCGTTCTTCCCTCTCCGATGAAGCCCACCGCTCCCCCTGCTGGCGCGACTGCCGTTGAATCGAAATTGAACGCTGCGACAATTCTCTCAAGCGCAACAGAGGGCGCATCGACAAAGGCTTTGGCCCCCAAAAGCCCTGCTTCCTCCGCGCTGGTTGCGAGAAAATAGATGTCCCGATCATGCGGCCCTTTCGCTTTAAGCTTAGCTGCGAGCTCAAGCATCAGCGCGACACCCGAAGCATTGTCGACCGCGCCATTGCATATGAGGTCTGGCGCCGCGCTTGCGCACTCCCCCAAATGGTCCCAATGGGCCATTAATAAGACCGCACCCGACCCCGGTAATTGGCCCGGGATCAGTCCGATCACGTTGGAACTGGTAAATTCGCGGCGGCTCGAGTGCACATCAAGAGCGATGGTTGCTTTGAGAACTTCAAATTCAAAATCGGCGCGAGAGGCACTTTCAAGCAAACGCGCCCACTCACCCCTGGGCAATGCATCGGCAAACGCCCTTTGGGTAACAAATGCGTTAAGATTATCGGGGGATTGGCTTGCAAGAAGCAAACGCTCCCTCGCATATTGAGAGCCCACTTTGGCAAGGCTGCTCTTGTCAGGCAAAATGCTCAAAACGGCGGCTGGACGATGAGCGTGGATCGCGTCGAGAGCCACAGGATCGCCTTTGTCGAAGAGCATGACAACGATGCGGCCGGTAATTTCTTCATCGGGAATGGGATTGGCACCAGAACCGATAAAGACCACCTCAACACCATCGATCAGAACCCGGCTGCTCAACGAAAAGGCGGCGCTGCTTTCCAGAGGGAGCACCGTTGTCCCCGTCCTGGTCCGCACGGTTATTTCATGATCAAGCGGTTGTGAGCTCAGCAATTCAACCGGAGCACGCCAAGCGCTTCCAGGATCATTTGTACCCGATTGAAGACCAATCGCTTGCATCCGGCTGATGATATAGGAAATCGTTCGTTCGCCTCCGGGCGTGCCCGGCTTGCGCCCGCCAAACTCATCGCTTGCCAGCACCTCGACATCGCGAATCATTCGTGCAGCTGCGGCGTCACGCTCAATCTGTGGATCGGGCCCGTCAGGAACCGTCACACAGGCTGCAAGGGCAAAGCAAACCCCACACGCAAAGACAAAGCGGCCAAAGGACGTCATTCAGCGGTCCAGCCTCCGTCGATGCTCCAATTGGCCCCTGTCACATTGCCCGCCTCCTCGCGGCATAAGAACACTGCCATCGCGCCAATTTCTTCAGGCTGAACGAACTTTTTGGTCGGCTGTTTGGCCAAGAGCACATCCTGCATGACCTCTTCGCGGGTCATTTGGCGCGCTTGCATCGTGTCTGGGATTTGCCCCTCCACAAGAGGTGTCCAGACGTAACCGGGGGAAATGCAATTGGCTGTCACCCCGCTTTGAGCAAGCTCCAATGCGATGGACTTGGTAAAGCCGTCAACGGCATGCTTCGTTGCCACATAGGCGCTTTTAAAAGGCGATGCCTGTTTAGAGTGTGCACTCGCCGTGTTGATTATCCGTCCCCATCCCTTTGCTTTCATATACGGCACGGCAAGACGGGTTGCATGGAAGACGGCATTAAGGTTGAGCGCAATCACCTGATCCCATTTCTCAGGCGCAAAATCCTCAACTGCTGAGACATGCTGCATCCCTGCATTGTTCACGAGGATATCGACGCCCCCCGCCTCGGCGATCTCCTCCATCATCGTCTCGATAGCGGTGGGTTCAAGCAGGTTTGCGCCATGATACGAGGCGCTAAGCTCTTCGCACAATTGCTCAATCTCTGATGTGTCGCCAAGCCCGTTGAGGATCACTTGCGCGCCCTGAGCTTGCAATGCCCGCGCGATGGCAAGCCCAATTCCCGAGGTCGACCCTGTGACCAATGCGCGTTTGCCTTCAAGCATCCTACCTCACCTCATTATCCATAATCACATGCTATCTTGGCATTGCGAGCCACTTCAAGACGTGTACCATGGGGCATGCAAGCTTTTGCGGTGCAAGGCGGCTGTGTCCAGTTAATTGCGCCAAATATCGAAGCTTTTGAGCAGATTGCGGTCATCACCTGCCTTGCTCAATTGGGAATTAGGAGAACACCGTGCGGCTTGGCCGGTATGATACATCCAAAATCAAAGTCCGTTCTGCGGGAGGGCGTGGACGTGCTGGTAAAGCGGGCAGCGTTGGGTGCGGAACAATAATCATCGCGCTCATCGCAGCGGTCCTGTTCGGCGTCGACCCAATGCAAACGATTGGACTAATCGAGGGCGGGCAGAGCCCTGTTTCCCAAACCGGCCAGCAATCAAACCTCACCGAAGATCAACTCTGCTCAAGCGGCCCTTATGCTGAAGAAGTGTGCAACGCGATGCTAAGCCTCAATCAGACATGGGCGCCAATCGTGAGCCAAGCGGGTATTCGTTTTGAAGAGCCTGAACTTGTTCTTTATCCACCGGGGCCTGTCTCAACTCAGGGTTGCGGAAACGCGAGCTCAGCGGCCGGACCATTTTATTGTCCTGCAGACTACGGCATCTACATCGAAACGGGCTTTTTTGATCAGCTTGCCCAGATGTCTGGCACCAACGGCGATTTCGCCCGGCTTTATGTGATGGCGCATGAATATGGCCATCACATTCAAAATTTGAGCGGACTTTCGGGACAAGTGCGCAGCCTGCAACAGCAAAACCCTCGGCAAGCCAATCAGCTTCTGGTGCGGCTAGAACTGATGGCGGATTGCTATGCAGGCGTATGGGCAGGCAAGAACCGGGCACTGATCGAACCGGGTGACCTTGAGGAGGGCTTGCGCGCAGCCAGCTCTGTTGGAGATGACACCATCCAGCGGCGTGCCGGGCAAAGAATAAATCCCGAAGGCTTTACTCATGGCACAGCGCAGCAACGAATGGATGCGTTACGACGCGGATTGCAGAGCAGTGATGCAGGGGCATGTGATGTCTATTTCAATGAGCGGTAAGGCGATTGCGCTTGGTTTGATTATCGCGATGGTTTGGCCTGCCGCTTCTGCGCAAGCCCAGATGCGCCAGGATGACCCGAACGCGATGGATGTTGCGCGCACGCCGCTGGAAGACCTCAATATCGATTCAAAGGATATCCCAGAGGTTTTGCAAGAAGCGGTGCGCAATCCATACGACAACACTGGCATTTTCAATTGCGATCATGTGCGCGCACAGATTGCGGTGCTCGATAGCGCGCTTGGGCCTGACTTTGATCTACCGCAAGAAGAACAAAGTCGGATTAGCGCGGGCCGTGTTGCCAAAAGCGTTGTTGGCTCGCTCATCCCCTTTCGCGGGATCGTGCGCGAAGTCTCAGGCGCCAACAAAAAGCGCAACGAAAGGCAAATTGCCTACACCGCCGGAATGGTGCGCAGAGCGTATCTTAAAGGCATGGGAGAGGCGCGTGGATGCTCGTACCCTGGGCGACCTCGCACGGCAGTTGGCGAAACAGATCCACGCCTCACTACACCCATTCCGCCCAATATCGATCGAAGTGCACCAGATGCAGAGGCACCCGAGCCACTGCCGGTTCAGCTCAAACAAAGCGGTGAGGACACCGCGCCAATCGACCAATAAAAACCGGCGCGAAGGGGACTGATCTTCGCGCCGGTTGAGTATGCTCAAAAAGGACTTTGCCCTTTTGTGAGGTGTTTTACTTCGCCTCGCTCTCCCAGCGAGAAATCACCCGGTCAATCTCACGAAGAGCACGAGAGCGCGCCTCACCTTCCATCTCCGAGCTTTTGATAGAGCGGCGCGCTTCCTTGAGGCCATCGAGGGCTTCAACCATCACACGTTTTTGGCAGATACGAATGATTTTCACGCCGTCGCTGTCTTGCGTTTCGGTAACGACCTCGCTGTCGCCGCCCTTACAGCTTGATACAACGCGCACCTGTTGTCGGCTCGCACCAAGGCGTTCTTCTTCCGCCCCGGCCTGGGCTTGCTCAATGATCTCAGGAAGGTTCTCAAGCGCCTCGTTGGCCTCTTCAAGGCCTTCGCGGACATCTTCGAGAATTTCCTCGATCTGCTCTTCGCTCAGTCTGCCCTCAGCGCTGAGGTCCGAACGATCAAAAAAGCGCAAATTGCTGCTACGGCTTCTTAGCGTAAGCCGTCTATTTTCTGATCGCTCAAGAAGCTTGGCAAGCTCCTGTGAGTCCATGCGCTTGCCTTCGGATATCCATTTGTCGAAGGAGCGGGTCTCTCCATCTTTGCCGCGGATGATCAAGCGGGTCTCTTTATCGCCCTCCTCAGAGTTCCAGACAAAAACACTGTCGCCATTGCCCTGTGCCCCGGACACCTCGACCTCACCATCTGGATCAATCACGATGATCTGCTCATCGACAAGCGGTGCTTCGGGTGGAACGGGCGCACCTGGAGCTTTTGGCGGTGCCGGCGGTGCAATGGCGAGCGATAGCGCTTCGGGAGCTGTGGGTGCTTCGGGCGCCTCACTCGCGGCATAGCTAATCGAGGCTGTCATCGGAAGAGCGACAACCGCTGCTCCGAGCATTAGCCTTCCTGCCAAACGGCGGCTCTTGTTTGTGTTGTCCATTTTCAGGCTCCTTAAACGGTGTACGATGGATTTTTCCCCCAGCACAGGACAGGCCATTGGGGCTGTCAGTGCATGGCTTGGGGCAACATTGGGGCCAAAAGCGCGTTCGGCTGCGAAGCTGACGATGAGATTGGCGTAAACCTCGCGGTCCTCGCGCTGGGCATGGGCCATAACACGCGCGTCACAGGCCGCCTCTTGATCACGGCGCAGCGCCAGCCAGCCATACCGGCCAAGCGGGTTCCACCAATGGATCGCAAACAGGGGTTGCACAAGAACATTAGCGAGAAGATCGCCGCCTTTGTGGTGTGCAAGCTCATGCGAAAGGGCAAGATCACGCGCCTGGCGGTCAGGATGAGCGAGAAACCCGTCGGGCAACGCCACCACTTTGTCGATAACGCCAAAGGCTAAGGGAGCCTTGGTTCCGGGCGTCTCGACCAAGCGAACCGAGCCTGAACGCCCGACTTCACGCGCATCTTCGAGCAATTGGTCGCGAAGCTGGAAATATGCAGAAAAGCGCATTCCCAAAAAGATGGCGGCCCCGATAAGCCACACAAGCACTCCCACTTGAACCAGCAATCCGGTGTCAAAACCGCTAAGGTCGAACGAGGAGGCTTTTGTCAGGACAGGCGCAGTATCGGACGCTGCCCCCAATGCGCCATCAGACGGTGCGACAACCGCGTCGTCAAAGCGCGCGGTGGAAGCATCCATTTGAGGGGCGGCATCGCTTTGAGGAACTGAGATGGGAGCTGGCAAAGGTGCAAGCAAAGCAGCTTGCGAGCTTTCCCCCAAACGCATCCAGGCCGGAAGTTCTATCGGCGGGAGCACCAGTCGCAAAGCTGGAATGGCCCATAAAGCATAGGCAATCTGCGGCCCAAAAGTGCGCGAGACAGGACGACGAATAACAAGGACGAACGCGATCAATACCGCTGTCCAAACGAGGGTTTCCATCATCCAGCTGGTCATGACTTTAACTCCTTGAGCAAAGCCTCAATCTCGCTGAGGTCATCATCGGTAAGCGCTTCGGTCTCTGCCAAATGGGCAACCAAGGACGCGGCGCGGCCGCCAAACAGCCTATCAACAAGTCGGCGCGATTCCCCACCGACATAATCTGAACGTTCAATCAGCGGGCTGTAGATATAGCGCCGACCATCAGGACGCGTTTCAATCGCACCCTTTTGTACAAGCCGGGACAAAAGCGTCTTGACCGTTGCCAAGCTCCACCCGCGTGCCTCGCACACGGTGTCACACACCTCTGAGGCGGTTGCCGTGCCTTGGTCCCACAAGGCCTCCATCACCGCGTGCTCAGCTTCGCTTATGCGTTCTGGTCCAGAATTATCTGACTTACTCAAGATTGCCTCCTCTAACCGCGACGAAGACTAATGATTACGCCTGTAGTCACATCGACTACGCCTGTAAACATTGCTGCTGGATGAACATATGTACATCCCCCTTTTTGTCGCCCCTTGTTTATGGACAGACGTGCGATATGGGAGGACGAATGACTTGGAGATTTTTGTTAGTCGCGGCCCTCATGATGGGCCTATCCGTGAGCGCGCAGGCGCAAGACGAGATATTTGCCGAAACACAGCCGGTTGAGTTGAACGCCGATGATCCCGAGGTCAATCAAGTTGGCGAGCTCATCTACCGTGGCGGGCTGGAAATTGCCCCCGGCGAAGAAGACATCGGCGGCATCTCCGGCCTCACATGGCACGAGGACAAGCTCTACGCGGTGAGCGATGATGGCCATTGGCTGACGATTGAAACAGATGAAATCGATGGGCTGTTGATCGATCTGCTCAATGTTGAGCGTGGGCCCCTCCTCGATGAGCGGGGTAAGAAGCTAAAAGGCAAGGAGCGCAGCGATGCTGAGGCGATCAGTTTTGTGCCTCAGCTTGGATGGTGGGTGAGTTTTGAGCGCGAGCACCGTATTTGGTACTACCCGGAATTGGGCGCTCCGGCACAGCCATGGTCCTTTGGTGAAGAGGGTTTTCCGCCTCTTCCATTCCGTATTAGCGCAATGATTGGATCAAATCAGGGCGTGGAGACTCTTGCTCACTACCCGCAAGGAATGCTGGCGTGTGAAGAGCGATATTCTCCTGAAACCGTCAATTGTGTGCGATTTGATCCAACAGGTGAGGCTGAGTATTTTCAGCTTGTGCCACCAAAACCACTTGCCGAGCATGGCGGTGTGCCCACTGATGCCGCTTGCCTCGAAGATGCAACTTGCTTCATCCTTTTCCGCAGCTTCACGCCCGGCGAAGGCAACCGCGCCGCCATCGTAAAGCTCCCCCTCGAAGGCGAGCCGGAAACCCTCGCCGTCCTCACGCCGCCCCTGACCCTCGACAATTTCGAAGGGCTCGCGGTGCGCGAAGAGGCGGGGAAGACCTATCTCTACATTGTATCGGACAACAATTTCTCGCGTGACCAACGCACGCTCCTGATGAAATTTGAGATCAAAGCGCCTGAGCCGGTCATCATCCCTCCTCCGCCTGAACCTGAGATCGTTTATGAAACACAGGACGTGGTGCTCGAAACAGACGCTGGCAACATCACCATCCGGCTTGAGATCGAACGCGCGCCGATAACGGCTGCAAACTTCCTTGCCTATGTCGATGAAGATCGCTTCAACGGTACGACAATTTATCGCGCTTTGAAATTCCGTCTCGAGCCAAAACCCTATGGCATGCTCCAAGGGGGCACACGCTATGATCGCAAACGCATGCGCCCTGATATTGCGCATGAACCGACTACGGTCACCGGCCTTAGCCACACGAACGGCGCTGTCTCAATGGCACGGCTTGGGCCCGGAACAGCAAATGGTGATTTCACCATCATGTTAGGGGACATAACCAGCCTCGATGCAAATCCTGATGCACAGGACGAAAATGAGCGCGTGGGCTATGCCGTCTTCGGCTATGTCGTTGATGGCATGGATGTGGCGGCAACGATCCTTGCCGGTGAGCCTGACCCCAAAGAAAAGGGAGCATTGGCCGGACAGATCCTTGCAAAGCCTGTGGTCATAAACCAAGCCCGGCGCGCCGATCCCCAAGAAGAAGTGGCCCCGGCACAGAGCGCAAAAAGAGCGGAAGGGCCGTAATCAGTCGCCAATCGCAGGCCTGCCAACCGGCGCGCTTGCGGTCTTTGGAATGCGAGACTCCAGCACTGGTAGCCATTCGCCAACCCCTGCTCCAAACGCATTTTGAGGAAGCGATGCCAGAAGGCGCTTTTGGGTCTCCCACCCTGCAATTTGTACAGATGCCGCACGCGCCGCATCGTTAAGGCTTTGGGGTTTGCGCAATTGATGGTTGACCAAAGCATCACCATAAAACGTCCAATCGTTCTCCGGTTGGCACCCGAATGAATTACGCTCAGCAGCTGACGCTGTCAGAATGGCGGTCTGATGAGCGGCAAGCACCGGCACGAACACTCCCGAATGGCATGCGCTGATGATCAGAATGCGCCGCTCAATCCCCAACTCCTCCAGCGCACCCTTTAACCTTGCCGGTGACAGAACACCGTATCCCGTGTCGCCATAGTGATAGGCCAGACCAAGCTTGTTTCCATGGCTAGTGGTGTAAAGCACGAGCACGTCTTCTGACCGATCCATCACATCGGCGATATGGGCAAGGCTCACCAAAAGGTTCTCGATCGATCCCTTGGGAAGGTCATTGCGGCTCCCATCAGGCCCAGCGAGCGCAAGCGTGCGCCCCTCCCCTTGATATCGGTTTGAAAGAACCTTCGCAGTTTCCCGCGCCTCACGCGCAAAAACCGGATCGCTATCAAGCGCGATGGAGACAACATAGGCATCAACAATACCCGGCGTTTGAGGCTGAAGCCTTGCGAGCGCGCTGTCCAATCGGCGTCGCTGCGCCACAATCTCGCGCACGGGCACTCCGCGATTAAGCTCCGGCGCGCCTTCCATACTGGCGGCCAATTGCTCCTGTGTTTGACCGGCGGCAATATTGGGCCAAGGCTGCGTGTGAGCGGGGGGTTGGTTCGGGCTATCTTGTGCCACTGCAATCTGAGGCCCGGCGAGTGATACACAACACAGCGCTGACGCAATTGGGATGCTAATCGCTTTGATCATAGACAATCAATCACCAAGCGCGAACCTCGCGTCAAGCTTTTGACCGGTCCGATTGTGTCAAAGCGACATTCTTGACCAATGTCGCCCGCGTACAATGCGCTTGATCAAAGGTGATGTAAGAGCCGCAATGCAAGCAGAACCGGTTAAGCAGTAAGAACCGGTTGGGGGGACGATTATGAGCAGCACTATCAAGGGTAACTCAGAGGAAAAGCGCACAGCCAACAGCGCAACTGTGCCAGCGCAAAACCTGGCCCACGGCCTATTTGGCAGAAGAACCGCTTCCCTAAAGGATGCGTCTTCGCTTAACCGCAGCGGGCCCAATCCTATTGGACGGGCCGCTTAGTCACGCCCTCGCATCCGCGCCAGATCGCTCGCCAATTGCGAAGGGCCAAAGCCCTTGCCGGTGATCAACCGTTTGAAATCGGCAGCATGATCGAAGTGCTGCAATTGGCGATGGTAATAATTGATGTATTCAAGGATCGTGAGCACTGCCGCGATCGTTATCGAGACCTTGTCGCCGGTTGAAGCGCCGATGCCAAAAACCCAAACCGCGAGAATAAGCGCGAGCGACAAGACGCTTGATACAGCAAATGGCCACTGGAGCTTGTCGGTCCATGGCAGCAGGTCTTTGAGAGTTTGCGGCTGCCCCTCCAACTGATGCAGCTTAGCGCGCCAGTAAAGACCGCCGAGCAGAAGCAGCCCGCACATTGGCAGACACGCCAAGGCGAGCCACAAGCTCATGGATTGTTCGAGCGAAATGCAGGCGAAGACTATGATGGCTGGCATCAGCACCACGTTGCCCACTTCCATCTTCCAATAGGAAGACAGGCGGGAGCGGAGACGGTGTTTAAGCAACGCCTATAAATCCATTGCAGTGTTCTGGGCCGGAGCAAGCAACGCGGAACGGGTCGCTTCGATCAAGTAAAGAGCCACTAGAACAGCCGGCGTCCCGATAAAACTGGACCTTAACGCTGCGTCTATTCCCAGATAGCCGATGACAATTGCAACTAGCGCAAAAGGTAATGTGACTGCCGCGCTCATCCCTGGCATGTCGTACCGCCATTGCAGTAGCTGAACCGGCAAAGGCCGAAAGAAGAAGGCTATCCCCGCCCCAACTGCGACGCAGATCAGCGCCAAGACTAAGTATGCGATTGTGAAGCTCATCATCGGAATTATGATAGTATCAGAGCACCATGGAAAAACTCCACGCCCCAGATCCAGTGTCAGACCGTGCATTTGCGAGAGCCAGCTAAGCCCTAGGACACCGATCCCAAGTGCAAAATACGTCCATTTGCGCTTCGGTGTGACCAAACGAGCGCTGGTGGGATCACCAAAAGCAAAGATAAGAAGAAAAGACGTAGCAGCTGCGAGAGCTAGACTGATCCCGCCTTGCATAATGGGATAACGCATTGTTTCGAGCGCCATCATCCGTTCGCGCCACCCATAAATAACGTTGCCTTCTGCATCGCAGGCAGCGGAACGCAGAGCTATGAAGGCTTCATGATCAGTGTGGACCGGGATGGTATGACCATAAAAGAAGAGGCCCGCTCCGATCGCCAGCGCAACCGCTAGCGGCATCGTCACGAGCCTCTCGAACGCTGTGTGCATGCAGCTTAGTAAACCCGCGCCTTCGGTTCGATATAATTTGTGTCATCGGTGAGCGTGTACTCATGCACAGGACGATAATCGATCTGGATGTTTGAACCGCGACCGCCCCAGCCTTCGAACCAGGCGACGGTGTGCTTCATCCACTCACCATCATTGCGATCCGGGAAGTCCTCGTGAGCGTGCGCGCCGCGGCTTTCTTTGCGGTTGGCAGCAGACGCCATGGTGACGTTTGCTTGGCTCATGAGGTTATCAAGCTCGAGCGTTTCGATGAGATCGCTGTTCCAGATGAGCGATTGGTCGGTCACGTGGATGTCTTCCATGCGCTTGTTCTGCTCGGCGAGGATTTTGACGCCTTCGTCCATCAGTTCGCTGTCGCGGAACACGGCGCAGTGTTTCTGCATGGCCTTTTGCATGTCGCTGCGGATAGCCGCCGTTGGTGAGCCACCTTTGGCATAGCGGAAATGGTCGAGGCGAGTGAGCGAGAAGTCTGCGCTATCGGTTGGAAGCTCAGGTTGAGCAGCGCCAGCGGTCAGGTTGTCCTTAAGGTGCAGACCCGTCGCACGGCCAAAGACCACAAGATCGATCAGCGAGTTTGATCCCAGACGGTTTGCACCGTGGACCGAGACACAGGCGGCTTCGCCCACGGCATAGAGGCCCGGTACAATTTCGTCCGGATTGCCGTCTTTGCCGATGGTCACAACTTGGCCGTGATAGTTACACTGAATGCCGCCCATGTTGTAGTGGACGGTCGGCGTTACCGGCAGGGCCTCTTTGGTGAGGTCAACGCCTGCAAAAATCTTACCGCTTTCGGTAATGCCCGGAAGACGCTGAGCCAGAACGTCTGGCGCAATATGGTCTAGGTGCAGGTGGATGTGGTCGCCATCAGCGCCGACACCGCGCCCTTCGCGCATTTCAAGAGCCATGGAACGGGACACGACATCGCGCGACGCCAAGTCTTTAGCGGAAGGCGCGTAGCGCTCCATAAAGCGCTCGCCCTCGGAGTTGGTGAGGTAGCCGCCCTCACCGCGTGCGCCCTCGGTGATGAGGACGCCTGCGCCGTAAATACCGGTTGGGTGGAATTGCACGAATTCCATATCCTGCAAGGGCAAACCAGCGCGAAGCACCATGCCGCCGCCATCGCCTGTGCAAGTGTGCGCGCTAGTTGCTGTGTAGTAGCAGCGGCCATAACCGCCTGTTGCCAGCACGACGGACTGAGCGCGGAAACGGTGTATTGTGCCATCATCAAGGCACATCGCCATTACGCCAACGCACTGCTTTACGCCATCAACGTCCGCCATGATGAGGTCGAGCGCAAAGTACTCGATGAAGAAGTCTGCGTCGTACTTCAGGCTCTGTTGATAGAGCGCGTGAAGCATCGCGTGACCGGTACGGTCAGCAGCAGCACACGTGCGCTGCACCGGAGGACCATCGCCCATGTTCTGCATGTGACCGCCGAAGGGACGCTGATAGATCGTGCCGTCTTCGTTGCGCGAGAATGGGACCCCTGCGTGCTCTAGTTCGTAAACCGCCTGAGGCGCTTCACGAACTAGATATTCAATCGCGTCCTGGTCGCCCAGCCAGTCTGACCCCTTCACGGTGTCATACATGTGCCAGGTCCAGTGATCGGGCGTGTTGTTGCCGAGCGATGCCGCGATCCCGCCTTGCGCTGCAACCGTGTGGCTACGCGTCGGGAAAACCTTGGAGATGTTGGCGGTGCGCAGACCTGCTTCGGCAGCACCAGTGGTCGCGCGAAGGCCCGAGCCCCCTGCGCCTACCACGACCACATCATAGGTGTGGTCGATAATCTTATACGCGCCTTGAAGATTTGCGGTGTCGTTTGCGGGTGCAGTTGCCATCAGGCAGCTCCTGTAAGTGCGAGGCGGGCAATGCTGAACAAAGCAAATGCGCCGCCGCCAAATGCGGCAAGGTTAAGGGCGGTGAGCGTTCCGAATTTCAGACCCGCTTCGTGCACGTAGTCTTCGATCAGAACCTGAAGCCCAAGCTTCGCGTGGTAAAAAACGCTGATAATCAGCAGCATCATAGGTACGGCGGCAATCGGCTGAGAGATCCAACCGCTGACCGTTTCGTAGGAATAATCAGAGAGCAGGACGAAGCTGACGATCAGCCATGTCATCAAGATAAGATTGCCAACAGCGGTCGTGCGAGCGACCAACCAGTGATGCGCGCCCTCATGCGCTGAACCCAAACCGCGAACGCGGCCGATGGAAGTACCGTTACCCATGGATCAAGCCCCCTTCACAAACAGGAGGTAACCCCAAAGGGCAACCGTCAACAAAATGGCGATAATCGGCGATGCAATCGACCACATGCGGTTTGTATCCAGCTCATATCCAGCGCCAATATCGAGTACAAAGTGACGAAGACCGCTCATCATATGGGTGAAGAACGCCCAGGTGAGGCCCACCAGAACCACATAGCCAATCGGCGAACTCGCGGCGCTCAGAAACGTCTCATACGCCGCAGGGCCGCTCGCCAAAGCGCCCAGCCACCAGACCAGAACGCCAAGCCCGACAAGCGCCATCCCGTCGCCCGTTGCACGGTGCAAGATTGACACCAGCATATGCGGTCCCCACCGCCATATCTGTAGGTGCGGCGAAAGCGGTCTTTGGCTCATACTCGTCTCATGTAGATTGTTTATCCCCCGTCCCACTTAGCGAAGTGGGCCATGGGTGCAAGCCTAGACCGCCTCGACTTTACTTGCAATTTTCCCGATAGAGGGTTGCATGAGTTACATTCTCGTCACCGGTACAAGCCGCGGAATTGGATCAGCGGCTAAGCAAGCGCTCGAAAACCGGGGCTTCACCGTCATCGGTCACAGCACAAGGGGTGGTGCCAAAGACGGTGGGGACAATACGATCGCTGCCGATTTCGCGGACCCGCTGGCGGCACAAATGCTGTGGAATGAAGCACTTGAGATGAGCGGCGGGGACATAATCGCGGTGGTGAACAACGCCGGCCTGTTCGAACACAACTCGCTTGATTCGTCCGATATTGAATGGCTCGACCGCTGGGAAGACACGCTTAGGATCAACCTCACCGCCGCCGCTCAACTCAGCCGCTATGCCGTGCGCCACTGGCAAGGTCGCCTTGCTAGCAAAAGCGGAGAGCGCGGGCGGTTGATCCACGTTGCAAGCCGCGCTGCATACAGGGGCGATTCGCCTGCGCACTGGCATTATGCAGCAGCAAAAGGCGGCATGGTCGCGATGCATAAGACCATCGCCCGCGCCTATGCCGCAGAAGGCATTTTGAGCTATGCTATCACTCCGGGCTTTACTGACACCTCGATGGCAGGCGACTACTTGCAAAGCCGGGGCGGCGCAGGCCTTCTCGCAGACATCCCCCTTGGCCGCGTAGCTACTCCGGAAGAAATCGCCTCAATCATTGCTTACTGTACACTTGATGCCCCTGCCAGCATGACTGGCGCGGTCATTGATGCCAATGGCGCAAGCTTTGTTCGTTAAAACACGGTACTGCGCTTCGAAGAAATTTGCGGTGAAAATCAGCTGCCGGATTAAAACCTTGTTATGTATCCAGCGCTTGCTCTACGAATGTAACATTCGTTAGCTTCTATGGCGGATTGGGGAAATTTGGTGGGGTCTTGCGCAAGTTGGAAAATGATCGCGCATGCGCCGAAAAAGACGGTGCAAGCAGCACTTTTAGCGCATGATGAAATTGAAGACTGGGACTATGATCTGGTAATCTCAGGCCGAGAGATCAGCGAGGAGCGCCCGCAAGAGTGGGTTTTAGAAGGTTGGTATCCCAGCAAACCCACAGACCTTCAGAAAAAGGCCATCCAAAGCCTGTTTGATGGCGAGGCTCCTGACATCGCAGTTGAACAATTGCCCGAAACCGATTGGGTAACTGAAAGCCAACAAGGCACGCCGCCAATCGAGGCCGGCAAGTTCTATGTCCATACACCTGATTATGATCCCTCACCTGACCATATAAACTTTCAAATCCCCGCAGCGCAGGCCTTTGGCACGGGACAGCACGACACAACCGCCGGATGTCTCGAAGTGCTCACCAAAATGAAAGCCACCGGCATGCGCGCGCGCCGTATCGCTGATATTGGCACGGGCACGGGATTGCTCGGATTTGCAGCGGCGAAACTGTGGCCCATGGCGCAAATCACCGCGTCCGATATCGATCCAATTTGCGCAGACGTTGTGCACTTTAACGCAACGCTCAATTCGATTCCTGTGGGCCCCGGCCCTAGCGAAGTCACTATGGTCGTTGCTGATGGTATGGACGATCCTCTTCTGCGTCTTCGCGGGCCTTATGATATCTTGATCGCTAATATCCTCGCAGGGCCGCTTGTGGATCTCGCCACCGATTTCAGCGCCTCTGTTGCGCCTGGCGGGAGTCTGCTTTTGGCAGGGTTGCTCCATGGCGAACAGGAAAGCGCCGTGCGCCGCGCCTATCGCCGCGAGGGGTTCCGCCTTGCCGGAAGGCTAGAGCGCGGCGATTGGGCAATCTTGTGGTTTCGCCGCCGCAAGGTGATTTAAGCGTCACCTAGCTCTGCGAGCTTACGCTCAAGAAAGAGCCTCTCGGCAAGAGGAGGACCAAGCGCGATTGCTTGTCGATAGGCCTGAGCCGCATCCCTCGAACGCCCCGCTTGCGCAAATAACTGCGCGCGCGCTGCATGAAATGGCCTCGTACTTTCAAGCTTGGTATCATCGATAGCACCCAATGCTCTTAGGCCCGCTTGGGGCCCTTGCGTCTTCGACAGTGCCACAGCGCGGTTAAGCTCAGTGATTGGGCCGGGGCGCAGGAGCAAAAGCGCATCATACAGCCTGACAATCGCGTCCCAATCAGTTTGACCGCCAAAGCCCCTGCTCGCATGAGTAAGCTGGATAGCTGCCATGATCTGATAGGGCCCCGTCTTCCCGATTGTCGCTGCCTCATCCATCCACGCCCTCGCCTGCTCGATCGCGGCAAAATCCCAACCTCTCGTATCTTGCTGCGACAAAGGCACCATTGCGCCTTCGTTATCCACACGGGCACCCGAACGCGAATGCGCAAGAGCTATCAAGGCAGCGCATCCCAAAGCCTCTGGCTCGCGCGGCAAAAGCTCCGCCACAAGCGTCCCGAGGCGCGCAACCTCTTCGCCTGCATATGCACCATCGATCTGCGAGCATTCACCACCTGCATCCTGATACGCCACCGTATACGCCAATTCGAGGGTTAGAAGCACCGCGTCCAAGCGCTCAGCCCAAGCTGCGCGGGGAGGCAATTCAAACGGTATCCCGGCCTCGGTCACCTTGCGTTTGGCGCGCGTAATGCGTTGAAACATGGTGGGTTCGCTGGTGAGAAATACCCGCGCGATTTCGCTCACAGGCAGCCCGCAAATCACTTTGAGCGCAAGCGCCACCCTTGCCTCGGTCGCAATCGCGGGGTGGCAGCAGATAAAGAGCAATCGCAGACGCTCATCGGCAATCGGTTCGGGAAACGCGAGCACATCGGCGCTTGTCTCTGCGATCATTTCGGCATCCTCAATTGCGCGCGTCTCGGTCTCGCGACGGCGCAGCTGATCAACGATCCAGCGCTTGCCCACAGTAACAAGCCACGCGGCGACATTCTCAGGCGTCTGACTTAGCTTGAGGCACTTGGCCGCGCTCTCAGCAAAGGCATCTTCGGCCAAATCAAGGTCGCGGCAATGCGCGGCCAAGATGGCAACCACCTTTGGCCGTGCATCACTTATCGTGCGAGCCAGGGCGCGATCACTTTCGCTCACGCCAAATCCCCCTATTCAGGCCATTTCCTCTTCAGGAAAGACCGGGCGAATTTCGACCGCACCTTTGCCGGGAATGGGGATCATCTTGGCCCACTCAATCGCTGCATCAAGGTCGGCCGCTTCAACGATGTAAAAGCCGCCAAGCTCCTCATGCGTTTCCGCGAATGGACCATCATGCAGCGCCGGTGCCGTGCCACCCTCATATCGCAAAGTGGTCGCCATATGCGCCTCGCGAAGCCGCTCGCCCGACCATTTCACGCCCGCTTTGGTAAGCTCTTCGGCAAGCTTCATATGGCCTGCAATCGTCGTTTCCATCACGCTCGCGCCATCCGCGCCAGCATAAGCGTCTTCGCTCTCATGGATCATCAACATATATTGCATTTGACTATTCTCCGTGTGTGCCCAAGCGCATGTGCCAAGGCTCTGACAGGAAGACGAACGGGGCAAGCCGGATTCGACACGGCCGCTAAAAAAATTTGGAACGAGGCGGCCGATATTTTCATAGGCTGACAAAACAACCGAGACACAAAAGGATTTCTCATGGCTAAGACCCTTCTCATCACCGGCGCATCTTCAGGCATTGGCGCAGCGAGCGCAAAAGCAGCAGCCGAGGCCGGATGGAACGTCGCATTGTGTGCCCGCTCTGCCGACAAGCTGGACGATCTCGCGAGCGAAATTGGCGACACAGCGGTTGCGATCCCTTGCGATGTAACGAACCGTGATGAGGTGCGCGGCGCACTTGAGAAGGCCGAGAGCCATTTTGGCTCCATCGACGCTGTATTCGCGAATGCAGGCACGGGCGCAAAAAAGCCGGGGATCGAAAACGGTGACCCTGACGAATGGCACGATATGATCCACGTAAATGTCCTCGCCCCGCTGCTTTTGGCGCATGAGGCGACGCCTTTCTTGAAGAAAACAAAGGGGCATTATCTGATCACAGGCTCGAAAGCGGGCCGCGACAATTTCAAGGGCTCGGTCTATTCAGCGACCAAGCATTTCGTACACGGCTTTGGCCAGAACTTGGCCGAAGAAATGCGCGAATGGGGCGGCCGGGCAACGGTGATTGCGCCCGGTATGGTCAATACCCCGTTTTTCGATGAGCCGAAGCCCGACAAAATTCAGCCTGAAGATGTTGCGAACGCGGTGGTGTACGCGCTCTCGCAGCCCAAAACCGCAGCCGTGCGCGAGATTTACATCATGCCCAATGACTAGGAGTGTTTAAGCACGCCTTCGGCAAAGTCGAGGGCGTGCTTTGTAAAAGCGTACATGTTGGCGATGCGATCATCGCTTTCAGTTTCCAGAACGCTGTGCGCAATAAAGTCATCGGGTCCGGAAATCGCGACCACGCTAAGGCCCGATGGCGCACCGCCCGGGTGGGTTGATCCGCCCACAGAACCACTCTCAGCAAGGCCCCACTCAGCGTGCAAATTGTCCCTGATCGACCGCGCTTGAAGCTCGGCATACTCTTGGCAGGGTCCGCGAATGCCTTTGTACGCCTCGCGCGGTTGGTCAAAGAGCACGTCGCGCGCGCGGAAAGAGTAAACGACGCCGCCACCCACAAAGAAATTGAGCGCACCGGGGACTGTGAGCAAGCTCGCCATGATAAGCCCGCCCGTTGCCCCATCAGCAATCGCAATCTTCTCGCCGCGCGCACGAAGAGAAGCCGCAATGCGCGAGGCTTGCGGGTGCAGTTCGCGCAATGTGTCCATTATTCAGGCGTCAAATCTTGCCGTAGAAAGAGGTCGCGCTTTCGGTTTCTTCGCCTTCGACCTTTGTGGCCAAACGCCAGAACACGCCGAGGAAGAAGCCCATAAGCACGCCAAGTCCGGGATAGCCAGTGACAAGGCCAGCGGCCGCGCCTGCAAGAACGGTAAAGCCGATCTTGTTCATGAGGCTGTCTTTCATCCGGTCGCTTGGTTCGACCACTTGCTTTGCCAGCAAATAAAACGCGCCTGCGATGACGCCGTAGACAATGCCAAGTTCAAGGTAGCCCGTGACAGAGCCCACAACCGCGCCCCATAGCGCGCCGTGGATGAGTTCGCCCCGAAGAAAACTATTGGGAATGAGATCGTTATTCATGCGTCAATCCTTTTTACCCACCGGCCGCCTGAACAATCTCAGCCCAGCCCGCTTCGTCCAACACTTCGATCCCTAAATCTTGCGCTTTTTTCAACTTTGAACCTGCGCCAGGCCCCGCCACTAGCATATCTGTCTTGGCACTAACAGACCCTGATGCTTTTGCGCCTAGTCTCTCTGCCTGCGCCTTGGCCTCATCGCGGCTCATGGTTTCAAGTTTTCCAGTGAAAACAATGGTTTTTCCAGCCACACGGCTCTCGACAACCTCAACTTCGTAGCGCGGCGGAGAGACTTGAGAAAGCAAATCCTCCCATACGGCCACGTTATGAGGCTCGTGAAAGAAGTCGCCCAGGGCCTCCACAACGCTCGGGCCGATACCGTCAATTTCGGTCAACTCACTTGCAGCATCCTCATCACCGGAGCGCGCTTTTTGAGCGATTTCGCGAAGCGCCGGAAGCTCGTGGACATGCTTCAAAAGATCGCGCGCTGTGACCTCACCCACATGGCGAATGCCAAGGCCGAAGAGCAGGCGCGCGGCATCGGGTTCACGCTTGCTATCCACAGCGGCCAACAGGTTCTCCACAGACTTATCCTGCCACCCCTCAAGCGCGAGAATATCCTCACGGCGTTCCTTCAAGCGGAAGATATCGGCGGGGCTTTCGAGCCAGCCAAGCTCAAAGAATTGCGCGATGGTCTTGGTGCCAAACCCATCGATATCGAGCGCTTTGCGGCTGACAAAGTGTTCTAGGCGCTGTGTACGCTGAGCGGCGCAGATAAGGCCCCCGGTGCAGCGCACATCGACGTCATCGTCCTGCGCCACCGCCTCGCTATCGCAGACCGGGCAATGGTCCGGGAATTGGAAGGGCTCGCGTTCTTCATCGCGGGTGAGGTTTTCAACGACCTGCGGAATAACATCGCCAGCGCGCTGGATCACCACGCGGTCTCCAGGACGGACACCAAGGCGCTCGATCTCGTCGCGGTTGTGCAAGGTCACATTGGTGACCGTCACCCCGCCCACCAGCACCGGAGCCAAGCGTCCAACAGGGGTCAACTTACCCGTTCGCCCAACCTGAATATCGATGGCTTCGAGCGTTGTCTGAGCTTTCTCCGCGGGGAATTTATGAGCCAAGGCCCAGCGCGGCGCTTTCGCGACAAAGCCAAGACGCTGCTGATAATCGAGCCGGTCGACTTTGTAGACCACGCCGTCAATCTCATAGCCAAGGTCGGGGCGCTGACGACCAATTTCATCGTAATGCGCGATCATCGCATCAACGCTGGTCGTGCGGGTAAGGAAGGGCGAGAGTGGAAAGCCCCAGCTCTCAATCATGCGCATCATGTCGCTTTGGGTATTGCAGGGCACTTCGGAGGCCGCACCCCAGCCATAGGCCCAGAATTTGAGCGGGCGTTTTGCCGTGACGCTCGCATCTTTCTGGCGGAAAGAGCCAGCGGCGGCATTGCGAGGGTTAGCAAAGAGCTTGCCCCCCGCTTCCTCTTGCGCGGCATTGAGCGCGGCAAAATCCGCGCGCGACATATAGACCTCACCGCGCACTTCAAACACATCCGGCACGCCCTCCGGCAACTCTTGCGGAATATCGGAAATATGCCGCGCATTGGCGGTGACATCTTCGCCCACCTGTCCATCGCCGCGCGTCGCCGCTCGCACCAGTGTGCCCTTTTCGTAACGCAGCGAGCACGACAGCCCGTCGATCTTATCCTCGGCAGTGATCGCAATCTCATCATCTTCACCAAGGTTGAGATAACGCCGGACCCTCTGGGTCCACTCCGTGACTTCCTCACGGTTAAAGCCGTTATCGAGGCTCATCATGCGAACCTCGTGTGTCACCTTGCTCAAAGGCGAGGCGGCAATCTCATGCCCGACCTTCTTCGAAGGGCTGTCCTCACGGATCAGATGCGGAAAGGCCTCTTCCAGCTCGCGATTGCGGCGGACAAGTGCGTCATACTCCTGATCGGTAATCTCAGGCGCATCATCGGCGTGATAAAGCTTGTCATGGTGGGCGATTTTTCGGGCCAATCGCATAAGCTCATTGGCGGCATCGACCTCAGTGGGCATCGCATTGCTATTCATCGAAGACTCGCAGCTGCATCCTTGTTGTTGCGCCAAAACCATTGCACAAAGTGGTCAACGCAAACAGGGGATCAATGATGGGCTTGCGCAAGAAAATTGGGGTTGGCTGCCTTACGGTCATTGTCTTGCTAGTGATCGTTGCAGCGGTGGGCTGGTACTTTATGCCCGGCCCTCCTCCCATCACCACCGACGAGCCGGGCGAAGGCGGCGAGCGAATTACCCTGAACGAACGGCCCGCAAATTTCTTCCCTGGAAAAGGCGAAGGGCCAAGGCCTGCGATCCTCATGCTGGGTGGATCAGAAGGCGGGCTGAAAGAGGTTCAGAACAAAATCGCGCGCCAATTTGCCGCTGAAGGCTTCTCGGTCCTTTATCCCGGTTATTATCGGACGAGCGAAGAGACCAAAAGCTTCCACATGGTGCCCGTCGAGACGTTTGATGCAGCTTTTGCTTGGCTTCAAGTCCGCAAGGATATCGACCCATCGCGCATCGCCATCATGGGCACAAGCAAGGGCGGTGAAGCTGCCCTGCTCTTTGCTTCACGCAATCCCCAAGTCGCTGCCGTGGTCGCCAATGTGCCAAGCAATGCCGTGTGGCAGGGATTTGACTGGGAGCAGATGGATCAGTCCGCTTTCACCTCTTCATGGAGCGTGGGCGGCGAACCTGTGCCCTATCTGCCTTACGTCGATCTTGAATGGCATGAATGGTTCGAAATCAGCGGTGTTGGCGAAATGTATGCGATGAGCCTCGATCAGCTCCCAGACCATCCCGATGCCGTCATTCCGGTCGAAAACATCGCAGGCCCCATCCTGATGCTGTGCGGGGAGGAGGATTCGCTTTGGCCCTCATGCCGGATGAGCCGCGAGGCCAAGGAACGCGCGCTTGCCGCTGGCAAAACCGATGTCGAGGTCATCGCTTACGAGGACGCAGGCCACTTTATGTTCGGAAATCCGCGTGATCCGAGCGATGAGAATTTCGAGAAACTCGCAGGTATGGGTGGAACGCCGGAAGGCAACAATGCGGCGAGAAAAGCGAGCCTGCCTGCGATTGTGGCTTTCCTCAAAGAGACACTGGCTGAGGACGAATAACTTAAAACCCAACCGGATAGTGCAAGAGAAGTGCGCAATTAGTTAGGAGCGTCGGGTGCCTCTACCGGGGCAGGCAGTTCCAGCGGAACGCCGTTCTCGCTGTCACCAATCACCACACCGTCGCCGTTCACGTCGATGGAAATTTGCATGTCCTCTAGCCCGCCAAGGATCTCCTCGACGCGGGCCTCGGCCTCTGCTTCGGTGAGCGTGCCGTTTTCGTTCTCGCGGGAAAGCTCTTGCAATTGCTCCAACGCCCCGCGCCAATTTTCTCCGCCATCTGTGGGCAGTTGAATGCGATCACCCAGCTCTGCGCGAAGGTCGCGTTCTAATGAGCCGTCGGCAACTGCACCACCTATTGCAAGTCCTACGAGAATGGGCGCGAGCAATCCGATGCCTGCTGACACGAAGAAGACGCGCCTAAAGCTCATCTGAGTGAGGAAATGGAGCACAACCATCGATGCGAGCGCCAATAATGCGGCAAGGCCAACGCCTGCCAAAAGCACTACCGCGACAAAGGCTGCGACGAGCCCACCCAGAATTTCCATTACACGTCCTAACTATACGTCTTCTAGCAGCCGATCCGCTTGCGCGCGTGCCTCTGACGTAATCTGAGCGCCTGACAGCATGCGAGCGATCTCTTCCTGCCTGCCTTCTGTGTCCAACTCAATGACACCGGTCTTAGTGACTGTGCCCTTCGACGATTTGGCGATGAGGTAATGCTGCGAACCGCGTGCCGCGACTTGGGGACTGTGGGTAACGGCGAGGAGCTGACCTTCTTCATTGGCAAGGCGGGCCAGGCGTTCGCCGATGGCAGATGCAACCGCGCCGCCGACGCCCCGGTCGATCTCATCAAAGATAATGGTGGCCGCCCCGCCCTTCTCCGCCAGCGCGACTTTGAGCGCGAGGATAAAGCGGGAGAGTTCGCCGCCCGAGGCGATTTTGTTGAGCGGCGCGAAATCTGAACCGGGATTGGTGGAGATGAGGAACTCGACACCGTCCATCCCGCCTGCTCCCCAACGATCTTCAGGCAGTTGCGTTACCGAAGTTTGGAACCGAGCAGCATCCAGTTTAAGCGGCGCAAGTTCGCCTGCAACCGCTTTGTCGAGTTTCTTGGCCGCTTTGACGCGGCTGTCATGCGTTTTCTGAGCGGTCGTGAGATAGGCCTCACGCGCCTCAACCGCGCCTGCTTCAAGCGAATCCAATTGCGCCTCGCCGCCCTCAATCGCGTCCAGTTTCCCTCGCATCTCGCGCATGAGTTCGGGCAGCGCGTCCACTTCGCAGCGGTGCTTTCGGGCCAATGCGCGCAGTTCGAATAGTCGCGTTTCGGCGGCATCAAGCGCCTGCGGATCATGGACCAGCGCCATCGCCGCTGCCTCAAGCTTGTCCTCAGCCTCACCCGCCTCGATAACCGCGCGGTCAAGTGCAGCGAGTGCTTCGGTCAGCAGAGGGTGTTCTTCAGCAATCCGGTCAAGCTTGCGAGCTGCAACCCGCAAATTGGCGAGTGGGCTATCAGACCCCTCCCAAAGGTGGCGCAGCTCTTCGAGGTCGCCTGAAAGCTTCTCCCCCTTTTGCATATCGGCGCGCGCCAGAGCGAGGCGGTTCTCCTCGCCTGCTTGGGGCTCAAGCGAAGTAAGCTCTGCCAAATGCGCAATCAGCAAGTCTTCATCTGCCTTGGCCTGCTCTTGCTGCTCGCGAGCATCGGCCAATTGCGCCTCGGCCTTGGCCCATGCTTTCCAGCGGCGAGCGAGCGTATCAAGATCAACGTCCGCAAACCGATCCAGCAGCGCCATGTGCCCGCGCGGATTTACAAGGCCGCGATCATCATGCTGCCCGTGGAGCTCAACCAAAGAGGCGGCAAGCTCTCGGAGCAAGCCAACGCTCGTAGGCTGATCGTTAATAAAGGCCTTGGAGCCCCCATCGGCTTTGACCTGACGGCGGATGATGAGCGGTTCGCCGGGCTCAATCTCAATATCGGCATCGTCCAGCGCAGTTGTGATCGCAGCTGGCAGTTGCGCAAACTCAAAGCTGGCTGAAACGCTCGCCTTGGGCTCCCCTGCGCGCACCAGAGATGTCTCCGCGCGGTCGCCCAGCACGAGGCCCAGCGCATCCAGCAAGATCGACTTACCCGCCCCCGTTTCCCCGGTAAGCACGCCGAGCCCACGCCTGAAATCAAGATCAAGCGCCTCGATCAAAACGATATTGCGGATGGAAAGACGGGTGAGCATTTCCCGCAAGGCTTAACGCATTGATTGCCCGGCGTCACGTGAGCTTAGCGCGAAAACGAACAGCTTTGGTGGAAGCGTTATTCCGCAGGCCTCGTGTCGCCTGCGCGCTCTGCCTCGCGCGCGAGGATCGCCTCCATCCCGCTATCGATCCCTTGTCGATAGTCTGAAAACAATAGCGGTGCTGGCATATCCACCTCAACCGGGCCCACAGCAACGCCGAACACGATGTTGATCCAGAAACACCTCGACCAGTCCGAACAACCGTTTTCCCAATCATGATAACCGGTTGATGCGTATAGATTTATCTCAGAGTTCGGGAGGGCCATTGGCGAGCCACCCTCCGCCCAAAATTGCGTGTCATCACCCATGGGAGAGCCCACAAGCACAGCCTTTTCGCCTGCTCCATAGAGCGCGAAATAGGCCGTCACGATACCAGCAGAGAATGTGTCTCCATCGGCGAGTAGGTAAACTCGTCCATCGGGTTTCACGAGATCCCCAAGCTCTTTGGCAACAGACATCGACTGAGTGTAATCGCCCCCGGCATTGGCTCGAAGGTCAACGACGAGATAGTCGGCTGGGTTCTCGCGCAAGGCATTGGCCCGTGCATCTAACCAATCACCAACAGGTGCTTCCTCAGAGCCAATGATATTGCGCATCCGCCAATACGCGCCACCATATTCGAGTTCATCATGCCAAAGGATTGTATCGGGATCGCGCCCATACCAAGTCGCCTCAGTCATTGCAGGATCAAGGAAGCGCCATTCGTGGCCGCTCTCGGCCTCTTTGTCGGTCGGCTGACCAAGCGCAAAATCAGTTGGATAGGAGAACTTTGTCGCCTTCTCTTCAACCTCGAGTGTGCGTGTGAATCTTTCTCCATCTGCGCCAACAAGGTCGAGCGTCACACTGCTCGGCGCATCAATTAGGCCTGCTGCATGCAGTGAAGCGGGAGCCGCAAAGAAGTTCGCCGAATTCTGGCGCAAGAACGCATCATTCCCGCCAAAATATGGATCCATCTTAGGATAGACTTCCTCCGGCTTTTGCCCCTCATAGGACGCAACCTTCGCGCCGATCAGATCCGCATGCTCGGCACGTGCACGCAAAATGTGGAGACCATCGCCAAACCACATAAAGCGCACCGGCAGGCTGTTCAAACGGTCCATCGTGCGGTTCAAGCTGACGCCGGAATGCCCGTTTTCCGGTATCGCACCGGCCGCCGATACACCCATCACGAACTCCGCGTCCGTCATTGTTTCGGCCCGTGCTTCGAGATCATCAACCAGCGCGTTTAACGCCGTCAGATCTTCGGCGGAATAACTACGATCCATCTCTGGATATCTTCTGAGATAGTCGAGGTCCTGCCGCCGAGCCTCTATTGGATCATCAGTTTTGGGGTAACTTGCCTCTGGGACCTGAGGGGAAAAACGCCAAAGAAACGCGCCAAATCCAGCGGCGGGGATCAAGACGAAGAGCCCCAAAACCACAAGACCGATAAGGACATATTTCTTCATGACCTCGCCCTTCCTGAGCGTGTAAGAAAAACAGCACAGCGAACGACCGCGCGCTGCAATCAGGGGTCATGATTGAATTATGTCTCTTGTTTACAAAGGCATTCTCGACGAACGCCAATTCAGCTCAGCTCGGCGTTACATCGCTCGCATGGTCGCCGACGAGTTCGTAGGCTTTCTCATACCATTCCGTACCCGGATAGTTTGCGCCCAAAACGGCGGTGTATTTGACCGCTTCCTCACGGATACCAAGCGCCAGGCTGCTCTCGGTCAAACGATACAGCGCCTCTGGTGTGTGGCTTGTCGTTTGGTAATCATCCAGCACATTGCGGAACCGCAATTGCGCAGCGAGCCAGCGACCTGAGCGCTGGTAAAAACGCCCGATTTCCATTTCCTTGCCCGCCAAGTGGTCTGCTACCAGGTCAAGCTTAAGGCGAGCGTCTGCGGCATATTCTGTCTGCGGGAAACGGCGGTTTACTTCGCGAAGTGCGGTTTGCGCTTGCTCGGTAATCGACTGATCGCGGTTCACATCGGAGATTTGCTCGTAATAGCAAAGTGCGATGAGATAATAGGCGTATGGCGCATCCTTGTTACCCGGATGGATCGAGAGGAAGCGCTGAGCATTCTGGATTGATTTGTTATAATCGCGCGAGATGTAATAGCTAAACGCACTCATCAACTGCGCGCGCCGGGCCCATGGTGAATAGGGGTGTTGACGCTCCACCTCGTCAAACAGCGCGGCGGCCACTTGCGTATTCCCACCATCAAGCCGGCGCTGTGCCTCAGCATAAAGGGTCTCCACATCGCGTGCGACATAGGCAACGTCTTCGTTGCCAGAGCCACCACCGCAAGCTGCAAGAGTAGCGATAGAGGCACCCAAAATGGCTGTACGCATTAAAGGGCGAGCGAGGTTTTTGCGAAGCGTCCGTGTCATATCGCGCGGATATAGCCAGCCTCTTGGTGAACGCCAAGTGAAGTGTTTAAGTTTTGCGCGGCGCAAACGCCAATTGGACCCAATTGCCCCCGTCAAGGCAAACGGTTGCGCCTTAAAACCCGGGCATTTGCGGCATCGCTATCCGCTTCGATAAAGGAAACCGCGCTGCCGATATCGACATCTGATGCGTCCACTTCGCCGCGCGTTTGCGCAACAGCTGTGCGGTCTCCTGCTGAAATGATACTATAGCGCACAGCGCCTATGCGACGAAGCTGATCAACATCAATCTGGTCGCCAACGCTTACCAGCGGCCGACCATAGTTGATCTCAACCCTGTCACCTTCAACGCCAATGACTTGAACCGGCTCAATTCCAAAGGTGACTTCGCGCGCGATTTGCAGCGCAACCTCGTTCTGGATGAGGTCATAGACCGCCCCGCCCGGTTCACTCACCCGAACTCGCATGCGGTTGGTATCGAGCGTGCGAGACATCTCGATACGCTTGGTCAAAATGCCGCCATCAACGCTATCGCCTCTACGGTCACGAACGGTAAAGTTGGCTGTCACAACCGCTTTGCCCCATGATGTGCGATAGGACGCATCGCCGCGTACCGGGCGGTTGGTTGCTGGCAAGGTGCTGCTAACATCAGAGATTGTCACATCAACGATATACCCCCCTCGCCCGACGGTGATACGGCCGGTCGATGCAAGGGCAGCTTCGATTGAACTTCGAAGTGTTGCAAAGTTGCTCTGGCAATCCTTTACGACCCAACTGCGCCATGTCGTATGCGCTGCATAATACCGCCGCGCGGCCGCTGCTCCCCAATAACGGGCATATTCGCTTTCAGAGTAGGATAAACGGCTGCCCGAATAATTGCGGAAATAGGCGCAAGACTGGGTGGAATTGATAGTGCCCACCTGGACGGTGTAGCGGTCTTGAGCAAGCGCCGCCGTTCCGGTCAGAAAACCTGACGTCAACAAGGCACCGACAATTGCGACCAGGATCTTTCTAAGGTTTAGCATTCATTCCCCCCACACCAATTTACGCAAAGGCCGCCCGCAATGCACCAATCGCGGGTCGGCATGCACACCAAGTTTGCCGTTAACGCACTATCGCCGGCGGCGCTGCGCTTTCTGGAGCGCTTTGACGACGTCTTTCTCAACCGGCCTCGCGATCGAGCCAACACCCAAAGGCACGCTGAACTGTGTGACCTGAACAGCCCGAGAAAACGCACTTTGCACATCGGTGACTTGAATGGCGCCTTGTTGCTCACCATCGATCTTGATCGTGCCGGTGCCAGATGGATCGGGTATCTCAGTCGCTTCGCCATAGATCATCAGGAAGTCGCCGCGTTGAACCGCGCCCTCTCCAAAGTTCAAAATGACAGTGCCATCGCCTTGGACTGCAGCAACTTGGATCGGGAAAATCGCGGTGATCAATCCGGTTGCAATCTGGTCGGCTGATGAGCGCAACAAGAGCGAGCTATCGATTTGGCTTCCACCGCCGCACACTGTTGCAGAATCCTGCTCTTCACTGATCCGCGTTGCATAGCGCACCTCGCCCGTTTCGGTATCGGTGATACGAATATCAGCTTCCATGCGCACACGGGTTTTGTAGCAATCAGGCCGCGATGCGTTGCGGCCACTCAACATGCCGCGAAGGAGGCTTCCCCCAAAATCAGACCGATTGGTTGCTGATATGGAAGAAATTGTTCCGTAAATGAGATAATCAACACCTTCAAAACCGCCAATTTTACCCGGCCTGTTGGTGGTTGTTGTGCCGCTTAATGACAGACCTTGCTCTTCCATAAGTGTAGCGAGGCGTGCACGTTCAATAATACGAAACTTTCCGCTGCTGATTATTGCAGTTTCGATCATTGCAACAAAATTGTCAGAATTGCTGCCCCCGGAAAGGTCTTCCATCTGCGCAATACCAACAATTGGTTTGTTGTCTTGCGCATAGGCTGGAAAAGATATGCCAATACTCGCGCCAATGGAGACACAAAATGCGGCAAAGTAAGCGGCGAAAAGCCGTACAAAATTCATAGACACCCCCGATTTGCACTTCGAATCGAGCAAAGTGTAAACAGGATTTTACCTATGTACCAGAGTAATATCTTGAAGGTTTATCGGAAGGGGTCAGCCCTCAAGCTCTGCGATTTTTTGCATGACCTCCGGCACCTCGCCTGCTTCGCGCACGAACCTGCGGTAATTGTCCAAGGCAAGCCCCCTGTTGCCAAAGGCAGCTTCGATATCGCCCATTAGAACCATGAACTCAGGGTTATCCGAAAACTCGCGCTGGACCCTGTCCTTTGCCTCGCGAGCGCCTTGGATATCGCCAGTGGCAAGTTTGTAACGAGCAAGTTGCCATTGAAGGAAGGGATAATTGCCGTAATTTTGAAGCGCGATATTGAGTGTATCGCCTGCTTGTTCGACGTGTCCCAAGTCCAGATGCAAGCCCACCACATTGGTCAGTGGCAGTGCGCTCGTCGGATTGAGTTCATAGGCCTTTTGGTAATGGGCAATGGCCTGTTCCAAATCGCCTGAAAATATCGAGCGGCGACCTGAGACTAGCCTTGCTTCAAAGACGTCTGGTCCATTCAAAAGCGCTGCATCGGCGAAACGCTCGGCCTCATAAGGGAGTTGCAAATCATAGAAATGGTCAGCCGCTTGCGCATTGATATGGGCGCTGTTGGGAAACCGGTCGAGCGCCATATCCAAACGCTGTTTGAAATAGCTAAGATCGCCCAGATCACGCAGCGCCCAAAGCGCCATCCGGTGGTCTTGCTCGGTATATTCGTCGATTTCAACGCCCTCATACAGCGAGGCTGTGCGTTCAGTCGCTCCCTGCAAATTCTGAGCGTGAGCAATCGCAATACGGCGCTTTGCCCCTGTCAAAGCGCTTTCGGGCAGCTGATCGATCGCTGCCATCGCTCGGTTTCCGTCACCCATCTTGAGCATGAGTTCAAGCTGCAGTTTGCGCACTCTTTCATCGACCTCGCCCTTGGCAAGTAGGTCCGAGAGATGCGCATTGGCGATCCTCAGCTGCCCCGCATCGAAAGCAGCTTGCGCGTCCTCGTAAGTCGAAGACGTGCTGAGCATCTCGCAAGCCCCCAGCGATAGAGCACAGGCGGCCGCAAACATGATGGAAAATGGTTTAGAACGATGCTGCATCACACCCAGCGCTTTAGCCCAAAGTGCCCTAAAGTTTTGCTAAAATCAGGATCCTCAAGAGTGCGCGGATCAATGCACCGGGCAAAGCGCGCATTTTCCTACTCGGCCCAAATATGATTGACCTTGCGCGCATGACCCGCCGAGCAGACCCCCGAACCAAGCGCCTTGCCGTCTCCAAGGCACACCTTCCCACCTTCGCGCCCGTCCCCCGACAGTGCGAGCGCCACGACGGCTGGACCCCGCAGCGCCAACGCGCCTTTATCGAGGCGCTCGCAGACACAGGCTCGGTCGCGGGCGCCTGCAAGCGTGTCGATATGAGCACCGTTGGCGCCTATCAATTGCGCCGCCAGGAAGGCGCTGAGGAGTTTGGCAAGGCGTGGGAAATGGCGCTCCAGCTTGGCGTTCAGCAATTGGAGGACGTTGCCATGGACCGCGCATTGAACGGCGTCGATGTGCCCGTCTATTCCTATGGCGAGCTGATCGGCACACGCAAAAGCTATAACGACCGGCTCCTCATGTTCATGCTCAGAAACCGCGCGCCAGAGCGTTTCGGCGCCTCCACTTCTGGGAGCGGCGGAGGCCTAAAGGGCCTTAACGCGGTGGGCAAAATGGAAAAACGCCGCCTCAAAAAGAAATGGCGCGAGCGGTTTCGCGCCGAGTGGGAGGCCGAACTCGAAGCCTCACGCTCGCACACATCGGTCCAAGCCATCCGCGACAGCATCGATGCAAAGGTGAACGCGATCCGCGCACAAGTCGATCAGGAACGCGCAAAGGAATGGGAGCAATTCTCCGAGAAAACTCGCAAGGCATGGAAGGCATTTGAGCGGTTGCGTGATGCCGACTTTGAACGCTTGGAGGCCGATGAGGCGTTCCGCCGGCGGCACGAACAAGGACCGCGCGAGACGGTGAACTGCGAGCCCTATGATTGGAGGAAGAAGCCCGAGCCAAGGGTGAGGAAGACTGTGCATGGGCTTAAGGATGATGGGTGGGGAAACACTGACTGATGACCTTGCCAATCCGCCTTTCAAGGAGCACCAAACTAACCAAAGGAAAAGTCATGGATGAACTAAAAATTGAAATCCAGAATTGCTATGGAATTCAGCTCCTTAGCTATGATTTTGATTTCACAAAGGACCGACAGTTTGCGATCTATGCGCCGAACGGCGCGATGAAAAGCTCACTAGCTCGTTGTTTTCAAGACGTCGAGAAAGGCAAACCCTCAGGTGATCGTATCTTTCCCGAGAAGAGAATCGGTTCGCACCATGCTGTCTGATGACAACGAACTAGCGCAAGAAAACGTATTTGTTGTCGAGCCCTATAATGAAGCATTCAAATCTGAAAGGGTGTCGACCCTCTTGGTAAACCAAGCTCTCCGCCGGGAATACGATGATGTACGGCGTCAAATCGATGCAGAGAAAGAGGGCCTAATCAAAGAGCTCGGCACTGACGCTGGTTTAAGGCCAGCCTCAAAGGCCGAGGAGATCTTAAGCGAAGATGTGTCTCAGGATCCGAAGCAATTCTTCCGATCGTTGCTGAGGCTTCGCGACGAGGTCGCGGAGAAGCCATTCGCACATCTGGCAAGTCTGAAATATAACAAGGTGTTCACCCCGAAGGCTCAAGAGGTTTTGTCCTCACCTGATTTTCAAGAGCAAATTCAACGGTATATGGAAGTATATGACAAGCTTACTAGCGACTCATTCTTCTTCAAGAGAGGAGTTTTCAACCACAACAACGCGTCAGATGTCGCAAGCAGCCTGAAGAAGAATGGGTTCTTTGAAGCCGAGCATTCTGTCTATGTGAACAACAAAGACGTGCGGGAAGAGATTAAGACCGAAGCTGATCTCGTCAAATACATTGAGATCGAGAAGCAGTCGATCATCGGCAATCCAGATCTGCAGACCGCGTTTGAAAATATTGACAAGATCCTGACCAAGAATGCTGATCTCCGAGCATTTCGTGATTATATTTCGGAGAATGACGAGATAATTCCTGAACTTTTTCGCCCGGAACGATTGAAACAGCGTTTTTGGATCGCTTATCTTTCAGCGCACGAAGAACGCTTCAATACCGCTCTAGAAACCTATCAAAATGGCAAAGAGAAACTGGATAAGATCATCGAGGCCGCTCGTGAAGAAGCTACGCGTTGGTCACAGGTACTCGCTGAGTTTAACGAGAGGTTTTCGGTGCCCTTTATTGTGACGATGGAGAACCAGGAGGATGTAATCCTTCGACGTGACGCGCCCAGCATAAACTTCCGGTTCAAGGATCGTGATGGAACCGAGAAGGCAGTTTCCGAGGGAGACCTCATTCGTAGTTTAAGCACCGGCGAGAAACGGGCACTCTACATCCTGAATGTGATTTTCGAGGTTATGGCGCGTCTTGACGCCAAAACTGAAACTTTGTTCGTACTCGACGATATCGCTGACTCTTTTGACTACAAGAACAAGTATGCCATCGTGGAGTACCTTCGCGATATCGCTGAGACTGAGTTCTTTTACCAAATTGTCCTCACTCACAACTACGATTTTTACCGGACATTCTCCGGACGAGTTGGGTTGAGTAGGCAACATAAGCTACATGCCATCAAAAATGGAGAGGGCGTCACGCTCAAACAAGAGAAGTATCAGAACAACCCTTTCAAGCATTGGCGCGAACAGATCCCGTTGGATCAGAATTACGACTTCCTGTTAGCGTCAATCCCGCTTTTTCGCAACCTTGCCGAGTATGCTGGAGATGAGGACAGCGAGATTCTGCTCACTCAGTTTTTGCATATTCAATCAGGAACGGCGGCATTGACGATTGGTGATCTCAAATCGATCATTGAGGGCGTCGCGAAGTTTCCCGGTTCCCTGAATCTTTCGCGGGAGAGCGAGATCCTATCTGGAAGTCCTTTTCTCCCAAGCTGAGGCCGCCAAGGAGCTTAACGAAGAGGCGATCGAGCTAGAATCAAAGATTGTGCTGTCTATCGCGATCCGTTTGAAAGCCGAGGAGTTTATGATCCGAGAGATCGCAGACGATGAGTTCGTGACGCAAATCTCAAAAAACCAGACTTTCGAACTTACGAAGAAGTATCGAGAGCTTTTTCCAGACAAAGCGCTGGAGATCAGGGTCCTGAATAAAGTCAATCTAATGACCCCCGAAAATATTCACCTGAATTCGTTCATGTATGAACCCATCCTCGACATGGCGAATCTTCACCTCAAACGGCTGTTTGAAGAGGTTAGCGCCTTGGGAACCGAAACGATAGGTGAACTACAGATTGAAGAGGCGTGACAAACTATGGACACTGAATTGAAGAAAGCTCTTTCGCACTTGCAGGTCGCATTTTCGCTAGCCAGTAGAGAAGGCGGCCAAGGCAAAGTGATCGCATCCAAGATACAGAGCGCCGAGGTTCACATTCGTAACGCGATGAAGAATTGATCCTACTTCAAGGTATGGTCAATTACCTTCGCCACGCGCCTTTCCATGATCGCTGCCGCAATCGTTCGATGCCGCGCGCGACGTCAAACAGGTTCGGCTAACGCCGACCCGCTGGCCGAAGTTACAGCCTCTTGCATTTAAGCCTCCGGTTGCTTTGTCCCCCTTCCCGCCTGCGGGAGGGGTTAGGAGTGGGCCTGCGACGGTGGTGGCAACGCGCCCACCCCGCTGCGACTAGAGCCCGCTGGTGCGGGTTAAATCTCGCTGCCCCTACCGCGAGCGGGAGGGGATAATCGGGTTACTCCTCCCCCATCCTCAACGCCGCAATGAACGCTTCCTGTGGAATGCTCACATTGCCATACTCCCGCATCTTGGCCTTGCCCTTTTTCTGCTTTTCCAACAGCTTTTTCTTACGCGAGATATCGCCGCCGTAGCACTTGGCGGTCACGTCTTTGCGCATGGCTGCAATCGTCTCGCGGGCGATGATTTTGCCGCCTATGGCCGCTTGCACCGGGATCTTGAACAGGTGGCGCGGGATTAGGTCTTTTAGACGCTCGCACATGCCACGGCCGCGCTCTTCGGCGACGCCGGAGTGCACGATCAGGGACAATGCATCGACGGGCTCTGCATTGACGAGGATGTTCATCTTCACAAGGTCGCCTTCGCGCAGACCAATTTGCTCGTAATCAAAGCTGGCGTAGCCGCGTGAGATGGACTTGAGGCGGTCGTAGAAATCGAACACCACCTCGTTCAAGGGGAGCTCGTAAGTGACCTGTGCGCGGCCGCCTACGTAGGTGAGGTCGGTCTGGATACCACGGCGGTCTTGGCACAGTTTCAGGATTGAGCCCAAATATTCGTCGGGGGTGTAGATCACCGCCTTGATCCATGGCTCCTCAATCATCGCGATGCGGTTGATATCGGGCCAATCGGCCGGGTTGTGGAGCATGATCTCCTTGGCGTCCTCGGTCTTCGACTTGCTGAGTTGCAGGCGGTAGACAACCGATGGCGCGGTGGTGATGAGGTCGAGGTCGTATTCGCGTGACAGGCGTTCCTGGATTATCTCCAAGTGGAGGAGGCCCAGAAAGCCGCAGCGAAAGCCAAAGCCCAGGGCCGCGCTCGATTCCATCTCGAAGGAGAAGGAGGCGTCGTTGAGGCGCAGCTTTGCGATGCTCTCGCGCAGTTTTTCAAAGTCGGCAGCGTCCACTGGGAACAGGCCGCAGAAAACCACGGGTTGAACTTCTTTATACCCCGGCAGAGCCTCGGTCGCGCCGTTTTTGACCGTGGTGATGGTGTCGCCGACGCGGGCCTGTTCGACCTCTTTGATCTGGGCTGTGATAAACCCGATTTCGCCGGGGCCGAGTTCTGGAAGCTGCTCGATCTTGGGGCGCATACAGCCGACGCGGTCGACGAGGTGTTGCGTTCCGCCTTGCATGAATTTGATCTGTTGGCCCTTGGTGAGGACGCCTTCGATGACGCGCACAAGGATGACGACGCCAAGGTAAGGGTCGTACCATGAATCGACGAGGGAGGCGGACAGCGGCTTTTCGCGGTCGCCTTGGGGGGCGGGATTTTGGCGACGACCGCCTCGAGCACGTCTTCGATGCCGATGCCGGTTTTGGCTGACGTCATGACAGCGTCGGATGCATCAAGGCCGATGACCTCTTCGATCTCGGCCTGCACGCGCTCTGGTTCAGCGGCGGGGAGGTCGACCTTGTTGATGACGGAGACGATTTCGTGGTCGTGCTCGATCGATTGGTAGACATTGGCAAGTGTCTGCGCCTCAACCCCTTGGGCAGCGTCCACGACCAGCAGCGCGCCTTCGCACGCGGCAAGGGAGCGCGAGACCTCATAGGCGAAGTCGACGTGGCCGGGCGTGTCCATCAAGTTAAGTTGGTAAGTTTCGCCATCTTTGGCGGTGTAGTTAAGGCGCACGGTTTGCGCTTTGATGGTGATGCCGCGTTCCTTCTCGATATCCATGTTATCAAGGACTTGCTCGGACATTTCACGCGCGGTGAGGCCGCCGGTGAACTGGATCAAGCGGTCAGCCAGCGTCGACTTGCCGTGATCAATATGAGCGATGATCGAAAAGTTGCGGATTTTGGAGAGGTCAGTCATTTGCTCGCCGTTTAGCGGTCCTTGGCGAGGATGTCATTTAAGAAAAATGCAACATACGACCGCGACGGTCAGGCCGCCTCAAAACGCGCCTGTAGAGCATAGCTAAACTGTGGCATGCTTCCTTCAACTTTAGCTTTCCCCACACCGCCGCCGGGCATTTGGTCATAGCTCCCTGGTGAAAGTGCGGCAAGCGGTGCCCCTGCTGCTGAGAGCGCATAGGGCGAGACACGGTTACGGGTGCAAAGCCCGCCTGAACCATCATCGATTAGCTGTTGTTCAAACTCCAACCCTTGCGTGTCGCCATTGGTGCGAATGACCGTTGCAACTGCTAGTTGCCCCCCGCCAAGATCGACGACGAATTGGGTTCCCTTCGGCACTTCATCTAATCCTTGGATCAATGCGCCTGTCTTGGACAAATTGCGCAGGACCACCTCATAGGAATGATCGTCATGTATGACGTTAATGCGGCGATAGACAGTGCGGCGTTTTGACCTTTTGATGCGGTCGCTACTTGGCGCGATTTTCCAGTTTTCGCCAAACAACTCCTCCTCGACCACATCCAAAGCGATCGGGTCGGAATAGATCGGGCCTTCCATGCGTTTGACACCGCACTCTTTGAGACGCTCCAACAACTCAGTGCTCTCGATTCCATTAGCAATCGTGTCCATCTCAAGCGCGCCAGCAAGTGCCACAATAGCCCGAATGAGCCCAAGTTCGCGGCTGTCGTGCCTCTCGGCCTCTTCCACGAGCTTCTCATCGATTTTGATCGCCTCGAACGGGGCACGGCGAAGATAGGCAAGGGAGGAATATCCGCTGCCAAATTCATCAAGCGTCAAGCGCACACCAAGCTTAAACAGCTGGCCCAGTGTGCGATCCACAGCATCGGTATCGCCAAAGAAAACCGCTTCGCTGACCTCAAGCTCGAGTCTGTGAGGCGGAATATCTGCCGCAGCCAGCGCACCCGACACAGCATCAACAAAGCCGTCTGAAGCAAACAAGGGCACGGGCACATTGACAGCGACGCGAATGCTTTCAGGCCACTGGGATGCGTGCATACAAGCTTGCCTGATTGCCCAGGTGCCCACTTCGGTGACCTGGCTTGAACCGTCAAGGATCGACGCAAATTCTTCCTCGTCAATCTCGCCGCGCTGATCATGCATCCAAAGGATGTGAGCCTCAAGCGCGCGAACTTCCTCGGTGCTCGCATCAACGATTGGCTCATATTTGAGGAACAGTTGCTTGTCGCGTACCGCCTGCCCCAAGTTTTGTTCTAGGCGGCGTCGAAAGATCGCCTCGTTTTCAAGGTCACCTGTGAAAAAGCGGTATTGCCCTCGCCCTCCATTCTTAGCCGCGTAAAGCGCAAGGTCAGCTGAACGCACAACCTCATCCAAAGTCACCCCATCGTGAGGCGCCACAGCAATACCGATCGAACACCCGATAACGCAGCGCCCCTCTTCAAGGGTGTAAGGCTGCTTTAGCATGGTGATCATTTTCAAAGCGATCTCACCAAGTTCCCCGCGATCATCGAGATCAGGGATCAGCACCTGGAACTCATCACCACCAAGGCGTCCAATCTCGCAGTCAATCTCAATCGAGCGTTTGAGACGATCGGAGACTTGTTTTAACAGCTCGTCACCCGCCGCATGGCCAAGCGTATCATTCACATGTTTGAACTTATCGAGGTCTAGCATCATCAAAGCGCAATTGCGCTTTGCCGCTTTGAAAGCGGTAAGCGTTGTTTCGATGAGATGTTTCATGCGGTGACGGTTCGACAGACCGGTGAGCAGATCATACTTCGCAAGCCGCGCGGTCTCTTCCTCGCGGAAGTACTCCTCCGTTATGTCCCAGCCCGTGCCCCGAAAGCCTGCAAATGCACTGCCTTTGAATGTAGGTTGACCCGATAAGCGGATCACCGCGCCATCAGGTCTTTTTTCGGCACGCACTGCGAAACCTGAGAACGACTTATGCGCGCCGAGCATAAGCGCTAGCGATTTGGTTCGACCATCATGGTCGGCAGAGACGAATACACTTGAAAGCGGCTGTCCGATAATCTCATCAATAGGAAGGTCGAGCCGGTTTGCGATAGATGCGCTAAGGTATGTAAGGTTGCCTTGGGTATCGCACGCCCAAAACCAACCCAGGCCAGATTGTTCCAGGTCATCGAGCATAGCAAGCTTCTCTCCGTCGGAGAGCTTGCTCATGGCTTTGCGAGGGGACCCTCCGCCAATCGATGACAAGAAACCCTTTAGGGGCACCTCGCGCCTGTCCTTTCTAAACTAGCCTCTGCGGAAAGACACCGGGGGCTACGTTCACCAGGAGTAAACTCAGGTGGTTATTTTTTCGCTAAGAACGCAGGTTAACATGTCGCAATGATTGCGAAATCTGAGATTACCTTGCCGCACAAGTTCACCCGCATCCGGCCCCAAAAGCCGTGTGCATCGCGGGTTTGAATTGAACTGGGGAGTTAACGTCTGATTTGTGCGCCAATATCGACTTCGACAAAGGCTTTCGGTGCGCTCGACATGCCCCCGGTGTAGGCCGCAACAGCAGAATTGGTAAGCGCTCCAAGTGGGCGTCCAGCAGCTTCGATCTGATATGGCGATACGCGGTGCCTTGTGCAGAAACCATTAGCGCCATCGCTAATCAATTGAGTTTCAAATTCAACGCCTTGAGTAAAGCCTTCGGAGCGCCTCACTGTAACAACTGCCAGCTGTCCGTCCCCAAGATCGAGCACCATTTCAGTACCAACTGGGACGTCGAGAAGTCCTTCGATGCGTGCGCCAGTTTTTGAGATGTTGCGCAAGAAGACATTATAACGGCTGTCGCCATGAATAAGGCCAATTCTGCGGAATTCGGTCCTGCGCTCAGCACGGTATTTCTCCGGTCCACGTGGCTTAAACTCGAGCTCCTTATTCTCAAACCTTTCAAGCAAGTCTTCGAATGAAATGGGGCTAGAGAACAAATATCCTTGCAGATGGGTCGCGCCAAGGGATGTTACCAGTTTCAGTTCATCCTTGGTCTCAATCCCTTCGGCCACTGTCTGCATCTTGAGCGCTTTCGCCATGCTGACGATAGCCGACACAAGAGCGCTGTTGTTGTTGTCCTCGACTGTACAACCGCGCACAAAACTGCGGTCGATCTTGAGCTTATCAAAAGGCGCATCACGCAAATAGCTAAGCGATGAATAGCCGGTCCCAAAGTCGTCCAATGCCAAACGAAGACCGCGCCTTTTCAATTGCTTGAACAGAGCAAGCGTGCGGTCAAGATCACCAACAAAGACGCTTTCGGTAATTTCTAGCTCGATGCGCGAAGGATCAACGCCGGTCTTGAGAAGAATACGGTCAATCGCGGAATAGAAATCATCTGAGGCAAATTGGATCGGCGACACATTAACAGCTGCACGCAATTCAGGCGGGCAACTGCCGAGCTGCATACAGACCTCTTCAAGAACCCATTCGCCGATTTCATTAATGATACCAAGCTCTTCAGCGACAGGCACAAAATCCGCTGGTGAAACTCGCCCTCGCTCAGGGTGCTCCCAACGAAGAAGCGCTTCAAGCGAGGAAACTTTGTGGGTCCCGGCATCTACAATCGGCTGATATTGGATCAGAAACTGACCCTGAGCCAATGCATCGCGCAAATCGTCTTCTATTCGTTGGCGAAAGTCGGCGCTTTGGCTCAGCTTACTTGAGTAAAAGCGGTACGTGCCCCGGCCTGCATCTTTGGCCGCATAAAGCGCAAGGTCAGCAGCTTTCACAAGATCGCTTGCCTCAATGCCATCATAAGGCGCAATCGCGAGGCCAATCGAGCAACCGATAATCGCACGTGCCCCTTCAACCGAATAAGGCTGAGAGAGCATCTGAACGAGGCGCTTTGAAAGATCACCAAGTTCGCCGCGGTCATCGATATCGGGCAAGAGGATTTGAAATTCGTCGCCCCCGAGCCGACCAATCTCACCGCGGTCGCCAACCAGTTTTTTGATCCTAACAGCAACCTGCTTTAGCAATTCGTCGCCAGCAGGGTGTCCAAGGGTGTCGTTCACTTTCTTGAACCGGTCGAGATCAAGCAGCATGATCGCGCATGAACGTTTAGACTGCTTGAAAGTCTTGAGGGTCTGCTCAAGCTGACGCGCCATGCGGAGGCGATTGGCAAGCCCGGTCAGAGAATCGTATTGGGCAGCACGCTCAGAATCGCGCGTTTGCGCGAGACTTTTGGTGATGTCCCGAGCAGTGCCATAAAATCCTTCGAAATTGCCCAGCTCATCCACGCGCGGTGACGCGGAAATCTCCCACCAGACCTCTTGCGTCTCATCGGTGAGGACTTTTACATTGAGACGAGAAATCGGACTGCGCGATGCCAAACGGAATTTGAGCGGGCGAGAGGTGCTTCCCTCTTCATCGGAAGTGGCGGTTGCGAAAATCTGTGTAAGGTCGCTCCCGATCAAATTGGTCTTGTCGCTTTGGATCGCCGAAATCGCAGAATCGGTTAGATAAGTTAGCCGGCCATTTGCATCACTTTCCCAAAACCAACCAAGGTCGGCAGCCTCCAGGCCCGCGAGCAATGCTGCGCTGCGCCGCGTCTCGGACAGTCGTGCGTTGCCCTGCTGGGACGCAGGCTCGGCTGCATGTCCACCAGACAATTTTGACAACAGTCCACTCATTGACGCTCGAAATCCTTATTCGTTGCGGGCCGGACTAACGCAAATGGGTGAAGGAAGGTTAAACTACGCCGACTGTTGCGAAGGACATTGGCGGCGATTGTAATCAAAGCGAATTTTGGATCGACCCTGCGCGGGCGCCTTGCAAATTTACACCAATAGGGTCATCACGTGCTTCGATTGGGACGGGGAAATAAACCCAAGGTGAAGGGATGCAGGAATGCCTGAGGCAAAAGTAACGCTCGAGAATGAAGCGGCACAATCCACCAATGCGCTTGGCCCGCTGATCGGAGTTGCGCGGGAGGATTTTGTGGGAGCTGTCGCAGTGCTCCTGCGAGAGACGGCGTCTGATCCAAAACGTTTGATGAAACACGCGCAATCTATGACCGAGGATATGGTCAAGATTGTCACCGGCAAAAGCGACCTTGCCCCGCACCCCAAAGACAAGCGATTTATGGACCCGGCGTGGCAGTTCAATCCGTTCTTCCGGGCCGGTGCGCAGTACTATCTTGCGATCCAAAAGGGCATGAACAATTGGCTTGAAGATCTTGAGCTTGATGAGCTTGAGCGCAACCGCGCCAATTTCATCTCAAACATCATCATCGATAGCTTAGCGCCTACCAACACCCTGGCGGGCAACCCAATTGCCCAAAAACAAGTGATCAACTCAGGCGGGCTAAGCCTCATTAAAGGGTTGCAGAACGCCTACAACGATATCGTCCACAACAAGGGCATGGTCAGCCAGGTGGACAAGCGCCCGTTTAAGCTTGGCGAGAATATCGCGACGTCGAAGGGCAACGTTGTTCACCGCACTGAGATGTATGAGCTCATCCACTACGCGCCGACAACAGACGAAGTCTATGAGGTGCCCCAGCTCACCATCCCGCCGCAAATCAATAAGATGTACATCAACGACCTCTCGCCCGAGAAATCGATCATCAAATGGCAGGTCGACAATGGGATGCAGACCTTCGTGATCTCCTGGCGCAATCCGTCCAAAGAACAGGGCGTGTGGGGCATGAATGAATACATCGCCTCTTGCGAAGAGGCGTTGGACATTGTCTCGAAGATTTCGGGCTCGAAGAAGGTCAACGTCTCTGCTGGCTGTTCAGGAGGTCAAACCGCCTCGGTCCTCGCCTCAAAGCTTGCAGCAACCGATAACCCGATCCTTGGCACGCTCACGCTGATGGTTTGCGTACTGCATCCCAAGGCGACTGACATCGAAGCGGGGTCCTTGGTCAGCGAAAACGGCATGCAAATCGCCAAGCAGCGCGCGGCCAAGAAGGGGATCATCAAGGCCGACGATCTGGCACGCGGCTTTGCGTGGCTGCGGCCCAATGACCTCATCTGGAACTATGTGATCAACAATTACCTGCTCGGCATGGACCCGCCCGCGTTTGACGTCCTTTACTGGAACTCGGACGCGACCAATTTGTCGGCAAGCCTGATGGGCGACTTCCTCACTCTTTATGAGACCCTCGCTTTCTCAACACCGGGTGAGACTGAGATGGCCGATCACAAGGTGGACCTCACCAAAGTTACCGCGGACCTGTTTATCCTTGGCGGCGTGACCGACCACATCACCCCGTGGAAGGCGACGTACCGGTCCACCCAGCTGTTTGGGTCGAAAGACGTGACCTATGTTCTGTCTCAGTCGGGCCATATGCAGGCGATCCTCAACCCGCCGACCAACCCCAAAGCCAAATATTTCGTTCAGAAGAAGAAGGGCGCACTGCCTGAAACCGCTGACGAATGGCTGCAAGGGACCGAAGAGGTGAAAGGCAGCTGGTGGCCCTATTGGATGGAGTGGATCCAGAAGCGTTCGGGCAAGAAAGTGGCTGCGCCTGAGGCTGTGGGAAGCGATGCTTATCCGCCTCAAGATAGCGCTCCGGGACTCTACGTTGTTGAAGAAGTCTGATAAGGCCCTGACTTAAAGAGCGCCTAAAGAGCTTATGGGAGGCACAGCCCGCAAGGGATCTGCGAGCCGTGCCTCCCACCCTCTTCCCCCCAATTGGCGCGGACGGAAAGGTTAGGTCAATTGTGGCTGAATTGATGAAAGATGCGCGCGTCACCATGGAAGACGTGGGCGGGCGGACGCTACGGGTTGCTACATGGAGGCTGGATCAGCCTTCTGATCATTTGCCCGTTCTTTTCTTCAATGGAATTGGGGCAAATATCGAAGCCGTCGCCCCGATGGCTGACGCTTTGAGCGAGCGCCCTTTCATCATGTTCGACATGCCGGGGGTTGGCGAATCGCCCGATCCCGTGATGCCGTATAACCCCTTCACCATGAGCTGGACGGCGGCTGAGCTGCTCAAAAAGCTCGGCGTGGGAGAGGTTGATGTCATGGGCATCAGCTGGGGCGGCGGCATGGCACAGCATTTCGCCATGCAGCATGCCAATATTGCGCGCCGGGTTATCCTGATTGCGACCAGCGCCGGGATGCTGATGATGCCGGGGAGCCCCAAAGCGCTTACCAAAATGGCGAACCCGCGCCGCTACGTCGACGCGGACTACATGCTCAAAAACTTTGAGACTTTGTATGGCGATGGCCTTGGCAAGAGTAAGGGCAAAGGTGGGCATATGTCGCGCCTCAAACCCCCTTCCCCGCGCGGCTATATGTATCAGCTGCTTTGTATGCTGGGCTGGACAAGCGCGCCTGCTCTCCCGTTCCTCTTAAAGCAAGAGACGCTCATCATGATGGGCGATGACGATGCGATTGTGCCTCTGACGAACGGTAAGTTCCTCAATATGCTGATCCCCAATTCGGAACTTGTCGTGATGGAAGGCGGCGGCCACCTTTTCCTTCTCAGCCATGAGGAAGAGAGCGTTTCAGCAATCCGCGAATTCCTTGACCGACCAGAGGCGGCAAGCAAAGCGGCTTAGGCCTCGGGTAGCCATTCCGATAGAATAGCGTTCACCTCATCCGGCGCATCCTGCTGCACCCAGTGGGAGACCCCGGGGAGGCGCTTTAGTGTTAGGTCATGCACCCATGCTTGCGTCCCCTCGGTGCAGTGGATGTCAATCGCGACGTCCTCCTCGCCCCAGACCATGAGGGTTGGGACATCAACCGTGAAGTCGCCGGGATTAACCGTGCCACCATGCCGTAGAAGCGCGCGGTAGTAATTGACCATCGCTGTGCGAGCACCGGGACGTCTGCTCGCCTCGCTGTAAATTGCGCGTTCCTCAGGACCAAAGCGATCCGGGTTGGAGGATGTGTTCGCGATCAAATCACCGATCGCATCGCCGTTGTTTCGCGCCAGCATAAGCTCAGGGAGCCAAGGGAGCTGGAAAAAGAAGATGTACCAGCTCTTCTTAAACTGCCGCCATTTCTTGAGTTCGCGCCGTCCGGGCTTTGGGTGAGGCACATTCATGATGATGAGCCGTTCAAGCGGGCGCTTCTTGAGAATAGCAAACATCCACGCGATGATCGCTCCCCAATCGTGCGCGAACAGCGTCACCTTCTTGGCACCGCTTGCATCAATCAGGTCCGCCACATCCTGCGTCAGATGATCGAGCGCATAATTGCGCACGCCTTCGGGCCGGTCCGTCCCGCCATAGCCTCTGATATTCGGGGCCCATACGCGGTATCCCTTGCTAGCCAAGAGAGGCATTTGATGCCGCCACGAATAATGCAGCTCAGGAAAGCCATGAAGCATCAGGGCGAGATGATCGCCCTCTCCTGCTTCGGCCACCTCAAACGTCAGACTATTGGTCTCGACAAATTTGATGTCGATCCCGCTATCGGCTGGCGGGCTCCAACTTGGCGTTCGCTGAGTGTTAGTCACCGCGCGTGATGCCGCATGTGCCCGGAGCGGGCAGGCGTTCTTCTTGGGCCAGCGCTCTGGCTGCTGCACGCGGGCGGTCGGTGGCAATGATATCCACCCCGCCCTCTCCCAGTTCTGCATAGCGTTCATCAGTGCCAAAGCGCTCAAACACCCCGTCAAGCGAGCGGTCCGGGCGGCCCAAAGTGCCGAAGATCACCTCAACATCCTGTTCGTCGAGCGCCGAATAGAGATCAGGCCGCGCCACCCTTGTACCGGTAAACGCCACAATATTTTCAGCCGGAATGCCAGCCTCAACGATCTCAGTCAGCTCGCCGGGCGCGTTTACTGAATAAGAAATCAGCATCTCCGGCGCGAGCTCATAAAGCCGCGTGGCCTGCGCCTTTGTGTAGGCGATGAGGATCACGCCTTGCTCCATGCCCGCCTCGCGGATTTCCCGGATTACGGTCTCAAAATCCGCCGTCCGTTTGAAATCCACCTGAAGCACGGTTTTGCCTTTGGCCCAGCGAAGTGTCTCGAAAAAAGTGGGCACCCGGTAAGGTGTCACCCATCCCGCTTCATCAACCAGTTTAAGCTGAGCCACAACTTCCCATGGCACGTCGGTGACAGAGCCCTCACCTGTGGTCGTGCGGTTCAAAGTTCGGTCATGCATAAGGTAATGAACGCCCTCAGGGCTCGCCGCGACGTCGATCTCCATCATAGCGGGCGCAGCATGGAGAACCGCATCCATCGTCGGTATAGCATTCTCAGGAAGGCCCGGCGAAGGCCCTCCCCGGTGCGCGGAGACGATCGTTTTGCCCTCAGCCTCAAGGCAATCGAGAGTTGCGGAGAGATCGCCATCGGTCGGCATCTCCCATGGCCCGCCTTGGAACTGAGCCTGTGCTGGCGCACCAATCAGGATCGCCGCCGTCATCAATAGTCGCAATTTCACAGAATCATCCCCTTTGTTGCCGCCAGACTAGCGCCCTCACCCATCTGGACAAGCCGGTTGCGATATGAGACTTTCCGCAAGAAGAGACAGGAGAGAGAACATGCCCGCATTCGACCTAATCATCAGGGGCGGAACCATCGTTGATGGAACCGGCCAAGAGCGCTTTACAGGCGACGTGGCGGTTAAAGACGGCCTTATCGCGCAAGTGGGCGAAGTACGCGGCGATGCGACACGGGAAATTGACGCAAGCGGCAAAGTGGTCGCTCCCGGATTTGTCGATATTCACACACACTACGATGGCCAGGCGACTTGGGACCAAGAAATGGCCCCTTCCAGCTGGCACGGCGTCACCACGGTCGTCATGGGCAATTGCGGCGTGGGCTTTGCCCCTGCGAAACCCGACCGCCACGAATGGCTCATCAGCCTGATGGAAGGGGTCGAGGATATCCCCGGCACCGCCTTGGCGGAAGGCATCACATGGGATTGGGAGACCTTCCCCGAATATCTCGACGCACTCGAGAAGCTTCCTCGCACCGTCGACGTGGGCACTCATGTCCCGCACGGCGCGGTGCGCGCCTATGTGCTGGGCGACCGCGAGCGGCCCGGAGCTATCCCGACCGAGGAAGACATAAAGGCGATGTCTGATATCGTCGAAGAAGGCGTGCGCGCAGGAGCCCTCGGCTTCTCCACCTCACGCACGGTCCTACACAAATCGGTCGATGGAGAGCTTGTTCCCGGCACCACCGCAACGGCAGAAGAACTGGTCGCCATCGGCCACGGAATGGGCCGCGGCCGAGACGCTGGCGGCTATGCCGTGTTCGAAATGGCAAGCGACCTCAAGCGCGAATGGAATGAATTTGAATGGATGGGTAAACTCAGCCGCGAGGCAGGGATCCCGGTGACTTTCGCAGCCCTCCAATCCATCGCCAAGGAACAGCCGCTTGACGAACAAATCGCCAATATGCGTGCCGAGAATGACAATGGCGCCAATATCGTGGCTCAAATTGCCCTTCGCGGAAACGGGATCATCATGGCGTGGCAGGGTACGGTGCACCCCTTCGTTTACCGCCCAAGCTGGATGGCCATCGCCGATCTTCCATGGGCGGAACAGAAAGCCAAACTCTTGGACCCCGCTTTCAAAGCGCAACTCCTTTCAGAAACCAGCGATTACACCGATGCGCCGCAAGACATCATGGAAGTAGTCGCGGTCATCACCATGGGCTGGGCCTTGCAGTATGAGATGGACGACGACTTCGACTATGAACCCGAAGCCTCAGCCAGTATCAATGCACGCGGGCAAGCGGCGGGCGTAGACCCGCAGGAATACGCCTATGACCTGCTATGCCGGGACGAGGGAACCGGGTTTATCTATCTGCCGATCTTGAACTATGCAGACGGCAATCTCGACTTCCTACACCCCTTGCAGCATTCCGATGACACGGTGAATTCGCTCTCCGATGGAGGCGCACACTGCGGCACAATCTGCGACGCAGCCTCGCCAACCTTTATGCTTGAGCACTGGGTCAAAAACAGAAAGCGCGGCGACCGGATCACCCTCGAAAACGCGATCAAGCGCCAATGCCGCGACACCGCCGTGCTCTACGGCCTCGAAGATCGCGGGGTGATTGCACCCGGCTATATGGCTGACCTCAATGTGATCGATTTGGAACGCTTGAAACTTGGCCGCCCATGGCTCGCCTTTGACTTGCCAGCAGGCGGCAAGCGCTTGCTTCAGAAGGCGCAAGGCTATGATTACACGATCAAAAATGGCGCGGTTACGTTTGAAGCTGGCAAATGGACCGGTGAGGCGCCCGGCGGCCTGATCCGTGGCCCGCAACGCGCAGAACTGGCGGAAGCGGCTGAGTGATGTACTATTGATTTTTTAACTCGCTTACGGCATATGGTACCGGACGAAGCTGTAGAGGTTACGTATTTCTCTGCGATTCGATTACTTAGGGGTCCCTGCGGGGGCCCCGTTTCATTTGGGGGAACTGGAATGCGGCAAACCGCGATATTTGTCGACGCAGGATATCTGTTTGCCGCAGGTAGTGCCCTGATTTCAGGGGCCAAACAACCCCGAGCCGTTTGCCAACTCGATGCGAAGAAAGCGCTCAATGCTTTGGTTACGAAGGCCAAGATTGTTGAGCCTGACGCAAGAGTGCTACGAACCTATTGGTATGACGGGATTAAGCCATACACCGGACCAACCGCGGCTCAAACGGCCTTGGGCGAAGAGCCTTTTGTAAAGCTTCGGCTTGGAATGCTTAACAGTCAGGGGCAACAAAAGGGCGTGGATTCCCTTATTGTTACGGACTTGATTGAGCTTGCTCGAAACAATGCAATCCACGACGCCCTGATCTTAGCAGGTGATGAGGATGTCCGCGTTGGGGTGCAAGTAGCACAGTCGTTTGGAGTTCGCGTTCATTTGCTGGGAATCGTGCCCACCAGAGGTAATGTCTCTCCACATCTGCGTCAGGAAATGGATTCTATAGCAGAGCTTGATCTTGCCACGATCAAATCATTTCTGAAATGCAGCAACGGCAATCAACACACGGCCCCACCAGCGTCTGAAAGTACGACAAAGTCATTAATTCAGACCAATGAGAATAGCGCTTCTGACGCACAACTCGACGAGAAGTTGCTATCAGAAGTTGTAACAGGCGTCTTAAGTCGGTTTGACGCAGACGAACTTGCGCAGATGAGTACAGTCGTAGCGACAACCGGAAGTCTGCCCCGGGAGCTTGATGCCCCAATGCTTGCTACAGCTAGAGACAAACTCGGCAGAGACCTACTTGGAAACGAGAAGCGAGAAGCACGTCGCTACGTGCGTGAAGCCCTCTCGAAAAACTGACTGAGAATTAAGGTTCGATCACGATCCCTTTTGCAGGATCAATCTTGCCCGCGATCATTTCCAGATAGGTCGCCCGTGCAGCCTCCAGGCCTTTGTGCGCCTCCATTTCGATTGCGCCCTCAACCGCGTCCAAAAAGCCGTGCCAATTCGCCGCAATCATTTTCCCGCCTTGCGCTGGACCGTGTTCCTTGAAGAACGCCACAAAGTGGTCTGGTGCAAAGAAAAGCGTAGGCTTTGGCCCGGGAAGCTCACCGGCACCGCCGCCCCCATTTCCGGCCATGGAACTGCGCGCCTCAATATGGGTAGCGCCCACGAGGCAGGAGTATTTCAGCGTGTCCTCGAAGTGATTGTGGAGCTTGGCAAGGACATCAGCGTTTCCTGCAAAATCGACTGTCACGCTGGGAGTGATCGAGAGAGTGCCGATCATCTCATATGTGAGGACCTCGTCATAAAGCCTCGTTTTTTCGACAAACTCTACGTTTCCAGCAGACGTCAAACCGATGCGCTTCACCTTGGGCGAGTTCTGCTTGGCAACGCTAGCCAAGCCCATCGCAGTCTTGGAAGATGCGCTGGTTAGGATCACCTGATCCGCCCCAAACCAATCCTCAGAACGCATAAAGTAGTCGATCACAAAACCGGTCTTGAACAGCGGGCCATAGATCATGCGTTCGTTTTCACGGGCGGAATCATGCTCAGGGTCCGCTGCCAAGCGATTGTAATTGTTATAAACTGGACTCATCGGCTGGCGATAGTCGGTCATATCAGAGAAGCTCGCATCGGTGACATTGCCAGGCACCACATCAAGCTGGGACCCCATGGGCAGATAGCCATAGACCCGCTCACCCACGGCAAAGGCGTCATTCTTGCTTTCTGTAACAACCGCGTGCCCCCACATGGGGACAATACCAAGCCCCTCCTCGTCCGTCTTAGGCGGGAAGAAATTCCAATAGCCAAAGCCATCGCCAACCACCGCATAGGTGATATTATTGGCGGTCACTGAGAAGCTCTCGACCTTCAAACGGATCGAACCATCTGCCAGCTCGTCAGTCGGCGCTTCAATGAGCGTGGCTTCACTAAGCTTGTCTTTGCGAACGTGAACTTGGGCTAATGTCATCGATAAAGCATCCTCATTGTTTCTCTGAAGGTTAGCTTATCCCTTTTCGATTTCCCAGCGTGTTGCGACGATCGATGGACGATTTTTGAGGGTTTCCAGCCATGCCTTGAGCATGTCGCATTGCGCTATGCCGACCTCGCCCTGCGGCGTGAGCTCTAACGACCGCATAATCGGGTACATAAACACATCGGCCAATGTGATGCCTGCCTCACCCGAAATCACAGTCCATGCGCCATCGCTCTGCAACTCTGCCTCGACAAAACCCAAAGCGCGGCTTATCTGCGGGAGCGAATTATTTATGCGTTGAGGGTCAATGGGATAGCCCGCCACGCGGTGCATGATCCACGGCATTACCAGACCTTCTTCGAAAAGAGGGAAAAGGTAGTTGTTAGCCACTGCCACCCACTTGTCCATCACAGCACGATGTGACGGTTTAGTGGGTTGAAGGGCTTCGGACCCATGCGCATTGTCGAGATACTGCGTGATGGCGACACTCTCGATGAGTTCAAGGCCATCGACTTCCACCACAGGCACTTTAGAAAACGGGTGTCTGTTCTGCGCAGAGCGCGCAGGTGTCGCAATTGTCTCGCGAGAGAGGCCTGCTTCCTCAGCGGTGATTTCCACTATGCGTGTGTAGGTGGAGATCACAGTTCCGAAGATGCGGACTTGCGATTGCGAACTGTCGGCCATCAAAGAACCTTTAGCGGCCTACGGCTCTTCACTGGGTGGTGCAGTCTCGCTTTGGACATCAGCCATAACCCGCCCAACAAGCTCCATTCGCCGACCGAACCCTCGCGCTCGAAGCCCGCAGGTCTGTTCAATCTGACTTGAGTCCTGTTCGAGAAAGATCGGGTAACGCTCTGCTAAAGCGACATTAATAGGAGTACCACGCTGCGCTTCGAAACGGCCTAGGAAGTATGTCATCGAACTGACAAGAGCCTGTTTGGCATCTGGCGTCATCACCCCATCATCGGAACCCAGAAGCCCGCCAATGAACAGCGCGCAATCAAGATCGTCTTCGGGTGAGAAACCCTGTCCGCTTTGCTGATTATTCTCTTGAGCTGAAACAGAAATTCCGACCAACAAAAGCGCGCCAGCGATGATCCCCCCGAACAACCGCATTACACGCGCATCGGCATAAGGACATAAAGCGCAGGGCTTGCATCATCTTCGCGGATCAGCGTCGGAGCGCCTGCATCGGCTAAGTGAAGCTCGACTTCATCAGAGTCAAATTGTCCAAGAATGTCTTTCAAGTAATTGGCATTAAAGCCAATTTCAAAGCCATCGCTTGAATAGCTCGCAGCGAGCTCCTCAGATGCATTGCCGTTATCAGGCGAAGTCACCGACAGCGTCACGCGGTCATTGTCGAGCCCCATTTTGACGGCGCGCGTCTTCTCAGTCGCGATTGTTGCCACCCGGTCAACGCCTTGGTGGAAGGCTTTGGGGTCAACGCGAAGGATCTTGTCATTGCCGGTTGGGATGACGCGGCTGTAATCAGGGAACGTTCCGTCGATAAGCTTGCTGGTCAGGACTACCCCACCCTCACCGCTCAATGTGAAGCGGACTTTCGAGGCCGAAAGATCAACCATAACAGCACCATCAAAGGCTTCTTCGAGAAGCTTTCTCAATTCCGCGACCGCTTTGCGTGGCACGATGACATCGGGCATTCCGTCCGCGCCATCAGGCTGGGCTATGGTGAAGCGGGCTAGACGGTGACCATCGGTGGCAGCTGCTTTCAAAACTGGGCCGTCATCATCGCTGACATGCAGGAAGATGCCGTTCAAATAATAACGCGTTTCCTCGGTCGAGATCGCAAAGCGCGTCGCATCAATCATTTGCGCCAAGGTGCGTGCTGGCAACTCAAATGACGTTGGAAGATCGCCCTCGACGATCACAGGGAAGTCATCGCGCGGCAGGGTTGGCAGCTTAAACCGGCTCCGGCCTGCTTTGATAACCATCTGATTGTCGGCAGCTTCGAGCGACACCTGTGACCCATCAGGCAGCTTGCGAGCGATATCGAACAGGAGGTGCGCGGACACTGTGATTGCGCCGGGCGTATCAACAGACGCGGCGCTCATAGTCTCAACCACTTGCAGATCGAGGTCGGTCGCCATCACCTTCACATTACCGCCCTCAGACGCCTCAATCAGGACGTTGGAGAGGATGGGAATGGTGTTGCGGCGCTCAACCACTGATTGAACATGGGAGAGACAACGCAGGAGCGTCGCGCGTTCGATCGTAGCCTTCATCAGCGTAACCTATCGTCTTCGTGTTTTATGGCGTCTCGTGAGGGCTGGAATCGCCCTACCGCCGCCTAAGAATCGAGGAAAACCTTAGCGCGGCTGTGACGCTGGGCAAGTTCGTAACCTGTGCAGGCACGATTCCCTTGGGGATAAGGGCCGCAGGATTGGTCCAAAGCCGCCGATATGGCCCTTTTCGAGCCCCCTTACAGCATCGCCATACCTCCATTCACATGGATCGTCTCACCGGTGATGTAACCGGCCTCGCGGCTTGCAAGGAAGGCGCAAGACGCGCCAATGTCATCGCCCTCGCCCATTTTGCCCATAGGTATCTTGGCGTTGATGGTCTCGGTTTGCTTTTCATCAAGCGCAGTTGTCATAGCGGTGCGGATGAAGCCGGGAGCCACGCAGTTGGCGGTAATGCCGCGACTTGCGACTTCCTGCGCAAAGCTCTTCGTCATGCCGGTAAGACCCGCTTTGGCGGCGCAGTAGTTCATCTGCCCCGGATTGCCGGTGTGGCCAACGACGGATGTGATGTTGATGATACGGCCAAAACGGCCCTTCATCATCGGGCGAGCGGACGCACGCATCAGGCGGAAGGCAGCTTCAAGATTGACGGAGATAACGCTGTCCCAGTCGTCATCCTTCATCCGCATCGCCAGACCATCGCGGGTGATGCCCGCATTGTTCACAAGGATATCGATCCCGCCAAGCGTATCGACGGTCGCCGGGATAAGCTCATCGACCTGTTTGCTGTCCGAAAGATTGCACGTGATTTCAACGTGATCGCCTGCCTCTGGTGAACCCACTTCTGCAATGAGCTGTTCGCGGAACAGACGCAATTTGTCGCCATTGGAACCCGATAGAGCAACCCGCGCGCCTTGCTTGGCCAGAGCAATGGCAATCGCAGAACCAATCCCGCCGCTTGCGCCCGTCACCAAAGCGTTCATTCCATCCAGTCGAAACATTTACCGGCTCCTCACCAATCAAAATAATAGATCACAGCGTCTTCGCGCTCGTGCTTAAACCCTTGATAGAGACCGTTTGCCTCAACATTGTCCGGCTCGGTCCCCAACCAAATCTCTTCAATGCCTTCGTCATCGGCTCTGTCAAAAACAGCCTGCATGAGCAAGCGGGCAATACCCTTGCGACGCCAATCGTCGCCTGTGCCGATCTCGTCAAGGTAGAGTTCGGTGGGTTTATCGGGATGATTGTGGATGACCGTCATGACCATGCCAACGACTAGGCCGTCATGGAGCACAAGGCACATCCAATTTGCCGATTGCGCGAGATAGGCGCTCAGGCGGTCTGGGTCGATGGCATGATCGAAGACGCCGGGCGCTATATTGCCAAGAAGGTGCGCGTTGTCCTTGGTGATCCAATGGACCGAAAATTCACTTTGCAAAGTTGATCCTTCTTAGCTCCTCAATTCTGTCATCTAGGTACGCACCTTCGACAATCTGATCACCCATCAGAGCAAATATCCGGTCTCCAATAAAGATGGGGCGCGCATTGCCGTACCAGTCGGTGCAGGATGCTTTACACTCGCCCTCGTCTTCAAGCGCTTGCAGCTCTTCGGCTGCTTTGATCACGCTTTCATCGGGCACAGTCCCAATCTCGCCGATGGGTGCCAGTTGGCCGTCCCTTCGCTCCAAGAACGTCATCGCGGTGGAGGAGCCCAGGAATTCAAAATCATAGCCGTCGAGTTCATTGTTAACGGGCAAGGCCATTACGCCGTCACCGCTTTCAGGAGAGGCACTATCGGGCCGCCAGTAAAAGGCGCGGCTTCGGTTTTCGCCTTCGTCGCTTGCAGGCAAAAGGCTAGTGGATCCAAGGCGAGCGGGTTTGGCCGCCTCGCCAAACTCAATGGTGGTAAAGCCCAATTGCTCGCTCTCGTCCTGCCCGATGACGACACCATCTTTGCCAAGGCGATCGATACGGCTTATCCCATGCTGCAACTCAATGCGCTGCACCCATCTGGCGTCAAGCGGGGTGACAAACACCTCGGGGCTTTCCCCTTCTTCGCGGTAACGCGCGCCGCTGTAGAGTAGGTGCCGCCCGACGTATCGGTTTTGCACGCGCCATCCATCGGGGGCTGGCAGGTCGCGGAACAAGCCTTGCGGAACCGCACGAGTGCCATTGTCCATCGCGTCCAAGGGAACGCGGACTAAAGCGGTTTCTCCATCGGAAAACTCGCTATCCCACATCGTTGCCCCAAAGCCGTCGCTGTCGCCAAAGGTGAACTCGCCTTGCGTGAGGACAAACAGGCTGTCTGTTTCATCGTCTTCGTGGAAAGAAAACTGATCAATCGGCGCGCCTTGGACGCGGATCGCGGTCACGTCAGGGTCATCATAGGCAAAGCGATAGAGGATATAGCCTTCCTCTTCATCGAGCCCTCGCCAGCGCCAGCTTTGGCGGCCTTCTTCGGTCCAGAAATAGGCAGCGTTCTGGCTGAAGTAATATTCACCCGAGCCCGTCCCTAAAACCGCGCGCGATGTGCAGGTGAGTTGGGGCTCCAAAACGGTGCACCGCGTGATCCCATGCATCATATTAGCCGCAGGTGAGATGCGCTCAAGCATGCTGGCGGAAAGGCCCATATCTTCAGGCTTTAGATTGGAGCCAATGCGCTGCCTGCTGCCATCGGGAAGGCGGCGTTCGAGAAAGGGGAGGTTATCGCGCCAATCCTTGTCAAACGGACTTGGACTATAGGTCCACAATTCCCCATCGATCATGCGCGATGCGTAATTGCGCGAGGAGTAATAATCGAAACTCGAAAGGTAGTGGGTGTCGATGTAGGAAAGCGCGCCCTCCTTCGACAGATTGAAACGAGAAATTTCGGTGCCGTCCTCTCCATAGGAATAGCCGATCACCACCACCATGCCATCGGACAGCAGCATTTCATCATACCATGTGTCGTCGGGGTCGGGGTCATCGGGCGGAAATGCGTCAATGCTGGAAACCGTCTCCAACGCATTGCCGCCGTGGCGCACCACATGCACCCGCCCTCGCCTCAGGATGACGAGATATTCGCCCGTCGCTTTGACAATGCCGCCTTCGTCGATGCCTTCTTCTTGGTTGTTGGTGATGGCGACTTCTACCCGTTTGGACCCCGTCACGATGATTGTGTCTTCTTGGTAGCCGCTGTCTGGTAGGGCCATGAGCCTCTTCGCCTCGCGCGATTGCGCCGCGATATAGGCGTCGATCTCCGCCTCGCTTGCGAAGGTGGGTATGCTGCCGGGATTTCGGTCGATGGGCGGCAAGGTAGCGCAAGCGCTTAGCCCAAGAGCGATAGCGCCCAAAAGCAGCGAATGTATCCAGCGCATAGCCAATCTCTCCCCAAAGCGTCTGGGAAGGAGACTAATCAGGAACTATACCAGATGTAAGTCACTAAGGTCGCATACTGCCACCTATTGTTCAGATGGAGCTCGCAAATCCCTCGAGGTCTTCCATGGTGATGAGGCTGGTGGTTTCAGCCTCGCCAGCGATCTTGCGGATCATCGGGGCAAGCACTTTGCCGCCTAGTTCAACGAAATGCTCCACACCGTCTGCATGCATGGCTGCAACGCTCTCGCGCCAGCGCACACGGCCGGTGACTTGCTGGACCAGCAAGGATTGCTCTTCGGCAGGGTCGGTCACTTTGCTTGCGGTAACATTGGCGTAAAGCGGCAAGGCAAGCGCGCCGGGTGGTGTTTCGCTAAGCGCTTCTGACATGCGGTCGGCGGCGGGCTGCATGAGCGAGCAATGAAACGGAGCCGACACGGGCAGCAAAACGCCGCGTTTGATCCCGTGTTCTTTAACCAGAGCCACGGCGCGTTCAATCGCGCCCTTGTGGCCTGAAACCACGACTTGGCCCGGGTCATTGTCATTGGCGACTTCGCACACTTCGCCATCGGCGGCCGCTTCGGCAAGTGCGCTGGCTTTGGCGATATCAGCGCCAAGAAGCGCTGCCATGGCGCCCTCACCCACAGGAACAGCGGCCTGCATCGCAGAGCCGCGCAGTTTCAAGAGACGCGCCGTGGTGGAAAGGTCAAACGCGCCAACAGCACAAAGCGCGGTGTATTCGCCCAGCGAGTGTCCTGCCACGCATGAACCAGCCTCGGAAAGCTTCACTCCGAATTCAGCTTCGAGCACGCGCAAGGTCGCAATCGCATTGGCCATAATCGCAGGCTGTGCGTTCTCGGTAAGGGTCAGCTGATCCTCTGGGCCTTTTGCCATGATCGCGGAAAGTTTAAGGCCAAGCGCCTCATCCACTTCCTCAAATACTTCGCGCGCGGCGCCGCTGGCGGAGGCAAGCTCAGTGCCCATTCCGACTTTCTGACTTCCCTGTCCCGGGAACACGAACGCTTTCATGTGAATTCTCCTGTTGGAGCGAGCCGTTACGAAGCTCGTGCTGGACCTGCAAGCCCAAAGGGCACAACCCTGTTGGCAGCTGTGTGCCCGATCTCGGCGCGCCCAAGGTAGGGAATACCCGCCCGCGCGCACCAGAACTTGGCGATTTCCACCTCGTCCGAGCCGAAAGGAATATCGTTTTCAGGAATGTCCGTCACCGCTCCCAAGCGAAGTCCAGCAATGCGCGGCAAGCTTCCTGCAAGCGCGAAGAACACGCGGTCGATAGCGTAGTGTGCTTCCGCGATTTCCTCGACCATGACCACATGGCCGGTAAGGTCAGGCATGAGCGGCGTCTTAGCGAGCATCGCCAGTGTGATGAGGTTGAAGGCAGCGGTGGGCGTTGCTCCATCAAGGCTCGGCTCAAGGCCAGAATTATCCCCGCCAAACCAACGCAGTACCCTCCGCGCCGATTCAGGACCACTCGAAGAGCTCGCGCTGATCGGCATCGATCCATGCGCACATTGGCCAATCCCGGCCTTATACAAAGCGCCCAACAAATAGCCGCAGTCAGAATAGCCCACATAGGTCTTTGCCTTGGCCGATGCGTTCATCCGCGCAATCGCCGCCTCTGCGATCCGGTTTGAGCCGTAACCACCGCGCGCAAACCACACCGCATCAAACGAGGGATCATTGGCGCAGTCGAGCAATCCGCCCAGCCGCGTCAGATCATCGCCCGCAAAATGCCCAGAACGCTCAAAACACTGATCATGGAACGTCACCGAGTGATCGGGAAATTCCGCTGCAACCAGAGCCTCAAGGTTGGCTGCATGCTCGCGGGTAATGGCTCTTGCCGGTGCACAAATGGCGATATTTGTCATGATGACAGCCTAGGGCGCTTGTAACTCGCGTGGCAAGCCCATAACCATATCCGCTATGAGTGGATCAGTGGACGAAGCGCCTGAAGAGCGCCCTTTCTTTTTCTGCGGTATCGGCGGGTCGGGTATGCTTCCCCTTGCGCAATTAGCGCAGGGGTTTGGCCACGAAGTGGCAGGCTCCGACCGTTCCTATGACCAGGGCCGCACGCCTGAGAAGTTTGCTTGGCTGTCTGGCAATGGCTTTACCCTGTTTCCGCAAGACGGCAGCGGGATTACCTCGCCCGAACAGGTTTTGATCGCATCGGCCGCGGTGGAAGACACCGTCCCCGAGGTCGCCCGCGCGAGGGAACTTGGCTGCGAACGGATGACGCGGGCTGAGCTTTTGGCGGAACTTTTCAATGGCGCGGGCTATTCGGTCGCTGTGGGTGGCACATCGGGCAAAAGCACTGTCACCGGCATGATCTCGTGGATCATGGCTGAGGCTGGCCATGACCCAACTGTTATGAACGGCGCGGTGATGAAAAACTTCGTCGACGACGCAAATCCTTTTGCCAGCGCGCGCGTCGGCTCCCCGCAGATTTTCGTAAGCGAAGTCGATGAGAGCGACGGCTCTATCGCGCTTTACCGTCCCACAATCGGCGTTCTCTTAAACGTCAGCCTCGACCACAAATCAATCGAAGAGCTGCGCGTTCTTTTCGGCGATTTCGTCTTCGAGGCAGGCTGCGCCGTTATCAACATGGATGACGAGGAATCGCGCGAGCTTGCTGGCCGCGCCTCGCAATTGGTCTCTTTCGGGATCGAGGATCAGACTGCCGATATCATCGTCGAGCCTGATAGCATTGAACACGGACCTTTGAGCATTCGTGCCGTCTTGATCGATAACCGCGACCGCAAGGTTTACCCGCTCGACCTGCCCATGCCCGGCTTGCACAATCTAGCCAACGCCATGGCAGCGATTGCAGCGATGAGCGCGGCGGGGATTGAGCTCAGCCGGTCAGTCTATGCACTCAGCCGCTTCAAAGGCCTTGCGCGTCGGTTTGACGTGATTGGCACTTCGAAGAGCGGCATCAGCGTCATCGACGATTTTGGCCACAACCCAGAGAAATGCGCAGCGACCTTGCGCACTTTAAAGGCGACCGAGGGCCGCGTGATCGCCTTCTTCCAGCCGCATGGATACGGGCCCCTGCGCCAGATGGGCGATGAGCTTGCCCAGACCTTTGCCCGCGAGCTTGGCGAGGATGACATCACTATCATGTGCGACCCCGTCTATTACGGGGGCACAGTGGATCGCAGTGAGGGGACCGAGCGGATCATCGGCCTCATCGAGGAAAATGGTGGCTCAGCTCAGCATATCGCAAGCCGCGAGGCTTGCGGTGACCGGATTGTTGAACTCGCAAAGCCCGGCGACCGCATTGTCATTATGGGCGCGCGCGATGACACTTTAAGCAGCTTTGCAAAGAGTATTTTCGAGCAGTTGGTTTGACATACTACCACCGCCTTTGGACGTCTTGGTTCCTTTGGATCGGAGCTCCATTCGCTGGAATGATTTGCATGCTCGTTTTCATCGTTGTTTCCTATCCGGTTGACGGTGAGCATCTGACGTGGGCAGCCACAATTTTGGGTGTCTGGCTATTTTTGGGGCTTTTCAGACTGGCTGATCGCTATTCCTGCCCGGAATGCGGAAGCAGCATATGGAGAACGCCGCGACTATTCGCATTTTTTGGTTTTTGCTTCGATTTTCTGCCGCCGCCGACCAGATGTCGCAAATGCAGCCATAGCCTGGGAACAGAAATACAGAGATGACGATTTACCGCCTCGCTGTGCGCCATATGCAGATGATGCTGTTTGCGACATTGGCCGCATTTATGTTTGTTATAACGATAGACAAATGGATTGGCCATTCGACCTGGGCCTTTGCGGCGGCTGTGCTGATGCTCATTGTCGTCAACGCAAGGATGCGGCAATTCAACTGCCCCAATTGCGGCAAGAACCTATTCTTTCGCGGTATCATAATTGTGCCTTGGCCCAATAAGACTTGTGGCAATTGCGGCACGGATTTGGATGCCTCTTAGGGCGCGCCTGCTTTTTCCTTGGCGACTGCGGTTTGATACGCCTCCCGCGAAGTCAGCCGCTTACGGTATGCCTTGAGCGGCTCAGGAATACGCTCATCGAGCCCGACCGCTTTAGCCAGAACCAGCGCGTATCCCACGCAAATGTCCGCAATGGTGAAACGATCCGCGCACAGATACTCGCGGGTCTCCAAACGTTGCTCGATCTTCACAAGCCGCTTTTCAAACCAATCGGCATAGGCGTGGCCCGCATCTTCCCAGCCCTTGTGCTTCTCGAACAGGGCAAAGCGCATATAGACCGTTTGCGGAAAGGTGATCGTGGCGTCGGCGTGATAGGTGTAGTCGAGATACTCGCCGTAATCGGCCTCACCCGGAGCAACGACAAGCGCGTCCGCCCCGCCCGTCACAGCCAAGTAATGCGCAATCGCGCAGCTTTCGGTCATCTGGGTCTCACCGTCGATCAACATTGGGATCGTGCCGAGCGGATTGGTCTCCAAATATTCCGGCGCTTTGTGACGCGGCGGGAATGGGAGGACGCGCAGGTCCAGCTCAACCCCAGCCTCCTCGGCGGCCCATGTGCAGCGCTGTCCGCGAGAGCCCGCGCAGGTGTAGAGGATGGGAAGGGCCATCAATGCGCTCCCTCATAACCAATCACCTTGTGGAGCAGGAATGCGATAATCGCGCCCAGGATCACCCCGATCACCGCAGAAACTGCCGCATAGGTGAACCAGCCGCCAATCCCGCCAAGCACACCTGCCACCGCGTATTCTGCGCCGTGCGCAAGATCATACAGCAGGTGGAAGCCGATTTCGTGGGTGCCGTGCACAATAATGCCGCCGCCAACCCACAGCATCGCCGCTGTACCAATCACCGAAAGCGCGGTCAGCAATTTGGGCACAAAAGCGACCAGCCCCGCTCCAAACTTTTGCGCCGCCTCACTATCGCGCTTGGTCAGCGCAAGGCCGATATCATCAAGCTTCACGATGATCGCGACCGTGCCGTAAACAACCACAGTCACCACAACCGCGACAATCGCGAGCGCTGCACCCTTTTGCCACAGGCTTTCCGCGATCACTGCATTCTGCGTCAGCTCATTAAGAACAATGGCCATAATCTCAGCAGACAGGATGAAATCGGTGCGCACGGCCCCTGCGATGCGCTGTTTTTCGAACGCCACGGGATCGTCGATCTCATCTTCGACCGTCTTGCCGTGCTTTGCCCCGCCCAGCTTCTCCATGATCTTTTCCGCGCCCTCATAACAAAGGAACGCGCCGCCGATCATCAGCAGGTAAATGACCAGCCACGGGGCAAAATAATCGAGCAGCATCGCAATCGGCAAAAGGATGATGAGCTTGTTGAACAGGCTCCCCTTAGTGATCGCCCAGATGATGGGAAGCTCGCGCGCCGGGGAAAGCCCGGTCACATAGCTGGGCGTCACGGCCGCATCGTCGATGACAACGCCCGCAGTTTTGGAGCCAGCGCGGCCTGCTGCTGCCGCAATATCGTCGACCGACGCCGCAGCCGTCCTCGCAATCACCGCCACATCGTCAAGCAGCGCAACCAATCCTGATGGCATGTAAAGTTCCTCATTATTTCTCAACGTCATGCATGACCACGCGCAACACGCCAAGCGTTCTGCACTTGCATTCACCGACAAAAACGGTATGTGCCCGCAACCGTTCCGAAATAGGTGCGGCCAAAAGAAAGCCGGAGGGGCCCTGCAATCCCGCAGATCAGCCAGCGATCGGCATTACAGTGTAAGGACAAGAAGTATGGCTCTTTATGAGCACATCTTCCTCGCGCGTCAGGACCTGAGCCAGGCTCAAGTTGACACGCTGGCGGCCACGGCGACCGAAATCGTCGAAGCGAATGAAGGTAAGGTCGTCAAGACCGAAACCTGGGGCCTTAAATCCCTCGCTTACAAAATCGAGCGCAACCGCAAAGCGCACTTCGTAATGCTCAACATCGATGGCCCGGGCTCTGTGGTCGCTGAACTTGAGCGTCAGACCCGTATCAATGAAGACGTCATCCGCTACATGACCATTCGTGTCGACGAACACGAAGAAGGTCCAAGCGTAATGATGCGCAAAAACGAGCGCGATCGTAAGCGCCGTTCAGACCGTGAGGAGCGCGACTGATGGCCCGTCCTTTCTTCCGCCGCCGCAAGTCTTGCCCGTTCTCAGGCAAAGACGCCCCCACAATCGATTACAAAGACGTGCGTTTGCTCCAGGGCTTTATGTCCGAGCGTGGCAAAATCGTGCCTTCGCGCATCACCGCCGTCTCAGCCAAGAAGCAGCGTGAACTGGCCAAAGCCATCAAGCGCGCACGCCACATCGGCCTGCTTCCTTACATCGTGAAATAGGAGAGAAAACATGGATATCATTCTCCTTGAACGCGTCGAGAAACTCGGCACGATTGGCGATGTTGTCACCGTTAAGGATGGCTACGCTCGCAACTTCCTTCTTCCGCAGAAGAAAGCCCTGCGCGCAAACGATGCCAACAAAGCAGTGTTTGAAGCCAACCGTGAGCGTCTCGAAAAAGAGAACGCTGAAAAGCGGACCGTTGCTGAAAGCGCTGGTGAAAAAGTGGCTGGCGCTGAGGTTATCCTCATCCGTGCAGCTTCGAACACTGGCCAGCTCTACGGTTCGGTCAACGTTCGCGACATGGTTGCAGGGCTCACTGAGCAAGGCCACGATGTTGACAAAAAACAAGTCATCATGGGCGCGCCGATCAAAACCATCGGCATGCACGATGTGACCGTTGCTCTGCACCCTGAGGTGCACGTGACGGTGAAAGCCAACGTTGCCCGCTCTGACGATGAAGCTGAGCTTCAAACTCAAGGCGTCGACGTTCTTGCGCAAATGTTCGAAGAAGAGCAGCGCGAGATCGAAGAAGCCGCGGCCGATACCAAGATCGACAATGAAGGTCTTGAGCCTGGCGAAATCCCTGAGGAACTCTTCGAAGACGGCGCTGCGCCTGAAGGTGAAGAAGCTTCCGAGGAAGCCGCCAGCGAGGAGAGCGAAGGCTGAGCCTCTCGCTTCTCAGAAAAGCCAATCAAAAGGGCGCGAGAGTCACACGACTTTCGCGCCCTTTTTGTAAAAGGGGTCAAAGACCCCTAAATATGACGACAATAACAATAGGAAAAAGCATATATGACACCCATCCCCACCATCCTTGAACAACTGCAGCAGCACTACACCCAGGCCGTCCAAACGCTTCGTGAAGACGTTATCGCCTATGGCAAAGGCGGGGTAATACCCCCTGAGCGCAAACGCCATGACGGCTCTTATGCCTATCCTCAGCTGACACTGCATTATTCAGGAGTGGGAGACCCCCAAGATCGCACGCGCGCTTTTGGTCGGTTGGAAATGCAAGGGACTTATACGACCACCATCACCCGACCTGATCTTTTCGCAGACTACCTCACAGAGCAATTGGAGCTTATCTCCGCCGAGTATGAAGTCGACGTGACTGTCAGCCGCTCGCGTCAGGAAATCCCCTTCCCTTACGTGCTAGACGGCGAGGCAGGTGCCGCCATGCAGGGGATCGCCCCGCAAGATATTGCTCAGCACTTTCCTTCGACGGATCTGTCGCTGATTGGGGACGAGTTGGCCGATGGCATCGAGTTTGACGAAAACTCTGACATGCCGCTCTCGATCTTTGATGGGTTGCGTACAGACTACTCGCTCGCTCGCCTTGCCCACTATACCGGCACCAAGGTTGAGGACTTTCAGGACTTCATCCTCTTCACCAATTACCACCGTTACGTCGATGAGTTTGTGAACTGGGGCGCGCAGCAGATCGGCGAGGATGGCTATATCGAACTCAAAGGTGCGGCCGGCCTCCACATCGAGGAAAGCACCGACAACGCGCAGGCCCAGCTCGATGACACCGCTTGGCGCAAGCACCAAATGCCCGCCTATCACCTCATCCGTGAGGACGGCAAAGGTATCACCCTTGTCAACATCGGCGTTGGCCCCTCCAACGCAAAGACCATTTGCGACCACTTGGCCGTCCTTCGCCCTCATGCCTGGATGATGATCGGCCACTGCGGCGGGGTACGCTCCAGCCAGAAGATCGGCGACTTTGTGCTCGCTCACGCCTACCTTCGCGATGACCATGTACTTGACAGTGTGCTCCCGCCTGAAGTGCCCATCCCACCGATTGCAGAGGTCCAACTCGCCCTCGCCTCTGCCGCTGAAGCAGTCTCAGGCGTCCAAGGCGCGAACATCAAACAGCGCATGCGCACAGGCACAGTCGTCACCACCGATGACCGCAATTGGGAGCTTCTCTACGCCAGCTCAGCGCGCCGCTTCTCGCAAAGCCGCGCGATTGCGGTGGAGATGGAAAGCGCTACAATTGCCGCTCAAGGTTACCGTTTCCGTGTGCCTTACGGGACGCTCCTCTGCGTCTCGGACAAACCACTCCACGGAGAGATAAAACTGCCAGGACAGGCGAACAAATTCTACGAAGAGGCTATTGCTGCCCATCTTCAAATCGGATTGGAAGCCTGCAAGCACCTGCGCGATGAAGGGGACCGTTTACACTCCCGCAAGCTGCGCGCGTTCAATGAGCCGCCGTTTAGGTAAAGTCCAGTGCGGAAGACTACACAGTTACACATCCGCAAGACCCTAACCAATCTTGGCGATAGCTTGGAGTATGAAACACGCCACTGAAAAATGGCTTCACCGTATGGGAGACAGCCTTTTCGTGGCTCATCTTATCTTACTAGTCGGTGCGACCTTAACTTTAAATTTCGCGCCCTGGCCTGGCCAACCAGTTACGCTAATCCCTTTAAGTAACCATGGGGCACAAAACCTCGCCGCGCGGGCGACAATGTCTGGAACGCAAATCCTAACACGAGGAAAGATTAAAGGCTCACTTGTGGTGCGTGCGAGAAAGTATGATTTTTTTCGTTCCCTTGTAGATGATCACATCTTGCTTCTCAGCGCCGCAGTTCCTTTATGCGGCGCCGATGACGCCCGGTTGTCAAAATGAACCTAGAGGTTGACGATCTGCGCATAAAGGGACTCCAGCTCGCCGCAATTTTCGGATGGTTGGCCACGATCCTACTCCTTGCCTTGGTCGGAATGCAGGGAGCGCCTGCATTGTACGCTGCAGGCTTGAGTGTCCTGGCAAACATTTTCCTTACCTATTGTGCACTTGCACGAAAAACAGACACGATAGCTCGGCTAATCGCCGGCTTGATGGCCGCATTTCAGCCCAGTCTGTTTGTTTACACGATGCAGGGAGAGGAATGGCAGAGTGACATGCACATGTACTTCTTTGTTGCTCTCGCCTCACTCACCCCGCTTCTGGATAAGCGGCCGATCCTGCTCGCCAGCGGCTTTATCATCGTACATCACGCCTTGCTGAGTTATATCGCCTCTGCTTGGGTTTTCTATGGAGAAACCACGGTTTATCGGGTGGGCATCCATGCCGCTGCGGTCATATTGATCGCCATCATACTCTGTTGGATCACGGCTAATCTGCTTCTCCTGATTGAGAATGTTCATTCCTCACACACGATCGCAGTAGAGCAATCAAGTGAACTCGAAAGGAAAGCAGAAGACCTCAAGATCGCGCTGGAACAAATAGAAAAAGAACGCAGCGCAAGCATGACTATTATGGATGACGCGCAGAAAAGACGCCAAGCAGACTACAAAAACTTTGCTGCCAGCTTTGAAGATTCGATCAGCCGCGTCACCCATGCCGTTGCGAGCACCGCCGGTTTGCTCAAACGCAGCGCACATCAACTCAAACTTATCGCCGAACAGGCCGGCAATGAAGCCTCACAGATGGTAAGCTCAGCTGAAGCTGTGAGCAAAGCGGCCAACACCGTTGCAGCAGGCGTCGCGGAACTATCGGTCTCCATATCGGAAGTGGCAGACAACGCTGGTCAGCAATCCAATTTGAGCAAAGAAGCCAGCGAACGTTCTGGTGGTGGAGGCGATGCAATTCAGATGCTAACCGCGCAGTCTGAAACCATCGGCGAAGCGACGCGGTCAATCGTCAGGATCGCAGAGCGCACAAATTTGCTCTCGCTCAATGCCGCGATTGAGGCGGCGTCTGCTGGGCCTGCAGGACGCGGTTTCAGCATTGTTGCCAATGAGGTCAAACAGCTCGCAACCCAGGCAAGCGATGCCGCGATCAGGATCGACGCATTTCTCGGCGGGGTTCGCTCGGGCACGCTCGAGGCGGAGCGCAGCTTTTATGAAATCGAAACGGCAATCGATGAGCTTGATGCCAACGCCAGATCAATCCGCAACGAGGTGGAAACCCACCGTCAGTCCGCCGATACAATAGAAAACTTTGCGCGCGACGCTGCAAGCGACACGGGCCAAATGGTGGAGAGCAGCAAAGCGTTATCACAGCGGGCCGGCGAGGCGCGGCAGTTGTCTGGTGAGCTGGACGAGGCGGCACAAAGCCTTGCTGAACAAGTGCGTCAGCTTGACGAGTCTGCTCAAGCATTCCGAGCGCAGTTGAACGCCGCTTAAGAGGGTGTAGGCTTTATAAATCGGTCCAGCACAAGCGCAGCGACAATCCCCAAGAAGGCTGCAAAAAACGCGGCGATTTTTATTGGCTGAGCAAGGGCTGCAATCCCGGCAAATTGATCCCTTCCCGCATCTTGGATGAGTTGGATAAACTGCAAAGTGGTCTCGGTGTAATCTGTAAGACCAAAAATCACAGCGGCAGCGGCAATGAAGAACCCCAGCCCCCTTAAAAACCCCACCCGCTTGGTCGAAAACTCGCGCCCTGCAAGGAAGCCCCCAAGCGCATAAATCCAAATCCAGCCAAGATCGCACAGGACCGCAATGATTGCGAGATCGCGCACACCGGCGTCCTTCCACTGGGTCTGTATTTCATTGACCCGCGCCGCTGTGCCTGCTGCCTGATGATCGAGAATGCTAAAAGTGCCCGCGCCCTGCTCCACGGCACCCGTCGCAACCATAACTCCGAGGAAAATTACAAGGCTAATCAGCCACAGCTTGACGCTCACCTTTTCTTGCATTGCTTATCCCCTCGTTACACCGCGGTCAGCCGGTGAAGAAATCGACAAGAGCTTGGCCGAGGGCTGCGTCTGCAACGCTGCTCATATGCGTCCCCGGTACTTCGCGGTAACAACCATCCGGCAGTGCAAGCGCTAAGTCTTTAGCCGATCCATTGTCTTGATCTTTATCGCCACAGATGAGCGCTGTGGGCATAGTGATTTTGGCAAGGTCGCCTGTTACCACATCGTCAACAGCGCCGAGCAGCAACCGCGCTGCTACGCGGTCTATGCCCATGGTTTTTATGAAGCTTTTCGCCATAAACGCCGGGTCTTCGCGCTTGATCTCATCGAAACGATCAATGGCATCAATGAAAAAGGCGGAACGGTTCTTCCAACCCGAAAGCCCCTGTAGCCCCATCCCGCATAGTGCAAGGCGGCGCGGGGCTAGACCGTCAATCACACCCTTTGCCGAAGTGCGCGCGCCGAGGGAGAAACCGGCCAGATCATAGTCGCTAAGCTCAAAATGCTCGACCAGCGCTGCAAGGTCCTTTGTGAGGACACCCACCGGGTAGTCTCCAGCATGATGCGACTTTGCACTATTTGCGTGCGCGCGAAGGTCGGGCATGATGCATCGAAACCCGGCATCTGCCAGCTTTGCAGCATGGCCGAACTTGATCCAATTCATCTCAGCGCTTGAGAACAGCCCGTGAACGAGCACCAATGGACGCCCCTCACCCATCACTGTGACCGTCAGTTGAGCGCCATCAAAACTTGCAAAATTGTGCTTGCTCACCTTTGGGCGAGGCCTTTTTGCTCAAGCCGCCATTTGGCCATATCGACGCGGTCTTGTCCAAAAAAAGGCTCACCATCGACCACCAATGTGGGGACGCCCCAATGGCCCGCCGCGTGCAATGCGTCGGTGTTGCCCGCGATCTCTGCATCCAGCGCTTCTGCATCGGACGCCGCCTCTGCTTCAAGCTCTGCAAAATCGAGCCCCGCCCGCGTCGCAGCGCCAGCCAAATGATCGCCCTCGTGCCAGTTTTCGATCGAGCCATCCCAAATGATTGGTGCAACTTCGGCAGCGAACTGAAGCCCCTTGCCTCGGCGTGTTGCGGCCTGTCCCAAGCGGCAAATGCGGAAAATATAGGGTTGCTCTTCGGCAATCTTGCGGGTTGCAAAGTCCTGCACAATCGGATCAGGGCGTGGCCAGCTTAAAGGGATATCAAGGAACTGCGCGGCCCTGATGCAGTCTAAGAGGATATACTGAGGCGCCGCGGGATTGCCTGTGAACAGAATATCAGGATCGCGCACCGCAATGGGCAATACCGTGCGAAGCGTGATGTCGAGATCATACTCGCGCACCATGTCCCGATACCGGCCAATCGCCAGATAGGAATAAGGCGAACGGAAGCTGAAATAGAGGTCCGCCTGAAGCGTTTTGTCCTTTGTCATTTTGGCAGCTTAACGCGCTTCACCAGAAATGACAGCCTCATCTAAAGAAGCACTGCGTCCCTGCATAAAGCATCGTTACCGCACCGGAATCAACAAAACCGCCCATGGTATCGCTAAGCGCAAATTCCTCACCCAAGGTGCTGCCCTCAATCGGTGCGTACCCTGTGACATTAGCGAGGTCTTCGGCTGACATGCCAATACTCACATCGCCATCGAGCTGGATTTTGTCAGCCTCCCCTTCGGGCGCAGTCCCGATGTTCCAGCCCACGAGCGAGCCTTCTTGGAAATTGACGGTGAACTCGCCCGGGTAAGTTGTCATCGCCATAGGCCCTGCGCCGCATTCCTCGATATCGTTGCGGACAACAGGCTCGCCCAACACCTCAGCCAACGCGCCTTCGACTTCGTTGCGGCCGGCAGCGAAGAAGAAGCTCTCAGCGCCTGCGACCAGCCCTTCACCATGAAGCGCGACAAGGCCCTCATTAGCGATATCGACCGGCACATCGCCCGCCATTCGGTCCGCTGGCGAGGGCACTTGCCCACTGTCGCATGATACGAGGAGAAGCGCGCCTGTGAGGCCAAAGGCCACCTTTCCGAAGACTGTCTGAAGAGGTCTTTTCATCATCATTCTTTCCACCAAGCTGCTTTGCGAACCACCGGAACCATCAAAAGCGCCCCCAAACCGGCAAGCGCCATATCCTTTTGTGCATCGAACATATCGCCTTGCTCTCCGTTATAGGCACCTGCCGCTTCGGGTGCGAGTGCCAAGGTGAGTGTCCACTCAAATATCTCGTAGATGCCTCCAAAAGCGAAGACAAAGGTCACGGCAAAGACCCAAGCAAGCCGCTTTGTCATACCCCAATAACGCACACCCACCTCAACCATGGGCGGCATGGTTAGGACGCCGAAGAGGAAGTGCACAAGGCGGTCAAAGTGATTGCGCTCCCACCCAAAGGCCGCGCTGACCGCCCCGCCCGTCCAATCGTCATAGGGTACGAAACTGTAGGACCATCGCGCGGCGAACAGGTGCAAGATGACAAAGGCAGCCATACAAGCCGCCGAAGCGTTACTCACGGGCCAGCGGCGCAATGCAAGGTAAGCGGCGGGAAACATCAGCGCGACAGGGCCGACTTGTAGCCAAGTGTTGGCCGGGTAAAGCGCTCCCCATGCGCTCAGCGGGATACCGATCGCAACCAGCGCGAGCATCCACAATTGAGCGCGGGCGAGAGGGAGCATAAGGGTCAGCCTTTTTTCAGGTGACGCCGCCCGAGAAGTTCTGCGATCTGCACCGCGTTCAAGGCCGCCCCTTTTCGCAGGTTGTCCGAGACACACCAGAGCGCGAGGCCATTCTCAACCGTTGCATCTTCGCGCACGCGGCTGATGTAAGTGGCGCTGTCGCCCGCAGCCTCAACCGGGGTGACGTAGCCTTCATCCTCGCGCTTATCGATCAGCATGATGCCGGGGGCCTCGCGCAGAATCTCTTGCGCCTGCTCGGCGGAGATCTCTTTCTCAAACTCGATGTTCACAGCTTCCGCGTGCCCGACAAATACCGGAACACGCACACATGTTGCGGTGAGTTTGATCTTAGGGTCGAGGACCTTCTTGGTCTCGACCGTCATCTTCCACTCTTCTTTGGTGAAACCATCGTCGAGGAAGACGTCGATGTGAGGAATAACGTTAAACGCGATTTGCTTGGTGAACTTCGCAGGCTCGACCGGATCACCAACGAAGATTGCGCGGGACTGTTCGAACAGCTCATCCATACCCGCTTTGCCAGCGCCTGAGACCGACTGATAGGTCGAGACGACAACGCGCTTGATTGTCGCTGCATCGTGCAATGGCTTCAAAGCCACTACAAGCTGCGCGGTCGAGCAATTGGGGTTCGCGATGATGTTGCGCTTGGAATAGCCGTCAATCGCATCCGGGTTCACCTCTGGCACGATCAGCGGCACGTCCGGGTCCATCCGGTAGAGCGAGCTGTTGTCGATCACCACGCAGCCAGCGGCCGCCGCTTTGGGCGCATATTCCTTCGCCGGGCCAGAGCCTGCGGCAAACAGGGCAATATCCCAGCCAGCCCAATCGAAGTGTTCAATGTTGCGGCATTTGAGCATCTTGCCCGTGTCGCCATATTCAACCTCGGTGCCGTGGCTGCGCGAGCTTGCGACAGCGGCCACTTCATCCGCTGGAAACTCGCGTTCGGCCATGATCTGCATGACTTCGCGGCCCACATTTCCGGTCGCGCCGACGACTGCTACACGGTAGCCCATTGATGGTATTCCTTCAGTTCAATCTTAAAAGTGAGTTTTCATGGCAGCCGATACACAGCTTTGGCGGCAAAAGGCCAAATATTTCGACTTTCAGGGGCACCAGATTGCCTATTGGACCGGTGGGAATACGTCTGCACGGCCGTTATTGCTCGTGCATGGCTATCCGACCTGCGCATGGGATTGGTCGAGCGTTTGGGAGCAGCTTGGCAGAGATCATCAGCTGATCGCCTGTGATATGCTGGGATTTGGGCTCTCGGGTAAGCCGCGCTCCGGCTATTCGATCCACAAACAAGCGGACATCCAAGAGGCATTGTTGGCGCATCTTAGCATTGGCGAATTTGACGCGCTGGTGCACGATTACGGGGTATCAGTCGGCCAGGAAATGCTCGCTCGCCAACAGGACGGATCGGGCGCGGCGGGGCTAGGCAAAATGGTCTTCCTCAACGGAGGCATCTTCCCCGATCAGCACCGCCCTGTGACCATGCAGAAAATCGGCGTGTCGCCCTTTGGTTTCTTGCTTGGCCTTTTGATGAACCGTGAGAGGTTTGGGCAAAGCTTCTCCCAAGTCTTCGGCCCGGACACAAAGCCTTCGCCCGAGGAACTTGACCAATTTTGGGAGTTTATCGCTCACAATTCCGGCAACCGCATCATGCACAAGCTGCTGCACTACATTGCGGATCGGCGCACGCATAAGGAGCGCTGGGAGGCGGCTTTGCGCGGGGCAGAGGACAAAATCGGTCTGATCAACGGCGCGCTCGACCCCGTGTCTGGCAAGCACGCCTATGACAAATGGCGCGAGGTGGTGCCGGGGGCGCTGCATCATTTGCTGCCAACGATTGGTCACTACCCGCAAGTTGAGGCGCCTGATGAGGTGGCGGCTAAGGCGTTGGAGTGGTTGGCTGACTAAGTACCCAACAGTCGTACTTCGACAAGCTCAGCACGAACGGAAGCATTCAACGAACCGTTCGTCCTGAGCCGGTGGCACTACGCGCCCTCTTCGACTCCGAAGGACGAACCCGCGCAAGCGGTCCCTGATCACTCCGGCGGCGTCACCCCATGCGCCTCAAGGAAGCGGAAGATTGAATTCCACATATGCGGACTGATCTGCTCGCCCGACACGCGGTGCGTGTATCCGGGATAGAGCATCATCTCGAAGGGCACATTGTTCTCTTGCATGACGCTGATCAGTTCTGAGGAGTTTTCAAACACAACATTGTCATCGGCCATGCCGTGGATGAGGAGCAGCGGGTCGCTGATCTTGGTCGCATCGGGGATGGCACTGGCCTTTTCATACGCCTCAGGCACCTCGCGCGGGTCGCCCATAAAGCGTTCGGTGTAATGGGTGTCGTATAGCTCCCACTTGGTCACTGGCGCACCGGAAATGCCCGCTGCATAAAGCCCCGGATCGGCCTGAAGCTGTTTTAGCGTCATGTATCCGCCATAGGACCAGCCATAGAGCGCGATCTTTTGCGGGTCGACAAAGTCCAGCGTTTTCAGGAACTGCGCGCCGGTCTTCTGATCAACCACCTCAACCCCGCCCATCGCGCGGTAGATCGGTTGTTCGAAGTCGACCCCGCGATTGGCGGTGCCGCGGTTGTCGAGCGCGAAATAGATATAGCCCTTGTCGACCACAGCCTGCGCGAGCGCCCCGCCCCAGCCCTTGTCGACGATTTGCGGGCCGGGCCCGGAATAGTGATAATAGAACACGGGGTATGTCTTGCCCGGCTCCATATCCGGTTTGAGCATCATGTAATGAAGCTCGGTCCCATCCTCTGCCGGGATTGTGCCGTATTCCGGCATCGTATGTCCAAGCAGGAACGGCGTGTAAGGGTGGTCTTCACCAAGCGCGTTTTCTTCGACCCATGCAAGACGCTGGCCAAGATCGCCTGCAAGATAGCTCTGCGTCGGCTGATCGGGGGCTGAGCGGCTTACCAGCATTAGGCTCCCGGTTGGGTCCATGCTCGCAGTGTTGGTGTAGTCGGTGTCGGTCAGGCGCTTGGGCTCTGAGGCTTCCGAGAGGCTTGCAGAATAGACTTGCTCTGTCAGCACGCCCTCAACGGCGGTGAAGAAAAGTTGGTCTTTATCCTGATTGATCCCAACGAGCTTCGTGACCGGCTCTTTGAGGCTCGTAAGCTGCGTCCAATCGGTGCCGTTGAAGCGGTAGAAATTGCCAAAGCCATCGCGCTCAGACCACCACAGCAAGCTGCCATCCGAGAGGAAGCGATAGTTGTCGGAAAGGTTAATCCAATAGTCTTCGCGTGCGGCTTTTTCCGTGAACCAGACCTCGCTCTCGCCCGTCGCTGGATCGACTTTGAGCATATCGAGCACGGTTTGCTCGCGGTTTTGGCGCTGGACGTAGAGCATCCCGTCCGGCCCCCAATCGACCCGCGCGATGTAGATATCCGTGTTCTCGCCAAGGTCGACCTTCACGCGGTTTCCGCCATCGGGGTCCATCACGTAAAGCTCGACAATCGCATTGTCGGAGCCCGCTACCGGATAGCGTTGGTCGAAAACTTGCGTGCCCGTTGCACCAATCGCTGCGCGCGTCACAATCCCAACCGGGCTTTCATCGGTGCGCTGAACGGCAAGGCGTGTGTCATCGCCCTTCCACCAATAGCCGGTAAGCCGGCTCATCTCTTCTTGCGCGACAAACTCCGCCTCGCCCCAGCGGATGGTGTCATTCTCTTTGGGAGTGATAGGCGCCGCGTCCTCGCCGACTTCCCCGACCCACAACTGCCGGTCGCGGATGAAGGAAACGTAGCCTGCGGTGGGTGAGAGTTTAGGATTAAGTTCGCTTTCCTCTGTGTCGGTCAGGCGCTGCACATCACCATCAAGCTTCGCAAAATAGAGATCGCCATCGATCGGCACCAATACGCCAGACGCATCGCTTGCCCATTGATAGGTGATGATGCCCTTAAGACTCCCAACCCTGAGGCGCTCACGTTGCATCTTTTCGTCTTCGGAAAGCTCGCGGCCTGTCCCGATCGCCTCTGAATCGACCAGCATGCGCCATTCGCTCGTTTTGAGGTCAAAGCCCCACAGGTCGTAGCGTGAGGCATCTTCGTCGCGGTTGCGCAACAGCGTCAAATATCGACCATCAGGTGAGAACTTAACACCGCGCGGAGAAGAGCCATTCAAAGACGGTGATGCAAAAACGCGCTCAAAAGTGAGCTCTGGGCCAGTTTCAGGAATATCGGTCATGTGGTCATCGGCCAGGGCTGTTGTGGAAAGAAGTGCGGCGGAAGCAGCGGCTAAAAAAAGCGCATCGGGTGTTATACCTTAGTTATTGTAGCGTTTGCTCAACGCTTGGCTTGCTTAAGGCGTTCCTTGCAATGCACACGCGCAAAGGCAAGACCCGCAAACGAAAAAGGGCGGCCCGCAATGGACCGCCCTCTCAAAATCCTTGTAGGTTCGCTCTTACTTCTTAGGAGCGTTCTCACGACGTTCTGCGATACGCGCACGCTTACCGGTGCGGCCACGCAGATAGTAGAGCTTCGCACGGCGCACGACGCCGCGGCGCACAACAGTGATGCTGTCAACGATCGGCGCATAGAGTGGGAACACACGCTCCACACCTTCGCCAAAGCTCATTTTGCGCACGGTGAAGTTGGAACCCATCCCGCGGTTCGAACGCGCGATGACCACGCCTTCAAAGTTCTGAATACGCTCCCGTTGGCCCTCTTTCACCTTCACGCCGACACGAACGGTGTCGCCTGCGCGAAATGATGGAATGTCTTTTTCAACCTTGCTGATTTCTTCAGCTTCGATTTGCTGGATCAGGTTCACTGGTCCGTTTCCTTTTTCTTTCGCCGCGCGCCAGAGGCAGACAGGACCGGATCGCCACGATAGCGATCCCATAAGTCCGGCCTGCGTAACCGAGTGATTTCTTGCGCCTTAGCCTCGCGCCAAGCCGCAATCTTCGCATGATCCCCCGATCGCAGCACTTGCGGGATCGTGCGCCCTTCCCATGTCTGAGGTCGGGTATAGTGGGGATACTCAAGCAAGCCGTCCTCAAACGACTCTTCAGTCCCACTAGAAGCCGCGCCCATTACGCCGGGAAGCAGCCGAATGCAAGCATCAAGTATGGTGATCGCGGCTGTTTCGCCCCCGGAGAGGACGATGTCGGCAAGGCACACCTCCTCGATTTGGGGGCGAGCCTCGAACAAGCGCTCGTCAAAGCCTTCAAACCGGCCGCACAGGATGGTGACGCCGGGCCCTGATGCGAGCTCGCGAATGCGGGTTTGCGTGATGGGTTTGCCGCGCGGGGTCATGGCGAGGACGGGAGCGTCATTGCTGACGCTATCGAGTGCGCGCGCCATCACATCGGCCTTAAGCACCATGCCTGCCCCGCCCCCTGCGGGCGTATCATCAACCTTGCGATGTTTATCGATGGCAAACTCGCGCGGGTTGAGGGTGGCAAGCGACCAATCACCGCGCTCCAGCGCCTTGCCCGCAAGGCTAGCACCAAGGGGACCGGGAAACATCTCCGGGTAGAGTGAGAGGATGGTGGCGGCGAAGGTCATTAGTCCTTGCTCAGATCAATAGAGTAGATTTTGCACGTGATGCGAAAAGCCAGCGGCCATACGATAACGAGCGAGAGAAATGCGCCAAAGGCAAATGTAGCTAAGTTGGTCGCATACTCTGATGCGGTTCCATCGAAGACCTCATGAAGGATCGCGGTCGATACGCCAAGCAGTGCCATGAGAGGAAACAATCCTGAGATGGCCAAAGCTATCTGACGTTGCGGAAATTTTGGAAAGGCCATTCCTGCTATTGCTGTGACGAAGATCGACGCAATCAGGCTGAAAACAAACAAGAAAGCAGTCATCACCAGACCACCAAAGACTATGAATCCGAAGTCCAATTCACCCCATCCTTCGCCCGCGTATCCACATTGAGCTCAAACACATCAGGCCGCGAGTAATGCCCGTCGGTATCAAGGCTGGTTAGCCCCTTTCCGCGCTCTGCCAGGTCGAGCTGCGCGTACAAAATCTCTTCACCTTCACCGGCCTCAGCCAAAACCCGCGCATCGGGCGCAATAATCATCGAGCCACCGCGATTGAGCGCCTCGCCCTCAATCGCCTCGAACAGCTCCCGCGCCTCCGCCGAACCGCCCACACGCTCCAACCCATCGAACAGATCATCGCGATGCTGCACCAGCCCTGCGGCAAGGACAAAGCACCGCCCCTCCATCGCATAGTGCCGCGAGGCAATCGCATATTCCTCGCGCACCGTGGGCCAAGCGGCGACATGCACCGCCTCGCCCAGATTGTGCATTGCGGCGCGCGCAAGCGGCATCCAGTGCTCCCAGCAGATGAGGTTGCCCACATTGCCCCACTCCGCCTCATGCACGCCCAAAGTCGAGCCATCCCCGCGCATCCAGATGAGCCGCTCGCCATGCGTTGGCACCAGCTTGCGGTGGTCCAATGGCGGCAGGCCGGGGCGGAAGAGCAATTGGTTGTTGTAAAGGCTAGAGCGCAGCCGCTCATGCGCTCCGAGAGAGATGCAAGCCCCGCTCTCATCGCACAGCTCCTGAAGCGGCAAGAGCCTTTCGTCGCCTGGAACGATGGCCTGATCCAACATGATGTTGTGACACGCACGCGTTCCCGGATGATCCCAAAGCGCCGCCCCCGGAGCCTCATCCAGCCACAGCGGATAGCCACCCAGAAACGTCTCGCCAAAGGCCACAAACTGCGCGCCCGCCTCAATCGCTTCGCGCGACAAACGGATCGCCTTCTCAATCCCGCCATTGAAATCCAGCGGAGTGGGAGCAGCCTGGCAAATCGCGACGCTTAAGTTAGTCATGCCAGCCCCTTAAGCCGAGAGCTCAGCCCCCGCAACCGCCGCAGCCTCCGCCGCCGCAGCCGCTGCCACCATCGCCGCCGTCACCACCGAAACCGCCACCTTCGCCTCCGCCGCTGCCTGTTTGGCGCGCGGCGTGCACGGGCTCCCACGGTGTGCCGACCAGAACGCCTGTTCCGAAGAGCGCCACCGCAAAGCCAGCCTCACTTGCCTGGGGTGCGCGCCTGAGACGACTTGCATCTTCCTCCATCGCTTTGAGCGCCTCTTGGCCTGCCATGGTGCGTTTAGTGCCGGTTGCAAAGCGGATCAGGCCGCAAATCAAGGTAATGACCAATAGCACGGTCAAAAACCCCGTCGGCTCACCCAATGCAGCGCCCGCTTGTTGGCGGTAGAAACCGATCACGAGCAAGGCAATGTAGGGAAGCACGGAGAGAAAGCGCAGCTTTAGGCGCTCGCCCTGATCCATCAGAAGGCCGCGCTGGATTAGGTCAGCCTCAATTTGCTGTGCATGATCCTTGAGCGTCTTTTTGACGTGACCGATTTTGAGCGCACCGACCTCGCGCAGGATAGCGCTGCTTGCAGGGGTGGTTTCTACGCCCGCGTTGGCGACGCGCAAACGGCCTTTGCCAGCGTCTTCTAGCCCGCCCTTGGTGAACAAGTCGGTGAGAAGCGCGTTCGCATGCTGAGTGGTTCCGCCCGAGAGCACGGCGGTCTCTTCTATGCCGTCGACCGATCCGCGCCTGCCTTGGGGCCGCAGATTGGCCGGGATCCAGAGGCCAGCAACGATACTGGTTGCGAGCATGACGCAGTAAAAGACGAGAAAGTCGCCGCCCGAATAAGAACCGAAGATTTCCATCAGAATATTGCTCCCATCACAACCGCGATCGCCACACCGAGCGCGATCCACCCAAACGCGCCGAACAAAGCGACCCTTTTATCAAGGATGATAACATCATTTGGGTTAACGCGAAGGCCTTTGGGATCAACGCCAAAGCGGCGACCTGCCGAGGGCCAGATATCGGCGGGCGGCGGCTCACCGAAAGCCTCCTCGTAAGAGCGGAAAGTCTGGGCATATTGGTCATAGTAGCGGGCGCGCTCAACCTGTCCGCCAGCGGTGGGGCCGTGGTGGAGGTCCATGCCTAGCACTTGCGGGCAGAACTCGCCCCAATAGTCGCGGCTGAAGGTGAGGTGGAGGTGCCAGACTTGATCCACCGCATCGGAAGGTGTGACTTCGTGTCCGGCGGTGCAGGCGAGATAGCAAAAGCGTTTGTATTCGTTGATGATCCGCTGCGCGAAGGCAAGTGACCAGCGGTTTTCACGGGCAAGGCGAGCGGCAAAGGAGAAGTCTGCACCCTCAATGCCTATTTCGTAGGCCTCGAGGCGATCCCAAAGCTCGGTGTTGGTCGCTGATCCTAGGTCGGCCATATGCCTATTGGTCGGCGAAATGCTCGCCGATGACAAGTTTTTCGCTGTCCCATTCGATCACGGCCTGCTTGGTCATGGGGACCATGATGGTCTTCATCCCCTTCTCAGGAGGCGGATCGAGGGTGATTTCGATGATGTCGGTCGCGCCGTAGTTTTGGACGGCTGCGACCGTGCCGATCATGCGGCCAGTGTCGGTGTGCACAGCAAGGCCGATAAGGTCGGCGTGGTAGTATTCGTCCTCGGCGAGATCGGGCAGTTCTTCGCGCGGGACGCTGAGCGTGGTGCCTCGAAGTTTCTCAGCCGCATTGCGTCCTTGTACTTCGGCAAACCGCGCAATCGCCCCGCCTTTGTTGTCGGATCGGATCTTTTTGAGGGTAAGCTCGCCTGAATTGAAGCTCTCATGGGCTTTGAGAGCATCAAGCCCCTCGCCCAGCAGTTTTAGCCGCACCTCGCCAGCCACACCATGCGCGCCGGTGACGGCGGCAAGGACAATGGGTTCGTCTGAGCTCATTGAACGAACTCCGTTCGCCCTGAGCCCGTCGAAGGGCGCGCGCGATGGCTCGCCTGTGCTTCGACAAGCCCAGCACGAACGGTGTTCATCATGGGAAGCTTAGTCTTCCGACTTTTCTTCGGTCGATTCCTCGGCAGGTGCAGCCTCAGCGGCGGCCTCAGCTGCAGCTTCCTCAGCGGGCGCTTCTTCAACCGGTGCGTCGGTCACGGCTTCTTCAGCTGCTTTCGCTGCTTCTTCGGCCTCTTTCAGCTTCTCAGCTTTCTCTTCAGCGCGCTCGACGGCTTTCTCGCCGGGTTTGCCTTTGTTGGGGTTGTTGCGGGCTTCACGCTCAAGGATGCCAGCTTTGTCGAGGAAGCGGTGCACACGGTCCGAAGGCTTCGCGCCGACGGAAAGCCAATGACGCGCACGGTCTTCGTTGAGCTTTACGCGCTCAGGATTGTCCTTGGCGAGCAGCGGGTTGTAGGTGCCGATTTGCTCAAGGTATTTACCGTCGCGTGGGCTACGCGAGTCAGAGACGACGATGCGGTAGTAAGGACGCTTTTTAGCGCCACCGCGCGAAAGACGGATTGCAACTGCCATTAGAGATTACCTTTCAAGTGTAACTGTCTGTATTTATTAAATTCGTGAACTATTTCTTTTTCGGACCGCCAAGGCCGGGGAGACCGGGAGGAAGGCCTCCCATACCGCCACCGGGACCACCCATGCCGGGAGGGAGACCACCGGGGCCGCCCATTCCAGGAGGCATTCCGCCGCCTCCGCCACCAAACATGGCAGCTAGGCTCTTGAGGCCGCCCATTTTCTTCAATTGCTTCATCGCCTTGGACATTTCCTGATGCATTTTCAGAAGCTTGTTCACGGTCTGCACATCGGTACCAGAGCCAGCGGCCACACGCTTTTTGCGTTTCGCGTTCATAAGGCCGGGCGAAGCACGCTCTTTCGGCGTCATTGAGCCAATGATCGCGTCCATATGGACCAGCACCTTGTCGTCCATATTGGACGCCGCCAGAGCTTGCTTGGCCTTCTTCATGCCCGGCATCATGCCAGCGAGCATGCCGAGACCACCCATATTCTGCATTTGCTTCAACTGCATACGCAGGTCGTTGAGGTCGAACTTGCCCTTCTCAAAGTTCTCAGCAAGCTGAGCGGCTTCTTCCTCTTTGATAGTCGCTGCCGCCTTTTCGACAAGGCTGACCACATCGCCCATGCCAAGAATGCGGTCGGCGACGGAGGCTGGGCGGAAGGTCTCGATCGCGTCGAGTTTCTCGCCGGTGCCTGCAAATTTGATCGGCTTGCCTGTGACAGCGCGCATGGAAAGCGCTGCACCGCCGCGCGCGTCGCCGTCCATCCGGGTGAGCACCACGCCGGTAAGCGGGACTTCGCCGGAGAAGCTTTGCGCAACGTTCACCGCGTCTTGGCCAGTGAGGCTGTCGACCACGAGCAGCACTTCAGTCGGCGCTGAGACTTGGCTCACCGCCTTCATCTCGGCCATCAGCGCTTCGTCAACGTGCAAGCGGCCTGCGGTATCGAGCAGGAGAACGTCGAAGTTCTGAAGCTTTGCGGCTCCCATCGCGCGCCGGGCAATGTCGACCGGCTGCTGACCTTCGACTATCGGCAGTGTCGCAACATCGACCTGCTCGCCGAGAACCTTCAGCTGTTCTTGTGCCGCTGGACGGTTGACGTCCAATGAGGCCATCATGGCCTTCTTGCCGTGGCGCTCGCGGATCAGCTTGCCAAGTTTCGCGGTTGTGGTGGTTTTACCAGATCCTTGCAGGCCGACCATCATGATGACGACCGGAGGCGCAGCGTTGAAGTTCAGCTCTTCGCCAGCGCCTACTTCATCGCCCTCACCCGTGAGCATGGCGACAAGCTCATCATGGACGATCTTGACGACTTGCTGGCCCGGAGTGACCGATTTGAGGACTTCGGAGCCCACGGCCTTCTCAGTGACGGCGTCGATGAAGCGGCGCGCAACCGGAAGCGCCACGTCAGCTTCAAGCAAGGCAACACGCACTTCGCGCATTGCATCGCGCACGTCTTGTTCTTTAAGCGCGCCGCGACCTTTGAGCTTGTCAAAGACGCCGCCTAAGCGATCGGACAAATTGTCAAACATCTTCAACTACTCCTCTCAAGCAACACGATGCCGCCTGATAAACGCGAAAAACGCCGGCGGACGAAACCTCGTCGGCCAGCGTGCGGAAATCCTCGACAGATAACCGGCTTTTGTAATCCTTCAGTCCATCGTGCCGATTTTCGGTTCTGGGCGGAAGCGAAAATGGTCGGGGGTGAGAACCGGAGCGGAGCGACCGTAAAGGTCGTGAGCACCGGAAGCACGAAACCCGGCCATTTGCAGCCCGTCCAGGGCCGAAAGGCGGTACGATGGTGGAGCCTAGCGGGATCGAACCGCTGACCTCAACACTGCCAGTGTTGCGCTCTCCCAGCTGAGCTAAGGCCCCGTATCATCGTGTTGTCGACCTCGTTTCCGAGGCCATCCCTCACTTCCGCAAGGGAGCGCCCCATTAGGACTGCCCCCCGCGAAACGCAAGAGTAAAATCAGCTATCGTCGCCGTCGCCGTCGTCGTCTTTAGCAGCGGTCACGCCAAGGTCATCGTCACCACCAAGGTCTACGTCCTGGTCAGCTGATGCTTCAGCGTCATCGATGTTCTCGATGTCTTTGAGTTCATCATCCTCATCATCGGCAGCAAGGTCAGTGTCAGCCTCGCCCTTCTTCGCCTTTTCAGGATCGTCGATTGGAATAGGTTGCTTGGATTTGAGAACTGGCTCTGGATACCACTGGTGGCCATTTGGGCTGGTCACAGGGTTGTCATTGCCAAGATCATAAAAGCGTTCGCCAGTTTCCGGGCAAGTGCGCTTGGTTCCCCATTCGGGTTTGGGCATTGGGTCAGGTCCTTATCTGGTCCTGCACAATAAGGCAGGGAGCAAATTGAAAAGGTCAGTTGGGTTCAGTCTGCGCAGGAATCAAGAGGCCGATCAAGTGCATTCGAATTCCAGCGTTGATTTGATCGGGGCGCGCCTTGCCATAGCGCCAACGCGCTGTCAAAGACCCGCCCCTATGCCAAGCCACATTTTCACCTCTTCTGCCCCTTTGAAAGGCCGCCTGCGGGTCCCTGGCGATAAGTCGATCAGCCATAGATCGCTTATGTTTGCAGGCCTTGCCGTGGGCGAATCTCGCATCACCGGTCTGCTCGAAGGCGAGGACGTGCTGGCGACCGCTGCGGCTATGCGGCAATTGGGCGCGCAGATTGAGCGCCTTGATGATGGAACTTGGATCGCCCACGGGGTTGGCCTTGGAAGCCTGGTCGAGCCACGGCAAGCGCTCGATATGGGCAATTCGGGGACGTCGACGCGGTTGATGATGGGGCTTTTGGCCAGTCACCAGCTGAAAGCCACCTTCATAGGTGACGCGAGCCTTTCAGGACGCCCGATGAACCGGGTAATCACGCCGCTTTCGCAAATGGGGGCATCGTTTGAAGCATCGAGTGGAGGCACCCTCCCCCTGATGCTGCACGGAGCGTTTCCCGCGGTGCCCATCACCTACCGCCTGCCCGTGGCGAGCGCTCAGGTGAAGAGCGCGGTGCTTCTGGCAGGACTCAACACCCCCGGCATCACCCGCGTGATCGAGCCAGTGGCGACCCGCGACCACACCGAGCGTATGCTGACAGGCTTTGGCGCGAAACTCGAAGTGGGTGAGGAAGATGGAGAGCGCCTGATTGCGATCCACGGCGAAGCAGATCTCAAGCCGATGAACGTGGAAGTCCCCGGAGACCCCTCCTCCGCTGCTTTCTTCCTCGTGGCTGCAAGCATTGTCCCGGGCAGCGACCTTGTGATCGAAAATGTGGGCCTGAACCCAACGCGCGCTGGCATTGTAACGGTTCTGGGGCAAATGGGCGCGGACATTGAAGAATTGGACCGGCGCGACGTTGGCGGCGAGCCCGTGGCAGACCTTCGCGTGCGTTATGCTCCTTTAACCGGCATCGAGGTAGACCCCGAGATCGTGCCCAGCATGGTGGATGAGTTCCCCGTGCTCTTTGTCGCAGCGGCCTTTGCGCAAGGCACAACGGTCTGCACCGGCCTTGAAGAGCTGCGTGTCAAGGAAAGCGACCGCATCGCCGTTATGGCGGCGGCACTCACCGCAGCTGGAGCCGACGTAGAAGAGCAAGAAGACGGTCTCACCATCCAAGGGACCGCCGGGGAGCCACTAAAGGGCACTTCCAACGCGCCAATCGCTACACATTTGGACCACCGCATTGCGATGAGCATGGCCGTGGCGGGCCTTGCCAGCAAAGACGGGGTTGAAGTCGATGACACCGCACCGATTGCCACTAGCTTTCCAACCTTTGTGGAATTGCTGGAGCGATCAGCACAATGACCACTACGCTCGATATTTATTCCCTCATAGGCTTCGTCGGCACTGCCTGCATCATCGGGGCCTACGCCTATCTGACATGGGTGGATAAGCCCAACCCTTACATCCTCCACGGCACCAACCTTACCGGCGCTGCACTGCTCACAATCAGCCTCATCGTCCACACCAATTGGCCCAGCCTCGTGCTCGAAGGGTTTTGGGCAGCGATTGCGATCTTTGGGCTGGTGAAGGCGCTGCGGATGAGGCAAAAAAGCGCCAAGTGACAATCAATAGGTGGCTGGTTTCCTATGCCAATACTGAAGAGTGTTCATCGCAGGAAAGTCTTAACCCCCAACCATCACACTCTCGAGATGAACCGCTTTTGCACTTTACTAGTCGCGGCTTTGATGGCCTTCATACCCGCAAAAGCGTTGGCTCAAGATGTTGTGAACAATGACGCGGGTTCTCACACAATCTGCATATTGACACTTAGAATCTGGGTTCCCTCCCCCGAAGAAACCGCAAACATCCAAACTCAGCCGGTTCCGCAATCCTTTGCCGATGCCGCACGCGGGGGAGATTGCGGGCCAGGGATTTATTTTGGAGGTCTACTCGATTGGCATCTTGCCTTTGGAACGCCGGAAACGACAGCAGCGGCGCTTGCATTTTATCGGCAGCGCCCAGTCCAAAGGACAATTTCGGTAGAAGATTACCCCGTCCAGCTTGAAAAAGCGTGGAGGTCGTTGCTCAACACGCAGCCCATAAACAAGGGCGAAGTGGCACAAAAAACAAAAAGTCAAAGGCCATATACACTCATATCAAGGATCGCTGAGCTTAAGGCCTTAATCAGCGCAAGCGAAAGATATGACTACCTTTTAGAGCTGCACCAAAAAGCGGCGAGCTTTTATCAGACAACTCGCTTTTCGGTTGAGGCGGCGCCCTATTTACGTGCGGTAGAAGCGCGCAACGCACTTTTTAATGAGCACTTTGACGAGCTTCTCGAGGCAGGCATAACTGCGCCTCGCAATTGGGACAGCTTTAATGGGCGATCAACAACGCGCATTAATCCCTACAAAAGGGCCAGCCTACGATATCGCATTCACGGCGAAGATGCGGATTTTGATGCGCTGAGGCAAGACGCCATTGGACCGTATAGAAAGGCGATCTCAGAATTTTCAGATCTGGCATGGCAGCGCCCAGATACCGGCAATATCAGCGCCACACGATACGACGAACTCAAGAAGGCATATGATGCGGAGAGCAACTTTGCCGACTTTGCAGTTCAAATTCTATACGAGGATGTGATCTTGGACTTGTCGCGCCAGCTGCGAAGTGCTGATCCATACTGCAATGTCGACAATTTCAGCGAAGTTCAAATCTGGTTGAGGCATCTCGAACGCAAGGGCGATGATGAAGGCCAACCTATGCAGTACAGCCATCAGCTTCACACAGAAAATCACCGTGATAAGAGGCTCGAACTTCTTTTGGCAAAAGCTAAGTGTCAGATCTCGGGTTCAAAAAAGGCTATAGGAAAAGGCGAGATCCGGGAAGCGGACAAGAAGATTGCACGGGCTTTTGAAACTCTCGGTCAAGCGCGCCAACTTGTACAAGCCGACGAAAGCCCTGCACGTTTTTCGCAAATAGCCAAGGCGTACTTGGACACCGCGAAATTTTGCCGCAGTCTCGAAGGGGAAAAGCAATTGGACGGGGTCTCGATGACTGAATGCAGTTTTGACATCGACCGCCGGCTTGAGACCTATTTCAAAGTCAATCTGGATGCGCTGGACACCATTGCAACAGCTGCTAGATCGCCGCAATGATTATCGCAGTCGATGGCCCCACCGCCTCTGGCAAAGGCACCATTGCCAAGCGGCTTGCCGCCCACTTCGGCGTGCCTTGCCTCGATACCGGCCTCCTTTACCGTGCAGTTGGGCGTCAGGTTGTGATCAATGGTGGCGATCCGGACAATTCTGCTGATGCACTCGCCGCGTGTGACTTTCCCGGCGAACTGCTGGAAGACGACATCCTGCGCACCGAAGCCTCAGGCAGTAACGCAAGCCGCGTCTCGATCCACCCTGAAGTGCGCGAGGCCCTATTTAAACGGCAGCGCGCTTTTGCTGAACAACCAGGCGGTGCGGTGCTTGACGGTCGGGACATTGGCACGGTCATCGCGCCTGATGCTGACATCAAACTCTTTATCACGGCCAGCGTCCAATCGCGCGCGCGCCGCAGGTGGCTCGAGATGGTGGAGAAGAAGCTCGACCACGAAGAGGAAATTCCGCTCTCGGAGATCGAGAAGGACGTGGTCGCCCGTGATGCCCGCGACATAAACCGAAAGGACGCGCCTTTGAAGGCCGCGCCTGACGCGCTGGTCATCGACACCACTACCTTCGACCGCGAACAGGCGTTTGAGCTGGTTTTAGAGGCCGTCGAAGAGGCCCTTAAAGGCCGCTAGATCTTTCCTACTCGAGGCACACTGGGGCAAAACCAAGGGCATGATGAAATGCCACTCACCCGCCTTGAAAGACCAGCAGAAAACGGAAGTTGACACTTCAAACGCGCAAATGACGCCTACCCGCCTGTTTCCGCATCAAAATCGCCTTGACCAAACTTTGCAAAACGCCCCGGTTCAATGTCTCACCGCAGGCACCCCCACCAACGCAAATCGCTTGCAATCACCGCCCTTTCGGTCTAGGCGCGCGCCCGTTCAACACATCGATAACGGTGAAGAGAACCTCCACCTAGGCATTCGGCCTGGTGGAGACGTACGGCCTCTTGCCCTGCTAGCCCTCACAATGGTGTGTGGGAGGCAGATTAAGACCCCGGAAGAGCTAACACTCGAAACCGGTGGCCGGTAGCAAACAAAACCAAGGATTAGCCACGCTTTATGGCAACCTCACCTAACCCAACGCGCGACGATTTCGAAGCGCTCCTTAACGAACAACTCGGCGGCGCCGGCGACCAGGGCTTTGAAGGCCGCGTCGTCATGGGCACGATCACTGCCATCGAAGCAGGTCACGCCGTTATCGACGTAGGTCTCAAGTCAGAAGGCCGCGTGAACCTTAAAGAATTCAGCCGCGGCGATGAGCCACACGGCCTCGAAGTCGGCGGCGAAGTCGAAGTGTACGTCGACCGCGTCGAAAACGCAGACGGCGAAGCCATGCTCAGCCGCGACCGCGCACGCCGCGAAGCTGCTTGGGACAAGCTCGAGAACGAGTTTGGCGAGGGCAAGCGCGTCGAAGGCCGCATCTTTGGCCGCGTCAAAGGTGGCTTCACGGTCGACCTCGACGGTGCCGTTGCTTTCCTTCCCGGTTCACAAGTCGACATCCGCCCCGTGCGCGACGTCGAGCCGCTGATGCAGATGGCTCAGCCGTTCCAAATCCTCAAGATGGACCGCCGCCGTGGCAACATCGTTGTATCGCGCCGTGCCGTGCTCGAAGAGACCCGCGCCGAACAGCGCAGCGAGCTCATCAGCGATCTGGCCGAAGGTCAGGTCATCGAGGGCGTGGTTAAGAACATCACCGATTACGGTGCGTTTGTTGACCTCGGCGGCATTGACGGCCTCCTCCACGTCACCGACATGAGCTACAAGCGCGTCAACCACCCGAGCGAAGTGATCGCCATTGGCGACACTGTGAAGGTGCAGATCGTGCGTATCAACTCCGATACACAGCGCATCAGCCTCGGCATGAAGCAGCTCGAAAGCGATCCATGGGACGGCGTTGCAGCGAAGTATCCAATTGGCGCCAAACTCACCGGCCACGTCACCAACATCACCGAGTATGGTGCTTTTGTTGAGCTCGAGGCGGGTATCGAGGGTCTTGTCCACGTCTCTGAAATGAGCTGGACCAAGAAGAACGTACACCCAGGCAAGATCGTCAGCACGTCTCAGGAAGTCGATGTGATGGTCCTCGAAGTCGACAGCGAGAAGCGTCGTATTTCGCTTGGCCTCAAGCAGGCTCAAGGCAACCCATGGGAAGACTTCGCAGAGAAGTTCCCAGTGGGCGCGGAAGTCACCGGCGAAGTCAAGAACGCGACCGAATTCGGTCTGTTCATCGGCCTCGACGGCGATGTGGACGGCATGGTTCACATGTCCGACATCGCGTGGGGCATCTCGGGCGAAGACGCTCTGGCACTTCACCGCAAGGGCGAAGAAGTCAAAGCCGTTGTTCTCGACGTTGACGTTGAGAAAGAGCGCATCAGCCTTGGCATGAAGCAACTTGAAAAGGTGCACCTACCGAAGCAGGCGCAGCCGCTGCTGGTTCGCTTCGCAAGGGTCAAACTGTCACTGTCAACGTACTCGAAGTTCGCGATGGCGGCCTCGAGGTTCAAGTTGGCGACGATGGCGCAACCGGCTTCATCAAGCGCAGCGACCTTGGCCGTGACCGCGACGAGCAGCGTCCAGACCGCTTCCAAGTTGGCAGCAAGATCGACGCAATGGTCACCGGTTTCGACCGCAGCAAAAAGCCAAACTTCTCAATCAAGGCGCGTCAAATCGCCGAAGAGAAAGAAGCAGTGCAACAGTTCGGTTCATCCGATTCAGGTGCATCACTCGGCGATATCCTTGGCGAAGCGCTCAAGGGCAAAGAAGACTAAGCCTTTTAGCCAATTGGCAAATCAAGAAGGCCCGCTTGCACATGGTGCAGGCGGGCCTTTTCTATTGAGGGAAGCCCCGCTAGATGTGGTCCTAAAGAGAAGGATCCCAATCACATGCTTGAAGTCCACCAATTCCCCTGCCTGTCCGACAATTACGGCTTCCTGCTGCACGATAGCGAGAGCGGCGAAACAGCGGCTATCGACACACCAGATGCAGCGGAATATCTCGATCAGGCGAAGGCTAAGGGTTGGACCATCACTCACATTTGGAACACCCACTGGCACCCTGACCATGCTGGCGGGAATGGCGAGATTGTGGAGGCAACGGGAGCCAAAATCATCGCACCGCAAGAGGTGGAGAAGCTGTCGAAGATCGATCAAGTGGCAGCGCATGGCGATACGGTCACTTTGGGCAAGCATACCGCGCATGTGATTGATGTGTCTGGTCACACCAATGGCCATATTGCTTTCCACCTACCAGACAGCGGTATCGCGTTTGTTGGT